>NZ_CP167927.1:6082500-7906413 GCF_041519305.1 Streptomyces luteireticuli
GAGGCCGACAGGCGTAGTCGATGGACAACCGGTTGATATTCCGGTACCCGCTTTGAAACGCCCAATATCGAATCAGGCGATGCTAAGTCCGTGAAGCCGTCCTGGATCCTTCGGGTGAAGGGAAGTGGTGGAGCCGACGGACCAGACTTGTAGTAGGTAAGCGATGGGGTGACGCAGGAAGGTAGTCCAGCCCGGGCGGTGGTTGTCCCGGGGTAAGGGTGTAGGCCGTGTGGTAGGCAAATCCGTCACACGTTAAGGCTGAGACCTGATGCCGAGCCGATTGTGGTGAAGTGGATGATCCTATGCTGTCGAGAAAAGCCTCTAGCGAGTTTCATGGCGGCCCGTACCCTAAACCGACTCAGGTGGTCAGGTAGAGAATACCGAGGCGTTCGGGTGAACTATGGTTAAGGAACTCGGCAAAATGCCCCCGTAACTTCGGGAGAAGGGGGGCCATGTCCGGTGATGAGTCTTGCACTCTGAGCTGGGTGTGGCCGCAGAGACCAGCGAGAAGCGACTGTTTACTAAAAACACAGGTCCGTGCGAAGCCGTAAGGCGATGTATACGGACTGACGCCTGCCCGGTGCTGGAACGTTAAGGGGACCGGTTAGCTCCATTTCGGTGGGGCGAAGCTGAGAACTTAAGCGCCAGTAAACGGCGGTGGTAACTATAACCATCCTAAGGTAGCGAAATTCCTTGTCGGGTAAGTTCCGACCTGCACGAATGGCGTAACGACTTCTCGACTGTCTCAACCATAGGCCCGGTGAAATTGCACTACGAGTAAAGATGCTCGTTTCGCGCAGCAGGACGGAAAGACCCCGGGACCTTTACTATAGCTTGATATTGGTGTTCGGTTCGGCTTGTGTAGGATAGGTGGGAGACTGTGAAGCATGCACGCCAGTGTGTGTGGAGTCGTCGTTGAAATACCACTCTGGTCGTGCTGGATGTCTAACCTGGGTCCGTGATCCGGATCAGGGACAGTGTCTGGTGGGTAGTTTAACTGGGGCGGTTGCCTCCTAAAGGGTAACGGAGGCGCCCAAAGGTTCCCTCAGCCTGGTTGGCAATCAGGTGTTGAGTGTAAGTGCACAAGGGAGCTTGACTGTGAGACCGACGGGTCGAGCAGGGACGAAAGTCGGGACTAGTGATCCGGCGGTGGCTTGTGGAAGCGCCGTCGCTCAACGGATAAAAGGTACCCCGGGGATAACAGGCTGATCTTCCCCAAGAGTCCATATCGACGGGATGGTTTGGCACCTCGATGTCGGCTCGTCGCATCCTGGGGCTGGAGTCGGTCCCAAGGGTTGGGCTGTTCGCCCATTAAAGCGGTACGCGAGCTGGGTTTAGAACGTCGTGAGACAGTTCGGTCCCTATCCGCTGTGCGCGTAGGAGTCTTGAGAAGGGCTGTCCCTAGTACGAGAGGACCGGGACGGACGAACCTCTGGTGTGCCAGTTGTTCTGCCAAGGGCATGGCTGGTTGGCTACGTTCGGGAGGGATAACCGCTGAAAGCATCTAAGCGGGAAGCCTGCTTCGAGATGAGGACTCCCACCCACTTGATGGGGTAAGGCTCCCAGTAGACGACTGGGTTGATAGGCCAGATATGGAAGCCGGGTAACCGGTGGAGTTGACTGGTACTAATAGGCCGAGGGCTTGTCCTCAGTTGCTCGCGTCCACTGTGTTGGTTCTGAAACCACGAACAACCATTGCCGGTTGTTGATATGTTTCGTAGTGTTTCGGTGGTCATAGCGTTAGGGAAACGCCCGGTTACATTCCGAACCCGGAAGCTAAGCCTTTCAGCGCCGATGGTACTGCATGGGGGACCGTGTGGGAGAGTAGGACGCCGCCGAACTATTATTCAAAAAAGCTCTGGTGTTTGAACTACGGTTCAGACGCCGGAGCTTTTTTGTTTTCGTGATGCGGTACGGAGCGTCACGTCCGGTTAACCTGGCGCCTCCACCATCCGCAGGTATGGGGACACAGGAACTGCTGTTGGCGGCCGGCGTGGGCTCCGGTGACGAGGTCGTGGTGCCGTCGTATGCCACGACGGCCGCCGCGGAGGCCGTCCGTTCGGTGGGTGCGACACCGGTGTTCGCGGACATCGATGCCGCGAGCTACTGCCTTGCCCCCGCCTCCGTCGCCGCCGCGGTCACCGCCCGGACCGCGGCCATCGTCGTCGCCGAGCTCTTCGGGCACCCGGCCGATCTGGCCTCCCTCCGGCTGGTCACCGCCGCCTGCCCCTTGCCCGTCATCAACCACATCGAGCCGTCCGGCATCGGCCGGGCAGCGGACCGTGATGCCGCCCGTCGGCGGCGGATGAACGCCGCCTGTCTCGACGCCCGGCTGACGGGTGTCCTGACTCCCGTCGTCCCGCCGGGGATTGAGCACCGCTTTCACTCCTATGTCGTGCGCGTACCCGGCAATGGAAGGCCCGACCGGGACGCCTTCGCGCGGGCGTTGCGGTCCCGTGGAGTGGACTGCCGGGTACCCGTGAAGACGCCGGTGCACCGAATGCCCCCGTTCCGGCGGGAGTTGAGGCTGCCGCAGACCGAACGGGCGGTCGACGAATGTCTCGCCCTGCCGGTCGGAGCCGGTATGACGCGGCGTGAGCTGCATCGGGTCGTGTCGGCGTGCAACGCCTTGGGCGGGCTTCTGCCGTACGGTGCCGCCGCTTAGCCCCGGGCTACTGGTCAAAAGTACGTCCGAACATCAGGTATGCTTTATCTCGTTGCCGGCCCCAATAGCTCAGTCGGCAGAGCGTCTCCATGGTAAGGAGAAGGTCAACGGTTCGATTCCGTTTTGGGGCTCCATAAGGAAAGGCCCCCGCCACTCGGCGGGGGCCTTTCCTGTATCCCGGGGCAGCATCCCGGGCCGGTCGTATTTCAGTGGTCCAGCGCTTCCGGCACCCGCATGGCGAGGATCGCCATGTCGTCGGAGGCCGGTTCCGCCGCGAAGCGTTCGACGGCGCGGAGGATGCGGGCGGAGACGGCGCCGGCGGTCAGGCCCGTGCAGGTGGTGAGAACGTCGGCCAGGCCGTCGTCCCCCAGCATGCGGGTGCCCTCGCGGCGCTCGGTGACGCCGTCCGTCACGCACAGCAGGACGTCGCCCGGGTTCAGGGTGACCGTCTGCTCGTACAGCTCGAGGTCCTCCATGACGCCCAGCAGCGGCTGGGGGTCGGCGGCGGTCGACACCGTGCCGTCCTGACGCAGGCGCAGCGGCAGCGGGTGGCCGGCACAGACGACCTTCAGCAGGGCGCTGCCGTCCTCCTGGGGCCAGAGCTCTCCGTAGAGAAGGGTGAGGAAGCGGCTGCGGGCGCCCTCGTCGAGGATCGCCGCGTTGAGCCGCTCCAGGACCGCCGGGCCGCCGAAGCCCTCGCGGGCGAGCAGGCGCAGGGCGTGTCGGGCGAGGCCGGTGACGGCGGCGGCCTCCGGGCCCGTGCCGCAGACGTCGCCGATGGCGAAGCCGTAGGCGCCGTCGCGAATGGGGAACAGGTCGTAGAAGTCGCCGCCGACCTCGTTGCCCTCGCCTGCCGCGCGGTAGATGACGTCGACCTCCACGCCGGGCACGTCCGGGAGGCCGGGCGGGAGCAGGCTGCGCTGGAGGCTCTGGCTGATGGCCGTGCGCTCGCTGTAGAGGCGGGCGTTGTCGAGCGCGAGGGCGGCGCGGCGGGAGAGGTCCTCGGCGAGTTCGAGGATCTCCTGGCGGAAGTGGTCGTCGGTGGGCTTGCCGAGGGTCAGCATTCCGATGACGCGGTTGCGGGCGACGAGGGGCAGGACGACCGTCTCGCCGCCCACCGCGGCCGCCGTGGACAGCGAGATGCCGGGGCCGGGGGAGTGCTCGATGTCGCCGGCCAGGCCGACGGTGCGCAGGGAGGTGCGCAGCGCGCCCTTGTGGGCGGCCTCGGAGGGGGCGGGCCAGGGGCGTGCGCCGGGGGTGGGGACGGGGTCCGGCGGGGCGACCTTGACCAGGAGCGCCTTGAGACCGTCGATCAGGTCCTCGTCCTCGTGCAGGACGTAGGAGAGTTCGGGCTCGGAGGACTGGTCGGCGATGGTGTAGACGGCGCACCAGGTGGCGAGGGTGGGGACGGTCATCTGGGCCATGAGGGCCAGTGTCTGGTCCCGGTCGAGGGTGCCGGCCAGCAGGTCGGAGGCCTCGACGAGGAAGGAGAGGGAGCCGCGGCGCAGCCGTTCCAGCTCGCCGAGGCGGGCGGACTCGACGGCGAGGGCGATGCGGTCGGCGGCGAACTGGAGCCGCAGGGCCTCCTCGTTGCCGTACCGGTGGGGTGCCTCGGCGGCGACGCCGAGCGAGCCGGTGAGGCGGCCCTCGACCTTGAGGGGGACGGTGACGACGGAGCGCATCCCGGTGTCGGTGAGCAGGGGGACGGCGCCGGGGACGGCGTTGAGGTCGTCGTGGACCGAGGGCATACGGGCGGAGCCGTAGCGGCCGGTGCCGGCCTCGACGGGGACGCGGGCGAAGCGCTGGCGGGCGGAGGGCAGGCCGGTGGAGGCGCGGACCTCCAGCTCGGTCTCGTCGTCGGTGGCGAGGAGGAGGTAGGCGGAGTCGCCGTCGAGCATGTCGCGGGCGCGTTCGACGGTGCGCTGGAGCAGGCCGTCGAGGTCGTCGGGGGCGGGGGAGCCGATGAAGACCTCGAAGGGGTCGGCGGAGCCGGAGCGGTCGGTGCCGGATTCGCCGCCGGCGCGCGGCGGGCTCTGGAGCACGGCGCGCTCGGCGTCGCGCACCAGGAGGCAGACGGTCGAGGGGGCGCCGACGGTGTCGCGGACGCGCAGGTGGGAGGCGTAGACGGGGATGACGCGGCCGTCGGCGCCCCTTATGCCGTACGAGCCCTCCCAGCGGGAGAGCCGCAGGGCCTCCGCGATGCCGGTGGAGGTGCCGGGGGTGTGCGGCCAGGCGGCGAGGTCGGCGAGGGGTTTGCCGGTGACCTGCTCCGCGGTGTAGCCGAAGAGGTGCTCCGCGTCGTCGTTCCAGGCGTTGATGTGGCCGGTGCCGTCGATCTGGATGACGGCGACGCGCACCCGGGCGTCGGCGAGCGGCAGGGCGGCCGCGGGGAGGGCCGGGCCGGCCGAGCGGGTGCCGGCGGGGCGGTCGTCGAGGTCGAGCCGGAACCACACCTTTTTATGGGTGGAGCCGTACTCGACGCCCCAGCGGGCGGCCAGGGCCGTGCACAGCATCAGTCCGCGGCCGCCCTCGCGGTCGATGCCGCCGAACTGGCGGGCCGGGGACTGGAGCGGCAGCTCGCGCTCGGGATAGCGGTCGCTGACCTCGATGCGGACCCCGGCGTCGGTGCGGACGCACAGCACCTCGGCGGAGGTGCCGGCGTGCACGACGGCGTTGGTGACCAGTTCACTGGTCAGGACGACGGCGTCGTCGATGATGTCGGGGAACCCCCACCCCTGCAGTGTGTCGCGGACGAAGGCACGGGCCGCGGCGACGGAACGCCCGACCGGCTCGAAAGTGGCGGTTGCCCGCGCGGTGATCACAGCACTCCCCATTGGCCTCTCATCGCTCCCCCGAGTCCTGTGCCCGATTCTCATGACGGCGATTCGTCCGCCAGGCTAAACCGTCGGCACCGGCGATGGGGAACGGAGCCGGGCAATTCAGGAGTGAATGCGGGGGCGGGACCGTACGGGCTTTCCCGCCCGGAATGCCGGGGGAGAAGGGGGTCGGCGGGGCCCGGGAAGCCGACGGATGTGGGGTGGTCCGCGGTGATGTGTCCCGAGGTCCGGGGAGTGCCGCCGGGATGTGCGGCTCATGGTGGGGCACCGGGCAGGTTTTCTGTTCGGCTTTAACGAGTGGCCTGCCAGCTGGTTACGCTCTGACGGGCAGCCGCTCCGGTGCGCTCGGGTGAAACACTGGGAAAGCTGGAAGCGAAAACCCGACGAGGATCAGCGACCCTGCGGGAGGGACACGGTGGAGTCTGGCGGAGCGACGCGGGGCACGAGCACGCGCGCGAAGGGCGGACGGTCCCGGCCCCAAGGGACGACGGAGGTGGACACGGCGGCCCTGCACCGGCTGCTGTCGGCGCTGGAGGCGATGCGGGACGGGAACTTCCGCAAGCGGCTGACGGTCTCGGGCGACGGTGTGATGTCGGAGGTCGCGGCGGTCTTCAACGAGGTCGCCGACCGCAACCTCCAGCTCACCGGGGAGCTGGCGCGGGTGCGCCGGGTCGTCGGGCGGGAGGGCAAGCTGACCGAGCGGCTGGAGGTCGGCGGCTGCGAGGGGGCCTGGGCGGCGGCGATCGACGCGTCGAACGCCCTGGTCGACGACCTGGTGCGGCCGGTGTCCGAGGTGGGCCGGGTGCTGTCGGCGGTGGCCGAGGGCGACCTGGAGCAGCGGATGGACCTGCGCTCCCAGGCGGCGGACGGGACGGCGCACCCGTTGCGCGGTGAGTTCCTCAAGGTGGGGCGGACGGTCAACGGGCTGGTGGACCAGCTCTCGGCGTTCACCGACGAGGTGACGCGGGTGGCCAGCGAGGTCGGCACCGAGGGGAAGCTCGGCGGGCAGGCGCGGGTGCGTGGAATGTCGGGTTCGTGGAAGGACCTCACGGACTCCGTCAACACGATGGCCTCGCGGCTCACCGCTCAGGTGCGTGATATCGCTTTGGTGACGACGGCGGTGGCGAAGGGCGATCTATCCCGGAAGGTCACGGTTCATGTGGCCGGGGAGATGCTGGAGCTGAAGAACACCGTCAACACGATGGTCGACCAGCTCTCCTCCTTCGCCTCGGAAGTGACGCGGGTGGCCCGGGAGGTCGGCACCGAGGGCGAGCTCGGCGGGCAGGCCCGGGTGCCGGGGGTGGCCGGCGTCTGGAAGGACCTCACCGACTCCGTCAACCTCATGGCGGGCAACCTCACCGCCCAGGTGCGCGGGATCGCGGAGGTGACGACGGCGGTCGCCAACGGTGATCTGTCGCGGAAGGTCACGGTGAGCGCCCGGGGCGAGATCGCCCAGCTCGCCGAGACGATCAACCAGATGACCGAGACGCTGCGCACCTTCGCCGACGAGGTGACGCGGGTGGCCAGCGAGATCGGCGCCGAGGGGCGGCTGGGCGAGCAGGCGCAGGTGCCGGGTGCGGCGGGTACGTGGAAGGACCTCACCGACTCCGTCAACAACGCGTTCCGGAATCTCACCGCGCAGGTGCGGGACATCGCGCAGGTGACGACGGCGGTGGCCAACGGCGACCTGGGACAGAAGGTCACCGTCGATGTCTCCGGCGAGATGCTGGAGTTGAAGAACACCGTCAACTCGATGGTGGACCAGCTCCAGTCCTTCAGTGCCGAAGTGACGCGCGTGGCACAGGAGATCGGTGTCGAGGGCGAGCTCGGCGGTCAGGCGGCGGTGCCGGGTGCGGCGGGTACGTGGAAGGACCTCACCGACTCCGTCAACACGGCCTTCCGCAACCTCACCGGACAGGTGCGCAACATCGCGCAGGTGACGACGGCGGTGGCCAACGGCGACCTGGGGCAGAAGGTCACCGTCGAAGTGTCCGGCGAGATGCTCCAGTTGAAGAACACCGTCAACACCATGGTCGATCAGCTGTCGGCCTTCGCCGACCAGGTCACGCGCATGGCGCGGGACGTCGGTACGGAGGGCCGGCTGGGCGGTCAGGCGCGGGTGCCCGGCGTCAGCGGCACCTGGAAGGAGCTGACCGACTCGGTCAACTTCATGGCGGGCAACCTCACCTCGCAGGTGCGGCAGATCGCCCAGGTGACCACGGCGGTGGCGCGCGGTGACCTGTCACAGAAGATCGATGTGGATGCCCGGGGCGAGATCCTGGAGCTGAAGAACACCATCAACACCATGGTCGACCAGCTCTCCGCCTTCGCCGAGCAGGTCACCCGGGTTGCCCGGGAGGTCGGCACCGACGGCCGGCTGGGCGGTCAGGCGCAGGTGCCCGGCGTCGCCGGCGTCTGGCGCGACCTGACCGACTCAGTCAACGGCATGGCCGGCAATCTGACGGCGCAGGTCCGCAACATCGCCCAGGTCGCCACGGCGGTGGCGCGGGGTGATCTGTCGCAGAAGATCGATGTGGATGCCCGGGGCGAGATCCTGGAGCTGAAGAACACCCTCAACACCATGGTCGACCAGCTGTCCTCGTTCGCCGAGCAGGTCACGCGGGTGGCCCGCGAGGTGGGCACCGAGGGCATCCTGGGGGGTCAGGCGGAGGTGCAGGGCGTCTCGGGCACCTGGAAGGACCTCACCCAGTCCGTCAACTTCATGGCGAACAACCTGACGTCGCAGGTCCGCAACATCGCCGAGGTGACCACCGCGGTCGCCATGGGCGACCTGTCGAAGAAGATCACGGTGGACGCGAAGGGCGAGATCCTCGAACTGGTCACCACCGTGAACACGATGGTCGACCAGCTCTCGGACTTCGCGGAGCAGGTGACGCGGGTGGCCCGCGAGGTGGGCACCGAGGGGCAGTTGGGCGGCCAGGCCCGGGTGCGCGACGCCACGGGCATCTGGAAGGACCTCAGCAACAACGTCAACCTGATGGCCACCAATCTGACCAGCCAGGTGCGGAGCATCTCCCAGGTGGCCGCCGCGGTCGCCAACGGCGACCTGACCAAGAAGGTCACCGTCGAGGCCAGGGGAGAGGTCGCGCAGCTCGCCGACACCGTCAACAGCATGGTGACCACGCTGTCGTCGTTCGCCGACGAGGTCACCCGGGTGGCCCGGGAGGTCGGCACCGACGGCATCCTGGGCGGTCAGGCCCGGGTGCCCGGGGCCAGCGGCACCTGGAAGGACCTCACCGAGTCGGTGAACTCGATGGCCTCCAACCTGACAGGCCAGGTCCGCAACATCGCGATGGTCACCACCGCCATCGCGCAGGGCGATCTCACCAAGAAGATCGACATCGATGCCCGCGGTGAGATCCTCCAGCTCAAGACGACCATCAACACGATGGTGGACCAGCTGTCGTCCTTCGCCGACCAAGTGACGCGGGTGGCCCGCGAAGTGGGGACGGAGGGGCAGCTGGGCGGCCAGGCGCGGGTGCGCGACGTGGACGGCGTCTGGCGCGATCTGACCGAGTCCGTCAACGAGATGGCCGGCAACCTCACCCGTCAGGTACGGGCCATCGCCGAGGTCGCCACGGCCGTGACCCGCGGCGACCTCAATCTGCGGATCGACGTCGCCGCGGCCGGCGAGATCCTGGAACTCCAGGACAACATCAACACGATGATCGCCAACCTCCGCGAGACCACGCTCGCCAACAAGGAGCAGGACTGGCTCAAGGGCAATCTGGCCCGCATCTCCGGGCTGATGCAGGGCCGCCGCGACCTGGAGGACGTCGCCCAGCTCATCATGAGCGAGCTGACCCCCGTCGTCTCGGCGCAGCACGGGGCGTTCTTCCTGGCCATGCCGACCGCGGGGCAGGACGGCGGCAGCGGGGAGGACGCGTACGAGCTGCGGATGCTCGGTTCGTACGGCTACTCCATGGGCTCGATGCCCACGTCCTTCCGGCCCGGTGAGTCGCTGATCGGGACGTCGGCCAAGGAGAAGCGCACGATCCTCGTGGAGAACGTGCCCACCGGCTATCTGAAGATCGCCTCCGGGCTGGGGGAGGCGTCGCCGGCGCATGTCATCGTGCTGCCGGTGCTGTTCGAGGGGCAGGTGCTCGGCGTCATCGAGCTGGCGTCCTTCCAGCAGTTCGCGCAGATCCAGAAGGACTTCCTCAGCCAGATCGCCGAGATGATCGGCACCAGCGTCAACACCATCAGCGTCAATACCAAGACGGAGATGCTGCTCAAGCAGTCCCAGGAGCTGACCGAGCAGTTGCGCGAGCGGTCGGCCGAGCTGGAGAACCGGCAGAAGGCGCTGGAGATCTCCAATACCGAGCTGGAGGAGAAGTCCGAGCGGCTGGCCCGGCAGAACCGGGACATCGAGGTCAAGAACACCGAGATCGAAGAGGCCCGGCAGGTGCTGGAGGAGCGCGCCGAGCAGCTGGCGGTCTCGATGCGCTACAAGTCCGAGTTCCTTGCCAACATGTCGCACGAGCTGCGCACGCCGCTCAACTCGCTGCTGATCCTGGCGAAGTTGCTCGCGGACAACGCGGACGGCAACCTCTCGCCGAAGCAGGTCGAGTTCGCCGAGACGATCCACGGCGCCGGGTCCGACCTGCTCCAGCTGATCAACGACATTCTGGACCTGTCGAAGGTCGAGGCGGGCAAGATGGACGTCAGTCCGACCCGCATCGCCCTGGTGCAGCTGGTCGACTATGTGGAGGCCACCTTCCGGCCGTTGACCGCGGAGAAGGGGCTGGACTTCTCCGTCCGGGTCTCGCCGGAGCTGCCCGCCACCCTGCATACCGACGAGCAGCGGCTGCTCCAGGTGCTGCGCAACCTGCTGTCGAACGCGGTGAAGTTCACCGACTCCGGCGCCGTCGAGCTGGTCATCAGGCCGGCGGGCGCGGACGTCCCGGACTCCATCCGCGAGCAGCTGCTGGAGGCGGGCGTGCTGCGCGACGCCGACGGCGAGCTGATCGCCTTTTCGGTCACGGACACCGGCATCGGCATCGCGGCCAGCAAGATGCGGGTCATCTTCGAGGCGTTCAAGCAGGCGGACGGGACGACGAGCCGCAAGTACGGCGGGACGGGGCTCGGGCTGTCGATCAGCCGGGAGATCGCCCGGCTGCTGGGCGGTGAGATCCACGCGGCGAGCGAGCCGGGCCGGGGCTCGACCTTCACCCTCTACCTGCCGCTCAACGTGGCCGAACTGCCGTTGGAGGGCTACCCGCAGCAGCCGGCCGAGGGCGACGCGGGCGGCCGGCGGGCGCTTCCGGCGGCGGGCGCGCCCCTGGAGGGCGAGGAGCAGCTGCCGGAGGTGCCGGCGCGCGGTGCGGCCGGGCTGTTCCTGCGCCGCCGGAGGGCCGCGCAGCAGCAGGCCGTCGCACCGGCGCAGGGCACGGCCGGTGCTGCCGGCCGGGGCGCGGCCGCGGCACAGGCGCCGGCCGTGTCGCAGGAGTCCTGGGTGGAGGTCGGCGCGGGCGGCGGTGCGGGGGCCGGCGGCTTCCACGGCGAGAAGGTCCTGATCGTCGACGACGACATCCGCAATGTGTTCGCGCTCACCAGCGTGCTGGAGCAGCACGGGCTGACGGTGCTCTACGCGGAGAACGGGCGCGAGGGGATCGAGGTGCTGGAGCAGCACGACGACGTGGTGGTGGTCCTGATGGACATCATGATGCCGGAGATGGACGGCTACGCCACGACGGCCGCGATCCGCAAGATGCCGCAGTTCGCCGAGCTGCCGATCATCGCGCTCACCGCGAAGGCGATGAAGGGCGACCGGGAGAAGAGCATCGACGCCGGGGCTTCCGACTATGTCACCAAGCCCGTTGACACTGATCAACTCCTGGCGGTGATGAAGCAGTGGATGCGCGCAGAGTGACAACTGCCCGACCGATCACCGACTGTTTGCTGATCGACTGTGGCCGGTGACGTGTGGGACCGCGGCATTCCGGGAACTTTCACGTACCCCGCCGCGTTTCCTCTCCGTGCGCAGTGACATCGTGGTGACAGGGTGTGGTGACGGGCGGGGTGCGGCTACCATGACCGGCACAAGGACGGGCGGCGCAAGGGAGTCGTCCCCTGGGGCGGCGCCCGGTGCACTTCCGGGGCGAGGAGGACGGGCCATGGTGCAGAAGGCCAAGATCCTCCTGGTCGATGACCGGCCGGAAAATCTGCTCGCGCTGGAGGCCATCCTCTCGGCGCTCGATCAGACACTGGTGCGGGCATCGTCAGGGGAGGAGGCGCTCAAGGCGCTGCTGACGGACGACTTCGCGGTGATCCTGCTGGACGTCCAGATGCCTGGCATGGACGGCTTCGAGACCGCGGCGCACATCAAGCGGCGGGAGAGGACCCGGGACATCCCGATCATCTTCCTCACCGCCATCAACCACGGTCCGCACCACACCTTCCGCGGCTACGCGGCCGGTGCGGTGGACTACATCTCCAAGCCTTTCGACCCCTGGGTGCTGCGCGCCAAGGTCTCGGTGTTCGTCGAGCTCTACATGAAGAACTGCCAGCTGCGCGAGCAGGCCTCGCTGCTGCGGCTGCAGATGGAGAACGGCCAGGCGGGCCGTACCGCGGCCGGTGAGCCGCCGGAGACCGCGGGGCTGCTCGCCGAGCTGTCGGCCCGGCTGGCCGCGGTCGAGGAGCAGGCCGAGGCGCTGTCCAAACAGCTGGACGAGTCCGCCGACGCCGCGGCCGTCGCCACCGCCGCCCACCTGGAGCGCAAGCTCAACGGGCTGCGGCGCGCGCTGGACGCCCTGGAGCCGGGCGCGGGCAGCAGCGTTCCCCCGGTGGCGTCACAGACCTGACGAACCACCCCATGAGTGATGCGGCGTCAGTCCACGCGCTGAAACGGCATCACACACATGGGTGAACGCCCGGGCCCACGTGTCCCCTCCGGCGGACGACGGTAATCTCGGCACCATGGCCTCACGTACGTCCGGCAAGGGTTCCCAGAGCACGGCGGGCACCTCCAAGCAGCGCGCCGGACGCGCCGGGAGCCCCGCCAAGAAGGCGCCTGCCAAGAAGGCGCCCGCGAAGAAGACCGCCGCCCGGCCGCCCGCCAGGAAGGCGCCGGCCCGGAAGGCCGCCGCCAAGGCGGCGCCCAGGCCGTCCGCCGCGGGCCGCGCCGGACGCGGGGTGGCACACGGCGTCGGCGCGCTGTTCCGGGGCGTGGGACGCGGTGCCCGCAACCTGGACCCGGCCCACCGCAAGGACGGGCTGGCGCTGCTGCTGCTCGCCCTCGCCCTCGTCGTCGCGGCCGGCACCTGGTCCAGCCTCGAAGGCCCGGTGGGCGACCTGGTCAAGCTGCTCGTCACCGGCGCCTTCGGCCGCCTCGACCTGGTCGTGCCGATACTCCTCGGCATCATCGCGATGCGGCTCTTCCGCCACCCCGAGCGCCCCGAGGCCAACGGACGCATCGTCATCGGCCTCTCGGCGCTGGTCCTCGGCGTCCTCGGCCAGGTGCACATCGCCTGCGGCGCACCCGGCCGCGGCGAGGGGACGCAGGCGCTCCAGGACGCCGGCGGCCTGATCGGCTGGGCCGCCTCGAAGCCGCTGCTCTTCACGGTCGGTCAGGTCCTGGCCGTACCGCTGCTGGTGCTGCTCACGGTCTTCGGGCTGCTGGTCGTCACGGCCACGCCGGTCAACGCGATCCCGCGGCGGCTGCGGCAGTTGGGGATCCGGCTCGGGGTGATCGAGCCGCTGCCCGGCGAATACGAGCCCGAGGACGCGCACCGGTACGCGGGGGAGTATGACGCCGACTGGCGCGAGACCCCGGCCAGGCCCAAGCGCCCCCGGCGCACGCCGGAGGCGCAGGGCGATGCCGAGAGCGCCGAGGAAGCGGCGCTCGCCAAGCGGCGCCGGTCCAAGCGGCCGTCCTCGGACGCCGTGGACATCGCGGCCGCCGCAGCGGCCTCGCTGGACGGGGCCGTGCTGCACGGGGTGCAGCCCTCGCCGCTCCTCGCCGGGCTCAGCAGCGGCATCACCCAGGAGGACGAGATCACCGTCCCGGTGCCGACGCCCGCGCCGCCGTCGCGCGGCGCCCGGCCGGACGGCGCCGTCCCCGACCTCACCAAGCCCGCCCCCGAGCCCCCCTCCGGGCTGCCGCCGCGGGCCGAGCAGCTCCAGCTGGCGGGCGACATCACCTACTCCCTGCCCTCGCTCGACCTGCTGGAGCGCGGTGGCCCCGGCAAGGCCCGCAGCGCCGCCAACGACGCCATAGTGGCCTCGCTGACCACGGTGTTCGCGGAGTTCAAGGTGGACGCGGCTGTCACCGGCTTCACCCGTGGCCCGACGGTCACCCGCTACGAGGTCGAGCTGGGCCCCGCGGTCAAGGTCGAGCGCATCACCGCGCTCACCAAGAACATCGCCTACGCCGTCGCCAGTCCCGACGTCCGCATCATCAGCCCCATCCCCGGCAAGTCCGCCGTCGGCATCGAGATCCCCAACACCGACCGGGAAATGGTCAACCTGGGCGACGTGCTGCGGCTCGCGGATGCCGCCGGCGACGACCACCCGATGCTCGTGGCGCTGGGCAAGGACGTCGAGGGCGGCTACGTCATGGCCAATCTGACGAAGATGCCGCACATCCTCGTCGCGGGCGCCACCGGCTCCGGCAAGTCCTCGTGCATCAACTGCCTTATCACCTCGCTGATGGTGCGTGCCACCCCCGAGGACGTGCGGATGGTGCTGGTCGACCCCAAGCGCGTCGAGCTGACCGCGTACGAGGGCATCCCGCACCTGATCACGCCGATCATCACCAACCCCAAGCGGGCGGCCGAGGCCCTCCAGTGGGTGGTGCGCGAGATGGACCTGCGCTACGACGACCTGGCGGCCTACGGCTTCCGGCACATCGACGACTTCAACGCGGCGGTGCGCGAGGGCAAGGTCAAGCCCCCCGAGGGCAGCGGACGCGAACTGGCGCCCTATCCGTACCTGCTGGTCATCGTGGACGAGCTGGCCGATCTGATGATGGTCGCCCCGCGCGACGTCGAGGACTCGATCGTGCGCATCACCCAGCTCGCCCGGGCCGCCGGCATCCACCTGGTGCTGGCCACCCAGCGGCCCTCGGTGGACGTCGTCACCGGCCTCATCAAGGCCAACGTGCCCTCCCGGCTGGCCTTCGCCACGTCCTCGCTCGCCGACAGCCGCGTCATCCTCGACCAGCCCGGCGCCGAGAAGCTGATCGGCAAGGGCGACGGCCTGTTCCTGCCGATGGGGGCGAACAAGCCGGTCCGTATGCAGGGCGCCTTCGTGACGGAGGCCGAGGTCGCCACCGTCGTCCAGCACTGCAAGGACCAGATGGCGCCGGTCTTCCGGGACGACGTCACCGTCGGTACGGCACAGAAGAAGGAGATCGACGAGGACATCGGTGACGACCTCGATCTGTTGTGCCAGGCGGCCGAGCTGGTCGTCTCCACCCAGTTCGGCTCGACGTCGATGCTCCAGCGCAAACTGCGTGTGGGATTCGCCAAGGCGGGCAGGCTCATGGACCTGATGGAGTCGCGCGGCATCGTGGGCCCGAGCGAGGGCTCCAAGGCCCGCGACGTGCTCGTCAAGCCCGACGAACTGGACGGGGTGCTCGCGCTCATCCGCGGGGACACCGGGGCCTGACGGCGGGCGGACGCCCCGGTCACCGTTTTTCTCCCGGGGCGGGCGCGCAGGGGTGAGGAGGGAGGGGAGCAGCGATGTGCCGCAGCCGGTACCGCAGACCCGTCTGATGGCCTGCCTTCTGATGGCCTACAAAGTCGGCCTTCCCGCTTGCCGGACGCTTTTGCGTCCCCCCTAGACTGAACTTCCAGCAGGTGGCTGCACGCTCGAAAGGCGCCCACGTGTCCATCGGCAACTCACCTCCGGAGGACGAACGGCCGTCCATCGGCCGCGCTCTCCAACAGGCCCGCATCAATGCCGGACTGACCGTCGACGAGATCAGTTCGACCACGCGCGTACGCATTCCGATCGTGCATGCGATCGAACAGGACGATTTCTCCCGCTGCGGCGGGGACGTCTACGCCCGTGGCCATATCCGCACGCTGGCGCGCGCCGCCGGCCTCGATCCCACGCAGCTCATCGAGCAGTACGACGCCGAGCACGGCGGGCGCCCCCGGCCGAGCCGGGCCGCGCCGGTCTTCGACGCCGAGCGCATCCGGCCCGAGCCCCGGCGGCCCAACTGGACCGCCGCGATGGTCGCGGCGATCGTCGCGGTCGTCGGCTTCGTCGGGTTCACGCTCTTCAACGGCGGGGCCAAGAGCCAGGACAGCGCGGCCGAGGCCGGCCAGGCGTCGGCCAAGCCGTCGAAGTCCCCCGCCAAGGCGCCTCCGGGCAAGGCGGTCGACGCCAAGCCCGAGCCGTCCGACAGCGCGGTCGCCGCTGCCCCGGCCAACAAGGTCACGGTCAAGCTCACCGCCGAGCGGGACCAGACCTGGATGTCGGCCAAGGATCACAACGGCAAGCTGCTCGACGAGGGCGTGCTCAAGCGCGGGGCCTCCAAGACCTTCACCGACAGCAACCGGATCGATCTGGTGCTCGGCAACGCCGGGGCCGTCCAGCTGTTCGTGAACGGCAAGGAGATCAAGAACGTCGGTGACGACGGCCAGGTCCAGCGGCTCAGTTACACCCGGGGCGACCCCGCGGCCGGCTGACCGGCGGCGGAAGGGGACCTTCCGGCGGGCGGAGGGCCTCCGGGTGACCAGGCTCTCCGCACCCGGCGGCCACTCGGCAGCGGATGCGGCGTCCGGACAAAGTAGGCTGAGCCCTATGCCCGAACGCCGTACCGTCGCTCTTGTCACACTTGGCTGCGCCCGTAACGAGGTGGACTCGGAGGAGCTGGCAGGCCGCTTGGCGGCGGATGGCTGGGACCTCGTCGAGGACGCCGCCGACGCCGATGTCGCCGTGGTCAACACCTGCGGCTTCGTCGAAGCCGCCAAGAAGGACTCCGTGGACGCCCTCCTGGAGGCCAACGATCTGAAGGAGCACGGCCGCACCCAGGCCGTGGTGGCCGTCGGCTGCATGGCCGAGCGGTACGGCAAGGAGCTGGCGGACGCGCTGCCCGAGGCGGACGGCGTCCTGGGCTTCGACGACTACACCGACATCTCCGACCGCCTGCAGACGATCCTCTCGGGCGGCATCCACGCCTCCCACACCCCGCGCGACCGGCGCAAGCTGCTGCCGATCAGCCCCGCCGAGCGCCAGGCCGCCGCCGTGGCCCTGCCCGGCCACGCCCAGGACCCCGCCCCCCAGGACACCGCGCCCGAGGACCTTCCGGAGGGCGTCGCCCCCGCCTCCGGGCCCCGGGCCCCGCTGCGCCGCCGGCTCGGCTCCAGCCCGGTGGCCTCCGTCAAGCTGGCCTCCGGCTGCGACCGGCGGTGCTCGTTCTGCGCGATCCCCTCCTTCCGCGGCTCGTTCATCTCCCGCCGCCCCTCCGACGTGCTCGGCGAGGCCCGCTGGCTGGCGGAGCAGGGCGTGAAGGAGATCATGCTGGTCTCCGAGAACAACACCTCCTACGGCAAGGACCTCGGCGACATCCGGCTGCTGGAGACCCTCCTGCCCACGCTCGCGGAGGTGGACGGCCTGGAGCGGATCCGGGTCAGCTACCTCCAGCCGGCCGAGCTGCGGCCCGGCCTGATCGACGTGCTGACCTCGACCGAGAAGGTCGTCCCGTACTTCGACCTCTCCTTCCAGCACTCGGCGCCCGCCGTGCTGCGCGCGATGCGCCGCTTCGGCGACACCGACCGCTTCCTGGAGCTGCTGGACACGATCCGCTCCAAGGCCCCCCAGGCGGGCGCCCGTTCCAACTTCATCGTCGGCTTCCCCGGGGAGACCGAGGAGGACGTCGCCGAGCTGGAGCGCTTCCTCACGGGCGCCCGGCTGGACGCCATCGGTGTCTTCGGCTACTCCGACGAGGACGGCACCGAGGCCGCGACCTATGAGAACAAGCTGGACCCCGACGTCGTCGCCGAGCGGCTGGCGCGCGTCTCCCGGCTGGCCGAGGAGCTGACCGCACAGCGCGCCGAGGACCGGATCGGAGAGACAATCGAGGTACTGGTCGATCGCGTGGACGACGAGGACGGGGTCATCGGCCGGGCGGCCCACCAGGCGCCCGAGACCGACGGCCAGGTCCGGCTGGTCACCGACGGCCTCGCGGCCGAGCCGGCGCCCGGTCGCATGGTCGTCGCCAAGGTGGTCGCGAGCGAGGGGGTCGACCTCGTCGCCGAGCCCGTCGGGGACGGCGGGTGTACCGAGGAGGCGGGCAGATGAGCGGAATCCCGGCATCGGCCGCGGGCCGTCCCGCCCCGGCGCCGGGCGTACGGCCGGTCCGGCTGTGGAACATCGCCAACATCCTCACCATGGTCCGGCTGTGCCTGGTGCCCGGATTCGTCCTGCTGATGCTTCACAACGGCGGACATGATCCGGTCTGGCGCTCGTTCGCCTGGGCCGCCTTCGCCATCGCCATGATCACCGATCTCTTCGACGGGCATCTGGCGCGGACGTACAACCTGGTCACCGACTTCGGGAAGATCGCCGACCCCATCGCCGACAAGGCGATCATGGGCGCCGCGCTGATCTGCCTCTCCGGCCTGGGCTTCCTGTCCTGGTGGGTCACCGGCGTGATCCTCGCCCGCGAGGTGGGCATCACGCTGATGCGGTTCTGGGTGATCAAGCACGGTGTCATCCCGGCCAGCCGGGGCGGCAAGCTGAAGACGCTCTTCCAGGGGGTGGCCACGGGGATGTACATCCTCGCCCTGGAGGGACCGCTGGCCACGGTGCGCTTCTGGGTGATGGCGGTGGCCGTGGCCTTGACGGTGCTGACCGGTCTGGACTACGTGCGGCAGGCCGTCGTCCTGCGGAGGAAGGCCCTGGCCCCGGAGCCGGGGCGGTGAGCGGGGACGCGGCCGCCGTCCTGGCGGCGCTGGTGGAGCGGGGCCGGACGGTGGCCGTCGCCGAGTCGCTGACCGGCGGTCTGGTCGCGGCGGCCCTGACCGCCGTTCCGGGGGCCTCCCGGGCGGTGCGCGGCTCGGTGACCGCGTACGCGAGCGAGGTCAAGCGCGACGTCCTGGGTGTGGCCGGATCCCTGCTGGCCGACCGAGGAGCGGTGGACCCCGAGGTCGCGCGACAGATGGCCCGGGGCGTGCGCTCCGTGCTGGGCGCCGACTGGGGCCTGGCCACGACCGGTGTCGCCGGGCCCACGGACCAGGACGGGCAGCCGGTCGGCACGGTCTTCGTCGCCGCGGCCGGTCCGCACGGCGGCTGCGTCGTGCGACGGCTGTCGTTGGACGGCGACAGGGAATCGATTCGGACGGAAAGCGTCCGGGCGGTCCTCGCGCTCCTGCACGACGAATTGACGGCGAACGCGGGGGCAAAGGATACGGAACACAAGGGGGGGAATGGATGTTTGCAGCCCTGAGTGAACACGACATAGCTCCCCGCACGGCCGCACCCCGAGGCGGTACGGTGGGGCGTGAAGGATCCGGATACGCGGTCCAAGGAGGGAGCCACCGATGATTCTGCTCCGTCGCCTGCTCGGTGACGTGCTGCGTCGGCAGCGCCAGCGCCAGGGCCGCACTCTGCGCGAGGTCTCCTCATCGGCCCGGGTCTCGCTCGGTTACCTCTCCGAGGTCGAGCGGGGGCAGAAAGAGGCGTCCTCCGAGCTTCTCTCCGCAATCTGCGACGCTCTGGACGTACGGATGTCCGAGGTCATGCGCGAGGTGAGCGACGAGCTGTCGCTGGCCGAGCTGGCGCAGTCGGCGGCGGCGAGCGAGCCGGTACCCGCGCCGATGCGGCCGATGTTCAACCCGGTGTCGGTGACGTCCGTGACCGGAGTCCCGGGCGAGCGCGTGACCATCAAGGCGCCCGCGGAGGCCGTCGACGTGGTCGCCGCCTGAAGCCCGGCCGTTCCATTGCTGTTCCCGGTCCCCGCCGGTCCGTTGAGGATCCGCGGGGACCGGTGTTTTCCCGGATGTCTCCGGATGTTTCCGCATGTCTCCGTCTCCGCATGTCTCGGTCTCCCGAGCGTCTCCGCTTTCCGGACATATCCATGCCCCCTCGGCATTTCCCGTCTGATTTCTCCCCTCCGGCCCGATTCCGGGCACTGTGCGATGGTGGGAGGACGGACCGGTGGTGGGGGACGGACGAAAGCGAAAACCGGGACCGGACGGCAAAGGAGAAGCGCATGTCTGTCGTGAAGAGCCCGCTGCCGGAACAGGACCGCAAGACCGTCGGCGACGCCCTCCAGGGCGCGCTCGTCGACCTCGTGGACCTCTCGCTCGTCGCCAAACAGGTCCACTGGACGATCGTGGGCCCGCGTTTCCGCTCGGTGCACCTCCAGCTCGACGAGGTCGTGGTCAGTGCGCGGCAGCACGCCGACACCGTCGCCGAGCGCGCCTCCGCCCTCGGCGTCCCGCCCGACGGCCGGGCCGACACCGTGGCCAGGACCAGTGGCATCGCCCCGCTCGGGGGCGGCTGGACCAAGGACGTGGACGTGGTGCGGCTCCTGGTCGACGCGCTCGACGCCGTCATCACCCGGATGCGGGAGCGCATCCGGGACACCGGGGACCCCGACCCGGTCAGCCAGGACATCCTCATCGGGCTCACCGCGGACCTCGAGAAGCACCACTGGATGTTCCAGGCGGAGAACGCCTGAGCGGTGCCGGGTGGCGGAGCCGGGGCCGGCGCGGTCTCCTGGGGGCATGGACGAGCACCCGGTGTTCCGCTTCACGAACGAGCTCATGACCGTCTCCGAGCTCGACCGGCGAGCGGCCGGCGCCTTCGTGCGCAGCGTCTACCAGGAGGGTGCGCACGAAGGGGAGCAGCGGGTGATCGTCGAACTCCACCGGCGCGACCGGAGGATCGCGGAGCTGGAGACCGAACTGGCGCTGCTGCGCGGCGAGGACGCCGAGGCATCCGGCTGACGGGCGGCACCCGGTGGGCACTTCGTCGCACGGGCGCGGGCGGGCGCGTCCGTCCGGGCCGTGGCGGGCAGTCGCCCGGGCGGCCTCCCTCGCGCCGGTCGTGGTGTGGGCCTGGGCCGTGCACCGGCTGGGTGCCGGGGGCGGCGCGGGGCCGGTGGAGTCGCTGGCGGCCGCCGGATGGGGGCTGGGCCTGCTGCCGGTGCACTGCGTGCCCTGGGCCCGGCCGCGCGGGCGGCGGCGCGGGCGCCGGATCCGGTAGGCGGGCGCCCGGACGGTCCTTAGGGCGCGCGCATCCGCAGCCCCCGGGGCGTGGCATGGAAGCCGGCCGACTCCAGGACGGAACCCAGCGGCGCGGTGAGCGCCGGGGCGCCGTTGATCCGCTCGACGGTCACCGTGCCCAGGGCACCGGCGCGGGCCGCCGCGGCCAGGGCCTCCACGGCCGTGCGGAGCCCGGCGTCGTCGGGGTGCGCCTCCTCCCCTTCCGCCGGCGGCCAGGCCAGCAGGGTCTTGCCGCCGCGCTCCACGAAGAGCACCAGGGCCCCGTCCACCAGCACCACCAGGGAGCCCGCCTTGCGGCCGGGCTTGTGGGCGGCGCCCGCCGGGGGATCGGGCCAGGGGAGGGCCGCGCCGTAGGCGTTCGCCGGATCGGCGGCGGCCAGCACCACCGCGCGGGCCGTGGCCGGGCGGTGGCCGGGGCCGTCGGCCCGCTCGCGGGCGGTGCCGATGGCCCGGAGGCGGTCGACGGCGCCGTCCATGGCGAACTGGGCGGCGCCCAGCCCCTCGACGACATAGCCGCGGCGGGCCTGGCCGCTCTCCTCGAAGGCGGAGAGCACCCGGTACGCGGCGGAGAAGCCGCCCTCCACTCCTTCGGCGGCGACGGCGCCGCGGGTCACCACACCGTGCCGGTCGAGGAGCGTCCTGGCCAGGGCGTGGGCCCGATGGGTGGGGTCGGGCTCGGGCGGGGGCAGCAGGGACCAGCGGCCGGCGACCGTGGGCGGCCCGCCGCGGGAGGCGGTGGGGCGGAGCGGGGCGCCCCGTCCGGTGAAGGAGCCGTAACGCCCGCGCGGCACGGGGCGTTTGGCGCGGTGCGCCGTGGAGCCCGCCGTCCGGCCCGAGCCCAGGAGCGAGCGCAACGGGGCCAGGGTGTCGCCCGTGATCCGGCCGGACCAGGCGAGGTCCCACACGGCGTCGGCGATCTGTGCGTCGGTGGTCAGGGGGCCGTCCGGCTCGGGGAGCGCGGCGCGGACGCGGTCGGTGATCTGACGGAAGAACAGGCCGTATCCGCCGGAGAGGGCGTCGAGGACGGCCCGGTGCACGGGCGTCGGCTCCAGCGGGTGCGGCTCCGGCAGCAGGAGCGGGGCCGTGTCGGCCGGCAGCAGGGACACCCAGCCGTCCTTGCCGGGCAGGGCGCCGGCGCCGGCCCAGACGACCTCGCCCGACGCGGTGAGCTCGTCGAGCATCGCCGGGGAGTAGTCCGCCACGCGGGCGGGCAGGACGAGCTTCTCCAGGGCCGAGGCGGGGACCGGCGCGCCCTGCAACTGCTCGACGGCGCGCAGGAGTCCGTCGATGCCGCGCAGGCCGTGGCCGCCGATGTGCTGCCACTGGGGGAGGAAGGCGGCGAGCGCGGCGGGCGGCACCGGCTCCAGCTCCTGGCGCAGCGCGGCCAGGGAACGGCGGCGGAGGCGGCGCAGGACAGTGGCGTCGCACCATTCCTGATCTGTACCCGCTGGGTGGAACTCGCCCTGGACCAGGCGGCCTTCGGCGGCGAGGCGGTGCAGGGCGCCGTCGGTGACCGCCGTGCCCAGGCCGAAGCGGGCCGCGGCCTGCGCCGAGGTGAACGGGCCGTGGGTGCGGGCATAGCGGGCCAGCAGATCGCCCAAGGGGTCCTTGACCGGCTCGGTGAACGCCTCGGGGACGCCCACGGGCAGGGCCGTGCCCAGCGCGTCGCGCAGCCGTCCGGCGTCCTCGACGGCGCACCAGTGCTCCCGGCCGGCGATGCGCACGCGCAGGGCACGGCGGGCGTCGGCGAGCTCGCGTGCCCAATCCGGCTCGGCGCCGCGCCCGGCCAACTCCTCGTCGGTGAGGGGCCCGAGGAGGCGCAGCAGATCGGCGACGCCCTCGGCGTCCTTGACGCGGCGGTCCTCGGTGCGCCACTGGAGCTCGCGCTCCAGCTCGTCCAGGACGTCCGCGTCGAGCAGCTCGCGCAGCTCGGCCTGGCCCAGCAGCTCGGCCAGCAGCCGCGAGTCCAGCGAGAGCGCGGCGGCGCGGCGCTCCGCGAGCGGGGAGTCGCCCTCGTAGAGGAACTGGGCGACGTAGCCGAAGAGCAGCGAGCGGGCGAACGGCGACGGCTCGGGGGTGGTGACCTCGACCAGCCGTACGCGGCGCGCCTCGATGTCGCCCATGAGCTCGGTGAGGCCGGGGACGTCGAAGACGTCCTGGAGGCATTCGCGGACGGCCTCCAGAACGATCGGGAACGAGCCGAACTCGCTGGCGACCTCCAGCAGCTGAGCGGCGCGCTGGCGCTGCTGCCACAGCGGGGTGCGCTTGCCCGGGCTGCGCCGCGGCAGCAGCAGGGCGCGGGCGGCGCACTCGCGGAAGCGGGCGGCGAACAGGGCCGATCCGCCCACCTGGTCGGTGACCACCTGGCCGATGCCGCCCGGGTCGAAGACGACGTCCGCGGCGCCGACGGGGGACTCCTCGCCGTCGTACCCGGCGCCCGGGCGGGCCGGGCCGGCATCGAGCAGGTCCGGGCCCAGGAGATCGGCGTCGGGCAGGCGCAGGACGATGCCGTCGTCCGCGTGCATCACCTGGGCGTCCATGCCGTACCGCTCGGTGAGGCGGGCGCCGAGGGCCAGTGCCCAGGGGGCGTGCACCTGGGCGCCGAAGGGGGAGTGGACGACCACCCGCCAGTCGCCCAGCTCGTCGCGGAACCGCTCGACGACGATCGTCCGGTCGTCGGGCACATGGCCGCAGGCGCGGCGCTGTTCGCCGAGGTAGGCCAGGACGTTGTCGGCGGCCCAGGTGTCGAGGCCGGCGGCGGTGAGGCGGGCGCGGGCGGCCTCCGGCGCCGCGCCGCCGACCTCGCGGAGGAACGCGCCCAGCTCACGGCCGAGTTCGAGCGGGCGGCCCAGCTGGTCGCCCTTCCAGAACGGCAGCCGGCCGGGGACGCCCGGGGCGGGGGTGACCAGGACGCGGTCGCGGGTGATGTCCTCGATCCGCCAGGACGTCGTGCCCAGGGTGAACACGTCGCCCACCCGGGACTCGTAGACCATCTCCTCGTCCAGCTCGCCCACCCGTCGCCCGCCACCACCCCGAGGGGAAGCGCTTCGCGCTGCTGTATCCGATGGGCCGCCGCCCTTCTTGGGATCGGCGCCGGCGAGGAAGACGCCGAAGAGGCCGCGGTCGGGGATCGTGCCGCCGGAGGTGACCGCGAGGCGCTGGGCCCCGGGGCGCCCGGTGACGGTGTGGGCGATCCGGTCCCAGACCAGGCGGGGGCGGAGCTCGGCGAAGGCGTCGGACGGATAGCGCCCGGCGAGCATGTCGAGCACGCCGTGGTAGGCGGACTCCGGGAGCGCGGCGAAGGGGGCCGCGCGGCGCACCAGGGCCAGCAGCTCCCCGACGTCCCAGGCGTCCATGGCCGTCATGGCGACGATCTGCTGGGCCAGCACGTCCAGCGGATTGGCGGGCACCCGCAGGGACTCGATGGCGCCCTGGCGCATCCGCTCCGTCACGACCGCCGCCTGCACCAGGTCGCCCCGGTACTTGGGGAAGACGACACCGGTGGAGACGGCGCCCACCTGGTGTCCGGCGCGGCCGACCCGCTGGAGGCCGGAGGCGACCGACGGGGGCGACTCGACCTGGACGACCAGGTCGACGGCGCCCATGTCGATGCCCAGCTCCAGGCTGGAGGTGGCGACGACGGCGGGCAGACGCCCGGCCTTCAGATCCTCCTCGACCTGGGCGCGCTGCTCCTTGGAGACCGAGCCGTGGTGCGCGCGGGCGAGCACCGGCGGCGCGCCCCGGGCGGCGCCGGACTGGGCCATCAGTCCGGCCGGGGAGTGGGCCTCGGACAGCGGCTCGCCGGTGGTCCGCTCGTGGGCGATCTCGTTGAGCCGGTTGCACAGCCGCTCCGCCAGGCGGCGGGAGTTGGCGAAGACGATCGTGGAGCGGTGGGCCAGGACGAGATCGGCGATGCGCTCCTCGACATGGGGCCAGACCGAGGGCCGCTCCCGCTCGTCCCCCTCCTGGACGGGGGCGGTGCCCAGCTCGCCCAGATCCTCCACGGGGACGACCACGGAGAGGTCGAACTCCTTTTCCGACGGCGGCTGGACGATCTCCACCCGGCGGTGCGGCGACAGATAGCGCGCCACTTCCTCCACCGGACGCACGGTGGCGGACAGGCCGATGCGCCTGGCGGGGCGCGGGAGCAGGGCGTCCAGCCGCTCCAGGGACAGGGCCAGGTGCGCGCCGCGCTTCGTCCCCGCGACGGCGTGCACCTCGTCGAGGATGACGGTCTCCACGCCCGCGAGCGCCTCCCGGGCCGCGGAGGTGAGCATCAGGAACAGTGACTCGGGCGTGGTGATGAGGATGTCCGGCGGCCGGGTGGCCAGGGCGCGGCGCTCGGCGGCCGGGGTGTCGCCGAAGCGGATGCCGACGCGGATCTCCGGCTCGGGCAGGCCCAGCCGGACGGCCTCCTGGCGGATGCCGGTGAGCGGGCTGCGCAGATTGCGCTCGACGTCCACCGCGAGGGCCTTGAGCGGGGAGACGTAGAGCACGCGGCAGCGCTTGGCGCGCTCGGCCGGCGGCGGGGCGCTCACCAGCCGGTCCAGCGAGGCGAGGAAGGCGGCGAGGGTCTTGCCGGAGCCGGTGGGCGCGACGACCAGGACGTCCGACCCCTCGGCGATGGCCCCCCAGGCGCCGGCCTGCGCGGCCGTGGGCGCGGTGAAGGCGCCCGTGAACCAGGAGCGGGTCGCGGGGGAGAAGCCGGCGAGGGCCGGGTGTCCGTCCTCCGCCGAGGCCCGTGCGGGGCCGGTCGCCGAGTCGTCCGTCATGCCCCCCATCGTGCACCGGGGCACTGACAATGCCCCGGACGCGCAGGTCAGACCGGATGCGGGGGGTTCGGGCGCGGGCTGCCGCGGCCGTGGGCGCGCAGGGTCAGGAGCGCCTCGACGGTGGTCAGCGGGCGGCCCTCCAGGGCGGTGCCCGGCGCCCAGGCGCCGCGGCGCAGCGGCCAGCCGCCGTCCTCCTGCTGCGCCGCGGCCAAGTGGTCCAGCGAGCGGCCGAGTTCGGTGTCGGTGAACCAGGGGCGGGCCAGCGAGTCGGGGGTCCGGGCGTAGTCGTGCGGGAAGTGGTGCGCGGCGGACCCGGCGGCCGGCGGGTCCGCCGCCGCCCGCTCCGGGTCCAGCACGGCCAGCCGCTGCTCGCGGACCACCCGGCCGAGCCGGTCGGCGGCGGCCTCGGCCCGGGCGCGGTCCGGGGCCCCGTCGAGGAAGGCGACGGCCGCCTCGACCTCGTAGGGGTGCGGCCGCCCAGCGAGCACCAGCGCGTCGATCGCGGCCCAGCAGAAGTCGGTGGCCCGGAACAGCCAGGCGTGCCACACCGCGTTGCGGTGCAGCAGCCCCACGACGGGCCCGGTGGTCAGCAGGGAGCCGGCGGCCGGGGCGCCGGGACCGCCGGGCGGGGCGGGGAACCAGGGCGCCGCCGGCCAGGCGGCGGACGCCGGGTGCAGCGCGGGGAGCGCGCCCTCCGGGGTGGAGACCGCGGTCAGATAGCGGCACACGAGTTCGGCGCGGCGGTCCGTGCAGCGGCCGATCTCGTCGAGGACGCGCAGGGCGTGCGCGGTGTGGTGCGGCTGGCTCACCGGGCCGCGCAGGTCCGGGTCCAGAGCGTGTCCGTAGCCGCCGTCCTCGCCCCGGTAGGCCGTCAGCGCCGCCTCCACGGCGTCCGGGCTGCCGTCGAGGAAGTGGTAGGCGAATCTGCGCTGTTCGAGGACGCGGGCGGTCAGCCAGACGAAGGCTTCGGCACGGGCTACGGGGGATGCTCCGGGTGGGGCCATGCACAAGACCGTAGGGCGGAAAACGCCGCCGGTCAGCGGCTCGTGCCCGGCTGCACCCGCAGGGGCGGGGGGCGGGGGGTACGGGGTTGACGGAGGCGGGCCGGACGGTCCCGCGGGAGCGTTCCGTAGGATCGGCCGGTCTGAAAAGTACGGGGGCAACGGTGTACGGGGGACAACGGTGGACGCAGCCATATCCGTTCGGGCGGCAGCCGGTGCCGCGGGGGACGAGCACGTCGCTCAGCTGATCGGCGGGGCGAACGCGCTCCTGGTCCTGGGGATCACGGCGCTCGTCCTGGTGCTCCAGTTCCGGGCCCGCAGGGTGCGGGCCGTCGCGTTCGTCTGGGTGGCCCTGCTCGTGGTCCGCGGCCTCGTCCCGCCCGGCCCGGCGCGCGCGACGGCGGCGGGCCTGGTGTTCCTGGCCCTGGGGCTGGCCGTCTCGGCGGCGTTCGGCGTGCTGCGCGGCCGGGCCATGCCGCTGTGGCGCGACGCGGACGGGACGGTGTGGCGCCGGGGCGACTCCGCCGTCCTGCGGCTGTGGCTGCTGACCGTCGTCGCGCGCTGCGCGGTCTCGGCCGTCGAGTACGCGCTGACCGACGAGCCGTTCAACGGCAACGCGTTCCTGCTCGGCTTCGGGGTCACGCTGGGTGTCCAGCACGCCGTGCTGCTGTTCCGGCGGGGGACCCTGCGCCGGGGTGGTCCGGGGATCGCCGTGTCCGCGCACGGCGCGTGACGGCTTACGCTGCGTCCATGCGGTTGACGGTTTTCTGGCAGCGGATGGCGGATCATTTCGGGGCGGCGTACGCCGACTCCTTCGCGCGCGACCACGTGATGTCCGAGCTGGGCGGCAGGACGGTGCACCAGGCACTGGACGCCGGCTGGGAGGCGAAGGCCGTGTGGCGCGCGGTCTGCCGGGCGATGGAGATCCCTGCCGACAAGCGCTGATCCGGAAGGCCGTGCGGACCCGCGTGCCGCGTTTGACACAAAAATCGAACATCCATTCTCATGGGTGGTCCGGGCCCTCCCGGAAATGTCCGCAACATGACGTTTCCGCAGGTCGGAGCGGTGTCCGGGCCCGTTGTCAGTGGCAGGCGCTAGCGTCGTGGACGTGAAGCGATCGACTCAAGCAAACCGGGTGGAACCCATGGCAGGCACGGACCGCGAGAAGGCGCTCGACGCCGCGCTCGCGCAGATTGAACGGCAATTCGGCAAGGGCGCCGTGATGCGCCTCGGTGAGCGGCCCAACGAGCCCATCGAGGTCATCTCCACCGGGTCGACCGCTCTCGACGTCGCGCTCGGTGTCGGCGGGCTGCCGCGCGGCCGCGTGGTGGAGATCTACGGGCCGGAGTCCTCCGGCAAGACGACGCTCACCCTGCACGCGGTGGCCAACGCACAGCGGGCCGGCGGCACGGTGGCGTTCGTCGACGCCGAGCACGCGCTCGACCCCGAGTACGCCCGCAAGCTGGGCGTCGACATCGACAACCTGATCCTGTCCCAGCCGGACAACGGCGAGCAGGCGCTGGAGATCGTCGACATGCTGGTCCGCTCCGGCGCGCTCGACCTGATCGTCATCGACTCCGTGGCGGCCCTGGTGCCCCGCGCGGAGATCGAGGGCGAGATGGGCGACTCGCACGTGGGCCTCCAGGCCCGGCTGATGAGCCAGGCGCTGCGGAAGATCACCAGCGCGCTCAACCAGTCCAAGACCACCGCGATCTTCATCAACCAGCTTCGCGAGAAGATCGGTGTGATGTTCGGTTCCCCCGAGACCACGACCGGTGGCCGGGCGCTGAAGTTCTACGCCTCGGTGCGCATCGACATCCGCCGCATCGAGACGCTCAAGGACGGCACGGAGGCGGTCGGCAACCGCACCCGCTGCAAGGTCGTCAAGAACAAGGTCGCTCCGCCCTTCAAGCAGGCCGAGTTCGACATCCTCTACGGCCAGGGCATCAGCCGCGAGGGCGGCCTGATCGACATGGGTGTGGAGCACGGCTTCGTCCGCAAGGCCGGTGCCTGGTACACCTACGAGGGCGACCAGCTCGGCCAGGGCAAGGAGAACGCCCGCAACTTCCTCAAGGACAACCCCGACCTCGCCGACGAGATCGAGAAGAAGATCAAGGACAAGCTGGGCGTGGGCCAGCGGGGCGCCGCCCCGGCCGAGGGGGACGGTGCCGACGCGGCGGGCGAGCCCGCCAAGACCGTGCCCGCTCCGGCCACGCCCGCCAAGGCCACGGGGAAGGCCGCCAAGGCCTCGGCCAAGGCGTAGTCGCGCATGGTGCGACGGAGCGACTGGTCTTCGCCCGGCGGGTTTTCGTCCGACTGGCCTTCGCCCGACGGGTCTTCAGCCGACCGGTCTTCGCCGCAGTCGTCCGACGGCCGGTCCGGGGGCGATCGCGGTCGTGCCGGTCGTGCCGGCCGCGGCGGCCGTGGCAGTCGTGGCAGTCGTGGCGAACGGACCGGCAGCGGTGCCGAGCCCCCGTCGAGAGCCGGGGGAGGGGCGCCGCTGCCCCCCGAGGAGCAGGCGCGGGCCATCTGCCTGCGCCTGCTCACCGGATCCCCGCGCACCCGCAAGCAGTTGGCGGAGGCGCTGGCCCAACGGGGCATCCCCGACGACGCGGCGGAGGCGGTGCTGTCCCGCTTCGAGGAAGTGGGGCTGATCGACGACGCCGCCTTCGCGGGGGCCTGGGTGGACTCCCGGCACCGCGGACGGGGACTCGCCCGCCGGGCCCTCGCCCGCGAACTCCGCACGAAGGGTGTGGAGTCGGCGGTGATCGACGAGGCGGTCGGGAGGCTCGACGCGGAGCAGGAGGAGCGTACGGCGCGTGAGCTGGTGGAGCGCAAGCTCCGGGTCACGCGGGGGATGGAGCGGGAGAAGCGGCTGCGGCGGCTTGTCGGGATGCTTGCCCGGAAGGGGTATTCGGAGGGGCTTGCGGTGCGGGTGGTGCGGCAGGCGCTGGAGGAGGAGGGGGACGATCCGGAGGCGCTGGACGCGTACTTGTCCGGGGACGGGGAGTGAGGGCGGCCGCCGGGTCCGGTGGGCCCGGCGGAAGCGGTCCCCCTCATCGCATGACCGGCAACCCCGCCGCCCGCCACGCCTGGAAGCCGCCCACCACATCCGTCGCCCGGCGCAGGCCCAGCCGTCGTAGCGAGACGGCCGCGAGCGACGACGCATAGCCCTCGTCGCAGATCACCACCACCCGCAGACCGTGACCGGTCGCCTCCTCGGCACGGTGGGGGCACAGGGGATCCAGGCGCCACTCCAGCTCGTTGCGTTCCACGACCAGTGCCCCGGGGATCGTTCCGTCCCGTTCCCGCAGCGCGGCGTAGCGGATGTCCACCAGCAGGCCGCCCGCGGCCTGTGCCCCGGCGGCCTCGGCGGGGGCGAGGCGGTCCAGTTCGGCGCGGGCGGTGGCGAGCAACTCCTCGACCGTCACGTCCATTCCTCCGGCCACTCGACCTCCTCCAGACGCAGCACCCGCCCTGTCCGTCCGTACCGCCGCATCAGCGGCAGCGGCGGGTAGTAGGCGTGCACCGACACTGCGTGCTCCTCCTCCGAGGAGTTGAACACCTGGTGCACATGGTGCGGGCCGAAGGCCCGGCCGTCCTGTGCGGCGAGCTGCCGTTCGCGGTCGACGCCCTCCGCCAGCTCCAGCAAGGTCCAGCCCTCCGTGGGCAGTTGGGCCGTCAGGGACTGCTCGGTCAGACGGCCGTCGGCGGTGACGAAGGCGCCGTGCGAGCCGCCGTGGTCGTGCCAGCCGGTGCCGGTGCCCGGCGGCCAGCCGATCAGCCACGCCTGGCTGCCGCCCGGCCCCTCCAGCCGGATCCAGGTACGGCCCTCGGGGTCGAGCGGGAGGGAGGAGACGAGCGACGCGTCCGCGGCCACGCCGCGCGCGAAGCGGAGGAGGTCGGCCGCGGAGGGTGCGCCGACGCCGGGGGAGGGGGAGAGGACAGGAGAGGACAACGGGACCGCCCTGGTTGATCGCGAAGGAAGTGAACACACGCGCATCAGCAGGACGGACGACAGACGCAGCCCGCGTAGCGGAGCAGGTCCACATGGACCCTCCGCCAGAAACGGGCACCGCTGTCGGTCATGGGCCGGAGTCAACCACGGCCCGCCGGGCCGGTCAACGCTTGGCCGAAGCCTCACGGGGAGCCGGATCGGCCTTCTCCGACGGCTCCTTGACGAGGTCCGTGCCCGTCTCCCGGGCCGGTTCGGGGGACCCGCCGCGGATCGCGTCCGCGCAGGCGTACAGCTCCGCCGGGCGCACTCCGGACATCGCCGCCACCAGATGGCCGTCCGGCCGCACCACGAGCACCGTGTGCGCCGCGGCCCCCGGATAGCCCTCGGCGACGAGCAGTTCGGCGCGCACGGGCAGGGCGCCCACGGCCGCCGCCAGCCCGGGCATCAGCCCCGCGCCCAGCCAGTGCCGCCGCTCCCACACCCCGGTGCCGGGGGCGACCAGCACGACCAGCAGTGGTCCGTCCAGCCGGTCGTGCAGCCGGACCGCCGAGCCGTCCGGCGCCGTCACCGGCACGTCCGCCACGGGCGCCCCGACCGCGGTGCCCACCGGCACCGCACTGCCGGGCGGCGACGCCGGGGCCAGGGGCGTACGGGTGTACACCGCCGGCTCGCCCAGCGCCCCGCGCCCCACATGACCATCCGTCAGCAGCGTGTCGTGGCCCCGCACGGCGCCCGGGACCACGGTGCGCCGGACCGTGCGCCAGCCGCCCGCGCCCCGCACGGCGGGCAGCGCCCGGTCGGCGGTCCGCAGCCGGGCCCCCACCGCCTCCCGCCGCTCGGCCTCGTAGCTGTCGAGCAGCGCCTCGGACGCCCCGTGGTGCCAGGCCTGGGCCAGCTTCCAGGCGAGGTTGCCGGCGTCCCGCAGGCCCTCGTCCAGACCCTGGGTGCCGAGCGCGCCCAGCAGATGGGCGGCGTCCCCGGCCAGGAAGACCCGCCCGCTGCGCCAGCTGCGCGCGAGCCGGTGGTGCACGGCGTGCACCCCGGTGTCCAGGAGCTCGTACCGCGGCACGTCCCCGCACCAGGCGCCGAGTGTGTCGTGGATGTGGCCGATCATGTCCTCGGGCGTGACCAGCCCGCCGTCCGGCGGCAGCAGCCAGTCCAGCCGCCAGACCCCGTCCGGCAGCGGACGGGCCGTCACCTCCGCGCCCCGCAGGGGCGACCGCTGGAGAACGGCCTCGCCCGGCCAGGGGAGTTCGGTGCGCAGGGCCGCGACCGCGTACCGCTCGACGGCCGTGCGGCCGGGGAAGCGGGTGCCGAGCAGCTTGCGGACGACGGACCGGGGGCCGTCGCAGCCGACGAGGTAACCGGCGCGCCAGGCGGACCCGTTCCCGCCCCGGGTATGCAGGGTGATCCCGTCGGTGTCCTGCTGGAGCACGGTGACCTTGCTGCCGGGGACGATCCGGACGTCGTCGCGGCCGGCGAGGGCGGCGCGCAGTTCGCGCGCCAGCGCGTGCTGCGGCAGATGCAGCGGGGACGGTTCTCCCGGTGCGACGGGCGGGGCCGGCGTGACCGGTGTGACGGCGGGGGCATCCCCGTCCAACCGGTCCTCGTCGAGGGCGACTTCGTCCGGATCCTTGCCGGGGTCCCGCTCGCCGAAGTGCACCTGTGCCACCAGAGTGCGCCGCCGCATCGTGCGCCACCCGGACCAGCGGGCGCCCTCCGCCGTCGTGCAGCCGAGCCGCTCCAGCATGGCCGCCGTGTCGGGCCGGAGGACGGCGGTACGGGCGAGCCGCCGGTCGGCGAGGTCGGCGTCGTCGGCCGGCCTCTCGTCGAGGACGACGACGGGCACCTCGTACCGGGCGAGGGACAGGGCGAGGGCGAGACCGACGGGGCCGGCCCCGACGACGGTCACCGGGTCCACGGGGCGGGGCGGGTGAGGAGACGGAGCGCGATCACAGAACGTATGCAACCCATTGCCGCTGCTTGCGTCAAGTGATCAGTGGCCGCCCGGTGGCGCGCCGGTGGCGTGCGCCCCCGTGGCCCGGAGCGGACCACCGGGTGCCGCACGCCACGCGTGCCCCGCGGCGCGTCAGGGGTTCACCACGCCGGACCCACCGGTCCCGAGGTCGAGCGCCACGGGGGGAGCGGGAGGGGCGCCCTTGCGGGAGCGCTTCGTGCGCCGTTCGATCCAGGTGGCCACGCCGGACAGGGCCAGGCACAGCAGGATGTAGATCGAACCGAAGACGATGACCATGGGGATGAAGGCGTAGACGCCGTTCACCGGCTCGGTCTGCTGGGCGAACGCCTTGCCCACGAAGAGGAGTTCCTCGTAGAGGATGATGAAGCCCAGCGCGGTGTCCTTCAGCGTCACGACCAGCTGGCTGATGATCGAGGGCAGCATCGACCGCACGGCCTGCGGGACGAGGACGTACGCCATCACCTGCGTCTTGCGCAGCCCGAGCGCCCGGGCGGCCTCGCCCTGTCCCTGGGGCACCGCCTTGATGCCGGAGCGGAAGATCTCCGCCTGGACCGACCCGTTGTACAGGGTCAGCCCGATGACCAGCGCCCACATGGGGTCGTTGGTGAAGAACGCCGCGTACAGCAGGAAGATCATGATGAGCAGCGGCATGGCGCGGAAGAACTCCACGGCCACGGTCGCCGCCCAGCGCACGGGTGCGTGGTCGGAGAGCCGTGCGGCGGCCAGCAGGGTGCCCAGCGCGAGGGAGAGCAGCGCCGCGATCCCGAAGGTCTTGAGCGTGGTCACCAGGCCGTCGAGGATCCGGTTCTGGGTGTCGGTGTACTCGTAGGCCTCCCACAGGCCGGACTGGAACTGGCCGGTGGAGTCGAGTCGTTGGACCACGAAGGCCAGGAGGCCGACGATGGCGAGGACGGAGAGCGCGCCGTAGATCCGGTTACGGATCCGGGCCTTCGGGCCTGGGGCGTCGTAGAGGACGTTGGCGCTCATCGGGCCACCGCCAGCCTGCTCTCCAGCAGCCGGAAGAGGCCGCTGATGGCGAAGGTGATGATGAGGTAGCAGAGGGCGATCCAGAGGAAGATCACATAGATGTTGTATCCCTCGTCCGCGTTCAACTGCTTCTGCAGTGCGGCCAGTTCCGCCACATTGAAGCCGGAGGCGATCGCGGTGTTCTTGGCGAGGGCGATCATCAGGCTGCCCAGCGGGGGTATCGCGGTGCGGGCCGCCTGGGGCAGCACGATCTGGCCGAGGGTCTGGGTGAAGGTCATCCCGATCGAGCGGGCGGCCTCGGCCTGGCCCACCGGCACGGTGTTGATGCCCGAGCGCACCGCCTCGCAGACGAAGGCCGAGGTGTAGCAGCCCAGGGCGAGCACGGCGAGCCAGAACGAGTCCCAGCCCTTGAGGCCGAGCGCCGGCAGCCCCAGGGTGACGGCCAGGAAGAGCAGCACGAGCGGGGTGTTGCGCAGCAGCGTCACCCACACCGTGCCGAACGCGCGCAGGACGGGCACCGGCGAGACGCGGAACCCGGCGATCAGGATGCCCAGGACGAGGGCGAGCAGGGCGCTGGACGCCGTCAGTTCGACGGTGCCCAGGAAGCCTTCGCGGAACTCCGCGAAGTGGTCCGACAGAACGTTCACGTCAATTCTCCGGGTTCACGGGGCTCTCCGGGGTCACGGGGCTCTCCGGTCATGAGGCCGCGGCGGCGGCCGGGCCCGGCCGGGCCCGGGACCGCCTCAGTAGCGCTCGACGGCGGGCGGGGCCGGGGCCTCGCTGCCGGAGCGGCCGAGGGTGGCGTCGTACGCCTTCTTCCAGTCGCCGTTCTTCTCGTGCGCCTCCAGGGCCTTGTCCACCGCCTCGCGCAGCGCCTTGTCCTCCTTCTTCAGGCCGATGCCGTACGGCTCCTTGGAGAACGGCTTCCCGACGACCTTGAGGCCCTTGTTCTGGGCCGCGTACCCCTTGAGGATCGCGTCGTCCGTGGTGACCGCGTCGACCGTGCCGTTGACCAGCTCCTGGACGCAGAGCTGGTAGCCCTGCTGGGCCTTGACCTCGGCGGCGCCGTACTTGGCCTCCTTGATCCGCTTGAGCGGGGTGGAGCCGGTGACGGAACAGATCTTCTTGCCCTTGACGTCGTCCGGGCCCTTGACCGAGCTGTCGGACTTCACCAGCAGGTCCTGCCCGGCGACGTAGTACGGGCCGGCGAAGCCGACCTGCTTCTTGCGCTCGTCGTTGATGGTGTACGTGCCGACGTACAGGTCGACACCGCCGGCGGCGATCTGCGTCTCGCGCGCCTCGGAGGGCACGGTCACGAACTTGATGTGCGCCTCGTCGAAGCCGAGGTCGGCCGCGACCATCTTGGCGATCTCCACGTCGAAGCCCGACCGCGTTCCCTTGCTGGGGTTCTCGAAGCCGAGCCCGGGCTGGTCGGCCTTGGTGCCGATGGTGATCGTCTTGCCCTTGATCTTCTCGAAGACGGGCGAACCCTTCACGTCCGCCGCGGAGTTGACCTGGTACGCCGGCGGTGCGGGCGCGGAGGATCCGCTGCTCGCCCCGTCCTTCTTGTCGTCGGGGCTGCCCTCCTTCCCGCAGGCGGTCGCGGACGCGGTCAGCGCCACCACCACGGCGGCCGCTGCGACGGTCTTGCGGAGCTTCATGTGCCCATCCTTTTCACGGGGAAGCGGGGAGCCTGCGGTGCGGAATCAACAGATCCGCGGTTCGACGGATCCGCGGTTCAGCGATTCAGTGATGCGGCGGTTCAGTGGTGCAGGATCTTGGAGAGGAAGTCCTTGGCCCGGTCGCTGCGCGGGTTGCTGAAGAACTGCTCCGGCACGGCCTCCTCGACGATGCGGCCGTCGGCCATGAAGACCACGCGGTCGGCGGCGGAGCGGGCGAAGCCCATCTCGTGGGTGACGACGACCATCGTCATGCCGTCGCGGGCGAGCTGCTGCATGACCTCCAGCACCTCGTTGATCATCTCCGGGTCGAGGGCCGAGGTCGGCTCGTCGAACAGCATCACCTTCGGATCCATGGCCAGCGCGCGGGCGATGGCCACGCGCTGCTGCTGGCCGCCGGACAACTGCGCGGGGTACTTGTCCGCCTGGGCGCCCACCCCGACCCGGTCGAGCAGCGTGCGGGCGGTCGCCTCCGCCGTCGCGCGGTCCTTGCGGCGGACCTTGGTCTGCCCCAGCGTCACATTGGCCAGCACGGTCTTGTGGGCGAAGAGGTTGAAGGACTGGAAGACCATGCCCACGTCCGCCCGCAGCCGGGCCAGTTCGCGGCCCTCCTGGGGCAACGGCCTGCCGTCGATGGTGATGGAGCCGGAGTCGGTCGTCTCCAGCCGGTTGATCGTCCGGCACAGCGTGGACTTGCCGGAGCCCGACGGGCCGATGACGACCACGACTTCGCCGCGTGCGATGGACAGATCGATGTCCTGCAGCACGTGCAGCGCGCCGAAGTGCTTGTTGACCTTGTTCAGGACGACCAGGGGGTCCGCCGCGGGGCCCGTGCTGTCGTTCACCGGTGCTTGGCTCATCGGCGTTCCACGCTCCGTCCTCCTCGGTTGAGAGGACAGTAGTGAGCCGCCACGACCAGCGTCATTACATCTGAGCGGAAATTGAGCATAACGAAACGGCCGCACGTGGACACGGTCCGTGAACGGGCGCACGGATGCGTGCGGGGCGTACCGGCTGCATAACGGAAGCCGTCCGGCCGACCGGGCCCCCTTGACGTACGCCGTGTCCATCGGCGTGGATGCGGGGGTGCCGCACCGAGCCTGCGGACCGGGACGGAGAACGATGAGACTGCTGCTCGTCGAGGACGACGACCATGTCGCCGCGGCCCTGTCGGCCGTCCTGGCGCGGCACGGCTTCGCCGTCACCCACGCCCGCAGCGGCGAGGAGGCCCTGCAGGCGCTCCTGCCGGGCGACGGCGCCCCGTTCGGGGTGGTCCTGCTCGACCTGGGCCTGCCCGACCAGGACGGCTTCGAGGTCTGCGGCAGGATCCGGCGGTCCACCGGCACCCCCGTCATCATGGTCACCGCCCGCGCCGACACCCGTTCCAAGATCCACGGCCTGAACCTGGGCGCCGACGACTACGTCGTCAAGCCGTACGACACCGGTGAACTGCTCGCCCGCATCCACGCCGTGGCCCGGCGCACCCCGGCCACCGAGGGGCGCGCGCGGCCGTCCGCGGGCCCCCCGGAGAGCGAACTGCGCCTGGGGTCGCTCACCATCGAACTGCCCACCCGTCGCGTCTCCGTGGACGGCCTCGTCGTTCCCCTCACGCGCAAGGAGTTCGACCTGCTGGCCCTGCTCGCCCGGCGGCCCGGCGTCGTCTTCCGCCGGGAACAGATCATCAGCGAGGTGTGGCGCACGAGTTGGGAGGGGACGGGACGGACCCTGGAGGTGCACATCGCCTCGCTCCGCGCCAAGCTGCGCATGCCCGCGCTCATCGAGACCGTCAGGGGCGTCGGTTACAAAATCGTCGTTCCCGCCGTCTGACGGCCCCGCCCGTGCGCGCCCGCCTCCTTCCGCTGCTCATCGTCCTCATGGCCGGTGTGCTGCTCGCCCTCGGACTCCCGCTCGCGGCCGGCATGGCCGCCGTGGAACAGCAGCGCGTCGTCGTGGACCGGATCGACGACACCGCCCGTTTCGCCGCGCTGGCCCAGTTCGTCGTCCTCCAGCCGTCCGGGGCGGACGGGCGGACGGCCACCCTGGGCGCCGAACTCACCCGCTACGAGGAGCTCTACGGCATACGGGCCGGGGTCTTCCGCCGCGACCGGACCGCCGTGGCCGCCGCCCCGGACGGCTGGCGGGTGCCGGACCGCGGGGAGGGCCGGCGGGCGTTCGACGAGGCCCTCGCCGGGCGGCGCAGCCACGACCCCGCCCAGGTCTGGCCCTGGCGCCAGGACCGGCTCACCGTCGCCTCGCCCGTCATCCGGGACGGCGACGTCGTCGCGGTCGTCGTCACCGACTCGCCCACCGGCGCGCTGCGTTCGCGCATCCTGCACCGGTGGCTGCTGCTGGCCGCGGGCGAGACCGCCGCGATGCTGCTGGCCGTCGCCGCCGCGTTCCGGCTCACCGGCTGGGTGCTGCGGCCCGTGCGGACCCTGGACGCCGCCGCCCACGGCATGGCCAAGGGCCGGCTCCAGGCGCGCGTCGCGGCCGACAGCGGACCGCCGGAACTCCGGCGCCTGGCCCGGTCGTTCAACGAGATGGCGGACAACGTCGAGGACGCCCTGGAACAGCAGCGCGCCTTCGTCGCCGACGCCTCGCACCAATTGCGCAATCCGCTCGCCGCCCTGCTGCTGAGGATCGACCTGCTGGCCCTGGACCTCCCCGAGGGGCACCCGGAGGTCGCCTCGGTGCGCACCGAGGGCAAACGGCTGGCCCGGGTCCTGGACGACCTCCTGGACCTGGCGCTGGCCGAACACACCGCCGCCGACCTCAAGCTGACCGACATCGCCGAGCTCGTCGCCGACCGGGTGGGCGCCTGGAGTCCGGTGGCCGGGCGCGAGGAGGTCGCGCTGGAGTACGCGGGACCGGCCGCCGCCACCGGCTGGGCCGACCCGGTCGCGCTCTCCAGCGCGCTGGACGCCGTCGTGGACAACGCGCTGAAGTTCACGCCCGCCGGGGCCCGCGTCGAGGTCTCCCTGGCCGTCGTCGGGGACCGGGTGACCGTCACCGTCGCCGACGAGGGCCCCGGGCTGACCGAGGAGGAACTCACCCGCGTCGGCGACCGTTTCTGGCGCAGCGGACGTCACCAGAACGTCTCCGGCTCGGGGCTGGGCCTGTCCATCTCCCATGCCCTGCTCGCCGCGGGCGGCGCCGGCCTCTCGTACGCGCCGAACGCGCCGCACGGGCTGCGCGTCACGATCCGGGTGCCGCGCGAGAGGCCCCCGGATCAGGGCTTGCCCGACACGTAGTAGCGGCGCGCCCCCGTGTGCAGGGGGAGGGGATCGGTGAACACGGCCGTGCGCAGGTCCACCAACTGCGCCGCGTGCACCTCCTTGCCGATGTCGTCCCGGCTGCGGATCACGGTGCGGGTGACCCCCTCGGTCAGCGCGGCGTCGACCCTGTCCGTGGTGATGAGGAGGTTCGCGACCGCGATGGTCTTCACCGGCTCGGTGGCGTGGGCGAAGGGGTAGGCGTCCATCGGCATCACCGCCGCCCGGTAGTGGCGGGCCGGTTCGCCCAGCTTCTGCAGCGGGGCGATCATGTCGCCGAGCTGGACGAAGCGGACCGGGAACTTCTCGCTGAGCTGCTGCAGGCTGAGGGTGGGCAGCCCGCCCGACCAGAAGAAGGCGTCGACGCCGCCGTTGCGCAGCAGCCCCGGCAGGTTGTTGATGCCGGCCTTGACCGGGGTGATGTCCCGCGCGAAGTCGAGCTCCCCGGCCGCGAGCAGCCGCCGGGCGATCAGCTGCACCCCGGAACCGTCCGGCCCCACGCCCACCTTGAGCCCCTTGAGGTCGCGCACGGAGCCGATGCGCGCGTCCTTGCGCACCACCAGGTGGATGTAGTCGTCGTACAGCCGGGCGCAGGCGCGCAGGTGCCCGGCGCCGGGGCGATTCCCGTCGCGGTACTTGGCGACCGCGTCCGCCGTCGCGATCGCGAAGTCGGCCTCGCCGGAGGCGACCTGGCGCAGGTTGTCCAGCGAGCCCTGGCTGTGCCGCACTCGCACGTCCAGCCCGGGCAGGTCGTGGGCCAGGTACGGCTTGAGCAGCTCGCCGTACTTCGCGTACACCCCCGACGGGGTCCCGGTGGCGATCGACATCCGCCCGGAAGGCGACGGCGTCCCCTCCGTCGTCACCAGCCACCACGTCAGCAGCGCGCACAGCACGGCGGCCACGGCACCCGCCCGGACGGCGCGGCGCCTGCCGGGGTGCGGGATCCGGGGGGCCATGGGCGGATCCTGCCAGCCGCGGGGCCGGGCGGCCAGAGGGTGGGACGAGTCCGGCAATGATCGTAAAACGGCGGGCCCGGCGGCCGGGTCCGCCGGCCGGTCCGGCGCCCGGCGGCAGGTGCCCCGGCACACTGGCGGCCGCGACCGCTCCGGCACCCCTTTACCCTTGAGGGATGACCAGCAGCAGCGACCGGGACCAGGCAGTGGACGTCAAGGGAACGTACGAGGTGCGCACCTACGGGTGCCAGATGAACGTCCACGATTCCGAGCGGCTCTCCGGCCTGCTGGAGGACGCGGGCTATGTGCGCGCGCCCGAGGGGACCGCGGAGGGCGATGCCGACGTCGTCGTCTTCAACACCTGCGCCGTGCGCGAGAACGCCGACAACAAGCTCTACGGCAACCTGGGCCGGCTGGCGCCGATGAAGGCGAAGCGGCCCGGGATGCGGATCGCCGTCGGCGGCTGCCTGGCCCAGAAGGACAAGGACACCATCGTCAAGAGGGCCCCCTGGGTCGACGTGGTCTTCGGCACGCACAACATCGGCAAGCTGCCCGTCCTGCTGGAGCGCGCCCGCATCCAGGAGGAGGCCCAGGTCGAGATCGCCGAGTCGCTGGAGGCGTTCCCCTCCACGCTGCCCACCCGCCGTGAGAGCGCCTACGCGGCCTGGGTCTCGATCTCCGTCGGCTGCAACAACACCTGCACCTTCTGTATCGTGCCCGCGCTGCGCGGCAAGGAGAAGGACCGCCGGCCCGGCGACATCCTGGCCGAGGTCGAGGCGCTCGTCGCCGAGGGCGTCACCGAGATCACCCTGCTCGGGCAGAACGTCAACGCCTACGGTTCCGACATGGGCGACCGCGAGGCCTTCTCCAAGCTGCTGCGGGCCTGCGGGAAGGTCGAGGGCCTGGAGCGCGTCCGCTTCACCTCGCCGCACCCGCGCGACTTCACCGACGACGTGATCGCCGCCATGGCCGAGACGCCGAACGTGATGCACCAGCTGCACATGCCGCTGCAGTCCGGCTCGGACACCGTCCTCAAGGCGATGCGCCGCTCGTACCGCCAGGAGCGCTTCCTGGGCATCATCGAGAAGGTGCGCGCCGCCATGCCGGACGCCGCCATCTCCACCGACATCATCGTGGGCTTCCCCGGCGAGACCGAGGAGGACTTCGAGCAGACCATGCACGTGGTGCGCGAGGCGCGCTTCGCCAACGCCTTCACGTTCCAGTACTCCAAGCGCCCCGGCACCCCCGCGGCCACCATGGAGGGCCAGATCCCCAAGGAGGTCGTGCAGGCGCGTTACGAGCGTCTCGTCGCCCTCCAGGAGGAGATCTCCTGGGACGAGAACAAGAAGCAGGTCGGCCGCACCCTGGAGGTCATGGTCGCCGAGGGCGAGGGCCGCAAGGACGACGCCACGCACCGCCTCTCCGGCCGCGCGCCCGACAACCGCCTCGTCCACTTCACCAAGCCGGAGGAGCCGGTGCGCCCCGGTGACATGGTCACCGTGGAGATCACCTACGCCGCCCCGCACCACCTGCTGGCCGAGGGCCCGGCCAAGGCCGTCCGCCGCACCCGCGCCGGCGACGCCTGGGAGAAGCGCAACGCCGCGGCGGCGGAGAAGCCCAAGGGCGTGCTGCTCGGCATCCCGACGATCGGCGCACCCGCCCCGCTGCCGGCGCCCGCCGCCCCGGGGTGCAGCCTCGCCTGACCCGGGCGTGTGCGGCGGCGGACGGCACGCGGGGCGTATCGTTCCCGCATGCTCGTCGCCGCCGCCGTATGCCCCTGTCCGCCGCTGCTCGTCCCCGAACTGGCCGCCGGGGCCGCCCCGGAGCTCGACGCCCTGCGGGCCGCCTGTCTGGACGCGGTGGCCGTGGCGGCCGCCGCCCGCCCCGACCGGCTCGTCGTGGTGGGGCCCGCCGCCCCGCCCCGCGACGGCCGCTACCCGCAGGGCGCCGTCGGCTCGTTCCGCGGCTTCGGGGTGGACCTCGACGTCCGCCTCGGCCGGGACGGCGCCGCGGGCGCCCGGCCGCTGCCGCTGTCGCTGGCCGTCGGCGCCTGGCTGCTGGAACGCACCGGCTGGGCGGCCGCGCCCGTCGAGGGCCTGGCGGTGGCCGAGTCGCTCGACACCGACGACTGCCTGGCCGCGGGCCGGGAACTGGCCGCGGGCGAGGACCGCGTCGCCCTCCTGGTGACGGGCGACGGCAGCGCCTGCCGCACCCTGAAGGCGCCCGGCTACCTGGACGACCGCGCCGAGCCCTTCGACGCCGCCACGGCCGCCGCCCTGGGCTCCGCGGACACCGCCGCCCTGGCCGGCGTCGACCAGATGCTCGCCCGCGAGCTGCAGGCCGCCGGACGGGCGCCCTGGCAGGTGCTCGCGGGTGCCGCGGAGGGCGCCGGGCTGCGCGGCGGGCTGCTCTACGACGGGGCCCCGTACGGGGTCGGCTATCACGTGGCGGCCTGGTCCTGACCCCTCCGCGGCACGGGACCTCCCCGCACACGGCGACGGCCGCGGAGCGGTGTGCTCCGCGGCCGTTCGCCGGTACGGACCGTCAGGACGCGCGGACCGTCAGGAGGAGGTGCCCTTGCCGCCCCGGGCGGATCCGCCGTCCTGCTCGGCGAGCTTCTCCAGGGCCTGCTTGGCCTTGCCCGTACCGGTCCGGATCTGGCTGCTGTACTTGCCGTCGGTCTTGGAGTCGACCGCCTGCGCCGCCTTGTCCAGCCCCTGCTCGATCTTGTCCCCGTGCTGCTGCACGAGATCGCCGACCTTGTCCTTCACCGGACCGAGCTTTGCCTTGAGATCGTCGAACAGGCCCATGGGCACCTACCCCTCGTTTCGTTCCGCGCGCTGCGCGCTACTTGCGGGCGCCCTCGCCGGCCTCGCTGTCGGCCGCCTCCTCGGCGGACTGCTGCTTGGGGATCTCGACGGCCTCTCCCCCCTCGGCGGCGCCCTCGCCGGCCGCGGACTCCTCGGCCGGGACCGCCTCCGGGGAGGCCGCCTCCGGAGCGGCGGCGGCGTCGGAATCCGCCGTACGGGTGTCCGCCGTGGCCTCCTCCGTTGACGCCTGCGACGGCTTACGGCGAAGCCATGAAAACACGCCCATATCTACTCCATTACCTTACTGGTGTGAGCGAAATCCCGGATCGCCCGGTGCGTCCCCTTGCGCCGCTCCCGGGCTCCGGCCCGTTAACCGGCGGTCGGAACCTCGCAACAGGCAACGAGGCCGGGAGCGGCGCGTCACGTCGCTCGTTCGAGCGGCGGGCTGAGGTTTGCGAGACTGGTGCGGTGAGAAAAGCAGCCCCCGCACCGCAGGTCATCGCCGTCGTCGGCCCCACGGCGGCCGGCAAGTCCGACCTCGGTGTCGCGCTCGCGCGGCACCTGGACGGCGAGGTCGTCAACGCGGACTCGATGCAGCTCTACCGGGGCATGGACATCGGGACCGCCAAGCTGACCATGGAGGAGCGGCAGGGGGTGCCGCACCGCCTGCTCGACATCTGGGACGTCACCGAGGCCGCGAGCGTGGCGGAGTACCAGCGGCTCGCCCGCGCCGAGATCGACCGGCTGCTGGCCGAGGGCCGCACCCCGGTGCTGGTGGGCGGCTCCGGGCTCTACATCAAGGGCGCCGTCGACGCCCTGGAGTTCCCCGGCACGGACCCGGCCGTCCGCGCCCGCCTGGAGGACGAACTGGACGCGCACGGGCCGGGCCCGCTGCACGCCCGGCTGGCCGCCGCCGACCCGGAGGCCGCCCGCGCCATCCTGCCCGGCAACGGGCGGCGCATCGTCCGCGCCCTGGAGGTCATCGAGATCACGGGCAAGCCCTTCACCGCCAACCTGCCCGGCGAGACCGCCGTCTACGACACCCTCCAGATCGGCGTCGACGTCGGGCGCCCCGAACTCGACGAGCGCATCACCACCCGGGTGGACCGGATGTGGGAGGCGGGGCTCGTGGACGAGGTCCGCGCGCTGGAGCGCGCGGGGCTGCGCGAGGGGCGCACCGCCTCCCGCGCGCTGGGCTACCAGCAGGTGCTCGACTTCCTCGCCGGCGAGTGCACCGAAGAGGCCGCCCGGGACGAGACCGTCCGCGCCACGAAGCGCTTCGCCCGCCGTCAGGACTCCTGGTTCCGGCGGGATTCCCGGGTCCACTGGCTCAGCGGGGCCGTCGAGGACCGGGCGGAACTCCCGGGGCGCGCGCTGACGTTGGTCGAACGGGCGGTCACAGCCTGATCACGTGATGGCATCGGGAAGTGCCACGTGTCATCGCGGCCTTCCCGGGCGTGCCATCATCAAACTTCGATCGAGCCGTGAAGTCCGGTTGGGAGGGCGCGTGGCGATGGAGGCCGGCCCCCGCGACAGACCGCAGCCGCCGCCCCGCGGCGAGGGCGGGGCGCTCTCCCCGGACGGCCCCGACGACACCGAGGGGCCCGCGCGCGACGCACCCGCTCCCGCGTCCTTCCGCGAACTGCGCCCCCCGCGGCGGCTCCGCGCCTGGCAGCTCGCGCCGATCGTCGTGCTCGCCGCCCTCGGCTCGCTGATGTTCGCCTTCCCGCTGGCCTTCGAGTTCGGCGACGGAGGTCCGGTCGTCGCCATGCTCGGCCTCCTCATCAGCGGCTGCGCCGCCGGCTGGGGCGTGATGGCGGCCCGCCGCGTCGGCTACACCTGGCCCGGCCTGCCGCAGCGCGGCTCGGGGCGGCGGCCGGACTGGCGCTACGTGGCCTCGTACGCCGCCGTCGTCCTGGTGGTCGCCGTACTGGCGGTCTGGCGCGTCGCCCGGCTGCGCTGAGGCTCCCCGGTCAGGGGCGCCGCCCGGCTGGGAGGTGCGGTACGGCGGCCCGTACCATCGACACGTGAGCACCGCGCAGACCGCCTTCCTCAAGGGCCACGGCACCGAGAACGACTTCGTGATCCTCCCCGACCACGACGGGCTGATGGAGCTGTCCCCGGCCGCCGTCGCGCGGCTGTGCGACCGCCGCGCCGGCATCGGCGCGGACGGCGTGCTGCGGGTGGTGCGCTCCGCCGCGCACCCCGAGGCGCGGGCGATGGCCGACGAGGCCGAGTGGTTCATGGACTACCGCAACAGCGACGGCAGCATCGCCGAGATGTGCGGCAACGGCGTCCGCGTCTTCGCCCGTTACCTCCAGCGGGCCGGTCTGGTGCAGGAGGGCGACGTGGCCGTCGCGACCCGGGCGGGCGTGCGCCGGGTGCACATCGCCAAGGCGGGTCCCGACGGGACGCCCGGCGCGGTCACCGTCGCCATGGGCCGGGCCGCGCTCCCCGAGGGCGACGTCACCGTCACCGTCGGCCCGCGCAGCTGGCCCGCGCGCAATGTGAACATGGGCAACCCGCACGCCGTCCTCTTCGTCGACGACCTCGCCGACGCCGGGAACCTCTACGACGCCCCGGAGGTGGCCCCCGCGGCCGCCTACCCGGACGGCACCAACGTCGAGTTCGTCGCCGACCGCGGCCCGCGCCACGTGGCGATGCGGGTGCACGAGCGCGGCTCCGGCGAGACCCGGTCCTGCGGCACCGGCGCCTGTGCGGTGATGGTCGCCACGGCCCGCCGGGACGGCCTGGACCCCGCCGTCGTGGGGCACCCCGTCACCTACACCGTGGACGTCCCCGGCGGCCGGCTGGTGATCGGTGAGCTCCCGGACGGCACGGTCGAGATGACCGGCCCCGCGGTGATCGTCGCCGAGGGCCGCTTCGACACCGCCTGGCTGACGGCCTCCTGACGGTCCGCAGCCACCACCTCCGGTCCTTTCACCGGATTTCCGGATCCGCGACTCGCTCGAATGGGTGATCCGGTTCACTCTGGGCGAGAGGGGGTGAGCGGTGCGTGATGGGGTCGGTAGCATCAAGCACCGGTCCGGAGGCGTGAGCCCACCGCCGGTCGAGGCTGCCGGAGGTGCCCATGAGCGCAGAGGCCACGAACGAACGTGCTCCCCGCCGCAGGCGCGGCCACCGGATCGACCTGCGGCGGCTGGGGCGCGCGGCCCTCGGCGGTTCCGGTGCCCGCGACCGTCTCCCCGATGCCATCGAGCACATGGCGAAGGTGCACCGGGCCCACCATCCCGGCGCCGACCTGGACATCCTGCGCCGTGCCTATGTGTTCGCCGAGACCTCCCACCGCGGCCAGACACGCAAGAGCGGCGGCCCGTTCATCACCCACCCGCTGGCCGTCACCCTGATCCTGGCCGAACTGGGCGCCGAGACCACGACGTTGACGGCCTCGCTGCTGCACGACACCGTCGAGGACACCGAGGTGACGCTGGATCAGGTGGGCCGGGAGTTCGGCGCGGAGGTGCGCTTCCTCGTCGACGGCGTCACCAAGCTGGAGAAGGTCGACTACGGTGCCGCCGCCGAGCCCGAGACCTTCCGCAAGATGCTCGTGGCCACCGGCAACGACGTCCGGGTGATGTCGATCAAACTCGCCGACCGGCTGCACAACATGCGCACCCTCGGCGTCATGCGCCCCGAGAAGCAGGCCCGGATCGCCAAGGTCACCCGCGACGTGCTGATCCCGCTCGCCGAGCGGCTCGGCATCCAGGTGCTCAAGGCCGAGCTGGAGGACCTCGTCTTCGCCATCCTCCACCCCGAGGAGTACGCCCGCACCCGTGACGTCGTCCGCGCCCACGCCGGCCGGCCGGACCCGCTGGAGGCCACCGCCGTCCGGATCCGCGCCGTGCTGCGCGAGGCCGGGGTGGGGGCCGAAGTCCTCGTCCGCCCGCGGCACTTCGTCTCCGTGCACCGGGTGCGGCTCAAGCGCGGCGAGGTGACCGGGTCGGACCTGGGGCGCCTGCTCGTCCTCGTCGCGGAGGACGCCGACTGCTACGCGGTCCTCGGCGAGCTGCACACCTGCTTCACGCCGTTCATCTCGGAGTTCAAGGACTTCATCGCCGCGCCCAAGTTCAACCTCTACCAGTCGCTGCACACCGCCGTCGCGGGGGAGGGCGGCGAGGTGGCCGAAGTCATCGTGCGCACCCATCAGATGCACCGGGTCGCCGAAGCGGGCGTGATCGCGCTGGGGAAGCCGTCCGCTGCCGCGGATCCGTCCGATGCGGCGGACGAGGACCGCGTGGACCCCACCCGCCCCGGCTGGCTCACGCGGCTGCTGGAGTGGCAGCGCGCCACCCCCGACCCGGACACCTTCTGGACCTCCCTCCGCGACGAGCTGGCCCAGGACCGGGAGATCACCGTCTTCCGCGCCGACGGCGGCACCGTGGGCCTCCCGGCCGGCTCCAGCTGTATCGACGCGGCGTACGCGCAGTACGGGCAGGGCGGCCACAGCTGTATCGGCGCCCGGGTCAACGGGCGGCTGGCGACGCTCAGCACGGTCCTGCGCGACGGCGACACCCTGCATCTGCTGATGTCCCCGGACACCGCCTCCGGCCCGTCCTCCGGCTGGCTGGAGCACGCCCGCACCCCCGCGGCCCGGATCGCCATCGGCCGCTGGTTCGCCACCCACCCGGCGTCCGACCCCGCCGCGCCCCCGGCCGAGGACCGGCCCCCCGCCGCGCGGGCCGCGCCGCGGCCGGCCGGCCCCGCCGCCCGCGTCCCCGTCGCCGTCGTCTGCGACGAGGAGGGGCTCGCCGCCGCGCACGCCCGGCTGGCCGGCTGCTGCACCCCCGTCCCCCCGGACGAGGTCACCGGCTTCGCCGTCCGCGGCCACGCGGTGACCGTGCACCGCGCCGAATGCCCGGTGGTGGCCCGCATGACCGCCGCCGGCCGCCGGCCGGTCCGCGTCCACTGGCGCGATCCCGCCGGATCGGGGCCGGGGGGCTGCCGGGTGACGCTGCGGGCCGAGTCGTTCAGCAGGCCGCACCTGCTCGCCGATCTGACGGAGGTCATCGCGGCCCAGGGCGCCGCCGTGATCTCCGCGGCCGTCGAGCCGCCGCACGAGCAGCGCGTCCGCCACACCTACACCCTCCAACTGCCGGACGCCGCCCACCTGCCGGAGCTCATGCGGGCGATGCGCCGCGTCCCCGGGGTCTACGACGTCGGCCGGGCGGGCCGGCCCGCCACCGCGTCGCTCTGACGTACGCCCCTCCGTCACCACGCGTCCCTATGACACACAGGACCCGGGGACGCTCGTACGGGTGGGACCCTGCGCGCCGCGCACCCCCGGGCCCCGGCGCGCTGGTAGCGGTGGACGCATGCCGCACTCACCCGGGGAGCGCTCCCCGCGACGGCGCAGGCCCCTCCGCCGCTGCGCCGCCCTCGCCGCCACCGCGTCCTTGCTCCTGCTGGCGGGAGCCGCCCCGCCGCCCGTCCCGCTGGGCATCGGCGACCGCCTCTTCCCGTACCTCGGCAATCCCGGGTACCACGTCACCGGGTACGACATCTCCCTCGACTACCACGGCAACACCGCCCCGCTGGACGCGGTGACCAGGATCGGTGCCCGGTCCACCGCGCGGCTGGCGCGGTTCAACCTGGACTTCGCCCGGGGGACGGTGCGTTCGGTCGAGGTCAACGGGGCGCCGGCGGCCTTCGCCCCGGCCGAGGAGGACCTCGTCGTCACTCCCGCCCGCCCGGTCCCCCGCGGCACTCCGTTCACGGTCACCGTCCACCACACCAGCGATCCACGGGGGTCCAAGGAGGGCGGCTGGGTCCCGACCAAGGACGGGCTGGTCATGGCCAACCAGGCGGACGCGGCGCACCGCGTCTTCCCGGGCAGCGACCACCCCTCCGAGAAGGCGCTGTTCACCTTCCGCGTGCGGGCCCCCAAGGAGCTGACGGTGGTCGCCAACGGGGTGCCGGTGGGCCGCGTCACCCGGGACGGCAGCACCACGTGGATCTACCGCACCCGGCACCCCATGGCCACCGAGGTCGCCCAGGTCGCCATCGGCCGCTCCGTGGTCCCGGAGGGCACGGGGCCGCGCGGTCTGCACCTGCGCAACGTCCTGCCGGCCGACGGACGGGAGCGGCTGGAGGCCTGGACGGCGAAGACGCCCGAGCATCTGGCGTGGCTGGAGGGGAAGGTGGGGAGGTACCCCTTCGAGAACTACGGGGTGCTGATCGCGGAGGCGTCCACCGGCTTCGAGCTGGAGACCCAGACCCTGTCCCTCTTCGAGCACGACCTGTTCACCCGCACCGACCTGCCCGCCTGGTACGTGGAGTCGGTGATGGTCCACGAGCTGGCGCACCAGTGGTTCGGCGACAGCGTCACCCCGCGCACCTGGTCCGACGTCTGGCTCAACGAGGCCCACGCCAGCTGGTACGAGTCGCTGTACGCCGAGCTCAAGGGCGGGCGGAAGCTGGAGGACCGGATCCACCGGGCGTACGAGTACTCCGACCTCATGCGGACCGACGGCGGGCCGCCCGCGGTCCTCAAGGCCCCGGCCCCGGGGAAGAAGGTGAGCATCTTCCGGCCGGTGGTCTACGACGGCAGCCTGCTGGTGCTCTACGCCCTCCGGCAGAAGATCGGCACCCCCGCCTTCGAGGAGCTGGAGCGGCGGTGGGTCACCGTGCACCGCGACTCCACCGCGTCCACGGCCGACTTCGTCCGCCTCGCCTCCCGGGTCTCGCACCAGGACCTGACCGCGTTCCTGCACGCCTGGCTGTACGAGCCGACGACCCCGCCGATGCCCGGCCACCCCGACTGGAAGCCCACCCGGAAACCCGCGTGACGCCCCCGGCGGGGCATGGGAACATCGTCCTGTCGGCAGGCGCCGGGCCACGGGGGAATTCCGGGGGGCCGTGTGACGTTGTCGACGCCGGGACCCCGGGTCCCGCAGCATCCGCACCACCCGACGAACAAAGGATCACATGACCTCCACTTCTTCCCTTCCCCAGGACCGGCAGAGCCTCGCAGAGGGTCTTCGGGCCGACGCCCTGATGGAAGAGGACGTCGCCTGGAGCCACGAGATCGACGGGGAGCGCGACGGCGATCAGTACGACCGCTCCGAGCGCGCGGCCCTGCGCCGCGTCGCCGGCCTCTCCACCGAGCTGGAGGACGTCACCGAGGTCGAGTACCGGCAGCTGCGCCTGGAGCGCGTGGTGCTGGTCGGCGTCTGGACGTCCGGCACGGTCCAGGACGCGGACAACTCCCTCGCGGAGCTGGCCGCGCTCGCCGAGACCGCCGGCGCCCTCGTCCTGGACGGCGTGACCCAGCGCCGCGACAAGCCGGACCCGGCGACGTACATCGGCTCGGGCAAGGCCCAGGAGCTGCGGGACATCGTCCTGGAGAGCGGTGCCGACACCGTCGTCTGCGACGGTGAGCTGAGCCCCGGCCAGCTGATCCACCTCGAGGACGTCGTCAAGGTCAAGGTGGTCGACCGCACCGCCCTGATCCTCGACATCTTCGCCCAGCACGCCAAGTCCCGCGAGGGCAAGGCGCAGGTCTCCCTGGCACAGATGCAGTACATGCTGCCGAGGCTGCGCGGCTGGGGCCAGTCGCTGTCCCGGCAGATGGGTGGTGGCGGCTCCGGTTCGTCCGGCGGCGGCATGGCCACCCGTGGTCCCGGTGAGACCAAGATCGAGACGGACCGGCGGCGGATCCGCGAGAAGATGGCGAAGATGCGCCGGGAGATCGCGGAGATGAAGACCGGCCGCGACATCAAGCGCCAGGAGCGCAAGCGCAACAAGGTCCCCTCGGTCGCCATCGCCGGCTACACCAACGCGGGCAAGTCCTCGCTGCTCAACCGCCTCACCGGCGCCGGAGTCCTGGTGGAGAACGCGCTGTTCGCCACCCTCGACCCCACCGTGCGCCGGGCCGAGACGCCCAGCGGGCGGCTCTACACCCTCGCCGACACCGTCGGCTTCGTGCGCCACCTGCCGCACCACCTCGTCGAGGCCTTCCGCTCCACCATGGAGGAGGTCGGCGACTCCGACCTGATCCTGCACGTGGTGGACGGTTCGCACCCGGCGCCGGAGGAGCAGCTGGCCGCCGTGCGCGAGGTGATCCGCGACGTGGGCGCGGTCGACGTGCCCGAGGTCGTCGTGGTCAACAAGGCGGACGCGGCCGACCCGTTGGTCCTCCAGCGGCTGCTGCGCATCGAGAAGCACTCGATCGCTGTGTCCGCGCGGACCGGTGAGGGCATCGACGAGCTGCTGGAGCTCATCGACGCCAACCTGCCGCGTCCCGCGGTCGAGGTCGAGGCCCTCGTGCCGTACACGCACGGGGCGCTGACGGCCCGGATCCACTCCGACGGCGAGGTGATCTCCGAGGAGCACACCGCGGAGGGCACCCTGGTCAGGGCCCGGGTCCACGAGGAACTGGCGGCCGAGCTGCGGAAGTTCGCCCCGGCTGTCTGAAGGACGTACGCGTAAGGGCCCGCCTCCCCCGGGGAGACGGGCCCTTTCCCGTGCCTAGCGGGTCGCGGCGAACTTGCTGCTGATGGCGTCGTAGACGCCCTTCGCCTCCGGGCCCAGGTGCGGTCCGGCCAGCCAGCGGCTGTCGGACGGGCCGATGGAGGTGTTCGAGACGAGCACCGCCTTGCCGTCGGGGCCGGGGGCGAACCAGCCGCCGCCCGACGAACCGCCGGTCATCGTGCAGCCGATGCGGTACATCGTCGGCTGGGCGGTGTCCAGGGACAGTCGGCCCGGCTTGTCGACGCAGTCGTACATCATCTGGCCGTTGTAGGGCGGTGCGGCGGGATAGCCCCAAGCCCCCATCGTGCGGATGGACTTCACCTGCGGGGCGTTGAAGTCCACGGCCAGCGCGGTCCCGACGGTCTCCTCCAGCGACTTGCCCGTCCCCCGCTCCGGCTTCACATGCAGCACGGAGAAGTCGTACGGAGCGCCCGCGCCGCCGGTCTCGGCGCCCTGGGTGATCCACTGGGTGGACGTCTGGGCCCAGTCCGCCCACCACACGCCATAGGGCGCCACGTCCTGCACCGGGGCGGTGTTGACCTGGGCGGCGGGCAGGCCCTTGTCGTTGTAGGAGGGCACGAAGGCGATGTTGCGGTACCAGCCGCCGCTCTTGCCCGCGTGGACGCAGTGGCCCGCGGTCCACACGAGGTTGGACTTGCCCGGGTGCGCCGGGTCCTTGACGACCGTTGCCGAACAGACCATGTGGCCCTGCGGGCTGTCGAAGAAGACCTTGCCGACCGGCGCCGCGTTCTGCCGATAGGGCTTCTGGACCTCCTTGGCCTGCACCGGGCGCGGCTCGGGGTCCGTGACGCCCTGGTCGCCCTGGCCGATGCCGCCGGGCGCGGTGCCCGGGGCGTCCTTGAGCGTCTTGTCGTTGGAGTGGGCGTCCTTCATCGAACCGGGCTTCCAGTGGCCCTCGATGATGGGGTTGATGAAGTCGCGGGCCTCACGCAGCCACTGCTCCTTGTCCCACTTCTTCCAGGCGCCGCCCTTCCACTTGTCCAGGTCCTTGAGCGTGAGGCCCTTGGGGAGCTTGAGGGTGGTGTCGCCCTGCTGGGCCGCCGAGGCGCTGGGCTTGTCGCCGCCGGCCGCCTCGTCGTCGGACGGCCCGCAGGCCGCGGCCGTCAGCGCCAGCACGGTCGCCGCGGCCACCGAGGCCAGGGCGCGCGGAGCTCGCCGGCGGGCCAGGGACGGGCGTTGGGATGGCATGGAGTGGATTCCCCCGATCTGTGACACATGTACGGGCGCACGTCTGCTCGTTGGAGCGCACGGTTGACGAACTTGTCATGCACCGCCCCGGCGACGGGGCAGGGACACCCTACGCCGACGCCACGGGGCGCGGGACGGGGCGGCACGCCCGTCCCCCTGCGCGGGACACCGCACCTTCTCGCCGTCCGCCCGTGTTCCCCGGGCCCCGGCGTCGTTGGTACGTACGGGGGACCCTCGGCGTTCACGGAGTTCGCCCTGCCCGTCCGGCCTGCCCCGTGGGCCGGTGGTTCCGGCCGGGGGCGGCCCCGGAAAATGCAGCATCAGGAGGAGGCACAGGACGTGGCCCTGACCCAGCCGTCGGCGGCGCTCCCGGCGACGCGCGGCGGTCCGCGCCGGGAGCGGCCGGCCCGTGCGCACGCCCGCGCCCTGCCCATCGTGCCGGTGCGCGCCCGCGGACTGATGATCGAAGGGGCCGACGGCCGCCGCTACCTGGACTGCTTCCCCGGCGCGGGGTCCCTGGTGCTGGGCCACAACCACCCGGTGGCGCTGGAGGCCGTCCGCTCCGTGCTGAGCCCGGCCGCCACCTCCGGCTCCGTCCACGACACCTTCGCCGCAGAGCTGCGCGCCACGCTGCCGGGGCCGCTCGCCCACCGGGCCCGCGTCCGGTTCTGCGCCCCGTCCCGCGCGGCCGCCCTGGCCGCCGCACGGGAGCTGGCCCCCGGCGCGGAGGCCGTCGAAGCGGTACGGGACGAGGACGGGGTCCTCGTCCCCGGCGCCGAACGGCTGCGCGGGGCGCGTGACACGGCCGCCGCCCGGTCCGTCCCCCTGGTCGCCGACGAGACCCGCACCGGGCTGGGACGCACCGGGACGTTCTGGGGCATCGAGCACGCCGACGCCGTCCCGGACGTGATGGTCCTGTCCGGCGCGGTCGGCGGCGGCCTGCCGCTGGCCCTCGTGGTCCACGGGGACGTCCCCGGGGACGACGCGCCCGCCGGTCCGCCGGAGCCCTTCCACGGCAACCGGCTCGCCCTCGCGGCCGGCGCGGCCACCCTGCGCCACCTCAGGGAGAACGGGCTGGCCGGCCGCGCCCGGACGCTGGGCGACCGCCTCCTGGCACGGCTGCGCCGCGACGTGCTCGCCCACGAGGGCGTCCGGGACGTGCGCGGCCTCGGGCTCCTCCTCGGCGTCGAGTTCGCCGACGCCGCGACGGCCGCGGCCGTGCGCCACGCCTGCCTGCGGCGCGGCCTGCTCGTCGGGCCCTGCGACGCCCGGCCCGCCGTGCTGCGCCTGCTGCCGCCCCTGACCATCACGGACGAACAGGCGGAGGCCGTGCTGGACCGGCTCTCCGACGCGATCGCCGCGGCCCCGCGCCCCGGCGGGCACCCGCCCACCGTCAGCACGCGGAAGGAGGCAGGCGCGGCCCCGGCCTGACGCCGGCGGCGCGGCGCCGCACCGAATGAAGGCACCGCTCATGAAGGCACCGCTCGTGAAGGCCCCCAAGGCACCGACGGCGTCCCTGCCCACCGGCGCCCCGGCCGTCCCCCGTGGCCGCGGCCCCGCCGACCCGCCCGACCAGGATCCCCTGGACCACCCCGACCCCGGAGCCGCCGCGGACAGCGCCGCCCGCGACAACCTGCTGCGCTGCTGGGTCCGCGAGACCGGCGTCCCCCGGCCGCGGGGCAACTGCCTCCAACTGCCGCTCCCCGCCGCCGGCGTCACGCTCCACGTCCCCGTCCGCTACTGGTCCGCGACCGGCGCCCACCGCTTCGGCGCCCCCACGCCGACGGGCGCCCCCGGTGACGCGCCCGCCCTCGACGCCGTCGCGCTCGCCGCCCTGCTCGGCCACCAGGCCGCGCACGCCGCGACCCGGACGGGCCGGCCGGCCGCGCCCGTGGCCGCCGGCCTCGTCGCCCGCGTCGCCGACTCGGTGCGCCGCACCGCCGCCTTCGTCGAGCACCGCCGCGCCCGCCCCGCCGACCCCGACGGCGCCGCCCTCTTCCTCCACGGCGAGCAGTCGTCGCTCCTCGGGCACCCCCTGCACCCCGCGCCCAAGAGCCGCGAGGGCCTCTCCGCCGCCGAGGCCCCGGACTGCTCGCCCGAGACCCGGGGCGCCTTCCCGCTCCACTGGCTCGCCGTCGACCGTTCCGTCCTGGCCACGGACTCGGCCTGGACCGAACGCGGCCGTCCCGTCGAAGCGGCGGTGCTCACCGCCCGGCTGCTCCCGCCCGGCGTGCGGCTGCCCGACGGGACCGTGCCGCTGCCGCTGCACCCCTGGCAGGCCCGCACCGTCCGGCACCACCCCGCCCTCGCCCGCCTGCTGGACGACGGGCTGCTCCACGACCTGGGGCCGCGGGGCGAGTCCTGGCACCCCACCTCCTCGGTCCGCACCGTGTACCGCCCCGGCGCGCCCGCGATGCTCCGGCTCTCCCTGGACCTGGACGTCGCCGGAGCCGGCCGGGAGCCGCTGCGCGCCGCCGCCCGCCGCGGCGTCGAGCTGCACCGGCTGCTGCGCAGCGGCCTGGCCGAGCGGTGGCGCGCGGCCTGCCCCGGCTTCGACGTGGTCCGCGACCCGGCCTGGCTCGCGATCGGAGCCCCGGACGGCACACCGGTGCCCGGCCTGGACGTGATCGTCCGGCACAATCCGTTCGGCCCCGGCGACGACGCCGTCTGCCTGGCGGGCCTCACCGCGCTCCGCCCCTGGCCGGGCCGCGGGACGCCGGCCGGCCACCCCGCCATGGCCTCGCGGCTCGGCGACCTTGTCGCCCGACTCGCCCTGCGCACCGGCCGGCCGGGGTCCGTGATCGCGGCGGAGTGGTTCCTGCGGTATCTGTCCGCGGTCGTCCGCCCCGTGCTCTGGCTGGACGGCGCGGCCGGCGTCGCCCTCGACGCCCACCAGCAGAACACCCTCGTCCTCCTGGACCCGGACGGCTGGCCGGCCGGCGGCCGGTACCGGGGCGGCCACCGCTTCCGGGAGTCACGGCGGGCGGAGCTGGAGGCGCGTCTGCCGGGGACCTGCGGGGAGAGCCGTGCCTTCGTGCCCGACGAGGGCGCGGACGAGCGGCTCGCCCACCACCTGGGGTGCGACAACGTCCTCGGTCTGATCGGGGCGTTGGGCGCCCAGCGGCTGCTGGACGAACGGATCGCGCTGGCCGCGTTCCGCCGGTTCCTGGCCCGGAGCGACACCGCCTCCTCGACACTGCCCGCGTTCCTGCTGGAGACCTCCGTCCTGCGCTCCCCGGCGCTGCTGGCGGACGGCGCGGGGCACGTCGAGGTCGCCAACCCCCTTGCCGCACCGGGCGGATGAGAGGGGCCGGGGCGGCGGGGGCGGGGCGGGTGGCGCGGAGGAGGCCCGCGATGTCGGTGCCGCCCCGTAGGGTGGACGAGCTATGACTGCCTCCTCCTCCCAGCCCTCACTGACCGATCTGCTGCACGCCGCGGTCACCGCGGTCGGCGGTGCCGAGCGCCCCGGTCAGGTCGCCATGGCCGAAGCCGTGGCCGAGGCCATCGACGGCACCTCCCACCTGCTCGTGCAGGCCGGCACCGGCACCGGCAAGTCCCTCGGCTATCTGGTGCCTGCCCTCGCGCACGGCGAGCGCGTGGTCGTCGCGACGGCGACGCTGGCGCTCCAGCGCCAGCTCGTCGAGCGCGACTTGCCGCGCACGGTGGACGCCCTGCACCCGCTGCTGCGCCGCCGCCCCGAGTTCGCGATGCTCAAGGGCCGGTCCAACTACCTCTGCCTGCACCGGCTCCACGAGGGCGTGCCGCAGGACGAGGAGGAGGGCCTCTTCGACCCGCTGGAGACCGCGGCCCCCACCAGCCGCCTCGGCAAGGACCTGCTGCGGCTGCGCGACTGGGCGGACGAGACCGAGACCGGCGACCGCGACGACCTGACCCCCGGCGTCTCCGACAAGGCCTGGTCCCAGGTCTCGGTCACCTCACGGGAGTGCCTGTCGGCCTCCAAGTGCGCCTACGGGGCCGAGTGCTTCGCCGAGGCGGCCCGCGAGCGCGCCAAGCTCGCCGATGTGGTGGTCACCAACCACGCGCTGCTGGCCATCGACGCCATCGAGGGCGCCCCGGTCCTCCCGTCCCACGAGGTGCTGATCGTCGACGAGGCCCACGAGCTGGTCTCCCGGGTCACCGGCGTCGCCACCGGCGAGCTCACCCCGGGCCAGGTCAACCGGGCCGTGCGGCGTGCCGCCAAGCTGGTCGACGAGAAGGCGGCCGACGCGCTCCAGACCGCCTCGGAGAGCTTCGAGCGGCTGATGGAGCTGGCCCTGCCGGGCCGCCTGGAGGAGATCCCCGAGGACCTGGGGTACGCCCTGGCGGCCCTGCGCGATGCGGCCCGCACGGTGATCACGGCCATCGGCAACACCCGGGACAAGTCCGTCCAGGACGAGGACGCCGTCCGCAAGCAGGCCCTGGCCATGGTCGAGAACGTGCACGGCGTGGCCGAGCGGATCCTGGAGGGCTCGGAGTACGACGTCGTCTGGTACGAGCGGCACGACCGCTTCGGAGCGTCCCTGCGGGTGGCGCCGCTGTCGGTGTCGGGGCTGCTGCGGGAGAAGCTCTTCAACGAGCGTTCCGTGGTGCTCACTTCGGCCACGCTCAAGCTCGGTGGGGACTTCAACGGGGTCGGCGCCTCGCTGGGCCTGGCTCCCGAGGGCGTCACGGGGGAGGACCTGCCGGAGTGGAAGGGCGTCGACGTCGGCTCCCCCTTCGACTACCGCAAGCAGGGCATCCTCTATGTCGCCAAGCACCTGGCCCAGCCCGGCCGGGAGGGCGGCCGGACGGACATGCTCGACGAGCTGGCCGAGCTGATCGAGGCGGCCGGAGGGCGCACGCTCGGCCTCTTCTCGTCGATGCGGGCGGCCCAGGCCGCTGCCGAGGAGCTGCGGGGCCGGCTCGACCTGCCGATCCTCCTCCAGGGCGAGGAGACGCTCGGCGAACTGATCAAGACCTTCGCCGGTGATGACCGTACGTGTCTGTTCGGCACGCTCTCCCTGTGGCAGGGCGTCGACGTGCCCGGGCCCAGCTGCCAGCTCGTCGTCATGGACCGGGTGCCCTTCCCGCGCCCCGACGACCCCCTGATGAGCGCCCGGCAGCGGGCGGTGGAGCAGGCGGGCGGCAACGGCTTCATGGCGGTCGCCGCGACCCATGCGGCGCTGCTGATGGCCCAGGGCGCGGGCCGGCTCGTCCGGGCGTCCGGCGACCGCGGTGTGGTCGCGGTGCTCGATCCCCGGCTGGAGAAGGCGCGTTACGGTTCGTTCCTGCGCGCTTCCCTGCCGGATTTCTGGTACACCACCGACCGGAATCAGGTGCGCCGTTCGCTGGCGGCGATTGACGCCGCCGCCAAGGAGGCCGGCTGAGGGGCTTGCCGAGGAGACTCGTCAAGGAGGCGAAGTGCTGATCCCCGGGCTGTTCCCGGGACGCGAAGCGGTTATTTCCTTTCGCAATGCGCCGCCTGAAGATCTCGGTGTGCAATGTGCGGCGGACGTGTCCCGGACGGGCACAACCGACGGCACCGGGCGGCCGGGACCGGCGGAGCCGATGGGAATGGCGTGACGGGATTTCGGCGCCGGATGTCCCCGGGGACATTGCGGGGGCCGTGGTCGCGCCGTGGTCACGTCGTGGTCGCAGGGGAGCCTCGCGATACCCGGCGGCGGTTCACGGGCTCCGACGCGCGGTTCACCGGCTCCGGCGCGGAGCCGGTGAACCGGGGCCAGGGGGGATGCTCACGAACGGGGATGCCCATGGACAGGGGGGGCAGAAAGGAGCCCCGGAACCGGCGCAGTGGTCCCGGGGCCCGCCTCCGGCGGCGCGGTGGCGCCGTCACACCCGCCGCAGCACCGCCACGACCTTGCCGAGGATCGTGGCCTCGTCGCCGGGGATCGGCTGGTAGGCGGCGTTGTGCGGGAGGAGCCAGACGTGGCCGTCCTCGCGCCGGAAGCGCTTGACCGTGGCCTCCCCGTCGAGCATGGCGGCCACGATGTCGCCGTTCTCCGCGACGGGCTGGCGGCGGACCGTCACCCAGTCCCCGTCACAGATGGCCGCCTCGATCATGGAGTCGCCGACCACCTTGAGGACGAACAGCTCGCCGTCGCCCACCAGCTGGCGGGGGAGGGGGAAGACGTCCTCGACGGACTCCTCGGCGAGGATCGGGCCGCCCGCCGCGATCCGGCCGACCAGGGGCACATAGGAGGCGGCCGGTTTGCCGGTGGTGTCCGTGGGCTGGGAGCTGGGCTGGTCGGAGCCGCGCACCTCGTAGGCGCGGGGGCGGTGCGGGTCGCGGCGGAGGAAGCCCTTGCGCTCCAGCGCCATCAGCTGGTGCGCCACGGAGGAGGTGCTGGAGAGCCCGACCGCCTGCCCGATCTCGCGCATGGACGGTGGGTAGCCGCGGCGCTGGACGGAGTCCCGGATGACCTCGATCACGCGTCGCTGCCGGTCGGTGAGGCCGGAGCTGTCCGCGCGGATTCCCGGTGGCCTGCCGGGGAGCGAGCGGGCCGGCTTCTGGCCCTCGGCGTTCATGGCTGAATCGTTCATCGGGTGTGTCTGGTCGAGTCGGTTCTGGGAGCGGTCCTGGGCGGTGATGGTGGCGCTGTTTGCGGTGGTGGTCACGTCGGCCCCTCTCGAAATGTTCTCCCTAGCTGGACAACGGTAGTTGCTTTCGAAAGGTTGCGCCAAACACACGTTCGAGTGAAATATCGCCGATTCACTGACGTGATCAGCTTGGAGGGTGTACGAGCGGAGATCAATTCGGCTCGTCCCGGTCCCCGCGCGGCGCCGTTCCCGTGAATTCGGTCGTCGTGTCCGACGCTTTTCCCGCAATTCCGAGGGGCCGTCCGGGATCCGATGCCGGGATCGCCGGGCGGGTCCGTGGAGGCGGTGGGCGACGGCGGCCGTCGCCGCGGTGCGTCCCCCGCCCGGTGTGCGGGCCACCAGTGTGTCATCCGCGGCCCCGTGGGCCCGCCACCGCGTCGCTCGCGTAGGCTCTCCAGCGGTCCCGCGCGGCGGCCGCCGCGCGACACGCGCCGGGCCCGCTTGGTCGCCGGACACCAGATCTAGTGGTTTGATGGCCTGCGCCGCCCACAAGTTGTGGTCGGTGACCGATCCCGGTCATCCCCACTCATGGCCATCGCCTATGCTTGGGGACTGCTTCGCCGGGGCGTGTTCGCCAGGCCGGCCGAGGCCGCGGATCGTGCACAGTTTCCCCGAGGTTCCCGTGTGCCGGGTTCCTCGCGGGTCATCCGAGGGTGAAGAAGGAGGGTGGAGAGCCATGCACTGCCCCTTCTGCAGGCACCCCGACAGCAGGGTCGTCGACAGCCGGACCACGGACGACGGTTGCTCGATCCGTCGGCGCCGCCAGTGCCCCGACTGCTCCCGGCGGTTCACGACGGTGGAGACCGCGTCACTGATGGTGATCAAGCGCAGCGGGGTCACCGAGCCCTTCAGCCGCACCAAGGTCATCTCCGGTGTGCGGAAGGCGTGTCAGGGACGGCCCGTGACCGAGGACGCCCTGGCCCTGCTCGGCCAGCGGGTCGAGGAGGCCGTGCGCGCCACCGGCAGCGCCGAGCTCACCACGCACGACGTCGGGCTGGCCATACTCGGCCCGCTCAAGGACCTCGACCTCGTGGCCTATCTGCGGTTCGCGTCCGTGTACCAGGCGTTCGACTCGCTCGAGGACTTCGAGGCCGCCGTCGCGGAACTGCGCGACAGCATCCCCGGCACCGCCGTCGGCGGACCGGGCCGGGAGGGCCGCGACGGACCCGCGAAGCCTGCCGGCGGCCGAGCCGGGGACCTCGAAGTCCCCGCGCCCGCCGCCGCGGCCGACTAGCGGCGACGACGGCGACACATCAGACCTACCCGGTGCGCCCCGTGCGCACCCGGGTGAAAGACACATCGCGCCACGGAAGAAATGGGCGCACAAGGGCGTTTTGCCCGGTAGAGGGAGGCGGCATGACAGAGACGACGAGCGGCCCGGCACGAGGTTCCCGCTCCAAGGGAAACAAGGGCGGCAAGGGTCTGCGCATCGAACGCATCCACACCACCCCCGGCGTGCACCCGTACGAAGAGGTGGTCTGGGAGCGTCGTGACGTCGTCATGACCAACTGGCGTGACGGCTCCATCAACTTCGAGCAGCGCGGCGTCGAGTTCCCCGACTTCTGGTCGGTGAACGCGGTCAACATCGTCACCAGCAAGTACTTCCGGGGCGCCGTCGGCTCCCCCGAGCGGGAGTCCGGCCTCAAGCAGCTGATCGACCGCGTCGTCGGCACCTACCGCAAGGCCGGTGAGGAGTACGGGTACTTCGCCTCCCCGGCGGACGCCGAGATCTTCGACCACGAGCTGACCTACGCGCTGCTGCACCAGGTCTTCAGCTTCAACTCGCCGGTCTGGTTCAACGTCGGCACCGCTCAGCCGCAGCAGGTCTCCGCCTGCTTCATCCTGTCCGTCGACGACTCCATGGAGTCGATCCTCGACTGGTACAAGGAAGAGGGGATGATCTTCAAGGGCGGCTCCGGTGCCGGCCTGAACCTCTCCCGCATCCGCTCCTCCAAGGAGCTGCTCTCCTCCGGCGGCAACGCCTCCGGTCCGGTCTCCTTCATGCGCGGCGCCGACGCGTCCGCCGGAACGATCAAGTCGGGCGGCGCCACCCGCCGCGCGGCCAAGATGGTCGTCCTCGACGTGGACCACCCGGACGTCGAGGCCTTCATCGACACCAAGGTGAAGGAGGAGGAGAAGGTCCGCGCCCTGCGCGACGCCGGGTTCGACATGGACCTGGGCGGCGACGACATCACCTCCGTCCAGTACCAGAACGCCAACAACTCCGTCCGCGTCAACGACGAGTTCATGAAGGCCGTCGAGACCGCGTCGAAGTTCGGGCTGCGCTCCCGCATGACCGGTGAGGTCATCGAGGAGGTCGACGCCAAGGCGCTGTTCCGCAAGATGGCCGAGGCCGCCTGGGCCTGCGCCGACCCCGGCATCCAGTACGACGACACCATCAACCACTGGCACACCTCGCCGGAGTCGGGCCGGATCACCGCGTCCAACCCGTGCAGCGAGTACATGCACCTGGACAACTCCTCGTGCAACCTCGCCTCGCTGAACCTGATGAAGTTCCTGCGCGACGACGACGGCAACCAGTCGTTCGACGCCGAGCGCTTCGCCAAGGTCGTCGAGCTGGTCATCACGGCGATGGACATCTCCATCTGCTTCGCCGACTTCCCGACCGAGAAGATCGGCGAGACCACCCGTGCCTTCCGCCAGCTGGGCATCGGCTACGCCAACCTCGGCGCCCTGCTGATGGCCACCGGCCACGCCTACGACAGCGAAGGCGGCCGCGCCCTGGCCGGTGCTATCACCTCGCTGATGACCGGCACCTCCTACCGCCGCTCGGCCGAGCTGGCCGCGGTGGTCGGTCCGTACGACGGCTACGCCCGCAACGCCGACGCCCACAAGCGCGTCATGAAGCAGCACGCCGACGCCAACGCGGCCGCCCCGCGCATGGACGACCTGGACAACCCGGTCTGGGCCGCGGCGACCGAGGCGTGGCAGGACGTCCTCCGCCTCGGCGAGAAGAACGGCTTCCGCAACGCCCAGGCGTCCGTGCTGGCCCCGACCGGCACCATCGGCCTGATGATGGACTGCGACACCACGGGCGTCGAGCCGGACCTGGCCCTGGTCAAGTTCAAGAAGCTCGTCGGCGGCGGCTCGATGCAGATCGTGAACAACACGGTCCCCAAGGCCCTCAAGCGCCTCGGCTACCAGCCCGAGCAGGTCGAGGCGATCGTCGCCCACATCGCCGAGCACGGCAATGTGATCGACGCCCCGGGCCTCAAGCCCGAGCACTACGAGGTCTTCGACTGCGCCATGGGCGAGCGCGCGATCTCGGCCATGGGCCACGTGCGCATGATGGCCGCCGCGCAGCCCTTCCTCTCCGGCGCGATCTCCAAGACCGTGAACCTGCCCGAGACGGCCACCGTCGAGGAGGTCGAGGAGGTCTACTTCGAGGGCTGGAAGATGGGCCTGAAGGCCCTCGCGATCTACCGCGACAACTGCAAGGTCGGCCAGCCGCTCTCCGCCAAGAAGAAGGAGGAGGAGAAGAAGGCCGAGACCGTCCCCGCCGTCGCCGAGAAGGTCGTCGAGTACCGTCCGGTCCGCAAGCGCCTCCCGAAGGGTCGTCCCGGCATCACCACCTCCTTCACGGTCGGCGGCGCCGAGGGCTACATGACCGCCAACTCCTACCCGGACGACGGTCTGGGCGAGGTCTTCCTGAAGATGTCCAAGCAGGGTTCGACCCTCGCGGGCATGATGGACGCCTTCTCCATCGCCGTCTCGGTGGGCCTGCAGTACGGCGTGCCGCTGGAGACCTACGTCTCGAAGTTCACCAACATGCGCTTCGAGCCGGCCGGCATGACCGACGACCCGGACGTGCGGATGGCGCAGTCGATCGTCGACTACATCTTCCGCCGCCTGGCGCTGGACTTCCTGCCGTTCGAGACCCGCTCGGCACTCGGCATCCACTCCGCCGAGGAGCGCCAGCGCCACCTGGACACCGGTTCGTACGAGCCGGCCGACGAGGACATGGACGTCGAGGGTCTGGCCCAGTCCGCGCCGCGCCAGGTGGAGGCCCCGAAGCCCCAGGTCCAGGAGCGTCCCGCGGCCGCCGTCCCGGCCCCGAAGCAGCCCCACAACTCCACCGAACTGATGGAGATGCAGCTCGGGCTGAACGCGGACGCGCCGCTGTGCTTCTCCTGCGGCACGAAGATGCAGCGCGCGGGCAGCTGCTACCTGTGCGAGGGCTGCGGCTCGACCAGCGGCTGCAGCTGATCCCAGCAGCCTGTCAGGGCGGTGGTGCCGGTTTCTGGCGCCGCCGCCCTGCGGTGCGTTCCGGGTGATTTCCGGCGGGTCGTGCTGTACGGATGTGTTGTGTCGTACGGGATGCGTGATGCCGTACGACGCGTGGTGCTGTACGGATTCAGCGGCGCGGGGGCTCCGCGTAGGACTGGAGCTCGATCAACGTCCCGTCGGGGGCCCGCAGATGGCCGGTGCGCAGTCCTGAGCCCCATGTGAAGCGGTCCTGCCCCGGGGTCAGCACCGTGGCGCCGTGACGGACGAGTACGGCGGAGGCGGCCTCGACGTCCTCCACCGGCAGGCACAGCATCGCGGCGTCCTGGCCCGTCGCGCGGGACGGCAGTCCGTCGGTCCCGATCACCTCGGCGACGGTGGAGCGGGGGAAAATGACCAGCAGGGCCTCGTCGCCGACGGCCCACTTGGCATAGCCGTCCTCCGGAAGGATTTTGACGGGCGCTAAGCCGAGCAGGTCACGGAGCGCCGGTTCCCAGAATCGGGTGGAGGTTTCGAAGTCTTCCACGAGCAGCCGTGGGTAAAGGATGTTCATGGGGTGAGGCTAGCAAGTCCCCTTGGACACAAGCCATATGACAAGGGCGGCCGGATTTGAGGGGCAATCGCGGAATGAATGAGTCCATATGGAATGGCGGCATATGGAACGGTGAGGATGTCGACCTTGACGCTTACCTTGCGCGGACAGAGCTGAGCGGCGGGCTGCGGCCGGACCTGGCGGCCCTCCGTGCGGTGCACCGCGCTCATGTGTCCGCCTTCGCGTTCGAGAACCTCGATGTGATGCTCGGGCGGCCGGTGCTGCTGGACGTCGCCTCGCTCCAGGCCAAGATGGTGGACGGCCGCCGGGGCGGCTACTGCTTCGAGCAGAACCTGCTGTTCGCCGCCGTGCTCGAACGCCTCGGATTCCGGGTGCGGGGACTCGCCGCCCGGGTGCGCATGGGCGGCACCAAGGTGTTGCCGATGACGCACATGGCGCTCCGGGTCGAGGCCGACGGTGAGCGATGGCTGTGCGACGTCGGATTCGGCGGGGAGGGGCTGTTGGAGCCGTTGCCCTTCCACGACGGCGCGCGGGCGCGGCAGGGGGAGTGGACGTTCTCCCTCGCGGACGAGCCCGAAGGGCCGCGCGTCCTGCGGTCGTTGCACAAGGAAGGGTGGTTCGACCTGTACGCCCTGGGCGCCGAGGAGCGCCTGCCCATCGACTACACGGTGGCGAACCACTACATCTCGACGCACCCGCGTTCCCCGTTCGTCTCGCAGGTAGTGGTACAGAAGACGGAGCCGGATGTGCGAACGACGCTCACGGGCTCGGTGCTGTCGGTTGTGCGCCCCGACGGTTCGGCCGACGAATGGGAAGTCGGGGAAGGGGAGTTGCGCGAGGTGTTGGTGGAGCGGTTCGGTATCGAGCTGGCCGACGACGACGCGGTGACGCTCGCCCGGGTGTACTCCTCGCGTACGTGATGCGTGCCACTGCGGGCGCCGTACGATGGCCCGGTGCTGGTCAAGTGGATTCGCTGCACCGTGGTGGACCGCCGCGGTTTCGAACGGGGGCAGCGAAAATGGGCGGGATTGCTGGGCGAGCCGGGATTCCGGGGGCAGGGGGGAGGGTGGAGCCGGGGCCGCCATGATGTGGCGCACCTCTTCAACTTCTGGGAGAGCCGGGCTTTTTACGACTCCTTCATGGCGCGCTCGCACGACAGACTGGCGGCCGCACAGGCCGGCACGTACAGGAATGTCCAGGTGAGGCTCTTCGAGCACCGTCTCGACGTCAAAGTGGGGTTCAGCCCGCAATTCACCGACGCGGACGTGGTGCGCGTCGCCCACTGCCGGGTCCGTGCGGACCGGGAGGAGCACTTCCGGTTGATGCAGGAAAAGGTGTGGAATCCGGCGATGGCAGGTTCCCCCGGAATGCTCCGCGGATTACTGGGAGAGGCTCCCGGCCCGGAATTCCTGGTGCTGTCGATGTGGAACTCCGGGGCCGAGCACGGGAAATACCGGGTGGAGCGGGTGGAACGCCTGGCGCTGCGGGCCCAGATCGAGGCGGATGTCGAGGCGATCACCGGTGATGTGGTCGAGATGGATCCTTCCTGGACGGTGTGAGGGCGGGTTCCGTCCTGCGGGGCCTTGCTGTGCTGCGGAGTTGTGCCGCCGTGCGAAGGGGCGCCGTTCTACGGGGCCGTCGGTCTACGGGGCCGTGCCGGCCGGTTCCCCGGCGGTCGGCTCCGGCGGCGAGGCCGCGTAGGCACCTGCCCGCGCGGCCGCGAGCACGGCCGTGACGGCCTGGTCGGCGACGGCCGCGTCGAGGGGTTCCCGGGTGATGAACAGCCGGAAGAACAACGGGGCGCTGACGGCCCGTGCCACGGCGCTCGCATCCGTGCCGGCCGGCACCTCGCCGCGCCCGACGGCGCGTTCGACGAGCGGGGCGCAGCGCCGGAAGCGTTCGTCGTAGAAGGCGCGGAGCGCGTCGGCGGCGCGGTCGGACTGGAAGGCGGCGGCGATGAACGCGGACGGCGCGGCCGCGGCGGCGGGGTCGGCGAAGGTGTCGAGCACCTCGTGGGCGAGGGCCGTCAGGTCGCCGTGGAGGGAACCGGTGTCGGGCGGGGTCCAGGTGTCCTCGCCCGCCAGGTCCAGGGCGTCGGCCACCAGCCCTTCGACGCCGCCCCAGCGACGGTAGAGGGTGGTCTTGTGGACGCCGGAGTGCTCGGCGACGTATTCGACGGTGAGGCCCGGGTAGCCGTGCTCGACCAGCCCGGTGAGGACCGCGTCGCGGACGGCCGCGCGGGTGCGTGCGGTGCGGCCGCCGGGCCGGACGGTGCCCGGTGTCCGCGGGGACTCGGCATCCGAAGTCAACTGCAACTCCCGTTGTGTTAAGCGGTGGGGTATGCCATCCTGATGGTAACGCGACGATGGTTGCATTTGACTGCCTGGCGTCGGTGCCGGTGGTCGGATGTTGCGGCGGTGTCGGATGTTGCGGACGGGGGAGGGGTGTATGGCTGCTCGACTGGTTCTGGTGCTGTTGTCCCTTCTGCTGCCGCTTCTGCTGTCGCTTCCGCGGGAGATGCCGGCGCCCCGCGGTGTTCGTGGTGCGGTGGGGATGCAGGGGGTGAGGCCGGGCATGACCGGCCGGTACGGCCTAGGGTGGCGCCATGGCACGGCCCCGGCGCATCGTTCTCCTCCGGCACGGCGAGTCGGAGGGCAATGCCGACGATTCCGTCTACGAGCGCGAGCCCGACCATGCCCTGAGCCTGACGCCCCTGGGCCGGCGGCAGGCCGAGGAGGCCGGGGTCCGGCTGCGCGAGCTCTTCGGGGACGAGCGGGTCTCCGCCTATGTCTCCCCCTACCGCCGGGCCCACCAGACCTTCCACGCCCTGGGCCTCGACCCGCGCCGGGTCAGGATCCGCGAGGAACCGCGGCTGCGCGAACAGGACTGGGGGAACTGGCAGGACCGCGAGGACGTGCGCCGGCAGAAGGCCTACCGGGACGCCTACGGCCACTTCTTCTACCGCTTCGCGCAGGGCGAGTCCGGGGCCGACGTCTACGACCGCGTCGGGTCCTTCCTGGAGAGCCTGTGGCGCAGCTTCGACGACCCGCGGCACCCGCCGAACGTCCTGCTGGTCACCCACGGGCTGACCATGAGGCTGTTCTGCATGCGCTGGCTGCACTGGTCCGTGGCCGAGTTCGAGAGCCTGTCGAACCCGGGCAACGGGGAGACCCGCGCCCTGCTGCTGGGGGACGACGGACGGTATTACCTGGACCGGCCGTTCGAGCGTTGGTGTACCCCAGAGTCGTACGGCTTCACCGATTAGAGTTCGCTGCGATGACCGCTGACCGATTCCACCGAGCCCTCGCGAGCCTGCGCGGGCTGGCCGTGGGCGACGCCCTCGGCTCCCAGTTCTTCGTCCCCGCCAACTACCCCTCCCTCCAGCGCCGCGAGGTGCCCGACGGCCCCTGGCAGTGGACCGACGACACCGAGATGGCCTGCTCCGTGCTGGCCGTCCTCGCGGACCACGGGCGCGTCGACCAGGACGTCCTGGCGCGGTCGTTCGCCGAGCACCACGACTTCGACCGGGGCTACGGCCCCACCGTGGGCCGCATGCTGCGGCTGATCAGGGAGGGGGGCGACTGGCGGGAGCTGGCGTCCTCGGTGTTCCAGGGGCAGGGGTCCTGGGGCAACGGCGCGGCGATGCGCATCGCCCCGCTGGGCGCCTGGTACGCGGACGACCCCGAGCAGGCCACCCACCAGGCCGAGATCTCGGCCTACACCACCCACCAGCACCGCGAGGCCGTGGCCGGCGCCATGGCCGTCGCCGCCGCCGCGGCGATCGCGGCCGAGGCGGACGGGGCTCCGGTCACCGGCGAGACGCTGCTGGACGGCGTGATCGCGCTCGTGCCGCGCAGCGCGGTGCAGGCGGGACTGCGCCGTGCCCGCGACATGCTCGACTACGGCGACGCGGGTACCGTCGCCGCCGTCCTCGGCTGCGGCCGACGGACCAGCGCGCACGACACGGTGCCGTTCGCCCTGTGGTCCGCGGCCCGCCATCTCGGCTCCTTCGAGGCCGGGTTCTGGACGACGGCGCTGGCGGGCGGCGACGTGGACACCACCTGCGCCATCGTCGGCGGAGTGGTCGCGGCGGCCGGCCGGGGGGCGCCGCCCGCCGTGTGGCTGCGCCGCACGGAGGAGCTGCCCGGCTGGGTCCCGGACGCCCCGCGCTGACCGGGCCCGGGAGGAGGGGGCCGGGGAGTCGCGCGCGGCTCCCAAGGCGTACCCTTGCTGGCGCCATGCCCTACCAACCGCCCACCCACAGCGTCGAGCGCTCCCTGCGAGCGACGACGGGAGCCAAGGTCGTCGCCGGCGTCGACGAGGTCGGCCGGGGTGCCTGGGCCGGGCCGGTCACGGTGTGCGCGGCCGTCACGGGTCTGCGCAGGCCGCCGGAGGGGCTCACCGACTCCAAGCTGCTGACCCCCAAGCGGCGCCTCGTGCTCGCCCGGCAGCTGGAGACCTGGGTCACGGCCTACGCCCTGGGCGAAGCCTCCCCCGAGGAGATCGACGCCCAGGGGATGACGGCGGCGCTCCGGCTGGCCGCCACCCGCGCGCTGGACGCCCTGCCGGTGCGGCCGGACGCGGTCATCCTCGACGGCAAGCACGACTACCTCGGTGATCCCTGGAGGGTCCGCACGGTCATCAAGGGCGACCAGTCCTGTGTGGCCGTGGCCGCGGCCTCGGTGATCGCCAAGGTCCAGCGCGACGGACTGATGGCCGAACTGGGGGACGGGCACGCCGACTTCGGGTTCTCCGACAACGCCGGGTACCCCTCGCCGGTGCACCGGGCCGCCCTGGAGCGGCTGGGGCCCACGCCGTACCACCGGTTGTCGTGGGCCTATCTCGACGCGCTGCCCCGGTGGCAGCACCTCAAGCGGCCGCGCCTCGTCCCCGAAGGGGCGACGGCCCGTGAGAACGCTTTGGAGGCCGGTGGTCAGCTCGGCTTCGACTTCTGACCGCTTCTGACCGCCAAAGCACCACCCGCCGACGCGACTCGCACCGGCGTTTGATAGATATCAACCCATGCCTCTCATCCCCGAGGAGCCTCAGATTCACGAGAGTGTCCCGGGTCCCCGCACCGTGCCGGCCGCCGGCCGCACCGCGCCGACCCCCCGACCCGTTCCTGGTCCCCGTCCGGCGGCTCCCCGCCCCGGCAACCCCGGTGCGCGCGCCGTGCCGGCGCCTCCGGCCCGGCGCGCCGCGCACGGGCCGGAGGCCGCCGGACCGGCCTCCGCTCCGCAGATCCAGCTGATCCCCGCTCCGGCGGAGGGTGCCCTGGACGCCGCGGACGAGGCCGTCGACCTGCTGCTCGACAGCGGTCGCGCCCCCGGCGAGATCCTGGTGCTCACCACCGGCGGTCCCCACCCCTGGGCCGCGCACGAGCTGTCCTTCGGCGAGGCGTCCTACTGGGCGCAGCAGGACGCCGTGGACGACGTCTTCTACGCCGACGCCGCGGCGGACCGGTCGGCCGGCCGTCCGGTCGTGGTCGTCGCCGTCAACGGCGGCGCGGACGCCGAGGTGACCCGGGCGCTGCCCGCGGCACTGAAGCGGGCGGGTGCCCTGCTGGTCGTCTGTGGCGATCCGCAGCGGGTCAACGCCCTGCTGTCCGTGGGCGTCTGACGACCCGCCCGCGCGTCGGCGTCCCCACGGGCACACGGCCCGCGGGGCGCTCTCGCGTTCCTCCGGGCCGGGTGGTGCCCTGCCGGTAGGTCAGCGCGCCGCGACGTGGCGGTGCAGGGCGGACTCCGGGCAGCCGGTGTCCAGGGGCACGGCGGGGCGCGCGGCCGACCGCGGGCGCCGTCCGCTGCGGCCTTCACCGAGGATCCGCCAGCCCGCTCCCGTCAGGGTGATATACGCGCCGCAGCGCAGCCCGTGCAGGGTGCAGGCGTCACGGAGCCCCCACATCCAGGCGCCGTCCTCCTCGGTCCAACGGCCGTCCCCCTCCCGGCAGTAGAGCAGTACGGCCGTCCGTACCGGCGAGCGCCTGCGCAGATCGTGCGGGATCACCCGGCGCAGCTGGGCGAGGAGTTCGTTGCGCAGTTCCCAGCCGTCGGGCGCATCGGCCCTGCGGGTGAAGGAGGCGCTGGCCGCCAGCCGTTCGTCGGGACCGAGGACGGCGACCACGGCCGTGGAGGGCGTCGGCAGGTGCCGGGCGTGCAACCCGGTGACGACCTCACGGGGGTTGCGCAGCAGGGGAATTCCGGCGGCGGCCCATTCGGCGGGTTCGAGCAGCCGGCCGGGGCGTGGAGCCGGGCCGGCGGACCGGGGCGGAGCGGGACCGAAGGCCATGGTTCTCCCTTCGTCTGCGCCCCCGGCGCGTCCGCACGGGGAATCGGCAACGAGCATCAGGAGACGGCAGCCCGGTGAGCCGCGAACGGGCGGGAGCGGGGAGCCGGTTCAATTCTCGCGGCCCCACCCGCCGTACGGCAACGATCAATTGACGCCACTGACCGGTATCCGGCGGTCCGCATCCGGTCCTCCGCCGCCCGCCCCCGCCTCTCCCGGTCAGCCCTGCACGGCCAGCACCAGGGGGAACACCTGGTCCGCCCCGGCCCGCCGCAGCAGCCGCGCGGCCACGGCCAGCGTCCAGCCGGTCTCCATCAGGTCGTCCACGAGCAGCACCGGCCCTTCCGCCGAGGCCAGCGCCGAGGCGAGGCCGGGCGGCACGGCCAGCGCCCCGTCCAGCGCGCGCAGCCGCTGGGCGCTGTTGCTGCGCGGAACAGGGGCGTCCGTCATCTCGGCGCGGTACTCCACCGAGCCGAGCAGGGGCATGCGCCCCACCGACGCGATGTGTTCGCCGAGCGACCTGATCAACTGCGGTCTGGTGCGGGAGTCCACGGTGACCACGCCCACCGGCCGGGCGAGGGCGTCCGGGGCGCCGGAGGCCCAACCGCCGGGCCCCCGGGCCCAGTCGGCGAGCACCGTGACCACCGCGGCGGCGACATCGTCCGGAATCCGGCCGTCCGGTGTGTGCGGCGCCAGCAGGGGGCGGAGCCGGTTCCCCCAGCCGATGTCGGAGAGCCGCCCAAGCGCACGGCCGGGAGCGGCCTGGTCGCCCGGCGGGATGCGGCCCTTGAGGTCCACCCCGACCGCGGCCATGCCCGTGGGCCACATCCGGCGCGGCTCGACCTCCACCCCCGGCCGGCCCAGCTCGCCGCGGGAGGAGTCGAGCGCCTCCTGCGAGACCCCGGTGCCGAAGCGCGGGCCCGCGCAGTTGTCGCAGCGGCCGCAGGGGGCCGCCTGCTCGTCGTCGAGCTGCCGGCGCAGGAACTCCATCCGGCACTGCTGTGTCGTCGCGTAGTCGCGCATGGCCTGCTGCTCGGCCGCGCGCTGCCGGGCCACCCAGGCGTAGCGCTCGGCGTCGTACGTCCACGGCCGGCCCGTGGCCGTCCAGCCGCCGCGCACCCGGTGGACGGCGCCGTCCACGTCGAGGACCTTGAGCATGGTCTCCAGCCGGGAGCGGCGCAGCTCCACGAGCGGCTCCAGGGCGGGGAGCGAGAGCGGGCGGTCCGCGGCGGCCAGCACGTCCAGCGTGCGGCGCACCTGGGCCTCGGGCGGGAAGGCCAGCGACGCGAAGTAGGTCCAGATCGCCTCGTCCTCCCGGCCGGGGAGCAGCAGCACCTCCGCGTGCTCGACACCGCGCCCGGCGCGGCCCACCTGCTGGTAGTAGGCGATGGGGGAGGAGGGCGAGCCCAGGTGGACGACGAAGCCCAGGTCGGGCTTGTCGAAGCCCATGCCGAGGGCGGACGTCGCGACCAGGGCCTTGACCCGGTTGGCGAGCAGGTCCTCCTCCGCCTGCTGGCGGTCGGCGTTCTCCGTCTTGCCGGTGTACGCGGTGACGGCGTGCCCTCGGCGGCGCAGGAACGCCGTCACCTCCTCGGCGGCGGCGACGGTCAGGGTGTAGATGATCCCGGAGCCGGGCAGCTCGGCGAGGTGGTCGGCGAGCCAGGCCAGCCGGTGGGCCGCGTCCGGGAGGCTCAGGACGCCGAGGCTCAGGCTCTCCCGGTCCAGCGGCCCCCGCAGCACGAGTGCCCGTTCGGTGCCCTCGCCGGTGCCCAGCTGCTCGGCGACGTCCGCGGTGACGCGGGCGTTGGCCGTGGCGGTGGTGGCGAGCACGGGGACGCCCGGGGGCAGCTCGGCGAGCATGGTGCGCAGCCGGCGGTAGTCGGGGCGGAAGTCGTGGCCCCAGTCGGAGATGCAGTGGGCCTCGTCCACCACCAGGAGACCCGTGGCGGCGGCGAGCTTGGGCAGGACGTTGTCCCGGAAGTCCGGGTTGTTCAGCCGCTCCGGCGAGACGAGCAGCACGTCCACCTCGCCGGCCGCGACCTCGGCCTGGACGGTGTCCCACTCCTCGGGGTTGGCGGAGTTGATCGTGCGCGCGTGGATGCCGGCCCGGGCCGCGGCCTCCACCTGGTTGCGCATCAGCGCGAGCAGCGGGGAGACGATCACGGTGGGACCGCTGCCGCGCTCGCGCAGCAGCGCGGTGGCCACGAAGTACACCGCGGACTTGCCCCACCCGGTGCGCTGGACGACCAGGGCCCGGCGGTGGTCGGCCACCAGGGCCTCGATCGCCCGCCACTGGTCCTCGCGCAGCACGGCGGTGCCGGTGGTGTCGCCCACGAGACGGGCGAGGACGGCATCGGCGGCGGTACGGAGGGCTTCGTTGCTCATGACCCCATGCAACACGAGGCCACTGACAACGCGCGAATGAAGCGGTGAAGGGGAGCCCTTCGTCCACAGGTATTAGTAGGACAATATCCGCGATATCCACAGGCCTGGCGGGTTCTTGCGCACCTGCGGGACTCTTCGGGCCATGGCCCACCACAACGAATCAGCCGGCCCCTCACCCCTGCCGTCCTCCGCCTGGGGACCGCCGCCGGAAAACCACGTCACCCTGCGCACCCCGGCCGAACTGGCCGATGCGCTCCCGTACTTGCTCGGCTTCCACCCCGACGACAGCATCGTCATGATGGCGCTCCACGGCGAGCGCAAGCGCTTCGGAGGCCGGCTCAGGCTCGGTATCCCGGCGGACCCCGGAGAATGGCCGTTCGTCTCCGACCAGCTCGCCCGCACCCTCGTCACGGCCACCACGAAGCGGGGCACCGCACCGGACGGGATCGTGCTCTACCTCTGCCAGGACCCCGCGGCCGGGGAGACCGGCCAAGCCGTCATGGAGCGGCTGCGACCGCTCGCCCAGCACCTGCGGATCGCCTGCGGCGGCCTCGACGTGCCCGTGTACGAGGCGCTGTGCCTGTCCGGCGGGCGCTTCTGGTCGTACTGCTGCTCCGACACCCGCTGCTGTCCGCCCGACGGCACGCCCCGGACGATGCCCGGCACCTCGGTCATGGCCGCCGCCGCGGCCTATGCGGGGATGAGGGTCGGAGGATCCCTGCGCGAGATGGAGGCACGGCTCGCACCGCTCGGCGGACAGGCGGCCGAGGAGCAGCGGCGCGCCCTGGACGCCGCCGCGGCCGAGCTCGTCCCGCGCATGCTCGGTGCCGAGTACGAGACCGTGCGGCGGGAGACGCTGGACCTGGCCGAGCTGGTCCTGCTGCGCTTCGACGGCACCCCGCCCGCCGGCGCACCCGCGGAGGCGGACGCGCGGGACGACGGCCTGGTCTCCGCCGACGAGGCGGCGGCGATCGTCCTCGGCCTCCAGGACCGCATCGCCCGGGACCGCGCCGCCGAGTGGATGGAAGGCCCGCGGCTGCCCGCCATCCTGCGGCTGTGGCGCGCACTCGCCCGCCGCTGCGTCCCGCCCTACTCGGAGCACGCCGCCGCGCCGCTGACCCTGGCGGGCTGGGTCGCCTGGGCCGGCGGCGAGCACACCGAGGCGAAGGTCGCCTTCGGCCGCGCGCTGACCGCCGACCCCGACTACCTCTTCGCCCAGCTCCTCCACCACGCCTGCAACGAGGGCCTCGACCCCGAGGCCCTGCGCGACTGCCTGCGCCAGGAACGGGCCGACCGGGCGGTCCTCGACGCCGCCTGTGCCGCCGCGGAGCGACGCGCCCGCCCGGACGGCGGGGCCGTGGAGGGGGACGGACCGGGCCGGGCGGTGTCCGGCGTCCGGCGCCGCAAGCCGCAGGGCGACACGGCCCGCCCGGGCCCGTCGCGCGGCACGGCGGCGGGCGGCCCGGAGGGAAAGCCCCGTGTCCGCCGGCAGCCGGGGCGGCGGGCGGCCCGCGACCGAAAGTGACCGGGGACACGTCCGGGCTCCCGTGACCCCGGCGGTGCCCGTGCCGTTCACCTGAGTGGCCCTCCGTCCGCATCCGTCGTCCCGGCCCGTGACCTCTCACAGGGAGCGCAGACCCGTGCAAGGCACCGCCGCCCACACCCCCTCCGTCCCCCGCCCGGCGGGGCCCCGCCGCCCCGGCCCCGCCCGCCCCCCGGGCCCGCAGCCGGTGCACGCGGCGCTGATCTGCGTCGCCCTCCCCGCACTCGCGATCTCCGGGGAACAGGGCCAGCTCACCGGCCAGGGTCTCGACGGCTTCTACCGGAACGGGCGGCGGCTGCTCGCACGGTGCGCGATCAGAGTGGACGGCGCCGAGCCGGTGCCGCTCCAGGGACGGCTGACGGACGCGGGCCGGGCCCGTTTCGTGGGCACGGTGCGGACCGCCGCGGACGAGGGGCCCGACCCGGCCGTCACCGTGGAGCGGCTCCGCGACGCCGAGGGCGTCGAGCGCATCACGCTGCGCAGCGCCGCGGCCCGGGAGACGCGGCTCGGCGTCGAGGTGTCCCTCGGGACCGACCTCGCCGAGCTGGGCGCCGTCGCCACGGGCGCCGCCGCTCCCGAGCTCCCCGCCGCCGTGCACGCCTCCGGCCTGCGCTGGTCGGCCCCCGGCCTGGACGCGGTGGTGACGGCCGACCCGGCTCCCGACGACGCCCTGGCCTCGGCGGGACTGCTGTGCTGGGAGATACGGCTGCCCCCCGGCGGTACGCAGAGCATCGAGCTCCGAGTCCGCCCGGAGGTGCCCGGCCGGCCACTCCCCGCCCCCGGCCCCGCGGCCCGTGGCGGCGTCCCCTGGGGCGACGCCCAGGCGGAGGGCGACGATGCCCGGACCACCGCCCTGTTCGCCACCGCCCTCGACGACCTCCGAGCCCTCCTGGTGCGTGACCGGCAGATCCCGGGCGACGTCCACCTCGCCGCCGGCGTGCCCTGGCGCTGCGGCCGGCTCGCCCCCGCCGAGGCCCTGTGGGCGGCCCGGATGACACTGCCCCTCGGGGTGCGGCTCGCCGCCGGAACGCTGCGCACCCTGGCCCGCACCCAGCTCCCCGGCCCGGGCCCCGACCGGGGCCGCATCCCCGGTGCCCTGCGGCACGCCGGGGCCCATCTGCCCCCGGGGTGCACCGGTGTCGAAGCGACGCTCCTGTTCCCGGCCGTGCTCGCCGAGGCATGGCGGTGGGGTCTGCCCGGCCAGGAGCTGGAGCCGCTGCTGCCGGCCGCGGAGCGGTGTCTGGCCTGGCTGCGCACGGCGGCCGGTGAGGGCGGCTATCTCGCCGATCCCCATCCCGGCGGGCCGTATCGCTGCGAGGTCCAGGCGCACGCCCATCGGGCGGCCCTGCTCGGCGCCGACCTGCTGGAGGCCCACGGCCGTCCCGGAGCCCGGGAGTGGCGGGACTGGGCGGCGGACCTCCGGCGCCGCTTCCGCGAGGACTTCTGGGTCGAGGACCGCGGCGGCGGTCGCCCGGCAGCGGCCGTCACCCCCGACGGACGCCCGATACCGCACCTGGGGTGTGCCGCCGCCCACCTTCTCGACACCGGCCTGACCGCGGCGGGCGCCTTCGCCCCCGGGCTGCTGGACCGGGTGCGCACCGAGCAGCTCGCCCGGCTCCTCGGCAGCCCGCCCCTCGACTCCGGCTGGGGCCTGCGCAGCCTGGGCACGAAGGAGCCCGGACACAATCCGTTCGGGCACCGCGGCGGAGCCGTGCGTGTCCACGAGACGGCCGTGGCGGTGGCGGGGCTCGCGGCCGCCGGGTTCGAGCGGGAGGCGGGTGCCCTGGCGCGCGGGGTGCTCGACGCCGCCGAGACCTTCGGCCACCGGCTGCCGGAGATGTACGCGGGCGAGCAGCGCACCGCCGGGAGCTCCCCGCTGCCGCATCCGGCGGCCTGCCGGCCCGCGGCCGTGGCCGCCGCGGGCGCGGTCCAGGTGCTGACGGCCTTCGCCGGCGTGCGGCCGGACGTTCCGGCCGGCGGGGTGACCGTCCGTCCGCCCGGCTCGGCGCCGCTCGGTGCCCTGCGCTTCACGGGGTTGAGCGTGGCCGGGCGGCCGTTCGCCGTACGGGTCAGCAGACTGGGCCTCGGCATGGTCGAGGAGGCCGCCGACGGCCTCCAACTGGGGGTGTGAACGCATGCGCACCGGGCTCACCGGAGGCCCGTCGCCGCTCGCGGCCGGCGATGGACAAGGACCTGATTATCGTCAGGCAGACGACTATGATCGCGTCATGCCCTACGACCCGTCGGCCTTCCCGCCCTTCGCCGTCACCGTCGACCTGGTCGTGCTCACCGTGCGCCGCCATTCCCTGTGCGCACTGGCCGTACGCCGCGGCGAACCCCCCTTCCAGGGCCGGTGGGCGCTGCCGGGCGGGTTCGTCCGGGGCGACGAGGACCTGGCGACGGCCGCCGCCAGGGAGCTGGCCGAGGAGACCGGGCTGCACGTCCACGACCCGGCCTGCCCGGCTCCCGCCAACGCCGCGCACCTCGAGCAGCTCGCCACCTACGGCGACCCCCGGCGCGACCCCCGCATGCGGGTGGTCAGCGTGGCGCACCTCGCGCTCGCCCCCGACCTGCCGGCCCCGCGGGCCGGCGGCGACGCGCACAGCGTGCGCTGGGCCCCGGTGGAAGATCTGCTGGGACAGGAAGGGGAGGAGGCCGCCCCCCTCGCCTTCGACCACGCCCGCATCCTCGCCGACGGGGTGGAGCGCGCCCGCTCCAAGATCGAGTACTCCTCCCTGGCCACCGCCTTCTGCCCCCAGGAGTTCACCGTCGGAGAGCTGCGCCGGGTCTACGAGGCGGTCTGGGGCGTGTCCCTCGACCCGCGCAATTTCCACCGCAAGGTCACCGGCACCCCGGGCTTCCTGGTGCCCACCGGCGGCACGACGACCCGTCAGGGCGGCCGTCCGGCGCAGCTCTTCCGTGCCGGCGGGGCCACTCTGCTGAACCCGCCCATGCTGCGCCCCGAGGCGTAGCCGCCGACCCGCCCGCGAGGGGCGGGACACGACCCTCCCGGGCACCGCGTTCCGCAGCAAATAGGACATATCGGGTTACCGTGCTGCGGAACGTCCCACGTTCCCGCGCGTCCCACGACGCCCGCGCGAGATGCCCACGCCCCGCGAGGGAAGTCATGATCCAGGCCATCGGACTGACCAGCGTCCCCCGTCGCAACCGACCCCCCGCCGTCGACGACCTCACCTTCGAGGCCCGTCCGGGGCGCGTCACCGTCCTCCTCGGCGAGTCCGGGGCGGGCAAGACCAGCGCCCTGCGCCTGATGCTCCGCCTCGACCCCGGCCGCGGCATCGCGCTCTTCCGCGGCCGCAGCCTCGACCGTGTCGCTCACCCGGTCCGCGAGGTCGGCGTGCTCCTCGGCGACGTCCCCGGTCACCCCGCCCGCACCGCCCGCGGCCATCTGCGCATGCTCGGCGCGGCCGCCGGCGTCCCGCCCGGCCGCGCTGACGAGGTGCTGGACGTCGTCGGCCTCAGCGGTCTGGCCGGCCGGCGCATCGGCGACTTCTCCCACGGCATGGACCGCCGTCTCGGCCTCGCCGCGGCCCTGCTCGGCGACCCCCACACCCTTCTGCTCGACGAACCGGCCGCCGGTCTCTCCCCGCGGGAGACTTCCTGGCTCCACGGTCTCCTGCGCGGCTACGCGGAACAGGGCGGCGCCGTCCTCGTCACCTCGTCCTCGCCCGGGGAAGCGGCACGTCTGGGCGACCAGGTGGTCACCATCCACCGCGGCCGCCTGGTCGCCGACCAGGAGGCCACCGTCTTCGCCCGGGCCCGGCTGCGGCCCAAGGTCGCCGTCCAGTCGCCGTCGGCCGCCCGTCTCGCGCACGTCATCGCGGCGGAGTCCGAGAGCGCCGAGCCGGTCCCCGACACCCCTCCCGTGGAGGTCGTCCACGACGGCGGCAGCACGCTGTCCGTCTACGGCCGCAGCTGCGCCGCGGTCGGGGAGACCGCGCACCGGCACGGCATCCTGGTGCACCGGCTCGCCGAGGAGATCGACACCGCCCCCCTGCCCCCGCTGCAGCGCGTCGACGGCCGCCGCCCGCCCGACGCCGACCCCGAAGCGGACGACGGGCAGGAACCCTTCGCCCGCATCCAGCCACCGCTCCCCGCTCCCGCCCCGGTCTGGCCGCTCCGCTACGAACTGCGCCGTGCCGCCGGCGTGCGGACGGGATGGATCGTGGTGGCCTCCTCGCTCCTGCTCTCGCTGGTGGCCTCGGTGCTCCTGGCCCGCGCCGGGGCGCCGGTCCTCAGCCTGCTCGCGGGCTGGCCCGCCCCGCTCCCGCTGCCGCCCGCGGCCCTGGGCGCCGGTGTGCTCGGTGCGATCGCCTTCGGCCAGGAGTTCCGCTACCCCGCCCTGGCCCCCGACGTGGGCAGCGTGCCGCGACGCCTGGCCCTGCTGGGCGGCAAGCTCGTCGTCACGGCCGCCGCCGCCCTGCTGCTGGCGCTCGCCTCGGTCGCCCTGGGCGCCGGAGCGGTGCGGCTGCTCTTCGGCGACACCGTGACCGTCCTCCCGGCGGCCTGGGGCACCGCCCTCGTCGGCTGGTCCGCGCTCACGCTCGGCTGTGCCTGGGCCGGGCTGCTCGCGGCGGGTCTGTTCCGCTCGACGATCCTGGGGCTGATGGCGGTCCTGGTGGTCCCGGCGCTGGTGGTGCCGATGGTGAGTGCCGTCCTGGCCCGGCCCGCCGCCCGGTCCCTCGCGGGGCTTCCCGAGCGGCTGCGCTCCACGGCCCTGCTGCAGTGGCCGGCCGGCATGGACGAGGGTCTCTCGACAGCGCTGCGGGTGATCTCCCAGCCCGTCGGCTGGGCTCTGGTCCTCTCGCTCACCGGGTTGCTCGGGGCGTACGTCCTCACGCTGCTGCGCGGGCGGCCGCGCTGAGGCTGTGCTAGTGCGGACGAGGGGCAGGCCCGGCCCGTCGCGCCGGTGCGATGCCGACGCAGAGTGACAATCCGTTCGTCGGGCGAGAGGGAAAGGTGGTCGTCATGAGCCGGGGATATGCCCCTGGGTACCCCTCCGCCGGCATGCCCGGGAGGCTCACCGTCGTTGCTCTGCGTACTTGCTCAACTCCGAAGGGTGCCCGGTTGTGTCCGTTTGGGCGTCAATTGTGAGGTAATGGGCGATCACCCTTTCGTGTGCTTTTCACCAAAGACCTCAAGGCATGTCGGCCCGTCGCCGACAAAGGAAGCGTGAGTACCCTTGCGCACACCATGATGACCGCGGCTCGCCCCGCCGACTCCGGCCTGACGGGCCCGGGCGAGCTCGACCGATACTCCTACGCAGAGGCCCCCGGGGCCGACCGCGGCTCCGCGCACGCCTGGGACGGCGACGCGGAGCTGGGGCGCGCCGGGCGCCGGGCGGCCGGCAGCCGCGGCCGGGGGCTGCACGGCCAGCTCGTACAGCAGCTGGGGCAGATGATCGTCTCCGGCGACCTGGGCGCCGACCGCCCGCTCGTCCCGGAGGAGATCGGGCAGCGCTTCGAAGTCTCCCGCACCGTCGTCCGCGAGTCGCTGCGCGTCCTCGAGGCCAAGGGCCTGGTCAGCGCCCGCCCCAACGTCGGCACCCGGGTCCGTCCGGTCAGTGACTGGAACCTCCTCGACCCGGACATCATCGAGTGGCGGGCCTTCGGCCCACAGCGCGACGACCAGCGCCGGGAGCTGTGCGAGCTGCGCTGGATCATCGAGCCGCTGGCCGCCCGGCTGGCCGCGGGGCACGGCCGCGAGGACGTCCAGCAGCGGCTCGCCGACATGGCGGAGATCATGGGGCACGCCCTGGCGCAGGGTGACTCGCTCACCTTCTCCCGCGCGGACGCCGAGTTCCACACCCTGCTCCTCCAGGTCGCCGGCAACCGCATGCTCGAGCACCTCTCGGGCATCGTCTCCGCCGCCCTCCACGTCTCGGGTGCGTCGGCCGGCGGCTGCGACCGGCCCACCGACACCGGCGTGGGGCACCACCTGCGGATCGTCGACGCCGTCGGCGCCGGTGACGCCGCCGCCGCCGAATCGGCGATGCGCCAGCTCCTCGTCTCCCACCCGGAGGTCGAGCGCGTGGTGCCCGCCCCGCGCGAGCACTGACCGCGGGAGCGGGGCCGTACGGACAGGGAAGTACGCGCGGGACTGCTCGTCCGCCCCGCGCGTACGGCCGTTGAGGGCGCGTGCGGGCGGCGAACGCGCCGCCGGTCTTGGGGTGTGCTGCGGAGAGGCGCAGCAATCCGCCCGGTTCGAAGGGATTTCATCCTGTATGTGGTGTGACTCGGGCCACGGGGATTGGGCGTAACGCTCCTTGAGGCAGTGCGATGACTAAAGAGGTGGTGGCTGCGGAGGGAATACAAGCCTCGTTCGAGGCGCTGTGTTGCACCGCACTATCGCCCGCGCCGCCGGTTCATCCTTGCCGGCGGTCGTCGGCTCCGGTCCGCAGCGGACGGAGCCGGAAGCCGTTTCCATCGTTCCGAGAGGTTGTTCGTGTCGGCCAGCACATCCCGTACGCTCCCGCCGGAGATCGCCGAATCCGAGTCTCTGATGGCGCTCATCGAGCAGGGAAAGGCCGAGGGGCAGATCGCCGGCGACGACGTGCGTCGGGCCTTCGAGGCTGACCAGATTCCGCCAACCCAGTGGAAGAACGTCCTGCGCAGCCTCAACCAGGTCCTCGACGAGGAGGGTGTGACGCTGATGGTCAGCGCGGCAGAGGCGCCCAAGCGCACCCGCAAGAGCGTCGCAGCGAAGAGCCCGGCGAAGCGCACCGCCACCAAGGCCGTCTCCTCCAAGACGGTGACGTCCCGGCAGACGTCCACCGCGGCCGCCTCCTCCGCGGCCTCCGCGGCGGGCGGTTACGGGGACGAGGCGGGCGACGAGTCCGTGGCGCCCGTCAAGAAGGCCGCCGCCAAGAAGACGGCCGCGAAGAAGACGGTGGCCAAGAAGGCCACCGCCAAGAAGGCGACGGCCAAGAAGGCCACCGCCAAGAAGGACTCCGACGAGCTGCTCGAGGACGAGCTGGCCGAGGAGACCCCGCTCCCGGGCAAGGGTGACGAGGAGGAGGAGACCGGCGAGAGCAAGGGCTTCGTCCTGTCCGACGAGGACGAGGACGACGCTCCCGCGCAGCAGGTCGCGGTGGCCGGCGCCACCGCCGACCCCGTCAAGGACTACCTCAAGCAGATCGGCAAGGTCCCCCTCCTCAACGCCGAGCAGGAGGTGGAGCTCGCCAAGCGCATCGAGGCCGGTCTCTTCGCCGAGGACAAGCTGGCGAACGCCGACAAGCTCGCGCCCAAGCTCAAGCGCGAGCTGGAGATCATCGCCGAGGACGGGCGCCGCGCCAAGAACCACCTGCTGGAGGCCAACCTCCGTCTGGTCGTCTCCCTGGCCAAGCGCTACACCGGTCGCGGCATGCTCTTCCTGGACCTGATCCAGGAGGGCAACCTCGGTCTGATCCGCGCGGTCGAGAAGTTCGACTACACCAAGGGCTACAAGTTCTCCACGTACGCGACGTGGTGGATCCGTCAGGCGATCACCCGCGCGATGGCCGACCAGGCCCGCACCATCCGTATCCCGGTGCACATGGTCGAGGTCATCAACAAGCTCGCCCGTGTGCAGCGCCAGATGCTCCAGGACCTGGGCCGCGAGCCCACCCCGGAGGAGCTGGCCAAGGAGCTCGACATGACCCCGGAGAAGGTCATCGAGGTCCAGAAGTACGGCCGTGAGCCGATCTCCCTCCACACCCCCCTGGGTGAGGACGGCGACAGCGAGTTCGGTGACCTCATCGAGGACTCCGAGGCGGTCGTCCCGGCCGACGCGGTCAGCTTCACGCTCCTCCAGGAGCAGCTGCACTCCGTCCTGGACACCCTGAGCGAGCGCGAGGCGGGCGTGGTCTCCATGCGCTTCGGCCTCACCGACGGCCAGCCCAAGACCCTCGACGAGATCGGCAAGGTCTACGGCGTGACGCGCGAGCGCATCCGCCAGATCGAGTCGAAGACGATGTCCAAGCTGCGGCACCCGTCGCGCTCCCAGGTGCTGCGCGACTACCTGGACTGAGCAGCGGCACACGGCGACATGGCGGGGCCCGGTTCCCTCTTCGGAGGGGCCGGGCCCTGTCGCTTCCGGATGCGGGGGCGGCTTCCGGGGTTGACTCTGGGTGTGCAAGGGACTCCCTCGCGTCAGGAGGTCGTATGCGTGCCCTGCGCTGGTCGTCCGCCCTCGCGCTCGCCCTGCTGCTCGCGCTGCCGGGCTCGACGGCGGCCGACGGGCGGCCCGTGGCCGACGGGCGGGTGGTCGTCGGAGGGCAGCCGGTGAAGACCTCCGACGTGCCGTGGGTGGTGGCCCTGGCGAGCCGTGAGCGGTTCGGTCCGACGAGGTCCGGGCAGTTCTGCGGCGGAGTCGTGGTGGCGCCCAGGACCGTGGTCACCGCGGCTCACTGTCTCACCCGCGAAGTACTGGGCAGCGACCCCCGCGAGATCAAGGACCTGCGGGTGCTCGTGGGGCGCGACAATCTGCGCGGCGCCGAGGGCACCGAGGTGCCCGTCCAGGAGGCATGGGCCAACCCGGGCTTCAACGTGATGACGAACGCCGGGGACATCGGCGTCGTCACTCTGGCGCAGCCGCTCCCCGCCACCCATGTGATCGGGATGGCGCAACGGGGCGAGACGGTCTACGGGCCGAACACACCGGCCGTGGTCTACGGCTGGGGCGACACGGTCGGCAACGGTGCCTATTCCGAGACCCTGCACGGCTCGCCGGTGCTGGTCCTGGCGGACGAGCTGTGCGAGCAGGCCTATCCCGGAGGGCTGGAGGGCGCCTTCAACCGGGCGTCCATGCTCTGCGCCGGCTGGCCGGAGGGCGGCAGGGACGCCTGCCAGGGGGACAGCGGCGGACCGCTGGTGGCCGGCGGACGGCTGGTCGGGATCGTCTCGTGGGGGAGCGGCTGTGCCCAGCCGGGCCGTCCCGGGGTCTATACGCGCATCTCCGCCGTTTCCAAGATGGTCACGGCGCACAGTCCGGAGGCCCGTCCCACAAGCGGTCAGAGCCCGCCTCAGGCCGGTCGGCCGGCGGTGCCGTCGTGAGGGGCGCGGAAGCGGAGGAACCCACGGGAACGGGCGGCCTCCCCCGTGGGGGCCGCCCGTTCCCGTCCGGCCGTGGAGGGCCGGGGCACGCTCGTCGTGGATGCGATGTGTCGGCGTTCCGCCGGTGGAGCCGGGAGCTCGCGGGGCGGACTCAGCGGTCCTCGTCGGACGCGGAGGCCGGGACGGCCGTCAGTCGCTCCGTCTCGTCCTGTATCTCCGCGGCGATCTTCTTGAGCTCCGGCTCGAACTTGCGCCCGTGGTGGGCGCAGAACAGCAGTTCACCGCCGCTCAGGAGAACGACGCGCAGGTAGGCCTGAGCGCCGCACCGGTCGCAGCGATCAGCGGCCGTCAGCGGGCTCGCGGGGGTCAGAACAGTAGTCACGTCGCCTCTTCTCTAGCTCGACGAGCTGTCGTACCAGGGTCAACATCCAACCAGGCCGAAAACGTTCCCGCTCGTGGCTTTTCCTCGAAACTTCCTTCCGAGTGAGCCGGATCTTGACGTTTGGCGGCGAATGAGCCGTATTGCGTGGGTTTACGGTTTCACATCGCTGGGGGTTTCCGTCCTCCCGGCCGGCTTGCCGGGTTGTTCTTGAGGACGTGCCCGGAGCCTAAATGGTTCATGCCTCCAAGGGAACGTGATGTGCACGTCACCCCATTGAGTCATCGAACCCTAGTTCGATGCTCGACTAGCATGGCCATTGCCGCGGGTGGCGGCACAAAGGCTCTACTGGGCCTCGGTACCCTCTGAACGGCGACCGAGCCAGCCATTGCGCCCTCAGACGGGCCAGAGAGAAATTCAGCGAGGAGCGAACCGCGTGACCGCCGATACGTCCGTGCCGTCCACTGCATTGCTGACCGGGGCAGACCGGGACGGATCCAACTACACCGCGCGGCACCTGCTCGTCCTCGAGGGACTCGAGGCCGTTCGCAAGCGTCCGGGCATGTACATCGGCTCCACGGACAGCCGTGGCCTGATGCACTGCCTCTGGGAGATCATCGACAACTCGGTCGACGAGGCCCTCGGCGGGTACTGCGACCACATCGAGGTGATCCTCCACGACGACGGCTCCGTCGAGGTCCGCGACAACGGCCGGGGCATCCCGGTGGACGTCGAGCCCAAGACCGGGCTCTCCGGCGTCGAGGTCGTCATGACCAAGCTGCACGCCGGAGGAAAGTTCGGCGGCGGCTCGTACGCCGCCTCCGGCGGTCTGCACGGTGTGGGCGCCTCGGTCGTCAACGCGCTCTCCGCCCGGCTGGACGTGGAGGTGGACCGCAGCAGCAGGACCCACGCGATCAGCTTCCGGCGCGGGGTGCCCGGCATCTTCACGGAGTCCGGCCCCGACGCCCCCTTCGACCCGGCCAACGGGCTCCTCAAGGGCAAGAAGGTGCCCAAGACCCGTACGGGCACCCGGGTCCGCTACTGGGCGGACCGGCAGATCTTCCTCAAGGACGCCAAGCTCTCCCTGGAGACGCTGTACGGGCGTGCCCGGCAGACCGCCTTCCTGGTGCCGGGGCTGACGATCGTGGTCCGCGACGAGCGGGACCTCGACGGCACGGGCGTCAGCGAGGAGACCTTCCGCTACGACGGCGGCATCAGCGAGTTCTGCGAGTTCCTCGCGCAGGACAAGGGCGTCTGCGACGTGCTGCGGCTCAGCGGCCAGGGCACGTTCAAGGAGACCGTCCCGGTCCTCGACGACCGCGGGCACATGACGCCCACCGAGGTCACCCGGGAGCTCGGGGTGGACATCGCGCTGCGCTGGGGCACCGGCTACGACACCACGGTCAAGTCCTTCGTCAACATCATCGCCACCCCCAAGGGCGGCACCCACGTGACGGGCTTCGAGCGGGCGGTCACCAGGACCGTCAACGAGGTGCTGCGCTCGTCCAAGCTGCTGCGGGTCGCCGAGGACGACGTGGTCAAGGACGACGCCATGGAGGGGCTCACCGCGGTGGTGACCGTCCGCCTGGCGGAGCCCCAGTTCGAGGGGCAGACGAAGGAGGTCCTGGGCACCTCGGCCGCCTCCCGGATCGTGGCCAATGTGGTTGCCAAGGAGCTCAAGGCGTTCCTGACCTCGACCAAGCGCGACGCCAAGCAGCAGGCGCGGGCCGTGCTGGAGAAGGTCGTCGCGGCGGCCCGCACGCGCATCGCGGCCCGTCAGCACAAGGAGGCGCAGCGCCGCAAGACGGCACTGGAGTCCTCGTCGCTGCCGGCCAAGCTCGCCGACTGCCGCAGTGACGACGTGGACCGCAGCGAACTGTTCATCGTCGAGGGCGACTCGGCGCTGGGCACCGCCAAGCTGGCGCGCAACTCCGAGTTCCAGGCGCTCCTCCCGATCCGCGGCAAGATCCTCAACGTCCAGAAGTCGTCGGTCTCGGACATGCTCAAGAACGCCGAGTGCGGCGCGATCATCCAGGTGATAGGGGCGGGGTCGGGCCGGACCTTCGACATCGACGCCGCGCGCTACGGGAAGGTCATCTTCCTCGCCGATGCCGATGTGGACGGCGCGCACATCCGCTGTCTGCTGCTCACGCTCTTCCAGCGCTACATGAGACCGATGGTGGAGCAGGGGCGGGTGTTCTCGGCGGTCCCGCCGCTGCACCGCGTGGAGCTGATCCAGCCCAAGAAGGGCCAGGACAAGTACATCTACACCTACTCCGACAACGAGCTGCGGCAGACCCTGCTGGAGCTGGAGCGCAAGGGCGTCCGCTACAAGGACTCCATCCAGCGCTACAAGGGCCTCGGCGAGATGGACGCCGACCAGCTCGCGGAGACCACGATGGACCCGCGCCACCGCACCCTGCGGAGGATCAACATCAGCGACCTGGAGGCCGCCGAGCGCGCCTTCGACCTGCTGATGGGCAACGAGGTGGCGCCGCGCAAGGAGTTCATCACCAACTCCGCCGCCACCCTGGACCGCTCGCGCATCGACGCCTGAGCCTCCACCCCCGGGTGGAGAAGGGGCCCCGGGCCGGGGAGCGATCTCCACCCGGGGTCCACCCGTGCTCCGATCCGGGCCGTCGGCCGGGTCCGTAGCGTCGGATGTGTCGTTCCGCGGCGTCCTGGTTGTGGCAGGACCGCGTGCGACCGTCGTGTCCGCGCTCCACGGAGGCTTTCCATGTCCGGTCCGGTCAATGTGCTGGTGGTCGTCGCGCTGGTGGCGCTGGTGGTCGTCCGCCAGATGAAGCCCCAGAAGGTCGTCCCGGGCTCCCGGCGGTGGTGGGTCGTCCCGGCGGTGCTGGGCGTCGTCGCCCTCCGCGAGCCGGGGCTGGTGGACGCCGGACACCGGGCCATGTCCGTGGGCCTGTTGGCGGCCGGGACACTGCTCGGTATCGGAACGGGCGTGGCCTGGGCGTGGACCACCCGAATATGGACCGACGACACCGGGGCGGTCTGGGCCCGGGGGACGAAGGCCACGGGAGCCGTCTGGGCCGGGGGGATGGTGCTGCGCCTGGGGCTGATCGGGATCGGGGTGCTGCTCGGGGTCCATCAGGGCGCGGCGGGCGCCATGCTGACGGTCGCCGCCATGCTGTCGGCCCGCTCGGTGGTCCTCCTGCACCGGGCCGGGCGGCTGGTTCCGTCGTACGGTGTCGTTGCCGGTGGCTGAGTCCCGCGCGTCGGCGGAGGAGCGGTACGTGCCCATGGAGAACTGGACCGAGTGGCCGCCCCGGGAGGCGCTCTCCCGGGTCGGCGTCCCGCGCCGCCGCCGGGTGCTGACCTGGATCGTGCGGGTCGTCCTGGTCGGGGTCTTCCTCACGGGCATCGTGCGCGAGGAGGCGCTGCATGGATGGGGCTATGCGGGGCTCGGGGCCGGTCTGGCGATCTGTTCCGTCGCGGTCTGGCGCTGTTTCATCACCACGCTCCAGCAGCGCTTCTGGCCCTCGGTGGGCCTGTTGACGGTGCTGATCGCAACGGGAGGCGTCGCGGAGTGGGCGGGGAGTCATGTCGCCGCTTCCGGGCTCTGGTGCGTCGCCGCGGTCGTCGCGGTGGAGCGGCTTCCCCTCGGGCCGGGGCTCGGCGTCGCGGGGGTCGCCATGGGGGCGTACATCCTGGCAGGCCGGGAGGCGCTGCCGACCGCCGCCGGGGCGGTGGGAGCGGTGCTCCTCATCGGGTACTCGCTGCGGCTGGACGAGGAGGCCCGGGGGGCGGGATTCCGGTTGCTGGCCCAGGAGCGGGCGGCGCGGCAGGCGGAGGCGGAGTCCGCCGCGCTTGCCGAACGGGCCCGGATCGCACGGGAGATCCATGATGTCCTGGCGCACAGCCTCTCCGCCCAGCTGGTGCACCTGGAGGCGGCCCGGCTGCTCATCGAGAGCGGAGCGGAGCGGCAACTGGTCCTCGAACGGGTCACGGCGGCGCGGGGGATGGCCCGTGAGGGGTTGTCCGAGACGCGGCAGGCGCTGTCGGCGCTGCGGGGCGAGATGACGCAGCCGGAGGAGTTCCTCCGGGACATCGCGGCCTCGGAGGGGGCCCGGCTCGATGTGACCGGGCGGCCGCGCCGGTTGCCGGCGGAGGCCGGGCTCGCGGTGCGCCGGGTCGCGCAGGAGGCGCTCACCAATGTGCGCAAGCACGCTCCCGGTGCGTGGGTGGCGATGGAATTCTCCTATCTGGAGGGGGAGGTGGAGCTTTCGGTTCACGACGGGGGAGCGCGCGGGCAGAACGAGGGTCTGGCGGCCTCCGGTGCCGGGTACGGTCTGCTCGGCATGCGGGAGCGCGCCGAGCTGCTCGGCGGCACCTTGGAGGCGGGGCCGGATCGGGAGGGGTTCGTGGTGCGATTGAGGGTGCCCGCGTGATGGGGTGCGCGGGGCGAGGGGGCATGTGGCGGCGGAGGGTTCCGGTGGCGCTGCCGGGCTCCGCAGTGCGGAAAGCGGGAGCGGTGTGAGCGAGGAGAGCGGAGCGGGTCCGAGGGCTGCGCGGGTGCTGGTCGTGGATGACCAGACCGTGGTGCGCGAGGGCATCGTGATGCTGTTGGGGCTGCTGCCGGGTATCGAGGTGGTCGGGTCGGCGGCCGACGGGCTGGAGGCGGTGCGGCTCGTCGGCGAGCACGCACCGGACGTGGTGCTGATGGATCTGCGCATGCCGCGTTGCGACGGGGTCGAGGCCACCCGGCGCATCCGCGCCCGCTATCCGGCCACCCAGGTGGTCGTGCTCACCACCTTCGGCGACGACGACTCGCTCTTCCCCGCGCTCCAGGCCGGTGCGCGGGGCTATCTCACCAAGGACGCCGGAGGGGAGGAGATCGTCCGGGCCATCGAGGACGTCAGATCGGGGGAGGCGGGGCTGTCGCCGCGGATCCAACGGCGGCTGCTGGAGCGGCTGTCCGCGGCCGGGAGCCCCCCGGACGCAGGGGAGCCGTCCGCGCGGGAGGCGGCGGACGGGCGGCGGTCGTCCGGCGTGCTGCCCGACGGGCTGACGGCCCGTGAGGCGGAGGTGCTCACCCTGGTCGCCGAGGGGCTGTCGAACGCGGAGATCGCCCGTCGGCTCCATGTGAGCACGGCGACGGTGAAGACGCACATCAACAACCTCTTCGCCAAGACCGGGGTGCGGGACCGGGCCCAGGCCGTCCGCTACGCCTTCCACCACGGCATCGCCCGGCCTCCGGGCCCGTCCCGCTGAGCGGGCGGGTCACTGCTTCGACCTCACTGCTTCGCCCAGGCGTAACGGTGTTCCGGCCGGCCCGTCTCCCCGTACCGCAGGGTGAGACTGAGCCGCCCGGACTCCTCCAGGCGCTTGAGGTAGCGCTGGGCGGTGGAGCGGCTCAGCCCGGAGCGGGCGGCGACCTCATGGGCGGAGAGCGGCTGCGCGGCGTCGGAGAGCACCTGGCGGATCAGCTCCGCGGTCGGGGCGGAGTGGCCCTTGGGCAGGGGAGGGGTGGTGGCGGCCGTGCGCAGGGCGCCGAAGATCCGGTCGACCTGGTCCTGTTCCGCCTCCTCCGTCCCCTCCAGCGTCCGGCGCAGCTGGGCGTACGCCTCCAGCTTCACCCGCAGCCCAGGGAAGGAGAACGGTTTGACCAGGTACTGAAGGGCGCCGTAGCGCATGGCGGTGCGGACGGTCGCGACGTCGCGGGCCGCGGTGACCATGATGACGTCGGTCCCATGGCCGTGCTGACGGATGCGGTGGATCAGCGAGAGGCCCGTCTCGTCCGGCAGATAGTGGTCGAGCAGCAGCAGATCGACGGGCTCCCGGTCCAGCACGGCCATGGCCTGGGCCGCGTTGTGGACCGTGGCTCTCACCCGGAAGCCCGGAATCCGGCGTACATAGGCCGCGTTGATCTCTGCAACGCGGAAGTCGTCGTCCACGACGAGGACTTCGATCATCGGTTCGCTCCTTCGGGCAGGCGCAGCGCCTCCGGGAGTTCCACCGTGAACACCGCCCCGCCACCGCTTCGTTCGCCTACCCGGGCCGAGCCGCCGTACCGCTCGGCCAACCGGTGGACGAGTGAGAGGCCGAGGCCCCGGCGGCGGTGCGGGACGGGTTCCTTGGTGGTCCAGCCGTCGGTGAAGACCAGCTCCCTCGCCTCCGCCGGAACGCCCGGTCCGTTGTCCGAGACCCGCAGGACCACGGTGGACCCCGCCACCCGCAGATCGACCTCCACCCACGGTTCCACGGACGGCCGCTCCGCGCCCCGCATTCCGGCCAACCGGCCGCCGCCCGACGCCGCTTCCAGGGCGTTGTCCACCAGATTGCCCAGAACGGTGACCAGATCCCGCGGGTCCGCCACCTCGTCCGGCAGCCGGCTGGCCGGGCTCAGCCGCAGTGCCACACCGCGCTCCGCGGCGACCGTGCCCTTGCCCACCAGCAGTGCGCCCACCAGGGGATCGTGCACCTGCTCGGCCACGGCCGCGGCCGTCCGTGCCTCCGGGGTCTCCGTCAGGCCGGTCGCCTCGGTGAGGAAGGCCGCCGCCTCCTCGTAGCGGCCCAGTTCGAGCAGCCCGGCCAGGGTGTGCATCCGGTTGGCGTGCTCGTGGCCCTGGACCCGCAGCGCCTCGGTGAGACCGCGGGTCCCGTCCAGTTCACGCCCGAGGTGCTCGACCTCGGTCCGGTCGCGCAGGGTTGCCACCGCCCCGCCGTCCGCCGTGTCCCTGCGGTTGACGACCAGGACGCGGCCGTCCCGCACCGTCAGCAGGTCCGTCCCCGTGATCCGGCCCGCCAGGACATCGGCGGTCCGGCCGGGCGGCAGCACGGAGTCGAGCGGTTGCCCCGCTGCGTCCGGCCCGAGGCCCAGCAGCCGCTGCGCCGCGTCGTTGACCAGCCGGACGCGGTCGTTCCGGTCGAGGGCGACGACACCCTCCCCGATGCCGTGCAGCACCGCCTCGCGCTCCTCCAGCAGTGAGGGGATCTCGGCGAGTTCGATGCCACGGGTGCGGGTGCGCAGCCGCCATGAGACGGCGGCGGCGGCCACGGCCCCGACGGCCAGCGCCGCTCCTGCGTACAGCAGGACACCGGGCACGGAGCGCAGCAGCAGGGCATGGACGCCGGCGTAGGAGATGCCGACGGACACCGCGCCGACGACCCTTCCCCGGGCGTCGCGCAGCGGGACCTTGCCCCGGGCCGAACGCCCGAGGGTGCCTCTCTCGATGCCCGTCCATTCGCGTCCGGCCAGGGCGGGCCCCGGATCGGTGCTGACGCGCCGGCCGATCCGCGCGGGATCGGTGTGCGAGTAGCGGATCCCCCGGGCGTCGGTCACCACGATGTAACGCACCCCGGTGGCCCGGCGGATGCGCTCGGCGTCGGCCTGCACGGGACCGTCCGGCACCGGACGCGCGGCCAGCAGGTCGTGGACGATGCCGGGCTGGGCCGCGGTGGTCTGGGCGATGGCCAGCGCCCGGCGCGTCGCCTGTTCGTCCAGGCGGGAGCCGAGCGGGGCCAGGACGGAGCCCGCGGTGAGCAGGGTGACCCCGGTGACGGTCAGCAACTGCGCCGACAGGACCTGGGCGAAGATGCGGCGGGGCCACCACCGGGGGCGCATGCGGATCCTTTCCGTGTGGCACCGGCACCCCTGCCGGAGCGCGACGTTCCGAGGCCTTGCGGCACGACAGCCTTTGTTCCGCCACCTGTTCTAGCGTGAGAAGAACGAGTAGAACAGGGTTCGTGCGCTCAACCCGCACAGCGCTCACAAGGCTGCCCGCCCCTCACGGGCCGCTCCTACCCTCCGCACAACGCCCCGTACATGATCGCGGGGCCGGGCGGCAGCGGGGCGAGCGGAGGCGGACGGATGAACATCGGCGATCCACCGGGAGGCGCCCCGGTCATCGAACTGCGCGGCGCGACAAAGGTGTTCCGGACACCGTCGGGCACGGACCACACGGCGGTCCGCGACCTCGATCTCGTCGTGGGACAGGGCGAGTTCGTGGCCGTGGTGGGTCCGACCGGTTGTGGCAAGTCCACCACGCTGACCCTGGTCAGCGGGTTGGAGGAGCCCACCGAGGGCGAAGTGCTGGTCGGCGGGCGGCCCGTGGCCGGCATTCCCCCGCAGGTCGGCTTCGTCTTCCAGCAGGACGCGGTCTTCCCGTGGCGCACCGTCCTGTCCAACGTCACGGCCGGTCCGCGCTTCCGCGGCATGCCGAAGGCCGAGGCCCGCGGCCGGGCCCGGGACTGGCTGCGCCGGGTGGGTCTCGCGGCCTTCGAGGACCGCTATCCGCACCAGCTCTCCGGCGGCCAGCGCAAGCGGGTGGCGCTCGCCCAGACCTTTGTGAACGAGCCGGAGATCCTGCTCATGGACGAGCCCTTCTCGGCACTGGATGTACAGACCCGGGCGCTGATGTCGGACGAACTGCTGGACCTGTGGGGCGGTACGCGCACCGGCCCCGCCTCCCGGGCCTCCGTCGTCTTCGTCACCCACGACCTGGAGGAGGCCATCGCCCTGGCGGACAGGGTCGTGGTGATGACCGCCGGGCCGGCCACCGTCAAGGAAGTCTTCCCCGTTCCGCTGGCCCGGCCCCGCAAGGTCGAATCCGTCCGTCTGGAGCCCCGGTTCGTCGAGATCTACCGCGAGATCTGGGCGTCGCTCGGGGAAGAGGTCCGCATCACCCGGGAGAGGGGGGCCGGCCGTGCCGCCTGAGTCCGTGACCGTGCCGGTGGCGGCGGAGCGGCCCGCCGGGGAGCGCGGCGCCGCCCGGGCCCGGGCCGCCCGCAAGCGCCGGGTCCTGGTCCTGCTGACCCGGGTGCTGCTGCTCGCCGCCCTGCTGGCTCTCTGGGAGGCGCTGTCCCGGGCGAAGGCCATCGATCCCTTCAACTTCTCGATGCCGTCGGAGATCTGGGACCAGATCTGGCAGTGGACCGCACACGGCACACCGCAGGGTTCGCTCGGCGAGCAGATCTGGGTCACCCTCCAGGAGGCCCTTCTCGGCTGGGGGATCGGCGTGGCGTGCGGGGTGGTGCTCGGCATCGCGCTGGGCCGGGTGCCGTTCCTGGCCGATGTCCTCGGCCCGTTCATCAAGGTGCTCAACGCCCTGCCGCGGATCGTCCTGGCCCCGCTCTTCCTGATCTGGTTCGGGCTGGGGCCGGCCTCCAAGGTGGCCTCGGCGGTGGTGCTGGTGTTCTTCCCGGTGTTCTTCAACGCCTTCCAGGGCGCGCGCGAGGTGGACCGGAACCTGGTCGCCAACGCCCGCATCCTGGGGGCGAGTCACCGGCGCGTCACCCTCCAGGTGGTCGTCCCCTCCGCCACCTCGTGGATCTTCACCAGCCTGCACGTCAGCTTCGGCTTCGCCCTGATCGGCGCCATCGTCGGCGAGTACATCGGCGCCTCCCAGGGTGTCGGCCTGCTGGTCTCCGGCTCGCAGGGCACCTTCAACACCGCCGGTGTGTACGCGGCGATGGTGATCCTCGCCGTGGTCGCGCTCCTCGCGGAGGCGTTGCTGACCTTCGCGGAGAAACGGTTGTTCCGCTGGAAGCCGCAGAACCGGGACGGGGGGCGCTGACGTCTCGTCCGTCCGCGGCGACCTCGTACGCCCCACGACACCCCGTACGCCCCGTGATCCTCGTACTTCCCGGCGCTCCCGCCGGACGCACGTCCCCGAACCCGTGCACCATGACCCGAAGGACTCAAGGATGCGCACGTTCCGCACGTTCACCAGGCTCTCCGCGGCGGTGACCGCGGGGGTCCTGTGCCTCGCCCTCGCCGGGTGCGCCGACGAGGCGTCCGGCGGCCCGGGGCCGAAGAGCAGGGACGCCCTCAGCGGCGAGCAGGTGAAGATCATGGTCGGTGGCCTGGACAAGGTCATCTACCTGCCGGTGATCCTCGCCCAGATGCTCGGGCACTTCCACGACGAGGGCGTCTCGGTCAAGCTGCTGACCGAACCCGCCGGGGTGCAGGCCACCACCGCCCTGGTGTCCGGGGAGGTCCAGGGCGCGGTGGGCTTCTACGACCACACGCTCGACCTCCAGGCCAAGGGCAAGTCCGTCGAGTCCGTGGTCCAACTGGCCCGGACGCCGGGCGAGGTGGAGATCGTCTCCACGAAGGCCGCCTCCGGCATCACCTCGGCCAAGGACTTCAAGGGCAGGAAGCTCGGGGTCACCGGCCTCGGGTCGTCCACGGACTTCCTGACGAAGTACCTGGCGGTGAAGAACGGCGTGCGGGTCAGTGAGTTCACCCCGGTCGCGGTCGGCGCGGGCCAGACGTTCGTCGCCGCGCTCCAGCGGGGGTCCGTCGACGCCGGCATGACCACCGACCCCACCGTCGCCCAGATCCTCGCCAAGGGCGCGGGCAAGGTGCTGATCGACATGAGGACCCCGGAGGGATCCAGGGCCGCGCTCGGCGGGCTCTACCCCTCCTCCAGCCTCTACATGAACACCAGTTGGGTCGACGGGCACAAGGAGATCGTGCAGCGGCTCGCCAACGCCCTGGTGAAGACATTGAAGTGGATGGCCTCGCACAGGCCCGAGGAAATCGCCGCCAAGATGCCGGCCGACTACGCCAAGGGCGGCAAGGAGCTCTACACCAAGGCGATCGCCGGCACCCTGCCGATGTTCACCGAGGACGGGGTGATGCCGGAGGACGGGCCGAGGACGGTCCACGAGGTGCTCAAGTCCTTCAACCCCGAGCTCGGGCACGCCTCGGTGGACCTGAGCAGGACCTACACGACCGAGTTCGTGAAGAAGGCGGGCTGAGTCAGCCGGCCGGGGCGATGTGGACCACGTCCATCCGGCCCGGTGAGACCGGTGCCCGGCCACAGCTCTCCGGCCGGGCCGGAGTCGCGGCGCCCTGCTCGACGACGACCCGCCACGACCGGCCGTCGGTGTGGGTCACGGTCACCGTCCAGCGCGGCGCCGCCCCCGGGTTCCCGGAGGTGTCGGTCCCGGACACGTCCAGGGCGTCCGCGCCCTCCTCGCCGGTCAGCGCCCGGACCGCCAGCTCGGCGGCCTGGGCCGGACGCGCCCAGGCGGAGCGGCCGCGGCAGCCGGCGGTGACGATCCGGCCCTCGCGCGCCGCCTCCAGCGCCTCCTTGACCGCGGGGGCGGTGGCGCGGCCGTAGGAGTAGCCGTACGGCAGCACGAGGAGGGTCGGCGCGAAGCGGTGGCCGCCTATGTGGGTCACCTCCCAGACCTCGGTCCCGCCCGCGGCGGTCAGCTCGGCCGCCAGCGGCCGGCCCAGCAGGGCGCAGCAGCGGTCCCGCTTGCCGTTGGTGCACACCAGCGCGAGGGGTTCGCCCTCGTACGCCTCTCCCAGGCCGCCGTGGTCCCCGGCGCCGAGCGCCGCGAAGTCCAGGTCCAGGAGGAGCGCGGGGTCGGTGACCTCGGCCGTGCGGATCCAGGAGCGGCCGGGGGCGGTGTGGGCGGCGAAGATCCGCCGGGTGCCGGGCCGGTGGCAGTCCGCGTGCCGCCCCGGGCGGCGGATCAGGGCGATCCGTACGTCGGTGCCGGCGGTGGCCTCCTCCAGCGCCCGGCCCGTCGCGGGGTCGAGGTGGCTCATGGTGAGCGCCCGGTCGCCCCACGGTCCGGGCTGTTCGACGAGCAGCCAGGTGCGCGCGGTGGCGGCGGTGCCGGAGAGGGGTTCGGCCAGCAGTCGGGAGGCGGTCGCGCACGTGCTCACATAGGCGAGCCTAACCTGATTGGCGGAACGGTTCAGCTCGGAAGTCCGTTTCCGGTACGACCATATCCTGGTGCGGGCGGGGCCCCCGGGGCCCGACGGCTCCCGGGGCGGCCGGTGCGCTCCCGGCCCGACTTCCGGCCCTGCGGGGCCCCGACGGCGGAGGATTTTCCGCGTGACCAAGCGACAGATCCCGGTCATCGTGCTGGCGGGCTTCCTCGGGTCCGGCAAGACCACCCTGCTCAACCATCTGCTCGCGCACAGCGGGGGCAGCCGGGTCGGCGTCGTCGTCAACGACTTCGGCAGCATCGAGATCGACGCGATGAGCGTGGCCGGGCAGGTCGGGTCGTCCATGGTGTCGCTGGGCAACGGCTGTCTGTGCTGTGCCGTGGACACCAGCGATCTGGACGCGTTCCTCGACCGGCTGTCCCGGCCCGCGGCCCGCATCGACGTCATCGTCATCGAGGCGAGCGGGCTGGCCGAGCCGCAGGAGCTCGTCCGCATGATCCTCGCCAGCGACAACACGGAGATCATGTACGGCGGGCTGGTCGAGGTCGTCGACGCCGCGGAGTTCGGACGGACCCGGGTCCGGCATCCCGAGCTGGACCGGCACCTGGGCATCGCGGACCTGGTGGTCCTCAACAAGACGGACCGGATCGGTGAGGCGGAGCGGGCGGAACTCGCGGCGACGCTGGAGGAGCTGGCGCCGGGGACGCCTGTCGTCGCCGCCTCGTACGGGCGGGTGGACCCGGAGCTGCTCTTCGACCGCAGGCCGCGGGAGGAACGGCTGGAGGAGATCCGGCAGTTGTCGTTCGAGGACCTCGTCCACGACGGGGCCGGTGATGATCACGACCATGGGCACGAGGTGCATCTGCACGCCGCCTACGAGAGCGTCGAGTTCGTCTCCGACGAGCCGTTGCACCCGCGGTTGTTCATGGAGTTCCTCGACCGCAGGCCGGAAGGGCTCTACCGGATCAAGGGGTTCGTGTACTTCGGGGTGCCCGGGCACCGGCAGAAGTTCGCGCTCCACGCGGTGGGGGACTTTCTGCGGATGCACCGGACGGCGTGGGGGCGCTCGGAGCGGCGCACCACGCAGTTGGTGATGATCGGGAGCGGGGTCGACGGGGGCGCGTTGCGGGAGGGGCTGGAGGGGTGCCGGAGGGCCGGGGAGGGGGCGGGGGACGTGGACGAGCGGAGCATGTGGGGCGTGCTGCGGTATACGCAGGGCTGAGGTGGGGGTGAGCGCCCCGGCCCCACCCTTTCGCCGTTTCCCACAGGGGCTGCGCCCCTGCGCCACCCCGCGTGCGCGCTGCCGCGCGGGTGGGCGGGGCTTCGCCCCTGCACCCCACCGGGGGCTCCGCCCCCTGGACCCCCGGCCGGGGCCGCGGAGACCTGGTGCCGCGCGCCGGGTGCTGCTCCCGGGCTTCGGGCCTCCCCGAGTACCGCGCGGGTTGATCTGCTCGGACGCCCGTACACCCCGCTCCCCGCGGCCACGGGCCGGCTTCCGGGCCCCGCCCGAAAACCGGCCCGTTCGAGGGCCGTCGCCTACACCGGCCCCGCCAGCGACGCCACCGGCTTCGCCAGCGGTGTGCCCGAGCCGTCGCGGCGCGGGTCCGGGTCGGGGAGGGGGACGGGGGCGCCCGACGCGTTCGCGGCGCGGGCGGGGGAGGTGCCGGCCCAGGCCAGGACCAGGCAGTCCTCGCCCTTGAGGAAGCGCTGGCAGCGGACGCCGCCCGTGGCCCGGCCCTTGCGCGGGTACTGGTCGAACGGGGTCAGCTTCGCAGTGCCCTCCGACGCCGCGCCCGGGAGGCCTCCCTTGGCGCCCGCCACCGTGAACACCGCGGCGTCCTCCGCCGGATCGACGGCGGTGAACGAGATCACCTTCGCCCCGGAGGACAGCTTGATGCCCGCCATGCCACCGGCCGGCCGGCCCTGCGGCCGCACCTGCGAGGCCTGGTAGCGCAGCAGTTGCGCGTCGTCGGTGATGAAGACCAGGTCCTCCTCGCCGGTGCGGAGTTCGACCGCGCCGACGATCCGGTCGCCCTCCTTGAGGCCGATCACCTCCAGCTCGTCCTTGTTGGCCGGGTAGTCGGGGACCACGCGCTTGACGACGCCCTGCTCCGTGCCGATCGCCAGGCCCGGCGAGGACTCGTCGAGCGTGGTGAGGCAGACCACCCGCTCGTCGTCCTCCAGGGACAGGAACTCCGTCAGGGGGGCGCCGCCGGCCAGGTTCGGCGCGGACGCCGTCTCCGGGAGCTGCGGCAGGTCGATCACGCGCAGCCGCAGCAGGCGGCCGGCGGAGGTCACCGCGCCCACCTCGCCGAGGGCCGTCGCCGGGACGGCCGAGACGATCACGTCGTGCTTCACGCGCTGGGCCTCGCCCGCCTCCGGCGCGAAGGGCTCGCCGGTGGCCGTGCGGGCCAGCAGGCCGGTGGAGGAGAGCAGCACCCGGCAGGGGTCGTCGGCGACCTGGAGGGGGCCGGCCGAGGCGGGGGAGCCCGCCGACTCCAGCAGGACCGTGCGCCGGTCGGTGCCGAACTTCTTGGCCACGTCGGCCAGTTCGGCGGAGACGAGCTTGCGCAGCTCGGCGTCGGACTCCAGGATCCGGGTCAGTTCCTCGATCTCCGCGGTGAGCTTGTCGCGCTCCGACTCCAGCTCGATCCGGTCGAACTTCGTCAGCCGGCGCAGCGGGGTGTCGAGGATGTACTGGGTCTGCACGTCGGAGAGCGAGAACCGCGTCACGAGTGACGCCTTGGCCTCCGACGCGTTGTCGCTCGATCGAATGATCCTGATGACCTCGTCGATGTCAACGAGGGCCGTCAGAAGTCCCTCGACCAGGTGGAGCCGGTCGCGCCGCTTGCCGCGACGGAACTCGCTCCGCCGGCGCACCACCTCGAAGCGGTGGTCGACGTAGACCTCCAGCAGCTCCTTGAGGCCGAGCGTCAGTGGCTGGCCGTCCACCAGCGCGACGTTGTTGATGCCGAAGGACTCCTCCATCGGCGTCAGCTTGTAGAGCTGCTCCAGCACGGCCTCGGGGTTGAAGCCGTTCTTGATCTCGATGACCAGCCGCAGGCCGTGGGAGCGGTCGGTGAGGTCCTTCACATCGGCGATGCCCTGGAGCTTCTTCGAGCCGACCAGGTCCTTGATCTTGGAGATGACCTTCTCCGGGCCCACCGCGAACGGCAGCTCGGTGACCACCAGGCCCTTCCGGCGCGCGGTCACGTTCTCCACCGCGACGGTGGCGCGGATCTTGAAGGTGCCGCGGCCCGTCTCGTACGCGTCCCGGATGCCGCCGAGGCCCACGATCCGGCCGCCCGTGGGCAGGTCGGGGCCGGGGACGTACCTCATCAGGGTGTCGAGGTCGGCGTTCGGATGCCGGATCAGGTGCCGGGCGGCGGCGACGACCTCGCCCAGATTGTGCGGCGGCATGTTGGTCGCCATGCCGACCGCGATGCCCGTCGCGCCGTTGACCAGCAGGTTCGGATAGGCGGCCGGGAGGGCGACCGGCTCCTGCTCGCTGCCGTCGTAGTTGGGCGCGAAGTCGACCGTGTCCTCCTCGATGGAGGCGGTCATCAGCGCCGTCGTGGAGGCCATCCGGGCCTCGGTGTACCGCATGGCGGCCGGCGGGTCGTCGTTGCCGAGCGAGCCGAAGTTGCCGTGGCCGTCGACCAGCGGCACCCGCATCGAGAACGGCTGCGCCATGCGCACCAGGGCGTCGTAGATGGAGGCGTCGCCGTGCGGGTGGAGCTTGCCCATCACCTCGCCGACGACCCGGGCGCACTTCACATAGCCGCGCTCGGGCCGCAGGCCCATCTCGTTCATCTGGAAGAGGATGCGCCGCTGCACCGGCTTGAGGCCGTCGCGGGCGTCGGGCAGGGCCCGGGAGTAGATGACGGAGTAGGCGTATTCGAGGAAGGAGCCCTGCATCTCGTCGACGACGTCGATGTCGAGGATGCGCTCCTCGAACTCTTCCGGCGGCGGGGTCTTCGTGCTGCGGCGGGCCATCGCGGCTGCGGCTCCTTCGATCGGTTGCCGGGGGCGGGTACGACGCCGACCATTGTGGACCGCCCCACCGACAACCCCGACCGCGACCCGTCCACAAGAGGGCACCCGGCCGGGAACTTCGCGGGATGTCAGTGCGCTTGCATACAGTGACAGCACAGTTCATCCGCGAGCCGTCGCGGGCGCCGCACGGTTGCGGCGGCGCGCGACGAGGCGAGAAGCAAGCGATCGAAGGGACGTACATGCCCATGGGTCACACGGCCGCGCAGCGGGCCGGTACCGGCGGCCTGACAGCGACCGAGCACCGCCTGGCCAATGGCCTGAGGGTCGTGCTCTCCGAGGACCATCTGACCCCGGTCGCGGCCGTCTGCCTCTGGTACGACGTCGGCTCGCGGCACGAGGTCGAGGGCCGCACCGGCCTCGCCCACCTCTTCGAGCACCTGATGTTCCAGGGCTCGGCGCAGGTCACGGGGAACGGCCACTTCGAGCTGGTGCAGGGCGCCGGCGGTTCGCTCAACGGCACCACCAGCTTCGAGCGGACCAACTACTTCGAGACCATGCCCGCCCACCAGGTGGAGCTGGCGCTGTGGCTGGAAGCCGACCGGATGGGCTCGCTGCTCACCGCGCTCGACGACGAGTCCATGGAGAACCAGCGCGACGTCGTCAAGAACGAGCGCCGCCAGCGCTACGACAACGTGCCCTACGGCACCGCGTTCGAGCGGCTGACGGCGATGGCCTACCCCGAGGGCCACCCGTACCACCACACGCCCATCGGCTCCATGGCCGACCTGGACGCCACCTCCCTGGAGGACGCGCGGGAGTTCTTCCGCACGTACTACGCGCCGGGCAACGCCGTCCTCTCCGTCGTCGGCGACATCGACACCGAGCAGACGCTCGCCTGGATCGAGAAGTACTTCGGCTCCATCCCCGCCCACGACCGCAAGCAGCCCCCGCGCGACGGCAGCCTGCCGGACGTCATCGGCCGGCAGCTGCGCCAGGTCGTGCGCGAAGAGGTGCCCTCCCGGGCCCTGATGGCCGCCTACCGCCTGCCGCACGACGGCACCCGCGAGGCGGACGCCGCGGACCTGGCGCTGACCGTGCTCGGCGGCGGCGAGTCCTCCCGCCTGCACAACCGCCTGGTCCGGCACGACCGCAGCGCCGTCGCCGCCGGCTTCGGCCTGCTGCGCCTGGCGGGCGCCCCCTCGCTCGGCTGGCTGGACGTCAAGGCGTCGGCCGGTGCCGAGGTCTCCGCCATCGAGGCGGCGGTCGACGAGGAGCTGGCCCGCTTCGCCCTGGAGGGGCCCACCGCGCAGGAGATGGAGCGGGCCCAGGCCCAGCTGGAGCGCGAGTGGCTGGACCGGCTGGCCACGGTCAGCGGCCGTGCCGACGAACTGTGCCGCTTCGCCGTGCTCTTCGGCGACCCGCAGCTCGCCCTCACCGCCGTGCAGCGCGTCCTGGACATCACCCCGGAGGAGGTGCGGGCCGTCGCCAAGTCCCGCCTCCACCCGGACAACCGCGCGGTGCTGGTGTACGAACCGACCGGCCCGCAGGCGGACGCCGACGCACAGGCCGACGACAACGCACAGGAACAGGAGACGGCCCAGTGACCGACGCCGCAGTCGTGGGCGCCACCGACACCGCGGAGCCCGCCATGCACTTCCACCCGCAGCCCCGGCCCGGCACGGCCACGCCCTGGGACTTCCCGGCCCCCGGCCGCGAGGTGCTGCCCAACGGCCTGACGGTGCTGCGCTGCCACCGCCCCGGCCAGCAGGTCGTCGCCGTCGAGGTCAGCCTGGCCGCGCCGCTGGAGGCCGAGCCCGCCGGGCTCGACGGAGTGGCCACGATCATGGCCCGGGCGTTCTCCGAGGGCACCGACAAGCTCAGCGCCGAGGACTTCACCGCCGAGCTGGAGCGCTGCGGCGCCACCCTGGACGCGCACGCCGACCACCCGGGCGTCCGGCTGTCGCTGGAGGTTCCGGCCTCCCGGCTGCCCAAGGCCCTCGGCCTGCTCGCGGACGCCCTGCGCGCCCCCGCCTTCCCCGACAACGAGATCGAGCGCCTCGTCCTCAACCGCCTCGACGAGATCCCCCACGAGCTGGCCAACCCGGCCCGCCGGGCCGCCATGGCCCTGTCGGACGCGCTCTTCCCGGCCGACTCGCGGATGTCGCGGCCGCGCCAGGGCACCCAGGAGACGGTCGAGCGCATCGACGCCGCGTCCGTCCGCGCCTTCTACGAGGCCCACGTCCGCCCGGCCACCGCCACCGCCGTCGTCGTGGGCGACCTCACCGGGGTCGACCTCGACCAGGCCCTCGCCGACACCCTCGGCGCCTGGACGGGCTCCCCGGCCGAGCCCCGGCCCGTGCCGCCCGTCTCCGCCGACGACACCGGCCGCGTGATCATCGTGGACCGGCCGGGCGCCGTCCAGACGCAGCTCCTCATCGGCCGCACCGGCGCGGACCGGCACGAGCGCGTCTGGCCCGCCCAGGTGCTCGGCACCTACTGCCTGGGCGGCACCCTGACCTCCCGGCTCGACAAGGTGCTGCGCGAGGAGAAGGGCTACACCTACGGCGTCCGCGCCTTCGCCCAGGTCCTGCGCTCCACCCCGGACGGCAGGGGCACCGCGATGCTGGCCATCAGCGGCTCGGTGGACACCCCCAACACCGGCCCGGCGCTGGCGGATCTGTGGACCGTGCTGCGCACCCTCGCCGCCGAGGGCCTGACCGACACCGAGCGCGACGTCGCCGTGCAGAACCTCGTGGGCGTCGCCCCGCTGAAGTACGAGACGGCGGCGGCCGTCGCGGGCACCCTCGCCGACCAGGTCGAGCAGCACCTGGCCGACGACTTCCAGGCCCGGCTCTACGAACGCCTCGCGGAGACCGGCACGGTGGAGGCCACGGCGGCCGTCGTCGCCGCCTTCCCGGCCGACCGTCTGGTGACGGTCCTCGTCGGGGACGCTGCCGAGATCGCCGAGCCCGTCAAGGCGCTCGGGATCGGCGAAGTGACGGTCATCTCCGCCTGAGCGGGCCGATTTCGGCCCGACGGCGGCTCAGGGGCGGGCCAACGCCCCAGGCCATGGAGGCGCGTGGGTCCTGAGGGACCCACGCGCCTCCGATATGCCCGAATTGACAAGGTGGTTGCACGAGGGCTGTGTGGCGTGCGTCACGAAAACGCGGTTCCGTTTGCCGTTCGAATCTGACGCCGATTAGCTTCGGGACGGCAGTCCGTCAGATCGGAGCCGCAACCGCGGCCCCGGGCAGCCATCGCCGAGTCCCCGTACGGCGCGAGCCAGGGGAGCCGGGGAACCACCTGTTCCCTGGGGTGAATCGGATCCCTCTCCGGAGGGGGCCGTAGGAGACCTTCCTGCTCCGAACCCGTCAGCTAACCCGGTAGGCGACAGGGAAGGAAAGGAACAGCCGCAGCCATGGCGTTCACCCGTGCCACCGGGAAGCACCGTCGTCCGAGCCGCGCCGCCCGTGTCGGCGCCAACGTCGCCGGTATAGCCACCCTCACCGCCGCGGGCGTCGTCGCCGGCGTCGCCGCTCCGGCCTTCGCCGCCTCCCCCGCGGACGATGCCCAGCGCCACGAGGACACCGGCCTCACCCAGGCCGTCGTGCTCTCCGACCACGTCGCCGACAGCGTCGGCGAGCAGGCTCAGATGCAGCAGGGCTCCGCCGACCAGGCCGCCGCCCGCCACCAGGCCGAGGCCGAGGCCACGCAGCAGGCCGCCCTGGTCAAGAAGCGCGCGGACGAGGCGAAGCGCAAGGCCGAGGCCGAGCGTGCCGAGCAGGAGCGGGCCGCCCGCGAGGCGGAGCGCAAGCGCCTCAACGCGTTCGTGCTGCCGATCGCCGGCTCGTTCGTCTCCACCACCTACAAGGCCACCAGCGGCCTGTGGTCCTCCGGCAGCCACACCGGTGTGGACTTCCACGCCGCCGAGGGCACCACCGTGCAGGCCGTCGGCGCCGGCACCGTCGTCGAGGCCGGCTGGGGCGGCGCGTACGGCAACAACATCGTCATCCAGCACAACGACGGCACCTACACCCAGTACGGCCACCTGTCGTCCATATCCGTCGCCGTCGGCCAGGTCGTCACCCCCGGCCAGCAGATCGGCCTCTCCGGCTCCACCGGCAACGTCACCGGCCCGCACCTGCACTTCGAGGCCCGCACCGCGCCCACCTACGGTTCGGACATCGACCCGGTCGCGTACCTGCGCGCCCACGGCGTCGACCTGTAGGACACACCTGGACTTCCCGAAGGCCCCGGCTCCGGCCGGGGCCTTTCGGCATGGCCAAAACATTTCCCTGCCCTGCGGGCGGCTATCGGAATTCGCACGTGATTGCAATAGAGTCGATCGTCCCCGGGCATCCCTGAGCAGACGTCAACCGGATGCCGTCCGGCCGGTCCGGCGGGGCGATGCGGAGGGGTTCGTCGATGCGGGGACGTTCGTGAACGGCGACGGCGACGAGGCGGGGGACGCCCGCCGCGTCTCCGCCCAGGCCGTGTGCGCGGCCATCCGCGACGACATCGTCTCCGGCGCCTTCCCGCCCGGCAGCCGGCTCATCGAGGAGCTCCTCGCCCGCCGCTACGGCGTCTCCCGCGTACCCGTCCGCGAGGCCCTGCGCACCCTGGCCTCCGAGGGGTTCGTCACCACCCGCCGGCACGCCGGCGCCTGCGTCGCCGAGCCGACCGAGCAGGAGGCCGCCGATCTGCTCGACGTCCGCGCCCTGTTGGAACCGCTGGGCGCCGCCCGGGCCGCCCAGCGGCGCACCGACGCCCATCTGAAGGTGCTGCGGGGGCTGGTGAGGCTGGGCCGGGAGCGCGTCCGGTCCGGACGGACGGGCGAACTGTGCCCGCTGGGCGACTGGTTCGACGAGACGCTCGCCCAGGCGTCCGGCAGTCCGAGTCTCGCCGCCCTGCTCACCCAGGTCCGGCGGAAGATCTCCTGGGTGTACGAGGCCGAGCCGCCCGCCCGTCCGGCGGAGACCTGGGAGACGCACGCGGCGCTGGTGGACGCCGTCCTGCGGCGGGACGCCGAGCGGGCGCGGTCCATCGCGGCCGTACGGGCCCAGCGGCAGCCGGGGGAGTTCCGGCTGTGGCGCCCGGTCCCGCCGGCCGGGGTGCCGCGGGCGGCGGACGGGAAACGCGCCGTAAACACGGCGAGCGCCCGCATTTAACAACGCCGGGCTATTCCAGTACACGGAAGGAGTTCCGGCCGGGAATCGTGGCGGTTTCCGGGCGGGCTCCCGCCCGCCCGTGCGCCGGGCGGCGCACACGACGGGGCCGCGGCGGCCGGTGCGGGCCACCGCGGCCCCGCCGCGCGCCGGAGGATCAGACGGTCTCCGGGAGCTCCTCGAGGCCCTCGGCGACCAGCTTCGCCAGGCGGTCGAGCGCGGCCTCGGCGCCCTCGGACTCGCTGGCGAGGACGAGCTCCTCGCCACCCTGGGCGCCCAGGCCCAGCACGGCCAGCATGGACGCGGCGTTGACGGGGGTGCCACCGGCCTTGGCGACCGTCACGGGGACCCCGGCAGCCGTCGCCGCACGGACGAAGATCGACGCCGGGCGGGCGTGCAGACCCTCGGCCCAGCCGACGTTCACTCGGCGCTCAACCATGGTGTTGCCCTTCAAGTCGGAGAGGTTGTCTAGACCAGTGTCGCACGGTGCGGACGGTGCTCGGTCGCGGTGTCGGTACCCGGTCGTACGCTGGCCCCATGCAGACGCCGTCCGAGCACGCGACACGGTTCCTCGCCTACCCGGCCCACTGGGAAGCCGATGTCGTCCTGCGTGACGGCGGCACCACCCGGATCCGTCCCATCACCCCCGACGACGCCCAGCGCCTGGTCAGCTTCTACGAGCACGTCTCGGACGAGTCCAAGTACTACCGCTTCTTCGCGCCCTACCCCCGGCTGTCCGACCGGGATGTGCACCGCTTCACCCACCACGACTACAACGACCGGGTCGGCCTCGCCGCCACCATCGGCGGCGAGTTCATCGCCACCGTCCGCTACGACCGCATCGACCCCCGGGGCCGCCCCGCGGCGACCGCGACAGACGAGGCGGAGGTCGCCTTCCTGGTCCAGGACGCCCACCAGGGCCGGGGCGTGGCCTCCGCCCTGCTGGAGCACATCGCGGCCGTGGCCCGGGAGCGCGGCATCCGGCGCTTCGCCGCCGAGGTGCTGCCCGCCAACACCAAGATGATCAAGGTGTTCACCGACGCCGGCTACACCCAGAAGCGCAGCTTCGAGGACGGTGTCGTCCGCCTCGAACTCGACCTGGAGCCCACCGACCGCTCGCTCGCCGTCCAGCGCGCCCGCGAGCAGCGCGCCGAGGCCCGCTCCGTGCAGCGCCTCCTCGCCCCCGGCAGCGTCGCCGTCGTCGGTACCGGCCGCGCCCCGGACGGCCTGGGCCGCACCGTGCTGCGCAACCTCCTGGCCGGCGGCTTCACCGGCCGGGTCCACGCGGTCAACCGGGCCTTCCCGGACGGGCTGACGCGGCTCGACCCCGAGGGCGTCCCCGCCGCCCGGTCGCTCCGCGCGATCGACGGCCCGGTCGACCTCGCCGTCGTCGCCGTGCCCGCCGCCGAGGTGCCCTCCGTCGTCGCCGACTGCGGAGAGCACGGCGTCCAGGGCCTCGTGGTGCTCTCCGCCGGATTCGCGGAGAGCGGGCCCGAGGGCCGCGACCGCCAGCGCGAACTGGTCCGCCGGGCCCGGTCCTACGGCATGCGCATCATCGGCCCCAACTCCTTCGGCCTGGTCAACACCGCCGCCGGCGTCCGGCTCAACGCCTCCCTCGCGCCCGAGCTGCCCGCCCCCGGCCGGGTCGGCCTCTTCAGCCAGTCCGGGGCCATCGGCATCGCGCTCCTCTCCGAGCTGCACCGGCGGGCCGCCGGAGCCGGGCTCGCCTCCGTCTCCACCTTCGTCTCCGCCGGAAACCGCGCCGACCTCTCCGGAAACGACTTCCTCCAGTTCTGGTACGACGACCCGGACACCGACGTCGCCCTCATGTACCTCGAATCCATCGGCAACCCGCGGAAGTTCACCCGCCTCGCCCGGCGCACCGCCCGCCGCAAGCCCGTCGTCGTGGTCAAGGGCGCCCGGCACGGCGCCGCCGCCCCCGCCGGCCACACCGTGCCCACCACCCGCATCCCCGACGCCACCGTCTCCGACCTGCTGCGCCAGGCCGGGGTCATCCGGGTCGACACCGTCACCGAGCTCACCGACACCGGACTGCTGCTCGCCGCCCAGCCGCTGCCCGCCGGGCCCCGCGTGGCCATCCTGGGCAACTCCCAGTCGCTGGCGCTGCTCACCTACGACGCCTGTCTGACCGACGGGCTGCGCCCGCACCCCCCGCTCGACCTCACCACCGACGCCCGCCCGGAGCACTTCCGCGCCGCCCTCGCCACCGCCCTGACGGACGACGCCTGCGACGCCGTCGTCGTCACCGCCATCCCCAGGGTCGGCAGCGAGTCCGCCGAGGAGCTCGCCGCGGCCCTGCGCTCCGCCGTCGCCGCCGGTCCCACGGCCAAGCCGGTGTGCGTGGTCCACCTGGAGATACCCGGCCTCGCCGAGGCCCTGGCCGCCCTGCCGGAGGAGGAGGCCGGGCCCCCCGGCTCCGTGCGCATCCCCGCCTACCCCGCCGCCGAGCGGGCCGCCCGGGCCCTGGCCCAGGCCGCGCGCTACGCCCAGTGGCGCCGCCGCGCCGAGGAGTCCCCCGGCCGCGTCCCCGAGTACGACGACATCGACGAGGCGGGCGCCGCCGCCGACATCGAGGTGCTGCTCGACGCGCACGGCGCCACCGCGGCCGCCGGCGGCACCGGCCCGCGCGCCGTCACCCTCTCCGCCGCCGACACCCAGCGCCTGCTCGCCCGCTACGGCATCGCCGTGCTCCCCGCCCTGCCCGCCCCCGACCCGGACGCCGCCGTGGCCGCCGCCCACCGGCTCGGCTTCCCCGTCGCGCTCAAGCCCACCGCCCCGCATCTGCGCCACCGCGCCGACCTCGGCGGCGTCCGCCTCGACCTCGGCGGCGAGGCCGAACTGCTGCGTGCCTACGCCGAGTTGACCGAGCTGCTCGGCAAGCCATCGGAGACCCGGCTGGTGGTGCAGGCGATGGCCCCGCGCGGCGTCGACACCGTCGTCCGCGCCGCGATCGACCCGGCCGCCGGCGCCGTGCTCTCCTTCGGGCTGGCCGGTGCCCCGTCCCTGCTCCTCGGCGACACCGCGCACTGCCTGGTCCCGGCCACCGACCGCGACGCGGCCGAGCTGATCCGGTCGGTGCGCACCGCGCCGCTGCTGTTCGGCTGGCGCGGCGCCGCCCCCGTGGACACCCGGGCCCTGGAGGAGCTGCTGCTGCGCCTCTCGCGGCTGGTCGACGACCACCCGGAGGTCGTCGGCGCGGATCTGGAGCCGGTGATCGTCGCCCAGCACGGCGTCCACGTCCTGGGCGCCTCCCTGCGCCTGGCCCCGCCCCCGCCGCGCACGGACCTCGGCCCCCGCAGCCTCCCGTCGTACTGATCGTCCCGTCGCCGGGCGTCCTGACCGCCGGCAGCCGTCCGGACATGGCCGGGATCCACCGGACCGGAGCGGGCATCGGCGGCGGAGGGGGTCCATACGCCCCGTAGGATGGGCGTATGGCGAAGACCGGTACGACGACCCAGGGGCTGCGCGCGGCTATCGAGCGCAGCGGCTACTACCCGGCCCTCGTGGCCGAGGCCGTGGAGGCGGCCGTGGGCGGGGAGCCGGTCGTGTCGTACCTGGTGCACCAGGAGACGACGTTCGACTCCAACGAGGTCCGCCGCCATGTGACGGTGCTCGTCCTGACGGGCACGCGGTTCATCGTCAGCCACACCGACGAGCAGGCCGCCGACGGCACCTCGCCGTCGCCGTACGCCACCACCTCGACCGAGTCCGTGAAGCTGGAGCGGATCTCCTCGGTCGTCGTCAGCCGCGTCGTCGCCAACCCCGAGTCGTACACCCCGGGCTCGCTGCCCCGCGAGGTCGTGCTCACCATCGGCTGGGGCGCGGTGTCCCGGATCGACCTGGAGCCCGCCGCCTGCGGCGACCCCAACTGCGACGCGGACCACGGCTACACGGGCTCCACGACCGCGGACGACCTGAGCCTGCGCGTCAGCGAGGCGGGCGACGGGCCGGACAGCGTCCGTCAGACCCTGGCCTTCGCCCAGGCGCTCTCCGAGGCGACCGCGGTCGCCGGCCGCTGATGTCCCACCCGAGCACCGCGGGCTCCGCCTGGTACGAGCCCGCCCCCCTGGACCCGCGCTCCGCCCCGCTGCCGCGCTACGGCACCGGTTCCCTGGCCGACCTGCTGCCCTCCGCCGTGGCGGGCATGGGCGTCCCCGGCTTCCGTTCCGGACTGGAGCTGGCGCCTGCCGACCGGGTCTGTGTCTTCCTGATCGACGGCCTGGGCTGGGAGCTGCTGCGCGCCCACCCCGCCGAGGCGCCGTTCCTCCACTCGCTGCTGGGCAGTTCGGGCAACGGCACCGGTACGCCGCTGACCGCGGGCTTCCCCTCCACCACGGCCACCTCGCTGGCCTCGGTGGGCACCGGTCTGCCGCCCGGCGTCCACGGCCTGCCCGGCTACACCGTCGCCGACCCGGCGACCGGGCAGCTGATGAACCAGCTGCGCTGGCGCCCGTGGACCGACCCGCACCAGTGGCAGCCGTACCCCACGGTCTTCTCGCTCGCGGACGACGCGGGGATCCACACCTGCCAGGTCTCCGCCCCCGACTTCCAGCACACCCCGCTGACGAAGATCGCGCTCAGCGGCGGCACCTTCCACGGCCGCCTCTCCGGCGAGGACCGGATGGACTTCGCGGCCGAGCAGCTCGGCGCCGCCGACCGCTCGCTGGTGTACACGTACTACAGCGAGGTGGACGGCAAGGGCCACCGCTTCGGCGTCGACTCCGAGGAGTGGCGCGGCCAGCTGATGTACGTGGACCTGCTGGCCCAGCGGCTCGCCGAGCGGCTCCCGCCGCGCTCGGTGCTCTATGTCACCGCCGACCACGGCATGATCGACATCCCCTTCACCCCCGAGGCGCGCATCGACTTCGACGAGGACTGGGAGCTGCGCGCCGGTGTGTCCCTCCTCGGCGGCGAGGCGCGCGCCCGGCACGTCTACGCGGTGCCGGGCGCAGCGGCCGATGTGCTCGCCGTGTGGCGCGAGGTGCTGGGGGAGCAGATGTGGGTCGCCGGGCGCGACGAGGCCATCGAGGCCGGCTGGTTCGGTCCGCCGGGAGCCGGCGTGGACGACCGGGTGTACGCGCGGATCGGCGACGTGGTCGCCGCCGCACGGGACGACGTCGCGATCGTCGCGACCGAGACCGAGCCCAACGAGTCCGCCATGGTCGGACTGCACGGTTCCATGACGCCCGTCGAACAGCTCGTACCGCTCCTCGAAGTGCGCTCCTGACGCCCTTGCACTCACTCTGCACGACCCCGCACGACTCTGCACGACCCCCACGAATGAAAGGCATTGGCCTTCCCATGCCCGAGCTGGTGTTCTTCTCCGGAACCATGGACTGCGGAAAGAGCACCCTCGCTCTGCAGATCGAGCACAACCGCTCGGCGCGCGGGCTGCAAGGGATGATCTACACCCGCGACGACCGTGCGGGCGAGGGCAAGCTCTCCTCGCGGCTCGGCCTGGTGACGGACTCCGTCGAGGCGGGCGAGGGCTTCGACTTCTACGCGCACATCGTCGGCCACCTCTCCTCGGGCGGCCGTGCCGACTACGTCATCTGCGACGAGGCCCAGTTCCTCGCTCCCGAGCAGATAGACCAACTGGCCCGGATCGTCGACGACCTCGAACTGGACGTCTTCGCCTTCGGCATCACCACCGACTTCCGCACCAAGCTCTTCCCGGGCTCGCAGCGGCTGGTCGAACTCGCCGACCGCATCGAGGTCCTGCAGGTCGAAGCGCTCTGCTGGTGCGGGGCGCGCGCCACCCACAACGCCCGTACGGTCGGCGGGCAGATGGTCGTCGAGGGCGCCCAGGTCGTCGTCGGCGACGTCAACCAGCCCGAGACGGTGGTGGGTTACGAGGTGCTGTGCCGCCGTCACCACCGCCGGCGGCTGACGGCGGCCGCGGCGCGGGCCGCCGCGCTCTCCCCCGACGTGCTGCCGGTGGACCCGGAACCCGTCGACGGAGCGGTCGGCGCGGCTAACGGACCGTCCGCAGCAGGGTGAGGGCGGCGCCCTCCGGATCCTCGACCGAGGCCATGCGGCCCGCCGGGTCGTCGTGCGGGGGGTCCAGCACGCGTCCGCCCAACTCCTCGGCCCGCCGGGCGGCGTCGTCGGTGTCGGCCACCTCGAACCAGGTGGTCCAGTGCGGGCGGCGCAGCGCGGCCCCGGCGCCGCGGACCGAGGCCACCGGCCGGCCGTCCAGGAGCAGGGTGAGCAGGTCGCGGCCGGCGGAGCCGGCCGGCTTGGTCTCGTAACGGAACAGCGCCCGGTAGAACTTCACCACCTCGGCCGCGTCATGGGTGACCAGTTCGTGCCACACGGGCGTGCCGGGCACACCGGCGGGCTGCGGCCCCGTCAGGTCCTCCCCCTGCCAGACGCCGAAGGGGGCGCCGGCCGGGTCGGAGGCGAGCACCAGGCGGCCGATGTCCTCGGCGGCGAGGGGGCCCACCCCGACCGTGCCGCCGGAGCAGCGGATCCACTCCGCGGCGGTGTCGGCGTCGTCGCTCGCCAGATAGGTGGTCCACGCGGTCGGCAGCAGCCTGTCGGGCGGCAGTTCACCGATCCCGGCGACGTCGCGCCCGTCGATCGTGGCGCGGACGTACGGACCGAGCTGGCGCGGACCGGGGCTGTAGTAGCTCCAGCCGAACAGGCCGGCGTAGAAGTCCTTGGTCGCTTCCAGGTCGTGCACCAGGAGGCTCGTCCAGCAGGGGGTGCCGGGGGTGTGCCGGGCGGGCTGCCCCCGCCGCGGGGAGGAACCCCATACCTCGGTCATCGTCGCTCTCTCCTCGGACCATCGTGGTGGCCGCGCGTTCTCCCGTGCGGGTCCGGCGGTGCGCGGGGTGGTACAGGACGGTGCCTGAGCAGATGTTTGCACCACCGGTGGTGACATGCCCCCCGGCCGCGCCGGATTTCACTGGTTCCCGCGGGATCTCACGGGAAGAGACCGGAATTCGCGTTTCGCTTCCGTTTCCGCGCCGTTGCCGTCCAGTATCGATCGGCCGGAACCAGCGCACCAGAGTGCCTGTCGGTCGCACGCCGACTACGCCAGGATGGCTGGCATGAATGCGATCATCAGCGCAAAGGAATTGGCCGGGGAACTGGCGGGGGAGCAGCCGCCCGTCCTGCTGGACATCCGCTGGGAGATGGGCGCCACCTCGCGCCGTCCGGACTACGACGCCGGGCACATCCCCGGGGCGGTCTACCTGGACCTGGAGACCGAGCTGACGGGGCCGAAGGAGACGGGCCGGGGCTGCCGCCATCCGCTCCCGGACCCGGAGGCGTTCGGGGCGGCGATGCGCCGGGCCGGCGTCCGGGCCGACCGCGGCGTGGTCGTCTACGACGGCGGGCTGGGCTGGGGAGCCGCGCGCGTGTGGTGGCTGCTGAGCTGGACGGGGCACCCGTCGGTGCGCGTCCTGGACGGCGGCCTGCCCGCGTGGACGGCGCAGGGCGGCGCGGTCACGGCCGAGGTGCCCGTCGTCCCCGAGGGCGACTTCGTCCCCGAGCCCGGGGCGCGCCCGCTGTTGATCGACGCCGACGGGGCCGCCGCGCTGGCCCGTCGCGGGGTGCTGCTGGACGCGCGGGCGGGGGAGCGGTACCGCGGCGAGGTGGAGCCGTTGGACCCGGTCGCGGGGCACATCCCCGGCGCCCGCTCCGCTCCGACGACGGAGAACGTGACCGCCGACGGGCTGTTCCGGCCCGCCGGGGAACTGGCGGATCACTTCGCCGCGCTCGGCGCGGTGCCGGACGCGGAGGTCGGCGTCTACTGCGGGTCCGGCGTCTCCGGCGCGCACGAGGCGCTGGCACTCGCGGTGGCGGGCGTGCCGGCGGTGCTGTACGCGGGGTCCTGGAGCGAGTGGACGGCGGATCCGTCCCGCCCGGTGGCCACCGGGCCGCAGCCGGGCTGACGACGGGTGGGCGGCCCCGGCCCGGGGCCGCCCGGCTAGTCCTGTTTCTTGCGGCGCGTGCCGAAGACGATCTCGTCCCAGCTCGGCACCGCCGCCCGGCGGCCCGGACGGACGCCGTCCGCCTCCGCCTGACGGTCCGTCGTACCGATGAGCCGCTCGCGGTGCCCCGCCACGGAGCGCGGCATCAGCACGTCCGCGTAGGCGGATCCGGCGCTCGCCGCCGGGGCGGGCGGCTCGACCGCCTCCGCCTCCTCGGCCGGTGTCTCCTCGGCCGCCGGGGCCGGCGACGGCTCGGGGACGATCATGTCGCCCCGGAAGCTGGGCACGGCCTCGAGCAGGCTGGTCAGGGAGTCCCGCTCCTTGCCGGAGTCCTCCGGCGCGGCGCCGTCCCCGGCCTCCGGCGCGGTGGCCGGGGAGGTCCGCTCCGCACGGTCCGCGGGCCGGTCGCGGGGCAGCCGGGCGATGCGCGGCACGAAGGGGAAGCTCGGCTCCGGGGTGTCCTCGGTCTCGCCGATCAGCGCCCGGGCCTCGTCGTCCAGCGCAGAGACGATCCGGCGGGGCGGATCGTACGTCCAGCTCGCGGCGCGCGGCTCACCTGCCAGGCGGTAGACGAGCAGCACCTCCCAGGTGCCGTCGTCGCGCCGCCAGGAGTCCCACTGGGCGGTGTCCTTCTCGGCGCCGCGCAGCAGGAGCCGCTCGGCGACCGCCTCGCCGAGCTGGGGGCCGGTGCTCTCACCGGGACGGCGCACGGGGGTCTTGCGGGCGCGCTCGGCCATGAACGCGCGCTCCGCCAGGACGGGCCCCTCGAAGCGCCGCACCCGCTCGACGGGGATGCCCGCGAGCTGCGCGACCTCCTCCGCGGAGGCGCCGGCCCGGATCCGGGCCTGGATGTCACGGGGCCTGAGGTGGCTCTCCACCTCGATCTCGATCTGGCCCAGGCGTGCGCGGTCGTTGCGCACGGCGGCACGCAGCCGCTCGTCGATGGGGAGGGTGTACTCCGTGCTGTCCGCTGCCTTGAGCACCAGCCGTGTGCCGTCGTTGGAGACGGCCACGACACGCAGTTCGGGCATGGGGACCTCCCGGGTGGTGCCTGCCGACGTCACGTGCGTCGCTGCTTCCGCTAGTCGAGTGTGGCCTGCCCGGGTAGCAGCCTGCCACAACATTGCCGAGTTGACGGGGCGAGAGCCGCCCGGGCCCCTCCCGGTCGGGTCCGGGCAGCCGGACGTAATACCGGGGCCGGGCTCGCCACAGTACTCCATTCGGACCACCGGGGGTGGAACGGCGCGCCATCGATGTTCACGTCCGGCAAGGGAGTTGATTCCGCCTTCTTGCGCCGGAGACCTTCCCACGGGTGGCGAGGTTCACACAATCAACGAATTCGGAACTGTTCGCCACACTCGAATGTCTCTTCTTGCTGCAAGAGGTGCGAAAGGTTCGACAGAGGCCGGAGATGGACGACAAAGCCGAAAGTGGCGCAAAGACCAAGGGCAAACGCCTGGACTTGAGCGTCGCCCAGGTAGCCGGAAGTGCGCTGGCGGCGGTCGTCGCCGCACTGCTCGCGGGCAAGCTCGGTGTCTACGGCACCGTGATCGGCGCCGGTGTCGTCAGTGTGGTCGCCACCACGGGCGGCACCGTCTTCCAGCACCTGTTCCGGCGCACGGGCGAGCAGGTGCGGGACGTGGCCGTGCAGGCGTCCCGGCCCAAGCTGCGGCAGGTGCCGCTGGACGAGGCGGGCCGGGTGGTCGGCCGGGCGCGCGGCCGCGACGACGCGACGCGGATGCTGCCGGAGGCACACGCCGGTGCGTACCCCGGCGCGTACGACGCCGTGCACCCGGACTCCGTGCCGCCCGGGTTTTCCGAGGAGTACACCGAGGGGACGACGCACGGCACCCGGCTGCGCGGCTGGAAGCGCTCTCTGCTGGCCGCCGGGGCGGTCTTCGTCCTGGCGATGGGCACGGTGACGACGGTCGAGCTGGTGTCCGGGCAGAGCCCGGACGGGAAGAGGGACGAGCCGACGATCCTGCGGCCCTTCCAGGGCGGGGGCGGTAGCTCGGGGAAGAAGGAGAAGGAGCACGGGACGGTGCCGGACCCGGGCACGTCCCGGACGCCGGGGTCCGGCTCCGTCACCGGTGGTGGCGGCGAGGACGACGGCAAGGGCGGTGCCTCGTCGTCTCCCGACACGTCGCAGTCGACCGGCGGCGGGTCGGGCAGTCCTTCGCCGGATACCGGGGGGTCGTCCTCCGGCGGGTCCTCGCCGAGCCCGGAGAAGTCGCCGGACGCGAGCGGGTCGCCGGACGCGGGGTCGGGGGGCTCGTCCGGGGAGAAGACGTCCGGGGGGACGGGGGATGGCGGCAGGACGCCGCCGCCGGTCACGCAGGCGCCGCCGGCGAAGGGGGCGGGGGGTGCGAGTTCGGCGCCGTAGGGCGCCGGTGGGGGGATGTGCCCCTGGCCCGCCCTTTCACCGTTTCTTCCGGGGAGACCCCGGACCCCGTCCGCCCTTCGGGCGGAGTCCTCAAGCGCCGGACGGGCTGATATTCAGCCCGTCCGGCGCTTGAGGACAGCGCGCGCAGCGTGCTGCTGCGGGAACGGTGGAAGGGCGGGCCAGGGGCGAATTCACTCCCCGAGCACGCGCCGCAGATACGCGTTCGCGAACACCCGGTCCGGATCCAGCCGGTCCCGCACCGCAGTGAACTTCGTGAACTCCGGGTACACCCCGGCCAGGTACTCCGCGTCGCGCGAGTGCAGCTTCCCCCAGTGCGGCCGCCCGCCATGGGCGGTCATGATCTGCTCCGCGGCGGAGAAGTACTCGCGGTAGGGAGCCCCCCGGTACATGTGCACGGCGATGTACGCCGTCTCCCGCCCGGACGCGGTGGACAGCGGGATGTCGTCGGCGGGCGCGGTCCGCACTTCGACGGGGAAGCTCACCCGCAGCCGGCGGCGCTCGATGACGGAGCACAGCTCCCGCAGCGCGGTCATCGCCGCCTCGCGGGGCAGCGCGTACTCCATCTCCAGGAAGCGGACCCGGCGCGGGCTGGTGAAGACCTTGTACGGGATGTCGGTGTAGGTGCGGGCCGACAGGGCCCGCCCGGTGAGCCGGGCGATGCCGGGCACGGTCGCCGGTACGGCCCGGCCGAGCGCGCACACCGCCCCGAACAGGCCGTTGGAGAGCAGCTCGTCGTCCACCCAGGCCGCGGCCCGGCCGAGCGGAGCCGCCGGACCCTCGCTGCGGTTGTTGCGCTTGGTGGTGCAGTGCTCGGTGTGGGGGAACCAGTAGAACTCGAAGTGCTCGTTCTCGGTCACGAGCCGGTCGAACTCCGCGGTGACCCGGCCCAGGGACATCGGCTCCTCACGGGCCGTCAGCAGGAACTCCGGCTCCACGGCGAAGGTGACCGCCGTGATCACGCCCAGTGCGCCCAGCCCCACCCGCGCCGCCGCGAAGACCTCCGCGTTCTGCGCCGCGGAGCACTCCAGCACCGAGCCGTCCGCGATCACCAGCTCCAGACCTCGTAACTGCGCGGCGACGGCGGCCGAATCGCGGCCCGTTCCGTGGGTGCCGGTGCCGACCGCGCCGGAGACGGTCTGCTCCATGATGTCGCCCATGTTCGTCAGCGACAGACCGTGTGCGGACAGCAGCCGGTTGAGCGTGCCGAGCCGCATCCCGGCCCCGACCGTCACCGTCCCGGCGGCGCGGTCGACGGCCCGCAGGCCGGTCAGCCGCTCCGGGCGTATCAGCAGGCCGTCGGTGACGGCCGCGGCGGTGAAGGAGTGCCCCGAGCCGACGGCCTTGACCCGCAGGCCGTCCGCCGCCGCTGCCGCGACGGCCTCGGCCGTCCCGCGCGCCGTGGCGGGTGCCACGGTGCGCGCGGGGCGTGCGGTCACGTTCCCCGCCCAGTTACGCCACGCGCTCGTCCTCGCTGTCCCCGTCATGTGCGCCAGCCCCTCCCCTTGCCCGCGGGACGGAGGCCTCCGCCCGCTCCGGCGCCGGCCGCAGCCGGCGGTACCCGAGGAACGCGACCGCCGCGGCCAGCGCGCCCGCGGTGCCGGGCACCACGTACCCCGTGCCCGCCCCGGCGGCGTCGACCACCGAGCCTGCGGCGGACGAACCGAGGGCCGCACCGACCGCCATCCCGGTGCTCATCCAGCTCAGGCCCTCGGTGAAGTTCGCCCGGGGTACGTGGTGCCCGACGAGGGCCATGGTGGTGACCATCGTCGGTGCGATGGCCAGGCCCGCGAAGAAGAGCGCGATGGCCAAGACCGTGAGGTTCCCGACCAGTTGGAGGGGGATCATACTCACGGCCATGGCGCACACGCCCAGCAACCAGCGGAGTGCCGGGTCGCCCTTGGGGCGCAGCAGTCCGAACACCGCGCCGGCCAGGCACGATCCGAGGGCCCACACCGCGAGCACCACGCTGGACACCGCCTTGTGGCCGTGCTCCTCGGCGAAGGCCACGGTCACCACCTCGATGGAGCCGAACAGGCCGCCGGTGGCGACGAAGGTGACCACCAGGACCTGCAGGCCGCGCGAGCGCAGCGCGGAGCCGCCGGTGCGGTGGGCGGCGGGCGCGGGGGCGGGCTCGGTGGCGCGCTGCGCGGTGAGCCAGAAGACCCCGGTCACCAGGAAGGCGCCGGCCAGCAGCGGGCCGGCCTCGGGGAACCAGCCGGTGGACAGGCCGATGGCGAGGATCGGTCCGGCGATGAAGACCACCTCGTCGATGACGGACTCGGCGGAGTAGGCCGTGTGCAGCCGGTCGGGGGAGTCGCCGTAGAGGGCCGACCAGCGGGCCCGCACCATCGAGCCGACGCTCGGCACGGCGCCCACGCCCAGCACGAAGAGGAACAGGGTCCACTCGGGCCAGCCCTGTTGGGCGCTCAGCAGGAGAGCGGCCGTCGAGGCCGCCGCGACCAGGGTGACGGGGCGCATGACGCGTCGCTGTCCATGGCGGTCGACCATGCGCGAGACCTGCGGGCCCATCACGGCCGTGGCCAGTGCGAGGGTCGCGGAGAGCGCTCCCGCCAGCCCGTACCTGCCGGTCAGCTCGGAGACCATGGTGACGATGCCGATGCCCATCATCGACAGCGGCATGCGGCCGAGGAGCCCGGCCGCGGAGAACGCCTTGGCGCCGGGGGCCGCGAATATCGCACGGTAGGGACTGGACAAGCCGACTCCGCACTGTGGGGATGGAGAGGTTCGACACGAGGGTGCCGTAAGGACCTTGGGTGGCCCATACAGCTTACGAGTGAACATCTGTGCGTCGCACGGCAATTTCAGGACCGGGGCCACCGGGGGTAACCCGAGCCGGGTGCGGCCGCTGTCAGTGGCGGGTGGCAGGATCGGAGCCATGTCGGATCAGCCAGCCCACGCCCCGTACGACGCCCTGCTGTTGCTCTCCTTCGGCGGCCCCGAGGGCCCGGACGACGTCGTCCCGTTCCTGGAGAACGTGACGCGCGGCCGCGGCATCCCCCGCGAGCGGCTCAAGGAGGTCGGCCGGCACTACTTCCTCTTCGGCGGCGTCAGCCCCATCAACGAGCAGAACCGCGAGCTGCTCCGCGTGCTGCGCGAGGAGCTCGCCGGCGCCGGCCTCGATCTGCCGGTCTACTGGGGCAACCGCAACTGGACGCCGTATCTGACCGACACCCTGCGCCAACTGGTCGCCGACGGCCACCGCCGCGTCCTCACCCTCGCCACCAGCGCCTATGCCTCCTACTCCGGCTGCCGCCAGTACCGCGAGAACCTCGCCGACGCCCTGGCCGCCCTGGAGGCCGAGGACCTGCCCGTGCCGCGGGTCGACAAGCTGCGCCACTACTTCAACCACCCCGGCTTCGTCCGCCCCATGGTCGACGCCACCCTGGCCGCCCTCGACGCGCTGCCCGAGGAGGTCCGCGCCGGGGCCCACCTCGCCTTCACCACCCACTCCATCCCCACGGCCGCCGCCGACACCTCGGGCCCCGCCGAGGACCACGGCGACGGCGGCGCCTATGTCGCCCAGCACCTGGACGTCGCCCGGACGATCGCCGAGGCGGTCCGCGCGGAGACCGGAACCGACCGCCCGTGGGAGCTGGTCTACCAGTCGCGCAGCGGCGCCCCGCACATCCCCTGGCTCGAACCCGACATCTGCGACCACCTGGAGGCGGTGCACGGCGAGGGCGCCCCGGCCGTCGTCATGGTCCCCATCGGCTTCGTCTCGGACCACATGGAGGTCAAGTACGACCTCGACACCGAGGCCGTCGCCAAGGCCGCCGAGCTGGGCCTGCCCGTCGCCCGGGCCGCGACCGTGGGCGCCGACCCGCGCTTCGCCGCCGCCGTCCGCGAGCTGGTCCTGGAGCGCGCCGCCGCCGAGCGCGGCGAGCGCCCCGAGCGCTGCGCCCTGGGCGCCCTCGGCCCCTCCCACGACCTGTGCCCGGTCGGCTGCTGCCCGGCCCGTTCCCCCCGCCCCGCCGCCGCGGGCGCCGACAGCCCGTACGCGTAAGGAAGCACCGTGAGCAACTCCGAGCTCCTGGCCGTGGCCCTGGAGGCCGCCGCCCGGGCCGGCGCCCTGCTGAAGGACGGCCGCCCGGCCGACCTGGGCGTGGCCGCCACCAAGACCAGCGCCGTCGACGTCGTCACCGAGATGGACCTCGCCGCCGAGAAGCTGATCACCGACTTCCTCGCCGAGCGCCGCCCGCACGACGGGCTGCTGGGGGAGGAAGGCGCCAGCAGCGAGGGCACCAGCGGCGTCCGCTGGGTGATCGACCCGCTCGACGGCACGGTCAACTACCTGTACGGGCTGCCCTCCTGGGCGGTCTCCATCGCCGCCGAGGCGGACGGGGAGACCGTGGTGGGCGTGGTCGCCGCACCGATGCGGGGCGAGACCTATCGGGCGGTGCTCGGCGAGGGCGCGTACTGCGGCGAGCGGCGGCTGCGGGTGCGCCCGGCGCCGGAGTTCGCGCAGGCGCTCGTCGGCACCGGCTTCGGCTACCTCGCCGAGCGCCGCGCCGCCCAGGCCGAGGTGGTGCGCGCCCTGCTGCCCGAGGTGCGCGACATCCGCCGGGCGGGAGCCGCCGCCGTCGACCTGTGCGACGTCGCCTGCGGCCGGCTCGACGGCTACTACGAGCGCGGCCTCAACCCCTGGGACTTCGCGGCCGGCGCCCTGATCGCCCGCGAGGCGGGCGCCCTCACCGGCGGCCGCCCGGGCCGGGCCCCCTCCGGCGAGCTGACCGTCGCCGCCCCGCCCGGCCTCTTCGAGCCGCTCCAGGCCCGCCTGGAGGCGCTGGGCGCCTGGCACGACTGAGGCGGGGGCCGCTCATGACGGAGCGCCCCGGTGCGACGTACGCACCGGGACGCTCCTTCGTGTACCGCGGGACCGGGTCAGGGGTCAGGCGGCGCTGACCTCGACGCCGTGCTCCGCCGCGAGGCGGTGCAGATCGTCCAGCTGCGACTGCTCCATGTCGATGAGAAAGTCGTCGCCGCTGAGGCGGGCCCGGTCGAGGGACTGCCGTGTGCTCTCTATGCGCTGCAGAATGCCGGCGGTGAACGCGTCCATGCTGCGCCCCCTCCTGGGTCGGCTCGGTTGGCACGGGGGTGTGCCGGGGGGTCCCGGCCGGCGGCCGGGAACGATCACGTGCGTGGTGGTACCCCTGCGGTACGGCGGATCGGGGCGTACCGCGGTACAGGGTCGTGATCGCGGGTGTGCAGACGTCTTCCCCACCCCCGTCCGGACGGAAACATGCCGTCCGCAAACAGGCCCGAATCCCCGTCCCACCCGACGGTCCCGGACCCCTTACAGCCGGTTTACCGGGTGACGAGGCACGATGGAGGCACTCACCACGGTCCGTCGCGCCTGTTCAGAGCCTGCTCGGGGCACCCGCGCGGACCGTCCGCATCCCTCGGCCCACCGGGCCCACACGGAAGGAAGAGCGCCGTGCGCGTACTCGTCGTCGAGGACGAGCAGCTGCTCGCCGATGCCGTCGCCACCGGACTCCGCCGGGAGGCCATGGCCGTCGACGTCGTGTACGACGGAGCCGCCGCCCTGGAGCGCATCGCCGTCAACGACTACGACGTCGTGGTCCTCGACCGCGACCTGCCCGTCGTCCACGGCGACGACGTCTGCCGCAAGGTCATCGAGCTCCAGCTGCCCACCCGCATCCTGATGCTGACCGCCTCCGGCGACGTCAGCGACCGGGTCGAGGGCCTGGAGATCGGCGCCGACGACTACCTCCCCAAGCCGTTCGCCTTCAGCGAGCTGATCGCCCGCGTACGGGCCCTGGGCCGGCGGACCACCGTCGCCCTGCCGCCCGTCCTGGAGCGGGCCGGCATCCGGCTGGACCCCAACCGCCGGGAGGTCTTCCGCGACGGGCGTGAGGTGCAGCTGGCGCCCAAGGAGTTCGCGGTGCTGGAGGTGCTGATGCGCAGCGAGGGTGCCGTGGTCTCCGCGGAGCAGCTGCTGGAGAAGGCCTGGGACGAGAACACCGACCCGTTCACCAACGTCGTCCGCGTCACCGTCATGACGCTGCGCCGCAAGCTCGGCGAGCCCGCCGTGATCGTCACGGTCCCCGGCTCGGGATACCGGATCTGACCCCGATGGCCGCTCAGACCCCCACACCCCCCTCGGCGCCGCCGCAGCCCTCCTCCCCGCCCAGACCGGCCTGGGACCCCCGCCAGCCGGTGGTGCGGCCCTTCCCCTGGCTGCGGCCCACCATCCGGATACGGCTCACCCTGCTGTACGGCGGGATGTTCCTGATGGCCGGCGTCCTGCTGCTGACGATCATCTATCTGCTGGCCGCGGACGCGATGCGGCAGGGCAGCGAGCTGCCGTTCAGCCTTGTCGAGGGCAAGGTGCAGGTCGCCACCAACTGCCCCGATCTCGCCAGTCTCGGCGACAAGAACGAGTTCATGAAGGGCGTCAAGGCCTGCACCGACCACCAGCGCGCCCTGGCCCTGGACGGACTGCTGCGCCGCTCGCTGCTGGCCCTGCTCGGGCTCGCCGTGATCGCCTTCGCCTTCGGCTACGCCATGGCCGGCCGGGTCCTCTCCCCGCTGGGCAAGATCACGCGCACCGCCCGCCGGGTGGCCGCGACGGACCTGACCCGGCGCATCGAGCTCGGCGGCCCGGACGACGAGCTCAAGGAGCTGTCGGACACCTTCGACGAGATGCTCGACCGGCTGGAGCGGGCCTTCACGGCCCAGCAGCGCTTCGTGGCCAACGCCTCGCACGAGCTGCGCACCCCGCTGGCGATCAACCGCACCCTCCTGGAGGTGCACCTCTCGGACCCCGGGGCCTCGCCCGAGCTCCAGCAGCTGGGCAAGACGCTGCTCGCCACCAACGAGCGCAGCGAGCAGCTGGTGGAGGGCCTGCTGCTGCTGGCCCGCAGCGACAACGAGATCGTGGACCGCAAGCCCGTGGATCTCGCGGAGGTCGCCGACCGGGCTCTCGACCAGGCCCGTGCCGAGGCCCAGGCCAAGGGCGTGGAGCTGCGCGGCACCCGGCAGCCCGCTGTGGTGCAGGGCAACGGTGTCCTCCTGGAGCGGATCGCGCTCAACCTGGTGCAGAACGCCGTCCGTTACAACACCCCGGACGGCTGGGTCGAGGTCACCACCGAGACGCAGCCGGGCCAGGCGGTGCTGGTGGTGGAGAACACCGGCCCGGTCGTGCCCGCCTACGAGTTGGACAACATCTTCGAGCCGTTCCGCCGGCTGCGTACCGAGCGCACCGGCAGCGACAAGGGCGTGGGCCTGGGACTGTCCATCGTGCGCTCCGTGGCCCGGGCGCACGGCGGCCGGATCACGGCGGTGCCCCGGGAGGGCGGCGGGCTGGTCATGAGGGTCGTCCTGCCCGCCTGAGGGACGACCTGACAGACTCCCCGGCGCGACGTCACCGCTCCGGGGAATCTGCGACAATACGGCGGGCACGGGTTCGCTTTGCGCGGAATTTTCCCGGTCTGGTGGGCGCTGTTGTTGTGTGTGATCGATCACATGGGGCGACATCCGGCCATCTACTCTCCGTGAGCGGAGGCTCCCCTGGAACGCCGGGAAAATGGGGGTTTCCGGGGGTCTTGATCACGGGAAGTACAGGAGATGGCGCCGCGACGAGCGGCCTGCGGACCGTGTACGGTCCCGTTCGCCACCCGATCCGATCACCTCTTCAGGTGTGCGGTTGGGTGTCGATTGAGTAACAGACCTTGATGTGAGGCAAAATCTCCGCCTCGGGTCGGGCACAAGTCCGGCTCCTCACGCGTTACGTGCGCTGGAGACACCGCAGACACCCAGAGGGGGAGAGCGACATGGCAACGGATTACGACACCCCACGCAAGACCGACGATGACGTCAACGAGGACAGCATCGAGGAACTGAAGTCCCGGCGGAACGACAAGTCGGCCTCGGCCGTCGACGTCGACGAGTTCGAGGCCGTCGAGGGCCTGGAACTGCCGGGCGCGGACCTTTCCAACGAGGAACTGTCCGTTCGCGTCCTGCCCCGGCAGGCCGACGAGTTCACCTGCATGAGCTGCTTCCTCGTGCACCACCGCAGCCAGCTGGCCGGCGAGAAGAACGGCCAGCCGATCTGCCGCGACTGCGAGTGAGGCGCGGGTCTGCCATGGCAGGCTCGGAACCCTTCCGGAAGCGGCGAGCACGGCGCATCCGGGCCCTGGGGCCGGCGGGGGACGGCACGGGGCCGCAGGAGGCCGCACCGGACGGCGCGGCCGACACCGACGCCGAGCGGGGCCGCACGGCCTCGCTCGCCGCGGCCGGCCGCGGCATCGAGGCTCCGGCCGACACGGAGCCGCAGGGACGGGCCCGGCGATGGAGCCGGGGCGTCAAGGCGGGGCTGACCGTCGTCGCCGACCGGATCGTCACGAACGCCCCGCGGATCCCGGTGCGCGATCTCGCCACCCTGCGGGCCCAGTTCCCGGGGCTCGGACCGGAGGAGATCGCCGACAAGCTGGTGGCCGGTGCCGCGAACGGCACGTCCACCGTGGGGGCCGGCATCGGGGCCGCGGCGATGCTGCCGGTGCCCCCGGCCATGCCGGCGGAGCTCGCCGCCGAGATCGTCGGAGTGGCGGCCGTCGAGTTCAAACTGATCGCCGAGCTGCACGAGGTCTACGGCCTCCGGGCGCCCGGCACACTGCGCCAGCGGGCGATGGCCTACCTCGCCGCCTGGGCCGACGAACGCGGGGTCGACGTCACCGCGCCGACGACCATCAATGTGGCGCTGGGCGGACAGCTGCGGCGCGAGCTGCGCCAGCAGGTCCTCAAGCGCACCTTCCGCAACCTCCCCAGCCTCACGCCGTTCATGATCGGCGCCACCGTGGGCGCGGTGATGAACCGCCGGGACACCCGCAAGCTCGCCGCCAAGGTCCGTACCGACCTGCGCCGCCGCCAGGTGCCCTGGGAGGAGCTGCCGGCCCCGGAGGCCGACGGGCGCCCCGGGCTCAGCTCCTGACGCCCCGGGCCGCCTCCAGGGCCGCCGCCAGCCGCTCGGGGGAGCGGGTGGAGAGATAGGCGTACGGCGTCGGGTCGTCCGGGTCCGTGATCTCGATCCGCACGGCGGTGGGCACATAGCCGCGCAGCAGCATGAACGCCCGGGTGTCGGCCTTGTGGGTCCGCCAGGCACGCGCCTCCTCGGCGTCGAGGACCTGCGCCTCGCCCAGGGCCTCGACGGGGATCCGCGCGTCCCCCGCGAGGAGGGCGCCGCCCACCACTCGGATCCGCGCCGAGCCGTAGGAGCTCACCGCGATCGCGGCCAGGGCCGCCCCTCCGGCGAAACCGGCGAGCGTCGCGATCCCGCCCAGGGGCAGCAGGATCAGGGCCATGGCGACCCCGACGAGCACCGCGACGGCCCACCAGGATCCGGGCGCGGTCAGGCGTTCTTCGTAAGGCTGCATGAGCCCAAGCTTGGCACGGACGGGACCGGGTGCCGCTCGCGCGGGTAAGGTCAGCCCCTGTGAGTGGACGAACGACAGCGCTGACACCGCCGGCCGATGCCCGGCCGCCGGTGCGGCACCCCGAGGCCCCCGCGCCGGGCGAGGTCATCGGGGCGCACTACGACAACTGCTTCGGCTGCGGCGGCGGTGTCCCGCACGGCCTGCACCTGGAGGTGCGGGCCGGCGAGGGCGTGCGCGTCACGGCCGAGTTCCGGGTCAGGGAGGCCCACCAGGGAGCCCCCGGCCTGGCGCACGGCGGAGTGCTGGCGACGGCGCTGGACGAGACGCTGGGGTCGCTGAACTGGCTGACCCGCGTCATCGCGGTGACCGGCCGGCTGGAGACGGACTATGTGCTGCCCGTCCCCGTCGACACCGTGCTGCACCTGGACGCCGAGGTGTCCGCGGTGCACGGCCGCAAGATCTACTGCACGGCCACCGGCCGGATCGGCGGCCCCGAGGGGCCGGTCGCGGTCCGCGCCGACGCGGTGTTCATCGAGGTCAAGCTGGAGCACTTCGTCAACAACGGCCGTCCCGCCGAGATCAAGGCGGTGCTCTCCGATCCCGACCAGCTGAAGGTCGTCCGAGCCTTCGAGGTGAACCCCTGATGCGTCAGCCCGTCGACGTCCTGATCCACCGGATCGATCCCGCTGTTCCGCTTCCCTCCTACGCGCACCCCGGCGACGCCGGCTGCGACCTGGTGACCACCGAGGCCGCCGTCCTGGCGCCCGGCGAGCGGGCCGTGCTGCCCACCGGGGTGTCGATCGCGCTGCCCGACGGGTACGCGGCCTTCGTGCACCCGCGGTCCGGTCTCGCCGCCCGCTGCGGGGTCTCCATGGTGAATGCCCCGGGGACCATCGATGCCGGGTACCGTGGAGAGATCAAGGTGATTGTGGTCAATCTGGACCCGCGCGAGAGCGTGCGGTTCGAGCGGTTCGACCGCGTCGCCCAATTGGTTGTCCAGCAGGTCGAGAAGGTCCGCTTCCACGAGGTGGCGGAGCTTCCCGGCTCGGCGCGGGGCGAAGGGGGCTTCGGGTCCACCGGGGGCCACGACGCCGTGGGGCATGGATTCGCTTCGGTCGCCTCTGACCGGGAAGGACAGTGACGTGTTCGGTCGTCGCAAGCGCAGCGAGGACGCCGTCGAACGGATCGACGACGTGATCTCCGAGCAGACCGCGGAGGACTCCCTCGCCGACGAGGGCGCACAGGACGCCGAGGCGCACCGGGTGCGCCTGGAGCCCGAGCCCCGTCCGGACGGGCCGTGGGACGTCTCCGAGGTGCAGGCCCCCGCCGAGGGCCGCGTCGACCTGGGCGGGCTCTACGTGCCCGGCGTCGAGGGCATGGAGCTCCGGGTCGAGGTCGCGGGGGACGCGATCGTCGCCGCGACCGTGGTGCTGCGCGACAGCGCCGTGCAGCTGCAGGCCTTCGCCGCCCCCAAGCGCGAGGGCATCTGGGGCGAGGTCCGCGACGAGATCGCGGCCGGCATCACCCAGCAGGGCGGTGTCGTGGACGAGGTGCAGGGCCCGCTGGGCTGGGAGCTGCGGGCCCAGGTGCCCGTCGCCCTGCCCGACGGGACGAACGGCGTGCAGCTGGTGCGCTTCGTGGGCTGTGACGGTCCGCGCTGGTTCCTGCGGGGTGTGATCTCGGGCCAGGGCGCCGTGCAGCCGCAGACCGCGGGCATGCTGGAGCAGATCTTCCGGGACACCGTCGTCCTGCGCGGCGATTCCCCGATGGCCCCGCGCGACCCGATCGTCCTCAAGCTGCCCGACGACGCGCAGATGGTCGCCGAGGGTCTCCAGGACGAGGGCCAGTCGCGTTTCGCGGGCGGCGTGGAGCGCCTCCAGCGCGGCCCGGAGATCTCCGAGATCCGTTGACGCACGGCCGCCCCTGAGCGGCCCGAATGCCGCGCACAGACGGCCGGATTGTGCCCTTCCGCTGGGCCGGAACCCCTTGCCGGGGTTCCGGCCCAGCGGCGTTTTCGCAGGTCCGGGGCGCTCCCGTATGAATCCCGTCAAGGGGGCGCTAATGGCCGTAAGGGAGGCGTCAACGAACGCTGTGCCGGTCGGTATCGGATGTTTCCTCTAGAGGTCCGTTCATGTCCGAACTCTCTAGGAGCACACGATGGCCGACGTGGCCTTCGTCGTCACCTGTGTCGCGGTCTTCGCGCTGGTGGCTCTCGTCGCCAAGGGGGTGACGAAGCTGTGAGCATCGAGAACATCGTCGGTCTGGTCGTGGCCGTCGCCCTCCTGGGCTACCTGGTCCTCGCCCTCGTTTTCCCGGAGAGGTTCTGAGCACCCCTATGAGCCCCGTCCTCTCCGGAGTCCTCCAGCTCACCGCGCTCGTCGCGGCGCTGGCGCTGGTCTACCGCCCGCTCGGCGACTACATGGCCCGCGTCTACAGCTCCGAGAAGCACCTGCGCGCCGAGAAGCTGATCTACCGCCTCATCGGCGCCAACCCGTCCGCCGAGATGCGCTGGCCCGCCTATCTGCGCGGCATCCTCGCCTTCTCGCTCGCGAGCATCCTCTTCCTCTACCTGCTCCAGCGGATCCAGGGCGTGCTCCCGCACTCCCTGTCGCTGGGCTTCACGGCGATCAGCCCGGACCAGGCGTTCAACACCGCCGCCTCGTTCGTCGCCAACACCAACTGGCAGTCGTACTCGGGCGAGCAGGCCATGGGCCACGCCGTCCAGACGCTGGGCCTGGCGGTGCAGAACTTCGTCTCCGCCGCGGTCGGCATGGCCGTCGCCATCGCCCTCGTCCGGGGCTTCGCCCGCTCCCGCACCGGTGAACTGGGCAACTTCTGGGCCGACCTGGTGCGCGGCACCGTCCGGATCCTGATCCCGATCTCCGTCGTCGGCGCGCTGGTCCTGGTCGCCTGCGGCGCCATCCAGAACTTCGCCGGCATCCACGAGATCGGCCAGCTGACCGGCGGCACCCAGCAGGTGAACGGCGGCGCCGTGGCCTCGCAGGAGGTCATCAAGGAGCTGGGCACCAACGGCGGCGGCTACTTCAACGCCAACTCGGCCCACCCCTTCGAGAACCCCAACGCCTTCACCAACCTCTTCGAGATCTTCCTGATCCTGGTCATCCCCTTCGCGCTGACCCGGACGTTCGGCAAGCTGGTGGGCAACGTCAAGCAGGGCTACGCGATCCTGGCCACGATGGGGATCATCTGGCTCGGTTTCACCGCGCTGATGATGTGGACCGAGTACGCGCACCACGGCGCCGCGCTGCAGGCGGCCGGCAGCGCGATGGAGGGCAAGGAGCAGCGCTTCGGCGTCGGCGCCTCGGCGATCTTCGCCACCACGACGACGCTCACCTCCACCGGCGCGGTGGACTCCTTCCACTCGTCCTTCACCGGACTGGGCGGCGGCCTCACCCTGCTGAGCATGATGCTCGGCGAGATCGCGCCCGGCGGCGTGGGCTCCGGCCTCTACGGCATGCTCGTCATGGCGGTCATCGCGGTCTTCATCGCCGGCCTCATGGTGGGCCGCACGCCCGAGTACCTCGGCAAGAAGATCGGCACCCGCGAGATCAAGCTCGCCGCCTGCTACATCCTCATCACGCCGACCCTGGTGCTGGGCTTCACGGCCCTGTCCATGGCGCTGGCCGGACCGCCGGAGTCGATCCTCAACACCGCGGGCAACTCGGTGAACAACAGCGGCGCGCACGGCTTCTCCGAAGTCCTGTACGCCTTCACCTCGGGCGCCAACAACAACGGCTCGGCCTTCGCGGGCCTGAACGCCAACACCCCCTGGTACAACACCACGATCGGCCTCGCGATGCTGCTCGGCCGCTTCCTGCCGATGGTCTTCGTCCTGGCGCTGGCCGGCTCGCTCGCCGAGCAGAAGCCCGTCCCCGAGACCGCCGGCACCCTGCGCACCGAGAAGCCGCTGTTCGCCGGGCTGCTCGTGGGCGCGATCCTCATCATCACCGGCTTGACCTACTTCCCGGCCCTGGCCCTTGGCCCGATGGCGGAGGGACTCTCATGAGCACGACCACCCCTGTCCGTACCGCCCCCGAGGGCCCCAAGGACGAGCAGCCGCACGGCGACGGGGAGCAGGGCCGGGTCTCCGGCGGCCTCTTCGACCCCGCGCAGCTGGTGAAGTCGCTGCCGGACGCCTTCCGCAAGCTCGACCCCCGGCTGATGGTCAAGTCCCCGGTGATGTTCGTGGTCGAGATCGGCTCGGTGGTCACCACCGTTCTCGCCCTGAAGGACCCGGGCGACTGGTTCGGCTGGACGATCACGGTCTGGCTCTGGCTGACCGTGCTCTTCGCCAACCTGGCGGAGGCCGTCGCGGAGGGCCGCGGCAAGGCCCAGGCCGACACCCTGCGCAAGGCCAAGACCGACACCGTCGCGCGCCGGCTGACCGGCGACGGCGGCGAGGAGTCGGTGCCCGGTGCCCAGTTGACCGTGGGCGACCTGGTCGTCTGCGAGGCGGGCGACGTCATCCCGGGCGACGGCGACGTGGTCGAGGGCGTGGCGAGCGTCGACGAGTCGGCGATCACCGGTGAATCCGCCCCGGTCATCCGGGAGTCGGGCGGTGACCGCTCGGCCGTCACCGGCGGCACCAAGGTGCTCTCCGACCGCATCGTCATCAAGATCACGACCAAGCCGGGCGAGACCTTCATCGACCGGATGATCAACCTGGTCGAGGGTGCGGCCCGGCAGAAGACGCCGAACGAGATCGCGCTCAACATCCTGCTGGCGTCGCTGACCATCGTCTTCCTGCTGGCGGTCATTACCCTCCAGCCGTTCGCGATCTACGCGGGCGCCGAGCAGACGATGATCGTGCTCGCCGCGCTGCTGGTCTGCCTCATCCCGACCACGATCGGCGCGCTGCTCTCCGCGATCGGCATCGCGGGCATGGACCGGCTGGTCCAGCGCAACGTCCTGGCGATGTCCGGGCGCGCGGTGGAGGCCGCGGGCGACGTCTCGACGCTGCTGCTCGACAAGACCGGCACGATCACCTACGGCAACCGCCAGGCCGCCGAGTTCGTCCCCGTCAAGGGCACCATGGCGGCCGAGGTCGCCGACGCCGCCCAGCTCTCGTCGCTCGCCGACGAGACGCCCGAGGGCCGCTCGATCGTCGTCCTCGCCAAGGAGAAGTACGGCCTGCGCGAGCGCCACGAGGGCGAGCTGGTCGGTGCCGAGTGGATCCCGTTCACGGCGCAGACCCGGATGTCCGGTGTGGACGTCGAGGGCCGCAAGGTCCGCAAGGGCGCGACCGGTTCGGTCATCGCCTGGGTCGAGGAGCAGGGCGGCACGGTCGCCGAGGACGCCCGTACGCTCACCGACGACATCTCCCAGGCCGGCGGCACCCCGCTGCTGGTTGCCGTGGAGGACGACAAGGGCGCCCGCGTCCTCGGCGTCATCCACCTCAAGGACGTCGTCAAGGAGGGCATGCGGGAGCGCTTCGACGAGCTGCGCGCCATGGGCATCAAGACCGTCATGATCACGGGTGACAACCCGCTGACGGCGAAGGCCATCGCCCAGGAGGCCGGGGTCGACGACTTCCTGGCGGAGGCCACGCCCGAGGACAAGATGGCGCTCATCAAGCGCGAGCAGGCCGGCGGCAAGCTCGTCGCGATGACCGGCGACGGGACGAACGACGCCCCGGCCCTGGCCCAGGCGGACGTCGGTGTCGCGATGAACACCGGCACCTCGGCCGCCAAGGAGGCCGGGAACATGGTGGACCTGGACTCCAACCCCACCAAGCTCATCGAGATCGTCGAGATCGGCAAGCAGCTCCTCATCACCCGGGGTGCCTTGACGACCTTCTCCATCGCCAACGACGTCGCGAAGTACTTCGCGATCATCCCCGCGATGTTCGCGGTCGCCTACCCGGGCCTGGACAAGCTCAACATCATGAGCCTGCACTCGCCGCAGTCGGCGATCCTGTCGGCGGTCATCTTCAACGCGCTGATCATCGTGGCCCTGGTGCCGCTCGCCCTCAAGGGCGTCCGCTACCGGCCGATGAGCGCGGACGCGATGCTCCGCCGCAACCTCTTGATCTACGGACTGGGCGGCCTGATCTCCCCGTTCATCGGCATCAAGATCATCGACCTGCTCCTGACCCTCATCCCTGGCATCGGGTGACGACATGAACATCTCCGTACGCAACGCGGCCCGGCTGGCGGGGGCGGGGCTCCGCGCCCTGCTCGTCCTCACCGTCGTCTGCGGCGTGATCTACCCGCTCGTCGTCACGGGCCTGGCCCAACTGGCCTTCCACGACAAGGCGAACGGCTCCGAGCTGAAGGTGGACGGCAAGTCCGTCGGCTCCGGACTGCTCGGCCAGAGCTACACGCTCGACAAGAAGGACAAGGACGGCAACCCGCTGCCCGACCCGAAGTTCTTCCAGGGCCGCCCCTCGGCGGCGGGCCCCAACACCGAGAACACCCAGTACAAGCTGCTGGTCTCGGGCGCCTCCAACCTGGCCGCCGACAGCAAGGTGCTGCTCGACAGCGTCAAGCAGCGTCGCGCGGACGTCGCCGCCTTCAACGGGGTCTCCCCGTCGTCGGTCCCGGTGGACGCCCTCACCGCCTCCGCCTCGGGCGTCGACCCGGACATCTCCCCGGAGTACGCCGAGCTCCAGGCCGGGCGGGTCGCCAAGGCCAACGGGCTGCCGGCGGACAAGGTCGAGCAGCTGGTGAAGGACCACACCGACGGCCGGCAGCTGGGCTTCATGGGCGAGAAGCACGTCAATGTGCTCAAGCTCAACATCGCGCTCAAGGAGCTGGCCTCCGGCGAGTAGGGGATTCCGGCGCCCGGTTCCTCGTCGTGCGGAGAGATCCGCCGACGGGGGCCGGGCGCTGGCGCATTCCCGGGGGCCGGAACCGCGGGCCGAAGGGGTCTCGGGCCGGAGGGGCCCCGGGTCGAAGGGGGCTCAGTCCGAAGGAGGCGGCAGGACACCGGGGTTGACGTGCTCGACCAGGCGGCGCAGGACGTCGTGCGTGGTCGCGCGCTCCTCGGGGGAGAGGACGGCGAGGACCTCGTCGTTCATCCGGTGCACGATCCTCGCCGACCGCTCGGCCATCCGCCGGCCGTCGTCGGTGATGTACAGGCACAGCACGCGGCGGTTGGTCGGGTGCGGGCGGCGCTCCATCAGCCCCCGCTCGGCCAGGCCGTTGATCGCGGCCCCCATGGACTGGGCCGTGATGCCGGCGCGGCGCGCGGCCGCGGCGCTGGAGGTGCCGGGCTCGTGCCGGACGTGCTGGAGCGCGTTGTGCTGCGCCAGGGTCAGGTCCAGGGTGCGCAGCTCCTTCTCCAGGCGGCCGGCCATGGCCTGGGAGAACTGCCACGCGAGGAAGCCGGTGGAGAAGGAGGGCTCGTTCATGGGGACCGCCACTTGTAAGGCACCTTATGGTTGCTGCTACGGTTATAAGGCAGCTTACAAGTTTGGACGGTTCCCTTGTCGCTCCCCAGCCCTTCCCTGTCCCCTTCGCGGGACGCCGCCCCGCACGCCGACATCCCGGATCCCGCGCCGCCGCAGCACCCGCGGGGCGGCTGGAAGGGCGTCCTCCTCCCGGTGGCGGTCGTGCTCGTCATCGGGACGGTCTTCGTGAGCGTCTACCTCGCGGCCTTCCACGCGCCCAAGCCGCACGACCTCCCGGTGGCGGTCGTGGGCACCCAGCGGGACGCCCAACGGGTCGGGGAGAGCCTGGAGTCCGCCGTCCCCGGCGGCTTCGAGGTCCGGTACTACGCGGAGGAGGGCGCCGCCCGGGAGGCCATCGGACACCGCAGCGTCTTCGCCGCCTACCTCACCGGCCATGGCCGGGGCGGCCCGAAGCTGCTCTACGCCGGTGCCAACGGGCCCTCCGTCACCGGCACGCTCACCGGAGCCTTCGGCCCGGTCGCCGAGGCGGGCGGGCACCGGCTCGCCCAGGAGGACGTCCTCCCCGCCTCCGCCGGGGACACCAGGGGGCTGGCGATCTTCTACGCGTCCTTCGGCCTGGTCCTCGCCGGATATCTCTTCGGCCTCATGACCTACCAGGCGGCCCCCGCGCTGCGCCTGCGGCAGCGCCTGGCCAGCCTGGCGATCTTCGGTGTCCTGGGCGGGATCATCATCGCCCTCCTCGCGGGCGGCACCGGCTTCGGGGCGCTGCCCGGCTCCTTCGCGGGCATCGCCGGGATCACCGCGCTGATGGCCATGGCGGCGGGCGGGGCGACGATGGTCTTCGTGAAGTGGACCGGCCCGGCGGGCTCGGGTCTGGCCTCGATCGTCCTGCTGACCCTCGGCAACAGCACCAGCGGCGGTGTGATGCCCGCCTCCTATCTGCCCGGCTGGCTGCACCCGCTCTCCGGCGTCCTGCCGGTCGGCGCGGGGGTGCGGGCCGTCCAGGGCCTGGCGTACTTCCACGACGACGGTCTGGGGCACGGCATCGCCGTCCTGGTGGCGTGGATCGTCGTCTGCGCGGGGCTGCTCTATCTGCGGGACGCGCGCGGGGCGAAGGGCGCCCGTACGGCCCGTACGGCCTGAGGGTCCGCCGCCGTACGTCGACGGCCGACGGCGTACGGCGGTGGCCGCGGCTCAAGTCGCGCCGGACACTGGCCTGTTCCATGCGGGCGCGACGCCGCTGGCCGGTTCGCTCCCTCCCTTCGTCCCGGTACGCCCTGGCATGGTGTGGCCTTCGTCCTCGTCGCCGAACGGAGAGGAACGGACACCATGACGGAAAACCCCCGGCAAGGCCCGTGTCCGGACGCGCCGCCGTCCCCCGTCCCGCAGGAGCAGCCGAAGGAACTGCACATCTGCATGGGGCTCAACTCCTGTGCAGGGCTCGACCGTCCGGGCACCGCCACCATGGCCGGCACGGGGCAGTGTGCCACCGTCTTCCACGTCTGCCACGGCGAAGGAGCCTGCCGCGGCCAGGGCGGCTGCGGCTACGCGGGCACCGACTACGAGCAGTTCCACCCCGGCGAGCAGGACTGCCGCTACAACGGCAGCTGCGCCAGCCCGATCAACGAGAGCCGGGTCTTCTCCGCCGGGCCGCTCAAGGGCAAGAGCGTCTGGAGGCAGGCGCGGAGGCTCTTCGAGGCCCGGATGTACGCGGCGGGCAAGGCGTTCGGGCCCTCGCCGGGCGAGGGGATCCCGGACAGGCGGATGCCGCACTACGACTACATGCAGCAGCCGCAGTGACCGCGGCCCGGCTGGGCCTGCCCCACCTGGGGTTCGGGGTGGGGTTACGGTCCGCGCACCTGCCCTACGTCCGCCGCTACCGGCCGCCGGTGGGGTTCTTCGAGGTCATCTCGGAGAACTTCCTCGACAACCGCGGCGGCAGGCGCCGGGCGCTCGACGAGATCGCCGAACAGTACCCGGTGATCCCGCATGGAGTGTCGCTGTCGATCGGCAGCACCGACCCCCTCGACCTCGGCCATCTGCGCCGGCTGAAGCGGCTGGCCGACTCGCTGGACGCGCCCTGGGTCTCGGACCACGTCTGCTGGACGGGCGTCCTGGGCGTGCACACCCACGACCTGCTGCCGCTGCCGTTCACCGAGGAGACCCTGGCCCATGTGGTGGCCCGGATCCGCGTCGTGCAGAACGAGCTGGAACGGCCGCTGATCCTGGAGAACCCCAGCAGTTACGTCGAGTTCCGGGCGTCCGCCCTCACCGAGTGGGAGTTCCTGGCCCGGATGGCGGAGGAGGCGGACTGCGGGCTGCTGCTCGACGTCAACAACGTCCACGTCTCCGCCTTCAACCACGACTTCGACCCCGAGGCGTATCTGAGGGCGCTCCCGCACGAGCGCGTCGTCCAGATGCACCTCGCCGGGCACACGGACCACGGCACTCATCTGATCGACACCCATGACGCGCCGGTGGCCGAGCCGGTGTGGGAGCTCTACCGGCTCGCCACCGAACTGACCGGCGGGGCCTCGACGTTGCTGGAGCGGGACGAGAACCTGCCGCCCTTTCCCGAGCTGCTGGCCGAGCTCAACCGGGCCCGGGCCGTCGCCGTGCTGCCGTCCGGAGGCGTCCATGGCTGACGCCCCTTCCCTGGCGGCGGTACAGCGCTGGATGCAGGAGGCCCTGCTCGACCCGTCCGGCACCCGGCCGGACGCGATGGTCACCGCGTCCCGCCGGCAGTCCGCCCGCGAGCGCCTGTTCGTCTACCAGCACGGCTACCGGCAGCGGCTGGTGGAGTGCATGCGCTCGCTGCACCCGGGGTCGGTGCGGCTGCTGGGCGAGGAGATCTTCGACGGGTTCGCGCTGGACTACCTCGCCGCGCACCCGTCCCGTTCGCCCCTGCTGGCCGGGCTGAGCGACGGCTTCGCGGACCATCTGGCGCGCACCCGGCCGGACGCCGGACCCGGCGCGGAGCGCGAGCCGTGGATCGACCTGCTGATCGATCTCGTCCGCTTCGAGCGGGCGTTCGTCGAGGTGCTGGACGGCCCGGGGCCGGAGGACGGCGCGGGCCCCGCCCCGCCCGCCCGGCTGCTGCGGGCCTGCGCGCCCGTCCACGCCTATCTGGCGGCCGTGCACCGGGGCGAGGACCCCGAACCGCCCCCGCCGGCACCGGTGTTCCTCGCGCTGCGGCGCCGCGACTACGCGGTGGTCACCCGGGAGCTGAGCCGTGCGGCGTACGAGCGCCTGCTCAGAGCCCGTGCAACTCCCCAGACCTGACGGCCCCTTCACACCGGAGGACTCTTCATGACCGGGAAATCCGCGCGCGCCGAACGGAAAGTGCCCGAGATCGCCACTCTGCGGGAACTGACCGAGCACCTGGTCGCCGCCGCGAAGGTGGAGCTCTCCACGATCCCGCTCTATCTCTACTCGACCTACTCGATCAGGACCAAGGGCTATTCGCAGTGGGCCGCCGGGAAGTCGGCCCAGCGCACCATGATCGGCGTCGCCATCGAGGAGATGCTCCATCTGACGCTCGCGCGCAACCTGCTGGTGGCGATCGGCAGCGGGGACGCGGTGCGCTTCTACGACCGGGAGTACAGCGCCGACGGGTTCACGACGCCGTACCCCAAGCCGATGCTCATGCGGGAGCCGGACCTGGAACTCCACCTCCGGCGCCTCTCCAAGGAGCAGGTCACCGGCACGTTCATGCAGATCGAGCTGCCCGACGACAAGGCGACCGAACTGGCCGCGGAGATCAGGCCGTACAAGACGCTGGGCGAGTTCTACGCACGCATCGAGCAGGGCATCCGCGACCTCAGCTCCGACCACCTCAAGGAGAAGATCGACTGGGGCAGGGCCAGGAGGGAGCTGTGGAAGTTCCAGTACCACCGGGGCTACTGGAACCAGAACGGCGGTTCGGACGGCCCCATGATCATCGTGGACGAGAAGACGGCGCTCCACGCGATGGAGATCATCGTGGACCAGGGGGAGGGTGCCCGCCAGGACCACGGCTACCTGCCCGACCCGATCTTCCGCACGGCCGACCACCCGGACCAGGAAGTCGGCAAGTGGCAGGCGTCGCACTACACCAAGTTCCAGGACATCGCGAAGGGTCTCAACGGCATCGGTGTCATCTGTGACGACAACGGCAGGCAGAAGTTCACGATCGACGACTCCGAGGTCATCTGGCCGGTGCTGGACGATCCGGCCCTCGCCAGGCTGGTGCCGGGCCGTCCGGTGCACAAGCTGACGGAGTTCTCGAACGCCGTCTACTGCTATGTGCTGGCGCTGCTCGACGCGATCTATGCGACGCCCATGACGCCGTACACGGATGCTGCGCCGTTCCACGAGAGCGAGCGGTACGGGCTCGAACGGGGCTTCGTCGCGGCGATGCAGGGGGTGCTGTACCCGGTGGCCGATCTCCTGGTCCGGACGCCGCTCGTCGACGGGGACATGCCCGGCGTCCGTCCGGACGCGAACGCGGGCCCGCCGTTCGAGCACTATGCGTTCACGACACAGAGGCCCAAGGGCGAACTCGTCGCCCTCTGCAACGATCTGCTGGCGCTCTACCCGGAACTGGGCGGTGACGACGGGGTGCAGCGGCAGATCTCGCTGCTGCCGGACTTCGAACTGCTGAGTTGACGGGACGAAAGGTGGCTCCCTCCACCGGAGGGCGCCACCTTCCCCGCGGCCGGGGCTACTTGGCCCGGGCGATCGTCCCGTTGACGAAGACGGGCGCTCCGTCGTCGCCGACCACGTCCTTCCGGCCGGGCGGAACGGTGAATTCGACCCTGCCCGGCTGGAACACCAGGCACATGCTCGACCCGCCGTAGCTGAACCGGCCGATCTCATCGCCCCGGGTCACCCGGTCGCCCTCCTGGACGGTGATGTCGACCGAGGAGATCTCGGTGATGCCGACGGGGACGACACAGACCTTGCCGATGTCGGGGGACTCGCTCCTGATGACCACAATTCCCCGGGTGTTGACGTTCGCCTGGTAGCCCTGGGAGAGCGTGCCGGCGCTCGGGTCCACATGGTCCGTGTCGTACAGTTCGCTGAACTGGAGACCGGGCACCTTCTCCACGTACTCGACGACACCGTCCACCGGGGCGTGCCACCGGTGGTAGTCCGCCCCCGAGAGGAAGGACTGGAAGATGTCGCCGCCCGCGAAGTCTCCCTTTTTCCTGTACTTGCCGAGCATCAGGTCGAGGGAGTACGGCTGCGCCTTGACTTCGATTTTGGGAACGTCCAGCTGGGCATTCGGATAGACCCTGACCACCTTTCCGTCGTTGGCCGAGACGACGGCCCGCAGGTCGTGCAGGGCACCGTTGGGACGGAATTCCGGCTTGATCGGACGGTGGAAGAAGGCGTTGTAGGAGGCGAATCCTCCGTAGGCCGCCTCCGGGCGGTAGTCGAACTCGTAGAGTTTGAACTGCTCGTAGGCGGCCTGTCCCAGCCAGCCCTCCGGGCCGTCGTGCAGGACGTAGCGGCTCCGCGGGCTGTCCAGGAATTCGCACCACGCCTTCAGGATCCCGCGCAGGGCCTTGTTGAACTGCTGGTGCTTGAAGAGCTCGTTGCCCGACTTCGTCGCCATCATGTAGACGAACAGGGCGGACATGGGGAAGAAGATCCGCTGCTTGGGGTCCAGCCGGTATTCCGGCGCGGTCCCGGTGACGAGGTCGAGGGCGGCCAGCATCTCCTCGGTGTTCCTGACCCCTTGGTCGTGCAGCCTGAGGGCTTCCTTGACGGTCTGCGTCACGAGGTCCGCGAGTTCCTTGTCCTTTCCCAGCAACTCCGCGAGCTTCTGCACCGAGGGCACGTGTCCGTCCGTCCGCGCCCGGGCCCGGCGCGCCAGGTCCGCCTGCCAGGCCTCCACGGCCCTGCGGTCGCCCGGCAGATAACCGGCCGCCCGGCCGTACGAGTTCCGGTACCGCGCTTCGATCTCCGCCGCGGTGATGGGCTTGCTCATGGATCCCCTCCGTCGGTCGACCCGTCGTACGGAAACGAGCAACGACCGTACTGCGGTGCCGATGTGGCCGCATGAGCCCCTTTTCGGCCGTATGGCACGGAGGGTCCGGACGGCTCAACAGCCATGCGTTCGAGGGAAAATGGCCCGTATTTCTTTGGCCTGATTGCTCCTGGTGAGCCGAATACCCCGGCGGCCAGGCTGTGCCCCGCGCCGGATCAGCCTCTTTCACCGCGCACGGCATTCCCGGAACTGGAGCCCACGGTCATGACCGCTGTCCTGAGCACAGAGGAACTGCACGCCCGCTACCGGACCACCTTCGGCCGGGCCGGCGGATATCTGCCGCGCAATCCCGCCGCGATCGACGAATGGCACCGGAACCTCACCCAGCGGGCGGCGGACGCCAAGGAGGAGTTCGTCGGGCCGGTCAAGGACCTGGCCGAGATCCTGTACTCCGACGGCATCGTCCGGATGTATGTGACGCAGATGATCAACGAGCTTCCGGAGAAGCACCGGCACGTCACCTCCGTCGACGACCTGCTCCAGAAACTCAACGTCATCGTCCGCACCGCACCGGCCTACGACCCGGACCCCACCAAGCACATCTTCCTGCCGATGTCCGCCCTCTTCGGTCATCTGCGGCTCACCAGGGCGGGTGCGGTCGTCTTCCGCAACCAGCGGTTCGGCACCGCGCTCCAGGCGATACTCCAGGACTGGTGCCGCTTCCTCGACAGTCCCGAGAGCCGCTATGTGCTCAGCACCCGGGAGAACGGCTGGTTCTCGCAGTCGGCCGCCGAGCTCAACAAGCTCTACGAATACGAGTGCTGGGACCGCCGGGACGAACCCCACTGGGGCTTCGGGTCGTTCAACGACTTCTTCCACCGCCGCATCAAGCTGGACGAGTTCCGGCCGCTCGCCGGCCCGGACGACCCCTCGGTCATCACCGCCCCGAACGACGGCACGGTCTACAACATGCAGCGCGACGTCCCCCGGAGCGCCGACTTCTGGATCAAGGGGCATTACTACTCGCTGGAGAACATGCTCCACGGCCGGGAGTGCAAGGACGAATACGTCGGCAGGTTCGTCGGTGGCGACGTCTACCAGGGGTTCCTCTCGGTCAACAGCTTCCACCGCTGGCACGTGCCGGTGAGCGGGACGATCAGGCACCTGGAGGTTGTGCCGGGCCTGATGTTCAGCCACGCCGAGAGCGAGAGCCCCGACCCGGCGACCTGGACCCACTCGCAGGCGTACCAGTCCAACGTCAACACCCGCGGACTGGCGTTCATCGAGACGGGTGAGGAACTGGGCCGGCGCATGGTGTGCGCCGTGGTCATCGGCATGGACGAGGTCTCCTCCGTCCAGTGGAAGCCGGGGCTCGCCGTGGGCAGCGAGGTCCGGAAGGGCGACGAGCTCGGCTTCTTCAGCTACGGCGGGTCGAGCATGGCCCTGGTCTTCGAGCCGGGCATCGTCGGCGACTTCACCGTCCCGGAGAACAACCCGGACAAGCACCCCGACGACGGCCCCAGCGTCTTCGTGCGGCAGCAGATCGCCCGCGCGGTCTAGATCCGCTCGTACCCGGTAGGTACGCCCCTCCCGCCCGGAGGGGCGTACACGCTGGTCACGAATCCGCCGCAGGCGTCAGAGCTGCGTCAATACCTGCCGCGCGCCCCACCGCCCGCCCGATTTGTCCCGACCGTCCGCCGTAAAGTCGTTCTGCGCGGCAGTGCAGCACTTCAGGACGGAGAACCGCCCCGGCCACCGCCGCCCTCCTGAAAGACAATGGGGCCATGGGACGCGGCAACCTCCGGATCTACCTCGGCGCGGCACCGGGCGTCGGCAAGACCTACGCCATGCTCTCCGAGGCGCACCGCCGTGCGGAGCGCGGCACCGACATCGTCGTGGGCTTCGTGGAGCACCACGGGCGCCCGCGCACGGAGGTCATGCTCCACGGGCTGGAGGAGGTGCCCCGCCGTTCCCTCACCTACCGCGACAGCGCGTTCACGGAGATGGACGTGGACGCGGTCCTCGCCCGGCGCCCCAAGGTCGTGCTGGTCGACGAGCTGGCCCATACCAACGTCCCGGGCTCGCGCAACACCAAGCGCTGGCAGGACGTCGAGGAACTGCTCCAGGCCGGCATCGACGTCATCTCCACGGTCAACATCCAGCACCTGGAATCGCTGGGCGACGTCGTCGAGTCGATAACCGGCGTGCGGCAGCGCGAGACCGTCCCGGACGAGGTGGTGCGCAGGGCCGGCCAGATCGAACTGGTCGACATGTCGCCGCAGGCCCTGCGCCGCCGCATGGCGCACGGCAACATCTACAAGTCCGACAAGGTCGACGCGGCGCTCTCCAACTACTTCCGCCCCGGCAACCTGACCGCGCTGCGCGAACTGGCCCTGCTGTGGACCGCCGACCGGGTCGACGAGTACCTGCGGCAGTACCGCACCGACCACAGCGTCTCGACGATATGGAACGCCCGCGAGCGCATCGTCGTCGGCCTGACCGGCGGCCCCGAGGGCCGCACCCTGATCCGCCGGGCCGCGCGGATGGCCGCCAAGGGCTCCGGCAGCGAGATCCTCGCCGTCTACATCGCCCGCAGCGACGGGCTGACCTCGGCCTCGCCCAAGGAACTGGCCGTCCAGCGCACCCTCGTCGAGGACCTCGGCGGCACCTTCCACCACGTCATAGGCGACGACGTGCCCGCCTCGCTGCTGGAGTTCGCGCGCGGGGTCAACGCCACCCAGATCGTCCTCGGCTCCAGCCGCCGCAAGACCTGGCAGTACATCTTCGGCCCCGGCGTCGGCCAGACCGTCGCCCGGGACTCCGGCCCCGACCTCGACGTCCACATCGTCACCCACGACGAGGTCGCCAAGGGCCGCGGCCTGCCCGTCACCCGCGGCGCCCGGCTGGGCCGCGGCCGCATCGTGGCCGGCTGGCTGGTCGGCGTCCTCGGGCCGGTCCTGCTCAGCCTGCTGCTCAGCCACGTCGTCCCGGACCTGGGACTGGCCAACGACATGCTGCTGTTCTTGTGCATGACGGTGGCCGCGGCGCTGCTCGGCGGACTGCTGCCCGCGCTGGCCTCGGCGGCCTTCGGCTCGCTGCTGCTGAACTGGTTCTTCACCCGGCCCATCCACGAGCTGACGATCACCGACCCCAAGAACATCGTCGCCATCGCGATCTTCGTCTTCGTCGCGGTGTCCGTGGCCTCCGTGGTGGACCTCGCCGCCCGCCGCACCCACCAGGCGGCCCGGCTGCGCGCCGAGTCCGAGATCCTCTCCTTCCTGGCCGGCAGCGTGCTGCGCGGCGACACCAGCCTGGACGCGCTGCTGGAGCGGGTCCGCGAGACCTTCGCCATGGAGTCCGTCGCCCTGCTGGAGCGCGCCAGCGACGTCGACCCGTGGACCAGCGCCGCCAGCGTGGTCACCAGCACCGGCAAGCCGCTGCTGCGGCCCGAGGACGGCGATGTGGACATGCCCGTCGGCGACACCATGGCGCTGGTCCTCGCCGGGCGTGTCCTGCCCGCCGAGGACCGCCGCGTGCTCGCCGCCTTCGCCGCCCAGGCGGCCGTCGTCCTGGACCGCCAGCGGCTGGTCGGCGAGGCCGAGCGGGCCCGGCGCCTCGACGAGGGCAACCGCATACGCACCGCCCTGCTGGCCGCCGTCAGCCACGACCTGCGCACCCCGCTCGCCGCGATCAAGGCCGCCGTCACCTCGCTCCGCTCCGACGACGTCGCCTGGTCCGAGGAGGACGAGGCGGAGCTGCTCGCCGGCATCGAGGACGGCGCCGACCGGCTCGACCACCTCGTCGGCAACCTGCTGGACATGTCCCGGCTCCAGACCGGCACCGTCACCCCGCTGATCCGCGAGATCGACATCGACGAGGTGGTCCCGATGGCCCTCGGCGGCGTCCCCGAGGGCAGTGTGACCCTCGACATCCCCGAGACCCTGCCCATGGTCGCGGTGGACCCGGGACTGCTGGAGCGCAGCGTCGCCAACATCGTTGAGAACGCCGTGAAGTACAGCCCGGCGGACACGCCCGTGCACGTCGCGGCCAGCGCGCTGGGCGACCGGGTCGAGGTCCGGGTGGCCGACCGGGGCCCCGGCGTCCCCGACAGCGACAAGGACCGGATCTTCGAGCCCTTCCAGCGGTACGGCGACGCGCCGCGCGGCGCCGGGGTCGGCCTCGGCCTCGCGGTCGCCCGCGGCTTCGCCGAGGCCATGGGCGGCACGCTCGCGGCGGAGGACACCCCCGGCGGCGGCATGACCATGGTCCTCACCCTGCGGGTGGCGGCGGGCCGCGCCCCCGTCCGCCCCGACCTGCCGGCCCAGGTCACCACATGAGCCGCGCCGGTGACCCCCGTCGATTTCCCGGGCCCCAGGGCGGGGTCCGCATGAACAGCAGAGGTGGTTCCTCATGAACCGGGTGCTCGTGGTGGACGACGAGCCGCAGATCGTCCGCGCCCTTGTGATCAACCTCAAGGCCCGCAAGTACGAGGTCGACGCCGCGCCCGACGGCGCCACCGCGCTCCAGCTCGCCGCCGCCCGCCACCCCGACGTCGTCATCCTCGACCTGGGCCTGCCGGACATGGACGGCGTCGAGGTCATCAAGGGCCTGCGCGGCTGGACCCGGGTGCCCATCCTCGTCCTCTCCGCCCGGCAGACCTCCGACGAGAAGGTCGAGGCGCTGGACGCGGGCGCCGACGACTATGTGACCAAGCCGTTCGGCATGGACGAGCTGCTGGCCCGGCTGCGGGCCGCGGTCCGCCGGGCCGAGCCCACGGGCCCGTCGGCCGCGGGGGACGACGCGATCGTCGAGACGGAGGTCTTCACCGTCGACCTGGCGGCGAAGAAGGTCAACCGGGGCGGGAAGGACGTCCGCCTCACGCCGACGGAGTGGCACCTGCTGGAGGTGCTGGTGCGCAACACGGGCCGCCTGGTGAGCCAGAAGCAGCTGCTCCAGGAGGTCTGGGGTCCGTCGTACGGCACGGAGACCAACTACCTGCGGGTCTACATGGCCCAGCTGCGGCGCAAGCTGGAACAGGACCCGTCGCATCCGAAGCACTTCATTACTGAGCCGGGGATGGGGTACCGCTTCGAGCTGTGAGGGGTGCCGCTTCGAGTCGGCGGGGCTGTGGGGCGGGTGCGGTCGGAGGACTGCAATGGGGCTCCGGGACCCCGGTACGCTGGATTCATGAGTGCCGTATCCCGTTCCGAGAAGTCGACCGGCCGGTTCCGCCGGATGCTCGACCGGCTTTCCTCCTCGCCCGAGGAGCTGCACCAGGCCGAGCTGCAGCAGGACACGGAAGCGGTGGGATGCACCCGGATCTGTGACTGCGACGACCGGCAGATCGTCAAGGTCACCGGCACCCTGCGGACCGTCACGCTGCGACCGCGCGCCGGCGTCCCCGCGCTGGAGGCCGAGCTCTTCGACGGCTCCGCGGCGCTGGACGTCGTATGGCTGGGGCGCCGTTCCATAGCGGGCATCGAGCCGGGCCGTAAGCTGATCGCCTCCGGCCGGATCTCGATGAGCCGTGGCCGCAGAGTGCTGTTCAACCCCCGATACGAACTCCGACCGCTCGGACAGGAGTAGCCCTTGTCGTCCCTCGACAAGCCGATGGACCACCAGCCCGGCAGACACCGCGACGAAGGGTCACGGTCCGCGACCGAGGCAGCGCTCTTCGAGGCGTTCGGCGGTGTCCGCGGCATGGTGGAGACCACCGTCCCCGGCCTGGTGTTCGTCGCCGTCTTCACCGTCAACCGGAACATCCACACCGCCGCCGTCGCCGCCCTGGCCCTCTCGCTGGCCCTCGGCGTCGCCCGGCTGGTGCGCAAGGACACCCTCAAGCACGCCTTCGGCGGCGTCTTCGGTGTGGCCTTCGGCGCGGTGTTCGCGATGATGTCCGGCGACGCCAAGAACTTCTACCTGCCGGGCATGCTCTACACGCTCGGCCTCGCGGTGGCCTACATCGTCACGTCCCTGGTCGGCTACCCGCTGCTCGGCCTGATCCTCGGGCCGGTGTTCAAGGAGAACCTTTCCTGGCGGACCCGCAACCCCGGCCGCAAGAAGGCCTACACCAAGGCCAGTTGGGCCTGGGGGCTGATCCTGCTCGCCAAGTCGGCGATCCTCTTCCCGCTCTACTGGTGGGGCGACGCGACCCAGTTGGGCTGGGTCAAGGTGGCGCTCGGCATTCCGCCGATGCTGCTCTCGGTCTATCTGACCTGGATCTTCCTGGCCAAGGCCCCGCCGCCGATCGACGTGTTCGCGGAGATGGAGGCCGAGGAGGCCCGCCGCGCGGAGCGCGAGAAGGCGGAGAAGACGGTCTGAGACGACCACGAAGCATGGGAAAGGCCCCGGGGAACCGGGGCCTTTCCCATGGTCGGACGACCGTCAGTCGGAGCTCTCCTCGCGGCGGACCGACAGCAGGTCCTCCAGCTGCTCCTCGCGCGCCGGGGCCGCGACGAACAGCAGCTCGTCACCGGCCTCCAGGGCGTCCTCCTTGTTGGGGGTCAGGACGCGGTTGCCGCGGATGATCGTGACCAGGGAGGTGTCCTCGGGCCAGTCCACGTCGCCGACCCGGGTGCCTGCGAGCGCGGCCTCCGGCGGCAGCGTGAGCTCGACCAGGTTGGCGTCGCCCTGGCTGAAGCGCAGCAGGCGCACCAGGTCGCCGACGCTCACGGCCTCCTCGACGAGCGCCGACATCAGACGCGGGGTGGAGACGGCGACGTCCACACCCCACGACTCGTTGAACAGCCACTCGTTCTTGGGGTTGTTGACCCGGGCCACGACGCGCGGGACGCCGTACTCCGTCTTGGCCAGCAGCGACACCACGAGGTTGACCTTGTCGTCACCGGTCGCGGCGATCACCACGTTGCAGCGCTGGAGCGCCGCCTCGTCGAGCGAGGTGATCTCGCACGCGTCGGCCAGCAGCCACTCGGCCAGCGGCACCCGCTCGACCGAGATGGCGGACGGCGCCTTGTCGATGAGCAGGACCTCGTGCCCGTTCTCCAGCAGTTCGCCGGCGATGGAACGGCCGACGGCACCGGCCCCTGCGATCGCGACCCGCATCAGTGACCGCCTTCCTCGGGGCCCTGCGCGAACGCGGCCTCCACCTTTTCGACCTCGTCGGTGCGCATCATCACATGCACCAGGTCGCCTTCCTGCAGCACCGTCGCGGAGGTCGGCAGCATGGCCTCGCCGAGCCGGGTCAGGAACGCGACCCGGACGCCGGTCTCCTCCTGGAGCCTGCTGATCCGGTGCCCTATCCACGCCGGGGAGGCAGGGACCTCGGCGAGCTGGACGCCCCCGGTGGGGTCGCGCCACAGCGGCTCCGCACCGGACGGCAGCAGCCGCCGCAGCATCTGGTCGGCGGTCCAGCGGACGGTCGCCACCGTCGGGATGCCGAGCCGCTGGTAGACCTCGGCGCGGCGCGGGTCGTAGATGCGGGCCGCCACGTTCTCCACGCCGAACATCTCGCGGGCCACCCGGGCCGCGATGATGTTGGAGTTGTCGCCGCTGCTGACCGCGGCGAAGGCACCCGCCTCCTCGATGCCCGCCTCGCGCAGGGTGTCCTGGTCGAAGCCGACACCGGTCACCCGCCGCCCGCCGAAACCGGAGCCCAGACGCCGGAAGGCGGTCGGGTCCTGGTCGACCACGGCGACCGTGTGGCCCTGCTGCTCCAGGGTCTGGGCGAGGGCCGAGCCCACCCGCCCGCACCCCATGATCACAATGTGCACGACGCCTGCCCCGTACTCCGGAATTCCGCGTTGACCTGCACCAACACCCTGCTCACTTCTTCCTGCTCAGTTGAGCCAGCCGGCGCTCCCGGACGTCCGCTCCCTGCGGGCGGCCCGGCGGCACCGATTCGACCGCGCCCAGGGACGTCGTCGTTCCCACGGGCGTACGCCACCACCGTAGCCGCATCGTCCCGGCGCCCCGTCCCCCGGACCCGCCGTCCGGCCGCGCGCCCCGTTCCGCCCGGCTTCTCCCGGGGGTGTGGTGGCCCGGCCACACCCCCGGGAGGAGCCGGGCGGCGCCCTCGGGGCGCCCATGGGCCCGCCTGGTGGCCGGACCACTCCCGGGCAGGTCAGCCGGGTGCTGTGCACACCTGGGGCCGGACGGGGGGCGGGGGAGAAGGTGGTGGACGGCCCGATCGGCGTGCGAGGACGAAGTGGGGGAGAGCGATGAACGGCACGGCTCTGCACAAGGGGACCGGACGTCGGAACTCCATGACGGCGGGCCCGGAGGCGCGGGACCTGCTGCTCGCCGAGCTGGGCGGGTCCCTGTTCGCCTCGCTGCCGCGCAGCGACCAGCGCCGCCGGGGCGAGGCCTATCTGCGGGGGCTGCTGGCGGCGCGGGGGCGCAAGTCCATCCGCAACATCGCGGCGCTGAGCGGCGGTCCGGCCGCCGAGCAGAGCCTGCACCACTTCGTCTCCAGCTCCACCTGGGACTGGGAGCCGGTCCGCCGGGCGCTCGCCGCGTACACCGCGCGGATCGCGCCCCCGCAGGCCTGGGTGGTGCGGCCCATGGTGATCCCCAAGGCCGGCGACAACTCCGTCGGCGTCGAGCGCCGCTTCTGTCCGGTCCGGGGCCAGGTGATCAACGCCCAGCAGGCCGTGGGCGTCTGGGCGGCCTCCGACGACTTCGCCGTCCCGGTCAACTGGCGGCTGTTCCTCTCCGAGTCCTGGCTGGAGGACCCGCTGCGCCGGCGCCAGGCGTCGATCCCCGACTCGGTGCGGGCCGAGACGCTGGGGGAGTGCACCGTCGAGGCGTACGTCGGGATGATGCGCGACTGGGGCCTGCCGGTGCGGCCCGTGGTGATGGACGCCCGGGAGGCGGACGCGCTCTCCGCCCTCCACCGGCTGCGGGCCGCGGGCGTCCCGGTGCTGGCCCGCGTCGGCGGCTCCCTGCGGCTGGCGCCGGCGGAGCCCACGCTGCCCGGGCGCGGCGGCGAGGCGCTGCCCGCCCACCAGATCATGGGCGCCGCCCGGGACCTGCGCCGGCCCGTGCTCTGGCGCGACCACGACGGCCGGCGCAGCGTGCACACCTCGCTGACCGCCGCCGTCCGCGTCGGCCTGCCCGGCCGCCGCCCGGCCCCCGGCGAGCCCGTCCGGCGCCGGGACATGCTGCTGCTGGGCCTGGGCGACGCCGCCGGCCGCTGGCCGGCCGAGCTGTGGCTCACCGACCTGCTGAATGTGCCGCCCGCCGCCCTGGTGCGGCTGAGCCGGCTGATGGGACGGGTGCGCCGGGACTTCGACGAGGTCGCCGACGAGGTCGGCATCCGCGACTTCGCGGGCCGCTCCTTCGGCGGCTGGCACCGGCACACCACGCTGGCCTCGGCCGCGCACGCGGTGCGGGTGCTGACCCGGCCGGGGGCCGCCGGGGCGGACGAGGAGGCCGAGTGCCTGGGTCAGGCCTCCTGAGCGCCGTCCGCCGCGGGCCCGGTGCCGCCGAGGACGGCGCGCACCCGGTGGACGCGCAGCGCCAGCTGCACCTCCAGGGCGCGCCGGGGGTCCTGCCACTCGGGGCCCAGCAGTTCGCCGATGCGCTCCAGCCGGCGGGCGACGGTGTTGGGGTGGACGTGGAGCCGCTTGGCCGCGTTCGTCGGACTGCCGCCCGCCTCGAAGTAGGCCTCCAGGGTCCGGGTGAGGTCGGTGAACCGCTGCTCGTCGTAGTCGATGACGGGGCCGATGGCGGAGTGCACAAAGGCCCCCACGTCGTGCCCGTCCGACAGCAGGACGCCGAGGAAGCCCAGGTCGCGCAGCGAGCCGGCCTGTCCCGTGGCGCCCAGCGCGGTCATGGCGTCCAGACAGCGCAGCGCCTCGTGGAACCCGTCGCGGACCGCGGCCGGGTCGCCGGCCGGGCCCGCCGCGGCCACGGTCACCGGGTGGCCGAGGAGCGGGGACAGCTCGGCGGAGACCGCGCGGGCGGCGGCCCCCGGGTCGCCGCCGGGCAGCAGCAGCACGGCGAGACCGTTCTGCATGCTGCGCAGCCCCTTCTGCCGGTAGGCGTACGACGAGGCCCACACGGCCGGTTTGCCGTGCGCCTCGCCCTCGGGCCGGGCCACCACGACGACGTGTTCCCGGCGCAGGTCGATGCCCAACCGGCGGGCGCTCTGCTCCAGTTGCGGGCGCGGGCGCTGCGGGCCGGTCAGCAGGTCGCCGAGGAAGTCCTCGCGGATCTGGCCCTCGGTGATGGCCGTCCGGCTGTTCTCCACCAGCAGCTGGACGGAGACGGCCTGGCCGACGAGCGGCAGCAGCTGCTCCTCCTCGGTGCTCCACGGCCGTTTCGGGCGCAGCACCAGGGTGCCCAGGTGGCCGGTGCCGGCCGCCAGGGGAACGGCCCAGACGCCGTCGTCCAGTTCGCCGGGTCTGCGCGGGGCGAGCGCGCCCAGCCGCGAGAGCGTCGCGGGGTCCGCCGCGCACACCGGTGCCTCGCCGGCCGTCGCGAGGGGGGTGCCGTCGGCGGAGTAGACGCACGCGTGGGCGTCGAGCTCCCGGCGGACCTCGTCGGTCAGGGAGTGCAGATCACCGTCGTCCAACACCAGTTCGATCAGCCGGTGGTGGGTCTGGCTCAGCCCGCGTACGTCCCGCAGTCCGGCCTCCACCGTGATGGTGTGGCGTTCGAGGGCGGCGATCAGCGCGGCGTTGCGCTCGATGAGGCGTACGTGCTTGATGGCCACGCTGGTCAGGTCGGCCAGCGAGCGCAGCAGGGCCACCTCGTCCGGCGCGTAGTGGCGCACCTTGCGCTCGCCCACGTAGAGCGAGCCGACCGGACCGCCGACGCGGGACAGCGGCACCGCGAGCATGGCACGGGTGCGTTCCAGGCGGACGACGTCGTCCACGGACGGGCTGTGCAGGATGCGCTCGTCGGCGAGGTAGTCGGGCGTCCAGAAGGGCGACGGGTTCTGCTCCCGGGTCGTGGCCGAGCCGAGCCCGACGCCCGGGTCCAGCCGCAGGCCGACGTTCCGGTCGGTGATGTGGCCGTCGGAGGCGCGGATGACGTGCCGGCCCTCCTCGTCGTCGTAGAGGCCGATCCAGGCCATGTCCGAGGAGAGCAGCACCCGGGCCCGCCGGAGGACCATCGTCAGCAGGGAGTCGAGGTCCTGCGGGACGGCCATGTCGAAACCGGTCTCGAAGAGGGCCGACATGGTGGCCAGGCGCTGCTGTTCGTTCTCGCCCCGGGCCCGCACGGACAGCCCCAGCCGTTTCGCCCGTTCCAGGGCGGCCAGTTCCTCGTCCCCCGCGCCGGATCTCCGGGCGTCCTCCACGAGCATCTCGAACTCGTCCGGCGGCGCCCCGCCGTCCAGCAGTTCCAGTACGGCGAACACCCCGGCATCCGACTTCTGCGACACGCGCCCCTCCTTGGTGCTGACCATGCGTCACCGCACGTCATGGGTCACAGGCCCCCCGGCCTGTAAGCCCCGATCCCCCTCAGTGGCACCTACTCCACCAAACGGTCAAGTTATGCGAGGCGTTCGGGAGCCGCAAGGCCGGTCCGCGGGGGCCGGCCCCCGCACCGGTGCCCGTCGGCACCCCTGGTCAGCGCCGGCCGACGCGCAGTTGTTCCCCCACCACCCGTCGCAGCACCCGCCAGGCATCGGTGAGCCGCTCCAGCCGGTCCCCGGCCAGCTCCGCCGCGGTGTCCTCGAAGGAGACGCCGAGCCGCTCGACCTCCTCGACCAGGGCGGCCGCCTCGCGGTGACGGCAGGTCAGGGTGTCGCCCTCCGGCCGGGCGCCGGCGGCGGCCGCCGCCAGCGCGGCGGGGGACAGGACCACACCGGTGCCCCAGGCCACCAGGGTCTCCGCGTGGCGCAGTTCGCGGCCCGCGTCGCCGCCGGCGGCCTCCCAGAGCGGCCGCGGCGGGCGGGCCCCGGCGGCGGCCAGCCGCCGCCAGCAGGCCGTGCCCAGCCGCTCCTCGTAGAGCCGGTAGGCGAGCCGGGCCACGGCCAGGGCCGCCGTGCCGCGCAGCGCGAGCGCGTCCGGCGTGCCGAGGGCCGTGAGCCGGGCGTCGATACCCGCCTCGATGCGGCCCGCCGCCAGCGAGGTGCACACGGGCAGGGCGGCGAGGTCGTGCCCGGCCGCCCGGGCGTCCTCCAGCCCGTCCAGACAGGCGTCGAGGGCCTGCCCGTAGCGGCGCGCGGAGAAGATCTCCGTGACGTGCACCCCGATGCCCCGGCCCAGGCAGGCCCGGACCGCGGTCAGTCCCCGGCCGGTGGCCGGGATCTTGACCAGGGCGTTGCTCCGGCGCGCGGCCCGGTGCAGCTCCTCGGCGGCGGCCACCGTGCCGTCCGCGTCGTGCGCCAGGGCGGCGTCCACGTCCATGGACACACAGCCGTCCGAACCGTGCCCGGCGTCGAAGACCGGGCGCAGGACGTCGCACGCCGAGCGCAGGTCGTAGGCGCTCAGCGCCAGGACGGCCGTGTCCGGCGCGGCCGGACGGCGCGCCAGCAGGGACAGCTGCTCCCGGCAGCCGTCGTCCTCCGCGGCGTCGGCGGCCAGGCCCTCCGGGCCGAACGACGCCCCGCGCAGGCCCGCCCCGGTCAGCAGCTCCGGCAGCCGGCCGGAGGTGACCAGGGAGCGGCGGAGCCCGCCGAGCCACGGGGCGACGCCCTCGGCGGCCAGGGCGTCCAGACCCCCCGGGGCCGGACCGGCCTTGCTCTCTCCCATGGCAGCGAACCCTTCTCCCGCAACCTTCTCCCGCAACATGGAACACCCACCGCAGCATGCACATTAGGAAGGGAACGCCCCGGCGTCGAACGATCCGGACCTACTTCGTCACATACGGGGCCTTCGGGGTGCCGCATCCGGACACGCCCCAGGAAGTGGCGAGTTGACTGACTGCCGACGCCGCCTTTGGCCGTTCGCACGGTAACGCCTCACCATATGCCGACACCGCTCGACCGGTTCGACGCTTTCGACACCGCTTTCGACACCGCTTCCGAGATCGCTTTCGACATCGCTTTTGACGCCGAGGAGTTCGCAGGGCCATGACCAACGTCGCCGTCATCTACTACTCGTCCACGGGCAACATCCACAAGATGGCCGAGGCCGCCGCGGCCGAGGCCGAGAAGGCCGGCGCCGAGGTGCGCCTCCGCAAGGTCGCCGAACTCGCCCCGCGCAGCGCCGTCGAGAGCAACCCGGCCTGGGCGGCGCACACGGCGGCCACCGAGGACGTGCCCGTGGCGACGCCGGACGACCTGGTCTGGGCCGATGCGGTGCTCCTCGGCACGCCCACCCGCTTCGGCCTGCCGTCCGCCCAGCTCAAGCAGTTCCTCGACTCGGTCGGCGGGGTCTGGGCCCAGGGCAAGCTGGCCAACAAGGTCGTCTCGTCCTTCACCTCGACCAACAACGCCCACGGCGGCCAGGAGTCCACCATCCTGGCGCTGAACAACACCTTCTACCACTGGGGCGCGATCATCGTGCCGCCCGGCTTCACGGACCCGGTCCAGTTCGAGAAGGCCAACGGCAACCCGTACGGCGCGAGCAGCGTGACCCACAACCAGCCGGGCAACGTGCACCCCGACAACCTCGCCGCCGTCGCCTACCAGGCCCGCCGGGCGACGGAGATCGCCACCGCGCTGAAGGCCGGCCTCTCCGCGGTCTGACGCCCGGTCAGCGCGGCCTGCGCGGACGCCGTTCGGGCCGAATTCCGGCCGAAAACCCTCTGGCGCCTCCCGCCCGCCCCGGCATGGGCGGGCGGGAGGCGCTTGTTTGTTCGGTATTCGAGAAGGGAAACGGACGCAGGGTCACGGGTGTGGTTGGATGATCCGCGTATTCCGCTTTTGGACGGGACGTCAGGACGCAGCGATCCGTCCCGCCGCCCGCACGAACCGGCGTCCAAGAGGAATTGATGTCACATCACATATCGGAAGCGGGGATCTGGTGCCTGGCCGTGGCACTGGTCGCCGTGGTGGTCCTGCTGGTGCGCCAGCGCCGGATCGCCGCCGCGCTGCGGGCCCGCGCCGCCGCGCTGGAGGAGAACGTGCGGGCGCGCGACGAGGAGGCCGCCCGCCTGGTCGACGTGCGCCTGCCGGCCGTCACGGACGCGGCGGACACCGCCGTGCCGCTGCCCGGCCTCCTCGACGACCGGCTCGCCGGCACCGCGTTCGCCCACAGCCTCCAGTCCGTGATGGACCACTTCGCCAAGGCCGTGGACAAGGCCCGGGTGCGCGCCGACCAGTCCGCCAAGGCGGCGCTGCGCGCCTCCATGCGCGCCCTCCAGGGCCTCGCGCACGAGCAGCAACTGGCCATCTCCACCATGCAGGACCGGCACGACAACCCCGAAGTGCTGCGCGACCTGCTGGAGATCGACCACACCAACTCCCAGTTCGGCCGCCGCGCCCAGGCCATCGGCGTGCTCTGCGGCTCGTGGCCCGGCCGGCAGCGCGTCGCTTCCCCGCTGACCGACGTCGTGCGCGGCGCCACCTCCCGGATCCGCGACTACCGGCGCGTCCGGGTGCACGGCCCGGCCGGCGAGTCGCTCGCCGTCGTCAGCCGCGCGGTGGAGCCCGTCGTCCTCGCCGTCGCCGAGCTCCTCGACAACGCCGCCCGTCACTCGCAGCCCAGCACCACCGTCGAGGTCAGCCTCCAGCCGGTGCACAACGGCGCCTGCGTCGTCATCGACGACGCCGGTGTGGGCATGGACCGCCAGGAGGTGGAACGGGCCGTCGCGCTGCTGTCCGGACGCCGGGGCGTGGACGTCTCCCGGCTCGGCGACCCCCCGCAGTTCGGCTTCCCCGTCATCGGGGCGCTCGCCGCCCGCTACGGCTTCAGCGTCTCCGTGGACACGCGTTCGCCCTACGGCGGTGTGCGGGCCGTGCTGTTCCTGCCCGTCGCGCTGCTGACGCATCTGGATCTCGACGGCCCCGGGACCGTGCCGCTGGTGGCCCCGGGCCGCGCCGCGGGTCCGTCGCGCCGGGCGGCACGGCCCGCCACGGCGGCGGGACCCGGGGCCTCCCGCCCGGCGGGCCCCCCGGAGCCGCCCGCACCGGCCGGCCACCCGGTCCCCGGTCCGCCGGCCGCTTTCCCGGACGACCGCTCGCCGTCCGACCGCTTCCCGGCAGCGCGCCCGGCGCCCGCACCGGGTCCGGCTGGGCCCGCGTCGGCCGGCCACTCCGTGCCCGGGACACCGGGTCACCCCGCCTCCGGGGCGTCCGCCGCCACCCCGGCGGACCGCTCGGCATGGGAGCCGCCCGGTGCCGTCCCCGCGTCCTCCCGGACCGGTCACCCGGCCTCCGAGTGGTCCGGGACCACCTCTGCCGGTGATCCGGACAGGGAACCGCCCGGCGCCGTCCCCGGGCCTGCCGCCGCCGCTCCGGCGGACCACCCGGCGTGGGAGCCGCTCGGCACCACTCCCGCTCCCGGGCCGACGGGCCGCCACGCCTCCGGGTCCGACGGCTTCCTCCTGCCGGAGTCGGCCGGGACCACTCATGACTCCGGGCCGGACGGCCGCTCCGTGCCCGAACCGCCCCGCGCCACCACCGCCGGCGGCCTGCCCAAGCGCCGTCGGCGCCGCCCCGGGACGGCCGGTCACGCCGCGCCCCGGCCGGCCGCCGTGCCGCCCGCCGAGATGCCCGCGGAGCGTTCGCCCGAGGAGACCGCCCGCCGCATGGGCGCGTTCGCCCGCGGCACCCGCTCCGGGCGCACCCCCGCCGCGGGCACCCCGCTCCCCGGTCCGCTCCCCGCCCCCGCCCCCGCCCCCGCAGAAGACGAAGGGAACCCCTCCGCGTGAACGACCATCTGAACAACGACCTGGCGTGGATGCTGGACGAGGTCGTCAAGATCCCCGAGGCCCGCCACGCGATCCTGCTCTCCGCCGACGGCATGCTGCGCGCCCACTCCGCCGGCATCGCCCGCGACGAGGCCGAACGCCAGGCCGCCGCGCTCTCCGGCCTCCAGTCGATCAGCCGCTCCACGGCGGACTTCTGCACCCACCCGGCCCCTCAGGACACCCCCTGGCGGCAGACCCTCATCGAGTTCGCCCACGGCTACGTCTTCCTCATCGCCGCCGGCCCCGGCGCCTACCTCGCCGTCTCGGCCACCGAGAACGTCGACATGGAGGCCGTCACCTACCGCATGCAGAAGACCGTCGCGGGCCTCGGCAAGGAGCTGACCACCCCGCCGCGGCAGGACAACGGCTGGCAGGGCCCGGGCAGTCCGGCATGACCCCGGCGACGCCGCGGCGCGAGCGGGGACTCGTCAGGCCGTACGTCGTCACGGACGGCCGGTCCCACCCCACGCGCAACACCTTCGACCTGGTCACCCTGGTCATGGCGCACTCGGACCGGCCGCTGTCCGGGCTCAGCCCGGAGAAGCGCCGGATGATGGAGCTCTGCCTCGGCGGAGCCCTCTCCGTCGCCGAGATCGCCGGCCATCTCGCCCTGCCGGTCAGCGTCACCAAAGTGCTCCTCGGCGACCTGGTCGACAGCGGCCACCTCGCCACCCGCGCCCCCATCCCCTCGGCCCAGCTGCCCGAGGCCCAGATCCTCCAGGAGGTGCTCGATGGACTCCGCGCTCGCCTCTGACAGCGGCGTTCGCGACGGCCGTGCACGCGACGGCGTCTATCTGCCGCGGACCGTGCGCACCGCGGCGAAGGTGCTCGTCGTCGGCCACTTCGGGGTGGGCAAGACCACCTTCGTCGGCGCCCTCTCCGAGATCCGGCCGCTGCGCACTGAGGAGACGATGACCCAGGCCGGTGCGTACGTGGACGACCTGGCCGGCACCGCGGGGAAGACGACCACCACCGTCGCCATGGACTTCGGCCGCATCACCATCAACGACGGCCTCGTCCTCTACCTCTTCGGCGCCCCCGGCCAACAGCGGTTCACCCGGCTGTGGATGGACATGACCCAGGGCGCCCTCGGCGCGATCGTGCTCGCCGACACCCGGCGGCTGGACCAGTCCTTCGACGTCATGGGCCTGCTGGAGGAGCACGACCTGCCGTACGCGGTCGCCGTCAACCACTTCGACGACGCCCCCTCGCACCCCGAGGAGGAGATCCGCGAGGCCCTCGACCTGCTCCCCGACACCCCGCTGGTCACCTGCGACGCCCGGGACCGCCGCTCCGCCACCCGTGCCCTGATCACCCTCGTGGACCACCTGCTCCGCACGCGCACCACCACCCGGGAGCCCGTGTGAACCACCGCTCCACCCCGGCCCCCGGGCGGTGCCCCGCCGCCCACGGGGCCGTCACCGCCCTGCACGGACCGGAGTTCGCGGCCGACCCGCACGCCGTCTACCGCCGGCTGCGCGCCCACGGCCCCGTGGCCCCCGTCGAACTCGCCCCCGGCGTACCGGCGCACCTGGTCACCGACTACCGCGCCGCCCTCGAAGTGCTGCGCAGCACCGAGGCGTTCGGCAAGGACCCCCGGCGCTGGCGCGACCTGGCCGAGGGCCGCATCGCCCCGGACAACCCCGTCCTGCCGATGATGGCGTACCGGCCCAACTGCCTTTTCACCGACGGCGAGCAGCACCGCCGGCTGCGCGGGGCGGTCGACGACAGCCTGGAGCGCATCGACCCCAACGCCCTGCGCGGCTACGTCGAGCGCAGCGCCGACAGCCTCATCGACCGCTTCACCACCACCGGCGAGGCCGACCTGCTCGGCTCCTACGCCAAGGTCCTGCCGCTGCTGGTCTTCAACCAGCTCTTCGGCTGCCCGCCGGAGCTCGGCGACCGCCTCGTCGAGGGCATGACCGGCATCTTCGACGGCGTCGACGCGGAGCGCGCCAACGCGCTCGTCTACACCACCCTCACCGAACTCATCGGCATCAAACGGCAACAGCCCGGTGCCGACATGACCTCCTGGCTGATGGCCCACCCGGCCCGGCTCACCGACGAGGAGATGATCCACCAGATCGTCGTCCTCATGGGCGCCGGCACCCAGCCCCAGCAGAACCTCGTCGCGGGGGCGCTGCGCCTGCTGCTGTGTGACGACCGCTTCGCGGGCGATCTGGCCGGCGGCAGCATGCCCGTCGACGACGCGCTCGACGAAGTCCTCTGGCTGGACCCGCCGATGGCCAACTACGGCGTCCATTACCCCCTGGCCGACGTGGACTTCGCGGGCGTACGGCTGCGCGCGGGCGATCCCGTCGTCGTCAGCTTCGCCGCTGCCAACACCGACCCCTCCCTCCGCCCCGAGCGGCACTCGGGACAGCGCACCGGCAACCGCGCCCACCTCGCCTGGAGCGCCGGACCCCACCACTGCCCGGCCAAGAGCCCCGCCCGGCTCATCGCCTCCGTCGCCGTCGAGCGGCTCCTCGACCGGCTGCCCGACCTCGAACTGGCCGTACCCGCCGACCGGTTGGTGTGGCGGCCCGGACCCTTTCACCGCGCCCTCACCGCGCTGCCCGTCCGCTTCCCGCCGCAGCCCGTCCCCGCGCGGAGGCCGGACCCGGCCGCCGCACCCGCTACCGGCACCGCCGAGACCTCTGGAGACAGCCGATGGAACCCTCCCTCCCGCCCCTCCGGATCGACCCCTCCGGACGGGACGTCCACGGCGAGGCCGCCCGCGTCCGCTCCCGCGGCCCGGCGACCCCCGTGGAACTTCCTGGTGGCGTGGTGGCATGGGCGGTGAGCTCCCAGGCGCTGCTCAAGCGCCTGCTCACCGACCCCCGCGTCTCCAAGGACCCCCGCCGGCACTGGCCCGCCTGGATCGACGGCGAGATCTCCCCGGAGTGGCCGCTGTTCACCTGGGTCGCGGTGCAGAACATGTTCACCGCCTACGGCAGTGACCACCGCCGGCTGCGCGGCCTCGTCGCCAAGGCCCTCACCCCCCGCCGGGTCGCCGCCATGCGCCCCCGCGTCGAGAAGATCACCGCGGAGCTCCTCGACGGCCTCGCCGCGCAGGGGCCCGGCGCCACCGTGGACCTGCGTGAGGGCTACGCCTACCCGCTGCCCATCCAGGTCATCTGCGAGCTGATGGGCGTCGAGGACGGCAAGCTGCGCGACGGCCTGCGCCGCTGCGTCGACTCGATCTTCCACACCTCGGCCGACCCCGAGGAGGTCACCGCGACCTACACCGAGATGTACCGGCTGCTGGGCGAACTCGTCGCCGCCAAGCGCACCGAGCCCGGCGACGACATGACCAGCGCCCTGATCGCCGCGCGCGACGACGAGGGCGACACCCGGCTCAGCGAGCAGGAACTCCTCGACACCCTCCTGCTGGTGATCAGCGCCGGTCATGAGACCACCGTCAACCTCCTCGACAACGCCATCCACGCCCTGCTCACCCACCCCGACCAGCTCGCCATGGTCCGCGCGGGCCGGGCCGGCTGGAACGACGTCGTCGAGGAGACCCTCCGCGTCCAGGCGCCCGTGGCCAACCTGCCGCTGCGCTACGCCGTGGAGGACATCGAGCTCGACGGCGGCGTCACCCTCCGCAAGGGCGACGCGATCCTCGCGGCCTACGCCGCCGCCGGCCGCGACCCGGAGCGGTACGGCGAGGGCACCCGGCCCGACGCCTTCGACGTGACACGCACCACGAAGGAACACCTCGCCTTCGGCCACGGCGTCCACTTCTGCATCGGTGCCCCGCTGGCCCGCCTGGAGGCGGCCGTCGCCCTGCCCGCGCTCTTCGAGCGGTTCCCCGAACTGACCCTGGCCGTCGCCCCGGAGCTGCTGGAACCGGTCGATTCCTTCATCTCCAACGGCCACCGGTCCCTCCCGGCGCGGCTGCACCCGTGACACCCCGCGTCACCCACCGGATCCGGCGATCGAAGGTGATCGCGTGGAATCCGATTTCCGGCCCCGGTGGGTGGCGGGTGGGCGCGGTCAATACGGACCCCTTACGATCCTCTGCGTGTCCAAACTGACCGACCTGCCGAAACGGATCCTCATCGGGCAGGCGCTGCGCAGCGACAAGCTGGGAGAAACCCTTCTTCCCAAGCGCATCGCACTCCCCGTCTTCGCGTCCGACCCGCTCTCCTCGGTGGCGTACGCGCCGGGCGAAGTGCTCCTCGTCCTCTCCGTGGCCGGCGTGTCGGCCTACAAGTACAGCCCATGGATCGCCGTCGCGGTCGTCGTGCTGATGTTCACGGTGGTCGCCTCGTACCGCCAGAACGTCCACGCCTACCCCAGCGGCGGCGGCGACTACGAGGTCGCCACCACCAACCTCGGCCCCCGGGCCGGCCTCACCGTCGCCAGCGCCCTGCTCGTCGACTACGTCCTCACCGTCGCGGTCTCCATCGCCTCAGGCATCGAGAACCTCGGCTCCGCCGTGCCCTTCATCATCGAGCACAAGACCGCCTGCGCCATCGCGGTGATCGTGCTGCTCACGCTGATGAACCTGCGCGGCGTCAAGGAGTCGGGCAAGCTCTTCGCGATCCCGACATACGTCTTCGTCGGCGGCGTCTTCCTGATGATCCTCTGGGGCGCCTACCGCGGCCTGGTCGCGGGCGACACCATGAAGGCCCCCACCGCCGACTACACCATCCACGCCGAGCACCAGGGCCTCGCCGGCTTCGCGCTGGTCTTCCTGCTGCTGCGGGCCTTCTCCTCCGGCTGTGCGGCGCTCACCGGCGTCGAGGCGATCAGTAACGGCGTCCCCGCCTTCCGCAAGCCGAAGTCGAAGAACGCGGCCACGACCCTGGCCCTGATGGGCGGCCTCGCCGTCACCATGTTCTGCGGCATCATCGCCCTGGCCATGGTCACCAAGGTCCGGATGGCCGAGAACCCGGCCACCGACCTGCTCAAGAACGGCACCCCGGTCGGCGACGGCTACACCCAGAACCCGGTCATCTCGCAGGTCGCCGAAGCCGTCTTCGGCAACGGCTCGTTCCTCTTCATCCTGCTCGCCGCCGCCACCGCGCTGGTCCTCTTCCTGGCCGCGAACACCGCCTACAACGGCTTCCCGCTGCTCGGCTCGATCCTCGCCCAGGACCGCTACCTGCCGCGCCAGCTGCACACCCGCGGCGACCGGCTCGCCTTCTCCAACGGCATCGTGCTGCTGGCCGGCGCCGCCGCCGTCCTCACCTACATCTACGGGGCCGACTCCACCAAGCTGATCCAGCTCTACATCGTCGGCGTCTTCGTCTCCTTCACCCTCAGCCAGATCGGCATGGTCCGGCACTGGAACCGCCACCTGGCGACCGAGACCGACCCGGCCAAGCGCCGCCACATGGTCCGCTCCCGGGCGATCAACACCTTCGGCGGCTTCCTCACCGGCCTGGTCCTCGTCGTCGTCCTGCTGACGAAGTTCACCCACGGCGCCTGGGTCGCCCTGCTCGGCATGGTGATCTTCTACGCGATCATGACGGCGATCCGCCGCCACTACGACCGCGTCGCCGAGGAGATCGCCCTCGCCGACGAGGCCGGCGAGCACGCCGTCCGCCCGTCCCGGGTGCACTCCATCGTGCTCGTCTCCAAGGTCCACAAGCCGACCCTGCGCGCCCTCGGCTACGCCAAGCTGATGCGCTCGGACACGCTGGAGGCCCTGAGCATCAGCGTCGACACGGCCGAGACCAAGGCACTGCGCGAGGAGTGGCACAACCGGGGCATCGACGTCCCGCTGAAGATCCTCGACTCGCCGTACCGCGAGATCACCAGGCCGGTCATCGACTACGTGAAGTCGCTCCGCAAGGAGAGCCCGCGCGACGTCGTCAGCGTCTACATCCCCGAGTACGTGGTGGGCCACTGGTACGAGCACCTGCTCCACAACCAGAGCGCCCTGCGCCTGAAGAGCCGCCTGCTCTTCACCCCCGGCGTGATGGTCACCTCCATCCCCTGGCAGCTCGACTCCTCCGAGGCCGCCCGCCGCCGCGCCCGCAAGCGCGCCGAGTGGAACGCCCCGGGCTCGGTGCGGCGCGGCCCCGTGGCACAGCCCCGCAAGGAAAAGGCCGCCACGAAGAAGTAGCCGGTGAGGCGAGTGGTGCGGCGGGCCGTAGACTGAACGGCTGCCGCACCACCGACCCCCTCAGGAGCTCTTCCCCCATGCAGACGGATTCGACGGACTCCCTGGTCGGCCACGAGTACGAGGTGGAGGTCGGCCCGGTCGCCCACGGCGGCCACTGCGTCGCCCGCACGGACGCCGGCCGCGTCCTGTTCGTCCGCCACGCCCTCCCCGGCGAGCGCGTGATCGCCCGCGTCACCGAGGGCGAATCGACCTCCCGCTTCCTCCGCGCCGACGCCGTCTCGATCATCGAGGCGTCCAAGGACCGCGTCGAGGCCCCCTGCCCCTTCTCCGGCCCCGGCAAGTGCGGCGGCTGCGACTGGCAGCACGCCAAGCCGGGCGCCCAGCGCCGCCTCAAGGGCGAGGTCGTCGCCGAACAGCTGCTCCGCCTCGCGGGCCTGACCCCCGAGGAGGCGGGCTGGGACGGCACCGTCGCCCCCGCCGAGGGCGACAAGCTCCCCGCCGGCGAGGTCCCCGCCTGGCGCACCCGCGTCCAGTACGCCGTCGACGCCGAGGGCCACGCGGGCCTGCGCAAGCACCGCTCCCACGAGGTCCAGGTCATCGACCGCTGCCTGATCGCGGCCCCCGGCGTCACCGAACTCGGCATCGAGCGCCGCTCCTGGCCCCAGATCGCCTCCGTCGAGGCCATCGCCGCCACCGGCTCCGCCGACCGCCAGGTCATCCTCACCCCGAAGCCCGGCGGCCGCCTCCCCATCGTCGAACTCGACAAGCCGGTCTCGGTGATGCGCGTGGGCGAGAAGGACGGCCGCATCCACCGCGTCCACGGCCGCCCCTTCGTCCGCGAGCGCGCGGACGAGCGCACGTACCGCGTCGGCGAGGGCGGCTTCTGGCAGGTCCACCCCAAGGCCGCCGACACCCTCGTCCAGGCCGTCATGCAGGGCCTCATGCCCCGCAAGGGCGACATGGCCCTCGACCTCTACTGCGGCGTCGGCCTCTTCGCCGGCGCCCTCGGCGAACGCGTCGGCGACAAGGGCGCCGTCCTTGGCATCGAATCGAGCAAGCGCGCCGTCGAGGACGCCCGCCACAACCTCCAGGACCTCGACCGCGTCCGCATCGAACACGGCAAGGTCGAGTCCGTCCTCCCGCGGACCGGCATCGACTCCGCCGACATCGTCGTCCTCGACCCGCCGCGCGCGGGCGCGGGCAAAGAGACGGTCCGGCATCTGGCGGGGCTGGGTGCGCGCCGCATCGCGTATGTCGCGTGCGATCCGGCGGCGCTGGCGCGGGACTTGAAGTACTTCGAGGGGGAGGGGTACCGGCCGGTGAAGCTGCGGGTGTTCGATCTCTTCCCGATGACGCATCACGTGGAGTGTGTGGCGATTCTGAAGCGGGTGTCGTAGGACGCCTGGCCAGCTCGTCCTGCTGGGGCACGCAGTGGTGGCGCAACCGGTGAACTCTGCTGAGGCTCACGTATGGCATTTTGAATGCCATACTGGGCCTATGGCTGAGGACGCTGAGTTCGCCCCGGGTGATGGCCCCACCAGCGGGGTGTCCATCACCTTGACGGAGGGCACCTTGCAGGCCATTCGTGAGCGGGTGGGCAGGAGAGGGGTCTCCGCGTACCTGGAGCGTGCCGCGCAGCGGCAGATCGAGCGCGACAACCTGGACGAACTGATCGCCTCCTTTGACCAGGCCCATGGACCGGCCGATCCAGAGGCCGTGGCGGCCAAGCGCGCCAAGCTCATGGGTCGGACGCCGCAGGCCGGTGCGGCTGCGTGAGTGGCGCGCTTGTCCTGGACAGTGAGGGCCTGGCGAAGGCCGTCCAGCGGGATCGTGAAGTTCATGAGTGGCTGACGGCGGCCCGTGATGCGGATCTGCCGGTCATCACTTCGGCCGCAGTGCTGGTCGAGGTGATTCATCCCGGAATCAATGACGCGGCGCTGAAGTGGACCCTGTCCCGTCTTCGAGTGGAGCCGGTCACCCAGGCTCTGGCCCAGTCCGCGTCGACCTTGCTGCGGGAAGCGGGGCTGCACGGGCACAAGTACGCCATCGACGCCATGTTGTGCGCAACGGCTCTGGCGCAGCCGGGGCGGGTGACCATTCTGACCTCGGACGTGGAGGACATCTCGATGCTCACGGTCGGCCACGCCCGGGTAGTGGCCGAGAAGGTCTGATGTGCGCTCGCCCGGCATGGCTGGGCGTGTGGACGGAGAGGTTGGCCGGGTGGCCCCTGATAAGGGACTGCACCCGGCCAGGGTGACTTGCTCCCGCATCGTGCAGGTCTGGTGCGGACGCCTTCCTGCACGATCGCCCTAGAAGAATGCTCCCTGGTCGTACCGGGGCTTCGGATCAGTATCCGGTACGTAGGGCAGAACAATGGTCTCGCTTGTGACCTTGTAGGGCTCTGTCGCTACCAGGCGATCGTTCCGCATCTGCCTCACGAGCGCGGTGACTTGGGCAGGCCGATAGACGGTTTCCAACAGCGTGTACTTCTTCAGCTCTGCCACCGTCCTGCCGTTCGGCGATGAGGCGATGTGATCACGCAGGATCCTGCGGAGGGGGCCGGTGTCCGGTTCCATCTCAAGTTCGAGCTGCTGCTGTTGAAGGTCCTTGGGGTCGCGGTAGCGGACGCCGTGGTCGGAATCCACGCTCCACATCGCATCCTTCATCTTCTCCAGTCCTCGCGCATGACTGGTCCCGAAAAGCAGGTAGAGAGGGTGGCCGCCTTCGTCGACCATCTCGAAGTAGAGGGCGTGACTGAAGCCGGCCCGCCGGAGTGTGATCCGGTATTGATCTCTGAGGAACGTGAACTTCTCGTCGGGGCGACGAGTGAAGACCGCTTGCCAGTCGGTGCTCCCGAAAGCGACGTTCCCCGCGCTCCGGTGCATGTCGTTCTTCTCTGCGAAGCGGGTGAGGAATGACGGTACGAAGGTGATCAGTACTTCGGTGCTGGGGTAGCGCGCGAGTTCCTTGAGGAGCTCAAAGGGGATGTCGGGACCTCCGTAACTGTCCAGGAGCACAAAGAGCGGTCGCCCCAGACGGCCCTCGGTCCTCAGCTCGTGGATGAGCAGTGGATGACAGGTTCCCTGATGGATGGCAGTGGTCAGGCGTTGGCTGCCGGTTCGTTGTCGGGCGCGGCCGACCTGGCGATGCAGCTCGGCAACGCGGCGTCCGTCCTCCTCGACGAGGACCATGCGTATGTTCTTGGGGCGTTGCCGCAAGGTGTCGGCGAAGACGGCGTGGGCGACGATCGGGGAGCCGGGCTCCCCTTTTGTGTAGATGCCGGGGCCCGCGAACCCCTCGGCGTATGTGACGGTGTCATGCTGACTCAGCAAGATCAGCGACCAAGGTTGCAGGTACTTCTTGAGCAGATCGTGTTTGGCTGCTGTGTGCGGATCGAGCTGCCATATGGTCTCTTTGGGCACGGCCACGTCTGTTCCCCCCTGTCGGACACAACCTCCCTGGGCCAGAGGATCACACGTCGCCGGGGAAGGCGCCAGGGTGCGTGCGGAGCATGGGCCGGGGAAACTCAGGCAGTTGGCGCCGGGAGGCGCTGTGGGATCTCGTCCCAGGTCTGACCGGCGAGCTCGCGGCCTCCTGTTCTGGGCGTGCGGCCGCCCCACTGTTTGAAGAAGAACGGCACGCCGTGAGCCGTGCAGTTGTCGCGGATCTCAAGGATCCACCCTTCGCGGAGAGGGCGATGGTTGGGCCCGGACTCGCCTCCGGCGATGACCCACCCGATTCCGGTAAGGTCCATCCCGGTGAGCGGACCCAGGAGCGGCTCACAGGAGAGAAACCGGAGGGCTGCCGGGACGTGTCGCAGATCCTCGACACGGCCGAGCTGGTCGGCGTGTTCGATGGAGACTCCCATCCATAGGTTGGGAGGCCAGTCGAGCCGGTCCGCCAGTCGTCTGAGCCGCAAGGAACGTTTGGTCAGCAACTGATATGTGTGTTGAGGCGTAGCGGCTATGACCTCGAATACCTGCCGTACGAACGTGAGCGGTACCCTGGCATGGAAGAGATCGCTCATCGAGTTGACGAAGACCATCCGTGGCGCTTTCCACTGGGACGGAACCTTGAGTGAGTCCGGGTGCAGTGTGACGCCGAACCCTGGCCCGGATGTTCGAGGATCCCCATCGTTCTGGTACTTCGCAGTGCCCATGGCCTTGAGGCGCCGGGCCAACGTCAAGGCGTAGCAGTTGTCGCATCCTGACGTGACGCGATCGCACCCCGTTGTGGGGTTCCAGGTGGCCTCGGTCCACTCGATCGCGCTGCGATCACTCATAGCTGTCTCCCTGGCGTGAGACGAGAAGCGCTGTCTGCGTCCATGTGTGCTCCGGTTGATCTGCACAACGAGCGGCGTGGCGAGCTGGCACGTGATCACACCATCATTCATGTCAAACTTGCGTTCTGTATAGAAGGGTTGGAAGTGCAACTGCCGCTGCATGCCCGGTAAGTGACAGGAAATCTGCCTCTGGATCCGGTGACGTCCTCCGAACCGGAGCGCGCTCGTGAGCCCGAGGTCCGGCCGATGTTGTTCACTGCCCAAACTGTCCGAGCCTCTGGTGTCCGATTGCGATGCGCTCTGATCTATCTGCCCTGACAGGCCACCCCATGGATGCGCCGCCCGGCCGGGTGCTGACGGGGATTTTGCTATCCGGGTAGTGGGCACATGCGGTCAGACGAGATCCGCGAGCAAGGGGCCCAGGGCCACCTCTTCCTCGACGCGTACTCCGAATTCGGACAAGGCCGCTGCCAGGGCCGGGTCCCAGGGGGATTCGGCCGACGCTCCCGTCAGAGGCGGCAGCTGGGGCGTGGTGGCGGCCAGGGCGCGGTAGTCAGCGGCTGCGTACCGCCAAGGACGCCACGGCACTTGGCTCAGCAGTAGGTTCGCGATCCGGAGGCCGCCCCAGTCGAAGTCTCCGTGGTAGAGGAGGGTCGCGCCATCGTCGTTGAGGTGGCGCAGGAGGGCCAGGGCTGCGGCGGACGGCTGGCCCTGGAGGCAGATCAGCGGCGGGCAGGCGGCGCCGTAAGCATCGGCGGCGGCTGCCAGGACGGACGGGTTCTCGCAGATGCGTACCACCGGTGGAGTGGACCGGGGGCGCTGGTGGGTGAGTTGCCGGAGGGTCAGGACGCATGGTTCGCCCGCTTCGGCCATCCAGTCCAGGGCGGGGGTGCCACGAAGGTTCAGGGTGAGGACAGTTGAGGGCAGCTCGTCGCGCAGTAGCCCCGCGGACGCCCATGCGTCACGGCGCCATGTGGCGCCACTGCCGTCAGGGAAGCCGGTGAAGCTGCGTATGCCCGACAGGGTAAGCGTGGCCAGGGGCGTTCCGTCGTCCAGGGCATGCGCGCTGCCGAGGACGCGGGCGGCGAACGCGGGGAGCGATACGGCGGGTTCGGCAGGGAGTTCCCGGAGGACTCGCGCGGTGTCGGCGGTCAAGGAGCAGGCGGCTTCGGGGGTACGGGCGAGGCGCCGGACGAGGGCCTCGGTGCGCGGCCCGGCGGTCCAGTCGGCGAGGTGGGGCAGCTCGCGGCCCAGGGTCCGGAGCGGCTGGAGAGCCTCCTGCCAGGCGCGGGATGCGGCTGTGCGCGTCCGGCGGAGCGGAGTGACGGGACCCGTCAGGGCTTCGACAGCCGCGGCGAGGCCGTCGGGGCTAACGCCGGAGCGGCGCAGGACGTCGTCCACGGCGTCGAGCCGGACGGTCAACGACCGTCCAGCGCTCGGCGCCCGGCCCAGCAGGCGCTCGACAGCCGCGCGCTGGGCGTCGGTGGGGGCGTTCAGTGAGACGGGCCCGGTGAGGGGCTGCTCGCGTTCGAGGCGCCGTCCCGCGCGGTCGACCAGCCAGGCGAGGCCGGGGGTGCCGAGCAGCCGTCGCAGGCGGTCGAGATCGATCCCGTTCATGCCCACAGCGGGTCCTGGCCGTCCACTTCGGCGCACACCGGGGCGTCGCGGCGCAAGCGCGCCGAGCCGTCCCACTCCCAGCGGGTGACCAGGACTGCCGCGACCTCGTCGGTCCGTGAGAGCTGGGCGATGGCGATGCCGGGCACCTGCGGGTAGCAGGCCCATTCCCGTTCGCTGGTCATCACCACGTCCAGGTCGAAGGCGTGCAGCAGACCCAGGCACTTGGCGCGCGAGTCGTCGTCGACCCCCGCGAACGCCTCGTCGAGGGTGACCAGACGCGGCGCGTGCGGATTGCCCGCGCTCGCGTAGTGCGAGGACGCGGCGGCGAACAGGGGTACGGACATGGCGAGGACGCGTTCGCCGCCCGAGGCGGGGCCGGTGGCCGGGACCCAGCGGCCCTGCTGGTGACGTTCGACGCCGAACTCGTACCATGCGCGGTAGTCGAGGGCGGCGGTGAGGTGTTCGAGCCAGCTGCCGGCGGTGTCGCCGGTCTGCTGCTGGGTGATCTGTGCCTGCAGGAACTCGCCGACCGCCGCCCGGTCCTCCGCGGACCAGGCATCGGCGGACTGGCGCAGGCGTTCCCGCGCCCGGTCGAGACCCGCCGGGGCCTTGCGGGAGGCCCGCCACACCAGGCGCAACTTCATGCCGGTCGAGGTCGGGCGCTCCTCCAACTCGGCGTTCATGGCCCGTACATGCCGCTCGGCCGCGCCGATCAGTTCCTGCAGGGTGCCCGCCACCTCGGTGATGAGGTGGGTTTCGAGGACCTCCCGCTCGTGGGCGGACAGTATGCGGGTGAGTTCACCGACCTCGGCGGCGAGCGCCTCGGCGAGTTCGGGTACGGCGCGTTCGCGGCCCTGGTAGACGATATCGACGACCATGCCGTCCTCGATCATGCGGGCGGACGCGGTGTGGCCGTGCCGGGACAGGGCGTCCTGCAGGGTCTTGTGCTCTTCGCTGAGACGCTTCTGCACTCGGTCCCAAGCCCCGTCGGAGTCGTCCGTTCGGGACAGTTCGGTCTCGATGGAACGGGCCAGGGCGATGGCCGGGGTGGCCGCCCACGGACCTTCCCCGCCCGGCGGTACGGTCAGTCCGGGCAGAGCCACCGTGATCAGGCCGGTGCCGGCGAACCGCTGGAGACCGGCGATCGCTTCGGCACGGGCGGAGGCCGCCTCGGCGATCCCGTGTTCCAGCTGCTCGATGCGGCCTTCGGCCCGGCTGGCCCGCCGGTCCGCCGCGGTGTGCAGCTCGCGGGTGCGACGCTGCTCCGCGCCGCACTCGCGCAGCGCGTCGGTGGTCTCGGCGAGGCGGCGCTGAAGTTCGGCGACGGCCGCGCCGACCGTGGAACGCAGGGTGCTGTGGCGCTCGTCGGCGGCGGTGGCCTCGCGGGCCGAGTCCTCGGCCCGGAGCGTGTGTTCCGCGGCCCGTTGCCCGGCCTGTTCGGCCTCGTCGCGCTCCTCGCCCGCCTGACGGTCCGCCTCGGCGCGCTCGCGCAGGGCGGGCCACAGGTCGGCCAGGACGAGGGCGAGGCCGGTGAGGGCCTGGCGTACGGAGGTGAGTGCGGACTTGTCGGCCGGCAGACCCAAGTCGGCTGCTGTCGAGTCGAGTTCGGCTGCCGCCCGCTCGGCGGCCTGGGCCGCTCCGGTGAGGTCGCCGGCCCGTTCGTCGCGCCGGGCGCGATACCGGCGCACGGTGCCGGCGGCCGCGGCCACGCGGGCGTACGCCTGCCTGAGCGGTGCGTCGTCGGGTACGGCGGCCAGCTCGGCGTCGAGCACGCGGCGGCGTTCCACGACAGCCTCGGTCCCGGCCGCGGTGAGGGCCAGCTCTTCCTGGAGCGAGGCGAGTTGGGTGCGCAGGGCGGCGATGCGGGACCGTCGCGCTTCTTCGCGGGCGCCCTCACCGACGTATTCCGCGGAGGGCTTGGCCCACCGGCCGGTGAGCGCGCCGACACGGAAACGACCGTCGGTCGCCGCCCAGTCGGCCGCACCGCTGTCCGCGCCCAGCCCGACTGCCGCGAGCAGCCGGGCCACCGTTCCCTCGCCGACCGTCGCGGCCCGGGCGTCGCCGTGGTCCACGGCCGGGCGCAGTACATCGGCCAGGGACGGCCCGGGAACCGGACCAGTCCGTGGGGTGAGCAGCACATCGTGCCCGTCGGCGTCGAGGGCCGTGCCGTCCGGGCGCACCCAGGCGTCCAACAGGCCGGACGCCTCCAGGGCCGCTTCCAGTCCCGCGCGTTCGGTGTCGTCGGTCCCTTCCCGGAAGTCGACCAGCCGCCACAGAGGGGCGCCAGTCGTGCGCTCGCGCAGCCCCGAGGCGCGGGTGTACGGGGCCTTCGGCCCGCGCTGGCCACCGGCTTCGAGTGCGGTCAGCTCCTGCTCCACCTCCCGCAGGTGTGAGCGGAGTTCAGCTCTGCGATGCGTCAGGCCGGCCGCCTGATCGGCGAGCTGCGCCGAAGTGGCGCTGTGGGCACGCGAGGCGTGGGTGCGGGCCGGGCAGGGCCCGTCGAGGTGCTCCGTCCACTGCTGGAGCTCGTCGAGGAGACCGACCGGATCCGGGTATGCCAACTCCCCGCATTCCCCCACATGTTCACGTACGGCATCCAGCAGCGCCCGGCCGGCCGCCGCTACTGCCTCCTCCGCCTGCCGCTGCGTCTCGGCCGCGAGCGCGAGGTCGGACTCCGCCTCGTCGAGCCGCCGGGAGGCCGCGCGGCGCTCGCCTGAGGTCCGGTCGGCCGTGTCCGCGAGCTGTTCCACGTGGGTGAGGGTGCGCCGCCTGCGGTCCATCGCCTCCTCAGCTGCCTCCCGGGTCGGCTCCTCGGGCAGGACGACCAGGGCTTCCCCGGCCACTTCCTGGGCACGGATCAACACGGTCCCGGCCCGGTGCCCGGCAGAGGCGAGCCGGTTCTCGGCCGCACGGAGCCGCTCCAGCGCCCGCGCATGAAGGCGTGCGGCCTGCGTCCGGTCGGCTTCCGCGCGTTCCCGGGCCTGCGCTGTGCGAGCCGCCTCCTCGGCCGCCTGCTCCAGTTCACGGGCGCTGCGCATCTCGGGTCCCGCGCGCAGGGCGGCGTCCTGGGCGCGCAGCCGGGTCCCGGTCTCTTCCAGAACGGCGATGCGCTCCTCGGCCGCCGCCCGCTCCTCCTCCGCGCGGGCCTTGTCCGCCTGGGCCTCGGAGAAGTCCCGCTGGAGGTGCTCGTACCGGGAGTGCTCGCTGCGCGGGAGGCGGGCCCGCCGACGGGTGGCGATGCGGGCGTAGCGCCGGTAGTGGTCCAGGAAGGCCGAGGCGGCGTGCTCGGCCTCGGCGGCGGCCCGCAGCTCCTCCTTCTCCTCGTCCAGCGAACGGAACGCCTCCGCCGCGTCGGCGACGACCGCCTGGTCCATGGGCGGCAGCGCTTCGGTCAGGGCCCGGGAGAGGGCGGCCTCGTTGGGGCGCTTGGACAGCTGGGGCTGGCGCAACTGGATGAGCAGGTCCACGAGGGCGGCGTACCGCTGCTCGCCGAGTCCGAACAGCGCCTCGTCCACGGCCCTTCGGTAGGTCTTGGCCTGGTCGTACACCATCCCGTGCCCGGCCACCGCCTCGGCGAGCCGGTCCCGGGACAGCGCGGTGCCGGTGGCGTCGAGCAGGCTGAGGTCCGCACCGATCCGCTGGTCGGTGACCGCGTACCAATGGCGCGCGATGCCGCGCCCGGTGACGGCCTTGAGCCCGCAGGCGAGCGTACGGAAGTGCGCCTCGCCGGTCGTCCCGTCCCGTCGGCCGAACTCGATCCAGGTGTAGCCGAGCCGTTCGGGATGCGGGTGTTCGCCGCCGAGGAGCAGGTTCCACTCCATGCGCTTGCCCGGGTCGCCGTCGGGCTCGACGCGGCGCGGGGTGAGGTCCCCGTCCAGCAGGAAGGGCAGGGTCAGGGCGAGGACCTTGGACTTTCCGGTGCCGTTGTTGCCGCGCAGCAGCAGCCGCCCGTCACGGAAGTGGAACTCCTCCTGGTCGTAGTGGAAGAGGTCGACGAGCCCGATGCGCATCGGCTGCCAGCGCGGACGGGTGGGGACGGGGAGGGCGGTCACTGCCGGCTCGCCTTTCGCTGCTGGGGCATGCGCGTGGTGCGGGGTTCGAGAACGACGGTCTCGCCGACGGCGTACCGGGCGAGGGCCGGGCGCGGCGCGATCTCGTCGCCCCGGCGGGTGATGAGCCCGAGGGCGGCGAGCTTGGCGAGCGCCTGCTCGACCAGTTCGCCTTCCATGCCCGGTTCCTTGGCGGACTTGGCCCAGAATCCGGCGTATTCGGCGGCGAGTTCACGGACCTTGCGCCGGAGGTCACCGGTGGTGACGGATTCGCCGCGCGCTGCCGCCAGGTGTTCGGTGAGCAGCAGGGTGATGTGGCCATGGGTGCCCTGTTCGGGCATGCGGACATCGGTGAGGTCGTCGTCGGGGTCGACCATGGCGATGCCCTCGGCCCGTACCTCGGCGACGAGCCCGGTCAGTTCCGTGATGCGGGCGGTGAGGAAGCCGCGCTGCCGGGTGAGGTACGCCAGCTCCGCGTCGGTGAGCTCGTCGTAGTACAGCACCGGGTCGTCGAGCAGCCGGCGGGTCAGGGAGCGGCGCATCGCGCGGAACCGCAAGTCGTCGCTGTCCAGAGCGGTTTCGGCAACCAGCTCGGCCAGGCGCTCGTCGAAGGCGTCGGCGCGCACGGTGGAAGGGCCCCGGCGGGTGGCGAGCAGACCGGCCAGCACGCGGCGCTCGACGTCGTACAGGACGTCGCCCGCCCCGCTGACGTACGCGTCCTCGTCGCCGGCGACCCGCCGCAGAACGCCGAGTTTCAGCAGGAGCCTGACGACGGCGGCGAGATCGAGGCGCTCGTCGCGGCGGTCCAGGGTGAAGTGGATGCCGGCGGCGGTGAGGTGGGGATCCGCCGCGTCCAGGACGACCTGGTCGGCGAGACGGCCGAGTGCCACCTGGGCCTCGCCCCGTTCGAGGGCGGCGAGGGCGAGGCAGAGCAGGACATAGCGCCGACGGGTGAAGGGGGCGCCGGCCCGGCTGACTTCACGGGCGGGGTGCGTCGGGTCGGCGAGAGATCCAGGGGTCTTGAGCAGGCGGGCGGAGTCGGCGTCCACGTGGAGGGGCCAGCCGGTGTTGCGGTCGAACCATTCGCGCAGTTCCGAGGCGTGGCGGCGGACGAGCCGGAAGTCGTCCGAACGCGGCCCGCGGGCGAGGAGGAGAGGCTCTTTGAGCAGAGCGCGTGCGGCCCTGCGCAGCTCGGCGGAGTGCTGCCCGTCCAGGACCTCGGCGAGCGGGGTGTTCACCGCGTTCATCGCCTGCTGTCTCCCTCGGTCAGGTCGATGATCTCGACGGTGTGGTCGGGGCCCCGGAACGTACCTCCCAGGGTGGTGATCTCGGCGGTCCTGCCGTCGTCGAGCGCCGTGAGGCGGATCTCCATCGAGCCGTCGTTACTGGTCGCGGACGTGTGTGTCATACCGGGCCGCCAGGTGGCGAGAGCGTCACCGAGAAGCTGGAGGAAGAGGCCGAAGGCGAGCGGATCGAGGTCACCGAGGGCGGAGAGCCGGGTGACACCGTCGGTGGCGAGCCGTGCCCGCGCGGTGGCGGTCTCGGCAGCCTGCTTGGCCGCGATCTGGGCGAGATGACGGCGTGCCTCGGAGCGGTCCTCGACCTTACGGGGCTTGCCGCGCCGTTCGTAACTTCCGGTGCGCCGCAACTGCGGGCTGATGCGCAGTGGTTCGGCCGCGGCCCATGGGGTGGCGGCGGGCACCGGCCGCGCCGTGCGGGCGGCGAGAGTCTCGGCGTCGACCGTGAGATGACGGGCGGGGTGGAGCCCGAAGGCGGTGCGCCACAGGCGGTGCCGGGCATCGTCGTCGGGTGCCTCGGCGAACCAGCGGGCGAGCGTCCGGAAGTCGGCGGAACGGTCGGAGCGTCCGGCTCTCCGCTCATTCAGGGCTCTTACGACCGCGAGGAGTTGGGGAATCGCCCCGAGGGCCCGGCCGCGCAGCAGCCGCGCCTGCGATTCTCGCCCGTCCCTGCTGATGAACCAGGCGGCGAGCCCGTCCCAGCGCCCGGTCCACCGCGCGTACGCCTCCCGCTCGGCGTGTTCCGCGTCCTCCGGAGAGGCGTCGGCGGCCTCGCGGGCGGCGGCGGTCCGGAGCAGTGGTGCGATGCCGTCGCCGTCCTCCAGCTCCAGGATCAGCTGGGCGATGCGCCCGCCGAGTGTGATCAAGTCCTGGATGAACCGCTCCAGATACTGGATGAGCCGGTCCTTGTAGGCGAGGAAGACCTCTTCCTCGACGTCGTGCAGGTCGATGGTGCGCTGCAAGGAGCCCATGAAGGCCCGGGCGTTCTCTGCGAGGGCCGCGAAACGGCTGGCCAGCGCGTCGAGTGCGAGGTACGTCTTGGCCGGGTCGGCCACCTCCTCGGCACCCAGGACGAGCAGGGCGCGCAGCTGGGTGACAATGTCGTGCAGCGCGACCGCCTGCAGCGCGCCGCGCCGCCCGAGTGCCTCGTCGTACGCGGAGAGCGCCTCCTCCGCCGCCTCTCCCGCCCGGGTGAGCTGATAGACGAACCGTTTGCGGTAGAAGTCCTCGACGGCGGTGACGCGCGCGGTGTCGGGATCGGCGCGCAGATTCCCCCACTTGACGAGCTTGTCGAGTGCGTCGACCACGGTGTCGAGCTCGGCCGGACGCTCGGCGGCGGGCAGGGCGGCGTGCACATCCTCGGGGCGCAGATGCACCGCGAAGCGTTCCTTGGCGGCGAGGAACGTCCGCATGGTCCGCCGGTAGAGGGCGGAGTTGGGCGCGGTGAGGTGGGCGAAGGGGGCGTACCCGGCCGGGGCCGGGGGCTCGGGTGTCGTGGTCATTGCCTGGCCATTCTTTCCGACGCCGCGTGGTACGGACAGGGAAATTGGGGAATCCCACGAATCACACGGATCGGAGAGGGGCTTTCCTCATGGGCCGAGACGGCCAGGCTCCCGGTGATCCTTGCGGCGTCCACGGTGACGAAGAGATCACAGAGTGTCCGATCTACCAGGGCAAATCGGGCGATCCTCTCTTCAATCGGCTGTCTCAACCGTATGATTCGTACATCGGTGGGGTCAGCATGCGTCGTGCGGGGTTTGGGCTGGGGGATGTCCGAACCCGTGCGTCGTGCCGGGGGCAGCGGCATCCCGGGAGAGCCTCTGTGAGTGACGACGAGTGGGGAACGGCGTGACGGCTCCTGGGTTCTCGGGTACCGGCGATGAGGTGGAACGGCTCAAGGCGATCCTGGCCGGGTGGAGGTCCTCGCTCGTCGACCTGAGCGGCCGTAACCGACTGCTCAACTTCCGGCATACCAAGGCCGCAACCCTGGAAGTCCAGACGCCCTTGCCCACCGTTCTCTGTGAAGGGCTCGGCCGCGGATGGGAATTCGCTCCACTGCCCGACGAGGGCACGGAGAAAGAACCGACCTCAGCGGAACCGGACAACCTGCCGGACAAGCGGGGCGGTTCCGTGGGCGACGCCATCGTCACCCAGAAGAAGACGGCTTCCGCGCTGCTCCGTACCCTTGGGGGCTTGCGTAGAAGGTCCGTTCAGGTCTTCAACGACTACGGTCTGTGGACCCTGCAGCTCGGTGTGGGCATGCTTCATTGGCGCGAAGACCGGGCCCAAGCCGGCAGTGACGCCCCCCTTGTACTGCTACCCGTGTCCATCGAGCGTCTGGCGAACGGACGTTTCCGGCTGCGGGCCAACGAGGACGAGGAACCGCGCTTCAACCCCGCTCTGAAAGTGAAGCTCGAACAGTTCGGCATCGACTGGACGCAGGTGACCGAGCAGGACCCGCTGGATATTGCTGCCATCCTGGATGCCGCCAGCCGTGCGGTGGAAGGGAAGGCGGGATGGACCGTCGCCTCCCGGGCGGTCGTTGCGTTGTTCGCGTCGCACAAGGAGTCGATGTACCAGGACCTGCTGGACAACCAGGAGCAGGTCCTCGGCAGTGATCTCGTACGGGCTCTTGCCCTTGGGCCGAACGCCGGGCTGGCGCCCGACCGGTTCGACTTCGAAGAGATCGATCCGCATCGCATCGACGAACTGAGTCCGCCGGAGGACAGCCCTCTCGTGCTCGATGCCGACGCATCCCAGCGGCAGGCGATCGCCGCGGCCGTGGCCGGTCGGTCCTTCGTCCTGGACGGGCCTCCTGGTACCGGCAAGAGCCAGACGATCACCAACATGATTGCCGGGCTCATGTATGCCGGACGCACCGTACTGTTCGTCAGTGAGAAGGCCGCAGCGCTCGACGTCGTACTGAACCGGCTCAAGAGCGTTGGCCTGGACTCCTACGCGCTTGCCCTGCACAGCCACAACACCAGCCGCCAGGCCGTCGCCCGGGAACTGGGCCGGGCACTCACCGAGGAGCCGCAGGCCCCACGGCTCGCCCGGGAAGCAGTGGCACGGGCCCGGGAGACCCGGCAGTTGCTCAGTGCATACGCGGACGCGATGAATGAGGTTCGAGAACCCCTGCGGCGCACGCTGCATGATGCGATCGGCAGGATCGGGCAGCTGGTCGAAGCGCCCGTGGCCTATCTCGTCCCGGACGGTGACCGGACGTCCCCGGAACCGGACGCCTTCCGACCCGACATGCTCAGCGCCCAGGATCTGGAAGTGATCATCCGGGCGACCGGGACCATCGCGGGTGCCTGGGACACCGTCGCCGATCCGGACTTCCCCTGGCGCGACCTGCGGCCGGAAGCTCCGCATCCGCGCCCCGCGTTGGAGCAGGCCATGGCAGCGCGGGAGGCGCTGGCCGCTGCTGTGGTCCGGTACCAGGATCTCGCCTCCGACGGACGGCCCCTCGACGACCAGCCCGGTATCGACCGTCTGATCCGGTTGCTGCGGTTGGTCGATACCCGTATCCCGGTCCCGGAGGACTGGCTGATGACGGAGCGGTTCGCGGACGAGGTGCTGGACCCTGCCGATGCTTTTCTCCAGGAACTGGGGGACACCGGACGAGCGCGTGCGGCAGCCCGGGCCGTGGTCGGCGAGCGCTGGCAGGAGATCTCTCCCCGGCTCAGCGCCGAACCGGGAGACGCCGAGCGGGCTCTGCGGACGATGACTCCGCCCGGCCTCGACATCACCCAACTCACCGAAGAACAGACCCGGCAGCTTGCGACCGACTGCGACGCTGTCGCGGGAAGTCTGGAGCGCGCACAGCGAGTTCTGGCGAATCACCTCGAACGAGCGGGCCTCGGGCAGCCGGACGGTCTGGAGCAGGCCAGGGATCTCTGCACCCTCCTGGCCGCGGCAGGCGCGGACTGCCGTCCGCCGGCGAGCTGGCTGGTGCCCGGAGGAGCATCCGAGGCCGAGGCCGCTGCGGTGGATGTCCTGGCCGAAGGCCTGCAGTCCTTCTTCTCCCGCCGGGACTGTGTGCTGTCCGCGCAGGGGCTCGCCGAGGCGACGGCAGGTCCCGGCTGGCGGGAGGTACCGGCGGAACTGAGCACGGAACCCTCCCGGGAAGAGACCGGGCTCACCGAGCTGGAACCACGTGGTGCCGATATCACGGCGCTCTCCCGGCCTCAGGCCGCAGATTTCGCCGAGCGGTTCCGCGAACTGGCCGCATTCCTCGATGTCTGGGGCGGACGGCTGGACAGCGCCGCCGACCTGCTGGGCATCTCCCGGCCCCGATCGGTCGCCGAGTCGGAGGACCTGATCAGCGTCATCGAGTCGGCCGCAACGTCGCACCGATGCCTGGACACCTGGCTCGACCCGGGTGTACTGCCCCAGGTGCGGTCCGCCGTGGCGGAGATCGAGGAGGCGGCGGACGCGCTTCGGGTTGCCGAGGCCGCCGCTCGGGACTTCTTCACCGACACCATGGTGAATGCCGAGGATCTCCCCGCGGCCGTACAGCGCCTCACCGAGGCCGGCCGTGGCGTGATGGCCCTCCTGTCCGGCCGTATACGCGCGGACCGCAAGTTCGTGGCGGGGCTTACTCGCGGCGGAACCTGGCGCGGGGAGCTCTACGCCAAGCTTCCGCTGGCACACGACTGGTACGCGGCACATCATCGCCTGCGCGCCATCGCGACCAGCCACGCCGAACTCCTCGGTGGATATGCGGGCGTGGACCTGCCCGATACGCTCGCCCTGCGAGATGCACTGGAGCACGCGCAGACCGTGCACCGACTGGCGCCAGAGACGGTTGCGAACCCCCGGCTACGCGTACGGCTCGCTTCCCACATCGCCGCCGGCCGGGTGCTCGGCCCGGAACTCCGTGACAATGAGACCGAACTCCGCCGTGGTGCGGAGTTGTGGAAGCACAGCCTGACCGAGCCCGAACTCGACGCGTACGCGGACGACTTGGCAAAGCTGTCTCCGGCCCGGGCCGCAGGATGGCTCCGTACCCACGTGGAGCCTCTGCGGCAGGCCGTTGTCCTGCTGGACACCCTGTCGGAAACCGGCCGAGCCGCCGGCCCCGAACACACCCTCGGCACCGCCCGGGCCGCGGTCGCGGCAGCGCACGCCGCTCAGCGGGAGACAGCCGCGTTCCATTCCCGAGCGGAGGACGACAGAACTCTCCTGGGCCCCTGGTACCGCGGCCTCGAAACAGAACCTGGCGGCTTGAACGAGAACAGCCCTCTCGGCACCACGGGTTACGAGTCTGTAGGGGCGCTCCTGCGCCGTTCCCTGAGCAGGGCCGGCCGCCAGCCGGACCTGTGCGCTACGAGTGAGCAGCGCGGATTGCTGGGCCGGTACGCCGACGGGGAGCGGGTCCGCACGGAAGACCTGTGCGGTGCGCTCGAAACCGTTCGCCTGATCGCACGACTCGCTCCTGCCACACTCGCAGATCCGGCCCGCCGGTCCCGTCTGGCCGATGTCCTGGCCGACGGTCGGCCTGTGTCCGGGGAATTGCTCGACGGGGTGGCCATGGTCCGCCGCGCGCTGGACGAGTGGGAGGCCTTCGCGAGGAAGCTGCAGGACACTTCCTCGGGCGCCGCGCTCCTCGGGTTGCCGCTCGCCGACGCGGCCGTGTGGTTGCGCGCGCATGCGGAACCGCTCGAAGAGGCGGTCGACCTCGTCCACGCCACGGCCCGTGTAACGGGCGACCGTGCCCGGAACCTCCTGATGGCCCGCGAGGCCGTCGCGGTCGTCGCGGCCGCGCGTCGTGCCGAGGCCCGCTTCGCGGAGCACGAAGCGGATCACCGAAGCCTTCTGGGAACTCTGTACCGGGGCACGGATACGGACAGGGCCGAGGTGCGTGCCGCCGTGGACTGGGCGCAAGAAGTCCGGCGCGCCGCGCATGGCGGCCATGCGGCGCCGCTGAGCGGTCCGGCCGCACGCATGATGCTGACCTTGTCCGCCGGCGCCGCTGCTGTCGCACAACGCGAGGAGGACTGGCGTCGCCAGCGCGACGCACTGGTCGGACACTTCGCTTCCGAACGCGCCGAGGGGCTTCGGTGTGAACTTGCCCGGTCTCTGGAAGCGGCCGGGGCGGAGCTGGCTCGTCTGGACGGGCACCGGCATGGCCCCGAGGCATGGATCGACTCTGCCGGAGCCATGGCCCAACTGAGGAAGTTCGGACTCGGCAGCCTGCCCGGCCAGTTGGCGGATCGGCAGGCCGGGGCAGGGGACTTCCCCACAGCCGTGGAGCGTGCCGTGCTCACCGCGTGGGTCGAGCACCACCTCGTACGCGATCCCCGTCTGAAGCCGGTGCGTGCGGACGACCGGGACCAGCTCGTGGAGAGTTTCCGGGCAGCCGACCGGGCCCTCGTGGAGACCGCCCACGCCGAGGTCATCAGCGCGTGCAACGCACGGCGGCCCCGCCGTACATCGGTCGGACAGGCGGCGGTGATCCGGCGGGAGGCCGAGAAGAAGCGGCGGCACATGCCGGTACGCAGGCTGCTGCAGGAGACTCGTGATGTCGTGCGGCTCATCAAGCCCTGCTTGATGATGAGCCCGCTCACGGTCAGCCAGTTCCTGCCCCCGGACTTCACCTTCGACGTGGTCGTCTTCGACGAGGCCTCACAGGTCCTGCCACAGGACGCCGTCAACTCGGTCTACCGGGGCCGGGCGCTCATCGTCGCCGGTGACCAGAAGCAGCTGCCGCCGACCTCGTTCTTCAGCACGGGAGTCGATGATGGGGACGAGGACGAGTGGGACGAGGATGCGCCCATCGGCTTCGATTCCGTCCTGGACGCGAGCAAGGCCAGTGGCGTCCTGCGGAGTCTGCCGCTGCGCTGGCACTACCGCAGCCGCCACGAGAACCTCATCGCGTTCAGCAATCACGAGTTCTACGATGGTGGTCTGGTCACATTCCCCGGAGCGCTTGAACAAGGGCCGGACATCGGGGTGGAGTTCATCAAGGCCGACGGGGTCTACGACCGGGGTGGGCGCAGCAACAACCCTGTTGAGGCGGCGACGGTGGCACAGCGGGTCATCCACCACTTCACGACCCGGCCGGACCTCACACTCGGGGTGGTCGCCCTGTCCAAGGTGCAGGCCGAGACCATCGAAGACGAGCTTCAGAAGGCCAGGGCCGGGCGCCCCGACCTTGATCCGTACTTCACCGAGGGGCGTCTCGACGGGTTCTTCGTGAAGAACCTCGAAACCGTGCAGGGCGACGAGCGAGACGTGATCATCCTGTCGGTCGGATACGGCCCCGACCAACATGGCAAGTTGCACGCGGCTTTCGGTCCGCTTAACAAGGAGGACGGCTGGCGTCGCCTCAACGTGGCCGTCACCCGGGCCCGTCGCCGGATGGAGGTCGTGGCCTCTTTCCACGGCGGAGAACTTCCCGAGGGCACCAATCGCAGCGTGCTCGCACTCAAGCGGTACTTGGAGTACGCCGAGCGCGGACCGCAGGTGCTGCGGACCGAGGTGGCCGATCCGGATGCCGTCCCGGAGAGCCCTTTCGAGGAGGAGGTGCTCGCCGTCCTCCGTGGGTGGGGATACACGGTCCAACCTCAGGTGGGCGTCGCCGGATACCGGATCGACATGGCCGTACGGCACCCGGATGCCCCGGGCGCGTATGCGCTCGGCATCGAATGCGACGGCGCCATGTACCACTCCTCGCGGGCGGCCCGGGACCGGGACCGGCTGCGGGAGTCGGTGCTCCGGGAGTTGGGTTGGCGATTGCACCGGATCTGGGGCACCGACTGGTACCGGAACCGCCGGGATGCGATGGAGCGGCTGCGCGCTGCGGTGGAAGCAGCCTGTGAGGACGACCCGTACGAGTCGGCGGAGGCGCCTCCCGCTTCGTCGGAGACGCCGGCCGTTGATGTCCCTGAGGAGGCCGATATCCCCGAGACGGTCCCAGTGGTGCAGATCGTCCCGGTGGATGCCGCTTCGGTGGTCTGGAAGCAGCCGTATCAGGAAGTGGAGCCGGAGTTGCTGTCGGAGGTGCGCTCGCGTTCGTGCGCCCGGCTCGGAGTGCCGGGGATCGATCTTCAGGACCGTGCCGCCGCCGCGGCCGTCGCCGATGTGGCGCTGTGCGTCGTCGAGGTCGAGGGGCCGGTCGAGGAGGAGCTGGTTTTCACGCGGCTTCGCATGGCTTGGGGACTCGGCCGAGCGGGTCAGGTCGTTCGGGAGAGGATTCGGGAGGTGCTGCGTGTTCTGGAGCGGCAGGGCAAGATCGTGCGCTTCGGTACGGCCTACGACCGGCCCGGACATGAGGTCGCCGTCGCGCGTACGCCGACACCGGGCTGCAACCGGAAAGTCGCTCTGGTCCCCGCTGTTGAACGCCGGTTCGCCCTGTGTCGTGTGGTGGAGGAGGGGCCCGGCACTCACCGTGAGGACCTCATGCGTGAAGCGGCAAGGCTCTTCGGCTGGACACGGCTCGGTCCGGACATCCGGGCTGAGTTGACGAAGGACGTCGATGCAATGGTTGCGGAGGGATGCCTGGTGGAGACGGAAGGCGGGCTCATACCTGCTGTTGGCGAGTGAGGTTGAGGCGTCGGGCCGCGGGTCGTCGGAGGTGATGCCGTCACACGCACGATTCGTTTCGCGTTGGTTCCGGTTACGGGTGTCGTCATGCGGCGGTAGCGTGACCGGAAGTGACGGCCGCGGAAGGCCGTGTCTCCATGGGGAGGGCGTACGACCGTGCCCGCGCCGAAGCGGAACGAACCGACGAATCTGAACGAGTGGTACGGCCTGAAGATCCGTGAGTTGCGCGAAGCACGAGGCTGGACGCAGGCGGATCTGGGGAAGGCCGTCAGCCTCAGCGCCGGCCGGATCGCCCAGTTCGAGCGGGGGCTGGACCAAGACTTTCACCGACCCTCGCTTCTGCGCGGCCATCGTCGACCGCCTCACCTTCAACGGCGCCATCATCGAGACCGGCACCGACTCCTACCGCCTCGCCAGCGCCAGGGCCCGAGCCGAGGAACCGGCCGAGGTCAGCTGACCACTCCAGGTCCCTACTCGATGGCCCGCCGCCCTTCGGGCGGCGGGCCATCACCATGCAGTGACGTCATTTCCCATAAACATCCGCAGCGATCAAGATCGCTAACTGCTGCCGAAACCGACGTCCAAACGCTGCATTTCAAGTGAACGAAGCCACGCGTGTAGGCGGACACCGGGAATCCCCCGCTGGCGGACACGCCGGGCTCGTCGGGCGGCGGTGACGTTCTGTCACCTTCCTCGGCGGGCCAGGTGGGGGTGCCTAACGGCGGCAACGGCTAACCGAGGCCGGTTACGCTGCCAACACCACCAAGAAGAACCTCGCCGAGTTGGGCGGTTTTGTTGGCCAGGACATCGAACTGAAACGACGTCGCAGGCTCAAGAATTGATGTCACGGCGTCATCAGCGGCCGCTGGCGAGGCGTCAACCAGCGTGACTGCCACCAGCACAGCTAGGGCAGCACCAGCAGTACGGATGTGTCGAACAATGTCCCCCTGTCTTGAGAAGGTCACTTTCTGGTCCTTGAGCCCGGTCATGGGGCCGAGGTGATGATTACGCGGGCCTTCCCGGCGGTTGCGCCAGGTGCTCACCCGCAGCCGGGCGCTGCTGCCGGGGCCAGCCCCGCGCCCGGCCTCTTGGCCCGGCCGTGGAAATGCCTGAAGCGCACGGACAGTACGCGCCGCGGAACCAGGCCCTCACTTCGGTCAGAGCTGCCTCGAGGCCAATACCTTCGCCAGGCCGGCTTTAAGGTCTGTGAACGTTTCGATGGTGCTCTCTAGGTAGCGGTGACTACCGCGCCGGTGATGTCCCCGGAGATGTCCACGACGGTCTCCACGGCGCCTTCCTGGGCGTGGGCGGGTGTGGGGGTGGCGAGGGTAGCGAGGCCGGTGACGGCGAAGGTGGTGACGGCCAGGGTGCTCAGGCGGGCGAGCCACCGGCGGCCGGCGCCCGGTCGACGGGCGGGAACGAGCTCTTCAGGGACGGATGACGGGGGCACCACGGAACCTTTCGGGTCGGGACGGGAGCTGACTCGGCTGCACGCTCATGTGCCGGCATTCCTTACACGGGGCCGAACAGGCCGAAGTGGCCGGTCGGCAAGGTCGGTTCTGCGTATCGGCAGTCGGCATGCGCGCGGTCGTCATGACAGACGTCGATGGTTCACCGACGGCCTTGGCCTGCTGCCGGAGAACCGTGCCTGGGTGAACCGCAACGCAGTAAGGCTTCCCGGGAAACGTGTTGGATCGCATGCCGGGGAGGGGCGCACGGCATCAGCGGCCGTAGCAGGGAGTCACACCCCGGAGCGCCACCGGCGGCCGGCCCGCAGTTCGCCGAGTCTCCGAACCCGCCCCGTCCAGTTTGCGCCGCACTCCAGCCGCCGGCGCCCGCCCCGGGAACCAAGCGCCGACCACCGCCCTGGCACAACGCGCGACGACACAGCGGTCAACTGATCGTCTCCACGGAATGCGTGCCAGAGCACGATTTCACCCGTCGCCGACAATCACGCCGAGTGAGGGCCGGTCCATCAATGGGGAGCCATCGTGTCCGTACCTCCATCGGCACCTGTCCATCAGCGGGGAATCCACGGTATCCGCTCACACACGCGCCGACTCTCCTCTGCTGACTCCTCTCTGCGGCACCACGGCAACTCCGATGGTGAAGGGCCGCGTATCGCACCGCGCATGTGCCGGTGGCTGTCGGGGCGACGCCCCGGTGCGTGACCGTTGCCGACTACCTTGGCGCGCCTGCGAGAAGAGAGGGTCTCAGTGCCCCAGCCGCTCCAGCGCTTGTGCCGGGTACCGTTCGCCGGCCACCGCGTCTTCCGGTACGGCCTCGCGCAGCAGGGCGAGGTCGCCGGGGGTCAGACGCAGGTCGGCCGCGTCGGCGTTCTCCTCCAGATACCGGCGGCGCTTGGTGCCGGGGATGGGCACGATGTCGTCTCCCTGGGCCAGCAGCCAGGCCAGAGCCGCCTGGGCCGGGGAGCAGCCGATCCGTGCGGCGACGTCCCCCACGGCCCGGACGAGTGCCAGGTTCCGGCCGATGTTGTCGTCGGCGAACCGCGGCCAGCGCCTCCGGTTGTCGTGCGGGGCCAGGTCGTCGCGGGAGGAGAGCGCCCCGGTGAGCATGCCGCGTCCCAGGGGAGAGTAGGCCACGACCGCGATTCCCAGTTCCCGGCAGGTGTCGAGGAGTTCACCCTCCACCACGTTCCGGGTGAAGAGCGAGTACTCGACCTGTACCGCGCTGACGGGATGGACGGCATGTGCCCTGCGGAGTGTGTCGGCGCTGATCTCGCTCAGGCCGATGTGTCGCACCAGTCCCTCGTCGACCAGCCGGGCCAGGGCGCCCACCGTCTCCTCGACGGGGGTGCCGGGGTTCCTGCGGTGCGCGTAGTAGACGTCGATGTGGTCGATGCCCAGGCGGCGCAGGGAGGCACGGCAGGCGACCGGGACATAGTCGGCCGAGGTGTCGACGTCACCCACCCGGCCGGTGGTCGCGTCATGGCGCAGGCCGAACTTGGTCGCCACCACCACCCGGTCCCGGTCTCCCCTGTGCCGGCGAAGCCAGCGACCCACCAGCTCCTCGTTGAGGCCCTGCCCGTAGGCGTCCGCGGTGTCGAACAAGGTGACGCCCCTCTCCAGGGCGCGATCCAGCGTGTGTTGGGACTCCTCCTCGTCGGGAACGCCGTAGGCGATCGACATGCCCATGCAGCCCAGGCCGATCGCCGACACCTCGGGCCCGTCGGTCCCGAGCTTGCGGTACTTCATCGCTTGGTCCTTTCAGCACTTTCAGCAGGGGGAAGAGCGGTGTACGCCCGGGCGACCCTCAGCAGCCACGCCACCTCGTCGGCGTAGCCGCCGCCCTCGGCCGTGTCCGGGCCGAGAGGCGCGGGCTCCTCCGCCGACCGCTGCCGGTGGTCGCGCTTCGCGCGCAGGGCCGCCGCCAGCGAGACGGCCTGCGCCCGGGCCCGCAGCGCGTCGCCCGACAGCCCCGCCTCGTGTCCCGACCGCCGGGCGGCGGTGACGATGTCCGGGTCCATGTAGGGGCGCAGGGCGAGCAGGCCGTCCTGTATCTCGATGACCCTGCGGTAGAGCCGGAAGTCGATATCGCCCGGCAGCAGGCGGGCGAGGCGGTTGGCCGGCCGGGGGTTGAGCGCGATGCCGGGGGTTGCCGTGAACAGCGCATGCCACAGCGGGTGCAGCCGCTGATACGTGACGAAGTTACGGGCCATTCGCCGCACGTCGGACACCCGGGGACCCCACGAGGGCATGGTGAGCCCCGCCACCAGGAAGAAGATGCCCGTGCCATTGGCGACCGGCGTCAGCAACTCCCACTCCAGCGGGTCGAGTCCGCACTGCACCGTGATCAGGGAGAGCAGGCGGTTGAGGCAGTAGACAAGGCATGCGCTCGCGCCGATCGCCGTGGCGTGCAGCCCTCTGCGGAGCGACTGTCGCCCCGCCACCCGCCCGTACCTCAGACACAGGCGGATGATCTCGATCATCCCGGAGCCGAACGCGCTGACGTACAGGAGCAGATATGCGGCCACGGCAGGGCGGTGCGCGTTCTGCAGGAGGTAGTGCGCACTGCGCTGCTGGCCCCCTTGTTTCGCCGCGGCCCACAGACCGACCATGACGACCGCCACCGCGGCCGCGGCCAGGAGCCGTACGAGCGCGCGTCGGCGGGCCTCCTCGCGCGGGTACACCCAGTAGACGATCGCGATGAGGAACGCGGCACTGGAGGCCACGCCGCCGAAGAGATGGATGCCCAGCGCCCCCAGGTCGTCCACTCCCAGGGCGATGTCCACCTTCCGCGCGACGAGCGGCGTGGAGAGCGTGAAGGAGACGCCTTTGCAGGAAAAGGCGACGAGCAGCGCCAGCAGTGCCGGGTCGTCCCGCCGGTGCCGTGCGTCGCGCAGCTTGTAGAGGAAGGCCAGCGCACACAGGGCCGCGCAGGCCGGGAACACCACGGCCTTCACGTCGGTCATGACATCCCCTGCCGTCGCCGCGGGCCGACGAGGAGAGGACAGCGGTGCGCGCGAGCCTCGGCAGGGACGGCAAGGTCAGCCGGGTTTGCCGGGGTTGAGGGAGTGGTCGATGCGCGCGACGGTCTCGGCGTCGACGGGCGGGACGTCCCAACGGGACTCCACCGGAGGGCGTGTGACCCGTTCGAGGATGAGGGAGGCGACGGTCTCCGCCTCCTGCTCCTCCGTACTGGAGTAGCTCGTACGCCCGAGGATCTCGCGGACGCGCTGAGGATCCAGATTCGGCAGCAGATATCCGAACCCCGTCGGGTCCAGTCCGGTGGAGTCGCGATGCCCGCACAGCATGTGCGCGAGTTCGTGGGCGATGATGTGATCACGATGCAGCCGACTGGTGTTCGCCTCGACGACGATGAAGTCGGCCTCGTTCGTCGCCAGCCAGATGCCGCAGGGCGACTTCGCTCCCAGAGGGAGTTCCACGAGTTGGATCGGGCGGTCGCGGTCCGCGCTGAGCCGCTCAGCGACCGTGGCGATGCCGCATCCGTCAGGCAGATCCAGCCTGGCCAGGATCGCTTCCGAAGTCTCCCGTGTGCCCGTTGTTCTCGCCGACGGCACACCGAGCCTTCGCAAGAGAGCATGTTTCCCGCGCACGCGCGAATCCCGTGACATGTCATTCTCCCCGACACACCATTCCACTGACGCTGTCTCGTGCGGCTGCATGGCTGTCGGCGATGGTAGCCCGCACTCACGGAACAGCAAGGCAATGCCACCAGGCAGCACGAAGTAGCTCGTGCGGGTGGGCTCTTCACGCGCAGGGTTCCTTCGCGTCGGTTCCGGTTACGGGCGTCGGTGCGTGGCGGTAGCTTGACCGGAAGTGACGGCCCCAGAGGGTCGTGTCTCCATGGGAGGGCGTACGACCGTGCCCGCGCCGAAGCGGAACGAACCGACGAATCTGAACGAGTGGTACGGCCTGAAGATCCGGGAGTTGCGCGAAGCGCGGGGCTGGACGCAGGCGGATCTGGGGAAGGCGGTCAGCCTCAGCGGCAGTCGGATCGCCCAGTTCGAGCGGGCGGAGGGTGTGCCGCCGAAGGACATCGCGAAGCTGCTCGACGAGGTTCTGGAGTCCGGGGGTGTCTTCACAGAGATGCGTCCGTTTCTCCAGCGCAGTGCGCACGCGAAGCGGTTCGAGATGCTGGTCGGTCCGGAGTCCGATGCGCTGAAGATCCAGCAGTACGCTCTCCTCGTCCCCGGCATCCTTCAGACTCGGGAGTATGCGACGGCCCTGCTGAGTGCGGGCGTTCCTTTCTTCGGCGGTGACCTGGAGGAGAAGGTCGCACTCCGCATGGCACGTCGAGCCGTCCTTGACAGTCCGAAGAGTCCATGGGTGCGTGCCATCATCGACGAGTCCGCTCTGTACAAGGTCATTGGTGGCGCCGACGTCATGCGACGTCAGCTGACGCATGTGCTGGAGATGTGCGAGAGGCCGCGTGTAGGGGTCCAGGTGCTGCCTCGTGACGGCTCTTCCCTGGTGGTAACGAGCCTTGCCCAGGCTGTCATCTGGATGCTTGAAGACGGGCGCACAGTCGTCGCCCAAGAGACAATGATCGACGCGTCGTTGATCTGGGACCCGGCCCAGGTGTCGCTGGTTACTTCGATCTACGATCAGCTGGCGGCCGACTCGCTCTCGGCTGATGCGTCAACCACTCTCATTCGTAAAGTGCTTGAGGAGCAGTACTCGTGACCTCTCTCGGTTCCGGTATGCCTCGCTTTGGCTGGCGCAAGAGCACCTACAGCGATGGGCTTGAGCAGTGCGTCGAAGTCGCCGACAACATACCCGGCCGCATACCCATACGCGACAGCAAACGCCGCCTCCACGTCATCACCGCCCAGCCGGGATCCTGGGCCGCCTTCGTCGCGGCCCTGCGCACCGGCGCCCTCTGACCCCCGCCCGCGTGGCCCACGTCACTGCGCCGCCCCTTGGTGTGTGGGCACTGCACGTGTCACTATTTCTGCACGCCGACCCTGCCCAAAAGCCGCTGCGAAGCGCCGGGTTGAGCGCCGGATCTGCCAGGTCCGCGCAGGTGGGGCGGTTCTCCTGAAGCCCGTCCGTCGGCCTCTTCGACGGTGAGTCTCCAGGGCGAGGAGCGCCTTGGCGACCGACGTGATCGGTAAGGGCACGCCGCATCGCGTCACGGTCATCGGTCATCGCACTGTTCCAACTCGTCATCGCTCCCCGCCGGAGCGTTCGAGCATGGGCCGTTCTCCCCGTCCGGGGAGGGCGGCCCTTGGTGTGTCCTCGTCCAACCGACGTCAATCTGAAACGTGGAGGAAGAATGTCGGATTCCGCTGGGATCACGGAGTTCTACACGGTCACCGAGGAGACCGCCCGGCTGATGGGCGTTCCTTGCGAGCGCGACACGGTGTGGCCCGTCCTGGAGACGTACAAGGACGTGATGGCGCTTCCGACCGTCATCTCCTTCCGGACGCAGACCGGTCCGCGTGGTGCGGGGGACGTGGACTGCCGCTGGACGATGCTGCACAAGGACGTCGACCCGTACGCCATCGCCCTGGAGAAGGGGCTGGTGCAGAAGACGGATCACCCGGTGGGCAAGCTGCTGGGGGAGATTCACGAGGCGTTCCCCATCGGGGGGTACGGCTTCGACTACGGCGTCGTCGGCGGGTTCAAGAAGACCTGGACGTTCTTCCCGGCGCCCGAGCCGCAGCCGGCGGCCAAGGTTGCCGAGCTTCCCTCGATGCCGCGCAGCGTGGCGGAGAACCAGGGGTTCTTCGAGAAGTACGGCCTTGAGGAGATCGTCAACACGATCGGCATCGACTACGCGAAGCGTACGGTGAACCTCTACTTCAACCCGCCGGAGCGGGAGTTCTTCTCGGCGGAGGGGATCCGGTCGGTCCTGCGCGACGCCGGGATGCCGGAGCCGAGCGAGGGGCTGCTGAAGTTCTGTGAGCAGGCGTTCGGGATCTACCTCACGCTGAGCTGGGATTCGTCGAAGATCGAGCGCGTGACGTTCGCGGTGAAGACCACGGACCCGCTGGGGCTTCCCGTGCAGGTCGACCCGGTGATCGAGAAGATCGTGAAGAACGCCCCGTACACCGCGGGCGAGCAGTACGTCTACGGCATCGCGGCGACCCCCAAGGGCGAGAACCACAAGATCCAGTCGTACTACCAGTGGCACACCCGGGTGGAGAGCCTGCTCACGCCCGTCGTCGACGCCGGATGACGAGCAGCCCGCCGGTGCGGAGGCGGGCTGTGTCCCTGGAGAGGTTGTCCGGCCGGCCACGGGGGAGTCGGACGGGACCGCCAGGGGCTTCGCGGAGCGAGTCGAGCCAGTCGAGCAAGTCCAGCACCGATACGGGACCGGAGGCCGGTCCCTGCCAAGAACTCTGGATGATGCGATCTCAATGCAGAAAGAACAAGGGGAGTTGAGTGCGTTGACTCTGCCTACCTCAGCGGAAGAGACATCGGAGGGCCATCGGGCCCGCACGGTCGGTGTCGGCCGTGCGCACGCCAAGGCCATCGTGCTGGGGGAGCACGCGGTCGTCTACGGGGCTCCGGCGATCGCCCTTCCGGTTCCGCAGTTGTCGGTCACGGCGACCGCCGGGTGGTCCGCCAACTCCCCTGACGACCCGGGCGACGTGTCCCTCACGATGACCGGTTCCGCGTCGAGGCCGGTGGCGACGCAGGCCTCCGACGGACTGCGGCGGCTGACCGCCGAGTTCAGGGCGATCATGGGGGTGGCGGACGACCTGCACCTCGACGTGGTCCTCGACAGCGCGATCCCGGCCGGCCGGGGGCTCGGTTCCAGTGCGGCGTGTTCGCGCGCGGTCGTCTTCGCCCTCGCCGATCTCTTCGACCGCGAAGTGACGCCGAGCATGGCGTTCGACCTGGTGCAGACGGCCGAGAACGTGGTGCACGGCCGGGCCAGCGGCGTCGACGCCCTGACCGTCGGTGCGTCCGCCCCGCTGCTGTTCCAGGCGGGCGAGGCCCAGGAACTGCCCATCGGCTGCGACGGTTCGTTCATCATCGCGGACAGCGGCGACGTGGGCCGGACCAAGGACGCGGTCGAGCTGCTGCGCGAGGGGTTCCGGCGCCGGCCGGGGGCGCAGGAGGAGTTCGTGCGCCGGGCGACCGAGTTGACGGAGGACGCCAGGCACGCCCTCGCCGACGGCCGGCCGGAGGAGCTCGGCGCGCGGCTCACCGAGTACCACGAGCTGCTCCGCGAGGCCGGACTCAGCACCGACCGGATCGACGCGATGGTCGCGGCCGCGCTCGCGGCGGGCTCTCTCGGAGCCAAGATCACGGGGGGCGGGATGGGCGGTTGCATGATCGCGCTGGCCCGGACCGAGCAGGCGGACGACGTCACCCGGCGGCTGCACGAAGCCGGTGCCGTGCAGACATGGGTCGTGCCGTTGAAGGGGTTCGCCGACGATGAGCGCTGAACACCGAAGCAACGGAAGCGCCACCGCCGTCGCGCATCCCAACATCGCGCTGATCAAGTACTGGGGCAAGAGCGACGAACAGCTCGTCCTCCCGCGGACCGACAGCCTGTCGATGACCCTGGACATCTTCCCGACGACCACCCGGGTCCGGCTCGTCCCCGAGGCGGAGCACGACGAGGTGACGCTCGGCGGCGCGCCTCTGGAGGGGGAGGCGCGGCGACGTGTCGTCGCGTTCCTGGACCTGGTGCGGGAGAGGGCGGGCAGCTCTCAACGGGCCGTCGTGGCAACCGAGAACACCGTTCCCACGGGGGCGGGTCTGGCGTCCTCCGCGAGCGGCTTCGCCGCCCTCGCCGTCGCCGCCTCCGCCGCGTACGGGCTCGACTCCGACCCCACCGCGCTGTCGCGTCTCGCCCGGCGCGGATCCGGGTCGGCGTCGCGGTCCGTCTTCGGCGACTTCGCGATCTGGCACGCGGGAAGGCCCGGAGAAGCGGACGCGGACCTCAGCTCGTACGCCGAGCCGGTGACCACCGGGGAGTTCGACCCCGCGCTGGTCATCGCGGTGGTCAACGCGGGCCCCAAGGCCGTCTCCAGCCGCGCGGCCATGCGGCGGACCGTCGACACCTCGCCGCTGTACGAGCCGTGGGCAGCCTCCAGCAAGGACGACCTCGCGGAGATGCGGGAGGCGCTCCTCAAGGGCGACCTCGACGCGGTGGGGGAGATCGCGGAGCGGAACGCGCTCGGCATGCACGCGACGATGCTGGCCGCGCGCCCGGCGGTGCGCTACCTGTCGGCGCCGACACTCACCGTGCTCGACAGCGTGCTGCAGCTCCGGCGCGACGGAGTGCCGGCCTACGCGACCATGGACGCCGGGCCGAACGTCAAGGTGCTCTGCCACCGCAAGGACGCCGAGCGGGTGGCCGCGGTCGTGCGCGGTGCCGTCCCGGGGGGCTCGGTGCACGTCGCCGGTCCCGGGCCGGGCGCCCGGCTGCTGAACGGGGCTGCCTGATGGCCCGTCAGCGGGCTGTTGTCCGGCGCGCGCCGGGCAAGTTGTTCGTCGCGGGCGAGTATGCGGTCGTGGATCCCGGCAACCCGGCGATCCTGGTGGCCGTCGACCGGTACGTCACCGTCACCGTGTCGGGGGCCGATGAGGACGGGGTCGTCGTCTCCTCCGACCTCGCCCCGCGACAGGTGCGTTGGCAGTGGCGCGACGGCAGGCTCGTCGTACGCGGCGAAGCGGACGGACAGCACGCCCGCGCCGGTCTGGAGCACGTGCTGGCGGCCGTCGAGGCCGTGGGCCGGCTGCTGACCGAACGCGGCCTGCCCACGCCCGCGATGGACATCTCGATCGGCAGCGAACTGCACGACAACGGCACGAAGTTCGGGCTGGGGTCGAGCGGCGCGGTGACCGTGGCGACCGTCGACGCCGTGGCGGCCTTCTGCGGACTGGAGCTGTCGCCCGACATCCGGTACCGCCTGGCCGTGCTGGCGACGGTGGAGATCGACCCCAGGTCCTCCTGCGGCGACCTGGCCGCCAGCACCTGGGGCGGCTGGATCGCCTACCGGGCGCCCGACCGGGACGCCGTGCTCGACCTCGTCCGGCGCCGGGGCGTCGAGGAGGCGCTCGGCACGCCCTGGCCGGGGTTCGAGGCGCGCCGGCTGCCGCCGCCCGCCGGCCTCTCGCTGGAGGTCGGCTGGACCGGAACGCCTGCCTCCACCACGGCCCTTGTAGCCGGTCTGAACCGGCGGACCTGGCGGGGCACCGCGTCCCACCGCAGATTCGTGGAGACCAGCACGGACTTCGTGCACGCCGCGGTCTCCGCCCTCGAACGGGGCGACGGTGCCGGGCTGCAGCAGCAGATCCGCCGCGCCCGGCGGGAGTTGGCCCGGCTGGACGACGAGGTCGGGCTGGGCGTCTTCACGACCGGGCTGACGGCGCTGTGCGCCGCCGCCGAGGCCGTCGGCGGCGCCGCCAAGCCCTCGGGGGCGGGGGGCGGCGACTGCGGCATCGCCCTGCTGGACGCCGAGGCGACACAGGACATCACTCACGTACGGGAACGGTGGGCCATGGCGGGTGTGCGGCCCCTGCCGATCCGTCCCGCCCTGGAAGGGAACCAAGAATGACCGAACCGCTGATCGCTCAACGCAAGGACGACCACGTCAGGCTCGCCGTCGAGCAGCAGCACGACCACAGCGGACGCAACCAGTTCGACGAGGTGACGTTCGTCCACCACGCCCTGGCCGGCATCGACCGCGAGGACGTGTCGCTGGCCACGTCGTTCGCCGGGATCTCCTGGCAGGTGCCGCTGTACATCAACGCGATGACCGGCGGCAGCGTCAACACCGGTGTCATCAACCGGAACCTGGCCATCGCCGCCCGTGAGACCGGTGTGCCCATCGCGACGGGCTCCATGAGCGCGTACTTCAAGGACCCCTCGTGCTCCGGCACGTACAGCGTGCTGCGCGAGGAGAACCCGGACGGGTTCATCCTGGCGAACGTCAACGCGACGGCCTCGGTCGAGAACGCGCAGCGCGCCGTCGACCTGCTCAAGGCCGACGCCCTGCAGATCCACATCAACACGGTGCAGGAAACCGTGATGCCGGAGGGCGACCGGTCCTTCGCTTCCTGGGTCCCGCAGATCGGGAAGATCGCGGCGGCCGTCGACGTCCCCGTCATCGTCAAGGAGGTCGGCTTCGGACTGAGCCGCGAGACCCTCCGGGTGGTGCAGGACCTGGGCGTGCGGGTGGCGGACGTCAGCGGCCGGGGCGGCACGGACTTCGCCCGCATCGAGAACGGCCGCCGGCGGCTCGGCGACTACGCCTACCTGGTCGGCTGGGGCCAGTCCACCGCCGCCTGCCTCCTGGACGCGCAGGGCGCCGGTATCCCGGTGCTCGCCTCCGGCGGCGTCCGCAACCCGCTCGACGTCGTCCGCGCGCTGGCGCTCGGCGCGTCCGGCGTCGGCGCCTCCGGCGGGTTCCTCCGCACGCTGCAGGACGAGGGCGTCGAGGCCCTGGTCGCCCAGCTCACGACGTGGCTGGACCAGCTGGCCGCGATGATGACCATGCTCGGTGCGCGCACCCCCGCGGAGCTGACGGGCTGCGATCTGCTGATCAGCGGCGGCCTCCGCGACTTCTGCGCCGACCGGGGCATCGAGACACGGCAGTTCGCCCGGCGTTCCAGCCGTACGGACGCAACCGGCGCCATCGGCGCCACCGACGAACCGACGGGGAGCACACGATGACCGAGGCACACGCGACAGCAGGCGTCCCCATGAAGTGGGTGGGGCCCCTGCGTATATCGGGGAACGTCGCCACCACCGAGACCGAAGTCCCGCTCGCCACCTACGAGTCGCCGCTGTGGCCCTCCGTGGGCCGTGGCGCGAAGGTCTCCCGGCTGGTCGAGGGGGGCATCGTCGCCACGCTCGTCGACGAGCGGATGACCCGTTCGGTGCTCGTCGAGGCCGTGGACGCGCAGACCGCGTACACCGCCGCGCGGACCATCGACGCGCGGATCGACGAGCTGCGCGACGTGGTGCGCACCTGCAGCCGGTTCGCCGAACTGATCGCCATCCGGCACGAGATCAACGCCAACCTGCTCTTCATCCGGTTCGAGTTCCGCACCGGCGACGCGTCCGGGCACAACATGGCGACGCTCGCGTCGGACGTGCTCCTCGGGCACCTGCTGCAGACGATTCCGGGCATCTCCTACGGCTCGATCTCCGGCAACTACTGCACGGACAAGAAGGCCACCGCGATCAACGGCATCCTCGGCCGCGGCAAGAATGTGGTCACGGAACTGCTCATCCCGCGGGACGTGGTCGAGCGCACCCTGCACACGACCGCTGCCAAGATCGTTCAGCTGAACATCCGCAAGAACATGCTCGGCACGCTGCTCGCCGGCGGCATCCGCTCGGCGAACGCCCACTTCGCGAACATGCTGCTCGGCTTCTACCTGGCGACGGGCCAGGACGCGGCCAACATCGTCGAGGGCTCGCAGGGCGTCGTCATGGCCGAGGACCGGGACGGCGACCTCTACTTCGCCTGCACCCTGCCGAACCTGATCGTCGGCACGGTGGGCAACGGCAAGGGCCTCGGGTTCGTGGAGACCAACCTGACCCGGCTCGGCTGCCGGGAGGACCGCGCCCCCGGGGAGAACGCGCGCCGGCTCGCCGTCATCGCGGCGGCGACGGTGCTGTGCGGCGAGCTCTCGCTCCTCGCGGCGCAGACGAACCCGGGCGAGCTCATGCGGGCCCACGTCCAGCTGGAGCGGGCCAACGAGTCGGTAAAGGTCGGTGTGTAGAGCATGACCAACAACAGTTCCGCCGCCGGTAATTCAGCCATCGGCATCCACGATCTCTCGTTCGCCACCACCGAGTTCGTCCTGCCGCACACGGCGCTCGCCGACTACAACGGCACCGAGATCGGCAAGTACCACCTGGGCATCGGCCAGCGGTCGATGAGCGTGCCGGCCGCCGACGAGGACATCGTGACCCTGGGCGCGGCCGCCGCCGCGCCCATCATCGCCCGGCACGGCGCCGAGGGGATCCGGACGGTCGTCTTCGCGACGGAGTCCTCGATCGACCAGGCGAAGTCGGCCGGTGTGTACGTCCATTCGCTGCTCGGGCTGCCGTCGGCCGCCCGGGTCGTCGAGCTGAAGCAGGCCTGCTACGGGGCGACGGCGGCCCTGCAGTTCGCCATCGGCCTCGTGCACCGTGACCCGGGACACCGCGTCCTGGTGATCGCGAGCGATGTCTCCAAGTACGACCTGGACAGCCCGGGCGAGGCGACGCAGGGCGCGGCGGCGGTCGCCATGCTGATCGGCGCCGACCCCGCGCTGGTGCGCATCGAGGGACCGTCGGGTCTGTTCACCGCGGACGTCATGGACTTCTGGCGGCCGAACTACCGCGACACCGCGCTGGTCGACGGCCAGGACTCCATCAACGCGTACCTCCAGGCGGCGCAGGGCGCCTGGAAGGACTACACGGAGCAGGGCGGGCGCGCGCTGGAGGAGTTCAGCGCGTTCTGCTACCACCAGCCGTTCACGAAGATGGCCTACAAGGCGCACCGCCATCTGCTGAACTACTGCGGGCACGAGGTCGACGAGGCGACGGTCGCGCGCCACATCGGGCAGACCACCGCCTACAACTCCGTCGTCGGCAACAGCTACACGGCGTCGGTGTACCTCGCCCTCGCCGCGCTGCTCGACCGGGCGGACGACATGACGGGTCAGGCCATCGGCTTCCTCAGCTACGGCTCCGGCAGCGTCGCCGAGTTCTTCGGCGGGACCGTCGTTCCCGGTTACCGGGAGCACCTGCGGACCGCGGCGCACCGCGAGGCGATCGAGCGGCGGAAGCCGGTCGACTACGCCCGCTACCGCGCACTGCACGAGCGGTCCTTCCCGGCCGACGGCGGCGACCACCCCACCCCGTCGGAGACGACCGGGCCGTTCCGCCTGGCGGGTCTGCGCGACCACAAGCGGCTCTACGAGAGCTGCTAGAAGGCCGGTTCGGACATATGAGTACGTGGGCATCCCCTGAGGGGTGCCCACGTACGGGTCGGTATACGGGTCGGTATACGGGTCGGTATACGGGTCGGTATACGGGTCAGTGCCGGCGCTGGAGGGCGATCTCCGTCAGTTCCTCGATGTCGAACTCCGAGCGGCCCGGCGTGCCGTAACGCGTGATCTTCCCGCGGCTCACCCACTTCCGGATGGTCGCCTCGGTCACGCCCGCGGCGAGGGCGGCCACGTTCGTCGGCACGAGCCTGTGGCGCGGCGGCTTGTTCCTGCGCGGCGGTCGGTCCGTGAACGACGGTTGGCCCGTGAACGACGGCTGGTCCGTGCACGACGGCTGGTTCACGCGGCGTCCTTGCTCCGCCGGACCATGAGATGCCGGAGGGTGAGCCATTCGCGTATCTCCCATGAATGTCCTGACGAGCAGCGGATGCTGCTCTTTCCTGCGGTGCCGCCCGCGCCCCTCTGCGGCGCGGCGTTGATCGTTCCTGTGCAGTCGTCCATGACGCACTCCACGGCGGGGAGCCGGGGGCGGCCGCCGGATTCGGGGTCGACGGCGCGGAGTAACGCCCCGTGGAGACCCTCGATCTCGGCCGCGAAGTCGGCGGCCGGCGGCCGGCCGACGAGCCATTCCAGATTGCGCAGGAGAAAGCCCGCCAGGGGGCCGACGGAACGGGCCGGAACAACGGTTCCGAGTTCCTCCGCGACATATCCGGACCAGGACTCCAGGACGGCGAGAACGTCGTTCCGGGCGTCCAGCGCGGACATGTTCAGATGGTCCCGCCTGCGGCTTCCGGACACCTTCGTCGGGTTCCGCTGCCGGGGTATCGCCAGGACGTGGTGCAGGGATTCCTGGTGGAGGCCGGGAAGCGCGCGCAGCCGGCAGTCCAGCTGTCCGATGCACGCGGCGCAGAGGACGGACCCGGCGGCGGAGCGGACTGCCTCCGCATGGTTCCTGGGGCACGAGTCGAATTCCATGGATTTCCTCGGGAGTTCCGGTCTTTCCGGTGGTCCGGTCAGGGATGGTGGTCCGGCCGGGGACCGTGGTCCGGTCAGGGACGGTGGTCCGGTCGGGGATATGGGTGCGGGATCTGATGCGTTCAGCGGATCGCCTCCTCCTTACACCGCCCCCTCCTTGTACCGCGCGTCCCCGGCGGCGGTGGCCTGCCGCACGCGGAAGGTGATGAATTCGTCCGGGCGTACGGCGGCGAGGCCGACGTCGAGGTGCAATGCGCTCCGTGCGGTGTCCCCGGAGGTGTCCCCGGAGGTGTCGCCCTCCTCGCAGACGACGGAGAACGCCTGGTCGGCGGAGCGGCCGTGGAGTGCCCCCCGGTCCCACAGGTCCTTCAGGAACGCCGTGGCGGACCGCTGGACCCCGGCCCGCAGCCGGGCGTCGTCCGGCTCGGCGGCGGCCCACCGGATGCCCTCTTCGAGCGACTTGCGGACGTGTCCCACCAGGCGGCGCACGCCGATGTGCGTCCAGTCGGGCTCGGTGGACAGCGTGCGCGCGCCCACCACCCGGATTCCCTGCCCGGGGAAGGACCGCAGACAGTTCACCCCCATGCCGCCGACCGACTCCCGCTCGTCGTCGGACAGTTCCCTCTCGTGTTTCACCACGCCCAACAACGCCCCGACAGGCGCCTGGTGTACGCCCTGTTCCGCGTCGACGCGGCAGTACAGTCCGGACACATGACCCGAAGGCGGCACCAGACGTTCGTCCCCGTCGGTTCCGGTCACGGTGATCCACGGGTAATAGACGGCGGCGAACCGGGCGTTCGGCTCCCCGAGCCCGAACGGTCTGCCCGTCATCCCGTCCGGGGCGAGGCCCTGCCGGGTGTGCAGCAGGGCGAACCGGTCGCCCATGCGGCCGCAGTGCTCGGTGATCGCTTCCGCGATCCGCTCCGCGTCCTCCTCCACCCGCCACAGATCCGGCGCCACCACGAGGGTGATCTCCGGAATGCGCTCCAGCTCGGCGAGAGCCGACCGGTAGGCGGCGACGCGATCCCCGCCATCGGCCGTTCCGAGGACCCAGACCCCGCTGCCGCCGTTGCGGAAGTGGCCGAGCACGGCATCGCGGACGAAGGAGCGCGCCTGCCCGCCGGCCCCGTCCGGCAGGAAGGTCTCGATGAACTCCCGCGGACCCCGCGCGAAGACCGGCCCGTCCGGCAGGCCCGGGGCGTCACCGAGGAATGCGGTCACCGACGTGCTCACGCCGTGGACGGCGCGCGTTCCGCCGTCCGCTTCCCGGTCCCGGGCCTCCTGGGCGAGGGGGCCGGCGGCGGTGACGGTGCGCGGTTCGTTCGGCTGTCGTGGGGACATGCAGACTCCTCGGTCACGGTGGGAAGGCCACGGTGGGAAGTCCCACGGTGGGGAGGGCTCACGGTGGGAAGGCGGAGCCGCGGCCTCGCGTCGGTCACGTCGACGGCGGCCACCGGTCCGTCCTCGGACAGGGCTTCATGATCTGACGGTCCGTCAGGTACTTCCGTCAAGTGATGATCGATGGCCGACGGCTCAGGACGGGATCCAGTCCCGCTTGATGTGCGGGGTCTCGATGCTGAGGGCGCGCATGTGCTCGATCGGGTTGGTGTACTCGCGGCTGGAGACGATGTATCCGTCGCTCAGCGTGAAGCCGTGGATGAAGTGGTTGCGGTAGACGCCCTCGGGATAGCCGGGGAACCGAATCGTTCCCTCGCCCTCGCACTCGACCCAGATGACGGACGGGTCCTGCGTCTCGTAGACGGTCACGTCGGACCACTGCCAGTCGGGCAGCACCTTGAGGGAGAGCTCTCCGTGCCGCTTGAGCTTCTCCCGGCCCCGGACGACGATGGGCCGGCTGATGTCGGTGTAGAAGAGGGACGCGGTGCCGTCCTCCGCGTAGAGCGTGTACCTGAGCAGCCGGGCCTCCGCGCCGGTCTCCATGTACTGCTCCACGGCCCGGCGGTTGCGGGCGCGCAGGTCGTGGTGATCGGCGAAAGCCGTTTGCTCAGTGGTGTGTTGGGGAATGAGTGACGAGGTCATGAACATCTCCCGGGGGGTTGGTGAAGGCTGGGGTCCAGGGGCGCCGGTGGTCGCGGAGGTGCTGCCCGGACGTAGCCGCGAGGGGATGCGCACGGGGGTGTGCGCAGGTGTCACGGCCGGTGTCCGCCGAGGTCCCGGCCGCGGTCGGCGCGGCCGTGGTGCGGCTGCTCGCGCGGTCGCTCCATGACTCGTCGACAGAAGACAAGACCGTCGACACGAGACCGTCGACAGAAGACCTGAGTCGGACAGAAGACCTGAGTCGGCGGGACGGTCCGGTACGGGCGCGCGGACGGCGGACCGTGCGGGCCCGTACCGGTGGGTCGATCCGGCTGTTCGGGCGGTCAGGCCGGTACGAGGGCCCGGGTGCGGGCCGGTGCGACCGGACCGGCCGGTGTTCTGCCCACGGTCCGGGGCCGCCCCTCTCCGGTGGGCGGAGGTCCGGGGCGGACCCGGGCGGAGGCCGGGGCCCGCTCCGTCGCGACCGTGCCGCGTCCCTCGACGCCGTACGTGCCGTCGCGCCGATGGACCGTCATACGCCGTACCGACAGCAGTCGTTGGCCGGTCGCCGTCGGCGCGGAGGTGTCCGCGTCGCCCGGGGCCGGGTCTCCTTCGGCGGGCTGCGGGTACGGGTGAACGGTGGATGTGCCGGTCATGGTTTCGGTTCCTGGCTTGATGCGCGTGTGCTTCGTGCGCAGAGTGGAACAGAGAGCAGTCATTGCGTCACGAGGGCCGGAGGATCAGGCGGGCCAGGACGAGACCACGGACAGAGCCTGCGACGGGTTGAGACGGGGGTCGCAGTGCGACGTGTAGCGCTCCCCGACGGTGTCGAGTTCGGCCTCGGTGGCGGCACACTCGGTGACGTCGTCCGGCGTCGTCTCCAGGTGCAGCCCGCCGGCGACGCCGCCCGCGGTGCGCACGGCCTCGACGAAGCGGGAGACCTCCAGCGACACGGTCTCCACGAGCCGCGACTTGAGGCCGCCGGGCGCCGTGACGGTGTTGCCGTGGACGGGGTCGCCGAGCCAGATGACGGGGTGCCCCGCGCCGCGTACGGCTTCGACGAGCCGTGGCAGGCGGTCGGTTACGGCATCGGCTCCCATCCGTGCGATGAGGGTGAGCCGCCCGGGGTCGCGCCACGGGTCGAGCCGCTCGCACAGGGCGAGCAGATCGCCGGGCTCCATGCCGGGGCCGACCTTGCACGCCACCGGGTTGCTCACCTCGGCCAGCAGGGCGACGTGGGCGCCCTCGACCTGGCGGGTGCGCTCGCCGATCCACGGCCAGTGGGTCGAGCCCAGGAACAGCCGTCCCTTCTCGTCGGTGCGCAGCATGGGCATCTCGTAGTCGAGCAGAAGCGCCTCATGGCTGGTCCACACCGGCGGCGCCACGACGTCGCGCCCCGCGGCGCGGTCGCGCCAGCCCAGGTGCTCGACGATGTCACCGGCGGCCATGTAGCCGGTGAGGATGCGCAGGGGGTCGGGCCGGCGGCTCTCGCCGTCCGGCTCCGGGCCGTTGACCATATGGCCCCGGAAGACGGGGAGTTCGGCACCGTCGACGCATTCGGTGGGCTTGGAGCGGGGCTTGGCGAACTGCCCCGCGATGCGTCCTGCGCGCAGGACGGGTTTGCCGGTGATCAGTCCGAGCGCCCCGGCGAGCAGATCGAGCAGCGCGGCCTTGCGCGCGACATGGTGGCGCGTGCATTCCTGAGGGTCCTCGGCGCAGTCGCCGGACTGCAGCACCATGGCCTCGCCGAGCGCCACCTTGCCCAAGAGGGTGCGTAACGTGGCCAGGTCGTCGGCCCGTACGAGGGTGGGGCGTGCGGCGAGTGCCTCGCCCACCCGGCTTACCTGGAGAGGGTCGCTCCATTCGGGTTGCTGCAATGCCCCGCGGATACGAATCTCCCGTTTTACGTCTTTCAAGACGTACTCCGATCCAGCGGCGATGTTCGCGCTTTTGTCAGGCGGGTATTTTTTCGTGCTCGATTTCCGGGACCGGAATTCCCGGTGCCGGAATTTCAAACACCCGTGACTGCTGGAACGGATTGATGGACCCAGGATTCTGCCCGGCCTTCCCGCGCTCGGCTCCGGCCGAATGCGGGAGGCTCCTGAGGTGGCTCTCGGTCACGTACTGCTCGGCGGTGACGCGGTTGATGCGGCCGCAGTTGATGCGGCGAGGTCCAGCCCCGCCGGGGAACCCGTAAGGGTTGACGGTCTCAGACACAGATATCTCCCCCGTGTGTCTTTCGAGCAACTGAATGTGTGGCGCAAGCACTCCTGTTGAATACTGCCCCAGGCTGCTGGCTTCCGCAAGGGACGACGATGAAGTGCGGATGAAGGCACGAACAGCTCGATCTCGTCTCGATTTGCCCGGATCCTGATCGTCGGCGCGGGCCCCAATTAGCTGGTTGGTACAACAAAGTTGTGAGCGGCGGGGGTGAAGGGGGGCGTTGCGAAGGGGCCTCGAAGGGGGCTGCGGAGTGGGAGGTGAAGGGAGTCGCGAAGGGAGCCGCGAAGGAGAACGGTTTCTCCACAGGCTCAACACGTTCGGCCGCTCTTTGGTTACTCTCTGTGTTCGCTGCTCCGTGCAGCTCGCTGCGACACACAACCCGATGCACAGGGGGGAACCACGCCATGGACGCTCTGCGGCACATCGCCGCCCACGCGGTACTCGACCTTGCCGCCGTCTGCCTGCTGACCTTCGCCGTCTACCGTCCACGCCACCGCCGGCGCGACCTCGTGCCGGCCTACCTCGCCCTGAACGCCGGGCTGTTCACCGTCGTCGTCGCCCTCGCCGAGGCGCGGAGCGGCGGTGCGGCGCTCGGGTTCGGGCTCTTCGGGGTGCTGTCCATCGTCCGGCTGCGGTCCGACGCGGTGCAGCAGGAGGAGGTCGCCTACTACTTCACGACGCTGGTCCTCGGCCTCGTCTGCGGGGTGCCGGGGCTGGCGCTCCCCGACGCGGCCGGACTGAGCGCCGTCCTGCTGTTCGTCGTCTGGGCCGCCGACCACCCCCGGCTCCTGGCACGCGACCGGCGCGCCGTCGTCGTCCTCGACGCCGTGCACAGGTGCCCCGACGCCCTCCGTGCCGACCTGGCCGTGCGGCTGGGCGAGCCGCTCAACTGGACGGTCAGGGAGGTGGACTTCGTGCGCGACCTGATGGTCGTGGACGTGCGCTACCGCGAGTCGCGGCGCGGTGCGGATCCCCGTCCGGCCGCCGTCCCCGGGGCGGCCCGCCGTGTCGCGCCGGTCGGGGAGCCGGTGTGAGCGCGCCGGCCGTGGAGGCCGTCGCCGGTGCCGCGGCCGCCGCGGCGCCCGTCTCCCTCGCCGAGGTCAACGAGCGCGCCGAGCTCCTCGTCCGCTTCGACCGCAGCTATCTCGTGCCCGTGGACGACTTCCTGTGGCTCGCGGAGTGCCTCACCGGGCCACGGCGGTCCGGGGATCCCGTCCGCCCCCTCCGTCCCTTCCGGGCGCTGACGATCGGCGGACGGCGTGCCTTCCGCTACCACTCCGTCTACTACGACACCCCCGGCCTGCGCTCCTTCCACGACCACCGGCAGGGACGCAGGCTCCGTTTCAAGGTCCGCGAGCGGGTGTACGAGGATTCCGGCGAGCGGCAGTTCGAGATCAAGATGAAGGGGCGGTGCGGCGCCACGGTCAAGCACCGCCGCCGGATGGCCGGTGCGGACGCCCCGCTGGACGCGAGGCACCGGGCGTACCTCGCCGAGACCCTGTGGCGTACCTACGGCATCGCCGCGCCGGAGGATCTGGGCCCCTCCCTCGGCACCGACTACCTGCGGGCGACGCTGGTCGCCGACGGCGAACGCGTCACCTGCGACGCGGGGCTGTCCTGCGCCGACCCGGTCACGGGGCGCACCGTGCGCTGTGATCCCGGTCTCGTCCTGGTCGAGACGAAGTCGGCGGGCCATCCGGGCGAGGCCGACCGGCTGTTGCACGCGTGCGGACTGCGGCCCGCCGTCTTCACCAAGTACTGCGGAGCCCTCGCGGCCCTGCGTCCCGCCCTTCCGGGGAACCGCTGGCGCCGGGCCGCGCGCCGGGTGTTCGGTGCCGGTGCCCCTGACGGTCCGTGTCTGACGGGTGATCAGACATGCGAGTAACCGGAATCATGGATTCCTGCGCAGCGCCGCGAATATCCGGCGTTCTGTTGTTCCGTCATCCGTCATGACGCGCTCGGCGGCTTAGTTCTCGGGACGTAGTTCCATATCCGGATCTCACATCGTTCTCGACGGATCGAGAGGACGGGAACACCGTTCCCGCAAGGGCCAGTCGGCCGTCACGGAGAATTCCTTCGGCCGTCGCCGGCGAACTCCGGCACCGAACTCCTGGGCCGAACTCCGCCGAACTCCGGGGGCGGGGAGATCTTCGAGTGACCGCTCGCTACGATGAGCGCATGGAGTTAAGCCAGTTGAAGAACTCGGTGGTCGCGGCCGAAGTGGCCGGAGCCCTGCCGATGGCTTCCGAACTGCCCGTGCCCCGCCCCCTGGAGAGCGCCACGTGAACGTCGTCGACCTAGCCCGGCTGCAGTTCGCCGTCACCGCAACACTGCACTTCCTGTTCGTCGCCGTCACCCTCGGGCTGGTCACGGTCGTCGCCCTCATGCAGACCCGGGCGGCGCGCACCGGGGATCCGGACCTGCACGCGGCCCGAATGCGCCGGGTGCGCTTCTGGGGCGGCCTCTATGTCATCAACTACGCGCTGGGCATCGTCAGCGGTCTCGTCCAGGAGTTCCAGTTCGGGCTCAACTGGTCCGGTCTCTCCCATGTCCTGGGCAATGTCGTCGGCACGCCGCTCGCCATCGAGACCATCGTCGCCTTCTTCCTGGAGTCGACGTTCCTGGGACTGTGGGCGTTCGGGTTCAAGCGGGTGAAGCCCCGGGTCCACCTCGCACTGATCTGGGGGGTCACGGTCACCGCGTACCTCTCCACCTTCTGGATCATGGTGGTCAACGGCTTTATGCAGAAGCCGGTCGGCTATGCGAAGCGCGACGGCGTCGCCTACGTCACCGACTGGGGAGCCATCCTCACCAACGGGGCCACCTGGTACGCCGTGTTCCACATCGCCGGCGCCGTGGCCCTCCTGGCCGGTCTGATCCTGGCCGCGGTCAGCGCGCACCACCTGCGCCGCGACCGCGACATCGCCTTCTTCCGGCCGACCCTGCGCCAGGGCTCGCTGCTCGCGGGCGTCGGAGCGGTCGCCGCCGTGTCCGCCGGCTTCATCCACCTCGACGCGCTCAAGGGCACCGAGCCCGAGAAGTACGTCGTTCTCATGGGGGAGTCCGGCGAGGAGGTCGAGAAGGCCCGGGCCGCCGCGCAGGCCGCCCACGGCCCGGGCGACTGGATGCCGCCGGCCTGGGTCAGCCACGCCTCCCTCGCCATGCTCCTCATCGGCATGGTGCTGATCGTCCTCGCATGGGTCCCGTTCTTCGCGGCCCGCGGCAAGGACCCCGAGGCGCCGGTGGCCCGGGGGCGCTTCCTGCTGCGGCTGCCCGTCATCCTGCTGCCCCTCGGCTTTGTGGCCCTGATCTGCGGCTGGCTGAGCCGCGAGGTGGGCCGCCAGCCCTGGATGGTCAGCGGCGAACTGACCGTCCGCGACGCCATCGGCGACGTGTCCGCCGGCGGGATGGCCGTCTCCTTCGCGGCGTTCACGCTCGTGCTCGGCGTCCTCGCCCTGGTCGACTGGATGCTGATGGTCCGCTACGCCCGCCTCGGGCCCGACGCCGGACTCCTCGGCGACACGGACCTCTTCCCCGACGGCCCCGACGGTTCCGGCAGCGGCCGGCCGGCGGACGACGGCCCGCGGAAGTCCTCCGCGGCCGACGTGCCCGTCTCGTACTGACCTTCCCCTCCCGAACCGTCCCTCAGACACCGTCCCTTAGACCATGTCCGCACGCTGACAGGGGAATCACCCGTGGATGTCTTCTGGTATGCCCTCGTCGGGCTGCTCCTCACCGGCTATCTGGTGCTGGAGAGCATCGACTTCGGGGTGGGGATGCTGATCCCGCTCGCCGATACGGAGGCCGGCCGCGTACGGCTCCGCCGCACGATCGTCCCCCTCTTCCTCGTGAACGAGGTGTGGCTGGTGGCCTTCGGCGGGCTCCTGTTCGGGGCCCTGCCCCTGCTGGAGGGGGAACTGCTGCACGCGCAGCGGACCCCCGTGGTCGTCCTGCTGTGCGCCTGGTTCCTGCGCGACGCCGCCCTGTGGTTCCGCCACGCCTCGCCGGGCACGGCCTGGAGGCGCGCCTGGGACGCGGTGCTCCCCGTGACCAGCCTCGTCCTGGCGGCCGGCTGGGGCATCGTCCTGGCGACGCTGGTGCGGGGCCTGTCCACCGGTGACAACGGCCGGGCCGACGCCACCGCGGGCGACATCTTCCACCCCTTCAGCCTGCTCTGCGCGGCCCTGGTCGTCGTGGCCGGACTGCGTCAGGGCGCCCTCTTCGCCGGCCGCGGGCTGCCCGAGGGGGACGCGCTGCGCGCCCGGCTCGACCGGACCGCGAAGGTCCTCACCCCGGTCCTGGCCGGGCTGCTCCTGGTGACCGCCGCCGTCGGCGCCGCGGTCACCGACTCCCCGGTGACCGTCGGTGTCGTCGCCGCCGTCTGCGTCTACGCCTCCCACCTCGCCCGGGGCGCCGGGCGCACGGTGCCGGCCCTGCTCCTGGGCGGCGTCCCGCTGCTCGCCCTGCCGGTCATGGTGGGCTTCGCCCACGGGAGCACCGTCCTGGCCACCCGCTCCGGCGCGGGGGATCTGGCGCTGTCCCGGGCGATCGCGGACGACGCGTCGCTCACCCTGCTGTCGGCGACGGTGCTCCCGACACTGGTCGCCGTCGCCCTCGGGCAGGTGTGGATCTGGCGGGAGTTCGGCCGTCCGGCGGTCCGCCCGGCGTTCACGGAGGCCTGACCGCCGGGTGACGACGGCGGGGAACGTGGAGGACCGGACGGTCGCCACGGCCCCGCCGTCATGTGTTTCCGGGCGCCCGGCGACCCCTGCCGGGCCGGTGGATGCGGGCGTCCGTACGGCGGGAATCGCCGGGCTTCTTTTTCTCGGAATTCCCTGCCCCATTGCGGACTCCGGCGATCGGATCTCCTCTCCGGGGGAAGCACCGGGCCATTGGCGGAGGTTGTCCGGAAGAGATTGCCGGTGTGTGCGTCATCGGCGTACCAGTCATCGGCGTCTCCGCCGCTCCGCGGCGAGGGACCGCCGTGCGCCGCGACCGTGGCGTCAGTAGTTCTCCAACTGCCGCTGAACCTGCGGCAGGAGCGCCGTCCCGAGGCCGCCGAGGGAAGGCAGACCATGATCTCCCTCGACCGTCGCCTCCACGTCGAACCACTCCCGGAAGTCGAGAGCGTGGCCTATGATCTCGCCCGCGCTGCGGGGGAGGGACGCCTTGGCGGCGGCCTCCTCGGACTCCCAGATCATCACCGCCCCCCAGCGGTTCTGCTCCGGTGCGGACACCCAGAATTTCAGCACCAGACCGGGGATGTCCGACCAGGACTGCCGGGCTTCTTCACGAAGAAAATCACGCAGCGTCTCGGCATTCTGCTGCGATGCGCTGAGATCCCACCATGCGATCATTGCCTTCATCGGTCCAGTGTACGAGCGGACCGCCTCACAAGCCCCTATACCGCACTGGAAAATACGGTTTGGAGGCCAGCTGAGACAGCGCGCCGGCACGGTATTTGGGGAATTTGAACAGCGAAGTACCGGCTGTTTCCTGGGTATTTGCAGGAACGGTAAAAATTTTTTGGGACGCGGGACTGTCTCGCTACGCGTCTCCGCGTCTCCCGGAGCGGGCGGTGTGCGCCCATCCCGGGAGACGCGTGGCTTCCGTCAGGCCGACGGCGGGGCGCACGGCCCCGCGTCACCGGCGCGCCGCGTCGCCGGCCGGCCGCCGCGCAGCCGCAGCAGGAACCGGATGAAGGGGTTCGCCGGAGCGGGCGCGGGGGCCGGGGCCGGGGCCGGGGGAACCGTGGCGGCTTCCGGAGGGACGGGGGGCGAAGAGGGCTCCGGTGGAAGTGGGTCGGGAACGGGACGGAGTTGGTCGCGGTATGCCTGGGCGCGCAGGTAGGCGCCCACGGCCCGCGTGGGGTCGAGGGGCATCGTCTTCTCTGCTCTCGTGCCTGCGGTCTGGGGAACGTCGGAGCGCCGTCGGCCCGGCGGGCGGGACGGCGCGGCGCTCCTCAGCAGCGCAGGACGGCGTTGCGCGCGCCTTCGGCGCGAGGCGGGGCGGAGAGAGGACGGGGAGCGTCCGGGCGGTCCGGCGACGGCGCGGAGGCCGACGGGGCATCAGGCCGCTGAAGACACCGCTGTGGTACGCCCATGGCCCGGCTCTCCGGCACGAGAACGTCCGGAGCGCGGTCGTCGCAGACGGTCAGCTCAGTGGAGACGGCCCCCTCCTCGGCGGCGCCGTCGAGTGCGGCGGCCTCGACGCCGCCGGACACGACGAGCAGCAGGGAGAGCAGCGCGGCCGTCACCGTGCGCGCGACGGTCCGCGCGAGAGCGCGACTCCACCAGGGCATGTGCACATGGTAATCGAGCAACTACTCTACGTGTATTCCCTCGATCGGGTGGCGTGGCCCCACCGGCGTGCGGTGATGCTCTGTCAGATGTGCGGGGTGGCGCCCGCGTCGCCACGGCGGTCACTACGGCAAAGGGAGAATTCGGGAGGAAACGCAGCGATCCGGGCGCGGTGCGTGTCAGTGGGCCGAATGGGGGCGTCGCTCCCTAGAATCGCCGGATGTACATAACGAGCGCGTTCCCCGGAGGGGTGATCCGGTGAACAGGTCAGAGGCCACCGACGAGCAGTGGGAGGGGCTGGCCGAGGTCGTGCCCCTGCGCGGCCACCACACCTGGCCGTCCTGGGCCAACCACCGGTCGCTTCCCGAGGAGGAGCCGGAAACGTCAGCGAACCAGCACAAGCTCGTCATCCTGCGGGTGCAGTTCTTCGCCGACGCGCGCGAGGTCGCGGAGCACCTGATCGCCGGGGTGCCCGTGCTGCTGGACCTCACCAGTGCCGACATCGACGTGGCCAAGCGCATCCTCGACTTCTCCAGCGGCGTCGTCTTCGGGCTCGGCAGCGGCATGCACCGGGTGGACACCAACGTCTTCCTGCTCGCGCCCGAGGGGACCGAGGTCGCCGCCACGTACCCCGATCGTAGGAAGAATGATCAGCTGAAACGGTTTGGCTGACCGGTCGCGCCATACGGTCCGGGCATGGACGCACGCCGTGCCCGACCGGACGCCTCCCGGCCCCCGCGCCCCGTCGTCACCGAACTGCGGCTCTCCGCCTTCAAGTCGCACCGCAACGCCACCTTCGCGCTGGGCCCGCTGACGTTCTTCCGGGGCGCGAGTGGCACCGGAAAGTCCAGCGCGCTCCAGGCGTACGAGGCCCTGGCGCGTCTCGCGGGCGGTGGTTCCCTGGCCGAGGCGCTGGCCCCGGCGGGCGGCGCCGCGGCCTGCGTTCCGCACCGGGCGCGGCCCGACGCGCAGGGGCGGCGCGGCTTCCGGATCGGCTGCACGGTCGAGGGGCCCGCCGGTCCCGTGCGGCTGGACCTGGCCGTCCAGGCCGAGCCGGAGACGCGGGTGGTCGGCGAACGGCTGACCGGCGCCGGCCGGACGCTGCTGTCCACGGCGCTGCGCGACCCGGGGCTGCCGACGGTCGAGGCGGCCTGGCACACGGCCGGGGCCGTTCCGGTCACCCGGGCGCCCCTGCCCGACGACCGGCTGGGCACCGCCCTGCTGCCGCTGCGGGTGGCGGGCAAGACGCCGGGCCAGCGGCTGGTGCTGGGCGCCGCGGAGCAGGTGGTGGTCGCCCTGCGCTCGGTCTTCGCCTGCGACCCGCGGCCCGAGCTGATGCGGGCGCCGGCCGCGGCCCGGGACGGCCGGCTGCGCGGCGCGTGCGACAACGTCGCCGCCGTGCTGGGCCGTACCGGCAGCGAGTGCGCCATCCGGCACGCGGTCCTGGTCACGGCGGCGGGTGCCGGATGCCGCGGACGGGTCGAGGGGCTGGGGGTGGAAGGGCTCGACGGCGGCTTCGTCCGGGCGGTCCTGGCCCGCGGTGCGGGGCCGGCGACGCCGCTGGAGCGGCTCGGGGACGGCGAGCTGCGCTATCTGGCGCTGTGCCTGGTCCTGTTGACCGGGCCCGAGGTGCTCGCCGTCGACGCGGCGGCCGAGGTGCTCCCCGCCCGGCAGGCGCTGACCGTCCTCGCCGACGGCCTCGACCGGTGCCTCGATCCGCGCCAGGCGCGGGAGTTGGTGGGGCTGGCGGCGCGGATGTGCGAGCGGGGGCACATCAGGCTGGTGGGGACGGTGGGCGAGGAGGCGGGACGGGTGGCGGCGGAGGTGCCGGGTGCCGCGATGGTAGACCTGGGGGAATGATGAAGAACAAGGGGATCCCAGAGGGTACTGAGGCGGCCGGGGCCGATGGGCTTCCGGAGACGGCCGGGGGCCTCGCCGCGCTGCAGCGCCGGCTGGCCGACTTCGCGGCGGCCCGCGACTGGCAGCCCTTCCACACCCCCAAGAACCTGGCCTCGGCCCTCAGCGTCGAGGCGGCCGAACTGGTGGAGATCTTCCAGTGGTTGACGCCGGAGCAGTCGGCCCGTGTGATGGCGGACGCGGCGGCCGCGGACCGGGTGACGGACGAGGTCGCGGACGTCCTGGCGTACCTGCTGCAGTTCTGCGGGGTGCTGGGGATCGACCCCCTCGCCGCGCTGTCCGCCAAGATCGACAGGAACGAGCGGCGGTTTCCGGTACCCGGGGAGCGGGCCCCGGAGGGTCAGGGTTCGCCGGATCGTCACTCTCCGGAGTGATTGAGTTGTCCACAGTGCATTTGGTATCCACAGATTTCTGAATTCCCCTGGCTTTTCCGGCGGTTAGTCATCACTCTGGGTAGTGAGAGCGCAACGGCGGGAACTGGGGGACCGGGCATGGACGCACTGCGGTTGATCGAGGCCACCCGACTTGCCCTGGCGCGGGCCAGGTCGATGGAGGACATCGTCGCCGAGGCATGGCAGACACAGGCTCTGGCCCAGGCCGTCGGCGCGCATCTCGCGAGCCAGGGGCCCTTCGCGGCGCGGGCGGCCGCGGGCCACCTCAGCGAGGCGGGCGGGAGGACCTCCGGTGCGCTGCGCCAGATCGCGCTGCGCGCCGGAGGGTTACGGGCCGCGAGACTCTCCGAAGTCCGGGATCCCTGGGGCACGTTGACCGATCTCGGCGTGCTCCTCGGAGAGGTGGGCATCGCCCTGGTGGGCGTCGCCTGCGCCTGCGAGGAGGACGGCCTCTACTGGCAGTGCATCGAGGCCATCGACGCGGCCGACGAGACCGGCGACCGGGTGAGCGGCCTGCTGAGACGGCTCACCCTGAGGGAGAGAGGAGGCGCCGCATGAGGCGCGGGGGATCAGCCGGCGGCGTCCCCATGGGGAGAGGGCCGCTCCGCGGACGACTGCAGATCGGCGTCGAGCTGGGTCAGATCGGCGTTCAGCGCTGCCATCAGCTCCTCCATCTGTTGCAGCAGGCCCTTGGGTGCGCCCTGTTGCGGGGCGGCGGCCGGGGCGCTCGCCGCCTCGGTCACTACCTCGTCGGGCACGGCTTCCTGGTGCATCTGGCCTCCTCGGCCCCGGGCCCTCCCGGTCCGGGAGGGCGGCGTTGCGGTCGTCGCCTCCGGCAGGGAACACCGGTGCGCGGGCCGGGCGGTCCGGCTCCGCCGAGGCCAACGATCACTGTGCACGCCGGACACTGGCCGGTGACGGGGCGTTCGGTACGGGCGGGCGATATTCACCCGCCAGGGGTGGGAGCGGCGGGGCGGGGGGTGTGCGGTTGACGTGTGTTCGAGAGTGCAGGATGGAGGTATGGACCTGCGCATTTTCACCGAGCCCCAGCAGGGCGCCGACTACGACACCCTGCTCCGTGTGGCCAAGGCCACCGAGGACCTCGGCTTCGACGCCTTCTTCCGCTCCGACCACTATCTGGCGATGGGTTCCTCGGACGGCCTGCCCGGCCCGACCGACGCCTGGATCACCCTGGCCGGACTCGCCCGCGAGACCAGCCGCATCCGGCTCGGCACGCTGATGACCGCCGGGACGTTCCGGCTCCCGGGCGTGCTGGCCATCCAGGTGGCCCAGGTGGACCGGATGTCGGGCGGCCGGATCGAGCTGGGGCTGGGCGCCGGGTGGTACGCCGAGGAGCACACCGCCTATGGAATCCCCTTCCCCAAGGAGAAGTTCGGGCGGCTGGAGGAGCAGCTCGCGATCGTCACGGGGCTGTGGGGGACGCCGGTCGGCGAGAAGTTCGACTTCGACGGGAGGTACTACCGGCTGGCCGATTCCCCGGCGCTGCCCAAGCCGGCCCAGGAGCGGGTGCCGGTGCTGATCGGCGGCCTGGGAGCGACCCGGACGCCCAGGATCGCCGCCCGGTACGCCGACGAGTTCAATGTGCCCTTCTCGTCGGTCGAGGACAGCGAGCGGCAGTTCGGCCGGGTGCGGGCCGCGGCCGAGGAAGCGGGGCGCAAGCCCGGCGACCTGGTGTACTCCAACGCACTGGTCGTCTGCGTGGGCCGGGACGACGCGGAGGTGGCCCGCCGGGCGGCGGCCATCGGCCGTGAGGTCGACGAGCTGAAGGAGAACGGACTGGCCGGTTCCCCGGCCGAAGTGGTCGACAAGCTCGGCCGGTACGCCGGGATCGGGTCCTCCCGCGCCTACCTCCAGATCCTCGACCTGGACGACCTCGACCACTTGGAGCTGATCTCCTCCCAGGTCCAGTCCCAGCTGGGCTGACGCCGAGGAGGGGGAGGAGGGAAGGGAGCGCGGTCATGACATCCGTGCCACGCACTCCGCTGGCCGAGGCGCTGGCCCGCGGGCCGCTGGTCCTCGACGGCGGGCTGTCCAACCAACTGGAGGCACAGGGCTGCGACTTGTCGGACGCGCTCTGGTCGGCCCGGCTGCTCGCGGACGACCCCGGGCAGATCGAGCGTGCCCACGCGGCGTATGTACGGGCGGGCGCCCGGGTGTTGATCACCGCGAGCTACCAGGCCAGCCTGGAGGGGTTCGCCCGGCGGGGGCTGGGGCGGACGGAGGCCGAGGCCCTGCTGCGGCGCAGCGTCGTGCTGGCCCGGCGGGCGAGCGGGGCGGCGGAGCAGGAGGTGTGGGTCGCCGCATCCGTCGGGCCGTACGGGGCGATGCTCGCGGACGGCAGCGAGTACCGGGGGCGGTACGGGGTGGGGGCGGGGGAGCTGGAGCGGTTCCACCGTCCCCGGATCGAGGCACTGGCCGCCGCCGGGCCGGATGTGCTGGCCCTGGAGACCGTGCCCGACGCGGAGGAAGGCCGGGCCCTGCTGCGGGCCGTGCGCGGCTGCGGGGTGCCGGTGTGGCTGACGTACAGCTGCTCCGGGGGCGAGACCCGGGCCGGGCAGCCGCTGGAGGAGGCGTTCGCCCCCGCGGCGGAGAACGATCAGGTGGTAGCGGTCGGCGTCAACTGCTGTGCGCCGGAGGATGTGACGGGCGCCGTGGAGATCGCGGCACGGGTGACCGGGAAGCCGGTCGTGGTCTACCCGAACAGCGGGGAGGGGTGGGATGCGGGGGCCCGGCGGTGGCGCGGCCCGGCGACGTACGACCCCGGGAGGGTCGGCGCATGGGTGGAGGCGGGGGCCCGGCTGGTGGGGGGCTGCTGCCGGGTCGGACCGGAGCGCATCGGGGAGTTGGCCGCGCTGGTGGAGGGGCGCGGTTAGGGAGGCGCTGCGCCCGGCCGTGCCCCCCCGTCCCGCCTCCTACGCCGCTCCCTTCGCCCGGAACGCCCTGCGGTAGTCGTGCGGCGCCACGCCCACCAGCTTGGTGAAGCGGCGGCGCAGGTTCGCCGCCGTGCCCAGGCCGCACAGCTGGGCCACGCGCTCCACCGGGGTGTCGCCGCCCTCCAGCAACTCCCGGGCCCTGGCGACCCGTTGGGCCTGGAGCCACTGCATCGGGGTCGTGCCGGTCGCCGCCCGGAAGCGCCGGGCCAGGGTGCGGGGGCTGGTGTGGGCGCGGCGCGCCAGGTCGGTGACGGTCAGCGGGTCCGCCAGCCGTTCCACCGCCCAGTGGAGGAGCGGCGCCAGGGAGTCGTCGCCCCGCTCGGGCAGGGGGGCCTCGATGAACTGGGCCTGCCCGCCCGGCCGGTGGGCCGGTGCCACCAGCTGCCGGGCCACCGCGTTGGCCGCCTCGACGCCGAAGTCCTCGCGGACCAGGTGCAGACAGACGTCGATGCTCGCGGTCGAGCCGGCCCCGGTGATGATGTCGCCGTGGTCCACATAGAGCACCGCCGGGTCCACCCGCACCGCCGGGTGGCGCTCGGCGAGGAGCCGGGCGTAGGCCCAGTGCGTGGTCGCGGTCCGGCCGTCGAGCAGCCCGGTGGCCGCCAGGGTGAACGCGCCCGAGCACAGCGACACCAGCCGGGCGCCGCGCCGGTGCGCCTCGCGCAGGGCGTCGAGCAGTTCGGCCGGGGGGTCGCCGTGCACGTCGGCCGAGGCCGGCACCAGTACGGTGTCGGCGGTCACCAACTCCTCGGCCCCGTAGGGCGTCTGCGTCCGGAACCAGGAGCGGGCCCGGGCGGCGCCCTCCTCCTCCGTGCCCACGGTGCAGACCCGCAGGTCGTACCAGGGGTCGGGGAGGTCCATCCGGTCGCCGCCGAAGATGTGGCAGGGGATGGCCAGTTCGAAGAACGGCATGCCGTCCGTCACGGCCACGGCTATCGAGGGCGCTGCTGTCGAGGGCATGGCAGCAATGTACCGGCCGTTGTCGTTCCTGCCACTCGTCCGGGGCGGACGGGCTCCGGATGCTGGAGGGCATGAAGATCACCGAGGTGGCGCCTTCGCACTCCGCCACCGCCACCGCCGTCGCCCCCGACCCCCGCCGCTGGGCGGTCCTCGCCGTCGCGTCCGCCGCGCAGTTCCTCGCCGTGCTCGACGTCTCCGCCGTCAACGTCGCCTTCCCCGTCATCGGCGAGGAGTTCCCCACGGCGTCCGCGGCCGGTCTGTCCTGGGTGCTCAACGCCTACACCGTCGTGCTCGCCGCCCTGCTCGTCCCGGCCGGCCGGCTGGCCGACGCGGCAGGCCGCCGGCGCTCGTTTCTCCTCGGGCTCGCCCTGTTCGGGCTGGCCTCCGTCGGCTGCGGCCTCGCCCCCGGCCTGGGATGGCTGGTCGTCGCCCGGACCGTCCAGGGGATCGGCGCGGCCGTCCTCGTCCCCACCTCCCTCTCCCTGGCGCTGCCCGCCTTCCCGGCCGGCGAGCGCGCCACGGCCGTCGGCGCCTGGACGGCCATCAGCGCCCTCGCGGCCAGTGGCGGCCCGGTGCTCGGCGGGCTGCTCGCGGCCTCCGACTGGCGCTGGGTCTTCCTCGTCAACGTGCCGGTGGTGCTCGCCGCCCTGGCGGCCGGCGCACGCCTGCTGCCGAGCCCCGTGCCGGGGCCCCGGCAGGGCCGCGACCCGCTGGGCACGGTGTTCGTCCTCGTCGCCGTCGGCGCCCTGACGACCGCCGTCGTGGAGGCCGGCGACTGGGGCCGCGCCTCGCCCGCGACGCTCGGCACGCTCGCCGCCGGGCTGCTGGCCACGGTGCTGTGCGTCCGGCACGTACGGCGCGTCCCCGAACCGGTCGTCGATCCACGGCTGTTCCGCACCCCCGGCTTCACCGCCGCCGCCCTCGGCCTGTTCGTCTATTTCCTCGCCTACGCCGCGATGCTGCTCGCGGCGTCCACCCTCTGCTCCGACGTGTGGGGCTGGTCCGTCCGCCGCACAGGCCTGGCCCTGGCGCCGTGGCCCGGCACGGTGCTGGTGGTCTCGCTGCTGTCCGGCCGGCTCGTGGCGGCCGTGGGCGAACGCGCCACGGCGTCGCTGGGCGCGCTCTGCTTCACGGCGGCCCCGCTCTGGTGGCTGGCCGCTGTTGCCGCCGGCCCGGCGGCGGGCGCGCACTACGCCTCCGCGGTGCTGCCCGGGCTCCTCCTCGCCGGGGTCGGTACCGCGCTCTGCCAGTCGGTGATGTTCGCCGCCGCCGGGCGGCTGCCGGAGCGGAGGATGTCGCTGGGCTCGGGGGTGCTGATGGTCTCCCGGCAGGCCGGCACCGCCCTCGGCACGGCCGTGCTCGTCGGCTTGGGCGGCGGCGCCCACCGCCTCGGCCTGGGAACCCTGCGCGCCGGCTGGGTGTTCGCCGCCGTGGCCGCCGCGCTCGCCCTGGCGGCCGCGCTCACATTCCGCGGCGGCGACCGGGGTGAACGGGACTGAATCAGGTGAGGATGGAGGGATGGGATTCCATGTCGATTCCGAGGCCGGGCGGCTGCGACGCGTCATCCTCCACCGCCCGGACCTGGAACTGAAGCGGCTCACCCCGTCCAACAAGGACGCCCTCCTCTTCGACGACGTGCTGTGGGTGCGCCGCGCCCGCGCCGAGCACGACGGGTTCGCCGACGTGCTGCGCGAGCGCGGCGTCGAGGTGCACCTCTTCCAGGACCTGCTGGAGGAGAGCCTGGCCGCCCCCGCCGCCCGCTCCCTGGTCCTGGACCGGGTCTTCGACGAGAAGGAGTACGGCCCCCTGGCCACCGGCCATCTGCGCGCGGCCTTCGACCGGATGCCCGTCCCGCAGCTGACTTCGTGGCTCGTCGGCGGGATGACCAAGCGCGAGTTCCTGGAGGGGTACGCCGAGCCCGTCTCCGTGCGCTTCCATGTGATGGAGCTCGACGACTTCCTGATCAATCCGCTGCCCAACCACCTCTTCACCCGCGACACCTCGGCCTGGATCTACGACGGTGTGTGCATCAACGCCATGCGCTGGCCCGCGCGTTGGCACGAGACCGTGCACTACGAGGCCGTCTACCGGCACCACCCGCTGTTCCGCGGCGGCGGGTTCCACATCTGGTCCGAGGGCCAGGCCGCCTATCCGTCCACCATCGAGGGCGGGGACGTGCTGGTGATCGGCGAGGGCGCGGTGCTGATCGGGATGAGCGAGCGGACCACCCCGCAGGCCGTGGAGATGCTCGCCCACCGGCTCTTCGCGGCGGGCTCGGCCCGCACGATCGTGGCGCTGGACATGCCCAAGCGGCGCGCGCAGATGCACCTGGACACGGTGATGACCATGGTGGACGGCGACACCTTCACCCAGTACGCGGGCCTGGGCATGCTGCGCTCGTACACGATCGAGCCCGGCGTCGGCGAGCGCGAGCTCAAGGTCACCGACCATCCGCCGGAGCATATGCACCGCGCCATCGCCGCCGCCCTCGGGCTGGACTCCATCCGCGTCCTCTCCGCCCGCCAGGACGTGCACGAGGCGGAGCGGGAGCAGTGGGACGACGGGTGCAATGTGCTGGCGATAGAGCCGGGCGTGGTGGTCGCCTACGAGCGCAACGCGACGACCAACACCTATCTGCGCAAACATGGAATCGAGGTCATCACCATCCCCGGCAGTGAGCTGGGGCGGGGGAGGGGCGGGCCGCGCTGTATGAGCTGCCCGGTGGAGAGGGACCCCGTCGGAGGGGCCGGAGGAACCATGAGTGCATAATGTTGCGACCAGACGCATAGAGTTCCAGGGAGTCCTCATGGCCACAGACCTCGCGGGCCGCAGTCTGCTCAAGGAAACGGACCTGACCGCCGGGGAGTTCCACGGCCTGATCGAGCTGGCGGCGGAGCTCAAGGCGGCCAAGCGCTCCGGCGCCGAGGTGCCCCGGCTCGGCGGGCTGAACATCGCGCTGATCTTCGAGAAGACCTCCACCCGCACCCGCTGCGCCTTCGAGGTCGCCGCCGCCGACCAGGGGGCCCGGACGACCTACCTCGACCCCGCCGGGTCGCAGCTCGGGCACAAGGAGTCGGTCAAGGACACCGCGCGCGTCCTCGGCCGGATGTTCGACGCGATCCAGTACCGGGGGCACGGCCAGGACGTCGTCGAGGAACTGGCCGCGTACGCCGGGGTGCCCGTCTTCAACGGGCTGACCGACGAGTGGCACCCGACCCAGATGCTCGCCGACGTCCTCACCATGTCCGAGCACACCGCCAAGCCCCTGGAGCACGTCGCCTTCGCCTACCTCGGCGACGCCCGCTACAACATGGGCAACTCCTACCTGGTCACCGGCGCGCTGCTGGGCATGGACGTACGCATCGTCGCCCCCGAGGAGCTGTGGCCCGCCCCCGCCGTGGTGGAGCGGGCCCGGCAGCTCGCCCGGTGGAGCGGCGCCCGCATCACGCTCACCGCGGACGTCGGGGAGGGGGTGGCCGACGCCGACTTCCTCGCCACGGACGTCTGGGTGTCCATGGGGGAGCCCAAGGAGGTGTGGGACGCGCGCATCGCCCTGCTCGCCCCCTACGCGGTGACCATGGACGTCCTGCGGGCCACCGGCAACCCCGCCGTGAAGTTCCTGCACTGCCTGCCGGCCTTCCACGACCTCGGCACCACCGTCGCCCGGGAGATCCACGAGCGGCACGGCCTCACCTCGCTCGAAGTCACCGACGAGGTCTTCGAGTCCGTGCACTCCATCGTCTGGGACCAGGCCGAGAACCGGATGCACACCATCAAGGCGGTGCTCGTCGCCTGTCTCGCCCGCACCGAGCCCGCCGGAGTCGTCGAGGAGACCCCCGTTCCTATCGCGCACTCGTGACGACAGTCACACTTCGGTGATAGCTTCACCGGGCACGCACCACACCAGCCCATGGCTGTGAAGGAGGCCGTGCCCGATGAGTCCGTTCACCGGCTCCGCGTCCACGACCGAGGAATGGCGGCACCTGCGCCTGACCCTCGACTCCGGCGTCGCCACCGTCACCCTCGCCCGCCCGGACCGGCTCAACGCCCTGACCTTCGGCGCCTACGCCGACCTGCGCGACCTGCTCCCCGAGCTGGCCCGCGACGGGTCCGTACGGGCCCTGGTCCTCGGCGGCGAGGGGCGCGGCTTCTGCTCCGGGGGCGACGTCGAGGAGATCATCGGCGCCACCCTCGCCATGGACACCGGCCGCCTGCTCGACTTCAACCGCATGACCGGGCAGGCCGTCCGGGCGCTGCGCGAGTGCCCCTTCCCGGTCGTCGCCGCCCTGCACGGCATCGCGGCCGGCGCCGGGGCCGTGCTCGCGCTCGCCGCGGACTTCCGCGTCGCCGACCCGACCGCCCGCTTCGCCTTCCTCTTCACCAGGGTCGGGCTCTCCGGCGGCGACATGGGCGCCGCCTATCTCCTGCCCCGCGTCGTCGGCCTCGGCCATGCCACGCGGCTGCTGATGCTCGGCGACACCGTCCGCGCCGCCGAGGCCGAACGGATCGGCCTCATCAGCCAGATGACGGACGAGGGCGGGGCGGACGCCGCGGCCCATGCCCTCGCCCGCCGCCTCGCCGAGGGCCCCGCCCTCGCCCACGCCCAGACCAAGGCCCTGCTGGCCGCCGAGCTCGACATGCCCTTCGCCGCCGCCGTCGAACTGGACGCCGCCACCCAGGCGCTGCTGATGAACAGCGCCGACTACGCCGAGTTCCACGCCGCGTTCACGGAAGGGCGGCCTCCCGTGTGGAGAGGGGCGTAGCCATGCGCGTCGCGGTCATCGGCGGCGGCCCCGGCGGCCTCTACGCCGCCGCCCTCCTCAAACGGGACGCCCCCGAGCGGGAGATCACCCTCTGGGAGCGCAACGCCCCCGAAGACACCTTCGGTTTCGGCGTCGTCCTCTCCGACGAGACCCTCGGCGGCATCGAGGACGCCGACCCCGAGGTCTATGCCGCGCTGCGCCGGGAGTTCGTCCGCTGGGACGCCATCGACATCGTCCACCGCGGCCGGCGGCTGCGCTCCGGCGGCCATGGCTTCGCCGCGCTGGGACGGCGCCGTCTGCTGGAGATCCTCCACGAGCGCTGCCGGGGTCTCGGCGTCGGCCTGCGCTTCCGCACCGAGGCGCCGCCCGCCGCCGAACTCGCCCGCGACCACGACCTGGTGATCGCCGCCGACGGCGTCCACAGCCGGACGCGGGCCGCCCACGCCGACCACTTCCGGCCCTCCGTCACCACCCACCGCTGCCGCTACATCTGGCTCTCCGCCGACCTCGCGCTGGACGCCTTCCGCTTCGAGATCGCCGGGACGCCGCACGGCGTCATGCAGCTCCACGGCTACCCGTACGCGCCCGGCGCCTCCACCGTCATCGTCGAGATGCGCGAGGAGGTCTGGCTCCGGGCCGGGTTCGACCGGCTGTCCGAGGGCGAGACCCTCGACGCCTGCGGCGCGGTCTTCTCCGACGTCCTGCGCGGCGCCCCGCTGCGCTCCAACCGGTCCGCCTGGACCGCCTTCCGCACGGTCGTCAACGAGCGCTGGTCGTACGGCCGTACGGTGCTGATCGGCGACGCCGCCCACACCGCGCACTTCTCCATCGGCTCGGGCACCAAGCTGGCCGTCGAGGACGCGCTGTCCCTGGCCGGGCAGGTGACCGCGCACCATGACATACCCGCCGCGCTGGCGGCGTACGAGGCCGAGCGGCGGCCGCTCGTCGCGTCCACCCAGCGGGCGGCCCGGGCCAGCCTGGAGTGGTTCGAGGAACTGGCGATGCGGCGCGACCAGCCGCCCCGGCGGTTCGCCTTCGACCTGCTCACCCGCAGCCGCCGGGTCACCCACGACAACCTGCGGCTGCGCGACGCGGAGTTCGTCGCCGCCGTCGAGGAGGAGGCGGGGATCCCGCCCGGGACACCGCCGATGTTCACCCCGTTCCGGCTGCGCGGACTGACCCTGCGCAACCGGGTCGTCGTCTCCTCGATGGACATGTACTCCGCGGTGGACGGCGTGCCCGGCGACTTCCACCTCGTCCACCTGGGCGCCCGCGCGCTGGGCGGGGCGGGGCTGGTGATGACGGAGATGGTCTGCGTGAGCGAGCGCGGGCGCATCACGCCCGGCTGCACGGGGCTGTACGCGCCCGCCCACGAGACGGCCTGGCGGCGCATCACGGACTTCGTGCACGGGCCGGTGGTGCCGGCCGGGACGGCCATCGGCGTACAGATCGGGCACTCCGGGCGCAAGGGCTCCACCAAGTTCATGTGGGAGGGCATCGACCAGCCGCTGGAGGAGGGCAACTGGCCCGTGGTGGGGCCGTCGGCGGTGCCGTACCGGGCGGGGGTGAACCAGGTGCCGCACGCCCTGTCGCGCTCCGAACTGCGCACGATAAGGGAGGAGTTCGCCGCCTCCGCCGCCTCGGCCGCCCGCGCCGGGTTCGACCTGCTGGAGCTGCACTGCGGGCACGGCTATCTGCTGTCGTCCTTCATCTCGCCGCTGACCAACCGGCGCGACGACGCCTACGGGGGCGACCTCGGTCACCGGCTGGCCTATCCGCTGGAGGTCTTCGACGCGGTCCGGAAGGTGTGGCCGGCGGACCGGCCGATGACCGTGCGGATCTCCGCGACCGACTGGGCGGACGGGGGCGTCACGGCCGACGACGCGGTCGTCGTCGCCCGGGCCTTCGCCGAGCACGGCGCGGACGCGGTCGACGTCTCGACCGGACAGGTCGTGCCGGACGAACGCCCGGCGTTCGGGCGGTCCTACCAGACGCCGTTCGCGGAGCGGATCCGGCGGGAGGCGGGCGTGCCGGTGATCGCGGTGGGGCTCATCTCGTCCTGGGACGACGTGAATTCGCTGATCCTGGCGGGGCGGGCGGACCTGTGCGCGGTGGGACGGCCGCATCTGTACGACCCGCACTGGACGCTGCACGCGGCGGCGGACCAGGAGTACACGGGACCCGGGGTGCAGTGGCCGGCGCCGTACCGGGCGGGGAGCCGGAAGCCGCCGGCGGGGCGGCGGGGGTGACACCGCCCGTGGGGCGACGGGGACTCCTCCCGGAGGAGGAGGCGTGTGGTCCGTGGACGACAACGGACGGACCCATGGACGACAGCGGTGGCGGCGCGGCCGGTGACAGCATTCGGAGCATCTGATTCCGGCCCCGTCCGGCTCCCCCCACCGCTCCAGGCAGAGGAAGTCCATGAGAACCCCAGGGCAGAGGCGTGCCGTCTCCCGCGTGATCACCACGGCCATGGCGTCGGCCGTGGTGCTGGCCGTCATCGGCGAGGCGGCCGTCCAGGCGGCTCCGTCCGGCGACTCGGGCGGCGCGGCCGCCGTCCAGCAGGCCCACGCCGACGAGTACACCCACATCGTCATCGACAAGCGGCCCGCCGGGGAGGTCGATCTCGACGAGCTGCGTCAATCGCTGAGCAGGAACGGCCTCCAGACCACCAAGAGCCGCTGGCTCGCCGAGGGCAAGGACGTGGCGGCCGAACTGAGGAAGCTGCCCGCGGGGTACGTGGACAACGCCCACCACGAGCACGTCTTCATGTGGGACTCCACGAAGAAGGGCATCGAGGGCGCCAACGCCCTGGAGGACCGCGAGGCCTTCTACCGCAGCAAGAACACCGGGACGGCCGCCCCCGCGACGGAACGGCACGCCGTCAGGGTCAAGGTCCGCTGGGACGCGCTGAAGAAGGACGGCCGCGTCTTCGGCGGCACGCTCAAGGGGGACGCCGGCGGCGGCCCGCTCGGCGGGGCCTCGACCAACGGCGCCTGGGCGTACAAGGGGGACATCCCCCGGAAGTACCTCTACATCGAGGGGATCGACGACCCCGCCCACCCCGGCATGAGCCAGTGGCTCGCGGGCAAGGGCTGGCCCGAGGGCACCGGCGTCTGCGCGACGGGCGCCTCCTCGGGCCGGGCCAAGCGCTCGGCCCCGGCCCTGGCGTGCAGCGAGGACATCGCCCGCACCCAGCGGGAACGCCTGCGCGCGCACGGCGACGACGTCGAATACGTCACCTCCCTGGAGGAGTTCGAGAAGAACCCCAAGGCGCTGCTGTCGCCGCTGCGCGAGACCAACAAGGTCCTGAACGACGCCAGGAGCGCCGAACTCGGCTCCCAGGACTTCGAGAAGTTCTCCGCGAAGGTGGGCGAGGCCTTCGAGCGCGACCTCCGGGCCGCGCACGAGCTCACCACCGACAGCGGTCTGCTCGCCCGGGTGGGCGCCAAGGCCGGCCGCGCCGCCGAACTGGGCGCGAAGGCCCTGCCGTTCGTGGGCATCGCCGCGACCGGCTACGCGATAGCCGAGGACGTCAAGTCCGGCGACTACGCGAACCTCGCCTTCGACTCGGTCGCCGAGGGGCTCCAGGTCGCCATGACGGCCCAGCCGGAGTTCGCCCCGCTCCTCGAACCCGTCCTGCTGGCCGAGCAGTTGGCGCAGCTCGTGTACGGCGAGGTCGCCGGGTGGATCGCGGAGCAGAAGCAGCTGGACCACGACCGCGGCCAGTGGGACGGCGCCGTCAAGGACCTGGTGGCGCACCGCGACGCGCAGTGGCGCAACCGGCTCGAAGGGCAGGCCCTGGAGAAGCTCTTCCCGCAGCTCAACGAGAAGTTCAAGCGCGTCCTGGACAGCGACGTGGCCACCCTGAAGAAGTGGGCCAAGGCCAAGAAGGAGGCCGTCGCCCGGATCTCCGAGCGGTCCCAGGGCCGCGCCGCCTCCGAGGCGGAGAAGCAGCGCATCCGCGCCCACGAGACCGCGCTGAAGAAGAAGATCGACGCGAAGGTGTGGGAGCAGCAGGACGCCCGCACCGAGCTGTACGGGGACCAGATCGCCAAGGTCGCCGCCGGTGCCTTCGCCGCGGTGCTGAAGCCGGGCAAGGACGGGAAGAGCGGATTCGACACCTTCAACGACCAGTTCGTGGAGAAGAGCGTCAAGCCGTATCTGGACAAGCTGATCGGGAAGATATCCGACGACGAGTTCCGGGCCAGCGGCGCCCGGTCCTGGGGGCAGGCGGAGCTCACCCGCCGCCAGGCGCGCTGGAAGAAGATGACCGAGGACAAGCTCGCCGAGGTGCGCAGGGCGCTGTCCGACGGGGGCCGGACCACCCTGTCCGAGGAGGACGTGCGGAAGATGCAGAAGCAGTACTTCCCGGTGAAGGACACCTTCCGCGACCCCGACCGCGACCGGGACCGGATCTTCGCCGAGCTCGTGCGGGACCAGCGGAATCGCTGAACCCGGTACCGGGGACTACACGGCTGTCCACCATGGTCCACTTCCGACGGCGCCGCCCGGAAGTTAGGATTCACTACCGATTCGGACATTTCGTGACGGCCCCGGTGCCCACGGACCGACCGGTCCGACGACAGGCGAGAGAAGGGCGCGCGCGTTCCATGTCCGAGCAGCAGTCCCCGGCGACGCGCGGCCTGGGTATGGAGTGGTACGCCGCCCTCTGCGGCAGCCGGTGGAAGAACCCCGTCCTGGCGCTGCTCTACGGCATTCCGCTCGTCGAGATCGCGCTGGCCCTGCCGCAGGCCGGGCTCGTCCCGAACCGGACCGCGGGCCTGCTGCTCTCCCTCGCCGTCGCGGTGGCCACGGTGTGGCGCGAGCGCCTGCTCCTGCCCTACAGCGCGCTCTCCCTCGCCGGCGTCGTGGTCACCGGCCATCTGATGAGCACCACGGTGGCCTGCTACACCGCCGTCCGCCAGGGCCGCTCCGTCCTGGCCGCGGTCCTGGTGCTCGTCTCCCTGGTCTTCGCCCTGGCGACGCCGGAGGCGCTGGCCGCGCACGCCCCGCACCCGGAGGCCACGCTCTCCGGGGCCGCGGTGATCGTCCTGGTGCCGGTGCTCCTGGGCTACCTGGCCAAGACGAACCAGAGGATGGCCGAGCTCACCGCCGAACAGCAGGCGCAGGAGGCCCTGTTGCAGGAGGGCCGGCTCCGCGAGGAGGCCCTGCGCCAGCGCGAGCGGCTCGTACGGGAGATCCACGACGGGGTCGGGCGGCAGATCACGCTCATGGTGCTCCAGGCCGGTGCCATCGCGGTCCGCAAGGACGCCTCGGAACCGGTCAAGGAGCGCTGCCGGATCGTCTCCGACGCGGGGCGCGACGCCGTCGAGGCGCTGCGGGAGATCGTCACGCTCGCGAGGACGCCCGGCCCGGACGACGTGCCGCCGGCCGGCCGCCGGTACGCCCTGGCGGACCTGGCCCCGGTGATCGGCCGCTACCGCAGCGGCGGCCACCCGGTCACCGTCGCCGTCCGCATCTCCCGGGTCCCGCCGGACCCGGCCGCCCAGGACCTCGCCTACAAGGTCGTCTCGGAGGGGCTGAGCAACGCCGCCCGCCACGCCCGCGGCGCCGCCGTCGACATCCGGATCGAGCAGACCGACGGCGAGATGGTCGTCGCCGTGCGCAACGGGGCGCCGCCGCCGGGCGGCGACCCGCTGCCGGGCACCGGCCACGGCCTCGGCTGGCTCCGCGAGGAGGTCCGGTCCGCGGGCGGCACCCTGACGACGGCCCCCGGGCCCGGCGGGGGCTTCGTCCTGGAGGCCCGGCTGCCGGTTCCCCGGCCCTGACATCCCCCTGCGACATCCCCGCACCCGCGCACCGGCCCGCACCCGCGCACAGGCCCGCATCCCGCACCGAGGAGAGACCGCATGATCCGTGTCCTGATCGCCGACGACGACGCCCTGGTGCGCGCCGGGATCCGCGCCATCGTGGAGGCCGCCGAGGAGATCACGGTCATGGGGGAGGCCCGGGACGGTGCCGAGGTCCTCGACGAGGTCCGCCGCTGCCGCCCGGACGTGGTGCTGATGGACATCGAGATGCCCGGCTGCGACGGGCTGACCGCCACGCGGCGCCTCCTCGCGCAGCCCGATCCCCCCAAGGTGCTCGTCCTGACCACGTTCGGCATGGACGAGAACATCACCGCCGCGCTGCACGCGGGGGCGTCGGGGTTCCTGCTGAAGCAGCTCAACCCGGAACAGCTGATCCACGCCGTCTGCACGGTCGCCGCCGGGGGCACGGTGCTGTCCCCCGCGGTCACGCGGCAACTCCTCTCCCGCAGCGCGCCCCTGGACCGGGGCGCGGACGAGGCCCGTGCCCGGGTCGCCCGGCTCAGCGAACGCGAACGGCAGGTCTTCGACCTCCTCGGGGAGGGCATGGGCAACGCCGAGATCGCCGGACGGCTGTACATGAGCATGTCCACCACCAAGACGTACGTCTCCCGTGCCCTCACCAAGCTCGGCGTCGAGAACCGCACGCAGGCGGCGCTGCTGGCGTACGAACTCCGGCTGCACGGCCCCGACGGACCGTGACCGGCCCCGCCCCCAGGACTTTCGCAGCTCCGGGACTTTCGCGCGGCGTTACTCCAGCACCTGCACCACGAACCCTTCCCCCGCGTCCCGCAACCGCCCGTGCAGCCCGGCGAACACCCGCCCCGCCCGCACCCCCGGCCATCCCTCCGGCAGCAGCCCCACCGGCAGTCCCGGGTCGGCGTACGGCAGGCGCCGCCAGGCGTCCAGGGCCAGGAGGTAGTCCCGGTACGCCTCCTCCGCCGGCGTCGCGCGCCGTCGGGTCCAGCGGCGCAGCACCGGCTCGTGGGCGTCGAGGAAGGCCCGGTGGCGCCGGGCCAGCGCGTCCAGGTCCCACCAGCGGGCCACCGCGTCCGCCGTCGGCTCGAAGCCGAGATGACGGCCGCGGAAGAGCTCCACATAGCCGGCCAGCCCGAGGCGCTCCAGCGTGTGGCGGGTCTCGTCGTGGACGTGGGCGGGCGCGATCCACACACCCGGCGCGGCCGTGCCGAACCCCAGCCGCGCCAGCCGCGAGCGCAGCAAGTGCCGCTTGTGGCGCTCGTGTTCGGGGACGGAGAAGACGGCCAGGAGCCAGCCGTGGTGTCCCGGCCGGGGGGACGACGGCCGGACGTAGATGCGCCGGTCGCCGTCGGACAGGAGCTGGTGCGCGGCGCCGGACAGTCCGTACCCGGCCGCGCCGCCCGCCGCCCGGGACGAGGTCAGCAGACCGCGCCGCTTGAGCCGGGAGATGGCCGACCGCACCGACGGTGCGTCGACGCCCACCGCGCCGAGGAGCCGGATCAGCGCCGCGATCGGCACCGGGCCGGCCGGTCGTCCGGCCACCCCGCGTCCGTACGCGCCGTAGAAGGAGACGATCAGGGAGCGGGGGGTGTGGGGCAGCGGCTGCTGGTCAGTCACGGGGAGACTGTAAAGGAGCCGGCGGGGGCCCCGAACGCAGCAGGAAGCGCTGGAGTTTGCCGTTGGGGGTGCGGGGGAGCGCGTCGTGGAACACGATCTCGCGAGGGCACTTGTAGGGGGCGATCTCCTTTGTGGTGAACTCCCGCAGCCGCTCCGCGGCCGCCCCGTCGCGCGGCACCCCGGCCCGCAGGACGACGTGGGCGACGGCCACTTCGCCCCGCCGCTCGTCCGGCCGCCCGACGACGGCCGCCTCCAGCACGTCCGGATGGCGCAGCAGCGCGTCCTCGACCTCGGCGCCCGCGATGTTGTACCCGGCGGAGACGATCAGGTCGTCGGCGCGGCCGAGGAAGGTGAACCAGCCCTCGGCGTCCCGGACATAGCGGTCGCCCGTGACGTTCCACCCGTCCCGTACGTACGCGGTCTGCCGTTCGTCGGCGAGGTAGCGGCAGCCGGTGGGGCCGCGCACCGCCAGCAGCCCGGGGGAGCCGTCGGGGACCGGGACGCCGTCGTCACCGACCACGCGGGCCTCGTAGCCGGGCACGGGCCGGCCGGTGGTGCCGGGGCGGGCGTCGTCGTCGGCGGCGAGGAAGATGTGCAGCATCTCGGTCGCCCCTATGCCGTTGACCAGGCGCAGCCCGGTCGCCCGCCGCCACGCGTGCCACAGCGCGGCGGGCAGGTGCTCGCCCGCGGAGACGCACCGCCGCAGGGACGAGGTGTCGTGCGCGCCGATGCGTTCGAGCATGGCCCGGTAGTGTGATGCGCCAGAAATCAGAGGCGTAAGTGGCTAGGGAGTCTTGGTGTCGGGCGGGGCGATCTTCGCGAGGTAGTCCGCGAGCGAGTTGAGGATCTCGTCGGCGGTCTTGGTCCAGGTGAAGGGCCGTGGGTTCTCGTTCCACGTCTCGATCCATGCCCTGATGTCGTCTTCCAGGGCCTTCACAGAGCGGTGGACACCGCGGCGGATGAGTTTGTCGGTCAGCAGGCCGAACCACCGCTCCACTTGGTTGAGCCAGGAGGAACCGGTGGGGGTGAAGTGCACGTGGAAGCGGGGATGCCGGCCCAGCCACGTCCTGATCTCGGGGGTGTTGTGGGTGGCGTAGTTGTCGCATACCAGGTGCACATCGAGTTCGCGCGGCACTGCCTTGTCGATCGTGACCAGGAACTTCTTGAACTCGATGGCCCGGTGACGGCGGTGGAGTTCCGATATGACGGTGCCGTCGGCGATGTTGAAGGCGGCGAACAGGCTGGTGATGCCGTGCCGGAAGTAGTCGTGGGTACGCCGCTCGGGCATCCCCGGCATCATCGGCAGGACCGGCTGGGAACGGTCCAGAGCCTGGATCTGGCTCTTCTCGTCCACGCACAGCACTACCGCCTTCTCGGGCGGGTGGTGGTACAGGCCGACGACGTCGACGACCTTGGCGACGAACTGCGGGTCGGTGGAGAGCTTGAAGGTGTCCTGCAAGTGTGGCTTGAGATCGAACCGCTTCCAGATCCGCCCGACCGTCGACTTCGACAGGCCCGAGTGCTTCGCCATGGAGGCCCGCGACCAGTGCGTGTCCCGGCCGGGCGTGGACTCCAGCGTCGCCACGAGGACGTCCTCGACCTGGTCCAGCAGGATCGACGGCGGACGGCCCACGCGCGGCTCGTCCGCCAGTCCGTCCAGACGGCGGGCGATGAAGCGGGACCGCCAGCGGTTCACCGTCGCATGGGCAATGCCCAGCTCGGCGGCGACCTGCTTGTTCGTCCCGCCTTCCGCGCACCGCAGCACGATCTTCGCGCGCAGAGCGAGGTACTGCGCGGTCTTCGCCCGCCTCGCCCAGCGCGTCAGCTGGACATGCTCCTCGTCGGTCAGGACCAGTCCCGCCTTGCGCCGGCCCGGCCGCGGCGCGTCCGTCAGAGCATCCATCCGCCGCTCAGCGAACCGTGTTCGCCACTTGCGGACCGTGTCCGCCGTCACGCCGAGCTTCGCCGCCACACGCACGGTCGGCAGCCCCTCGGCGCAGGCCAGGACAATCCGCGCCCGTTCCGCCAGACGCGCCCCTGCCGCCCCGTCGGCCCACCGCGTCAGCTCCGTGAACTCCTCAGCGGACAACACAATTTCAACAGCACGAGGCCCTGGTGACATGAGAAAACCCTAGCCACTTACGCCTCTGATTTCTGGCGCATCACAGTAGGCGGTGGGCGCGGTGAACAGCACGGAGATCCGCTGCCGTTGGACGTCGGCGAGCAGCTGCCCGGCGCCGGACCGGTCGGCGAGCAGCGTCGAGGCGCCGGCGCGCAGCGGGAAGACGACGAGGCCGCCGAGGCCGAAGGTGAAGCCGAGCGGCGGGCTGCCGCCGAAGACGTCGTCCGGGCGCGGGCGCACGAGGCGGGCGGAGAAGGTGTCGGCCACGGCGAGCACGTCGCGGTGGAAGTGCAGGCAGCCCTTGGGGCGTCCGGTGGTCCCGGAGGTGAACGCGACGATCGCGACGTCGTCCGCGGAGGTCGGCACCGGGTCGTACGATGGCGGTTTGCGCGCCGACAGGCGCAGCAGGTCGCGGGGTGAACCGCCGCCGAAGAGCGTCATCCGCAGGGAGGGCACCGCCGCCTTGACGAGCTCCCCGGCCGACCGCGCGTCGCACAGGGCGTGCCGGATGCGCGCGATGCGGCAGATCTCCGCCAGCTCCCGGGCCCGGTGGGCGGCCAGGACGGTCACGGCGACGGCGCCGGCCTTCATCACCGCGAGCCAGCAGACCGCGAGATGGGGCGTGGTGGGACCGCGCAGCAGCACCCGGTTGCCGGGGACCACGCCCAGGTCCTCCACGAGCGTGTGCGCGACGCGGTCGACGCGCTCCTTGAGCTCGCCGTAGGTCCAGACCGCGCCGGCCCGGTCGCGGACCGCGGGCCGGTCCGGCCCCAGCCGGGCGATGGTCCCGTCCAGCAGCTCCGCGCCGCAGTTGAGGCGGTCGGGGTAGTGCGGGGCGCCCAGGTCGAAGCGGAGCCGGGGCCACTGCGCGGCGGGCGGCAGGCTGTCGCGGGCGAAGGTGTCGACATGCGCCGACGGGAGGAGCCCCATGGCGTCCATGGCGGGATGCGCCCCCTCGTGCCGGGGAAGGAGTGGAGGTGCGCAGGGGGTGTCCGTCATCGGACACCCCCTGGGGGACTTGCCGACCGTACGGATGCGCTGCCAGCGTAACGAGGCCGTGACGACAGTCAACAGAGCGCGACAGAGGGGATATACGGTGACGACGTCCTTCGCCCTGGACCGGGAGCAGCGCGCCTGGTGCGCGGAGCTGCGCACGCTCGCCGCGCGGCGATTACACCCGCTGGCCGCCGCCGGCGAACCCGGCCGCGTCAACCGCCCCCTGGTCGCCGCGCTCGGCGAACTCGGCCTGCTGGCCCGGGTGTTGCCCGAGGACGGCATCGTACGGGCCATGGACCTGTGCCTGCTGCGCGAGTCGCTCGCCCAGGAGTCCACCGCGGCCGAGACGGCCCTCGCCCTCCAGGGGCTCGGCGCCTGCCCGGTGGTGCTCGCCGGCACGGCGGAGCAGCGGTCGCGGTGGCTGCCGGAGGTCGTGGCGGGACGCGCCGTCACGGCGTTCGCGCTCAGCGAGCCGGGCGCGGGCTCGGACGCGGCGGCGCTGGAGCTGCGCGCCGAACCGGCCGCGCACGGCTGGACCCTGCACGGCGAGAAGACCTGGATCTCCAACGCCCCCGGCGCCGACCTCCACACGGTCTTCGCCCGGACCCGCCCGGGCGCCCGCGCGCACGGCATCACCGCCTTCCTGGTCCCCGCCGGCCGCCCCGGACTCGGCGGCCACCCGCGGGAGATGACCGGCGGGCACCCCGTCGGCACCCTCACCTTCGACGGCGTCCCGGTCGGCCCCGAGGACGTCGTGGGGGAGGTGGACGGCGGCTTCCGGCTGGCCATGCGTACGCTCGACCTCTTCCGGCCGAGCGTCGGCGCCCTCGCCGTGGGCATGGCGCGCGCCGCCCTGCGCGCCGCCCTCGCCCACGCCGGCGAACGCCGGGCGTTCGGCGGCCCGTTGAAGGACCTCCAGGCCGTCTCGCACCAGCTCGCCGAGATGGCCACCCGCACCGAGGCGGCCGCCCTCCTCGTCCACTCGGCGGCCGCCGCCCACGACGCGGGCGCGGCGGACGTCACCGGCCGCTCGGCCATGGCCAAGCTCTACGCCACCGAGACGGCACAGTACGTCGTGGACGCGGCGATCCAGATCCACGGCGCCCGTGCCCTGGAGAAGGGGCATCTGCTGGAGCACCTCTACCGCGAGGTCCGCGCCCCGCGCATCTACGAGGGTGCCACGGAGGTCCAGCGCACCGTGATAGCCCGGGAGTTGTACCGATGAGCCTGGAGCGGCTGAACCCCGCCTCCCTCTCCCCGCCGCGCGGCTTCTCCCACGCCGTGACCGCCACCGGCGGCCGGCTGGTCCTCCTCGCGGGCCAGACGGCCCTGGACGCCCGCGGCCGCGTCGTTTCCGGCGGCCCGGCGGCCCAGTTCGAGCGCGCCCTGTCGAACCTGCTGACCGCCCTGGCCGCCGCGGGCGGCGACCCGTCCCACCTGGCCCGCGTCACCGTCTACACGACCGACGTCGCCGCCTACCGCGCGTGCGCGGCCGAACTGGGCGCGGTGTGGCGGAGGCTGGCGGGCCGGGAGTATCCGGCGATGGCGGTGATCGGCGTGGTGCGGCTGTGGGACGAGGAGGCGCTGGTCGAGCTGGACGGGATCGCGGTCGTTCCATAACGGCGGTCGTTCCATAACGGGGGAGAAATCCCGACGTGTCGGTCGTTACCCCCGGTACAGAGCGATCGGCGACATCGAGGAGCGGGGCATGGGACGCGTACGGAAGTGGCTGCGGAGGCCGGTGGTCGTCGGTGCGCTGGGGGTCGGCGTCCTGTTGATCGGCGCCGCCGCCTACTGGTTCCAGCCCTGGAAACTCTGGCAGGACCGCACCGTCCACGAATCCGCCACCGCCGCCGCCCGCACCCTCGCCACCGGCAGCCTCATCAGCCACGAACACACCACCTCGGGCGCGGTCAAGATCCTCCAGGCCCCCGACGGGAGCCGCACCCTGCGCCTGGAGGGCCTCTCCACCAGCAACGGCCCCGACGTGAAGGTCCTGCTCAGCGACGCCCCCGTGAAGCCGGGCAAGGCAGGCTGGTACGTCTTCGACGACGGGGCCCATGTGAGCCTGGGCTCCCTGAAGGGCAACAAGGGCGACCAGAACTACACCCTGCCCAAGGACCTCGACTTGTCCCGGTACACGAGCGTCAGCATCTGGTGCGACCGCTTCGACGTGTCGTTCGGGGCGAGCGAGCTGGCCCGGGTGTGAGGCGGTTCCCGCCCCGCACCCGGCGCCCGTCCTAGATATCCCGGAAGATCTCGATCTGCGCGCCGATCGAGTTCAGCCGGTCCGCCAGGTCCTCGTAACCCCGGTTGATCACATAGACGTTGCGCAGCACGGACGTGCCCTCCGCCGCCATCATCGCCAGCAGCACCACCACCGCGGGGCGCAGCGCCGGCGGGCACATCATCTCGGCCGAGCGCCAGCGGGTCGGGCCCTCGACCAGGACGCGGTGCGGGTCGAGGAGCTTGACGTCGGCGCCGAGGCGGTTGAGGTCCGTGAGGTAGATGGCGCGGTTGTCGTAGACCCAGTCGTGGATGAGGGTCTGGCCCTGGGCGGAGGCGGCGATCGCCGCGAAGAACGGGACGTTGTCGATGTTGAGCCCGGGGAAGGGCATCGGGTGGATCTTGTCGATGGGGGCCCGGAGCTTGGAGGGGCGCACGGTGAGGTCGAGCAGCCGGGTGCGGCCGTTGTCGGCGCGGTACTCGGGGCTGCGCTCGTGGTCGAGGCCCATCTCCTCCAGCACCGCGAGCTCGATCTCCAGGAACTCCACGGGCACGCGGCGGATGGTCAGTTCGGACTCGGTGACCACGGCGGCGGCCAGCAGGCTCATGGCCTCGACCGGGTCCTCGGACGGCGCGTAGTCCACGTCCCGGTCGATGCGGGCGACGCCGTGGACGGTGAGGGTCGTGGTGCCCACGCCCTCCACCCGTACGCCCAGTTCCTCCAGGAAGAAGCAGAGGTCCTGGACCATGTAGTTGGAGCTGGCGTTGCGGATGACGGTCACGCCGTCGTGCCGGGCGGCGGCCAGCAGGGCGTTCTCGGTGACGGTGTCCCCGCGCTCGGTCAGCACGATGGCGCGGGTCGGACGGACCTCGCGGTCGACGCGGGCGTGGTACGTGCCGTCGGTCGCGGTGATCTCCAGACCGAAGTGGCGCAGGGCCGCCATGTGCGGCTGGACCGTCCGCGTGCCCAGGTCGCAGCCGCCGGCGTAGGGGATGCCGAACTGGTCCATGCGGTGCAGGAGGGGCCCGAGGAACATGATGACGCTCCGGGTGCGGCGGGCCGCCTCCCGGTCCATCGACGCCAGGTCGAGGTCGGCCGGCGGGACGACCTCCAGGTCGTTGCCGTCGTTGATCCAGCGGGTGCGCACGCCGATGCTGCCGAGCACCTCCAGGATCCGGTAGACCTCCTCGATCCGCGCGACGCGCCGCAGGGTGGTGCGGCCGGCGTTGAGGAGGGTCGCGCAGAGCAGGGCCACGCAGGCGTTCTTGCTGGTCTTCACGTCGATCGAACCGGACAGCCGGCGGCCGCCGACGACGCGCAGATGCATGGGACCCGCGTAGCCGAGGGAGACGATCTCGCTGTCCAGGGCCTCACCGATGCGGGCGATCATATCAAGGCTGATGTTCTGATTTCCGCGCTCGATGCGGTTGACCGCGCTCTGGCTGGTACCGAGTGCGTCGGCGAGCTGCGCCTGGGTCCAGCCGCGGTGCTGCCGGGCGTCACGGATGAGCTTGCCGATGCGGGCGAGGTAGGCGTCTGTCATGAGTCAGACGGTATCTCAGATATGAGATCGTTCGGTGGAGGGGGTGTGAAACCGGAGTCGTTCCCTGGTCGGGCGGGCGAAGGGGTGCCATGGACCGGGCCGGGCCCCGTCAGTCGGAGGGGGAGAACCTCGATCTGGTCCGCACCGGATCGGGCACAGCTTCAGTATCCCGGTCCCGAGCCGGGCTTGTCACCCCCCTTCAGGAGAAGTTTCCGCAGCTCAGAGCCGCCTAGTGTGAGGCGCGGGCCGCACCGGGCGGCCTGGGGAAGGAGGGTCGGCCCGATGACCGACCGGGAGACGGAACTGGCCGCGGAGCTGGTGGCCATGGCCGCCGAGGACCATGCGGCGACGGCCATGGCGCACAGCGAGGACGTGGCCGAGCGGCTGGCCTGGCGCCGCCTGACCGCCCGCCATGGCGACCGGCTCGCCGGGATCATGGACGCCCATGGCTGGCCCACGGCCGCCCTCGTCGGCGAGGAGGCGGCCCGCGCCGCCTGGCTGATCGCCCAGCACGCCGACCATCAACTCCACGTGCAGCGCCGGGCGGTGGAGCTGATGACGGCGGCGGTCGAGGCCGGCGGGGCGGCGGCCCGCGACCTGGCCTTCCTGACCGACCGGATGCTGACCAACGAGGGGCGCGAGCAGATCTACGGCACCCAGATCGCCGGCGTCGACGCCGACGGCGGCCCCGTCCCGTGGCCGTGCCGCGAGCCGGACCGGGTGGACGCCCTGCGCGCCGGGGTGGGCATCGAGCCCTTCGCGACGTACATGGCGCGGCACGCGCCGCGGTGACTCCTCCTGAGGGGAATCAGAACTCCGAGGTGTCCAGGTCGAGTTCGAAGGGCTCGGGGAGTCGCACGGGCGTGCCGAACGGGCGGGGGCCGTCGGCCTTCGTGTAGCCGAGCTCGCCGGGCTCCGAGAAGAGCGTGCAGGAGCGCTCCTGGCGGTCGACGAGGAGGTAGAGCGGGGCGCCGTACTCGGCGTAGCGGCGGCGCTTCACGATTCTGTCGTTGTCCCCGTTCGAGTCCGAGGTGACCTCGACGATCAGGAGCGTCTGGTCCGGGAACAGGGCCCCTGCTCCTTTGGCGAGGTCCTTGGGCACCACGGCAAGGTCCGGCACGTACCAGTTGGGGCTGCCGGGGAGATCCAGATCGCCGGACCCGGCTCGGCAGGAGAGTTTTCGCATGGTGGGGCCGATTTGCTCACGGATCACATCCGCGGCGTTCTCGTGATCCCAGCTCGGTGACACGGCGTCGATGACCCCCTCCACGATCTGCACACGGTCTCCCTTGATGTGCTGGATCGCGTACTTCAGCGCGGTTTCGGGGTCGTCGGCTGCGTACGTGTGAGGTTGCGTGCTCATGGGGCCTCCTGCGAAGCATCGTGGTAGCAGCATGACGACTGTCCAGGATCTACAGCAATGGCCGCACGCACGCCGGGCTCTCAATCAGGCGTTCACTCGTACGGGTGTTGCAGGTCCCGGCGGCGCCCGGAGGGGCACCGCCGGGAACCACTACGCCCGCACCGCCTCCACGATCGAGAACCCCGTGTACGACGGCAACGGGAGCACGTCCGTGACCCGCAGACCCGCCCGTCCGCACAATTCCTCGAAATCCGAGCGGGTGCGTTCCTTGCCGCTCACCAGGATCTGCATTTGGAGATCCTTGATGTAGGGATTGAGTTCCGCGGTGTCGGGGGCCGCCGTCTCGGGGAGGACGACCTCGACGATGAGGACGCGGCCGTGGTCGGGCAGTGCCTCGCGGCAGTTGCGGAGAATGGCGGCCGCGCGCTCGTCGTCCCAGTTGTGGATGACGCTTTTGACGACGAGGAGGTCCGCGCCGGACGGCACGCTCCGGAAGAAGTCGCCGGTGGCGACCGAGCAACGTCCCTCCAGACCGGCGGCCTTCACGGTGCCGGCCGCCTGCGCCGCGCCCTCGGCGCTCTCGAACACCACGCCCTTGAGGCCGGGATGGCGCTGGAGGATCGCGGTGAGCAGCGTCCCGTCCCCGCCGCCGATGTCCATGACGGTGCCGTGGCGCCCGAAGTCGTAGTGTCCGGGCAGCTCCACGGCCACCTTGTTGCTCTCCTGGCTCATGGCCGAGTTGAAGGTCGCCGTCAGTTCCGGCTTGTCGGCGAAGTACTCGTAGAGCGGCATGCCGAAGTGCTCGTCGAAGGCGGTGTGCCCGGTGCGCAGGCTGGACTCCAGGCGGGACCAGGGCTCCACGGCCACCGGCGCGGTGTGGAACCGGGCGAAGTCGCCCAGCGAGTCCGGGTGTCCGGACCGGAGCAGCGCGCCGGCCTCCGTGAGCGCATAGCGCCCGGGGGAGGGCTCGGTACACAGCCCGAGGCTTGCCAGGGCCCGCATCAGCCGGTTCAGCTGTCCGGCGGGGATGTCGCAGGAACGGGCGAGATCGGCCACGTCCGCCCCGCCGTCCCCGAGGGTTTCCGGGATGTTCAGCCGGAGCGCGGTGACCAGAACCTCCGTGGCCCGGGAACCGAATATCCACTGCATCAGCAGCCGACGTGCCTCATGCTCTTCCGGGCTCCGTTCCGCCATTTCCCGATCCTCTCCACGACTTTGTGATGTATGGGTTTTCTGGTGCAGATGTTCCCGACGCGTATCCTGCGAGCCCGGAGGGGTGTTCAAAACACAGAAGGCGGAAATTTCCTGGTAGTTGACGTATATGGCCGACAATCGGCGAGAGCTGGCGGAAAACCCTGCGTCCCCCCCGCGCAACCCGGACGGAGCAGCACGTTCCGCGCCCGTCCCGGCCCGGTGATAGGACGGAGAGGATAGAGAGCCGGCCCCCGGAGCCCCCCCCGGAGAGGAGGCCCACGATGTCCTCACCGGGTCCAGTGGGTGCAGACCGGGTAGTCGACGTACCCCTCGGCCCCGCCCGAGTAGTACGTGGCCGGGTCGCCGGCCGTCAGCTCCTGCCCCAGCGCGAACCGGCTGACCAGGTCCGGGTTGGCGATGAAGTGCGTGGCGAACGAGACGGCGTCGGCGATGCCCGCCGCGATCAGGGCGTTCGCGGAGGCCCGGTCGAAGCCGTTGTTGGCGATCAACGGGCCGTGGAACAGCCGCCGGTAGCGGTCGAGCGCCGCGAAGTCGGGCCCGGCCTCCGGCGGGACCGGGTCCCGGCCGCGCAGGTGCAGATAGGCCAGCGGACAGCCGTTCAGCACGTCCACGAGCTCGTCGAACTCGGCGAGCGTCCGGGCGTCGGGGGCGAACCGGGCGGACGTCCAGTACGGCGACAGCCGTACGCCCACCCGGCGCCCGGGCCAGGGCGCCGCGGCCGCCCCGACGACCTCCAGCAGCAGTCGGCGGCGCCGGGCGGGCGTCCCGCCGTAGGCGTCGGTGCGGCGGTTCAGCCGCGGGTTGAGGAACTGCGGGATCAGGTACGGGCCGACGGCATGGATCTCCACCCCGTCGAACCCGGCCCGCCGGGCGTTCGCGGACGCGGTCCCGTACGCGGCGACCGTCCCCTCGATCTCCGCGCGGGTCATCGCGCGCGGGACGACCGTGGGCCGGCGTCCGTCCGCCGTGAAGGACGTCTCGCGCGGATCGACCGCCGACGGGCCCAGGGGCCGCTCGCCGCCCAGGTGGTCGGGGTGCGAGACGGCGCCGGTGTGCCAGAGCTGGAGCACGATCCGGCCGCCGAGGCAGTGGACGACGTCCGTCACCCGCCGCCAGCCCTCGACCTGCTCGTCGCTCCAGACGCCCGGGACGCGGACGAAGCCGACGGCCCGCTCGTCGACCCAGGTGCCCTCGGTGACGATCAGCCCCGCGGCGGCCCGCTGGCCGTAGTACGCGGCGTGCAGCGCCGTCGGCACGAGTCCGGCCCCGGCCGCCCGGGCGCGGGTGGCCGGGGCCATGACGGTGCGGTTGGGGAGCCTGAGGTCCCCGAGCCGGAAGGGGCTCAGCAGGGGCTGCTCGACGGAGGTCCGGATCAGGGTGCTCATCGTGGTCACCTCGCCCTGTCTGTACAAGCGATTCGGCCGGTCGTCAGGTCGACGGACCGCGGCGCGGAAAGGTGACCCGTGGACGGGTGCGACGGCGCGGCGGAACGGTTCGAGCAGCACAGGGGGCGGCTGCGGGCCGTCGCCCACCGGATGCTCGGCTCGCCCGCCGAGGCGGACGACGCCGTTCAGGAGACCTGGCTGCGGCTCGATCGCACCGGTGCCGAGGGCATCGGGAACCTGGGCGCCTGGCTGACGACGGTCGTCTCCCGGGTCTGCCTGGACATGCTGCGCTCCCGCGCCGCGCGCCGCGAGGAGCCGGCCCGTGACGTCCCGCTGCCGGACGGGGACGGCCCCGAGGACGAGGTGCTGCTCCTGGACTCCGTGGGCCGTGCGCTGCTCGTGGTCCTGGACCGGCTGGGACCGGCCGAGCGGGTCGCCTTCGTGCTGCACGACCTCTTCTCCGTGCCGTTCGACGAGATCGCACCGGTCGTGGGCCGCACCCCCGCCACCACGAAGAAGCTCGCCAGCCGCGCCCGCCACAAGGTGCACGGCAGCCCCGTGGTCCCCGAGGCGGACCTCGCCCGGCAGCGGGACGTCGTCGACGCCTTCCTCGCCGCCTCGCGCGACGGCGACCTCGAAGGGCTCCTCGCGGTGCTCGCCCCCGACGCCGTCCGCCGCGCCGACCCCGCCGCCCTGCCGCCCGGCGTCCCGGCCGAGGTCCGCGGCGCGAACGCCGTCGTACGCGAGACCGCCGTCCTCGGCCGCCGGGCCCGCCACGCGCAGACGGCGCTGGTGGACGGCGCCGTGGGCGTCGTCGTGGCCCCGCGCGGCCGGCTGCTCCTCGTCCTCGTCCCCACGGTCGTGGACGGCCGGATCGCGGCGTACGAGGTGATCGCGGACCCGGGGCGGCTGGCCGCGCTCGATCTGGCGGTGCTGGACCCGGTGCGGGGCGCGGCCTGAGCCGCGGGGTCCGTCCCGTACCGCAGCGTCCACGTCGCGGAGCGGGTTCCGCCGCCCGGACGTTCCGCCCCGCCCGGCCCTGTGCGGCTGTCGGCCACGGTGTCGGCGGGGCGCCGCGCTCAGTACGTGACCGTGATCCGCCGGGCCGGCCCGTCCACCCGGATGCGGCCTCCGACCGGGATCACCACCTGCGGGTCGGTGTGACCGAGGTCGACGTCGAAGACGGCCATCGTCTCCGGTGCGTAACGGTCCAGGGCGCGCAGCACCGCCGTACGCTGCTCCGCGCGGAAGCGGGCCCGCTCGGGGGCCGTGAGGGGTTTCTCGAACGACCAGCTCTTGGCCCGGCCCATCAGCAGCGCGGGGAACTGCCGCAGCAGCCCTCGCTCGCCCATGCTGCGCAGGATCCGGTGCACCGCCTCCGCGCCGGGCAGTTCCTCCGAGGTCTCCAGGAAGAGCACGTTGCCCGCGTAGTCCTCCGGCGGCAGGATCTCCCGCCCGGCCATCAGCAGCCAGGACAGCACCTCCACCTCGCCGCCCCAGCCCGGCCCCTCGACGACCCGGTCGGCGCGGTGCCAACTCCAGCCCCCGGCGGGCTCCATGGCCGGTTCGGAGGCGAAGGTGCGCGGGTCGTCCCAGGGGCGCTCGACGTCCCCGGAGGCCGTGGCCGGGGCGAGTTCGTACGGGCCGGAGGTGAACAGCGCGGCCCGCAGGGAGTCCGCGGTCATCGGGTGCAGGGCTCCGGGCCGCCCGAACTGGACCATCGCGCAGCCCCCGTGGTACCCCACGATGCCCAGGTTGCGCAGGAGCAGCAGCAGGTTGGTGTTGTCGCTGTACCCGAGGAACGGCTTGGGGTGGGTGCGGAGGAGTTCACGGTCGAGGTGGGGCAGGACGGTGATCTGGTCGTCGCCCCCGACGCTGGCGATCACGGCCTTGATCTCCGGGTCGGCGAAGGCCGTGTGGAGATCGGCCGCCCGTTGCCCGGGCGTCGCGTGCATCGTCCGGGTCGCCGGGTACTCCACGGGCACCAGCCCGAAGTCCTCGCGCAGCCTGTGCAGTCCGAGCTCGAAGGGGGCGGGGAAGAGGCCGGGCAGGCCGGACGACGGGGACACGATGGCGACTTTGTCGCCGGGGCGGGGCTTGGCGGGGTACCGGGGAGCCGTCATCCCGTGATCGTAGGAACCGGAGGGGACCCGTGGAATCGGATTTTCCGATGCCCCGGTGCGATCACCCGCGGTAGTGGGTTCACTGGAACATGAGAGGCAAACCGGACGAACGGAATCCAGGCATGACCGGACCTCCATCGATGTACTAGAGTTATCTCGACATCGAGATATCTGCGTAGAGGCGTACCGCTCTCGCGCCACTAAGGCGGACCTAAGTTAGGTGAACCTTAGCGGATGTGGTGCGACCGTGTCGCGGCAGGATGGCCGCAGTACGCGCATTCATGCACATGAAGGAGACTGTCGTGTCGGCGAACAGCTTCGACGCCCGCAGCACGCTGAAGGTGGGCGACGAGTCGTACGAGATCTTCCGGCTGGACAAGGTCGAGGGCTCCGCGCGCCTTCCCTACAGCCTCAAGGTCCTCCTGGAGAACCTGCTCCGCACCGAGGACGGCGCCAACATCACCGCCGACCACATCCGTGCCCTCGGCAGCTGGGACTCCCAGGCCCAGCCGTCGCAGGAGATCCAGTTCACGCCGGCCCGCGTGATCATGCAGGACTTCACCGGCGTGCCCTGTGTCGTCGACCTGGCCACCATGCGCGAGGCCGTCAAGGAGCTCGGCGGCGACCCGGCGAAGATCAACCCGCTGGCCCCGGCCGAGCTGGTCATCGACCACTCCGTCATCGCCGACAAGTTCGGCACCAAGGACGCCTTCGGCCAGAACGTCGAGCTGGAGTACGGCCGCAACAAGGAGCGTTACCAGTTCCTGCGCTGGGGCCAGACCGCCTTCGACGAGTTCAAGGTCGTCCCGCCGGGCACCGGCATCGTCCACCAGGTGAACATCGAGCACCTGGCCCGCACGGTCATGGTCCGCAACGGCCAGGCCTACCCGGACACCCTCGTCGGCACCGACTCGCACACCACCATGGTCAACGGCCTCGGTGTGCTCGGCTGGGGCGTCGGCGGCATCGAGGCCGAGGCCGCGATGCTCGGCCAGCCGGTCTCGATGCTCATCCCGCGCGTCGTCGGCTTCAAGCTGACCGGTGAGCTGCCCACCGGCACCACCGCCACCGACCTCGTCCTCACGATCACCGAGATGCTGCGCAAGCACGGCGTCGTCGGCAAGTTCGTCGAGTTCTACGGCGAGGGCGTCGCCGCCACCTCGCTGGCCAACCGCGCCACCATCGGCAACATGTCGCCGGAGTTCGGCTCCACCGCGGCGATCTTTCCGATCGACGGCGAGACCCTGAACTACCTCAAGCTCACGGGCCGTTCCGAGCAGCAGGTCGCGCTCGTCGAGGCGTACGCCAAGGAGCAGGGCCTGTGGCTGGACCCGGCCGCCGAGCCGGACTTCTCCGAGAAGCTGGAGCTCGACCTCTCCACGGTCGTCCCCTCCATCGCCGGCCCGAAGCGCCCGCAGGACCGCATCGTCCTGGCCAACGCCGCCACGCAGTTCGAGCGTGACGTCCTCAACTACGTCTCCACCGCGGACGAGGCGGGCGAGGAGTCCTTCCCGGCCTCCGACTCCCCGGCCGCCGCCGACGGCGTCCCGTCGAACCCGGTCACCGTCACCGCCCCCGACGGCTCGACCTACCAGATCGACCACGGCGCCGTCACCGTCGCCGCGATCACCTCCTGCACCAACACCTCGAACCCCTACGTCATGGTCGCCGCCGCGCTCGTGGCCAAGAAGGCGGTCGAGAAGGGCCTGACCCGCAAGCCCTGGGTCAAGACCACCCTGGCCCCCGGCTCCAAGGTCGTCACCGACTACTTCGACAAGGCGGGCCTGACCCCGTACCTCGACAAGGTCGGCTTCAACCTGGTCGGTTACGGCTGCACCACCTGCATCGGCAACTCCGGCCCGCTGCCGGAGGAGGTCTCCAAGGCCGTCAACGACCACGACCTGGCCGTCACTTCGGTGCTCTCCGGCAACCGCAACTTCGAGGGCCGGATCAACCCCGACGTCAAGATGAACTACCTGGCGTCCCCGCCGCTGGTCGTCGCCTACGCGATCGCCGGCTCCATGAAGGTCGACATCACGCGGGACGCCCTGGGCACCGACCAGGACGGCAACCCGGTCTTCCTGAAGGACATCTGGCCCTCCGAGGCCGAGGTCAACGACGTCGTGGCCAACGCCATCGGCGAGGACATGTTCAACAAGTCCTACCAGGACGTCTTCGCGGGCGACGCCCAGTGGCAGGCCCTGCCGATCCCGACCGGCAACACCTTCGAGTGGGACGCCGAGTCCACCTACGTCCGCAAGCCCCCGTACTTCGAGGGCATGACGATGGAGACCACTCCCGTCACGGACATCACCGGCGCCCGCGTCCTGGCCAAGCTGGGCGACTCGGTCACCACCGACCACATCTCCCCGGCCGGTGCGATCAAGGCCGACACCCCGGCCGGCAAGTACCTCACGGAGCACGGCGTCGAGCGTCGCGACTTCAACAGCTACGGCTCCCGCCGCGGCAACCACGAGGTCATGATCCGCGGTACGTTCGCCAACATCCGCCTGCGCAACCAGATCGCGCCGGGCACGGAGGGCGGCTTCACCCGCGACTTCACGAAGGCGGACGCCCCCGTCTCCTTCATCTACGACGCCTCCCAGAACTACCAGTCGGCGGGCATCCCGCTGGTCGTCCTGGCCGGCAAGGAGTACGGCTCCGGCTCGTCCCGCGACTGGGCGGCCAAGGGCACCGCGCTCCTCGGCGTCAAGGCCGTCATCGCCGAGTCCTACGAGCGCATCCACCGCTCGAACCTCATCGGCATGGGCGTCCTGCCCCTGCAGTTCCCGGAGGGCGCCTCGGCGGAGTCCCTCGGCCTGACCGGTGAGGAGACCTTCTCCTTCGCCGGCGTCACCGAGCTCAACGAGGGCCGCACGCCGCGCACGGTCAAGGTCACGACCGACACGGGCGTGGAGTTCGACGCGGTCGTCCGCATCGACACCCCCGGTGAGGCGGACTACTACCGCAACGGCGGCATCATGCAGTACGTGCTGCGCTCGCTGATCCGCAAGTAAGGGATCGACGCGGGAAACGAGGGCCGCACTCCCCGGACCGGGGGGTGCGGCCCTCGCGCGTGCGGCGTCCATGCGGCATCTGCGCGGCATCCGTGCGGCGTCCGAAAACCTTTTTGACATTGCCCGGCCTTTGCCATTGAGTTGTCCCGTAAAGAAGAAGAATGTTCGACATGGGGGGCATGTCATCGTTACCAAGCGCACAAAGCGCACCGCCGTGGCCGCGGCCTGCTGCGCCGTTCTCATGACGACCGGCGCCGTCGCCTGCGGCCCGGGCGAGAAGAGCGCCGCGGACAAGCTGGACAAGGCATTCGACCGCCTGGGGGAGGACAAGGCGGTCGCGCTCGACATCGCCTTGAACGCGAGTGCCGACGAGATCCACACCGCGCTCAAGGACGGCAAGGACGGCATCGACCGCGAGGACGCCGAGATCCTCGCCGGGCTGAAGCTGAGCTACGGGATCAGCTCCGATATGCCGCTGAAGACCAAGGACAAGGACGAGAAGGGCGCCGGCGTCAATGTGTCCTTCAAGGTGGCCAAGAAGGACGGCGGATCGCTCCTGGAGTTCCGCAGCCTCGACAAGAAGACGTATCTGCGCGCCGACCTCAAGGCACTCGCCGGAATGAAGAAGCCGGTTACCGCCAAGGAGCGCGCGGAAAAGCGCGACTTCGAGGAGATGCTCCGGGGCGTCGATCAACTTCCGCCCGCCCTCGGTGCGTTCCGCGACGTCATCAAGGGCGAATGGGTCGTCCTCGATTCCAAGGACGTCGAGGAGTTCCGCAAGAAGGCGCAGGAGAAGGACGGCGACGCGTCCAAGGACCTGGACAAGAAGACCGAGAAGCAGGTCTCCGAAGCCCTGCGCAAGGCGCTCACCGAGAACTCCCGCATCAAGGAGAAGGGCTCCGGCCACATCGAGGTCACGGTCTCGGCGCGCAAGGCGGCCAAGGAGCTCAAGGAAGCGGTCAAGCCGCTCGAATCGCAGCTCCGCGCGGCGGGCAAGGACAAGAAGCTGCCCGACCCCAGCGAGGTCCCGGACCAGGACGTCGTCTTCGACGTGGCCCTCAAGGACGGCAGGCTCTCCTCCATCGGCTTCGACATGAGCCGGCTGGACAAGGACGTGCACGGCAAGCTGCCCGTGACCGTCGGCCTCGGCGGCCGGCCCGAGCCGGTCACCGCACCGTCCGGCGCCAAGGAGCTCAAGCTCCAGGACATGATGGGCGCGATCATGGGCCTCGCCGCGGGGAAGGACAAGGACCGCGTCAGCCTGTAGGCCATGAAGAGGGCCGCACCCCGTTCCGGCGGGGTGCGGCCCTCGTGCGTGGATGGCGGGTCAGAACACCAGGCGGTACTGGTTCCAGCCCGACTTGCCTATCAGCACGCGGGACTTGTAGGGGGACGACGCCTTGCCCGTGCCCCTGTAGAGCCACAGGGCACCGCTCTTGTCGCGGGCCAGCAGGTCCGCGCGGCCGTCGAGGTCCACGTCACCGGTGCCGAGGAGCAGGTTGTACTGGTTCCAGCCGCCGCCGATCTGCTTGCGGGCCTTGAAGGGCTTGTCGGCGTTGCCGGTTCCCGGGTAGAGCCACAGGAACCCCTTCTTGTCCCGGGCGACGATGTCCGTCCTCCCGTCGCCGGTGAGGTCGCCGCGGCCGGTGATCTGGGTGTACTGCCCCCAGCCGGTGCCGACCTTCTTCCGGCCGGAGAGCGAGCCGTCGGCCTTCGCGAGGTAGAGCCAGAGCGTGCCCTGCCGGTCGCGGACGAGGAGGTCGGACTGCTTGGAGCCGCCGAGCGTGCCGGGGGAGAAGAGGCTGTCGTACTGGCCCCAGTCGGATGCGACCCGGCGGCCGGTGGAACCGGACACATACGTCAGGTCATGCTGGTCCGAGAGGAAATAGAGGCCGTCGGAGAGGCCGTCCCGGTCGTGATCGACCTGAGTCGCGGCCCTCACTGCCTGCAGGTCCGCACCGGCGGCCTCGCGGGGTGACAGGCCGCCTTTGCCGTTGGGGAGATAGAAGTACCCGTCTCCCTTGCCGTTGATCACCTGGACGGGGAAGAACGGCGCGTCCGGCGGGAAGCTCACCTTCCCGGTACCGGCGAGCGGTCGCGGCGCTTTCCGGACGGGCGCGGGAGTGTCGGCCGCCGCTGCGGCGGCCGTGGTGCCGACGAGGGCGGCGGCCGTCACGGCCGTGACAAGACGCGCGAACGCGCGGCGGCGGGTGGGGACTTGGGTCACGGAGGTTGACTCCTAGCTCGGGATGCACAGAGCGGGGCGCTCCGCGTCCACGGAGCGCCCCGCACAGGTTCGGGCCGAGTTTATAGACTCGTCACCCGGGCGACGGAGGGACCGTCAGAAGACCAGACGGTAGTCGCCCCAGCCGCCGCCCAGCTTGGCCGGGTTCTTGGTGAACGGCGCGGACTGCTTGCCCGTGCCCTTGAAGAGCCACATCACGCCGCCCTTGTCGCGGGCGAGCAGGTCGCTGCGGCCGTCGCCGTCGACGTCACCGGTGCTGACCAGCAGGTTGTACTTGTTCCAGCCGCCGCCGACCTTGGTGCGCCCGGCGAAGGGCTTGTTGATGTCGCCGGTGCCCTTGTAGACCCAGAGGTCACCCTTCTTGTCGCGGGCGACGATGTCGGTCTTCTTGTCACCGGTGTAGTCGCCGCGGCCGGCGATGGCAGTGAACTGGCCCCAGCCGCCGCCGACCTTCTTGCGCGGCTTGAGCGTGCCGATGATGTCGGCCTGGTAGGCCCACAGGACGCCGGACTTGTCGCGGGTCAGAAGGTCGGAGTCCTTGGAGCCGCCGAGGTTGCCGGGGGAGAGGAAGGCGTCGTACATCCCCCAGTTGGTGCCGACGCGCTGGGAGTAGCCGTGACTGGCGAACCAGGCCTCGTTGTTGGTCTGGAGGTAGAAGGTGCCCTCTTCGTTGCCGTAGGGGCTGTGCCGCTGGGCCGCCACCTTCATGTGCTGCCAGGCGGTACGGGACTGGGCGGTGTTCTTGCCCGGCTTGCGCTTGGTGAGGCCGCCCTTGCCGTTGAGCTCGTAGAGGTAGACGTTGCCCTTCTTGTCGACGGCCTTGACCGCCAGCTGCGGCGCCGGGCCGTCCGGGGTGCCGAAACCGGCCTGGCGGGCCGCCGCGGCACCGAGGTTGGCCTGGGCGGCCTGGGCGGCCTGAGGAGCCGCCGGGCCGTCCGCCAGAGCCGTGCCGGCCGTCGTGCCGACGAGGGTGACCGCGATGGCCGCGGTCACGATGCGCGAGAGGGCGCGGTTGGTCACGTAGGACTCCATGAATCGTGGAGAGTTGAAGAGGAAAAGGAGGTCAGTAGAGCAGGCGGAACTGGTTCCAGCCCGAGTTGCCGATCTTCGTGGGCGACGAGAACGGCCCGGACGCCTTGCCGGTGCCCTTGTACAGCCACAGCGCGCCCTTGCCGTCGACGGCCAACAGGTCGGCGTGGCCGTCCCCGTTGACGTCGCCGGTGGAGACGAGGCGGGTGTACTTGTTCCAGCTGCCGCCGATGCGCGTACGGTCCGCGAAGGGCTTGTCGGCGTTGCCGGTGCCCTTGTAGAGCCAGAGCACGCCGTTCCGGTCCCGGGCGACGATGTCGGTCCGGTGGTCGCCGGTCAGGTCGCCGCGGCCCGTGATCGAGGTGTAGGCGTTCCAGCCGCCGCCGATCCGCTTGCGCGGGGAGAGGGAGGCGTAGTCGCCCGGGGCGTTGCTGCCCCGGTAGAGCCAGAGCACGCCTTTGCCGTCGCGGACGACGATGTCGGAACCGCTGTTGCCGCCGAGGTCACCGGGGCTGAAGAAGGTGTTGTAACCACCCCAGCCGCCGGCCACCTTGCTCGCGCGCCCGGCCCGCCCCTGGTAGAGGACGTCGCCGTTGGTACGGAGCTCGTACGTGCCGTCGTTGGCACGGCCGTCCCGGTCGTGGTCGACGTTGGTCGACGCCTTGGTCTTCTTCCACCAGGCGCCCTTGGCGGAACCGCCGAGGCTCAGGCCGCCCTTGCCGTTCGGGACGTACCAGCGGAACTCGCCGGAGCGGGTGACGCCCTCGACGTTGACCAGCGGCGCGTCCGCGCTCGGCCTGTGCGCCGCGGCCGTCGACGGGGCATCGGCGGCCGCGCTCAGCGCTGCCCGCCGCGTGCTCCCGGCGTCGTGAACGGGCGCGTCGGCCAGGGCCGTACCGGCCGTGGCGCCGACGAGGGTGACGGCCGTGGCCGTCGTGACGAGGCGTGCGAGGGCACGCCGACGGAAGGTCCGGTTCACAGGAGACTCCATCAGGCCGGCAGGATCAGAAGACCAGGCGGTACTGGTTCCAGCCCGACTTGCCGATCTTCACCGGGGCCTTGAAGGGGGCGGACGCCTTGCCCGTGCCCTTGTAGAGCCACAGGGCGCCGGCGTTGTCGCGGGCGAGCAGGTCGCTGCGGCCGTCGCCGTCCAGGTCGCCGTTGGAGAAGAGGTGGTTGTACTTGCCCCAGCCGCCGCCGATCCGCGTACGCTCCGCGAACGGCTTCTTGGCGTTGCCGGTGCCCTTGTAGAGCCAGAGGACGCCCTTCATGTCCTCGGCGACGATGTCGGCCCTGCCGTCACCGGTGAGGTCGCCACGGCCCGCGTACGCGACGTACTGGCCGAACTCCCCGGCGCTGCCGACCTTCTGCTTGCTCGCGATGTCACCGTTGAACTTGGTGGTGAACAGCCACAGCGTGCCCTGGTAGCCGGTGGCCAGGAGGTCGCCCTCCTTGGAGCCGCCCAGGTTGCCCGGGGAGAGGAGCTTGCGGAACTCGAAGTGGCGCGCGATGGTGCGGTCCTGGCCGGTCATGCCGTGCCACTTGAGGTCGCCCTCCTTGGTGACGAAGTAGTCGGCGTCGTGCTTGCCGTCGGCGTCACGGTCGACCTGGACGGCGTCGAGCTCGGTCATCTTGTTGAACGGACCGAAGCGGGGGCTCAGTCCGCCCTTGCCGTCGGGCGTGTAGACGTAGAACTTGTCCGCCTTGGTGACGGCGCCGATCGGGAACTGCGGCGCGGCGGCCGTCGGCTTCTTCTTGGCGGCGACCTGGACGCTGCCGAACTGCGCGCCCGTGGTGTGTGCCGAAGCAGTGCCCGCGGCCATCCCCCCGGCAAGGGCCACGGCGGCAGCGGCGGTGACGAGGCGCGACAGACCGCGCCCGGAAATACGAGCCATGAAAGCTCCCCCCAAACAAATTCAAGAAAAATGAAGTGCTGTGGTGCCCCTCGCGACGAAGGTTGTCACGAAGGGCACCACAGGTTCATCACGATTTTTACACAACTCTCAGGATGCAAACTCCCCTTGTGGCGCACCCAACAGCTCGATCTCGGCCAGAGTCGCCTCGCCACCGATGACTTTCAGCCGGTAGTGGCGGTAGGTCACGGCAGAGCGCAGGGAGAACACCCGTGTCTGCCGGTCCCAGGTGAAGGACTCTCCCGAACGGCGATCGGTTGCGGTCCACTCCCGTCCGTCGTCCGATCCCTCCAGGACCCAGCCGCGCGGCGCCCGGGTCCGGTCGGAGGAGGTCAGGGTGTACGAGGCGACGCGCGCGCCGGGGGTCACCTCCAGGGGGGCCGTGGTGAACGCGGCGTCCGTGCGGGAGGTGTTGTCGGTGAGGGCGGAGCCGTCGGGGACGGTGACGTCGGAGGCCGGGGCCGGGATTCCGTCGCCATGGGTGATCGACGTCGGTCCGGCGTCCTTGCCGGTGGCCCAGGACGAGGGCTCGGGACCCATGGCGAACTCCAGCGTCGCGCCGTCCGCCAGCACGGAGTGCGGCAGGGCGGTGGAGTCCCAGGCCTTGCCGTTGACCCGCAGTCCTTGCACATAGATGTTGCGGGCGCTGTTGCGCGGGGCCTTGACCACCAGGTCACGGCCGTTCTCCAGGTGCACGGTGGCCTTGGTGAACAGCGGTGAGCCGATCGCGTACTCGCCCTGGCCCATCACCAGCGGGTGGAAGCCCAGCGCGCCGAAGACGTACCAGGCGGACATCTCGCCGTTGTCCTCGTCGCCCGGGTAGCCCTGGCCGATCTCGCTGCCGAGGTAGAGCCGGGACAGTACCTCGCGGACCTTCTCCTGGGTCTTCCACGGCTGTCCGGCCGCGTCGTAGAGGTAGGCGATGTGGTGCGAGGGCTGGTTGCTGTGGCCGTACATGCCCATGCGGACGTCCCGCGCCTCGGTCATCTCGTGGATGACGCCGCCGTAGGAGCCGGCGAACTCCGGGTCCCCGGTCTCCTGGGCGGCGAAGTACGCGTCCAGCTTGCGGGCCAGCCCGGAGGGGCCGCCGTAGAGGTTGGCGAGCCCGCGGGTGTCCTGGGGCGCGGTGAAGGCGAAGTTCCAGCCGTTGGTCTCGGTGTAGTCGTAGCCCCAGACGCGAGGATCGTAGGCGTCGGGCGACCGCCGCCAGGAGCCGTCCTCGTTCTTGCCCTGGAAGAAGCCGATGCGGCGGTCGAAGAGGCGGATGTAGTTGCGGGCCCGGTTCAGGAAGTACTCCGACTCCTCGCGGTAGCGCTCCTTGTGCGTCTTCTCGTACAACGACCGCCCCATCCGCGCCAGGCCGAAGTCGTTGAGGTAGCCGTCCAGCGCCCAGGACATGCCCTCGTGGGTGCGCGTGCTCGTCCAGCCGAGGAAGACGGAAGTGTCCATGCCCTTGCGGCCGGTGCCCGGGTCGGTCGGGGCGACGGTCGCGTTCTTGAGCGCGGCTTCGTAGGCGGCCTCGGCGTCGAAGCGGACGCCCTTCATATACGCGTCGGCGAAGGCGATGTCGGAACTGGTGCCGGTCATCAGGTCGGCGTAGCCGGGGGAGGACCAGCGCGAGACCCAGCCGCCGTCCTTGTACTGCTGGACGAAGCCGTCCACGAGCTTCCCCGCCTGCCGGGGGGCGAGCAGGGAGTAGGCGGGCCAGGTGGTGCGATAGGTGTCCCAGAAGCCGTTGTTGACGTACACCTCGCCGTCCACGATCCGCGCGCCGGTGCGGGTCGGGGTGGTGTCGCCGGTGGGCGGGGAGAAGGGGCTGGCGTAGCGGGGGCGGGGCCGGTCCTTGGTGCCGGTGTTCTCGAAGCCGGAGTTGGGATAGAGGAAGAGCCGGTAGAGGCCGGAGTAGAGCGTGGTGAGCTGGTCCTTGGTGGCGCCCTCGACCTCGACGCGGCGCAGCAGCGCGTCCCAGGCGTCCCGGGCCCGGTCGTGGACGCGGGAGTAGGAGGTGCCGGCCGGGATCTCCTGCTCCAGGTTGGCCTTCGCCTGGTCGGTCCCGATGAGGGAGGTGGCGATCCGCAGGGTGACGGTGCGGTCCTTGCCGGGCCTGAAGCGCAGATAGCCGGTGACGTCGCTGCTCTTCGCCGAGGGGCCGCCGCGGCGGAGCGCGCCGCCGCCGGAGACGGGCGCGTCGAAGACCCCGTACACGAAGAGCCGGCCGGCGCCCGCGGACAGACCGCTCTTCACGTCGGACCAGCCGGTGAACGTTCCGCGCGCGGTGTCGATCCGCAGGCCGCCGTGGTTGTTGACGTTGTCAAGGATCACGCTGGCGTTTTCACCGGGAAAGGTGAATCGCATCATCGCGGCGTGGTCGGTGGGCACGATGTCGGCCCGCAGCCCGTTGTCGAAGGTGACGCCGTAGTGGTGCGGCGCGGCGGTCTCGCGCGCGTGGTGGAAGGGGAGGGCGCGGGCCGTGCGGGAGGCGTCGGGGGTGCCCGGGGCGACCGAGGGCATCACCTGGAAGGTCTGCCGGTCGCCCATCCAGGGGCTCGGCTCGTGGCTCGCGGAGAAGGCCTGGAGGGTGGGGAGGTTGTCCGCGTTGTTGGCGGCGGCGTACTGGTAGAGCCAGGAGGTGGCGCCCGCGTCGGTCACCGGGGTCCAGAAGTTGAAGCCGTGGGGGACGGCGGTGGCGGGGAAGGTGTTGCCGCGCGAGAAGGTCGCGCTGGAGAGCGTGCCGCGGGTGGTCAGGACGCGGTCGGCCGGGTGGGCGGGGGAGTGCTCCTCGGGGGCGGGGGCCAGGGAGACGTCGTCGATCCAGCCGCGGAAGGGCGCGGGCCCGGAGGGTGCGTCGTAGGCGACGAGGACGCGCGCCACGGTCTTGCCCGCGGCGACGGCGCCGACCGACGCCTCCTTGTTGTTCCACTGGTTGACGTAGAGCGTCTTGGAGTCCGCCTGGCCCCGGGGGGTGAGCGGCGCCCCGTGCTGGTCGCGCGCGCCCAGGTCGCTGAGGTAGGTGCCGTCGGTGAAGGCGAGGTCGAGGGAGACGTGGGTGGCGGGGTAGCGCGGATCGCGCTGGGGCATGGCGGGGAAGATCTTGTACGCCAGCACGGTCCGGGGGGTGACCCGGACGTCGACGGCGAAGACCTTGTTGTACGCGTAGGCACGGCCGCGGCTGTCGTGGGTGCCCCCGTAGCGCAGCGCGTGCGTTCCGGTGAAGCCCGCGCGGGCCTTGGCGGTGGGGGAGCCGGACGGCCCGGCGTCGGTGTAGGTGCGCATGCCCCGCGGCGGGGGCGGGGAGGCGTCCGCCGTGGCGAACTGCACCTCGGCGAGCTGGGTGGCGGCGTCGCCGCCGTTGCGCGTTATGTCGAGCCGGAAGTGCCGGTAGGCGGTGCGGCCCTCCAGGGTGAACTGCCGTGTCTGGAAGCGCTTTTCGAAGGTCTCGTCCTCCCGGGTGTCGAGGACGGTCCAGTGCTGCCCGTCGGCCGAGCCCTTGAGCGTCCACGAGCGGGGGTCGCGGGCGGGGGCGTCGTTCGCGGAGGTCAGCGCGTAGCGCACGGCCGTGACCGGCTCCGCGAGCGTGAACTCCACCCAGGGCGTGCGCTGGAAGGTCAGCCACTTGGTGGTGTTCTCGCCGTCGGCGAGATTCTCCTTCACCTCTCCGTCGGCGGTGTTCTCGCCGCTGGCGCGCACCGCGGTCACCTTGTCCGTGACGTTGCCGGGGATGCCCTGGCCCTCCCCGCCGCCGACGCCGGAGGAGCGCGGGGTGCCGTCCTTGCCGGTCTCGGCCGTGTTGCGCCAGCCGGGTTGCGGGTCGCCCGGCTCGAAGGAGGACGCGAAGCGCTCCTGCGCCCGCTGTTCCCGTGCCCCCTGCGCCTGCTCCGCGGCCCGCCCTCCCGGGGCCGCGAGGGCCGCGCCGGGGCCGAACTGAGGGATCGTCACCAGAAGGGCGGCGGCCAGGAGGGCCACGGGGCGGCCGAGGGCCCGCCGGCGACGTCTGAGTCCCTGTCTCATCCCTTGCCTCTCAGAAGGCTTCCGGAAGGCTCCGGAAGACGTCCGGATGGGTGGCCTGGGTGGCCTCCGGAAGGCTGACAACGTTGTCGCCCGGGTAGCGCTCTGTTAAGTAGGGCGTGAGGCACCAGTGGTGTCAAGGCTTCAGGGGGGTTTCCGGGGGTGGTGTCGCCGGATGTCGAAGAGGTCTCAACTCGGGAAAGACTGACGGCCAATGCCGCTTCCGATCTTGCCCAGTTGGTGCGAAGTGGACTATACCTGTCGGCGTCCGGGGCGACCCCGCGTCGCCGTGGCGGACCGGGGGAGTACGCCGACGGCGCGCCCTGGCACTTCTCCGGCGCACACCCAGCACGCCCAGCACTTCAACTGACCCGCGGTGTCGGGCCCTTTCGTCGAGCCGACTGCACAGGGGAGACCGCCACACCGCCTGAGTCCTGGAGAAGGCGAGGACTTGAGCATGGGATCCACCTCGGAATTCAGCCGGCGCGACCTGATCAAACGGGCCGCCGCGGCCGGCCTGCTCGCGGTGCCGGCGATGGGCGTGCTGAGCGCCTGCGCCACGGGCGACGACGGCGACGACAAGACCGCCGACACGGGCAAGGGCAACAAGCCCGGCGAACTCAAACCGCTGAACGTCAACGGCTCCACACCGCTCGACGTCGTCATCTTCGACGGCGGCTTCGGCCAGCAGTACGCCAAGGACGCCGAGGCCGAGTACAAAAAGGCGTACCCGAAGGCCGACATCAAGCACACCGGCACCCAGGACATCGCCCCCCAGATCCAGCCGCGCTTCAACGGCGGCACCCCGCCGGACATCATCGACAACTCCGGTGCCAAACAGATGGACTTGGGAACCCTCGTCGGCCTCAAGCAGCTCACCGACCTCAACGCCCTGCTGGACGCACCCTCCTTGGACGACCCCAAGAAGAAGGTCCGCGACACCCTGCGGCCCGGTGTCGTCGACATGGGCAAGTTCGACGGCGAGGAGGTCTGGGTCCTCTACTACGCCTACACCGTCTACGGCGTGTGGTACTCGCGCACGAACCTGGCGAAGCTCGACGCCCAGTACCCCGAGACCTGGGACGAGATGCTCAAGGTCTGCGAGAAGGCGAAGAAGAAGGGCATCGCCGGCTGGACGTACGCGGGCCAGCACCCGTACTACCTGCCGTTCAGCCTCTACCCGTTCATCGCCAAGATCGGCGGCGTGGAGGTGATGGACCGGATCGACAACCTGGAGCCCGACGCCTGGAAGCACCCGGCCGTCAAGGCCGCCTTCGAGGCGTACTACGAGCTCTACCGCAAGGGCTACATCCTCCAGGGCACCCCGGGCCTCGACCACATCCAGTCCCAGACGGCCTGGAACGAGGGCAAGGCGCTGTTCATCCCCAACGGCTCCTGGGTGGAGAACGAGGCGAAGCGCATGACGCCCCCCGACTTCAAGATGGCCGTCGGCGCCCCGTCCAGCCTCGACAGGAACGACAAGCTGCCGTTCGGCACCCTCTGGGCGTCCGGCGGCGAGCCGTTCATCGTCCCCAGGAGCGCCAAGAACCCGCAGGGCGGCATGGAGTTGCTGCGCATCATGCTGGGCAGGAAGTCCACCCAGAACTTCATCAAGGCCGTCTCCTCGCTCAGCTCCCTCAACGGCGGCACCGAGGGCCTGACCCTGCCGCCCGGCCTCGCCTCCTCCCAGGAGGCGCTCACCAAGGCCGGGAAGAACGTCGTCAACCCCCGGCTCCAGGACTGGTACGTGACCCTCCAGAAGGAGAAGATCGGCAAGGCCGCGCTGGGCGAGATGATGGCCGGCCGGCTCACCCCGGACGAAGCCATCAAGAAGATCCAGAAGTTCACCGACGAGACCCGCAACGACGACTCCGTCAAGAAGTACCGGCACAAGTGAGGAACCGGTAAATGCAGCACGGCAAGTACCGGTTCATCGCCGGATTCCTGCTGATCCCGCTGGCGGTGTACGGGGTCTTCGTCATCTCGCCGTTCGTCCAGGCCATCTACTACTCGTTCACCAACTGGACCGGCCTGAGCTCGAAGTTCAGGATGACCGGGCTCAAGAACTACCAACGCCTGTGGGACGACGAGCTGTTCTGGAAGGCGCTGGGTCACAACCTCCTGCTCCTCCTGCTGCTGCCGCTGCTGACGCTGGGACTCGGGCTGTTCTTCGCGTTCATGCTCAACGTCGGCGGGCGGCGCCGGAGGAACGCCGCGGTGGCGGGGGTGCGGGGCTCGGCCGTCTACAAGATCGTGTACTTCTTCCCCCAGGTCCTGTCCATCGCGATCGTCGCCCTGCTGTTCAAGTTCGCCTACAACCCCAACAGCGGTGCGCTGAACGCCTTCTTCGACGCCGTCGGCCTGTCCTGGCGGCCCGACTGGCTGGGCGATCCGGACCTCGCGCTGTGGTGCGTCATGGCGGTGATGGTCTGGAGCAACGTCGGCTTCTACGTCGTGCTGTTCTCCGCCGGCATGAGCTCGATCCCGAGGGACTTCTACGAGGCCGCCCTGCTCGACGGGGCCAACCGCTTCCAGACCTTCTTCCGCATCACCCTGCCGCTGCTGTGGGACACGGTCCAGACCGGCTGGGTCTACATGGGGATTATGGCGCTCGACGGCTTCGCGGTCGTCCAGATCATGATGGACGGGCCGGGCCCCGACTACTCCACCGAACTGCTGACCTACTACCTCTACACCAAGGCGTTCAACGACGGACAGGCCGGATACGCGACCGCCCTCGGCGTCGCGCTGCTGATCGTCACCCTGCTCTTCGCCGGCGTCGTGATGAAGCTGGGCCGCCGCGAGCGGCTGGAGTTCTGATGGCCGCGAGCTCCGAGGGCCGCGCTCCTTCCCGTCCGTCCGCACCATCACCCGGGGGTGGCACCGTGACCGCGCAAGCCGAGCAGCCGAAGAAGACCGAGGGCGGCGTCCTCAACGTCTTCTCCCACGGCATCCTCGCGATCTGGGGGCTGATGGTCACCCTGCCGCTGCTCTGGGCGGTGATGAGCGCCTTCAAGACGGACAAGGAGATCTTCACCTCGCCCTGGGCGCTGCCCAAGGCCCTGCACGTGGACGCCTGGGGCCGCGCCTGGTCCGAGGCGCACATGAGCCAGTACTTCCTCAACTCGGTCCTGCTGGTGGCGGGTTCGCTGACCGGGACGATGCTGCTGGGGTCGATGGCCGCCTATGTGCTGGCCCGCTTCGACTTCCCCGGCAACCGCTTCGTCTACTTCCTGTTCGTCGGCGGGATGAGCTTCCCGATCATCCTGGCGCTGGTGCCGCTGTTCTTCGTGATGAAGAACATGCACCTGCTGAACACCTATCCCGGGCTGATCCTGGTCTACATCGCCTACTCGCTGCCGTTCACCGTCTTCTTCATGACCGGCTTCTTCAAGACACTGCCCAGTTCGGTCGCCGAGGCGGCGCTGATCGACGGGGCGTCGCACACCCGGACCTTCTTCCAGGTGATGCTCCCCATGGCCAAGCCCGGGCTGATCAGCGTCGGGATCTTCAACTTCCTCGGCCAGTGGAACCAGTACCTGCTGCCCGCGGTGCTCAACATCGGCGACGAGGACAAGAAACTGCTGCCCCAGGGCCTGGTGGCGCTCGCGGCCAGCCAGCGGTACAAGGGGGACTGGTCGGGGTTGTTCGCGGGGCTGGTGATGGCGATGTTGCCGGTGTTGGCGGCGTATGTCGTTTTTCAGCGGCAGGTGCAGGCGGGGTTGACGGCGGGGGCGTTGAAGTAGGCGGCGGGGGCTTTTACTCTCCCCGCCCCGCCCTAATCCGTTTTCGCAGGGGCTGCGCCCCTGCGGATCCCCGCGCGCTGCCGCGCGCGGGGATCCGCGCTTCGCGCGGGTGGGCGGGGCTTCGCCCCTGCGCCCCACCGGGGGCTGCGCCCCCTGGCCCCCCGAGGCGCCCTGTGGGCGCTGTCCTCAGGTGCCGGATGGGTTGGGTGTGTGCCCCTGTCCCGCCCTTTCACCGTTTCTTCCGGGGAGACCCCGGGCCCCGTCCGCCCTTCGGGCGCTGTCCTCAAACGCCGGACGGGCTGAAGTGCCCGCCCGGGCCGAAGTGCGCGCCCAGGCTGAAGTGTGCGCCCGGGCTTTGGATTCCGGCCCGGGCGCGCACTTCAGCCTGTCCGGCGTTTGAGGACGAGCGGCGGAGCCGCGACAACGGGGTCCGGGGCGGAGCCCGAAAAGGTGCCCCTATGGTTTTCGTCAAGCGGCGATGGCGGTAGGGGGCGCGTAGAAGGTGCCGTCGCGGAGCATGGCGAAGAGCACGTCGATGCGCCGCCGGGCGAGGCAGACGAGGGCGGCGACGTGGTGCTTTCCCTGCCGTCGCTTCTTGTCGTAGTAGGTGCGTGATTCGGGCTGGGACAGCGATGCGAACGCAGCGAGGTAGAAGGCTCGTTTGAGCTGTTTGTTGCCTCGTCGGGAGGGATGCTCGCCGCGTATGGAGGAGCCGGAGCTCCTGGTCACGGGTGCCAGTCCGGCGTAGGCGGCCAGGTGGCCGGCCGTGGGGAAAGCGCTGGCGTCGCCGACGTCGATGAGGATGCGGGCTCCGGTCCTGACCCCGATGCCGGGCATGGAGGTCAGGACCGGGGAAAGAGGGTGGGCCTCCAGCAGTTCCTCGATGCGGGCGGCGAGGAGTTTGCGCTGGTCGAGCACGGAGGTGAGTGAGCCGGCGAGGCTGGGGACGATCAGCGAGGCTGCGTCGGTGCCGGGCACGACGACGCTCTGCTCGTCGAGGGCGTCGAAGACGTCCTCGACCAGGCGCTCGGCCAGCCGCGGGGCCTTGGGTCTGAGCAGGGTCACCAGTCGGCGTCGCCCGGCTTTCCTCAACTGGGCCGGGGATCCGTGACGTTCGAGGAGTGTCAGGACGGCGGGATGATCCAGCCTGGGACCGAGGACCCGCTCCAACGACGGGTGGATCTGGGTGAGCAGGCCACGCAGACGGTTCTTGATCCGCGTGGACTCGGTAGCCAGGTCGTCGTCGAAGCCGACGATCATCTCCAGCTCGGCAATGGTCTCGTCGGACGGCGCCAGGTTTCGCAGCGTGTGCGGCATCGTCCGCGCGGCATCGGCGATGATCGCCGCGTCCCGGGCATCGGTCTTGGCCTCACCGGCGTACAGATCGGCGATCCGTCGCATCGTCAGGCCGGGCAAGTAGGCGACGCTGCAGCCCATGTCACGGGCCACCGCCAGCGGCAGAGCTCCGATCGAAGCCGGCTGGTCGACCACCACCAGCACAGTGCCGTGCTTGGCCTGGAGCTTGGCGAACACCTCACGCAGTTTCGGCTCGGTGTTGGGCAGCCGCTTGTCGAAGACCCGCTTGCCCACCGGAGTCAGGGCGGTGGCATGGTGCTCGCCCTTGCCCACGTCCAGGCCCAGGTAGACGTCGATGTCACCCGTGTCGATCACGTGCACTCTCCACAGCGGTCGCGCCCTCCCCGGCCTCACCTGCGGCATCAGCGTGCCGGCATCCACGTTACGAAGAGACTGCCTCACCCGGAACAGGATCGGCGCTCGTGCCCCTAATCAGCGGTCTGCCAATGCCTCCGGTACCCGGTGACACCACCTTTTCGATCATGATCGACAGGGGCTGCAAGTCATGCCGGGACCAGAGGCCGGGAACCCCGTTGCGGGGCCACGAAAAAGGTAACGGGGCCAGGGGCGAAGCCCCGGAAGCAGGGGCGCAGGGGGCGCAGCCCCCGCCGGGGCGCAGGGGCGGAGCCCCGCCCACCGCGGCGAAGCCGCGGTGCCGGGCCCCGGGGCGGAGCCCCCGGAAGAAACGGTGAAAGGGCGGGACAGGGGCAAACACCCAGCCCGCCCGACCCCCGAGGCCGAACACGACGCGCAGCCCCGTCACAGCGCCACCCGACCCGCCCCCCCGGGAGAACGGCGAAGACGCGGCCCCGGGGCGGAATCCACCCCTTGACGCCCCCGCACGCTCCCGCTGAGCTTAGAGTTCATATGTTGTACGGACACCACGTGCCCGCAAAGAAGCAGGCGAGGTAGGAGCGAATGAGCGTGGAGACTCCGGGGTCGCAGTCCTCGCTGCACCGGGCCAACCTGGAGAGGGTCGTGCGCGCGGTGCGCAGGGCAGGGGCCCTCACCCAAGCCGAGATCGCCCGCGCCACGGGTCTCTCCGCGGCCACCGTCTCCAACATCGTCCGGGAGCTGAAGGACGGCGGCACGGTCGAGGTGACCCCCACCTCCTCCGGCGGCCGCCGGGCCCGCAGCGTCTCCCTGTCCGGCGACGCCGGCATCGTGGTCGGGGTGGACTTCGGCCATACGCACCTGCGCGTCGCCATCGGCAACCTGGCCCACCGGGTCCTGGCCGAGGAGGCCGAGCCGCTGGATGTGGACGCCTCCGCGGCCCAGGGCCTCGAACGGGCGGAGCACCTGGTCAAGTCGCTGATCGCACACGAGGGCATCGACGCGCGCAAGATCGTCGGGGTGGGCCTGGGCGTGCCCGGCCCCATCGACGTCGAGTCGGGGCTGCTCGGCTCCACGGCGATCCTCCCGGGCTGGGCCGGCACCAACCCGCGCGACGAGCTCGCCGCCCGCCTCGACGTACCGGTGCACGTCGACAACGACGCCAACCTCGGCGCGCTCGGCGAGCTGGTCTGGGGCGCCGGGCGGGGGGCCACCGACCTGGCGTACATCAAGGTCGCCAGCGGCGTCGGCGCCGGCCTGGTGATCAACGGGCAGATCTACCGGGGGCCGGGCGGCACCGCCGGGGAGATCGGCCACATCACCCTGGACGAGTCCGGGCCCGTCTGCCGCTGCGGCAACCGCGGCTGCCTGGAGACCTTCACGGCCCACCGCTATGTCCTGCCCCTGCTGCACTCGGCGCACGGCCCGGACCTGACCGCGCCGCGCATGGTCCGGCTCGCCCGCGACGGCGACGTCGGCTGCCGGCGGGTGATCGCGGACGTCGGCCGGCACATCGGCACCGGCGTCGCCAGCCTCTGCAACCTCCTCAACCCCAGCCGGGTGGTGCTCGGCGGCGACCTCGCCGAGGCCGGGGAGCTCGTCCTCGGGCCGATCCGCGAGTCCGTCGGGCGGTACGCGATCCCCAGCGCCGCACGGCAGTTGGAGGTCGTGCCCGGGGCGCTGGGCGGGCGGGCCGAGGTGCTCGGCGCCCTGGCGCTCGTCCTCAGCGAGATGGGTGACTCCACCCTGCTCGACGGAACGGTGACCGGGGACGGGGACACGCCCGGGGCCGGCTGACGTCCGTACGCCCGCCCGAAGCGCATCAGTTGAGTTCACACAGGTAACGCATGGCATCGTTGCCATCTCGTTAAGGGTTTACTTCTTGACGCTCCTTGACCGGCCGAGTTGACTTCCGGTCACCTCGGCCGCAACGGCGCGGCCATGTCAGGGAGGTACCGTTTCGTGCTGCATCTTCCCGGGGGACAACCCCCGAACCCCCGGCCGGAACCGCAGGCCCGCAAGGCACGCCGGACCGGCAACGCGAGGCAGATCTCGGTGAACACGCATCTGCGCCGCGCCGCGGTGGTCGTGGCGGCCGTCTCGACGGCCGTAGGGCTCGCCGCTTGCGGCAAGGCCAAGGAGGCCGGCGGCGGTGACCACAGGAAGGACGCCAAGGGCGCGCTGACGATCGGGCTGCTCCTGCCCGAGAACCAGACCGCCCGCTACGAGCGCTTCGACAAGCCGCTGATCGAGAAGAAGATCAAGGAACTGGCGGGCACCAGCGCCACCGTTCTCTACGAGAACGCCAAACAGGACGCCTCGCTCCAGCAGCAGCAGGTCGACACGATGATCACGAAGAGGGTCGACGTGCTGATCGTCGACGCCGTGGACGCCAAGTCGATAGCGAGCTCGGTCAAGAAGGCCGACGACAAGGGCATTCCCGTCGTCGCCTACGACCGCCTGGCCGAGGGCCCGGTGAAGGCGTACACCTCGGTCGACAACGAACGCGTGGGCAAGATCCAGGGCGAGTCCCTGCTCAAGGAGCTGGGCGACAACGCCGGCAAGGGCGAGATCGTCATGATGAACGGCTCGGTCACCGACCCCAACGCCAAGATGTACAAGGACGGCGCCCACTCCGTCCTCGACGGCAAGGTGAAGATCGGCAAGGAGTACGACACCAAGGAGTGGAAGCCGGAGAACGCCAACGAGAACATGAAGGGCGCCATCTCCTCGCTGGGCAAGGACCACATCGTCGGGGTCTACTCCGCCAACGACGGCATGGCGGGCGGCATCATCACCGCCCTCAAGAGCGCCGGCTTCGACAGGCTTCCGCCCGTCACCGGACAGGACGCCGAACTCTCCGCCGTCCAACGGATCCTGGCGGGCGAGCAGTTCATGAGCGTCTACAAGCCCTACCAGCCCGAGGCCGACGCCGTCGCCACCCTGGCGGTGAACCTCGCACAGGGCAAGAAGCTCGACAACGTTGCCAAGGCGACGGTCGACAGCGGCACCCAGAAGAAGATCCCCTCGATCATCGTCGACCCCTTCGCCCTGACCAAGGCCGACATCGCCAAGTACGTCGGCAAACCGGGCTTCTTCACCCTCGACGAGATCTGCACCGCCAAGTACAAGGCGGAGTGCGACAAGGCCGGCCTCAAGTAGGCGCACGGCGAAGGAGTTGATCCACATGTCCGCTGCGCCCGTACTGGCGTTGCGCGGGATCTCCAAGCGGTTCGGTGCCGTGCAGGCGCTCACCGACGTGGACCTGGAGATCCGTTCCGGCGAGGTGGTCGCCCTGGTCGGCGACAACGGCGCCGGCAAGTCCACCCTCGTCAAGACCATCGCGGGCGTCGGCCCGGCGGACGACGGCGTCATCGAGTGGGAGGGCCGGCGCGTCACCATCGACCGCCCGCACACCGCCCAGGAACTCGGCATCGCGACCGTCTACCAGGACCTCGCGCTCTGCGACAACCTCGACGTCGTCGGCAACCTCTTCCTCGGCCGGGAGTCCTCCCGCTTCGGGGTGCTCGACGAGGTCGAGATGGAGCGGCGCGCCCGCGAACTGCTCGCCACCCTCTCCATCCGGATCCCCAGCGTGCGGATCCCGGTCGCCGCGCTCTCCGGCGGCCAGCGGCAGACCGTCGCCATCGCCCGCTCGCTGCTCGGCGAGCCCAAGGTCGTCATCCTCGACGAGCCCACCGCGGCGCTCGGCGTCGAACAGACCGCCCAGGTCCTCGACCTCGTCGAGCGGCTGCGCGAACGCGGCCTGGGCGTGATCCTGATCAGCCACAACATGGCCGACGTCAAGGCCGTCGCCGACCGGGTCGCCGTGCTGCGCCTCGGCCGCAACAACGGCGTCTTCGAGGTGCGCGCCACCACCCAGGAGGAGATCGTCTCCGCCATCACCGGCGCCACCGACAACGCCGTCACCCGCCGCAAGGCCCGCACCGCGGAGGACCGGACGTGACCACCGACCTGTCGAAGACCGCCCCCGACGACGGACAGCAGCCCGCGGCCGCCGCGGTCACGCCCGTCGACCCCCGGCTGCTGGTCCGCGAGGAGGGCTTCGCCGGCTACTGGAGCGAGTTCGCCCGCAAGCTGCGCAGCGGCGAGCTGGGCTCGCTGCCCGTCGTCGTCGGCCTGATCGTCATCTGCCTGGTCTTCCAGCTCCAGGACTCGGCGTTCCTCGGCGCGGAGAACCTCTCCAACCTCCTCGTCACCGCCGCGGGCACCGGGCTGATCGCCGTCGGCATCGTCTTCGTGCTGATCCTCGGCGAGATCGATCTCTCCGTCGGCTCGGTCAGCGGGCTGGCGGCCGCGGTCTTCGCCGTGCTCAACGTGAACCACGGCATGCCGGAATGGCTGGCCCTGCTCCTCGCCCTGCTCTCCGGCACCGTCGCCGGTGTGCTCCACGGCTTCTTCTTCGCCCGCATCGGCGTGCCCGCGTTCGTCGTCACGCTCGCCGGGCTGCTCGGCTGGAACGGCCTGATGCTCCAGGTGCTGGGCTCCAACGGCACCATCAACCTGGACGACTCCGGGCTGGTCGCCGCCCTGACCAACCACTACTTCGAGGACATCGCCTGGGCCAACGGGCTGGCGACCGCCGTCGTGGCCGGTTATTTCCTGGTCTCCTGGCGCGACGGCCGCCGCCGGGCGGCGGCCGGGGTGCCGGCCCGCCCGCTCACCGAAACGCTCCTGCGCACGGCGGCCCTGGCGGTGCCCGCCTACGCCGTGGCCTGGCTCTTCAACCAGTACAAGGGCCTCCCGCTGGCCGTGGTGATCTTCCTCGGCATTGTGGTCGCCCTGGACCTGGTGCTGCGCCGCACCGGGTACGGCCGCAGGGTCTTCGCCCTCGGCGGCAGCGTGGAGGCGGCCCGGCGCGCCGGCATCAATGTCGCGGCGGTCCGGATCTCCGTCTTCGCGCTCTCCGGGACGATGGCGGCGCTGGGCGGCATGTTCCTGGCCTCGCAGATCAACGCGGCGAACCAGTCGTCGGGCGCGGGCAGCCTGCTGATGAACGCGATCGCCGCGGCCGTGATCGGCGGCACGAGCCTCTTCGGGGGGCGCGGCAAGACATGGTCCGCGCTGCTGGGTGTACTGGTGATCCAGTCGATCGCGTCCGGGATGGCCCTGCTGGGCATCGCGTCGGCCGTGCAGTACATGATCACGGGGGCGGTGCTGCTGGCGGCGGTGGTGATCGACTCGGTGTCGCGGCGGACGCAGCGGACGGCGGGGCGGGCGTAGGGCGGGTTCCGTGTGTGGGGGGGCGGGGGAGGGGGGATTTTGCCCCTGTCCCGCCCTTTCACCGTTTCCTCCGGGGCTGCGCCCCGGGGCCCGCAACGCGGCTGCGCCGCGTTGACCGGGGGCTTCGCCCCCTGGACCCCTGACCGGGGCTGCGCCCCTGGCCCCCGAAGCGCCCTGCGGGCTCCCCCAGAGGGGGCACCCCCAGTCCTCAAACGCCGGACGGGCTGAAGTGCGCGCCCGGGCCTGATCTCGAGCGCGAGATTTCAGGCGCGGGCGCGCCATCCCAGCCCGTCCGGCGTTTGAGGACGAGCGGCGAAGCCGCGACAGACGGGGTCCGGGGCGGAGCCCCGAAGCAGGGTGCAGGGGGCGCAGCCCCCGCCTACCGCGCGGCAGCGCGGTACCGGGCCGGGGGGCGGAGCCCCCGGAAGAAACGGTGAAAGGGCGAGCCAGGGGCAAACCCCACCCCACCCCCCACAGGCACACCCCGCCGTTCAGGTGACATACGTCGCATCACCCGTTCACCGACACCACGGGCGGAAGATTAAACTCGACCGGCAATGCCCGATTGGCAACGCCCGACCGGCAACGCCCGACAGCTAAAGGAGGCACGGGTGGCTCTGCTGACCCGCATCAGGGGACCGCGCGATCTGGACCGGCTGAGCCCCGAGCAGCTCGGGCGGCTCGCCGCGGAGATCCGCACCTTCCTCGTCGACGCAGTCGCCAAGACCGGCGGACACCTGGGGCCCAACCTCGGTGTCGTCGAGCTCACCATCGCCCTGCACCGTGTCTTCGACTCCCCCAAGGACCGGGTCCTCTTCGACACCGGGCACCAGGCGTATGTGCACAAGCTGCTCACCGGCCGCCAGGACTTCTCGAAGCTGCGCGCCAAGGACGGTCTGTCGGGCTACCCGTCGCGCGCCGAGTCCGAGCACGACGTGATCGAGAACAGCCACGCCTCCACCGTCCTCGGCTGGGCCGACGGTCTGGCCAAGGCCAACCAGGTCCTGGGGAAGCAGGACCACGTCGTCGCCGTCATCGGTGACGGCGCGCTCACCGGCGGCATGGCCTGGGAGGCGCTCAACAACATCGCCGTCGCCAAGGACCGCCCCCTCGTCATCGTCGTCAACGACAACGAGCGCTCCTACGCGCCCACCATCGGCGGCCTGGCCAACCACCTGGCCACCCTGCGCACCACCGACGGCTACGAGCGCTTCCTCGCCCGCGGCAAGGACCTGCTGGAGCGCACCCCGGTCGTCGGCAGGCCGCTCTACGAGACGCTGCACGGCGCCAAGAAGGGCCTCAAGGACTTCATCGCCCCGCAGGGCATGTTCGAGGACCTGGGCCTGAAGTACGTCGGTCCCATCGACGGCCACGACCTGGAGGCCCTGGAGTCCGCGCTCCAGCGCGCCAAGCGCTTCGGCGGCCCGGTGATCGTCCACTGCCTGACCGAGAAGGGCCGCGGCTACAAGCCCGCCGAGCAGCACGAGGGCGACCGCTTCCACGGCATCGGCGTCATCCACCCGGACACCGGCCTGCCCGTCGTCGCCTCCGGCGCCAGCTGGACCTCCGTCTTCGGGGACGAGATGGTGAAGCTCGGCCGCGAGCGCGAGGACATCGTGGCCATCACGGCGGCGATGATGCAGCCGGTGGGCCTCGGCAAGTTCGCCGAGGAGTTCCCCGACCGCGTCTACGACGTGGGCATCGCCGAGCAGCACGCGGCCACCTCCGCGGCCGGTCTGGCGACCGGCGGGCTGCACCCGGTCTTCGCCGTCTACGCGACGTTCCTCAACCGGGCCTTCGACCAGGTCCTGATGGACGTGGCGCTGCACAAGTGCGGCGTCACCTTCGTCCTGGACCGCGCCGGCGTCACCGGCGACGACGGAGCCTCGCACAACGGCATGTGGGACATGTCGATCCTCCAGGTCGTCCCCGGCCTGCGGATCGCCGCCCCGCGCGACGCGGACCAGGTGCGCGCCCAGCTCCGCGAGGCCGTCGAGGTCGAGGACGCGCCGACCGTGGTGCGCTACTCCAAGGGCACGGTCGGCCCGGCCGTCGAGGCCGTGGGCCGCGTCGGCGGCATGGACGTCCTCCGCCGCCCCGCCGAGGGCACCGGGAAGCCCGACGTGCTCCTCGTCTCCGTCGGCGCCCTCGCCCCGATGTGCCTGGAGATCGCCGACCTCCTCGACAAGCAGGGCATCTCCGCCACCGTCGTGGACCCGCGCTGGGTCAAGCCGGTCGACGAGGCCCTGCCGGGCCTGGCCGCGCGGCACCGCGTCGTCGTCACCGTCGAGGACAACGGCCGTGTGGGCGGCGTCGGTTCGGCGGTCGCGCAGGCGCTGCGCGACGCGGGCGTGGACCTGCCGCTGCGCGACTTCGGCATCCCGCCGCGCTTCCTCGACCACGCCTCCCGCAAGGAGGTCATGGCCGAGATCGGGCTGACCGCCCCGGACATCGCCCGCCAGGTGACCGGGCTGGTCGCCAGGCTGGACGGCGGCGCCGTGGTCGGCGAGGAGCCCGCCGAGCCCGCCAAGGCCGCGGAGGCCGCCGAGGCCGTCTCCGACTGACGCGCACTCGACGCGGCGAAGGGCCGGACGGACCATCTTTACGAGTGGTCCGGCCGGCCCTCGCGCATACCGGTGGCTGCCCTCCATCGGGTGAATCCGGCGGGAGGGAAGCTGTGGCCCGCCGGACCGGCCCGGATCATCGCGGACACTCGCTCAGTTCGCGAACGAGGGACCACGACCGGTGGAGGTGAGCCGATGGGCACGCAGCAGCCCGTCCGGAACGGCCGCGGCAGGAGCGGTATGTTCCGGACGAAGACGGTGGAACAGTCCATCCGGGACACCGAAGAACCGGAGCACGTCCTCAAGAAATCGCTCTCCGCGCTCGATCTGACCGTCTTCGGCGTCGGCGTCGTCATCGGCACCGGCATCTTCGTCCTCACCGGGAAGGTCGCCAAGGAGAGCGCCGGCCCCTCGGTGGCCCTGGCCTTCGTCCTGGCCGGCGTCGTGTGCGGGCTCGCGGCGCTCTGCTACGCGGAGTTCGCCTCGACGGTGCCGGTGGCCGGGTCCGCGTACACCTTCTCGTACGCCTCGCTCGGCGAACTGCCCGCCTGGATCATCGGCTGGGACCTGATCCTCGAACTCGCCCTCGGCTGCGCCGTCGTCGCCGTCGGCTGGTCCGGCTACATCCGCTCGCTGCTGGACACCGCCGGCTGGCATCTGCCGCAGGCCCTCTCCGGGCCGCACGGCGGCCACTTCGGCTTCGACATCCTGGCCTGTGTGCTGGTCCTGGCGCTGACCGTGATCCTGGTCGCCGGCATGAAGCTGTCCTCCCGGGTGACCTCGGTCATCGTCGGGGTGAAGGTCACCGTCGTCCTCATCGTGATCGTCGTCGGCGCCTTCCTCGTCAGCGGCGCCAACTACGACCCGTTCATCCCGCCCTCGCAGAGCAGCAAGGCCAGCGGCGGACTGGCCGCACCGCTGGTCCAGCTCATGTTCGGCTTCACCCCCTCGCACTTCGGCGTCATGGGTATCTTCTCGGCCGCCGCCGTGGTCTTCTTCGCGTTCATCGGCTTCGACATCGTCGCCACCGCCGCCGAGGAGACCCACAACCCCCAGCGCGACGTGCCGCGCGGCATCCTCGGCTCGCTCGCCATCTGCACCGTGCTCTACGTGGCCGTGTCCGTCGTCGTCACCGGCATGCAGAAGTACAGCGAACTGTCGGTCGACGCGCCCCTCGCGGACGCCTTCAAGGACCGGGGACACCCCTTCTGGGCCGGGCTCATCAGCTTCGGCGCGGCCGTCGGCCTCACCTCCGTGTGCATGATCCTGCTGCTGGGGCAGAGCCGGGTGTTCTTCGCGATGAGCCGCGACGGCCTGCTGCCGAGGGTCTTCTCCACCGTCCACCCTCGCTTCGGCACGCCGTACCGCTCCACCATCCTGCTGGGGGCCGTCGTCGCCGTAGTCGCGGGCTTCACCTCCATCGACGTCCTGGCCGAACTGGTCAACATCGGGACGCTGTTCGCGTTCGTCGTCGTCGCGCTGGGCGTGGTCCTGCTGCGCCGCTCCCGGCCGGACCTGCCGCGGGCCTTCCGCACCCCGTTCGTACCGGCCGTGCCGCTGCTGTCGGTGCTGGCGTCGCTGTGGCTGATGCTCAATCTGCCCGCCGAGACATGGCTGAGGTTCGCCGTGTGGATGGCGCTGGGCGTCGTCGTCTACTTCGCCTACGGGCGGCGGCACAGCCGGGTGTCGGCCGAGGGGAAGTGATCCCGGGCCGGATATGCGCGATTTCGCACGGTGATTTCGGGCCGGAATTCCGCGTCCCGTCGAATGTTATTGTCGGGGGTCGGAAAACGCAGGTGAAACGGCTCCGCATCACGCGGAATTGGGGCAACGAGAGGCTGGCAGCGAGTCATGGCACGGACGGCCACCCCCACCACCGGCTGGCTGCTGCGGGGCCAGGACGGCCGTCTGACGGCCTACGCACCGGCCGAGAACGGACTGCTGCGCTGGACCGAGACCCGGCCCGGCGGGCCGGAGTGGACCGGCCCCGAGCGCCTCGTCGTCCCCGGTCTGGAGCCGCATCTCTCCCTGTGCCGTACGGAGCGCGGCTACGTCTACCTGTTCGGCGTCCGCAGCCGCGTCCTGGACGACGGCCGCACCGCGACGGACGTCGTCTACGCGACCCAGTTCCAGCCCGGCCGGGCCCTGACGCCCTGGCGGTCGATCGGCACGCCCTACGGCCAGGACCACGACCGCGCGGCGCAGATCGGCGCCCCGGCGGCCGTCGTCGACAAACACGGACCGAACGTCTTCATACGCAACGCCGGCGGCGGCGTCTGCGGGCGCCGCCAGGACGCCAAGGGCGTCTGGGGTCCGTGGCTGGACATGAAGGGCAGCAACGTCCTCGACGCGCTCTGCGCCGCCGCGACGGAGGACGGCCGGGCCGAACTGCTCGCGCTCTCCAGCGAGACGGTGCAGAGCTGGGCCCAGGACGAGCCCGGGGGGCAGTTGAAGCGGGTGCGCAACATCCCCGCCAAGGCGCTCTCCGGGACGGGCTCGTCCGTCGCGGGCGGGGCCGGGCGCATCGCGCACTTCTGGCGCGACGCGGCCGAGTCGGCGTTGCACACGCATACGCACACGGGAGTCGAACCCGGCGTCCCGGTGTCCCTCGGCTCGTACGAGGACGACGGGTCCGGCCCGGTCGCGGCGGTCCGTACGACGATCGACGGCCACGACTGCACCGTCCTCGCCCAGCGGACGGCATCCGGTCTGCCGGCGGTGGCGGCGTACCCCACGGGGGACGAGGAGGCCGGCGTCTTCTGGTCGAAGACCGGCGAAGTGTGCGTGGGCGCACCCGCGTTGGCGCTGGACGCGAACGGCCGCGTCGTCCTGGCCGCGTTCGCCCCGGACGGCGGCCTGCGCGTGGCGCGCCAGAAGGACGAGTCGGGCCTGGCGCTGGGGCGTTGGGTGCGGGTGTGAGTCCGCTGAGGCGGTGACTTTGCCCCTGTCCCGCCCTTTCACCGTTTCTTCGCGCTCCGCGCGGTTGTCCTCAAACGCCGGACGGGCTGATTTCAGCCCGTCCGGCGTTTGAGGACCTCGCGGCGAAGCCGCGATGCCCCGCGCGGCAGCGCGCAAGAAACGGTGAAAGGGCGGGACAGGGGCACAAATCCCCCCACGACGGCGGGGGCCGCACGGGCAAGCCCGCACGACCCCCGTCGAAACCCCCGGCGGCTACGCCACCGGCACGCTCGCCACCCCCGGCGAAAGGAACCGCTTCCCGTTCACCCGCTCCGAGACACCCTCCCGGTCCAGGTACGGCGTGATCCCGCCCAGGTGGAACGGCCAGCCCGCCCCCGTGATCAGGCACAGGTCGATGTCCTGCGCCTCGGCGACGACGCCCTCGTCCAGCATGAGGCCGATCTCCTGCGCCACCGCGTCCAGGACGCGGGCCCGCACCTGCTCCTCCGTCAGGACGGAGGAACCCTGCTTGAGCAGCGCCACGACCTCGGGGTCGAGCTCCGGCTTCCCGGAGTCGTAGACGTAGAAGCCGCGCTTGCCGGCCTTGACGACCGCGGCCAGGTTCTCCGAGACCGTGAAGCGGTCGGGGAACGCGGCGGCCAGCGTCTCCGAGACGTGCAGACCGATCGCGGGACCGACCAGCTCCAGCAGCACCAGCGGCGACATCGGCAGCCCGAGCGGCTCGACGGCCTTCTCGGCGACCGCGACCGGCGTGCCCTCGTCGATGACGTTCTGGACCTCGCCCAGGAAGCGGGTGAGGATGCGGTTGACGACGAACGCCGGGGCGTCCTTCACCAGCACCGCGGTCTTCTTCAGCTTCTTGGCGACACCGAACGCGGTGGCCAGCGACGCGTCGTCGGTCCGCTCGCCGCGCACGATCTCCAGCAGCGGCAGCACCGCCACCGGGTTGAAGAAGTGGAAGCCCACGACCCGCTCGGGGTGCTTGAGCTTCGAGGCCATCTCCGAGACCGACAGCGACGAGGTGTTGGTGGCCAGGATGGTGTGCTCCGGCACGACCGCCTCGACCTCGGCGAACACCTGCTGCTTGACGCCCATCTCCTCGAAGACGGCCTCGATGACGAAGTCCGCGTCGCCGAAGGCGGCGGCCTTGTCGAGGGAGCCCGTCACCGCGCCCTTGAGACGGTTGGCCTTGTCCTGGTTGATGCGGCCCTTGCCGAGCAGCTTGTCGATCTCGCCGTGGACGTAGGCCACGCCCTTGTCGACGCGCTCCTGGTCGATGTCGGTCAGCACGACCGGCACCTCCAGGCGGCGCAGGAAGAGCAGCGCGAGCTGGGAGGCCATCAGACCGGCGCCGACGACGCCCACCTTGGTGACCGGGCGGGCCAGCGACTTGTCCGGGGCCCCGGCCGGCCGCTTGCCGCGCTTCTGCACCAGGTTGAACGCGTAGATGCCGCTGCGCAGTTCGCCGCCCATGATGAGGTCGGCGAGCGCCTCGCTCTCGGCGTCGAAGCCCTGGCGCAGGTCGCCGTTCCTCGCCGCGGAGATGATGTCCAGCGCGCGGTAGGCGGCCGGGGCGGCGCCGTGCACCTTGGAGTCGGCGATGGCGCGGCCGCGCTCGACGGCCCGGTCCCAGGCCTCGCCGCGGTCGATCTCGGGGCGGGAGACCTGGGTCTCGCCCTTCAGCACGGAGGCCGTCCAGATCAGCGACTGCTCCAGGAAGTCCGCGCCCTCGAAGATCGCGTCGGCGATCCCGAGCTCGAAGACCTGCTTGCCCTTCAACTGACGGTTCTGGTTGAGGGAGTTCTCGATGATGACCGAGACCGCCCGGTCCGCGCCGATGATGTTCGGCAGCAGGGCGCAGCCGCCCCAGCCCGGGACGAGGCCGAGGAAGACCTCGGGCAGCGAGAAGGCCGGGATGGCCTTGGACACCGTGCGGTAGGTGCAGTGCAGACCGGCCTCGACGCCGCCGCCCATGGCCGCGCCGTTGTAGTACGCGAAGGTCGGCACGGCCAGCGCCGCCAGCCGCTTGAAGACCTCGTGGCCGCCCTTGCCGATGGCCAGCGCGTCCTCGCGCTTCGCCAGCAGCTCCACGCCCTTGAGGTCGGCGCCGACGGCGAAGATGAACGGCTTGCCGGTGAGGCCGACGCCGACGATCTTCCCCTCGGCGGCCTCCGCCTCGACCTTGTCGATCGCGGCGTCGAGGTTGGCCAGCGACTGCGGGCCGAAGGTGGTCGGCTTGGTGTGGTCCAGGCCGTTGTCCAGCGTGATGAGCGCGAACGTGCCCGCGCCCAGCGGCAGTTCGAGGTGGCGCACATGCGCCTGGGTGACGACCTCGCCAGGGAACAGCTCCGCCGCCCCCTTCAGCAACTCAGCGGTGGTGGTGCTCACTTGCCCTCCCAGTGGGGGTTCTCCCAGATGACCGTGCCGCCCATGCCGAAGCCGACGCACATGCTGGTGATGCCGTAGCGGACGTGCGGCTGCTCCTCGAACTGCCGGGCCAGCTGCGTCATCAGGCGGACGCCGGAGGAGGCCAGCGGGTGGCCGAAGGCGATCGCGCCGCCGTACTGGTTGACGCGCGGGTCGTCGTCGGCGATGCCGTAGTGGTCCAGGAGCGAGAGCACCTGCACCGCGAAGGCCTCGTTGATCTCGAACAGGCCGATGTCGTCGATGGACAGGCCCGCCTTGGCGAGCGCCTTCTCGGTGGCCGGGACCGGGCCGATGCCCATGACCTCCGGCTCCACGCCCGCGAAGGCGTAGGAGACCAGCCGCATCTTGACGGGCAGGCCCAGCTCGCGCGCCACGTCCTCGGCGGCGATCAGCGAGGCGGTGGCGCCGTCGTTGAGACCGGCGGCGTTGCCCGCGGTGACCCGGCCGTGCGGGCGGAACGGGGTCTTGAGCGACGCCAGGCCCTCCAGCGTGGTGCCCGGGCGCATCGGCTCGTCGGCGGTGGCCAGGCCCCAGCCGGTCTCGCCGGCCTCGGGGTTGGTGCGGCGCACGGAGATCGGCACCAGGTCGGCCTGGATCCTGCCGTCGGCGTAGGCCTTGGCGGCCTTCTCCTGGCTGCGGAGCGCGTACGCGTCGGCGCGCTCCTTGGTGAGGTGCGGCAGCCGGTCGTGCAGGTTCTCCGCCGTCATGCCCATGAACAGGGCGGACTCGTCGACCAGCTTCTCCGAGACGAAGCGCGGGTTGGGGTCCACGCCCTCGCCCATCGGGTGGCGGCCCATGTGCTCGACGCCACCGGCGACGGCGAGGTCGTACGCGCCGAAGGCGACGCCGCCGGCGACGCTGGTGACGGCGGTCATCGCACCGGCGCACATGCGGTCGATGGAGAAGCCGGGGACCGACTGCGGGAGGCCCGCGAGGATGCCGGCGGTACGGCCCAGCGTCAGGCCCTGGTCGCCGATCTGGGTCGTCGCGGCGATGGCCACCTCGTCGATCCGGGCCGGGTCCAGGTCCGGGTTGCGGCGCAGCAGCTCCCGGATGCACTTGACGACCAGGTCGTCGGCGCGGGTCTCGTGGTAGATGCCCTTCGGGCCCGCCTTGCCGAACGGGGTGCGGACGCCGTCGACGAAAACGACGTCCCTAGCGGTACGAGGCACGTTGGCTCTCCTCCAGGTGCGGATCGCTGCGCGGGCATGCCGGACCGGCGTACGCCACAGCGCGGGACTCACCGTCATGCTACTTGCGGGTAACCATGCTGCCCAGTCCCCCCGGCCCACGCGTCGAAGGTCACACCCCGGCCCCCGGGCATGCGAAAGGCCCCGGCCCGCCACAGGGGCGGACCGGGGCCTTCGGCGGACGCTCAGGCGGCCGACGACAACGCCGTCACCAGCACCGGCGTCACCTGCTCGACCTGCCAGGGCCGGGCGCCGTGCGCAGCGAGCGCCTCGGCGACGGTCTCCGGCGTCGGGTTCTTCGGCGGCTCCCAGCACAGCCGGCGCACGGTGTCCGGGGTGATCAGGTTCTCCTGGGGCATCGTCAGCCGCTCGGCCAGCTCCGTCACCGCGGTACGGGCCGCCGTCAGCCGCGCCGCGGCGACCGGGTCCTTGTCGGCCCAGGCGCGCGGTGGGGGCGGCCCGGTCAGCGGCTGGCCCGGCTGCGGCAGTTCGGACTCCGGCACCGCCCGGGCCCGGTCGATCGCCGCCTGCCACTGCTCCAGCTGACGCCGGCCCATCCGCGCCCCGAAGCCCGGCAGCGCCGCCAGGGCACCCGCGTTGGCCGGCATGCTCAGCGCGGCCTCGATGATCGCGCCGTCGCCCAGCACCTTGCCCGGCGACACATCGCGCCGCTGCGCCACCCGGTCGCGCGCGGTCCACAACTCCCGCACCACGGCCATCTGCCGCCGCCGGCGCACCTTGTGCATGCCGGAGGTGCGCCGCCAGGGGTCCTTGCGCGGCGGCGCGGGCGGGGCGGCGACGATGGCCGAGAACTCCTGCCGCGCCCACTCCAGCTTGCCCTGCCGCTCCAGCTCCTCCTCCAGCGCGTCGCGCAGGTCGACGAGCAGCTCCACGTCGAGCGCGGCGTAGCGCAGCCAGGGCTCGGGCAGCGGACGGGTGGACCAGTCGACGGCCGAGTGGCCCTTCTCCAGGGCGTAGCCGAGGACGTTCTCCACCATCGCGCCCAGGCCCACCCGCGCGAAGCCGGCGAGGCGGCCGGCCAGCTCGGTGTCGAAGAGCCGGGCCGGGGACATCCCTATCTCGCGCAGGCACGGCAGGTCCTGGGTGGCGGCGTGCAGCACCCACTCCGCGTCGCCGATGGCCGCGCCCAGCGCGGACAGGTCGGGGCAGCCGACCGGGTCGATCAGCGCCGAGCCGGCGCCCTCCCGGCGCAGCTGGACGAGGTAGGCGCGCTGGCCGTAGCGGTAGCCCGAGGCGCGCTCGGCGTCGACGGCCACGGGGCCGCGGCCCGCGGCGAAGGCCTCGACGACGGCGGCCAGCGCCTCGTCGTCGGCGACGACCGGGGGGATGCCCTCGCGCGGCTCCAGCAGGGGGATCGGCGCCGGGACGACGTCGTCCGGGGGGCCGCCCCCGGGGGTTCGCAGTGGATGGTCTGCTGCGGTGTCTTGGGCGTCGGTCACCGGTCAAGGGTATCCGGGGATGACGGAAGCCCGCCGACGGAACGTTCCGCCGACGGGCGAGAGGGGGAATCGGGTCAGTGGATGATGCCGGTGCGCAGGGCCACGGCGACCATCCCGGCCCGGTCGCCGGTGCCGAGCTTGCGGGCGATCCGGGCGAGGTGGCTCTTGACGGTGAGGGCGGACAGCCCCATCGAGACGCCGATGGCCTTGTTCGACTGGCCCTCCGCAACCAGCCGCAGGACCTCGACCTCACGGCCGGACAGTTCGCGGTAGCCGCCGGGATGGCCCGGCGCGCCGGGCGGACGGCGCTGCATCCGCGCGGCCGCGGCGCCGATGGGCGAGAGCCCCGGCCGGCCGGGGACGCCGAGATTGGTGCGGGTTCCGGTGACCACATAGCCTTTGACGCCGCCCGCCAGCGCGTTGCGCACGGCGCCGATGTCGTCGGCGGCGGAGAGGGCGAGCCCGTTGGGCCAGCCGGCGGCGCGGGTCTCGGACAGCAGGGTCAGTCCGGAGCCGTCGGGGAGATGGACGTCGGCGACGCAGATGTCGCGCGGGTTGCCGATGCGGGGCCGGGCCTCGGCGATGGACGACGCCTCGATCACGTCCCGTACGCCCAGCGCCCACAGGTGGCGGGTGACGGTGGAACGGACTCGGGGATCGGCGACGACGACCATGGCGGTCGGTTTCGTCGGGCGGTAGGCGAGGCTCGCAGGTTGCTCGAGGAGAACGGACACCAGGCCTCCAGGGGGAGTGGCGGGGACGGGTGCCGACTTTTGGGTAAGCCGGGGCGATCCGTATGGGAAGGGTCACAAGCTCCTTCGGCAGTCGAACCGCCCGGCTTTAGGGAATGATCACGAATTGATGAGTAACAATTCGGGCAATTCAGGCCATGGTGTGAGCCTGTATCAGTCATTTCAACGGCTCTGCGGCCCCCGCCGCTGAGGCAGCGTCACGACACCGGCCTCCGGCGCGCCCCCCGGCGGCAGCCCGGCGATCTGGCAGAGCAGGTCGCACCAGGCCGCCAGGTGGGCCGCGGTGTCCGGAGCGGACCGCTCGCCGCCGTTCGCGGCGCCCGGCTCGATCGGCGACCAGGACGCCCGGATCTCGATCTGGGTCGACGGCGGCCGCTCCCGCAGGCCCCCGAAGTAGTGCGAGCCCGCCCGGGTCACCGTGCCGCTCGGCGCCGCGTAGGGCACCCGGCGCGCCTCCAGCGCGCCCGTCAGCCAGGACCAGCAGACCTCCGGCAGCAGCGGGTCCTGCGCCATCTCCTCCTCCAGATCGGCGTGGACGAGCGTCACCAGCCGGAAGGTGCCGCCCCACGCCTCGTGCCCCGCCGGGTCGTGCAGCAGGATCAGCCGACCGTCCGCCAGTTCCTCGTCGTCTACGACGACCGCCGCCTCCAGCGCGTACGAGTAGGGGGCGAGCCGCTGGGGCGGCGGGGTCGCGTCAAGTTCGATCTCGGGCCGCAGGAGTACCCCCTGCAGCCCGGCGACCGCCTGCCGGAAGACGGACGGGGAGCCCTCCCCACCCACGTCGTCCGGACCGTCCGAGTGGTGTCCGTGCGCCGCAGCCATGCCCGGAAGACTAGGCGGAACGACCCGCGGTTCCGGGTAGGGACACCCACATGCGCGGGTCACTCGTTCGGCCCGTGCGAAGATTTGGGACATGAGTGAGCGCAGCCAGCATCAGACGGGCCGCACCGCGGCGTACGATTCGGCCTTCCTGCGCGCCTGTCGGCGCGAACCCGTGCCGCACACGCCGGTCTGGTTCATGCGGCAGGCGGGCCGCTCGCTCCCCGAGTACCGCAAGGTGCGCGAGGGCATCCCGATGCTCGAGTCCTGCATGCGGCCCGAGCTCGTCACCGAGATCACCCTGCAGCCGGTCCGCCGGCACGGCGTCGACGCCGCCATCTTCTTCAGCGACATCGTCGTCCCGCTCAAGGCCATCGGCATCGACCTCGACATCAAGCCCGGCATCGGGCCCGTCGTCGAGAACCCCATCCGCACTCGCGCCGACCTGGAGCGGCTGCGGCCGCTGTCGGGCGACGACGTCCCGTATGTGACCGAGGCCGTGCGCATGCTCACCGCCGAGCTCGGCGCCACGCCGCTCATCGGCTTCGCCGGCGCGCCCTTCACCCTGGCCAGCTATCTGGTCGAGGGCGGGCCCTCGCGCAACCACGAGCACACCAAGGCGCTCATGTACGGCGACCCGGAGCTGTGGGCCGATCTGCTCGACCGGCTCGCGGACATCACGTCGGCGTTCCTGAAGGTGCAGATCGAGGCGGGCGCCTCGGCCGTGCAGCTCTTCGACTCCTGGGTCGGCGCCCTCGCCCCCGCCGACTACCGACGCCATGTGATGCCGGCCTCCGCCAAGGTCTTCGACGCGGTCGCCGGGTACGGCGTGCCCCGGATCCACTTCGGCGTGGGCACCGGCGAACTGCTCGGCCTCATGGGCGAGGCGGGCGCGGACGTCGTCGGCGCGGACTGGCGGGTGCCGCTGGACGAGGCGGCGCGGCGGGTCGGCCCCGGCAAGGCGCTCCAGGGGAACCTGGACCCGGCCGTGCTCTTCGCGCCGCGCGAGGCGGTGGAGGAGAAGGCGGCCGCGGTGCTGGAGGCTGCGGCCGGGCTGGAGGGGCATGTGTTCAACCTGGGGCACGGGGTGTTGCCGACGACGGATCCGGATGCGTTGACGCGGCTGGTGGAGTTCGTCCACGAGCGGTCCGCCCGGTAGGGGGTTTCCCCCCGCCCCGGTCCCGCAGTACGGGACCGGGGCGGATTCCTCGTCAGCAGGATTCCTCGTCAGAAGGACAGGAAGACCGTTTCCCGTTCGCCGCGCAGGCGCACGTCGAAGCGGGGTCCCGGCAGGGCCAGGAGCGTTGTCCGGCGCTCCGGGGGCAGCGCGCTCAGCAGCGGGTCGCCCGCCGGTTCCGAGAAGTAGACGCGGGTGAAGAGGTGGTGCGGCAGGCCCCGCGCGTGGACGCACACCGCCAGGTACGGCGGGACGGCCGGGGACGTGCGCAGGGCGTAGGAGCCGTCCGCGGCGGTGGGGACGCGGGCGAAGGGGGGCCAGAACTCCAGCAGTGCGTCCGGGACTCCGGCTCCGTCCCCGTCGAGGACCGAGCCGCGCAGGACCAGCGGGCCGGTCCCGAAGGGCGGCAGTGCCGGGCCGAAGTACGGGCCGATCGTCTGGGACGGGGTCGTCGTCACCGCGTGCCCTCCGTCCACGTCGCACATGGTCCGTCCAGGACCACGTCCCAGTGGTAGGCCGGTCCGGCCGGGTCGCGGGCGGCGATCAGCCGCGCCCGTGCGGCGGGGTCGCGGACGGCGTGGTGGATGCCGTCCCGGTCCAGGAGCGGGTCGCCGGGGAAGTACATCTGGGTCACCAGGCGTTGGGCGAAGGTCGTGCCGAAGAGGGAGAAGTGGATGTGGGCCGGGCGCCATGCGGTGGCGTCCACCGGGTAGGCGCCGGGGCGGACCGTGGTGAAGCGGTAGCGGCCCTCGTCGTCGGTGAGGCAGCGGCCCGTCCCGGTGAAGTTCGGGTCCAGCGGGGCGGGGTTGCGGTCGGCGGGGTGGGCGTATCTGCCGGCCGCGTTGGCCTGCCATATCTCCACGAGCTGGCCGCGGACGGGGCGGCCGCGGCGGTCGAGTATCCGACCGGAGACGGTGATGCGTTCGCCCAGCGGCTCCCCGGTGTGCCGCCGGGTCAGGTCGTGGTCCGAGGGGCCCACCGCGGCCGGTCCGAAGACCGGTCCGGTCAGTTCGGCCGCCTCCGGGTCGCAGGGGAGGAGCACGGGCGGGTGGTGCGGCTGCCGCCCGGGAATTCCGGAGTAGGGAACCGTCATGGGTGGTGCCTACCCTTGCCTGTCGGCCGTCAGACGAACGGCACCTCGGTCGGCAGCCCGGCGTAGTTCTCCGCGAACTCCGCCGCCGCGGCCGTGGGCCCCACGAGCCGGTCGAGCCGGCTGGCCCGCAGCCGGCGCTCGTACGCGTCCGCGTCCGGCGCCGCGTGCAGCAGCGTCGTCATCGCGTGCGCGAAGTACTGGACCTGCCAGACCCGGCGCAGGCAGTGGTCCGAGTAGCGGTCGAGCAGGGCGGTCGAGCCGTTCCTGCGCCAGTGGGCGAACCCGCGGGCCATGGTGACGACGTCGGAGAAGGCCAGGCTGAGCCCCTTGGCCGCGGTGGGCGGCACGACGTGGGCGGCGTCACCGGCCAGCAGCAGCCGCCCGTACCGCATCGGTTCGACCACCTCGCCGCGCAGCGGGAACATGCACCGGTCCGAGATCGGCCCGGGGCTCAGCGGCCGGTCCGCGACGGTCAGCCGGGCCTCCAGCTCCGCCCAGATCCGGTCCTCCGGCCAGTCGTCGGGCTCCGTGCCGGCCGGCACCTGGAGATAGAGCCGGGAGAGGGTGGGGGAGCGCATGCCGTGCAGGGCGAAGCCGCGGTCGTGCGCGGCGAGCAGCAACTCGTCGGCCGAGGGCGGGGCTTCGGCGGAGACGCCCAGCCAGGCGTAGGGGTAGCCGCGCCGGTGCAGCCGCGCCGTGCCGGTGGCCAGCAGGGCCCGGCGCGCGGCGCCGTCCGCGCCGTCGCAGCCGGCGACATAGGCGCACTCCAGCTCGTGCTCCGCGCCGTCCCGGAGGTAGCGGATCACCGGCCGGCCGCCGTCCAGCCCCTCCAGGGCGGTCACCCGGGCGCCGAACAGCAGCGGTACCCCGTCGGCGAGCTGAAGCGCGATCAGGTCCTTGACGAGCTCGTGCTGCGGGTAGAGCGTCGTGGCCCGGCCGCCGGTGCGCCCGGCCACGTCGAAGCGGTGCGCCCGGCCGCCGAAGCGGAGTTCGAAGCCTTCGTGGAGCACGCCGTCCACGTCCAGCCGGCCGGCCGCGCCGCAGGCCCGGAGGGCTTCCACCGCGCCCTGCTCCAGGACCCCGGCCCGCTGCCGCCCCTCCACCCCGGCCCGGCTCCGGGCCTCCAGCACCACGCAGTCCACCCCTGCCCTGCGCAGCAGCCGGGCGAGCAGGAGGCCGGCGGGTCCGGCCCCGACGATGCCGACGGTGGTGCGCACGTGCGGTCGCCTCCCGGGGAGTCCGGCGCTTCAGCGTTCGAGGACCAGCGCCTGGCCCTGCCCCACGCCGATGCACAGCGCGGCCACGCCCGTTCCGGATCCCGCCGCGGCGAGCTGGTGGGCGAGGGAACCGGCGAGCCGGGCGCCGGAGGCACCCAGCGGGTGCCCGATCGCCAGGGCTCCGCCGCGCTGGTTGACGAGGGCGGGGTCGAGTTCCGGCCACTCCGTGAAGCATCCCAGGGCCTGTGCGGCATACGCCTCGTTCAGCTCGAAATGTGTCAGGTCGGCGAAGGTCCGGCCGGCCCGGCCGAGCGCCCGCCGCACGGCCGCCACCGGCCCGAGCCCGTACAGCTCCGGCTCGATGCCGGTGACCGCCGACGCCCGGATCCGGGCCAGCGGTTCGCGGCCGGCCGCGCGCAGCCCCTCCTCGTCGCAGAGCAGCAGTGCGGCGGCGCCGTCGGTGAGCGGGCAGGAGTTGCCCGCGGTCACCGTGCCCTCCTCCGGGCGGAACGCGGGCTTCAGCCTGGCCAGGGCCTCCGTCGAGGTGGTGTCGCGGATGCTCTCGTCGCGGGCGAGGTCCACGCCCGGCAGCGGAACGACCTCGTCGGCGAAGGCGCCGTCCCGCCAGGCCCGTGCCGCCTTCCGGTGGCTGGCGAGGGCGAAGGCGTCCTGCTTGGCGCGGCCGATGCCGTGCTTGTCGGCGATCAGCTCGGCGCCCTCGCCGAGGGAGACCGTCCACTCCTCGGGCATGGCCGGGTTGGTCATCCGCCAGCCCAGCGTCGTCGAGTACAGCTGCTGGTGGCCGGAAGGGAAGGCGCGCTCGGCCTTGGGCATCACCCAGGGCGCGCGGCTCATCGACTCGACGCCGCCCGCCACCACCACCGAGGCGTCGCCGACGGCGACCGCCCGGTACGCCTGGACGACGGCCTCCAGCCCGGAGGCGCACAGCCGGTTGACGGTCGCCCCGGGCACGGTCACCGGCAGGCCCGCGAGCAGCACGGCCATGCGGCCCACGTTGCGGTTCTCCTCGCCGGCGCCGTTGGCGTTGCCGAGCAGCACCTCGTCGATCCCGGCCGGGTCGAGCGCGGGCGAGCGGTCCACCAGGGACCGGACGACGTGTGCGGCGAGGTCGTCGGGGCGGACGGCGGCCAGGGCGCCGCCGTACTTGCCGAAGGGGGTGCGGACGGCGTCGGCGACGTAGACGTCCCGGATGCGGTCGTGCATATGAGCTCTCCGTAAGGTGGGTTGGTGCCCGACTGACCGTTCGGTCGAGAGTCTCCGCACGGCCCCGGAGCGCTGTCAATGGGGCGCGGGCGGGCGGCCCGGGGCCGTCTGAGACAGTGAGGTCATGAGCGAGGCCATGAGCGAAGACCGGAACCGCGCACACCATGTGGCCGTGATCGGCGGCGGCATCTCGGGGCTGACCGCCGCCCTGCGCCTGCTGGAGGGCGGTGCGCGTGTCACGGTCCTGGAGGCCACCGACCGCCTGGGCGGCAAGCTCCTGGCGGGCGAGGTCGCGGGCGTGCCGGTGGACCTCGGCGCCGAGTCGATGCTGGCCCGGCGGCCGGAGGCGGTCGACCTCGCCCGCGCCGTCGGCCTCGGCGAGCGTCTCCAGCCGCCCGCCACCGCCACCGCCGGGGTGTGGACCCGCGGCGGTCTGCGTCCGCTGCCCAAGGGCCAGATGATGGGCGTCCCCGGCGACCTCGACGCGCTCGCCGCCTCCGGGGTGCTCTCGCCCGAGGGCCTGGCCGCCGTCGCCCGCGACGCGGACCTGCCGCCCACCGAGATCGGCGACGACGTGGCCGTCGGCGCGTACGTGGCCGAGCGGCTGGGCCACGAGGTCGTGGACCGGCTGGTGGAGCCGCTGCTCGGCGGGGTCTACGCGGGCGACTCCTACCGCACCTCGATGCGCGCCGCCGTCCCCAAGCTCTTCGAGGCCGCCCGCGCCCACCGCTCGCTGACCGAGGCCGTCCGCGCCCTGTCCGCCGCCGCGCCCGCGCAGGGCGGGCCCGTCTTCGCGGGCCTCGCCGGCGGCGTGGGGACCCTGCCGGGCGCCGTCGCCCGCGCCGTCCGCGCCGCCGGCGGCGAGATCCGGACCGGCGCACCGGTCGCCGGGCTGGAACGCACCGCCGACGGCTGGCGGCTCGACCTCGACGGCGCGTACGCCACCGCCGACGCCGTCGTCCTGGCGACGCCCGCGCACGACGCGGCCCGGCTGCTCGCCCCGGTCGCCCGGGCCGCCGCCGGGGAGCTCGCGGAGATCGACTACGCCTCCATGGCCCTGGTCACCCTCGCCTTCCGCCGGACCGACGTCGCCGGACTGCCCGCCGGCAGCGGCTTCCTCGTGCCGCCGCGCGACGGCCGGCGGATCAAGGCCTCCACCTTCGCCAGCAACAAGTGGGGCTGGATCGCGGAGGCGGACCCGGACGTCTTCGTGCTGCGCACCTCCCTCGGCCGCTACGGGGACGAGACCGATCTGCTGCGCGGCGACGAGGAGTTGGTGCGGCTGTCCCTGACGGACCTGCACGACGCGGTGGGGCTGTCCGCCACGCCGCTGGAGAGCCGCGTCACCCGCTGGGACCGGGGCCTGCCCCAGTATCCGGTCGGCCACCTCGACCGCGTCGCCCGTGTCCGCGCCGCCGTCGCCGCCCTGCCCGGTCTGCGGGTCTGCGGCGCCGCCTACGACGGCGTCGGCATCCCCTCGTGCGTCTCCGGCGCGCGCCGGGCCGCCGAGGAGCTGCTCGCCGCCATGCCGACCCTGCCGTCCATGCCGACCCTGCCCGAGGGCGCCGGTGCCGCGGGGGGACAATAGGGACCATGACTGACGCCCAGAAGATCCCGAACGCCGGCAAGAAGGCCAAGGACCTCAACGAGGTCATCCGCTACACCCTCTGGTCGGTGTTCAAGCTGCGCGACGTGCTCCCGCAGGACCGGTCCGGCTACGCGGAGGAGGTCGAGGAGCTCTTCGCCCAGCTCGCCGAGAAGGACGTCACGGTGCGCGGCACCTACGACCTCTCCGGTCTCCGGGCCGACGCCGACGTGATGATCTGGTGGCACTCCGAGACCTCCGACGCGCTCCAGGACGCCTACAACCGCTTCCGCCGCACGCGTCTCGGGCGCGCCCTGGAGCCGGTGTGGTCGAACATGGCGCTGCACCGCCCCGCGGAGTTCAACAAGTCGCACATCCCGGCGTTCCTCGCGGACGAGACGCCGCGCGACTACGTCAGCGTGTACCCGTTCGTCCGCTCCTACGACTGGTACCTGCTGCCCGACGAGGACCGCCGCCGCATGCTCGCCGACCACGGCAAGATGGCCCGCGGCTACCCGGACGTCCGGGCCAACACGGTCGCCTCGTTCTCGCTGGGTGACTACGAGTGGATCCTGGCCTTCGAGGCGAACGACCTGTACCGGATCGTCGACCTGATGCGCCACCTGCGGGCTTCCGAGGCGCGGATGCACGTCCGCGAGGAGGTGCCGTTCTACACGGGGCGCCGGAAGGCGGTCGCGGATCTGGTGGCGGGCTTGGCGTAAGCCGGTCGGCTGGCCCGGGGGTTTTTCTCCCCGCCCCGCCCTTTCACCGTTTCTTGCGCGCTCCGCGCGGGCGACGCGGCTTCGCCGCGTTCGTCCTCAAACGCCGGACGGGCTGGATTCCGCGCCCAGGCGCGACAATCAGCCCGTCCGGCGGCTCGGGTCCCTAGCTCGCCCGCGGCTCCGGGCGCCCTGCGCATGCCGTCCGCCGCGCCGGGAGCGCGCCCGTCAACAGGTACTTGTCCAGATGGCCGTTGGCGCACGCGTTCGGGCCGCCGCCGATGCCGTGCGTGCCGGCGTTCCGCTCGGTGACCAGCGCCGCCGACGGCAGCCGGCGCAGCAGCTCCAGCGCCCCCGCGTACGGCGTCGCCGCGTCCCGCTCCGCCGCCAGCAGGAGCACGGGCGGCAGCGCCTTGCGGGCCGCCCGGACGTCCAGCGGCTGCTGCCGGGGCGTCGTCCAGTAGGCGCACGGCAGGTTCATGAAGGCGTTGGCCCAGGTCTCGAACGGCGCCTTGCGGGCGAGGCGGGTGTTGTCCCGGTCCCACTGGTGCCAACTGTGCGGCCAGGTCGCGTCGTTGCACTCGACGGCGGTGTAGACGGCGTTGCTGTTCTCGGCCGCCGGTGCTCCGGACGCGCTGGGTCCGGCGAGCGCGACCAGCGGGCCGTCGTCGCCGCGCAGGTACGCGGCGAGCGCGCGCGCCCCCGGCGCCCACGCGCTGTCGGTGTATCCGGCCCGGACGAGGGCGCTCTGGAGCTGGCCGGGGCCGACCCTGCCGCCCGCGGCCCGGCGGCGCAGCTGTTCCATCGCCTTGCGGTACGAGGCGAGGACCCGGCGCTCGGTGCGGCCGAGGTGGTAGACGGCGTCGTGCCGGGCGGCCCAGCGCCGCCAGTCGGTCCAGCGCCGTTCGAACGCGGCGGACTGGTCGAGGTTGTTGCGGTACCAGACGTGGCGCGGGTCCGGGTTGACCACGCTGTCGAAGACCATACGGCGCACGTGCCCGGGGAAGAGTGTGGCGTACACGGCGCCGAAGTACGTCCCGTAGGACGCCCCGAGGTAGTTGAGCCGCTGCTCGCCGAGGGCCGCGCGCAGCACGTCGAGGTCGCGCGCGTTGTTGCGGCTGGTGAAGTACTGGAGGTCCGCGCCGTTCCTGGTGCGGCAACCCTGCGCGTACGCCTTGGCCTTGGCGATGTGCTGCTTCTTGTACGCGGCGGTGGGCTGCTCGGGCGCGTCGCCCGGCGCCTGGTTGAACGCGGCCGGGTCCATGCAGGACAGCGGGGCGGAGCGGGCGACGCCGCGGGGCGCGTAGCCGACGAAGTCGTAGGCCTCGGCGAGCCGTTGCCACTGGGGCAGGCCGGCGAGCAGTGGGAAGATCATGCCGGAGCCGCCGGGGCCGCCGGGGTTGAAGACGAGGGCGCCCTGGTGCGCCGAGCGCGGGCCGGTGGCGTGGCCGCGGCTGACGGTGAGGGCGATGTGCCGGCCGTTGGGCCTGGCGTAGTCCACGGGGACGGAGACCGTGCCGCACTCCACGGTCCGGGGGAGGTTCTCGGTGGCCGGGCAGGCGCCGAAGGCGATGCCCCGCTCGGCGGCCCGCTCGGCGGCCAGTGCCACGCCGCGGGCCTCGGCGGGGCCGTCCGGGGAGAGGAGGGCTCCGGCGCCCTGGGCGGCGGGCGCGGGGGTGAGGACGGTGAGTCCGGTGAGGATGAGGGAGCCGACGGTTCCGTAGAGGGCAGCTGTGCGCACGGGTGTCCCTTCATATCTAATTGCGACAAAAGGGATATTTGATTCGGCAGTCGCTGAAGTAAAGCACCGGGCGGCGATGTCGGGGCGAAGGGCCCGAAGAGGTGGCGGGCGGGTGGGGACCGCAACAGGTGTTCGGTCGGGTTGGTTCCCGCCCAACTGCGGCAAGATGGCGGGAGGGGGTGATGGGCGTGCGCGAGCGGCCGGATGCGGATCCCGGGGCGGGTGCCGACGTCAAACGGGGGGCGGCCGGGCGGAGCTACGACCCGGACCGGCTCTTCCTCCACCCTGACGACGACCTCGCCCCCAACCGCCCCGGCGAGACCCTCCGTGCCGGGCTCGACGCGTCCCGGACCGGCCGCTGGTCCCTGTTCCTCGCCCGGCTGCTCGGCCGCCACCCCGTGGAGGACGCCTGGCGCCGGGCGCTGGCCGCCGAACAGCTCGTCGGGGCGGCCCTGGAGGCGCTGACGCCGGGCGGCTGGGAGGTGCTCCATTCGGTCGTCCTGCCCGGCGACGCGGTCGTCTCCCATCTGCTGATCGGGCCCGGCGGGGTGTTCTGCATCCACACCGAACCGGTGCGGCGGGCGGGACCGGTCCGGGTGGACGAGGCGTTCGTACGGGTGCCGGGGGAGCGCCACCCGCGCCCGGTCGTCCGGTGGGCCCGGCAGAGCGCGGCGCGGTGCGCGCCGGTGCTGGCGCGGGGGTGCGGGTTTCCTGTGCGGGTGCGGGGGATGGTGGTGCTGGTGGGGGCTTCGGAGGTGGCCGCCCCGGGGGACGACGATGTGGCCGTCCTGATGGAGCGTCAGGTTGCCGGGCTCGGCATGCTGGGCGGGGTGCTGCGGCCGGAGCGGGTGGACCGGGTGCATACGGTGGCGCGGAATCGGCGGGTGTGGCTGGGGTGCTGAGCGCGTGGTGAGCGTGCGCTGACGGATGGGTGAATCCGGGCCCTGCCCTGCGTGGGGGCGCGGGTCGGCCTGCCTACGATGGCCGCCTTGTCGGCGGGTCGTGGTGGACGGTGGGTGCGGTGGGCGGTGGACGGTGCGGGTGCCGGGGCAGACCCCCAGCGTCGGTGCACCCCCTCCTCGCCGCCGCCCTCGCCCTCCTCCTCGGCGCCTGCGCCGCCCCGCCCCGGGCCACGGCACCCGCCCCGGCGGCGGCCGGCACCGCCGTCGACATCTCCCCCTCCGCCTGCGGCCACGGCTGGACCCGCCCCCGCCCCGGCACCCAGACCTTCGCCCTGCGCAACACCGCCTCCGCCCCCGCCGAGGCCCTGCTGCGGGACGCGCGCACCGGGGCCGTCCTCGGCGAAGTGGAGGGCGTCGGCCCCGCCGGGGTCCGGCTGTTGGCCGTCCGGCTGGGCCCCGGCACGTACGCGTTCGTCTGCCGGGCCGCCGACGCGGCGCCCGTCACCGGCCCCGCCGTCCGCGTCACCGGGCACGGCGCCCGCGGCCCCGCCGTCGTCCCCGTCACCCGCCGCGAGCTCATCGCGCCCGCCCTCGCCTACCAGCGGTGGGTCGGGCACGAGCTCGGCCGGCTCGTCCGGGCGACCGCCGCCCTGGCCGCGCGTCCGGACGACGTCCGGCGCGCCCGCGCCGCCTGGCTCGCGGCCCATCTGCGCTACCAGCGCCTCGGCGCGGCCTACGGCGCCTTCGGCGAGCGCGGCGAGGCCATCGACCGGACGGCCGCCGGGCTGCCCCGCGGCACGCGCGATCCCCGCTTCACCGGCTTCCACCGCGTCGAGTACGGCCTGTGGCACGGCGAACGCGGCCCCGCCCTGCGCCGCGCCGTCCGCCGACTGGCGTCCGACGTCCGCGCGCTGTACGGAAGTTGGGCCGACACGCGCATGGACCCGGCCGAACTCGGGCGCCGCGCGCACGAGATCGTGGAGGACGCCCTCCGCCTGGAGCTCACCGGCCGCACCGACCACGGCAGCGGCACCTCGCTCGCCACCGCCCGCGCCCGGCTCGACGGCGCCCGCCGCGCCCTCGACGCCCTCCGCCCCGCGCTGCGCGCCCGCGGCGTCACCACCACCGCCCTCGACCGGGGGTTCCGCCGCGCCCGGCGGATCCTGGACGGGCAGCGCAGGAACGGCCGTTGGGTCCCGGTCGCCCGGCTCGGCCGGGCCGACCGGGAACGGATCGACGCCTGCTTCGGCGACCTCGCCGAGCGGCTCGCCGTCGTCGCCGCCGTCTGCGACGTACGGAGCGCGGCGTGAACCCGGTGCGCCGCCGCGGCTTCCTGCGCGGCGCCGCCGCCGGCGCGGCCTGTGCCATGACCGGCCCGGCCGCCACCGCGCCGGGGAGCGGAGTGCCCTTCCATGGCCCGTGGCAGCGCGCCGTCCTCACCCCGCCCGCCCGCTGCACCGCCCTCACCTCCTTCGACGTCACCGCCACCGGGCGTGCCGAACTCGCAGACATGCTGCGGACGTTGACCGACCGCGCCCGTTTCCTCGCCACCGGCGGCACCCCGCTCCCCACCGGCGTCGCCGCACCGCCGGCCGACTCCGGGCTGCTGGGCCCCCGCGTCCCGGCGGACGGCGCCGTCCGCGCCACCGTCGCCGTCGGCCCGTCCCTCTTCGACGGGCGCTACGGGCTCACCGGCCGCGCCCCCCGGCGGCTGCGGCCCATGCCGGTCTTCCCCGACGACGACCTCGACCCCGACTGGTGCCACGGCGACCTCGCCGTCCAGCTCTGCGCCGACAGCCCGGACACCGTGCTGCACGCCCTGCGCGACATCGCCCGGCACACCCGTGGCGCCCTCCAGATCCGCTGGCGGCTCAACGGCTTCACCGGCCCCTCCCGCCCCATGGGCGCTCCGCGTAATCTCTTCGGGTTCAAGGAGGGCACCGCCAACCCGGACCGGGCCGACGCCCGGCTGATGGACCGCCTGGTGTGGGCCGGACCCGACGAGCCCGGCTGGGCGGCCGGCGGCACCTACCTCGTCGTACGGCTGATCCGCATGCACGTCGAGTTCTGGGACCGCGTCCCGCTCTCCGAACAGGAACGGCTGCTCGGCCGCGCCCGCGACACCGGGGCCCCGCTCGACGGCGCCCGCGAGGACGACGCGCCCCGCTACGCGTACGACCCCGAGGGCGAGGTGATCCCGCTGGACAGTCACATCCGCGCCGCCGACCCGCGCACCCCGCACACCCGGGGCCAGCGCCTGCTGCGCCGCTCCTACAGCTACGACCGGGGGACGCTCCCCAACGGCGACCTCGACGTGGGGACGCTGTTCTGCTGCTACCAGCAGGACCCCGTACGGCAGTTCACGGCCGTCCAGCACCGGCTGGCGGGCGAGCCGCTGACCGACTACGTGACCCCGTTCGGCGGGGGATGGTTCTTCGTGCTGCCGGGGGTGCGCGACCGCGCGGACTGGTACGGCCGCGCGCTGATGGACGAAGCGTGAGGGACAAGGGACGGAAGCGCGCATGACCACCAGCACCAGATGTGCCCTGGCCGCCGCCGGAACGCTGGCCGCCCTCGCCCTCCTCGGGGCGGGCGCCGACGCCCCGCCCCCGGCCGCCGCCCCCGCGGTGGCGACGGCGACGCCCGTCAAGCACCTCGTCGTCGTCTTCGGCGAGAACGTCTCCTTCGACCACTACTTCGCCACCTACCCCCACGCCGCCAACACCGACGGCACCCGCTTCACCCCCGCCCCGGACACCCCCCAGGACATCGACAACCTGCGCACCGCCGGGCTGCTCACCCACAACCCCAACCGCTACCCGCCCCGCCGCCTGGGCCCGGGGCAGGCCCTGACCTGCGACCAGAACCACCTCTACGGCCCCGAGCAGCTCGCCGCCCACGACGGCGCGGCCGACCGGTACGTCGAGCACACCGACTCCGGCCGCTGCTCCGGCCGCCTCTACGGCGAACCCGGCCTGGTCATGGACCACTACGACGGCAACACCGTCACCGCGCTCTGGAACTACGCCCAGCACTACGCCCTCAACGACCGCTCCTTCGGCTCCACTTACGGCCCGTCCACCCCCGGCGCCGTCAACCTCGTCTCCGGGCAGACGCACGGCGTCGTCTCCACCGACCCGGTCTCCGGCTCCGAACACCCCCGGCAGACCCCCCGTCCCGACCCGTTCGCCGTGGTCGCCCCCGACGCGCGGGGCGTCGGCACGCTCGTCAACGACCCCCAGCCCGCGTACGACGACTGCTCGGGCGACGGACACCGGGGCCGCAGCCCGCTCGCCGCGCTCCGCGGCCGCACCGTCGGCGACCTGCTCAACGCCCGGAAGGTGAGCTGGGGTTGGTTCCAGGGCGGCTTCCGGCCCGGCACCCCCTGGGACGGGAAGCCCGGGCACTACGCCCGCTGCTCCGGCCGCACCAGCACCAACTCCGGCGGCACCGAGGTGATCGACTACATCCCGCACCACGAGCCGTTCCAGTACTACGCCTCGACCGCCAACCCGCACCACCTGCCGCCCGCCTCGATCGCCGAGATCGGGCACGAGGGGCGGGCCAACCACCAGTACGACCTGGCCGACTTCGACGCCGTCCTGCGCGCCGGACGGCTGCCGTCCGTGAGCTTCCTCAAGGCCCCCGCGGCACAGGACGGCCACGCGGGCTACTCCGGGCCGCTGGACGAACAGCGCTTCCTCGTCACCTGGATCAACCGGATCCAGAGCGCGCCGCAGTGGCGGGACACGGCGGTCGTCCTCGCCTACGACGACTCCGACGGCTGGTACGACCACGCCTGGGCGCCGCCGCGCAACGGGTCGCGGGTGGCCGGCCTGGACGCCGCCGCCTGCCGGTCCGGCCCCGCGCCCGGCGGCGGGCACCAGGGGCGGTGCGGCCCCGGACCACGGCTGCCGCTGCTCGTCGTCTCGCCGTACAGCAAGGTCAACACGGTGGACCACACGCCGACCGAGACGGCGTCGGTGCTCCGGTTCATCGAGGACAACTGGCGGCTCGGGCGGATCGGCGGCTCGTCGTTCGACGCGCGGGCGGGGTCGCTGATGCAGCTGTTCGACTTCCGGCGGCCGAACGGGCGGCGGGTGCTGCTGGGGCGGGACGGGGCGGTGCGGGTGGTGGCGCATCTTCCGCGGGAGGGCGCTCCTGTCGTGGAGGGCGCGCCCGCGCCGCACTATGTCGTCGCCGCGCAGCCGGGGCGTCCGGCGTCCGGGCCGCCGGGGTGGGCGCATGTCGTGGCGGCGGTGGCCGTGGTGGGGGCGGGGGTGGCGGTGCGGAGGTTGCTGCGGGGGCGGTGAATTTGCCCCTGGCCCGCCCTTTCACCGTTTCTTTGCGCTCCGCGCGGGTGTCCTCAAGCGCCGGACGGGCTGAATAGCCCGTCCGGCGCTTGAGGACTGGGGGTGCCCCCTCTGGGGGAGCGCGCAGCGTGCTGCTGCGGGAACGGTGAAAGGGCGGGCCGGGGGACTAAACCGCCGCGTAGGCGAAAGCCAACCCCCGCCGCACCCGCGTCAGCACCCGCTTCCCGTGCAGCCGTCGCAGAATCGTCACCACCGTGCAGTACGTGAGCGCCCCCGGCAGCTCCTCCTGCACCTCGCGGGGGGTCAGCGGGCCCCCGGCCCGCTGGAGCGCCGCGAGGACCTCGCACTCCAGCGTCCCGTTCGCACGGCGCCGTGTGCTCGTACGCATGTGTCTGATCCCTCTGCCGTCGCTGTCCGTCGTCAGACGAGTGTAAAGGGCCGCCGTCACAGCGCGGGGTGCCCGGCGGCCACCGTGCACGGGCCAGGCGTGATCGCATTCGGGGCGATGCCTTGCCTTACGCCTCTCACCTGCTCTTATGCGCTGCCTGCGCGGGGCTGCTGCGGGGCCCCATGGGGTGCGACGCCGGTACCCCGGAGGGCAGCGCGGTGGCATGTAACGCATAGCCCGGCTCGCGTACTGGGCGTCGTTTTCCGTTCACTCACAGTAGTGGTCGCGGCCGATCAGGTCCGCGGCCTTCACTGCGGCCGGGTCCGCAACCCTGGCGCGGGGTGCCGCGCTCGGCGCGCTCGGCCGCCGAAAAGTTTTTCCGCGAACCTGTCACACCTTCGGCACATGAAGCGTCAAGGCAGTAACGGTAGTTGAAGCGGTTGCCCGACGATGCCGAAGGAGACCATGGGGATGGCTACGCATGTGCGGACCCTGGGGCGGAGGACCCCGTCGACAGGAATCAGCCGTCCGCCGCTGATCTAGCCATCCGTCCCACCGTTCACGGACACCTCTTGCCGCACCTCCCACGCGGCCCCCGCATCCGAGCGGTCGGCTGACGGCGCCCCGCAACGCCGCGTACACCACCCACGCACCTCGCTACGCCGAAGGCTGCCCGAAAACAGAAGGCCGAAGAAAGCACACATGAAGATCTCTCGAATAGGCCACGCGTCATCCCTGGCTGCTCTGGTGACAACCGCACTTGCCTTCACGGTCGTCGGCGCCGTCGCTCCGGCGGCCGTCGCCGACTCCCGCACGGTCGCCGCTTCCGGGACGCGGGACGACCGTCCGAGCCCGGGCCAGGGCACCTCCACCTCGGAGCTCCAGCGCCGGGGCCTGATCGCGTCGAGTCTCGTGGCCAAGCCCATCACCCGCAGTGAGACCCTCAGACGCGCCGCCAGTTGGTTCGGCAAGGGCCTCCACTACAGCGGGAGCGGCAGTTATCAGGGCTGGCGCACGGACTGCTCCGGTTTCGTCGCCATGGCCTGGGGGCTGCCCGGCCCGGGCGAGACCACCGATTCGTTCATTCCCGCGGGCGTCGCCCACGAAATCTCCAAGGACGAGCTGAAGCCCGGCGACGCGCTCAACAACAAAAATCCCGGCAACGACGGTCACGTCGTCCTGTTCGAAAAGTGGGCCGATTCCTCCCGGTCCTCCTATTGGGGCTATGAGTTCAGCAGCAGCGGTCTGCACCACCATGTGATCCCGTACGCCTACTTCTCCAAGTCCGAGCAGTACCGCCCGATCCGCCTCAACACCATCGTGGACGACGACCCGGCCGCAGCGCCCGCCGAGGACAACGCCCGGGTCAAGGGCGACTTCGACGGCGATGGCCGCGACGACGTGGCAGTGCTCTACGACTACGGCAGGAAGGACGACCGCAGTCGCTCGGGCCTGTGGACGTTCAACGGCAGCGCCGGCGGCTTCAACAGCCCCAAGCAGGTGTGGGACAGCGGGACGACGGAGAGCTGGAACTGGGCCTCCAGCAAGCTGACGGTCGGCGACTTCAACGGCGACGGCAAGTCCGACATCGGCGTCCTCTACAACATGGGTGCGACCGAGGACGATCGCAATCGCACCAAGTTGTTCGTGTTCACCAGTACCGGCAGTGGGTTCGCCGCCCCGGTCAAGGTCTGGGACAGCAATGACGACCCCGTCAAGAGCTGGAACTGGAATGCCAGCAAGCTGACGGTCGGCGACTTCAACGGCGACGGCAAGGCCGACATCGGGGTGTTGTACGACTACGGCAAGGACGACGACCACAACCGGACGGGGCTCTGGACGTTCACCAGCACGGGGAGCGGGTTCAACAGTCCCAAGCAGGTGTGGGACAGCAACAGCGATCCGGTGAAGAGCTGGAGTTGGGATGCCAGCAAGCCTGTCTCCGGAGACTTCAACGGCGACGGCAAGGCCGACATCGGTGTGCTCTACGACTACGGCAGGACCGACTCCGGCAGCCGCACCGGGCTCTGGACGTTCACCGGCACCGGCAGCGGGTTCAACGGTCCCAAGCAGGTGTGGGACAGCAAGAGCGATCCGGTGAAGAGCTGGAGTTGGGATGCCAGCAAGCCTGTCTCCGGAGACTTCAACGGCGACGGCAAGAGCGACATCGGCGTTCTCTACGACATGGGCCGCACCGAGGACGGCCGCAACCGCACCAAGCTGTTCACCTTCACCGGCACCACGACCGGGTTCAACAGCCCGGTCAAGACGTGGGACAGCAACGAGGACACCGTGAAGAGCTGGAACGCGTCCGCCAGCAAGCCGGTCGCAGGTGACTTCAACGGCGATGGCAAAACGGATGTCGGCGTGCTCTACGACTACGGCAGGACCGACTCCGGCAGCCGCACCGGCCTGTGGACCTTCACCAGCAACGGCAGCGGCAGCGACAGCCCCAAGCTCGCCTGGGACAGCAGCACGGACCCCGTCAAGAGCTGGAACTGGAGCGCGAGCAAGCTCGGCTGACCGGCTTCGCCCCTCCTCACCTCACTGTTCGGGAGATCCACCGCACATGCGAACCGTACGAATGCGAAGAACGAACGGCACGGCCTTCTCCGCCGCTGCCGCTGCCGCTCTGATGGTCCTCGCCGCCTCCGGCACGGCTACGGCCCGGGCCGTGCCCTCGGACGCCGGACGGCCCGGCACCACTCCGGTCACCTACCGTGGCCTCACCCTCGACGTACCCTCCGGCTGGCCGGTCGTGGACCTGGAGAAAAGCCCGGACACATGCGTGCGGCTCGACCGCCACACGGTGTACTTGGGCCACCCCGGCCCCGAACAGTCCTGCCCCTCCCATCTGGTCGCGGACAAGACGGATGCCCTGATACTGGAGCCGATCACCGGAGCCGGCGGTCAGGACGTCTCCCATGCACTGCGCGTCCCCACCGGGGCCCCGGTGCCGCACGAACTGCCGGTGACGTACGACCACGAGACGAAGGTCGCCGTCGAAGGCGCCGGAGTCATGGTCACGGCCTCCTACGGCACGTCCAGTATGAAGGTCGCCGCCGTCCTCGGATCGGCCCGTCCCGACGCGACGGCCAAGCCAACCCCCCTGCCCGGCAAGGCGGGCAGCGGCCTCGTGGCTCCACCGGTTGCCGCCGTCACGGCCGACAAGGGGTACACGGGGCCGGGCTTCGAGTCCTGCACCGCCCCTTCGTCCGCCGCGATGAAGGCATGGAAGGCCTCGTCGCCCTACGGGGCCGTCGGCATCTACATCGGCGGTCGCAAGCGGGGCTGTCAGCAACCGCAGCTGACCGCCGACTGGGTGCGTCAGCAGACCGCCGACGGCTGGCACTTGCTGCCCCTCTTCGTGGACCTCCAGGCCGGCGACCTCTCTCCGGCCACCGCGGACGCGCAGGGCCGCGAGTCCGCGGACGCCGCCGTGGCCAAGGCGGCGGACCTGGGCCTGGGCCCCGGGACGGTCATCTACAGCGACATGGAGAACTACGACAACCGCTCGTACCGGGCCCGGGTCATCGACTACGTGTCGGGGTGGACCAGCCGCCTCCACGAACGTGGCTACCGCTCCGGTGTGTATGCGGGGAAGGAGAGCGGCGTCCCGGACCTCGCCTCGGCGGCCAACGACGCCGACCACGCCTCGCCCGACGTGCTGTGGTCGGCGAACTGGAACCTGAAGGCCGATGTGTCGGACGCGTCGATGGGGCTTCCGGGCCCCGGCTACTGGACCGATGGGCGGCGCATCCACCAGTACCGCGGCGAGGTGAACGACACCTACGGCGGTGTCACCCTGGCCATCGACCGCGACTATGTCGATGTCGCCCCGGCCTCGGCCCTGCCCGCACTCGGCGGAGAGGACGGTTCGTCGCGCATCAAGGGCGACTTCGACGGTGACGGCCGGGACGACGTGGCCGTGCTGTACGACTACGGCATGGAGGGCGGCGTCAGCCGGTCCGCGCTGTGGACGTTTGCCGGGAGCGGTGGCGGCTTCGGCAGCCCGAAGAAGGTGTGGGACAGCAACGCCGCGTCGGACAGCTGGCGTTGGTCGGCTGCCAAGCTGACGGTCGGCGACTTCAACGGGGACGGGAAGGCAGATATCGGTGTTCTTTACGACATGGGCCGTACCGAGGACGGCCGCAATCGCACCAAGTTGTTCGTGTTCACCAGTACCGGCAGTGGGTTCGCCGCCCCGGTCAAGGTCTGGGACAGCAGCGACGACCCCGTCAAGAGCTGGAACTGGAACGCCAGCAAGCTGACGGTCGGCGACTTCAACGGCGACGGCAAGGCCGACATCGGAGTGTTGTACGACTACGGCAGGGACGGCGACCGCAGCCGTACCGGCCTGTGGTCCTTCACCAGCACCGGTGCGTCCTTTACCGGCCCCAAGCTGGTGTGGGACAGCAACGTGGCCTCGGGCAGCTGGAGTTGGTCTGCCAGCAAGCCCGTCTCCGGCGACTTCAACGGGGACGGGAAGGCGGACGTCGGTGTTCTTTACGACATGGGCCGCACCGAGGACGGCCGCAACCGCACCAAGCTGTTCACCTTCACCGGAACCGCGAGTGGGTTCGACAACCCGGTCAAGGTGTGGGACAGCAGCGACGACGCTCTGAAGAGCTGGAACTGGGACGCCGGCAAGCTGGTGGGCGGCGACTTCAACGGCGACGGCAAAACGGACATCGGTGTGCTCTACGACTACGGCAGAACCGACTCCGGCAACCGCACCGGCCTGTGGACCTTCACCAGCACCGGCAACGGATTCGCCGGCCCGGTCAAAGCGTGGGACAGCGGCAATGATGCGGTGAAGAGCTGGAACTGGGCCGCGAGCAAGCCGGTCGCAGGTGACTTCAACGGCGATGGCAAAACGGATGTCGGCGTGCTCTACGACTACGGCAGGACCGACTCCGGCAACCGCACCGGCCTGTGGACCTTCACCAGCACCGGCAATGGATTCGGTGCACCCCTCTTGGGCTGGGACAGCGCAACGGATGCCGTAAAGAGCTGGAACTGGCGGTCCAGCAAGGCGAGTTGACGTCCGTCGGTGAAACGTGGGACAGCCGTCGACGCCCGTCCGGCCCGGGTGCAGCCCCGGCCGGACGGGCGTCCGTCATGCAATGGAAGGAAGAAATGGATCCCTTGATGCGCAAGACCCGCACACCCCGCAGGAAGGGCGGACGCGCGAGCGCAGCGGCGGTGTCGGCCTCCGGCATGCTGCTGGCCATGTCGGCCACCGCCGCCCCCGCCCAGGCGGCATCGCTCGCCACCTGGGAGAAGCTGGCCCAATGCGAGAGCAGCGGGGACTGGGGATATAACCAGGGGCCGTACTACGGCGGCCTGCAATTCCTGGAGAGTACGTGGGTGGCGTACCACGGAACGGACTATGCGCCGTACCCCTATCAGGCCACCAAGGAAGAGCAGATCCGGGTCGCACAGCGGGTCCTCGACGATGTGGGCGCGACGGCCTGGCCGCGCTGCGGAAAGAAGGTGGGGCTGGCCGACGACGACGCACGTCCGTTCCCCGACGCGTCGGACGACGGCGCCTCCACCCGGGTCAACGGTGACTTCGACGGCGATGGCCGTGACGACGTGGCCGTGCTCTACGACTATGGCAAGGAGGGCGGCGTCAGCCGGTCCGGACTGTGGACGCTCACAGGGAGCGGTGGCGGCTTCGGCAGCCCGAAGAAGGTGTGGGACAGCGGAGCAGTCAGCTGGAGTTGGTCGGCCGCCAAGCTGACGGTTGGCGACTTCAACGGGGACGGGAAGGCGGACGTTGGCGTTCTTTACGACATGGGCCGCACCGAGGACGGCCGTAACCGCACCAAGTTGTTCGTGTTCACCAGTACCGGTAGCGGGTTCGCCGCCCCGGTCAAGGTCTGGGACAGCAACGACGACCCCGTCAAGAGCTGGAACTGGAACGCCAGCAAGCTGACGGTCGGCGACTTCAACGGTGACGGCAAGACCGACATCGGCGTCCTCTACGACTCCGGCAAAACCGACTCCGGCAATCGCGCTGCCCTTTGGACCTTCACCAGCAACGGCAGTGGATTCAACAGCCCGAAACAGGTGTGGGACAGCTCCACGGACCCGGTGAAGAGCTGGAATTGGGCGGCGAGCAAGCCGGTTGCGGGCGATTTCAACGGTGACGGCAGGGCTGATATCGGGGTGCTGTACGACTATGGCAGGACCGGCTCCGGCAATCGCATCGGCCTGTGGACCTTCACCAGTACGGGAGGCGGATTCGCGAGTCCCAAGCAGGCCTGGGACAGCGGATCGGAGGGCTGGAGATGGTCGGCTGCCAAGGTGGTCGGCGGTGACTTCAACGGTGACGGCAAGGCCGACATCGGGGTGCTGTACGACCTCGGCAGGAACGGCGACCGCAACCGCACCGAACTGTTCACGTTCGCGGGCGACGCCGCCGGCCTCAACGCACCGACAAAGGTGTGGGACAGCCAGGACGACAGTGCGGTGAAGAGCTGGAACTGGGCCGCGAGCAAGCCGGTCGCCGGTGACTTCAACGGTGACGGCAGAACGGATGTCGGCGTGCTCTACGACTACGGCAGGACCGACTCCGGCAACCGCACCGGGCTGTGGACCTTCACCAGCACCGGCAATGGATTTTCCGGCCCCGGACTCGCGTGGGACAGCCGGACCGACTCCGTCAAGAGCTGGAACTGGAACATGAGCAAGGTCGGCTGAGCTCATGTCGTGCAGAAGGGAGGAGGAAGGATGAAATACCGACTGAGTGGAGGTTTCATCCTGGAATCCCCCGTGGCAGACCGATTCTGAAGAGCGGTCAGTGAGGCACGTGTGGTTTTCGTTCCTGTTGGTGCACCACGGCATCGGACTTGCGGCGCGTTATGCGCTTTGGGTTCCGACATCAGCCTTGGAGTCTGTCTCATTCAAGGATGCCCGGTCTCACCCAGGAATCGGCGAGTGGACCTCCGGGCCCTGGCGGTGGGTTCCCCAACGCGGTACGCCAAGAGTATGGGCGAACGCCGAGCGTATGGCAGCGATCTGTCCGATGACCGATGGGCCCTGGTGGAGCCGGTGTTGAGCGAGTGGCGTGCCAAGCGCCGCCAGGCCGGCATCCCCGGTGGGCGGCCACCGAAGTACGCGCTGCGGGACCTGCTGGATGCGATCTTGTACGTGGACCGCACCGGCATCCCCTGGCGCTACCTGCCCCACGACTTCCCGCCGTGGGAGACCACCTACCACTACTTCGCGTACTGGCGTGACGAGGGAGTCTTCGAGAAGCTGAACGGGCTGCTGCGGCACCGGCTGCGTGAGCAGGCCGGACGGGACGCCGAGCCGAGCGCGGGGATCATCGACGCGCAGAGCGTGAAGACCGCCCACACCGTCCCGTCCGCCACACAGGGCACGGACGCCGCGAAGAAGATCGTCGGCCGCAAGCGCAGCATCCTGACCGACACGCTCGGCCTGCTGCTGTTCGTGCTGGTCACTGCCGCCAGCGTGCAGGACTCCACCGCCGGCACACCCTTGATCAGGCAGGCCTCCCGGGCACACCGGCGGCTGCGGAAGATCTGGGTCGACGGCGGCTACCGCCAGCACCTCGTCGAGAGCGCCGCCCGGCTGGGCATCGACCTGGAAATCGTCCAACGCAAGCCCGGGACCAGGGGATTCGCTCCGATTCCACACCGCTGGCCAGTAGAGCGGACCTTCGGTTGGATCATGATGCACCGCCGTCTGGCCCGCGACTACGAGACGCTGACCGCCAGCTCTGAAGCCATGATCTACCTTGCAATGATCGACACCATGGCCCGCCGGATCACCGGAGAAACCACCCAAACCTGGCGCACCTCAACGCCCGAGGATGAGACACCACGCCCAGGATGAAACCTCCACTGAGAACGCTGCTCGCTTCCATAACAGGCGTGTGCGCCCTGCTCGTTCCGGTGCATTCGGCGGCACAGGCGGCCGGGCCGGAGCAGGGGCGTTCCGCGGTATCCGCGGCCGCCGTACGCGATCAAAGTCCGCTGGCGCTGCTCGCCGAGCCGGAACTGCGTGTCGTCTCCTGGAACATTTGCGGGGAGGCCGGCGGGGTGCGCGGGGAGGCCGGCTACTGCCCCTACCGCAACGATCCCCAGGCAAAGGTCGACCAGATCGCGCAGGTGGTCGTGGAGCGCAATGCCAATGTCGTCATGCTCCAGGAGGTGTGCGGCGAGGCGCCCGGCAGCCATATGGAGCGGCTGCGCGAGGCCCTCGGCAGCGGATGGTCGATCGCGCACGCCCCGGGAGCCCGCACGGACGGGACCGCGAACTGCCGGGGCGGGCTCAGCGGCACGTTGGGTGTGGGGATCGCGGTGAAGGGGCGCGTGACCGGGACCACCGCGACGAACACCGTGCCCGGGGGCGGCGACCAGGAGACCCTGCCCGTCCTCTGTGTACGTGTCGAGGGCTGGTCGACCAGGGTCTGCACCACCCACATCCTGTCCGACCCCGCCGACCCGCGCAGGCCGGGGCAGATCCAGAACGTGAAGAACGAGATCTGGCCGGACCGCTATCAGCTGGTGCTCGGCGGCGACTTCAACATGTTTCCTGACACCGCCCAGCTCAGGCCGATCTCGGATGAATTCGACGAGTGCGACCGCCGTTCCTACGGCGCCGGTGACACGGTCAACGAGGTCACCCATCACTCCTGGGACGAAAAGGGCGGACATATATGGCGCAAGCGTGACCACATCTTCGCCTCGTGGGGGGAATCGGGGAGCCAGTTCACCTCCTGCGAAGTCGACCGGACCCGGATGGACACCACCGAGAACACGCCCAACAGCGGTCCTTCCAATGGGTATTCGGACCATGCGCCGATCATCGGCTCCCTCAAGCCGCCGCGGCATCTGAGCACGTCCGGCGACTTCGACGGCGACGGCAAGGCCGACCTCGCGGTGCTCTACGGACGGGGGAAGACCTCGGACGGTCACAACCGGTCCAGCCTGTGGATCTCCCATGGCTCCGGTACGGGAGCGGAGACCGGATTCGCCGCGCCGCACGAGGTCTGGGACAGCGGTGCCGACAGCTGGAACTGGTCCGCGAGCGCGCTGACCGCCGGGGACTTCGACGGCGACGGCAAGACCGACCTCGGTGTCCTCTACAACTACGGCAAGGACGGCGACCGCAACCGCACCGCGCTGTGGACCTTCAAGGGAACACTGAACGGCTTCGAGGCGCCCCGTAAGGTGTGGGACAGCCGCGACGACACGGCCGTTCCCAGTTGGAACTGGTCCACGAGCAAGCTCGTCGCGGGCGACTTCAACGGCGACGGCAAAGCGGACGTCGGTGTCCTCTACGACTACGGGAAAACCGACTCCGGCAATCGCGCTGCCCTTTGGACCTTCACCAGTAACGGCGGAGGATTCAACAGCCCGAAACAGGTGTGGGACAGCTCCACGGACCCGGTGGAGAGCTGGAATTGGGCGGCGAGCAAGCCGGTCGTGGGCGATTTCAACGGTGATGGCAGGGCTGACGTCGGGGTGCTGTACGACTATGGCAGGACCGGCTCCGGCAATCGCACCGGCCTGTGGACCTTCACCAGTACGGGAGGCGGATTCGCCAGTCCCAAGCAGGCCTGGGACAGCGGATCGGAGAGCTGGAACTGGACGGCGAGCAAGCCGGTTGCGGGCGATTTCAACGGTGACGGCAGGGCTGATATCGGGGTGCTGTACGACTATGGCAGGGCCGGCTCCGGCAATCGCACCGGGCTGTGGACCTTCACCAGTGGCGGCAGCGGATTCGGTAAGCCCCGTCTGGTGTGGGACAGCTCCACCGACCCGGTGAAGAGCTGGAACTGGACCGTGAGCGAGCCGGTGGCCGGGGACTTCAACGGAGATGGCAGGGCCGACCTCGCGGTGATGTACGACTACGGGAACGCGGCCAACGGCCGCAACCGCACCGCCCTGTGGTCCTTCACCGGCCGCGGGACGGACTTCGCCGCACCGCAGATGAACTGGGACAGCAGCACCACCCAGTGACCCGGACCGTTCGGGCCTCGCGGGAGGTGACCGGATGCTCTCCGGTCACCTCGGCGGCCGGGACTCCGATTCAAGTGACGTCTGCCTCGGCGCTACGGCCGTCGTTCGCGTGGGAGCGGACAGAATCGACTGCCGCCTTCGACTGCAACAGTCGGACCGGGCGCGATCTCCGTGAAGCCCGCGTCGCGCACCACCGGCAGCCCGGACGACGTCAGCTCCGCCCAGCGTCCCGGATCGGCCGTCCGTACGGACAGCGCGAAACCGCTCTCCCGCCAGGCCTTGCGCTCCGTCTCGTCCAGCGCCCACCAGGCGAGCTGGGCCCCGTGCCCGGCCTGGGCCATGGTCTTGCCGGCCGACATCTCCAGGCCGGGGTTGATCCACAGCACCGGCCGGCCGGGGGCCGGGGGCGCGGGGGCGACCGGGTCGTCCAACTCGGTGCCGGACACCTGGAGTTTGATCAGTTCCTTGGGCCAGCCGTCCAGGGGGACCGGCGGGAAGACCCGTACCTCCGCGGCCGTCCCCGTCACCGTGATCCCCGGCAGCGCGGACGCCTTGCGCCACTCCGCGCCGCGGGCCCGGCGGACCACCTTGCGGATGCGGGCGTCCTCCCAGTCGCGCACCGCCTCGGCCCACTCGCCGTCCCCGGCGGCGCGGTCGTCCGACAGCAGGGTCAGCACCGCGCGCGCCGCGGTCTCCAGGGCGTCCGTGCGGGCGGGCGGCACGGTCTTCTCCAGCCGCACCACCAGCGGCAGGACGAACTGCGGCGCGTTGTCGCGCGGGTCGACGGACGGGGGCTCGGGGGAGATCTCGGCACTGCTCACACCCCCAGTCTGCCAGCCGTCCGGGGCGCCTCCCGGAGCCCCCGGGGGCCGCTATGGTGATCACCGGGACAAGGGGAGGGAATCCTGTGCACCTCACGGGAGTTGGCCGTCGCTACGGCCTGCGCGGGCCGTGGATCCTGCGGGACGTCGGACTGCGGGTGCCGCGCGGGGCGCTGCTGAGGATCGAGGGGGCCAACGGCTCGGGCAAGTCCACGCTGCTGCGGCTGCTGGCCGGCATCGACGCCCCCAGCGCCGGGCGCATCACCGGCCGGCCGCGCACCGCGTACGTTCCCGAGCGCTTCCCGGCGGCCCTGCCGCTCACCGCCGTCGACTACCTCACCCGCCTCGGCCGGGTCCACGGGCTGCGCCGGCAGGCCGCCGCCCGGGCGGCGGGGGAGTGGCTGGAGCGCTTCGGCGCCGCCGGGCACGCGCACACCCCGCTGTCCCGGCTCTCCAAGGGGACCGGCCAGAAGGTGGCCGTGGCCCAGGGCCTGGTCGGCCGGCCGGAGCTGCTCGTCCTCGACGAGGCGTGGACCGGCCTGGACCCCGCCTCCCGGCGGGTCCTCGACCGCGCCGTGCTCGACCGCGTCGCCGACGGCGCGTCCGTCGTCTTCGTCGACCACGACCCGCGCCGGCTGGCCGGGGACTGCCACGCGGTCCACCGGGTGGCCGCGGGGCGGCTGTCGGAGGTGGCGGCCGCCGCTCCCCGGAGCCGCGTCGTCCGCGTCGAGGCGGAGGGAACCGGCCCGCTGCCCGAGTGCCTGCCGGGCGACCCGGTCCGCGAACCGCTCGGCGGCGCCGTACGGCTGACCGTCGCGGACGCCGACTCCGACGCGCTGCTGCACGCCCTGCTCACCGCCCGCCCGTCCTGGCACATCCGCTCGGTCGCCGCCGCGGACGCCCCCGAGGAGCCCCGCCGATGACCTCCCTGCTGCGCTACCAGGCCGTACTCCTGCTGCGCTCGCACCGCTGGCTGCCGCCGCTGCTCCTGTACGCCTTCCTCCTGGCGATCGGCGTGCGGCCCGGGGAGCCGGTGCTGGACGGTCTCGGCCTCGCGGCCGGTGTGCTGCTGCCGGTGTCCGCCTGGCTGGCGCGGGTGTGCGTCACCCACGAGCCGCCCGCCGCCCGGGACTGCACCGCCGCGGCCGCGGGGCCGTGGCGGGTGCACCTGGCGAGCGTGCTGACCGCACTGCTCGCCTCCACCGCGCTGGGCGCGGCCGGGACCGCCGTGGTGACGCTGACCGGCGACCCGCGCGGCGCGGACCGGTTCGCCGCGGCGGGGGCCGGGTTCCTGACCGCGCTGACCTGCGCGCTGGCGGGGACCGCCGTCGGCGCGCTGTGCAACCGGCCGCTGCTGCGCAGCGCCGCGTGGGCGGTGCCCGGCACGGTGCTCGCGGTGCTGCTGGTGCTGATCCCGGGCGGTTCGCCCGCGCACGCCGCCATGAGCGAGCTGGTCACCGGCTCGCGGAGCGGTACGGTCGGCTGGCCGCTGCTGCCGCTCGCCGTCGCGGCGGTGTTCGCGGCCGGGGCCACGGCGGTGGCGTGCGCGCTCAGTTCGCGGCGGTAGATGATGGGCGCATGGACGACGACCGTGCCCGCTGTGCCTCCCTCGCCGACTGCGTGCTCTGCGGCGACCCCACCGAGCACCCGGCCGACCGGTCGGGGATCACGCTCTGCCCGGTGTGCGAGTGGCAGGAGGCGCAGCGGACGGCCTGCTCCGGCTGACGCTCAGCGGTCGCGGATCAGCTCCGAGACCTTGACGAACTCGTAGCCCTTCGCCCGCAGTTGGGGGACGATCTTCTTCACCGCCGCCTCCGTGGCGGGTGCCGCGCTGCGGGTGCAGTGCATCACGACGACCGAGCCGGGCCGGACCTTGTCCAGCACCTCCGCCGCCACCGGCTCCGGGTGCCTGGCGAACGCGTCGCCGCTGACGACGTCCCACTGCACGGCCGTCACCTTGGCGGGGCCGAGCTCCTTGAGCACGGCGGGGTTGTGGCAGCCGCCCGGGAAGCGGAAGTACGGGACGGTGTGCTGGACCCCAGCCTTCCGGAACGCGGCGAACGCCTTCTCCACGTCCGCGCGGGCGCCGCCGCGGGGGACCGTCGGCAGGCCGTAGCAGGGCGACGCGAACGCGTGGTGGCTGTACGAGTGGTTGGCGACCTCGAACTGCGGGTCCGCGCCGATGGACCTGGCCTGGTCCGGGTACTGGTCCGCCCACGTGCCGGTCATGAACACGGTCGCCGGCACCTTGAGCCGGCGCAGGGTGGCGATCAGCGCCGGATTGTCGAACCGCTCCCCGCGGGCGGCGCGGGGTCCCTGATCGGCCGTCATGTCGGCGTCGAAGGTGAGCGCGACGCGCTTGCCGTGGGCGCGGCTGCCGTGCGAGAAGACGGGGGTGGTGCCGGTGGGGCCCGGGGGGAGGGTGGGGGCGTCGTCCGGGGTCGCCCTGGGCTTCGGCTCCGGTTTCGCGGCCGTCGCGCTCGTCGTCCTCGCGGCGGCGGGCTTCTCCTCGGCGCTGCTGCTGCCGCCGCAGGTGGTGGCGGTGGCCGAGAGGAGGGCTATGCCGAGGGTGAGGGCGAGGGGGAGGGGGCGTCGGGGGTGGGGGGTGCGGAGGGTGCGGGGTATCGGGGCCACGGGGGGAACGCTATCGCGGTGGGTGTGTGCCCCGGTCCCGCCCCAACCCTCTTCCGCGGGGGCTGCGCCCCTGCGCGACCCAGCTTGCGCACTGCCGCGCGCGGAGGCCGGGGGCCGGGGGCCCGCGCGGTGGCGGGGCTTCGCCCCTGCGCCCCACCGGGGGCTTCGCCCCCTGGACCCCGCTCGGGCTGCGCCCGCCGGGCCTTGACCGGGGCTGCGCCCCTGGCCCCCGAAGCGCCTTGCGGGCTCCCCCAGGGGGGCACCCCCAGTCCTCAAGCGCCGGACGGGCTGGTTTGGCCCCCGGGCGGGTTCGGTCCTCGGGCCGGATTCCAGGCGGGGGCGCACCATTCCAGCCCGTCCGGCGTTTGAGGACGAGCGGCGGAGCCGCGACAAACGGGGGCCAGGGGCGGAGCCTCGGAAGCAGGGGTGCAGGGGCGCAGCCCCCGCCCTACCGCGGCGGAGCCGCGGTGCGAGCCCCGGGGCGCAGCCCCGGAACGGGGGCCCCGACTCAGCCGTCCGCCAAGGACTTCGCATCGCGCGCCAGCGCCGTCAGCCGCGAAATCGCCCGGAAGTACTTCTTCCGGTAACCCCCGGCCAGCATCTCCTCGCTGAAGAGCTCGTCGAACGGCCGCCCCGACGCCAGCACCGGCACCTCCCGGTCGTACAGCCGGTCGGCCAGCACGACCAGCCGCAGCGCCGTCGACTGGTCCGGCACCGGCGTGACGCCGGTCAGGCAGACGGCGCGGACGCCGTCGCTCAGCGCGCCGTACCGGCTCGGGTGCACCCGGGAGAGGTGGTCGAGCAGGGCGGGGAAGTCGTCCAGCGAGGCGCCGGGCGTGGTGTGGGCGACCCGCTTGACCGTCTCGTCGTCGAAGGGGGCGGGCGCCTGCGGCAGACCGCGGTGGCGGTAGTCCTCGCCGTCGATGCGCAGCGCGCGGAAGTGGGCCGACAGGCCCTGGATCTCCCGCAGGAAGTCGGCCGCGGCGAACCGGCCCTCGCCCAGCTTGCCGGGCAGGGTGTTGGAGGTGGCGGCGAGCGCGACGCCGGACTCGACGAGCTTGCCCAGCAGGGTGGAGACGAGCACCGTGTCGCCCGGGTCGTCGAGCTCGAACTCGTCGATGCACAGCAGCTTGTGCTCGCCGAGCGTGCGCACGGTCTGCTGGAAGCCCAGCGCGCCGACCAGGTTGGTCAGCTCCACGAAGGTGCCGAAGGCCTTCTGCTCGGGGGCGGCGGGCGTGGCGTGCCAGAGGGAGGCCAGCAGGTGGGTCTTGCCGACGCCGTAGCCGCCGTCCAGGTAGACGCCGCGCGGCCCGGCCGTCGCGGTCGGCTTCGCCGTCCGGCGGAACCAGCCCCGGCGCCCGCCGGACGCCGCCGCGCCGCCGAGCCCGGCGGCGAAGGAGCCGAGGACGCGGACGGCCTCGGCCTGGCTGGGCTGGTTCGCGTCCGGGATGTATGTGTCGAACCGGACCGCGTCGAAGCGCGGCGGCGGCACCATCTCGGCGACCAGGCGCTCGGCGGGGACGTGCGGGGTGCGCTCGGTCAGCGCGACGGGCCCGTCGGCGAGGCGGTCGGCGGTGGAGGGAGCGGCAGAAGAAGAGGACGACACAACCGTCCAGCGTAGCCCTCCGGCAGCAGCCGTACCGGCGGGCACGGAGCGAGGCATGTCACACTGCGGCCCATGCGACGTCTGTTCCCCTCGCCCACCGCCCCCGCCGACCTCGAGAATCGCGAATGGGGGTTCGACGAGCTGGCCGACGCCTACGCCTACCCGGCCGCCACGGCCGCCGGGCGTCCGTGGCTGCGGGCGAACATGGTCTCCTCGCTGGACGGCGCGGCCCACCACGAGGGCCGGTCGCAGCCGCTGTCCTCCTCCGCCGACATGCGCATCTTCGGTACGCTGCGCGCGCTCGCCGACGCCGTCGTGGTGGGGGCCGAGACCGTGCGGCAGGAGGGGTACCGTCCCGCCCGCGCCCGCGAGGCGTTCGCGGCGCGCCGGGCCGCGCTCGGCCAGCCGCCCGCGCCGGTGATCGCGGTGGTGAGCGCCGGGCTCGATCTGGACTTCTTGCTTCCGTTGTTCACCGGGCCGCTGGTGCCGACCCTCGTGCTGACCGGCGAGGCCGCCCCCGCGGAGCGGCGGGACGCGGCGCGCGCGGCGGGCGCCGAGGTGGTCGTGGCCGGGGAGGGGAGGACGGTGGACGTGGCGCGGATACCCGAGCTGCTGGCGGCGCGCGGGCTGACGCGGCTGCTGACCGAGGGCGGGCCGCGGCTGCTGGGGCAGTTCGCGGCGGCCGGGGTACTGGACGAGCTGTGCCTCTCGCTCGCCCCGATGGTCGCCGCCGGGGCGGCGCCGCGGATCGCGGGCGGCCCGCCACTGGAGGTCCCCGAGCGGTTCGGGCTGGCCTCGATCCTGGAGGAGGACGGGTTCTTGTTCACCCGTTACCGGAGGACGGCCGACGTCTGACAATCGGCGGAATTCGCTGTTCCGCTTCTCGTCCGACGGGCAGAATTGTGTCGGACGCTCCCCCGGGGGCACGGGTTCGAAACAGCGGGCTCCCGAGGAGCACGCGCAGGATGGTTTCTGTGTGGGCCCGGGCCCACGGAGAGAAGAGGCGCCGACCGTGTTCACGAGCGTATTGATGATCGAACAGCCGCTGTCCGCGACGGACGTCGACTTCGTCACGACCCTGCACGACGATCAGATGTCCTTCGTGGTCCTCATGCAGCCCAGAGGCGCCGAGGACCGGTTGTTGCGCGCCATCGACGACGTCGCCCTGGGAGAGATCGAACAGGCCGTCCACGAGGCGGACGAGCCCGAGGGCGAGGACGCCCTGCGGCCCGCGGCCCTCGCGCTGGAGCACTCCCTGCGGCGGCTGCGGTCGGCGGGCAGCGAGGCCGTCGGCCAGATCATCGACGACCATCCGCTGGACCTGCTGCGGTCCGTCGTGGAGCAGACCCGTGCCGACGAGGTGATCGTGCTCACCGCCCCGCACCTCGTGGAGGAGTTCTTCCACCGGGACTGGGCCTCGCGCGCCCGCCACAAGGTGGGCGTACCGGTGCTCAAGCTGTACGCCCACGCGGACGAGGACGAGGAGGTCGAGGAGTGAGCCGCCCCGCCGACCGGGCCGTCGACTAGGCCGCCGACCGGGCCAGCCGCCCGTCCGTCATCGTCAGCACCCGGTCGGCCCGCCCCAGCAGTTCCCGGTCGTGGGTGACCAGCACTGTCGCGGTCCCGTGGCGGCGCGTCACCGAGCCGAGCAGCTCCATCACCCGCTCCCCGCGCTCGCGGTCCAGCGCCGACGTCGGCTCGTCCACCAGCAGCACGGACGGGCCGCCGTACAGGGCCCGGGCGATGTTCACCCGCTGGCGCTCGCCGCCCGACAGCTCGTGCGGGCGGCGGCGCCGCTGGGCCGCGCCGAGCCCCACCGACTCCAACAGCTCCTCGGCCCGCCGCCGGCCCTCCCGCACCGAACCGCCCCGCAGATGCTCCACGGCCAGCAGCTGTTCGACGGCGGTCAGCGAGGCGAGCAGGTTCGCCTGCTGGAAGACGATCCCGATCCGCTCGCGCCGCAGCCGGGTGCGCTCCCGCTCGCCGAGCGGCCCGGTGTCCCGGCCGCCCACCACCACCCGCCCGGAGTCCGGGCGCAGCAGCGTCGCCGCGACGGCGAGCAGGGAGGACTTGCCGGACCCGGACGGCCCGGCCACGGCGACGAGTTCGCCGGCGGCGACGGTCAGGGACACCTCGTCAAGCGCGGTCAGCCGGTGGCCGCCATCCGGATAGGTGAGTTTCACGGACTCCAGCACAAGCGGCGTCGCGTCGGTCATCGGGAGGCCCCCAGGGCGGTCAGCGGGTCGACGGACGTGATGCGGCGGACGGCGAGCGCCGAGCCGGCGAGGCCCAGCAGCACCATCGCCGCCATGGGCACGGCGGCGGTGGCCGCGCCGAGTTCGAAGGGCACCGAGCGGGCCGCCAGCGACCCGCCGAGGAACCCCGCCGCGCCGCCCGCCGCGGTGCCGGCCACCAGGACGGCCAGCGCCTGGGCGAGGGCGTCGCGCACCAGATAGCCGCTGCTCGCGCCGACGGCCTTGAGCACCGCCACGTCGGGCCGGCGCTGCACCGTCCAGACCGTGAAGAACGCCCCCACCACGAGCGCGCTCACCACCAGCAGGAAGCCCTGGATCAGCTGGAGCGTGCCGTGCTCGGCCGCGTAGCCGTCGATCCCGTCCAGCGCGGCGCCCCGGTCCGCCGCCGTGGTCGTCCGTGCCGCGTCCCCCGAGGGCCGTCCGTCGCCGCGGACCGCGAGGGCGGTCGGCTGCCGCTGGTGGGTGGCCTCCCGCCAGGTGGCGAGCGTCGTCCAGACGGCGGGGGCGTGCGCATGGCCGCGGTCGGGCGTGATCCCGGACACGGTCGCCTCGCGGGTGCCCAGGGTGACCCGGTCGCCCGCCCGCAGCCCGGCCTCGCGCGCGACCCGCTCGCCGACGGCCACCTCGCCGTCCCCGGGCGCGCGGCCCGAGACCAGCGGCGGCAGCAGCCGGGCCGCGCCGCCGAACGCACTGACCGGTACGGCCGTCGCGGCCCCCGCCAGGCGCGTCATCGCCACGCCGAACGGCTCGGCCGAGCGCACCCCGGGAGCGCTCCGCCAGGCGGCCGTCTGCGCGTCGTCCACCGCGCTGCGGGAGAACGACACCTCCGGCTCCGCGCCCGCCGGGGCGCCGAAGACGATCCGGTCGGCCGGCAGCCCGGCCACGGCGGACGACGCCTCGCCGGCCAGCCCGCCGGTCAGACCGTGCAGGAAGACCACGAGTGTGGTGATGAGTGCGACGACCGTCCCCATGAGGGCGAACCGCCCCCGGGCGAAACGGATGTCACGGAGCGCGACGAACAACGGAGAACCTTCCTCGACGGGACACCGCCAACCCTCCCCGGCCCGGCCCCCGCCGCCATCGCGCCGCGGGACGGTCCTCACCCCGTCCGTCGGGTGCACCCGGAAATCCATCGAACGGTTGAGGGACGGCCCGGCGGGACCCGCCCCGGCGGCCCCGTACGCTCGACGGGTGACCACCCCCGCAGCGCCCCCGCCCGCCCCCGGCGCCGCCGTGTCGTCGCCGCGGCTGGTGCGGTGCGCCCTGCACGGCGCGTTCTTCGCCCTGCTCGCGGTGGCCCTGGCCCCCTCCGCCCTCGGCTCCGCCGGCAGCCGCGCCCCGCTCCTGCCGGGGCTCCTCCTCGGTCTGCTCTACGGGCTGGCCGCGCTGCGCGAGCGGCGCCCCGGCGGCTCCCGCTCCGGCTTCTGGCTGGCCGCCGTCACCGCCCTGTGGCTCGTCCTGCTCTTCCTGGACCGCGGCTTCTCCTACCTGGCCTTCCCGCTGTTCTTCCTCTACCTGCACCTCCTGCCGGTGCGCTGGGCCCACCCCGCGATCGCCGCCGCCACCGGCGCGGTCGTCGCCGCCCAGGCGGCCGGGCCCGGCGGGCTCACCGCCGCCAAGGTCGTCGGGCCGGTGGCCGGTGCCGTCGTCGCGATCATGACGGGGTACGGGTACGCCGCGCTCTACCGCGAGAGCCGCCGCCGGCAGGACCTCATCGACGACCTCGTACGCACCCGCGACGAACTCGCCGCCGCCCAGCGCGAGGCCGGCCGCCTCGCCGAGCGGCAGCGGCTCGCCCGCGAGATCCACGACACCCTCGCCCAGGGCCTGTCCAGCATCGTCCTGCTCGCCCGCGCGGCCGACGGCGCACCACCGGAGCGGGCCCGCGAGCGGGTGCGCGAGATCGGCCGCACCGCCGCCGACAACCTCGCCGAGGCCCGCCGCTTCGTCCACGCCCTCACCCCGCCGGCGTTGGACGACGCGCCGCTGCCGGAGGCGCTGCGCCGGGTGACGGAACGCTCCGTCCCGGGCGCGGTCTTCCGCCTCGACGGCGAGGTGCGTCCGCTGCTGGTCGACGCCGAGGTGGCGCTGCTGCGCCTGACGCAGGAGGCGCTGGCCAACGTCGTGCGGCACGCGGGCGCGGAGCGCACGGCGGTGACGCTGGCGTATCTCGACGGCCAGGTCACGCTGGACGTCTTCGACGACGGCGTCGGCTTCGTCCCCGGCGCCGCCCCGGACGGCGGGCGGAGCACCTTCGGCCTGCACGGCATGCGGGAGCGCATCGCCGAGCTGGGCGGCACGCTGACGGTGGAGTCCGCGCCGGGGGAGGGGACGGTGGTGGCGGCCGTGCTGCCGTACGCGACGGAGAGGGCCGCGGCGTGAACCGCGTCATCGGGGTACTCCTCGTCGACGACCATCCCGTCGTCCGCCGCGGCCTGCGCGCCATGGTCGACGACTTCCCCGACGTCGAGGCCGTCGGGGAGGCCGCCGACGGCGCGGCGGCGCTCCGCCTGCTCGCGGACGGCCCGCGCCCGGACGTCGTCCTCATGGACCTCCAGATGGGCACCGGCATGCACGGCGTCGAGGCCACCCGCCGGATCACGGCCCTCCCCGACCCGCCCGCCGTCCTGATCCTCACCACCTACAGCACCGACGCCGACATCCTGGCCGCCGTCGAGGCGGGCGCCACCGGCTATCTGCTCAAGGACGCCCCGCCCGAGGAGGTCGCCGCGGCCGTCCACGCCGCCGCCCGCGGCGAGACGGTCCTCGCCCCGCCCGTCGCGGCCCGGCTGCTCGGCCGGGTGCGGTCCGGCGGCCGCCCCGCGCTCTCCCCGCGCGAGACCGAGATCCTCGGCCTGCTGGCCGAGGGCCTGGCCAACCGGCAGATCGCCCGCCGCCTCTTCATCAGCGAGGCCACGGTCAAGACCCACCTCGTGCACGTCTACGGCAAACTCGGTGTGGACAGCCGTACGGGCGCCGTAGCCGCGGGCCTGGCGGCCGGACTGATCCGCCCCGTCTGACAGAATTCGGACTCGTCGCAGTCACCGACCCCCCAGGGAGCACCGCACATGGCACCGGCCGTCCCCACGACGATGGACCGACCGCACTTCATCGGCATCGGCGGCGCCGGCATGTCGGGCATCGCCAAGATCCTCGCCCAGCGCGGGGCGAAGGTCGCGGGCAGCGACGCCAGGGAGTCCGCCACCGCCGCCGCGCTGCGCGGGCTCGGCGCCACCGTCCACATCGGCCACGCCGCCGGGCACCTCGCCGAGGACGCCACCTGCGTCGTCGTCTCCAGCGCCATCCGGCCCGACAACCCCGAGCTGGCCGCCGCCGCCGGGCGCGGCATCCCCGTCGTCCACCGCTCGGACGCCCTGGCCCGCCTGATGGACGGCCTGCGCCCGATCGCCGTCGCCGGCACCCACGGCAAGACGACGACCACCTCGATGCTCGCCGTCTCCCTGGACACCCTCGGCCTCGACCCGTCCTACGCCATCGGCGGCGACCTCGCCGGGCCCGGCACCAACGCCCGGCACGGCAGCGGCGAGATCTTCGTCGCCGAGGCCGACGAGAGCGACCGCAGCTTCCACAAGTACGCGCCCGAGGTCGCGATCATCCTCAACGTGGAGCTGGACCACCACGCCAACTACGCCTCGATGGACGAGATCCACGACTCCTTCGAGACCTTCGTGGGCCGCGTCCGCCCCGGCGGCACGCTGGTCGTCGCCGCCGACCAGGCCGGCGCCCGCGAGCTGACCGCCCGCGTCGCGGGGCGCGACGGCCTGAACGTCGTCACCTACGGCGAGGGCGCCGACGCCGACGTCCGCATCCTCTCCGTCGTCCCGCGCGGTCTGACCAGCGAGGTCACCGTCGACCTCGGCGGCCGCACGATCGCCTTCACGGTCTCCGTCCCCGGCCGCCATTACGCGCACAACGCCGTCGCCGCCCTCGCGGCCGGTGTCGCGCTGGGCGTCCCCGCGGACGAACTCGCCGGCGCCCTCGGCTCGTTCACCGGCGTCGGCCGCCGCCTCCAGCTCAAGGGCGAGGCCGCCGGCGTCCAGGTCATCGACTCCTACGCGCACCACCCCACCGAGATGACCGCCGACCTGGAGGCCATCCGCGGCGCCGTCGGCGAGGACTCCCGGATCCTGGTCGTCTTCCAGCCGCACCTCTTCAGCCGCACCCAGGAACTGGGCAAGGAGATGGGCCAGTCCCTGGCCCTCGCCGACTCCTCCGTCGTCCTCGACATCTACCCGGCCCGCGAGGACCCGGTCCCCGGCATCACCAGCGACCTGATCATCGAGGCGGCGAAGGCCGCGGGCGCCGACGTCCGCCCCGAGCACACCATGGCCGCCGTCCCCGACGTGATCGCGGGAATGGCCCGCCCCGGCGACCTCGTTCTCACCATGGGCGCCGGCGACGTCACGGACCTCGGCCCGAGGATCCTCGCCCGCCTGGAGAGCTGACAAGGGGAAACCATGTCCTACGAGGTCGAGAAGACGGACGAGCAGTGGCGCGCCGAGCTGACCCCCGCGGAGTACGAGGTGCTCCGCCGGGCCGGCACGGAGCCCGCCTTCCGCGGTGAGTACACCGACACGAAGACGGCCGGCGTCTACTCCTGCCGCGCCTGCGGCGCCGAACTCTTCCGCTCCACCGAGAAGTTCGAGAGCCACTGCGGCTGGCCGAGCTTCTTCGACCCCAAGGACTCCTCGGCCGTGGAGATCCTGGAGGACCGCTCCCACGGGATGGTCCGGACGGAGGTCCGCTGCGCGAAGTGCGGCTCCCACCTGGGCCATGTCTTCGAGGGCGAGGGCTACCCGACGCCGACGGACCAGCGGTACTGCATCAACTCGATCGCGCTGCGGCTGGAGCCGGACGAGGGCTGAGGCGCCGGCTGCGGAAGTGCCGCGCACCGCGCGCGGCACGACGCGGACCGGGGGCCTTTTCATGCGCTTGATCCCGCCTTCACCGGCGGGCGCTGCCATGGATGTGCACGGAGACGTTCTCCCACATTCATGAGGCGAGGGACGCATGAAGGTGACGCCGGTCCGAGGATCCGCAGGGCCTGGAGACGGGGGGACAGGTTGTCCCGCCGCGGGAGCCAGGCTCGATTCCCTCACCGGACTGCGCTGGTTCGCGACGTTGGGGGTTTTCCTCTCCCACGTCAACGTCCTGTTGCCGGTGCCGCACACCCGTGGGCTGTTCTCCCTGGGGGAGTCGGGGGTATCGCTCTTCTTCGTCCTCTCCGGTTTCGTGCTCACCTGGACCTGGACCCCGGACGACACCCTGCGCTCCTTCTACGGGCGGAGATTCGCCCGGGTGTGGCCGCTGCTCGTCGTGGCGGTGGCCGTTCCCACACTCTTTGCCCTGACCTCCGCCGGATCGGTGTCACGGGCGCACATGCTGCTGGTCGCCCTCTCGGCAGTGCTGCTCGTCCAGGCATGGGTGCCGGGCTGGATCCTCACCGGTGCCACGCCGGTGACCTGGTCGCTGTCGTGCGAGGCATTCTTCTACGCCTTGTTCCCGTTCGCCGTCCGCCGGATCGGCGGCTGGCGCGCACGTCAGCTGCTGTGGCTGGCCGGCGGGGCTCTTGCCCTGCTCGTGGCGCTGCGGGCCGGGCTGTGGTTGGCCCGGCCGCCGGAGACCGGCGTGACCAGCCTGGCGGGGTACGACGGAGTGGTGTTCGGCGTCTACTCGCCCGCCGCCAGGGTGCCCCAGTTCCTCATCGGCATGGTGACGGCCGTGGCCGTACGTGCAGGCTGGCGGGCCGTCGGCGTGCGGACCGCTTCGGCTCTCCTGCTGGTGCCGCTGTTCGTCCTCTGGATGCTCCGGGGATCCGCGTTCCGCAGCGCTGTGCTCTTCGACGCAGTGGACACGGTCATGACCCCTTTCTTCGCGCTGTTGATCGCCGCCTTGGCCGGCCGTGACCTGGCCGGAGAAGTCTCGCTGCTGCGCAGCAGAGCGCTGACGCGCCTCGGCCAGTGGTCGTATGCGTTCTACCTGTTCCAGTTCACCGTCCTGTTGCCGGTCGCCCGTGCGGCCTCGCCGGGCAAGGAGACCGCCGATTTCTTCACCGACCCGGTGCGGCCCGCCGTCGGGCACGTCGGTTACGCGGTGCTCGGCCTTGTCATCACCCTGGGCGTCTCGGCCTTCTTCTACCGATGGGTCGAGCACCCATGGGAGAAGCGCATCCGACGCAGGTTCACCACCATCGGCCGCCATTCCGCGAGCCCGGTGGCGCCTGCCCGCGGCGAGACATGAGCCCGACCTGCCACCGGGCGGATTTCCCACCACAACTGGCACGATTCCGAGGGGGATTAGGTGAGTGAGGCCGTTTCGACCGAGAAATGCACGAAGGCGCCGCCGTTTCCGCAGGACAGAACGTGCCCTTACCAGCCGCCGCCGGGCTACGCCGAGTTCCGTGACCAGGGGGCTGCTGTCAAGGGAACCCTCTACGACGGCTCGTCCGTGTGGCTGGTCACCGGGTACCGGGCCGCCCGGGAGCTGCTCTCCGGCGGACATCTCTCCGCCGACCGGCAGAACCCCGGATATCCGATCGTCTCCCCGCGCATGGAAGGCATCAGGCACCAGCCGCCGTCCTTTGTCGGGATGGACGCACCTCAACACACCCGGCACCGGCGCATGTTGATGAACGAATTCTCGGTGCACCGGGTCGCTGCTCTCCGGCCGGTCATCGAGACCATCGTCGACGAGCACATCGAGGCCATGCTGGGACAGGGCGGGCCTCTGGACCTGGTCCCCGCGTTCTCGCTACCCGTGCCGTCCCGGGTCATCTGCGAGATCCTCGGCGTGCCGTACGCCGATCACGCCTTCTTCCAGGAGACCAGCCGGAATCTGATCCAGGCGGACAGTCCGGAGCAGGCTCTCGAGGCGGCCGGTGAGCTCGGCGCCTATCTGGAGCGGCTGATCGGGGATCTCCTGGCGGAACCCGGCCCGGGACTGCTCGGCAGGCTCGCCCGGGACCAGGTCGCCCACGGTGAGCTCGCCCCGCACGAGCTCGTCATGAACGCCTTGATGGTGCTCATCGCCGGGCACGAGACCACTGCTTCCATGATCACACTCAGTGTGATCACTTTGCTGCATCACCCTTCCCAGCTGGAAGCCCTGCGCGCGGACCCAGCCCTTGCCACCCGGGCGGTCGAGGAGCTGCTGCGGTACTTGTCGATCGCCGACATCGCCGGGACCCGGGTCGCGGCCACCGACATCGAAGTCGGCGGGAAGCACATCAGGGAAGGGGAGCCGGTCGTCGTCGTGCACTCACTCGCCAACCGTGATGCCACCGTCTTCCCCGACCCGGACCGGTTCGACATCCGTCGGGGCGACCGGCGCCATATGGCCTTCGGTTTCGGAGTCCACCAGTGCCTCGGCCAGAATCTGGCCCGCGCGGAGCTGGAGATCGCGCTGCCGGCCCTGTTCGGGCGGCTGCCAGGGCTCCGCCTGGCCGTGGACCTCGACCGTGTCGTACCGCGCGACGGCGGCACGGTGCAGGGCGTCAACACACTTCCGATCACCTGGGGGAGCGGGACATGACGGCATCCGAGAACACCGCGGTGCGCATCGATGCGATTCACTCCGAGTGCGTCGGCGCCGGCCAGTGTGTCCTGGCCGCTCCAGCCGTCTTCGAGCAGGACGAGGACGGGGTCGTCGTGGTGCTCGACGAGGTGCCGGGGCGTGAGCAGCTCCAGGCCGTCGGCGACGCGGCGGACCTCTGTCCCTCCGGTGCGCTGAGGCTGCTGGGGGGCCGACGGCAGGACTGACGAAGGGTCGGAAAGCTGTCACAGGGCCTCGTCCCGCTGCCGGGAGAACCCGGGCACCGTGGGACGGGGCTCCGTCATGCCATCAGTCGCTGCCCACGTTGCCGAGGAGCCGGTCGAGCAGTCCGTTGAGCAGCTCGATGTCCTTGTCGCTGAAGCCCTGCAGCATCTCACGCTGCCCTTCGATGGCGACCTTCTCGATCCTCGCATACATGCGTTCGCCCTCCTGGGTCAGCTCCACGGCGGCCGCGCGGCGATCGGCGTCGGTGCGTTTGCGGACGACAAGTCCGCGGCGCTCCATGGACTCCAGGTGACGGGAGAGGGTGGGGCCCTCGATGTTCAGGTGCCAGGCAAGGGCGCGCTGGATCATCGGGCCCTCCATCTTGAGCGTGGCGAGTACGGTCCAGACGGCGAACGTGGTGCCCGACTCGGCCAGCCGCTCCTCGAAGAAGGCCCGGCACGACTTGGCCGTGAGATGCAGTTTGGGGGCGACGCTCCGGTGCAGCCACATGGGAGCCGCGTCCACCGGTGCGTGCTCCTCGTCCATGCGCTGCTGCCTCGGCACTTGAACCTCCATCTGTGCTGTCTTCCTGGCGAAAAGGGTATCGCCGCCGCGATCGAGGCCTCACCGTCGAGGGTTGACCGTCCCCTATTGATTCGTTAGGATACTAACTTATTCTTGGTCGGGCAACTGTGGGGAGTCCCCTTGAGTGACGTCGGCGTCGGCAGTGAATTACCCGTTCCGTCGGCCGCGCCGGCGGAGCCCACCCGCCGCGAGTGGCTGGGGCTGGCGGTCATCCTGATCGCCGCTTTTATGGAGCTGCTCGATGTGACCGTGGTGACGGTTGCGACTCCCGAGATCCAGGGTTCGCTGGACGCCAGCTACTCCCAGATCCAGTGGATCCTGGCTGGCTACCAACTCGCCTTCGCGGCAGGCCTGGTGGCGGGCGGACGACTGGGGGACATCTATGGATGCAGGAGGGTGTTCATCCAGGGTGTGTTGGCCTTCGCCGTTGCTTCCCTGCTGTGCGGTGTGGCCTCGAACGGCGTGCTGATCGTGGTCTTCCGGGTGATCCAGGGGCTCACTGCGGCCCTGATGTTCCCTCAGGTCACCTCGATCATCCACGTCACCTTCCGGGGCAAGCACCGTGCGGCGGCCTTCGGTGCTCTCGGCGGCGTCACCGGGCTCGCGGGGATGGCCGGCCCGCTCGTCGGGGGAGTGTTCATCCACTTCGACGTCCTGGGGCTTGACTGGCGGCCCATCTTCCTCGTCAACATTCCCATCGCCTTGTTGGCCGCCTATGGAGCATGGCGGCTGGTCGGCGAGTGGAAGTCGGAGGAACGGCCCCGGCTGGACATCCCGGGCACAGCGCTGGGCACGGCCGCCGTGGTGCTGGTGATCTTCCCACTGATCCAGGGGCGGGACGCGGGCTGGGCGTGGTGGATCTGGGGGTTGCTCGGTCTGTCGGTGCCCATGCTCGCGCTGTTCGTCCTGCACCAGCGGGCCCTGGAGCGGCGGGGCGGCTGGCCGGTGGTCGACCTCAAGGTGTTCCGCGAAGGGGCATTCGGCAGGGGGCTGGTCGTCCAGTTCGCCTGCTTCGCGGGGGTCTCGGCCTTCTTCCTCGTACTCGCGGTGGAGCTGCAGGCCGGATATCACTTCTCCGCTCTGCGTACGGGCCTTTCCTTCCTTCCCGTGGCGCTGGGTACGGGGATGGCATCGGGTATCGTCATCCAACTCCTCCCGAAATTGGGAAAGTTCGTGCTCCAGATCGGTGCGCTTGTGATGATCGGCGGCATGGTCGCCGTGATGGTCACCCTGCGGGCACACCCTGAGAACCTGACGTACTGGCAGCTCGTTCCCGCGGAGATCGTGGTGGGCCTCGGACTCGGCCTCATCGTCACCTCGGTGAATGACCTGGTGCTGGCCGAGGCGACCGGGCCGAGTGCCGGCTCTGCCTCCGGCGTGCAGGCCACAGTCGGGCAGGCGGGGAACGCGGTGGGCGTGGCTGTCCTCGGGGCCCTCTTCTTCGGGCTGCTCAGCGGTGGCCATGCCGGGGCGGCCGTGCGGGACGAGCTCCCGGCCTTCCGCGAATCGTTGGCGCAGATGGAGGTCCCCGCTGCGGGTGTGCGCTCCCTGGAGCGCGGCATGGAACGCTGCTTCACCGATCAGGCGGCGGCAAGTGACCCGGGGGAGCTCCAGCGCAGCTGTACCGACCTGTTGGCGCAGGCCGGACGGGCCGGCAACCCGGAGGTCTCCGGGCTGGTCAGCGACACTTTGACCAGGACCACGAAGAAACACTTCTCGCAGTCGATGGGCACCAGCCTCTACTACGAAGTCGGCGTCTATGCCCTCGTCGTGCTGCTCGTCCTGGCGCTGCCCCTCCGACGCGGCCTTCAGGCGGGAGCCTCGCACTGAGCGGTTGGCCCGTCCCCGACGACCCGGCTTTCCGGACCCGCACCGGAAGCCGGGGAATCGTTATTCATCCCACGGGTTGATGTGCCTGCCTGTATCACCCCGCTAAGTTGGGGCCGGTGCAAAGCGATGGAGGTCGTGACCGTAACTCCGTACATCGGGTCGCGGCAGTGCCTCGCGCATTCTCTGAGGTGATGGCTGCGCTGGGTATTCGGCGGCATGACGGAACCAGGTCATTGTCGCGAATGCGGCGGGGGACGGTCCGGAACCACCGGTAGCACGCTTCCCTGCCTGTCCCCGAGCGCGGCTCGACGCCGCACCGGTGATAGGAAAGGCGGGGAAGCACATCCATGCGTTTCAACCTTCTCGGCCAACTGCAGGTTCATGACGAGGGTCGCATTCTGACCCCGCAAGCGCACAAGCTGCGCGTCCTGCTCGCGGCTCTGCTGGTGCATCACCACACCGTCCTGTCCATCGACGTACTGATTGACGAACTCTGGCCGCAGGGACCGCCGCGCACCGCACTCCAGGCCCTGCGGGTGTACATCTCCCAGCTCAGAAAGATTGTGCACGGCGGCAGTTCCCGCGGGGAGCTCGCCCTGGTCAGCGAGCCGCCCGGCTACTACCTGGCCGTGGGCGAGGGAATGCTGGATCTCGCCGAGTTCGACCGGCACCGAGCTTGCGCCCGCGCGGCTCGCGAAGAACAGGACCACCGGGCCGCGCTGCAGCACTACCGCGCCGCGGCCAGGCTCTGGCGCAGCGTCCCCCTCGCCGACCTGCGTGAGGGGACCCTGCTCAAGGGGGCCGCCTCCCGACTGGAGGAGGCGTGGATGACGGCCCAGGAGGAGCGTCTCTCGCTCGAGCTCCGGCACGGTACCCGACGCGGGGAAGTCATCGCAGAACTACGGGAATTGGTGGTACGTCACCCGTTCAACGAGCATCTGCACGCATTGCTGATGATCGGCCTCTTCCTCTCGGGGCGCAGTGGTGACGCGCTCCAGGTCTATCGGACCACCCGCAAGTACCTCATCGACGAACTCGGGATCGAGCCGGGCGACGAGATCCGCGCCGTGCACCAGCTGGTGCTGGACTCGGACAGGTCCGCTCTCCGGGCCGTCGGCATGTGGACGGCCTGAACAGGTCGGAAAGGAGAACGAGATGGGTGCAGAACGCACGGCGGCGACGCCCGTGCCGGTGGACGACCCCTTCGACATCATGCTGCTGGGCTGGTCGTTCATGCGCAGCAGGCTGCTCATGACCGCGCTCGATCTGGATCTCTTCAGGGCGCTGGAAGAGGAGATGCTGACGGCGGACCAGGTCGTGACCCGGCTCGGGCTGCATCCCCGGGGTGTACGGGACTTCCTGGACGCCCTTGCCGCGCTCGGCATTCTGGAGCGGCGCGACGGGGCGTACCGCAACACTCCTGCCGCATCCCAGTACCTGTTGCCCAGCGGGCAGAAGTATGTGGGCGGGTTCCTCACCATGACCGCCGACTTCATGGGGCCGGGCTGGGAGGGTCTGGAGACCATGCTGCGCACCGGTGAACCGCACGGCCACGCGTCCGGCACGGTGCCGTTCGCCCAGATCTTCCGGGATCCGGAGCGGCTGCGTCGGTTCCTCTCCGCCATGGACAGCCTCAACGGCACGGTCGGCCCCGAGCTCGTCCGCCGGTTCGACTGGTCGCGTCACGGTTCGTTCGTGGACATCGGCGGTGCCCGGGGCAATCTGGCGGCCCAACTACTACTCGCCCACCCGCACTTGAAGGGAGCGGTCTTCGATCGTCCCGTCATGCGGCCGTTCCTGGAGGAGCTGGCGGGACAGGCCGGGGTGGCGGAGCGGATCGGCTTCCATGGCGGGGACTTCTTCGTGGACGAGCTGCCCGGTGCCGATGTGCTGGTCTTCGGCAACGTCCTGCACGACTGTCCGGTCGACGCCCGACGTGACTTGATCGCCCGGGCGGCCCGGGCGGTGAGTCCCGGCGGGGCGGTCGTCGTCTACGACCCGATGATCGACGACGGCCGACGGAGCGTCGCCAACCTGCTGTTGAGTCTGACCTTGATGGTGCAGTCGCGGGGCGGCAGCGAGTACACGCCCGCGGAGTGCCGGGGTTGGATGGAGGAGGCCGGGCTCGTGGTCGAGGACTGCTTCCCGTTGCCGGCGCGCGCGACGGCGATGGTCGGCCGCAGGGCGGCTTGAGCCCGGAGGTGCGGCCGGGGCGGAGTCGGTTCGACCCGCCCCGGCCGTTCCGTTGACACAGGGCTGGGGGTCGAGAATAAAGTAGCAAGCTAACGAAATGTAGAGGTCGTCGAAAGGACAGCCGATCATGGCCAAGGACTATGTGGACCTCACTCTCATGCTGGTGAGCCACGACGCCTTCCGCCGCGACATCAGGCGGCTGGAGAAGTCGGTCGCCCGCCGCTCGCTCGACGATCCCCTGGCGCGGCGACGGGTGGAGACCGGGTGGGGGATCCTCAAGACGCAGCTGCGCATCCATCACGAGGGCGAGGATCGGGACCTGTGGCCCCGGATGGCCAAGGGGCTGCGCCACCGTACCGACGTGCTCTCCACTCTCCGGGAGCTGGAGGAGGAGCACGAACGGCTCGATCCGTTACTGGCTGGCGTCGACGCGGTGATGGCGGACCGCGAGGCATCGGCGGACCGGTTGGCCGAGGCCGTGGCGGCGCTCGGAGAGTGCCTGGAGTCGCACCTGGAACATGAGGAGAAGGAGGGGTTCCCGTATGTACGGGAGGCGCTCTCCGAGAAGGAGTGGAAGGCCTTCCTGGCCGACCAGCGCTCGAGTCTCGGCTTCAAGGGCGCGGCGGAGTTCTTCCCGTGGATGCTCGACCAGGCCACGCCCGACGCGGTCAAGAAGGTGCACTCCTTCATGCCCCCGCCGGTGCGGCTGCTTCTGAAGACCAAGTGGAGCCCGGCCTACGAGGCCCGGGGCTCCTGGCGGAACTGAGCGCAGCGGGGCCCTTGAGCCCGGCTTTACTCCGGCGCGCACCGGCGTGGCTAGCCTCGGTCGGCAGGGATGACAGGCGGGGCGGGCGCGGGGACGGTGGACTTCGCATCCACCGTTTCTCCGTGCCCGCCCCGTTGCGCTGTCTCCCGCCCTGTGCGAGGACCCATGACATCTGTGCTGGAGGGGCGAGTGGAACGCAGAATGCTTGCGGACAGCGGCTTCAAGCTCGGGCTGTTCGCGTTCAACGCGTCATCGGGGCTGGCCATCACCACGATTCCGGAACGCTGGAAGGGGAGTTGGCAGGACAGCGTGGAGACGGCGGTGCTGGCCGACCGGCTCGGCCTCGACTTCCTGCTGCCGGTCGGCCGTTGGATCGGCTGGCCCGGAACGACTTTCCACGACAGCGCGCTGGAGACCGTGGCCTGGGCCTCCGGCCTGCTGGCCGTGACCCGTCGGATCTCGGTCTTCGCCACGTTGCACAGCGCCTTCCTGCACCCGGTCGTGGCGGCGAAGCAGCTCGCCACGCTCGACGAGGTGGGTGCCGGCCGGGCGGGCCTCAACATCGTTGCCGGCTGGTACAAGGCGGAACACGAGGCGTTCGGTACGGATCTCCCGGACAGCCCGGAGCGTCGTTACGCCCATGCCCAGGAGTGGTGGGATCTGGTCCGCCGGATCTGGTCCGAGGAGCGGCCCTTCGACCATGACGGGGAATTCTTCCGGGGGATGCGCGGGGTGCACGGCAGCCCCCGCCCGGCCGGTGGAGCGCTCCCGGTGATCAATGCGGCGGTGTCCGGCCCGGGCCGGGAGTTCGCCGCCCGCAACGCCGACTTCCTGCTGACCGCGACGTTCGATCCGGCCGGGGGTACCACGCTGGTGGACGGGGTGCGCGCGGCGGCCCGGCGCCACGGCCGGGACAGGACAGGCGTGCTGTCCAACGCCTTCGTGGTGTGCCGTCCCACGCATCGTGAGGCCGAGGAGTATCTGCGCTACTACGCCGAGGAGCACGCCGACTGGGCCGGGGTGGACACCGTGATGCGCGGTCAGGGCATCGGCCCGCAGTCCTTCACGGAGGAACAGATCGCCCGGTTCCGGCCCCGGTTCGCCGCGGGACACGGCGGTTCCCCCCTGGTGGGTACCCCGGACGAGGTGGCGGCCGCGATCACGAGGTTCGCGGCCGCGGGCATCGGCGGGCTCGCCCTCTCCTTCGTCGATTACGCCGGTGAGCTCGAGTACTTCTGCGCCGAAGTCGTTCCCCGGCTGGAGAAGGAGGGCATCCGGGGCCGGACGGCCGGCGGGGCATCGTCCGCATGAATCGAAAGAACTGAGAACGATGGCATGGAAGTGCGATCGTTCTCCTCTGGGCGCACCGTCCACCGGCGGTCCTGAGCCGGGAGGACGTGCGCCTGGAGAGGGGGGACCTATTGCTTACTGCTGCCGTCGTGGGGCAGAGCGGGACAAGCCGCAGGGCGTTGGAAGAGAGGGTCGCGGCCCAGCACGAGCTGCGGCTGGTGCGTGGACCGAACGAGGAGGACGTCCTAAGTGCCGATCTGGTGATAGCCACGCTCGACCGGAGCGGGTGCGGCCTGCTGGGCAGGCTCATTTCCCGTTCGACGGCCGTGCCGCCGCCGGTACTGCTGGTGGTGGACGAGAGCTTCGAAGGGCTGGCGGCGACTCTGTGGTTCGGCGTCCGGGGCATTGTGGCGAGCTCTGTCGATGACAGGGAGCTCGTGGACTGCGCCCTGTTGGTCGCGGGGGGATGGACGGTGCTGCCGGAGGGGGCGCTGTACGACGAGGGGATCGGCGATGTGGCCCTGACATCCGAATGGGTACTGAGACGCGATGCCCAGGAGGTTCTGGGCAAGCTCAGCCGACGGGAGCTGGAGGTGCTGACTTTGGTGGGGGCGGGGCGGAACAATGCCGAAATCGCCGCCCAGTTGTGGTTGAGCGAAAACACGGTGCGTTCGCACGTGCAGCGGCTGATGCGCAAACTGGCCTTGCGGAACCGGCTCTGTCTGGTGATCTTCGCACATGAACTCGGGCTGGTGGGGTCCACCGGCCGGTGATCCGAAGCGCGGAACACCGGTCGGCGGCAACCCTGTTCCCCGCCCGGGCGCGCGGACATCGTGGGTCCCGGACTCCTCAGATCCGGTAGGTCCGCCGGACCATGGATCGCACCACGCTGCGCGGCAGCGCGCCCAGGAGGAACGGCTGCGGTCGGTAGAACGCACCCGGCGTCACGAAGGGGCGCCCCTTGGCGACCGCCCGCAGGGCCGATGCCACGACGCGCTCCGGCTCCAGCCATCCCAGGGGAGGCAGTCCGGACGTGTCCACCCCGGCGACCTTGTGGAACTCCGTGCGGGTGAGCCCGGTTCGCACGGTGGTGACATGCACCCCGTCGGCCCGCGTCTCCATGTGGAGACTCTCGCCGAACGCGCTCAGAAACGCCTTGGCCGCGCCGTAGAGGGTGGTCTTCGGCATGGGGAGCACCGAGGTGATGGACGAGACGTGGAGGATGCCGCCGTGACCGCGTTCGCGCATTCCCTCCAGTACGGCATGGCTGAGCACGACCGGGGCCACCACATTGACCCGTATCTGGTGGGTGTCCCGCTCCAGCGGTGACGTACCGAAGAGTCCGGTGGCCGTGTACCCGGCGCAGTTCACCAGCAGTTCCACGGGCCGTTCGCGGTCGCCCGCGCTCCGGGCCACGGTATCGAGGTCGGCTTCGCTGCCGAGGTCGAGGGCGAGTACCTCGACCGGGACACCGTATTGCCGGCCGAGTCCCTGCGCGAGGTTCTTGAGCCGGTCCGCGCGACGGGCGACGAGTGTCAGCGAGGCGCCCAGACGCGCCAGTTGCGCGGCGAACTCCGCGCCGATCCCGCTGGACGCTCCGGTGATGAGGGCGTGTCGGTAGGGGTAGCGCCCTGAGGGCATGACGAGCCTCCAGCAGGTCGGTGAGTGGTCGGGAAGCCGGGCGCGGCGGTGTGCCGTGCCCGGCCGGTCGCCGTTCTACTCGGTGCCGGGGCTCTTGCGAGGCGGGCCGCCTTCGGGACGGAACCCGATGATGCGGTGCCGGGTGGCGAGCTCCTGCATGCGTTCCCATTCGGGCGGCTGCGGCCCGCCGGTGAGTTCACCGAGCTCCCGGAACCAGTTCTCGATCCCGCCAGGGGCGGCGATGCACAGCATCTTGCTGATGCGGCCCGCGGAGTTGCGGAACCGGTGGGGGATTCCGCGCGGTCCGTACACCAAAGTGCCGGGGACAGCCTTGTGCTTCTCGCCGTCGACCTCTATCTCGTACTCGCCCTCGATGACGTAGAAGGCTTCGTCGACCTCCTGGTGAATGTGCAGGGGCGGGCCGCCGCCGGGCGGAGTCGTCACCTCGAAGAAGGAGTACAGACCGCCCGTATCCTCTCCGCGCAGCAGCCAACGGCCCGACTCGCCGGTCCATTCGACGGGTTTGACGTCGTCGAGTACGACGACGCGTCCACGCGCAGCTGTCATGGGTTTCCCTCCCAGTTGGGTTGCGTCGAGTATCGGAGGGACGGATAAAGCGCCGGATAAGGGCTCCTAATAGCTCGTGACCCGATCTTGGGCGGGGATCCTCGGGCAGGCAGGCAGGCAGGCAGGCAGGCAGGGCGGCGGCCCACGGCAATCGCTCCCATGGTCCCGTGCTTTTCCCGGGAACTAACCGAGGCTTTTCTTCCCGCCCGCAGACTCCGTACCGAGAAGGTGGGCAGGGCCCCGAGCCTCCACCGGGACGACGTGAGGAGCCACCTGGCCATGAACGGGAACACCAGGGCCCAAGGGCCCGTCTTCCGCAAGGTCGCTATCGACGACGTGCCCGAGAACCGGCGGCGCGGCGGAGTGCTCCGCACCCTGCTGGGTCCCGCCAACGTGGGGGCCGTCAGCGGATTCATGGGACTCGCCACCCTTCGGCCGGGGGAGTACATCAGTGAGCACTACCACCCGTACTCCGAGGAGTTCGTCCTTCTGCTGTCCGGCGCCATCACACTCCGGATGGACGGCGAACCGATCGAACTGAACGCCCGCGAGGGCATGCTGGTGCCTGCCCATGTGCGCCACCGGCTCGAGAACACCGGGTCCGTCACGGCGGAACTGGTCTACCACCTGGGGCCGTTGGCGCCCCGCCCCGACCTGGGGCACGTGGACACCGAGCCGCTGCCTGCCGCCCAGGAGCTCCGATGAGGGACTGGGGTGCGGCGGTCACGGGCATGGGCATCGTCGCGCCCGGCGCGCTGGGCCGACAGGCGTACTGGGATCTGTTGTCCGACGGCCGGACCGCCACCCGCGGCATCACCCTGTTCGACCCTGCGGGATTCCAGTCCCGGATCGCCGCGGAAGCCGACTTCGATCCCGCTGCGGAGGGACTGGATGACGAAGAGATCCAACGCATGGACCGCAGCGCCCAGTTCGCGGTGGTCGCCGCTCGCGAGGCGCTGGCCGACGCGGGTCTCGAACCCGGGCGGGTCCCGCCCGAGCGGGTCGGCGTCAGCATCGGCAGCGCGGTGGGCTGCACCACCCGGCTGGAGGACGAGTACGTGGTGCTCAGCGACGGGGGCGCCACCTGGGACATCACTCCGGAACGAGCTGCCGCACACCTCTACCGCGCGCTGGTTCCCAGCACACTGGCGGTGGAAGTGGCCTGGGCCGCAGGGGCCGAGGCAGCCGCGACGGTGATTTCCACCGGCTGTACCTCCGGACTCGACGCGGTGGCCCACGGGACGCAGTTGATCTCCGAGGGGCTGGCCGACGTCGTGATCGCCGGAGCGACCGATGCCCCGATCTCCCCGATCACCGTGGCCTGCTTCGATGCCATCGGGGCGACCTCGCGCAACAACACGGATCCGGCGCATGCTTCCCGGCCGTTCGCGCGGGACCGGGACGGATTCGTGCTCGGTGAGGGGGCCGCCGTGCTCGTGCTGGAGAGCAGGGACCATGCCGCTCGCCGCGGGGCGCATTCCTACGCCGAGATCACCGGCTTTGCGCAGCGCAGCAATGCCTTCCACATGACCGGACTCAAGCCCGACGGACTCGACATGGCCGAGGCCATCCGCACGGCCATGGGGCGGGCGGGAGTCACTCCCGGTCTGATCGACTATGTCAACGCCCACGGTTCGGGGACGGCGCAGAACGACCGTCACGAAACGGCCGCACTCAAGAAGTCGCTGGGTTCCGCCGCCTACGAGATTCCCGTCAGCTCCATCAAGTCGATGATCGGGCATTCGCTGGGTGCCATCGGGGCCCTGGAGGTCGCCGCCTGCGCGCTGGCCATCGAGAACGACCTGGTGCCGCCGACGGCCAATCTCCGTAACCCGGACCCGGCGCTGGACCTCGACTTCGTTCCCGGGACCGCGCGCAAGCAGGCGGTCGACGTCGTGCTGACCGTGGGCAGCGGGTTCGGCGGGTTCCAGTCGGCGATGCTCCTGACCCGGCCCGGCAACGGAGGTGGGATGTGAGGGGAACGGCATGGACGGCAGCGTCCGGCCGGGCCGTCTTCGGCGGAGTGTCGGTGATCGCCCCCAACGGGGCCACGACCGAGGATTTCTGGAAGGCGACCCTGAACGGCGTCAGCGGAATCCGCCCGGTGCCGTCCTTGGAGGCCGCCGGCCACCCGGTACGGCTGGCCGGTGTCGTGGACGGGTTTCTCGCGGCCGAACACCTCGACAGCCGGTTGATCGTCCAGACGGACCGCTGGACCCAGCTCGGGCTCACCGCCGCCGAACGCGCCCTCGCCGACGCGGGCGTGGACCCGGCGCAGCTGGACCCGTACGACATCTCCGTGATCACCGCGACCTCCTCGGGCGGCAACGAGTTCGGCCAGCGGGAGATCCAGAAGTTGTGGAGCAAAGGGGCGCGGTTCGTCGGCCCTTATCAGTCCATAGCCTGGTTCTACGCGGCGACCACGGGCCAGATCTCCATCCGGCACGGCATGAAGGGCGCCTGTGGCGTCCTGGTCGGCGAGCAGGCGGGCGGCCTCGATGCGCTCGCACAGGCGCGCCGGATCCTGCGCGACGACGCCTCGGCAGTGGTCACGGGAGGCACTGACGCGCCGCTCAGCCCCTACGCGCTGAGCTGCCACGCCAGCGCTCGGCTGATGACCGGTCGCAGCGACCCTGCCAGGGCCTATGTCCCCTTCGACGCCGAAGCCGACGGCTATGTGGCCGGCGAGGGGGGCGCCATGTTCGTCCTCGAGCGCGAGGACGCCCGGCGGCGCCGGACCGGTCGGCCCGTCTACGGAGAACTCGCCGGCTACGGTGCGACGTTCGACCCGCGCCCGGGATCGGGGCGGGAGCCGGGGCTGCGCCGGGCCGTCACCCTGGCGCTCGACGACGCCGGCGTCGCCGCGACGGACGTCGATGTGGTCTTCGCCGACGCACTCGGCGTTCCGGCCGCGGACCGGGCCGAGGCCGAGGCCATCAGCGCCGTGTTCGGGCCCCGTGGAGTACCCGTCACCGCGCCGAAGTGCTTGGTCGGACGCCTGCATGCGGGGGGTGCGCCCTTGGACGTGGCCCTGGCGCTGCTGGCATTGCGCGACCAGGTCATCCCCGGCACCCCATGCCTGGGGGAGCTCGCCCCGGGGTGTGCGCTCGATGTCGTCAGGGAGACCCGCGCGGAGCCCGTGCGCACGGCTCTGGTCCTGGCCCGCGGTTTCGAGGGCTTCAACGCGGCGGTCGTCGTCCGGGCCGTGCGGGACACCGAAACCTAGGAGGCAACAACATGACTATTACCCCCATCACGCTCGACGAGCTGACGGAGGTCGTCAACCGGGCCGCCGGCGCGGGTATCGTCACCGACCGGCTGCTGGAGCCCGCCGTGACCTTCGCGGACCTCGCCGTCGACTCACTGGGAGTCCTGGGCATCCTCACCGAGTTGGAGCTGCGCTTCGGACTGGGGTCGGACAGCGAGACCGGAGCCGGTGGGACCCCGGCCGAGCTGCTCTTCGGCCTCTACCGTCGTCTCGTGGCGAACGGAGCGCTGCAGGCCGGCCGTACCGATCAGGCCGTCGTCATCGACGCGCCGTACGACGAGGTGTGGCGACGCACCAATGATGTCGCCGCGTGGCCCGACCTGTTCAGTGAGTACGCCGCGGCGGAGATCCTGGAGAGTGCCGGGAACACCGTGACCTTCCGGCTCACCATGCATCCGGACGAGAACGGCTCGGTGTGGAGCTGGGTCTCGCAGCGGACCCAGGATCCGGCCGCGGGTGAAGTGCGTGCCCACCGGGTCGAGACGGGACCGTTCGCCTTTATGAACATCGTGTGGACCTACCGGCCGACCGATGGCGGAGTGGAGCTTCGCTGGAGGCAGGAGTTCGCCATGAAGGAAGGGGCCCCAGTGGACACGGAGACGATGACGGCGCGGATCACGGCCAACTCCACCGTGCAGTTGGCACTGATCCGCGCTCGCATCGAGGAGCGGACGCGTATCGAATCACGGTGACGCCCGGGCTGCCGCCGACGGGGGACGCGGCGGCAGCCCGGTATCACGATAGCCGAGAAATAGTGAGCAAGCTAAGTGTTGTCGCGCACTCCTGTGCGCCCAACCCCCTTGTGCAGTAGGTGAGGAGCACCAGTGGAGTACACGCTCATCGTCGCCCGCATGGCCCCCGAAGACACGGAGCGCGTCTCCGGCGTCTGGGCCGAGTCGGACGCCACGGAACTGCCGCGGCTGGCAGGTGTCAGGCAGCGCCGGCTCTTCCGCTTCAACGGCCTCTACTTTCAGCTCATCGGTGCCGAGGCGGGGATGGCTGGGCGCATCGAGGGCCTCCGGGGCCACCCGCTCTTCCAGGACGTCAACCGGAAACTGAAGCCGTTCATCGAGGCGTACGATCCGCTGACCTGGCGGTCGCCCCGGGACGCCATGGCGGAGGAGTTCTACGCATGGAACGCCTGATCAGCCCCGTGCACCGGGGCGCCGGGGGCGAGCGGTGATCCGCGCCGTGCTGACCATGGTCGTCCGCGAGGGCTGCGAGCGCGCCTTCGAAAAGGCATGGCTCGACGCGGCCGCCGTGACCCGGACGATGCCCGGCGCCGTCGCCCAGACGATGCTGCGTGACCCCGGAACGCCGCGCCGGTATGTCATCACGGCGGACTGGCTGACCCCGGAGCACCTGACCGTCTATCAGGACAGCGACCGGCGGCATGCCCTCTCCGCCGCCCTGGAGCCCCTCCGGGAGTCGGCGACCAGGGAACTCCTGGAAATCGTGGCGCACTTCGACCCTGGCACCGAGCCGGAGCAAGGAGGAAGACGATGACCATCAGGGTCATGATGACGGCTGTCATCGCCCCCGCCGACCAGCAGGCGTTCGAGGCTGCCTACCTTCAGGTCACCGAGAAGGTGCGCGGTACCCCGGGGCATCTGCGGGACGTGCTGCTGCGCGACAGCGCGGACCCCACCCAGTACTGCCTCCTCGCGGAATGGGAGTCCGAAGAGGTCTTCCATGCCTGGGCCGATGACCCCGGGCACATCAAGCAGTCCGCCGCCATGTACCCGTTCTGGGCGAGCACCTTCCGGCGGAGGATCTACGAGGTCCGCGAGACGCTCGACTCCTATGGTGCCGCCGTTCCCGGGACGGAGGAGGCATGACCGTCAAGAAGGCCGTGGTGGCCGGTGCCGGTATCGGGGGCTTGGTGACCGCCATCGGGCTCCGCCGGGCCGGTGTCGACGTCACGGTGTTCGAGCGGCGCACCGAACCCGGCCGGCTGCTGACCGGCGGTGGCTTCATGCTGTGGCACAACGCCTTCCTGGCGCTGCGCCGTCTGGAGCTCGACGAGCAGGTCGGCGCGGTCAGTTCGGAGATCTTCTTCCACGAGTTCGGCTCCGACCAAGGGCGCATGCTCGCCCGTTGGGAGATCGCTCCCGAGTCGCACCGCATCCGTGCGCCCGCGGTGGCACTGCGCCGCTCCGATCTCAACGCGCTCCTGCTCGAAGAGGCCGGTGACTCCGTGGTGATGGGCACCCGGTGCACCGGTTTCGAGCAGGACCCGGAGGGGGTCACCGTCCTGCTCGACGATGGCTCTGCCGAGCGGGCCGACGTGCTGATCGGGGCTGATGGCATGAGATCGGTCGTACGGGAGGCCCTGCGGCACGGTCATGACCTTCCGCCCCGCTACGCCGGCTACACGGCCTGGCAGGCCATTGCCCCGCTCGCCGACGAGACGGCGGTGCCGGGCGGCACCTTCTTCAATTTATGGGGGCGCAACGGCCTGCGGTTCCTGTACTGCAGGCTCAACGAGAACGAGGTGTACTGGGACGCGATCACCGCGGACCGCACCAGCACGGCCTTCGACATGCTGCGGAAGAACAAGCGAGCGGTGATGAGCGGGGCGTATGCCGCCTGGCCGGATCCGGTGCCCCGTATCATCGAGGCGACGCCGGACGAGGCCATCCTGCCCGTCGACATCGCCGACCGCCCGCCGGGACGGGAACTCGCCTGGGGGCATGGGCGCGTGGTGCTGGTGGGTGATGCCGCTCACCCCATGACGCTCAATCTCAGCCAGGGCGCCGGACAGGCCATCGAGGACGGCGTCGCGCTCTCCGGGCAACTGGTCCGGGAATCGGATGTCGGTGCGGCGATCGCCGGTTACGAGGCCGTTCGGCGTCGGCGGGTGGACGCCATGGTCCGTAATGCCTACCGCATCGGCACTCTGGGCAAATGGCGTGGTGATGCCGCCTGTTGGGCCCGGGACCTGGTCATGCGGGCCTGCTTCGGCACTTTGGCCAAGAGGGGGACGTACCGCGTGATGATGGATTTCACACCCTGACCCCACTGCCCGGGCCGGACACCGGCCGATAGGGCCTCCGAGGAGTCTTGTCATGATCGTTGACGTGCTGGCGTCGGTGCTCGTCCTGCTGAGCGGTGTGCTGGCGGGTGTTCTGGTCGCAGTGCAGATCGCCGTCGTACCGATGTTGGCCGGCCTGCCCGGCAAGCAGTACGTCGAAGTGCATCGGCTGCTGGACCCGAGGTTCGATCCGCTCATGCCCACCGTCGACAAGATCGCGCTCGGCGCCGGACTGCTGCTGGTCGTCCTGGTACCCGGTGGTGGGGCCAGGGCGGCCTTCGGTGTTGCCGAGGCCGGACTGGCCGGTGTCGCGCTGGTCTCGGAACTGTCGAACGTCCGCATCAACCGGGCCATCGCCGCCTGGGATGCCGACCGGCTGCCCGACGGTTGGAGCACTGACAGGAGCCGGTGGGCACGCTCCAACCTGCACCGGTCCTGGCTCGCGCTGGCGGCTTTCGCCGCCGCGCTCGCCGGCCTGTTCCTCGTCTGAGCGGTTCCGGCGCTCAGACCGGCACGACGCGGAAGACGGGGATCTCCGGAGCCGCACGCTCGAAGCTGGCCGGCGACTTGTCGGCCACGACGTTGTTCCGTACGAAGACGCCGACACCCATGGGAACCTGCTTGGGGAACTCCCTTGCGATGGGCCCCCGTTCCTCCGGTGGCACCTCCTGCAGCACCACGTGCTGTGCCCTGCGTCCCCTGACGAGAAAGCCCTCGCCGGCGACGCGTGCGTTCTTCACCCAGTCGGAGCCCGGAAATGCCTGGAGCACGTACATGGTTCCGTCGACACGGACCGGCGCCACCGGGTTGGTGTATTCCCGCCCGGACTTGCGCCCCTTGACCCGCAGGAGGTACAGCGGCCCGATCGGCAGGCCGAGACCGTGGAAGACCTCCATCATCTTGTTTCCGAACCGTTGGAACTGGGTGACCCGGGCCTGCGCAGGCATGGTTCTCCCACCTTCTCTCGTATTGTGCCGGTCGGTCAGCAGGGGCCGGTCTGGGGCTGAGGGGGCCAGGACAGTTCCGGGAATCCGGGGCGGAGCAGACCTGTCACATAGGCGGTGCTGATCATGTCGACGCGATTGTGGAACTCCAGCTTGGCCATCAGGTTGTGCACGTGGCTCTTCACGGTGCTCTCACTCAGGTCCAGGGCCTCGGCTATCTCCGTGTTGCGCCAGCCGCGCAACAGCAGTCGGACGACCTCCGTCTCCCGCCACGTGAGCTGTTCCATCCGCTTCCACAACGCATGCTCCCGCCGCGGGGTGTCTTCCGTCGTCGGCTCGGGCCGTGGGCCGAACATGCGGTAGCCGGACCGGAGCAGCCGGATGGCCGGTCCGAGCAAGGACGGGTCGGTGACCGTGACGGACGCGACGCTCTCCGCCGTGCATGGGGAGCGTCGCGCGCGCGGGCCGCCTCCTCCGATGGGCGTGCCGCTGGGTCCCGGCGAGGCGGAGACGGTCAGGGAAGGGTGTTCACCACAACCGAGGGTGACCGTCGCTGCCGGCCCGTGGCCGACCGCCTTGACATCCCCTGTGCCGTCTTCCCGGGATGTCACGGAGAATCCCTCCGCCGGGGACAGGGCCGACGCAACCTCTTTCCGTCGCGCGGTGGTTCCGCCGATGACCAGCACGGACAGGGGCTCCGGGGTGTGCTCGTCCGTGGCCGTACGCCGTGATTCCGGCACGAGTGTTCCCTCCCACGCTAAATTAGTTAGCATGCTATTTAATAGCCTGGCATGAGATGGCGGCACCGTCAAGCCGCCCTGGCCCCGGGCGGTGGCGTCGAGGGCCGGGGCGGTCCAAGAACACCATGGATACGGCCGATCCGGGGTGTCGAAATCCTGCCAGGTTTCCCTGCCGGTGTTTTCTCGGCGCTTAACACGTCGTGCCTATCGTCGAATCCCTTCAATGCCTCAACAGGGGGTGCCGGAACGGTGGATGCTCGATCCGAGTGGGCCAGGCCCGCCGATGTGTGGCGCAGGGCCGACGCCGCAAAGCAGTTCCTCGACCGGGCGGCAGCCGAGTTGGCTCCGCTCAAGAGGGAACTCGACGCCCTGCTCCCGATCGGGCGCGGCAGTCATGTACTGGACGTGGGCTGCGGCACGGGCGCGGATGTCCGCGGTCTGGCGGCCAGGGTCGGCCCCGGTGGCCGGGCCGTCGGCATCGACTCCAGCCGGGAGTCGGTCGAGAGGGCGAGGGCGGCCGGGCCTTCGGCCGAGTTCCGGCACGGTGACGCCGAGGCGCTGCCTTTCGCGGACGGCTCCTTCGACGCCGTCCGTGCGGAGCGCGTCATCGAACACGTCGAAGACCCGCAGAGGGCCGTTAAGGAGATGCTGCGGGTGACCAAGCCGGGCGGCCGGGTGTTGGCAGTCGACCCGGACCACGGGCTCTGGGCGCCCGACCTTTCCGACCGGGACCTCACCCGCCGCATCCTGACCTGGTGGAGCGACCATGTTCCCAATCCGTGGGTCGCACGCGGGCTGCGGGGCTTGTTCGTCGAAGCCGCCGCCTCGGATGTGACGGTCACCCCATGGCCAGTTGTCCTCAGGGACCTTGCCTCCGCAGACGCCTTGACATGGATCGGCAGAGCGGCCGATGCCGCTGTCGGCCAGGGCGTGGCAGAGGTGGAAGAGGCTGCCGCCTGGCACGAAGAACTGCTCCGCAGGGATGCCGAGGGCCGCTTCCTGATGCTCGGCACCTTCGTGATCGTGACGGGAACCAAGAGGTGATCGCAGATGGGAGCAGCCGTGTCGAAGCACAGGGAACTCGTCGACTACTGGTTCTCGAAAGGCTGGGCCGAGGGTGACGGGAGTGCTGCGGAAGAGGTCTTCGCGGAGGACTTCGTCCTCAACGGGAAGAAGGTCGGCCCGGCCGGACCGCAACGCAGTATCGCTGTGGTGCACAGCGCGTTCTCCGAGGTGGAGGTTGCCCTTGACCTGGTATTGACGGACGGGCCGTACGTGGTCACGCACTTCACCGCCACCGCGCGGCACACCGGGGGCTTCCGGGGGTTTCCCGCGACAGGACGTACTGTCCGTGTGACGGGAATCGTGGTGTGGCAGGTCAGTGGAGGCAAGGTCGTGCAGGACTGGAACGTCCTGGACACGGCCGGACTCGTCGGTCAGATCACCGATGCCCAGGACGGCGGAGGTCGTGAACAGCTGGATCCGTGATCGCCGAGTGCCGTCGGCGGCTTGTCCGGCAACTCGGCATGGGGCGATGCCCGATTCGACGGCGAGACGGCCAAGCGGCGGCGGTGCGGAGGACGGCTGCCGTCTCCGGCGGCAGTTGCAGTACATCCGCCCTGTCCGGCGGAGCCACCGGGCATCACGCCGCGACGACCACGGCGGCCCCGCCTCCGAGAGCAAGGCCGCCCCCAGTGGGGTGAGGGCTCCCCGGCCGAGCACGCCCGGGATTCCGGCCTCCGGATCAGGGCGGCGAACGGTCCGATGTCCTCCCGGAGTTCACTGGCGAAGGGGCGGAACCCGGCCACCAGGGGACCCGGTTCGGCCGGATCGCCCGCGCCAAGGCCGGCCGGCAGGCTTGCGGCGGCGCTTTGCCTGCGCGTCGCGGGGACCGGACGGGGTGTTGCCCAGCCCCCCACCAGGTCAGGGGAGGGCCGTGAACCGGTGGGACGGCTCGGCTGCCGCCCACTCGTCGTAGTCGCGGAACGTCCGTGACGGTGTGCCCCGCTCCCGGAACCGACCGGGAGCGGGGCTCCTCGCCCTCCGCTACGCCTTGCGGAGCCGGCCGATGATGCCGTCGAGGTCGTGGAGGAAGACGGGTACGCGGAATTCGTGACTGCCGGACTCCTCGCGCCCTTCATGGTCGATGCCTGCATCGCGCAGCAGCCCGCGGAACTCGCGTTGGCCGGCGAGCACCTGGCCCTCGGAGACCTGGTTGAACCAGTCGGCCTGGCCGCTGCCGGTACCGGCCACCAGGAAGATGCGCTTGCCGCGGTAGCGCTCGACGTTCTCCACCGGGTTGTCGGCACTCACCCTGGCCTCGTTCCACAGCGGTGCTCCGTAGATCGTGCCGCCGGCCAGGTCCGCCACGGCGGAGGATATGTTGGCCCAGTGGGTGACCAGGCCGAAATCACGGCGCAGGCTGGCCGGGCCGGAGTGGGCACTCACCGAGGCGAAGTCACCGGAGTACTTGGCGGCGTACTTCAGGGCGCCGAACCCGCCCATCGAGAACCCGGCGACGGCGCGACCGTCGTACTCGGCGTAGGTACGGAAGTTGGCGTCGATCCACGGGACGAGCTGGGCCATGTGGAACGTCTCCCAGTTGCGGGGGCCGACGTTGGAGCTGACCGGGTTGGAGTACCAGCCCGCGTGGCCGCCGTCGGGCATCACGACGATGATCGGTTTGCCGGCCGTCCAGCCCCGGATGCCTGCGCGGTCGAAATCGGTGAAGTCCGAACTCGTACTGCCGCCGTGGAAGAGGTAGAGGACGGGGTAGGTCCGTCCACTGGTGTGGTAGTCGTCGGGAAGCAGTACGTTGACGCCGGGGTTCCAGCCGATCGCTTCGGTCGCGAACCGGTAGTACCGCAGGCGGGGATCGCTCTCGTTGCGGTCCACGATGCGCAGCCCGAAGCCGTCGCCGGCCGATCTGGCCGCTTTAGCCGGTGCTGCTGCGGTGAGGACGCCCAAGCTGCCGATGACCGCAGCCGAGGAGAGCCCGCCGGCAGCCTTGAGGATGTTTCTGCGGGTGGGGTGGTGGTCTCTCAATCTGGCCTCCTGGTCAGGAATTACGCGCTGATCGGATGTCAACTGCCTTGATCCAGGTGCCCCTGAGGGGCGGTCGGTGAAGGAGACTGCTCTCGCGTTCGAAGAGCAGAACACTACTCGCTCCGGCTCGCCCGCCTCGGGGTGCCCGGCGGAATACGGAGTGACTGGCGGAGGTTTCTCCCACGACCAGGCTCCACCGAAGGGAAGTTGAACCGCCATGGCCGGAGTGTTCGTGATCGGTGCCGGGCCCGGCGTCGGGCAGGCGGTGGCCCGCCGGTTCGCCCGGGAGGGCTTCGACATCGCAGTGCTGGCCCGTTCGCGGTCCACCGTCGACGGGGCCGTCGGGGCGGTCGACGGAGCCGGGAGCAAAGCCCTCGGCCTGGAGGCCGATACCGCCGACGAAGACTCCCTGCGCTCCGCGCTCGATGCGGCCGTCGAACGGCTCGGCGTCCCGGACGTCCTGGTCTACAACGCGGCCCGGGTCCGCTACGACCGGCCCGGTGAACTGTCCGCCGCCGAACTGACGGAGACCCTGCGGGTCAACGTGGTCGGCGCGGTGAGCGCCGCGACGCACCTGGCTCCGCTCATGGCCGGGAACGGCGGCGGCACCGTCCTGCTCACCTCCGGCATGCCGGTTCCCCGCGTGGCGGGGACCAGCCTCTCCATCGGCAAGGCCGGACTGCGCGCGGCCCGTTCGGTGCTCGCCGAGGAGTTCGGGCCGTACGGGGTGCACATCGCCACCGTCACCGTCGCCGGGCCGGTCTCCCCGGGCTCTCCGCTCGACCCGGACCGGATCGCCGAGCACTATCTGCGGCTCGCCCGGCAGCCGACCGGGCAGTGGGAGGACGACGTCCTCTTCGACGGCGAGACCGTCAAGTAGCGAGAAGTACCGCAGCTGTTTCCGGGGGCAGATGCAGCACACCCGCCCCGTCCGGCGGGGCGACCGGGCTCCAGGCAGCGACGATCGCGGCGGTGCCGCCCAGCGCCAAGGCAGCCGGTTGAGGGGACAAGTTGACGGCGAGGTGTACGGGTCCTCGTCGGAAGTGGACCGTCCGGTCGTCGGTCGACAGGGCGGTGTACGACCAGTCCGGGTCGGTCAGGGCCGGTGTGGCGCGGCGGAGGGCGATCAGGCGGCGGTACCAGGCCAGGAGGCGGGCGTGGGGTTCGCGCTTCGGCTCGTCCCAGTCGAGGCAGGAGCGGAGGCGGGTTTCCGGGGATTGAGGGTCCGGGATCGCGTCCGACGGCCAGCCGTGGGCGGCGAACTCGCGGCGGCGGCCCGTGCGTACGGCCTCCGCGAGGGCGGGATCGGGGTGGTCGGTGAAGTACTGCCAGGGCGTGCGGGCGCCCCATTCCTCGCCCATGAAAAGCATGGGGGTGAAGGGGGAGCAGAGGGTGAGGGCGGCGGCGCAGGCGAGGAGGCCGGGGGAGAGATGGGCGGAGAGGCGGTCGCCCTGGGCTCGGTTGCCTATCTGGTCGTGGGTCTGGGTGTAGGCGAGGAGGCGGTACGGGGGCGTCGTCGACGGGTTCAGCGGGTGGCCGTGGGGGCGGTTGCGGAAGGAGGAGTATGTGCCGTCGTGGAAGAAGCCCCCGCGCAGGATCTTCGCCAGCGCCTGTGCGGGATCGGCGGCGAAGTCGGCGTAGTAGCCCTGGGATTCGCCGGTGAGGGCGGTGTGCAGGGCGTGATGGAAGTCGTCGTTCCACTGGGCGTGGAGGCCGTGGCCGCCGGAGGAGCGGGGGGTCGTGGTGAGCGGGTCGTTGAGGTCGGACTCGGCTATGAGGAAGAGGGGGCGGGACAGGGATTGCGACAGCTCGTCCACCGCTGAGGAGAGTTCGGGGAGGAAGGGGGCGCGGGGGGTCAGGGCGTGGATCGCGTCCAGGCGCAGGCCGTCCAGGCGGTAGTCGCGCAGCCAGGCGAGGGCGCTGTTCGTGAAGTACGCGCGGACCTCGGGCTCGCCCAGGTTGACCGCCGCGCCCCAGGGGGTGTGATGGCGGTCGGTGAAGTACGGTCCGAAGGCGGGGAGATGGTTGCCGGAGGGGCCCAAGTGGTTGTGGACGACGTCGAGGACGACGCCCAGGCCGAGGGCGTGGGCCGCGTCCACGAAGCGGACCAGGCCGCCCGGGCCGCCGTAGGGTTCGTGGACGGCCCAGGGGGCCACCCCGTCGTAGCCCCAGCCGTGCGTGCCGGGGAAGGGGCAGACCGGCATCAGTTCGATGTGCGTCACACCCAACTGGGCGAGATGCGGCAGATGTTCGGCAGCTGCTTCGAAGGTGCCGGTCCGGGTGAAGGTGCCCACGTGCAGTTCGTAGAGGACCGCTCCGGGGAGCGGGCGGCCCGGCCAGTCGTGTCGCCAGACGGAGAGGGTGGGGTCCAGGACGGCCGCGAGGCCGTCCGGGCCGTCGGGGAGGCGGCGGGCGCGCGGGTCGGGGAGGGCGGGGCCGTCGTCGAGGGCGAAGCCGTAGCGGGTGCCGTCCGTGCCGGGGGCGGCGCGCCGCCACCAGCCGCCGTCCTCGCGGCGCATGGGGTACGCACGGCCGTCCGCGTGCAGCGTCACCTGGGACGCGGACGGCGCCCACACCTCGTACCGCAACGGCCGCCTCCTCAGACCTGGTGCAGCCCCCGCCCCGCGAGGGACAGCATGACCTCGCCGACCGCCTCCGACAGCGTCGGGTGCGGGCCGACCAGGTGCACGCCCGGGATCCGTCCGCCGCCCTTCTCCGCCACCACCTTCACCGTGCCCCCCTGGCCATGGACCATGCCCTTGGCGATGCCGGCCAGCGGCATGGAGTTGACCTCCACCGCGTGACCACGGGCGATGGCCTCGACCTCGCTCAGACCGACCGAGGCCGTCTATGGGCTGGAGTACGTCACTCGCGGTACGGCCGTGTAGTCCACCGGTCGGGGTGTCCGGCCCGCCAGCGTCTCGGCGACCACCAGGCCCTCGGCGAACGAGGCGTGGGCCAGGCCGAGGGACGGCGGCGGGAGCAGGTCGCCCACGAACCCGGGGTGGAGGAGGGAGATGGTGGTGTTCTCGCGGGTGGAACTCACGGGAGCCGCGGGGCGGTTCGCGGAGCTGTGCGGGGAGTCGTTCTTCGGGTGACCGGTTCTGCGCGGGGTGGGCGTACGCCGGGCACCCCGCGTGGTGTTCGGCGCGGCCGCCGGTCATTCCCGCACCAGCAACGCCACCGGAAAACGATGGAGCAGCCGCGACAGCGGCACCCGCTCCGGGCACGCCCGACCCGTCAGTAGCTCGCGCCACGCGCCCCCGCCCGGCAAGGCCAGCGCCGTATCGCCCCAGCCGCCCCCGGCGGCCAGCCGATGCGGCAGGCGCGTCGCGACGGTCACCGCCCGCCCCGAGCGGGCGAAGGCCACACAGTGCCCGGCTGCCGGGCCGGTCGCGGTCAGCGGCTCGTACGTCGCGTCGGTGCCGACGAACCACTCGGGGTGCGCGCGCCGCAGCCGCAGCGCCGTACGGGTCAAGTGCAGCTTGTCGGCGGAGAGTCCATCTGGCTCGTCACCCGGGAAGCGCGGCGGACGGCGGTTGTCCGGGTCGACCAGGGCCGGGTACAGCCGCTCCGTGCCCATGTACAGATCCGGCACCCCCGGCATCGTCAGCTGGAGCAGCGCCGCGCCGAGCGTGTTGGCCCGTACGGACGGCTCCGCCTCCTCCGCGAAGGCGGTCAGTTCCCGGTGGGCGGGCCCGCACGGTCCCGTGACGACGAACGACTCGACCGCCGCCTCGTACGCGGCGTTCGGCTCGGTCCACGTCGTGCGCAGCGCGGCCTCGCGCACGCCTTTGACGACGGCGGGGACGAGCCGCAGCGGGTCCGGCGTGCCCAGCCCGAAGGCGTTCTGCCAGGCGGTCCAGGCGACATGGGGGTCGGGGGCGGGATGCCCGGCGTGCAGCCGGTCGATCAACTCGGCCCACCCGTGCGGGTGCTCGCTCAGTGCCGCGATCCGCGCCCGTACGTCCGCGCTGCGCTTGGTGTCGTGCGTGGTCAGTACTGTCCCCGTCGCGGGCCAGTCCCGCTGGATCCGGGCGCAGAAGGCGTGGAAGGCGTCCGGGGGAACGGCGGGGCGGTCCGGGGCGCCGCCGACCTCCGTCGCCGACAGCAGGGGCGCGTAGCGGTAGAAGGCCGTGTCCTCGGCCGACTTGGCCCGTACCGCCGCGGCCGTCTGGGCGAACCGGGCGCAGAAGTCGCGGTGTTCGGGGCCGTCCCCGAGCCGTCCGAGGGCCGCATCGCGCACCACTTCCACGGCGGCCGCCTCCTCCGGCACCGCGAAGGCGGAACGCGCGCCCTGCGCGGCCTCGTCCAGCAGGGCGGCGTCCGCCGGGGCGACCGGCTCGCCGGGCCGCGCGTACGGGCGGTAGACCGGCAGCCGGACGAGGATCTCGCAGAGCGCCGTGCGCAGCGCCCAGGGCGCGTGGTCGCGCAGCCGCCAGGACGCGTCGCAGATCCGGACGGCTACCCGCACCAGCCGTTCGACCTCGGCCGCCAGTTCGTGGGAGACCATGCGCCGGGCGGCCCGCCGTACCGTCTCGGGCCAGTCGCCGCCGCGGTCGGCGGGAGGGGAGGCGAACGCACGGTAGAAGGCGGTGAGTTCGGCGGCACCGGCCGGGTCGGTGAAGAGGCCGTCGACATGGCGCAGGGCGTCGTAGCCGGTGGTGCCCGCCACGGGCCAGCCGTCCGGCAGCGGTTCGTCGCGGGAGAGGATCTTCTCCACGACGGTCCAGCGGCCGCCGGTCTCCTCGTGGAGGCGCGCGAGGTAGCCGGCCGGGTCGGCGAGGCCGTCGGGGTGGTCGACGCGCAGCCCGTCGAGGACGCCTTCGCGCAGCAGTCGGAGCACTTTGGCGTGGGTGGCGGCGAAGACCTCCGGGTCCTCGGCGCGGACGGCGATCAGTTCGGAGACGGTGAAGAAGCGCCGCCGGTTGAGCTCGGTGCGGGCCAGCCGCCACCAGGCGGGCCGGTACCACTGCGCGTCCAGCAGCTCCGGGAGCGGCAGGCGCTCGGTGCCGGGGCGCAGGGGCAGGACGTGGTCGTGGTAGCGGAGGGTGTTGTCGTCGACGGTGAAGGCGCCGAGCTCGTCGCCCAGCCGGCCGGCGAGGAGCGGCATCAGCACCTTGCCGCCGTGTTCGGCCCAGTCGATGTCGAACCAGCGGGCGTACGGGGAGGCGGGGCCGTCGCGCAGCACCTCCCACAGCGGGCCGTTGAGGTGCTCGGGGGCGGGGACGGCCATGTGGTTGGGGACGATGTCCAGGACCAGGCCGAGACCGTGGGCGTGCGCGGTACGGGCCAGGGAGCGCAGGCCGTCCTCGCCGCCCAGCTCGGCCCGGACGGATGTGTGGTCGGTGACGTCGTAGCCGTGTGCCGAGCCCGGCACCGCCTCCAGGACGGGGGACAGGTGCAGATGGGAGACGCCGAGGGAGGCGAGGTACGGCACGGCGCGTTCGGCCGCGGTGAAGGGGAAGGCGGGCTGGAGCTGGAGGCGGTAGGTGGCGGTCGGCGGGGTCGCCGGGTGTGCCCCGTCGCGGCTGTCGCGCTTCATGGGAACATCCGTACCCCGTCCGTCCGGCGGTTACAGGGGGCGTTGGAGGACGGCGAGGCTGCGGTCGGCGAGGGTGAGCCGGTCGCCCGCGCCGAGCTTCGGGCCGTCCCGGGTGACCCCCTCCGGGCACGCCGTGTCCACCACGACCTGCCAGAGCCGGCCGTGGTCGGGCGGGACGGTGAAGTCGAGCGGGCCGTCGTGGGCGTTGAACATCAGCAGGAAGGAGTCGTCGACCACCGGCTCCCCGCGCGGGCCCGGCTCGGAGATGGCGCCGCCGTTGAGGAAGACCGTCAGCGAGCGGGCGTGCGCCGCCTGCCAGTCCTCGTCCCGCATCTCCTCGCCCTCGTGGGTGAACCAGGCGATGTCGGACAGCTCGTCGTGGGTGCCCTGCACCGGCCTGCCGTGGAAGAAGCGGCGCCGCCGGAAGACCGGGTGGTCGCGGCGGAGCCAGACCATGGCCCGGGTGAAGGCCAGCGTCCGGCGGGCGCGGTCCGCGGCGGGGTCGTCGGCATCCGGCCAGTGCACCCAGGAGAGCTCGCCGTCCTGGCAGTAGGCGTTGTTGTTGCCGCGCTGCGTGCGGGCGAACTCGTCGCCGTGACTGATCATCGGGACGCCCTGGGAGAGCAGCAGGGTGGCGACGAGGTTGCGCATCTGGCGGTCGCGGAGGGCGAGGACGGCGGCGTCGTCCGTGTCCCCCTCGACGCCGCAGTTCCACGAGCGGTTGTGGCTCTCGCCGTCGCGGTTGTCCTCGCCGTTGGCCGCGTTGTGCTTCTCGTTGTACGAGACGAGGTCGTTGAGGGTGAAACCGTCGTGGCAGGTGACGAAGTTGACGGAGGCGAGCGGGCGCCGTCCGTCGTCCTGGTAGAGGTCGGAGGAACCGGTCAGCCGGGAGCCGAAGTCGGCCAGGGTGGCGGGTTCCCCGCGCCACAGGTCCCGGCAGGTGTCACGGAACTTGCCGTTCCATTCGGCCCACAGGGGTGGGAAGTTGCCGACCTGGTAGCCGCCTTCGCCGACGTCCCACGGCTCCGCGATCAGCTTCACCTGGCTCACCACGGGATCCTGCTGCACCAGGTCGAAGAACGACGACAGCCGGTCCACCTCGTGGAACTGCCGGGCCAGCGTGGCCGCCAGATCGAACCGGAAGCCGTCCACCCGCATCTCGGTCACCCAGTAGCGCAGCGAGTCCATGATGAGCTGGAGCACGTGCGGGCTGCGCATCAGCAGGGAGTTGCCGGTGCCGGTGGTGTCCGTGTAGAAGCGCGGGTCGTCCGACAGCCGGTAGTACGAGGCGTTGTCCAGGCCCCGGAAGGAGAGCGTCGGCCCCAGGTGGTTGCCCTCGGCCGTGTGGTTGTAGACCACGTCGAGGATGACCTCGATGCCGGCCGCGTGCAGGGCCCGTACCGCCGACTTGAACTCCAGCACCTGCTGCCCCCGGTCGCCCCAGGACGCGTAGGCGTTGTGCGGGGCGAAGAAGCCGATGGTGTTGTACCCCCAGTAGTTGGCCAGACCCAGGTCCGCCAGCCGGTGGTCGTGGACGAACTGGTGCACCGGCATCAGCTCGATCGCCGTCACCCCCAGCCCGGTCAGGTGCCCGATCACCGCGGGGTGCGCCAGCGCCGCGTACGTCCCGCGGATCTCCGGCGGAAGCTCCGGGTGAAGCATCGTCAGACCCTTGACGTGCGCCTCGTAGATGACCGTCCGGTGGTACTCGGTGCGCGGCCGGCGGTCGTCGCCCCAGTCGAAGTACGGATTGATGACGACCGAGGTCATCATGTGCGGAGCGGAGTCCATGTCATTGCGCGCGTCCCGGTCGTCGAAGTGGTAGCCGTAGACCGCCTCCCCCCAGTCCACCCGGCCGCTGACCGCCTTGGCGTACGGATCCAGCAGAAGTTTCGCGGAGTTGCACCGCAGGCCCCGCTCGGGCGCGTACGGGCCGTGGGCCCGGAACCCGTACCGCTGCCCCGGCATCACCCCCGGCAGATAGGCGTGGCGTACAAACGCGTCGCTCTCCCGCAGCTCGACGGCCGTCTCCGACCCGTCCTCGTGCAGCAGGCACAACTCGATCCGCTCCGCCGCCTCGGAGAAGACCGCGAAGTTGGTGCCCGCCCCGTCATAGGTGGCACCGAGGGGGTACGCCTGTCCCGGCCAGACCTGCATAGGCTCGACTTCTTCCGCTTCTCCGGCCTCCTCCGGGCGCCGCGCACCGGGCCGTCGAGGTCCAGATCTTCCCCGAATGCACCGCCCTCCACCTCCGCGCGGGGCCGGACCACACGGGTGACGGACCGGGGTTTCCCAGCTCCCGGCCGGATATCACTATGAGTCAGATCACGTACCCCCGCAGGGCGTATGGGCAACCGGCACGCGCGGCCGGTGAGTTCGCCGGGCGCCCGACCAGGCGCGTGTGCGCCGCCTCCCGCGGGCGCAGTACCCTGCCTTGATCATTGAACGGGGGCGGAAGGCGGTGCAGTGGTGAGCTCGGGCGGGCTGGAGCTGCCCCCTGCGGACGGAGACCCGGGGTATTCAGGAGAGGACGCGATGGGCGGCACGCCTCCCGGCGCGGTGACCCTCGCCCGCCCCGGGGAGATCGGGTCGGAACTCGACTGGGGCGCGGACGCCTGGGGCGAGGTGCGCACCCGCGCCCGCCGGGCCGGGCGGGCCTACATCTGGCTGAACCTGGTGGAGCAGCGGCTGCGGGCCGTCGTCGCCGCCGTGCTGCGGCCGGTCTACGAGCCGGTGCACGGCGAGGACGAGTGGGTCGTCGCCGCGGCCGGGCCCGCCGGGCAGGAGTGGGTGCAGCGGGCCGTCGCCGTCCGCGAGGTCAGCCGGCGCAAGGGCTATCTGCTGGACCCGGCCGACGACAACGTCCTCAGCTTCCTCACCCTTCCCCAGCTGCGGGAGCTGCTCGTCCAGCACTGGCCCTGCTTCGAGCCCTACCTCGACGACCGGCGCGAGCTCGAACTCGCCCTCGACGAGCTGGAGGTCACGCGCAACGTCGTCTCGCGCAACCGGGCCCTGTCCCAGACCGTGCTCGCCCAGGCCGAGCGGGCCTCCGCCCGGGTGCTCGACATCCTCGGCGGCGGCGCCGGCACCCCGTCCGCGGACCGGCTGCCCGTCGACGCCGTGGAGGACCTCGTCGGCGACCGCTACGCGGACGTCGTCGGCGTCCACCCCGACCGGGTCCGGCTCCAGCGGCAGTTGCCCGTGGAGGACCTGTTCGGCAGCGCGCGCCGGCTCGACGCGGTCGGCATAGGACTCAACCTGCTCGTCCAGAACTACTCGGGGCGGCGGCTCGTCCGGCTCGCCGAGGACGGCTGTCGGGCGCGGCTCCTCTTCCTCAACCCGGCCAGCAGCGCGGTCCGCCGCCGCGAGCGCGAGCTGGGGCTGAAGAAGGGGGAGATGAGCCGGTCGGTGGAGATGAACATCATGCACATGCGGCGGGTGCGGGACCGGCTCTCCGTCCCCTCCGCGTTCGAGATCCGCGTCTTCGACGAGACGCCGCGCTTCACGGCCTACCTCGTCAACGGCGACGGCGCCGACGGACTGGCCGTCGTCCAGCCCTATCTGCGCAGGGCGCGGGGGATGGAGGCGCCGGTGCTGGTGCTGCGCGGGGGTGCGCGGGGGCGGGTGTCCGGTGAGGACGGGCTGTTCGACACGTACCGCGAGGAGTTCGAAGGGGTCTGGGCGGACTCGAGGTCCGTCAACTGAGCCCGCCCGGCGTCCTGTCGGCGTGGTTGTCAGTGCCCCGTGCGAGGCTGGTTGTCCTACGGGGGAGAGCACCACGAAGGGGGATTTGCCATGAGCACGGGCTGGCACATGGAGCCGCTGGTCGGATTCGACCTGGAGACGACGGGCACGGATCCGGCGGAGGCGCGGATCGTCACGGCGGCCGTCGTGGAGACGGCCGGGGGCGAGCCGGTGGGGCGGCGCTGCTGGCTGGCCGACCCCGGCGTCCCCGTCCCGGCCGAGGCCACGGCCGTGCACGGCATCACCGGCGAGCGGGCGGCGGCGGAGGGGCGGCCCGCGCGGGAGGTCGCGGCCGAGATAGCGGAGTCGCTGGCGGGGCACTGGGCGCTGGGCCGCCCCGTCGTCGCCTACAACGCGGCGTTCGATCTGAGTCTGCTGGCGGCCGAGTTGCGGCGGTACGGCCTGCCGTCGCTGGAGCTGGGCCCGGTCATCGATCCATTGACGATCGACCGGGCCGTGGACCGGTACCGGAAGGGGCGGCGGACGCTGAGCGACGTCTGCCGGGAGTACGGGGTCGTCCTCGACAGTGCCCATGAGGCGGGGGCGGATGCGCTGGCCGCGGTGCGGGTTGCTTTGGCGATAGCGTCCCGCTATCCGCAGGTTGCGAAGGCGGAGCTGGCGGAGCTGCACCGGGACCAGGTGCGGTGGTACGGGGAGTGGGCGGAGGGGTATCAGGCGTGGCTGCGGAGCCGGGGGGATGTGGGGGCGGTGGTGGACGGGCGGTGGCCCGTCCGGTGATTTTTGCCCCCGCCCCGCCCTTTCGCCGTTTCCTCCGGGGAGACCCCGGACCCCATTCGCCCTTCGGGCGAAGTCGCGCAGCCGCGTTGCCCCGCGCGGAGCGCGCGAGAAACGGTGAAAGGGCGGGGCGGGGAGAGGAAACCCTAGAACGGACGCCAGCGCACCGTCGCGTCGCCCTCCCGCAGCGACGCCACCCGCCGCCGGAACTCCGCCAGCGCCGCCGGATTCCCCGGCGCATGCTGCGCCACCCATGCGCAGCTCGCCGTCTCCCGTGCCCCGCGCAGGACCGCGCAGCCGTCCCACTCGCGGACGTCCCAGCCGTACGCCCGGACGAACGCGTCGTAGGCGTGCGGGTCCAGGCCGTACCGGTCCCGGCTGAGGGCCATGACCACCAGGTCGTGCTCCCTCAGGTCGCCGGAGAAGGTCTCCAGGTCGACGAGGACCGGGCCGGACGGGCCGACGTGGACGTTGCGCGGCAGGGCGTCGCCGTGCAGCGGCCCCGGCGGCAGCTGGGGGACCAGCGCGGCGGCGGCCGCCGCGAAGCCGTCGCGGCGCTCGCGCAGATAGTCCGCGTCGGCCGGGTCGATCGCCGGGCCGGCCAGCCGCAGCCAGCGTTCGACACCGTCGAGCAGTTCCCGCGGGGGCAGGCCGAAGTCCGGTGAGGGCAATGCGTGGACGAGGCGGAGCAGTCCGGCCAGGTCCTCGGGGCCGGCGGGGCGGACCGGCTCGGGGAGCCGGTGCCAGAGCGTCACGGGGTGGCCGTCGGCCATGAGCACCTCCGGCTCGGCCGCCCGCACCGCGGGCACGCCGCTCTCCGCGAGCCAGGCCGCGACCCGCAGTTCGCGGCCCGCGCGGTCGCGCAGCGAGGCGTGCCGCCCGACCTTGGCCACCAGCCCGCCCACCGCGAAGACCGCGTTCTCGCCGAGGGCGAGCAGCGTCGCCTCCCCCGCCGAGGGGGCCGTCACCCCGGCCGCCGCGAGGACGCCGCGCGCCCGCTCCTCCGTGAAAGCCGCGTCCACCACTGCCGCACCTTCGCCTTCCGAATTTCCGTGCCCGTAGCGGGCGGTTCACCCCAAGTCTCCCGCTTCCGCGGACCGGCGCGGCACGCAGGGGTCCGGCCGGGCGGGCGCCGGGCGGGGGCGCCGCCTGGTACGGTCCCCTCGGCCGCCGTGCCTCACCCCCACGGGGCGCGGCGGCCGTCCGCGGTTATGCTCCGGTCCTGGTGCCCTCGTGCGACAGGAGCGTCCCGTGACGACCGCGATACTCGGCTTCGCCCTCTTCTCCTTGCTCGTGGCCGTGGCCCCCGGCCCGGATCTTCTGCTGGTGCTGCGCAACTGTCTGCGCGGCGGCCGGCGCGCGGGGAGCGCGACCGCCCTCGGTGTGGCGGCCGGTTCGCTCGCCTGGGGCGTGGCGGCCGCGTTCGGACTGGCCGCGGCGCTCCAGCGGTGGGACGCGGCGTTCACCGTCGTCCGCCTGGCCGGCGCCGCCTATCTGGTCTTCCTGGGCGCCCAGGCGCTGTGGGCGCAGCGGCGTGCCGTGGCCCTGTCGTCGGAGGAGGTGCCGGTTCCCGAGGACGCCGGTCCGCCGCCCCGCGCGGGCGCGGCGTTCCGCCAGGGCGTGCTGAGTTGTCTGCTGAATCCGAAGGTGGGCGTCTTCTTCGTGGCCGTCGCCCCGCAGTTCCTGCCGGACGGCGCGTCCCCGCTGGGGACGACCCTGCTCTTCGGTGCGATCGACGCGGTGATCGCGGCCGCGTGGATGCTGCTCGTCGCGGCCGGTGCCGACCGGATGATGGCGTGGCTGCGGCGGCCCCGCGTCCACCGCAATCTGGAGCGTGCCACGGGCGGGATCCTGGTGGCGCTGGGGATCGGGACGGCGGTGGAGTCCGCCTGAGCGCCCGAACGCCTGAGCGCCTGGACGGTGTTGGCGGGGTCAGCCGGTGAACGCCGCGGCGTGGTCCTCGACCCAGGTGGTGAAGGAGCGGGCCGGGTGGCCGGTCAGCTCCTCGATCCCCTTGGTGGTCTCCGCCGGGGAACCGTCGCTCTTCCGCCAGTAGGCCAGGAGCGAGTCGGCGATGTGCTCGGGCAGATGGGCGGACACCTCCTTCTTCCACTCCTCGGGGGCGAGGGGCTCGGCCTCGGCGGTCATGCCCGTGACCCGGGAGATGACGGCGAGCTGCTCCCGGAAGGTGAGTGACTCCGGGCCGGTGAGGTGGTGGGCGCCGCCGAGCGGGTCCGGGTCGGTGAGGACCGCGAGGGCGGCCTCGGCCAGGTCCCGTTCGTGGAGGGGGCCGGCGTGGGCGTCGGGGACGGGGAGGCGGACGGTGCCGGTGGTGCGCAGGGCGTGGACCCAGCCGAGCGCGTTGGTGGCGAAGGCGCCCGGCCGCAGGAGCGTCGAGGTGATCGGCGAGGCGGCCAGGGCCTGTTCGGCCGCCCAGTGGCCGCGGGCGAGGGGGTCGGCGGCCGGGTCCGGGACGAGGACGGAGGACGACGACAGCAGCACGATGTGCCGGACGCCGGCGGTGGCGGCCACGGCGAGGAAGTCGTCGAGGCGGGACGCGTCCGCGTAGAGGAAGACGGAGGTGACGCCGTCGAGCGCGGCGGGGAACGTCTCCGGGGCGTCGAGCGCGCAGCGGACGCGGGGCACGTCCGCCGGGAGGCCGGTCAGCTTCTCCGGGGCCCGGGAGGCGGCGCGGACCGGCAGGCCGCGGGCGTTCAGGAGCTCGATCAGGGTGCTGCCGACGCGGCCGCGGGCGCCGGTGACGAGGGTCGTCATGGGATGAAGGTGCCTTTCGTAGGATGCGGGGGGCGACGGGAGTGTGCGTCGCGGAAATATTGTGTGACGCAAAGATCGCGTCGCGCAAGTAATTTTGATGGAGGTGGCTGTCCGGTGACGGACCGGGGCGAACTGGTGGCGCGGGTCAAGACGGAGAGTCGGCGGCACTACGCGGTCTATGCGTTGTTCAATCAGGCCATGGCCTCGCGGATGGGGCTGCACCCCACGGATCTGCAGTGTCTGAGCCTGCTGGAGATGGAGGACCGGCCGCTGGGCACGGGGGAGATCGCCCGGCTGACCGGCCTGACGCCGGGGGCCGCGACGCGGCTCGTGGACCGGCTGGAGAAGGCGGGGTTCGCGGAGCGGCGGGCCGATCCCGCGGACCGGCGGCGGGCGTTGGTCGTCCTCGCGCCCGAGGCGGTCGGGAGGCTGGGGGAGGCGTGGGACGGGCCGGGGCGGGCGTTCCGGGAGCTGCTGGCCTCGTTCCCGGACGAGCAACTCGTGGTGATCGAGGAGTTTTTGAGGCGGGGGTCGGAGGTGGGGCTGGGGCAGGTGGAGCGACTGCGCGCCGGGGGCGCCGGATCAGCCCGTCTGGGGGTACCCCCTCTGGGGGAGTTTGAGGACTAACGCGGCGCAGCCGCGTTGCGGGGGCCGGGGCTTGCCCCGGAGGAAACGGTGAAAGGGCGGGGTGGGGGAGAAGACCCCACCGCCTCCTCGTACCGCCGCAGCACCACCGACACCACCTCCCTCCCCGCCCCCAGCACATCCGTCACCGCATCCGCCCCCGCCTCCCGCGCCCCCGCCGCGATGCGGTCCGGGAGCCGGCCGGGAGCCAGGACGTAGCGGGCCACGGCGACCCGGTCGCACCCGGACGCCCGCAGGGTGCGTACCGCCTCCTCCGTGCGCGGGCCGGCGGCCGAGGCGTAGGCGCAGTGCACGGCCCGCCAGCCCCCCGAGCGCTGCCAGCGGTGGGCCACGCCCTCCATCACCGCGCGGCCCCGCGGGTCGGACGTCCCCGCCGCCGCCAGCACCACCCCCGTCCCGGAACGGTCGCGTACGCCCACGCCCGCCTCCGCGAGGCGGCGTTCCAGGGCGGTGATGAGGAGGGGGGACGGGCCGAGGACCGATGTCTGACGGATCGTCAGGTCGGGTGGGCAGGAGGCGCGGAGCACCTCCGGGATGTCCGTCCGCGCGTGGAACGCCCGCGTCAGCAGCAGCGGTACCGCGACCGCCGACCGCACCCCGTCCGCCGCCAGCCGGGCCAGCACCTCCGGCACCGAGGGCGTGCAGAAGTCGAGGAAGCCCGCCTCGACCCGTACGTCCGGCCGCCGCGCCGCGACCCCGGCGCGCAGCGCGGCGACGGTCGCCGCGTGCCGGGGGTCGCGGCTGCCGTGGGCGACGAGGAGCAGCGTCACGCGGCCAGTCCCCGCGTCCGCAGCACCCGTCGCTCCAGCGGGCTGAAGACGGCGAGGTCGATGGCGATGCCGACGAAGAGGATGAGCAGGATCCCCAGGAGGACGCCCGGCATGTCGGAGTCGGTGCGGGCGTTCTCCAGGTACTGGCCGAGCCCGAGCCCCAAGTCGGGTGAGGAGGCGATGAGTTCGGCGGCCATCAGGGAGCGCCAGGAGAAGGCCCAGCCCTGTTTGAGGCCGGCGATGTAGCCGGGCAGCGCCGCAGGCAGCAGGACGAACCGGGCGCCCCGCACCCCCGTCGCCCCCAGCGTCCGCCCGGCCCGCAGATAGAGCGGGGGAACCTGGTCGATGCCGGAGACCAGCCCGTTGGCGATGGACGGCACCGCGCCCAGCAGGATGACCGCGTACATCGCCGTGTCGGTGATGCCCAGCCAGATGACCGCGGCCGGTACCCAGGCGACGGAGGGGAGGGACTGGAGGCCGGAGAGGATCGGCCCCAGTGCCGCCCGGACGAACGGCACCCGGGCCACCAGCAGACCCAGCGGCGTGCCGATGACGAGGGCGGCCGCGAAGCCGAGCAGGCCGCGCGAGACGCTGGTCCAGATGATGTCGAACAGCGTCCCGTTCAGCCACAGTTCGCGCAGGCTGCCCCAGACCGCCGAAGGGTCGGGAAGCTTGTAGTCGGCGGTGACCCCGGCGACGACCAGGAGCTTCCATACGGCGAGCACCAGCAGCACGGCGGACACCGGCGGCAGCACCTTGCGGAGCAGGACCTGGCGGAAGGGGGCGCGCCGGACCTGTACGGAGTCCAGTGCGTCGAGGCCGGCCTCCAGGCCGACGAGGTCCGGATGGACGGTCTCAGTGTTTGCCATGGCGGCGGATCTCCCCCCGTAGTTCCTCGGTGATCTCCACGGACAGCTCGGCGACGGCCCCGTCCTCGATGCGGCGCGGCTGCGGCAGGTCCACCGTCCACTCCCTGACCACCCGGCCGGGCCGGGACGACAGCAGCACCACCCGCTGGCCCAGCCGGACCGCCTCGCGGACGTTGTGGGTGACGAAGAGCACCGACAGCTCCGTCTCGCGCCAGATCCGGGTGAGTTCGTGGTGCAGCACGTCCCGGGTGATGGCGTCGAGCGCGGCGAACGGCTCGTCCATCAGCAGCAGCCGGCTGTCCTGGGCCAGGGCGCGGGCGAGGGCGACGCGCTGGCGCATGCCGCCGGACAGTTCGTGCACCCGCTTGCCGTACGAGCCGCCGAGCCGTACGAGGTCGAGCAGCCGCTCGGCCTCCGGGCGCCGCTCGGGCCGGGGGACGCCGCGCAGCCGCAGCGCGAGCTCGATGTTGCGGCCGGCGGTCAGCCAGGGGAACAGGGCGTGCTCCTGGAACATCAGCGCCGGGCGGCCGCCGGGCACGTCGATGGTGCCGGCCGTCGGCCGGTCCAGCCCGGCGACCAGGTTGAGCAGGGTGGACTTGCCGCAGCCGGAGGCGCCGAGCAGGCAGACGAACTCCCCGGGGGCGACCGTCAGATCGATGTCGTCCAGCACGGGGCGGCCGTCACCGGAGCGTCCGAAGCTCTTGCCGACGTGGTCGAGTCGGACCGCGTGGTCCAGGGCGGTCGTCGTTGCCGGGGCCATCCGGTCCTCCAGATATGTGGGCGGACACTGCCACTACTGCTTGCCGAGACCGGCCGCGCTCACCGCGGGCCGGCCCTCCGCCCTGAGCACCTTGTTGAGCGGAGTCAGGTCGTAGATGCCGGACAGGTCGGGCCGGTCGAGCAGCCCGGCGGCCACGGCGTGGTCGGCCTCGGCCCGCAGTGTCGCCGCGAGCGGGTCGTCGAGCGTCCGGATCGACTTCCAGGCCGGGTCGAGGATGTCGGCCGGAAGTGCCTTGCCGGAGAGCCTCTTCAGGGCCTCGTTGGCCGACGCCTCGGCCTGTTCCGGGTGCGCGGCGATCCAGGCGTTGGTGCGCACCGAGCCGCGCAGCACGGCCTCGACCACGTCCGGGTGCGCGGCCAGGAACTTCTGCGACACGATCACATTGGTGATCACGAACTTGCCGCCCGGCCACAGCGAGGACTCGTCCAGCAGCACCTTGCCGCCTTCCGAGACCAGCTTGGACGCGGTGGGCTCGGGCACCCAGGCGCCGTCCACGGAACCGGACTTGAAGGCGTCGGGGGTGACCTTGTTGTCCGTGCGGACGACCGAGACGTCCCCCTTGCCGCTCTGCGGATCGACCTTCCAGCCCTTGTCCGCGATCCAGTTGAGGAAGGCGACGTCCTGGGTGTTGCCCTTCTGCGGCGTCGCGATCCGCTTGCCCTTCACCTCGTCGAGCGAGGTGATCTTCTTGGGGTCGACGACGAGTTTGACGCCCCCGGAGGCGGAGCCGGAGACGATGCGCAGGCTCCTGCCCTTCGACTTGGCCCAGCCATTGATCGCGGGCGACGGGCCGATCCAACCGATGTCGATCGAACCGGCGTTGAGGGCCTCGATCTCGGACGGCCCCGCGTTGAAGGTGGCCGACTTCAGCTTCGTGCCGCCGAGTTCCTTCTGGAGGATCCCCTCCTGCTCGCCGACCAGGGGGGTGGCGTGCGTGATGTTGGGGAAGTAGCCGATGCGGACCGTGTCCGCGGAGAGCTTCTTCCCGTCCGTGGCCGTGGACTTGGCTCCCGTCCGATCGGCCTGGGAGCCGTAGCCGCAGGCGGTGAGCGCGGCGGTCAGCAGCGGCAGTGCGGCCAGGGCCGCGAGCACGCGGCGGGCCGGGTGGGGGGCGGACATGAGGGGGCTTCCTCTCGACGGTCCGGGGTGGGGGAGACGGTTACGGGCGTCAGCGTGCACATCGGCCGACTCCGCCCTGTCCGCTGCCGAGGAGGCCGCTGCCCACGCGGCCGCCCTTCTTGTCGAAACCGGAGAAGAGGTCCCGTGGCGTCATGTCACCGCTCCCCAAGTCACGGCTCCCCATGTCACCGCTCCCCCAGGGGTGTTGCGAACGCCGTGCCCGCCATGCCCGCCGTCAGCGTCGTCCCGTCGGCCGGGTCGATCAGCAGGAAGGAACCGGTGCGCCGGGAGACGGCGTACGGGTCGAGCGCCAGCGGTTCGGCCGTGCGCAGCACCACCCGGCCGATGTCGTTGGCGGTCAGCTCGCCCGGGGCGGGGTGCTGGGAGAGGTCGGTGAGGTTCAGCCGGGACGGGAGGTCCTTGACGATCGCCTTGACCGTGCGGGTGGTGTGCTTGAGCAGCACCCGGTCGCCGGTCCGCAGCGGCCGGTCGGCCACATGGCACACCGTCGCCTCCACGTCGCGCACCGGGGCGGGCGCGCCGGTGGTGGGCGCGATCAGGTCGCCGCGGGAGACGTCGAGGTCGTCGGCGAGGCGGACGGTCACCGACTGCGGGGCCCAGGCGACGTCGGCCGGGGTGCCGAGTGCGTCGAGGGCGGCGATCGTGCTGGTGCGGCCGGAGGGGAGCACGGTCACCGGGTCGCCGACGCGCAGCACGCCGGAGGCGATCTGCCCCGCGTAACCGCGGTAGTCGGGGTGCTCGGGGGTCTGCGGGCGGATGACGTACTGCACGGGGAAGCGGGCCGGATCGCGGGTGGGGTCGGCGACCACGGGAACGGTCTCCAGGTGCTCCAGCACGGTCGGTCCGCCGTACCAGTCCATGTGCGCGGACGGCGTCACCACGTTGTCGCCGGCGAGCGCGGAGACGGGGATCGCCGTCACCTCGGGGACGCCCAGCGAGGCGGCGTACGCGCCGAACTCCTCGGCGATGCGGGCGAAGACGGGCTCCGCCCAGTCCACGAGGTCCATCTTGTTGACGGCCAGCACCACGTGCGGGACGCGCAGCAGAGCGGCCACCGCGGCGTGCCGGCGGGTCTGTTCGACGACGCCGTTGCGGGCGTCGACCAGCACCACGGCGAGCTCCGCCGTGGACGCCCCGGTGACCATGTTGCGGGTGTACTGCACATGGCCAGGGGTGTCGGCGAGGACGAACCGGCGGCGGGCGGTGGCGAAGTAGCGGTACGCGACGTCGATGGTGATGCCCTGCTCGCGCTCGGCGCGCAGTCCGTCGGTGAGCAGGGCCAGGTCGGGGGCGTCGTGGCCGCGGCTGCGGGAGGCATGTTCGACGGCCTCCAACTGGTCGGCCAGGACGGACCGGGAGTCGTGCAGCAGCCGCCCGACGAGGGTGGACTTGCCGTCGTCGACCGATCCGGCGGTGGCGAAGCGGAGCAGGGCTGTCGCCCCGGTCTGCCCGGCTGTCGTCATGTGCGATCCTCTGCGTTCCTGCGCGTCCCCGCGCGTCCCCCTGCGTTCCCTTGTATTCCCCCGGGGCCGCGCCCCTGCGATCTCGCCAGGTGACCGGTGCCGGTCCGCGCGGCCGGGGTACGGCCCTGCGGGCGGGCTCAGAAGTACCCCTCGCGCTTGCGGTCCTCCATCGCCGTCTCGGAGAGTCTGTCGTCGGCCCGGGTGGCGCCCCGTTCGGTGAGGCGCGACGTGGCGATCTCGGCGATCACGGCCTCGACCGTCGTGGCGCCGGAGGCGACCGCTCCCGTGCAGGACATGTCGCCGACGGTGCGGTAGCGCACCCGGCGCTTCTCCACCGGCTCGCCGTCCTTGGGGCCGCCCCAGGCGCCGGCGGTCAGCCACATGCCGTCGCGGCGGAAGACCTCGCGCTCGTGCGCGTAGTAGATCTCCGGGAGTTGGATCCGCTCGCGGGCGATGTACTGCCACACGTCCAGCTCGGTCCAGTTGGACAGCGGGAAGACGCGGACGTGCTCGCCGGGGGAGTGCCGGCCGTTGTAGAGCTGCCACAGCTCGGGGCGCTGGCGGCGCGGGTCCCAGCCGCCGAACTCGTCCCGCAGCGAGAAGACGCGCTCCTTGGCGCGGGCCTTCTCCTCGTCGCGGCGGCCGCCGCCGAAGACCGCGTCGAAGCGGTGGTGGGTGATGGCGTCGAGCAGCGGGGCGGTCTGCAGGGGGTTGCGGGTGCCGTCGGGGCGCTCGCGCAGCCGCCCGTCGTCGATGAACTCCTGGACGGACGCGACGTGCAGCCGCAGCCCGTGGCGGGCGGCCGTGCGGTCGCGGTAGGCCAGCACCTCGGGGAAGTTGTGCCCGGTGTCGACGTGCAGGAGGGCGAACGGCAGCGGGGCGGGGGCGAAGGCCTTGAGCGCCGTGTGCAGCATCACCACGGAGTCCTTGCCGCCGGAGAACAGCAGTACCGGGCGCTCGAACTCGCCCGCCACCTCCCGGAAGACGTGCACCGCCTCCGACTCCAGGGCGTCCAGGTGGGAGAGGGCGTAGGGGCTGTCGGAGCTCACAGCAGTCCCCTCCCCGCCAGCAGTGCGTACACCGCGTCCGCCGACTCCGTCACCGTCCGGCCGTGTGCGGCGAGCCGCAGATCCGGGGCGTCCGGGGCCTCGTACGGGTCGTCCACGCCGGTCAGTCCGGATATCTCGCCCTTCGCCTGCCGGGCGTAGAGGCCCTTCACATCGCGTTCGGCGCACACCTCCAGCGGGGTCGCCACATGCACCTCGACGTACGGAGTGCCGTGCTCCAGGTGCCGTTTGCGCACCGCCTCGCGGGAGTCCGCGTACGGCGCGATGACGGGGACGAGGACGGTGACGCCGTGCGCGGCGAGCAACCGGGCGACGAAGCCGATGCGTTGGACGTTGGTGTCCCGGTCGGCGCGGGAGAAGCCCAGCCCGGCGGAGAGGAAGGCGCGGATCTCGTCGCCGTCCAGCACCTCCGCCCGGCGGCCCTCGTCGCGCAGCCGGCCGGCCAGCGCGCGGGCGATCGTCGTCTTGCCCGCGCTCGGCAGGCCGGTGAGCCACACCGTGGCGCCCGTCATCCGCTTCCCCCAGGGGTCCGTTCCGGTCATCCGTGCAGTCCGCACTCGGTCTTGGCCAGGCCGGCCCAGCGGCCGGCCCGGGCGTCCTCGCCCGCGCGCACCCGCCGGGTGCACGGCGCGCAGCCGACGGACGCGTAGCCGTCCATCAGCAACGGGTTGACGAGAACGCCGTGTTCGGCGACGTAGGCGTCCACGTCGTCCTGGGTCCAGCGGGCGATCGGCGCGATCTTGACCTTGCCGCGGCGGGCGTCCCAGCCGACGACGGGCGTGTCCGCCCGGGTCGGGGACTCGTCGCGGCGCAGCCCGGTAGCCCAGGCGTCGTAGCCGGCCAGCCCGTCCTCCAGCGGCCGCACCTTGCGCAGGGCGCAGCACAGGTCGGGGTCGCGGTCGTGCAGCCTCGGGCCGTGCTCGGAGTCCTGTTCGGCCACGGTCCGTACGGGCGTGAGGGTCAGGACGCGGACGTCCATCACCGCCTCGACGGCGTCCCGGGTGCCGAGGGTCTCGGGGAAGTGGTAGCCGGTGTCCAGGAAGACGACGTCCACCCCGGGCCGGACGCGGGAGGCGAGGTGGGCGACGACGGCGTCCTCCATGGAGGAGGTGACGCAGAAGCGCTCGCCGAAGGTGTCGGCGGCCCAGCGCAGGACCTCCAGGGCGGGGGCGTCCTCCAGCTCCCGGCCCGCGCGCAGGGCGAGTTGCTCAAGGCTGCTCATGCGGGCCTCCCGGGGCGGTGCGGCGGGCGAGCAGCCCGAGGAACTTCAGCTGGAACGCGCGGTTGCAGGCGGCGCACTCCCAGGCCCCGTGGCCCGACTCGTGGGGGCGCAGGTCCTCGTCGGCGCAGTAGGGGCAGTGGAAGGGGACGGCGCGGGCTCCCCCAGCTACCGCTGGGCGGTTCCCCCAGCTCATGACAGGTCCTCCTCGGACGCCCGGGCGGTCCAGGCCGCGAACCGCTCGCCGTCCGTGCGCTGTTCGAGGTAGCGGCGCAGGACCCGCTCGACGTAGTCGGGCAGTCCGTCCGACGTGACCTTGAGGCCGCGGACCTTGCGGCCGAAGCCGGCCGCCAGGCCCAGCGCGCCGCCCAGGTGCACCTGGTAGCCCTCGACCTGGTTGCCGTCGTCGTCCAGGACGAGCTGGCCCTTGAGGCCGATGTCGGCGACCTGGATGCGGGCGCAGGCGTTGGGGCAGCCGTTGAGGTTGATGGTCAGCGGTTCGTCGAACTCCGGGAGACGGCGCTCCAGTTCGTCGATCAGGGACGCGCCGCGCGCCTTGGTCTCCACGATGGCGATCTTGCAGAACTCGATGCCGGTGCAGGCCATCGTGCCGCGCCGGAAGGGGGACGGGGAGACGCGCAGGTCCAGCGCCTCCAGCCCGGCGGTCAGGGACTCGACCCGGTCCTCCTCGACGTCGAGCACGATCATCTTCTGCTCGGCGGTGGTGCGCAGCCGGCCGGAGCCGTGCTCCTCGGCCAATTCGGCGATCTTCGTGAGGGTGCTGCCGTCCACCCGGCCGACGCGCGGGGCGAAGCCGACGTAGTAGCGGCCGTCCTTCTGGCGGTGCACGCCCACGTGGTCGCGCCAGCGCTCGACGGGGACCTCGGGGCCGGGCCCGTCGAGGAGCGGGCGGCCCAGGTACTCCTTCTCCAGCACCTCGCGGAATCGTTCCGCTCCCCAGTCGGCGACGAGGAACTTCAGCCGGGCGCGGGTGCGCAGCCGCCGGTAGCCGTAGTCGCGGAAGATCCCGATGACCGCGCCGAAGACGTCCGGCACCTCGGGCAGCGGCACCCAGGCGCCCAGCCGGACACCGATCTTGGGGTTGGTGGACAGCCCGCCGCCCACCCAGACGTCGAAGCCCGGTCCGTACTCGGGGTGGCGGACGCCGACGAAGGCGACATCGTTGATCTCGTGGGCCACGTCGAGCAACGGGGAGCCGGAGACCGCCGACTTGAACTTCCGGGGCAGGTTGGAGAAGTCCGGGTTGCCCACGAAGCGGCGGTGGATCTCGTCGATCGCCGGGGTGCCGTCGAGGATCTCGTCCTCGGCGATGCCGGCGACGGGGGAGCCCAGGATCACCCGGGGCGTGTCGCCGCACGCCTCGGTGGTGGACAGGCCGACCGCCTCCAGCCGCCGCCAGATCTCGGGGACGTCCTCGATGCGGATCCAGTGGTACTGGATGTTCTGCCGGTCGGTGAGGTCCGCGGTGCCGCGGGCGAACTCCTGGGAGATCTCGCCGATCACGCGCAACTGCCCGGTGGTCAGCCGCCCGCCGTCGATGCGCACCCGCAGCATGAAGAACTTGTCGTCGAGTTCGGCGTCTTCGAGAACCGCCGTCTTCCCGCCGTCGATTCCCGGCCTGCGCTGGGTGTACAGCCCCCACCAGCGCATCCTTCCGCGCAGGTCGGCGGGGTCGATCGAGTCGAAACCCGTCTTCGAGTAGATCGTCTCAATCCGTGTCCGTACGTTGAGACCGTCGTCGTCCTTCTTGAACTGCTCGTTGCCGTTGAGCGGGGTGAAGTGGCCCACGGCCCACTGGCCTTCGCCTCGGTGGCGGCCGGCCTTCCGGCGGGCGGCCGCGTCCGCGGCGGCGGGGGGTTTCGGGGTGGCAGGCATGGCGATCCGTCCTTCGGGAGGTGCTGCTGCTGTCCTGCTGCGGCGGTGCCGGGGCTGCTGGCGGCGCGCGCGGGCACGCCTGCCACCTGCGTTCTGTACTGCGGTTTTGACCGCGTTTTTGCGCCAAGTGGCGCGGAACAGTGCGCACTTCGGACCGGGGGGAAGCGAACAGGAACACGTCCGTCCACGACGATGGGGACGGCGGTGGGAACGGTGGTGCTGTGACTGTCAGCCCGCCGGACAGATGGCGCTGGACACGCGGCCGTGGTCGATGTGACGCCGGCTCACCAAGGCAATCCCAGCTCGTGACATGAGGGAAGGGTGGCACGCGGCACTTCGGGCAGTCCACCATTTGCCAGCATGTGAGACACCCCGTCCCGGAATGCGGGACGGGGTGGTGTGGGGGCGCAACTTCGTGTCAGACCGCCGCGCCCTCGTGCACGCCTTCCTGCACGCCGTCGTACGGGCCGTCGTGCGCCCCCGGCCAGGGGCCCGGCGCGGCGACGTCCGGCTCGTCCGCCGTCTCCGTCGCGAACACCCCGAAGCCGCGCCGCTCGTAGTTGGCGAGCGCGTGCGGGCCGTCCTTGGTGCAGGTGTGCAGCCACACCCGCCGCGTCGGCTCCCGGTCCGGCCACCGCTCCGCCAGGTCCCAGGCCCGCTCGGTCCCGAACGCCAGCAGGTGCCCGCCGATGCCCCGGCCCTGGAAGGCGGGCAGCAGCCCGAAGTAGACGATCTCCACCGAGCCTTCCGGCTGCGCCTCCAGCTCGATGTAGCCCGCCGGGGTACCCCGGTCGTAGGCGACCCACGTCTCCACCCCCGGCCGCTCCAGATACGCGCGCCATCGCTCGTACGACCACGGCAGCCGGTCCGTCCAGGTCCAGTCGCCGCCGACCGCCGTATAGAGGTACCGGCTGAATTCGGGCGAGGGCACCTCGGCACGGACGAACCGGACCTCGGGTCCCGGAGCCGGAGCGGAGGGCGGGACCAGGTCGGCCGGTGAGGTCATCTGCAGGGACCAGGTGGTCACGGAGATCGTCGCGACGTTCATGGCCCCACCCAACCACGGTCCGCCGGAGGCCTGTCCTGCGGGTGAACGCACCGGTCGGAGGCGGATACCGTTAGCGCGTGCAGGAAGCGACAAAAGAACCACCGGGGCCACGGAAGGGCCGGCTCCACCGAGCCCGCGCCCTGTACCGGAACGTTTCGAAGCGCAGGATGGCCTGGCTGCTCCTCAAGGACACGGTCAACTCCTGCATGGAGTACCGCGTCACGGGACTGGCCGCGGAAGCGGCCTTCTTCACCCTGCTCTCGTTGCCGCCCCTGCTCCTCGCCCTCATCAGCCTCCTCGGCTACCTGGACGACTGGACGGGCACCCATACGATCCTGAGCCTGAAGAACAACATCATCAAGGCCTCCGCGGCCGTCCTTTCGGACCGCGGTGTCGAGGAGATCACCAAGCCGCTGCTGAAGGACGTGGACCAGGGCGGCCGCCGGCCGGAGATCGTCTCCATCGGCTTCGCCATCGCCCTGTGGTCCGGCTCCCGCGCCGTGAACGTCTTCATCGAGACCATCACGATCATGTACGGGCTGGAGGGCAAGCGCGGCATCGTCCACACCCGGCTGCTCGCCTTCCTGCTCTACATCGTCGCCCTCCTCATCGGGGCGGTGGTGCTGCCGCTGCTGGTCGTCGGGCCCGAGACGATGGTGAGCATCCTGCCCTGGAGCGAGGGCCTGGTCCGGTTCCTGTACTGGCCCGTGGTCCTCGTGCTCTCCATCGCCTTCCTCACCACGCTCTACCACGTGTCCGTCCCCGTGCGCTCGCCCTGGCAGGAGGACATCCCCGGGGCCGTCGTGGCCCTGACGATGTGGGTGCTCGGCAGCTTCCTGCTGCGCATCTACCTCACCCACACCGTGGAGGGCCCCACGATCTACGGCTCGCTCGCCGCGCCCGTCGCCGTCCTGCTGTGGATCGGCGTCTCGGCCTTCGCGGTCCTCGTCGGAGCGGCGGTCAACGCGGCCATGGACCGGGTGTGGCCGTCCGTCGCCACCGCCGCCGCCCGCGCCGACGTCGACCGGCAGCGCGCGGCGGCCGCGTCCCAGGCGGCGGTGGAGCGGGCGGCGCTGGCGATAGTCCACGAGTACGAGGACGACCCGGCCGAGGCGGGGGAGGACGACGGGGTGGCCGGGCAGGACCGGGTGCCGCCCTCGGAGTTCCCCGAGCGCTGGGCGCAGTTCCTGCCGCCGGAGGACGTCCGGACGCGGCTGCAGCACGCGAAGGGGGAGCGGGGCGGCAAGCACCGCAAGGAGTAGCCGGCGACTCCCGTGAAGGGCGCGGGGCGAAGGGTGAAAAACCCTTCGCCCCGCGCCCTTTCGCATGCGTAGAGTCCTCCCGACCCATCCGGAACGATCCGGAACTCTTCGGAATTCTTCGGAATTCTTCGGAAGCAGGAGGTGAGATCGCGATGACGGTCTTCACAGTGATCCCCGCGCACCGCACCACCTCCTCCTCCCTCCTTCCGAAGGAACACCACTGTGTCCACCACCGCTCACCCTCTCGCCCCCTACGGCTGGGACGAGGGCTTCGCTGACAGCCACGCGCCCTTCGCCGCCCGGGGCCTCGTCCCCGGCCGGATCGTCCGCGTCGACCGCGGGCACTGCGACGCCGTCGTCGCCTCCGCCGACGGCACCGGCGTCCGCACCGTCCGGGCCGACGCCGCGCCCGTCGCCACCGGCGACCCGCTGCGCATCATGTGCACCGGCGACTGGGCGGCCCTCGACCTGACGTCGGGCCACGTCCGGGCACTGCTCCCGCGCCGGACGGCCTTCGTGCGCTCCACCTCCTCCAAGCGGTCCGACGGCCAGATCCTGGCCGCCAACGTGGACCGGGCGGTCATCGCGTTCGCGCTCACCGCCGACCCGGACCTCGGTCGCGTCGAGCGGTTCCTCGCGCTGGCCTGGGAGTCCGGCGCCGAGCCCGTCGTCGCCCTCACCAAGGCCGACCTCGTGCCCGACGCGGACACGCTCGCCCATCTGCTCGCCGACACGCGGGCGGTGGCGCCCGGGGTACGGGTGCTGGCCGTCAGCTCGGCCACGGGCGAGGGCGTCGGCGAGCTCGCCGCGCTGCTCGCCGGGGGCACGGGCGTGCTGCTCGGCCAGTCCGGGGCCGGCAAGTCCACGCTCGCCAACGCCCTCGTCGGCGAGGACGTACAGGACGTGCAGGCCATCCGCGACCGCGACGGGAAGGGGCGGCACACGACCACCACGCGCAACCTGCTGCCGCTGCCCCTGCCGGGCGGGGGCGTGCTCATCGACACGCCGGGACTGCGGGGGGTGGGGCTCTGGGACGCCTCGTCCGGCGTCGCCCGGACGTTCTCCGACGTCGAGTCGCTGGCGGCCTCGTGCCGCTTCCACGACTGCGGTCACGACGGGGAGCCGGGGTGTGCGGTCGCGGCGGCGGTCGCGTCGGGCGAGCTCGGGCACCGCCGCCTGGAGAGCTACCGCAAGCTGCAGCGGGAGAACGCGCGGATCGCGGCGCGGACGGATGCGCGGCTGCGCTCCGAGATGCGGCGGGAGTGGAAGCGGCGGCAGGCGGAGGGGGCGTGGGCGGCGGAGCGCAAGCGGGGGCGTTTGCGGTAGGGGGGGGTGCCCCCGGCCCGCCCTTTCACCGTTTCTTCCGGGGGAGACCCCCGGGCCCCCATTCGCCCTTCGGGCGAAGTCCTCAAGCGCCGGACGGGCTGAATAGCCCGTCCGGCGCTTGAGGACACCCGCGCGGAGCGCAAAGAAACGGTGAAAGGGCGGGTCCGGGGCACAAAACCCCACGTCCGAATCCCGCCAGTCGCACACGCCCAGTTCCTCCACACTGGAGACGTGAACGCCTCCACCGACGACCTCCGCTACCAAGCGGTCAGCAGCAGAGACGCCCGCTTCGACGGCACATTCTTCTTCGCCGTCGCGACGACCGGCATCTACTGCCGGCCCAGTTGCCCGGCCGTCACCCCCAAGCGGCGGAATGTCCGCTTCTATCCGTCGGCCGCCGCCGCGCAGGGCGCCGGGTTCCGGGCCTGCCGGCGGTGCCGGCCCGACGCGGTGCCGGGGTCGGCGGAGTGGAACCTGAGGGCCGACCTCGTCGGCCGGGCGATGCGGCTGATCGGCGACGGCGTCGTGGACCGCGAGGGCGTCCAGGGCCTCGCCGACCGGCTCGGCTACAGCACCCGCCAGGTGCACCGGCAGCTCACCGAGGAGCTCGGCGCCGGTCCCGTCGCCCTCGCCCGCGCCCAGCGCGCCCACACCGCGCGCGTCCTGCTGCAGACCACCGACCTGCCGGTCACGGAGACCGCGTTCGCGGCCGGTTTCGCGAGCGTGCGGCAGTTCAACGACACCATCCGCGCCGTCTACGCGCAGACCCCCACCGCCCTGCGGGGCACACCCCGCAGGGCAGGGGACGCGGCACCGCCGGGCGGCATCCCGCTCCGGCTGGCGCACCGCGGCCCGTACGCCGCCCGGGAGGTCTTCGGTTTCCTCGGACGCCGGGCGGTCCCGGGGGCCGAGGAGATGACGGGCGTCCCGGGCGCCCGGACCTACCGCCGCACCCTGCGGCTGCCGTACGGCACTGGCATCGCCGAGGTCCGGGAGCCGCACCGGGCGGCGGCCGGCTGGCTCGCCTGCCGGCTGCACCTGACCGATCTGCGCGACCTGGCCGCCGCCGTCCAGCGCGTCCGGCGCCTGTTCGACCTGGACGCGGACCCGGACGCCGTCGCCGAACGGCTGGGCGCCGACCCGGTGCTGGGGCCGCTGGTGGCGGCCCGGCCGGGACTGCGCTCGCCCGGCGCGGCGGACGCGGACGAGCTCGCGCTGCGGGCCGTGCTCGGCCAGCAGGTCTCCGTCGCGGCGGCCACCCGCCTCGGCGCCCGGCTCGTCGCCGCGCACGGCACCCCGCTCGCGGCCCCGGACGGCACGCTCACCCATCTCTTCCCGGAGCCCGCGGCCCTGGCCGACGCGGAGTTCGACGGCATGCCCGAGGCGCGCCGGGACACCCTGCGCACGGTCGCCGCCGCCCTCGCGGACGGCACCGTGCGCCTCGACCCGGGCGCCGACCGCGACGACACCGGGCGGCGGCTGCTCGCCCTGCGCGGCGTCGGCCCCTGGACCGCCGGCTACATCCGGATGCGGGCGCTCGGCGACCCGGACGTCTTCCTCCCGGGCGACGCCGGGGCGCGGCGCGCGCTCACCGCCCTCGGCGCCCGGCCGGGAGCCGAGGACGCCTGGCGGCCCTGGCGCTCGTACGCCCTGCACCACCTCTGGAACCTCTGGGACAAGGACTCCTGACATGCCTGCCAACGACCTGCTCTACGCAGAGATCGACAGTCCCCTCGGCGTCCTGCTGCTCGTCGGCCGTCCCTCGCCCACCGCCCCGGGCGGGACCGCGCTCGTCTCCCTGTCCGTCCCCGGACAGAAGGGCGGCGCGACGGTTGCCCCCGACGGGCACCGGGCGCCCGGGGCGTTCACCGAGGCCGGGCGGCAGCTCGCGGCGTACTTCGCCGGCGAACTGCGGGAGTTCGACCTGGAGTACGCCGCGGACGGTACGGAGTTCCGCCGCCGGGTATGGGACGCCCTCGACTCTGTCCCGTACGGCGCCACCACCACCTACGGCGAACTGGCCCGGCGGATCGGGGCGTCCCGCGCCGCGGTCCGCGCGGTCGGCGGCGCCGTCGGTGCCAACCCGCTGCTGGTGCTGCGCCCCTGCCACCGGGTGATCGGCGCGGACGGGTCGCTCACCGGGTACGCGGGAGGGCTGGATCGCAAGCGGTACCTGCTGGACCTGGAGCGGTAGCCGTCCACCCCCGTTCCGCCGCCGTCCAGCCCAGCTGGAGGCGGGTGGTGACGCCCGCCAGTTCCATCAGCCGCTTCACCCGGCGCTGCACCGTCCGCAGCCCCAGCCCGAGTTGCTTGGCGACGCTCGCGTCGGTCAGTCCGGACAGCAGCAGCGACAGCACCGCCAGGTCCGTGGCGTCGGGCCCGACGGAGGGCCACAGCGGGCGCGCCTCGCGCCACATCGCCTCGAACAACAACACGAGGGAGTCGAGCAGTTCACCCGGGCCCACCGCGAGCGCGGCCGGTTCGGCGTCGGGCGCGGCGAGGACGAGGAGACCGTCGCGGCGGTCGGCGAGGAACAGTTCGGCCGGCACCCGCTCGGCGATCCGGACCAGGTGCGCCCCCGCCCGGTCGACGGGCGCGGGACGCACCCTGCGGTCAACAACGGTCCGGTGGCGTACTCCTCTGGCGTCGCCGGTGTCAACCCAGGGGCGGTTCCTCACCAGCGCGCACACTTCTTCGACCGCCCCCAGCCGCAGCCGGGTCAGCCGGTGCGCCACGGCCTGCGTCCCGGTGACGACCTCCACCGCCGCGCCGGTGGCCGGCGGCCCCTCCTGCGGCCACTCGCGCCCGTGCTGTCCTGCGCGTCTTTCCCGTTCGGCGTCCCCGACGACCGCCGGGCCTATGGCACCGGGCATATGACACCCCTCCCCACAACGGTGTTGCGACTGCCGCCATCATCCCGTGCGAGGGGCCTCGTGCACTCTTCCCGTATGCCCCGCAGTGTGGACAATAAGGGCATGAGTCAGCTGGGGGATCAGGGACAAGAGGACGCCTGGTGGGCGGAGTTGTACGGCCGGCCCGTCGAGGGCCAGGACTCCACCGCCGGCGGGGACAGCCTCGACGACCGGTTCGCTTCGGCAGCGGCCGTCGTGGGCGGCGATCCGCCGCCCCCGTCCGCCGCCCCGCCCGGCCGCCCCGCGCGCCCCGCGCCGCCGCCCAGCGGCCTGCCCGCCCGGGCCAGTTGGTCGCTCTCCCTGGGCGGCGCGCTCCCCGACCCCTCCCGGCTGCCCCCGCTCCCCGACCTGGCCGGCCCGCTCGAAGCGCCGCCGCCCCCGCCTCCTCCCGCGCCCGCGCCGCCGCCCCCTCCGTCCCCGTCGCCCGCCGTCACCCAGCCCCACTGGGAACTGGGAGTGCCCCCGGCGGGCCCGCGGCGGCGCCCGCCCCGGAGCGCCTCCGACGTCCCCGCCACCTTCCTTCCCGAGACCGCCGCCGGGCCCGGCTCGTCCCGGCCGCCGGGGGGACGGTACGCCGCCCCGGACCCGCAGGCGCCCGCGCCGCCGCCGTCCCCCCGCGGTCCGGAGCCGTCCCCGCACATTCCGGGGGTGCTGGACGTCCCGTCGTCGGAGGCGTCCGCCGCGCCGGAGCCTCCCCGGTCTCCCCGATCTCCCCGGTCTTCCCAGTCTTCCCGGGTCCCGGGGACGAGGGACGGCGCGCGGGACCCGGAGGCGTCCGCGGCGCCCGGGTCCTCCCGCCGGCCGGGCACACCGGAGCCCTCCCGCCTGCCGGGTACCCGGGGCGTGCCCCGGGTACCGGACCGTCCGCCCGTGCCGGACCCCCGCAGGCTGCCGGGGATCCCGGACGGCCGCCCGGTGCCGGAGAAGTCCGCCGCGTCCGAGGCCCCGGGGACGGCCGAGGCGTCCGATCCCCCCGGGACGTCCGAGTCGGCCGCCGCGCTGGAGGCGGCCGTCGTACCGCAGGTCCCGCGGCCCCGCCGGCGCGGCGGGAGCCCGGACGGCGTCCGGGACGCCGCCCGCTCCCGCGCGCCCGAGTACGTCGGCCAGGGGCCGCCCACCTACGAGGCCGAGCCGACCGCCTGGCCCGAGGCCGACCCCGGCGTGCTGGACGACCTCGTCCCCGACACCGTCCTCGACGGGGCGCGGTACGGGGCCATGACGCTGCGGGCCATGTCCCTGCGCGGGGACTCCGCCCGCTACCGCGGCGAGCCCCGGCGCGACGCGCTGCTCACCGCCCGGTTCGGCGCCGGGGACGAGGCCGTGCTGCTGGTCGCCGTGGCCAGCGGGGCGCGCGCCGCCGAGGGCGCGCACCGCGCCGCGCGCGACATCTGCTCCTGGCTGGGCAGCGCGGTCGGCCGCAGCCACGCCCGGCTCGGCGAGGACATCCGGGCCGGACGGCGCGGCGAACTGCGCACCGGACTGCACCGGCTGACCGACCGCTCCTACGGCCGGCTGCGCGCCCGCGCCGCCGAACTGGGGCTGCGGCCCGCCGAGTACACCGCGGCCCTGCGCTGTCTGCTGCTGCCGGCCGACACCCGCTGCCGCACCCGGGTCTTCTTCGGCGTCGGGGGCGGCGGCCTCTTCCGGCTGCGCGAGGGGGCCTGGCAGGACCTCGACCCCGAGCCGCGCGCGGACGGCACCCCCGGCGGTGTCCCGGGGACCGGCACGGCCGCCCTGTGCGAGGACCGGATCACCGTGGACCTCGGCGTCCCCACGCCCGGCACCACCCCCGTCATCGACCCCGAGGAGGTGCCGAGCGAGCCCTTCCGCTTCCGGGCCTCGGTGGCCCGGCCCGGTGACGCGCTGCTGCTGTGCAGCGCGGGCCTGGCGGAGCCGCTGCGCGGCGAGCCCGCGCTGGCCGACGCGCTGGCCGAGCGGTGGGGCGCGCGGCCGCAGCCGCCGGGGCTGGCCGAATTCCTGGCCGACGGGCAGCTGCGCGTCAAGGGCTACGCCGACGACCGCACCGCGTGCACGATCTGGGAGGCGTAGCACAGGACGGCGCGGAGCGCGAGGGGGCCGGGAGCGTTCCCGGCCCTTTCGCGCGTCCTCGCAGTGCCCGTTCGACGCAGCGCCCGTTCGACGCAGTGCCCGATTGACGAAGTGCCCGTTCGACGCGTCGTGTTCTTCGATGTGCACCGATGCGCCCGTCGAAGTGGCCGCCGGGGAGCGGCTATTCACCACCGGCGCACGATGCGCCCGCATTCCCGGATCGTGACCGATGTTGAGAAGTCAACAGGAGTCGTTCCGCCGGGCGCGGGGCATGCATTTGCCGTGAGCCTGTTCGATGCCGGGGCGCCGGGGAGGGGTCGGGGCGGACGGAAATGAAAAGGCGGACTGCACGCTGGGAGGGCGCGGGGAACCGCGAAGGTCGGGAAGGGTCCGCGGACGGCACGGCTTCGGAAGAGGTGAGGAAAGGGGGGCACGAGCCGTGCTGGGAAAGACGGCTCCGGCGCGGTGACCTGGCCGCCGTCGCGGAGACGCGGGCCGGACTGCGCCGGTTCCTGGAGCACTGGGGAGCGCCCGGGCGGGCCGAGACCGCCGAACTGCTGACGAGTGAGCTGGTCACCAATGCCCTGCTGCACACGGACGGCGGTGCGGTGGTGAGCGCGGTCCTCACCGGCGGCCCCGCCGCCCTCGCCAAGGGACTGCTGCGCGTGGAGGTGCGGGACCTCTTCTCCCGGCGCCCGGTGCCGCGCGCGTTCCCGGCGGTGCCGGACCCCCGGAAACCCGGGGACGGGAGTGCCGACGCGGCCGGGACCGCGACCTCCGGACGCGGGCTGCTGCTCGTCGACTCCCTCGCGGACTGCTGGGGTGTACGGGCCCACGGAGTGGGAAAGGCCGTGTGGTTCGAGCTCGACGCCGAGGACCGCTGACGGTCATGGGCGTCTGCCGGCCGCTCCGCTCCGAGCCGGAGGGGCCCGGAGGGAGCGGGTCAGCCGATCTGCTTGGCGATGCGCGCCAGCTTCTCCTCCAGCGTGTCGAGCCGCTGGATGGGCTGGGTGTCGTCCTCGGCGGTCAGGTCGATCGCCTGGCCGGACCCGGGCCGGTTCACCGCCTGGAACGGACGATTGTGCAGGGGGAACTGCTCCGGGTCGGTTATGGAAGGCTCCGCCCCGGACTGCGAGCCGATCTGGGCCGGCTGCGCCGCGGCCGCCACCGCGGTCACCTCCACCTGCCGTCCGCCGCGCGCCCGCCCCCACAGGATGCGGTGCTGGCGGTTGTACGCCTTGAGCCGGGCGCGCTCCAGCTTGCCCGCCTCGCGGCGGCGCAGCCGGTGCTGCTGGCGCTGCCGCTTGTCCTCGCGGACCTCGTCGACCGCCTCGTCCAGCGTGCGCACGCCCTCCAGGAGCATCAGGGACCAGGCGCCGAACGTCTCGCGCGGGGCCCGCAGCCAGCGGACTATGCGGATCTGCGGCAACGGGCGGGGCACCAGGCCCTGTTCGCGCAGCGCGGCCCGGCGGGTCTGCTTGAGCGCGCGGTCGAAGAGGACCGCCGCCGACAGCGACATGCCGGCGAAGAACTGCGGTGCGCCCGCGTGGTCCATCCCGCGGGGCGCGTGCACCCAGTTGAACCAGGCCGCCGCACCCGCGAAGGTCCACACCAGCATCCGGGAGCCGAGCGCCGCGTCGCCGTGGCTGGCCTCGCGCACGGCGAGCACCGAGCAGAACATGGCCGCGCCGTCGAGTCCGAAGGGCACCAGATACTCCCAGCCGCCCCACAGGCCCAGGTTCTGCCGTCCGAAGCCGACCAGGCCGTGGAAGGAGAGCGCGGCGGCGACCGCCGCGCAGCAGAAGAGGAGCACGTAGGAGGCGCTGCCGTAGAGGGCTTCCTTGCGCCTTCTGCGTTCCTCGGTGCGTTCCCAGGAATCGGTGGCCGCCAGGTCGTCCGGGCCGTTCTTGCCCCGGGCGTACACCGTCACCGCCACCACGGCTCCGGCGAGCGCCACGGCGCTGGGCAGAACCCAATTCAGCGGTATGTCGGTCACTCTCATCTTCTCGCGTCCCTTGCATCGCGGTACGGCCTTTCGCGCGCCATCCTGACGGAATCGGCCCGGGAGCCAAGGGGTTTCGTGGCAACTCCCCGCCAATGGACGCCAAGGGCATACGGATAGGTGTGTATCCTCTCGAACGCCATTCAGCGGCAAGGGAATTGTGTTCTCATCAATCCACTCGTCCGGGTGGATTCAGCTCGGTCGCCTTGCGGTCGGGTGCCGGGTGCGCTCTGCGTCACCGGCCCGGGGCTGCGCCCCTTCGCCCGGCAGGGCGGAACGGATGCGAGGGCCGTGAGGGCGGTGCGGCCGGGGTGGCGTGACCGGGCCGTTGTGACCGGGGTGGTGCGGCCAGCGGGTGGACATCCTGGACCATCGTCTGGCAAAGGGGTACAGGTAAGGCTTACCTTGCTCATGTCCACCGGGGTTTGAACTGCCGGACATGCCGCCTATGGTTCGAAGGAACATCGAGGAGGACCCCCCCATGGAGCAGGGCAGACCCCACCCCGCCGTGCCGCGTCAGCGCACCGAAGGACCCGGCGAAACCGCCCGCTTACCGCTTCCCGGGAGCGCCGCCGCCCGCGGCGAGCACATCCACGGGTGCGCCGAGGCCCCGGGCCCCGCCCGCCGGATGCCCACCCGCTACTCGGTCCGGGGCCAGGTGCTCGACGCCCTGCGCAAGGCGCTGCTCGGCGGCGAGCTCATACCCGGTGAGGTCTACTCCGGGCCCGTGCTGGCCGAGCGGTTCGGCGTCTCGGCCACCCCCGTCCGCGAGGCCATGCAGCAGCTCGTGCTGGAGGGCGCCGTCGAGGCCGTGCCCAACCGGGGCTTCCGCGTCACCAGCCGATCCGCCCGCGACCTGGCCGAACTCGCCGAGATCCGCGCCCTGTTGGAGGTGCCGGTCGTACTCCGGCTGGCCGGGGCCGTCCCCGCGGCCCGCTGGCGGGAGCTGGTGCCCCCGGCCCAGGCCGCCGCCGAGGTGGCCCGGCGCGGCGACCGCGCCGCCTACGCCGAGGCCGACCGGGCCTTCCACCGCGCCCTGCTGGGCCTGGCCGGCAACCGCCAGCTCGTCGCGGTCGCCGACGGGCTGCACCGGCGCGCCCAGTGGCCGGCCCCCGACGGCCCCGCCTCGTCCACCGCCGACCTCGTCGCCGACGCCGCCGAGCACCTGGCCCTGCTGGAAGCGCTGGCCGCGCAGGACCTGCGGACCGCGGAGGAGCTGCTGCGGGGGCACTTCACGGGGGCGGCCCGCTGAGCCGTCAGCCGTCCGCGGCCCGGGTGGGCGCCGGCGCCAGCCGGTCCGCCAGCCACGCCGGGACCCCGCCCAGCAGCCGGACCAGCCGGGCCGCCTCCGCCCGCATCCGGGCCGCCTCCGCCGGGTCGGGCAGCACGGCCGCCAGCGAGGCCAGCGCCGGGGCGATGCCCACCAGATAGCCCAGCTCCTCCCGGATGCGCAGCGACTCCGCGTAGCCGTGGCGGGCGTCCGCGAGCCGGCCGTGGTGCTCGGCCATCGCGGCCATGTGCCGCCAGGTGAAGGAGAGCAGCAGCCCGTGCCCGTGCGCCGCCGCGCCCGCGTGGGCGCGCTGGAAGGCGGCCGTGGCGTCGGACGGATTGTCGGAGAGATGCTGGGCGATCAGCCCGCGCCGGAAGTCCAGCAGGGGACGTCCGGGTGAACGGGGAGCGAGGAGCGCCGCCGCGCGCCCCAGTGCCGACCGTGCTTCGTCCGCCCGGTCGCGTACCCCCAAAAGGGTGGCCGCGTAGGCGAGATGACCCCGTTCGCAGGCCGTGGCCCCGCGCTCCTCGTCGTCCGTGGCCAGCGCCTCCGCCGCCCGCAGCGCGTCCTCGGCGGCCCCCCAGCCCCCGCCCGTGAACATGCACCGCTCCACCAGGACGGCCGTCCGCCAGCGCGCGGCGCCCGGATCGGACGCCGCCCGCGGGGCGATGAGCGCGGCCGCGTCCTCCCAGCAGGCGCGCGAGCGCAGCCGCCATACAGCGCGCTCCAGCGGCCCGTCCTGCGGACCGGGGCCCTTCGGCCCCCATGGCTCCGTCAACCCCGATTTCCGCATGGCGGTGTCCGCCACAGTGCCCTCCCCAAGCGCGCCGTCGAGCTGGAAGCCTGCACCGATCACAGCACGAAGATGCGCACCCGGCCAAGAGCCCGGTGTGAACCAATTCACAAAGGAGGGTGGGGAGTTCGTTCGAACACGGTGTCGCCCCGTCGGCCCGCCGCTCGAAAACCACTCGCGCGTCCCGCCCGCCGCTGGCAGCATGACCGCCGCACCGTCCGTCACCCGGAGGAGAGATCCCACAGATGCGCCAGGCCCTCGAAAACCCCCAGCGTCCCTTCCTGACGAACGTTTTCGAGGACTCCTCCGCCCATGCGCACTCCGCACACCTCCGCGCACACCTCCGCCACGGTGAACATCGGCATCCTGGCCCACGTCGACGCCGGTAAGACCAGCCTCACCGAGCGCCTGCTCTTCGACACCGGGGCCATCGACCGGCTCGGCAGCGTCGACGCCGGCACCACCCGCACCGACACCGGCGCCGTCGAACGCCGCCGCGGCATCACCGTCCGCACCGCCGTCGCCTCCTTCACCACCGGCGGCCTGCACGTCAACCTCATCGACACGCCCGGCCACGGCGACTTCACCGCCGAGGTGGAGCGCGCCCTCGGCGTGCTCGACGCGGCGGTGCTCGTGCTGTCCGCCGTCGAGGGCGTCCAGGCGCGGACCCGGGTGCTGATGCGGAGCCTGCGCCGGCTCGGCCTGCCCACGCTGGTCTTCGTCAACAAGACCGACCGCACCGGGGCCCGGGAGGACGCGACGCTCGCCGCGATCCGCGCCGGCCTCACCCCGCGCGTCGTCCCCATGGCCACCGTCCGCGCCATCGGCACCCGGGACGCCCGCACGGTTCCGCACTCCTTCGACGACCCGGCCTTCCGCGAACGCGTGGCCGAGGCCCTCGCCGAGGACGACGACGGCGTGCTCGCCGAACTCGTCGACGGCCGCGTCCCCGACGCGGACCGGCTGCGGACCGGTCTCGCCGACCACACGGCGCGCGGTCTGCTGCACCCCCTCTACTTCGGCTCGGCCCTCTCCGGACAGGGCATCGGCCACCTCCTCGACGGCATCGCGCGATGGCTGCCGCCCGCGCGGGGCGACTCGGCCGGCGAGCCGCGCGGCACGGTCTTCGCCGTCGAACGCGCCCCCTCCGGAGAGAAGACCGCGTATCTGCGGCTCTTCTCCGGCACCCTCGACCGGCGCGCCCGCGTCACCCTCCACCGGCGCGAGCCCGACGGCACCCTCGCCGAGCACGGCGGCCGGGTCACCGGCCTCGACGTCGCCGGCCTCGGCATCGCCGACGGGGATCGCCACCGGCTGACACCGGGCGGCATCGCCACGATCCGCGGCCTGCCGGCGGTGCGCGTCGGCGACCGGCTGGGGGCGAACGGAGGCCACCCGGAGGCCGTCTTCGCACCGCCGACCCTGGAGTCGGTCGTCCGCCCGTCGCGCCCGGCCGACGCGTCCCGTCTCCACGCGGCGCTCGCCGCGCTCGCCGACCAGGATCCGCTGATCGCCACCCGCCCCCTGCCGGACGGCGCCGGCACCTCCGTCCTGCTCTACGGCGAGGTCCAGAAGGAGGTCCTCGCGGCCACGCTCGCCGAGGAGTTCGGCGTCGAGGCCGTCTTCGAGGAGAGCCGCCCGGTCTTCCACGAGCGGCCCATGGGGACCGGCGCCGCGTACGAGGGCATCGACCGCCGTACGACCGCCGCCTTCTGGGCCACGATCGGGCTGCGCGTCGATCCCGGCGCACCCGGCTCCGGCACCGTCTTCCGCCGCGAGACCGAACTCGGCGCACTGCCCGCCGGGTTCGACCGCGCCATCGAGGAGACCGCCCGGCGCACTCTCCAACAGGGCCTCTATGGCTGGCCGGTGACGGATGTCGTCATCACCCTCACCCACTCCGGCTACGCCAGCCCCGTCAGCACGGGCACCGACTTCCGCCGCCTTACGCCCCTGGTGCTGATGCGCGCCCTGGCGGAGGCGGGAACGGGTGTCTACGAGCCGTGCCACACCTACGAACTGGAGGTGCCCTCCGACGCGTTGAGCGCGGCGACGGGCCTGCTCGCCGAACAGGGAGCGACTGTCGGCGATACCGTCCCCGCCGCGGCCGGCTGGCTGATCCGGGGTGTCGTCCCCGCCCGCCGGGTCGCCGCCGTGGAGCGGCGCCTGCCGGGAGTGGCCCGGGGCGAGGCGGCCTGGTGGTCGGCGCCGACCGTGGACCGCCCGCTGCCCGGGAAACCGCCGGCCCGTGAGCGCTCGGGCGCCGACCCCCTCAACAGGGCCGAATATCTGCGGAGTCTGGGCCGCGCGTGAGCGTGCCCCCGGGGGCTCCTTCCCCTCCGAGGAGCCCCCGGGAATCTGCGCAGTCCCCGGGGGGCCGGGGAGCCCCCCGGAAATCCGGGGACCTCCGTCAGAAGACGAGCCGGTACTGGTTCCAGCCGGAGTTGCCTATCTTCTCCTTGGCCTTGAAGGGGGCGGACGCCTTGCCGGTGCCCTTGTAGCGCCACAGGGCACCGGACTTGTCGCGGACCACCAGGTCGCTGTGGCCGTCCCAGTCCGTGTCGCCCGCGCCGTGGATCAGGTTGTACTGGTTCCAGCCGGCGCCGATCTTCGTCCGGGCCTCGAAGGGCTTCTTCCAGTCACCCGTGCCCTTGTAGAGCCAGAGCACGCCGTCCTTGTCCCGGGCGACGACGTCCGCCTTGCCGTCGCCGGTCAGGTCGCCCTTGCCGGTGATCTGGGTGTACTGACCCCAGCCGCCCCCGATCTGCTTCGCGCCGGTGAACGAGCCGTCGGGCTTGGCCAGATGGAGCCAGAGCACGCCCTTCTTGTCACGGGTCAGCAGGTCGGGCTGCTTGCCGCCGCCGAGGTTGCCGGGGGAGAAGAAGACGTCGTACTTCTCGAATCCGGAGGCGATCTTGCGCTCGGTCTGTTCCTCGAGCGGCCGCTGGAGGATCACCGAGCCGTCACCGGTGAGGAAGTAGGTGTCCCCCATGGGGATCCCGTCCTGGTCCATGTCGACCTGGGTCGCGGCGCGGGTGTTCCGCTCGTCGTCGAACATCTGGATGCGCTTCTCCAGCTTGCCCTTGACGTCCCACGTGTAGAAGAAGGTCTTGCCGGCCTGGTCCATCGTCTCCAGCGAGAAGTACGGCGCTCCGGCCGAACCGGCCTTCATCGCCCGTGCCTTCTGCTGCTGGACGGCGGCCGCGGCCTTCCCCGGCGCCTCGTCGGCGGCCGCGGCGCCCGCCGCGGTACCGGCCAGGGCCGCGGCGGCGACGGCCACGGCGACGAGGCGGCTGCTGTTTCGCGTCACGTCGTTCTCCGGATCAATGAGTGAACGGGCACACGGACTTGGACTCATCTGACGACGAGTCAGGCCCGTTCGTGTGCCCACATCATTTCACAAACTCGATGCGTGTCAACTCGGTTCACAGATGCTTTGTTGTCATGGGCGGCCACGTCGTAGGGGACAGCAGGCCCAGCGTGTACGCCCTGGCCACCAGCGCCGTCCGGTTCGGGACGCCCAGCCGGCGGGTCAGCCGCACGAGGTGGTAGTTCACACCGTCGGCGCTGAGCCCGACCGCCCGGGCGACCACGGAGGTGGTGCAGCCCGCGGCGACCAGCTCCACGATGCGGGCCTCCTGCGGGCTCAGGGCGACCGCCGTCCCCGCGTCGCCCGGCGGCGCCGACACGGGCCGCTCCCCGTCGACGCGGAGGGTCGCCAGCAGGGGCGGTGACGTGCCCCCGGGATCGCTGACCGGTTCGACGGTGAGCTGTCCCTCGTACTCCGTCCCGGCCGCGGCCCAGCGCACGCGGACCGGGTAGCGCGAACGCCGTCCGTGCTTCAAGGCGGCGTCGATCCGGGCCAGTTGTCCCCCTTCGGTGGGGGTGAACAGATCGAGCAGGTTGCGGCCCGTCAGCCGCCCCGGCGTGACGTCCCAGAGCGCCGCCAGGGCCGGGTTCGCGCCGGTGATCCGGCCCTCGGTGGTGCTGATCGCGGTCGGCACCGGCATGCGGTCGAGCAGATTGAGGAAGCGGGTGCGCCATACGGCGGCGTCCGCCTCGGGGTCCGACGGATCCGTACCAGAGGTCCCAGGCGCCCCCGACCCCCCCGAAGCCGGTCCACCGCCCGCTTCCCGTCCTTCGCGCATCGCGCCCTCACTCCTCCCGCCGCCCCGCTGTCCTTAGCCCACCAGCGCCCGGAGCGGGCGGAACGACGCGGTGCGGCCACTACAGGATCGTGTAGTTCTCGCCGACGACCGGCCGCCGCGCGGCGGAATCGTGGAGGCAGCAGCCGGCCGGCGACTCCGCCCGGCCGACGAGTCCACCCGGAACCCGGAGGAGACCTCCCATGACCCACCGCGAGCCGCCCCTCGTCGACGTCTCGGAGACGGGACTCACCAGTACGCCGGTCCAGCAGGCCATGGCCCTCGCCCGGGAGCACGGCCCGGTCTTCCGGCGGCGGTTCCACGACCGCGAGACGGTGCTGGTCTCGTCCTACGCGCTCGTCGACGAGCTCTCCGACGAGACGCGCTTCGCCAAGGCCGTCGGCCCCGCCCTGCGGAACGTCCGCGGCATCACCGCCGACGGCCTCTTCACCGCCTACAACGACGAGCCCAACTGGGCCAAGGCGCACGACATCCTGCTCCCCGCCTTCGCCATGGGCTCGATGCGCACCTACCACCCGACGATGCTGCGGGTGTGCCGCCGCCTCATCGCCTCCTGGGACGCGCACCTCGCGCAGGGCGAACCGGTGGACGTCCCGGCCGACATGACCCGGATGACGCTCGACACCATCGGCCTGGCCGGGTTCGGCTACGACTTCGCGTCCTTCGGCCGTCCCGAACCGCATCCGTTCGTCCAGGCGCTCGTGCGGTCCCTGGCGCACAGCCAGGCGGCCCTGTCCCGCGTTCCCGGCCGGGATTACGCGGCGGAGGACCGGGCCTTCCGGGCCGACGCCGACTTCCTCGCCGGGGTCGTCGACGAGGTGATCGGACAGCGCAAGGCCGACGGGGACGCCCGGGCCGACGACCTGCTGGGGCTGATGCTGCACTCCCCGCACCCCGCCGACGGGACCGTCCTGGACGAGGCCAACATCCGCAACCAGGTCATCACCTTCCTCATCGCGGGCCACGAGACCACCTCCGGCACCCTGTCCTTCGCCCTCCACCACCTCCTGAAGAACCCGGCCGCGCTCCACCTCGCCCAGGCCGAGGTGGACACACTGTGGGGCGACGACCCCGACCCCGAGCCGGCCTTCGAGGACATCGGCAGGCTCCGGTACGTACGCCAGATCCTCAACGAGACGCTGCGGCTCTGGCCGACCGCGGCGGCCTTCGGGCGCGAGGCCCGCGCCGACACCGTCATCGGCGGCACGTACCCGGTCCGGGCGGGGCAACAGCTGACCGTGCTCACCCCGATGCTGCACCGCGACCCGGTGTGGGGCGACAACGTGGAGGAGTTCGACCCGGACCGCTTCGCGCCGGAGGCCGAGGCCGCCCGCCCGGCCAACGCGTACAAGCCCTTCGGTACGGGCGAAAGGGCCTGCATCGGGCGGCAGTTCGCGCTGCACGAGGCGACGATGCTGCTGGCGCTGCTGATCCACCGGTACCGGTTCGTCGACCACGGGCGCTATGTGCTCGACGTCAAGGAGACGCTCACCCTCAAGCCCGAGGGCTTCACTCTCACCCTCGCGCGCCGCACCCCCGGGGCCCGCGCGTCGGCACCGTCGGCGGAGGAGGAGCCGCGGCAGGACGGGCTGCCGACCCGTGCCGCCACCGGCTCCACGCTCACCGTCCTGCACGGCTCCAACTTCGGCACCTGCCGTGGCTACGCCGAGGAACTCGCCGAGACCTTCGCGGACCTGGGCTTCGGGGCCACCGTCGCCCCGCTCGGCGAACGCGCCGGGAAGCTGCCCGCCGGCGCCCCCGTCGTCATCGTCGCGGCCTCCTACAACGGACAGCCCACGGACGACGCGGCCGCCTTCGTCTCCTGGCTCGCGGAGGCGGACGCGGGCGCCGCCGACGGCGTCCCGTACTGCGTCCTGGGGGTGGGGGACCGCAACTGGGCGGCGACGTACCAGCGCGTGCCCACCGAAATCGACGCCCGGCTGGCAGAGTTGGGCGGCACCCGGCTGATGGAGCGCACCGAGGCGGACGCGTCCGGCGACCTCGCCGGATCGGTCGCGCGCTTCACCTCGGCGCTGCGCCGCGCCCTGCTGGAGACGTACGGCGATCCGGACACCGCCGGTTCCCCGGAGGCCGCCTCCCTTGAGTACGCCCCCGAGTACGCCCCCGAATACGCCTACGAGGTCGCCGAAGTGACCGGCGCGCCCGGAGACGCGCTCGCCGCCCGCCACGGCGTCGTCCCCCTGACCGTGACGGAGACCCGGGACCTCGCGGACCTCACCCATCCCCTCGGGCGCCCCAAGCGGTTCCTCCGCCTCGCCCTGCCCACCGGTGTCACCTACCGCACCGCCGACCACCTGGCCGTCCTGCCGGTCAACGACCCCGGAACGGTCGAGCGCGCGATCAAGGCGCTCGGCGCCGAGCCGGACACGGTGCTGAACATCCGCGCCCACCGGCCCGGCCGCGCCGCGCTCCCGCTGGACCGCCCCGTCACCGTCCACGAACTGCTGAGCCGCTACGTCGAGCTCCGGGCCCCGCTCACCCCCGAGCAGGTGGAGCGGCTCGCCGAACTCAACCCCTGCCCGCCCGAGCGGGCCGCGATGCGCCGCCCGGCCTCCCGTTCCCTCGTCGATACCGTCGAGGAACACCCCGCCCTCCGCGGCCGGTTGAGCTGGCCGCTCGTCCTCGACCTCCTCCCGCCCCTCCGCCCCCGCCACTACTCCGTCTCCTCGTCGCCCGCCGACGACCCGCACCACGCCGACCTGATGGTCTCGCTGCTCGGCGCCGGCACCTTCACGGGCGTGGGGTCCTCGTACCTGCACCGCGTACGGGCCGGTGACCGCGTCCTCGCCCGGGTGCAGCCCTGCCGGGACGCCTTCCGCGCGGAACACGACGCCCGGACGCCCCTCATCATGATCGGCGCGGGGACGGGACTGGCCCCCTTCCGCGGCGCCATCGCCGACCGCCTCGCCCTCGTCCGCCGGGACGCGCCCCTCGCCCCCGCCCTCTGCTACTTCGGCTGCGACCACCCCGACGTCGACTACCTCCACCGCACCGAACTGGAGGAGGCGGACCGGGCGGGCGCCGTGTCCATGCGACCGGTCTTCTCCAAGGCGCCGGAACACGGCCGGATGTTCGTCCAGGACCGGATCACCGCCGAAGGCGCAGAGGTCTGGCGCCTGTTGCAGGACGGGGCGAAGGTGTACGTGTGCGGGGACGGAAACCGGATGGCGCCGGGTGTACGTGCCGCCTTCCGGGCGATCCACGCGCGGCACACCGGCGGCGACGACGCCGGGGCGGAGCGGTGGTGGCAGAACCTCGTCGCGGAAGGCCGCTACGTCGAAGACGTCCACACCTCCAAGTGACCATCCCTCTCCGGAGATCCCCATGACCACCATGCGCGCAGCCCGCTTCTCCACCGCCACCGGCGAACTGTCCGTACAGGACGTACCCGTTCCGCGCCCCGCCCCCGGCGAGGCGCTCGTCAAGGTCGCCGCCTGCGGCATCTGCCACTCCGACCTGTCGCTGCTGCACGGCGCCGCCCCCTCCCGTCTGCCCGTCATCACCCCCGGCCACGAGGCCTCCGGCACCATCGCCGGACTCGGCTCCCCGGCCCCGGGATGGAGCGAGGGCGACCGGGTCGTCGTCGCGGCGGGACGGGCCTGCGGCCAGTGCGGCGCCTGCGTCTCCGGCGCCGCCTGGGACGACTGCCGCGACCTGCGGGTGATGGCCTTCGACTACGACGGCGCCTGGGCCGAGTACGTCGTCGTCCCCGTCGCCGCCCTCACCCGCGTCCCCGAGGGCATCCCGATGGAACAGGCGGCCGTCGTCGCCGACGCCGTCTCCACCCCCTACGCGGCCGCGGTCGAGACCGCCCGGCTGCGCCCCGCTTCCGCCGTCGGCATCTGGGGCCTGGGCGGCGTCGGCGCCCATCTGGTCCAGATCGTCCGGCTGTTGGGCGCGGCCCCGGTCATCGCCCTCGACCCCCTGCCGGAGGCCCGCCGCCGCGCCCTCGACCTCGGCGCCGACCACGCCCTGGACCCCATGGCCGAGGACGTACCGCGGCGGATCCGCGAACTCACGGGCGGCAACGGCCTGGACACGGCCTTCGACGTCGTGGCCCGTCGCACCACGATGCGACAGGCCCGCCTCTCGCTCGCCCACCGGGGACACCTGGTGCTCGTAGGCGTCTCCACGGACACCGTGGACCTGGGCCCGGAGGCGGAGTATGCCATCGGCCGCCACACCGTCTCCGGTCATCTCGGTTACCGCAAGCGGCACTTGGAGGAACTGGTGCGGCTCGTCGCGCACGGCCGGCTGGACCTGTCGCGGTCGGTGAGCGCGGTGCTGCCGCTGGAGGAGATCGCGGAGGGGGTGCGGCGGCTGGAGTCGAAGGAGGGGAATCCGATCAGGGTGGTGATCCGGCCCTGACGGGGGAGGCGGGTCGGCGTGTCACACGCTCTGGCTTGCGCGGAAACCGCCGGGGGTGTGGCCGGTCTCGCGGACGAGGAACTTCCCGAAGTTGGTGGGCTCGGAGAAGCCGAGAGTCCGGCCGATCGCGGCGACGGGCAGCCCGGTGTGCACGAGCAGGCGTTGCGCCTCCAAGGCGACGCGGGCGTCGATGAGTTGCTTGGCCGTACGGCCGGTGGCGGCCTGGCACGCCCGGGTCAGGGTGCGCGCCGAGTAGCCGGTCCGGGCGGCGTACCTCTGCACGGAGCGGGTGACGGCGAACGAGCGCTCCAGCTCGTACCGGAAGGCGCGGAAGACCTCGCCGCCCGGGGCCGCCGAGGCGGCGCGGTCCGGGTGCGGCAGCCGGGCCAGGCGCAGCAGCACCGCGCCCAGGAGCTGGCGCAGCAGTTGGACGGTGAGGTCGGCGTCCGCGTCCTCACGAGGGTTGTCCACGGTGTGGTACTCGGCCGCGATCTCGGACAGGGCCCGGTCGAGCGCCTCGTAGTCACCCGGGGACAACGTCCAGCCGGCCGGGCCGAAGCCGTCGAGAAGGGACGCGGTCAGGGGCAGGCGTGGGGGGAAGGCGGCGGTGAAGAGCACCAGTACGGCGTCCAGTTCGGCCGGACGGCCCGTCGGATCGGCCGGGAACCGCTGCACCTGCCCGGGCCGTATGTGCAGCAGCCTGCGCGGCGCACAGGGCTGGGGGACGAAATCGACCATCGCGGTTCCCTCGCCGCCCCGTACGAGCAGCAGCTGATGGAAGTCCGGCCGGCTTGCGGTGCCGGCGACCGACCTCCTCAAACGGCGACGCAGGGCATCGAATGTCAGGACCTCGATTCCGAGCTGAGGGCGGTCGGGATTGTGATAGGCGATCTCGACGGGATCGTGTTGTCCAACTTCAACCATGGCGGGTCCGGACTCTACCTCGCTGAGGGAGCCCCCTGGCATGGATCGTGGAGGCATCGCGGCGCCGCTGCCGATCCGAGGCCGGCGGGCACGCACACATCGAACACATCGAAGAGGGACCCATCACCATGAAGTCTGCGATCACCGATCCCGCACAGCTGCCCGGCGCGTTCCAGGACGCCCTCAACAGCGGTGACGTCGAAGGCGTCCTGGCCCTGCTCGCCCCCGGGGCCACCATGCGCACGGTGGCGGGCCAGGTCATCACCGGCCATCAAGCGCTGCGTCAGGAGATCAGCGGGACGGTCGCCGCCCGTGGACAGCTCACCAACGTCCCCCGGCACGCTCTGGTCGGCGCCGACACCGCGCTGCTCGTCACCGACTGGACCCTCGAAGTCACCGCCCCCGACGGAGAGCGCGTCGCTCCGACCGGTACCACGGCCAACGTGGCGTGCCGAGGTGCCGACGGCTACTGGAGGTTCGCCGTGCTCAACCCACTGGGGACGGCCTGAGCGCGAGGACGCGGCGGTCTTTACCCGAACCGGCCCGCCCGGCCGGTGCTGTTCAGGGCGCTTCAACTCGCCAACGGGCTGAATTCAGCGGGGACTTACTCCCGTTGCCCTACTCCTTGTTTTCTCCGCCCGGAGTATCGACTGTGCAGAGATGTCATGGAATTGTGCTGAGGCTGTGAGGCTCGTGACTGCCCGGACTGCCGAGTTGTGGGGAGGGCATGGTGCGCTTGCACGGCGAGCGTGTCCTGGTGCGTGTGCCTGCGTGGTGGCGGCTGTTCACCGTGGGCGTGGTGCTCATCGCGTTCACGACGGGCACTGCACCAGCGGACGCGGCACCGCGTCGGATACCGGACCTGCCTGCGACGATCGGCCCTTCCACGCCGGGGCAAGCGCTCGTACCGCCCGGCCTCCAGCCATCCCGCAAGGGCAACAGAACGTCGGCCGGCAACGGCCCGGGGCCCACTACGGACTCGGCGGTCTACGCCTATGACGCCGCCGGCCGGCTGGTGGGCGTAACGGATCCGAAGGGGGAAACGGCCCACTACCGGTACGACGCCGCGGGCAACAGGCTGGGCATCGACCGGTACGGCTCCGGCACCCTGTCGGTGCTGTCCGTGGTGCCGACGCGTGCCCGGGCGGGGACCAAGGTCACGGTCTCCGGCACAGGATTCGCCTCGGTCGCGGCGGACAACAGGGTCTCCTTCGCGGGCAAGGACGCCGAGGTCGTCTCGGCTTCGGCGACCCGGCTGGTGGTCACCGTGCCGAACGACGTCCCGGCGGGAAAGGTGTCGGTGTCGGCGGGCGGGACCACGGCCGAGTCCCAGGAACCGTTCGCGCCCGCCCCGGACGCCCCGCGCATCACCAAGGTGGAACCGGCGTCCGGGCCGCCCGGCACCGAAGTCACGATCACCGGGGCGAACTTCTTCCCGGAGGCAGCCGACAATGTGGTTCGTTTCAACGGAGTTGTCGCTCGCGTACTACGCGCTGCCGAAGGGGCGCTCACCGTTCTCGTGCCCGGTGCCGCCCAGTCGGGGCGTATGGAGGTCGAGACACCGAGCGGGGCGGTCACATCGTCCGGGGACTTCACGGTCCCGCTGTCCGGAGACGAGGCGCTCTACGACACGACGGCGCGCGCATCGGCCGACGACGCGGATCCGACTCTCCTGACCGTGACGTCGAGCGGTCATCAGGCGCGGATCCTCTTCGACGCGGATCGCGGGGACTCGCTCGGCTTCGGACTCACCAACTCCACCTACCAGAAGGCAGTCGGCTTCCGCCTGGTGTCTCCCCGCGGAGAAGAGGTGGGCCTCGGAACGCTCTCGGGACGGAGCGCGAGCTGGCACGCCGCCAACCTCCAGGTCTCGGGGACCTATCAGTTCGTCCTCGACCCCAGGAAGGACAACCCGGGGTCGGTGTCCGTCCTGATCTCCAAGGCGGCGGGCGGGGAACTGAAGAGTGACGGGCCCACGGTCACCACGCAGATCTCGCGTTTCGGCCAAGGCGGCCGCTGGTCCGTCGAAGGACGGGCAGGCGAGAGCCTCGGCATCGGAGTGGAGGCCGGCGGGGCGGACGGGTACCTCCGCGGCGACCTCTACCGACCGGACGGTTCCCAAGGTGAACATCTCATAGTGCCCGGGCGGGGCAGCGCCTCATTGAGTATCCCCGCGCTGCCGCAGAGCGGGACCTATGTCCTGGTCCTGGATCCCGACAACGGTGGTACGCCGACACTGCGGCTGACCGCCTCGCACTCGGCCGATGCCGGCCGGCTGACATCGGACGGTCCGCCGCCCGTGCTGGACATGTCGCGGCCGGGCCAGGGCGGAGTGGCGACCTTCGAGGCGAAGGCAGGAGAATCCGTCAGCCTCGCGGCCACCGGGACAACTGTCAATGCGGCCGTGGACGTTCTCCAGCCCGACGGCAGGACAGCCGGTTCTTTCACCGCGATGAAGGGCCGTGACACGGACTGGGACAGCCCACCGCTCCTCGTGTCCGGCATCCACACCGTCCGTGTCACCCCCAAGAACACGGATACCGGGAAGGCGACACTCACCCTGTCCCGGCCCGTGGACCTCGGCACGCTTCCCGCCGGGGGAGACCCCGTGGCGCTCAAGGTGACGCGCGCCGGGCAGAACGGAGTGGCGTCGTTCGGCGGACGGGACGGCACCGCACCGGCGCTCTCCATCGCCGGCAACACCTTTGCCAAATCGCTCTTCGTCACGGTCCTCGCGCCTTCCGGCGCCAAGGTGTTGAACGACGGACTTGTCGGAGCCGGACGTCCGGCCACGTTCTCTCTGCCGAAGCTGTCGGAATCCGGAAATTACCGGGTGGTGATTGCGCCGCAGTTCGCGGCCACGGGTTCACTCAACTTGTCCGTCAAGGGCGCAACCGAAGTCCGGGCGTCGACCGGCCCGGCGGCCCGGCCGATGGACAGGGCTGTTATGGGACCGGACACATGGGACCCGGACCCGGCGAGCCTGGATGGCCAGGACTGGGTCACGCGTCGTGGGAGCGTACCGAAGACTCCCGGGACGCTTTGGGGCGAAGGTGACCGGACCGCACTCACCGGGCATGTCCTCAAGCTGAACGGGCTTCCGCTGGCGAAGGTGAAGGTGTCGGTCGGCAAGGTGAGTTCACTGACCGACGAGCACGGACGGTTCCTGCTCTCCGGCATTGACGAGAATGCCACGACCCTTGTCGTCGACGGCAGCACGGCGAATACGAAGGATCGTGAGTACGGGGTCTTCCACATCAGGGTGCGGCCGAAGGACCGGAAGATCGTCGAGCTCGGGTTCCCGGTATGGATGACTCCCCTGGACACCGCACACACCGTGTCGTTCGCCGCACCGGCCGAGCGGGACGTGGTGCTGAAGACCCCGAAGATACCGGGACTCGAAGTCCGCATCCCCAAGGGGTCGGTGGTCCGGGACGGGACAGGAAAGCCGGTCACCCGCTTGGGTATCACCCCCATCCCCATCGATCGTGCGCCCTATCCACTGCCCACGAATCGTGTGGTTCCGGTGTTCTTCACAGTGCAGCCGGGCGGCACCTATGTCTTCCCCAAGGGCGCACAGATCATCTACCCCAACTACACCCATGAGCCCCCGGGAACCCGGGTCGAGTTCATGGACTACGACCCCAAGGGCAAGGGCTGGTACGTCTACGGCCATGGTGCCGTGAGCCCCGACGGCCGTCAGGTGGTGCCTGATGAGAAGACCCGTGTCTGGGCCTTCCACGGGGCGATGTTCAACATCAGCGACTTGATCCCCTGGGACCTCTCGCGGATTGCGGACGTAGGCGATTGGCTGTCGGGGGACCCGGTGGACCTGGGGACAGGGCTGCTCACCGATGCCCGGACGGACCTCGCGGTCGCCGATCCGCTGGGGTCCGCCGAGGTCAACCGCACCTATTGGCAGGGCGATACGCGGAGCCGGGCCTTCGGGATCGGCCGAGACCTGTCGTACAACGCCTTCTTGAACTCGAAGGAGCAGTACAAGGAAGTCGATCTGTATCTGCCGGGCGGGCAGAGAGTGCATTATGTGCGTACCTCATCCGGGACGGGGTACAGGGACGCGGTCTTCGAACCCTCCGGCACGCCAAGTGGATTCCACGGCACGAAGATCTACTGGAACAACGCCAGCGGGTGGGATCTGCGTTTCCGGGACGGCAGTACCTGGGTCTTCCCCCAGTACGGAGCGGTGAGCGAAGTCCGCGACCGGCACGGGAACTCGGTGCGGATCGAGCGGGAGTCGTTCAACGGGCGCAAGAGCCAGGTGAATCGCATCGTGACGCCGGGCGGGCGCTGGATCGAACTGTCCTGGGACGCCCAACACCGGGTTCGTGAGGCCCGGGACAATCTGGGCCGGACCACGGGCTACACCTATGACAGCGCAGGCCGTCTGGAGACCGTGACCGATCCGGCGGGCAGGACAAGCCGCTACACCTATGACGGAAGCAGCAACCGAATCGCGTCCGCCACGGACGCCCGTGGCATCACCTACATGGCCAATGCCTACGATGCCGGCGGCCGGGTCAAGGAACAGACTCTCACCGAGGGAGCGAAGTTTTCCTTCTCCTACACCACGGACGGTACCGGCAAGGTCGCGGCAACGGAGGTCGAGAGACCGGGCGGCAGCGTTCGCAAAGTGACCTTCGATGTCGAGGGGTTCGGGGTCTCGGACACCGTGGCCCACGGTACCGACCTCGCCCGGAAGACGGTGTACGAGCGAGGGAAGAACCATCGGATCGAAGCCGTCGTCGATCCCTTCGGCAGACGCACCGAACTGCATTACGACGCCGTCGGCCACATCACGTCAACGACCGAGATGGCGGGTACTGACAAGGCCCGTGAGAGCGGCAGGACGGACTTCGACGGCCCCTTCGACCAGGTGTCCCGGTCCACCGACCGACTGGGCAACGCCACGTCCTTCGGCTACGACGTGCAGGGTGACCTGCGGACGATCACCGACGCCGAGGGACGCAGGACCGCAATCGACTACACCCCCCAAGGGCAGGTCAGCAAGGTCACCGATGCGGCCGGTGCGGTCTCCGAGTACAGCTACAGCCACGGTGAACAGGTCGCGGTGAAGGACGCCGAGGGCCGGGTGTCCCGGCAGTTCAAGGATGCCGTCGGACGGCCGACCCGTCTCTCGGACGCGGCCGGCGCGGAGAGCACGGTCGCATACGACAAGCTCAACCAGACCGTTCGCACTGCGGATCCGCTCGGCAGCAGCATCGCCTTCGGCTACGACGACAACGGCAATCTGACTTCGCTGACCGACACGCTGGGCAAGACCGCGACGTGGACGTACGACGACGCCGACCGGCAGAGGACGGCCACCGACGCGTTGAGGGCCACGGCGTCCTTCGCATACGACCTTGCAGGCCGGATCAAGCGCGCCACTGCCCGTTCCGGCAAGGCGGCGACGGTCGACTACGACCTCCTGGGGCGCCCGAAGGCCGCAGCATACGGTGTGGACGGAGGCGGTGCGGCCGAGTCCACAGCGACGTATGACTACGACGAACAGGACCGGCTCCGGCAGATCACGGATTCCGCCTCCGGTAAGCAGTCCTTCGCCTACGACGACTACGACCGCACCAAGAGCGTCCTCGGGCCGACCGGAGAAGTGACCTACGGCTACGACCAGGCCGACCGTCGGATCCAGATGACCGCTGCGGGGACCGGAACGGCTTACGGCTACGACAAGTCGGGTGTTCTCACCTCCCTCAAGTCCGGCTCCGACACTGTCTCCTTCGCTCTCGACGCGGTCGGCAGGGAGAAGACCGCCACGCTGCCCGGCGGGTGGACGCGCACCACGGATCTGGACGGCTCGGGGATCGTCAGGGCCGTCTCGTACGCCAGGTCGGGAGCTGTGGTCGGCGACTTGAACTACTCGCGGGATGAACGGGGTTTGCAGGCTGGCTTGTCCGGAAAGCTCGCCAAGGTCGCCCTTCCCGCGGCGGAAACCGGTGCGGTCTTCGACGATGCCAACCGCCTCACAACCCTGGGCGGTCGGTCCTTCGCCTACGACAAGGACGGCCGTCTGACATCGGACGGTCTGCGCGACTACACCTGGAACGCACGCGGTCAGCTGACCGGTCTGACAAGGAACGGTGCCACGTCGTCGTTCGGATACGACCCGCTGGGCGGGCGTGTGTCGAAGCAGGTGGACGGCAAGGCGTCGAAGTTCCTGACGGACAACGGCAATCCCCTTGCCGAGCTGGATGGTTCGGGTAAACCATCCGCGACCGTGACCGCCTCCGGCGTGGACCGGTTCCTCACCCGCACCGAAGGCGGCCGGACGCAGGTCTACTTGACCGATGCCATGGGCTCGGTGGTCGGCCTGGCCAACGACGACGGAACCATCGCGGCCACCTATGCGTACGACCCGAACGGCCAGGTCCAGTCGGATGGTTCGGCGTCCTCGAACCCCTATACCTTCACGGGCCGGGAGGACGACGGCACCGGCCTGCTCTACTACCGCAGCCGCTATTACGACCCGGCCACGGGACGCTTCATCTCTCAGGACCCGATAGGACAGGCCGGCGGCCCCAACCTCTACCAGTACGCCCTGTCGTCACCGACCACCTACACCGACCCGTCCGGGAACAACCCGATGATTGCCGGGTGCGTGGTGGGCGGCCTCATGGATGGCGGAATCGACTGGCTCGGACAGCGGTTGTCCGGCCGCAAGGTCAGTTGGGGGCAAGTAGCCACTTCGGCCGCGAGCGGTTGCCTGACCGGGATGTTCATGGACGGGCTGGGCGCGTTCATGGGGGCCAGGGGTGGCAGCAAGGCGGCGCAGTGTCTGAAGAACAGCTTCACGCCGGACACCCCGGTGCTGATGGCCGACGGAACGACCAAGGAGATCGCGGACGTACGGGTCGGTGACCGGGTAATCGCTACCGATCCGGAGACCGGTGAGAGCGGTGCGCGTGCGGTGACGGCGCTGATCCGGGGGGAGGGGGAGAAGCGTCTCGTCGATCTGACTATCGCCGGGCCTGGAGGTCCTGATGAGCCGAAGGCCGGACACCTCACGGCGACCGACGGGCACCCTTTCTGGGTTCCTGACCTCCACCGATGGGTGCCTGCCGAGAAGTTGAAGCCTGGCCAGTGGCTCAGGACCAGCAGCGGGACATGGGTTCAGGTTGCGGCAGTCAGCCATCGTGCAGCCAAATCTGCGGTCAACAACCTCACAGTTGTCGGACTTCACACCTACTATGTGCTGGCCGGGAATTCTCCGGTTTTGGTTCACAACTGCCGGGAGGGCTTTGCCACGGTCTACCTGGACCGAGTTGAGGGGCATGCCACCGTGAAGGTCGAGATGGGGGATGATGTGCTGCACACTGAGCAGATAGGCCGTCCAGGAACCTACGCTGTACCGGCGATCCGCACAGCGCCGCACTCACCCACGACCATCAAAGTGAGAATACCGCTACCGAACGCTGGTGGTGCGCTCGCCTATCAAGAGGTGAAGTTGGGGAAGAACCTTGGTCGGTATGATCTCGATACGAGGAGCTGCGTTACCTACTGTGCCGAGGTGCTGCAGGCCGGAGGCGTCACAGATCTCCCGGACATGACGTCATCGTTGGAGTTGACGAAATACCTGATTCGTCGCCATAACACGGGATGACAGGAGGGGCGATGTCGGTGCCTGGTGGTTGGGAGTTCTTGGAGGAGCTGCCCGACAAGGTATGGCCTGTGCCGGAAGAGATTGCAGGTCCCACAGGATCCCTGAGTTCTAATTTGGCGATTCGGATGCTCACCAGTGATGCGCTGGGTAACGACATGGTGGCGCTTGTCGGTGACTATCTTGCCGAGGGGGCGCGGTTCAACTGGTGGTTTGGTAGCTATGGGAAGGGAAGGGTTTCCATCCGTCAAATGTCCGAGTGCTCGTCTCTGAGTAGGGAAAGCGTCAGGATGATCTACGAGGCGTGGCGTAAGTTCTCCCAGGTGTACGAAGAATCGAATCGGACGGCAGGGGTGGCGCAAGCTGAGTATGAGGAACTTGAAACTGAACTGAAAGTAGCGATCGGGAGGTTGCGCGGCCGTAGGATGCAGTGGCCTGGCGCCTGGGGGAGTTGATGTTACGACCGTACGGAGTGCGCTTCGGCTCGCGTAGAGGTGCACTGCCTGATTCAGGCGAAGACGGCGGAGGGGGAGGTCATCAGGGGCGGAATCACGCGGACGGTGAGGAGGGCGGAATAATTCAATGCCGACATCAAATGCGGCTGGACATGGTGAACCAGCTCACCCCTGCGGCCGTTGCGTTCGGCTGCAGGAAGATCTGGAGGGTGACTTGTCCACGGTTCGATTCGACTCGCTCAGCCAGGATTCGCTTGGTGCGCTTGCTGCGTCCGGGTGGAGTACGGAGAGAGCCGTCGACGATGGTCAATGGGTGAAGCCATTGCAGGATGAAGGTTATCGGGCCCATCCGTTGGCTAGAGAAGTCCTCAGGGCGCTGGGAGGGCTTTCGGTCGAGCCGGTCAGTCGAGTTGGCCCGAATTTCAACAATGACGAGCCGTACAACTTCGATCCTCTCGTGGCCGGATCAGGCCAGCGTGCCCTGGCTATGGAGGTGGAGAGTGTTCTCGGTGGAGAATATTTCCCCATCGGCGAGTGGCTCAGTTATTCAAGCGTCTTCGTAGAAGTCAAGGGGAGGGTCGTCGCTGCCGGCATGGGTTGGATTTGGGAGCTTGGTCCAACCTTTGAAGATTCTTTGGAGTTGGCGGTCTGCGCGAATCGCCCGTTGGTGTGCCTGCATTCTGATCCGGGACTGGCTCCTTGGCCGCACCCGTAACCCCTTCCACTCCGCCGAAGGCGTTGGTAACCCGCCTGCCGAGCGCGAGGTCAGGGGACGCTCCTTATCTTGACCCGGAATGCGGTGGTGCAGGTCGAGTCGGGGTACGGCGAGAGTACTTTGAGGTAGGCGCTGAGGACTCGGGAATTGGCGGACTATCCAGCGATTATGTACCTCCCGCAAGGCAGCGGAAGCATGATTGAGAGCCTTGAGCAGGCTGGCATCATGGTTACGTGCGACAAGGACGTTCTGCTGGACGTCCTGTCTCCATAGTTCGAATCCGTAACCGGGCAGCTCGTCAAGATAGGAAGACTCATGCGGCCCACCATTGTCCTACTCAGCCCTCTGGCGGACCATCAGAGCATCGTGACTCGACTTCAGCAAGTCGGCGTCTATAGTGAGGGATTGATTCTCGATCTACTCGATCGGGGAGAGTGCAGCTTCGGCGTAGATGTGTCCGGGGATGTTCTGGGGGAGTTCGATGCAGAGGAAGCGGATGAAGTTCGCAACAGGATCGGCGAGTTCCGGGTGATTCTGCTCGAATACTCCCGAGTGTCCTGCGTCCGCGATCTCTTGGGTGAGGTACTTCAAGGAATGTCGGGGTTGCTGGATACGAATTACGGCGAACTGCTCGAGTATGAAGAGGTCCTGGCGCGTTTTCGTCGCGAACCTCTTTGGGATTGGCGCTCTACGGTAGCCGAGTGAGTGTCTCAAATTGCCGTAAGGGTCGATCTATCGATTGGTCCAGCAGAGCACGGTACTTATGCAGGTCGAAATATTGTTTCCGTCCTTGGAGGGGTTCGTGGACTGGATCGGTGACCCAGGGATGGTGCGGGAAGCGCGAAGGCGGCTGAAGTTGTACTCGTGCCAGGGGTGTTGAATGAATCTGCGGGAACTGGTGGACCGAAGAACCGTTTTGGGGCTAGCGGGAACACTGCTCGCAGGGAGTGTGATGGCCTGTCGGCGGACTGGGGCTGACGAGTCCGGGGCAACGGAGGAGGGCGTTCCGCGGCAGGTTCCGGCTCAACTGCGGGGTTCGGCCCCGGCGCCGTACGCATGCGTGATGGCGCTCGATCTGCGGGGCGATGTGCCGGACCGCGCCATGGAGTTGCGCCGATTGGCGCGGGCTGTGGGCGGGAGCGGGGGAATCGCGTTGGGTGCGGGGCTGCTCGGTGGCGGAGCCGGGCGGCCCCGCCATTTGCGGAGGATGCCGACCTTCCCCGGCGATCTGCTGGATCCCAGTGCATCGCATGGCGATGTCCTGGTCCAGATCGAGGCGCGTTCGCGGTCAGCCGCCGCAGAGGCGTCGGACAGATTCCTGAGAGCCGTTCCGGCGTGGAGGCTCCGCTGGCGGATAGACGGGTTCCTCGCGGGCTCCCAGACCGAGCGTGGAAGGGCCCTCACCCGTGACCCCTTCCATTTCACCGAAGGCTTCGGAAACCCACCCACTGAGCGGGAGATCAGGGAACGCTCCTTGGTGCGGCCGGGGCAGGGTGAGCCGGACTGGGCCGTGGGCGGCAGTTACCAGGTCGTCCGCCTGGTGCGACTCGCGACCGAGCTGTGGGACAGGGATTCTCAGGAGGAACAGGAACGGATCATCGGGCGGCGACGGAACGGGCGATGGCTGGACGGGACGCCTGCCGAAGAGCGACCGGACTTTCGGTCCGATCCCAAGGGGTGTGTTACGCCGCTCACTTCCCATGTGCGTATGGCCGCTCCAGATCGGCGGAATCCGCCCCCACTCGTCCGCCGCAGCTATGGTTACGACCGGGGTGACGGCGACATCGGGCTGATTTTCTCCTGTTTCCAACGGGACTTGGCGGCCGGCTTCGAGGCCGTGCAGCGGCGGTTGGAGGGCCAGGAGCTGGGCAAGTATGTTCTCACCTTCGGCGGTGGCTACTTCTTCGTGCCGCCGCTCGGTGATGCGTGGGTGGAGGCGGCATTGCGGTAGCGGGTGCTGTCAGCCGCCGGCATTGATCTCGGTGATGAACGAGCGCCAGGACGGCGAGGAGAAGGTGAGGGACGGCCCTTGGGGGCGTTTGCTGTCCCGTATGGGTATGGCGCCGTGTGTGGCTCTGGAGGGTGCCCACTCGACGCACTGGCCTCCCTGGCCGCTGCTGTAGCTGGACTTCACCCACTCTGGATGTGAATGATCCCGTGTGCTCATCTCGGCAACTCCTCCATCGCCTTGCGCAGTTCGTTGATCGAATTTTCCGGTGAGAGCGCGTCGGCGCGCAAACGCTCGTAGATCTCGTCGGCTGTCACCACGTGTGCGGATGAGTCGATGACGCGTCCCATGCCCTGAGCCTCGGTGTAGAGAGCTGTCGGCTGTTCCTCGAACTTGAGCAGGGTGAAGCTCTCGCCCGCCGGGGGTGCCCCCGTGTCGAAAGGGAGTACTTGCAGGGTGATGTGTGGTGACTCCGAGAGCTCCAGCAAGTGGGCCAGTTGCTCGCGCATGATCGAGGGTGAGCCGACTGTGCGACGGAGACAGGACTCGTCCAGAATCACCCAGACCAGTGGAGGAGCATCACGATCGAGTACGTCCCGCCGCCGCACTCTTGCTGCGACCTTTTCCGCTGTCACGTCGAGGTCCTCACGTGGTGCTGACGCGCGGAAGAGCGCATGGGCGTACTTCTCGGTCTGCAGCATTCCCAGGACAAGGTACGAACTGAAGTCAAGAATCTGCGTCGCCCGCGCCTCCAGCTCCAAGTACGGCAGGAACCACTCCGGATGCCCCCGCCGCGAGGCCCGCTTCCACAGCCGCGTGAACGTCCCCGGCGTGCCGAACACCTCGTCGCAGTGCGCGGCGAATTCCGGCGACCCGATCCGGTCCCCGCTCTCGACCATGGCCACGTACGACTGCCCGTACCGCGCCCCCTCACCGAGTTCCCGCTGGCTCAGGCCCCGTAGCAGACGCCACTCCCGGACCTCCGTGCCATACTCCGAACCCCTGGAAGTCGAACTGTTGGGCGGCTTGGTCAAAGCTCAACGTCCCTTCATCACACGTCACTTGTGATGCCGCCAACCCTGTCGTCAAGAGCGCCGATCGGCAACTCTGGGCCGCACGGTTGATGCCCGCCCGCCGTGGGCGGGACACGCGGAGGATCGAACGCAATGACGGGAACAGTGGTGGTGCCATGTGCGAAATGCCGCAGGATCAAGAGCGCTCATGCCAGGGCGGCGGCAGCCCGGCGCACTGCCGTGGTGGACCGGCTGATCGCCATCATGGGCAGGCACCTGCGCAGGGAGCACGCGTGACGCTCGTGACCCTGCCCCACAGTGCGGGGCCGCCCCTGCGGCGCGACGACCGCTGCCCGGTCTGTCTCCGGCTCCATGACGCCATGGTCGAGGCGGGACGGCGGGGGGACGGCAAGGCGGGAGAGCTGTTCCGCGATGCGCTCGTCCGGCACCGGGAGTTGCGGCACATCTCATGAGGGCTGGGCTCCCCTCACCCCGTCGGCGGCCCCGACTTCAGCCCCGTCCCGCACAGCGGTGCCACCGCGAACAGGCGGTCGCCCTCCACCGGGGGCACGGGCGCCAGCCCCGCCTCCAGGGCCGCCCAGCAGACGGCGGACGTCGGTTCGACGTAGAGGCCGGCGCGGGCCAAGTCACGGTGTGCGGCGCGGATTTGGTCGTCGGTGACCGTCACCACCGTCCCGCCCGTGGCGGCGACCGCCGACAGGATCTGGGCGCCGCGCGCCGGGCGGGCGATGGCGATGCCCTCGGCGATCGTGGGCTCAGGGGTGACAGGGGTGATCCCCGCGGGGGACGCCAGCGGGGCGCAGGCCGCCGCCTGGACGGCGGTGATGACCGGCATGCGGTCGATGAGGCGCTGCTCCAGCAGCTCGCGGCAGCCGAGGTACGCGCCGAGGACCAGGGTGCCGTTGCCGACGGGCAGGACGAGGGACGACGGGAGGCGGCCGCCCAACTGCTCCCAGAGTTCGAAGACGTAGGTCTTCGTGCCGTGGACGAAGAAGGGGTGGTGGACGTGGCTCGCGTAGAAGACGCCGGGCTCGTCGGCCACCCCCGCCGCCGCCTCGGCGGCGGACTCGCGGGGGCCCTCGATGCGGCGCACCTCGGCTCCGTAGGCGCGGAGTTGGCCGAGTTTGCCCTCGGAGGTGGCGGCGGGGACGTACACCGTGCACGGCAGACCCGCCCGCGCGGCGTACGCGGCCACCGCCGTCCCCGCGTTGCCGCTGCTGTCGGCCACCAGCCGCTCCGCGCCCAGCCGCAGTGCGAGCGCGACCAGCACCACGGCGCCGCGGTCCTTGAACGAGCCGGTGGGCATGAGGTAGTCGGCCTTGAGGAGGACGTCCGGGCGGCCGGGCGCGGACACCAGGGGGGTCATGCCCTCGCCCAGGGTGATGCGGGGCGGGCCCGGCACCGGGATCGCCTCCGCGTAGCGCCACAACGTCGGCGGGCGGCGGCCGAGTTCGAGCGCGTTGGGCAGGGACGGCTCGAAGCCGTGGACGTCGAGCAGGCCGCCGCATGCCGTGCAGCGCCAGGGCATGTCCGTCAGCGGATGCAGCCGCCCGCACGAGGCGCATCCCAGGGTCACCTCGATCACCACCCCACCCGTCACCTCCCGAGAACGACTTGAGTCTCCGGCGGTCCACCGGCGGAGGTCAAGATCGAGTCAAGCCAAGATCAGCTCATCCGCAGCGCCAGGAAGAAGTCCAGCTTGTCCTCCAGCCGCGACAGGTCGCGCCCGGTGAGCTGCTCGATCCGGCCCACCCGGTACCGCAGCGTGTTCACGTGCAGGTGCAGCCGCGTCGCACAGCGCGTCCAGGAGCCGTCGCTGTCCAGGAACGCCTCCAGGGTGGGGATCAGCTCGGCCCGGTGCCGGTGGTCGTACTCGCGCAGCGGGTCCAGCAGCCGGGCGGTGAAGGCGCGGCGGACGTCGTCGGGGACGAAGGGGAGTAGCAGGACGTGCGAGGCGAGCTCCTGGTGGCCGGCGGCGCAGACGCGGCCCGGGCGGGCGGCGGCGACGCGGCGCGCGTGCCGGGCCTCCTCCAGGGCGCCGCGCAGGCCCTCCGCGGACAGGACGGGGGCGCTGACGCCGAGGGTGAGGCGGCCGTCGCCGTCCAGCCCCTTCGAGAGGGGGGTGCGGATCACGGCGAGGAGTGCGTCGGCATGGAGGCCGGAGCCGGACGCGTCGGCCGGCTGCTCCGTATCGGTGACGGCATCGGCGACGGTCGCCGGCAGCGGCACCAGCGCGACCGCCTCGTCGCCGGTGTGCGCGACGGCGATCCGGTCGGACGGCTCGGCCCCGACGGCCTCCGGCGCGACCAGCGCCTCCTCCAGCAGGCTCTGGGCGACCGGCCCGCCGGCCAGTTCGTCGCCCTCGCCGTCCGTCCACTCCACCTTCGCCACGACGACCTGCCAGTGCGGGGCGGTGACCGGACCGGGCAGCAGCACGGGCGCGGCGACCCGCAGCCGCGCCGCGATCTCGGCGGGGGAGGCGTTGGTCTGGACGAGCTCCAGCACCTCCTGGGCGAGCCGGCGCCGCACCGTACGGGCCGCGTCGCGCCGCTCCCGCTCGACGGCGATCAGCTGGGTGACGCCGTGCAGCAGGTCCAGCCGCTCGGCGGGCCAGTCGCCGGCGTCGGCCTCGACGGCCAGCAGCCAGTCCGACAGGACGGTCTCGCGGATGTCGGAGGGGCCGGCGCCCGCGCCGCGGATCGGGAACAGCGAGTAGGTGGTGGTGCCGGACAGGACCCGGTGCGGGCCGCGCCGGCCCGAGCGCGCCGCGGCCAGCTGCTCGCCCGCGAGCATCGCGGCGACCTCGGGCGGCAGCGCGGGGCCCGTGCCCGCGAGCGAGGAGCCCGCGATCACGCGGCCGGTGGGGGAGAGCACCCAGGCGCGCAGGTCGAGGTCGGAGCCGAGCAGGTCGAGGACGACCTCGGGGCCGCCGCCCGCCGGGCCCGAGGTCATCAGGCGGCGGTGCCGGTCCACCACGGCCGCCAGGTCGCCCGCGCGCTCGCCGGAGACCTGCCGGACGACGTACTCGGTGATGGATGCGAACGACACCTTCTCGTCCACGGAGAACAGCGGCAGCCGGTGCCGGGCGCAGGCCTCGACCAGGTCGTCGGGCGTGGAGCTGATCTCCGCCTCGCCCGCCGCCAGCCCGGCCACCCCGGCGGTCGCCAGGATGCGGACGAACCGCTCGGAGTCCGCCGGTTCGCGCCGCCAGGCCAGACCGGTGAGGACCAGCTCGCCGCCGGAGAGGTAGCGGCTGGGGTCGCGCAGGTCGGTGGTCATCACGCCGCGTACGGTGCGGTCCAGCTCGTCCTCGCCGCCGAGCAGGCGGAGGCCCAGTGCCTCGGTCTCCAGCAGTGCGCGCAGCCGCATCGTGGGTCGCCGCCGATCTTTCTCGATGTTCTGGGTGTTTCCGGTGCGAAGCCGTGAGGTTTCGAGGCTCCGCCTTTCGTTCGAATCTACAAGACCCGCCCGGCGACCAGCCAACCGCTTCATGGTTTCGGTGACTGCTCGCATCCGGCGGGCCCTCGCTGTACTGGCTGCACGCGGCGCGCACGGACACGGCACACGGACACGGCACACGGCCAACGAGAAGAGAAACGCCCATGGACTTCCTGCGCCCTGCCCGCTGGGAGGAGGCTCTCGCCGCCAAGGCCGAGCATCCCACGGCGGTCCCCCTCGCGGGCGGCACGGACGTGATGGTCGAGATCAACTTCGACCACCGTCGCCCCACCCACCTGCTGGACCTCACCCGCGTCGCCGAGCTGTACACCTGGCAGGACGGCGGGGACCACGTACGCCTCGGCGCCGCCGTCCCCTACGCCCGCGTCATCGACCGGCTGGCCGACGGGCTGCCCGGCCTCGCCCTCGCCGCCCGCACCGTCGGCTCCCCGCAGATCCGCAACCGCGGCAGCGTCGGCGGCAACCTCGGCGCCGCCTCCCCGGCCGGCGACTCGCACCCCGCGCTGCTGGCCGCCGGCGCCGAGGTGGAGGCGGAGTCCGTGCGCGGCACGCGCCTGATCCCCGTCGAGGAGTTCTACACCGGCGTCAAGCGCAACGCCCTCGCCCCCGACGAGCTGATCCGCGCCGTGCACATCCGCAAGGCCACCGGCCCGCAGCAGTTCTCCAAGGTCGGCACGCGCAACGCGATGGTCATCGCCGTCTGCGCCTTCGCCCTCGCTCTCCACCCGGACACGCGCACGGTGCGCACCGGCATCGGCTCGGCCGCGCCGACACCCGTCCGGGCCCGGGCCGCCGAGGACTTCCTGAACGCCGCGCTGGAGGAGGCCCGTTGCTGGGACTCCGGCGCGCCCGTACCACCGTCCGTCGCGGCGGAGTTCGCCCGGCTCGCGTCGGCCGCCTGCAGCCCGATCGACGACGTGCGCGGCAGCGCCGCCTACCGCCGGCACGCGGTCGGCGTCATGGCCCGGCGCACGCTCGCCTGGGCCTGGGGGCAGCACACCACGGGGGAGAGGAACGCACGATGCGCGTGAAGGTCACCGTCAACGGCCGCCCGCAGCAGGCCGACGACGTCTGGGAGGGCGAGAGCCTGCTCTACCTGCTGCGCGAACGGCTGGGCCTGCCCGGCTCCAAGAACGCCTGCGAACAGGGCGAGTGCGGCTCCTGCACCGTCCGCCTCGACGGCGTCCCCGTCTGCGCCTGCCTCGTCGCCGCCGGTCAGGCGCACGGCCGCGACGTCGTCACCGTCGAGGGCCTCGCCGCCCGTTCCGACGGCCCGGAGGGCGAACTCTCCCCGATCCAGCGGGCGTTCGTCGACGCCGGCGCCGTCCAGTGCGGCTTCTGCACCCCCGGTCTCCTCGTCGCCGCCGACGAACTGCTGGAGCGCGACCCGGACCCGTCCGACGCCGACATCCGCGAGGCCCTCTCCGGCAACCTGTGCCGCTGCACGGGCTACGAGAAGATCCTCGACGCCGTCCGCCTCGCGGCGGCCCGCACCGCCGGCTCCGGACGCTCCGGACAGGGGGCCTGAGCCATGCGACCCTCCCGCTCCACCCCCTTCACCCAGCAGAGCACCCGCGGCGGCATCGGCGAGTCCACCCTGCGCCCCGACGGCGGCCTCAAGGTCACCGGGGAGTTCGCCTACGCCTCCGACCTGTGGCACGAGGACATGCTCTGGGGCCACACCCTGCGCAGCCCGCACGCCCACGCCCGCATCGTCTCCCTCGACACCGCCGAGGCCCTGGCCACCCCCGGCGTGTACGCGGTGATGACGTACGACGACCTCCCCGCCGCCACCCGCTACGGCCTGGAGATCCAGGACGCCCCCGTCCTCGCCGACGGCGTCGTGCGCCACCACGGCGAACCCGTCGCCCTCGTCGCCGCCGACCACCCCGAGACGGCCCGCCGCGCCGCCGCGAAGATCAAGGCGGTCTACGAGCAACTCCCCGTCGTCACCGACGAGAAGAGCGCCACCGCTCCCGGCGCCCCCCTGCTGCACCCCCACCGCACCGACAAGCACGCCCCCCACGTCCCGCACCCCAACATCGTCCACCGTCAGCCCGTCGTCCGCGGCGACGTCGCGGCCGCCCGCTCCCGCGCCCACGCCGTCGTCACCGGCGACTACGAAGTGGGCATGCAGGACCAGGCGTTCCTCGGCCCCGAGTCCGGCCTCGCCGTCCCCGCCGAGGACGGCGGCGTCGACCTCTACGTCGCCACCCAGGCGCTCCACGCCGACCTGCGCCAGATCGCCCCCGTCCTCGGCCTGCCCGAGGACAAGGTCCGCATGACCCTCTCCGGCGTCGGCGGCGCCTTCGGCGGCCGCGAGGACCTGTCGATGCAGGCCCACGCCTGTCTGCTCGCCCTGCGCACCGGGCGGCCCGTGAAGATGGTCTACAACCGCTTCGAGTCCTTCTTCGGCCACGTCCACCGCCACCCGGCCACCCTCCACTACGAGCACGGGGCCGACCGCGACGGCAAACTCCTCTACGTCCGCTGCCGCATCGTCCTCGACGGCGGCGCCTACACCTCGTCCTCGCCCTCCGTCGTCGGCAACGCCGCGTCGCTGGCCCTGGGCCCCTACGAGTGCGACAACGTCGACATCGAGGCCCTCGCCCTCTACACCAACAACCCGCCCTGCGGGGCGATGCGCGGCTTCGGCGCCGTCCAGGCGTGCTTCGCCTACGAGGCCCAGATGGACCGGCTCGCCGACGAACTCGGCCTGGATCCGGTGGAGTTCCGCCGCATGAACGCCGTCTCGCAGGGCTCGCTCATGCCCACCGGCCAGGTCATCGACGCCCCGGCCCCCGTCGCCGAACTGCTGCGCCGCGTCAAGGCCCTGCCGCTGCCGCCCGAGCGCCAGTGGGAGTCCGCCGGCGGCTCCGCCGACCTGCGGGCGCTGCCCGGCGGGGTGTCCAACACCACCCACGGGGAGGGCGTCGTCCGCGGCGTCGGCTACGCCGTCGGCATCAAGAACGTCGGCTTCTCCGAGGGCTTCGACGACTACTCCACCGCCCGGGTCCGCCTGGAGGCCGTCGGCGGCGAGGCGGTGGCCACCGTGCGCACCGCGATGGCCGAGGTCGGCCAGGGCGGCGTCACCGTGCACGCCCAGATCGCCCGCACCGAGCTGGGCGTCGCCCGGGTCACCATCCAGCCCGCCGACACCCGTATCGGATCGGCCGGTTCGACCTCCGCCTCCCGCCAGACGTATGTCACCGGCGGCGCGATCAGGGCCGCCTGCGAGGCCGTCCGCGAGCGGGTCCTGGAGATCGGCCGGGCGAAGTTCGGGACGTACCACCCGGCCTGGGCCACCGCCGAACTCCTCCTGGAGGGCGGCAAGGTCGTCACCGACGGCGGGGAGGCGCTGGCCGACCTCGCCGAGGTCCTCGACGGCGAGGAGCCGGTGGAGTGCGAACGCGTCTGGCGCCACCGGCCCACCGAACCCTTCGACGTGCGCACCGGGCAGGGCCGGGGACACGTCCAGTACTCCTTCGCCGCGCACCGCGCCGTCGTCGAGGTGGACACCGAACTGGGCCTGGTCAAGGTCGTCGAGCTGGCCTGCGCCCAGGACGTCGGCAAGGCCCTCAACCCGCTCTCCGTCCTCGGCCAGATCCAGGGGGCCACCGTCCAGGGGCTCGGGCTGGCCGTCATGGAGGAGATCGCCGTGGACCGCGCCACCGGCCGGGTCCGCAACCCCTCCTTCACCGACTACCTCATCCCCACCGTCCTCGACACCCCGGCCATCCCCGTGGACATCCTCGAACTCGCCGACGCCCACGCCCCGTACGGGCTGCGCGGCGTCGGCGAGGCGGCCACGCTCTCCGCCACCCCGGCCGTCGTCGCGGCCGTCCGCCGGGCCACCGGCCTGGCGCTGAACCGCGTACCCCTGCGACCGGAGCACCTCACGGGGACGTGACGTCCCCCGTACCCCCCACCCTGTACCCCCCACCCCGGGCCGTCCCCCGGGTCGTGTGGTCGCCGCCCGTCATCGGCATCCCAAGGAGCAGGCACCATGACCCAGTCGTCCCTCGGGCCGGCCGTCACGGCCGGGGGCGGGTGTCCCCCGCCCCGCAGGTCCTGGCCCGACCGGTACTTCCGCATCACCGAACGCGGCTCCACCCCCGCCCGCGAAGTACGCGGCGGCATCACCACCTTCATGGCGATGAGCTACATCCTCCTGCTCAACCCGCTGATCCTGTCCGGCAAGGACGCCACCGGCCGCACCCTCTCCCACGCCGGGCTCATCACCGCCACCGCGCTCGCCGCCGCCGTCTCCACCCTCCTCATGGGCCTCGTCGGCCGCGCGCCGCTCGCCCTCGCCGCCGGGCTCGGCGTCTCCGGGGTGCTCGCCGGGCAGGTCGCCCCGCACATGAGCTGGCCGCAGGCGATGGGCATGTGCGTCGTCTACGGCGGGGTCATCGTCCTGCTCGTCGTCACCGGGCTGCGCGAACTCGTCATGAACGCCCTGCCGTTGGCGCTCAAGCACGCCATCACCATGGGGATCGGGATGTTCATCGCCCTGATCGGCCTGGTGAAGGCGGGGTTCGTGCACGCGGGCCCGAAGGGCGGCGGCCCGGTCACCCTGGGCCCGGCCGGCGAACTGGCGGGCTGGCCCGTCCTCGTCTTCTGCGCCACCCTGCTCGTGGTCTTTATGCTCCAGGCCCGGGGAGTCCCCGGCGCCATCCTCATCGGCATCATCACCGGTACCCTCCTCGCCCTCGCCGTCGACGCCTTCGCCCGCCCCGGCGCGGGCGCCTGGCAGGCGGGCCCGCCCGAACTGCACGGCGGCGCGGTCTCCATGCCCGACTTCTCCCTCCTGGGCCACGTCGAGTTCGGCGGCTGGGGCTCGCTCGGGGCCCTGACCGTGGGCGTGATCGTCTTCACCCTCGTCCTCGCGGGCTTCTTCGACGCCATGGCCACCATCATCGGCGTCGGCACCGAGGCCGGACTCGCCGACGACCGCGGCCGCATGCCCGGCCTCAGCCGCGCCCTGTTCGTCGACGGCGCGGGCGGCGCGATCGGCGGCCTGACCGGAGCCTCCGGCCAGACCGTCTTCGTCGAGTCCGCGACGGGCGTCGGCGAGGGCGCCCGCACCGGCCTGTCCGCCACCGTCACCGGACTCCTCTTCGCCGCCTGCCTCTTCCTCACCCCGCTCACCCGCATCGTCCCCGGCGAGGTCGCGGCGGCGGCGCTGGTGGTCATCGGGGCGATGATGATGGGCAACGCACGGCACATCGACTGGAACGACCGGGCCGTGGCCGTCCCCGCGTTCCTCACCGTCGTCCTCATGCCCTTCACCTACTCCATCACCGCCGGCGTCGGCGCGGGCGTCATCGCCTACACCGCGATCCGCACGGCCGAGGGCAGATGGCGGGAGCCGGGCCCCTTCATGTGGGTGCTGACGGCGGTCTTCGGTATCTACTTCGCACTGCACCCGATCGAGGAATGGCTCGGCGTCAAGTGATTAAGCAGGAGGCGTCATGCTCGACCTGGCCCGCGAACTGCACCGCTGGTGCACGGAGGGACGCGACTTCGCTGTCGCCACCGTCGTCGCCGTCCACGGCAGCGCGCCCCGGCAGCCGGGCGCGTCCCTCGCCGTGGACGTCTCCGGCACGGCGATCGGCTCGGTCTCCGGCGGCTGCGTGGAGGCCGCGGTCTACGAACTGTGCCGCGAGGCACTGGAGACGGGCCGGGGGACGGCCCACCGCTTCGGCTACTCCGACGAGGACGCGTTCGCGGTCGGCCTGACGTGCGGGGGAGTCCTGGACATCCTGGTGACGCCGGTCGCCTCTGCCCAACGTCCCGTATATGAGGCGGCGTTCACCGCCGTGCTACGGGGCGAGGCCACGGCCGTGGCCCACCCGGCGGACGGCTCGCCGGGCGTCCTGGTCGTCCATGCCGACGGTACGCACCGGGGCGCGATGGCCGGACTGCCCGACGTCGCCGCCTTCCTCTCCACCGGCCGCACCGGCACGGTCTCCGTCGGCTGCGAACGCACCACCCTCTTCGTCGAGTCGAGCGCCCCGCCGCCCCGGATGATCGTCTTCGGCGCGGTCGACTTCGCGGCGGCACTGGTCCGCGCGGGCAAGTTCCTCGGCTACCACGTCACGGTCTGCGACGCCCGCCCCGTCTTCGCGACGCGGCAACGCTTCCCGGACGCCGACGAAGTGGTGGCCGACTGGCCACACCGCTACCTGGAATCCCAACACGTCGACTCGCGAACGGTGTTGTGCGTCCTTACCCACGACGAGAAGTTCGACATCCCGCTCCTGGAACGGGCGTTGCGCCTCCCGGCCGCCTACGTGGGCGCGATGGGCTCGCGCCGCACGCACACGGCCCGTCTGCAACGGTTGCGCGAGGCGGGCCTGAGCGACGCCGAACTCTCCCGCCTGCGCTCGCCCATCGGCCTGGACCTGGGAGGCCGGACGCCGGAGGAGACGGCGCTGTCGATCGCGGCGGAGATCGTGGCGGTGCGCAGGGGCGGGTCGGGGGTGCCGTTGACGGGGGCGGGGGTGCCGATCCATCGGGCGGAGGTGGCCCCGGGTACGGCGCGTCCGAGGGAGGAGATCGGTCTGGCGGTTCCGATGTCGACGGTCTGACGCAAGCCTGGGGCCACGGCACCGGAGTACGTCGGCGCGCCGTCGCAGGGGACTCCACAGACGGGGCCTTCGTGGAACGATCAGCCCTCCTGTCGAGCCCGGGCTGTGCGCCCGGTGCTGAGTATCATGAAGTGAGTCCCGGGAGGAGGCGCGTGATCATGAATGCAACGCGGGAGCGGTCACAGATGGACGTGGAAGACTTCGAGGAGATCGCCCGCCACGCACCCGAGACGGTCACCCTGGAGTTCCTCTACGGAAAGATCGGTGCCAAGCCCATGCCGGATGGCGATCACGGGCAGATCATCATGTGGCTCATCCGGCAATGCATCCAGCAGCGCCCGGACCTCAACCTCTTCCCGGAACAAGGCTTGAAGGTCGACACGTACCGCAACGGCAGGGTGAAGCCGGACGGTGCACTCGCTCCCGAGGAACACTTTGCCGGTCAGGAAGAGTACGGCACTCCGGACGGCGTTCTGATGGCAGTCGAGATCACCTCATGGGACCGGGACACCGATCGACGCGACCGGGCCGAGAAGCCCCGTGCGTACGCCGAATCCGGCATTCCTGTCTACCTTCTCGTGGATCGCGAGCACTGCACCCTGGTCGTCCACTCCGGCCCGCAGCGCGGTCGGTACAGCGACGTCCACACCGCCGGCTTCGGTGACACCGTCGACCTGCCGGGGCTCGGCATCACCCTCGACACCGAGCGTTTGAAGAACTACGTCCGTTGAGGTGGGGTTCGAGTTCGCCGGGCTGTCCGATCCCGTTCGTCCCAGCTCAGAGAGCACGGAAGTTCGGGATTGGCACGGTTCGGTGAGCAGGTCACCAGGGCCACCGACAGGAACAAGGTTCCTCGGAGGTAGAAGCCGAGTGAAACGTCCCCGCCGAGGGCCAGACGCTCGGCAGCGGAGGCGACGAGGGCGACGATCCTCGTGGTGTCCCGGTCGTGGTCCGATGCGAACCGGGACGCGTGCTCGGTCAGCTGTTGTCCAAGCCGGTCGGCGGCTTCCTTCGGCTCTTCCCACGTGCCCCGGATCAACCGGGGCGGCTTCAGCAGCCACAGGGCCGTCTCGATCGGCGGAACATCGGTCGTCTTCCACTCCGCGACGGCTTCCCGGTACCGCTGCTGCACTTCGTCGGGACTGGTCGCCGTCGGCGCCAACGGCGGCGGTGGGCGACGAATGCTCTCCTTGTCGAACGTGGTCTTCTCGCCGGTCCAGAGATACCCGTGAGCGTGCAACTGGTCGTCCTGTCCAGAGCAGATGAGGGCGGCCCCCACCCCCGGGAGGGTGGAGGCCGCCGGTCAACGAGTGGCCGTGAAGGCCGTGGTCAGGCCGTGAGGTTGAAGCGGGCCGGGTCGATACCGGCCGCGTTCAGCTCTGCCGTGGTGAAGCGCAGTGGTTCCGCGCCGGGTCGCTTGCTGTCGCCCAGGGCCCAGGCGTTGTCACCGATGCGGGCGAGGACGACGCACGCTTCGCCGTCTGGGTGGGTGTTGCCGCCGCATGCCTTGGAGAACCGGGCGCCGTCGATGTCGAGCCCGTACAGGTTGGTCATGATGAGCCTTCCTGATCGAGGTTGGGTACGGACACCGGGCTAGGCGTCGTGACCGGAGTCGCGCCGACTCCTTCGGGACGACTCCGCGGAGATCAGGGCGTCGATCAGCTTCCTGACCGTGGCCAGTGGAACCGTCCCGAGGAAGACGGACGGCTCACCGCTGAGGGACGCGCGGCCCTTCAGCAGCGGCCACGAGTCCGTGTCTCCGACCCTGATGCCCATCTCGGCCAGCACACGCCCCAGCGTGAAAGCCATGTCGTCGGCCTTCTTCTTGCCTGCCAGGAAGGCGTCGGCTTGCTGGGCGGCTGCTTCGATGTCCGTGGTCATGAGGAGAAGTTAGATACCAACGGTCCCTGGCGGCCGCGATGTTGCACGATGTTGTACGCCTTCATGCTTCGCAGGCGTCGAGAGCCGTCCTGACCAGGGCTTTGGCCTTCGAGCCGTACACGGCTGCGCGTGCCATCTGAGCGAAGGCACCGAGGTATACGTTGATCTCGGATGGGTTCGTCACACGGACCATGGCTGTCAGGGTCTCGACTTGAACTTCGCGATCATCGAACGCATAGAAGGTTTCGATGGGCCATACCGAGCGGCGCGACATCTTGGGGATGATCCCGAAGGAAAGATTGGGGCGCCCGATGACTGACAGGAAGTACTCCAGCTGCCCCGCGTGCTGGGGGAGTTCAGTCATCGGCATGTACAGGGCCAACTCTTCCATGAGGATCGAGACCTGATGTCTGCCCTGGATGACGTCGTCTGAGCGCTCCAGCCGGGCCTGTACGGCGTCCTCGACGTCGTCCGGCAGGTTCCTGAAACGGCGGATCGCGCGGAGAATGCCACGGGCGTACGGCTCCGTCTGAAGCATCCCGGGAAGCACACCGCAGCTGTAGACCCGGAAGGCGCGTGTCTCCTGGTAGATGCTGCTGCGCTGTGCCTTACTGAGCCCGCCCTTCAGGTACTGCGTCCACTGGACGTACAGGGTCTTGGCTGTGCGAGTGGTCTCTATCAGCGCTTCGGCTTCTTCGGGTTTGCCACACGCAGCGCACCAAGCGCGGATGTCAGCGGGCTTCGGGATTGTCTTCCGAGTGATGATCCGGTGCGTCTTGGAACGGTCCCAGCCGCACAGAGCGGCCAGCCGGGCTCCCGAAAGATCGGCGTCTTCCATCATGCGCATGAGCCGGTCGGCAACTGCCTTATGGGCCTCTTCAGCCGTAGACAGAGGTGAGGTCATGGACTGGCCGCTGTTCTGTTAGATGCTGTACTTGTCGTGCGGGATGGCTCGCTCCCAGACCGCCTCGAACATGTCGGCACACCGCGCCGCCACGCCCGCGTCTTCGGTGAAGTCCGTGTGCATCCAACGGCCGTCACCGTCAAAGATGTTGAACTGGACTAGCTTGTCATCGAAGAGCCAGATGTCGTTGCCGGGCAACGCCAAGTCGGATGCCTGACGGCGCGGGAGCCACCGGACTTGCTCCCCGCAGGCGATGTTGCCGTACGTGACGTAGTGCTCCCACCTGATGTAGTCCGAGACCGGCTCGCTGATCACCCGCGCACGGCGTACCGAAACACCCTGCGCTGTCATGTCCTGAATGAGGCCGTGCCAGTCGTCGCGCCACCACGACGAACGGTCCTCCCAGGTCTTTCGCTCGCCAGCCAGCCAGGCATCGAAGCCGGGATGTTCTCCGGGGACAGCGTACGCATCGCGGGTCTCAAGGTGCACTGCCGAGCGCTCGCACTGCCGGAGCAGAGCGGCGAACTCAGCCAGACTCTGCGACACGGATAGCCTCCTTCAGGAGTGGGATCATCCTCGGTTCAAGAACGATCAGCGTCTCATCCTCAGACCGCGGTGAGTCTGCCAGCGTACGAGCTTGAGCGTCGCCCCCGGCCTGCCGCCCCTGAATGAGCAGCCGCCGGTCGTCATCCACCCAGACCGCCGGGCACCCGTTCACATCGGACTCGGGGACCTTGTCGATGAAGGTGTAACCCATAGTGCGCCTTCCTACCGCGAGCGTTGCGCTGCGTTGCAGGGCGTCACACTGCCAGTAGAGCCCGGTCAAGGGAGCGTGCGGGATCTACAAGGGGCGCCCGCTGCGGCGTTGTGCCTCCAGCGCACCAATCGACCTCGGGAAGAACAGAGGCGAGTTCACACCTGCTGGCAGCGCGAACACCAGCAGGAGTGCTGCGGCTGCGCCGGGGCTTCCCTGGAACGTCAGCTCAGCCGCAACGACTGAGCCGCAGAGCACAAGCAGCATCGGCAGAATCCACGCGCACCTGGCCGACGTCTTCGGCGTCGACTTGGTTCTCGTTCGTGTGCTCGGCTGGCCGGACTGGCTCCCCGGAAGTGATGAGACCCGTACGCTCGCCCCGCATTCCGCCCCTGCCGCGCTCAGAGAGGCCATTGCAGCCCGCATGGACCGCCGAAACTTCGTCGCCTACACCGCCGCCTCCCTGGCCGGTTTCGCCCACGAGTGGGCTACCACGCCCCCTGCTGCCTTCGCCGCGGCACAGCAGGGAAAGCCGGTGGACGCCGACTTGGTCGGCTCCCTGGAATCGATCAGCCGGAACCTGACCACCGCGCCGACCGCCCCGCGTCAGTACACCGCCCCACTGCTCGACGACCAGTTGAAGATCGTCACTGATCTCATCGAGGAGGGCCGCTACACCGAGCGGGTCGGCGAGCGACTGCACCGGCTCGCCGCCGGCCTCGCCCAGACCGTGGGGTGGCACCGCTTCGACCATGGTCAGCACGCCGCTGCCGCACGGTTCTGGCACGCCGCCGTCCACTCCGCGTACGCCTGCGGGGACCACGACCTCGGTGCCGGCGTCCTGTCCGATCTCGCCTACCAGGCACTGTGGTTGCGCGACCCCGCGACGTCGGTGGCCATCCTCGACCGCGCCCTGCGCCGCCCCCTGCACCCGGCCGCCCGCTCGGTGCTGTACCTGCGGAAGGCCCGCGCCCACGCCGCCCTCGGCGAGGAACGCACCTGCACCCGCGTCCTCGGTGCGGCTGAGCGCGCCTTCGAGGCGGCGGCCGACACGAGGGCGGCGCCCACCTGGTGCGGCTGGGTGTCCCACTCCGACCTCGCGGTGGACACCGGCCGGTGTCTCCTCGACCTCGGCCACCCCCGCCAGGCCCACGCGCTGATCCGGGAAGGCACCGACGTCCTGCCGGTGGCACGCGAGAAGACCCGTGGCATCTTCCTCACCTACGAAGCCGAGGGCTACCTCAAGCGCGGGGACATCGACCAGGCCGCGGACGCCGCGCGCACCGCGCTCGCCATGGCGCAGCGCATCGGGGCACCACGCTGCACGGCGTTGATCAGCGGCATGGTGCCCGCCTTCAGGAAGCACGGCACGGCCCCGGGGGTGGCGCAGCTCCTCGACGGGATCCACGTCGCCCGCCTCTGACTGCTCACCGCCGTACCCGGTCGGCAGCGGTGACGGTCGCATTGCGGTTCGTCTCACGGGCCGTTCCGGCGATTGCCCACCCCACCGGTCACACGGTCTTGATCGCCCCGCCGTCGATGACATAGTCCGCGCCGGTGACGCTCCCGGCCAGGGGTGACGCCAAGTGGGCCACCAGGGCCGCGACTTCGTCCGGGCGGACGAAACGGCCCGTCAGCATGCCCATGGCGCCGGGCAGGCCGGCCAGCAGCTGTTCCTGCTCCAGGCCCATCGTTGCGGCGAGTTCCGCGCCGTAGCCGTCGGGGGACTCCCACATGGCGGTGCGGACCGGGCCGGGCGAGACCGTGTTGACGCGGACGCCCTGCGGGCCGAACTCCTCGGCCAGGGCCTTGCCGAAGGCGGTGAGGGCGGCCTTCGCGGTGGTGTAGGGGACGGGGCCCGCGTGCGGGGTGCGGGCGCCGTTGGAGGAGACGGTGACGATCGCGCCGCCGTTGTCGGCGGTGAGGAGGGGTATCGCGGCGCGGGTGGTGCGGACGGCGGAGAGGAGGTTGAGGGTGAACGCCTCGTGCCACTGGTGGTCGGTGAAGGAGAGGAAGCCGCCCGTCTGCGCGCCGTCGGCGTCCCCGCCGCCGACGTTGTTGACCAGCAGGTCCAGGCGGCCGCCGAACTCGGCCTCCGCGCGTGCGACGAGCCGGGCCGGGCCGTCGGGTGTGGAGAGGTCCACGGGTACCGCGACCGCCCCCGTGGCGGCCAGCTCCGGGGTGACCGTCCGGGCCCCGGCCACCACGCGCATGCCTTCGCCGACGAGGGCGGACACGACGGCGAGTCCGATGCCCCGGCTCGCACCGGTCACCACGGCGGTCTTGTCCTTGAGCTGCAGATCCATGGAGTGCTCCCGTTTCGGAGAGGAGGGATGGAGATGAGTCGTTGGTGATGCGAGTAACTTAGAACCTGCGTCATTGATGTTGCAAGTGGGGGATGAGGTGAGTCTTCGGCGTAGTCTTTGGGCTTGAGCAGTGTCACGGTGAAGGAGAGGCCATGGAACGCAAACGGCCGCTGCGCGCGGATGTGGAGCGGACGGTCAGGGCGATCCTGGAAGCCGCCGAGCGCGTCCTCGGCGCGAACCCGGCGGCGACGATGGAGCAGATCGCCGAGGAGGCCGGCGTCGCGCGGACGACCGTGCACCGGCGCTTCGCCAGCCGGGAGGCCCTCGTCGAGGCCCTGGCGGCCTGGGCCGCCCGGCAGTTCCACGAGGCGGTGGCCAGCGCCAACGCCGACAGCGCCCCACCGCTCGTCGCCCTCTACCAGGTGACCGCCAACGTCCTGCGGGTCAAGACGAGTTGGGGATTCGCGATGGGAGGGGCGGCGGTCTCGGGGGACTCCGAGGTGGCGCGTGTCCACGCGGACGTGCTCGATCGCTGCGAGCGGCTCTTCCTGAGGCTCCGGGAGACGGGGGTGCTGCGCCCGGACACCGATCCGGTGTGGGCGCGCCGCGTCTACTACGCGCTGATCCACGAGGCGGCGCAGGGCCGGGCGGAGGGTGCGGACGTCGACGCGCTCGCGACCCTCGTCGTCGACACCCTGCTGCGCGGGGTCGGCGGACAGGGGAGTGCCCTCGGGGGGTGACCGCATGGCCCCGGCGGCCCGCTTTGGCGGGGGAGGGGAGGAATCGTGTAATCTCCTCTCCTGTCGCCGGGGGAACCGGCGCAACGCACACGGGGCTATAGCTCAGTTGGTAGAGCGCCTGCATGGCATGCAGGAGGTCAGGAGTTCAATTCTCCTTAGCTCCACAATTCCGTAGAAGAGTGAGGGTCGTTCCTTCGGGAGCGGCCCTCACTCTTCTTTGTCCGTCCGCAGCGCCCGCGCCAAGTCCTCGAACGTCGGCGCGCGGACGGTCCCGCCGTCCTCACGGGAGAGCAGGAGGGCGCCGTCGTCCGCCGCGACGATGTGGATGTCGGCCGGGCCGGGGACTACGGTCAGGCCCTCCCGGGACAGGAGGCGTTCCAGTAAGGGGCGCAGGGGCGGTGGCGCGTCGACGCTCGCCGTGCCCCGGGCCGGGCGGCGCAGGGCGAAGCTCGCGGTGCCGGGGTCGAAGGCCAGGTGCTCGGTGTCGAAGGCCGCCGCCACCGCCCCGGAGCGGATGAGGTCCTCCGGTGCGCCCGTGCGCAGCCGGCCCTCGCGGTCGGCCAGCCACACCACGTCGGCCAGGCGCAGCGCGAGTTCCACGTCGTGGGTACTGGCCACGACGGTCAGGCCGTGCTCATGCGCCAGTTCGCGGAGCAGCACGGTGACCGCCGCCCGGGACGGCGCGTCCAGGAAGGCCGTCGGCTCGTCGAGGAGGATGACGCGGGGCTCCTGGGCGAGGGCGCGGGCGATGAGGACGCGCTGCCACTCGCCGTCGGACAGCTCGGTGGCGGGCCGGTGCGCCAGGTGTCCCGCGTCCACGGCCCGGAGGGCCCGGTCCACGGCGGCGAGGTCGGCCGGGCGGAGGCGGCCGAGGAAGCCGGTGTGCGGGTGGCGGCCCAGGGCGACCAGCTCCCGCGCGGACAGCAGGGCCGGGGCGGTCCGGTCGGTGAGGACCACGGCCAGCCGCCGGGACAGTGCGGCGGGCGACTGGGCGGCGAGGTCCGCGCCCGCGATCCGGACGGTTCCGGCGACGGGGGGCAGCAGACCGCACAGGGTGCGCAACAGGGTGGACTTTCCTGATCCGTTGGGGCCGAGGAGGACGGTGAGCTCGGCCGGCCGCGCGGTGAGCCGGAGGTCGGCGAGGACGACGCGATGGACGGCGCGCCCCCACGCGGTCCGGGTCCGGTGGCCGACGGACAGGCCGTGCGCGGTCAGCGCCTCCGTCACCGTGCCGGGGGCGGCTATGACACCGGCTCCTGGGTGCTGCGCCCGCGCCGGAGCAGCGCGGTGATCACGACGGGGGCGCCCAGCAGGGAGGTCACCGCGTTCAGCGGAAGCACCGTGTCCGTCGTCGGCGGCTGGGTCGCCAGCGCGCAGGCCAGCGCGACCGCGGCCCCCGCGAACACCGCCGTGGGCACCAGGACGCGCTGGTCGGTGGTGCGCAGGGCCACCTTGGCCAGATGGGGCACGGCCAGCCCGAGGAACGCGACCGGTCCGCAGAAGGCGGTGCCCGCCCCGGCGAGGAGGGAGGTCGTCAGCAGGGCGAGGTCGCGGCTGCGCCGGACGTTGAGGCCCATCGTGCGGGCGTAACCCTCGCCCAGCAGCAGGGCGTTGAGCTGTTTGGTGGTGAGAAGGGCGGTGCCCAGCCCGACGGCGGTCACCGGGAGCATGACCTTGAGGTCGGGCCAGGTGGTGGCGTCGAAGCTGCCGAGGCCCCACAGCACGAACTGCTGGGCCTGTTCGGGACGGGCGTAGACGAGCATGACGCTCACCAGCGCCGTCACCGCCGAGCCGATCATGACGCCGACGACCAGGAGGGTCGCCACGGACCGGACCCGCCGCGACAGCAGCAGCACCAGCGCCAGCACGGCGCCAGCGCCGAGGGCCGCCGCCGCGACGACACCGGTCCGGCCCAGACCGGCCAGGCCGCCGGTGAAGGTGCCGGCGGCCCCGCCCGTGCCCGCCACCGCCGCGGCGACGCCCAGGCTCGCACCGGAACTGACGCCCAGGGAGAAGGGGTCGGCGAGCGGATTGCGGAAGAGCGTCTGCATCTGCACGCCGGCCACGGAGAGGGCCGCCCCGACGGCGGCCGCGGTCACCGCACGCGGCAGCCGCACCTCCTTGACGACGGCGTTCCAGCGCGGGTCCGCCGCCGTCCGCCCGGTCAGTACGCGCACCACGTCCGCGAGCGGCACCCGCGAGGGGCCCAGCGCGATCGTGAGGAGGAACAGCGCCAGCGCGGCGACGGCGAACGCGGCCAGGACGCCGAGGTGCCGTCGGCGGACGGCGGACAGCGTCACTTCGTGGGCACCTTCTCGTAGAAGGTGAAGGTGTGGTTCCGGGCGAGGTCGGGGTGGAGGATCGCCGCCATGTCGGAGAGGATCAAGTCGGGCCGCAGCACCCCGCGTTCGTAGAAGTCGTTGCCTCCTTCCGGGGTCGTGGTTTTCGTGTTGGACCACACCTCGCCGTCGCGCACCGCGGCCAGCCGGCCGTAGCGGCTGTCCGCCTTGAGGATGTCGGCGCCCGACGTCCACTTCTGGTCGGTCAACCACAGGCGCGCGTCGCCGGCCTTGGCGTAGACGGCCTCGAAGCTCAGCCGCAGACTGCCGGTGCCCCGGTCGCCCGCCCAGGGGTACGTGCCGCCGGCGTCCTTGATCAGGGTGCCGACGTAACTCCCGCCCGCGGCCATGGTCCAGGTGCCCTGGAACATGCTTCCGGAGAGGACCCCGACCGGTGTGCGGGCCTGCGCCGCCTGCCGGGCGGCCTCGGTGTAGGCGGTCTCCACGTCGTGGAAGACCCGGTCGGCGCGCTCCTCGGCGCCGGTGAGCGCGGCCGTCGCCTTGACCCACTCGGCGCGGCCGAGCGGAGTGGGCTCCAGCCACTCGGCGTCGGCGACCACGGGAATGCCCGCCGCGCGCAGCTTGGGGTAGTGCGGGTCGTCCGACCCCTGGGTCAGCAGTACGTCGGGCCTGGCCGCGATCACCTTCTCGGTGTTGATCGTGCCGCCCTTGGCGTACTCGGCCACCTTGCCCGCCTTCACCCTCGCCCGGACCTCCGGGGTGGTGACGAGGGAGGTGTCGGCGACACCGGTGAGCACACCGAGGCGGTCCGTCGCGGTGAGCAGCGGCAGATGGGTCGTGGACATGGAGTACAGGCTGTGGACCGGCACGGTGATCTGCTGGGCCTTCGCCAGGTCACCGGTGAGCGAGGGCTTCGGCGCACCGCACTTGACCAGGACGTACGACTCGGGCTTCGCGTTCGGGTAGGGCTGGGCGACGGTGAGGACCTGGTAGCTCTTCTCGTAGCGGACGGAGAAGTTCTTGGCGTGCCGCACCGTGGACTTGACCGGGAAGTAGTCCTTGTCCGGGGAGAAGTCGGTGACGCAGCCGTCCCCGCGGCCGTCGGCTTTCGTCTGCGACGGGGCGGGGGAGGAGTCGTCGCCGCAGGAGGCCACGAGCAGGGCGGTGAGCAGCAGGGCGGCCGCGCGGAGACGGGGCCGCCGCCGGTGTAATGCGCTCGTGCGTAACGCGCTCATGCGTAACGCGCTCATGCCCGGAAGCCGAAGGAGGCCACATAGGCGAAGTCCTGGGACCGGTTCGACAGCCGGGTGAGGACGAAGTCGTCGTAGAGGCCCGGCGGGACGTCCGTGTCGATGCCCAGCCGCACGCCCACCCGGTGGGGCGACTGGTGGCCGGTGAAGTCGACGGCGATCGTGTGCCGTTCGCCGTTTCCCGTGAGCCGGGTGCTCGCCAGGAGCTTGCGGGTGAAGTGCTGGGGGGTGGTGGCCGGGACGAAGAGGAAGATCTCCAGGAGGTGCCCCGGGTATCCCTGGAAGGTCTGCATGTCCTGGATCTCCAGCTCCAGGGTCGTGGTGAACGGGCCGGTGGTGGCGAGGCGTTCGAGGGTGACGGGCAGTTCCACGGTCAGGCCCGAGTACGAGGCGTCCCCGTAGACCCCGGGTTCGTCGCCGAGATGGATCCGTCCCTGCCAAATCAGCTCTGCCTGTGCGGACAGCATTGCAGACACCTCCTGCAGCGAACGCTGCGTTCAATAGGGGGGAAATAGGCGGCACTTCAGCCCTTGCGCACCAGGATTCTCCGGTACGTCATCCGCCGCTGCGCGTAGAGGCGGATGGTGGTGTTGACGGCCTCGACGAACTGCTCGATCATCAGCCGGCCGTAGGCGGGTCTGCCCGGGGATTCCACCGGGTCGCCCGGCCAGTCCGAGATCACCTGGGGGGCGAAGTACTCCCACATCTGGCGCTCGAAGTGGTCGGCCATCGGCCCCCGTCCCACATGGCCGAGGTCCAGCGCGACCTCGGCGGGCGGGAAGCCCGCGGCCAGCAGGTCGTCCTCGACCGTGTGGGTGCGGGCGAAGTGGGGGAAGCGGAAGTGGGCGGCCAGGCCGGCCACGTCCTCCTCGGTGGCGCGCGAGGTCAGCATCCAGTCGTCTATGACGAACCGCCCGCCCGGCGCGAGGCCGTCGAAGACCCGGCGGAACAGGGCGCGATGGTCCCGCACCTGGTAGAGCATGTTGACGCTGAGCGCGGCGGCGAAGGGGCCGCGGGGGAGGGCCCGCTGGCCGTCGCCGAGGACGACGGCGACGCTTCCGGGGCCGGGGGACAGGGACGCGTTGAGGATGCGGCTCGTCCTGGCGTGCGCGGCCGAGTTGGTCACCGAGGTGACGTGCACGCCGTAGTCGTGCGCCAGTAACCGGGCGGGCCCGCCGAGCCCGCCGCCGATGTCCAGGACCCGTTCCCCGGCGGCGAGTTCGGCGAGCTCGGCTATGCGCCGGGTGTGCAGCGCGGCGCCCTGCTTCCACCGTCTGCCGTCGGACCAGATCGCACTGTCGGGGACCATCGGGGGGTGCAGCAGATCACCGGTGAGATAGATGTGCAGGCCGCCTCCGGGCAGTCCGCGGCGGCCGCCGACGACGTCGAGGGTGTAATGGCCGGTGTCGCGGGGGGAGTTGCCGGGCGGTTCTTCGACGGCCGTGTCGGATGCCCGTTCGCCACTGTGCATGAACGTTACGTCTCCTCGGGTGCCGAGCGATGGACCGCATCTCAGGCCGTCGCCGGCCGCCGGCGCGGCCGTCGCCGGTAGGGGACGGGCGGGTGGTCGGGGCCCTCGTACGTCGGCAGCATGCGGCTGACCGGGGTGCCGCGCAGGGGATGGCCCGGTTCGCGCCACCAGCCGGCCTCCGGCAGGCAGAACTGCCGTACGTAGTGGGCCCGGAACTCCTCCGGGAGGTCCCGGAAGTGCGGGGCGAAGAGCAGGTCGACGGCCGTGCGCGGACGGTCGCTGCGGTTGGGGTGCGTGGCGTGGAGCACCCGGACGTCACCGATGACCAGATCGCCCGCGTCCGCCTCGATCGTCAGCTCGCCGGGGACCGGGAGGTGGGAGAGCGATTCCTGCGGCTGGTTCTCGATGTCCGGGGTGTGCGGCTCCGGCAGGGTGTCGTGCAGCTCGTGGTGGCGGCGGTGGCTGCCGGGGATGACGCGCAGGGCCCCGTTCCCCTCGTGGGTGTGCTGGAGGTAGAGCATGCAGAAGACCTGGGCGGGCCGGTCCGCGAAGCTGAGGTCGTGGTCCCAGGCCCACCAGTCCTGGTGCCACCACAGCCCTGGCGAACGGGGCGGTTTGGTGATGACATAGCCGCTGATCCAGCGCGGGTCGGTGAAGCCGAGGTCCCGGAAGGCGGTCCGCAGCGCGGGCGAGGTGAGGAGGTCGGTGTGCGGATCGTCCTCCAAGTGGACGGGGATCAGGCTGCCGTGGTGGGCGTACCGCCGGAAGTGCCCCTCCTGCTCGGAGCGCAGCTTGCGCGCCGCCAAGCCGCGCAGCCGCTCGACGAGCCCGGGATCCAGGGCGCCGGGGATCAGACAGAATCCGTCGGTCGCCATGCGGTCGATGAGATCCGAAGTGCGCGTGTGGGCCATGGAGTTCGTCCCCCCGACACCTGAATATCGTGGCACCTGGATATGCCGTAGGCGGACGGTACCAGCGCGCGGAGAGAGGCAGGAAGGTGTGATGGACGTCGAGTTGCTCGGCCCGCCGGGCGCACAGGTGCTGGTCTGGCGGGCCGGTCCCGGGTGGCGCATGCTCTCCTCCTGCGTCGCGGGCGGTGGGCTGGGCCCGCGCGCGTGGGTGCTCAACGCCCAGGTGCCGGTCTCGTACGCGCGGACCGACCCCGATGTCCATGTGGGCGAGCTCGCGGCGGCGTACGGGCTGCGCGGGCCGGGGGCCGGCATGCTGACGGCGGCCGCGGTCCGGCACCGCGCGCACGCCGAGGAGCGGGGTGTACGGGCCGTCGCCACCGTCGGGCTGAGCGTCCCGGCCTGGGCCGCCGGACCGGACGGCCCGCCCGGCGCGCCCCGGCCGGGCACGGTGAACATCGTGGCCGCCCTGCCCGTACCGCTGGACGACGGCGCGCTGGTCAACGCGGTGATGACGGCGACCGAGGCGAAGACCCAGGCGCTGCTGGAGGCCGGGTTCGCCTGCACGGGCACGGCCTCGGACGCGGTGTGCCTGGCCGTGCCGTACGCCACCGCCGCCGTGCCCGAGCGCTTCTGCGGGCCGCGCTCGCCGTGGGGCGCCCGGCTCGCCCGTACCGTGCACGCCGCGGTGCTGCGCGGCGCCCTGTCCTGGCTGGAACGGCACCCGGACCGTACGACCGCCGCCTCAGCGCAGTCCTCGCCCCGAGCGCGCGGGGGAGAGGCGGCCCAGCGTGAGCAGGCAGCCGACGGCGAACAGCAGCAGCACCGACAGCGGAACGGCCAGCCCGGCCCGCCACCCGTCCAGGACCAGGCCGCGGATCACCTCGATCGCGTACGTCAGCGGGTTGAACCGGGCGACGGCCGCCAGCCACCCCGGCATGGCGTCCAGCGCCACGAACGCGTTGCTCGCGAACAGCAGCGGAAATGAGGCGAACCCGCTGATCGCGAAGAAGGTGGTGTTGCTCGACGAGCCGTACGCCAGGGCGATGAAGCCGGCCGTCAGCGTGCCGGTGAGCAGCATGACGGCGACGAGCACGAGCACCGCGTCGACCGGCCCCGCCGCCGGACGCGCCCCCAGCGCCAGGGCCACGAGCATGATGAGGGCCGCCTGCGCCGCGCCCAGCACCATCTGGAAGAGGAGCCGGCTGAGGACGATGGAGCTCCGGGCCAGCGGCATGCTCATCAAGCGGCCGAGATAGCCCGTCTCCTTGTCCCAGAGCAGGGGCACGGCCCCGCTCACCCCGGCGCCGACCGCGTTGAACGCGATCACGCCCGGCAGCATGAAGGAGATGTAGTCGGCGTCGGCGACCGCCCCGGGGTCCACCGCGCGCCGCAGGGAACTGCCGAAGAAGACCAGCCAGATCGCCGGCTGGAGCAGGGTGAAGACGAGGTTGAGGCGCTCGCGGCGCAGCTGGAGGAACCAGCGGCGCAGCAGTGCGGCCGTCTCCTGCCGGCGTCCGCGGAGGGCGCCCCGGGCCGTGGTCGTCCGGGGCACGGGCGCGGCGGCGGGCGGGGAGGACGGCGTGTGCGGTTGCTCCTCGTCCGCCGCCGCGCCCGTACCCCGGCCGGTGTGCAGGAGGAACACATCGTCCAGCGTGGGCCGTTGGAGGCCGATCTGCTCCAGGGCGACGCCGCGCTCGCGGGCGGCGCCCGCGACCTCCGCCAGTGCCGTCATCGCGTCGCCGACGTGGAGGTTGACGGTGCGCGGTCCCGTCTCCAGGACGCGGTGGGCCCAGGCCCGGCCGTCGGCGATCCCGCGCAGGCCCGCCACGTCGTCCGTCACCACGTGCAGGACGTCCGCGCCGACGGCCCGTTTGAGGGCGTCGGGGGTGCCCGCGACCACCTCCTTCCCGGCGTCGATGATGGAGACGCGGTCGCACAGGCGGTCCGCCTCGTCGAGGTAGTTCGTCGTCAGCAGCACGGAGACGCCCTGGCGGCGCAGCCGGGCGACGTGGTCCCAGATGCGGTGCCGCGACTGCACGTCGAGGCCGAGGGTCGGCTCGTCGAGGATCAGCACCTCCGGCTGCTGCAGCAGTCCGCAGGCGAGGTCGAGGCGCTTGAGCATGCCGCCGGAGAACTCCGCCACCTGCCGGTCCGCGTCGGCCAGCAGGCCCACGACCTCCAGCACCTCCGTCACCCGCAGGGCCCGCTCCCGGCGGGAGACATGGTGGAGGTCCGCCTCGATCTCCACGCTCTCCCGGGCCGTCAGGAGATGGCGCACACCCTTCTCCTGGGACACATAGCCGATCCGCCGCCGCACCTGGGCGGCCTCCCGCGACACGTCGTACCCGCACACCAGGGCCCGGCCGCCGCTCGGGGCGAGCAGCGTGGTCAGCATCCGTATCGTGGTGGTCTTCCCGGCGCCGTTCGGCCCGAGCAGGCCGAAGACCTCGCCGGCCTTGACCTGGATGCCGAGCCCGTCCACCGCCTTCCGTTCGCCGAACTCGCGGGTCAGGCCCTGTGTTTCGATGACGTAGCTCATGCGGACGAGGATCTCCTTCCGGCCGGGGAGGTGTCCAAGCGTTCCGGCCGTGGGGTGTCCAAGCGGCCCGGCTCCCACGGGCGGGAAGTGGCGGTGGGTCAATTCGCCTCCCCGCGCGGCCACTTACGGCTCCTGCTCGCGGGGGCGCGGGAACGGCCCCGACCCGGGCGCGGGGAGTCCGATGGCTTATGCAAATATTTGATCGAACATTTGCCCTTGTCCCCTATCTCGGTGAGTCGTTTTGACCTCTTCCAGACCTGGACGTTCCCGGACCCTCGCGATAGCCCTGAGCATGGCCGCCTGCGGCACGGCCGCCGTCTCCGCGCCGGCCGCCGCCGCGCCCGCGCCCCCCGCATCCGCGTCCTCCGCACCCGCGCCGACCGCACCCGCGCCGACCGTGAGCGGCACGCCCGACGCGCGCGGCGCCGAGCAGTACTGGACGGCCGAGCGGCTGGCCGGTGCCCGGCCCGTCGACGCCGGGCGCGGCGCCGCTCCGGCCTCCGGCGCGCGACGGTCGGCGCGCGCCGTCCAGCAGGGCGCGCTCGGGGGCGGCATCCCCCCGGTCGGTACGTTCTTCGCCGCCGGGCCCTCCGGCGCCACCTACTGCAGCGCGAGCATCGTGCGCAGCGCGGGCAAGAACCTGGTGCTGACGGCCGGTCACTGCGCCAAGTCCCTCAAGGCGGACGGCCGGACGATCTTCGTTCCGCAGTTCCGCAAGGGCAAGGACGCGGCGCACCAGCCGTTCGGCGCCTTCCCGGTCCAGCGGGTCTTCATGGACCCCCGCTACCGCAGCAACTCCGTGAACGCGGAATCCGACCTGGACTTCGCCTTCGTCCGCGTGGGCGCCAACGCGCAGGGCGCGAAGGCGGAGAACCGCGCGGGCGGGCTGCGGCTGGCCGACACCCCGCGCTGGACGAACACGGTCACCGTGCACGGCTACCCCAAGTCGAAGAACCCCGGCCAGCAGGCCGTCAGTTGTACGGTCGACACGAGCCGCGCGCCGAAGTTCCGCCAGCTGAAGATGGAGTGCGGCGGCTTCTACGGCGGCGTCTCCGGCGGTCCGTGGATCGCCGGCTACGACGCGAAGAAGAAGACCGGCGACGTGATCGGGATCGTCGGCGGCTACAACGGCGGCGGTGACCTCCAGAACCACGACTGGGTGAGCTACTCCCCGGTCTTCGACCAGGAGATCCGGGCCCTCTACGCGGACGCGGTCGCCGACCGGGCGCCCGTGCGCGGGCCGTTGCGCTCGCTGTCGGGGCCCCGGCTGCCCGAGAGCGCCCGCATGATGACCAACGCCCGGCACCTGGCGGCCGGTGAGTTCACCGGCGACGGCCGCGACGACCTGGTGGTCGTCTGGCGCGACGGCGAGGTGACGCTCTACCCCGGCGACGGGAAGGGCGGGTTCGGCGCGGGGCGCCGGATGATGCCCCAGGGGAGTGCCTGGGGGCGGGTGCAGACCGTCACCGCCGGTGACTTCACGGGCGGCGGCCGCTCCGACCTCATGGTCGTGTGGACGGACAAGGCGGGCCGCCCCAGTGGCAAGGTGAGCGTCTTCGCCGACCCGGGCCCCTCGGGCCCCGGCAAGGAACGCGTGGTCGCCAAGGCCGGCTCGGTGTGGAAGGACGCGTCCCGGATCACGGCGGGCGCGTACACCTCCGGCCGCGCGAACGACGTGGCCGTCGTCTGGCGCGACGGCGAGGTGAGCCTGTACACCGGGGCGAGCGGCTCGGGCACGGGCCGGGAGCGTCAGCTGGTGGCCAAGGGCCCGGCCTGGAAGAGTGCCGCGGCCGTCACCACCGGGCGGTTCTCCGACGGCGCGGCGCGGCTGGTGGTGCGCTGGGGCGACGGGCAGCTGCAGACCGTCGCCGCGACGAAGGGGCTGAAGTCCCGGTCCACGCTGATGCCCGGGAACCGCTCGTACCGGGGGAACTCGCCCATGATCGCGGGAGCCTTCACGGGCCCGGCGCGGCGGGCGGACGACCTGGTGGTCCGCTGGGCGGGCAACGGCGAGACCGCGCTGTACGCGGGGACGGGCGCGGGGCGCCTGGGGGCGTGGAGTCCGCTGGTCTCCCCCTGAGGGGGTGCCCGGTGCGCGGGGCCGTGGCCGTACGGGCCGCGGCCCCGCGCCGTTGTCGGAGGGGCGCGTCGGAGGTGTGTGTTCCGTCCCGTGGCCCGGGCGACCCCCGGGAAAGGAACGCAAACGCGTTGTGTGAACATGTGCGCGACCGTTTCCCCTCACCCCAGTGAGTAGCTTTGACCCCATCCAGATGGTCCCGATCCAGATGGTCCCGGACCCTCTCCATAGCCCTGGCCGTCGCCGCCTGCGGCACGACGGCCTCCGTCGCGGTCGCCGCGCCCACGCCGCCGCCCGCGCCCACGTCCACCTCCGCCGCGTCGGACGATCTCCGCGCCGCCGAGAAGTACTGGACGGCCGAGCGCATGTCCGCCGCGAAGCCCGCGGACGACAAGGGGACGCCGGCCCGCGCACCCCGCTCGGCGAAGGCGGCCGGGCCGCCGAAGGGTACGCCCCAGGGCACGCTGGGCGACGGACTGCCCATGGTCGGGACGTTCTTCTACAAGTCGGCGCAGGGCGACACCTCCTGCTCCGCGAGCGTCGTGAAGAGCCCCGGCAAGAACCTGGTGCTCACCGCCGGGCACTGCGCCAAGCCCAGGGACCTGAGCAACTACCCGATCTTCGTCCCGCAGTTCCGCAGTGACAAGGACGCGGGTCACCAGCCCTTCGGGGTCTTCCCGGTGCAGGCGAAGTTCGTGGACCCCGCGTACACGGACTCCCGGAGCACGGGCCAGGATTCGAACCTGGACTTCGGCTTCCTGCGCGTCGGTGCCAACGGCAACGGCAAGGTCGAGGACGTCGTCGGCGGGCTGCGGCTGACGGCGACGCCGCGCATGACCAACAAGGTCACCGTCGTCGGCTACCCCAACGACAACAACCCCGGCCGGAAGGCCGTCAGTTGCACCACCGGCACCAAGCACTACCAGGGCTACCGCCAGATGGAGCTGGACTGCGCCAACCTCTACCGCGGAGTCTCCGGCGGTCCCTGGATCATGAACTATGACGCCAGGAACCGCACGGGCGACGTGATCGGCATCGTCGGCGGCTCCGGTGGCGGCGGCGCCAACCACTGGACCAGCTACTCCCCGGTCTTCGACCAGGCGATCCAGCGGCTCTACGCGGACGCCGTCAACGACCGCACGCCCACCGGCGGCCCCCTGCGCCCCCAGAACAGCCCGGTCATGCCCGAGAGGGCCGGAATATGGAGCTCCGCCCGGCACCTGGTGACGGGCGACTTCGACGGCGACGGCCGTGACGACCTGGTCGTCGTCTGGAAGGACGGCGAGGCCACCCTCTACCGGGGCGACGGGAAGGGCGGCTTCGAGAGCGGCCGTCGGATCGCGGACCAGGGCAGCGCCCTGAAGCGGGCCGTCTCCGTCACCGGCGGCACTTTCACGGGCAGCGGTCACGCCGACCTCGTCGTGCTCTGGGGGGACGACAAGGGCACGGTCTCCGGCAAGCTCAGCCTGTTCGCCGACGTGGCCAAGGCCGGTGTCTTCAAGTCCCGTGAGTCCGTGCTCGGCAAGGCCGGCTCCGACTGGAAGTACGCCGCCAAGCTCGTGGGCGGCGGGTTCACCTCCGCCGCGAGGCGGAACGACCTGGTCGCGGTCTACCGGGACGGCGAGGTCGGCCGCTTCAACGGCGTCGGCGCCTCGGGCACGGGCCGGGAGACCGTGATCCTGAAGAAGAACGACGCCTGGAAGGGCGCCACCGCCGTCACCGCCGCCCGGGTCTCCGGCCGGGGCGGCGAGGACCTGCTGGTCCGCTGGCCGGGCGGCATGCTCCAGGCGTGCGCGGGCACCGACTGCAACACCCGTACCACCCTCCAGCCGGGGAACACCTCCACCAAGGACGCCTCCGTGATGGCTGCCGGCGACTTCTCGTCCTCCGGCCGCAGGGACGACGTCGTCGTCCGCTGGAGCAACGGCGAGACCTCCCGCTACGAGGGCTCCACCGCGCGCGGTCTCGGCATCTGGAATCCGCTGGTCTCTCCCTGATCCCGTTCTGATCCCGTTCGATCCTGGGGTGACCCCCGCCTGACCTGGGGCGGGACCGGCTTGTGGCCGGTCCCGCCCCGGTTTTCGTTCACCCCCGCGTTACCCGCCGCCCCGCGGCGTATGGCAAGCTGGGCCGCGAAAGGTGCCGTACAGAGCAGCGCTTCCGCGCGTCCTGTGCACTCCGCGGCCGTCGGGCCGTTCGGCACCCACGCTGTCCGTTCGAGCGAGGAGGTGATCGGGATGAACAGTCGGAGTCCCGAGGGAAGTCCTCGCCACAGTGTGCTCGTCGTCCCGGTCACGTTCGGCTGACGTCTTCGCCCCTGCCGAATAAACCTGCTGAATGAACCCTGCCGAATGAACCGGCGGGATTTCCGGGCTCGTTGACCTGTACCGCCTTCGGCGCTGTCGCGTGAATTTCCCCCTCTTCCGGCCTTCACAGGCCCGTTCCTCATCCGCGATCGGGATCAAGTAGCCGTGTGACAGCGGGACTTGTCCTTGTGCACTTGTCCTTGTGCATCGCGCGATTCCCATTCACCGTTCCGGGCTGCGCCATGCCGCCGTGCCGCCATGCCTTCGCACCGCCATGCCGTCGTGCTGTCGCGCCATCGCGCCGTCGCGCCCGGAGAAGGGTTCCGCCATGACCGACACCACCCTCACCCCGCAGAAGCTCGCCCCGCCGGGCGGCCGCACCCCCGGCCCCCGCCGTGAGCGCAAGGCCGCCGAGCTGGAGGCCCGTACCCGTGCCGTCGCCGCCCGGCTGGCGGCGATCAGCGCCCAGCCGGCCGCGCAGGTGCTGCAGAACCAGCGGTCCACCGCCCGCGGACTGCGCCAGGACGAGGCCGCGGAGCGCCTGGAGCAGCACGGCCCCAACGCCGTCGAGCAGGAGCGCGCCCCGCGCTGGTTCGTCCAGTTCGCCAAGGCGTTCTGGAACCCGTTCATCCTGGTCCTCGTCGCCCTGGACGCCGTCATGCTCTGGCAGTGGCTCCAGGTCGCGGACGAGGAGCCCTTCGACCCCGGCATCGCCATCCTCGCCACGATGGTGCTGGTCAGCGGCGTACTGCGGTTCTGGCAGGAGTACCGCTCGGGCCGCTCGGCGGCCGCGCTGCGGGCCCTGGTCACCACCACGACGGCGGTCGAGCGCCGCGCGGGCCGCGGCGACGGCCCCGCCACCGTGGAGATCCCGATGGAGCAGGTGGTCCCGGGCGACGTCGTGCGGCTGGCCGCCGGCGACCTCGTCCCCGCCGACCTGCGGCTGCTCACCGCCAAGGACCTCATGGTCGGCCAGGCGGCGCTGTCGGGGGAGTCCCTCCCGGTGGCCAAGGCCGACACCCGCACCCACGACTACGGACAGCGGACCACCACCGACCCCGTCGAGGCCGACAACCTCTGCCTGATGGGCACCTCCGTCACCTCCGGCACCGCCACCGGCGTGGTCGTCGCCACCGGGGCGGACACCTACTTCGGCTCGATGGCCGGCTCCCTCGTCGGCGAGCGCCCGCGGACCAGCTTCGACACCGGGGTGCGGAAGGTCAGCTTCCTGCTGATCCGCTTCATGCTGGTGATGGTCCCCGTCGTCCTCGCGATCAACGGCTTCACCAAGGGCGACTGGGCCGAGGCGTTCACCTTCGCGCTCGCCGTCGCCGTCGGGCTCACCCCCGAGATGCTGCCCATGGTCGTCACCACCAATCTGGCGCGCGGCGCGGTCGCCATGTCGAAGCGCAAGGTCGTCGTCAAGCGGCTCAACGCCATCCAGAACCTGGGCGCCATGGACGTGCTCTGCACGGACAAGACCGGCACGCTCACCGAGGACCGCATCGTCCTCGACCGCTACCTCGACGTGCACGGCCGGGAGGACGGCGAGGTCCTGGAGTACGCCTACCTCAACAGCCACTTCCAGACCGGGCTGCGCAACCTGATGGACCAGGCGGTCATCGACCGCGTGACCGAGGCCGAGGAGGTTGTCGTCGACGCGCGCTTCACGATGATCGACGAGATCCCCTTCGACTTCGCCCGCCGCCGGATGTCCGTGGTCCTGGGCCGCAACGACGCCACCGGGCCGGCCGCGGAGCATGTGCTGATCACCAAGGGCGCGGTGGAGGAGGTCCTCGCCCTGTGCACCCATCTGACCGAGAACGGTGAGAGGGCCGAGCTGACGGACGCACTGCGCCGCCGCGTCACCCGCACCGCCGAGGACAACAACCGGCAGGGCCTGCGCGTCCTGGCCGTGGCGACCCGGACGTTCCCCGCCGGCCGGGACACCTACACCGTCGCCGACGAGGACGGGCTCACCCTGATCGGCTTCCTCGCCTTCCTCGACCCGCCGAAGCGGGACGCGGCCGAGGCGCTGCGCGCCCTCGCGGACAACGGGATCGCCGTCAAGGTCGTCACCGGCGACAACGAGCTGGTGGCCGCCCGGGTCTGCGCGGACGTGGGCATCGACGTGGGCGAGGTCGTCACCGGCGCGGTGATCGACACCCTCGACGACGCCGCCCTGCGCGAGCGCGTCCGCACGACCACGGTCTTCGCCAAGGCGAACCCCGTGCAGAAGGCCCGTATCGTGCGCGCCCTCCAGGCCGAGGGGCACACGGTCGGCTTCCTCGGCGACGGCATCAACGACGCCGCCGCGCTGCGCGACGCCGACGTCGGCATCTCCGTGGACACCGCGGTCGACATCGCCAAGGAGTCGGCCGACATCATCCTGCTGGAGAAGGACCTGACGGTCCTGGAGCGCGGGGTGCTCCAGGGGCGGCTGACCTTCGGCAACACCATCAAGTACATCAAGATGACGGCCTCCTCGAACTTCGGGAACGTCTTCTCGGTGCTGGTGGCCTCCGCCTTCATCCCCTTCCAGCCGATGCTCGCCATGCAACTGCTGGTGCAGAACCTCGCCTACGACATCTCGCAGCTGGCCACGCCGTGGGACCGGATGGACAAGGAGTACCTGCGCCGGCCGCGGACCTGGGACGCGCGCGGGATCGGCCGGTTCATGCTGGTGATGGGCCCGACGAGCTCGGTCTTCGACATCACCACCTTCCTGCTGATGTGGCATGTCTTCGGGGCGAACAGCGAGGACCACCAGGCGCTCTTCCAGTCCGGCTGGTTCGTCGAGGGGCTGCTGACGCAGACCCTGGTCGTGCACATGCTGCGCACCCGGAAGATCCCGTTCGTGCAGTCGCGGGCCACCGCGCCGGTGCTGCTGATGACCGCGCTGGTGATGGCCGTCGGCATCGCCCTGCCGTTCTCCCCGCTGGCTCCCGCGCTGGGGATGCAGGCCCTGCCGATGAGCTACTTCCCGTGGCTGGCCGGCACGCTCCTCGCCTACTGCCTGCTGACCCAGGTGGTCAAGACCTGGTACATCCGCCGGTTCAACAGCTGGCTGTGAGCGGCCGATAGAGATCACGACACGCACCGAGGAGGACGGAGCACCATGATCCGGAGCACCACGATCAACGAGTGGCACATGGCGGCCAACATCGGGGCCGGCCTGGGGCTGGGCGCGATCATCGGGCTGGAGCGGCAGTGGCGGGCCCGGGAAGCGGGACTGCGCACCAACGCGCTCGTCGCGGCCGGATCGGCCCTCTTCGTCCTCCTCTCGACGTTCGGCTTCGCGGACGCGACCAGTACGACGGGGTACGACGGCTCGCGGGTCGCCGCGCAGATCGTCTCCGGCATCGGTTTCCTCGGCGCCGGTGTCATCATGCGGGACGGACTGCGGGTGCGGGGGCTGAACACCGCGGCCACGCTGTGGTGTTCGGCCGCGGTCGGTGCCCTCGCGGGCACCGGGCTGTACATCATCGCCGTGCTCGGCACGGTCGGGGTCGTCGCGGCCAACACGCTGCTGCGGCCGCTGGCCCGGCAGTTGGACCGGGACCTGCGGGGCGGTGCGGAGGTCGCCACCGACTACCTCTTCGAGGCCGTCTGCACCGAACCGGAGGAGGCCCACGTCCGCAGCCTCGTCGTCCAGTCCGTCACCCGGCCCGGCTTCCGGCTGCGCTCCGTCTCCAGCCGGGACGCCGAGGCGGCCGGCCAGGTCGCCGTCACGGCCGAACTGACCACCGAACGGCGGGACGACAGCCTCCTGGAGGAGGCCGTCAGTCGCCTGTCGCTGGAACCGGCCGTCTCGGCGGTCAGCTGGACGGTGCTCCACGCGCCGGACGAGGAGACCGAGGAGGAGAACGGCGCCGGGCGGGCCCGACGGTGGCCGCGGAACCCCTTCACCGGCCGCTGAGCGCCTCCGTCCGTACCATTGCCCCATGCGTATACGTATCGCCCGCCCCGACGAACTCCCCCTGCTCCAGGACATCGAGAGGGCCGCGGGCCGTTGCTTCCACGACGTCGGCATGCCGGAGATCGCCGACGACGACCCGCCGTCCCTGGAGGAACTCCGCCGCTTCCAGGGGGCGGGGCTGGCGTGGGTGGCCGTCGACGACTCCGACAGCCCCGTCGCCTACCTCCTCGCCGAACCGATCGACGCCGCTCTGCACGTCGAGCAGGTGTCCGTGCACCCGGACGCGGCGCGGCGGGGCGTCGGGCGTGCGTTGCTGGAGCACGCGGCGGGCGTGGCCCGGGAGTCGGGCGCGACGGCGCTGACGCTGACGACGTTCGCGGACGTGCCGTGGAACGCGCCGTACTACGAGCGGTGCGGCTTCCGGCGGCTGGGAGAGGGGGAGTTGACGCCGGGGCTACGGGCGGTGCGGGAGCGGGAAGCCGTGCTGGAGCGGTGGGGGAGGGTGTGCATGGGCCGGGACCTGTAAAGCACATGGCCCCGTAGGCCCGGTCCGACGGAGGCCCGGAACAATCCATGTGCGGTTTTCGCCGAAGGGTGCGACCATCGCCGGGCGACCCGGGAGGTGAGCGGCTTGAGCGAGCCGACAGTCCGGCCGAACGAGACGACGGTGCCGATCATGCGGTGCGCGTCCGTGGAGGAGACCCTCGACTTCTATGAGGCGCTGGGGTTCGAGACGGTCTACAGACAGAGCAGGCCGTACACGTATCTGGTACTGCGGTGGAGCGGCTTCGAGTTGCACTTCGGCCCGGGTCCCGAGGATCCCGGCAGTTGCCTGGTCATGGTCGACGCCGTGGCGCCGTACCACGCGGCGCTCGTCGCGGCGATGCGCCGGGCCTACGGAAAGGTGCTGAGTTCCGGCCGTCCGCGGATCACCCGCTACCGGCCCGGTGCGTCACGGTTCACGCTGTTCGACCCGTCCGGGAACTCGGTCTATTTCGTCCAGCGCGACGAGCCCCTCGAAGTGGAGTACGGCGGTTCCAAGGAGCTGACCGGCCTGGCCAAGGCGCTCGACAACGCCCGGATCCTGCGCGAGTTCAAAAACGACGACCTGCAGGCCTTCCGTGCGCTCAAGTCCGCGCTCCGCAGGCACGGCGCGGACGCCGCGCCGGCCGAGCGGGCCATCGCCCTGTGCCACCTCGTCGACCTGGCGACGGCCCTCGGCGAGCCCACCGACCCCTGGCTCACCGATCTGCGCGGTCTGGAGCTCACCACCGACGACCGGCGGCGCATCGAGTCGGAACTCGGATATCTCACCGGACTTCAGGGGTGGCTCCCCCCGAAGCGATGACCTTCCCGTCCGTGACTCCAGGGACCCGAACAGCCCGGCTTCAGGCTTCGCCATAGAGGCGTTCTCTTCCTTCGTGGCAGGCGTCAAGGCCGGAGAGTTCGGCATCGCCTGAACACTCTTGGCTACGGGAAAGGGCGGGGCAGGGGCGGAAAGCCCCCGGCGCCCGCCCCCGCACAGCCCTACGGCTGGAACTGGCAGATGGTGTACCGGTAGCCCTCGTAGTTCGGCTTCGAGGCCGACTGCCACGTCCAGAAGAACGCGACGACCCTGCCTTCCGGCAGCGTGAACTTCTTCTTGTTGTCGGCGCGGACGAACGTCCGCGGCACGGTGCCATGGAAGTTGTAGTTCCACTGCCGCTTCTGGGTGCCGTTACCGGCGACCTCGTGGCCGTCCGCGAAGATCTGGGTCCGGAAGTTGACCGTCCCCATCGGGGCGTTGAGCTTCTTGGTCAGGGCGACCTGCCACGGGATGCCGCCCTTGAGCGACTCCTTGACCGTCACGTTGGCGATGGTCTGGTTCCACGTGCCCTGGCACTTGGGGATCGTCATCGCGGCGGCCGCGGACGGCCGGGCGGTGGCCCGCCGCAGGTCCGCGGCGGACGGCGCCCCGGACCCGCCGCCCTGGCCCTCGGCCGCGAGGACGCCCCGGGCCGGTGCCTGCCCGGGGGCGGCGGCCTGCGCGCCGGACACCGACCCGAAGACCAGTGCCGCGCCACACGCGGCGGCGACGGCGACGCGCGAACGGGATATGTGCATGAGTGTTCTCCCCGTGATCTTGATGAACTCGGCATGCACCGTACAGGACCGCTCGGCCTAGGACAGACGGAGGAATCTATTCCGGTTCCTGGGGCGGACGCGCCGGAGGTGGTTCATCCCTACTGTGCGGAATGTCCGCGATACGACCCGAAGGATGATCATGCGCCTCGATGAAGTCGTCCCCGTCAGCCAGCCCTCCGGCCTCGCCTTCTGCTCCGGATACGCCCTGGAGGCCGGCGCCCAGCTGGTGTTCCCGAGCCTCGTCACGCCCGAACGCGACGGCGACGTCCCGCCGGACACCCGCGGTCAGATGCACGCCTGCCTGGACAACCTGCACGAGGTGCTCGGCCTGGTCGGTGACGGCGCGGAGCCCGTCAAGCTCAACTACTTCGCCACCGAGAGCCGGGAGATCGCCGAGGCCGGACGCGCGTGGGAGGACCGGTACGGCCGTCAACTGGCCGCGGCCTGGCTGGAAGGCCCCGGTGCCCCGGTCCGGGGCGCGCGCGTGACGATGGACCTGTGGGCGGCCGCGCCCCGGCCCGGGAGCCGGTGGGAGTGCGGCGCGTCCGTCGCGACGGCCCCGTGCCCGTCGCGACGGTCGTCGACAGCGCCGCGACCCTGCACACCCTCACCGTCTCCCCGCCGGCCCCCGGCCCCGGCCCCGTCGAGGAGCTGGCCGGCTGTCTCGACGAACTGGACCGGCGGGTCGCCGCGTTCGGCGCCGCCCGGGCCTCGCTCGTCAAGCTGGTCGTGTACGTCCGCGACGCCGCCTCCTGGCCGCTGCTGGAGGCCCTGGCCGGCAGGCGTTACGGCCGGGACTGCCCGGCCGTCAGCCCGGTCGTGGTGAGCAAGGCGACCCGGCCCGGCCAGTGGACCGAGGTCGCGGCATGGGTCGCCACCGACCACGGCGCACGCCCGGACCCGGACGGCGGCATCGGTTCGTTCGACGTACGGGGCCGCCTGCTGGCCTCGGCCGGCACCGGCTCGATCCCGATCTTCATCGGCGGGACGGCCGAGGAGATGTACACCGGCTACGCGCCCCCGGCCACGATCGAGGAGCACACGCACATCTCGATGCGCAACCAGCTCGCGATCCTGGAGGCGGCGGGCACTTCACTGGACCGGGTCTTCAAGTCCACCTGGTACGTGACCGACTTGCGCGAACGCCCCGGAGTGGAGGCCGTGGCCCGCGAGTACTTCGGCCGTGACCTGCCCGCACCGACATTCGTGGAGATCTCCCGGCTCGCGCCGGTCGGTGCCCGTCTGGAGCCCGACCTGTGGGCGGACATCCCCGTGCAGTAAGGCGGTTCAGACCCCGACGTCCCGCCCCCGCAGATCCTCCGCCGTCTCCCGGCGCACCAGCAGCCGCGCCGCGCCGTCGGTCACGGCCACCACCGGGGGGCGGCCCACCAGGTTGTAGGCCGAGGCCATCGACACGTGGTAGGCCCCCGAGGCGGGGACCGCGAGGACGTCGCCGGGGCGGACGTCGCCGGGCAGCGGCACATCCTCGGCGAGGACGTCGCCCGCCTCGCAGTGCCGGCCCACGACGGTGACCGCCCGCGCGGGCTCCCGCGAAGTGCGGCCCGCCAGGCGGACGGTGTAGTGCGCGCCGTAGAGCGCGGGTCGCGGGTTGTCGCTCATGCCGCCGTCGACCGCGACGAACGTCCGGGCGCCGGTGGTCTTGACGGCCAGGACCCGGTAGAGGGCCACGCCGGCGGGGCCGGCGATCCAGCGGCCGGGTTCGACGGTCAGGCGGGGGACGGGCAGGTCCGCCCGGGCGCAGCGCAGGGCGAGTTCGCCGGTGACGCGCAGGGCGTAGGCGGCGGGTTCGAAGGCCGGGTCGCCGTCGCGGTAGGCGATGCCGAAGCCGCCGCCGAGGTCCAGCTCGGGGAAGGTGACGCCGTGCCGGTCGCGGAGCCGGGCGAGGAGGCCGACGAGCCGCTGGACGGCGGTGACGTACGGGCCGGTGGAGGTGATCTGGGAGCCCAGGTGGCAGTGCAGGCCCACGAGTTCGAGCCGGGGCTGGACCAGGGCGCGGGCGACGGCCTCCTCCGCCTCGCCGCCGGCGATGGGCAGCCCGAACTTCTGGCCTTCCATGCCGGTGCGTATCGCCGCGTGCGCCCCCGCCTCGACGCCGGGGACCACCCGGATCAGCACGCGCTGCCGGGAGCCGGGCGGGACGAGGGCGGCGAGCCGGGCGATCTCGCCGGGGCCGTCGATGACGATCCGGCCGACGCCGAGGCGCAGGGCGGTGGCCAGGTCGACGGGGCTCTTGGCGTTGCCGTGCAGGATGATCCGCTCGGCGGGGAAGCCGGCGTGGGCGGCGAGGTCGAGCTCCCCGGCCGAGCACACGTCCAGGCTCAGCCCCTCCTCGTCGATCCAGCGGATCATCGCGCGGGAGAGGAACGCCTTGCCCGCGTAGGCGACTTCGGCGTCCGGGAGGGCGGTGCGCCAGGCCCGCGCCCGGGTGCGGACCTCGTCCTCGTCGAGGACGTAGGACGGGGTGCCGAACCGGTCGGCGAGCTCCGCGAGCGCGACGCCGCCGACGGAGAGTCCGCCGGTGGCCAGGGCGAGGGTGGAGGCGGGCCACACCGGGGCGGGCACGGTGTCGTCGGGCACGAGCGGCGGGAGGGGGGCGACGGGGAGGGACACGCGGTTTCCTTCAACGGGCGGACGGCACAGGGGCGGAGAGGGCCGCGGGCGGCGGCCCGTGCGGTCCCGGTGCAAAGGGGGGCCGTCGGGCGGGCGGCCGTGCCGCGCCGCCCCACGGCGCGGGGCCGGCCGGGTCAGCCGGGGAACGTGGGCAGCAGGGCCGCGGACGCGGGGCCGTCGGGCGAGGAGCGCACCGGCGGGGCGGTGAGCTGGGGATCCACGGAGACCGTGGTGACGCCGAGGGGGCCGGCGAGGGAGCGTACGGCGGGCAGGGCGAGGCGGACGGCGGGCTGGCCGGGGCCCAGGCACGCGGCGAGCCGGCCGGCGGTGGTGAAGGCGACGGCGGTCCGGGCCCCGAGGGGCGTACGGAAGACGCGCAGGGCGTAGCCGTCGGCGCAGGGGCGCACGGGCACCAGGAGTGCTTCCGAGGGGCGGCCGGTCCGCCGCGCCCCGCCGGGATGGGACGGCTCTTCGGAGGATTCGGAGGAGGACTCCCCGCCCTCGGCCCGGGGGCCGTTGGCGGCCGTCACGGCGGCGACGGCCGCCGCCTCGGCGGGGGTTCGGTTGACATGCATGGTGATCCTCGGATGGGAGGAGGGATCCGTCGTGGAGACGGCCGCGAGGCCGCGCCGCTCACGCTATGCCCGCTCCATGGGCGGACGACCGTTTCCTTGACAGCCTGTTGACCCCTGCCCGGACACCCTTGACGGCCCGTTGACGGGCCGTTGCCCCGGGGTTCCCGGGGGTTCGCCCGGGGGACGCCTCCCGGTTTCCCGGCCGCAACAACCATGGGGGCGCCCGGACCCCTGCCGTGACCCCGTGCGCCGGGTGTGCGCCCCTGCCGTGCGCCGGGTCCCGCTACCACGCTGCCATGGAGGGGCAAAAACTTTGGAAGAATCGCGGCGGGGTCGGCGATCCCGTGGCCGCGCTTCTGTCATCGACTCAGGAAACCCACTCAGGAAACCCGTGTTCGCGAGGCGCGGTCAATACTGTCCGGGGTGGGGGCACCTCCCAGCGGTAGCTGGGGGAGGGTCCTCGATCACCGTCGCACGATGCTCACCTGCGACCGACGGCCCACCCGGCAACCTGGAGGTACACGTGACGACGAGGCGGCCCGAACACGAGCCCGTGCAGGAGCGGGTGCGGGAGCGCGAGGAGTTCCGGGCGGCGAGGGACTTCCTCCTCGGCCACCGGGCGGACTACGAGGCCGCCTGCGAGGGTTTCGTCTGGCCCCGGCCCACGACGTTCAACTGGGCGCTCGACTGGTTCGATCCGCTCGCCCGGGGCAACGACCGCACCGCCCTGTGGATCGTCGAGGAGGACGGGAGCGAGGCGAAGTCGTCGTTCGAGACCCTGCGCCGCCGGTCCGACCAGGTCGCCCGCTGGCTGCGCGGCCACGGCGTGGCCGCCGGCGACAGGATCGTGGTCATGCTGGGCAACCAGACCGAGCTGTGGGAGACCATGCTCGCCGCGATGAAGCTGCGCGCCGTCGTCATCCCCGCCACCCCGCTGCTCGGCCCCGCCGACCTGGCCGACCGCGTCGGCCGGGGCCGGGCCCGCCATGTGATCGTCCGCGCGCAGGACACCGGCAAGTTCGCCGACGTCCCCGGCGCGTACACGCGGATCGCGGTCGGCGGCGCCCCCTCGCCGGAGTGGCTCGCCTACGAGGAGAGCGCCGGGGCCGAGGAGGAGTTCACCCCCGACGGCCCCACCCGCGCCGACGACCCGCTGCTCCTCTACTTCACCTCCGGCACCACCGCCCGCCCCAAACTCGTCGAGCACACCCACGTCTCGTACCCCATCGGTCAGTTGACCACGATGTACTGGATCGGGCTGCGCCCCGGCGACGTCCACCTCAACATCTCCTCGCCCGGCTGGGCCAAGCACGCCTGGTCCAACCTCTTCGCCCCGTGGAACGCCGAGGCGACCGTCTTCGTGCACAACTACACCCGCTTCGACGCGGCGCGCCTGATGGCCGAGATGGACCGCTGCGCGGTGACCAGCTTCTGCGCCCCGCCGACCGTGTGGCGGATGCTCATCCAGGCCGACCTGAGCGCGCTGCGCACCCCGCCGCGCGAGGCCGTCGCCGCGGGCGAGCCCCTCAACCCCGAGGTCATCGAGGCCGTCCGGCGGGCCTGGGGGGTCACCATCCGCGACGGCTTCGGGCAGACGGAGACCTCCGTCCAGGTCGCCAACCCGCCCGGGGCACCGCTCAAGACCGGTTCCATGGGCCGCCCGAGCCCCGGTTTCCGCGTCGTCCTCCTCGACCCGGTGACGGGCGAGCCGGGCGACGAGGGGGAGATCTGCCTCGACCTGCGCGAGCGCCCCGTCGGCCTGATGACCGGCTACGAGGGCGATCCCGAGCGCACCGCCGAGGCGATGGCGGGGGGTTACTACCGCACCGGCGACATCGGCTCCCGGGACGAGGACGGGTACATCACCTATATCGGGCGCGCCGACGACGTGTTCAAGGCCAGCGACTACAAGATCTCCCCCTTCGAGCTGGAGAGCGCCCTCCTGGAGCACGAGGCCGTCGCCGAGGCGGCCGTCGTGCCGGCCCCGGACCCGCTGCGCCTCGCCGTGCCCAAGGCGTATGTCGTCCTCGCCGCCGGCTGGGAGCCGGGACCGGACACCGCGAAGGCCCTGTTCGCCCACTCGCGCGCCGTCCTCGCCCCGTACAAGCGCATCCGCCGGCTGGAGTTCGCCGACCTGCCCAAGACCGTTTCCGGCAAGATCCGCCGTATCGAACTGCGCGAGCGCACCGCACAGGGCGGCGGCACCGAGTTCAGAGAGGAAGACCACCGGTGAGCACACCCTCGTACGCGGGAGGCCCCACTGACACCCCCCTGCTCGACGAGACCATCGGCGCCAACCTGGCCCGCACCGTCGAGCTCTTCGGCGAACGCGAGGCGCTCGTCGACGTACGGGGCGGTCGCCGGTGGACCTACGCGGAGTTCGCGCGGGCCGTCGAGGAGGTCGCGCTGGGGCTGCTCGCCAAGGGGGTGGCCCAGGGCGACCGGGTCGGCATCTGGGCCGTCAACTGCCCGGAGTGGGTGATGGTCCAGTACGCCACCGCGCGCATCGGGGCGGTCATGGTCAACATCAATCCCTCCTACCGCGTCCACGAACTGGCGTACGTGCTGCGGCAGTCCGGGGTCTCCGTGCTGATCTCGGCCGTCGAGTACAAGAAGAGCGACTACCGGCGCATGGTCGAGCAGGTGCGGGGGGAGTGCCCCGCGCTGCGCGACGTCGTCTATCTCGGCGACCCGACGTGGACCGGCCTCGTCCGGCTCGGCGGGAGCATCCCGCGCGAGCGGCTCGCCGAGCGGGAGGCCGGGCTGAGCCCTTCCGACCCCGTCAACATCCAGTACACCTCCGGCACCACCGGTTTCCCCAAGGGCGCCACCCTCACCCACCGCAACATTCTCAACAATGCCTATTCCGTGGGCGAGTTGCTGGGCTACACCGAGGAGGACCGCATCGCCCTCCCCGTGCCCTTCTACCACTGCTTCGGCATGGTCATGGGCAACCTCGCGGCCACCTCCCACGGCGCCTGCGTCGTCATCCCCGCCCGCACCTTCGACCCCACCGCCACCCTGCACGCCGTCGAACGCGAGCGCTGCACCTCCCTCTACGGCGTCCCGACGATGTTCATCGCCGAGCTCGACCTGCCGGACTTCGCCACGTACGACCTGTCGACGCTGCGCACCGGCATCATGGCGGGCTCGCCGTGCCCGACGGATGTGATGAAGCGGGTCGTCGCCGAGATGCACATGGAGGAGGTGGTCATCGCCTACGGGATGACCGAGACCTCCCCGGTCTCCACCCAGACCCGCCGCGACGACGACCTCGACCGCCGCACCGGCACCGTCGGACGCGTCCTCCCGCACATCGAGGTCAAGGTCGTCGACCCGGACACAGGCGCCACGGTCCCGCGCGGCGAGACCGGCGAACTGTGCACCCGCGGCTACTCCGTGATGCTCGGCTACTGGAACGAGCCCGAGCGCACCGCCGAGGCCATCGACGCCGACCGCTGGATGCATACGGGCGACCTCGCGGTGATGGACGAGGACGGCTACGTCCGCATCGTCGGCCGCAGCAAGGACATGATCATCCGGGGCGGGGAAAACGTCTACCCCCGGGAGATCGAGGAGTTCCTGCACACCCATCCGAAGATCGCCGACGTCCAGGTCGTCGGCGTCCCGGACGAGCGCCTCGGCGAGGAGATCATGGCCTGCGTCATCCTCCGCGACCCGGCGGAGCCCCTCACCCGCGACGAGCTGGCCCGCTACTGCCGCGGCCGGCTGGCGCACTACAAGGTCCCGCGCTATCTGCGGATCATGGAGAGCTTTCCGATGACGGTGAGCGGGAAGGTGCGCAAGGTGCGGCTGCGGGAGGAGGCGGCGGCGCTGGTCGGCCCGTGAGCCGGCGTCCCTGCGTCCCGGTGTCCCTGCGTCCCGGTGTCCCGGTGTCCCTGCGTCAGGGGGTGACGCGGACGAGCATCTTCCCGGTGTTGCGCCCCTGGAGCATCCCCCGGAACGCCTCCACGATCCCCTCGAATCCGTCCATCACGGTCTCGTCCTGCACCACCCGTCCCGCCCGGATGTGCGGGACCAGGAAGTCCTCCCACTCGCCCTGCAGATGGCGGTTGTTGCGGACGAGGAAGCCCTCCAGGCGGATGCTCTTCTCGACGACGTCGTAGAGGTTGCGCGGCGCGGGCGGCGGCTCGGTGCTGTTGTACTGGGCCACCGCCCCGCACCAGGCGATCCGGCCGTGCGGGCGCATGGCCGCTATCGCGCCCTCCAGATGGTCGCCGCCCACGTTGTCGAAGTACACGTCGATGCCGTCCGGGGCGGCCGTCGCCAACTGCCCGGCCACCGGCCCGTCGTGGTAGTCGAAGGCCGCGTCGAAGCCCAGGTCGTCCACGAGGTGCCGGACCTTGGCCGCCGAGCCCGCGCTCCCGACCACCCGGCCCGCGCCCATCAGCCGCGCCAACTGCCCCACGGCGCTGCCCACTCCGCCCGCGGCGGCCGAGACGAAGACCGTCTCCCCGGCACGCAGCCGGGCCACCTTCGCCAGGCCGACGTACGCGCTCAGGCCCGTACCGCCGAGCAGGCCGAGCCAGGCGCTCAGCGGTACGCCCTCGTGGCGCGGCAGCGCCCGCGCCCCCTCCGCCGTGCTCACCAGCGCGTGGGTGCGCCACCCCGCGCGGTGGAAGACGAGGTCGCCGACGGCGAGCGCGGGATCGCGGGACTCCACGACCCGGCCCAGGGACCGGCCTTCGAGCGGAGTGTTCAGCTCCCACGCGGCATCCATCGCCTCCCGCATGTACGGGTCCACGGACAGCAGGACGTTCTCGACGAGCGCCGTGCCGGGGGCGACGGCCGGGAGCGGCTCCTCGACGAAGGCGAAGTCGGCGGCGGTGGGCAGGCCGTGGGGGCGGGCGATCTGGTGCACGGCGTGGAAGGTGCTGGTCATGGCTGCACGGTAGGCGGCGGTGTGCGGCCCGTCCCAGCGGGCGGGACTACTGGATCGACCCCTTCCATGAATGCCGTTCATGATCGTAGATTCGGCGCATGCCGCAGACCGCACCGACCGTCCCTGGACCGACCGTCCCCGAACTGCGCGTCCTCGTCGCGATAACGGAGGAGGGCAGCTTCACCGCCGCCGGATCCCGCCTCGGCCTGACCCAGTCCGCGGTCTCCCACACCGTACGCACCTGTGAACGCAAGCTCGGCGCCGTCCTCTTCGACCGCGGCCGGCACGGCGCGCGCCCCACGGACGCGGGCCTGCGGGCGGCCGGCCGGGCGCGCCGCATCCTGCGGCTGCTGGAGACCATGGGCGACGAGACCCGCGGCCCCGGACCCGAGGGCCTCTCCGGCCCGCTGCGGATCGCCGCCTTCCGCAGCGCCGCCGCGCATCTGCTGCCCGGGCCCCTGGCCCGGCTGCGGGCCCGCCACCCCGGGCTCTCCCCGGAGGTGCGCGTCGTCCGCGAGATCGGCCGCGGCACGACGGGCGAGGTCGCGGACGGCCGTGCGGACCTGGCCATCGCGACCCTGGACGCCTCGTCCGCCACGATGGTCTCCGCCCGCCTCGTCACCGAGCCGTACTCCCTGGTCGCCCCGGCCGGCCACCCCGACCCCCGCTCCCTCCCCCTCGTCGACTGGGCCGAGAACTGCGGCTCGTACACGAGGGATTGGTGGGCCGCCCAGGAGTGGATCCCGCCCGCCACGATCGACGCGGAGGACGACAGCGTGGTCCTGTCGATGGTCGCCCAGGGCCTCGGCATGGCCATCATGCCCGCCCTCTCCCTCGCCTCCGCGCCGTCGACGGTGACCGTCACGGACCTGGGCGACGGACGCCCGACGCGGGCCGTCGGCTACGTCACGACACCGGAGCTGGCGGGGAGCGCGGCGGTGCGTGAACTGATCCGCGAGCTGCGGTCCGGTTCCGCGTAGGTGCGTTCAGTAGGTCCAGGTCACGAAGGTCCCGGTGAGCGCGCTGCCGGCCCGTATCTTGGGAGAGCCCACCACGTTCCCCCAGGGGATCACGCCCTCCCCCGACGATCCGCAGCCCAGGAAGTGCCACTTCTGGTCCTGGTAGCTGAACGCCTGGACGCACACCGGCGATTCGGCGTCGGCGTCGACGGTCTGCCAGACGATGTCCTCGGTCACCCCCGGACTGCCCAGGACGTGACAGCCGGAAACGGAATCGGGGCCCCAGAACCCGCCGGGCGGGGCGTAGGCCCGGCCGCCGGGCTCGCAGGTGACGGCCGGGGGAGCGGCCAGCGCCGTCGGGACCGTCGTGGCGACGGCGGTGCAGAGTGCGAGCGATACGAAGCGAATTCGCGGACAGCGCATGAGGGCCTCCTGCCATGTACCGGGGTCCGGCACCCCGGTACACCTACGGCATACCGTGAGGGAATCCCTCCGTGAACTCCCGCGCCGCGCGTCCGGCGATCACCTACGCCGGTTCCACCCCCAGCACGTGGGTGAAGACGTTCCGCGGGTCCCAGCGGGCCTTCACCGTCTGGAGCCGGGCGTAGTTGTCCTTGTAGTAGAGGGTGCTCCAGGGGGTTCCCGAGCTGTTCCACTCGGGATCCGCCAGATCGACGTCGGGGTAGTTGATGTACGAGCCGTCGCAGTTGCCCGCCCCCGGTACGGGAACGCCGCCGGTGTCGGCGTAGAAGTCCCGGTAGAAGGCGCGGACCCAGGCCAGGTGCGCGGCGTCCTCCGCGGGATCCGTCCAGGCGGCCAGGTGAACGGCCTTGAGGACGGAGTCGCGCTGTGCGCTCGCCGTCGCGTCCGGGGCGACGGCGTTGACCTCTCCGCCGCAGGTGTAGAGGCCGAGCGCGCCTCCGACGACCGGGGAGTCGGGCCGTGTGAGGTGGTGGTACGCGGCCGCGGTCTGCCGGTCGGTGAGCCGTCCGCGCAGGTAGCCCGACTTGGGCTTCAGCCGGTACGGGTTCTCGTCGAGACCCGGGCCGCGCAGCGTGGCGGTCAGCCAGGGCAGCCGCTCCTGCCGGACGGTGAAGGGGGAGCCGACGCCCTCGTTGAGAGCCGTGACGTAGTCGTCGAGCATCCGCTGCGCGCTCGCGTCGCCGACCGAGATCCGGCCGTCCAGGACGCTCCTGCCCGCGAGGGCCCGGAACAGATGGAGTTCGCTGTCGAGCCGGGCGAAGGGGGATCCGGGGGAGCTGTGCTCCTCGCTCCACCGGCCCTGGTTGCCCACCAGACGGGAGAAGGCCGCCTCGTCCATTCCCCGCCAGTCCCACTCGGCGTGGAAGTTCAGCACCGAGGCGGGCGGCGCGGGCAGGAGCCGGCGCGGGTCGTGGCCCGTGGCATCCGGTGCACGGAACCAGTAGCGGGTGGCCACACCGAAGTTGCCGCCTCCGCCGCCGGTGTGGGCCCACCACAGCTCGCGGTGCCGGTCGCCCGGCTCCCGGGTGGCGACGACGCGCCGGGCCGTGCCGTTCCGGTCGACGAACACGACCTCCACCGCGTGGAGATGGTCCGCGCTCAGCCCGGCCCACCGGCACAGGGGTCCGTAGCCGCCGCCGACGACGTGACCGCCCACGCCGATCCCGGGACACCAGCCGGCGGGAACGGTGACTCCCCACCGCAGGAACAGCTCGCGGTACAACTGGCCGAGCGTGGCCCCGGCTTCGACGGCGAAGGCGCGGTGCCGCCGGTCGTAGGAGACCGTCGTCATGCAGGACAGATCGATGACTACCTGCACGGAAGGATCGTCGACGAAGTCCTCGTAACAGTGCCCGCCGGAGCGGACCGCCAGGCGCTTGCCCTTCCGGACGGCCTCCTGGACGGCCCGTACGACGTGGTCGGTCGTCCTGACCACCCAGACGTACTCCGGCGTGCCCGTGCCCCGGAACCGTGGAGTTCCGAGACTCGTCAGCGAGGCGTAGCGCGGATCGTCCCTGGTCACCTTGGTCGGCCCCGGCGGCGGGCACACGGGGCGGAACGGGGTCGGCGCGAGTCGCATGGTGCACCATCCCTGACGTGATGGGGGGATTGCCCCTTCCGTGACGGAGAGGGTGAAAGGTGAATACCCGGTCGGTGCGGGGACGGAACGGGTGGCGGCGTCGGCGGAATGTGCTACCGGCGCGTACCGCATTTCCGCACAACCCGGTTCTCGGGGGCGGGTGTGGCGGGTCGGTCGGCGGGGGTGCGGCCGCCTCCCCGCATTCCGTTCCGGGCGAGGCGAGTTGACGGACCATGCCGATGGTCCGCCCGGCGCCGCACCGGCAACGCGACACTGTCGAGCGGACAGTGCCCGGACGGTGCCCGGAGGAAGACCGGGACGGGCAACGGCGGGAGAACAGCGGAAGTCTGGGGAGCACATGAAGGACGTACTGGTCACCGGCGCCGGCAGGGGCATCGGGCTGGCGATTTCCCGGCGGCTCGCGAAGGCGGGGTACGGGGTCGTCGGCGTCGCCCGGAACGCGCCCGAGGAGGAGTCCCCCGGCACATTCCTGCGGTGTGATCTCGCCGACGTCGAGGACACCGCGCGCATGCTTGAAGAGCTCACCCGAAGGCGCAGGGTCTGCCGGGTCGTCAACAACGCGGGCATCGCGCAGCCCCAGCCCATCGAGGACCTCGATCTCGCAACCCTGCACCGGGTGATGGACGTGAACCTGCGCGCTTCGGTCCAGATCGTCCAGGCCCTCGTGCCGGGCATGCGCGCGGAGCGGTTCGGCCGGATCGTCAACATCGCCTCGCGGGCGACGTACGGCGCCAAGGACCGTACGTCCTACGCGGCGGCCAAGAGCGCGCTCGTGGGCTGCACCCGTTCCTGGGCGCTGGAACTCGCCCCGGACGGCATCACTTCCAACGCGGTGTCGCCCGGCCCCACCGCGACCGAGCTGTTCCGCCGTGCGCGGCCCGTCGGCAGCGAGGCCGAGCGCAGGACGATCGCCTCGATCCCGATGGGGCGCCTGGGCACTCCTGACGACGTCGCCGCGGCCGTCGCGTTCCTGCTCTCCGACGACGCGGGGTTCGTCACCGGCCACGTCCTCGACGTCGACGGGGGGAGCAGCCTCGGCGGACGCTGACGGCCGGGTGGCCGTGGGCGATGAGGGACTCCCGGGTTCCGGCGGGCCGCTGCTCCGAGCAGGCCCGCGATAGTTCCACGACGAAGGCGCGGGGGCGGAGACGGTTCCTGCCCGAGTGGAACCTCGCCTCCCAGCCCGGGGCTTCGGCGAGCCGCTCGACCAGATGGCCCTGCGGGATCGGCAGGGCCACTTCTGGGACCACGTGGGCCCTCCGCCGGATCAGGGCGTCTCGTCGGCGTGCCAGAGGGAATGCACCACCAGTCCGTCCTGGAGGATCACGGTCTGGGTCCCCGGGCGCTGCGCCCAGGCGAGGGCCTCCGGGAAGTCCTCCCATTCCTGCGCGAGTTGCTCCCAGTGCCGGGTGATGTCGGGGCCGGTCGGGTAGCACTCGTCCAGCGTGTACATGGTCCGGTCGGTCACCGGCGACCGAGGGTCGAAGGGGTTGACGGATTCCGGCCCCTTGGTGAGCGTGTAGGCGATGAGGGACTGTCCGTGGCCGTTCTCCAGATACGCGAAGTAGCTGTCCCAGAGACGGTCGCCATCGGCGACGTTGCCCGGATCGGTCGTCATGACGATGGTGATCTTGTGGCGGTTTTCCCCGCAGGGATTGGGTATCGGCACCTGGCTCCCCCTTCGGGCAGGCCCTATGACAAAGACTCTAGGCCCGGGCCCGATCTCCCACGATCACCCACATGGGCTACCCGATCCGGACCGGGCGGACGTGTGGTGCTTCAGCAGGGCGCGGATGGCCTCGGAGGCGCGGAGCCTCCGCTCGGCCTCGGGGGCGGGCAACAGCCAGTGGGCGCGCGGAGGTTGGTGGTGTGTGGTTGGTGGCGCCGAGGCATTGGGTGCCGGGGACGTGTCGGTCGGCATGGGTACCCCGCTACGGCGCGGAGGGGGCCGCCCCGAGTACCACGAACCCGGGGTGGGTCAACGGCGAAGCGTCCCTGAACTCCCGTTCGTTATGCGGCGGAGAAGGGGCTGGTGGGTCATGAGCGGATTGCCCGTCAGCAGGCCGGACCAGTCCGTCATGAGGTTGCGGAGCCCGGTCGGGGTGCAGCCGGCGAGCATCCTGAAGTCGCGGTTGAGGTGCGGCTGGTCGGTGAATCCGCAGGCCGCGGCGGCATCGGCCCAGGTGAGCCGCCGGGTGTCGTTCATGAGGGACAGGGTCCGCTGCAGTCGTGCGATGCGGCCCACGGTCTTGGGCGGCAGGCCGATCTCCTGGTGGAACCGGGCGTTCAAGTGCTGCCGGGACCACCCCACTTCGTCCGCCAGGGTACTGATCCGCACATCGCCCGACAGGGCTGTCAGACGTTGCCAGGCCCATACGGCCGGTGCCACCAGTTCCGGTCCGGCGCCGATGCGCGTGATCAGGAAGCTGTCCAGCAGCCGGAACCGTGCGGGCCAGCCGGGGGCTTCGGCGAGCCGCTCGACCAGCCGCCGGGCGTCCGCGCCCAGGAGATCGCCGAGATCCAGCGCTGTGTTCGTGAGTTCGTGCAGGGGGAGGCCGAGCAGTGCGCGGGCGCCCGGCGGAGTCAGCTGCACCGTCATGCCGTAGGCCCGTCCGGCCTGCTCGATCAGCATCGGCCGGTCGCTGAGACCGGCGACCAGCGAGGCCGCCGGAGGCCGTACCGGCGGGTGGCCGTGGGTGATCACCCGCCGGACCGGCGACTCGAAGTCGATCACGAGGACCACGGAGGCCAGCGCCATCACCCGTCGCACCAGCGGCCGGGTGAGCGTCCAGTCCTGTCCCGTGTACGTCAGGACGAGGCCGCTGAGGCGGGGATCGGGGGCGCAGTAGGCGAGTTCGGCGGACTCGGATGCCCGGATGCCGAGCACAGCCGCCTGATCTGTCCGCATCGCGCCCCTCCTTCGGAAGCAGGGAACGACGGACCACCGGGTTCGTGCCATGGATCCTACATTTTTCCAATCCCGCGTACTGGGGCGCTCGTTAACGTCGTGCCCATCCCGCAATCGGGGTGAGGGCGGTGAGCCGCCTCCCGCGGTCGCGCGGTTCCGTCGTGGACCGCCTCTACGGGGGTGAGGTGGTCCACGAGGGCCGCGCGACGGCCGGGGCGCGACGGTTCAGCAGCGCCCGGATGGTGTCGGGTGGGCAGAGCTGGTGCTCGCCTTCCGGGGCGGGGAGGAGCCAGTGGGCTCCGGGGGGCTCGTGGCGTGTGGGTGGGGGTGTGGCGAGGTAGTTGGTGTGGTGGGTGGAGCCGAGGCAGTGGGTGCCGGGGACGTTCCAGGTGTTGGCGGTGTCCGGGGGGACGAGGATGCTGTAGCGGTCCTGGCGGCGGGAGATGAGGACGGCGGTGGTGATGCCGGCGGTGCGGAAGTGGTGTTCGATGGCGTCGCGGTCGCGGGGGACGGGGATGGTGCGCTCGACGAGGGTGGCGGGGATGTGGACGGCGTCGAAGTGGATTCCGGCGCGGAGGGTGGCGGGCAGGCCCTTGGCCCAGGCCTCGCGGGCGACACGGGGGTGTGTCTCGCGGGACACGAGCCAGAGGCCGGCTTTGTCGGTCGCCTGGTGGCATGCGCAGGTGCAGGGGAGGGCCTCGGTACGCGCGGTGCCCACGTGGCGGATGGGGGTGGCCCCGATGCATGTGGCATGTTGCCCGATCCTGCACGGCTCGGTGGCGTGAGGACGTGTATGAGGCATGGGGGCCGCTCCTGTCATGGGAATAGGGGCGTCGGCCCCGCTGCCTGGCGGGGGGTCGGGGCCGACGCCGTCCGACAACGAGGACGTTAGGGGTCGGCGAAGAGGCGTCCCAGGGACGGGCCGTCCCGTATTCGGCGCCGGGTAGGGCACGCCGTCCTAGTCCGCGAGACCGAGCCGCTCCGCCAGGGCGAAGACGGGTGCGCTGCCCCGCGTCGCCCTGCCCCGCAGCTCCTCCACCAGCCGCCGGGACGTGGCGTGGTAGCGCATCCACTCGGCGGCGTCCTGCTCCGCGGTGAGCAGCGCGCGGACCGCCCGGGCGTCCTCGCCGAGGTCGGTGTGGGCGAGGGCGCGGTCCACGTGGAAGCGGGCACGCCAGGTCGGGGGCAGGGACGTGAGATCGGGGACGGCCGGGGCGGTGCGGACGGCCTCGCGGCTGCGGTCCATCTCCACCAGGAAGTTGACCTTCGCGATGCCGACGTTCGTGGGGCCGAACGGGGTGGCGTAGACGAGCCGGTCCTCGCCGACGAGGTCCGCGGCGGCCGTGGCCTGCCGCATCAGGTCCTCGACCTGCTGCTCCTTCTCCTGGCGCACCGCCGCCGTCGCGGCGCGGAGGAGGAGCACGCCCCACAGGGCGATGTCCTGCGGGGCGGAGCGGAAGCCCGGTTCGATCTGTTCCGCCCGGGCGAGGGCGATGCGTTCGGCATCGCCGAGCCTGCCCTGCTTGGTGAGGACCCAGCTCAGGGTGGACGCGGCCAGCGTCTCCAAGTTCGGGTCGTCGCACGAGCGGATGGCCGCGAGTGACCGCTCCATCGCGGTGAACGCCGCGTCCTCCTTGCCGAGCGCGGTGAGCGTGGTCGCCGCGACCTGGTAGGCGACGGCGAGTACCGAGTTCGCGGCGGCCGCGTCCCGTCCGGCGGAGGCGTGCACCGCGGCGCGGGCGTCCCGGATGAGCTGGGGGAGGACCGCCCCGATCTCCGCGACGCGCCCCTCCCTGCGGATGCTGCCGGTCGAGGCGAGCGCCTCCTTCAACTGGACGATGGACGGGGCGTCTTCGACGTCGTCGTCACCGCCGAGCAGGTCGGCAACCGGTGAGACGGCCTGCCGCAGGGCGAGCACGGAGGGCGCTTCGTCCGCCGTCGGCGGGACCTCGAAGGTCGTGAGCTGCCCGAGCAGCGCCGACGGCTCGGTGTCCAGCGCGGCGGCGAGGGCGTTGACGGTGGACAGCCGCGCGGTCCTGCGCCGCCCCTGCTCCAACTTCCGTACGACGTCCACGGACAGGCCCGCCTTCTCGGCGAGCCGCTCCTGCGTGAGCCCTCGCCGCATGCGAAGCCGGGCGATGCGCTCGCCCATGCCGGACTCGTGTGTGGCGCTCATGACGACCCCCGCCAGAAGGTGTTGGTGCCACAGTACGCCGGGCCCGACCGCCGGATGTGCTCGTGTGCCGCCCGGGGCAGGCGGATCGGGCGGTAATGCGCCCGGGCAACGTCTTCCACGCCGCCCCGGGGCGCGCTCCGGACGCCGGACGTCCGGTCGCGAAGGGCGACGGTTCGTGCGGCGCCGTGCCGCGGCCGGGGCACCTGTGCGGTGTACTCGTCACGCGGCATGGTCGCCGGTGAGCCGGAGGAGCGACCGGCGGGTCGTGGAGGGATCGCCCGTCAGCAGGTCGCGCCAGTCGATCATGAGGGCGCGGAGTTCGGTCGGGGTGCAGCCCGTGAGCAGCCGGAAGTCGCGGCTGAGATGGGACTGGTCGGTGAAGCCGCAGGCAGCGGCGGCGTCGGCCCAGGATATCGGCCCGGCGCGGTTCACGAAGGAGAGGGTCTTCTGCAGCCGGGCGATGCGCGCGACGGCCTTGGGCGGGAGGCCCAGCTCCTCATGGAACCGGGCGTTCAAGTGCTGGCGGGACCAGCCCACTTCGTCCGCCAGCGTGCCGATCCGGACGTCGCCCGACAGCCTCGTCAGGCGCTGCCAGGCCCATCCGACCGGTGCCGCCGGTTCCGGCCCGTCATGGATCCGGCGGAGCAGATAGCCGTCCAGCAGCCGGAACCTCGTGGGCCAGTCCGGGGCTTCGGCCAGTTGCTCGGCCAGCCGCCGGGCGTCGGTGCCCAGGAGGGTGTCGAGGCCGACGCTCCGGTCGGTGACTTCGTGCAGGGGGAGACCGAAGAGCGCGTGGGCGCCGGGCGGGGTCAGCTGGATCATCATGCCGTACTCGCGGCCGACTTGCTCGACCACCGTCGCCCGGGTGCTCGGACCCCTGACCAGGCTGGCCGGTACCGCCGCCGGGCCGGCACCGGTGATCAGCCTCCGCACCGGCGGTTCGAAGTCGATCACGACGATCACGGACGCCAGCGCCACCACCCGGCGCAGCATCGATCGTGCGAGAGTCCAGTCCTGCCCGGTGTAGCCGATGACGAGGCCGGCGAGACGGGGGTCGGGGGCATGGAAGACGAGTTCGGCGGACTCGCTTGTCCGGCCGATGAGTTGGGCTGTGCTGTCCACACCGCTCCCCTCCATGGACAGCGTGTCACTGCCAGGGTAGCGGGAGCGCGGGCGCGCCGGCCGGTCACTTGGTCCGGCGCCAGACGACCGCCATGCCCAGGGCCAGGGCCGCGACGGCCACCACGACGATCGCGGCCTTGAGCGCGCGGTCCAGCAGGAGGTGTTCGATCACCGTCGGCCGCCCCGGTCCTCCATGCGGCGGGCCGCCGCGCGGAACAGCGCCCGGGCCGCGGGATCGGCGTAGCGCCGGGCCCGGTCGAGGCGGCCGCGCCGCTTGAGGGCCAGTGCGACGGCGAAGACCACCAGGGCGAGGACGACCAGGCCGCCCGCCACCAGACCGAACCTGATGAGCATGAAGTTGAGGTACCGCTCCATGGAGGCTCCCTTTTATTTGTCACCAGCGTGATACGAAAGAATTTATCACGGGCGTGATAGAAAGAGTCCATGCCGAAGATCGTGGATCCCGAAGCCCGCCGCCGCGAGGTCGTCGACGCCCTGTTCCGCGTCGTCGTGCGCGACGGCCTCCAGCGCGCCTCGCTGCGCGCCGTCGCCGACGAGGCGGGGCTCAACATCGGCTCGGTGCGCCACTACTTCGCGGGGCAGCGGGAGCTGATGGAGTTCGCGATGCGCTCGATGCTCGACCGGGTGACCGGGCGGCTGCTGCGCGGTGTGGAGGGGATCGGGGACCTGGGGGCGCATCACCGGGAGGAGCGGCTGCGGCTGGTGGGCGGGCTGCTGGCGGAGCTGCTGCCGCTGGACGCGCGCAGGCGGGCGGAGGTCGTCGTGTTCCTGGAGTTCACCGCCGCCGCGCGCACCGACCCCGCGTTCGCGGAGCTCTCGCACCGGGCCGCCGCCGGCACGCGGCGGCTCATGGGGCGGGTCCTCGCCCGGCTCGACGAGTCGGGGATGCTGCGGCCCGGCTGCGACCTCGGCGTCGAGACGGAGCGGCTGGCCGCGCTGCTGGACGGGCTGGGGCAGGCGGCGGTGCTGCATCCGGACGTCGTGGCTCCGGAGCGCTGTGCGGAGGTGCTGACGGCACACCTGGAGGAGCTGGCGGGCATTCAATGAAATGCCCAACCTGTCCGGTATTTACCTCTGTTGGGTGAAGTGTCGAGCGGATCGTTTTGCCCTCCCCGGGGGCCGGGGATGCTCACCGTGGAACAAGTGCCTGGGTGGGGTCCCTGAATACACGAACGGGGAAACGTTTTCGTATCTGCGTGTCGTTCTCGTGCGAGTGACGCCGAGAGGCACGGGGCATGTCGCGAGAGTGCCCAGGGCAAGTCGTGATGTGTCTCAGCCGATGAGCGGATTAGAGGTACTTCATGCGCAATGTCGCCGTAATGACCCTCCGAGCCGCCGCTTTCCTGGGTGTGCTCTCGAAGCCGTCCTCCCCGCCCGCGTCGCGGGACACCGCGCAGCCCGCGGAGGGGACCGTAGTACGCACCGGATTCTTCGACGACGTCGTCAACTCCGGCAAGGACGCCCTGGAGGCGTGGAAGCTGGAGGCGGCCGAGACCGTGGCGAGCGTGATCGCCCTGTCGCAGGTCGCGGAGCAACGCGGCTGAGCCGGGGGCCGGTTCGCCGTCCTCACCGTCTTCACCGTCTGCGGACCGTGCTTCACCGTCTGCGGACCATGGCCTCCGCGCGGTCGTTGAGCGCCCGCGGGGCGCCGCTGAGATCCATGACGAAGAGGGGCACCCCGAGGCCGTCCGCCCGCGCCCGGGCCTCGGTCGTGTACCCGGCCAGGGAGAAGCAGACGCCGGTCGCGTCGTCGGCCAGGGCGTAGAGCCACAGGCACTCGACGTCGCGCACGGTCGTGGGCAGCGTCGTGGGGTCCACCCGGACGACGAGGCCGCCCGCCACCAGGTCGACGACTCCGCCGCCGGCGGCGCGGTGCGCCGGGCGCTGCACATGGGTGTAGCCCAGCCAGCGCAGATAGCGCTGGGCGGCGGTGACCGCGTCGCGCTCGGTGCGGATCGTGACCGGGCGGAAGGCGGCGCGGGCCGCGCGGCGGACGGCGGGGCGCGCCTCGTCGCCCGCCGCGGGGACGTTCTCGACGGGCAGTTGGAGGACGGCGCCGCAGGTGCAGTCGAACTCCGGCCTGGGCCACTGGCCCTGGCGTCCGCAGCCCGCGCAGCGGACGGCGACCCAGCTCTCCTGCCAGGTGCGGTGGGCGAGCAACTGCGGGGCGGCGCCCGGCAGGACGGGCAGGGTGAGGGGTGCGCCACAGGCGCAGGGATAGGTGGGGGGAGTGAACGGGTGCTCCCTGCCGCACGTCGGGCAGGGTACCGGCACGCTCTTGGCCATGGTCGGCTCCAGCGAAAGCGAACAGGTCCGTGGGACTTCACGGGACTTCGTGGGACTTCGTGGGACCTCGATAGGACTGAGGCACTCCAATAGTCCACGATGCGGACGCCGCCGGGGGCGCGAATGGCCGAAGGAGGAGTCCGGACGGCGGCTCCACGGCGCGAACACGGCAGGTGCGGGCGCCGCCGTCCGGACGTCTAGGTCGTGTCCGATGGGTCGGTGCGGGCCCTGCGGCGTCCGGTGCGGTGCATCGCAAGGCGGAGCATCACCCGCGTACTGGGCGTACTCGGGTGATGCGACAACGCGGCGAGGTGCCGTGCCGGGCGTCGCAGGGCCTGTGCCGACCCATCGGACACGGCCTAGGCGCACACGGGTGGGGGCTCGAACTCGCGGACCGCGTCGATGTCCGGCCCGTGCGGGGTGTTGGCCTCGCGCTCGATCATGATCTCGACGAGGACGGGGCGCGAGGTGGCGGCGGCGCGCCCGCGCGCCCACTCCAGCGCGGGCCGGATGTCCGCGGGTTCCACGACGCGCCGTGCCGAACCACCGTACGCCTCCACGATCTTGACGTGATCGGTGCCGGTCGTGTCGTAGTGGATGTCGACCTGGTAGTTCATGCCGTAGCCGAGGGACGCCTGGCGGATCAGGCCCAGGTACTCGTTGTTGAGCATGACCAGCACGAGGGGGATGTCGTACTGGGCGGCGACGGCCAGTTCCTCGACGGTGTACTGGAAGCCGTAGTCGCCGACGACGGCGACCACGTCGGCGTCCGCGCGGCCCATGCCCTCCAGCGCCTTGCGGACGCCGATGGCCGCGGGGAGTTCCCAGCCGAGCGGTCCGGCCTGGCCGCAGACCTGGTAGTGACGGGGCCGGTGGGCCTTCTGGTGCTGGCCGCCCCAGATCTGGTACAGGCCGATGGCGGTGACCACGTAAGCGTCCTCGTCCAGCAGCTCGTTGAGCTCCTTGTAGACCCGTGGAGCCTTGACGGGGACGGTGCCGAAGTCCTCGCGGCGCCGCAGCGTCCGCCGGAGCTCGGCGCAACGGGCGCGCCAGGCGCCGATGTCCGGGCGCGCGCCGCGCGCGGCGGCGGCCTTGCGCAGGGCGGCGAGGAAGGCCCGGGCGTCGGCGGCGATCCCGAGGTCCGGCTCGATCACCCGGCCCAGCTGGGCGGGTTCGACGTCGACCTGGACGAAGACGCGTCCGCCCCGGTAGACGGAGAGGTCCGCCCCGGTGTGGCGGTCGCCGAACCGGGCGCCGACGGCGAGGACGAAGTCGGCCTCCAGGAACGAGGCGTTGGCGTAGCGCTGGGACGTCTGGATGCCGGTGGTGCCCATGTTGAGCTCGTGGTCGTCCTCGACGGCGCCCTTGCCCATCAGCGTCACCTGGAACGGGAGGCCCAGCTCCTCGGCCAGCGAGCGCAGTTCGTCCGCCGCACCGGCGAGGATCACCCCGCCGCCGGCCAGGAGCAGCGGCCGCTCGGCGGCCAGCAGCAGATCGAGGGCGGCCTCGACGGCCGGGCCGTGCGGCGGGCAGGCGCGGACGGGCAGCCGGGCGTCGGCCGCCGGGTCGTAGGGGATCTCGCGCCGGGCGACGTCCAGCGGGATGTCGACGAGCACCGGCCCGGGCCGTCCCTCGCGCGCGGTGCGGAACGCCTCGCGGAGCGCCCAGGGGATCTGTGCCGCCTCCTTGACCTGGACGGACCGTTTGGTGACGGGGGCGGCGACGGCCGCGATGTCCACGGCCTGGAACGCCTCTTGATGCAGCTTGGCCGAGACCGCCTGGCCGGTGAGGCAGACCATCGGCACCGAGTCCGCGTACGCCGTGTAGAGGCCGGTGACGAGGTTGGTGGCGCCCGGTCCGGAGGTCGCCAGGGCCACGCCGACGCGGCCGTTGGTGCGGGCCCAGCCGTCGGCCATGTGCGCCGCGGCCGTCTCGTGGCGGACGATGAGGTGCTCGATGCCGCCGTCGGCCTCCAGGGCCTGGTAGAGCGGGAGGTTGGCGGCGCCGGGGCAGCCGAAGACGACGTCGACGCCCTCGTCCTTGAGGATGTGCACCGCCGCGCCCATGGCGGGGATCCGGGCGGCGCTCACGGTGCGGCCGTCCGCTCGACGCCGCGCAGCAGCGCGGAGTGGTCGAGCCCGCCGTCGCCCCGGTCCCGCGCCTCGGCGACCAGCCGGGCCATCAACGCCCCGAGCGGCAGGGCCACTCCGGCCTCGCGGGCGGCGTCGGTGACGATGCCCATGTCCTTGTGATGGAGGTCGATGCGGAAGCCGGGGGTGAAGTCGCGGCCGAGGAAGTTGTGCCGTTTGCGGGTGAGGACGGCGGACCCGGCGAGCCCGCCGTTCAGCACGTCGAGCGCCGCGTCGAGGTCGACGCCGGACCGTTCCAGGAGGACGACGGCCTCGGCGCACGCCTGGAGCCCGGCGGCGACGATCAGCTGGTTGGCGGCCTTGACGGTCTGCCCGGCGCCGTTCGGGCCGCAGTGGACGACGGTGCTGCCGAGCACCTCGAAGAGGGGGCGGGCGGCCGCGAAGACCTCCGGCGGGCCGCCGGCCATGACCGACAGCGAGCCCTCGACGGCCCCGGACTCGCCGCCGGAGACCGGTGCGTCGAGCACCCGCAGCCCGTGCCCGGCGCCGGCGGCGGCGAGTGCCGTGGCCGTGCGCGGGGCGACCGTCGACATGTCGATCAGGAGCGCGCCGGGCCGGGCGTTCGCCAGGATCCCGGCCGGGCCGTGCGCGACGGACTCCACGTCGGCGTCGGCGGGGAGCATGGTGACGACCACGTCGGCGTGCCGGGCCGCCTCGGCGGCTGAGCCTGCGGGGACGCCACCGTGGGTGGAGAGCCGGTCGAGCTTGTGCTGTTCGAGGGTGTACCCGGTGACGGGGTAGCCGGCGCGGAGCAGGTTCTCGGCCATGGGCGAACCCATGACGCCGAGACCGATCCACGCCACGCGGGGGAGCGGGGCGGTCATCGGGCTTCCTCTCGACAGGGGATGAGCCGGGTGAGTCCGTCGGCGGTCCGGCCCGAGGGGCGGTACTCCAGGGCGATCCAGCCCTCGTAGCCGTTCGCGCGCAGCCGGGCGGCGAGGGCGGCGAGGTCGAGCGCGCCGGTGCCGGGGGCGCCGCGGCCGGGGCAGTCGGCGAACTGGACGTGGCCGGTGGCGGCGGTGTGGCGGTCGATGACGTCGTCCAGGTCGGCGCCGCCCCGCGCCAGGTGGTAGAGGTCCATGAGGAACGCGGTGTTGCCGAGGCCCGTGACCGCATTGACCCGTTCCGCGAGGGCGACGGCCGCGTCGGCGGTGACCAGCGGATAGTCCGGCGACTCGGCGGAGTTGAGGGCTTCGACGAGCAGCCGGGCGCCGACGCGGTGCGCGGCGCGGGCGGCGAGGACGAGGTTCTCCAGGGCGAGCGCGTCCTGGACGCCCGGGGCGAGGCCGGGGAGGCGGTTGCCGTACAGCGCGTTGAGGGCCGTACAGCCCAGGGACGCCGCGAAGTCCGCGGCGACGGGGAGGTTGGCGCGGAAGCGGTCGGACGCGGGGCCCGGCAGGGACAGGGCGCCGCGGTCCGGGCCGGGGAGGCGTCCGGCGTAGAGGTTGAGGCCGACGAGCCGGGTCCCGGCGTCGGTGAGCGCGGCCCGGAGTGCTGTGAGTTCGGCGGGCGGGGGAGCCGGGTCGTCCGGCCAGGGCCACCAGAGTTCGACGGCGTCGAAGCCGGCGGCGGCCGCGGCCGCGGGCCGTTCCAGGAGGGGGAGTTCGGTGAAGAGGAGCGAGAGGTTCAGGGCGAGACGGGGGTCGGGGAGGGGCACGTCGGGCAGCTCCTTTCGCATTCCGTATGACGGAAATTCAAATCCGTTGAATGGAAGGGAGGGTGCTCGTGCGGTGCCCGGCTGTCAAGGTCCGTGGAACGGCGGACGGCCCGCCGGGGGCGTCGACTGCCGCCCGGCGGGCCGTCCGTGGTGCCGGCGGAAGCGGCACAGGTGCTTCCGCCGGTGATGGTGCGAGGTCGTTCAGGCCTCTGGGGGCGGGGAGGGCGGCCGGTCGCCGCGCGGGAACGAGCCCGCCCTGCACGACAGTCCGGCTCGTTTGCGGATGTGATGACAGGCGATCCGGGTCCAGTCGGCGCGGACGGGGGTGCCGTGCCGGTCGGAGGCCATCGCGCACAGGGAGTCCCACAGGCCCGCGCTCGTCCACTCGGTGAAGCGGCGGTGCACGGTCTGCCAGGAGACCCCGAAGACCGGCGGCAGCTGGCGCCAGCTGCATCCGGAGCCGGCCAGGAAGACGATGGCGGCCAGGACTTCGCGGTCGTCGACCCGTTGCCGTCCGCCGCCCTGGGGGCGCTTCGGCGTCGCCGGGATGGCTCTGCGGGCCAGCAGCCACAGGTCGTCCGGGACGAGCCGTTCGACGAGGATCGTGGCCGTGGGGTTCGGGGGTGCGGGGGGTGCGAGGGGGGTCGGGGGCGGGGGGATCCGGCCGGGCCGGGGCCGGGCGGCCGGGGCCCGGCGGTCGGGTAACGCGGGTGGGGTCACATCGTTCTCCGTCATCGCTGTGTGCGGTAGGGAACTGTCGTGTGCGACACGGTGGTTGGCGCCGCGGGCCGGTGATTCGGGAGCCGTGGAGATCGGAATTCCTGCATGGCTGCGCCCCTCGGCCGCCGCACCGGGGTGGTGCGGACCGGCGGCAGGGATCATTCGGGCGTCTCGCAGGAGATCCTGAAACGGCGGCAGTTAAATCGTTGGCCAATACAATGATGGATGTAATGCCACAGAACCGGCAAGTGTGATCCATGCCACTTCCACCCCCGGCGCTACCGTGGGTGCATGGTGCGCTTGAGAGTGGAATTCACCACGGAGCCGTTCGACTTGGAGCAGGCCCCGCCGCACGCCGTCGTCGCCCGGGAGGTCGTCCAGGGCGCCGGTCTGGACTCCGTGGACGTCGGCCCGTTCGGCAACACCGCGGAGGGCGGGGCCGACGCCGTACTCGCCGCCGTGGGCGAGCTGTTGCGCCGCTCCCTCGGGGCGGGCGCCACGCGGGTGTCCCTGCAGGTGAACGTCGTCGGCGAGGCCGGCGCATGAGCGGCGCCGAGGAGCGGGAGCGGTTCCGGGCGGCGGTCGCCCCCCTCGTGGCCGCCGTGGGCGGGCGGATGATCGACCCCGATCGGGCCGGGGCGGACGACGTGGTGCTCTCCTGGGAGGGGAGCGAGGCCGTGGCCGTCCGGCTGCCGCAGCTGTCCGACTCGCTGGACCGCATCCTCGGCGAGCTGGAGCGCCACCACGGCATGCCGCTCGCCCGACTCGACCGCAAGGCCAAGCAGTTGATCGTCCACAGCCTGGAGGCCCGGGGTGCCTTCGCGCTGCGTCACGGCGTGGAGACGGTGGCCGCGGCCCTGGGTGTCAGTCGCTTCACGATCTACAACTACCTCAATCGCGAACGCTAGTTCAGGCTCCGCCGTCATGTTTGGCAAAGTGTTTTCAACAAACTGTTGACGCCATGTTCCCCAGGGCGTTAGCTGTCGGCAGCTCGGTCGGAGCGCCACTCGGTCGGAGTGCGGCGAGAAGCACCACGGAGGTTCCCGTGACGGCGAGTTCGGCACCGGGGCTGGCCCGGTTCAACGCGGCGGAGGACGACGCGGCCCGCACCGCGCTGCTGGAGATCTGCGCGAGCACCACCTGGACCGGCGCGCTGCTGGCCCGCCGCCCCTATCCCGACCTGCGGACCCTGCTCGGCGCCTCCGACGCGGCGGTGGCGGCCCTGGACGAGGCGGACCTCGCCGAGGCGATGTCCGCGCACCCCCCGATCGGCCGCCCGGCCGGGGGGGACGGCCGCTCGGCCCGCGAACAGCACGGCATGGCGGACGCCCCGGACGATCTGCGGGCCGAGCTGCTCGGGCTGAACCTCGCCTACCAGGAGAAGTTCGGGCACGTCTTCCTCATCTGCGCCAGCGGGCTGACCGCGACCGAGCTGCGCGACGCCGTCCGCCGCCGGATCGCCGACCCGCCGGAGAAGGAACGGGAAGCCGTCCGCACGGAGTTGGCGAAGATCAACCGGTTGCGGCTGGCCGCCCTCGCGGGGGCATCCGCCGCCACCGTCTCCACCCACGTCCTGGACACCGCCGCCGGCCGGCCCGCCGCCGGGATCGCCGTGGCGCTCGCCGCCCGCACCGGCACCGGCCGCTGGCGGGAGGTCGGCGAGGCGGTCACCGACGCCGACGGACGCTGCGCCCGCCTGCCGCCGCTCCCGGCGCACGCCACCCACGCACGGCTGCGGTTCGGGACCGAGTCCTACCTGACCCGTGAACCCGCCGGAGGCGCAGCGTTCTTCCCCGAGGTGACGGCCGTCCTCGCGGTCGCCCCGGGCGAGCACCACCATCTTCCGCTGCTGCTCAGCCCCTTCGGCTACTCCGTCTACCGAGGGAGCTAGCAGGCCCATGACCGCAGAAGCCCGCCGGGCGGTGCTCGGCCAGAACCAGTACGGCAAGGCCGAGACCCGTGTCGTCAGGATCACTCGAAGCGGCACCACTCATCACATCAAGGACCTCAACGTCTCCGTCTCGCTCTCCGGTGCCATGGACGACGTCCACCTCACGGGTTCCAACGCCCACGTCCTCACCACGGACGCCACCAAGAACACCGTCTACGCCTTCGCCAGGGAGCACGGCATCGCGTCTGCCGAGGAGTTCGGCATCCGGCTCGCCCGGCACTTCGTCACCAGCCAGGAGCCGATCCACTCGGCCCGGATCCGCGTCGAGGAGTACGCCTGGGAGCGGATCGGGACGCCGGACGCGGGCGAGGCCCCGCACTCGTTCGTCCGTGCCGGGCGGGAGACCCGTACGGCGGAGGTCCTGTACGACGGCGAGGAGTGGGAGGTCGTCTCGGGGCTGGAGGGGCTCGTGGTGCTCAACACCACCGACTCCGAGTTCCACGGCTATGTCAAGGACCGCTACACCACGCTCCCCGAGACCCGCGACCGCGTCCTCGCCACCGAGGTCAACGCCCGCTGGCGGTACGCCGGTACGGACGTCGACTGGGACGGCGCCTGGGCCCGCGCCCGTGACCACCTGCTGCACGCCTTCGCCGGGACGTACTCCTACTCGCTCCAGCAGACGCTCTACGCGATGGGCGCCCGCGTCGTCGAACGGCTCCCGGAGGTCGAGGAGATACGCCTCTCCCTCCCCAACAAGCACCATTTCCTCGTCGATCTGGAACCGTTCGGGCTCAAGAACGACAACGAGGTCTACTACGCGGCCGACCGGCCCTACGGTCTCATCGAGGCCACCGTGCTGCGCGACGGAGCGCAACCGCGTCTGCCGGTGCACCCGGCCCGTCCGTGACCCCCCACCGCGCCGTCGGAGGAACCACCGTGACAGCACCGCCCCCGCGCACCGTCATCGAGAACTGCGCCGTCGCCACCGTGGACGCCCACGACACCGAACACCCCACGGGACACATCGTCGTCGCGGGCAACAGGATCGAGAGCGTCGGGCCCGGCCCCGCGCCCGACGCCCTGGACGGCGTCGTCCGGCGCGTCGACGGCACCGGCCATCTCGCCACCCCCGGCCTGGTCAACACCCACCACCACTTCTACCAGTGGCTCACCCGCGGACTCGCCCAGAACTCCGGGCTGTTCGACTGGCTCACCGCCCTCTACCCGGTCTGGGCGCGCATCGACGAGCCCATGGTGTACGAGGCCGCCCGCGCCTCCCTCGCCATGATGGCGCGCGGCGGGGTCACCACGGCCATGGACCACCACTACGTCTTCCCGCGCGGGGCCGGGGACCTGCTCGGCGCCGAGATCCGCGCCGCCCGCGAGCTCGGCGTCCGCTTCCACCCCACCCGTGGGTCGATGGACCTCGGCGCCTCCGCCGGCGGACTGCCGCCGGACTTCGCCGTCGAGACCACCGACGAGGCGCTCGCCGCCACCGAGGCGGCGATCGACGCCCACCACGACCCGTCCCCCGGCTCCATGCTGCGCGTCGGCGTCGCGCCCTGCTCCCCGTTCTCGGTCTCCACCCGACTCCTGCGGGAGGCCGCCGCGCTGGCCCGCCGCAAGGGCGTCCGGCTGCACACCCACGGCTCGGAGACCGTCGAAGAGGAACGCTTCTGCAAGGAGCGGTTCGGCATGGGCCCGACCGACTACCTCGACTCCACCGGCTGGCTCGGCGACGACGTGTGGATGGCCCACTGCATCCATATGAACGACGCCGACATCACCGCCTTCGCCCGCACCGGCACGGGCGTCGCCCACTGCCCCTCCTCCAACGCCCGTATCGCCGCGGGCACCGCTCCCGTCCCCGCCCTGCTCGCCGCGGGCGTCCCCGTCGGCCTGGGGGTGGACGGCACGGCCTCCAACGAGACCGGCGAACTCCACACCGAGCTGCGCAACGCCCTCCTCGTCCACCGACTCGCGGGCGGGCCGGGGGCGTTGACGGTACGGCAGGCACTGAGGCTGGGGACGCACGGCGGCGCGCGGGTCCTCGGCCGGGCGGACGACCTCGGCTCGCTGGAGCCGGGCAAGCTCGCCGACCTGGTGCTGTGGCGGCTCGACGGGCTGGGCCACTCCACCGTCGCCGATCCGGTGGCCGCCCTCGTCCTCGGCCCGCCCGCCCCCGTCACCCTCTCCCTGGTCGACGGCCGGACGGTGGTCGAGGACGGCCGGCTCGTCACCGCCGACGAGGAGGGCATCGCCCGCCACGCCCGTACCCAGGCGCGTCGTCTCGCCCGGCTCGCCGCCGGAGGCTGACGCGGCGGACCGGCCGAGGGGGACGGCCCTCGGCCACGGCGGGGCCGGGGCGCGGGCCTCGGCCCCGCACCCCCGTCCTCGGCGTGGCAGGAGCGTCACGACAGGAGCATCACGACAGGAGGAACCCCCCACGTGGTCACCGCCTCCAAGCCCCCCGCCGTCCACCCGGTGGACGAACTGCCCCGCACGGGCAGGCTCCTGGCGACCGGGCTCCAGCACGTCGCCGCCAGCTACGCGGGCGTCGTCGCCCCGCCGCTGGTCATCGGCGCCTACGTCGGGCTCTCCCCGGCACAGGTCACCTTCCTCGTCGGCGCCGCCCTCTTCACCGCGGGCATCGCCACCCTCCTCCAGACGATCGGCTTCCGGAAGGTCGGCGCCCGGCTGCCGTTCGTCAACGGCGTCTCCTTCGCGGGCGTCGCCCCCGTCCTCGCCATCGCCGACCAGCAGGCCGACAAGCGCGACACACTGCCCGTCGTCTACGGCGCGGTCATGGTCGCCGGGGCGCTCGGCTTCCTCCTCGCCCCGTACTTCGGCCGGCTCGTCCGCTTCTTCCCGCCCGTCGTCAGCGGCACCGTCATCACCCTCATCGGTCTCAGCCTGCTCCCCGTCGCCTTCGGCTGGATCCAGGGCGGCCACCCGGAACGGCCCGCCTCCGGCACCAACCTGGGCCTGGCCGGGGCCACCCTGGCGATCGTGCTGCTGCTCCGGCGGCTGCTGCGCGGCTTCGCGCGGCAGATCGCGGTCCTGCTCGGCCTCGTGGCCGGCACCCTGCTGGCGATCCCGGCCGGCGCCGTACACACCGATGTCACCCGGCACGCGGCCCTCGTCGGCTTCCCCACGCCCTTCCACTTCGGGGCGCCGCACCTCCAGCCCGGCGCGGTCGTCAGCATGTGCATCCTCATGCTGGTCTGCATGACCGAGAGCACCGCCGACATGCTGGCGCTCGGCGAGATCGTGGACCGGCCGGCGGACGAGCGGACCATCGCCGGCGGGCTGCGCGCCGACACCCTCGGCAGCGCGCTCAGCCCGCTCTTCAACGGCTTCGCCAACAGCGCCTTCGCGCAGAACATCGGGCTGGTCGCGCTCACCGGGGTGCGCAGCCGCTTCACCGTCGCCGCCTGCGGGCTGATGTTCGCCCTCCTCGGTCTGAGCCCGGCCTTCGCCTCGCTGATCGCGCTGGTGCCGCAGCCGGTGCTGGGCGGGGCGGGTCTGGTGCTCTTCGGGACGGTGGCGGCCAGCGGCATCGGGGTCCTCGTCAAGGCCGGGCTGGAGCGCGGCGACACCATGCTGATCGCCGCCGTCTCCCTGGGCGTCGGCCTGATCCCGGTGGTCTCCCGGACCTTCTACGCCGGCCCGGCCGTCCCCGAGACCCTGCGCACCGTCCTGAACTCGGGCGTCAGCGCGGGGTGCCTGACCGCCGTCCTGCTCAACCTGGCCTTCCACCACCTCGGCCGGGGGCGGGACCGGGAGGTCCCCCGGCCCCGCGTGGCGGCCGAGGAGAAGCGGATGATCTAGCGATAATGCGGGGCATTCCTGCCGAGCGGTTGTGCGGAGAGAGGCCCCACCATGGAGCGACAGGGCGAAGAAGTAGGACGGAAGTTCACCTTCCCCAGCGCGCTCACCGTCCTGGCCGTGGTGACGGTCGCCGTCTGGGCCCTCGCCTTCGTCGTCCCGTCCGGCACCTACCGCCGCACCCCCGCCGGCGACCCCATTCAGGGCACCTACCACCGCGCCGCCGCCCCGGGCGACTTCGTGCACCGCCTCGGCCAGCTCTTCCTCGCCCCCGTCAACGGGCTCTACGGAGTGCGGGACGCCGCGACCGGACAGGTGGCCCCCGACGCGGCGGGCACGCTCTACGGCAGCGCCGGGGTCTTCCTCTTCGTCCTGGCCATCGGCGCGTTCATCACCGTCGTCTTCGCCACCGGCGCCCTCGACAGCGGCATCGAGCGCCTCGCCCACCGGCTGCGCACCCGCGGCGCGCTGCTCATCGCCGGTGTCATGACCGTCTTCTCGCTGCTCGGCACGGTCGAGGGGTTCGCCGAGGAGACGCTCGGCTTCTACGGTCTGCTCGTGCCGCTGATGCTGGCCCTCGGCTACGACCGGATGGTCGCCACCGGCGTGATCATCCTCGGGGCGGGGGTCGGGGTGCTGGCCTCCACGGTCAACCCCTTCGCCACGGGGGTGGCCTCCTCCGCGGCGGGGGTCTCGCTCGGGGACGGGATCGGGCTGCGGTTCGCGATGTGGCTGGTCCTGACCGCGGTCACCATCGCGTACGTCGTGCGGTACGCGCACCGGGTCCGCACCCGTCCCGACCGCTCGCTGGTCGGATTCCTGCCGGGCGACCGGGAGTTGGCCGCGGCGGCCGAGGAACCGCCGTCGCTCACCGGGCTCCAGAAGGCCGTGCTGGTCCTGGTCGCCCTGGTCTTCCTCTTTATGATCTTCTCGGTGATCCCCTGGGCCGGGGCCCTCACGGGGCGGGCGGACGCCACCCCCTACGGCTGGGAACTCGACTGGTCCTTCGCGCAGTTGGCGGCGCTCTTCCTGGTCGCCGCGGTCCTGGTCGGGCTGGTGGCCCGGCTCGGCGAGCAGCGGCTGAGCTCCCTGGTCGTCCAGGGCGCGGGGGACTTCATCTCCCCGGCGCTGACGATCGTCCTCGCCCGGGGGATCACCGTCATCATGAACAACGCCCGGATCACGGACACCGTGCTCCACGCGGTCGAGAGCGCCGTCGCCGGCACCGCCGCGGCGGCCTTCGCCGTCATGGTCTTCGTCGTCAACCTCCCGCTGGCCTTCCTCATCCCCTCCTCGTCCGGCCACGCGACCCTCGCGATGCCGATCCTGGCCCCCCTCGCGGACTTCGCGGGCGTCTCGCGCGCCGTGGTCGTCACCGCCTGGTCCGCGGCGAGCGGCTGGATGAACCTGTGGGTGCCGACGACGGCGGTGGTCGTGGGCGGGGTTTCGCTGGCAAAGGTGGGCTACGACCGGTATCTGCGGTTCGTCTGGCCGCTGTTGGCGGTGCTGGCGGTGGTGATCTGCGGGTTCGTGGCGTTCGGGGCGATGGCCACCTGAGGCGTCGGCGCGATGGCGGGAAATCGCCCGTTTGTGGCCGAAGTTGATGTTCGATCAAGAGCATGTCAAGTTCGGGTGGGATCTGTTGATCGCGATGGGGCACCGTGCCACGATGAATGGGCGACGGCGTGCTCGGGCCGTCGAATCTCAGGGGGGAGATGGATTTCGGTGTCAGGGTATTCGGCTCGGCTGAGGTGGTACCCGTGAACACCCTTCTGTACGCGGGTATTTCCCGCGGCGCCGGCTCGGCCGGCATTCCCCCGACGGCTCCGGCCCCGACGGGCCAGGTCTTTTCCCGGGAATTCCGGGACGGAATTCACCGCGCCTCCTGAGCCGCCCGTCGCACGGTCCGGCCGGTGACGGAGAAGAAAACTCCGCCACCGGTCCGGTACGCCGTCGGCCGCGGGCTCACCGAGCCCCCGGCCCTCGACCCCGCCGTCCGGGACATTCGTGCACTCGACGCTCCGCCTTCCCGCCTGCCAGCGAGCGGAGCGCCGGTCACGCCTGCCCCCGGCCGGCGGAGCGCATGAACAACGACTATTCGAAGGTATCGCACACATGAATCTCAAGAAGACCGGTGCGCTCGTCTGCGCCGCCGCCGTGCTGACCCTCGGCGGTGCCTACGGGGCGCAGGCCGCCTCGTCCTCGTCCGCCCCGGCCACGGTCGCCTCCGCGCCCGTCCAGCACCATGTGAAGTACTCCGACGAGGACATCGTCGGCCTCCTCGTCTTCGGCAAGGGCAAGGCCGCGGACGAGCACAAGGACCTGGCCGAGAAGATCCGTTCGCACCGCGGCTCCGACAACGACAAGGTGACGCTGGAGCAGATCGCGCAGTTCACCAACGAGCTCCGCAAGATCGACCCGGAGCTCCACGACAAGGTGACCGTCCCGGTCCAGATCAACGACCCGTTCCAGGCCAAGGCCGGCATGGAGCGGCTCGCCGACGACATCAAGGCCCTCGTCGCCAAGAGCAAGGGCAACGTCAAGAACCCGAAGGTCGCCAGCGGCGTGGTCTGGCACGACGCCAACGTGCTGATCGAGCTGAACGCCCTCGGCTTCATCAACGCGGTGGGCTACGCCAACGTGGCCGGCGCCACCGAGGCGGTCGTCGCCCTCGTGGTCGTCCCGTCGGCGGTGAGCTACGGCTTCGACATGCAGAAGTCGAACGGCCTGGACGCCGACGACATGGTCTCCGCGGTCTCCTCGGCCCTGTAGCCGTGACGGCTCCGCCGCGCCGCCCCCTCCGGAGGGGGCGGCGCGGCGGGCCCCGGCGACCACTTCGACCGACAGCTCCCGCACGCAGAGGGATCGCGCCGCCATGGCCAGCACGTCCACCGACAACCGACCGAGACCCGGGGAGTCCCCCCGGGGCTCCGTCCGCCAACTCGCCCTGTTCAGCGTCGCCTGCCTCGCCCTCTTCGGCTATCTGGCCACGGCGCTCTTCTACACGCTGCCCACCAACGCGCTGAGCAGCCGCCACTCCAAGGGCGCGCGGACGGTCCTGAACACCGTGACACCGGAGAACTGGGCCTTCTTCACCCGCAATCCGCAGAACGGACAGATCGGCGTCTACGCCTCCGGGCGGGACGGAGCCGTCCGCAACCTCCTCGTGACGCCGCAGGGAGACCCCTCCAACCTCTTCGGAATCTCCCGCACCCAGCGCGCCCAGGGCCCGGAACTGGGCTATCTCAACGCCGCCGCCGCCTCCCGCTGGGTCCCGTGCGCCGGCTTCCTGGAGCCCTGCATCAAGGAGGCGACGGCCCGGCCGGCGCAGCAGGTGACCAACTCCAGCCCCGTGCCGACCGTGTGCGGCGACGCCTTCCTCACCCAGGAGAAGACGGTGCCGTGGAGCTTCCGCAACCAAGTCCCCTACACCCGACGCGTGGTGCAGATCGCTCACCTGGACGTGCGATGCAAGTGATGCCCGCAGTACAGTCCCTGGCCGACCGGCTCGCCGTCCGCACCGGCCGGCACGACCTGCGCTCGCGCTGGTTCGGCACCGGCCGCACCGTCATGGCCCTGGCGCAGCTGAGCGTGCTGCTGTTCGCCCCGGTCAAGGCGCTGCTCGTGCCGGTCGTCGGCATGGGGGAGTACCCGAAGTGCGACGGCGTCCGCGCGGCGTCGGCGCTCTGTCTCGGCGGTGACACCGTGGGCATGGAGCCCCGGCGGTGGCTGCTGATCGTGATCCTGGCGGTGGTGGCCAGCGGTTACCGCCCGCGCTGGACGGCGATTCCGCACGCGTGGGCCGCGTACTCGGTGGCCGTGAGCATCGCCGTGCCCGACGGCGGCGAGTCGGTGGGCATGATCATGGCGCTGCTGATGATCCCCGTCGGCCTGGCCGACGACCGCACCTGGCACTGGCGGCGGCCGGAGCGCGAGGCCCGCCCCTCGTGGCGGACCCTGTCGTTCGTCGCCTTCCTGGCCATGCGGGTGCAGATCGCCTATCTCTATCTCGACTCCGCCATCGCCAAGTTCGGGGTCGCCGACTGGGCCAACGGGACGGCCGAGTACTACTTCCTGCGCGACAGCATGTTCGGCGTGGCCCGGCCCTGGGACTCGTTCTTCCTCTGGCTGTCCAAGAACTCCCTGATCGTGGTCGCCCTGACCTGGGGCGCGCTCGTCATCGAGATCGCCATCGGGGTGTGCCTGCTGGCCTCGGAGCGCTGGCGCAAGGCGGGCATGGTGATGGACGTCGTCCTGCACGGCTCGATCATCCTCACCATGGGGCTGTGGAGCTTCGCCCTGGTGATGATCGGTTCCGCGATCGTCTGCGCCTCGCCGGACCGCCGGCGTCCGGTGACCGGGGATCCGGGGGCCGGGGGCGACGAAGGGGCCTTGCCCGACAGCGGAGTTCACTGCGCGGAATGCGGTGCGGCGGTACGGGTCGTCACCGCCGTGTGACGGCCGGGGCGAGGAACGCCCGTCCTCGCGGCGGGCGTTCCTCGTCGGCGAAGGGGCGCGGAAGGCCGCCCCGTCAGACGCGAGCCACCGGATCGCCGATCCGGAACGGGGTGCGGTTGAGCGCGCCGAGCCGTGCGGTGATGTCCACCCGCCGTACCCCCCGCTCCGCCGTGAACTCCCTGCTGCTCTCCGCCAGCCGGGCGCGGCGCTGCCCCCGGTAGCGGAAGTACGCGCCGATGCGGTGCGGTCCGGGGGCGACCGGAATCTCCCTGGTGCCGCCCCAGGAGGACGCGTACGCGCGGCCGTCCACTTCGACGACGGGGTGCGTCAGCAGGTGGTGGAACCACGCGGCGACGGGCGAGGGCCGCACCCGGACCGCGACGACGACTGTGGCATCGGTGGCATCGGACACGCCCTACGACTCCAGCCGCTCGTACGCCGGCAGGGTCAGGAACTCCACGTACTCCTCGTCCAGCGCCACCTTCAGCAGCAGGTCGTGCGCCTCCTGCCAGCGGCCCGCCGCGTACGCCTCCTCGCCCAGCTCGGCGCGGAGCGCGGCCAGTTCGCGGGACGCGAGGTCGCGGACGAGGGCGGCCGTGGCCTTCTCGCCGCCCTTCTCCCCGCCCTCCAGGACGACGCCCGCGTTGATCCACTGCCAGATCTGCGACCGCGAGATCTCGGCCGTCGCCGCGTCCTCCATCAGGTTGAAGATGGCGACCGCGCCGTGGCCGCGCAGCCAGGCCTCGATGTAACGGAGGCCGACGCGCACGGCGTTGAGGAGGCCGTCGACGGTGGGCCGCGCCCCGGTCGTGTCGATCGCGATGAGCTGGGCGGCGGTCACGCGGACGTCCTCGCGGAGGCGCTCCTTCTGGTGCGGGCGGGTGCCGAGGACGGCGTCGAAGGAGGCGCGGGCGACGGGGACGAGGTCGGGGTGGGCGACCCAGGAGCCGTCGAAGCCGTCCGCCGCCTCGCGGTCCTTGTCGGCCCGGACCTTCGCCAGCGCGGCCTCGTTGACGGCGGGATCGCGCCGGGAGGGGATGAAGGCGGCCATGCCGCCGATCGCGTGGGCGCCGCGCTTGTGGCAGGTGCGCACCAGGAGTTCGGTGTAGGCGCGCATGAAGGGCACGGTCATCGTGACCGCGTTGCGGTCGGGGAGGACGAACCGCTCGCCCGCGTCACGGAAGTTCTTGATGAGGGAGAAGAGGTAGTCCCAGCGGCCCGCGTTGAGCCCGGAGGCGTGGTCGCGCAGCTCGTAAAGGATCTCCTCCATCTCGTAGGCGGCGGTGATCGTCTCGATGAGGACGGTGGCGCGGACGGTGCCGTGGGGGAGGCCCAACTGCTCCTGGGCGAAGGTGAACACGTCGTTCCACAGCCGCGCCTCGAGGTGCGACTCGGTCTTGGGCAGATAGAAGAAGGGGCCCTTGCCGGAGGCGGCGAGCCGGCGCGCGTTGTGGAAGAAGTAGAGGCCGAAGTCGACCAGGGCGCCGGGGACGGGGCGTCCGCCGGCGGTGAGGTGGCGCTCGTCCAGGTGCCAGCCGCGGGGGCGGACGACGACGGTGGCGAGCTCGTGCTCGGGGCGCAGGGCGTAGGTCTTGCCCCCGGGAGCGGTGAAGTCGATGCGCCGGGCGGAGGCGTCGATCAGGTTCAGCTGCCCGAGGACGACGTTCTCCCAGGTGGGGGAGGAGGCGTCCTCGAAGTCGGCGAGCCAGACACGGGCCCCGGAGTTGAGGGCGTTGACGGTCATCTTCCGGTCGGTGGGACCGGTGATCTCGACGCGGCGGTCCTCCAGGGCGGCCGGCGCGGGGGCCACCCGCCAGTCGGGGTCCTCGCGGACGTGGGCCGTCTCGGCGAGGAAGTCCAGCGTGCCGGTCCGCGCGATCTCGGCGCGCCGCTCGGCCCGGCGGGCCAGCAGCGCGTCGCGGCGCCCGGTGAACCGTTTGTGCAGGGCGGCGACGAACTCCAGGGCGGGGGCGGTCAGCACCTCCTCCTGCCGGGCGACGGGTGCACCGAGGACGGTCAGCGGGGACGGCGCTGCTGCGGGCATGGGCGGGTCACTCCTCGGACGGGACGACGCGGGTGGCACGGGGTGCCATGGGTGAGTGCCCTGCGGAATATAGATTCCTCATCACGGAACATCAATGGGTCGGGGGAGGTTTCCGGCCGGGCGGGGCTTCCCGGTGTGCTTCCCGGTGCGCTTCCGGGCGGAGAAGCGTGAGATCGGCGGGGGTGTCGATGTCGTCCGGAGCGCCGACGTCCGCGCACTCCACCAGCGTGAGCTCGTCCGCGTGCGCCGCCAGATAGGCCCGGGCGCCCCGGTCCCCGGTGGCGGCCCGGGCCGCGCCCGCCCAGTGCCGGCGGGCCAGCAGCACCGGATGCCCGCGCGCGCCCCCGTACGCCGCCGCCACCAGCGACGCCCCCGCGCGGTGCGCGGCCAGCACCCGGGCCACCGCCGGGGTGCCCACCCGCGGCTGGTCCACCAGCAGCACCACGACGGCGGTGGCCGGGGTGTCCACGAGGGACTCCAGCCCGGCGCGCAGCGAGGAGCCCATGCCGTCCGCCCAGCGGGAGTTGTGCACCACGGTGCAGGGCGTGGGCCCAAGGCGCGCACGGACCTCCTGCGCGCCCGCGCCCAGCACCAGGTGCAGGGGCGCACAGCCCGCCCCCGCCAGTGCGGCCAGCGCGCGCTCCATCAGCGTGCGCCCTCCGTCCTCCCCGTGCTCCAGGAGCGCCTTGGGCCGGCCGCCGAGGCGCCGGCCGCCGCCGGCCGCGAGCAGCAGCCCGGCCACCGGGGGCCCGGCGTCTGTCGCATCCGTGTCCGTCGTCACAGGCATGCCCCATTCCACCGCACGAGCGGGGGCCGTGTGTGCGGGGTCCGCGCGTTCGTCACACGACCGTGAACAGGCAGCCTGAATTTCGCTTTCCGTGTGGCGCGGCACACGGAAAGTGGCGTTAACTGATCCGGGCGAGCGCGTGGGCAGGGGGAGAGTCGTGGCGGAAGGCGCCGTAGTGGTGGAACAGGAGCTGACGGGCCGTCCTGGCGAACGGGATCCGAGAGCGGTCGAACTGAGCGCGGCGGTGTCCCGCCTGCGCCGTGCCCTGGCCGCTCACCCCGCCCTCTTACCCGACCGGGACGCCGCCGAGGACGAGCTCGCCGCGCTCGACGCGATGGCGGGCGCGGGCGAGCCGGAACTCTCCCGGCTGCGCCGCTCCCTGCTGCTGGTCGCGGGCGCCGTCGGCTCGGTCAGCGCCCTGGCCCCGGCCCTCGGTGACGTACGGACGGCGGTGGACCGCTTCGACGCGGAGAAGACGGGCGAGGTGAAGGGGCCGGGCTCCGGGGACGGGGCGGCCGGCGCCCCCTGACGCCGACGGGTCCGGTCAGGCGGACGGCGTCGTGGTCGCGAGCGCGGCCGACAGCTCGACGGCGATCTCCTTGAGCAGCGGCACGATCCGCTCCGTCGCCTCCTCCGTGACCCGCCCCGCCGGACCCGAGATGGAGATGGCCGCGGCCGTGGGGGAGTCGGGCACCGGGACCGCCAGGCAGCGGACGCCGATCTCCTGCTCGTTGTCGTCGACCGCGTAGCCGGAGTCGCGGACCCGGGCGAGGGCGTCGACGAAGGCGTCGGGCGTGGTGATCGTCTTCTCGGTCGCGGCCGGCATGCCCGTACGGCCCAGGATCGCCCGCACCTCGTCGTCCGGCGCCTGCGCGAGCAGTGCCTTGCCGACGCCGGTGGTGTGCGGCAGCACGCGCCGGCCCACCTCGGTGAACATCCGCACGGAGTGCCGCGAGGGCACCTGTGCGACGTAGACGACCTCGTCGCCGTCGAGCAGCGCCATGTTGGCCGTCTCGCCGGTCTCCTCGACCAGGCGGGCCAGGTACGGCCGGGCCCAGTGGCCCAGCAGCCGTGCGGAGCTCTCGCCGAGCCGGATCAGCCGGGGGCCGAGCGCATACCGCCGGTTGGGCTGCTGGCGGACGTAACCGCTGGCCACCAGGGTGCGCATCAGCCGGTGGATGGTGGGCAGCGGCAGCCCGCTGCTCGTGGCCAGCTCGCTCAGGCCCACTTCGCCACCGGCGTCGGCCATCCGCTCGAGCAGGTCGAAGGCGCGCTCGAGGGACTGGACGCCTCCGGTGGCGGAGGAGGTTCTGGGCTCGGCGGACGAGGGCACGGCGCGGGTCCTTCCGGGGGTGGGGTGGTAGTGCAGCCTACCGGGCCGTGGCCGGTGGCTCACGCTCGGTTCGTCCGCACGGAACCACCCTCCCGGCATCCGGAAAGCGCCGGGCGGTGCGAAGTGGATGCCGGAGGGGTTGACGAGCCCCCGGGGACGGCCGGAGACTGCGGGGCGTCGTGCTTCAACAGAACGTTGAAACAGGCCCGTTGGGGGCCGGACGATCGAGGGGGCTCCCATGGCCGGCCCGGAACTGGTGGTGCGCTCGACGAGGGTCGTGACGCCCGAGGGGACGCGCCCGGCCGCCGTCGCCGTCGCGGACGGCCGCATCGCCGCCGTCCTGCCGCACTCCGCCGCCGTCCCGCCCGGCGTCCCGGTCGAGGAACTGGGCGACGACGTGCTGCTGCCCGGCCTCGTCGACACCCACGTCCATGTGAACGACCCGGGGCGCACCGCGTGGGAGGGCTTCGCCACCGCCACCCGGGCGGCGGCCGCCGGGGGCGTGACCACCCTCGTCGACATGCCCCTCAACAGCGTCCCGCCCACGACGACGGTGGCCGGCCTGCGCGTCAAACGGGCCGTGGCCGGGCCGGCGGTCCACGTCGACGTCGGCTTCTGGGGCGGGGCGCTGCCCGGCAACCGGGCGGAGCTGCGCCCGCTGCACGACGCGGGGGTCTTCGGCTTCAAGGCGTTCCTCTCGCCGTCCGGGGTGGAGGAGTTCCCGCACCTGGGCCCGGACGACCTGGAGGCGGTGGCCCGGGAGGTCGCCGGGTTCGGCGGGCTGCTGATCGTGCACGCGGAGGACCCGGACCGGCTCGACCGCGCGCCGCGGCCCGAAGGCCCGCGCTACGCGGACTTCCTGGCCTCCCGGCCGCGGGCGGCGGAGGACGCGGCCGTGGCCCGGCTGGTCGCCGCGGCCGGGCGGTACGGCACGCGGATCCACGTCCTGCACCTGTCCTCCGCCGACGCGCTGGACACCCTCGCCGGCGCCCGGGAGCGGGGACTGCCGGTGACCGCCGAGACGTGCCCGCACTTCCTGACCCTGACGGCGGAGGAAGTCCCGGACGGGGCGACGGAGTTCAAGTGCTGCCCGCCCATCAGGGAGGCGGCCAACCGGGACGCCCTGTGGGACGCCCTCGCCGCCGGGGTCCTGCAGTGCGTGGTCTCCGACCACTCGCCCTGCACCCCGGAGCTCAAGGTCCCCGACTTCGGGCGGGCCTGGGGCGGCATCTCCTCGCTGCAGCTCGGGCTGCCCGCCGTCTGGACCGAGGCGCGGCGGCGCGGGTACGGCCTCGACGACGTGGCCCGCTGGATGTCCGCCGCGCCCGCCGCGCTGGCGGGCCTCACGGGCAAGGGGGCCGTCGAGGCGGGCCGGGACGCGGACTTCGCGGTCCTCGCCCCCGACGAGACCTTCACCGTCGACCCCGCCGCGCTCCACCACCGCAACCCGGTCACCGCCTATGCCGGACGGACCCTGTACGGCGTCGTACGGTCCACCTGGCTGCGCGGCCGCAGGATCCATCACCGCGGCGTCCTCGGCGGACCCGCCGGACGACTTCTGGAGCGCGCGTGACGTCCACCTTCACTGCCCTGACGTCCTTCACCGGTGCGGCGGAGCCCTACGGCGGAGGCGATCCGTACGCCGACTACCGCTCCGCCGCCGTCCCCTTCGCCGGTCTGCCCGATCTCGCCGACCGGCGGCTGGGCGGCGCGGTGGTCGCGGCCAACGACGAGTTCTTCGCCGAGCGGGAGAACCTGCTCGTCCCCGGGCCGGCCCGCTTCGATCCCGAACGGTTCGGCCACAAGGGCAAGATCATGGACGGCTGGGAGACGCGGCGGCGGCGCGGCACCTCGGCCGGGTCGCCGCATCCCGGGGACGGGGACCACGACTGGGCGCTGATACGGCTCGGGGCACCGGGGATCGTCCGCGGCGTGGTCGTCGACACGGCGCACTTCCGCGGCAACCATCCGCGGGCGGTGAGCGTCGAGGCCACGGCGGTCGACGGCACGCCGTCCGTGGCCGAACTGGCGGGCGCCGACTGGACGTTGCTGGTGCCGCCCACCCCGGTCGGCGGCCACGCCGCCAACGCCTTCGCCGTCCACCGCGAACGCCGCTTCACCCACCTGCGGCTCAACCAGCACCCCGACGGGGGAGTCGCCCGGATTCGCGTCCACGGCGAGGCCGTGCCGGACCCGGCCTGGGTCGGGGCGCTGGGCGTCCTGGACGTCGCCGCCCTGGAGAACGGCGGCCTCGTCGAGGATGCCTCCGACCGCTTCTACTCCTCCCCCCTCGGCACGATCCTCCCCGGCCGCCCGCGCCGCATGGACGAGGGCTGGGAGACGCGCCGCCGCCGGGACGACGGCCATGACTGGGTCCGCTACCGGCTGGCCGGGCGCGCGGCGCTGCGGGCGCTGGAGATCGATACGGGGTACCTCAAGGGCAACTCGGCCGGCTGGGCCCGGATTTCGGTCCGGGACGAGGCCTCGAAGGGCGAGTGGTCGGAGATCCTCCCCCGGACGCGCCTCCAGCCGGACGCGGTGCACCGCTTCCCGGTGGGGGGCGGGGGCGTCGTCGCCACGCATCTGCGGCTGGAGGTGTATCCGGACGGGGGGATAGGGCGGTTGAGGGTGTACGGGGAGCTGACGGAGGGGGCGGTGCGGGAGTTGGAGGGGCGGTGGGGGTGGGTGGGGTAGGGCGGGACCGGGGCAAAACCCCCTACCCACCACCCCCCACCCCCTCCCAGAACATCCCCTCAAACCCCTGCAACAACCGCGCATACCGCCACGCCAACCGCTCGCTCAACACCCCACTCCCCAGCCCCTCCTCCACCGCCGCCCGCACCAGGGCATCCGCATCCGCATCCCCCTCCTCACCCGGCGACCGCGCGAAGAAGTCGAAGAAGCCGCACGCTTCGTCGGAGAAGCCGTACCGCGCGCGCAACGCACGTCCCAGCACCCCGCAATAACCGCCCCACGTAGCGAAGTTGACGCTCAGGGCGACGACCACGTCCACCGGCTCCGCCTGCAGCGCCAGCCACGCCGTACAGGCGGGGTATGCCTGGCAGGCGAGCGCCGGTTCGTGGCCGCGGACCGCCGCGTCGTCCAGGCCGCACGCCGCGGCGAGCGGGCCGAGGAGGGCGAGCGCGGTGTCCTCGCCGTCCGCGAGGGCGGTGAAGAAGGCGGCCGTCGCCCCGGCCGAACGCCCGGCGAGATGGCGGTAGGAGACCCGGTCGGCGGCGATGACGTGGTGCTGTTCGAGGGTGAACGCGGCGAGCACCGAGCGCGGGGCGACGCCGTCGGCGATCAGGGGGACGAGGCGGTTGTCGCCCGCCCCGGCTCCGGCTTCCCGTGCCGCGGCGGCAAGGACGTCCTGGGCTGTACGCGCCATGCCGCCAGCGTAGCGACGACGCCGCTCAGCGGCCGCCCAGATAGAAGAGGAGGAAGAAGAAGCCGGCGACGAAGTGGACCGCGACGAGGTAGACGAAGGCGCGGAAGACGATCCCCCGCGGGGTGCGGTCCTCGATGTCCGTCTTCCTGGGCTCGCGGGTGGCGGTCGGCTCGACGATGTCGCTCATGAGTGTCCCCTCCGGTTCGTTCCGGCGTCCCCGAGGCACAGCCCCGCGGCGCCGCTCTGCATCAGCGTGTGCATGAACAGCAGGTCGGCCCCGCCCTGCGTGGCGGCGGAGATGCGGTGCGGGGTGAGCGAGTCGAAGTGCGCCGCGTCGCCGGGGCCGAGCAGGTGCGCCGTCCCGCCGAGGACCAGCCGGAGCCGGCCCCCGGTGACGTAGAGCCACTCCTCGCCGGGGTGCACCCGCACCAGGTCCCCCTGGCCGCCCGGTCCGTACGGCACGTGCAGGCGCAGGGCCTGCATGGCGCGGCCGGCCCCGCCGGCTCGCCAGTACGTCCAGCCGCCGGCCCGCTGGGCCTCCATGCGGTCGGCGCGCACGATCGGGTCGGCCGCCTGTGGCACCTCGCCGAGCAGGTCGGATACCGTCGTTTCGTATGTCCGTGCCAGGGCGAGCAGCATCGGCAGCGACGGGGTGCGGCGCCCGGTCTCCAGCCGGGACAGGTGGGCGGGCGAGAGGCCGGCGCGGGCCGCGGCGGCCTCCAGGGTCAGTCCGCTGCGGGTGCGCAGGGCGCGCAACTGCGGGGCGACGGCGGGCAGCTCGCCGTCCGCGGGGTCGGTGGGTCCGGGCTCCGGGCTCATGTCTCCGGTATAGCCCCGGCGTGCCTCAGGGGCAAAGTTCTTGCCTCTGAGGCAAAGGCCCACCCGAAAGTCTTCGGAAGATCAGGTTCCGGTGAACGATGCGGAAACATCGGCTTTTTGGCATTGACATGTCAGGATGCCGAGCCGCCATCCTGGGCGCATGAGCATCCCCCACCGCATCGCGAAGGCCGGCGTCCTCGCCGCCCTGGCCTCTTCCCTCCTCCTCGGCGGCACCGCCCTCGCGGCCCCCGCCCCCTCCGCCCCGCTCTCCGGGACGGCCCTGGCGTCCGTCGGCCACGTCTGTTACTCGGCGCTGCCGTCGCAGGCCCACGACACCCTGGACCTGATCGACGAGGGCGGCCCCTACCCGTACCCCAAGGACGGGACGGTCTTCAGCAACCGGGAGGGCGTGCTGCCCAAGCAGCGCACCGGCTACTACCACGAGTACACCGTGGTCACCCCGGGCTCGCCGGACCGGGGCGCGCGCCGGATCATCACCGGTGAGCAGTCCCAGGAGGACTACTACACCGCCGACCACTACCGCTCCTTCTCCCGCGTCGACTTCGGCTGCTGAGCGCCGGGTTCCGGGCGCCCGGCCCCCGTGCGGGCCGGGCCGCAGGGAGCAGCTGACGGAGCGTCATCCCGCCCGCGCCACAGGGCAGTAGTCCGCACGCCCCCCGCGCGCGCCTTCGCGCGAAGGGCGCCCGTGAGCCGGGGCCGGATGTCAGTGCCTGCCGTTACCGTTTTTCTCGTCCCGCAACACGATCCACGCGCACGAGAGAGGCGGCGAACTGCCGTGTACCGCTGGGAGATCACCCGGGCCGTCCTGGCCCAGCGCGTCATCGCCACGGTGCGGAGCGACAGCTACGACCGGGCGGCCGAGACCGCGGGGACGCTGCTCTCCGCCGGGTTCACCAGCCTGGAGATATCGCTCGCCACGCCCTTCGGGCTGGAGGCGGTCGCCACCCTCGTCCGGGAGGTCGGCGACGAGGCGGTCATCGGCGCGGGCGCGGTGCTCGACGCGGCCTCCGCGCGGCTGGCCGTCGAGGCGGGCGCCCGCTTCCTGGCCTCGCCGGTGCTCGACGCCGAGGTCGTCCGCACTGGCCACCGCTACGGCGTCCCCGTCCTCCCCGGCGTCGCCACCCCGGCCGAGATCGTCCACGCGCTGGAACTGGGCGCCGACGCGCTGAAGTTCTTCCCCGCCGCGGGCCACCGCCCCGGCGTGCTGCGGGACATCCGGGCCGAGCTGCCCCAGGCCGCCCTGGTGCCCAGCGGCGACCTGGCCGTCGACACCGTCCCCGAGTGGATCGCCGCGGGTGCCGTCGCCTGCGCCCCGGGCCCCGCCCTGGCGGAGGGCGACCGGGACGCGGTGGCCAAGCGGGCCGAGGAACTGCTCGCCCGGATCGCCGACGGCGAAGACGGGGAGGAGGACGAAGACGGCGACGAGGAATGCCGATGATGACGAGGAGTGCCGGCGGCCCGGCGGCGCTCACGCGGCCAACTGCCGTCCGAAACCGGCCAGCAGCATCGCCGAGGCGCCCAGCAGGAGCAGCGCCGCCCCGGCGAGCAGCACCCGGTAGGCCCGGGCCGTCATCCGGTGCCGGGCGCGGGCCACGACCGCCGCGAAGAGGGCCTTGCTGCCCACGAGCAGGGCGTAGAAGCCGATGACGAAGCCGCCCGCGCCGCCCGGCCCGTCCCGCCAGGCGTCCACCAGCAGCGGCGCCCCGGTCGTCAGCCAGAAGAGCCACGGGTGCGGGCTCAGCAGGTTGACGAGCGCCGCCTGCCGGAGCGTCCGGCGCTCCTGGTCGCGCGCCTCCGCCGTGTTCGCCCGCGGCATCTCGGCGGTCCGGGCCTCCCGGAGGGTGGAGGCGGCCAGCCACAGCAGGAAGAGCCCGCCCGCCACCCCGCCGGCGGCGACGGCCCGGTCCGGCAGCGCGGAGAGCGCCGTCACGGACAGCAGGACCACCGGCAGGTCGGTGAGCAGGGGCACCGCGGCCACCCGCAGCCCGGTCGCCAGCCCGCCGCGCAGCGTGCCGGCCAGGACCAGTGCGAGCAGGGGACCGGGGGTGATCCCGGCGCTGAGGCCCAGCGCCGCTCCGAGAGCCGTGATCCTCACCGTGTCCGTCCCTCCGGCACTGCGTCCGTCCCTCCGGCCCTTCCCGGGCCCGCCGGCTCCGTCCCGCGCCGGGCCCGATCCTGCCGCAGACCCGGGCCGGGCGCCTCCGGAGGGCGCCCGACGCCGTACGCGCCCCGCCCAAACCGGCCTTGTCCGTACATCCGGACCTCAGGACTTCCCGTCATCCGGCCCCGGGGCCTACCCTCCCTGGGTGGCGAAGCACCGACCCCTCCAGTTCAGCGTGGACCGCAGCAGCCCCGTCCCCCTCTACTACCAGCTGGCACAGCAGCTCGAGGCGGCCATCGAGCAGGGCGGTCTCGCACCCGGCAGCCTGCTCGGCAACGAGATCGAGCTCGCCGCCCGCCTGGGCCTGTCCCGGCCCACCGTCCGCCAGGCCATCCAGTCGCTCGTCGACAAGGGGCTGCTGGTGCGCCGCCGGGGGGTCGGCACCCAGGTGGTGCACAGCCAGGTCAGACGCCCGCTGGAGCTGAGCAGCCTCTACGACGACCTGGAGACCGCCGGCCAGCGGCCCGCGACCCGGCTCCTCTCCCGCACCGTCGAGCCGGCGAGCGCCCAAGTGGCAGCGGCCCTCGGAGTTCCCGAGGGGGCCGAGGTCGTCCATATCGAGCGGCTGCGCCTGGCGCACGGCGAGCCCGTGGCGCATCTGCGCAACGACCTCCCGGCCGGGCTCCTCGACCTCGACGGCGACGTCCTGGCGGAGACCGGCCTCTACCGGCTGATGCGTACCGCCGGTATCACCCTGCACAGCGCCCGGCAGACCATCGGGGCCCGGGCCGCCACGCCCGAGGAGGCGGAGCTGCTCGGCGAGCCGACGGGCGCGCCCCTGCTGACGATGGAGCGGACGACCTTCGACGACACGGGCCGGGCGGTGGAGTTCGGCTCCCACCTGTACCGGGCGTCGCGGTATTCCTTCGACTTCCAGTTGCTCGCCCGGCCCTGAGGCTGTCATCAAGATGTTCTGACAAAGTATTGACGCGGTGTGGCGTGCGCCACTAGAACTCAGTGACCCGGCCGACGGCCGTGACAGATGGTGACGGATACTGGGGCGTCGGTTCCGCGGAAGCGGGACCCGGCCGCACCGTGACAGACAGTGGAAGGGCAAGTCCTCGTGGCAAGGGTTCGGACAGGCGTACGTGCGGTGAGCGCCGTGCTTGCGGTGGCACTGGCCACCGCGCTGGCGGGGTGCAGCAGCACGGGCGGCAAGCGTGCGGAGGAGCGGGCCGCCAAGGCCGCCCAGGGGCGCGCCGCGGTCGACACCCCGCGGTGGACCTTCGCGATGGTCACCCATTCGGGCGATGGCGACACCTTCTGGGACATCGTGCAGAACGGCGCCAAGCAGGCGGCGGTGAAGGACAACATCAAGTTCCTCTACGCCCATGACGTCGAGGGCAACAAGCAGGCCCAGAACGTCCAGGCCATGATCGACCAGAAGGTCGACGGACTGATCGTCACCCTCGCCAAGCCGGACGCCATGAAGGACGTCGTGGAGAAGGCGAAGAAGGCCGGCATCCCGGTCATCACCGTGAACTCGGGCTCCGAGGAGTCCAAGAAGTTCGGCGCCCTCACCCACATCGGCCAGGACGAGACCATCGCCGGCGAGGCCGTCGGCGACGAGCTCAACAACCGCGGGAAGAAGAAGGCCGTCTGCGTCCTGCACGAGCAGGGCAACGTCGGCCACGAGCAGCGCTGCGCCGGGGTGAAGAAGACCTTCAAGGGCGACCTGGAGAACCTCTACGTCGAGGGCACCAACATGCCCGGCGTCCAGTCGTCCCTGGAGGCCAAGCTCCAGTCGGACCGGGACATCGACGCCGTCGTCACCCTCGGCGCCCCCTTCGCGCCGACCGCCGTCAAGGCCGCGCAGCAGGCCGGCAGCAAGGCCGAGATCGACACCTTCGACCTCAACGAGAAGGTGGCCGCCGCCCTCCAGGACGGCTCCCTCGGCTTCGCGGTGGACCAGCAGCCCTACCTCCAGGGCTACGAGGCCGTGGACCTGCTGTGGCTGTACAAGTACAACGCCGACGTCCTCGGCGGCGGCCGCCCGGTCCTCACCGGCCCGCAGATCATCACCAAGGACGACGCCAAGGCCCTGGCCGACTACGCGAAGCGGGGTACGCGATGAGCGCCCCCACCACCGCCGCGGACGGGGTGGAACCGGCGCCGGCGCGTTCGTACGGGCGCCGCCTCCTCGGCCGGCCCGAGCTGGGCTCGGTCGTCGGTGCCGCCGCCGTCTTCCTCTTCTTCGCCTTCGCCGCCGAAAGCTTCCTGCGCGCCTCCAGCCTCTCCACCGTGCTGTACGCGTCCTCGACGATCGGCATCATGGCCGTTCCGGTGGCGCTGCTGATGATCGGCGGCGAGTTCGACCTCTCCGCCGGTGTGATGGTGACCAGCTCCGCGCTGGTCTCCTCGATGTTCAGCTACCAGATGACCGCCAACGTCTGGGTGGGCGTGGGCGTCTCGCTGCTCGTCACCCTGGCGATCGGCTTCTTCAACGGCTTCGTGCTCACCCGCACCAAGCTGCCGAGCTTCATCATCACGCTCGGCACGTTCCTGATGCTGACCGGCCTCAACCTCGGCTTCACCAAGCTCATCAGCGGCACCGTCTCCACCAAGACCATCGGGGACATGGAGGGCTTCGACTCCGCCCGTGCCCTGTTCGCCTCGCACTTCACCATCGGCGGCGTCGACCTCCAGGTCACCGTCCTGTGGTGGCTCGGCCTCGTCGCCCTGGCCACCTGGGTGCTGCTGCGCACCCGCGCCGGCAACTGGATCTTCGCCGTCGGCGGCGGACCGGACGCCGCCCGCGCGGTCGGCGTGCCCGTCGCGCGCACCAAGATCGGCCTCTATATGGCGGTCGCCTTCTGCGCCTGGATCTCCGGGCAGCACCTGCTGATGTCGTACGACGTGGTGCAGTCCGGCGAGGGCGTCGGCAACGAACTGCTCTACATCATCGCGGCGGTGATCGGCGGCTGCCTGATGACGGGCGGTTACGGCTCGGCCATCGGGTCCGCGGTCGGCGCGTTCATCTTCGGCATGACGAGCAAGGGCATCGTCTACGCGCAGTGGAACCCGGACTGGTTCAAGTTCTTCCTCGGCGCGATGCTGCTGCTGGCGACCCTGCTGAACGCCTGGGTCCGGAAGCGCGCGGAGGCCAGTAAATGAGCGCCCTGGTGAAGCTGGCCGACGTCAGCAAGTACTACGGCAACATCCGTGCCCTCGAAGGGGTCTCCCTGGAGGTCCACGCGGGCGAGATCACCTGTGTGCTGGGCGACAACGGCGCCGGCAAGTCCACCCTGATCAAGATCATCGCGGGGCTGCACCGGCACGACGCGGGCACCTTCGAGATCGAGGGCGAGGAGGTCCGCCTCGGCTCGCCCCGCGAGGCCCTCGACCGCGGCATCGCCACGGTCTACCAGGACCTCGCCGTGGTGCCGCTGATGCCGGTGTGGCGGAACTTCTTCCTCGGCTCGGAGCCGACGAAGGGGGCGGGCCCCTTCAAGCGGCTCGACGTCGAGCTGATGCGCGAGACCACCCGCGCCGAGCTGCACCGCATGGGCATCGACCTGCACGACGTCGACCAGCCCATCGGCACCCTCTCCGGCGGCCAGCGCCAGTGCGTGGCCATCGCCCGCGCCGTGCACTTCGGCGCCAAGGTGCTGGTGCTGGACGAGCCGACGGCGGCACTCGGCGTCAAGCAGTCCGGCGTGGTGCTCAAGTACGTGGCCGCCGCCCGCGACGCGGGCCTGGGCGTGGTGCTGATCACCCACAACCCCCACCACGCCTACCTCGTCGGCGACCGCTTCGTCCTGCTCAAGCGGGGCGCGATGGCCGGCAGCCACGCCAAGTCGGAGATCGCGCTCGACGAGCTCACCCGCCAGATGGCGGGCGGCAGCGAGCTGGAACAGCTCAGCCACGAGCTGGAACGGGCCCCGGTGCCGGACGTCATCGGCGGCAAGCACATCGAGACGCCCGAAGAGAGCGCCTGACCACCCGCGGGGCCTGTCACCAGCAGGCCCCGCCGCCCGTTGTGCGGCGCACACCCCCGGTGAGGCACAATCGGCGACGCGGGCCGCGCCCGCACCGACCGCATCCGCGAGGCCCCGGCCTCCCGAGACCACCGCAGGGACGACGACCTCGTGCGAGCACGCCCCCGATCATCCGCCGCAGCCCGTCCCGTGACGGAGGTATCGCGATGAGCATCTACCGCGAGCGGGTGTACCGGGGCACGGCCAGAGCGACCGTCCTGCGCACCGCCGGCACCCGGGAGCGCCGCTCCCACCTCACGGCGCCGCGCGTGCCCACCGTCGGCATCGACATCGGCGGCACCAAGGTGATGGCCGGGGTCGTCGACGCCGACGGGGCCATCCTGGAGAAGGTCCGCACCGAGACCCCCGACAAGTCCAAGAGCCCCAAGGTCGTCGAGGACACCATCGTCGACCTGGTCCTGGACCTCTCGGACCGGCACGATGTGCACGCCGTGGGCATCGGCGCCGCAGGCTGGGTCGACGCCGACCGCAACCGCGTGCTGTTCGCCCCCCACCTCTCCTGGCGCAACGAGCCGCTGCGCGACCGCCTCGCCAGCCGCCTGTCCGTGCCGGTCCTCGTGGACAACGATGCCAACACCGCCGCCTGGGCCGAGTGGCGCTTCGGCGCCGGCCGGGGCGAGGACCACCTGGTGATGATCACCCTGGGCACCGGCATCGGCGGGGCCATCCTGGAGGACGGCCAGGTCAAGCGGGGCAAGTACGGGGTCGCCGGCGAGTTCGGCCATATGCAGGTCGTCCCCGGCGGGCACCGCTGCCCGTGCGGCAACCGCGGCTGCTGGGAGCAGTACAGCTCCGGCAACGCGCTGGTGCGCGAGGCCCGCGAGCTGGCCGCCGCCGAGTCCCCGGTCGCCTACGGGATCATCGACCGCGTCGGCGGCAACATCTCCGAGATCACCGGCCCGCTCATCACCGAGCTGGCCCGCGGCGGCGACGCCATGTGCGTCGAGCTGCTCCAGGACATCGGTCAGTGGCTGGGCGTCGGCATCGCCAACCTCGCGGCCGCCCTCGACCCGTCCTGCTTCGTCATCGGCGGTGGCGTCAGCGCCGCCGACGACCTGCTGATCGGGCCCGCCCGGGACGCCTTCCGCCGCCATCTGACCGGCCGCGGCTACCGGCCGGAGGCCCGTATCGTCAAGGCGCAGCTCGGCCCCGAGGCGGGCATGGTCGGCGCCGCCGACCTGGCCCGCCTGGTCGCCCGGCGCTTCCGCCGGGCCAACCGGCGGCGCGTCGAACGGTACGAGCGGTACGCGCAGGCCGGCCGCGGGTGAGCACCGTGGAGCACGCCGAGCGCGAGACGGAACACCCCGGGAGCCACCCCCCGGGGCCCCGGCGGTACCGCTGGCTCAAACCGGTGATCGTCTTCCTGCTGATCGCGATCCCCGCGGGCTACCTCTACATCTCCGCGATGCAGAGCCGCGGCGGCAGCGGCACCAAGCAGGAGCAGGCCGCCGCCACCGGCCTGGAGGAGGGCTGGCCCTCCCGGCTCCAGCGCCGCATCTACGAGGTGACCGTCGCGCCGGACGCCGAGGACGTGGCCCACTTCGAGACCAACTCCTGGAAGTCCAGCTCGCTGTACCTGCAGTTCACGACCACGAAGGACCGGCTCGGGCCGTGGCTGCACGCGCACGGGTTCACCACGTCCGACTTCGAGGACGACGACCTCACCATCGACGAGGACGAGGCGGCCCGGGTCGGCTGGAAGTTCGGCGAGGGGCACCACTGGACGGGCGCGGAGCGCGAGGAGGACAAGCCCAAGCCCAGCCTGGAGGTCGTCGTCAACCTGGACGATCCGAACCGTCCGCGCGTCTTCGTCGTGTCCACGACCACGCCCTGAGCCGACACCCGTTCGACTTCGTCGGATAGGTTGGCACGGGTGAGCGAGCAGCAGACCCTTCAGTACCGGACGGACGGCCCCGAGGACGCCCCCGTCCTCGTCCTCGGCCCCGCTCTGGGCACCACCTGGCACATGTGGGACCGGCAGATACCGGAGCTCATCCGCACCTGGCGCGTTCTGCGCTTCGACCTGCCCGGGCACGGCGGGGCACCCGCCCTCCCCGCCGTCACCGTCGGCGACCTCTCCGACCGGCTCCTCGCCACCCTCGACGCGCTCGGCGTCGAGTCCTTCGGCTACGCGGGCTGCTGCATCGGCGGTGCCCTCGGCGCCGATCTCGCGCTGCGCCACCCGCACCGGCTCGCCTCGCTCGCCTTCGTCGGCGCGGCCGCCCGCTTCGGCACGGCCGAGAGCTGGGGCGTACGGGCCTCCGAGGCCCGCTCCCACGGGCTCGGCCCGGCCGCGCGCACGGCGCCCGAGCACTGGTTCACCCCCGGCTTCGCCGCGGCCCAGCCCGCGATCGTCGACTGGGCCGTCCAGATGGTCCGCACCACCGACGTCCCCTGCTACTCCGCCGCCTGCGAGGCGCTCGCGGCCTTCGACGCCCGGCCCGGGCTCGGCCGCGTGGACGTGCCCACGCTGGTGCTCGTCGGTGCCGAGGACCAGGTCACGCCGCCGGCCGACGCACGGGTGCTGGTCGCCGGCATCCACGACGCACGGCTCGCGGTGGTGCCGGGCACCCGGCACCTGGCGCCCGTCGAGCAGCCGGCCGCGGTCACGGACCTGCTGGTCCGGCACTTCACGACGACGTGGCGGCAGCCGTCCGCCCGCCGCGCCGCCGCACCGGGCCCGCTGCCGCAGGCGTCGCCGGTGCCCGACCCGGGCCGGGCCGCGGAGCCCGCGGAGCACCTGGGGGCCGCCCCGGCGCCCCAGGGCGTCTTCGGCCCGCCGCCGACGGCGGCCGCGGGACAGTTCCGCGGCCCGGAGGGCGCCTACGCGGGCGGAGGCCCGGGCGACACACCGGCGGCGAGAGTGCCGTATGCCGGCGCCGCGTTCGGTGCCGGGCCGGGCGGCGCGGAGCCGTTCCGCCCCGGGGCCGACACCTCCGGGGCGGGTACGTCCGGGACGGGCATGTCCGGGGTGGGCACGGAGGCCGACCGTACCGGCCCGTCCGTCGTCGGCATGCCGCACCCGGCCGCGCCCGACGCGGGCCGGAGCGGCGAGGCAGCCCCCGATACGCCCCCCGTCGGGACGAAGCCGTCCCGCCGGGCCGCCGGGACCGACGACTGGCCCGGCCCGGAGCGCACGCCCGGGACCGGCACGTCCCCGGCCCAGGCGGAACCGTCCGTGCGCGCGGCGGGCGCCGACGACCGGTCCGGCGGACCGGCCGAGGCCCCTCCGGCCGGCACCCGGCCGCTCGAGGACATGGCCACCACCATCCTTCCGCGGACCCCCTCCGCCGGGCCGCCGCCCGCCGGCATACCGGCGCCCGCGGCTCCGGGCACCGGCGCCGAGGCCGCGGACCAGCCCTCCACCGGCGGCGTCCCGGCACCGGCGGTCACCGCCGCCGAGCCGCACTACGACGGCGCCGCGGCCCAGGACGCAACCCCGCCGGGCGGGGCTTCGCACCCTGCGACGGCCGCCGGGCCGCCCCTGGACGGCGGCACTCCGTTCCGCGCCGACGAACCGACCACGGACCTGTTCGTCACGAGCGGCCCCCCGCGCCCCGCCGCCGGCCTGCCGGAGACCGCCGCGGAGCCGTACGGCGAGGGCACCGCCCCGCCGGGGGACGGAGTGCCGTCCGTCACCGGCGTTCCGCACCCGGCCGTCGCCCCCGGGGAGCCGGACGCCGACAGCACCCGGGACGGCGCCGGCGAGCCGCACGCGCGAGCGGCCTCCCTCCGCCGTCGCGTCCTCGGCGACTCCCACGTCGACCGCGCCGAGGCCGAGGCCGCCGCGGACCCGTTCAGCCGGGACTTCGAGGAGTTCGCCAACCGGGCGACCTGGGGCGACACCTGGTCGCGCCCGGGGCTCGACCTGCGCACGCGGTCGTTGCTGACGCTGACCGCGCTCACCGTCGGCGGACACCTCGACGAGCTCGCCGCGCACGCACGGGCCGCGCTGCGGCTCGGGGTGAGCCCGGAGGAGATCAAGGAGACGCTCCAGCATGCCGCCCTCTACGCCGGACTCCCCGCCGCGCGGGCCGCGTTCGCGGCCGTCCGGCCGGAAGTGACGGCCCACGTCACTGCGGAGGACGGTGCGCCGGAGCGGCGCCCGTAGCACCATGGGGACATGGGGATCTTGAAACTCACCAAGTACGGCCACGCCTGCGTCCGCCTGGAGAAGGACGGCCGGAGCCTCGTCGTCGATCCGGGAGGGTTCACGGACGAGGACGCGGCCGTCGGCGCGGACGCGGTGCTCGTCACCCACGAGCACCCGGACCACTTCGACGAGGGCCGGCTGCGCCGTGCCCTGGAGGCGAATCCGGCCGCCGAGCTGTGGACGCTGCGCAGTGTCGCCGAGCAGGTCGCGGCCGCCTTCCCGGGCCGGGTGCACACGGTGGGGGAGGGCGACGCCTTCACGGCCGCCGGCTTCGACGTCCAGGTCCACGGGCAACTGCACGCCGTGATCCACCCGGACATCGCGCGCATCACCAACGTCGGCTATTTCGTGGACGGGACGGTCTTCCACCCCGGCGACGCCCTCACCGTCCCCGGGCGGCCGGTGGACACCCTGATGGTCCCGGTGATGGCCCCCTGGAACAGGGTCGCCGACGTCATCGACTACGTCCGCGAGGTCGCCCCGCGCCGGGCGATCGACATCCACGACGCGCTCCTGACCGACCTGGCCCGCCCGGTCTACGACCGGATGCTCGGCCCCGCCGGGCCGGGCGTCGGCGGCGCCGAGCACTCCCGGCTGGCACCCGGGGAGAGCGTGCGACTCTGACTGTCCGACCCGGCCGTTAGGGTGGCCGCATGCGCATCGCCACCTGGAACGTGAACTCGATCACCGCCCGCCTCCCCCGCCTGCTGGCCTGGCTGGAGAGCAGCGCTCCGGACGTGCTCTGCCTCCAGGAGCTGAAGTGCACCGAGGACGCCTTCCCCCGCGAGGAGCTGCGCGCCCTGGGCTACGAGGCCGCCGTCCACGCCACCGGCCGGTGGAACGGCGTGGCGATCCTCTCCCGCGTCGGCCTGGCGGACGTCGTCCCGGGCCTGCCCGGCGGCCCGGAGTACGAGGGCGAGCAGGAGCCCCGCGCGGTCTCGGCGACGTGCGGGGGCGCCCGCGTCTGGTCGGTCTACGTGCCCAACGGGCGCGAGGTGGAGCACGACCACTACGGCTACAAGCTCCGCTGGTTCGAGGCCCTGCGCGACGCCGTGGCGGCCGACGCCGAGGGCGGCCTCCCCTTCGCCGTCCTCGGCGACTACAACGTCGCGCCGACCGACGAGGACGTCTACGACCCGGCCGTCTTCGAGGGCGCCACGCATGTCACCCCCGCCGAGCGCGCCGCCCTCGCGGCCCTGCGCGACACGGGCCTGACGGACGTCGTCCCCCGCCCCCTGAAGTACGACCGCCCGTACACCTACTGGGACTACCGCCAGCTGTGCTTCCCGAAGAACAAGGGCATGCGCATCGATCTCGTCTACGGCAACGCCCCGTTCGCCGCGGCCGTCAAGGACGCCTACGTCGACCGGGAGGAGCGCAAGGGCAAGGGCGCCTCCGACCACGCGCCGGTGGTCGTGGACCTGGATCTCCCGTAGGCGCCCCCGCCCGTCCGCCTAGAGCCGCCGCAGGTCGACCGTGTCGGCGAACGCCTTCATCCCCGCGTCGTTGGGGTGCAGGTGGTCGCCGCCGTCGAAGCGCGGCAGCATCCGGTCCGGCTGCCGGGGGTCCCGGATCGCGCGGTCGAAGTCGAAGACCGCGTCGTAGAGTCCGCCGTTCTCCCGGATGTGCCGGTTGATCGCCGTGCGCTGCGCCTCCGCCGTCGCCGTGCAGTCCCCGTAGCCGCCGCACGGTGCGATGGTCGCGGCGACGACGCGCACCCCGCGCTCGTGCGCCCGCTCGGCGATGGACCGCAGCGCGGCGATCACCTGGGCGGCGGTGGTGTCGGCCCGGATGTCGTTGACGCCCTCGAAGACGACGACGGTACGGACCGAGGTCTGCGCCAGGACGTCGCGCTCCAGCCGGTGTCCGGCGCTCACCCCGCTGAGGGTGGTGCTGGTCCCGTTGCCCGGGTAGCGGTCGTCCACCACGCGGTTGCCGGAGATCCCGCTGTTGAGCACGCCGTACGAGGGCACCGCGGACTGTGCGCGCAGCCGGCGGGCCAGCAGGTCGGGCCAGCGGCCGTCGGCGTCGGGCCTGGACCGTTCCCCGTCGGTGATCGAGTCGCCGAGGGCCACGACCGAGCCCGCCCCGCCGCTCACGTCGATGCCGGTGAGCAGCGGCCAGCTGGTGAGCGACTCGGTGAAGGCGCCCGCGTCCCGGTCCTCGGTCCGGTCCCCGCCGTCGTCCTCGGTGAGGTACGAGTGCTGGTTGGTGTAGTAGTGCACCGGCAACGCCCGTACGGTGCCCGGGAGATGGAGGGAGACCAGGAGACTGGTGTCCGGCGGTACCCGGAATCCCAGCGGGTCGCTGAACTGCTGGGCGCCCGCCGGGATGACGACGTCCTCGCGGTCGCCGAAGGTCAGCGTCCGCGGCCGGCCGGCCGTCGTGGCGCCCTTGCCGCGCAGGGCGACGGTCGCGTGCCCGATCCGCACGGGCTGTCCGGCGAAGGTGTTCTCCAGCCGGATCCGGGTCCGTTGCCCGCCCACCGAGCTGTGCACGACCAGCCGCAGGGTCCGGTCGGTCCAGGGGCCCACGGCGGCGTACCCGGACGGGGGAGCGGCCCAGCTGCCGGTCCACCCGTTCGAGGGAGCGTGCAGGGCCATGGAGAAGATGTGCAGCTGCGTCGACGCGCGGGGGGCGCGCGGGAGGACGACGGACTCGACCTCCCGTCCGCGGGCCACCGGGACGGTCACCGCGTGCAGCCGGGTCGTCTCCGTCCGGTGCCCGGTGGGGGTGTTGAGGTGGGGGAGCGCGACGGCCTTGGTGCTGAGCAGCCCGCGCCGCCAGTCCGGGGCGGTCAGCCGGTAGGCGGTGTGCGAGCCGTCGCGGTAGCGGACGGTTCCGGTGCCGCTCACGTCGCCGCCGGGCCCGGCGGCGGAGCTGCTGGCGACGAGGAAGGAGAGCGCCCGGCCGCGGCCGCGCAGCCGGACGGTCTGCCCGGCGGCCCGTACGTTGTCGGGCTTCCCGGGCGCCGAACGCGGCCAGCGCAGCGGGGCGCCGTCGACGGTGAGCGCGCGGCCGGGCGTCCAGCCCGCCGCCCTGAGGTCCTGGGCGGAGAAGGAGCCGCCCGCCCCGTCGAAGTCCGCTTCGCCGGGGCGGGCGTCGTCGCTGACCGCCGCATTGTCGAAGAGCCGCTCCAGGGGGAGCGGCTCACTGCCTCGTAGGCCCGGATCGGCGAGTGCGGGGGCGTGCACGAGGCCGACGGCGCAGAGCGCCCCCGCCACGGCGGCCCCCGCCGCGCGCCACCGTCTGTGCCGTGGTGCCGTGAGCTTCGTTGTCCGGAGCATGCGTCTCATGCCTCCCGTGATTCCCAGGCTGGGATGTGGCGGGATGAAGCTAAGGAGACGAGCGGGGAACGTCAAGGAGGCCACGAGGGCACGTCCTCGCGCCGCGTGCCGGTGGTGGGCCCGTCCGCGCGGGTGCGATCCTTGCCGGTATGAACATTCCCTTTCTGGGCGGATGGCGCAGGCGGCACGGCGCGGCGCGCGGGGTGGCGGTCCTCGGCACGGAGGGCGCCGCGGGCCGGGACGCGGAGGGGCTCGCGGAGCTGCTGTCGGAGTGCGAACTCCTGCGCGCCCAGGCGGAGTCGGCGGGTGTGACGCTCGACGACGGCCCGGCCTCGTTGGAGGCCCTCGACCAGCTCCAGCCGCGCTGGCGCGACGACGAGGAGCTCCAGTCCTGGCTGGGCAACGACGCGGGGCTGTACCTGGGCACGGTGGTGGTGCGGACGGTTCCGGGGGCGGTGTGGTGTCTGTGGCCGGACGGGCAGCCGGTCGTGCGGCTGGTGGGCGGCCGCGAGGTGGATGTGGTGGAGGCGGGGCATGCGTGGGCGGCGGACGGGGTGCCCGAGCTGTCGCAGTTGTACGCGGAGCTGTCGGAGCACTGAGGGCTCCGGCCCGGCCGGCATCTGAGGATCTGCGGCCGGAGGCCGGACGGAACCCTCAACTGGTGAACGGGATGACGTACTCCAGCCGCCACCGGTCCGCCCGCACCACGATGTCCGACGTCTCCACGGCCCGGTCGTCCCCGTCGAAGTGCGTGCGCTCGACGACCGTGACGCACTGTCCGGCCGCGCAGCCGAGCGCCTCCGCCTCCGGTGTGGTCGCCGGCCGGGAGCCGACCAGCTCCCGGGCCCGGACGACCCGGACGCCGATGGCCGCCAGCCGCCCCCGCACCCCGCGCCGCGCGTACGGCCCGCGCTCGGGGAGGACGACGTCGGTGCCGGCGGTGACCGTCAGCGGCTCCCAGCTGGTGGCCAGCTGCACGGGGTGCCGGTCGGCCAGGTACTCGTACTCCGTGCACAGCACGGGCTCGCCCGCGGCGATGCCCAGCCGCTCGGCGATCGGCGCGGGCGCCGACGTCTCGCTGGAGGACGCCTCCCAGGTCAGCGCGGTGTCCCGGCGGCCGGGGCAGGGCCGCCCGGCGGGGTCGCGGGCCGGATGCAGCTCCGCGGCGAACGGGGTGTCGACCGCCCCCGTCGTGCGCAGCAGCGTGCCCAGCGGCGCCCGGTCGGTGACGAACACGCCCCGGCCGAACTGCCCCTGCGCGTACCCGGCGGCCTTCAGCACCCGCACCGCGCGGTCCACGGTCTGGTCGCTGGCCGCATAGGCGCGTTTGAGCTCGGAGCGGGAGGGGATCCGGGCGCCCACGACGAGCGAGCCGTCGTCGATCCGCCGCCGCAGGTCGTCCGCGATGCGCAGATATACGGGCCTGCTGTCGCCCACTCCGGGCTCCTTCCCCCACGTTCCCCCATCCGGACCCACAGGCTAGGTACCCAGGCTGGGTCTGTGTACCTAGGAAACCCCGAGGTGGGCGACGGGACGGGCGGGTGATTACCGCCGGAATCACCCGATGTACGCGTGTCGCCGGTGATGTCCCGGACGTGCTGGATAGGTTGCACCGACCGGCCGGGACGCGTCAGGCCGGAAAGGGCCGGGGCGGGACGGGACGACAGGGCGAGAGTGAGTTGGGCTGAGCATGGCCGTCGATCCGCTGATCGAACTGCGTGGCGTCAATAAGCACTACGGGGACCTGCACGTCCTGCAGGACATCGACCTCACCGTCGGCCGGGGCGAAGTGGTCGTGATCATCGGCCCGTCGGGCTCCGGTAAATCCACTCTCTGCCGCACCATCAACCGGCTGGAACCGGTGGAGTCCGGGACGATCCTGCTCGACGGGCAGCCGCTGCCCGACGAGGGCCGGGCGCTCGCCCGGCTGCGGGCGGATGTGGGCATGGTCTTCCAGTCCTTCAACCTCTTCGCCCACAAGACCGTGCTCGCCAATGTCTCCCTCGCCCCCGTCAAGGTCCGCGGGCGCGGCAGGGAGGAGGCCGACCGGCGTTCGCGCGAACTCCTCGACCGCGTGGGCCTCCTGGCCCACGCCGAGAAGTACCCCGCGCAGTTGTCCGGCGGCCAGCAGCAGCGCGTGGCCATCGCCCGCGCGCTGGCCATGGATCCGAAGGTGATGCTGTTCGACGAGCCGACCTCGGCCCTCGACCCGGAGATGATCAACGAGGTGCTGGAGGTCATGCAGCAGCTCGCCCGCGACGGCATGACGATGGTCGTCGTCACCCACGAGATGGGCTTCGCCCGCTCCGCCGCCGACCGCGTGGTCTTCATGGCCGACGGCCGCATCGTCGAGGACCGCACGCCCGAGGAGTTCTTCACGGCGCCGGAGAGCGACCGGGCCAAGGACTTCCTCTCCAAGATCCTCAAGCACTGAGCGGGGTGACGAACCGTGCAACGCCGCACCGCCGCACTGGCCTTCGCCGTCCTTTCCCTCCTCGCCGCCGCCTGCGGCCGGGAGGGCAGCCCGCCCGTCAAGGGCCCCAAGCCCGAGAACCTGCCCGCCTACACGGTGGACACCGGCTTCCAGCTGCCCGATTCGCCCACCTGGCGCTCCGCGAAGGGCCGCGGCCACCTCACCGTGGGAGTCAAGGAGGACCAGCCCTACCTGGGCGAGAAGGACCCCGCCACCGGCGTCTACTCCGGCTTCGACATCGAGATCGCCAGGATGATGTCCGCCTCGCTCGGCTTCGACCCGAAGAGCCTCGCCTACCGCACCATCGCCTCCGCCAACCGCGAAACCGCCCTCCAGAACGGCCAGATCGACTACTACGTCGGCACCTACACCATCAACGACCTGCGCAAGAAGCAGGTCGGCTTCGCCGGGCCGTACTACATCGCCGGCCAGTCGCTGCTCGTCCGCAAGGACGAGCACGACATCCACGGCCCGCAGGACCTGGCCGGGAAGCGGGTCTGCTCGGTCGCCGGCTCCACCCCGCTCCGCCGCCTCCAGCAGGACTACCCCAAGGCCGTCGCCGTCGCCTACGACACCTACTCGATCTGCGTCGACAACCTCCTCAGCTTCCAGGTCGCCGCCGTCACCACCGACGACACCATCCTCATGGGCTTCGCCGCCAAGGCGCCGAACGAACTCAAGCTCGCCGGCGAGCCGTTCTCCAAGGAGCCCTACGGCATCGGCGTCCCGCGCGCGGACACCGCGCTGCGCCTCGCCCTCGACGACGCCATCGTGGCGCACGAGAAGAACGGCGACTGGAAGAAGGCATACGACGCCACCCTCGGCCTGTCCGGCGTGCCCGCGCCGAAGCCGCCCGCCGTCGACCGCTACGGCACCGGGAGGACCGCGTGAACGTCCTGACCGACAACCTCTCGCGCTACGGCGAGGGACTGCTCGGCACCGTCGAACTCACCGTCTACGCCTCGCTGCTGGCCCTCGCCCTCGGCTTCCTGATGGCCGCCTTCCGTGTCGCCCCCGTCGCCTCGCTGCGCGCCTTCGGCACCGCGTGGGTCACCGTGCTGCGCAACACCCCGCTGACGCTGCTGTTCTTCGCGGTGGTGCTGGGGCTGCCGAGGTTCGGCGTCGCGCTGCCCTTCCAGCTCTTCGCCGTCCTCGCGCTGGGCTGTTACACCTCCGCCTTCATCTGCGAGGCCGTGCGCTCGGGCATCAACACCGTGCCCGTCGGACAGGGCGAGGCCGCGCGCAGCCTGGGCATGACGTTCCGGCAGACCCTGGGGACGATCGTGCTGCCGCAGGCCTTCCGCTCCGTCATCCCGCCGATCGGCTCCACGCTCATCGCCCTCGCCAAGAACTCGGCGATCGCCGGCTCGTTCAGCGTCACCGAGCTCCTCGGGACGTACAAGACACTCAACGAGCTCGGCTACAGCATCATCTGGACGTTCGTCTGGATCGCCCTCGGCTATCTGATCGTGACCCTGACCATCAGCGCGGTCTTCAACGTGCTGGAGAAGCGGTGGGGAGTGGCCCGATGACCGGCAGCACCGCCCTGTACGACATCCCCGGCCCGCTGGCCAGGCGCCGGCACCGGTTCTACGGCCTCCTGTCCGTGGCCGCCATCCTCGCCCTCGTCGGCTGGGTGCTCTATCTCCTCTTCGACACCGGGCAGTTCACCGCCGAGAAGTGGACGCCCTTCGAATACAAGGGCATTCAGGAGATGCTGCTGCGCGGGCTCGCCAACACGCTGCGGGCCTTCGGCTTCGCGGCGGTGCTGTCGCTCGCCCTGGGCGCCGTGCTCGCGTCCGGGCGGCTCTCCGACCACCGGCCCGTGCGGTGGGTGGCGACCGTGCTGGTCGAGTTCTTCCGGGCCATGCCCGTGCTGGTGATGATCTTCTTCGTCTTCGTCGCCCTCAAGGTCCAGCCGCTGCCCGCGCTCGTCACGGGCCTCACGCTCTACAACGGGTCGGTGCTCGCGGAGGTCTTCCGCACGGGCGTGGACTCCGTCGACCGCGGCCAGCGGGAGGCGGCGTACGCGCTGGGGCTGCACAAGACGCAGGTCATGGTGCATGTGCTGGTGCCGCAGGCGGTACGGGCCATGCTGCCGACGATCATCAGCCAGCTGGTCGTGGCGCTGAAGGACACGTCGTTGGGCTTCCTCATCACGTACGAGGAGTTCCTGCACGCGGGCAAGCTGATCGCGGGGAACCTGGACTACGGGCTGCCGTTCATCCCCGTCGTCATGATCATCTCGCCGGTGTACATCGGGATGTGCATGCTGCTGTCGTGGTTCGCGACGTGGGTGGCGAAGCGGGAGCGGCGGAGCCTGAAGACGAGGGCGGTGGAGGTGGCTCCGGCGGAGCCGGGGACGTTGTTGCCTGGGCCGGCGGGGCATCGGCCGTAGGGGGTTTTGCCCCTGTCCCGCCCTTTCGCCGTTTCCCGCAGGGGCTGCGCCTCTGCGTCACCCCCCTGCGCGCTGCCGCGCGCGGGGGTCGCGCTTCGCGCGGTGGGGGCGGTCCCGCGCTGCCGCGCGGGTGGCGGGGCTTCGCCCCTGCGCCCCACCGGGGGCTGCGCCCCCTGGCGCCCGCTCGGGTTGCGCCCGCTGGGCTCCGACCGGGGCTGCGCCCCTGGCCCCCTGAAGCGCTCTGTGGGCGCTGTCCTCAGGTGCCGGATGGGTTGGGTGTGTGCCCCGGTCCCGCCCTTTCACCGTTTCTTCCGGGGAGACCCCGGGCCCCGTCCGCTCTTCGGGCGGAGTCCTCAAGCGCCGGACGGGCTGAAGTGGCGCGCCGATCCAGCCCGTCCGGCGCTTGAGGACGAGCGGCGAAGCCGCGACAAACGGGGGCCAGGGGCGGAGCCCCGGTCAGGGGTGCAGGGGGCGAAGCCCCCGCCGGGGCGCAGGGGCGGAGCCCCGCCCACCGGGGCGGAGCCACGGTGCCCGGGGCCCCGGGGCTCCGCCCCGGAAGAAACGGTGAAAGGGCGGGCCAGGGGCAAAACCCCGCGTCAGCCCTCCGCCACCAGCCACAGATCCGGCCCGAACACCTCGTAATGGATGTCCGCCGCCGCAACCCCCGCCTCCAGCAACTGCCCCCGCACCGCCCGCATAAAGGGCAGCGGCCCGCACAGAAAGGCCACCGTCCCCGCCGGGACGTCCAGCGTGGACAGGTCCGCGTACCCGGTGCGCTCCGCCGGCCACGCCCCCGCCGGCCGCTCGTACCAGACGTGGGCCTCCGCGTTCGCCAACTTGCCGACGAGCAGCGGCAGATCGTCCCGGAAGGCGTGGTCCGCCTCGCTGCGGTCGGCGTGGACGGCGATGACCCGCCGCTCGGACGCCGTCGTCACCAGGTGCGCGAGCATGCCCTGCATCGGGGTGCAGCCGATCCCGGCCGAGGCGAGGAGCAGCGGCGCGTCGCCCTCGTCGAGGGTCACGTCGCCGAACGGGGCGCCGACGCGTACGACGTCGTCCGTGCCGACGTGGTCGTGCAGGTGGCGGGAGACCTCCCCGTCGCGCTTCACGGAGAACTGGAGGGCGCCGTCGGGCTGTCCGGAGATGCTGTACTGGCGGATCTGCCGGGCGCCGTCGGGGAGGGCGACCTGGACGGAGACGTACTGGCCGGGCCGGGCCGCGGGTGCCGGGCGGCCGTCGAGCGGCCGGACGGTGAAGGTGGTGACGTCGGCGGTCTCCGCGCGGCGGCCGGTGACGCGGCAGTCGGTGAAGACGTCCCCCGCGGGCACCCCGGCCTGCTCGTAGAGCCGGGTCTCCAGCTCGATCAGGGCGTTGGCCATCAGCCAGTAGACCTCGTCCCAGGCGGCCGCCACCTCGGGGGTGACCGCCTCGCCCAGGACCTCGGCTATCGCGGCGAAGAGGTGCCGGTGCACCAGCGGGTACTGGTCGGCGGTGATGCCGAGCGAGGCGTGCTTGTGCGCGATGCGCGAGAGCAGGGTGACCGGGTAGGTGTCCGGGTGCTCGACCAGGGATGTCGCGAAGGCGGCGAACGCGCCTGCCAGCGCCCGCTGTTGGCTGCCGACGGCCTGGTTGCCGCGGTTGAACAGATCGCGCAGCAGCTCCGGGCGGTCGGCGAAGAGCTTCCGGTAGAAGAGCGGGGTGATCTCCCCGACGGCTCCGCCCACGGCGGGCAGGGTGGCGCGGACGATCTCGGTCGACTTCGGGGACAGCATCAAGCGGCTCCTTGCGGTCGCACCTCGGATGCCGGAATATGCATCTGAGATTCGTATTTAACGGGGTGTGTGTGCCGCCCTCGCGGGCGGCGTTTCATGACGGTCCGGTCAGCCCCCCGGACGGGTGGGCAGGCCCAGCAGGACCGGACCGGTCGGGCTCCCGACCAGGTCCTGCATGGTCAGGGGATCGAGGTGGGCGAAGAACGCCTCCTGAGCCTCGCGCAGTGCGCCGCGCAGCCGGCAGGCCGCCCGCAGCGGGCACGGCGGGTCGTCCTCGCAGCCGACGACGTCACCCGTTCCCTCCAACTCCCGCACCAGGCGGCCGAGCGAGCCCGTGAGTCCGGCGGTGGTGAGCGCGAGCCCGCCGCCCCGGCCCCGGCGGGCCTCGACGACGCCCAGGTGCGTCAGGCGGCTGACCACCTTGGCCGCGTGCGTGTACGGCACGCCCATCGCGGCCGCCACCTCGCGGGTGGTCGGCGCGGCCTCGGTCTCGTCCACCACCGCCAGGCGCATGGCGATGCGCAGGGCGATGTCGGTGCTCTTGGTCAGTCGCACGGCCTCAGTCTAGACAATTGGTATCTGAGATTCCAATTAACCTCGGAGGGTCCCGGGCCGACCGGGATTGACAGGAAGTTAACCGCCGGTAAGTCTGTCGCCATTCATCGGACGATCAAACGGAGGATCAGGTGGCGGCTCAGGCACGCGCACACGGCGGGCGGTACGGAAAGGCGCTGGCGGCGGTCGGTGCCGCGACGGCCCTGGCGGCCGGCGCCGCGGCCCCCGCGACCGCGGCCGCCTGCGCCGGCGGCGAGCGCTACGTCGCCCTCGGCGACTCGTACACCTCCGCGCCGGGCGTCCCGGAGCAGAGCGGCGGCGACTGCGCCCGCTCCAGCGTCAACTACCCGTCCCTGACGGCGAAGGCCCTGCACCAGAAGTCCTTCAAGGACGTGAGCTGCAGCGGCGCCAGGACCGACGACTTCTGGCGCGCGCAGGGCGCGAACCCGCCGCAGCTCGACGCCCTGGGCAGGAACACCAGGCTCGTCACCATCGGCATCGGCGGCAACGACATCGGCTTCGGCGAGATCATCGGCACCTGCGCCCAGCTCTCCGCCGGCGACCCGGCCGGCGCCCCCTGCCGCAAGCAGTACACCGCGGCCGACGGCGGCGACCTGCTGAACCAGCGGATCGCGGACACCGCCCCCAAGATCGCCAAGGTGCTGAAGGCCGTGCACCGCAAGGCCCCGCACGCCCGCGTCGTGCTCGCCGGCTACCCGTCGATCATGCCGGACGACGGTGTGGGCTGCTTCCCCTCCGTGCCGATCGCCGCCGGGGACGTCCCCTACCTGCGCGACACCGAGAAGAAGCTCAACGCGATGCTCCGGGAGCAGGCGGGCAAGGCCGGTGTGCGGTACGCCGACACCTACGCCGCCACCGTCGGCCACGACGTCTGCACGTCCGGGGCGGACCGCTGGATCGAGGGCGCCCGGCCGTCCCGTCCGGCCGCGCCGTTCCACCCGAACGCCGACGGCGAGCAGGCCATGGCCCGCCCGGTGATCACCCAGGCGCGGGGCCGCTGAAACCGCGGGGCCGCTGAAGCGCCGTCGCGACGGAGCCGTGTCGCGCCCTGTCGTATGAGCTGTCCGGCGAGTAGGGTCACGGGCCTCTTCGACGACAGGGAGGCACCATGGCAAGACCGCCAGGACCCCGCCGGCTGACCGTCCTCTGCGCGTCCGCCGCGCTGGTGGCCGGACTCGGGGCCGTGCCGGCCGCCGCCCAGGGCGCCCCGGGCGCCCCCGCCAAGTCACCGCTCGCCACCGGCCGCGGCGGCGCCGTGGCGAGCGTCGATGCCGATGCGTCGGCGGCCGGCATCGAGGTGCTCAAGGGCGGGGGCAACGCCGTGGACGCGGCGGTGGCCACCGCCGCCGCGCTCGGCGTCAGCGAGCCGTACTCGGGCGGTATCGGCGGGGGCGGCTACTTCGTCTACTACCGCGCCAAGGACCACAAGGTCTTCACCCTCGGCGGCCGCGAGCGGGCCCCGCTCAGCGCGGACAAGAACCTCTTCGTGGAGAAGGGCCGCCCCGTCCCCTTCGACGAGGCCGTCACCAGCGGCCGCAGCGTCGGTGTCCCCGGCGCGCCCGCCACCTGGGACGCGGCCCTGCGCTCCTGGGGCAGCAGACCGCTCGGCAAGGTCCTCCAGCCCGCCGAGCGTCTCGCCCGCAAGGGCTTCACGGTCGACGCCACCTTCCGGCAGATGACCGCCGACAACGAGAAGCGCTTCCGCGACTTCCCGGACACCGCCCGGCTCTACCTGCCCGGCGGCAAGCTGCCGGCCGTCGGCTCCACGCTGAAGAACCCCGACCTCGCCCGCACCTACGAACTCCTGGGCAGGGAGGGCGTCGGCGCGGTCTACGGCGGGGAGCTGGGGCGCGACATCGTCTCGACCGTCCGCAAACCCCCCGTCGCGCACGGCACTTCGCGCGTGGTCCGCTCCGGCGACCTGACCGCGCGGGACCTGCGCGCGTACACCCTCGAACGGCCCGCGCCGACCCACACCACCTACCGCGGCCTCGACGTCTACGGGCCGGGCCCCTCCTCCTCCGGCGGCACCACGGTCGCCGAGGCGCTCAACATCCTTCAGGAGAAGGGCGATCTGCGCCGGGCGGACCGGGCCGCCTACCTCCACCGGTACCTGGAGGCGAGCCGCATCGCCTTCGCCGACCGCAACCGCTGGGTCGGCGACCCCGCCCAGGAGAAGGTGCCCACCGCCGCGCTGACGTCCCAGAGGTACGCCGCCTCGCGCGCCTGTCTGGTCAAGGACGACCGGGCGCTCACCAGCCCGCTGGCGCCCGGCGACCCGCGCCGCCCGGCGTCCTGCGCGTCGACGGGCCGGGCCGCGCCCACGCCGTACGAGGGGCAGCAGACCACCCATCTGACGACGGCGGACCGGTGGGGCAACGTCGTCGCCTACACCTTCACCCTCGAACAGTGGGGCGGCAGCGGCATCACCGTGCCCGGACGCGGGTTCCTGCTCAACAACGAGCTGACGGACTTCTCCTTCGTCCCCGTCACCCCCGGCGTCCACGACCCCAATCTGCCGGGGCCGGGCAAGCGGCCGCGCTCGTCCATCGCGCCGACGATCGTCCTCGACCACGGCCGGCTCGCCTTCGCGGTCGGCTCGCCCGGCGGCGCGACGATCATCACCACCGTGCTGCAGACCCTGCTCAACCATGTGGACCGCGGCATGCCGCTGGCCGACGCGATCGCCGCGCCGCGCGCCAGCCAGCGCAACGCCGCGACGACCGAGGTGGAGAAGGCCCTCTGGGACAGCCCGGTGCGCCGTCAACTGGAGGCCAGGGGGCAGGCCTTCAAATTGAGCCCGGAGATCGGTGCCGCCACCGGTGTGCAGCGGCTGCCGGACGGGCGCTGGCTGGCCGCGGCCGAGAAGGTGCGGCGCGGCGGCGGCTCGGCGATGGTGGTCCGGCCGGACCGGTAGTCCTCAGCCCAGCAGCGCCAGGACGTCGGCCGTGGCGGCGGTCTCGCCCAGCAGCGGGAAGACCTTCTCCACGGCCACCCGGTGCCGCTCCGCGTCCGGGTCGGTGATCGCGTCGGTCACCACCGTCACGTGGTAGCCGTGCTCGTGCGCCGCGCGGGCCGTGGACTCCACGCCCATGCCGGTGGCGATCCCGCCGATCACGACCTGGGTGACGCCCCGGCGGCGCAGCCGCTCGTCCAGGTCCGTGCCGTGGAAGGCGCCCCAGGTCCGCTTGGTGACGAGGATGTCGTCCTCCCGGCGGCCGAGTTCGGGCCGCAGCTCGGCGAAGCCGGGCGGGTACGCGCGGCCGCGCGGCGGTGCCTCCGTGCGGCCGGGCGCCGCCCCGGCGACGTTGACGAGGACGACCGGCAGTCCCTTGGTGCGGAAGGCGGCGGCCAGTTCGGCCCCGCGGGCGACGATCTCGTCCGCCGGATGGACGGTCGGCAGGGCGGTGATGCCCTGCTGGAGGTCGACGAGGATCAGTGCGGTGGTCGGGTCGAGCGTGGTGACAGGCATGCCCCCACCCTAAGAAAACGTAGGAAAACTTGCAAGCCTGCCTGTCTTTTCTGTCGGGGTCGTGCCGGTCTTGCCTCGGTGCCGGGCGGGGCCTACGGTCGCATCCACGCGGATCTTCGCGTCGTCACGCCCGCATCGTCGGGTCTGCACGCGCGTCGGCATGCCTGTATGCGTCGGCATGTCTACACGCGTCAGCCCGGCGAAATCCCCCGCGGAGGAGCAGCTCATGCCCAACGTTGTGCGCGCCGCCCTGGTCCAGGCCGCCTGGACCGGTGACACCGAATCGATGATCGCCAAGCATGAGGAGCACGCCCGCGCCGCCGCCGCGCAGGGCGCACGGGTGATCGGTTTCCAGGAGGTCTTCAACGCCCCCTACTTCTGCCAGGTGCAGGAGAGCGAGCACTACCGCTGGGCCGAGCCGGTCCCCGACGGCCCGACGGTCACCAGGATGCGGCAACTCGCCCGGGAGACGGGCCTGGTGATCGTCGTCCCCGTCTTCGAGGTCGAACAGCCCGGCCACTACTACAACACCGCCGCCGTCGTCGACGCCGACGGCAGCTATCTGGGCAAGTACCGCAAGCACCACATCCCCCAGGTCAAGGGCTTCTGGGAGAAGTACTACTTCAAACCCGGCAACCTCGGCTGGCCCGTCTTCGACACCGCCGTCGGCCGCATCGGCGTCTACATCTGCTACGACCGGCACTTCCCCGAGGGCTGGCGGCAACTCGGCCTGGCCGGAGCCCAGCTGGTCTACAACCCCTCCGCCACCTCGCGCAGCCTCTCGTCCCATCTGTGGAAGCTGGAGCAGCCCGCGGCCGCGGTGGCCAACGAGTACTTCGTCGCCGCCATCAACCGCGTCGGCCGCGAGGAGTACGGGGACAACGACTTCTACGGCACGTCGTACTTCGTGAACCCGCGCGGCGAGTTCGTCGGCGAGGTCGCCAGCGACACCAAGGAGGAACTGGTCGTCCGCGACCTGGACTTCGACCTCATCGACGAGGTCCGGCAGCAGTGGGCCTTCTACCGGGACCGCCGCCCCGACGCCTACGACGGGCTGGTCCGGCCGTGAGTGCCGTAGCCTCCCTGCATGCCCGGCACCGGGCCGTGCTGCCCTCCTGGCTCGCGCTCTACTACGACGAGCCGCTGGAGATCGTCCGCGGCGAGGGCCGCCAGGTGTGGGACGCGGACGGCCGCCGCTACCTCGACTTCTTCGGCGGGATCCTCACCACCATGACCGCCCACGCCCTGCCCGAGGTCACCGAGGCGGTCGCCGGGCAGGCCGGCCGGATCCTGCACACCTCGACGCTCTACCTCGACCGGCACATGGTCGAACTCGCCGAGCGCATCGCGGAGCTGAGCGGTATCCTCGACGCCCGCGTCTTCTTCACCACCTCCGGCACCGAGGCCAACGACACCGCCCTGCTCCTGGCCACCGCGTACCGCCGCTCCAACCAGGTGCTGGCGATGCGCAACAGCTACCACGGGCGCTCCTTCTCCACCGTCGGCATCACCGGCAACTCCGCCTGGTCGCCCACCAGTCTCTCCCCGCTGCAGACCCTCTATGTGCACGGCGCCGTCCGCACGAGCGGCCCGTACGCGCACCTGACCGACGCGGACTTCATCGCCGCGAGCGTGCGCGACCTGGAGGACATGCTCGGCCAGGCCCACGGCACCGTCGCCGCGCTGATCGCCGAACCGGTGCAGGGCGTCGGCGGGTTCACCGCGCCGCCCGACGGCCTCTACGCCGCCTTCCGCGAGGTCCTCGACCGGCACGGCATCCTCTGGATCAGCGACGAGGTGCAGACCGGCTGGGGCCGGACCGGCGACCACTTCTGGGGCTGGCAGGCCCACGCGGAGAACGGCCCGCCGGACCTCCTCACCTTCGCCAAGGGCATCGGCAACGGCATGGCGGTCGGCGGCGTCGTCGCCCGCGCCGAGGTCATGAACTGCCTGGACGCCAACTCCATTTCGACCTTCGGCGGCAGCCCCGTCACCATGGCCGCCGGCCTCGCCAACCTCCGGTACCTGCTGGACCACGACCTCCAGGGCAACGCCCGCCGCGTCGGCGGCCCGCTCCTGGAGCGGCTGCGCGCCGTCGCCGCCGGACTCCCGGCCGTCCGCGAGGTACGCGGCCGGGGCCTGATGATCGGCGTCGGGCTCGCCTCGCCGCAGGCCGCCGCCCGGGCCCTCGAAGCCGCCCGGGAACAGGGCCTGTTGATCGGCAAGGGCGGCCGGGCGGGCGACGTGCTGCGCATCGCCCCGCCGCTCTCCCTCACCGCCGCCGAGGCCGAGGAGGGCGCGGCCGTACTGGAACGGGTGCTGCGCGAGGTCGACGCGAAGGAGGCGGTGTCATGAGCCGGACCCTGATCCGCGGCGGACTGGTGATCACCGCCGCCGACGAGACGTACGCCGATGTCCTCGTCGAGGACGGCACGGTGGCTGCCCTGGCCGCGCCCTCCGCGGCGCTCGGCTGGACGGCCGACCGGGTCATCGACGCCACCGGGAAGTACGTCGTCCCGGGCGGCGTCGACGCCCACACCCACTTCGACCTCCCCTTCGGCGGGACCGCCTCCTCCGACGACTTCGCGACCGGCACCCGGGCCGCCGCCTGGGGCGGCACCACCACCGTGGTCGACTTCGCGGTGCAGCCGCGCGGCGGCGCCCTGCGCGAGGGGCTGGACGCCTGGCACGCGAAGGCCGAGGGCAGGTGCGCCGTCGACTACGCCTTCCACATGATCCTCTCCGATGTGAACGAGGCGTCGCTGAAGGAGATGGACCGGGTCGTGGGGGAGGGGGTGACCTCGTTCAAACTCTTCATGGCCTACCCGGGGGTGTTCTACAGCGACGACGGCCAGATCCTGCGGGCGATGCAACGGGCCGCCGGCAACGGCGGGTTGATCATGATGCACGCCGAGAACGGTCCCGCCATCGACGTCCTCGTCGAGCAGGCGCTCGCCGCGGGGCACACGGAGCCGCGGTGGCACGGCGAGGTGCGCCGGGCCCTGCTGGAGGCCGAGGCCACCCACCGGGCGATCCGGCTGGCCCAGGTCGCCGGCAGTCCGCTCTACGTCGTCCACGTCTCCGCGCAGGAGGCCGTCGCCGAGCTCGCCCGGGCCCGGGACGAGGGACTCCCCGTCTTCGGCGAGACCTGCCCGCAGTACCTCTACCTATCCACCGACAACCTCGCCGAACCCGGCTTCGAGGGCGCCAAGTACGTCTGCTCCACGCCCCTGCGGCCCCGCGAGCACCAGGCGGCGCTCTGGCGCGCGCTGCGCACCGACGACCTCCAGGTCGTCTCCACCGACCACTGCCCCTTCTGCTTCGCCGGGCAGAAGGAGCTCGGGCGCGGCGACTTCTCGAAGATCCCCAACGGGCTGCCCGGGGTGGAGAACCGGATGGACCTCCTCCATCAGGCGGTGGTGGACGGGCACCTCTCCCGTCGCCGCTGGATCGACATCGCCTGCGCCGCCCCCGCGCGGATGTTCGGCCTGGCCCCGCGCAAGGGCACCCTCGCGCCGGGCGCCGACGCCGACGTCGTCGTCTACGACCCGCACGCCGAGCAGGTGATCTCGGCCGCCACGCACCACATGAACGTCGACTACTCGGCGTACGAGGGCAAGCGGATCACCGGGCGGGTGGAGACCGTCCTCTCGCGCGGCGAAGTCGTCATCGACCGGCGGGAGTTCACCGGGCGTGCCGGGCACGGCCGCTACGTCCCCCGCGCCACCTTCTCTTGAGTTAAGGAGCCCGTCCCTTGGACTTCGGCCTCGTCCTGCAGACCGATCCGCCCGCCTCCGCCGTCGTGGAGCTGATGCGGCGCGCGGAGCGGCGCGGCTTCCGCTATGGGTGGACCTTCGACTCCGCCGTGCTGTGGCAGGAGCCGTTCGTGATCCACAGCCGCATCCTGGAGCACACGGAGCGGCTGATCGTGGGCCCCATGGTCACCAATCCGACGACCCGTACCCCCGAGGTCACGGCCTCCACCTTCGCCACGCTCAACGACATGTACGGCAACCGCACCGTGTGCGGCATCGGCCGCGGCGACTCCGCGATGCGCGTCGCCGGCCGACGCCCCAACACCCTTGCCGTGCTGCGGGATTCGGTCCGCGTCATCCGCGACCTGGCGGAGGGGAGGGAGGCGGACGTCGGCGGCACGGCCCTGCGCCTGCCCTGGGTGCGCGACGGCCGGTTGCCGGTGTGGGTGGCGGCGTACGGACCGAAGGCGCTGGCCCTGGCCGGGCAGGAGGCGGACGGCTTCATCCTGCAACTGGCCGACCCGTTCCTCACGGAGTGGATGGTCCACGCGGTCCGTACGGCCGCGGCCGAGGCGGGCCGTGACCCCGCGTCGGTGAAGATCTGCGTCGCGGCGCCGGCGTATGTCGGGGACGACTTGGCGCATGCGCGTGAGCAGTGCCGTTGGTTCGGCGGCATGGTCGGTAATCATGTGGCCGATCTGGTGGCCCGCTACGGAGCCCACTCCGCTGCCGTCCCGGACGAGCTCACGGAGTATGTCGAGAAGCGCCAGGGCTACGACTACAGCCACCACGGGCGGGCCGGGAATCCGTCCACGGACTTCGTGCCGGACGAGATCGTGGACCGTTTCTGCTTGCTGGGGCCGGTGGAGGCGCATGTGGAGAAGCTGGAGCGGTTGCGGGCGTTGGGGGTGGATCAGTTTGCGGTGTATGCGATGCATGATGCGCGGGAGGGGGTGATCGATGCGTATGGGGAGCGGGTGATTCCGGTGTTGGGGTAGGGGGTTGCCCCGGTCCCGCCCTTTCACCATTTCTTCCGGGGGCTCCGCCCCCTCGGCCCGGCACCGCGGCTCGCCGCGGTGGGCGGGGCTGCGCCCCTGCTCCCCGGCGGGGGCTGCGCCCCCTGCGCCCCTGCTTCCGGGGCTTCGCCCCTGGCCCCCTTTCGGGGCTCCGCCCCGGACCCCGTTGTCGCGGCTCCGCCGCTCGTCCTCAAGCGCCGGACGGGCTGGGTTTCGCGCCCGGCCGGATTCCAAAGCCCAGGCGGGCACTTCAGCCCGGGTGCGCACTTCAGCCGGGGTGCGTACTTCAGCCCGGGCGCGCACTTCAGCCCGTCCGGCGTTTGAGGACTCCGCCCGGAGGGCGGACGGGGTCCGGGGTTTCCCCGGAAGAAACGGTGAAAGGGCGGGACCGGGGCACACACCCAGCCCGTCCGGCGTTTGAGGACAGCGCCCGAAGGGCGCTTCGGGGGGCCAGGGGGCGTAGCCCCCGCCCACCCGCGCGGAGCGCGGGCGCGGGGTGGCGCAGGGGCGCAGCCCCTGCGGGAAACGGCGAAAGGGCGGGGAGGGGCACAACCCCCTACCGACGAGTAAGGTGATCTTGAAAAGACGGCGGCGGCCCGTCGCCGCAGACGCACCGCCGACCGGTGGACCACACAGAACAGGACACCCCCGTGCGCGTGAACGGCCGCCTCTCCGCAGCCACTTGTGCCACGCTGTTACTCGCCGGAGCCGGCATCGACGCCATCGGCCTCGCCGGAACCGCAGCCGCAGCCGCAGCCGCAGCCGCAGCCGCAGCCGCAGCCCCCGGGACCGTCACCGACGGCGGCGTCGGCGCCATCAAGGGCCCCGAGAGCCTGAAGCTCGGCGACGGCGGCGCGCTCTGCGTCTTCAGCGAGCGGCAGGAGCCGGCCGACGTCAAGGGCATCGCCAAGCAGATCGCCCAGCAGAAGCTCAAGCACCCCACCAAGGCCATCGGCGACATCGCCGCCGAGATCATGGGCAGCGGCGACCTGGGCCACTCCTGGACCGTCTACACGGCCCCGGACGGGAAGACCGTCGGCACGTACTCCTTCCAGTCGCCGTGGGACGGCCTCGCCTACAACCCCAAGTTCTGGACCGAGAGCAAGTTCCCCGGCGGTCTGGCCGTCGACTACCCGGACGACTGGGGCAACGACGCCAACGGCGACGCGGCCGACAAGTTCAGCCGCGGCACCCCCGCCGACCACCTCAAGTCCATCGGCTCCGCCACCGAGGACCACCCCACCAAGACCCGCACCGGCCGCTGCAAGCCGGTCAACGAGCAGGGCCGCAAGGCGTTCTTCGCCTTCGTCGACTCCCAGCGCGACAAGGCGTACGCCCCCGACCAGAACTGCACCAACTTCGCGGGCCGCGCCTGGGAGACCGCCACCGGCGAGCACCTCGGCTGGCAGGTCGAGCCGCGCTTCACCCCGTTCCCGGGCGTCGAGAAGTCCCTCTCCGAACAGATCTTCAAGGCCATCACGGGCCACGACGGCAAGGTCGGCGACCCGGGAACGCTCGGCGCGTCCATCCTCAAGGCCAACGGCGGCAGCAAGGACGGCGACGTCCACAAGGAGGTCGCGCTCGACCACTGACGCCGGCCGGGACCCGCGCGCGTCCTACGGGATTACGGGACGCGCGCGGTCCACTCCGCCGAGGAGAACTTCGTCCGCGCCAGCTCCTCGGCCCGCGCCAGTTCCTCCGGCGTGACCGACCCTTCCGTCAGCCCGTACCGCCCCCGGAAGGACTCGATCATCTTGGTGATGACGGCGTCGCGCGGCAGACCCGTCTGCCGCCGCAGCGGGTCGACGCGCTTCTTCGCCGACGTGGTGCCCTTGTCGGAGAGCTTCTCCCGTCCGATGCGCAGGACTTCGAGCATCTTGTCGGCGTCGATGTCGTAGGCCATGGTCACGTGGTGCAGCACCGCGCCGTTCCCGGACACCACGCGCTTCTGCGCCGCGCCCGCGATCTTGCCGGACTCGGTGGCGATGTCGTTGAGGGGCTGGTACCAGGCCTTGACGCCCATGCCCTCCAGGGCGCCCAGCACCCAGTCGTCCAGGTACTTGTAGCTGTCGGCGAAGGACAGGCCCTGGACGAGGGCGTCGGGGACGCAGAGCGAGTACGTGATGGTGTTGCCGGGCTCGATGAACATGGCCCCGCCGCCGGAGATCCGGCGCACGACCTCGATGCCGTGCCGCTCGGCACCCTCCGGGTCCACCTCGTTGCGCAGCGACTGGAAGCTGCCGATCACCACCGCCGGGGCGCCCCACTCCCAGACCCGCAGCGTCGGCGGGCGGCGGCCCGCGGCGACCTCGGTGGTCAGGACCTCGTCGAGCGCCATGTGCAGGGCCGGCGACTGCGGTCCGTCGTGGACGAGCTGCCAGTCGTAGTCCGTCCAGTCCGTGGCCTGGGCCAGCGCCCGGCGGACCGCGACGCCCACGGCCTCCGGGGTGAAGCCGAACAGCACCGCGCCCTCCGGCAGCGCCGCGTCGATCCGCGCCGCGAGCTGCGGGGCGGGCAGGTCGGCGGGGGCGCCCTCCAGCGCGCGGTCGATGTCGAGGAGCGCCTCGTCCGGCTCCAGGAAGAAGTCGCCGGCGACCCGGACGTCGCGCAGCACCCCCTCGCGGACCTCCAGGTCCACGACGACGAGCTTGCCGCCCGGCACCTTGTACTCACCGTGCACGACGCATCTCCTGTCGAAATCGGGCTGACCGGCGGGCCAGCGCCCTCCACCGTAACCGGGAGCGCGGACAGGGCCGCCCCCGGGCACCGGCCCCCCGCCGCCCGGCCCCTTGCGCGCCATCGCCAACTGTGCCTTCCTGGAAGCGTGTTCACCACGCGCCCCACCCTTCGCGGAACGTTCGGCATGGTGTCGTCCACGCACTGGCTCGCCTCGCAGTCCGCGATGGCCGTGCTGGAGGGCGGGGGCAACGCGTTCGACGCGGCCGTGGCGGGGGCGTTCGTGCTGCACGTCGTCGAGCCGCACCTCAACGGGCCCGCCGGGGAGGTGCCCATCATTCTCGCGCCCGCCGGCGGGCCCGTGCGGGTGCTGTGCGGGCAGGGACCCGCACCGGCCGGGGCGTCCCTCGCGCACTACCGGGCGCTCGGGCTGGACCTCGTACCCGGGAGCGGGCCGCTGGCCGCCGCCGTGCCGGGGGCGTTCGACGCATGGCTGCTGCTGTTGCGGGACTACGGGACGCGCTCGCTCGCGGAGGTGCTGGAGTACGCCATCGGGTACGCCGAGCACGGGCATCCGGCCGTGGAAGGGCTCGGCCGGGCCGTCGGGACGGTGCGGGAGCTGTTCGCCACCGAGTGGACCGACTCGGCCGAGGTGTACCTGCCCGGCGGCGTACCACCCGTCCCCGGGCGGCCCTTCCGCAACCCCGCCCTCGCCGCCACCTGGCGCCGGCTGATCGCCGAGGCGGCGGCCGGGGCGGACCGCGAGGCCCGGATCGACGCCGCGCGGCGCGTGTGGCGCGAGGGGTTCGTCGCCGAGGCGCTGCTGCGCGCCGCCGGCCGCCCCACCCTCGACACGACCGGGGAGCGGCACACCGGCACCCTCACCGGGGACGACCTCGCCGCCCACCGGGCCGGGTACGAGGAGCCGGTCACCTACGACTGGCACGGATGGACCGTGTGCAAGGCGGGCCCCTGGTCCCAGGGGCCGGTGCTGCTCCAGCAGCTCGCCCTGCTCGACGACCTCCCCGGGCGCGGGAGCCCGGAGTACGTCCACACCCTGATCGAGGCGGGCAAGCTCGCCATGGCCGACCGGGAGGCGTGGTACGGGGACGCCGCCGAGGTGCCGCTGGACGAGCTGCTGTCCGTGGAATACAACGCGGGGCGGCGGGCCCTGATCGACGCCACCGCCTCGTACGAGCTGCGCCCGGGCAGCCCGGGCGGGCGCGCGCCCCGTCTGCCCCGGTACGCGACGGCCCCCGCCGGGCCGGAGGCCCCTCCCGGCGGGGGCATGCCCGCGCTCTCCGGCGACACCTGCCACCTCGACGTCGTCGACCGCCGGGGCAACATGGTCTCCGCGACGCCCAGCGGCGGCTGGCTGCAGTCCAACCCGGTCGTCCCCGAGCTCGGCTTCCCGCTCGGCACCCGCCTCCAGATGGCCTGGCTGGAGCCCGGGCTGCCCAACTCCCTCGCCCCCGGCCGCCGTCCGCGCACCACGCTCACCCCGTCGCTGGCCCTGCGCGGCGGGGAGCCGGTGATGGCCTTCGGCACGCCCGGCGGCGACCGGCAGGACCAGTGGCAGCTGCCCTTCTTCCTGGCCGTCGCCGCCGGAGAGGACCTCCAGGCCGCCATCGACGCCCCCACCTGGCACCAGGAGAGCTTCCCCGGCTCGTTCCACCCGCGTGTGATGTCCCCCGGCGCCGTCACCGTCGAGTGGCGCGTGGGGGAGGAGACGGTGCAGGAGCTGCGCCGCCGCGGGCACCGGGTGACCGTGGACGGGGCGTGGTCGCTGGGGCGGCTGTGCGCGGTGGCCCGCGACCCGGAGACGGGTGTGCTGTCGGCCGCGGCCAATCCGCGCGGGATGCAGGGCTATGCGGTGGGTCGTTGACTGTGGGCGTTCACCGTCCGTAGGTGCTGAGGCCATCGTCACGTCCCCGGTTGTCAGTGCGGCGTGGTTCGATGGCCGTATGATCGATGAATTTCTCGCAGGTGACCTGACCGCCGTCGACGAGGCGGTCCGCAAGGCGGCCGCCGCCGAGATCATGCCGCGCTTCCGCCAGCTCGCCGCGGACGAGATCGTCGAGAAGAACGGCCCGCACGACCTGGTGACGGTGGCCGACCGGCTGGCCGAGGAGCATCTGACGGCCTCGCTCACCGCCCTGCTGCCCGGCTCCCGCGTGGTCGGCGAGGAGGCGGTGCACGCCGACCCGTCCGTCCTGGAGGCGCTGCACGGCGACGACCCGGTGTGGATCGTGGACCCGGTCGACGGCACCCGGCAGTTCGTCCACGGCGACCCCGGCTTCGCGACCCTGGTCTGCCTGGCCCACCGCGGCGAGCTGCTGGCGTCCTGGACGTACGCGCCCGCCCTGGAGCGGATGGCGACCGCCGTCCGCGGCGGGGGAGCGCGGCTGGACGGCGTCCCGCTGCGGGCCGGTTCGCCGGAGCCCGGCCGGGAGCTGACGGTGGCCATCTCCCACTTCGACTTCACCACCGACGAGGAGAAGCGCGTCCTGGGCCGGCTCACCACGGCCGGGGTCGCCCCGCGCCCGTGCGGCTCGGCGGGGCTGGAGTATCTGAACGTGGCGTGCGGGGACCTGGACGCGACGGCCTTCTCCTGGGAGAACCCCTGGGACCACGCCGCCGGCCTGCTGCTCGTCGCGGAGGCGGGCGGCGCGAGCGGGACCGTGGCCGGCGAGCCGTTCCGGATATCCGGGGGCAACGCCCTGCCGTTCGCCTCCGCGCGGGACGCCGCGACCCTCGGGCATATCCTGGGCCTGCTGGCGTCTTGATCTTCGTGTGAGGGGAGTCCGTCCGTGCCCACCATGCTCGACGCGGTCGTCGTAGGGGCCGGGCCCAACGGGCTGACGGCCGCCGTCGAACTGGCCCGCCGCGGCCTCGCCGTCGAGGTGTACGAGGCGGCCGACGCGATCGGCGGCGGCGCCCGTACCGAGGAGCTGACCCTCCCGGGCTTCCGCCACGACCCGTGCTCCGCCGTCCATCCGCTCGGCATCGGGTCCCCGGCGTTCGCCGCCATGCCGCTGGAGCGGCACGGGCTGGAGTGGCTGCACCCCGGGCTGCCGATGGTGCACCCGTTCCCCGACGGCACGGCCGCCGTCCTCTCCCGGCACGTCGGCGAGACGGCCGCCTCCTTCGGCGCGCGCGACGCGGGGACGTACCGCCGCCTGGTCGCCCCCTTCCGGGGCAAGTGGGCCGCGCTCGCCCGGGACTTCCTGCGCACGCAGTGGGACGGTCCGCCGCGCGACCCCATCGGCTACGCGCGGTTCGGGATGGTGGGCGGACTGCCCGCGGCCTGGCTCGCCCGGCGCTTCCAAGGGCCCAAGGCGCGCGGCCTGTTGGCGGGGCTCGCCGCCCACGGCATCGGCCCGCTCACCGGGCCCGGCACCGCCGGGATGGCCCTGGTCTTCGCGCTCGCCGCGCACGAGCGCGGCTGGCCCGTCCCGCGCGGCGGCTCGCAGTCCATCGCGGATGCCCTCGCCTCATACCTCCGCGAGCAGGGCGGCGCGATCCACACCGGCTTCGAGGTCAAGCGCCTCGACGACCTGCCGCCCGCCCGCGCCTACGTCTTCGACACCTCGCCGACCGCCCTCGCCCGTATCGCCGGGCTCGGCAACGCCTACCGCCGCTTCCGGTACGGACCGTCCGTCTTCAAGATCGACTACGCGCTGTCGGGGCCCGTGCCGTGGACGGCGGAGGCCGCCCGGCAGGCGGGCACGGTCCATGTCGGGCCCACCTACGAGGAGATCGACGCGGCCCTGGCCGCGGCCCTCCAGGGGCGGGACCCCTCCGTCCCCTTCCTCATCACGGCCCAGCCCAGCATCGTGGACCCCGGCCGGGCGCCGGAGGGCAAGCACACGTTCTGGGTGTACGGGCACGTTCCCAACGGCTGGGAGGGCGATGCGACGGAGGTGATCGAGCGGCAGATCGAGCGGTTCGCACCGGGCTTCCGCGACCTCGTCCTCGCCCGGGCCGTCGCGGGCCCCCCGCAACTCGCGGCCCGCAACGCCAACTATGTGGGCGGGGACATCGCGATCGGCTCGGTGGCGGGTTTGCGGCTGCTGATTCGTCCGAAGCTCGCCCGCGTCCCGTACGCGACGGCGCATCCCGCCGTCTACCTGTGCTCGTCGGCGACGCCGCCGGGGCCGGGGGTGCATGGGATGTCGGGGCATCATGCGGCGCGGGTGGTGTGGCGGAGGTTGTGCGGGGGGTAGGTGGGGGTGGTTCTTGCCCCCGGCCCGCCCTTTCGCCGTTTCCCCGGGGCAAGCCCCGGACCCGGCACCGCGCTTCGCGCGGGTGGGCGGGGCTTTGCCCCTGCGCCCTACCGGGGGGCTTCGCCCCCTGGCCCCTGAAGCGCCTTGCGGGTGCTGTCCTCAGGTGCCGGACGGGCTGGGTGTGTGCCCCGGTCCCTCCCTTTCACCGTTTCTTCCGGGGAGACCCCGGGCCCCGTCCGCCCTTCGGGCGGAGTCCTCAAGCGCCGGACGGGCTGAATATCAGCCCGTCCGGCGCTTGAGGACGAGCGGCGGAGCCGCGACAACGGGGGCCAGGGGCGGAGCCCCGGGAGCAGGGGTGCAGGGGGCGCAGCCCCCGCCCTACCGCGGTGGAGCCGCGGTGCCGGGCCGAGGGGGCGGAGCCCCCGGAAGAAACGGTGAAAGGGCGGGCCAGGGGCAAGAACCACCCCCGACACCCCCCACCCCTCACGCCACCGCGCGCAAATCCTCCAGAACCCCCGCCCGCAGATCCCGCGGCGTCGTGCCGAGACTCCGCAGCAGACCCGCCGTCGGCAGGTCGTCGAGCGCGGTGATGCCCAGCAGCACATGCTCGGTGCCGATGCGGTTGTCCTTGCGTTCCAGCGCCTCGCGCAGCGAGCGCTCCAGTGCCCGCTTGGCGCTCGTGTTGAACGGGATGTGCGGCTTCTGGGGTTTGGACGTCGATCCCCGGCGCAGCCACCCGCGCGGCGGCGCGGACGGCGGCCGGTCCAGCGCACCCGGCCCGAAGGCCGTCTCCGCGCTGGCGCGCACCGCGTCCAGATCGATGCCGAGGTGCCGCAGCGCCTCCGCGTCCTCCTCGTCCAGGGAATCGGGCGTCCTGATGGCCGCCCGGCAGGCGTCGGGGGTGATGCCGAGCCGGGCCAGCGTGCCGGTGCCCGGGGCGCCCGTGCGCGTCGTGATCGCCAGGAGGAGGTGCTCGGCGCCGATGCGGGGGTGGTTCAGCAGGCGCGCCTCCTCCTGGGCGACGACCACGGCGATGCGTGCCTCCTTGGTGAACCTCTCGAACATGCCTGTTACCTCCTGGCGTGCTTCTTGTGGACGGCCTGCCTGCTGACCCCGAGGGAGTTCCCGATCTCCTCCCAGGACCAGCCCTGCCGCCGGGCGTTGTCGACCTGGAGCGCTTCCAGTCGTTCGACCAGCCGTCGCAGCGCGGCGACGGCGCGCAGACCCACGCGGGGGTCGGTGTGCATGGCGGCCTCGGTGGTACCGAGGGCGTCCTTCGCTTCGGTTCCGGCCATGCTGTCAACCTTGGATGACAGACACCCGGACTGTCAACCGTCATTGACAGAAGGGTCCGGACGTCGATGTCGGATTTCCGCGAGCCGGGGCCGCCGCCACGGAGGATCCTTGAAGACATGCACACCGACGTCGACCGCTGCGTACGGGCCGTGCGGTCCAAGGACTCCCGCTTCGACGGCTGGTTCTTCACCGCCGTCCGCACCACGCGCATCTACTGCCGCCCCAGTTGCCCGGCCGTTCCGCCCAAGGACCGGAACATGACCTTCTACCCGAGCGCGGCCGCCGCCCAGCAGGCCGGCTACCGGGCCTGCAAGCGCTGCCGCCCCGACGCGAGCCCGGGTTCGCCCCGGTGGAACGAGCGCGCCGACCTCGTCGCCCGCGCCATGCGCCTGATCGCCGACGGCACCGTGGACCGCGAGGGCGTCCCCGGCCTCGCCGCCCGGCTCGGCTACAGCACCCGGCAGGTCGAGCGCCAGCTCCTCGCCGAGCTCGGGGCCGGACCCCTGGCCCTGGCCCGCGCCCAGCGCGCGCAGACCGCCCGGACCCTGATCGAGACCAGCGACCTGACCATGGCGGACGTCGCCTTCGCCGCCGGCTTCGCCTCGGTCCGCGCCTTCAACGAGACCGTCCGCGAGGTCTTCGGCCTCGCCCCGACCGAGCTGCGCATCCGCGCCGGCAACGGCCGCCCGCCGGCCGTCCCCGGCTCCCTGGCCCTGCGCCTGCCCTTCCGCGAACCCTTCCGGCCCGACAACCTCTTCGGCCACCTCGCCGCCACCGCCGTACCCGGCGTCGAGGAGTGGCGCGACGGCGCGTACCACCGCACCCTGCGCCTGCCCTACGGGCACGGCACCGTCTCCCTCGCCCCCCGCCCCGGCCACATCGACTGCCGCCTCTCCCTCACCGACCAGCGCGACCTCGCCGGGGCCATCAGCCGGTGCCGGCGGCTGCTCGACCTGGACGCCGACCCCGAGGCCGTGGACACGCTGCTGCGCACCGACACGCATCTGGCGCCGCTGGTGGACCGGGCCCCGGGCCGACGGGTCCCGCGCACCGTGGACGCCGGGGAGTTCGCCCTGCGGGCCGTCCTCGGCCAGCAGGTCTCGACGGCCGCCGCCCGCACCCTCGCCGCCCGCCTGGTGACCGCCCACGGCACCCCCGTCGCCGCCCCGGGCGGACTCACCCACCTCTTCCCCACCGCCGGGGACCTGGCCGCCCTCGACCCCGCCGGCCTCGCCATGCCGGCCGCCCGCCGCGGCACCCTGCTGCGCCTGGCCGAGGCCCTGGCCTCCGGGGAGCTCGACCTCGGCGCCGGATGCGACTGGACGCGCGCCCGCGCCGTCCTCGACGGCCTGCCCGGCATCGGCCCCTGGACGGCCGGGATCATCGCCATGCGCGGCCTCGGCGACCCGGACGCCTTCATCCCCACCGACCTCGGGGTGCGTCGCGCGGCCGCCGCCGCCGGGCTGCCCGCCACCCCGGGCGCCCTGACCCGGCACGCCGCGGCCTGGCGGCCCTGGCGCGCCTACGCTGTCCAGTACCTGTGGGCCGCGGACGACCACCCGGCCGCCCGGATGCCCACCGACCCCTCCCCGCACCGGAGTTGACCGGAGAAACGTGATGTCCGTCGTTCACACCGTCCTGGAGAGCCCCTACGGCCCGCTCACGCTGGTCGCCACCGACGGGCTGCTCTCCCACCTGTACATGACCGACCAGCGGCACCGGCCGCCCGAGGAGGACTTCGGGGCGCCCGGGGATCCCGGCGACGCCCCCTTCGCCGAGACGGCACGGCAGCTGAAGTCCTACTTCGACGGCGAGTTGACGCACTTCGACCTGCCGCTCGGCCTGCATGGCACGCCCTTCCAGCGCCGCGTCTGGGCCGGTCTCCAGGAGATCCCCTACGGCGTCACCGTCTCCTACGGGGAACTCGCCGAACGTATCGGGGCGCCGGGCGCCTCCCGGGCCGTCGGACTCGCCAACGGCAGGAACCCCGTCGGCATCATCGTCCCCTGCCATCGTGTGGTCGGGGCCGACGGCAGCCTCACCGGCTACGGGGGCGGGCTCGACCGCAAGCGGAGGCTGCTGGCCTTCGAGCGCGGGGTGGCCGGGGCGGGGGAGCAGGAAGGGCTGTTCTGAAGAGGGCCGAGGCCGTCGGGCGGGGGAGCGTCAAGGTCATTGGGGATCGCGGGACTTCACCGGGGCGCCCCCGTCGTCCGCCGTGAGCGCGAGGATCCGGGCCGCGCCCCGCGCCGCCAGCGCACGCCGGCGCTCCCAGCGGGAACGGGGCGGCAGGCTCCGGCCGTCCTGCCGGGGGACGAGCGCCAGGGCGCTCAAGCGGCGGCCGGCCCGGGCCAGTTCGGCCAGCAGCCGGTCGCGGTGGAGTCCGCCGCCGGTCGCGCGCAGGGCGGCGTACAGCCCTTCGATCTCGGCGACGGCCGCCCCGAGGCGCAGGTTGGTGCTGCCGGTCGGGGGTGTCCTGCCCTGCGGCAACTGCGGCCTCCTCGGCGGTAGTCGGTGCGTCGTGAGTTCTCGTTCTGCCGCGACACTTGCCCGTATGCGCAATCTAGCAACCCTTGGCGGCGGTTGTCGGCCCCTCCGTGGCATCGGGGTGGATATGCAGCGCGTTCGAGTATGTCGAAAATATCCGCGAAAAGGTTGGCGAGGGGTAAATTCCGCTTTCCGTGCGAACGTGCCCTTGCATGCGTAGATGCGTATTCTTATACTTTCACGTGTCCGACTCTGGCCCGCTGCCGTCTCCATGGTGTGGTGCGCCCGCATCGGCCGGGCGGTGATCGATTTCTTTTCCGGTGTCCCGACTTCCCCTGTTTTTCCCTCTGTTGACATGCCGATTTGTTGACGTGCCGCTTTGGAGGAGACCGCCGGGAAGGGAGCCGGACAACGATGTGGGAACACCGACGCGGGGGAAAGCCGCGCCTCGCCGGAATACCGGCGCCCGCCCCGCCGCCGGAGGCGGGCGGAAGTCTGTGGCACTACTTCGTCCGCAGCCGGCCGCGGGGGAGCGGTTTCGACGACCCCGTGCACCACCGGCTCTCCAAGAGCCATCCCGAAGTGCCGCTCACCGGCCGGGGAGCGGGGGCCGGCACCCTCCGGGTCCACCTCACCTGGCAGATGCCCTCCTGCGAACTGCGGCCCGCCGGACCGCCGTTGCTGTTCCCGCTGCGGCCGCGCTCCCCGGAGCTCTGGGAACAGCCCCAGGGCCCGGTCATGGTGACCGTCGATCTGGACCTGGCCTGCCTGTACGAACTGGCCGACGGGACAAAGGGCGTGGTGCAGCCGCTTGGCGGACTCGCCGGAAGCCTCCACGCCCCGCCCTATGTGAAGCTGGGCGACGACAACCGCTTCGGAGCGGCCTCCGGCGAGACGCTCTACATCAACCTGGACCGCGCCGCGGAATTCCGGCGCCTGCTGGTGTTCGCCTACATCTACAGCGGAGCCCCCGCCTTCAGCCGGGTGCACGCGACGGTCGGCTTCTACCCGCCCACCGGGCAGCGCTATGTGATCGAACTCCACGAGCGGGACCGGCACGCCCGCTCCTGTGCGGTGGCCCTCATCGAGCGCCGGCAGGACCGCCTGGTCCTGCGCCGCGAGGCCCGTTACGTCTACGGCTACCAGGCCGATCTCGACCGGCTCTACGGATGGGGCCTCCAGTGGGCGCGGGGGCACAAGGCCACGGACTGACCCACGGATCCATTCACGGATCGATCCACGACTGATCCACGACCCACGACAAGGGACGAAAAGGGAGAAGGCAGGGATGTCGTCCACACCTGGTTCGAGGATCACCGTCGGTGCCGACGGCTCCGGCACCCGCCGGGCCGCCCGGCACGGGCAGCCCATCACCTGGCGGAGCTATCTGCGCGCTGTCGGCCCCGGGCTCATCGCCGGCGCCTCGGACACCGACCCCACCACCGTCGCCACCATCGTGGTCATCGCCGCCGGCACCGTCTACGACATGGGCTGGTGCGTCCTGCTGCTGTTCCCGATGCTCGCCGTGATCCAGTCGATCGCCACCCGGGTCGGCATGGCGACCCGGGCGGACCTGCAGGGCGCCGTCACCGCGATGCACCGGCCGGCCTTCGCCCGGCTGCTGCTGGGCTCCATCCTGGTGGTCAACATCGTCACCATCGCCGCCGACCTGGAGGCCGGCGCCGCCGCCCTGGGGCTGCTCACCGGGCAGGACTGGCGCTGGTTCGCCGCACCGCTGTGCCTGGCGCTGCTCGCGGCGGTGATGCTGCTCGGGTACCAGGTCCTCCAACGGGCCATGAAATACCTGCTGCTGGTGCTGTTCGCCTACGCCGCGGCCGCGGTGCTCGCCCGCCCCGACTGGGCCGACGTCCTCCGCGGCAGCCTCGTCCCGCACCTGCACACCGGCAACACCTTCCTGTTCAACCTGCTGTCCCTGATCGGCACCACCGCCACCAGTTACGTCTACGTCTGGCAGACCATCTCCCAGGCGGAGGAGAAGGTCCCCTGGCACCTGCACCGCCTGCGGCAGTTCGACGCGCTCGCCGGCAGCCTCTTCGCCACCGTGGTCTTCTGGTTCCTTCTCGTCGCCGCCGGAGCCACGCTGGGGGTGCACGGCCTGGACGTCAACACCGCCCAGGACGCGGCCCGGTCACTGCGCCCGGTGGCCGGGCCGTGGGCGGGCGACCTCTTCGCGCTGGGGCTGCTGGCCTCCGCCCTGGTGGCGCTGCCGGTCATCGTCGCGACCACCGCGTACGTCACCGGCACGCACCTCAACTGGCGGCGGGGGCTGACCCTCCGCCCCCGGGAGGCCCCCAAGTTCTTCGCCGCCATGGGCGTGTCCGTGCTGGCCGGGCTGATCGCCACCTACGCCGAGGTGCCGCCGATCCAACTCCTCTACTGGGCGGGCGTCGCGGGCGCCATCGGCACGCCCATAGGACTCTTCGCGCTGCTGCGGGCCGCCTCGCACCGGAAGTTGATGGGCGGCCGCGTCCTCGGAACCGGAATGCAGGCCGCCGGATGGGCCGTCACGGTGCTGATCGCGGGGGTCAGCACGCTGGGCCTGTACCAGCTGATCGTGACGGGCCCCTGACGGGCGGAGGTGGTCAGTCCTCCGCGCCCTGCATGCCCTCGGGCAGGCTGTCCATGAACGAACTCACCGAGAACACCGCGCGTCCCGCCCCGGCCGGGCCGTAACCGGGCGGGGACGACAGCCCGAACTCCTCCATCGTGCCGCGGTAGGTCTCCAGCAGCCGGATGTGGTACTCCAGGGGCGCGCCCGCCGGGTTCTGCTTCCCCAGCGGAGTCGTCGGCTCCGGGCACCAGGTGGTGAACCGCGGGGTGATGCCGCGCGACATGAAGTACCGCAGGCCCTCCTCCGTGGAGGAGATGGCCTCGTCGACCGTGGTGAAGCCCGCCGGCGCCGCCATCTCCACGCCCGCGACGAAGTTGGGGATCACATTGCGCGGCCCGAAGATCTCCGCCGAGTCCAGGATCCGGCGGTGCCACTCGTCGCGGCCGACGTAACGCTCCTTGCCGGGGCAGTAGAGCTCGAACAGACGGCGGTCCCACACCTCGTAGTTGGGGTGGTAGATGCGGATCCCGTAGTCGTGGAAGCGCTGGACGTCCTCCTTGGGCAGGGCCTGCGCGACGACCTTGCCGATCCAGCGGCCCGGGAAGCGCTCCTCGATCGCCTGCGCGTAACGCCCGTAGAAGTCCGCCTCGCCGAGGCCCTTCACCTGGGACGTGATCGAGCCGCCGGTGAGCGTGTAGGCGCGGGAGGCGCCCGTGGTGTCGTGCTTGTCGATGATCTCCAGCGCCTCCAGCACCTCCTCGACCGACTTCACCCCGGTGTAGGGGCGGCCGGCCGCCTTGTGCTGGCGCCAGTTGTGGTTGATGTCGCAGTACTGGCACTCCTCCTTCGCGCCGAAGTACTGGCAGACCCGGAAGACCGTCAGGTAGATGAGGTAGCCCCACTGGATGGTCGGCGCGACCTCCATCACCGACTTCCCGTTCGCGAGCGCGTGCCGGTAGTAGTCCGGCATCGGCGGCAGGCCCACGTCCGCGATGTGCCGCCCGTCGAGCATCAGGCCCAGCGTGCCGTCGGGCGTGACGCCCACGCGGTAGGGCGAGTTCGGGTTGACCCGCACCGAGACGACGGTGCGCCGCAGGCCGTACGGGCCGCCGGTGAGGACGATCTCCTCCGGCGGGCGGTTCAGGGCGGCGGCGCCGAGCTCGGGGAGGGTGCCGTGGTCGAAGGAGAAGATGAAGTAGGACTTCGGTTTGACGCTGCCGTTCTCGTCGCCGGTGAGGGCCTCGGCGTCGAAGGCGATGCCGCCGCGCAGCAGGTCCTCCTTGATGACGGCTTCCCGCGGAACCCCGGGGAAGCGCGCCATCAGATCCTCGACCTCGTCCGTCCGGCTGCGTCCCATGACCGCTCCCTCGTGCGTGCGCGTGGTGTCGCCCGGCCGGTGCCGGGCCAGGTGCCGCCCCGGGCGCGGGCAACGACGCACAACGAAGTGCGCCGGGGCGGCACTTGCGCCCTCCGGGGACCGGACGGCGCGTTGCCGATGCTAACGTGCGGGTTCTCCCCGTACGCGACCTAGGTCCAGGGGCCGATACGGGCCGGTGCACGGCGCCCCCGTCACCACCCGGCGAGGGGCGCCCGCGCGGGGGTCCGCCGACGGCGGTGGCGGGACCGAAGCCCTCTGTGGCAATTTGTCGACTTTCTTTGAACGCTCCGCGGCGTACTCCTTCGTGCGCTTGTATGCCCGGTGGGTCCCCCGGGGGAGTGGCGTCCCGGCTGCATCCGGCCGTACCGCCAGGTCCGTCTCGCGGATGTCCCGCCTTCTCCGTGTTCCTGTGCCACTCCGAGCCCGTGAAGGGTGAAAGGAGTGATATGTCGATTTTTATGAAGAGGGTGGACGCCGTCACGACGAGGCGGCGGGCCCTTGCCGTGGGACTGCTGTCCTTGTTCTGCGCCTCGTCGGGGACGGCGCTGGGCGCGATCGCGGACGTGCTGGCGGCCGGGGGCGGCCCGGCCGTGGGGAAGGTGGTCGCGGGCGTCGGCCAGAACGTCCGCGCCGCGCCCAGCACCGGGGCGGCGGTCATCGGCGTGTACGAGCCGGGGGCCCGCGTCCTCGTCGACTGCAAGGCCAACGGCGAGCGGGTGCGCGGGGACAGCCTCTGGTACCGGCTCGCGGACCGGCGGGGCTGGCTGAGCGCGCGGTACGTCCGGATGTCGGGCGCGGTGCCGTTCTGCAGGGACCCGCACGGGGACGACGGACATCACGGCGACGGGGGCCACCACGACAAGCCGAAGCAGGACAAGCCAAAGGGCGCCCCTCCGGCGGTGGGCCCGGCGGGACCGCCCGGGCCTCCTGGGCCTCCCGGCCCTGGCGGACCGCCCGGCCCTGGCGGACCGCCCGGCCCTGGCGGACCGCCCGGCCCTGGCGGACCGCCCGGCCCTGGCGGACCTCCCGGCCCCGGAGGCCCGCCTGGGCCTGCCGGTCCGAAGGGCGATCCGGCCGTCGGACCGGCGGGGCCCAAGGGCGAGCCCGGTCCGGTTGGCCCGGCCGGCCCGCCGGGACCCGCCGGACCGCCGGGTCCGAAGGGTGATCCCGTTGCCGGGCCCACGGGCGCCCAGGGGAAGAAGGGCTCCGCCGGTCCGCCCGGCCCGCCGGGGCGCCCCGGACCCGGCGGTCCGAAGGGCGACAGGGGCGAGCCGGGGATCGTCGGACCTGCCGGGCCGGTGGGACCGACGGGACCTGCCGGACCGCCTGGTCCGAAGGGGGACCCGGTCGTCGGGCCGATGGGGCCGAAGGGCGAGACCGGGCCCACCGGGCCCACCGGCCCGCCGGGTCCGAAGGGAGATCCGGCCGTCGGGCCCGTGGGTCCGAAGGGCGAGAGGGGTGAGCCGGGTCCCGCCGGTCCCGCCGGTCCCGCCGGTCCCGCCGGTCCCGCCGGTCCCGCCGGGCCTGCCGGGCCTGCTGGTCCCGCCGGCCCTGTCGGTTCCGTGGGTGCCGCAGGGCCGTCCGGCTCCGCGGGGCCGAAGGGCGAGAAGGGGGACAGAGGCGACCTCGGTCCTGTTGGTCCCGTCGGTCCTGCCGGACCGCCCGGCCCGAAGGGGGATCCGGTCGTCGGCCCCGCGGGGTCCCGGGGTGAGAAGGGCGACCGGGGCGACCCCGGCCGCGTGGGTCCGGCCGGGCCCACGGGATCCGCCGGGCCTGCTGGTCCCGCCGGGCCTGCTGGTCCCGCCGGGCCTGCTGGTCCCGCCGGTCCGACGGGTCCCGCCGGACCGAAGGGATCCCAAGGGCCCGTCGGGCCGATGGGCCCGGGCGGGATGCCGGGCCCGGTGGGACCTGCGGGCCCCGCCGGCCCCGTGGGTCCGATGGGGCCCGCAGGCCAGAAGGGCGACCAGGGGGATCCCGGCGGACCTCCGGGGCCCGTCGGTCCCATGGGGCCCGTGGGACCCAAGGGAGACCCGGGCGACCCCGGCGGGCCTGCCGGGCCGATGGGACCGGCAGGGCCGAAGGGAGACCAGGGCGACACGGGGCCCAGCGGCGCGGTAGGACCGGCCGGGCCGGTGGGCCCGGTGGGCCCCAGCGGTGCGATCGGACCCACGGGCCCCAGCGGTCCCGCCGGTCCCACGGGTCCGTCCGGTCCGGCCGGAGCGACCGGTCCCGCCGGCCCTCCGGGGCCCGTCGGACCTCCGGGAGCCGCCGGTTCCAGGGGCGACAACGGCGCCCCGGGCCCCCGCGGCGAAACGGGTCCCGCCGGACCGCAGGGCCCGCCCGGTCCTCCCGGACCGCCCGGCGAACCCCGCCCCCTGGACCTCCACACCGTCGAGCGGGACTACACCGTCCCCGCCCTGGCCAAGTCGCAGCTGCTCAGCAGTCCCCCCTGCCCCACGGGCACCCGGATCATCGGCGGCGGGTACACCCAGCCGGGCAACCGGGACCAGGGCGGGATCGAGAAGCTCGACGCGTACCCCAGCGCGCGCGACAACTCCTACCTCGTCTCGGTCAACAGCACGAGCCCGACGGCCGTCCAGATGAAGGTCTTCGGCGTCTGTCTGGCGGGTTGACCGGCGGACGGACCGAGGCGGCGGACGACACCCCCGGCACCGCATCCGGCCCGGCCCCTCCCCGGGTCAGGCCGGATGCGCGCGCAGCCAGCCGAGGACCTGCTCCGCGTGCCGGTCGGGGGGGAAGACGGGATAGAAGACGTGCTCGACGACCCCGTCCCGCAGGACGAGCGTCAGCCGCCTGAACAGCCGCTGCCCGCCCGCCTCGAAGGTCGGCAGCTTCAGCTCGTCCGCCAGCCGCAGATCCGGGTCGGAGAGGATCGCGAACGGCAGGCGCAGCCGCTCGACCACCTCGCGCTGGTACGCGGTGTCCTGGCAGGAGAGCCCGAACACCCGCCCGGCGCCGGCCTCGACGAGCTCCTCGTGGTGGTCGCGGAAGCCGCAGGACTCGGGGGTGCAGCCGCGGGCGCCGGGTATGGAGTCCCAGCCCTCCGGCAGGTCCCGGTCGGGCCGCCCGGTCAGCGGGTACACATAGACCACGGTGCGCCCGGGCCCCGGCGCGTCGAGCCGTACCGTCCGGCCGCCGGTGTCCGTGAGTCCGACGCGGGGCAGGGCGAGGCCGGGCAGGTGGTCGCAGGCGCCGTCGTCCTGGGGGACGGGCAGCCGGGCGGGGAGCCGGGTGAAGTCGTCGTGCACGGGTTCTCCTCGGGGGACGGTGCTGTTGCGGTGGGCGGCCTCGTGCAGTTGCCGGACCAACGCGGCCCGGCGGTCGGACAGTTCGTCGATCCGCCGGGTCAGGTCGTCGATCGCGTCCTGGTAACCGGCCAGCGAGGCCGGGCAGTCGTCGGGGTGCGGCCGGCCGGACTCGATGCAGTCGAGGAAGGGACGGGTGAGCTCGACGGGGATCCCCAGCCGGCTGAGCGCCCGGATCTCCCGGACGATCCGTACGTCGTGCTCGTCGTAGTCGCGGTAGCCGTTTCCCAGCCGGCCGGGCGTGACCAGGCCCAGCGCCTCGTAGTAGCGCACCGCCTTGACCGTCGCGCCCGCCCGCCGGGCGGCATCGCCGATTCTCATCCCGCTCGCCTCCGCTGTCGTTCCCGCAGAAGCTAAACCCTGCCCCCGGGGGCAGGGTCAACAGGCCGTCGGTTCAGGACGGCCCGGGCCCGCCCTCCCCGTCGCCGCGCTCGCGGGCGCTCTCCGCGACGCGGCGCAGCCTGGCGTGCCGGACCGGGCCCTGCTCCGTGATCGCCTCGCCGATCATCGTGCGCAGGGCGTCGCGCAGGCCGTGGAGCGCGTGGTGGCGGGCCGGGCCCGCGCCGGGGTCGGTGCGCAGCTCGGTCAGGAGCGACCAGCACAGGGCGAGCATCACCAGCACGAAGGGGAGGGCGACGAGGATCGTCGCGGACTGGAGGGACTTGAGGCCGCCCGCCACCAGCAGGACGGCCGCCACCGCGGCCATGAGCACGCCCCAGGTGACGACCAGCCAGTTCCTCGGGTGCAGCGCCCCGCGGCTGGTGAGGGAGCCCATGACCAGGGACGCGGAGTCGGCGCTGGTGATGAAGTAGGTCATCACCAGAGCCATCGCGACCCAGGAGACGAGGGTGGACAGCGGCAGGGTCTCGAGCAGGGCGAACAGCGAGGCCTCCGCGCCCTGGGCGACGGTGCCGGCCATGTCGGCGGCGCCGGTCAGGTCCAGGCGCAGGGCGCTGCCGCCCATGACGCAGAACCAGAGGACCGTCGCCCCGCTGGGCACGAGCAGGACGCCGATGAGGAACTCGCGGATGGTGCGGCCGTGCGAGATGCGGGCGATGAAGGTGCCGACGAAGGGGGCCCAGGACAGCCACCAGGCCCAGTAGAAGACGGTCCAGGCGCCCAGCCACTTGGAGTCGGTGAAGGCGCCGGTGCGGGTCGCCAGGGTCACCAGGTCGTGCAGGTAGCCGCCGGCCGAGGCGGGCACGGTGTTGAGGATGAAGACGGTCGGGCCGAGCAGGAAGACGAAGAGCATCAGACAGGCGGCCAGCGCGATGTTGAGCGTGCTGAGCCATTTGACGCCCTTGTGGAGGCCGGAGAAGGCGGAGAGCACGAAGGCGGCCGAGAGGGAGCCGATGATGATCAGCTCCAGCGAGGTGGTGTCCTTGACACCGGTGGTGATGTTCAGCCCCTTGGACACCTGGAGGGCGCCCAGCCCCAGGCTCGTCGCGGTGCCGAAGACCGTGGCGAAGACCGCCAGCAGGTCGATGACCCGGCCCGGCCAGCCGTCGGCGCGCTCCTCGCCCAGCAGCGGGACGAACGCCGAACTGAGCCGGTTTCCGCGGCCCTTGCGGAATCCCGCGTAGGCGAGGGCGAGTCCGGCCATGCCGTAGATGGCCCAGGGGTGCAGCGTCCAGTGGAAGAACGAGTACTCCAGGGCGGTGCGGGCGGCGGCCGGGGAGCTGGGCTCGACGCCGCTGCCCGGCGGCGGGGACACGAAGTGCTGGAGGGGTTCCCCCACGCCGTAGAACATCAGGCCGATGCCCATGCCGGCGCTGAACATCATGGCGATCCAGGCCAGGTTGCTGAACTCGGGCTGGGAGTCGTCCGCGCCGAGCCGGATCCGGCCGTAGCGGCTGACGGCGATGACCACGCACAGCACCAGGAACACGTCGGCCCCGATGACGAACAGCCAGGCGAAGTTGGACAGTACCCAGCCGAGGGCGTCCGTGACGACGCGGTCGAAGGAGTGCTTGCCGACCGCCGCCCAGGCGACCACCGCCAGGACGGCGGCGGCGCCGATGGCGACGAGGGGCAGGTCCGGGCGCTCGTCCCGCGGGTCCCGCGGCGGGGCGTACTCGTCGGTCGTCTCGGTGCTCATGACGCCCCACTATGGCCGGGTTGGGGCGCATTGCGCGGCCTGGCACGCCGCGTCGGCGCCGGGCTACGGTCGGCGGATGACGGACGCACGGGTGCTCATCGCCGCGGACAAGTTCAAGGGTTCTCTGACGGCCGTCGAGGTCGCGGCACACCTGGGCGCGGGGCTGCGCCGGGCTGCGGCCGGGGTGCGCGTCTCGGCGCTGCCCGTCGCCGACGGAGGCGACGGGACGGTGGACGCGGCCGTGGCCGCCGGCTTCGAGCGCCGCACCGCGCGGGTGACCGGGCCGCTCGGCGCGCCCGTCACCGCGGCGTGGGCCCTGCGGGACGACACGGTCGTGGTGGAGATGGCCGAGGCCTCCGGCCTGCGGCGGCTGCCGCCGGGGCGCCTCGCGCCGCTGACCGCCACGAGCTTCGGCACCGGGGAGCTGCTGCGGGCCGCGCTGGACGCGGGCGCGCGGACGGTCGTCCTCGGCGTCGGCGGCAGCGCGTCGACGGACGCCGGGGCCGGCATGCTGGCCGCCCTCGGCGCGCGCCTCCTCGACGCGGCGGGACGTCCCGTCGGGCCGGGCGGTGCGGGGCTGGCCGCACTGGTCCGCGCGGACCTGTCCGGCCTGGACGCGCGGCTGGCCGCGACGGACGTCGTCCTGGCGAGCGACGTCGACAACCCGCTGACCGGGCCGGCGGGGGCGGCGTACGTCTACGCCCCGCAGAAGGGCGCCTCCGCGGCGGACGTCGCCGCGCTGGACGCGGCGCTCGCGAACGCGGCCCGGGTGCTCGGCCCGGCCCCGGCGTCCGCGCCCGGCGCCGGGGCCGCCGGAGGCGTGGGCTACGGGGCCCTGGTCGGCCTGGGAGCGGCCTTCCGGCCCGGAATCGAGCTGCTGCTGGAGACGCTGGGCTTCGACGCGGCGCTGGAACGGACCGACCTGGTGATCACGGGGGAGGGGTCGCTGGACGCGCAGACGCTGCGGGGGAAGGCGGTCGCGGGGGTCGCCCGGGCCGCCGCGGTCCGAGGGGTGCGCGTGCTGGCCGTCTGCGGCCGCCTCGCACTGTCCCCCGAGGACCTCCACGACCTGGGCGTCGCGCGCGCGTACGCGCTCACGGACCTGCAGCCGGACGTCACCCGCTGCATCGCGGAGGCGGGGCCGCTGCTGGAGCGGCTGGGGGAGCGGATCGGGCGCGATCTCCTCGCCTGACGGGCGAGTCCGCCCCGCCGGGCGGGCGCGGCCTGCCCGGCGGGGCAGGGCCTCTCGCGAGGGCAGGGTCCACTTGCGGGTGGCCGGCGCCGTCGGCGTCCGCTCCCGGTGGGGTGTGCACGCGCCTCCGGCGCGTCCTGTCCCCGCCCCCGCACCACCCGGCACCCCCCCCGCAGAGGTGGGGCTCATCCGTGGGTGGCCGACCGCCGTCGGCGTCCGCGGCGCCGGGGAGGGGCGGCCGGGCGGACCGGTACCCGCGGCCGCCGACGGCGCCCGGCCACCCACAGGACGGCCCGGCCAATGCGGCCGGGGTGCCGGGTGGTGCGGGGGCGGGGCAGGCCCGCGCCGTAGGTGCGGGAGCGTCCGACGGTCCGCGGTCGCCGGTGGTGCCCGGCCATCCACGGGCGAGCCCACCTGTCCCGGGCGAGGGTGCCGGGTGGTGCGTGGGTGGGGGAGGCCCGCGCCGCAGGCGCGGAAAGGCCCGGCGGCCCGCAAGCGGGCACAAGGCACGCGCCGCAGGCGCGCAAACGGCCCCGGGCAGAGCCCGGGGCCTTGAAGAAAGCACGCGCTACGGCAGCTGCGCCGCCCGCGCCTCCCGCCGGTTGTCGCGGAAGGTGTTCACGCGACGGGCCGTCGCGAAGAGCGGAATCACCGCACCCAGCACCAGCTGCAGCGCACAGCCGGTCTGGAGCAGCAGCTCACCGCCCGGTGCGTCGAACGCCCACGCCGCCAGCAGGCCCATGCTGAGCACGATCCAGCTGAGCATCGCCACCGCGAGGCGACCCCGCGGCTTGGGGTACTCGACGCGGCTCACCATCAGCCACGCCACACCCAGGATCGCCAGCAGCGTCGGGATGAACGGCAGCTCCAGCAGCACCACGGAGACCACCGTCAGGGCACCGAAGGGGCTCGGCATCCCCTGGAAGATCCCGTCCCGCATCGGCACGCACGAGAAGCGCGCCAGCCGCAGGATCACCGCGAGCAGCACCACCACGGCGGCGACCGCCGAGACCTTCTGGTGCGCGCCCTGGGCGACGACGCCCCACACCACCACGAAGTACGCGGGGGCGAGGCCGAAGCTGATCAGGTCGGACAGGTTGTCCAGCTCGGCACCCATCGCCGAGCTGCGCAGCTTGCGCGCCACCAGGCCGTCGAACAGGTCGAAGACCGAGGCGAGCAGCATCAGCATCACCGCCGTGGCCGCGCTGTTGCGCGCCATGCCGCCGTCCTCGTTGTTGGTGAGGTGGGGCATGAGGATGCCAGTGGTGGTGAAGTACACCGCCATGAAGCCGCAGATGGCGTTGCCCAGGGTGAGGGTGTCCGCTATCGACAGCCGCGTGGACAGCGGCATGTCGTCGACGTCGTCCTCGGGCTCGGCCTCGGGGACCCAGTCGACCTGTGTGTCGGGATCAATCACGGTCAAGGCGCGTCACTCCTGCCGTGGTGGCCTGGCCGACCTCGACGGCCGCCTCGACGCCCTCGGGGAGGTAGACGTCGACGCGCGAGCCGAAGCGGATCAGGCCGATGCGTTCGCCCTGCTCCACCTTGGTGCCCTGCGGAACGTAGGGAACGATGCGCCGGGCCACCGCACCGGCGATCTGCACCATCTCGATGTCACCGAGCTCGGTGTCGAAGTGCCAGACAACCCGCTCGTTGTTCTCGCTCTCCTTGTTGAAAGCCGGCACGAACCCGCCCGGGATGTGCTCGACCGACGTCACGGTGCCGGCCAGCGGGGCGCGGTTCACATGGACGTTGAGCGGGCTCATGAAGATCGCGACGCGGGTGCGCCCGTCCTTCCACGGCATGATGCTCTGCACCACGCCGTCGGCGGGCGAGATGACCCGGCCCTGGGCGATCTCCCGCTCCGGGTCGCGGAAGAACCACAGCATGCCGGCCGCCAGAGCGGTCGACGGCACGGCCAGTGCGGCCCAGCGCCCGGAGCGGCGGGCACGGGTGAGGCTGACCGCCGCCGTGGCGACGGTCGGGAGGAGCCACGGCGATGCTCCGCGCGCAAGGCGGACGACGCGGCCGCGTGGTGCAGAGGAAGAGCTGTGGGGCATGGGTGACCTTCGTAGCGGAGGGTGCCGCGTAACGATATGGGGGACGGCGGCTTTCCGGCGATGCTATCGGTTGCGAGCGACAACTGGCCAAGCGCCAGCGTCAGTCGATGGCCGGACATCGATGACAGGATGTGATCTACTTCTCGGCAAAACCTCCGCTAAACCACACTAATTCGGACAATTACCCCTGGATTCGGTACTCCTCGAGGAGTCGGCGACCGATGATCATTTTCTGGATCTCGGCCGTCCCCTCACCGATCAGGAGCATCGGTGCCTCGCGGTACAGCCGCTCGATCTCGTACTCCTTGGAGAAGCCGTAGCCGCCGTGGATGCGGAAGGCGTCCTCGACCACCTCCTTGCAGTACTCGGAGGCGAGGTACTTGGCCATTCCGGCTTCCAGGTCGTTGCGACGCCCCGAGTCCTTCTTGCGCGCCGCACTCACCATCATGGCATGGGCGGTTTCGACTTTTGTACCCATTTCGGCAAGCTTGAACTGAATCGCCTGATGCTGGGCGATGGGTTTGCCGAAGGTGTGGCGCTGCTGCGCGTAGGAGACGCCGAGTTCGAACGCACGCTGGGCGACGCCGCAGCCACGCGCCGCGACATTGACCCGGCCCACCTCGACGCCGTCCATCATCTGGTAGAAGCCCCGGCCCGTGGCGCCGCCGAGGACCCGGCCGGCCGGGACGCGCAGCCCGTCCATGATCAACTCGGTGGTGTCGACGCCCTTGTAGCCCATCTTGTCGATCTTCCCAGGGATGGTCAGCCCCGGCATGACCTGCCCGAACCCCGGCTCCTTCTCCACCAGGAAGGTCGTCATCGACTTATGTGGCGCCGTCCCCTCCGGATGCCCCTCGTCCGTGCGGCACAGCACCGCCACCAGCGTCGAGGAACCCCCGTTGGTCAGCCACATCTTCTGCCCGGTCAGGACGTAGTCGTCCCCGTCCCGCACGGCCTTCGACGTGATGGCCGACACATCCGAGCCCAGCCCCGGCTCGGACATCGAGAACGCGCCCCGCACCTCGCCCGTCGCCATCCGGGGCAGGAAGTGCTCCTTCTGCTCCTGCGTCCCGTGCTGCTTGATCATGTAGGCGACGATGAAATGGGTGTTGATGATGCCGGAGACACTCATCCAGCCCCGGGCTATCTCCTCCACGCACAGTGCGTAGGTGAGCAGCGACTCCCCGAGACCGCCGTACTCCTCGGGGATCATCAGCCCGAAGACGCCGAGTTCCTTGAGCCCTTCGACGATCTTCGTCGGGTACTCGTCGCGGTGCTCCAGCTCCGTGGCGACCGGGATGATCTCCTTGTCCACGAAGTCGCGGACGGTGGCGAGGATCTCCTGCTGGACGTCCGTCAGTCCGTCGGTCTGCGCGAGGCGGCCCATGCTCATTTCTCCTGCGTCTTCTGGCTGATCGGTTCCGGGCGGCCGGCCTGTTCTCCGCCCCGCTCCTCGATGTACTCGGCGGTCGGCACCATCACCTTGCGCCGGAAGACGCAGACCACGGTGCCGTCCTGCTTGTAGCCGCGGGTCTCGACGTACACGATCCCGCGGTCCGACTTCGACTTCGAGGGCGTCTTGTCCAGGACGGTCGTCTCGCCGTAGATCGTGTCGCCGTGGAAGGTCGGCGCGATGTGCCGCAGCGACTCGACCTCCAGGTTCGCTATCGCCTTCCCGGAGACGTCGGGCACGGACATGCCCAGCAGCAGCGAGTAGACGTAGTTGCCGACGACCACGTTCCGCTTGAAGTCGGTCGTCCGCTCCGCATAGTTGCTGTCCAGGTGCAGCGGGTGATGGTTCATGGTGAGCAGACAGAACAGGTGGTCGTCGTACTCGGTCACCGTCTTGCCGGGCCAGTGCTTGTAGACGTCGCCGACGGTGAACTCTTCGTAGGTGCGGCCGAACTGCACGGTGCTATGCCTCCGGGATCTCGAACTTCGACGTACGGGTCATGCCGGCGGCCCGGCCCTTGCCGGCGATCACCAGCGCCATCTTCCGGCTGGCCTCGTCGATCATCTCGTCGCCGAGCATCGCCGACCCCTTGAAGCCGCCCGCCTCGGAGGTGCAGTACGCATAGGCGTCCAGGATCAGCTCGGCGTGGTCGTAGTCCTCCTGCGACGGCGAGAACAGCTCGTTGGCGATCCCCACCTGGTCCGGGTGGAGCACCCACTTCCCGTCGAAGCCCAGCGCCGCCGCGCGCCCCGCGACCTCGCGGAAGCCGTCGGGGTTGCGGACCTGGAGGTAGGGGCCGTCGATCGCCTGGAGGTCATGGGCGCGGGCGGCCATCAGGATGCGCATCAGGATGTAGTGGTACGCGTCCGCGCCGTAGCCCGCCGGCTGCTCGCCGACGACCAGGGTCCGCATGTTGATCGACGCCATGAAGTCGGCCGGGCCGAAGACGATCGTCTCCAGCCGCGGCGAGGCGGCCGCGATGTCGTCCACGTTCACCAGGCCCTTGGCGTTCTCGATCTGCGCCTCGATGCCGATCCGCCCGACCTCGAAGCCCATCGTCTTCTCGATCTGGGTCAGCAGCAGGTCCAGGGCGACGACCTGCTGGGCGTCCTGCACCTTCGGCAGCATGATGCAGTCGAGGTTGGGGCCCGCGCCCTCCACGACCGTGATCACGTCCCGGTACGTCCAGTGCGTCGTCCAGTCGTTGACGCGCACGACGCGCGCCTTGCCCGACCAGTCGCCCTCGTTGAGCGCCTCCACGATCATGTGGCGGGCCTTCTCCTTGACGAGCGGCGCGCAGGCGTCCTCCAGGTCGAGGAAGACCTGGTCCGCCGGGAGGCCCTGGGCCTTCTCCAGGAAACGGGGGTTGCTGCCGGGCACGGCGAGGCAGGAGCGCCGGGGACGGAGCCGGTTCACGGAAGGCGTGGTCATGCGGAGACCTCCAGGGGGTCGAGCGCGTTCGCTGTGCGGATCTCATCGACGATACGACCGATGATCTCGGTGATGCCGAAGTCCTTGGGGGTGAAGACGGCCGCGACGCCCGCCGCCCGCAGGGCGTCGGCGTCCGCGGCCGGGATGATGCCGCCGACGATCACGGGCAGCTCGCCCGCGCCCGCCGCGCGCAGCCGGGCCAGCACGTCGGGCACCAGCGCGGCATGCGAGCCGGAGAGGATGGACAGCCCGACGCAGTGCACGTCCTCGGCCACCGCCGCCGAGACGATCTGCTCCGGGGTCAGCCGGATCCCCTGGTAGACGACCTCGAAGCCGGCGTCGCGGGCCCGTACGGCGATCTGCTCCGCGCCGTTGGAGTGCCCGTCCAGACCGGGCTTGCCCACCAGCAACCGCAGCCGCCCGCCGCCCAGCTCCTCGGCGGTCCGCGCCACCTTCGCCCGGACCGCGGCCAGCGGCGTCCCCGCCTCCGCCGTGACGGCCAGCGGCGCACCGCTGACGCCCGTCGGGGCGCGGAACTCGCCGAAGACGTCGCGCAGCGCCCAGGCCCACTCCCCGGTGGTCACCCCGGAGCGGACGCACTCCAGCGTCGCCGGCATCAGGTTCTCCGAGCCGGCCGCCGTCTTCTTCAGCACCGACAGGGCTTCCTGGGCGCGCATTTCGTCCCGGTCGTCGCGCCAGCGGTGCAGCGCCGCCACCACCCGCGCCTCGTTGGCGGGGTCCACCGTCATGATGGCGGTGTCGAGGTCCGCGGTGAGCGGGTTGGGCTCGGTGGACTCGTAGCAGTTGACGCCGACGATCTTCTCCTCGCCGGACTCGATGCGCGCCCGCCGGGCGGCGTGCGAGGAGACCAGCTCGGCCTTGAGGTAGCCCGACTCGACGGCCGCCATCGCGCCGCCCATCTCCTGGATCCGGTCGATCTCGGCCAGGCACTCGGCCACCAGCCCGTCCACCTTCGCCTCGATGACGTGCGAGCCGGCGAAGATGTCCTCGTACTCCAGCAGGTCGCTCTCGTGCGCCAGCACCTGCTGGATGCGCAGCGACCACTGCTGGTCCCAGGGGCGCGGTAGCCCCAACGCCTCGTTCCACGCCGGGAGTTGCACGGCGCGGGCGCGGGCGTCCTTGGAGAGGGTGACGGCCAGCATCTCCAGCACGATGCGCTGGACGTTGTTCTCCGGCTGGGCCTCGGTCAGGCCCAGGGAGTTGACCTGCACCCCGTAGCGGAAGCGCCGGTGCTTGGGGTTCTCGATGCCGTACCGCTCGTGCGTGACCTTGTCCCAGATGCGGCCGAACGCCCGCATCTTGCACATCTCCTCGACGAACCGCACCCCCGCGTTGACGAAGAAGGAGATGCGCGCCACCACGTCCCCCCGGCGCTCCTCCGGCACCTGCCCGGAGGCGAACACCGAGTCCAGGACGGCGATGGCCGTGCTCATGGCGTACGCGATCTCCTGGACCGGGGTGGCCCCCGCCTCCTGCAGGTGGTAGCTGCAGATGTTGATCGGGTTCCACTTGGGGATGTGGTGGACCGTGTACGCGATCATGTCGGTCGTCAGCCGGAGGCTCGGCCCCGGCGGGAAGACATGCGTCCCGCGCGAGAGGTACTCCTTGACGATGTCGTTCTGCGTCGTCCCCTGCAGGCTGCGGATGTCCGCGCCCTGCTCCTCCGCCACCACCTGGTACATGGCCAGCAGCCACATCGCGGTGGCGTTGATGGTCATGGAGGTGTTCATCCGCTCCAGCGGGATGTCCTGGAACAGCCGTCGCATGTCGCCCAGTTGGGAGACCGGGACCCCGACCCGGCCGACCTCGCCGCGGGCGAGGACGTGGTCGGGGTCGTAGCCGGTCTGCGTCGGCAGGTCGAAGGCGACGGACAGGCCGGTCTGGCCCTTGGCGAGGTTGCGCCGGTAGAGCTCGTTGGACGCCTCGGCGGTGGAGTGGCCGGCGTAGGTCCGCATCAGCCAGGGACGGTCCTTCTGACGTTCCGTCATCACTGGTCCCTGCTGTGCTTGTTGGTCCGCTCCGCTGGCGCGTCACGGAACAGGTTGATGGCGTCGATGTGGGTGGCCCGCATCTCCTCGTCCCGCACGCCCATGCCCTCCTCCGGGGCGAGGGCGAGCACGCCGACCTTGCCCTGGTGGAGGTTGCGGTGGACGTCGTACGCGGCCTGTCCGGTCTCCTCCAGGCGGTACGTCCGCGACAGCGTCGGATGGATCTTCCCCTGCGCGACCAGCCGGTTGGCCTCCCACGCCTCGCGGTAGTTGGCGAAGTGCGAGCCGACGATCCGCTTCAGCGACATCCACAGATAGCGGTTGTCGTACTGGTGCTGGTAGCCGGAGGTCGAGGCGCAGGTGACGATCGTCCCGCCCTTGCGCGTGACGTACACGGACGCGCCGAAGGTCTCCCGGCCCGGGTGCTCGAAGACGATGTCCACGTCCTCGCCGCCGGTGAGTTCACGGATCCGCTTCCCGAACCGCTTCCACTCCCTGGGGTCCTGCTCGTGCTCGTCCTTCCAGAACCGGTATCCCTCCGCGGCGCGGTCGATGACCGCCTCCGCGCCCATCCTCCGGCAGATCTCCGCCTTCTCCTCGCTGGAGACGACGCAGATCGGGTTGGCGCCGCCGTTGAGCGCGAACTGCGTGGCGTACGAGCCGAGTCCGCCGCTGGCGCCCCAGATCAGCACGTTGTCGCCCTGCTTCATCCCGGCCCCGTTGCGGGAGACCAGCTGCCGGTACGCGGTGGAGTTCACCAGCCCCGGCGCGGCGGCCTCCTCCCAGCTGAGGTGCCGCGGCTTGGGCATCAGCTGGTTGGACTTGACGAGCGCGATCTCGGCGAGTCCGCCGAAGTTGGTCTCGAAGCCCCAGATGCGCTGCTCGGGGTCGAGCATGGTGTCGTTGTGCCCGTCGGCGGACTCCAGCTCCACGGACAGGCAGTGCGCGACGACTTCATCCCCGGGCTTCCAGGCGTTGACGCCCGGCCCGGTGCGCAGCACGACGCCCGACAGGTCGGAGCCGATGACGTGGTACGGCAGGTCGTGCCGCTTGCCGAGCGGCGACAGCTTCCCGTAGCGCTCCAGGAACGCGAACGTCGGGACCGGCTCGAAGATCGACGTCCAGACGGAGTTGTAGTTCACCGAGCTGGCCATCACGGCCACCAGCGCCTCGCCGGGCCCGAGTTCGGGCACCGGCACCTCCTCGACGTGCAGCGACTTGCGCGGATCCTTCTCACGGGTGCTGAGCCCGGCGAACATCTCCGCCTCGTCCTTGTGCACGGTCACCGCGCGGTACGACTCGGGGAGGGGCAGGGCGGCGAAGTCCTCGGTCCCGGTGTCGGGGGAGAGGATGGCGTCGAGTATCTGGTTCACGGTTGTGCCTCCGGCGAAGCGCGTTCAGAGGAAACGGGCTTGAGGGAACGTCGGGGGGATGGTGCCGTCGGTTCGGGAGCGCGCGGGGGTGGTGCGCGCGGGAGGTGCGAGTGCGGTGCTTTCCGCCTGGTGACGCAGACGGGGTCCGGGCGCACGGAGTTGCCTTGTGGGGACAGCCGGCGCACGACGTCGGTGTCTGCGCGCCGGCCGCCCGGACGGGAATCAAGCTATGGCACGGCGTGCCACTCGACAAGACACTGGGTGCCAGGAATTTGAGACATCTGTCACCGGGGGTTCACAGATGAGCGGGGCCGGTCGTCGCCCCGGCGTGATCTGTGCCGCGAATCGGGCGCCGACGGGTTTGGGCCGCCGCCCAGTGCGAAGACGAGCCGCGGTAACGAGCCCCCGTCGAAAGGAAACCGAGTCGTGCCCGGAGACAGCGATGCCCCGACGGTGACAGTCACGGACGAACGACTGGTCAGGCGCGCGGTGAAGGCGGCGGCGCTCGGCAATGCCATGGAGTGGTTCGACTTCGGCGTCTACAGCTATCTCGCCGTCACCATCGGCGACGTCTTCTTCCCCTCCGACGACGGCACCGTCCGACTGCTCTCGTCCCTGGCCACCTTCGCCGTGGCCTTCCTCGTACGGCCGCTCGGCGGGCTCTTCTTCGGGCCTCTCGGCGACCGCGTCGGCCGCAAACGCGTACTCGCCCTGACCATGGTGATGATGGCCGCCGGCACCTTCGCCATCGGGCTGATCCCCTCCTACGCGGCCATCGGCTTCTGGGCCCCGGTCCTGCTGATCGGCTTCCGGATGCTCCAGGGTTTCTCCACCGGGGGCGAGTACGGCGGCGCGTCCACCTTCATCGCCGAGTACGCGCCCGACAAACGCCGCGGTTTCTACGGCAGTTTCCTCGAATTCGGCACTCTTGGTGGTTACGTCGGCGCCGCCGGGCTCGTCACCGTCATGAGCACATGGCTCGGCGGTGACGGGATGCGGGAGTGGGGGTGGCGCGTACCCTTCCTCGTCGCCGGGCCGCTCGGCTTCGTCGGCCTGTATCTGCGGCTGAAGTTGGAGGACACCCCGGCCTTCCGGCGACTGGCCGAGGAATCCGCGGCCCCGTCGGAGGCCATGGGGTTGAGGGAGATCCTCCGCACCCAGCGATCCCGGCTGGCACTCTGCGTCGTCCTGGCCGGCGCCTACGGCATCACCGACTACACGCTGCTCTCCTACCTCCCCACCTATCTCACCGACCGGTTGGGATACGACGACGCGCACGGCACCGCCGTCCTGATCGTCACCATGGTGCTGCTGATGTGCGTGATCACTTCCGTGGGACGGCTCAGCGACCGTGCGGGCCGCAAACCGCTGCTGATGGCGGGCATGGGCGGATTCGTGGCGCTGTCCATACCCGCCTTCCTGCTGCTCCGGCAGGGCAGCCTCGCCGCCGTGCTCGGCGGCATGCTCCTGCTCGGCCTCCCCCTCGTCTGCCTGCTCGGCACGATGTCGGCCGCGCTCCCCGCCCTGTTCCCCACCCGTGTCCGCTACGGCTCGCTGTCCATCGGCTACAACCTCTCGACCTCCCTCTTCGGCGGCACCACCCCGCTGATCATCACGGGTCTGATCCATGCCACCGGCAGTGACATGGCCCCGGCCTGGTACGCCACGGGGGCGGCACTGGTCGGTGTGGCCGCGGTGGCCCGCATGAAGGAGACGGCCCGGCAGCCACTGGAGGGCTCGCCGCCGTCGGTGTCGAGCGAGGAGGAGGCGGAGATCACCGGCTCCGGGGTGCGACGGGATGTGTGTCCTTCGTCTCGTCCGTGACGAGAGGGAACATCTGGGGCGGGTGGTCTTGTTGCGCAGGGTTTGTACCCCCGCCCTCCCTCCCCGGAAAGACCCTCCCTATGCCCCTGGCCCTGCTCGCCCTGGCGATCTCCGCCTTCGGTATCGGGACGACCGAGTTCGTCATGATGGGCCTGCTGCCCAACGTCGCCGACGACCTGGGCGCCTCGGTGCCCACCGCCGGATACCTCGTCTCCGCCTACGCCCTCGGCGTCGTCGTCGGCGCCCCGCTGCTCACCGCCCTGGGCGCCCGCGTCCCCCGCAAACGCATGCTCGTCCTGCTCATGGGTCTCTTCACCATCGGCAATCTTGCCTCGGCCCTGGCCCCCTCTTTCGGGCCGCTGGTCGCGGCCCGCGTGCTCGCCGGACTGCCGCACGGAGCGTTCTTCGGCGTAGGCGCCGTGGTCGCCACGCGCCTTGTCGCCGAGGGCCGGCAGGCACGGGCCGTCGCGACCATGTTCCTCGGCCTGACCGTCGCCAACATCGTCGGCGTCCCCTCGGCCACCCTGCTCGGCCAGCACCTGGGCTGGCGGGCCACCTTCCTGGTCGTCGCCGGCATCGGCCTCCTGGCCATGGCCGCGCTCGCCCTGCTCGTCCCGCGCGTACCGGCCGAGACACAGGGCGGCCTCGCCCGCGAACTGCGCGCCCTCCGCAACCGCCAGGTCCTGCTCGGCCTGCTGACCGCCGTCTTCGGCTTCGCGGGCGTCTTCGCCGTCTACAGCTACCTCGCCTCCATGGTCACCGAGGTCACCGGCCTCTCCGAAACCTCGGTCACCCTGGTGCTCGCCCTCTTCGGCACCGGCATGACCCTCGGCGCACTCGTCGCGGGCCCCCTGACCGACCGCGCCCTGCGCCCCACCCTGTACGGCTCGCTGGCGGCGCTGGCCGCCGTCCTGGTGTTGTTCAACTTCACCGTCCACGTGACGTGGGCAGCGCTGGTGACCGTCGTCGTGCTCGGCGCGGTCGGCTTCCTGACGACAACTCCCTTGCAGATGCTGGTCATGCGCCACGCCCGCCACGCCCCGACCCTGGCCGCCGCCTCCAACCACTCCGCCTTCAACCTCGCCAACGCGGGCGGTGCTTGGCTGGGTGGCGTGGCCATCGCGGCGGGGTGGGGGTGGACGTCGCCGACGCTGGTGGGGGCGGGGCTGGCGGTGGTCGGGCTGGCCGTTGCGGTGGTGGCGGGGCGGCTGGACCGCGGCGGCCGCGCCGACGGCTCGGCCGTGGTCGCCGCCCACGGCGAGCGGACGGCGGAGCGCCAGACCGTCGGCTGAACCGGGGCCGGGCCCGGCCGCTTCATGGCCTCTGGCCGACGGACGAGTGCCGGGTTACCGCAAATCCTGCGGCGTGTCGGTGGCTGCAACCCTCCACTCGTTCCTTGGTCTCTCCTCGGTCCCCTCCCACCGCATGGGCCACCGGTCGGTCCGCCACTCGGACCGGGCCAGGCTCGGCTGTTGAGGGCGAAGGAGCCGGAGGACTTGTCCGGCGTCGGCGAGTTGGTCGTCCTGTTCGGGGCGGGGAGAAGCCAGAACGGGCCCGGCCCTTCCCGCCGCCCCGGATGGGGTGCGCGGAGGTAGCGGAGATGGTCGTGCGGTCCGACCGGGATGGTGTCGGGCACCTTCCATGTCTCGGTGAGGAAGGGGGCCCAAGATGCGGTAGCCGCCGCCGGCAGCAGGCCGGATGTAGGGGATGTCCCATGTCCATCGCTTCTCTGCGCAGCGGCTGAAGTGCAGTTCGCCCATGCCGGTCCACGGGAACAACTGCCGCAGACGTGGCTCCCCATGGGCAGCGTCCAGAAGCTCGGTGGGTACTCGCCTGTCTGACCGGACGGCCTGCCACCCTGCTTCAACGATGGTATCGCTTGAAGAGCCTGTGTACATGACGCCATGGTGACTGCCCGTCTCCAGTGAAGAGAGGCTGAGTAGTCGGCCGAAACTCGATGGCTTCCACCGCCTGACACCACTTCAGCTGGGCCATACTGCCTGATCCCACACCTCCTCAAACTCCCGATGCGAAATTAGACTGGCAGAAAACTCCGGTTGCCCCATCACGTCTTCGATGACCCCGACAGGAACTTCGCTCAGGCCAACCATTGGGCCTTCGTGGGATTCGTCAGCCTTCAACACCTGCCCATCGCGAAACTCGGCTACCTTTCGAGTTTCGTAGCGGTCTGCCCCGATCTCGCTGAACAATACGACGGGCTCCTCCTTGAAGTCGTGATGCCAGACAACCTTCCAGTATTCCATGTCAGTTCTTTCCATGTCTTACCACCCTTCCCGTCAGATCCAAGGCGTCCTGGTTACGTATAACATACACATCGGACCGTTCCAGAGAGCGCATCACCTCAAGGCCTCTTACGTCGATCTCAATAAAGTGGGTGAACTTCGCACCTCCCCATGGTATTCGAAGGAACGCGTAGGACAGCTGTCCCGGCCTTTTTGTGCCAGGTGCTATGTCGGACAGGTATTGTCCATCGCCGAATCGAGCGTCCTTTGGGTTGTCGGCCTTCAGGGAAGGCCACATTTTGTTGCTTTCCAGTATGCCATTGTGGCCGGCTTCATTGGTGTAGTGAAAGAGAGTGCTCAGCTCGTCATCAGGAACTTGTTTCACCCCGTAATCCGGCGCAAGCCCCATCGGATCCACCCACGCATGCGGGTTGTCAACATACGCCACAGGGTTGGATGCAGGGGCCAAGCCCAGGGGATCCTGTGTGAGGTAGCGAGCCGTTTCGGAATCATAATGACGGTGGAAGTTGTAGTGGAGCCCGGTTTCCGGGTCGAAGTATTGGCCGGGGAAGCGGAGCGGGGTGTAGGCGGTGCTGTCCGTTGCCCAGGCGGTGGTTCCCCAGAGGGTGGTGCGGGTGCGCCAGGCTGTTGTGCCTGTCTCGTCGATGAGTTCTGTGGGGGTGCCGACGAGGTCGGTGATGATGGCGAAGAAGCGGCGGTCGATTTCGCGTTGGGACGCGTCGGCTGCCGATATTCGTTCGGTCTGGGCGATGGGGTGGAGGCCGTCGTGGTCCCAGGTGAGGGTGACGGGGTTGGGGAGGGTGGAGGCGGTGGTGGTCTGTTCCGTGAGAGTGGGGCCGTCCCAGGTGAAATCGACCTGTTCGGCGATTTCGTCGGCCGCAGTGAGGCGTTGCTTGGCTATTCGGCGGCCCAAAGGGTCGTAGAGGTAGCGCCAGCGGGTGCCGTCCGGGGTGACCACCGCGGTGAGTTGGTCTTCCGCGTTCCATTCGTAGCGCCAGGTGTCCGGCTTGCGGGACAGGCGGATCTTCTGGCGGAGGATGACGCGGCCCTGCGCGTCGTGTTCGTAACGGACGTTGCCCGCGCGGGTGATGCGGGTTCCGGTGTAGGCCCGGAGGCCCTGGGATTCCGTGCCGGGGTGGTCGGTCGGCCAGGTCGCCGCGGTTTGGTTGCCTGCTGCGTCGTAGGCGTAGCGTTCGGTCCAGCCGTGTGCGTGGACGGCGGTCACCCGGCCCGCCGCGTCGAGGTCGAAGGTGCGGGTACCGGTCGTGGAGTCCGCGATGCCGGTGAGGTGGCCGTCGGGGCGGTAGGTGTACGCGCGGTGGTGGAGGGGGGTCGGGCCGCTGGTCAGGGATTGTGATTGCAGGCGGCCGGCCGGGTCCCAGTGGTGTGCGAGGGTGAGGTCTTCGCCGAAGTGGCGGGCGATCTCGCGGCCCGCCGCGTCGTGTTCCATGGCGAAGGTGTGACCGGAGGCGGTCAGCGACGTGCAGTTGCCCGCCGCGTCGTAAGTCCAGGTGGTCAGTGCTCCGGCGGGAGTGATCCGGCGTACTCGACGGCTCAGTCGGTCGTATGCGTAGGTAAGGGTGCGGCCGTTGGTCGTCTCGGACTTGACCCTGCCCAGGCGGTCCCTGCTGTAGACCAGGGTCGCATCCGGGCCGGTGGCCTGCAGCAGATGGCCCGTGGCGTCGTGGGCGTAGGTGGTGACCGCGTCCCCCGCGGTCTTGGTGACCAGGCGGTCCAGCGCGTCGTACGCGTACGAGACGGTGTCGCCCAGGCCGTTCGTGCGGGAGGTGAGCCGGCCCGCCGCGTCGTGCGCGTAGGTGAGCGTGCGGCCGTCGAAGTCGGTCTCCGAAGTCAGGCGGCCCGCCGGGTCGTAGTCGTAGTCCCAGGTGAGGCCCTGGGGGTTGGTGACCCGGCGCAGGCGGAGCGACGTGTCGTGGGCGAACTCGTAACGGACGCCATCCGGGCCTGTCTTCGCCGTCAGTTGGTCGAAGGGGCCGTATTCGTAGTGCGTCTCGGCGCCGAGGGCGTCCGTGTAGGTGGTGCAGTTGCCCTCGCCATCGTAGGTCCAGTGTTCCTCCGCGCCGTCGGGGGCGATGCGGTGGGCCAGTTGGCCTTCCACGGTCCAGGCGAGACGGGTCGTGCTGCCGAGCGGGTCGGTGACGGCGACGACGCGGCCGAAGGCGTCGCGGTGGAAGGCTGTCACTCCGCCCAGGGGGTCGGTGGTCCCGATCGGCAGACCGGCCGCATCGCAGGTGACGCGGGTGGTGTTGCCGAGCGCGTCGGTGAGCGATACCAGGTGCCCCGTGGCGTCGTAGGTGTAGGACGTGGTGGCGCCCGTGGGGTCGGTGGTGGACGTGCGGTTGCCGGCGCCGTCGTAGGTGTGGCGCCATACGGTGCCGTCCGGGCCGGTTGTTGTCTCCGGGAGCCCGAGTTCGTTGAGGGTGGCCGCGAGGGTCAGACCGTCGGGGCGGGTCACCGTCGTCAGGCGGCCGTCCGCGTCGTAGGTGTACTCCGTCGTGCGGCCCAGGGGGTCAGTCCGCGACAGCAGGCGGTCGTGGCGGTCCCAGGCCGAGAGCGTCGTGGCACCGGTCGGGTCGGTTTGGGCGACGATCTGGGAGCGGCGGTTGATGGTGTAGGTGCTGGTGTTGCCGAGCGAGTCCGTGACGCGTGTTAAGCGCAGGCCCGTTGCAGGGTCGGGGGCGCCGTATTCGAGGGCGCAGCGCATGTGCCCCTCGGCGCCCGACTCGAAGACGCAGCGGTCCTGGTCGTCGTAGACGTACTGGTAGTGGGTGTGGTTGCGGTCCGTCCAGGAGGTGACCCGGCCGCGCTCGTCGTAGGCGAAACGGAGCGGCTGGCCGGAGGAGTTGTAGACCTCGGTCAGGTTGCCGTCGGTGTAGCCGTAGCGGATCAGCTCCGTGTCCGCCAGGTGCAGGGCCGTGATCCTGCCCGCGTGCGTGGTGACGCGGATGCGACGGCCGGAGTGGTGGGTAATGCCGGTCGGGGTGCCGTCGGCGTCGTAGTCGAAGGTGGTGCGGTGGCCGTTGCGGTCGGTGATCTCCTCAAGGAGGCGGATGTCCTCCGTTCCGTAGGATCCGTAGGAAGCGAAGTGCCGCGTGTGGCCCGCTTCGGGGATGTCGATGGTGTAGGTGCCGTCGGAGGACAGGTCCAGCGGCCAGCGAGGGCCCTGCACGGGGAGGGTGGGGACGCCCGGGGCCGGGTGGGGGTACTCCAGGAGACGGCCGTGTTCGTCGACGAAGATGACGCCTTCGCTGTCGATCTCCAGACGCTGGTCCACGGTGCTTGCCCAGGATGGGCCGAACCATCTGCCGCACCGGTAGCCGGACTTCACATGACGGGAGAAGACCAAGGGGAGCGTGCCGGGCAAGGACACATCCGTCTGCGGCAGGAACATGCGCCCCGTGGTGACATCCACTGGATCCGTACCGCCGGTCTCCACCTTCTCGGGGTGGGTTTTCGGCTCGTCCGCAAGCTCCTTGGCGGCCTTGCGGGCCGTGCTCTCGGCGGCTCCTTCGGCTGCTTCCTCCATCCCCTTTCTCGCCGCGTTCATCGCCACGCGGCGGGCCGCGGCGCCGCCCGCGCTCGTGCCGCCGGTCGCCAGGGCGGTCAGCGCGTCGAAGCCGAGGCGGCCGGCGGCCTCGGACGGGTCCTTGCCCCAGCCGGTGCCGAGCAGGGTGGACGGGATCTGGTCCGGGTGGTTGGCCAGGGTGACGAAGCCCGCGCCCAGGTTCGTCATGTGGTCCAGGTAGAGGGCCGGGTGCGTGACGTTGTACGGGTCGATCGGAATGATCGTGCGGGCGAACTTGACCGTGTCTGCCGCGCCCTTGAAGACGCCTCCCGCGACATGGGTGACCTCGACAGCGCCCGCCTGCTGGAAATCGTCGAGGTTCATCCCCATCCGGTCGGTGAACTCCGGCTTCTTGGGGGCGTTGCGCAGCGCGTTGCGGAGGGCGGAGGCGGCGGTCTCGGCTGCGGAGTTGCGCTGCTTTCGGGCCTCGGTCAGCATCTCCTGGGCCGCTTGGATTTTGTCCGCGCCGGCGTTGGGGCAGGATCCGGGCGGGGTGGGGCGTGTGCCGGGGTCCTTGCCCTTGTCCAGTTTCGCGTTGTACGTCTTGGCGGCGTCGTTGTAGCTGTCCACCTGAGCCTTGTAGGTGTCGAAGGCCTTCTTCTGGGCCTCCTTGCCCGCCTTGTAAGTGGCGATGGCCTCCTTGGCCTTGCCCTGGGCCCAGTGCACGGTGTGTTCGTACGCCTTGAGGGCCTTGGCCGCCTCCTCGCACGCCTGCTGGGCCTGGAGCCACTGCTTGGGGTGCATCGCGAACTTCTCGCGGAAGGCGTCGGCGCCCTTGCCCTTCCAGTGTTCGGAGTCCAGGTTCGACATGCCCCGGCCGACCCGTCCGAACGCGCTGGAGAAGTCGGTGAGATGGGAGGTGGCGGACTGGATCCTGCTCGTGCTTCCGTGGACGAGGTCCTTGGGGTCCTCGGTCTCCCCGAGTTGTTTCTCGTTGACGTGGGCGCCGAGGCGGGATGCCATGTGGTCGCCGAAGTCGTCCGCCATGTCGGCCATGTCGTGCAGGCCGACCTTGTCCAGGCCGTCACCGACCTTGTGGGCGGCGTAGTTGATGCCCTTGCCGAGCTGCTTCTCGCCCTCGTCGATCAGGTCCTCGGTCGCATCCCCGACCTTGTCGACGCCCTTCTTGAGGCCGCGCTTGATGCCTCCGATCGAGAAATCCATCAGCGCTCACCCGCGCGCCGGATCATGTCCAGGTCACCGCGGTGGGACTCGTACGTGTCCTTGGCCATGTTCTTGTTCGTCTCAATCATGTGGTCGAAGGAGCGGTCGAACGACTTGCCGCTGTAGTCCACGTGCGCGAAGTTGCCGTGGTCGGCGATCTCGTCCATCGACATCTTCTCGACCTGCTCGTCGGAGAGCGTCGGATCGGCACCGAGGGCGGCCACGCCGACCTTCAACGTCCCCTTGATGTACTGGTCGTTCTCGTAATAGCTACCGGCCGAGAGCCCTACCCGACGGGCGAACTGATTGCCATCCCGGACCAGGGAACGCACGCCCCACTCCCAGCGGTCGCAGAACTCCTTGAGAGCGTCCTTGAGTCCGTCGTGGCCGGTCTCCAACCCGTCCAGGGCGAGTTCCGAGAAACCACGGCCGGCCTGCGACTCACCGATCATCCCGAGCTCCTTCAGCTCGGACAACGCCCCCGTGATCCCCTGCGCAATCTGCCCCAACGCCTCGGGATCCGCCTTCAGATCCTCGCTCACGACGCCACACCCTCCCCGGTGTCGACCACCACTCCGTCCGGCACGACACCCGCCACGGGCGGGAGGAAGAATGGGGTTTCGCTGCCCACATCCAGGGCCACGCCCGTGGGCTCACCAACGGCTGGGATCACGACATCCAGCAGTCGCGCGCCGAGCACGCTGACGAACTCCCAATCAGCGCCCGCCCTTTCCGAGCGCTGCGCGGCGAAGCGCGCCAGCGCTGCCTCGTCCGTGAACGCGTGGATCCACCACAGGCCGCCGTACGCGGATGTCCACAAGCCGCCGCATTCGTCGAGCGGTACGAGCACTGCTGAACGCCGGAACTCACCGACAACTGCCGCAGGCTTTCCCCGTAACGCGTATAAAGCTGTCTTTTCCTGGCTCAACGTCACCGCATTCACCTCGCCGCACAGGTTAGCGAACACCCTGTGCCTTGGATGCGCGTACTTTGGGTGACGAACTCCCTTCACAGCACCCCCGGCCCCCGCATAGCGCGGAGGGGCCGGGCCACCGCCGCCGGGGCGGCAGCCCGTTCACCACCTTCGGTGGCCGTCAGCCCCGCCCGTCCTCCGGCCGCAGCACCTTCTCGATCGCCGCCATCACATCCGCCAGCGGCGCGTCCGTGCGGGCCACGGTGACGAACACCTCGCCCTCCGCATGGGCCGAGGCGGACGGCAGAGGATCACGGCCTGCGCCTATTCCCCGGCCCACCGTCTCGCGGACGATGGTGAAGGCGTGGTCCAGCTGGGCCTCCAGGTCGCCCTCGCCGCCGGCGCGGAGCCAGCGGCGGAGGACGTGGTTGTGGGCGGTGACGACGGCGGAGGCGGCGACCTCGGCGAGGAGGGGGTCGTCGTCGTGGTGGGTGCCCTCCTCGAAGTGGACGAGGAGGTAGCGGGTGAAGAGGCGTTCGTAGCGGGCGACGGAGGCGATCTCGCGCTCGCGGAGGGTGGGGACCTCGCGGGTCAAGCGGTAGCGCTCGACGGAGACCGCCGGGGAGGCCGCGTACATCCGCATGACCTCCTTGATGCCGCGGCAGATCGTGTCGAGCGGGTTCTCGTGCGCGGGCGCGGCGTCGAGGACCGCGGCCGCGCGCACGAGGGTGTCGTCGTGGTCGGGGAAGATCGCCTCTTCCTTGGAGCGGAAGTGGCGGAAGAAGGTCCGGCGGGCGACCCCCGCCGCCGCGGCGATCTCGTCGACGGTCGTCGCCTCGTAGCCCTTGGTGGCGAACAACTCCATCGCGGCGGCGGCGAGTTTGCGGCGCATGGTGAGCCGCTGGGTGGCGGCTCGGCGGCCGCCCGCGCTCTCGGGGGCGGCCGGGCCGGACCCCCTGGTGGCGGCCCCGCGCGACGGGCGGGCTGACTTGGCGGGCTGGGACATGTGGGGAACGTAACACGCGGCCGTGTGGGTGTGCGGGGACGGACCGTGGGGCGGTTCCAGCAGCCCGCCCCAGCCTGTGTCAGGACCCGGCATACTCGCGGAAGCCGCGTCCCGTCTTGCGCCCGAGGCAGCCCGCCGCCACCAGGTGCTCCAGCAGGGGCGCGGGTGCCAGACCCGGGTCGCGGAACTCCTGGTGCAGGACGCGTTCGATGGCCAGGGAGACGTCCAGGCCGACGACGTCGAGGAGTTCGAAGGGGCCCATCGGGTAGCCGCCGCCGAGCTTCATCGCGGCGTCGATGTCGTCGGGGGTCGCGTAGTGCTCCTGGACCATCTTCACCGCGTTGTTGAGGTAGGGGAACAGGAGGGCGTTGACGATGAAGCCGGCGCGGTCGCCGCAGTCGACCGGGTGTTTGCGGATCGCGGTGCAGACGGAGCGGGCCGTGGCGTGCGCCTCGTCGGAGGTGAGGACCGTGCGGACGACCTCGACCAGCTTCATCGCGGGGGCCGGGTTGAAGAAGTGCAGGCCGACGACGTCGCGGGGGCGGGCCGTCGCGCGGGCGCAGGCGATGACGGGGAGGGATGAGGTGGTGGTGGCGAGGACGGCGCCGGGCTTGCAGATCTTGTCCAGGGCGGCGAACAGGTCGCGTTTGGCGTCCAGGTCCTCGGCGATCGCCTCGACGGCCAGGTCGATGTCGGCGAGGGCGTCGAGGGTGCCGGACGGGGTGATGGCCGCGAGGGCTTCGTCGCGTTCGGCGTCGGTGAGGCGGCCCTTGGCCACCGAGCGGGTCAGGGACGCGGCGACGCGGGCCTTGGCCGCCTCCGCCTTCTCCGGTGAACGGGCGGCGAGGACGACGGAGAAGCCCGCCTTGGCGAAGACCTCGGCGATGCCGGAGGCCATGGTGCCGGAGCCGGCGACGCCGACCGAGCGGACCGGGAGGGGGGCCGTCCCGGCGGAGGCCGTGCCCGGTGTCTCCGCGTCGGGGACGACCGTCGCCGAGTCCGGTGCCTCGTACGTATAGAAGCCGCGGCCCGCCTTGCGGCCGGTGAGCCCGGCCGCGGCGAGCTGGCCCAGGATCGGCGCGGGCGCGTGCAGCCGGTCGTGCGAGGCGGCGTACATCGCCTCCAGGACGGTGCGTGCGGTGTCGACGCCGATCAGGTCCAGGAGGGCCAGCGGGCCCATGGGCAGGCCGCAGCCCAGTTTCATCGCGGCGTCGATGTCCTCGCGGCTCGCGTAGCGCGACTCGTACATCGCCGCCGCCTGGTTGAGGTAGCCGAACAGCAGGCCGTCGGCGACGAAGCCGGGCCGGTCGCCGACCGCGACCGGCTCCTTGCCCAGTTCCAGGGCGAGTTCGGTGACCGCGGCGACGGCGGCGGGCGCGGTGAGCACGGACGAGACCACCTCGACCAGTTTCATCGCGGGGGCGGGGTTGAAGAAGTGCAGTCCCAGGACGCGTTCGGGGTGTGCCGAGTCGGCGGCGAGGCGGGTCACGGAGAGGGCGTTGGTGCCGGTGGCCAGGACGGTGTCGGGGCGCACGACGGCGTCGAGGGCGGTGAGGACCTGCTGCTTGAGGGCGTAGTCCTCGGGCACGACCTCGATGACCAGGTCGGCGCCGGCCGCGTCGGCCAGGTCGGTCGAGGTGCGGAACCGGGCCAGCGCGGCGCGGCGTTCGTCCTCGGTGATGCGGCCGCGCGCCGCCCGACGGGCGGTGGCGGAGGCCAGCGCGCCGGTGGCGCGGCGGATGGCGGCCTGGCTGACGTCGATGCCGGTGACCTCGCGGCCGGCGCGGACGAGCACTTCGGCGATCCCGGTGCCCATCGTGCCGAGACCGACCACGGCGACGGTGGAGAGCGGGCCGGTGGACGCGGAGGGAGGGGTGGACTGACGGTCCATCGCAGGGCTCCAGAGGGTGGTGCGACGCGTCCCGGAGCGGGCGCGGCGACTTGACGACGGCCGCGGACGGGTAAGAGGCGTCCACGGGGGAGGAGTTGTGCGACCGGACGGCCCTGTCCCGGGGCCGTGCCGTACTGGAGTGCCGAACCGGCGGACCGACATCGAGGATGCCAAGTGCCAAAGGCGGCTGCGTCACCAGACCGCCCGAGCGCTGGGGTACCTCCCAGCGGTGGCTGGGGGAGAGGCTCGTGCCGGGAGGTTAACTCACCGGTAACCCAGAGCGCCAGGGTGCGTACCCACGACTTACGATGTGGTACAGGCCACTCGGGGAGGAGAGCAGGAATGGAAGAAGAATTCCGCGTACTGCTGAAGCGGGTACGGGCCGAACTGGTCTCCCCGGCCGAGTTCACGGCGTACGAGCGGCTCGTCGCCCTGGTGCGGACGGACGGGCGGGCCGCGCGGGACGCGGTCGCGGAGGTCCTGGTCGCACCCGAACGCCCGCTGTGGGCACGGGAGATCGCCGCCTTCGCGCTCGGGGTGCAGGGCGACCGCCGGGCCTTCGAGACGCTCGTGCTCCTCCTCAACTACCGCGAACCGGTGCGCTGCGCGACCGCCGCGCACGTCCTCGCGCGGCTGCGCGATCCGCGTACGGCGCGGGCGGCGGCCGCGCTCGCGACGAATCCGCTGCGCACGGCGTACGCGCTCTATCCCGTGCGGCTGCTCAGCGAGTTGCGCGCGCCCGAGTCCGTGCCGGCCCTCCTCGCCACGCTGGAGCGGCTGTTGGCGGCCCGGGACCACTGCTGGCCGGTCGCCCGCGCCTGTGTGGAAGGGCTGGGCATGCTGGGCGACCGCCGGGCGGAGGCGACGCTGGTCGCGGCGCGCGAGCACGAACGGCTGCGGCCGGCGGCGGTGGTGGCGCTGGCGCGGCTCAACGGGCGGGCGTTGCCGCGGGTGCAGGGGGTGCGGAGGGTGCCGCGGAGGTAGGGGGTGGGGGAGGTGCGGGGGCGTTCGCCGGGGGCTTCGCCCCCCCGGATCTCCGCCCCCGGATCTCTGCCCTCTGGATCTCTGCCCCCTGGACCTCTGTCGCTGGTCCCCTGCCGGGACAGCGATCACACGGCGCAGACGCGGACATAGCGCACCTCGGTCACCGGCGCGCCGCCCACCGGCTCCACGCGCTCCGCGCCGTCCGCCGCGAGCCCGGCGTGTTCGTAGAAGCGGCGGGCGCGCGCGTTGTCCCGGAGCACCCACAGCGCCTGGCGCATGGCGCCGCGCTCCCGCGCCCCCTGGAGCGCCGCGGCGTACAGCGCCCGGCCCACGCCCGTCCCGATCAGATCGGGGCGGACGTAGAGCGCGTACAGCTCGTCCGTGGCGGCCGGCAGGTCCGCGTCCCGGCACGGGCCGGAGCAGGCCCAGCCCACGACGCCGTCCGCCGCCTCGGCCACCAGGTCGACCACCGGGTCCGTACCCGACGCCAGGACCGTCCGGTGCCGGGCCGCGCCGACGGCCGGGTCCATCGCGTCCAGGTACGCCTGCGGCATCAGGCCCCGGTAGGCCGTACGCCAGCCGGCGACCCGGACCGCCGCGACCGCGTCGGCATCGGCCTCCGTCATCCTCCGTACGCGCACCATGCCGGCCCCCTCCTTGCGCGTCGTCCCGCACGTTAGCGTGGCCCCACGCGTCCGCAGCGGGAAACCTATGTATGTACGCAAAACGAGCGCACGCGGATTTGGGCGCCCGCGATGTTGGTGATTGGCTGTGGCCCGCGGCCGCAGGCAGCGGCGCGCACTGCACCGAACGTCCCGGAGGACACGTCATGGGCCAGGTCGAGGCCACCACGGAGCGGATCATCGCGGCGGACCCGGAGGAGGTCTTCGACGCGCTCGCCGACTACAGCGGCACCCGCGCCAAGCTGCTGCCCGAGCACTTCAGCGAGTACGAGGTGCGCGAGGGCGGCGACGGCGAGGGCACCCTGGTGCACTGGAAGCTCCAGGCCACCAGCAAGCGCGTCCGCGACTGCCTGCTGGAGGTCTCCGAGCCCTCCACCGGGCAGCTGGTGGAGAAGGACCGCAACTCCAGCATGGTCACCACCTGGACCGTCACCCCCGCCGGCGAGGGCCGCGCCAAGGCCGTCGTCACCACGACCTGGACGGGTGCCACCGGCATCGGCGGGTTCTTCGAGCGGACCTTCGCGCCCAAGGGCCTGGCCCGCATCTACGACGCCGTCCTCGGGCGGCTCGCGGCCGAGACGGAGAAGGGCGGGGGCGCCGCCTCCTGAGCTGCGGCCTCTCACGCGGCGTCGTGCGGCGCCACGCGGCCTCATGTGGCCTCATGCGACCTCATGTGATCGTCACCTGATCGAGTGGTTTCCCGGTCCGGCGCCGGACCGCCACCACCCCTCCGACCGGCGGAAAGCCAGCCGGGCCCAACGCTTGGGTAAATCGTCGCGCTTGCTCCCCGTTGTCGCGTAATGCGAGAAAAGGTCGGCCGGGACAGGCGCGACGACGGGAGCAGACACGTGGGCGGGTCCACCTCCGAGGCCACCTTGGCGAAGGGCGGCCGGCTCGCCCTGCCCGCCCCCGAACCATCACTGCCGCCCGGCCGGGAGGACGACCGGCCGGGCGCGGGCCGCGTACGGTTCGTCTTCGCCGGGCTCATCCTCACCCTGCTCCTCGCGGCGCTGGACCAGACCGTCGTCGCCACCGCCCTGCCGAAGATCGTCGGTGAACTGCACGGCCTGGACCGGATGTCCTGGGCCGTCACCTCCTACCTCCTCACCTCCACCGTCGCCCTGCCGCTCTACGGCAAGCTCGGCGACCTCCTCGGGCGCAAGGCCGTCTTCGTCTTCGCCATCGTCGTCTTCATCCTCGGCTCGGGGCTGGCCGGCTGGTCGCGCACCATGGACCAGCTCATCGCCTTCCGCGCGCTCCAAGGCGTGGGCGCCGGCGGCCTGTTGATCGGTGTGCAGGCGATCATCGCCGACATCGTCCCGCCCCGCGAGCGCGGCCGCTACATGGGCGTCATCAGCGCCGCCTTCGGACTCGCCTCGGTCGCGGGTCCCCTGCTGGGCGGGTTCTTCACCGATCACGCCTCCTGGCGCTGGTGCTTCTACGTCAACGTCCCCTTCGGGATGGTCACCCTGCTCGTCGTCCTCAAGGCGCTGGACCTGCCCCGGCCGGTCTCCCGCGGCCGGTTCGACGTGCTCGGCGCGCTGCTGCTGACCGTCGCCTCCACCTGTCTGGTGCTGCTGACCACCTGGGGCGGCACGGAGTACGCGTGGACCTCGCGCGTCACCATCGGGCTGGCCGCCGGAGCGCTGGGAACGGCGCTGCTGTTCGCCGTCGTCGAGCAGTACGCGGCGGAACCGATCATGCCGCCGAGGCTGTTCCGCGACTCCGTCTTCACCGTCTCCGGACTCGTCAACGCCGTCGTCGGCGTCGGGCTGTTCGGCGCCGCCAGCTATCTGCCCACCTTCCTGCAGATGGTGGACGGCGCCGACGCCACCGGCTCCGGGCTGCTGATGCTGCCGATGATGGGCGGCATCGTCGTGGCCTCGCTCGTCGCCGGGCAGGTCGTCAGCCGCACCGGGCACTACAAGCTGCTGCCCATCCTGGGCTGCGCCCTCTCCGCCGAGGGCATGTACCTCCTCTCCCACCTGGAGGCGGGCACCGAACGGCTGGTCTACAGCCTCTGGATGGCGGTCCTCGGCATCGGCATCGGGCTCGCGCTGCCCGTGCTCGTCCTCGCCGTGCAGAACTCCGCGCGCCCGGCCGACCTCGGGACGGCAACCAGCGCCAACAACTACTTCCGGCAGATCGGCGGTTCGATGGGGGCCGCCGTCTTCGGCACCCTCCTCACCCACCGGCTGGCGCACGGGCTCTCCGTCGAACTGCCGCCCAGGGCAGGGCTCCCGGACGCCGACTCCCTCACCCCGGAGCTGGTGCACGCGCTCCCCGCACCGCTGCGGGACGGCTACGTCAGGGCGTACGCGGAGGCCATGCCGCGGATCTTCCTCTACCTCGTTCCGGTGTTCGTCCTCGGCTTCCTGCTCGCCTTCCTGCTGAAAGAGAAACCGCTGGTGTCCCACAACGCCCCCTCCGAAGCGCCCACCGTCGTCCCGCCCGCGCGGAACGAACCCCCGCCACCGCCCCCGCTGATCACCGAGCCGGTCCCGTCCCCCACCTCCCCCTTCGTGGCCGAACCCGCCGTCTCCTTCGCCCACTTCGGCGCGGGCATCCCCGTCACCGGGGCCGTCCAGCACCACGACGGGACGACCGTGCCGCGGGCCGCCCTCACCCTGATCGACGTCCAGGGGCGGCAGATCGGGCGCGGGGCGAGCGGCGAGGACGGCCGCTACGCGCTGAGCACGCCCGGCACCGGGTCGTACGTCCTCATCGCCGCGGCAGGCGGCCACCAGCCGCAGGCGGTCACCGTGACGGTGGGGGAGCGGCCCGTCGAACTGGACGTCGTCCTCGGCGGGGCCGGGCGGCTGGCCGGCACCGTGCGCACGGCGGACGGCACGCCGGTGTGCGAGGCGCTGGTGACGCTGACCAACGTCCAGGGCGAGGTCGTCTCCTCCACGCGCACCGGCCACGACGGGGGGTACGTCATCGACGAACTCGTCGCCGGCGAGTACACGTTGGCCGCCAGCGCGCCCGCCTTCCGCCCGGCGGCACTGCCGGTGACCGTCCAGTCCGCGCGCGAGACCCGCCAGGACGTCGAGCTCGCGGGCGGCGCGGTGCTGCGCGGCACGGTACGGGCGGGTGGGGGGCGCCCCGTCGAGGACGCGCGCGTGACGCTGCTCGACGCGGCGGGGAATGTCGTCGACTCCGCGATCACGGGGGCGGACGGGACGTTCCGCTTCGTGGATCTGGCGGCGGGGGAGTACACGGTGGTGGCGGCGGGGTATCCGCCGGTGGCGACGGTGCTGCGGGTGGCGGGGGGTGGGCGGACGGAGCGGGATTTGCAGGTGGGGCATGCGGATTAGGGGGGTTGGGGGTGGGTTTTGCCCCCGGCCCGCCCTTTCACCGTTTCCTCCGGGGCTCCGCCCCGGGCCCGGGAACGCGCTGCCGCGCGGTGGGCGGGGCTCCGCCCCTGCACCCCGCCGGGGGCTGCGCCCCCTGCACCCCTGCTTCCAGGGCTTCGCCCCTGGCCCCCTTTTCGGGGCTCCGCCCCGGACCCCGTTGTCGCGGCTCCGCCGCTCGTCCTCAATCGCCGGACGGGCTGGAGTGCGTGCCCGGGCCGGAATGGCACGCCCGCGCCGGAAATCCGGCCGAGGCGTGCGATTCCCCAGCCGGGGTGCGCAATCGAGTCAGGGTGTGCACTTCAGACTGGGTGCGTGCTCAGCCCGGGCGCGCCATTTCAGCCCGTCTGGGGGTTGCCCCCTCCGGGGAGTTTGAGGACAGCGCCCGGAGGGCGCTTCGGGGGATGGGGGCGGAGCCCCCCAACGGGGTCTGAGGCAGGGCCCCGGTCAGGCTCAGGGGGCGCAACCCGAGCAGGGCCCAGGAGACGCAACCCAAGCGGGAGCCGGCGGGCACCCCAAGGGTTCCAGGAAGCGAAGCCCAAGCGGGGTCCAGGGGGCGCAGCCCCCGGCGGGGTGCAGGGGCGGAGCCCCGCCCACCGCGCGGAGCGCGTTCCCGGCCCCACCGCGCGGAGCGCGGACCCCGGGCGCCCCGCGCCCGGAGCGGGGTGGCGCAGGGGCGCAGCCCCTGCGGGAAACGGTGAAAGGGCGGGTCCGGGGCAAAACCCCTATTCGACATCCACCCGCATCGCCCGCTGCAAATGCCGAATCAACGCACTAGCCGCCGGATTGGCAGATCCATTCTCCCGCCACGCAAAGGCGATAGACCCCCGCATCGGCGGATCCGTCAGCGGAATCCCCCGCAAAGTCGTCGGCCGCATCACCGCGAACGGCGCCGGCAGAATCGCCACCCCGAGCCCCTTCGCCGCGAGTTCCGCCAGCAGATTCGGGTCACTCGCCTCGAAGGCGATCCGCGGCGGGAATCCCGCTTCGGCGCATGCCTCCTCCACGGTGGTCCGCGCCCCCACGCTCTCGTGGAAGACGATGAGCGGCTCGTCGCGCAGATCGGCGAGCCGGAGCCGGCTGTGGCCCGCGAGGGGGTGGTCGGGGCTGACCGCCGCGACGAGCGGCTCGTCGGCCACGGTCAGGGTCTCCACGCCGGACGGCACGGTGGTCGAGGGGGAGATCGCCACCGCGTCGAAGGTCCCTGCGCGCAACGCGGTGAGCAGGTGGTCCGACGTGGACTCGGAGAGGGTGATCTCGATCGCGGGGTGCTCCCGGTGGAAGTCCGCGAGCAGTCGCGGCAGATCGTAGGCCGAGGCCGAGGAGGCGACCATCCCGACCGAGACCCGTCCGCGCAGCAGACCCGTGTGCTCGTCCACGGCCTGCCGTACTCCGGCCACCGCGGCGAGCGCGGCCCGCGCGTAGGGCAGCACCGCCGCACCGACCTCCGTGAGGAGCACCGTGCGTCCGGTGCGGTCCAGGAGCTTCTGTTTCAGTTCCCTTTCGAGCCGGCGAATTTGAGTGCTCACACCGGGCTGCGCAACATGCAGTCTGGCCGCCGCTTTGGTGAAACTCCTTTCCTCCGCCACGGCAATGAAGTACTCCAACTGCCTCATCTCCATAAGGATTCATTATAACAGCCAGATGGGCCCTGTATTGGACTTATGGAAGGGGAGGCAAGAACATACCTGTCGGGCACGCCTGTTGAGGCTGTGCCCATGCACCTTGCACAGCAAGGACGTTGAGGTGACCGCTTGTTGGTCCACCCGCCGAAAAGTGGACTCTGCACAGGAGGTAAGCAGGTGTCAAATACCGTTGACGTTGGGCCGGGGCAGGTGTCCCGGTTCAGCGTTCCGCTCCTGGGATTTGGCGTGTTCGCGGTCGCCACGAACGAGTTCGTGCTGGCGGGGATGTTGCCGCATCTTGAGGACTCGTTGCATGTCTCGACGGCGGCCGCGGGTCAGGTGGTGACGGTCTATGCGCTGGCGTGTGCGATCCTCGGGCCGGTGCTGGCGACGGTGACGGCGGCGTGGTCGCGGCGGGTGGTGCTGCTGGGGGCCGCGTTGGTGTATCTGGTGGGTACGGTGGGTGCTGCTGTGGCGCCGAACTATGGGTTGTTGTTGGTGGCTCAGGCGGTTGCGGCGGCGGGTACGGGGTTGTTCGTGCCGGTGGGTGCGTCGTCGGGGGCTTCGTTGGTGCCGCCGGAGAAGCGGGGGCGGGCCATTGCGACGGTCCTTACCGGGTTCACGGCGGCGACGGCGTTCGGTGCTCCGATCGGTACGGCGTTCGGGAGCCGGTTCGGGTGGCGCGGGACGATGTGGTTCGTGGCGGCTCTGGCGGTGGTGGGCATCGTGGGGCTGTTGACGTTGGTGCCGCGGAACATTCCGGTGCCGCCGGCGGAGAGTCTGCGGAGGCGGTTCGTGCCGCTGGCGGATCCGCGGGTGCTGACGGCGCTGGCGACGACGGCGTTGGCGTTCACGTCGGTGTACGTCCTTTACACCTACATCGCGGACATCTTCGACGGTGCCACGGGTGGTTCGGGCGGTAGGACGGCGACGTTGATGTTCGTGCTCGGGGTGATCTCGATCGTGGGCAGTTATCTGGCCGGGATCGTGACGGACCGGATCGGGGGCCGGGGTGTGATGGCGATCTGCCTGGTCTGGGTCGCGGTGTGCCTGGCGTTGGTGCAGGTGTTCAGCGGGTCGTTCCCGGCGTCGGTCGGTTTCATCGCGGTCTTCGCGGTGGCCTGCTTCAGCATGAGCGCCCCGCAGCAGCACCGGCTGATCGGGCTGAACCCGCCGCTGGCCTCGGTGCTGGTCTCGCTGCACTCCTCGATCCTGTACGTGGCCATCGCCCTGGCCGGGGCCATCGGCGGTGCGGGACTGTCCATCGGCGGCTCCGGCAGCCTGGGGTACATCGCCGCGGTCATCGCCGTCCTCGGCCTCGCCTTCTCCGAGCTCGCCCACCGGCTCACCCAGCGCAAGGCAGCGGCGGTAGTGGCGGGTTCTGCCGAGCCGGCACAGGAGGCGACGACCGTCACCTCCTGACCGGAACGGTCACAACGGCCCGCGGCCGGTGAGCAACCCCTGGGATCAGGGGCCGCCCACCGGCCGCAGGCATATTCGCATCCCCGCACTCACGCCGCACTGTTTCGACGCGATGACATTGCGTCATGTCCACATGAAGTCAAGGGAGTTCCTTTACGACTTCCCCCTGTTCGTCTTCCCGGTCGCGGGTAGGGTTCCCATACGAAAGGCGTATAGCAGTCATATCCGGTTCGCATCGACGTGCCGTCCGGTGTCAACGACCTTTCGTCGCGGCCGGTGAATTCACGCCATGGCGCATTCGTGTGGGGTCGCGAAGGTTGAGTGGATCTCGGGGGATCCTTCTGTGGTATCCGTCACAGATTGCTGAACTGCCCTGGTGGGGACCATGATTTGAATGCATCCGCCCGATGTGCGTCTCAATTGGGCCCAAGACGTTGCGAGTCAAGCCCCATGCGTGTCAAATAGTCCTCATGCGGCGTACATCGAAATCCGTTGTCTGACGCCGCGGAGTGGGGCAGAATCAACCAAGTCGTTGGCTCCTGCGGAACCAACGGGACAGGTGTATCCAGGGGCGCCCGCGGTACGGCTACGCGAGGGGTGCTCCCGAACGGGGGATCCATATGAGCACCATCTTGTGTCCGACTGCGGCCGTACCGCCCGGCAGCGCGCTCTGTGCTGCCGTTGCCCGTCGAGCGGGCATCGCGACAGCTTCGCACTAGAGAACCGGGTCGGCATGGGTCGGCCCGGGCGTCGCGGCCGCGCCGCCCGCCGGTCAGGCGGGGCGCGCGGCGTCGGCGACCCTGTGCGCGGTCGCGCCGCTCCGGCCGGCTCCATGGCACCGAAACGATTCATCCGTCGGTCCGTCGTTCGCCGGGCCGCGTCGTCCAGCTGTGCCTTTGTGTACCTCGGCACCTCAACCGCCCTCTAGGAGTGTGTGGTTGGGTCTTCGGAAAGAGGCTGGATCCGGGCTCGTCCGGGGCCTGTCCCGACGGATTGCATCATCCGTACACCCGCATTCCATCCACCATCCATGGAGGGGCACTAATGTCCGATTCTGTGCAGTCGCAAGGGTTCACCGACAACGCCGAGCTGCGGCGGATCAACCGCGCCACGGTCGAGAAGTACATGAACACCAAGGGCCAGGACCGGCTGAAGCGGCACGAGCTGTTCACCGAGGACGGCAGTGGCGGCCTGTGGACCACCGACACCGGTGCGCCGATCGCCATCAACGGCCGGGACCGGCTGGCCGAGCACGCGGTCTGGTCGCTCCAGTGCTTCCCGGACTGGGAGTGGTACAACATCAAGATCTCCGGGACCGACGACCCCAACTTCTTCTGGGTCGAGTGCGACGGTCACGGGAAGATCCGCTTCGCCGGGTACCCCGAGGGCTACTACGAGAACCACTTCCTGCACTCCTTCGAGCTGGAGAACGGGAAGATCAAGCAGAACCGCGAGTTCATGAACCCGTTCGAGCAGCTGCGCGCGCTGGGCATCCCGGTCCCGGAGATCAAGCGCGAGGGCATTCCCACCTGATGGCGCCCATCGCCCATCTGACGGACCGTCAGTCATTCTGACGGTCCCGTCGGGCCGGGGGCGGGCCACGGCCGCGCAGCGGACCGTTTCGCCTGTCGTTCCGCCACCCCCCACCTCTTCTCGATCCACCGCTCCCCATCGCCGGATTGGAGTTCGAGTTCGTGATCATGGATAACGTTTTAGAAGACATCAGGATGCGTGATGCTCTGCAGCAGCCCGAGTGGGGTGATGTTCTGCAGGTCAGTCGTGTCCGGGACGCGTTGATGACGCGTCCGCCGCTGGTGCAGGCCTCGGATGTGGCCACGCTGCGCGGGCATCTGGCCAAGGTCGCCGCCGGGCAGGCGCTGATCGTCCAGGCCGGTGACTGCGCGGAGGATCCCCAGGAGTGCACGGTCGCGCATGTGGCGCGCAAGGCGGCGCTGCTGGACCTGCTGGCCGGTGCCCTGCGCCTGGTGGCGCACCGGCCCGTCATCCGGGTCGGGCGGATCGCGGGGCAGTTCGCCAAGCCCCGTTCCAAGCCGACCGAGATGGTCGACGGGGTCGAACTCCCCTCGTTCCGCGGCCACATGGTCAACGGCCCGGAGGCGGACGCGGACAGCCGCTGGCCCGACCCCCTGCGCATCCTGACCGGCTACATGGCCGCCGGCGACATCGTCGAGCACCTGGGCTGGCGCGAACGCGCCGCCGGCCGCGACGTGATCGAGCCCGTCGTCTGGACCAGCCACGAAGCCCTCCTGATGGACTACGAGGTGCCGATGCTGCGCACCGACGAGCAGGACCGGCTCTACCTGGGCTCGACGCACTTCCCGTGGATCGGGGAGCGCACCCGTCAGGTCGAGGGGGCGCATGTGGCGCTGCTGGCCGAGGTGAGCAATCCGGTGGCGTGCAAGGTCGGTCCGAAGATGACACCTGACGAACTCCTCGCGCTGTGCGAGCGGCTGGATCCGTACCGGGAGCCGGGGCGGCTGACGCTGATCGCCCGGATGGGTGCGGAGAATGTCGCGGAGCGGCTGCCGGCTCTGGTCGAGGCGGTGAGGGCGGCCGGTCATCCGGTGATCTGGCTGACCGATCCGATGCACGGCAACACCGTGTCCGCGCCGGGGGGTTACAAGACCCGTCTGGTGGAGACCGTGTCGCTGGAGGTCGCGCGGTTCCTGGAGGCGGTCACGACGGCCGGCGGGGTGGCCGGCGGGCTGCATCTGGAGACCACGCCGCACGACGTGACCGAGTGCGTCGTCGACGCGTCCGGGCTGTCCGGGGTCGGCGAGCGGTACACGTCCTACTGCGACCCCCGGCTCAACCCGTGGCAGGCCGTCAGCGTCGTCTCCTCCTGGAAGGCCTGACCCTCCCCGGGAAGCTGAGCCTCCCCGAGGGCTGAGCCTTCCCGAGGGCCGACTTCCCGGAAGGTCCGACGGCCGCCCCCACCGGGCGCGTTCGCACCGCTATTCGGAAGCGCCCGGCCGCGCTTCGCAGCACTACAGCCAGGAACTGGAAAGCAGGGCCATGTCCGGCATACCTCCCATAAAACCGTATCCGATGCCCTCCGCGGGCGATCTGCCTCCCACCGCCGTCGACTGGACGCCCGACGCCGACCGCGCCGTCCTCCTCGTCCACGACATGCAGCGGTACTTCCTCAAGCCTTTCCCGGACAGCGTCCGCGAGCCGCTCGTCCGCAACGCCGCGGCGCTGCGCGACCGTTGTGCCGCGCTCGGCGTACCGGTGGCCTACACCGCGCAGCCGGGCGGGATGACCGACGAACAGCGCGGCCTGCTCAAGGACTTCTGGGGCCCGGGCATGCGCCCGGAGCCCGCCGACCGCCTGGTGGTGGACGAACTGGCGCCGGCCGACGGCGACTGGGAGTTCACCAAGTGGCGCTACAGCGCCTTCTTCAAGTCGGACCTGTTGGAGAAGATGCGCGCGAGCGGCCGCGACCAGCTCATCGTGTGCGGTGTCTACGCCCATGTCGGCGTTCTGATGACCGCGGTCGAGGCGTACACCAACGACATCCAGCCGTTCTTCGTCGCCGACGCCACCGCGGACTTCTCCGAGGAGTACCACCAGTTGGCCCTGCGGTACGCGGCCGAGCGCTGCGCCCGGGTCGTCACAGCGAAGGAGATCTTCGCATGAGCACCCGTCCCGTCACCGGAGCCACCGGAGCCACCGGCGACCTGCTCGGCCGCGTCCTCGGCACCTCCGGGGACCGTCCGGCCGCCTACGCCCTGCTCCACCGTCCCGAGGCCACCGGCCCCGGCGTCCTGGACGTCCTGGTGGGCGAGGTGTCGCACCCCGCCACCCTGGCCGACATCGAGCTGCCGGACGCCCCGGCCGCCGGGGGCGCCCACCACGAGGTCCTCACGGTCATCCCGTACCGGCAGATCGCCGAGCGCGGCTACCAGTGCGCCGACGACGGCGCACCGCTGATCGCGATGACCGTGACCGGCCAGGAGCGGGTGCCCGTCACCGAGCTCGACCGCATCCCGCGGGTGCCCACCCGGCTCACCGGGGAGCACTTCGACCTCGACGACGACGCCTACGCGGAGACCGTCGGCCGGGTCGTCAAGGAGGTGATCGGCACCGGCGAGGGCGCCAACTTCGTGATGAAGCGCTCCTTCGTCGCCGACATCACCGACTACGGGCCGGACAGCGCGCTGGCGTTCTTCCGCCGGCTGCTCCAGCGGGAGTCGGGCGCCTACTGGACGTTCGTCGTCCACACCGGCGACCGCACCTTCGTCGGCGCCTCGCCCGAGCGGCACGTCAGCCTCGACCACGGCACGGCCGTGATGAACCCCATCAGCGGCACCTACCGCTACCCCGCCTCGGGCCCCAGCCTGCCCGAGGTGATGGAGTTCCTCGCCGACCGCAAGGAGACCGACGAGCTCTACATGGTCGTGGACGAGGAACTGAAGATGATGGCCCGGATCTGCGAGTCGGGCGGCCGTGTGGTCGGCCCGTACCTCAAGGAGATGGCCCGCCTCGCCCACACCGAGTACTTCATCGAGGGGCACAGCACCCGCGACGTGCGCGAGATCCTGCGCGAGACCATGTTCGCCCCCACCGTCACCGGCAGCCCGCTGGAGAGCGCCTGCCGCATCATCGGCCAGTACGAGCCGGCCGGACGCGGCTACTACAGCGGCGTCGCGGCCCTCATCGGCCGGGACGAGGACGGCGGCCGGGCCATGGACTCGGCCATCCTCATCCGCACCGCGGACATCGACGCCACGGGCCGGGTGAACATCGGCGTCGGCGCCACCATCGTGCGCCACTCCGACCCGGCCTCCGAGGCCGCCGAGACCCGGGCCAAGGCCGCCGGTCTCGTCGCCGCCCTGGAGTCCGGCACCGACCAGCGGCTGGGCAACCACCCCAGCGTCAAGGCCGCCCTGGCCCGCCGCAACGAGACCATCGCGGACTTCTGGCTGCGCGACCCCGAGGGCCGCCGCGCCGGCGTCCTGCCCGGACTCGAGGGACGCCGGGTGCTGGTGGTGGACGCCGAGGACACCTTCACCTCGATGATCGACCACCAACTCCGTTCGCTCGGGCTCCAGGTGACGGTCCGCCGGTTCGACGAGGAGTACTCCTTCGACGGGTACGACCTCGTCGTCATGGGCCCCGGCCCCGGCGACCCGCAGGAGACCGGCCAGGCCAAGATGGCCCACCTGCACGCCGCGGTGCGCACCCTGCTCGCCGAGCGCCGCCCCTTCCTGGCCGTCTGTCTCAGCCACCAGGTGCTCAGCCTCCAGCTGGGCTTCGGCCTGCGGCGCCGGGAAGTCCCCAACCAGGGCGTGCAGAAGGAGATCGACCTGTTCGGCCGGACCGAGCACGTCGGCTTCTACAACACCTTCGCCGCCCGCAGCGACCGGGACGAGACCGAGGTGGACGGCGTCGGCACGGTCCGCGTCAGCCGCGACCCGGCGACCGGTGAGGTGCACGCCCTGCGCGGCCCGCACTTCGCCTCCATGCAGTTCCACGCCGAGTCGGTGCTCACCCAGGACGGCCCGCGGATCGTCGGCACCGCGGTGCAGCAGGTCCTGGGCGTGCTGGAGGCGAAGGCCGCCGGCTGACCCCGGCCCCGGCCGGGACACCCCGGCCCGTGCCCCCGCCGGCGCGGGCCCCCGGCGGGACCGGTGCTCCGGTCCCGCCACCACCCATAGCTTTCGCAGCTTTCGCAGCTTTCGCACCGCTTGGAGCAGCACATGCATTCCTACGTCGTCGTCGACGCCTTCGCGACGGAACCCCTCAAGGGCAACCCGGTCGCCGTCTTCTTCGACAGCGACGACCTCTCCGCGGAGCGCATGCAGCGCATCGCGCGGGAGATGAACCTCTCCGAGACCACGTTCGTGCTGACGCCCAAGCAGGGCGGCGACCACCACATCCGGGTCTTCACCCCCGTCAACGAGCTGCCCTTCGCCGGGCACCCGCTGCTGGGCACCGCCATCGCGCTGGGCCGGCGCACCCAGGCGGACAAGCTGCGGCTGGAGACGGCCATGGGCATCGTCCCGTTCGAACTGGAGCGGGAGAACGGCGAGGTGACCGCCGCCTGGATGCAGCAGCCGATCCCGACCTGGGAGCCCTTCGACCGCACCGAGGAGCTCCTCGCCGCCCTCGGCATCCGCGAGTCCACGCTGCCGGTGGAGATCTACCGCAACGGTCCCCGGCACGTCCTCGTCGGCCTGGAGAGCGTCGAGGCCCTCTCGGCCCTCCACCCCGACCACCGCGCGCTCGGCGCCTTCGAGGACATGGCCGCCAACTGCTTCGCCGGCTCCGGCACCGAGTGGCGCAGCCGGATGTTCTCGCCCGCCTACGGCGTGGTCGAGGACGCCGCCACCGGTTCCGCCGCCGGTCCGATCGCCATCCACCTGGCCCGTCGCGGACTGATCGAGTACGGGCAGCGGATCACCATCACCCAGGGCGTCGAGATGGGCCGCCCGTCGCCGATGCGCGCGCTCGCCCACGGCGAGGGCGACCGCGTGGAGTCCGTCGAGGTCGGCGGCAACGGCGCCCTCGCCATCGAGGGCACGCTGCACGTGTGACCCTGCACGTGTGACCTGAACGCCCCCTGCAGACCGATCACTTCCTTCACCGCTGGAGTCACCCGTGAGCAATCCCCCCGCCGCCAAGAGGTCCGAGTCCATGACCGGCGACGTCGACGTCGAGTTCCCGGAGTTCGTCGAGCCGCCCGCCGAGCCCTACGGCCTGCTGCGGTCCTGGCTCGACGCCGCGAAGGAGGCGAAGATCCGCGAGCCCTTCGCGCTCGCCCTCGCCACCGCCGATGAGCGCGGCCGGACCTCGTCCCGGATGGTCGTGGTGTCCGGCGTGACCGACGAGGGGCTGCTCTTCACCTCCCACAGCACCAGCCAGAAGGGCCGCCAACTGGCCGCCAACCCCTGGGCGTCCGGCGTCCTGTACTGGCGCGAGACCAGCCAGCAGATCATCGTCGGCGGCCCGGTGCGGAAGCTCTCCGACGAGGAGGCCGAGGCCGCCTGGAACGCCCGCCCGGTCTTCACCCACGCGATGTCCTCGGCCTGCCGGCAGAGCACGGAGTTCGAGGACTACGCCCAGGTCCAGGCGGCCCGCGCCGAGGGCAGGCGGCTCGCCGCGCTGGAGACGCCGCTGCCGCGCCCCGCCTCGTACTCCCTCTACCGGCTGGAGCCCGAGCTGTTCGAGTTCTGGGCCAACGGCACCGACCGGCTCCACGAGCGGCTGCGCTTCGACCGCGACGGCGAGGGCGGCGGCTGGACCACCCGCCGCCTCCAGCCCTGAGCCACCGGGCCCTCTGCGCCCTTTGCATAGATCTGCACCCTCTGCATCCTCTGCACCCTCTGCACAGAAACGCCTGCGAACAGACATGAACGACAGCACGACGAGGACCCCTGCCCCGTCCGTCTTCACCAGTGACCTCGATCTGCGTGCCCGTAACCGGGAGGCGGTGGAGAAGTATCTGCGGACGGGTGCCGAGGCGCGCCTGGAGCGGTACACGCTCTACACCGAGGACGGCGAGACGGCCCTCTTCTACACCGACATCGGCCGGCCGATCGTCGTCAAGGGCCGGGACCGGCTCAAGCGGCACAACGAGCTCTCGCTGGAGGTCCTGCCCGACTGGGAGTGGATCGACGTCCGGATCTACGAGACCCAGGACCCGAACGTGATCTGGGTGGAGTGCGACGGGGAGGGGACGATCCGCTTCCCCCAGTACCCCGAAGGTCACTACCGCAACCACTTCATCCACGGCTTCACGCTCGAGGACGGCAGGATCAAGTCCAGCCGCGAGTACGCCAATCCGATCGAGCACATGCGGTCGCTGAGCATCGAGACGCCGCACATCAACCGCGACTGGATCCCGACGGACCACTAGTGTGATGCGCCAGAAATCAGAGGCGTAAGTGGCTAGGGAGTCTTGGTGTCGGGCGGGGCGATCTTCGCGAGGTAGTCCGCGAGCGAGTTGAGGATCTCGTCGGCGGTCTTGGTCCAGGTGAAGGGCCGTGGGTTCTCGTTCCACGTCTCGATCCATGCCCTGATGTCGTCTTCCAGGGCCTTCACAGAGCGGTGGACACCGCGGCGGATGAGTTTGTCGGTCAGCAGGCCGAACCACCGCTCCACTTGGTTGAGCCAGGAGGAACCGGTGGGGGTGAAGTGCACGTGGAAGCGGGGATGCCGGCCCAGCCACGTCCTGATCTCGGGGGTGTTGTGGGTGGCGTAGTTGTCGCATACCAGGTGCACATCGAGTTCGCGCGGCACTGCCTTGTCGATCGTGACCAGGAACTTCTTGAACTCGATGGCCCGGTGACGGCGGTGGAGTTCCGATATGACGGTGCCGTCGGCGATGTTGAAGGCGGCGAACAGGCTGGTGATGCCGTGCCGGAAGTAGTCGTGGGTACGCCGCTCGGGCATCCCCGGCATCATCGGCAGGACCGGCTGGGAACGGTCCAGAGCCTGGATCTGGCTCTTCTCGTCCACGCACAGCACTACCGCCTTCTCGGGCGGGTGGTGGTACAGGCCGACGACGTCGACGACCTTGGCGACGAACTGCGGGTCGGTGGAGAGCTTGAAGGTGTCCTGCAAGTGTGGCTTGAGATCGAACCGCTTCCAGATCCGCCCGACCGTCGACTTCGACAGGCCCGAGTGCTTCGCCATGGAGGCCCGCGACCAGTGCGTGTCCCGGCCGGGCGTGGACTCCAGCGTCGCCACGAGGACGTCCTCGACCTGGTCCAGCAGGATCGACGGCGGACGGCCCACGCGCGGCTCGTCCGCCAGTCCGTCCAGACGGCGGGCGATGAAGCGGGACCGCCAGCGGTTCACCGTCGCATGGGCAATGCCCAGCTCGGCGGCGACCTGCTTGTTCGTCCCGCCTTCCGCGCACCGCAGCACGATCTTCGCGCGCAGAGCGAGGTACTGCGCGGTCTTCGCCCGCCTCGCCCAGCGCGTCAGCTGGACATGCTCCTCGTCGGTCAGGACCAGTCCCGCCTTGCGCCGGCCCGGCCGCGGCGCGTCCGTCAGAGCATCCATCCGCCGCTCAGCGAACCGTGTTCGCCACTTGCGGACCGTGTCCGCCGTCACGCCGAGCTTCGCCGCCACACGCACGGTCGGCAGCCCCTCGGCGCAGGCCAGGACAATCCGCGCCCGTTCCGCCAGACGCGCCCCTGCCGCCCCGTCGGCCCACCGCGTCAGCTCCGTGAACTCCTCAGCGGACAACACAATTTCAACAGCACGAGGCCCTGGTGACATGAGAAAACCCTAGCCACTTACGCCTCTGATTTCTGGCGCATCACACTAGCAGCCCCCCGCGAACCTCCGTCTGGAGAACAAAACATGGAAACAACACACTCCTCCACCACCACCGCCGACGTCATCATCGTCGGCGGCGGCATCGGCGGCCTGACGGCCGCCCTCAGCCTGCACGCGGCCGGGATCAAGGCACTCGTCCTCGAATCCGCCCGCGAGATCCGCCCGCTCGGCGTGGGCATCAACCTCCAGCCCGCGGCCGTACGCGAACTCGACGAGCTCGGCCTCCTCGACGAGCTGGCCGCCCTCGGCGTACCGGTCGTGGAGCAGAAGTTCGTCAACAACAGCGGCCGCACCCTCTTCGGCGAGGCGCGCGGCAAGGCCGCCGGCTACAACTGGGACCTCTACTCCGTCCACCGCGGTGAGCTCCAGATGATGCTCCTGGACGCGGTCGTCAAGCGGCTGGGCCCGGACGCGGTGCGCACCGGCGTCCAGGTCGAGGGCTTCGAGGAGACGGCGGACGGAGTACGCCTCCACGCCGTCGACCGCGCGACGGGCTCCCAAGTCACCTTCACCGCAGGCGCCGTTGTGGGTGCCGACGGCATCCACTCCACCCTCCGCGGCCTCCTCCACCCCGACGAGGGCCCGCTCAAGTGGAGCGGCGTCACCATGTGGCGCGGCGTCGCCGAGGCCGAGTCCTTCGCCCCGGGCAACTCCGTCGTCATCGCCGTCGACGACAAGAAGACCGGGCTCGTCGCCTACCAGATCTCCGGCGCCGCCCTCAAGCGCGGCCGCACGCTGATCAACTGGGTCTGCCTCGTCCCCACCGGCAGGCCGGGCCCCCTGGGCAGCGACGTCAGCTGGAACGCCCCCGGAAAGATCGAGGACCTCCTCCCGCACTACGCGGACTGGGACTTCGACTGGGCCGACCTGCGCGACCTCTTCGCGAAGAGCGAGGAGATCCTCGAATACCCGATGGTCGACCGCGACCCCCTCCCGTCCTGGGGCCGGGGCCGCGTCACCCTCCTCGGCGACGCCGCCCATCCCGGTTACCCGGCCGGCGCCAATGGCGGCACCCAGGCGATCATCGACGCCCGGGTCCTCGCCTACCACCTGGCCGTCGAGCCCGACGTCACCAAGGCGCTGGCCGCCTATGAGGCGGACCGTGTCCCGGCGACCGCGGCGATCGTCCTCGCCAACCGCGAGGTGGACCGCGTGGGCCGCAACACGTCCGGTTCCGGGACGGCTTCGGGCAAGGACCTGGAGGAGCTGACGGACTCGTACGACAGGACGACGGGGGAGGCGGAGAAGCTGAACACCCGGGCTTCTCTGACGCCGCCGCGGGTCGAGCGGGGCTGAGGGCGGGGCGGGTGTCCTCCTGCCGGGCGCAGGAGGACACCCGCCAATGAGGCGGATCAGGCCGGGACGTCGCCCGAGACCCCGTACTGCTGGATCGTCTGGCCACCGTCCGTGGTGCGCAGGACGTACCAAGTGCCGTTCGAAGGCCGCCAGATCGCGAAGTCGGCCTTGCCGTCGCCGTCGAAGTCGCCGGAGACGGGGACGTCGCCCGCCGTTCCATATTGCTGGTCCACTCGTCCACCATCGCTACTGCGAATGACGTACCAAATCCCGTTGGACGGCCGCCAAACGGCCAGGTCGGCCTTCCCATCGCCGTCGAAGTCGCCCGGGACGGGGATGTCGCCGGACATCCCCCATTGCCGTATCGTCTGGCCGCCGTCGCTGCTGCGGATGATGTACCAGGTACCGTTCGACGGCCGCCAGACGGCGATGTCGGCCTTGCCGTCACCGTCGAAGTCGGCTCTGAATCGTTGCGGCGCGCTCGTGTCGGCGGTCGCCAGAGTGCGGGGCGCAGCCGGTTCCGGGTTCGCCGCGGCTGTGCCCGAGACTCCGGCGGTGACGCCGAGCAGCGCGAGGCAGAGGGCACTCAGGCGGGTGGAGGGCTTCGTTTTCCTCATGATGTCTCTCGATTCCTGTCGATGGAGCCGACAAGGGATGCGATGAGTTGAGTGCCATGAGGATGCCGGGTCGGGAGCTTCGGCAAAAGACATCGGCAGGTCACTGTCGGCGGCCGGAGGACGCCGTGGGACGGCGGCGCGTGAGCCGGTCCACGAGGACATCCGAGCGCCGAGCGAGTCATGTATACGGAATGCGCACCGCGAAGTGGCTACGGCGCAGCCCCGCCGCACACCTGAGGGGCATGCCGACGGGGCTGGCTGGCTGATGCAGGGCTGCTCTATGCCTGATTCCGGCTGGTCTCCCGGACGCAGTCGAGGCAGACCCATCCGGTCCGTGCGACGAGCCGTGTCCGTTCCTTCGGGTGCTTGCCGCACCACTTGGAGGGCCCGGACCGGTCGGGGAGGTCGCGCTTGATCAGCATCCCGATCACGGTCCGGTTCGACGGGGGTTTGTCGGGGAAGGGGGTGTCAGTCATCGTCGCTGTCGTCCTCTTCCGTGTCCGTGGTGGTCACGATCTCCTCGTTGAAGACGTCGTACCCGTTGACCTCGTCTTTGTCACCCATGTTGGGACTCCTCTCCTTGGCTGTGCGTTGGGGGCCCGGTCTGTTCGCTGCCATCGCCGGGCTCCTCTTCTCGTGGAGGAAGCGGGTGTTGGCGTCACCACCAGGAGTGCGGTTCACGGCTGCCGCCGGCGCAGCGGGGACAGGACAGCCTCCCCGTGTTCCGGCACGTGGTGCAGCCTTCCGGTGCGCCGCCCCCGATCCCGGCACAGTCCGGGCAGAACACCCGCCGATGCCCGGTGCAGGTGCCGCAGTACGTCACGACGTCCGCGTTGTAGAACGGATCGGTCGATGAGGTCCGTTGCCGTGGAATGCCCGGCGTCCCTGCACCGTCCCACGTGATCACGGCCGTGCCGCGCCCGTCCGCCTGCCGCAATTCCTCCATACCGACGACGCTAGGAACGGGTTCGTGGGACCGACAAGAAACTTGCGAAGACTTGCATTTGATCACCCGAGGGAGTCGATCGCCCCTGTGATCAGTGACCGGGCTTCGGCCCCGTAGCGCGCGATGATGGACAGCTCGTTGAAGGTCTCGGTGTAGTCCTGGATCTCCCGTGGCTGGGTGACGGTCAGGTGCGCCGAGACCAGTTCGACGTTTACCTGGGTGTCGTCGTACATGGTGAAGGATTCGACGGGCCAGCCTGAGCCGCGTGGGGTCCCCATGGGGATGATCCCGAGGCTCACGGACGGGAGGGAGGCCATGGCGATCAGGTGGCCGAGCTGGCCGACCATGGTGTTCGCGTCCCCTATGACGGTGTGCAGGACCCACTGCTCGATGAGGACGGCAAACCGATGGTCGCCGGACCGGAGGATGCGCTGCCGGTCCATGCGGACGGCCACCGCTTCGGCGACGTCGTCCGGGGTCTGTCTGAGGTTCACGATCGTGTTCAGGACGGCCGTGGTGTACTCCGCCGTCTGAAGCAGGCCGGGTACCACCCACGACTGGTACATACGGAAACGCCGGGTGCGCTCGAAGAGCGGGAGTACGGATTCCTGGGCGCCTTTCAGCCCTGCCCGTTCGATGCGCCGCCATTCCACGTACATTCCGTCGATGTTGCGGGCGGTGGCGATGAGGTCGGCGGTCTGGCCCTGTGCGCCGCAGTGCAGCGTCCAGGCCCTGATGTCCGCATCCGAGGGCGGGGTTTTGCCGTGCTCGATCCGGGAGCACTTCGACTCGTGCCACCCGGCGAGCGCGGCCAGCGCCCGCGCGGTCAGACCCGAGTCCTTACGGATCTCGCGCAGGCGCTGCCCCAGGGCTTCCCTGGCTTGCCGGACGCTGGACGACGAGGGCATATGAGGGTCAGGCCGGCCGGTACTCCTCGTGCGGTACCGCGCGTTCCCATACGGCCTCGAAGGCCGAGGAGCAGAGCTTCGCCGTCGCCGGTTCGGTGATCAGTTCCTCATCCACGAACCGACCGTCCCCACCGAAGTGGTTGACCACGACCGTGGTGCCATCCAGCAACCAGAAGTCGTTCCCCGGCAAGGACAGATCAGTGGCCCGGTGACGCGGCAGCCAGCGGACCTGTTCGCCCGCCGCGATGTTCGAGAACGTGATGTCGTACTCGAACCGTACGTAGTCGGATGCTGGCTCGCTGACGATCCGTGCGCGCCGTACCTCCACGTCCCGGGCGGTGATCTCCTGGACGAGAGTCAGCCATGGGCGCCACCAGGACGCGCGGTCGGCCGGGTTATCCCGGTGTCCCCGCTGCCAGGCGATGAACATCGGGTCGTCACGCATGTACCCGTCGCGCATCTCCAGGTGGACAGCGGAGCGCTGGCACTGGCGCAGGAGGTCATCGAACGCCGGGGCTGCCACCGCTGACCTCCGGGAAGAACTGCATCATCCGCCGGGGGAACTCGATCACGGTCTCGTGGTCCGGGATGTCCATCTGCGACAGCCGTTCCTCGTCCGTCACCTTCCACGACTGGAAGAGGTAGGTGTCCTTCACGTCGTCCCAGTACACCGTGGGCGACTTGCCGTCGGGGCTGTCGGGGTCCTTGCCGAGCTTGTGCAGGGCCATTGCCTTACCTCCCGAGTGCGGAGCGGCGTTCGTAGGCATGAGCTTGCATCGCATCCACATAGCGGTGCCAGCGACTTGCGCGAACTTGCACGAGAAGGTGGCGGGTTGGCGGCGGGCAGTGCGATGGAGCGGCCGGGCGGTTCGAGGCTTGGGAACCTGTACACGAAGTGCGGGTGCCGCAAGGGAAGGCCGCTTCGGGATGATGCGACAACGAGGTCACGACAACGTGAGTGGGGAGTGGCGGGGCTTCGCTGGCGCCTCCTGTTCGGCCTGCTGCGCGGGGCGGGTGTCCTCCTGCTGGGTGCGGGAGGACACCCGCCCCTGTCGTCGAGTGGCTGTAGGCCGAAGTCTGAGCTACCCATACGTGCGCGGTGGCCACTGCGGCAACTCCGATTGCAACGGACAGAAGATGTAACCACCTTGTACGTTCGGGCCCCTCTGGCGACTCCGCAGGTGCGGAGATGATCCGCGGACTTGCCGTTGTGGAGCCGATTACCGCTGTGTTCGCGAGATAGCAGGAGTCGGTACTGCTCTGGTGCCGAGACTGCCTGCGGCGGTGTCGGGCGCAGAACCCATCCACCATCCTGTGCAGGATCCTGGCTCGCCGGTTGCTCCGCCCCGGTTGGAGTCACTGTTCCCTTGGGGAGTTAGTACGCCTACGATCACCCGTTGCAGACGTCTGATTGATCGAAAGGGTGGAACGCGATGGCGCAGCGGTTATCCCGGCAAGAGTTCGACGTTCTGGTCTCGTACCACGGCTTCGGAATGCAGGAATCCGACGAGTCTTTCGTGCCCGTCGAATATCCCGACGACACTGAATTGGGCATCTTCCTTCAGGCGTTCCAAGGCCGCTTGGATCTCTCCAGTGCCGCACACACCCACATCGCCCCCTTGGCCGTCGAGGTGTGGGACGGCCCCCCGGCACCGGACATGAGCCAGGACTGGGAAGAAACCAAGGAGATCACACTCCACACAAAGAGTGGCGAGTTGGCCATCTGGGACGGCACGGGACGCGCTGACGCCGACGTCATCCGTCTCGGAGACGGCGGAGGCGCCTGGCAGGTGCGTGCGATGTCCTCCGGGCGCCAGGAAGCGGAACGCGCCGAGTACGAGTCGGACGCCTCCGTCAGCGGCATCGAGAAGTATCTGGTGCAGTTCTGGCGGGTAGCACCTTAGCCGGAGGCGAGGGGCGGCCGCGAAGGCCGCCCCTCAAGGTCAGTCGATCTTGACGATGAAGGCGTCGTCCTTGCCGTCGAGTATGCGGTATTTGGCGAAGAAGCTGTTCAGGAGGATACCTCCCGCGCCATTCTCCTTCTTGATGACGGGCTGCACCGAGAAGTTGTTCTCCGGGGCGCTGGGATCGTAGTCATGCTGCGCAGAACCTTCATAGGTGGCAGCGAACGGGAACTCATCGCAGTCGTACTTGTTCCCTTGACTGTAGTCCTTGCCGAAGTACTTGCGGCAGTTCGCCCTGGCAGCGTTCCGGTTGGCCTCGTTCCTCTTCTTGTCGCCCGCGAGCCGATGCAGCGGCTTTTTGAGATCCTTGCCCGGAACGTCCTTCTTGGAGTTCGGCGGTTGGGTCTTCTTCGGGTCGGTGAACGCCTTCTTGATGTGCTCGGCCGCTCCCTTCTCAGGTGCTCCCGGCTTCGTGCTGTAGTGCAGAGTCGAGATGTAGGAGAAGCCTGCGGCACCGCGCCGGGCACCGCTTCCGGATCCATTCTTAAGGTACTTGGCCGCATCCCACTTGGGAGCAAGCAGCGAGATCTGGGACGTTCCGCCTCCGATGTAGGGCTTGGGCAGCTCGACCTTGACCGTCGGCGCGTACACGGCCTCCACCAGGTCCGCCGGCCCGGTGCCCTGCCCCGCGGCGACGTTCACCGTGTGCAGGAAGTGCGCCGGCTTCATCCGCTTGAGATCGTCAAAAGACCGCGCACGGGGCATGTTCCCGCCGTTGGTGGCCTTGGCGCTCGCCGGCCAGATCTTACGCAACTGGTAGTTGATCCGGAACGTTTGCCCGGCGGTGGGAGGGCTTCCCGTCGTCTTGAAGTCGACGACGTCGTAATCGAAGCGGATCTGCCGGTCAGTGTCCTTCGCCACGGAGCCGCGAACGTAAAAGTTCAGGAAGCTGGTTCCAATCGGCTTCCTGTTCTTCACGAACGTCACGCCTATTCCCTTGGCAGTGCAGGCGGCGAAACGGGACTTGACGTAGAAGGGTGCGCCACCCTTCAGGCCATCCTTGCACTCCTGGAGCGAAACGGAACGCGGCGGATCCGGGTAGCTCAGCTTCGCTGCTGCCGCAGCCGTAGTGATCGGCACGGCGTCCGCTGGCGCTGCGGACGGAATGTTGCTCTTCGGCGCGTACTGCGCGGCGCGCCCCAAGGTCTCCTGCGCTGTCACAGGACGGGCGGCGTCCTGGGACGCCGCCTCAAGCCGTGCTGTACCTGAGCCATCTCGAAGTTCGTCCATCGACGGCATCTTCGTGCCGACGGGCACGACATAGACTTCGGCCCGCAGTTCATCGTTGTTCGGGTCAGCGGCAGTGGCCGCGGAAGTGGGCAACAGCAGTGCCGTCGCCGTAGCAGCGGCCAGGGCTCTGGCTATTCGTCGTGCCAAGGGTGCGGATTCCAAGGTTCCCCCTTGAGGGTCTCGCCGATGGGTCGTACACCCATCGGCCGCCCATGACACTGGAGAGGGCCCTTGCGCCGTATGCGCCTCCAGCACCGGATGGCGTGATGCTGTCGAGAAACGGCGCGTAATGGATCATTTGCTCAAGGCGCCGGGCGATCAGGCTTTCTCTCGCGCCAACGCGAGGGGTCACGCCGCGCTGCAGCCCCTGCGGCACTCGTCAGAACGGTGGCAGCGGCACGGTCGTGTGGGGAGGGGGCTACCGCCTGGGGCAACTCCTTGGGGCGCAGGGCGCCGTAGTCCGTGAAGCGGCGGGTGCCGCAGGTGGGGCAGCGGTCCTCGCCGTTGGTGGATTCCCAGCCGGACAGGTGTTGGCAGTGGCTCATGAGTCGGCCCACGGCGTGCATCAGGAGTTCTCCTTCGGGTGGGGCAATTGGGTGTGGTGATGGAGGAGTTGCTCGGCGGATCGGGCGAGGTTGCGGGTGTAGGTGATGGCCGAGATGTAGCCGTTGCCCGGTCCTCGGGCCAGGCGGCGGCGGGCCTCTCTTACGGCGGCGAGTGCGGGGGCGTCCGAGGGGCGGTCGTCCGCGGCGGTCTCCAGCTCCGTGGCGGTCCTGGAGATGTAGCAGTAGAGCCGGGCGATCAGTGCGTGGACGCGTTCGATCGGCGGTAGCTGCTCGTTCAGGGCCGTGGCTTCCCGGATCACGTCCTGGATGGAGGGGCGGGGCGGTGCCGGGGTGAGGGTGCGGGAGATGAGGCCGCCGCCGGTGTTGGCGGTGTGGGGGTAGAAGGGCATGGCGGTCCTTCAGGGGGAGTGCCGGGGGGATGCCGATGCTTCGGCTCGACCACGTTCCCGTAGGCATGAGTTCTGTCGCAAGGAAGGCCCAAAAAGACGTCGAAACTGGAATATGCCAGATCCGGGCATGGCTTGTGCGGGTGTCAACTGGCCCTGGAAGACTGGCGAGTGCGCCCGTCTGAAGGGCAGCAGGGGTGCACTGGCGCGGTACTGAGGCGCGTCAGCGGGTACAGCACGGAAGGGTTCGGGAGTTGGCAGCTCGACGCGGTTCGACGTTCCGTCGGAGGGAGCTCGGCAAGGAGCTCCGTCGGCTACGGGAGAGGAAGGGATTGACCACGAAGGCAGCGGCGGAGGCCATCGAGAGCTCGGAGTCCAAGCTCAACCGGGTCGAGTCCGGTCACAATCAGCTGCCACGCGTTCGTGACCTGGAGGATCTGCTCGTCGTGTACGGGGTCACCGACCCTGCGGATCGTGAGCATCTGCTGTCGCTGCATCGGGACTCGCTCAGTTCTGACTGGTACCGCCCGTATAAGGGCTTCATGCCGTCCGGGCAGCTGCTGTATGTGGGACTGGAATCGGAGGCATCCGCGATGCGGGCCTGGCACTCGCAGGTCGTTTTCGGGCTGCTGCAGACCGAGAACTACGCGCGAGCCATGTTCATGACCGCGAAAATGGTCGATGAACGCACGACCGAGTTCATCGAGTCGAACGTAGCTCTCCGGATGGCGCGTAAGAGGGTCATCCACGGTGACGATCCGGTCGAGCTCCGCGTGATCCTGGACGAGGGAGCGCTGCGCCGGGTGATCGGGGGACCGGACATCATGCGCGAACAGTACGAGGAGATCGAGAAGCTGGCCTCTCTCGACCACGTGAGCGTGCAGATCCTCCCGCAAGCCCTCTCTACGTATCGGGCGCCCGAGAACTTCGTGATGCTGGACTTCGACGCGGGATTTGAGCCCGTCGTCATGGAAGACGGCTCGTCGGTCTTGGCGGTGACCGACAAACCCCGCGAGGTCTGGAAGTACACGAGGAAGTTCGACGCAATGCGCGAAGGGGCGTTGGCCCCCGCCAAGACTGCGGACGTCCTCCACCGACTGGCAAGAGAGATCGATGATTACTGAGATGTGCTTGACAGCCCTGGAACTTGCCGATGAGGACTGCTGGTTCAAGTCCTCGCACAGTATCGAGACGGGGGGCGGCAGCTGCGTCTCCATAGCCGCCTTGCCCGACCGCGTCGGCATACGCGACGACAAGCGGCGCACCGGCCCCGCGTTCGTCGTGCCCCTGCCCGCCTGGGCCTCGTTCGTCGACGAGGTCCGGGCGGGGCGGTTCGGGTGGCGCCGATCGCGGTAACTGGCCTCAGGACCCCTGCCCCGGCGCCCCCGCCTGCGATACAACAGGTGGATGGTGAAGATCCTGATCTCCGCTGACATGGAAGGTGCCACCGGTGTCACCTGGCCCGCCGATGTGATTCCGGGGCGGCCGGAGTGGGAGCGGTGCCGGCGGATGTTCACCTCCGACGTGGACGCCGCCGCGCGGGGGTTCTTCGACGGGGGAGCCGATGCGGTGCTCGTCAACGAGGCGCATGCCAGCATGCGGAATCTGCTGCTGGAGGAGCTGGACGAGCGGGTCGAGATGATCACGGGGCGGCACAAGGGCCTCGGCATGGTCGAAGGGGTGCAGGGCGGGGACGTCGACGGGATCGCGTTCGTGGGGTATCACGCCGGGGCCGGGGAGGAAGGGGTGCTGGCGCATACGTACCTCGCCAATTCGATCACCGGGGTGTGGGTCGGCGGCACGCGGGCGAGTGAAGGGATGCTCAACTCTCTCGTCGTGGCCGAATACGGTGTGCCGGTGGTGCTGGTGACCGGGGACGACCGGACGTGCGAGGACGCCAAGGGGTATGGGCCCCGGGCGCGTTCGGTCGCCGTCAAGGAGTATGTGTCGCGGTACGCGGCGCGCTGCCGGACGCCGGGGCGGACTGCGAAGGAGATCCGGGCCGCTGCCCGGGAGGCTGTCGGGCTCGCGGAGCGGTACGAGCCCGCGCACGCCGGGCCGTTCGTCGTCGACGTGGAGTTCGACGCCGAACATCTGGCGGGGGCCGCCACCTGCGTCCCGGGTGTGGAGCAGCGCGGCGAACGGCGGGTTTCCTACACCACTTCGACCATGTACGAGGCTATCCGTTGCTTCAAGGCGGTCACCACCGTCGTCGCGGCGGCGGTGGAGGAACGGTATGGATGACGAGCGGGTGGACGGGAGCGCGCTGGACGAAGCGGTGCGGTTCACCTCCGAGCTGATCCGGATCGACACGACGAACCGGGGGAGCGGCGACTGCCGGGAGCGCCCGGCCGCCGAGTACGTCGCCGAGCGGCTCGCCGAGGTCGGGATCGAGCCGCTGCTGCTGGAGAAGAAGCCGGGGCGGACGAACGTCGTGGCGAGGATTCCGGGCGCGGATCCCACGGCGGCGGCGTTGCTCGTGCACGGGCATCTGGACGTGGTGCCCGCGGAGCCCGCGGACTGGTCGGTGCATCCTTTCTCCGGGGAGGTGCGGGACGGGCTGGTGTGGGGGCGCGGTGCCATCGACATGAAGGACATGGACGCGATGGTGCTGGCGATGGTGCGGTCCTGGGCGCGCACGGGCGCTGTGCCGCCGCGGGACATCGTGCTCGCGTTCACCGCCGATGAAGAGGACAGTGCGGATACCGGGGCGGCTTTTCTGGCGGGGGAGCACGCGGCGCTGTTCGAGGGGTGTACCGAGGCGATCGGGGAGTCGGGGGCATATACGTTCCACGCGGACGGGGGGTTGAAGGTGTACCCGGTGGGCGCGGGGGAGCGCGGTACGGCGTGGGTGGAGCTGACCGCGCACGGCACGACGGGGCACGGGGCCAAGGTCAACCGGGCCAACGCCGTCTCGCGGCTGGCCGCGGCCGTCGGACGGATCGGGGCTCATGAGTGGCCGGTGAGGATGACCCCGGTCGTGCGGGCGGCGCTGGATGAGCTGGCCGCTGTGCATGGGATCGACGCCGCACTTCCCGTCGACGCGCTTGTCGAAAAGCTGGGCAGGGCCGGTGTCCTCGTGGCGGCGACCGTCCGGAACAGCGCCAATCCGACCGTTCTGAGCGCGGGTTACAAGGTCAACGTCATCCCGGGCACGGCCACCGCGCTCGTCGACGGGCGGACCGTACCGGGCGGGGACGAGGAGTTCGCCGCCACCATGGACCTGCTGACCGGGCCGGACGTGGACTGGGCCTATCTGCACCACGAGCCGGCCCTGCAAGCCCCCGTCGACGCACCGCTGTTCGCGCGGATGCGCGCCGCGCTGGAGCACTTCGACCCGGAGGGGCGTGTGGTGCCGTTCTGCATGTCGGGGGGCACGGACGCCAAGCACTTCGCGCGGCTCGGCATCAAGGGCTACGGCTTCGCCCCCCTCAAGCTGCCCCCGGGCTTCGACTACCAGGGGCTGTTCCACGGCATCGACGAGCGGGTGCCGGTGGAGGCGTTGCACTTCGGTGTGCGCGTTCTGGACCGCTTCATCATGCACGACCCCGTATCCCTCAACGAGGAGGCGTAGAGATCATGGTGCCCACGGCGCCCTGCGGAACCTGGCCGTCCCCCGTGGACGCCGCCCTGGCGGCGTCCCATTCCATACGACCCGGCTTCGTGGGAACGGTCGGTGACGAGGTGTGGTGGGTCGCGTCCCGCCCGGAGGAGGGCGGGCGGCAGACGCTGGTGCGCCGCCGGGCGGGCGGCGCCGAGTCCGTTGCGCTGCCCGCGCCGTGGAACGTGCGGACGAAGGTGCACGAGTACGGCGGCCGGCCGTGGACGGCGGTGGCCCGTCCCCGGGGCGGTCCGCTGGTCGTGTTCGCGCACGGTGCGGATCAGCGGCTCTACGTGTGGGAGCCGGACGGTGCGGCGGAGCCCCGGCCGCTGACTCCGGTGTCCGCGGTCGGCGGCGGGCTGCGCTGGGCGGAGCCGGTGCTGGTCGGGGACGAAGTGTGGTGCGTCCTGGAGGAGTTCACCGGGCCCGGCCCGCTGGACGTACGGCGGGTGATCGCCGCGGTGCCGCTGGACGGCGGCGCGGCGGGCGACCGCGCGGCGGTGCGCGAGCTGACCGACGGGAAGCACCGGTTCGTCACCGGGCCGCGGCTCTCGCCGGACGGGACGCGGGCGGCCTGGCTGGCCTGGGACCACCCGCGGATGCCGTGGGACGGGACCGAGCTGCGTATCGCGCGTATAGAGGAGGGGCGGTTCATCGGGGCGCGGACCCTTCTCGGTGGGCCGGGGGAGGCCGTCGCCCAGGCGGAGTGGGCGGCGGACGGGTCGCTGCTGGCCGTGACCGAGCGGTCGGGCTGGTGGAATCTGCACCGGGTGGACCCGGAGAGCGGTGCGGCCGTCAACCTCTGTGAGAGGGAAGAGGAGTTCGGGGGGCCGCTGTGGCAGCTGGGGTCCCGCTGGTTCGTTCCGCTGGCCGGCGGGCTGGTCGCCGTGCTGCACGGGGCCGGCGGGAAGGCGCTCGGCGTGCTCGACCCCGAGACGGGGGTGCTGGCGGACGCGGCCGGGCCGTGGACGGAGTGGACGCCGGCCCTGGACGCGCACGGTCCCCGGGTCGTCGGCGTCGCGGCGAGCCCCGGGACCGGGTTCGAGGTCGTCGAGCTGGACACCCGCACGGGGCGGGCCCGGGTGATCGGGGCCCGGCACGAGGACGCCGTGGATCCCGCGTACTGTTCGCGGCCGGTGGCCCGGACGTTCGCGGGGAAGGACGGGCGGGAGGTGCACGCCCACGTCCATCTGCCGCGCCACCCGGAGCGGGCGGTGCCCGAGGGCGAGCTGCCGCCGTTCGTGGTGCGGGCGCACGGCGGGCCGACCGGGCGTACGCCGCTCGCGCTCGACCTGGGGGCCTCCTACTTCACCTCGCGCGGCATCGGGGTCGTCGACGTCAACTACGGCGGTTCGACGGGGTACGGGCGCGCCTACCGCGAGCGGCTGTGCGGGCAGTGGGGTGTGGTGGACGTGGAGGACTGCGCCGCCGTGGCCGAGGCGCTGGTCGCCGAGGGGGTCGCGGACCCGGCGCGGCTGGCGGTCCAGGGCGGCAGCGCGGGCGGGTGGACGGCGGCGCTGTCGCTGGTGACGACGGATCTGTACGCGTGCGGCACGTTGCTCTATCCGGCGCTGGACCCGACGGGCTGGGCGGACGGCGGGACGCATGACTTCGAGTCGCGCTACCACGAGAGTCTGATCGGGCCGCCCGATGACGTGCCCGAGCGTTATCGCGAGCGGTCGGCGCTGCGCCGGGCCGGGGAGATCAAGGCGCCGTTCCTGTTGTTGCAGGGGCTGGAGGATCCGGTCTGCCCTGCTGCGGAGAGCGAGCTGCTGGTGCGGGCGGCGGCGGAGCGCGGGCTGCCGCACGCGTATCTGGCGTTCGAGGGGGAGGGGCACGGCTTCCGGCGGGCGGAGTCGCTGGCCCGGTCGCTGGAGGCGGAACTGGGGCTGTACGCCCGGGTGTTCGGGTTCACGGCGGAGGGGGTGCCGGAGCTGGGCCTGACGCGCTGACACGGTCGACGGCGGGCGGCATCCCACCCCCCACGCGCCCGCCGATTCCCTCCCCCACCAGACGTGTGTAAGGTAAGGCTTACCTTATTCAAGCGGAATGGTGGGGAACCGTCGTGGAGCAGTCAGAACTCTCCGGCCGAGTCGCGCTGGTCACCGGCGCCGGGCAAGGCATAGGCGAGGCCGTCGTCCGGGCCCTCGTCGAACGGGGAGCCCGGGTCGCGGCCCTGGACCTGGTGCCCGACGGGGTGGAGAAGCTCGCGGCCGACCTCGGCGCGGAGCGCGTCGCGGCCCGTACCGCCGACGTCGCCGACGGCGCCGCCGTCGAGGCCGTCGTCGAGGAGGTCGAGCGCACGCTGGGCCCGCTCGACATCCTCGTCAACGTCGCCGGGATCCTGCGCCCTTCGCCCGTCGTCGAGCTCACCGACGAGGTGTGGGAGCGGACCTTCGCCGTCAACTCCACCGGCGTCTTCACCGCCTCCCGCGCCGTCGCCCGCCGGATGGCCGCCCGCCGCGCCGGCTGCATCGTCACCGTCGGCTCCAACGCCGCCGGCGTCCCCCGCACCGGCATGGCCGCGTACGCCGCCTCCAAGGCCGCCGCCACCATGTTCACCAAGTGCCTCGGGCTCGAACTCGGCCGCAGCGGCGTGCGCTGCAACGTCGTCTCGCCCGGCTCCACCGACACCGCCATGCAGCGGCAGCTGTGGGACGACGACAAGCCGCCCGCCAAGGTCATCGACGGCGACCCGGAGACCTATCGGACCGGCATCCCCCTCGGCCGCATCGCGCAGCCCTCCGACGTCGCCGAGGCCGTCGCCTTCCTCGTCTCCGACCGCGCCCGGCACATCACCATGCACGACCTCTACGTCGACGGCGGGGCCACGCTGCGCGTCTGACGGACCGTTTCGCCGGTCCGGAGCGCCGCCCCGCGGGCCGGCCGGCACCAGACCACACCCCCACCCACCGCCACCCCCACCCCACGCCCGGTGCAGGCGCACCGGAGGAACGGAGCACCCGGTGACCACGGCTCAGCACGTGACCGCCCGGCCGAGCGGATCCGACACCGTACCGGAAGCGATACCGGAAGCCATGCCGGAGGCCGTACCCGCCGGAACCGCAGCCGCCGGAACCGCACCGGGGCCGGACACCGTCGGCGCCGCGACCGCGCTGCTGGAGGCGTACGACCACCGCGACGCCCGCTTCTTCGCCTCGCCCACCCGCACCCTCCTCGCCCACGGCGTGCGCGCCGAAGTGCCGCACGGCGACACCCCGTTGCACCGCCGCGTCACCGAGACGCTCGACGCCCAGCTGCTCGACGGCCACGAGAACCCCGTCGTCATCGGCGCCGTCCCCTTCCTCCCGGGCGTCCCCGCCGCCCTCGCCGTCCCCCGGGCCGTCCGCTCCGCGCCCCCGCTCGCCGCGGACCCGCTGACCGTCCTGCCCGCCGCGCCCCCCGCCGCCCTCGACTGGGACGTCCGTCCCGTCCCCGCGCCCGAGGGCTACGCCGCCGCCGTCGCCACGGCCGTCGAGCGCATGAAGCGCGGCGAGTTCGGCAAGGTCGTCCTCTCCCGCACCCTGGAGCTCACCGCGCCGCAGGAGCCCGACCTGCCCGGGCTGCTCCGCCGCCTCGCCCGCCGCGACCCGTCCGGCTACACCTTCGCCGTCCCCTCCGGCCCCGGCCGCACCCTGCTCGGCGCCAGCCCCGAACTCCTGCTGTCCAAGCGCGGCGGACGCATCGTCACCAACCCCCTCGCGGGCTCCACCCCGCGCAGCGCCGACCTCGCCGAGGACGTCCGGCGGGCCGCGGCCCTCCTGGAGTCCGAGAAGGACCTGTACGAGCACGCCATGGTCGTCGACGCGATCCGCGACGCCCTCGCCCCGTACTGCCACACGATGGAGGTGCCCGAACGCCCCACCCTCGTGCGCACCGCCGCCATGTGGCACCTGTCCACCACCATCACCGCCGAGCCCGCCGACCCCGGGGTCTCCGCCCTCGAACTGGCCTGTGCCCTGCACCCCACCCCGGCCATCTGCGGCACCCCCGCCGACACCGCCCGCGAGGTCATCGGCGAGCTCGAACCCTTCGACCGCGGCGTCTACACCGGCATGGTCGGCTGGGGCGACGCCAACGGCGACGGCGAATGGGTCGTCACCATCCGCTGTGCGGAGGCCGAGGGCCGCATGCTGCGGCTGTTCGCCGGCGCGGGCATCGTCGAGCAGTCGGACCCGGCGGCCGAGACCGCCGAGACCGCCGCCAAGTTCCGCACCTTCCTCCAGGCCGTGGGGGTCGAGCAGTGAGCACCGGTACGACTCCCGACGCCCCCGGATATCCCGCCGAGTTCGCCGAGCGCTACCGCGACGCCGGCTGGTGGCAGGGCGAGACCTTCGGACGGATGCTGCGCGAGAGGGCCCTCGCCCACCCCGAGCGGATCGCGATCGTCGACCCCGCCGGGGAGACGCGCCGCTGGACCTACGGGGAACTGGACGAGCGCGCCGACCGGCTCGGCGCCGGGCTCCTCGCCCTGGGCATCGGCAAGGGTGACCGGGTCGTCGTCCAACTCCCCAATGTGGCCGAGTTCTTCGAGGTCGTCTTCGCGCTGTTCCGGATCGGCGCGCTGCCCGTCTTCGCCCTGCCCGCGCACCGCGACAGCGAGATCCGCCACTTCTGCGCGTTCACCGAGGCCGCCGCCTATGTGATCCAGGACGTGGCGGAGGGCTACGACTACCGCGAACTCGCCTCCCGCGTACGGGCCGACGTCCCCGGCCTCAAGCACGTCCTCGTCGTCGGCGACCCCGGCGAGCACACCGCGCTGGCCGACGTCCCCGCCGAACCGGTGCCCTTCGAGAACGGACCCGAGCCCCACGAACTCGCCTTCCTCCAGCTCTCCGGCGGCTCCACCGGCGTCCCCAAGCTCATCCCGCGCACCCACGACGACTACATCTACTCGCTGCGCGGCTCCAACGAGATCTGCCGGGTGGACGAGCACAGCGTCTATCTGTGCGCCCTGCCCGCCGCCCATAACTTCCCGCTCAGCTCGCCCGGCACGCTCGGTGCGCTGTACGCAGGCGCCCGCGTCGTCCTCGCCCCGCGCCCCAGTCCGGACGTCGCCTTCCCGCTCATCGAGCGCGAGGGCGTGACGATCACCGGCCTGGTGCCGCCGCTCGCCCTGGTGTGGACCGAGGCCGCGGCCGCCGGCACCCCGTACGACCTCTCCGGCCTGGACGTCCTCCTCGTCGGCGGCGCCAAGTTCAGCGAGGAGGCCGCCCGCCGGGTGACGCCCGCGCTCGGCTGCACCCTCCAGCAGGTCTTCGGCATGGCGGAGGGCCTGGTCAACTACACCCGGCTCGACGACCCCGAGGAGACGATCGTCACCACCCAGGGCCGTCCCATCAGCCCCGACGACGAGATCCGCGTCGTGGACGACGAGGACGCCGAACTGCCCGTCGGCGCCACCGGGCACCTGCTCACCCGCGGCCCGTACACCATCCGCGGCTACTGGCGCGCCCCCGAGCACAACGCCACCGCCTTCACCGCCGACGGCTTCTACCGCACCGGCGACGTCGTCCGGCTCACGGAGAGCGGGCACCTCGTCGTCGAGGGCCGGGCCAAGGACCAGATCAACCGCGGCGGCGAGAAGGTCGCCGCCGAGGAGATCGAGAACCATCTGCTCGCCCACCCGTCGGTGCACGACGCCGCCGTCGTCTCCATGCCCGACACCTACCTCGGTGAACGCACCTGCGCGTATGTGGTGTTGAGGGAGGGCGCGGAGCCGGTGAAGTCGCCCGCCCTGAAGAAGTTCGTCCGGGAACGCGGCCTGGCCGCCTTCAAGATCCCCGACCGGATCGAGTTCGTGGCCGCCTTCCCCCAGACCGGCATCGGCAAGGTCTCCAAGAAGGACCTCCGCGCCGCCATCGCTGCACACCTTGCCGCCGCGACCGAACAGCACTGATCAGTACGGAAAGGCCCGCACCATGGCGCTCCCCGCCATCGCCCCCTATCCCATGCCCACGGAGGCCGACCTCCCGGCGAACAAGGTCGACTGGACCGTCGACCCGGACCGCGCCGTCCTGCTCGTCCACGACCTGCAGAACTACTTCCTCGGCGCCTTCACCGAGGGCGCCTCGCCGGTCACCGAACTCCTCGCCAACGTCTCCCGGTTGAAGAAGGAGTGCGCCCGGCTGGGCGTGCCCGTCGTCTACTCCGCCCAGCCCGGCGGCCAGAGCCCCGCCGAGCGCGGGCTCCAGCAGGACTTCTGGGGGCCCGGCCTGCCCGACGACGCGCGGGCGAAGGCGATCGCCGACGCGGTGGCGCCCGGACCGGACGACACCGTCCTCACCAAGTGGAAGTACAGCGCCTTCGTCCGCTCCGACCTGGACGGGATGATGGCCGCGCAGGGGCGCGACCAGCTCGTCGTCGTCGGCGTCTACGCCCATATCGGCGTGATGATGACCGCCTGCGACGCCTGGATGCGCGACATCAGGCCGTTCCTCGTCGCCGACGCCGTCGCCGACTTCTCGGCCGAGGACCACGCCATGGCCCTGCGCTGGGCCGCCGCCAAGTGCGCCGTCGTCACCACCACCGACCGGCTCCTCACGGACCTCCTCACGGACCTCGAAGGGAACTGACGGTCATGTCCCCCACCCGAGGCCGGGCCCTCCCCGAGTGCGGACCCGCCGACCGCGCACCGCGGACCGCGGGCCCGGCCGACGGGGGGACCGCCGTTCCGGCGGGCCTGCCGCTGACGGCCGCCCAGGCGGAGCTGTGGCACGTCCAGGCCCGCGACCCCCGCAGCCCGGCGCTGAACACCGCCGCGTACCGGGAGATCCACGGGCCGCTCGACCCCGTCCTGTTCGCCGAGGCCCTGCACCGCACCGTCGGCGAGGCCGACGCCCTGCGGATGCGGATCACCGTGGGCCCGGACGGGCTGCGCCAGCGGCCCATCGCCCTCGAACCGCCCGGCCACGGCTTCCCGTTGTGCGCCGCCGACCTGCGCGGCGACGGCGACGCCCGCGCCACGGCCCTGGCCTGGATGCGCTCCGACCTGGAGCGCCCCTTCGACCTCGGCATGGGTCCGCTCTTCGCCCACGGCCTCTTCCGGACCGGCGACGCGCACTGGCTGTGGTACCGGCGCGTCCACGGCGCGGTGCTCGACACGCACGGCCACGCGCTGGTGGACCGCCGCGTGGCCGAGGTCTACACGGCCCTCGCGTCCGGCGCGGACCCCGGGCCCAGCCCGTTCGGCCGGCTGACCGACCTGGTCGCCAAGGACACCGCGTACCGGACCTCGGCGGTCCACGACCGCGACCGGGCGTACTGGCGGCGGAAGTTGGCGGGGTTCACGGGTGCGCCGCCCGCCGGGGCGACGGGGGACACCGGCCCCGCCGGCGCCCCCATCCGGCTGCGGCACACCGCGCACCTCGACGCCGCGGCCACCACCCGGCTGCGCGAACTCGCCGCCGCCGTGCGGGGATCCTGGACCGGGCTGCTCCTCGCCGCGCAGGCGCTGCACCTGTGCCGGGGCGGCCGCACCGGTGACGTCGTCCTCGGGCTGCCGATGACCGGCCGCACCTGCCCCGCCGCCCTCCGCGTGCCGGGAGCCGTGGCGAACGTGCTGCCGCTGCGGCTGACCATCGGCGAGGACACCACCTTCGCCGAGCTCGTGCGCCAGGCCGACCTCGGGATCCGCGAGGCCCGGCGGCACCAGCGGCGGCGCCGGGCCGGCATCCGCAGGGACCTCGGCCTGCCGGACGGCGGACGCTCCCTCGCCGGGCCGCTGGTGCACGTCGTCCCGCGGGAGGACGGGATCACCTTCGCCGGGGCCCCGACCACCCTGCACCCGCTGGCGTCAGGCGCGCCCGACGACCTCGTCGTCACCTTCCGGGACGCCGACGGGGGCGGGCTGCGCATCGACCACGACGCCGCGCCCGCCGTCGACGCGCACCGGCAGGACCTCGCCGGCCTGCTGGCCCGGCTCGCGGACCGCGACCCCCACCTCCCGCTCGCCGCCGAGGGCGAACACGCCCGCGCCCTGGCCGAGTTCAACGACACCGCCACCGCCCTGCCGCCGACCACCCTCATCGGCCCGGCCGAGGCCCGGGCGGCCCGCACCCCCGGCGCGACCGCCCTGATCGCGGACGGCGAGCGGCTGACGTACGCCGAGCTCAACGCCCGGGCCAACCGGCTGGCCCACCACCTGGCCTCCCTCGGGGTGCGCCCCGGCACCTTCGCCGGCATCGCCCTGCCGCGCTCCGCCGACCTGGTGGTGGCCGTGCTGGCCGTCCTCAAGGCGGGCGGCGCGTATTTCTTGGCGGAGGCGGGTTTCTTGGCGGAGGCGGGCGGACCGGCCGGGCCGTACGAAGGGCTCGCTCCCGTCTGCGTACTGACCTCGGGCGCGTCCGCGCCACCGGACATCACCGCGCCCGTCGTGGACCTGTCCGCGGTGGACCTGAGCGGGCTCCCGGCCACCGACCCCGGGCGCCCGCTGACCCCGCACCACCCGGCGTACGCCGTGCGCTCCGGCGGGCGGGCCCTCGTCGTCCCGCAGTCGGCGGCCGACAACCGGCTGCGCTGGCTCCAGGGGCGGTACGGGCTGACCGCCGACGACCGGTTCCTGCCGGCGGATTTCCACGACTCCCCGGCGGACCTGCTGTGGCCGCTGCGGGAGGGCGCCGCGCTGGTCCTCGGCGGCCCGGAGCCGGATGCCGCCGTCCGCGCGCACGGCGTCACCGTGGCCGCCCTCGGCGCCGGGCCCCTCGGCCGCCTCCTCGCGGACCCCGCCCCCACCCGCCTGCGGCACGTCCTGACCCACGGGACGCCACCCGGCCCCGCGGCGGCCGACCGCCTCCGTGCCCTGCTGCACCATCACTACGAGCCTGCCGGGGCCGCGGGCGCGGCGTGCCACACATACGGTCCGGGGGAGACGGACGTGGCCCTCCGGCCAGGCTGGAACGCCCGCCTCCATGTCCTGGACGCCACCCTGGCGCCCTGCCCGCCCGGCGTCACCGGCGAACTGTGCGTCGCGGGCGCCGTGCTGGCCACCGGCTGGCCGGGCCGCCCGGCCCGCACCGCGGCCCGGTTCACGGCCGATCCGTACGGTCCGCCGGGCACGCGCATGTACCGTACGGGCGAGGCGGCCCGTCGCCGCGAGGACGGCGGCGTCGAGCTGCTCGGCGACGTCCTGTGAGCCACACCCCGTGAGCCACACCCTGTGACTCCGGCCTCGGCGGATGCCGCCGCCGGGGCCGGTATCGATGTGACCGATGACTGACGTGACCGATGTGAGGAGCGTGCCCATGCGCCCACGGCCGTTCGGCGACGGCCCGCTGCCCGGCCCGTGGACCCCGGGCGGCTCCGACGGCCCGCACGTGTGGCTGCTGCGCGGCGCCGACGGCACCGGCGGCCACGAGCACGTCCTCGACCCGGGCGAACGCGACCGCGCCGCCGCCTTCGTCCACCCCGCGCACCGCGAGCGCTACGTCGCCGCCCACGTCGCGCTGCGCCGGCTGCTCGGCGCCTACCTGGGCCGGGCGCCGCAGGACGTCGCGCTGGTGCGCGAGCCCTGCCCCTGCTGCGGCGAGCCGCACGGCCGTCCCGCGGTGGCCGGGGCCCCGCTCCACTTCAACCTCTCGCACGCGGGCGACCTGGCGCTGCTCGCCTTCGCGGACGTGCCCGTGGGCGCGGACGTGGAGCAGGAGCCGAGGGCGTCCGTGGTCGCCGACGTCGCGGGGTCGCTGCATCCGCGGGAGGCCGCCGAGCTGCGCGCGTTCCCGGAGGCGGAGCGGGTGCGGGCGTTCGCGCGCTGCTGGACGCGGAAGGAGGCGTACCTCAAGGGCACGGGCACCGGGCTGGGGGAGTCCCTGTCGGTGACGTACGTGGGCTGCGGGGAGCGGCCGGCGTCTCCGGACGGCTGGTCGGTGCGGGACGTGGAGGTGGGGGAGGGGTACACGGCGGCCGTGGCACTGGCCGGGGCGTACCCCCGGGCTCAGCGGCGCCGGTAGCGCTCGCCCACCACGCCCCCGTCCGTCTCCCACCACGGGCGGGTCAGTTCCGCTTCTGCCTTCGCTTCCGTCTTCGCCCCCGCCCCCGCCTTCGCGGCAGGCACAGGCACCCGCTCCAGCTCCGCGTCCAGCCGCCGGTCCAGCGCCGCCGTCCGCCCCCGCTCCGCGCGCAGCCACTCCACGAACACGGCGATGAGGAACGGCAGTCCGACGAGTTCCGCGACGGCGATCATCAGCCCGCCGCCGAGCGCCTGGTCGTGCGCGGGCGAGGGGCCCCAGTCGTGCTGCCGTGTCGCGTACCAGCCGTCCGCCACCAGCGTCCCGCTGGTCATGACGACGATGCCGGGCACCGCGTCCACCAGCCCGTCCACGAAGACCAGGAGCGCCCGCACCGGATGGGTGCACCAGGAGGGCAGCAGCTCCTCGCGCGTCAGCATCGGCAGGACGAAGAGGCAGCCGGCCGTGAGCAGATGCAGGTACAGCAGCCGGTGCACCCACTCGTGGCGCAGCGCGGTCCCGAGGTACGGGGTCAGGTAGACGGCCAGTTCGGAGCCGAGCACCAGCCCGGTGGTCACCAGCGGGAAGGTCAGGACGCGCACCGTCCGGCCCCGCACCGCGCGGTCCAGCCGGGCGACGCCGCCCGCGGACAGGGCGCGGCGGGCCAGGCCCAGGGGGTCGCCGAGGGCCAGGCCGAGCGGGGCGAGGAGGTCGAGCGCGAGGTTCTGCAGGGCGGTGGGCCAGAACAGCTCGTGGCCGTAGACGGCGAGCGAGGACATCGTCGCCACGGCGATCGTCCCGAGCCCCAGGAGCGCGAAGGCCGCCGTGCGGGCGGGGGACCAGCGCTCGCCGCGCCGGTGGAGCCGGACCACGCCCCAGGCATAGAGCCCGCCGAGCAGCGCGACGAGCGCGAGCCCGAAGGGGTCCGCCTGCCAGGTGTCGAGCAGCCGGGCGGGCGTGGGGGCGGGAAGAACACCGTTTGCCATTGCCACGAGGGGTGAGCCTAGTGACGCCAAAAATCCGGCGGTTGGCGGGTCACCTCTCTTTGCGATCCCAAAACAAAGGAGGACGTAGGGCCAAGGGAGCGCCAAGGGGAGGCCAAAAGCGCTGCACACGGCGGGGTGGATCGCAATAATTCTGCGCGGACGGAACGAAGGGGGACATCGGTGGCGGACTCCCCGGGCCTGGTGCCCGCTCCGGGCGTACGGCCGCGGCGCCGCAGGATCGGCTACGAACTGCTGGAATGCGCGCTCCACGGCCACCGCCTCGTCGGCACCGACGCCGAGCGCGTCCGCCCCGGCGACGCGCTCCTGGTGCGCGAGACGTCCGACGGCCACCGCTGGCACCGCTGTCTGCGCTGCGACGCGTGGCTGCCGCTGCCACCGCCGGACCGGCCCGGGCGCGAGGTCCCCGAGGGGCGTCCGGAGATCGAACTCCCGCTGCGCGGCAGGCCGCTGCGGGACCGCTATGTGCTGCGGCTGATCGCGATCGACCGGCTGGTGCACTTCCTGGTCCTCGGCGTGCTGGCCGTCGCCGTCTTCCTCTTCGCCCACGAGCGCACCCGGCTCCGGGGCCCCTTCTACCGGATCGTCGACGACCTGCAGAACGGCGTCGGCGGCCCCAGCGGCCTGCGCGGCCACGGCCTGATCGCCGATCTGGAGAAGGCGTTCGATGTGCACGACCGCACCCTCTGGATCATCGGCCTGGTGATCGCCGCGTACGCCGTGCTGGAGGGCGTGGAGGCGGTCGGGCTGTGGCGCGCCAAGCGCTGGGCGGAGTACCTCACCTTCGTCGCGACGACCGTGCTGCTGATCCCGGAGCTCTACGAGCTGCACGAGCGCGTCAGCCCGTTGAAGCTGTGCACCCTGGTGATCAACCTCGCGGTGGTGGTCTATCTCCTGTTCGCCAAGCGGCTGTTCGGCCTGCGCGGCGGCAGGCGGGCGGAGGAGGCGGTGCGGGAGCGCGACAGCGGCTGGCAGGCGCTGGAGCGGGTCTACCCCGGCGGCTGATCGCGAGGATTTATCCGGTCCATACCGCTTCGGGCTACCATGCGCTCTCATCCCGCGCCCCACGACGCGGGGTTCGACCGGGAGCGGACGGGGTGACGGGCGGCATGATCGCAGGGGAACGGACGGCCCCGTGGGCGTCCCCGGTGCGGCGGCTGCCCGCGACGACGGGGTACGTGGCCCTGCTGCTGGCCATAGCCGCCTGGCAGGCGACGCTGTCCACCGGTCAGCAGGCGCGCTTCATCCGGCACATCAGCAGCAACGTCCACCACCTCGAAGTCGGCAAGTGGTGGACGCTCTTCACCAGCGCCCTGGTGGTGGACGGAGTGCCGGCCCTGGCCGGCATCGCCGCCGTCGCCGCCGTGCTCGGTCTCGCCGAGTGGCGCTGGGGCACCGCGCGCGGCGTGGGCGTCTTCCTCTTCGGCCACCTGGTGGCGACCCTGCTCACCGAGGGCGCGATGTGGCTGATGCGGCTGGCCCATGTGCCGGGTGCCCTGACCCGGGCCCGCGACGTGGGCATCAGCTACGGCCTCGTGGCCACGCTGGCCTGTCTGCTGGCCCTCGCGGGCGAGCGGATCCGGCGCGCGGGTCTGACGGTGCTCACGGCGGCGCTCACCGTGGCGTGGGTGGTCGATCACGAGCTCGCCGACGCGGGGCACTTGGTGGCACTGGGTCTGGGTGTGCTGGGCGCGCGCTCGCGCTGGCTGCGGGCCGCCGCCCCGGGCGCCGTTCCCCCAAGAAGCGGCGTGGCCCCGCCGGTTCACCGGCGGGGCCACGAATTCCAGTGCGCCACCAGGGACTCGAACCCCGGACCTACTGATTAAGAGTCAGTCGCTCTAACCAACTGAGCTAGCGGCGCGGGCAGAAGGTTACCCGATCTCCCGTTCGAAGCAAAACGATGCGGAGGTCCGGCAAGGATTGATCGACCAACTGTGAGCGCATACATACCTTGTGTCATCGAACGGCTCGCTCGCCCCTGTTGTCCCGGTCGTCCCGTCCACGAGGGGCTGGGGAGGGACGGCGCTCGCCGGACTGTGCCTGGCCCCCGTCGCGACCGCGCTCGCCCTGGCCGTCCTCGGCGGCGAACCCGCCGAACTCGCCCGGACCGGCGGCAGTCCGGTGACGGCCGTCTGCTTCCTGGCCGCCGGGGTCTCGGTCCTGCACGGCCGCCGCCCGGACCGACGGCGCCTCGCCCGCGCCCTGTTCGCCGTCTCCGGCCTCACCGGGCTGTACGCGCTCGCCGTCGTGCTCGACGGGACGGCGGCGGCGCAGATCGTGCACGACAGCGGTCTCGGTCCCCTGCCGCCCGGCTGGATCCCGCTCCTGACGAGCGCCGGGGCACTCGGCGGGGCGGGCGCGTTCGCCCTCCTCCCGCTCTGGTTCGCCGGGGACGAACGCGCGGCGCGGGCCGGCAGCGCGGCCACCGCCGCGGCGACGGTGGTCTACGGCAGCGCCCTGGCGTCCCCGTCCCTCGCCGACCGCTTCCCCTGGCTTCCGCAGGCGCTCGCTTTCGTCGTGCTGGGGTGGCTGGTCCCGCGCGCCGTACGCGCCCGGGGCGTCGCGCGCCACCGGCTCCTCGTCCTGCTCGCGGCCTGCGGCGCGTACTGGACGATCCGGTCGCTCGCGCAGGTGCCGCTCGCGCTCCTGCTGTTCGGCGGCACGGGGGCCGCCGTCGCCGCGGCCGTCGTCTGCGCCGCCGACCCCCTCCGGCCCGACCGGCTGCTGCGGCCCGTCGTCGTCGCCCTCGTCCTGGGCCTCACCCTCTCCCGTCTCTACGGCGGGCTGTCCGCGCTGCTGACGGACGGGTTCGGGACCTCGCGCGTCACCGCCGCCGCCGTGGCCTCGGGCCTGGTCGCCCTCGTCGCCCCGCCCGCCGCCCCCCGGCTGCTGCGCGCCCTCGACCTGCTGCCGTACGGCCGCCGCGCCCGGCCGTACGGCACACTGCACGGACTCGGCGACGAACTCGCCCGCCGCCGGGCGCCCGCGGAGACGGCCCGGACCGTCTGCGACACCCTCGTCCGCGGATTCCGCTTCCCGGCCGCGGCGCTGGCGGTGCGGACGCCGCAGGGCTTCCGCGAACTCGCCCGCGCGGGAGGGGCGTCCGCCGACAGCGCGACCGTCGACCTCCGGTACCACGGCGAGTGCGTCGGCCGCCTCACGGTCGGCGTGGCCGGCCTGGACGAGGACGACCGCGCCGTCCTCGAACTCCTCGCCGCCCGGCTCGCCCCCGTCGTCCGCGACACCGGACTCCACGAGGGCCTGCGGGCCGGGCGGGAACGGGTGGTGGCCGCCCGCGAGGACGAACGACGGCGGCTGCGGCGCGAACTGCACGACGGGCTCGGGCCCGCCCTCGCCACGATCCGGCTCAACCTGGAGACCGCCGGATCCCTCCTGCACGGTCCGGAGGCCCGGGTGCCCCGGCAGATGCTCGACGCGGCGCGCGCCGGTGCGGAGCACGGCATCCGTGAAGTACGCCGCCTCACGGACGGGCTGCGCCCGCCGGACGTCGACGAACGCGGCCTGCCCGCCGCGCTGCGCCTGCTCGCCGCCCGCTTCTCGGACGAGGCGCGGATCGCCGTCGAGATCCCCGACACCGTCCCCGACCTGTCCGCGGCCTGCGAGGCGGCGGCGTACCGCATCGCGGAGGAGGCGCTGACGCAGGCGGTGCGGCATGCGGGGGCGTCGGAGGCGGGGCTGCGGCTGGCGGTCTCGGACGGGGAGTTGGCGGTGGAGGTCTCGGACGACGGGACGGGGACGGCGGCGGTGCGTCTGCTGGCCGAACTGGCGGAGGAGGTCGGGGGTGCGGTGGCGGTGGATCCGCGGAGGGGTGGGGGGACGGTGGTGCGGGCGGTGGTGCCGGTGCGGGTGGGTTGAGTGGGGTGGATTGTGCCCCGGTCCCGCCCTTTCTCCGTTTCCCGGGGAGACCCCGGACCCCATTCGCCCTTCGGGCGAAGTCCTCAAACGCCGGACGGGCTGGATTCGGCGCGCCAATCCAGCCCGTCCGGCGTTTGAGGACACCCGCGCGGAGCGCAAAGAAACGGTGAAAGGGCGGGACCGGGGCAAAACCCCCGCGAAGCGGCCATCACCCCCGCGCCGTTACCGCCGGCGTCACCCCCACCACCCCCTCCCCGAACCGCCGGTCGCAATACCGCTCCAGACCCCCGTGCGCCGCCACCCACACCCCCATCTCCCCTTCCCCCGAAGGCGTCTCCGCGAGCAGCCGCTCGAACACCCGCCCGTGATACGCGACGGCGCCCCCGCCCAGCCGGCACATCGTCCACTGCCGGTCCGCCAGTTCGTCCACATGCGCCCGCAGCAGCACCTCCGCGTCGTGGCAGAAGGTGACGTCGTCCTCGAGCACCAGCACATGGGAGAGCCCCCGGCGCCGCGCCAGTTCCACCGCCCGCCGGTGGGACAGCGCGTACCCGACCGCCGGTTCGCCCGCCGCCACGGCGGGCAGGCGGTGGACGATCCCGTCGGCGCCGATCCGGCGGAAGCGCCGGGACGCGGCGACCCAACGCGACGGCGACGCGTCGGAGTTGACGCACACCACCGCGTCGAACCAGTCGAGCGGGTGACCCCGCTCCGCCGCATGTCCCGCCACCCACTCGTCGACCACGTCCCCGTACGCCTCCCGGCAGTGCTCGACGACCGGTTCGACCGCCAGCCCCGCCTCCTCCCACGCGAGGAGCCGGTCGCGGCAGAGCGCGGCCGGCTCCGGAGCGGTCGCGGCGAGGGGCCGGCGCCGCGCCCAGCGCAGGAACGGCAGGCACAACACCCGTGCCCCCGCCGCCCGGTACTTCTTGTGCAGGTATCCCTCCTCCGCGCCGTGCCCGCGCAGCCGCGGATTGAAGCCGGTCCACGCCTCCCGCCGGCAGGCGAACAGCCCCAGGTCCTGCATGCCGATCTCGAACGGCGGCGCGTCCGCGTCCGTGCCGCGCGGGTCGCAGCCCCACGTCCCGAACGAGGCGCCGTCGAACACCGGGTCCCGGTGGGTGCGCACGGTGCGCAGGTCGTCCTCCAGCAGGGGCCCCTGGAACAGGTCGCGCGTGCCGGGACGCGCGTCCGCGAAGGCGAGGAGGCGGGCGAGCGCGCCGGGCGCGAGCAGCACCCCGGAGTCCACGCACAGCACCCACTCGGTGCGGGCCTCGCGGACGGCGAGGTCCCGCAGGGCCGAGCCGCGCACCTGGTCGCAGGAGGCGTACCGCAGCCAGGGGAGCCCGCGCAGCGCGGGCGCGGCGGAACCGTCCGGATCGCCGTCGACGACGAGGAGGTCGCAGCGGGCGGCCGCCTCGGGATGGTGGAGGCGCAGCGCCAGCGCGCTGAAGTACGCCCCGTCGTGGTCCTCGTCGCGGACGACGACGGCGACGGTCAGCCGGACGGAAGGGGGCACGGGGGTCACGGGATCACCGGTCGGCCGCGCCGAGCCAGCCGTGGAAGGCGAACCGGCTGTCCAGCAGCTTCGCGGACGGGCTCGTCACGGGACGGATCTGGTACCAGGCGTCGGCGGGGAAGAAGACGAGCGAGTCGTGGTCGGGCTGCACGTCCCGGAAGGACTCGGCGATGCCCGGCCGTCCCTCGCGGACCGTGCTGTCGAAGATCCGGGTCTGGCCGCCGGTGAACCCGCGCGGCCTGCGGTGCAGGTGGTAGAGGAAGGTGACCCGGCCCGCACCGGCGGAGTCCCGGACCGGGGCCTGCCCCACCGCCCTTTCGCCGTCCGGGAGTTCGTTGTGCATGGTGAGGCCGAAGGACACCCGCGCGTCCGTCACCGGCACCCCCAGCAGCGTCATCACCATCGGCGCCAGCCGTGTCACCACGGCCACCAGCGAGGGGAACCGCGCCGTCTGGTCCGCGCAGCGCCAGACCGGCGGGACGCCCGACTCCGCCTCCGCGCCCCGGTCCCGGACCTCGGCCATCAGCGCGTGACAGCCCTCCTCCAGCAGCCGGTCGGCCGCTGCCGCGCCCAGCACGTCGTCGAACCGGCACAGCTGCGTGGCCAGGACCACCCCCGTCGTGGCCGTCTCCCGTGGCGCGGCGTCACCGGACGGCGGCGCCTCGGCCAGTCCCACGTACTCGCTCATCGGGTCACCTCCGCGTCCGGTGAGGGCATGCGGCAAGAGGTACCACCGGGCGTACGGCGCGAAACGACCGTGGCCCCCGACGGACGAACCGGCGGGGGCCACGATGATCAGTGCGCCACCAGGGACTCGAACCCCGGACCTACTGATTAAGAGTCAGTCGCTCTGACCAACTGAGCTAGCGGCGCGGGCAGAACGTTACCCGATCTTCTGTTCGGGTCAAAATCGCTGCTCAGACGGGTCGGCACCCCCTACCCGTCATACTTCCGGGTTACGCGCGAAGAGCCCACCGCAGCGGGACGCCGACCATCCGGCCCGGTCCCTATCGTCCGTACCGCACCCCAAGAACCCGGTCATCCGGTGACCCGGTACGGAAGGACCTCCGATGGCGCCCCGCCCGCCCGTACGCCGTACGCGCCGCACCCTGCTCGCCGCACTCGTCGCCGCCTCCGTGGCCCTGCCCGTCGCGGCCGAGGCCCGGCCCTCCGCCGTCCCGGCGCCCGCACCGGCCGCCCTGTCGCCGCTGCGGTCCGTCACCCCGGCCGCCCTCGACGGCCGTTACGCCGCCGTGCGCCGGGACATCCTGGCGGCGGAGCGGACGGCCGGGGCCCACGGCGACCACCGGCGCGCCGCCGCGCTGGAGGCGATGGCCGCGCCCGGCCGGCACTTCCTCTCCTTCGACGGCCGCGACGGCGGCCGGTCCGCCGAGGTCGTCGGCGACCTGTCCCGGGCCGACCGGATCGCCGTGCTGGTGCCGGGGTCGGACACCGGCCCGGAGACGTACGGGCGGCTGCGCGCCGGTGCGACGGCCCTCGCGGAACGGCTCGGCGCGCGCTCCGCCGTCGTCGCCTGGCTCGGCTACCGCACCCCGGCTGCGGCGAGCGCCGCGGCGCTCACCCCCGGCCGGGCGGACGCCGCGGCAGGTGAACTGCGCGGTTTCATCGAGGAGTTGCGGCGTGCGACACCTCGCGCCCGCGTCTCGGTGCTGTGCCACTCCTACGGCTCGGTGGTCTGCGGCCGGGCCGCCGCCGGGCTCGACGTCGCCGACCTCGTCCTCTACGGCAGCCCCGGCACCGGCGCCCCCGACGTCGCCGCCCTGCACACCCGGGCCACCGTCTGGGCCGGCCGCGCCGCCGGCGACTGGATAGCGGAGGTGCCGCACGCCCGACTCCAACTTCCCTTCACCACCGTCGGGTTCGGCGCCGACCTCGTGTCGCCCGCCTTCGGCGCCCGGCTCTTCGCGGCGGGCGACGGCGGCCACAGCGACTATCTGCGGCCCGGATCCGTACCGTTGGACAGCATCGCCCGCATCGTCACCGGGCACGGCCGTGCGTGACCTCGCCCGGCGCATCGACGCCGCGACCCCGCCCGGGCGCGACCGCGCCCTCGACGCCCTGCGCGCCTTCGCCATCCTCGGCGTGGTGCTCGGCCACTGGCTCGTCACCGCGCTCGTGGCCGACAGCGGCACCCTGCGCGCCGTCAGCCCGCTGCACGCCATGCCCGCCCTCGCACCCGTCTCCTGGCTGCTCCAGCCGCTGGCCGTCTTCTTCATGGTGGGCGGGCGGGTGGCCGCCGGGGGCTACGCGTCCCGGCGTGTGCCGTATCGGCGGTGGCTCGGGGCCCGGCTGTCACGGCTGTTCGGCCCGGTCGTGGCCGTGATCGCGGTCTGGTCGGCGGCGGCCGGGGCGATGCTGGCCGCCGGGACGTCCCCGGGGACGCTGTACGCACTGCTCAAACTGGTGCTCTCCCCGCTGTGGCTCCTCCTCGTCCTCACCGTGCTCACGGCGGCGACCCCGCTCGTCGCGCGCCTGCACCCGCTCTGGCCGTTCGCCGTCGTCCTCCTCGTCGACCTGGTCCGCTTCGGCCTGGACGGGCCCGCGAATCTCGGCTGGCTCAACGTGGCGGCGGGCTGGCTCGTCCCGTACTGCCTCGGCGCGCACCGTCGGACGACCGGCCGGGCCACCGGCTGGGCGCTGCTGCTCGGCGGAGCCGCCGCCACCGCCGCGCTCGTGCTGTGGGCCGGCTATCCCGCCGCCATGGTCGGCGTCCCCGGCGCCCGGATATCCAACCTCAACCCGCCCACCCTCGCCGCCGTCACCTTCGGCCTCGCCCAGTGCGGGGCGGCCCTGCTGCTGCTCGGACCGCTGCGCCGCGCGCTGCGCCGGCCCGCGGCCTGGGCGGCGGTGGCCCTGCTCAACCTCTCCGCCATGACCGTCTTCCTCTGGCACCAGACCGCGATGATGGCGGTCACCGCCCTCGGCCTCCTCGCCGGCCGGCCCCTGCCCGGACTGCACACCCTTCCCGACGGACCGGACTGGGTGCTGGCCCGGCTCGCCTGGCTGCCGGTGTTCGCGGCGGCGCTGCTGGTGTGCCGGTCCGCCTTCCATATTCACGAGCTGCGCCGCCCCGCCGGTGTTCAGGAGGTACGACATGTCTAGGGTGGATCTTGTGAAACGGGGGGACGGAGAGAACGGAAGAGGCGGCAGGGAACAGACGGTCGCCGCACTGCGCGCGATACCGCGCGCCCTGTTCACGCTCGCACGCGACCCCTTGCCGCGCTCCGTCTGGCTGGGCCCGCTGCCGCACTTCCACATCGTGCTGCTCGCCGCCCTCCTCGCCCTCTACAACGCCAACGAGAACACGCGCATCCTCGCGCCGTCCTCGACCGTGGCACTCCTCACCGCGCTCCAGTCCGTCCCCGCCGTCCTCGCGCTCTCCCGCCCCGTCCCCGCCTGGTGGCTGTCGACCCTCGCCCTGTTCCTGACCGGGCTGCTGGCGGACGAACCCGGTCCCGGGACGACCGGCTGGTGGCCCTGGACCCTGTCCGCGCTGCTCCTGCACACCCTCGTCCTGTTCCTGCTCGCCCTGCGGATCCGCCCCCTCGCGGCGGTCGTGGCACTGGCCGTCACCCTGCTCGCGGGAGCCGCCTGCATCGTGCTCGACGCGGGGCGCCGCCCCCAGGCCGTCGTCTGGGACGCATTGCTCCTCACCCTCGCCGTCGTGCTCGGCGCCGCGCTGCGCCAGGGCCGGGTGGCCCGCACCCGCCTCGCCGAGCAGCAGGAGCTCACCGCCGACGAACGGGCCCGCCGCACCCTCCTGGAGGAGCGCGGCCGCATCGCCCGCGAACTGCACGACGTCGTCGCCCATCACATGTCCGTCGTCTCCATCCAGGCCCAGGTCGCCCCGCACCTGGTCGAGAACCCCTCCCCGGAACTGCGGGAGAACCTCGCCGCCATCCGGGGCAGCGCGGTCGAGGCACTCACCGAACTCCGCCGCGTCCTGGGCGTGCTGCGCTCGGAGGAAGGCCCGGCCGGGGCGCCGCAGCCCACCCTCGCCCAACTCGGCGACCTGGTCGCCACGGTGCGCGGCGCCGGGGTCGCCGTCACCACCGCCACCACCGGCCCGGTGCGGCCGCTCCCGCCCGGCGTCGAGCTCTCCGCCTACCGCATCGTCCAGGAGGCGCTGAGCAACGCGATGCGGCACGCGCCCGGCGCGGCGGTGCGCGTCGAGACGGCGTACGGGGCCGGTACGCTCGCCGTCCGCGTCACCAACTCCGCGCCCGGGCGCCCCGCCCCGCCCTCGCCGGGCGCCGGCCACGGCATCCTCGGCATGCGCGAACGCGCCGCCATGCTCGGCGGCGACCTCGCCACCGGCCCGACCCCGGACGGCGGTTACGAGGTGACCGCCGTCCTGCCCACCACTCCTTCTGCCGAGGCTGCTCCGTGACGACGATCCGCGTACTCATCGCCGACGACCAGGTGATGGTCCGCCAGGGCTTCACCGTGCTGCTCGACGCCGAGCCGGACATCGAGGTCGTCGGCCAGGCCGTGGACGGACTCGACGCCGTCGGCAAGGTCGCCGAACTCGCCCCGGACGTCGTCCTTATGGACATCCGCATGCCCGTCCTCGGCGGCATCGACGCCACCCGCCGCATCACCGCCGCCTCCGACGCCGCCGTCAAGGTCCTCGTCCTGACCACCTTCGACCTGGACGAGTACGTCTACGAGGCGCTGCGCGCCGGTGCCTCCGGCTTCCTCCTCAAGGACGCCTCGGCGGAGGAACTCGCCCAGGCGGTACGGGTCGTGGCCGCCGGTGACGCCCTGCTCGCGCCGAGCGTCACCAGGCGGCTCATCGCCGAGTTCTCCCGGATGGGCGGGAGCAGTCCGCGGGCCCCGCTCAAGGAGCGGGTCGGCGCGCTGACCGAGCGCGAGACGGAGGTGCTGTCGCTGGTCGCCCAGGGCCTGTCCAACGCCGAGATCGCGGAGCGGCTCGTCGTCGCCGAACAGACCGTGAAGACCCACGTCAGCCGGATCCTGCTCAAACTCGGCCTGCGGGACCGGACGCAGGCGGCCGTCTTCGCGTACGAGACGGGCCTGGTGCGGCCTGCCGGCTACTGAACGACGGCCCGGCGTCCAGCTACCCCGATATCCCCGAGCGGGCGGCGCCCCCGCACACTGGCCGCATGTGGATGCAAACAGCAACGGCTGCGGGCGTGCTCGCCCTGCTCACGATCGTGCCCGGCCCCGACATGGCCGTGGTCACCAAGAGGGCCATCGCCTCCGGCCGGGCGGAAGCCCTCCGTACGGCCGCCGGGATCACCACCGGACTGCTCGTCTGGGGGGTGTTCACCGTCGTCGGGCTGGCGGCCGTGCTCGCCGCCTCGGCGGAGGCGTACTTCGTCGTCAAGATCCTCGGCGCGGCGTACCTCGCCTACCTCGGTGTCCAGGCGCTGTGGCAGAGCCGGAAGGCGGCCGTGCCGCAAGCGCGGGAGTCGAAGGGTGCGCGGAACGCGTACACGTCCGGCCTGGTGACGAACGTGCTCAACCCCAAGATCGCCGTGTTCTACACGGGTCTTCTGCCGACCCTGGCCCCGGACGGGCTGTCCACGGCGGCGGGCATGGGCCTGCTGGTCGGGCTGCACGCGGTGCTGACCATGGGCTGGCTCGGCGGCTACGTCCACGTCGTCTCGCGGGCGCGGTCCGTGTTCGAACGGCCGCGTGTGCGGCGCGCGTTGGACCGGGTGACCGGTGTCGTCCTGATCGGCTTCGGGGTGCGGGTCGCCACCGACGCCGGGTGACGACCCGCGGCCGTCCCGTCACTCCTGCTTGCGGTCCACGTACTCGAAGATCGCCCCGTCCGGGTGGCGGGCCACGAGGTTGCGGCCGATGGGCGTCGGCACCGGGCCGGCGATGATCTCCGCGCCGACGGCGCGGAGGTCCGCGAGCGCCTCGTCGACATCCGTCACCGCGATCGTGGCCGTGATCTTCCGAAGGACGGACAACTCCGCCTCGGGGCCGCTCATCAGGAAGAACGAACCGACGGCCGCGACGGCGACGCCGCCGCGCCGGAAGCGCATCGCCTCCGCCCCCGTCAGCCGTTCATAGACGGTGATCGACTCTTCGAGATCGCGGACACATACCCTCAGCGCAGTCCCCAGAATGTTCATGGGAGCCAGGCTAGTTGTCCGACGGTGGGGCGGAAGACGGCCTCACGGGGGAGTGGTGCGCGGCGAACGGCCTCTCCCTGTACAGGAGTTCGTCCGGGCGCGGCGCGGTTCACCCGTACCGGCGAAACGGGTGCCACCGCGCGGAGCGCGAGCCGGGGCGACGGTGCGGGGACCCGGGACGGGGGCACCCCCTCCGGGGGAGGTGAAAGGCGAGGGAGCGGGGCAGAATCCCCCGGGCCGCCCCCGCCCGGCCCCCTCGCCCCGCCGTCACCCGCCCGCCCGCGTCGGGCGGCCCCGCCCCGCCCCGTCTGCGAAGGTGGACGAAAAACGTGCCGTGCCGCAGGCCGGGGAAGAGCGGTGCGCGGCACGTACGCACACATGGAGGAGGTGCGCACGGAATGCAGCAGGGTTCCCCGCCGCCGCCCGTCGACTCCGGTGTTTCCGCCTTCCCCGGCCCCGAGCCCTCCCTGCCCGTGCTCCCCGAGCTCGCCGAACACCTCGCGGCGGACGCCGGGCGGGCGGCGTCCGAACCCCTCGGCGGTGGCACCGCCCTGCGCGAGGCCGCCTGCGGCTACTGGGCGCGGCGCGGGCTCGCCGCCGATCCGGCGAACGTCGTCGCCGTTCCCGGCGCCCAGCCCCTCCTGCTCGCCCTGTTCGCCTCGGCGGGCGGCGAGGTACTGCTCACCAGGCCCTGCGCGGCCTGGTACGGGCCGCTCGCCCGCCTCGCGGGGCGGCTGGCGTACCACGTGCCCGTCCCGGCCGAGTGCGGCGGCGTCCCCGACCCGTTCGCCCTGCTGGAGACCGTCGGCCGGATCCGGGCCGAGGGCGGGAGACCGCGCTTCCTCGTGCTGTCGGTCGCCGACGACACCACCGGCACCGTCGCCCCGCCCGAGATCCTGCACGAGGTCTGCGAGGCCGCGGCCGCCGAGGAGCTCACCGTCATCAGCGACGAGACCTGGCGGGACAGCCGGCACGATCCGCACGCCACGGTCTTCGTCGGCCCCGCCGAGATGTACCCGGACCGCGTCGTCGTCCTCGCCGACCTCGCGGGCGGCCCGGCCCCGGCCGCCTGGCCCGCCGCCGTCGCGCTCTTCCCCCGGGCCGCCCCCGGCCCCGTCCTGCGGACCCGCGCCCTCTCCGTCCTGGCCGCGCTGCGCGCCGAGCTCCCGCCGCCCGTCGCGGGCGCCGCGGCCTGGGCGCTCGGCGAGCCCGCGCCGGTCCGCGCCCGCGCGGCCGCCGCCGCGCGGCTGTACGCGTCCCTGACCGGCGCCGTCCACGCACGGATCACCGCCGCGGGGGCGATCGTCCGCCCCCCGCAGACGGGCCCGCACCTCTACGCCGACCTCGGCGAGCTGCGCGAACCGCTGGCCCGGCGCGGGGTGACCGACTCCGTCGACCTGGAGCGCCGGCTCACCGCCGCGCTCGGCCGGCCCGTCCTCGGCGGCCATCGGTTCGGGGACGAACCGGACGCCCTGCGCGTCCGCCTCTCCGCGCTGTCGCTGCTGGGCACCGACGACGACCTGCGCCGGCGTGCCCTCGACGACCCCGACCCGCCCGCGCTGCCGGACGTCGCCCGGGCGCTGGACGCCCTCGGCGCGGCGTTCGCCGAACTGGCCGGCGGCTGACCCGCCGCCGTCGGCCGGCCCGCCACCGTCGACGAGCCTGCTCTTCCCGAACGGAGCCCTTCGATGACCGAGCAGACCGAGCAGACCGAGCAGACAGGTCAGACCGAGCAGAACGATCAGACAGGTCGGACCGATCGGGGCGATCGGGGCGAGCGCCCGGGGCGCCGCCTCGCGGCCCCGCGCTCCACGGGGGAGATCCGCATCTGGCCCCGGTCGTTCGCCGACCGCCTGACCGCCCCGCTGCCGGGCGTCCGCGCCCTCGCCCGCCTCGCCCGGGAGGGACGGCTGCGTCCCTCCGCCGCCTCCCTGCGCGAGATCCCCGGCGTCCCGGTGGAGCCCGCCCCGCCGCCCGTCGTCAACGCGGCCACGGTGGCCGCCACTTGGGCGGGGCACGCCAGCTGGGTCCTGAGCATCGGCGGCCTCACCGTGCTCACCGACCCCGTCTGGTCCCGCAGGATCCTCGGCACCCCGCCCAGAATCACCCCGGTCGGGGTGGCCTGGGAGGACCTGCCGCGCGTCGACGCCGTCGTCATCAGCCACAACCACTACGACCACCTGGACGCCCCCACCCTCAAGCGGCTGCCCCGCGACACCCACCTGCTCCTGCCCGCCGGACTCGCCCGCTGGGCGCGCCGCCGCCGCTTCACCCAGGTCACCGAGCTCGACTGGTGGGAGGCCGTCGAACTGCCCGGCGCGGCAGGGCCGGTGCGCTTCGACTTCGTCCCTGCCCACCACTGGAGCAAGCGCACCGTCACCGACACCTGCCGCTCCCTGTGGGGCGGCTGGGTGCTGACGGCCCCGGGCGGGCAGCGCGTCTACTTCGCGGGGGACACCGGCTACGGCCACTGGTTCGGACGGATCGGCGCCCGCTACCCCGGCATCGACCTGGCGCTCCTGCCGATCGGCGCGTACGACCCGCGCTGGATGCTCGGCCCCGTGCACACCGACCCCGAGGAGGCCGTGCGCGCCTGCCAGGACCTGGGCGCCCGGGCGATGGCCCCCATGCACTGGGGGACGTTCCTGCTCTCCGCCGAGCCGCCGCTCGAACCCCTGCTGAGAGTGCGGGCGGCGTGGGCCGCGACGGGCCGCCCGCGGGACGAGCTGTGGGACCTGCCGGTCGGCGGGTCCCGGGTGCTGGAGCCGGGCCGGGACCGGGCGGTGCGGCCGGTCCCCGTGGACCCCTTCGCGACGTGACGGCGGGCGCTCCCGGCCGCCGGGGCATGAGCAGCTTCGACGACATCTACGACCGGCCCGATCCGCGTGCCTACTTCGCCCGGCTGGCACCCCTGGACTACCGGATCCCGCACCACGCGCAGCCCGTCTTCCGGGCCGCCGTCGCCGAGCTCGCCCGCCGCCGGCCCGGCGGCCCGGTCACGGTGGTGGACCTCTGCTGCTCCTACGGCATCAACGCCGCCCTGCTCAACCACGACCTCACCCTGGGCGACCTCTACGACCGCTACACGGGCCCGGCGACGGACGGCCTGTCCCGCGAGGAACTCATCGCCTCGGACCGGGAGTTCTACGCTTCCCGCCGCCGGCCGGACGCGTGCCCGGTCGTCGGCGTCGACGTCTCGCCACGGGCCGTGGCCTACGCGGCGGACGCCGGGCTGCTGGACGCCGCGTTCGCCGAGAACCTGGAGACGGCCCCCGCGAGCGCGGCCCTCGCCGCGGCGCTCGCACCGGCCCGGCTGGTCACCGTCACCGGCGGCCTGAGCTACATCGGTCCGCGGACCTTCGACGCCGTCGCCACCGCCTGCCACGGCCGCGCCTGGGTGGTCGCGTTCGCGGTACGGCCCGTGGACTACCGGCCGGTCGCCGACGTCCTGCGCCGGCACGGGCTGGTGACCAGGACTCCCGAACGCACCTTCCCCCAGCGCCGCTTCACCGGACCGGAGGAGCGGCGCAACGCCCTGGAGCGCGTCGGGGCGGCCGGGCTGGACCCGGCCGGGCGGGAGGCGGAGGGCTACTACCACGCCGTCCTCCACGCGTCGCGGCCCGCGCCGGACTGGGGCTGAGGGGGCTCTAGGGGCTCGGCTCCAGGACGTGCACGCGCAGCGGCACCCCGAGCGACGGGTGGCGGGTCTCCCGCTCCTGCCGCATGCCGAGCTTGCGCATGACCCGCTCGGAGGCGTCGTTCCCTATGGCGTGGACGCTGACCACCCGCGCCAGCCCGCGGCCGCTCAGCGCGAAGTCCAGCGCGGCGCGGGCGCCTTCGGTGGCCAGGCCGCGCCCCCAGTACGCCCGGCCGAGGCGCCAGCCGATCTCCACCGCGGGCAGGATCTCCGGCAGATAGCGCGGCACCGACAGGCCCACGAAACCGATGAGTTGGCGGCCCTGGCGCAGCTCGGCCGCGAACAGGCCGATGCCCCGCTCCTCCCACTCCCGTTCCCACGCCGCGATCCCGGCGGCGGTCTGCTTCCGGTCCTGTACGGACCCGTCGCCGATCCAGCGCATCACCTCCGGATCGGCGTTGATGGCGGCCATCGGCTCGATATCGTCCTCGCGCCAACGGCGCAGCGTCAGCCGGGGTGTTCGCAGCGTGGTCGTCATGGGGACATCCTGCCCATCCGCACGCCGCTCAGTCACATCCGGAGTACCCTGCACGCCTTCTGCATCCATGACCGGAATGCTCCTCCGTGTCCGCAACGGCATACGGGCCCGAGCCGGGAGGAACCGGTCACGGGCACCGGCCGAACCCTGTGTCCCAGGACGCCTCGTATAAGGTGACCGACCGAAATCAGACACCCCCACACGGGTCCATTCCGACCCGGTCTGGAGAGAGTTATGCGTCGACGCATATCCGCCCTCGCCGTCACCGCCGCCCTGGCCGGCGGCGTCCTGCTCGGCACCGCCCCCGTCGAGGCCTCGGCCTCGGGCCACACCGTCACCTGCAACTACCCCAAGATGCGCCAGGAGATCGCCCAGTTGAAGGCGAAGGCCAACCGGCTGAAGCACGAGGGCGAGTACGCCGCGGCCAAGCGGACCCTCGCTCAGGCGAACGCCATCCAGCGGAAGCTGAACATGTGCGAGGACGCCGAGCGGAAGGGCTCGCCCAAGTTCCCCGGGTGATTCCGGACGGGGGCGGGCGGGTCCCGCCCCCATTGGCCCGGCGGGTGGAGCGCGCGATATCGAACGTGCGAATGCCCGCCGGAGCGGGGCGTGGAGCGGCGGGGAAAGCGGTAGGGAACCTCTCCACCCAGGAAGGTGAAGGAGCCTCACGTGCGTATCTTCCGCCGCCTCGCCACGACCCTCACCGCCGCGCTCGCCCTGGTCTGCGCCGCGCCTCTGCCCGCCGCCGACGCGAGACCGGCAGCCTCCTACGCCGCGCTCGGCGACTCGTTCTCCTCCGGCCTCGGTGCCCACGACTACGACGCGGCCTCCGGCGCGTGCTTCCGCAGCCCGCACGCCTACGGCCCCCGGTGGGCCGCCGCCCACCACGTCGCCGACTTCTGCTTCCCCGCCTGCGCGGGCGCGACCGCCCACGACCTGGTGACCGGTCAACTCCCGGCCCTGGGACCGGAGACCGCCCTGGTCACCCTCACGCTGGGCGGCAACGACGTCGACTACGCCCGCGTCATGCAGGCCTGCAGCATCGGCCTGTCCGCGAGCTGCGCGGCGGAGGCGGACCGGGCCGAGCGTGCGATGGACCGCACCCTCCCCGCCCGCCTGGACGAGGCGTACGCGGCCATCGCCCACCGCGCCCCGCGCGCCCGCGTGATCGTCCTCGGCTACCCCCATCTCTTCGGCGGCGCCCCCTGCTTGATCCCGGCACCGCCGCGGGCCCACCGGCTGGACGCGGCGGTGGACCACCTGGACGCCGTCATCGCCGACCGCACGCGGGCGGCGGGATTCGCGTACGCGGATCCGCGGGGGAGGTTCGCGGGGCACGGGGCGTGTGCCGCGGATCCGTGGATCAACGGGGCGGGGCTGGCGGTGCAGGAGTCGTACCACCCCAACGGGGAGGGGTACCGGGGATACGAGAGCCTGCTGCCGTGAGGAGGAGGGTGCGGACCCCTAAGGGCCCGTGCCCCCACGGTATGACCCGAGAAGCGACCTCAGGCTGATCAATTCGCCGCCACATCTCCGTACTGTCGATCCCGCCCCGGACCGACATCCAAGGAGACCCAATGCCTCGCCTCTCGCGCCCGGTTACGGCCGTCGCGGCGGCCGCCGCCGCCCTGGTCCTGGCCGGTCCGCCGGCCCAGGCCATGACCGGCGGGCGGCAGTTGCCGGCCCCCGGCGCCGCCCCGTGGCTGGCCACCCTGGCCGTCAAGGGCGACGGTCCGCTGCTGCCGCGCGCGTCCTGCGGCGGGGCGCTGGTCGGGGAGGACACGGTCCTCACCGCCGCCCACTGCCTCGACGGAGTCGATCCCGCCCGGCTGGAGGTGCACATCGGCTCGTCCGTCCTCTCCCGCGACCCGGGGGTCGTCCGCGACCTCGCCCGCACCCGACTGCACCCGGAATACCGGCTCCTTCCGTCCCCCGTGGACCCCGGCGCCCCCGAACTCTCCTCCGCGCAGTACGACATCGCGGTGATCCGCCTCGCCGCACCCGTGCGGGGCGTCCGGCCCCTGGCCCTCGCCCGTCACCGTCCCGCCCCCGGCGCGGACGCGGCCATGTTCAGCCATGGCACCGTCGCCGCGCCCGACCCGTCCCGGCCGGACGTGGAGATCCGCGGTGACGTCCTGCGCCGCGGCGACCTGACGGCCGTCCCGCACGGGGAGTGCGCCGCCGGGACGCCCGCGACCGTGGACCGGGCCTCCACCTTCTGCGCCGGCGACCGCCGCGGCGGCGGCACGACGATGTGCACGGGCGACAGCGGCAGCCCGCTCGTCGTCCGGCAAGGCCGCCGCCCCGAGCTCGTGGGCATCGCCAGCTTCGGCGGCGAGACGGCGGGCAAGAGGTGCGGACAGCCGGCGGACGCGGCGTTCGCGGATGTGGCGGCGGTGCGGGAGTGGGTGGCGCGAGCTTCCTGACGGCCCGGGCGCAGCGGCGCGGCCCGTTGTTGCCGCGGGCCGCGTCGCGGGTTTCTCGGGCGGAGGAGCTTCAGGCGGAGAAGCTTCAGGCGGAGAAGCTGAGGAAGGTGTCCGCGTGCGCGCCGGTGTCCGGCTGGACGGTCGCCAGCGGCACTCCGATGCAATTCGGCAAGTTGTAGACCTTGACCGGACGATCGGTCTGATTGATCAGGACATGGTGCAGCGCGGTGGACAGGTTCGTGCAGCCCTGGGGATTCGGGTAATGCTTGAGCGGCAGGGCGTCCACCTGGAACACCACCACCTCTCCACCGGCCGCCTGGGCCGGAACTCCGCCCCCGAGCGTCAGCGCGGCGGCGAACGAGGCCGCGGTCAGGCCCATGACGAGACGGTTCTTCGCGGTGAATCGACGCATTTCTCCTCCAGATGTCGCTGGATCCGCAGGGGATTGCCGAGCCCTGCCAAGGAGTAAGCCAAGGGGTAGGGGGCGAAGCGGCGTGCGGAAAAGAAATTCCGAAACCATCGCCGCAGGAGTTCCTGCCCCTGAGGGAACGATGTCGGCGGCATGTGCCGACCGGCAACGGCCGAGTCAAGGATTAGCTCGCACGAGTTAATTAGTCGCGTATACGGATAACCCGCTCCAAATATGCCGACGCCGCGGTGGCGGGAAGGTCGCTGTGACCCCGGTCACTGCGATCGGCCGTCGGGTCCGCTGATACTGCTCGTCGCAGAGGCAGCGGACGAATGACGGCCCGCAAGCCGGTTCGCTGGACCATTTCCGGCCAAGAGGCACCCCGCACGGGACAAAAAAGCGCGATTTTGCGCCGGGCCCCCTACTGGTCACCATGTGCTCGTATCGCACAGATCTGCGACCTGCCCGCAGGATGAGAGGCGCACCACCCACCATGCACGACACGACCGACGGCACGCACACGCGCCGTTTCGGCCTCCCCACAGCGGTCGCGCTGGTGATGGGGAACATCATCGGCGGCGGCATCTTCCTGCTGCCCGCCTCCGTCGCCCCGTTCGGCACGGTCAGCCTGCTGGCCTTCGGCGTGCTGACCGTCGGGGCGATCGCGCTCGCGCTGGTCTTCGGCCGGCTCGCCGAGCGGCATCCGCACACCGGCGGCCCGTACGTGTACGCCCGCGCGGCGTTCGGCGACTTCGCCGGGTTCCTGTCGGCATGGTCGTACTGGACCATGACCTGGGTCAGCAACGCCGCCCTGGCGGTCGCCGGGGTCGGCTACTTCCACGTCCTGACCGGCGGCAAGGGCTCCATGGGCGCGGACCTGACCGTCGCCCTGGCCCTGCTGTGGCTGCCGGCGCTGGCGAACCTGGCCGGCACGCGCTGGGTGGGGGCCGTGCAGCTGGTCTCCACCGTGCTGAAGTTCGTGCCGCTGCTGTTCGTCGCGGTCGTCGGGCTGTTCTTCTTCGACCCGAAGAACCTCGGTCACTTCCACGAGGGCGGCGGGAGCTGGGCCGGCGGGCTGACCGCGTCGGCGGCGATCCTGCTCTACAGCTACGTCGGCGTCGAGTCGGCGGCCATGAGCGCGGGCGAGGTCCGCGACCCGGGCCGCAACGTCGGCCGGGCGAGCGTCCTGGGCACCATCGGCGCGGCCCTGGTCTACCTGCTGGGCACGGTCTCCGTCTTCGGCAGCGTCCCGCACGACAAGCTGGTCGACTCCACGGCGCCGTTCTCCGACGCGGTCAACGCGATGTTCGGCGGCGAATGGGGCGGCACGCTGATCGCGGGCGCCGCGGTGATCTCCATCGTGGGCGCGCTCAACGGCTGGACGCTGATGAGCGCCCAGATGCCGTACGCGGCGGCCAAGGACGGCCTGTTCCCGGCGGCCTTCGCCCGCAAGCGGCGCGGGGTGCCGACGGCCGGCGTACTGGCGGCGTCGGTGCTGGCCACCGGGCTGACCGTGATCAACTACGTGTCCGGCGCGGGCGGGGTCTTCAACATCCTCGTGCTGATCACCACGTTCTCCGCGACCGTCCCCTACCTGCTGGCCGCGGCCGCCCAGGTGTACTTCCTGCTGACCGGCCGGCGCGACCGCGTCCGCCCCGGCCGGCTGACCCGCGACATGGTCCTCGCGCTCGGCGCGTTCGCGTTCTCCTTCTGGCTGGTCGCCGGCGCCGGATACGAGGCGGTCTACCAGGGCGTGCTGTTCCTCTTCGCCGGCGTCCTCGTCTACGCGTGGATGGCGGCACGCCGCCCGAAGCCGGCGGAGACGCCGGAGACGGCGGAGGACGCCCCGGCCCCCGAGGTGGTCACGGCGGCGTAGGCCCTTACGTCAGGGGTAATCGCGCCCCTTTCCCGTTCACGACAGGGTGGAGCCATGGCCCCCGGAACCGCGCACTCGGGTCCGGGGGCCTTTCCGTACCCGTCGACCCGTCGAGAGAGGGAGAACCGACCATGTCGCGCTACGAGGACGCCGTCGCCCGCTACTTCACCGCCTGGAACGCCGTCGCCGCGGACGCCCGTGCCCGGGCCGTCGCCGCCGCGTGGACGGAGGACGGCACGTACACCGACCCGCTCGCCGACGTCCGCGGGCACGAGGCGCTCGCCACGGTGATCGCCGGGGCGCGGGAGCGGTTCCCCGGATTCGTCTTCCGGCCGACGGGGGACGTGGACGGGCACCACGACACCGTGCGGTTCTCCTGGGAACTGGTCTCGGAGGCCGACGGCTCCGCGCCCGTCGCGGGGTCGGACGTCGCCACGCTCGCGGGGGACGGGCGCCTGAGCGGCGTCCTCGGATTCCTGGACCGGGTGCCCGCTACGGCGTGAGCGCCTCCCGCAGATACGCGGCCGTCTCCGGGTCGGCGGGGAGGAAGGTCTCCAGGGCCAGTTCGGAGACGGTCACGTCCATGGGGGTGTTGAACGTCGAGACGGTGGAGACGAAGGACAGCGTCCGGCCGCCGTGTTCGAGCACCAGGGGGAGCGCGAAGGGGGCCGCCGGGCCGTCGTCCGTCCGTCCCTCGCCGGGCACGTCCGGCGGCGGATAGGCGCTGACCTCCTCATGGACGGCGCGCAGCGGCGCCGAGCGCAGGACGGCCAGCTGGCGCTCCATCTGGTGCAGCAGATGGGCGCGCCACTGGCCGTAGTTGCGGATGCGCGGGGCCATGCCGCGGGGGTGCAGGGTCAGGCGCATGGCGTTCATCGGCGGAACGAGCAGTTCCGCGGCGACGCCGTCCAGCAGCAGGGCGACGGCCCGGTTGGCCGCCACGACCTCGTAGGTTCCGTCCACGACGAGCGCGGGGCAGGGCTCATGGGCGCTCAGCAGGCGCTGAAGACAGGCGTGCAGTTCGCTCATCGCCGGGTCGTCCAGCGGCCGTTCGGGATAGTGCGGTGCGTAACCCGCGGCGACGAGGAGGGCGTTGCGCTCCCGGACGGGTATGTCGAGGTGGTCCGCGAGACGCAGGATCATCTCCTGGCTCGGCCGGGAACGGCCCGTCTCGACAAAGCTGATGTGGCGGGCGGAGGAGTCGGCGCGCAGGGCGAGCTCCAGCTGGCTGATACGGCGCCGGTTCCGCCACGTGCGCAGGAGCGTGCCCACCGCGGGGGCGCCGGACGGGGCAGTCGTCATGCCGCGACATTACCCGCGCCCCGTGGGACCCTTGTCGAACCGGTGTCGGCGGAGGACGAAGGGACAGGGGACATGCCGGTCGAACCGCTCTCGCAGCAGGACGTCGAGGAGCGCCTCAGGGAACTGCCCGGCTGGACGACGGACGGGGTGCTGCTCCGTCGCTCGTACCGCCTCCCGGGGCACTTCCCGGCGGTGGCCCTGGTGGTGCATATCGCCCGTATCCAGGAGGAGTTGGGGCATCATTCCGATCTGACCCTCGGGTACGACACCGTGACGATCGCCGTGAACACGCACAGCGTGGGCGGCAAGGTCACGGGGCTGGACGTCGAACTGGCCCGCAGGATCGAGGCGATCGCCCCCGGGCACGGGGCGCGCTGACGGCGCGACGGTCCTGTCCGCCCGCGGCCGTGCGGTGGACAGGGCCCGCCCGTGGCCGGGTCCGGTCAGAGTACGGCCTCCTCGTAAAGCGCGTCCACTTCCGTCGCGTACACCTTCTCTATGGCCTTGCGCTTGAGCTTCAGGGTCGGGGTCAGCAGCCCCTGCCCCTCGGTGAACCGGCCGGTGAGGATCCGGAAGGTGCGGACCGACTCGGCCGGGGGGAGGCCGGCGTTGGCCGCCACCACCGCCTCCCGGATCTCCGCCTCCAGCCCGGTGTCGCGCACCAGTTGGGCCAGGGGAAGCAGGGGTCTGCCGCGCAGCGCCAGCCAGTGCGCCACCTCCGCCCGGTCCAGGGTCACCAGGGCCGCGAGGTACGGGCGGCCGTTGCCGACGACCAGGCAGCGGTCGACGAGGGGGTGGGCGCGCACCCGGTCCTCCAGCGCCGAGGGCTGCACGCTCGCGCCGTCCGCGGTCACCAGGACCTCGCTCCGGCGGCCGCCGACGGTCAGATAGCCCTCCTCGTCGAGGGCGCCGAGGTCGCCGGTGGCCAGCCAACCGTCGTACAGCACCGCCCCGGTGGCGCGCGGGTCGTCCAGATAGCCGGAGAAGACCTGGGGGCCGCTCAGCCACACCTCGCCGTCCGGCGCTATCCGCACGCCCGTCCCGGGGACCGGCCGGCCGACCGTGCCGAACCGGGGGCGGTCCGGGGGATTGGCGGTCGCCGCGCCCGTGGTCTCCGTCAGCCCGTAGCCCTCGATGACGGTGATGCCGGCGCCCGCGAAGAACAGGCCCAGGCGGCGGTCCAGGGAGGAACCGCCCGAGAGCGCGAAGCGCAGCCTGCCGCCCAGGGATTCGCGGATCTTGGAGTAGACGAGCTTGTCGAAGACCTGGCGCTGGACGCGCAGCGCGGTGCCCGGCCCCGGGCCGGTGCCGAAGGAACGGTCCTCCAGGGCACCGGCGTAGCGGACGGCGACCTCGGCGGCCTTCTCGAAGGGGCGCTCCTTCCCGGCCCGTTCCGCCTCCCGGCGGGCGGTGGAGTAGACCTTCTCGAAGAGGTGGGGGACCGTGCAGACGGCCGTCGGGCGGAAGGACCGCAGGTCGGCGAGGAGCGCCTCCTGCGACCTCCTGGTCCGGTGCCCCAGCCGGATCCCGGCGCGCACTGACGCCACCTGCACCATCCGTCCCAGGACATGGGCGAGGGGCAGCGCCAGCAGCAGGGCGGGGTCCTCCCCGGGGGGCCGGAAGACGGGGGCCAGGCCGCGGACGATGTTGTCGGTCTCGGCCATGAGGTTGGCGTGGGTGAGGACGCAGGCCTTGGGGCGGCCGGTGGTGCCGGGGGTGTAGATCACGGTGGCCGGTGAGGCGGGGGTGACGGCGGAGCGGCGCCGGTGCACCTCCGTGTCCGGGATGCCGGCGCCCGCCGCGCCCAGTTCACCGGCGGCGTCCGCGTCCAGCTGCCAGAGGCGGACGAGGCGGGGCAGCCGGTCGATGACCGAGCCGACGGTCATGGCGTGGTCCCCGTGCTCGACGACGCAGGCGGTGGCGCCCGCGTCGTGCAGGGTCCAGTAGACCTGCTCGGCCGAGGAGGCGGGGTAGAGCGGGACGGACTGGGCGCCGACGCACCACAGGGCGAAGTCGAAAAGCGTCCACTCGTAGCGCGTGCGGGACATCAGCGCGACCCGGTCGCCGTCGCGGACGCCCTGGGCGAGCAGGCCCTTGGCGACGGCCAGGACCTCGTCGCGGAACGCGCCCGCGGTCACGTCCTGCCACGCACCCTCCGCCCTGCGGCCGAAGGCGACCCGGTCCGGGGCCTCGGCGGCGTGCTCGAACACGATGTCCGCCAGACCGCCGGCGGACGGGGCCGGTGCCAGCGGCGGGACGGTGAACTCGCGCAAATTCTCGCTCCTCGCGACGCTCCGCACAGCGCCGGTGACCGTACCCGATCCCGCTCCGGCGAATCCTCGGTACCGGAAGGCGGACGGGAAGTGCCCGATCCGGGCGGATTGTTGTGCACGGTGTGTCAGGTCCGCAGGTGGCGGGGGCGGTGGGAGTGGCGCGGGTGGTCGTCAGACGGGGTCCGCCGTGGTGTGCAGCCGGTCCCCGGCGGCCAGGACGGCCCTGGCGAGCGCGTCCGCGCTGCCGCGCGCCGCGTCGTCCCGCCCGGGGGCGGCGCCGTGCAGCAGCACCACGTCGATGCCGCCCAGCTCGGGCAGTCCGGCGCGGGCCGGTATGCGCACCAGGCCCGGCGGGATCATGCCGCTGGTGTGGGCCATCACGCCCAGCCCGGCGCGGGCCGCGGCGACCAGGCCGTTGAGGCTGCGGCTGGTGCACACCACCCGCCAGGGACGGCCGTGCCGCTCCAGCACCTCCAGGGCGCGCGCCCGGGTCACGGCCGGGGGCGGGAAGGCCACCAGGGGCAGGGGCCGGTGCGCGTCCAGGCGCAGCCGTTCGCTGCCGATCCACACCAGACGGTCGCGCCAGACGAGCTGCCCGTGCGGCTGGTGGGGGTGGCGCTTGACCAGGACGAGGTCGAAACGGCCGGAGGCCAGCTGCTCGTGCAGGGTCTCCGAGAGGTCGACCGTCAGCTCCAGCTCGACCTCCGGGTGGTCGCGGCGGAAGGCCTCCAGCACCTCCGGGAGCCGGGTCAGCACGAAGTCCTCCGAGGCGCCGAACCGGAGCCGGCCGCGCGGCCGGGTGCCCGCGAACCAGGACGCCGCCCGCTCGTTGGCCTCCAGGATCGTCCGGGCGAACCCCAGCATCGCCTCGCCGTCCTCGGTCAGCGCCACGCTGTGGGTGTCCCGGGCGAACAGCTGACGGCCGGCCGCCTCCTCCAGTCTGCGCACCTGCTGGCTGACGGTGGACTGGCGCAGGCCCAGGCGGTGGGCGGCCTGGGTGAAGCTGAGCGTCTGGGCCACGGTGAGGAACGTCCGCAGATGAGTGGGCTCGAACATATTTCCAGACTAGGCGGTCATCGCAGTCCGTGATGACAGTCAGCGTGCTGAACGGGGTTCCCGATGAGCCCAGGTCAGCGGCAGGCTGGCAGTCATGCCACGACCCGCCTTCCTCAGCCGTTTCCCCCTCGATCCCTATATAGCCGCCCTGCTGGGCACCGTCCTGCTGGCCGTGCTGCTGCCCGCCCGCGGACAGGCCGCCACCGTCGCCGACGGAGCCGCCAAGGTCGTGGTGGCGATGCTCTTCTTCCTCTACGGGGCCCGGCTCTCCACCAAGGAGGCCGTGGCGGGCCTGCGGCACTGGCGGCTGCATCTCACCGTCCTCGCCTGCACCTTCGTGGTCTTCCCGCTGCTCGGGCTGGCCGCCGGCGGCCTTGTGCCCCATGTCCTCACCCCCCGACTCCACGACGGACTGCTCTTCCTCTGCCTGGTGCCCTCCACCGTCCAGTCGTCGATCGCCTTCACCTCCATGGCACGCGGCAACGTGGCGGCCGCCATCTGCGCCGGCTCCTTCTCGAGCATCGTGGGCATCGTCCTGACCCCGCTGCTCGCAGCGGCCCTGCTCGGCAACAGCGGGGCCGGTTTCTCCCTGGACTCGCTGCTGTCGATCGTGTCCCAGCTGCTGGTGCCCTTCCTCGCCGGGCAACTGCTCCGCCGCTGGGTCGGCGGCTTCCTCGGCCGCCACCGGACGGTGCTGGGGCGGGTCGACCGTGCGTCCGTGCTGCTGGTGGTCTACGCGGCCTTCAGCGCCGGCATGGTGCGCGGGATCTGGCACCAGGTCACCCCGTGGCGGCTGCTGGCCCTGCTGGGGGTGGAGGCCGTGCTGCTGGCGTTCATGCTCACCCTCACCACCTATGGGACCCGCCGGATGGGCTTCCCCCGCGAGGACCGGATCGCGATCGTCTTCGCGGGCTCCAAGAAGAGCCTGGCAGCCGGACTGCCCATGGCCACCGTCCTGTTCGGGGCGGACGCCAGCCTGGCCGTGCTGCCGCTGATGCTCTTCCACCAACTCCAGCTGATGGTCTGCGCCGTGCTCGCCAAGCGGTACGGACGCGAGGCCGCCGCGACGGCCGTCCCCTCCATGCCCGCCCCCTCCGCGCCTTCCGGGGGAGCGGTGGTGTCCGCCAACGCCCCGGCCGAACAGGCCGGTTGACGGGGAGCCGCCGACGGCGGGGGTCGGGCGGCCCCGGTCCGGGCCGTCACCGGACCGCTCCGTCCACGCGGTCGAGCGGCAGCCACAGCACCGTGTCGCGCGGGGCGGGCGGCAGGCCCCCGGAACCGTCGGCCCGGGCGAGCTCCGCGTCCGACAGGGCCCGGCGATGGACCCGCACATCGTCCAGATCACCGGTCAGGAAGGCCCGGCCGTCGGGCCGTTGGGCCAGGTGCACCCCGAAGGTCGTGGTCCTGCTGACCGACCCCGGGACACCGGGTGCGGTGGCGGAGACGCCGTCCACGGTGAGCACGATCCGGCCGCCGGCCCGGCGCAGCGTCATCCGGTGCCACGCCCCGTCGTCATAGCGGCCGGGCACCGACACCTGCGCCGTCCGGGCCGGGCCCGGCCCCGCGACGGCGGTCACCCGGCCGGTGACGCGCCCCGCCTCCGGCTCCCCGAACAGCGCCACCTGCGGGGCCCCGCCGACCCCGCCCATCCAGAGGAAGGGCTGCTCGCCGCGGCGCGGACCGGGACCGTAGCGGAACCACAGGGAGGCGGTGAAGTCGCCCGCCCCGAGCGGGAGGGCGGTCCGGTAGGGGAGTCGTAGGGCATCGCCGCCGCCGGCCGCGGGGGCGGCCGCCGGAATCCCCGCTGCCGGACCGTCCTCCTGCGCGTACGCGTACTCACCGCCGGGCCTGCCGCCGTCGCCGGTCCGGGCCCCCGGCGGATGTCCCCCGGCGAAGCGCAGTCCGCCGCCGGACCGCCCGTCCACCGGCCGGGGGCGGCCGAGCACCACCGCTCCCCGGGCCCCCGGGGCCCGGTCCGGTGTCGTCGGGCCCGGTCCGCGGCGCGGGCCCAGCCAGTCCTCGGTGAAGCGGGCGAAGCGGATCTCCTGGCGGGCGTCCCTCCGCCCCGCCTCGTAGAGCAGGCCCACCGCGCCCGGGCCGGCCGGCGCCATGTCCGAGTAACCGGACCAGTCGGCGGTGACCGTACGGCCCCGCTCGACGTCCTCCCAGGTGCGCCCCTGGTCGTAGGAGGAGCGGACGGTCATCGTCCGGCGCCGGTCGGGATCGGCCGGCGCCGCGAACAGCCAGCGGCCCGGTCTCAGCGGCAGCACGGCGCCCTGCACCGTGGGCGTGTACAGATCGGGCAGGGCCCGGAACGGGGCGGCGAAGGTGCGGCCCCCGTCGCGGCTGACGGCGTCGTCGCGGTTGCCGAGGTCCGTGCCGTTCTGCTCGCGCCCGTTGACGTACACCGTGCCGTCCTCCCGCTCCGCCAGGGTGAGTTCCGACGGCCGCTGCCGGTAGGTGCCGTCCCGGGCGACGGGGTGGGTGTCCATCGCGCCGAGCCGCCAGTGGCCGCCTCCGTCGTCGCTGTAGGCCAGGGCCGCATGGCCCGCGGTGAGCCGGGTGCCGTCGTGGCTCTCCGCGTTGACGCCGACCAGGAGCCTGCCCCGGTGCGGTCCGTGGGCGAGCTGGATGCCGTGGCCGGGGCCCGTGGCGTACCAGGAGTTCCAGCCGCGCGGCCGCAGGCCGGAGGTCAGGTCGGCGGGGGCGGACCAGCCGGTGCCGTCGGTGTCGCTGTACTGGAGGTGGGGGACGCGGTCGCAGGGGACCGCGCAGCTCTCCGCGTCCGGACGGCCCCGGTTGGAGGTGGTGACCAGCAGGATCCGCCCGGTGCCGCGGTCCACGACGGGCGCCGGGTTGCCATAGGTGTCCCCGCCTCCCGCACCGACGACCCGCAGCGGGCCCCAGGTGCGGCCGCCGTCGGTGGACCGTTTGAGGACGATGTCGATGTCGGTGGCGTCGCCGCAGTTGTGCCGTCTGCCCTCGGCGAACGCGAGGACGGTCTCCCTGGTGGTGGTGACCAGCGCGGGGATGCGGAAGCAGGCGTAGCCGTGGCCCGGTTCGCGCCGGGCGTCGAACAGGACATGTTCCTCGAACTCCCCCCGGTGCGGGGTGGTTTCCGCCGGCCCGGTGCGGGCCGCCGCCGCAGGGGGGAGGGGGAGGAGCGCGAGCAGCAGTGCTCCTGCCAGCGCCGCCTCCGCCGTCCTTCCGGGCGCTCTTCGGCGTCTGGGGCGGGCCGGGCGGATGGACGGCAGTGGGGTGTGAGGCCGTCCGGGACGGCGGAGTGGGGTGGTGGGGCGTCCGGGAGAGCGCCGGACGGTCGACCGCGGTGCCATGGCCCGTTCCTTTGCGCGTCGGGGCAGGTCGTGACGTGACGTGACGTGACGTTACGTGGCGTGACGTGGCAGGGGCTGCCGGGCGGGAGCGGACGGAGCGTGCGCGGTGAACTCCCGTGTCCGGGGCGGTCACCGTACACGGCCCTTCCTCCCGCAAGGACCATGAAGCAGCACCGCGCCCGAGGATCGCGGGAGTCACACGGGACGCAGCACCACCTTGCCCTGATTGGCGCGCGACTCGATGATCTCGTGCGCCTTCGCCGCGTCCTCCAGGGGGAGCTCCGCGTGGATGCGCGGCCGCAGCCGGCCGTCGGCGGTCATGGCCCAGAGCTCCCGCCGCCACCGCTCCATCAGCTCAGGCTGGTGACGGGCTATCAGCGCCATCTGGAATCCGATGACCGATTTCGCGCCCACCAGCAGGTCGTACGCTTGGACGCTCCCTCCGCCCGAGCTGTAGGCCACCAGGCGCCCGCCCGGGGCGAGGGCGGCCACCGCGGGGGAGAGGAGCTCCCCGCCGACGGCGTCCAGCACGATGTCCACCGGCTCTCCCCAGGACTCCTGCCCGTAGACGACGACCTCGTCCGCGCCCAGCGAGCGGACGAAATCCGCCTTGGCCGGGGACCCGACGGCGGCCACCACACGGCTCGCACCACGTGCCTTGGCGATCTGGAGGGCGAGGTGCCCCACGCCGCTCGCCGCGCCGGTGACGAGGACCGACTCACCCTCGGCGGGCCGGGCCGCCTCGTACGCCCCCAGGGCGACCAGGCCGCAGCGCACCAGGGCGACGGCCTGGGCGGAGCTCGCCCCGCCGGGGATCCGCGAGGCCATCGAGGTGTGCAGGACCGAGTGGTCGGCATAGCCGTCGCCGAAGCAGAGGCCGGTGACGCGCTCGCCGACCAGGAAGCCGGTGACGTCCGGGCCCATGGCGACGATCTCTCCGGCCACCTCGCCCCCGAGGCTCGCGGGCAGCGGCTGCCCGCCCTCGCGGACCTTGCGCACCACGGGCAGGGTGACGCCCACCGCCTCGGTGCGCAGGAGCAGCTCGCCCGGGCCGGGCCGGGGGACCTCGGTCTCCTCGACGCGCAGGACCTCGGGGCCGCCGTTCTGGTGATAGCGGACACGACGCATGGTGCACCTCCACAGGGATGGCTTTGCCAGGACTGTTCGTTGGGATCCCCAACGGCTACGACGATACCGAACTGCGTTGGGAAGTCCAATGGTTTTTCATGGGGAATCCCAACGGGTTTTTCGCTACCCTCGACCCATGGCACACACCGACGCCCGCGCGGCCGGAGAGCCGGCCCTCGCCCACATCCAGACCCTGCCCAGCTGGCTGCTCAACCGCGCCTCGGCGCGCGGGCGGCGGCTCGTCTCCGACGCCCTCGCCCGGGACGGCCTGCGCATGCCCCACCATGCGGTCCTCTCCGCCGTGGCGGACCTCGGCCCGGTGGCCCAGGCCGAGCTGGGCCGCACCACCGGCTTCGACCCCAAGGACATGGTCGGCATCCTCAACGACCTCCAGGCCGAGGACCTCGTCACCCGCGCCCCCGATCCCGCCGACCGCCGCAAGAACGCCATCACCCTCACCGAGGAGGGCCGCCGCCGCCTCGGCCGGCTCACGGAGCTCGGCGACGAGGCCAACGAGGCCCTGCTGGCCGCCCTTTCGCCGGCCGAGCGCCGGCTCTTCCTCGCCCTGCTCGCGCGGATAGTCGACGAGGGCTGACGGCCGGCCGGCGAGGGCCCGCGTGCCTCGCGGCCGGAGCGGGGCGGGAGGCGCACGGGGGGTGCGCGGGAGGCGCGCGGGAGGGGGTGCCGGCCATTCCCCGAAAGTCCCGTCGTCCCCCGCGCGGATCTGGTGGGATGGCCTTCGCCGACGGGCGGGTGTGGAGGAGGGGTGGTGTCAGTGGTCCGGGACCGCGGAGGCCTCGGCGGGCTCGTGACGGGGCGGGTCGTTCCCCCGGGCAAACGGTGCGTATCCCGTGGGGAGTTGGAGAGCTCCCGTGCCGGGGGGCGCCCGGCCGGTCCACAGAGGGGGCGCGCATGACCCCGCACCAGCCGCCCCCCCTCCAGCAGCTGCACTACTCCCGCTCGTCCCCGGACTCGGCCCCCCGCTTCACCGCCGCAGGCCCCGACCTGCCCGCCCTCCTCCTCGGCGAGATCGAGCCACTGCTCACCTACGAGCCACTGGACGACTGCGAGCCACCGGACGACGGACCGGGCCGGGGCGCACCAGGCGGAGCAACACCGGGCGAAGCAACACCGGGCGGAGCAGCACCGGGCGCCGGCGCACCCTGCGACGGAGCCGCACCGGCCGACGCCGCCCCGCCCGGCGAGGGCCCCCGCTTCCCCGTCGTCTTCGGCCACCACCGGCTCGCCGACGGCACCCGGCTGCTGTGCCGCGCGGTCCGCACCGGCACCGACCCCCTGGGCCGGCGCCACCCCTTCCACGCCCACGCCGTGCGCCTGCCCCCGGACGGCCCCCTGCCCGGCGGGCTGCTGCCCGTCGAGGCCTGGGAGTCCCCCTCGTGGGCCGAGCGCACCCCCGGCACCGGCACCCCCGAGCCGCTCGCCGCCCTCGCCCCGGCCCGTCGCATCACCAAGGCCGGCCTGCTGGAGTTCGTCACGGCCCGCGCGGAGCGGCTCGTCCCGTTCCTCACCGATGTACGGACCCTCTTCCGCAGGCCCGACGCGCCCCAACTCCTCGTCATCGAGAGGGACACGGGCCGCATCGCCCACTGGATCGCCGTCGCCAGCGCCGTCCTGCCGCGCGACCTCGCCCACCGGCTCACCTTCACCACCTACACCCGCCGCCCCCTGCTCGCCCGGCAGCAGATCGTCGGGGCCCTGCCGGGCTCGGAGTTCGACTACGCCCATGTGGCCGGCGACCGCCGGTACCGCGTCCACGACTGCGCGGGCGGCCACTCCAGCCCCGCCCGTGACGAGCCCGATCCCTGGGCCTCCGTCGCCGCCCGCGTCCTGCTCGCGGACCGGCCCGCGCTGTTCACGGAGGCCGCCAGGTTCCGCACCGCGGCCGACCGGGACGCGACGCACGACGCCGGCCGCCTCGCCGCCCTGGCCCTCTGCGAGGGCATCCCGCTGGACGCGGCCGGCCGGACCGCGGCGGCCCGCTGGGCCCGCTTCCGCGCCTCCGCCGACCGCCGCGAGCCCAATCCGCTGCTCGCCCCGCTGCTGCGGGCCCTGGCGGTGGCGGGCCCGGACCGCCCGCCGGAGGAGTGGGCGGCCCTCGCCGAACTCGCCGAGTTCTTCGCCCCCTTGGCCTCCCGCACCCCTGGCGCCCAGCTCCGCCGCGACCTGCGCGCCGAGCTGGACCGCGCGGCCCCGGGGGAGCCCCTCGCCCGGGTGCTGGCCCTCGCCCGCCTCGCCGAGGCGCTGCGCGCCGACCACACCCCCGTCCTCACCGCCCGCCTCAGCGCCGCCCTGCTCGGTGACGCCGCCCCGGACCGCGACGCGGTGTGGGCCGCCGTCACCGCCCACCCCGGGCTCACCGCCGCCGTCCTCGGCACCCTGGAGCGCACCGCGGCGACGGGCGACCCGGCGTCCGTCGTCCACCTGCTCACCGGTGGCTTCCCGGCCGCCGACCTCCAGCGGCTCCCGCACCTGCGCATGGCCGCCGCCCTGGCCGACGGCTCCCTCCCGCGCCCCCGCCGCAGCCCGGACGACACCGGCGCCGCGCCCGGACCGAACGACCCCCGGAGCACCGGCCGTTCACCCGACCGGATCGCCTTCCTCGCCCAGCTCGTCAGAAGCGCGGGACGCGGCCAGGGCGCCAACCCCTCCGTACTGCGCACCGCCTTCCGCCTGGTCTGGGGCAGCTCCGCACCCACCCCCGCCGAGACCGCCGCACTGCTGGACGCCCTCCCCGCGGAGCGGCACCGCGCCGCTGGCCTCGACGACGTGCTCGTCCGGTCCGCCCTGGACAGCGCGCCCGACGACGCCGAGGCGCCGGCCGTGGCCAGGATCCTGGTCCTGCGCTGCGGCCCCCGGCTCGACCCGCGCCGGCACGCCGCGCTGCTCCTCCTCGACCAGGCGGGCGCCATCGACGACGGCCAGGAGGTCGCCGGCTTCACGGCCCGCGCCCTGTCCCTGCGCGCGCAGGCCCGCCCCCTGGAGCCCGGTATCGAGGACCGGCTGCGCCATGTCCTCGTCCGCAGACTGCTGTTCGGCGACCCCTGCCCCGACGAGCTGGCCGAGCTCGCCGCGTCCGGCGACGAGGAACTGCTGGGCGCCTATGCCCACGAGGCCCGCGGCGGGGGAGTGGACCTCGCGCTGCGCCGCACCCCCGCGTTCGCCGCCGCCTGCTTCACGGCCTGGTACACGGCCCCCGGCGTGAGCGCCCTCTGGGACGAGCTCCGTACCGGCCTGCTCGACGAGGTGCTGCGCCCCGCCATGCGCTTCCTCCCCCGGGAGCAGCTCGACGAGATCCAGCAGGTCCTCTACGAACAGGACCCGTCCTGGGAGGAGTTGTTCCAGGAGTGGAACAGGCGCCCCGGCGTCCTGGGCCGGCTCGGCGCGCTGCGCCGGTCCTCCCGCGGGGAGCGCAGGGCCGACTGAGGGGAAGGAGGTCACGGCAGCACGATGCGCTCTGAGGGGAAGGAGGTCACGGCAGCACGATGCGCTCCTCCCCGGCGTAGACGTTCATCGACGCCCCGCGCAGGAAGCCCACCAGCGTCATCCCCGTCTCCGCCGCCAGGTCGACCGCCAGTGACGAGGGGGCCGAGACGGCGGCCAGGACGGGTATGCCGGCCATCACGGCCTTCTGGGCGAGTTCGAAGGACGCCCTCCCGGAGACCAGCAGGACCGTTCCGGCGAGCGGCAGAAGCCCCTCGCGCAACGCCCGCCCCACCAGCTTGTCGACGGCGTTGTGCCGGCCCACATCCTCCCGGACGTCCAGGAGTTCGCCGTCCGGGGCGAAGAGCGCGGCGCCGTGCAGACCGCCGGTGCGGTCGAAGACCGTCTGGGCCGCGCGCAGCCGGTCGGGGAGTTCGGTGAGCAGCTCCGGCGCGAGGCGCAGCGGGGCGGGGCCGTCCGAGAGCGGCCAGCGCGCGGTCGTCCGCACGGCGTCCAGGCTTGCCTTGCCGCACAGGCCGCACGACGAGGTGGTGTAGACGTTGCGTTCGAGGCTGATGTCGGGGACGGGCACCCCGGGCGCGAGCCGGACGTCCACGACGTTGTAGGTGTTCCCGCTGCCGTCGGGGGACGTGGCGCCCGCGCAGTAGACGATGTTCGCGAGCTCGGCCGCGTCGCCGAGGACGCCCTCGCTCACCAGGAACCCGGCGGCGAGCGCGAAGTCGTCGCCCGGCGTGCGCATGGTGATCGCGAGCGGTTTGCCGTTCAGCCGGATCTCCAGCGGCTCCTCGGCGACCAGGGTGTCCGGGCGGGCGTTCACCGCCCCGTTGCGGATGCGGATGACGCGGCGGCGTGCGGTGACCCGTCCCATGGGTGATCAGTCCCGGTCTGTTCGGCGGCGGTGGACCGCTCCATTGTCACGGGCGTCATCGGCACGGATGCACGAACACCACCGGACCGTGCGCCCGTTACCGGAGGTCGCACGTGACGTGGGCCTCATCGCCCGCGGGCGTCCTGCCGCGTGCCGCACCGGGGACTACCGTTCGACGGGCAACGTGCTTGTTCCCCGCCCCGACTGTGCACCGAGAGCGGAGATTCCATGGCACCGACCCTCAACTCCCTGGTCCTGCGGCCCGGCGCCGAGTGGGACAGCGCCTGGCAGCGCTGTCTCGCGCTCGCCCCCGAGGCCTTCCGGGACGACCGCGTCCTCAACCTCTGGAACGGCGCCTGGCACGCGGACGGCCGTCCGCTGCCCGCCGTCAGCCCGGTCGACGGGACGCCCGTCGCGGGCCCGCCCCGGCTGGACGCGCCCGCCGCCCACCGGGCCGTACGCGCCGCGCTCGACCAGCACCGCGCCTGGCGCGAGGTGCCCCTCGCCGACCGCAAGGCCCGGGTGAGCGCCGCGCTGGACGCCCTCGACGAACACCGTGAGCTCCTCTCCCTGCTGCTCGTCTGGGAGATCGGCAAGCCCTGGCGGCTGGCCCAGGCCGATGTGGACCGGGCGATCGACGGCGTCCGCTGGTACGTGGACGGGATCGACCGCATGCTGGCCGGGCGCACCCCGCTGGCCGGGCCCGTCTCCAACATCGCCAGCTGGAACTACCCGATGAGCGTCCTCGTGCACGCCATGCTCGTCCAGGCCCTGGCGGGCAACGCGGTCGTCGCCAAGACCCCGACCGACGGCGGGCTGGCCTGCCTGACGCTGGCCAGTGCGCTGATCCACCGCGAGGGCGTCCCCGTCACGCTGGTCAGCGGCAGCGGCGGCGAGCTGTCCGAAGCGCTGGTGCGCGCGCCCGAGATCGGCTGTGTGTCCTTCGTCGGCGGCCGGGACGCCGGTGCCCGGGTGGCCACCGCCGTCGCCGACCTGGGCAAGCGGCACATCCTCGAACAGGAGGGCCTCAACACCTGGGGCATCTGGAACTTCACCGACTGGGACGCCTTCGCCCCGCAGATCCGCAAGACCTTCGACTACGCCAAGCAGCGCTGCACGGCCTACCCGCGCTTCGTCGTCCAGCGCTCCGCCTTCGCGGAGTTCCTCGCCCACTACCTCCCGGCCGTGCGCGCCGTGCGCTTCGGCCACCCGCTGGCCATCGACTGGCCCGCCGACGACCTGCCCGAGCTGGACTTCGGGCCGCTGATCAACGCGGCCAAGGCGAAGGAGCTGACGGACCAGGTCGCCGAGGCGATCGACCGGGGCGCGGTGCCGCTGCACCACGGCTCGCTCGCCGAGGGCCGCTTCCTGCCGGGGCAGGACCGCAGCGCGTACGTCCCGCCGGTCACCCTGCTCAATCCGCCCCCGTCCTCACCCCTCCACCACTCCGAGCCCTTCGGGCCCGTGGACACCATCGTCCTGGTGGACACCGAGGCCGAGCTCCTCGCCGCGATGAACGCCAGCAACGGCGCCCTGGTCGCGACCCTGTCCTGCGACGACCCGGAGACCTACGGGCGGCTGGCACCGCAGATCCGCGCCTTCAAGGTGGGCCACGGCGCGCCGCGTTCGCGCGGGGACCGGCAGGAGCTCTTCGGCGGGTTCGGGGCGTCGTGGCGGGGGGCCTTCGTCGGCGGGGACCTGCTGGTGCGGGCGGTGACCGAGGGACCGTCGGCGGACGAGCGGCTGCCGGGCAACTTCCCCGAGTACCACCTCATGCCCTGACCGGCCGGGATCAGCCGATGCCCTGCCGGTCGGGCACGAGGGCGAACTCCCGCTCCGCCGCGTCCGGCACCGCACGCGTCACGGCCTGCGCCAGCAGTGCGCGGTGCCGCTCCAGCGGCTCCCGCCGCGCCTCGGGGGCGAGCGCCCACAGGTCGTCCAGGCCCGCCATCAGCCGCCGGGTGACCTGGGGACTGCCGGTCGCGCACCGCCGGACCTCGGTCAGCCCGAGGTCCACCAGGTCCGTCCAGCCCGGCAGGTCCTGCACCAGCCGCACCGTCCCCGCGCGGTCGCAGTGGCACAGGGCCCCGAGCGGGCGCCGCGCGACCGCGGCCAGGAACTGCACGATCCGGTCCAGGCACTGCACGGCCGTCGTCGGGTCGTTCACCGCGGGCGACAAGGCGCGCTGGGCGATGTCGGACAGCTGCCGCAGCCCGAACCCGATGTCCTGGTGGAACGTCCGCTCCACCCCCACGGACACCGTGTACCGCAGGGCCCGCGCCGGGGGCGCCTTGCCGGCGCCGTGCACCGCGAGCACCGGCGTCCCCGGCACGACGTAGTCCCCGATGCGCGGGATCAGCCGCAGCACCACCCCGTGCCGCCGCGCCACCCGCACCAGCCGGGCGATGTGCACGTCCCGCAGCACGCCGGCCCGGCCGCGGTGGACGATCTCGGGCCCGGCGGGCGGCAGCGGGGCCGTGCCGCCGCCCCGGGCGTGCTTGTCCAGCACCCGCAGCGACTCCCGGATGATCCGGTCGATGACATGGCTGACCCGCATCAGCCGCAGCGTGGAGTTCACATAGGCGATGAACAGCCCCAGGCTCACCAGCACCAGCAGCACGCACACGATGCTGGAGAAGACCGGCACCGTGGTGACCTTCCGCGGATCGTCCTCCCCCTCGTACGAGGCCTGCACCAGCAGCGCGAACAGGAAGGTCGCCAGGAAGACGGCGAAGGCGCACTTGGTGATCCGGCTGCGCACATAGAGCCGGACGACGCGCGGCGTGAACTGGCCGCTGGCCATCTGGAGCGCGACCAGCGAGATCGAGAAGACCACGCCGACGAAGGTGAGCATCGCCGAGCCGGCCGTCGAGACGATCGTCCGCATATCGTTGGCGATCTTGATGAGCGAGGCGACGGTGTCGTAGTCCCCGTCCTCCTGCAGCAGCCGGACGAACAGCTCGTCCACCGCCAGCACCCCCACCGCCCCCACCACGGCCCCCACCAGCCCCAGCGTCGGCGTGAACCAGAACGTGTCCCGCAGATGCTCCCGCAACGGGGACAGCGGACGGGGAACACGCCTGGTGGGAGCGGGTACGGGACCCTCGGCCGGGGCCTCCGGGACGGTCGATGCAGGGGAATGTCCGTCATTGCCCATAATCGGACCTTATGTCCAGAGGGAAATGCCTGGTGAAAGGCGCTCCGAAACCTTGATAGAGTTATCCATGTCGCCGCGGGGAACACCCCGCAGAGACAGACACCTGGTCCGGGTGGCGGAATGGCAGACGCGCTAGCTTGAGGTGCTAGTGCCCTTTATCGGGCGTGGGGGTTCAAGTCCCCCCTCGGACACCAGCAGAGACCCCAGTTCATCTGGGGTCTTTCTGTTTTTTCGGCCCACGGCGTGACCAGTGGGTGACCAACGGGCCCGGTGGATCGTCGATCCGCCGGGCCCGCCCCGTGCCTCAGGCCGTGCGCACCAGCATCCGGGCCGGGCCGTGGAAGACCAGGTCGTCGGCGTAGCGGACCGGGCCGTCCGGGTCCTGGGCCAGGCGTAGGCCGGGGAGGTCGAGGAGGGCGGCGAGGCCGGTCTCGGCCTCGGCGCGGGCCAGGGGGGCGCCGACGCAGTAGTGCAGGCCGAGGCCGAAGCCGCAGTGGCGGCGGGCGTCGCGGCGGACGTCGAGGCGGTCGGGGTGCGGGAAGCGGCGGGGGTCGCGGTTGGCGGAGCCGAGGACGAGGGTGACCTTGGCGCCGCGGGGGATGCGGCGGCCGCCGATCTCGCCGTCCTCGTGGGCGATGCGGCTGATCATCTGGACGGGGGAGTCGTAGCGGACGAGCTCCTCGACCGCCTCCGGGAGGAGTTGGGGGCGGGCGCGCAGCAGGCCGAGTTGGTAGGGGTGGGCGAGGAGGGCCAGGAGGGACTTGGTGAGGAGGTTGGTGGTGGTCTCGTGGCCGGCGGTGAGGAGGTGGATGCAGGTGCCGACCAGTACGTCGTCGTCCAGGGTGGGGTCGGGGGATGCCGCGTGGAGCATCAGGTCGATCAGGTCGGGTTCACCGGAGGACGGGGCGGGTGTCGTCCTGCGGCGGGACAGTTCTGCGCGGAAGTAGGCGTCGAGTTCGCCGGCGGCCGCGTCGGCCACCGCGTAGGCGTCGGGGCGGCGGGCGGCCCGGGCGCTGGTGGCCTGTTGGAGGTCGACGGCGCGGGCCCGGAACCAGGGGCGGTCGTCGGCGCGGATGCCGAGCAGTTCGCTGATGACCAGGATGGGGAAGGGTGCCGCGAAGCGGTCCACGAGGTCGGCCTGTGCCTCCTCGGCCAGCGCGGCCGTCAGCCGTGCGGCGATCTCCCGGATGCGCGGCCGTAGTTGGTCCACCACGCGCGGGGTGAAGCTCCGGGCGACCAGGGCGCGGATCCTGGTGTGGCGCGGGGGGTCCATGAAGACCATCCAGTTGGCGGCGGTGCGGCGGAGGTGCGGACAGCTCGCGGGCAGGGGTGCGGGCAGTGCGCCCCTGCCGTAGCGGCGGTCGGCGAGGACGCGGGCCACGTCGTCGTGGCGGAAGACGTACCAGCCGGTGTCCGTCTCGTGTACGGGGTCGTCTTCCCGGTAGTGGTGGTAGAGGGGGTACGGGTCGGGGAGGTGGACGTCGGAGGTACGGAAGGGGCCGAGGGTGCTCATGGGTTCCTCCACGGGTGGGTGGCCGGGCTCATCGCGCGCCCCGCACCGTGTCCGCCAGCAGCACCGGGTCCAGCGGCGGCCGCGTCCCGCGCCAGGTGACGTGCCCGTCGGGGCGGACCAGGACGTACGGCCGTCCGTACAGCCGGGCGGCCGTGCGGTCGGGGCAGCGGGTGACGTGGAGCGGGACGCCCCGGTGGGCGAAAGCGCTGGTGACGGGGGTCATGGGCGCCGGGTCGGCGAAGCACAGCAGCCGGAAGGCGGGGCCGAAGAGGTCGAGGGTGGAGGTGCCGTCGGCCAGGCGGGCGTGCGGGGCGCGGGCGCCGGGCAGGGCCCGGGTGCGCCAGGTCCCGTCGTCGCCGTCGGGGTCGCCGACGATCAGCGGGGAGGCGTAGCGGAAGCCGAGGTGGGCGTCCGGGGCGTCGAACTCGGCGCGCACGCCCTCGCGTTCGAGCTGCTCGGCCAGGGCCGCGCGGGCCCGGGCCCCCGCCGTGTCGTCCCGCAGGATCTCCTCGGGCAGGGTGCGGTCCAGGGTGCGCCGCAGATGGGTGTGGGCCTCGGCGAGGCTGCGGCCGGCGACCGGGCGGCGTTCGGCGGTGTAGCTGTCGAGCAGGGCGGGGCCTGCCCAGCCGGCGAGCTCCGCGGCGAGCTTCCAGCCGAGGTCGGCGGCGTCGCAGATGCCGGTGTTCATGCCGAAGCCGCCGGACGGCGAGAGGGTGTGCGCGGAGTCCCCGGCGAGCAGCACCCTCCCGGCGCGGTAGTCGTCGGCGACCCGGTGGGTCAGGTGCCAGACGTGTTCGGAGACCAGCTCCAGCGGGGTGTCCGGGGCGACGGCGGTGCGCAGCAGCGTCATCGCGTCCAGGTGCCGCTCCGCCTCCGCGGTGACGGTCAGCCGGTACAGCTCGTCGCCGTCCATCGACCGCAGGGGGTAGCGCAGGGCGGGCGGCCGGACGAGGAAGTGCACCAGGGCCCGGCGCGGGCCCAGCAGTTCCCCCAGTTTCGGTGCGCGGAAGAGGATGTTGCGGAAGGTGCGGGTGCGGTGGAAGGGCGGGGCGGGGATGCCGAGCGCCTTGCGGACGGGGGAGAAGGCGCCGTCGCAGCCGACGAGCCAGCGGGCGCGCAGCTGAAGGGGGGTGCCGTCGGCGAGGCGGGTGGCCGTGGCGGTGACGCCGTCGTCGTCCTGGACGAACCCGTCGAGGCGGCAGCCCAGGTGCAGCGGGCCGGCGGGGTGCGCGCCGAGCTCGTGGACGAGCAGGGGGATCAGCCAGTGCTGCGGGCAGACCTGTTCGGGCTCGGGCGTCCACGGCGGCTCCGGGCGGGAGTCGGCCGTGCCCATCCGCAGCCGGTGGATCTCGTGGCCGCCGACGGCCGTGATCCAGGCGACGTCCAGCGGGTGGTCGCCGGGCCAGCCCGCGGAACGGATCGCGCCGGCGACGCCCCAGCGCCGGAACAGCTCCATCGAACGGGGGCCCACGGTACCGACCTTGGGGTGGCCGATCCGCCCGTCGCCCGCCTCCAGCAGCAGGAACGGTACGCCCCGGTATCTCAGGTCGAGGGCCAGGGCCAGGCCCACCGGCCCGCCGCCGACGATCAGTACGTCCGTCTCCCATGTCTCCCGTGGGGTCATCCGCCGTCCTCCCTCATGCTCGGCGCTCCTCGTGACCGAAGGCGTCGGCGTAGAACGCCGCCATGTCGGCGACCTGTTCGGGCACCGGCGCGCAGGCGCGCGCCGCGTCGGCCAGATGCGCGCAGCGCAGCGCGAGCGCGCGGCGCGCCACGTCCGGGCGCGGTACGGGCGCGGGCACGGCGTCCAGCTCGAAGGTGGGGCCCGCGGTGCGGCCGCGCCGGCCCGAGTCCATGGTGACCAGCAGCTCGGCGAGCGGGCGCATCATGCCCGTCATGATGTCGATGGAGGCGTTCATCAGCTTCGAGCGGCGCAGGCTGGTGTCGGGCCCGGTGCCGAAGTGCTGGACCATCAGGTGCAGCGACAGCGCGTAGGAGCGGTTGAAGAGCCGGGCGACCTCGCGCGCCGCCGGGTCCGTGACCGGGTCCTTGGCCGCGTCGCCCGTGCCCAGCGTGGGGTTGCGCAGCACCGGGTACGCCGGTTCCCAGGGCAGTTGCCGCCCGTGCGGGCCGGGGACGCGCTCGGTGGTGAGGAGTTCGCCGATGCGCAGGAACGTCTCGAAGTGCGAGGTGTCGGAGGGCGCGGCGGCGCCGAGCACCCCGCCCTCGCCCTGTTCGGTGATGAAGTCGACGGCGAACAGGGCGCTGGAGAGGTCGTCCACCTCCAACTGGTAGTCGGGGTGGGCGGTGTTGACGGACTCCCGCATGAAGACGTGGTGTTCGCCGCCGCCGCGCCCCTTGTCCACCAGGAAGAGCCCGGGGACGGTCCGCAGCCCCTCGCGGACGGCCGCGTACAGCTCGCTGACCGATCCCCACCCCGCGGTGCCGGGCGTGCCGTCGCGCGGTGCGTCGCCCTCGCGGCGGAGCTCCGGGGTGAGCGCGGCGGGCTGTTCGACGGCGATGTACCGCTGGACGCTGCCGATGCCCAGTCCCTCCAGGGCGAAGTCGAGAGGGACGGGCAACTGCCCGTTCAGCGTGCCGAAGTCGATCGCCGGGACGTGGAAGGGCTCGCCCGTGGCCAGGAGGATGTTGTTGACCAGCAGGAAGTGGATCATCTCCTCGCGGGCGACGTTCAGCAGGGCGCCGCGGATCCCGTCGTCGAGCGTCGCCCCGCCCCGGCCGCAGGCCAGCTCCAGCTGCCGGGGCGTCCAGCGCCCGGCGCGCACATAGGCCAGCCCCGCGCCGTGGGTGGGCACCGAGAAGGCCGCGTACAAGTACTGGAGCATCACGGCCAGTTCCAGGGTGGCCGCCTGCCGCAGGACGGTGTGCAGCCGGCCCCGGGTGGTGATCGGGGGCGGCGCGGCGGGGGACGCGTGCACCGGCAGCGGCGGGCGCGCGAGCGCCTGCCGGTTGCGCAGATAGGCGAGCAGGAGGCGGGCCTTGGGGTCGGTGAGGTCGCGGGTGGGCGGCATGTAGTACGTGCGGTCCTTGTTGCGGGGGTCGCACATCTGCCAGGCGAGTTCGGCATAGGTCTCGACCTTGCAGCGGTCGGCGAGGCTGAAGACCTCGGAGCGCATAAAGGTGGAGGTCTGCTCGTAGTAGGCGAAGACCTCCCGGTGGAGGAGGTCGAAGTCGACCTTCTCGCGCGGGATCCGGTCCAGGTGCCAGTCGTCGGGCAGCACGCGGACGGCCAGCGCGCCGACGCCCGCCCAGTGGCCCAGCGCGTCCTCGTCGTCGAAGGAGGCCCGGGCCGAGCCGGGGGCGCGGGGGTCGGTGCAGGGGGCGTCCGCCGGGCCCGCGGAGAGCAGGACCCGGCAGGTGCCCGCCCGTTCGCCGCGCAGCACGAGCACGCCGTGCCCCCGCTCGTCGGTGGTGAGCGCGCACTCCGGCGCGTACGCCTCGCCGTCCGGCGTGCGCACCCCGAGGACGACGGCGTCCCCGCAGCGGGCGCCGGGCGCGCCCGCCACCGGATCGGCGGGCAGCGCACGGGGGTTGTGGTACTGGCGGACGCGCACCCCGACGGCCGCCGGGCGCCCGCGCACGAAGGAGCGCAGGGGTACACGCACGGCGTGGTCCTCGCTCCGGGCGCGGTCGCGGTGGTGGAGCACCACCAGCGCGTCGTCGGACTGGACGACCGCCTCCCGCTCGGTGAGCAGCGTCTCCGGGCGGCCGTCGGCACCGGTCCGGGTCAGGCACAGCGCCGCGTCACCCGCGGCCCGCCAGCCGGGCGCGGGGACGGTGACGACGCCGCAGGTCGCGTCCGACGGATACGCGCCGGCGGGAATGCGGGCGACCAATGCGCCGTCGGTGGTGCGCAGTTCCAGCGGGCCCAGGTCGAGCGGCGGGCCGAGCCGGTGCAGCGGCCCCGGACCGGCCTGCGCCGCACGGCCGGTGACCGGCACCGCGGTGATCATGTCGAGGGCCGCACGGCCCTCCCGGACGTCCGCGGTGAGATGGCGCAGCGGGGAGCCGGGGACCGGGACGAGGAGCCGGCCGGCCGGGTAGGTGCGCAACTCCCCGTCGTGCCAGGGCGCTACGGTGCCCCGTACGCGCCACCGGCCGGGGGTGTCGGGAACCGTCGGGGACGCCATGTTGTCCAGCGCGAGGCGGACGACGATCCCGTCCGCCCCGTCCTCCACCGCGGCGCGCAGGGCGCCGGCGGTGGGGGACCGGATCCCGTCGAGCCACTCGGCGTCGGCGCGTGGGACCACGAACTGGTGGACGGCGCTGTAGCCCAGCCAGTCGGCGAGGGCGTGTTCACCGGTCCCGCCGGTCTCACCGGTCTCACTGGTCCCATCGGTCCCGCCGGTGTCCATGACGCGGGCGAAGGACGTCCAGCGCGGCGGCTGGAAGCCGGTGACGCCACCGGTGAACAGATAGCCGTCGTCGTGCGAGCGGCCGAGCCTGCCGAAGCAGAAGCGGCCGCACATCAGCGCCATGGTCCACCGCGAGGCCGGGTCCAGGTCGAAGACCCGGGCCCGGTTGACGGTGGTGCGCAGATAGGGGTTGTAGTGGCCCCAGACGTCGACGCTGCGGCCGACGAGCGGGTCGGCGGCGTCCGTCCGCCCGTCCGGGCCCTCGACGGCGGTGATCCGGGCGTCGAGCAGGAAGTGCCCGTTGCCGTCGAAGTTCCAGCCCATGGGCGCGCTGAACTCCCCGTCGGCGCACGGCCGTCCGGCGCCGTCGAAGCGCGGGCCGCGCCGGTGCAGCCAGGCGTGGTACTCGGCGGCCGGCCGGTCGGCGGGGAACGGCACGGGGACGGGACCGTCGTCGGTGAGGGCGGTGTTGGTCGCGAGGTCGTTGAGCCCGCTGCGCGGCCCGGTGGGCAGCCGGGTCGTCGCCACGCCCGCGAAGTGCAGCCGGGGCAGGTCGAAGACGCTCATCCGACGACCTCCTCCGTGCGGCCGCGCCCGTCCGGTATCCGCACCGGGCGCCGGCCCGGGACGTAGTGGACGAGCGCGTTGACGGCGTCGAGCGCGGAGCCGATCGCGCCCTCGATCCAGGCGGGCGCGGCCGAGCAGTGCTCGCCCGCGAAGAACAGCCGGCCCACCGGGCGGGCCGCGCGCCGCCGCTCCTCCTCGCACTGGGCGGCCGACTTGCCCCAGCGGGTGGCGCAGCCGACGGACCGGCGGGAGCTGCCCCAGGCGGCGCTGGTGGCGCCCAGCACCATGCCGGGGGTGCGCAACTGCGGGTGCATGGAGGCGAGTTCGTCGAGGACGACGCGGTGCCGCCGGCGGGCCGGCAGCCGGCCGAGCCGCTCGGCCTCGTCACCGATGGTGTAACTGGCCAGCAGCGCGGCCCCGCGCCCCGGTGCTCCGTCCACGGGCGGGTAGTACGTCTGGCGGATCAGCCCTCCGGTGAACGACGCACCGCCGCGGATGCCCTCGTCGTGCCAGAAGGGCTCCCGGCAGTGGAGGGCGACCTTCGTCGCCGGGCAGTAGACGACATCGTCCAGGACCGCGCGCTTGTCGTCGTCGAGACCGCGCAGGCGCATCGTCCGCAGGGCCGGGAAGGGCACGGTGCACACGGCGAAATCGGCTCGCCGGAGGGTCGTGCGGACGCCGTGGCCGACCCTCACCAGCACCTCGTCGTCCCGCACGCCGATGCCGGTGACGTGCCGCCCGCACAGGATCCGGCCCTTCAGCCGGGCGGCGAGCCGGCCGGGGAGCTGGTCCATGCCGCCGTCCAGGCGCAGCAGCGCCGGGCTGGTCTCGGTGAGGATGTCGTCGAGGAAGCTGTTGAGGCGTCCGCTGCACCCGGAGCGGATGTCGGGGTGGGCGGAGAACAGCGAGTGCAGGTCGATCCGGGCCCGGGCGGCGCCGCGCAGGTGCGGCGCGGGGTCGATCCGCGCGACCAGGTCCAGCAGCTGGTGGCGCAGGTCCGCGCGGAGCGCCTCGCGGAGGTCGGGCGGGGCGATGGCGTCGACGATGGCGGTCAGCCAGGCGCCGAAGACCACGACGGGGTCCTGTCCGCCGGGCCCGGGGTCCCGGGGGGCGAGGTCCGCGCGGAAGCCGGCGCACAGCGGGCCGGAGGCGTCGCGGATGCGTACGAAACCGCCGTCGGTGTGCAGGAAGGCGTTCTCCTCGGAGAGCAGGGTGCTGAAGGTGCGCAGTTTTCCGGTGAGCCCCATGCGGTCGATGTATTCCAGGGTGAGGCGGTGCCGGTCGGGAATGCGCATGGCGCCGAGTTCGACGGACGGGGCGCCCGGGCCGGTGCCGAAACGGTGGGTGCGGATGCGGCCGCCGATGCGGGAGTCGGCCTCGATTATGTCCACGCGGAACTGCCGTCGCTCCAGTTCGTAGGCCGCGGTGAGGCCCGCTATGCCGGCGCCGATGACCAGGACGTACGGCCGTTTCTGTTCGATTCGGTCGAATTCGTGTGCATGCCAAAATTCCGGTGTGCCGGACATTGAGTTTCCCCCCGTAAATGTTCGGCTATTTCCCGTTTGCGACTCCAAGGAATGGCATGCGGTTCCTCGGGGCGCAACGCTTTTTCCGGACAAGCGGGGATTCTGTGCCTACCGGCAGGTCACGGGGAAACGGCGTAGGGGAATTACGCCGGGCACATGCGCGGAAAGGGCATCCGTGGACCGCCAGGGACAATCCGGACCGCGCGGCGCCCCTACGGCGGAAGGACCGCCCCGGCCCCGCCGTCCGCTCATCCCTCCGCAGTACTCCATCGGCAGTAGGACCGAGTCCGTACCCGGGGACGACGACGCGGCGGGCGGGACGAGGCATGGTGGAAGGTATGGACGACGACCGTACGGACCGCCCGGAACGCAGAGGCGCCCCGTGAGCTCACTGGCGCTCTCGGTGCTGCTCTGCCTGGTGTCCGCCGTCTGCTACGCGGCCGCGGCCATCGTGCAGGAGCGGGTCGCCGCCGCGGCTCCCGACGGCGGCGGGGTGTACGGGCCGCTGCGCAGCGCCCCCTGGTGGGGGGCCGTGGCGCTCACCGGCCTGGGCGCCGGACTGCACGTCCTGGCGCTGGCCTGGGGCCCCCTGAGCCTGGTGCAGCCGATGGGCGCGCTCACCATCGTCTTCGCCCTCCCGATGGCCGCCCTCTTCGCCCGCCGGCCCGTCGGCGCGGCCGGCCTGCGCGGGGCCCTGCTCGCCACCGGCGGCCTCGCCGGGCTGCTCGCCCTGACCGGGCCGCCCCGCACCGAGTCCCTCTCCGCCGCCGAACGCCCCGTGCTCGCCGGTGCGGTGCTCGCCGGCGTCGCCCTGCTGATGCTCGGCGCCCGGCGGGCGCGCCGCCCTGTGGTGCGCGGCGTCGCCCTGGCCACCGCGGCCGGTGCCGCCTTCGGCATGGCGTCGGTCTTCACCAAGGCCGCGGCGGAGGACCTGGCCCACGGCCTCGGTGCGGGCGTGCTGGTGCCCACCCTGGCCGTCATCGCGGTGCTCGCCTCCGCGGGCATGCTGCTCTCCCAGTCCTCCTACCGCGGCGCGGGCCTGGCCGCCCCCCTGGCGACGGTCACCGTCGTCAACCCCGTCGTGGCCGCGGCGGTCGGCGTCGCCGTGCTCGGCGAGGACTTCCTGTACGGGCTGCCGGGCGGGGTGCTGGCGGGGCTGGCGGGCGCCGTCGCGGCGACGGGGGTGGTCCTGCTGACCTTCCGCGGGGTGAGTGTGCCGGAGGGGGTGGGGCGGGTGCCTGTGGCTCGGGATGGGGCGGGTTCGGACTCGGCCCCGGCCCCGGCCGCGGATCCGGAGCCGGACCCGGCTCCGGGCGTGCGGCCGCGGCCGCGGATCCGGCCGGGGGTGCGACCGCGGGGGCGGTGCCTGGTGCCGGCGGGGCGGGCGGAGGGGGAGGAGGGGCAGGGGTGAGGGGTGGTTTTGCCCCGGTCCCGCCCTTTCACCGTTTCTTCCGGGGCTGCGCCCCTCGCCCCCGCAATGCGGCTGCGCCGCATTGTCCTCAAACGCCGGACGGGCTGAGTTCGCGCCCGGGCGCGGAAACCAGCCCGTCCGGCGTTTGAGGACTTCGCCCGAAGGGCGAATGGGGGTCCGGGGGTCTCCCCCGGAAGAAACGGTGAAAGGGCGGGCCAGGGGCAAACACCCCCCACCCCCACGCCCCATGGTGCCCCGCAGCCCACCACGCCACCATGGTGTCGCGGCCGCGTCAAAGACGACGGGCCGTCAACTACCGGAGCGAGGAGCCCCCGTGGACTTCGACGTCGTCGTGGAAATCCCGCAAGGCAGCCGCAACAAGTACGAGATGGACCACGCGCTCGGCCGCATCCGGCTGGACCGGCTGCTCTTCACCTCCACCCGCTACCCGGCCGACTACGGCTACATCGACGGAACGCTCGGCGCCGACGGCGAGCCGCTGGACGCCCTCGTCCTCTCCGGCGAGGCCACCTTCCCCGGCGTGGTGATCCGCTGCCGGGCGATCGGGATGTTCCGCATGCGCGACGAGGCGGGCGAGGACGCCAAGGTCCTCTGCGTCCCCGCCGGGGACCCGCGCCACGAGCACCTGCGCGACCTGCGCCACCTCCCGCAGTTCGACCGGCTGGAGATCCAGCACTTCTTCGAGGTGTACAAGGAGTTGGAGCCCGGGAAGTCCGTCGACGGCGCCTGCTGGGCCGACCGCGCCGCCGCCGAGGAGGAGATCGCCGCGTCCCGGGCGAGGGCCCGCACCTGATAAAGAAAGACCATGGTCTCCGCCCGCGCCCCGCGCGCGTACCTCCCGGCCGTCGCCCTCGCGTTCGCCGTTCTCCAACTGTGCTACGCGGTCGCGCACATGGACCTCGGCTGGGACGAGACCGTCTACCTCTCGCAGACCGATCCCCACCGCCCCGCCGCCTTCTTCAGCGCCCCCAGGTCGCGCGGCATCAGCCTCCTCGTCGCGCCCGTCGTCGACGTCACCCCCTCGGTGGCGGCGCTGCGCGTGACGCTCGTCCTGCTGTCCTCGGCCGCGCTGTTCGCCGCGTACCGGGTGTGGGAGCCGCTGCTCTCCCGGGGCCGCGCCGCCCTCGCGGCCCTGCTGTTCTGCACGCTGTGGACCACCGTGCTCTACGGCCCGCAGGCGATGCCCAACCTCTGGGTGGCGCTCGCCGCGGTCGCGGCCGTCGGCTGGTTCCTGCGCGCCCGGCGGGAGCCCGGCCGCGCCGCGGCGCTCACCTGGCTCACCGGCACCCTCGCCGCCGCCACCCTCTTCCGTGCGCACGACGGCGTCTGGCTCGCCCTGCCGATGCTGGCCGCCTGCGCGGCGGTGCGGGAGTGGCGGCGGCCCGGCACCGTCGCCGCCGTCCTCGGCGGGCCCGCCCTGGGCGGCGCCCAGTGGGCGGCCGAGGCGTACGCGCGGTTCGGCGGCATCGGCCCCCGGCTCCGCGTCGCCGGCGACACCGAGGGCGGCATGGGCGCCCACCTCGGCGGCGGGCTGCGGGCCGCCTACCGCAGCCTCGACGGGCCTCAGCTCTGCCGCCCCTGCCACATCGCCGCCCCGCCGATCGCCCACACGCTGTGGTGGCTGCTGCTCCCCGCGCTCGCCGCCGTCGCCTGCGTCCTCGCCGCCCGCCGCCGCACCGGCGCGGCCACCGTCCATCTCCCCGTCGCCTGTGCGCTCCTGCTCGCCCTCCCGTACCTCCTGCTGCTCGACTACGCGGCCCCGCGCTTCCTGCTGCCCGCCTACGCCCTCCTCGCGCTGCCCGTCGCCGACCTCGCCGTCCGCGCCGTACGGACGGCCCGGCCGTCCGTCCCCCGCCGCGCCGTCGCCCTGCTGCTGTGCGCCGCCTTCGCCGGCCACCTCGCCGTCCAGGCGAAGGAACTGCGGGCGAACACGGCGGACGCCCGGGACACCACCGTGCGCTACCGCCGCGCCGCCCGGGAGCTCGGCCGCCTCGGGCTGGCCGCCCCCTGCCTGGTCACCGGGCCGCGCGCGCAGCCCGTCGGCTACGAGGCGGGCTGCGCCTCGGCCCAGACCATGGGCAACAACCGCTCCGCCACCACCGCCGACATCGTCCGGGCCGCCGCGTCCGAGCCCGTCGCCCTGCTCTACGACCCCGGCGACCCCTATCTGCCGCCGTACGCCCGTAACTGGAGACCCCACCGTCTCCCGGGCACCGACTGGCTCGCGTACATCCCCCGCACGCCCTTCAAGGACAAACCCTGAACTCCCTTCCGACCGGTCGGTATTCAGATCTGCCGCAACAGCGCCTCGACATCGCCGTCCAGATCCAGGAAGCCGGTCTCACCGCCCACCGGCACCAGCGCGTACGAGCGGGCGAGGAAGCCGCGCAGCTCCTCGGTGTCGATCTGGATCATCGCGACTCCCTCGGGGGCGTGGAACTCCAGGACCGTGCGGTCCGGGCCGCACGGCCACACCCGGACGTCGCCGCCGCCCGAGGGCGACAGCAGCCCGCCGGCCAGCAGTTCGCGCGCGAACGCCCACTCGACCTCGGCGCCGTCGAGCGAGGCGGCCGGGGGGAAGGCGATGTGCACGGCGAAGGGGTCGGCGCGCTCGTAGCGCAGATGGGCGGGGATCGGGCGGGGGCGGGGGGAGGACGCGATGAGCTGCGCCTGGACGGCCTGGTCGATGACAGGGGACAACGCCTGCTCCCTTGCGGTTGGTTGCCGACGGGCGGTGGGACCCGGGGCTCTACGCAGTGGGAGACGGCGGATCGACGGCCTCAGTGCAGGAATTGGGAGTGATATGCGTCACGGCCCTTGGGAAAACCCGGCATTCGGCCTCTGTGCCTATGGATGTGAAGCAAACACGCCAAGTGCCAAGGGTTTATGGCATAGCCGTCTTAGGTGCCCCGCCGCCGCGCCCACCCCTCCCGTCCGAAGGGGCTCCCTCCCCAACGCCCGCCCCGCACCGCACAGTTCCGCCGCTCCTTCAGTGCACCGGCAGCACCGCCAGCACCTCCCATCCCCCCGGCACCGGTCCCGCCGTCAGGGAGCCGCCGATCGCGTCCGCCCGTTCGGCGATCCCGACCAGTCCCAGCCCGCTCTCGCCCCCGGGGGCGCGCCGAGGCACGGCAGGCGCTTCGGCGCACTCGTCGCGCACCGACACGGACACCTGCCCCGCCGACCGCCGGAGCGAGACCGCGACCGCCCGCGCGCCGGGACAGTGCCGCGCCGAGTTCGCCAGCGCCTCGGCGACGATCCGGTGCACCGAGGCCGCCAGCCCCGGCACCGGCTCCGCGCCGAGATCCGGGTCCACCCACAGCTCCACCCGGGTGTCCGGGTGCGCGCGACGGAAGTCCTCGGCCAGCTCGCGCACCCGGTCCAGGCCGTGGAGCGGGGTGCGGTGCGGCCGGTCCTGGCCCAGGACCCGCAGCAGCCGGCGGGCCGTGGCCAGCGCCTCGTCGCCGGCGCGCTGGATGTCGCGCAACGGTGCGGCCGCCCTCTCGTCCGGCGTCACCGTACCGGCCGCCTTCGCCAGCAGCGTCATCGCGGCCACCTGATGGGCCACGAAATCGTGCAACTCGCCCGCCAGCCGCAGCCGTTCGGCCTCCCGGACGGCGGCCGCGGCCCTCGCCCGCTCCGCGTCCCGGCGCCGCGCGCCGCAGAACGCCGCTGTCAGAGGGGAGAGGCGCGGGCGCAGTCGGTTCATGGACCCATGCTGGGGGCCCGGTCACCGGCCCGGGATCGGCCGGTCGGCCAGAGCCCCCGGCCGAAAGGATGAAACTTGTACCACCGAACCGTCCGGCGTCAGGCCGGCGGCGGCCGCTCCTGGCGGTACGTCTCCAGGGCCGGCGCCGTCTTCGTCGGGACGAACTCGGTGATCGAGTACTCGCACACCCCCGCCACCGTGAACGGATCGCTCCGCGTGATCTCCTCGATCTTCTCCCGGTCCACGCCGGCCGCGAGGATCACCCCGCCGTCGCGCGGCACCTTCCGGCCGGAGGCCAGGAACAGCCCGGACGCGTAGTGCGCGTCCAGCCAGGCGACATGCTCCGCGTGCGCGGCTTCCACGCGCTCGAGGGGCGCGATGTAGGTCAGCTCCAGTACGAACATGATCGACAGGCTACGGGCCCGCCCCGTACCGTGGCCGCGTCATGAACCACACGTCCGATGAACTGCCCCCCGACTGGCCCACCACGGAGCGGCAGGCGCTCGCCGTCCAGCTCGACCTGCGCACGCGCGTCGTCCTGGACGAGCCGGGGCCGCCGCCCGGCGCGCCGCTCACCGCCGTCGGCGTCGACGTCGCCTACGACGACGAGCGGGACCTCGTCGCCGCGGCCGCCGTCGCGCTCGACGCGCGCACCCTCGACGTGGTGGCCGAGGCCACCGCCGTCGGCCGGGTCGCCTTCCCCTATGTGCCCGGCCTGCTCGCCTTCCGCGAGATCCCGGCCGTGCTCACCGCGCTGCGCCGCCTCGGCGCCGAGCCCGGCCTGGTGGTCTGCGACGGGTACGGGCTCGCCCACCCGCGCCGCTTCGGCCTCGCCGCCCATCTGGGCGTGCTGACCGGGCTGCCCACGATCGGCGTCGCCAAGAACCCCTTCACCTTCCACTACGCGCCGCCCGGCCCGGACCGGGGCGACGCCTCGCCGCTGCTGGACGGGGACGAGGAGGTGGGCCGGGCCCTGCGCACCCGGACCGGCGTCAAGCCGGTGTTCGTCTCCGTGGGCCACCGGGTGAGCCTGGACCGGGCCTGCGACCATGTCCTCGCCCTGGCCCGGGACTTCCGGCTGCCGGAGACGACGCGGCGGGCGGACGCACTGTGCCGACGGGCTCTGGCGGATGCGGTGACGGACGGGTAGGAACGGGCGTGCCCGCTGCCTACTCCTGTGGAGGCCCCTGTGCGACTCTCCGGCTTCGTCCCGCCCCTGTGCACGCCCTTCACCCCCGGCGGTGAGATCGACACCGCCTCCCTGCGCCGCCTCGTCGAGCACCTGCTCGCGGGCGGCGCCTCCGCGCTCTTCGCCCTCGGGACCAGCGGCGAGACGGCCCATCTGACCGCCGGGCAGCGGCGCACGGTCGTACGGACCGTCGTCGACGCGGCGGGCGGACGCGTGCCCGTGCTCGCCGGGGTCATCGACATGACCACCCCGCGGGTGCTGGAGCACGCGCGCGACGCGGCGGAGACAGGGGCGGACGTCCTCGTCGCCACCGCGCCGTTCTACAGCGGGGTGCACCCCGAGGAGACCGCGGCCCACTTCCGCCGGGTACGGGACGGCGCCGGGCTGCCGCTGCTCGCCTACGACATCCCGCCCTGCGTCCACAGCAAGCTGCCCGGCGACATGCTGCTGTCCCTCGCCGCGGAAGGCACCCTGATCGGCCTCAAGGACAGCAGCGGCGACACCAACGCCCTGCGCCGGCTGCTCGTCGAGCGCCACCGGCGCGGGCTGGAGTCCGTCTTCTCCGTCCTCACCGGCTCCGAACTGACGGTGGACGCGGCCCTGCTGATGGGGGCGGACGGGGTTGTGGCGGGGCTGGGGAACGTGGACCCGGCCGGGTACACGCGGGTGTACGAGCTCGCGCGGACGGGCGACTGGAAGGCGGCCGTGGCCGAACAGGACCGGCTGGCGGCCTTGTTCGCGCTGGTGGAGGCGGGAAGCGGGATGAGCGGGACGGCGTCCGCGATCGGGGGGTTCAAGGCGGCGCTGCGGCTGCTCGGCGTGATCGACTGCGCGGCGACGGCGCCGCCGTTGACGGCGCTGGGGGAGGAAGGGGTGGGGGCGGTGCGGGAGTTGCTGGTGGGGGCGGGGCTGCTCTGAGGAGTGTGCGCCGGGCGGGGTGATCCGACGCTGTTCGGCGTCCGGCGAAATTCCACCCACTCCCACCCCAATCGCACATATGATCCCCTGGTTGTTGCTTCGCCGACTCTTCAGCTGGGGGACCTCGCCCTGTGGGCACCTCTCTGCGCGCCCTCCGGGCCTTCGCCCTGCTGGCCGGATTCCATCTGCTCACCCTGGCCGTGCTCGGCACCCTCCTCGGCGCCGGCATCGCGGCGTGGACCTGGGCGCCGCCCGCCGTAGCGGTCACCGTGACGATCCTGTCCGTGCTGCTCGGAGTGCCGGTCGTGCGGAGCACCTTCCTGCTCGGCAGGCCGGGCCGCGCCGACGCCGTAGGACTGCCGCTCGGCGAGAGCGAGCAGCCCGGACTGTGGCGGACCGTCCGCTCGCTGGCCGAGCGGGTCGGCACCCGCGCGCCCGACGCGATCCTCCTCACCGGGGACGCGAACGCGGGCGTCTCCGAGGACACCCGGCTGCTCGGCCTGCTGCCCGGCCCGCGCCGGCTCTACATCGGCGTTCCGCTGCTGACCGGGCTCACCGAAGCGCAGCTGCACGCCGTGCTCGCCCATGAGCTCGCCCACTACGGCAACACCGACACCCGGCTCGCCGGCCTCACCCACCGCGGCCGTGACGGCGTGCTGCGAACCGTGGAGGCGTTCCAGGAGCAGGAGCGGAAGCGGATCGACAAGAAGCGCTCCCGCCGGGAGAAGGCCGCCGCCGCGGTCGCCGAGGGCCGCGGGGCGAAGGAGGTGAGCACCGGCCGGGCCGGGGCCACCTACCGGATGGCGGCCAAGCCCTTCCTCGCGTACGCCCGGTTCTGTCTGCGGGCCACCCACGGCGCCGGCCGGGCGCAGGAGCTCGCCGCCGACCGGACGGCGGCGCGGATCGCCGGACGGGACGCCACCGCGTCGGCGCTCCGGGAGATGGCCGTGCTCGACACGGCCCACGACTTCTATATGAGCCGCTACGCGACGATGGGCGTCCCGGCGGGCCTTCTCCCGCCGCGCGGCGAGGTCTTCGGCGGCCTGCGCAGACTGCTCACGGCCCCGGAGCGCCAGGAGGACCTGGCGACGCTGCGGAACGAACCACCGGCCGGTGCCCTCTCCTCGTACGACACCCACCCGGCGCCCGCCGACCGGATCCGCCTGATCGGGACGCTGCCCGACGACGGCCCTGCGGCCGCCCCGGCCGGGCCCGCGCTCGCGCTGCTGCACGATGCCGACCGGGTCCTGGCCGAGCTGGAGACAGCCGTCCTCACCCCGGAGACGCTGGCCCTGGAGCGGGTGGAATGGCGGGAGTTGACGCACCGGACCCTGCACGCGCGGGCGATGGAGGGAGCGCGCCCGCTGCGGGAGGCGCTGGCGGCGGAGGGCCCGGCGTCCCCGGCGAGCGCCACGGCGGACCTGACGGCGTTCCTCGACGCCGTCGACGCGGGTTCGCTGTGGCGGATCGCCGGCCACCTGCCCACATCACCGGAGGCCGCGCGGGCCCGGGGCAGGGCCGCCCGGGAGTTCCTGCGCCCCGCGCTGCACTCCGGGCTGTACGGCCTGACCGAACTCGCCCTGACCGAGACGGCGGCGGCCCGCTGGGAGCTGTCCTGGGCGGAGCCGGCGCGACTGCTGCTGCCGGACGGCCGGGAGACCGCCGAGGCGGTGGCGGCCGCGGTACGGCCGGCGGTCGGGGACGTCCCCGACACAGCACCGCTGCGCGAACTGCTGCGCTCGTCCGCCCTCTGAACTTTTCCCTATCCCTGTTTCTCGATCGGATTCTCTTCAGGCATGCTGCTGTCCCTCATCATCATCGCGGTGTCCGTCTTCCTCTGGATCAGGAGAAAGCGGCGCGCGTCCGCCGCACCGTCCGCCGCCCAACTCGCCGCTGCGGGATGGCTGCCGCCGGAGCGCCAGAACACGGGGCGGTCCTTCGCGGACCCCGAGGCCGACGCCATCGAGGCGGCTCTCGCCCGGGGCGACTGGGAGCCCGCCGCGCGGGCGCTCGACGCCACGGGCACCGACTGGGAGCGGCGTTCCGCACTCGTCGGGATCATCGCCAACGCGGCGTCGAAGGACGACGCCTGGCTCCGGGACTGGGAGGCCGCGCGCCCCGACGACCCGGGCGCGGCCGTCGTCAAGGCGGAGGCGAGGATCTTCGTGGCGTGGGACATCCGTGGCACGGCCTATGCCAAGGACACCACGGCCGAGCAGTTCATGGGCTTCCACCGGGTGCTGGACGAGGCCCGCGACGACCTCGACCGCGCCGTGGCCCTGGCCGCGCCGGAGGACCCCACTCCCTATGTCGCCCAGATACCGCTGTACAAGGCCACGGGCGCGTCGCACGACATGATGCGGGAGCTGTGGGCCGAGATCGTCTCGCGCGCGCCGTACCACTTCGACGCCCACGCCTCCGCTCTCCTGTACTGGTACCCGAGGTGGCGCGGATCCGAGGAGCTGGTGCGCGAGTTCGCGTGGGGGACGGCGCGCACGGCACCGCCCGGCAACCTGATGACCATGCTCCCGCTCCAGCACTGGTACGACCACCTCGACGCGGACGCCCCGGACGTCGCCTTCCGCTCGGTGGACCTCACCGCCATGGTCGACGCCGCGCTGATGGACGTGGCGGCCTGCCGTCCGGACCACCCCCGGCTGGCGGACGCACGGCACATGCTGGCGTACGTCCTGGCCAAGCAGGAGCGCTGGGCGGAGGCCGTGGAGCAGTTCCGGCGGGTGGACGGCTATGTGGCGGCCGTGCCGTGGACCCACTACCCGACCAAGGAGGCGGAGGCCTACTGCCTCTACCGCGACGCGTCGATCCTCGGCTCCGGGGCACTCCGTAACGGCCGCTGACGCCCCGGCCGGCGAGGCTGTGGCGGCTCCGGGGCGGGGCCTCCTCCCCGGAGCCCTCACCCTCTACCGTGTGGCACATGCACAACAGCGCCACCAGCCGTGCCACAATCCGCTCCTTCGCCCTCTCCCTCCCCGGCGCAGTCGAGGAATTCCCCTGGGGGGACAGCGCCGTCGTCAAGGTCAACAAGAAGATCTTCGTCTTCCTCGGCACCGAGGGGGACGAGGAGACGCCCGGCATGACGGTCAAGCTCACGGACGACGAGATCCACGGCCACGCCCTCGCCGTGCCGGGTGCCGAGCCCACGGGGTACGGGCTCGGTCCGCACGGCTGGGTGTCCGTGCCGCTGCACGGGGAGGGCGCCCCGGTGGAGCTGCTCTGCGACTGGGTCGAGGAGAGCTACCGCACCGTCGCCCCGAAGAGGCTGGTCGCCGAGCTGGACGCCAGGCCGTCAAATACGGTCACCTGAGCGGGGCTTGTGGAAACTGGAACACGTTCTTAACATCGCGGGTGTTACAGCGGCCTTGTCATACAAGGGTGTGAGCGCATTGGCGGAGCAGGAGCACACAGCGGGCGGCGGCCCCCTCGCGGGACTGCGAGTCGTCGAGCTCGCCGGCATCGGCCCCGGCCCCTTCGCCGCCATGCTCCTGGGCGACCTGGGCGCCGACGTCGTCCGGGTGGACCGCCCCGGCGGGCCCGGACTGGGCATCGACCCCCGGCACGACCTCACCAACCGCAACAAGCGCTCCGTCCTCGTCGACCTCAAGAGCAGTGAAGGGCCGGAGACGGTCCTCGGACTCGTCGAGCGCGCGGACGTGCTCCTGGAGGGCTACCGGCCCGGCGTCGCCGAGCGGCTCGGCGTCGGGCCGGAGGCCTGTCTGGCCCGCAACCCCCGCCTGGTGTACGGGCGGATGACCGGCTGGGGGCAGGAGGGCCCGCTGGCCGGCGCCGCCGGGCACGACATCGGCTACATCGCCGTCACCGGCGCCCTCGGACTGACGGGCGCGGCCGACGGACCGCCGTACGCCCCCGCCAATCTGCTGGGCGACTACGCGGGCGGCTCCCTCTACCTCGTCATCGGGATCCTCGCCGCACTGCGGCACGCCCGGGACACCGGCGCGGGCCAGGTGGTCGACGCGGCGATCGTCGACGGCACCGCGCATCTGACCGCGATGATCCACGGGATGCTGGCGGCGGGGAGCTGGCAGGACCGCCGCGGGGCCAACCTGCTGGACGGCGGGGCGCCGTTCTATGGAACGTATGCCACCGCCGACGGCGGCCACATGGCCGTCGGAGCCCTGGAGCCGCGCTTCTACGCCGAGTTCGCCCGGCTGCTGGGCCTGCCGGAGGAGGCGGCCGCGGCCCGTGACGACCCCGGCCGCTGGGGCGAGCTGAGGGATGCCGTCGCCGCGCGGTTCCGGCGGCGCACCCGCGCCGAGTGGACGGAGGTCTTCGAGGGCTCGGACGCCTGCGTGGCGCCTGTGCTGTCCCTGCGCGAGGCGCCGGACCATCCGCACCTCGCCGCCCGTTCCACCTTCACCCGCCACGACGGCACCGTCCAGCCCGCCCCCGCGCCGCGCTTCTCCGCCACCCCGGCCGGCCTGCGCCGCCCGCCCGCGCTGCCGGGCGCGCACACCGCGGAGGTGGCCCGCGACTGGGACGTGCCCCGGCTCGACCCGAAAGGTCAGCGATCATGAAACGTCAGCTCTTCGACGACGGGCACGAAGCCTTCCGCGCCACCGTACGGACCTTCCTGGAGCGGGAGTTCACCCCGCACCGCGAGCAGTGGGAGAGGGACGGCATCGTCTCGCGCGAGGCGTGGCGGGCCGCCGGGCGGCAGGGCCTCCTCGGCCTCGCCGTGCCCGAGGAGTACGGCGGCGGGGGCACCGCCGACTTCCGCCACAGCGCCGTTCTGGCCGAGGAGTTCGCCCGGGCCGGGGCCGCCGGTTTCGCCGTCCCCCTGCACAACGACATCATCGGCCCGTACCTGACGTCGCTGGCCGCCGAGGAGCAGAAGCGGCGCTGGCTGCCCGGCTTCTGCAGCGGCGAGACCGTCTCCGCCGTCGCCATGACCGAACCGGGCGCCGGCTCCGACCTCCAGGGCATCAGGACGTCCGCCGTCGACAAGGGCGACCACTGGGTGCTCAACGGCTCCAAGACCTTCATCTCCAACGGCATCCTCGCCGACCTGGTGGTCGTCGTCGCCCGGACCACCCCGGAGGGCGGGGCCAAGGGGCTGAGCCTGTTCGTCGTCGAGCGGGGGGCCGAGGGCTTCGAGCGCGGGCGCAACCTGGACAAGATCGGCCAGAAGGCGCAGGACACCGCCGAGTTGTTCTTCCGCGACGTCCGCGTGCCCAAGGAGAACCTGCTCGGCGAGCTGCACGGCGCGTTCGGCCATCTGATGGCCAACCTGCCGCAGGAGCGGCTGACCATCGCCGTCGGGTCCGCCGCCGCGGCCGAGCACCTCCTGGAGGCCACCAAGCGCTATGTGAAGGAGCGCGAGGCGTTCGGCGGGCCGATCTCCCGCTTCCAGCACATCCGCTTCGAGATCGCCGAGATGGCCACGGAGTGCGCGGTCACCCGGACCTTCGTCGACCGCTGCATCGCCGACCACGGCGCGGGCGAACTCGACGCCGTCCACGCCTCGATGGCCAAGTGGTGGGCCACCGAGCTCTACAAGCGGGTGGCCGACCGCTGCCTGCAACTCCACGGCGGGTACGGGTACATGGCCGAGTACCCGGTCGCCCGGGCGTTCACCGACGGCCGGGTCCAGACGATCTACGGCGGCACGACCGAGATCATGAAGGAGATCATCGGCCGTGCGCTGCTGGCCTGACCCCGTTACTCACCAGGAAGGCTGCTGACTTGAGCACCGAAGCGTACGTCTACGACGCCATCCGCACCCCGCGCGGGCGCGGCAAGGCCAACGGCTCCCTGCACGGCACCAAGCCCATCGACCTCGTCGTGGATCTGATCCACGAGCTGCGGCGCCGCTTCCCCGGGCTGGACCCGGCGGCGGTCGACGACATCGTGCTCGGCGTCGTCAGCCCCGTCGGCGAGCAGGGCTCCGACATCGCCCGGATCGCCGCCATCGCGGCCGGGCTCCCCGACACCGTCGCCGGCGTCCAGGAGAACCGCTTCTGTGCCTCGGGCCTGGAGGCCGTCAACCTGGCCGCGGCCAAGGTGCGTTCGGGCTGGGAGGACCTGGTCCTCGCCGGAGGCGTCGAGTCGATGTCCCGGGTGCCGATGGCGTCCGACGGCGGTGCCTGGTTCGGCGACCCGATGACCAACTTCGCGACGGGCTTCGTCCCGCAGGGCATCGGGGCGGACCTCATCGCGACAATCGGCGGCTACGGCCGCCACGACGTCGACGCCTTCGCCGCGCGCTCGCAGGAGCGGGCCGCGACGGCCTGGAAGGAGGGGCGCTTCGACCGCTCCGTCGTGCCCGTGCACGACCGGGCCGGGCTCGTCGTCCTCGACCGGGACGAGCATCTGCGGCCCGGGACGACGCCGGAGACCCTGGCCGGTCTCAAGCCGTCCTTCGCGGCGATCGGCGAGGCGGGCGGGTTCGACGCGGTGGCGCTGCAGAAGTACCACTGGGTGGAGAAGATCGACCACGTGCACCACGCGGGGAACTCCTCCGGGATCGTCGACGGCGCCTCGCTCGTCGCGATCGGCAACCGGGAGGTGGGCGAGCGGTACGGGCTCGTGCCGCGGGCCCGGATCGTCTCCGCGGCCGTCTCCGGCTCCGAGCCGACCATCATGCTCACCGGCCCGGCACCGGCGACGCGCAAGGCGCTCGCGAAGGCGGGGCTGACGATCGACGACATCGATCTCGTCGAGATCAACGAGGCGTTCGCGGCGGTGGTGCTGCGGTTCGTGGACGAGATGGGGGTGGATGTGGAGCGGGTGAATGTGAACGGTGGTGCGATCGCGCTGGGGCATCCGCTGGGGGCCACGGGGGCGATGTTGCTGGGGACGGTCGTTGATGAACTGGAGCGGACGGGTGGGCGGTTCGGGCTGGTGACGTTGTGCGTGGGCGGGGGGATGGGGGTGGCGACGGTGGTCGAGCGGGTCTGACCGCCGGAGGCGGTTTTCTCTCCCCGCCCCGCCCTTTCACCTCCCCCAGAGGGGGTGCCCCCACCCGGGGCAAGCCCCGGACCCGGCACCGCGCTCCGCGCGGTGGGCGGAGCTTCGCCCCTGCACCCCACCGGGGGCTCCGCCCCCTGGACCCCCGAGTCAGCCCGTCCGGCGTTTGAGGACCGGGGGTGTGCCCCCTCCGGGCGAGCCCGCAGGGCGCTCCGGGGTCCAGGGGCACAGCCCCGGTCAGGGGTCCAGGGGGCGAAGCCCCCGGTAAACGCGGCGCAGCCGCGTTACGGGCCCCGGGGCTTGCCCCGGAAGAAACGGTGAAAGGGCGGGCCCGGGGCACAACACCCCACCCCGTACCACCCGCACAGCAGCAACGGAGACGAGCAACGTGACCACCACCAACACCATCACCTGGACCCAGGACGACACCGGCATCGTCACCCTCACCCTCGACGACCCCAACCAGTCCGCCAACACCATGAACCGGGACTTCCAGACGTCCCTGGCCACGGTGGCCGACCGCCTCACCGCCGAGAAGGAAGCCATCCGCGGCGTCGTCATCACCTCCGCCAAGAAGACCTTCTTCGCCGGCGGCGACCTCCGCGAGCTGATCGCGATCCGCCCGGAGGACGCCGAGGCCGCGTTCACCGCCGTAGAGGCGGTCAAGCGCGACCTCCGCCGCATCGAGACCCTCGGCATCCCCGTCGTCGCCGCGGTCAACGGCTCCGCCCTCGGCGGCGGTTACGAGATCGCCCTCGCCTGCCACCACCGCGTCGCCCTCGACGCGAAGGGTTCGAAGATCGGCCTACCCGAGGTCACCCTCGGCCTGCTCCCGGGCGGGGGCGGCGTCACCCGCACCGTGCGCCTCCTCGGCGTCACCGACGCGCTGCTGAAGGTCCTCGTCCAGGGCACGCAGTACCCCCCGCGGGCCGCCCTGGACGCGGGGCTGGTGCACGAGGTCGCCGACACCCCGGAGGAACTCCTCGAAAAGGCCCGGGCGTTCATCGACGCGCACCTCGAGTCCCGGCAGCCCTGGGACACCGAGGGCTATCGGATGCCGGGCGGCACCCCGTCCCACCCCAAGCTCGCCGCCAACCTCCCCGCCTTCCCGGCCACGGTGCGCAAGCAGACGGCGGGCGCCCCCTACCCGGCGCCGCGCGCCGTCCTCGCGGCCGCCGTCGAGGGCGCGTCGCTCGACTTCGAGACGGCCTCCACCATCGAGTCGCGGTACTTCGTCGAGCTGGCGACCGGACAGACGGCCAAGAACATGATCCAGGGGTTCTTCTTCGACCTCCAGGCCGTCAACGCGGGCCGCAGCCGCCCCTCCGGCCCCGAGCCGCGCACGGTGCGCAGGGTGGCGGTCCTCGGCGCGGGCATGATGGGCGCCGGCATCGCCTACGCCTGCGCCAGGGCGGGCATCGAGGTCGTCCTCAAGGACGTCACGGCGGACAACGCCCGCAAGGGCAAGGCGTACGCGGAGGGACTGCTCGCCAAGGCGCTGGCCAAGGGACGGACGACCGAGCGGAAGCGCGACGAGCTCCTCGCCCGCATCACGCCCACCGCGGACGCCGCAGACCTGGCCGGCTGCGACGCCGTCATCGAGGCGGTCTTCGAGGACCCGGCGCTCAAGCACCAGGTGTTCCAGGAGATCCAGCACGTCGTCGCGCCGGACGCGCTGCTGTGCTCCAACACCTCCACCCTCCCCATCACCCTGCTCGCCGAGGGCGTCGAACGGCCCGTCGACTTCGTCGGCCTGCACTTCTTCTCGCCCGTCGACAAGATGCCGCTGGTGGAGATCATCAAGGGGGAGCGGACCGGCGACGAGGCCCTGGCCCGCGCCTTCGACCTGGTGCGCCAGATCCGCAAGACGCCCATCGTCGTCAACGACTCGCGCGGCTTCTTCACCTCGCGCGTCATCGGCCGCTTCATCACCGAGGGCGTCGCGATGGTCGGCGAGGGCATCCCCGCCGCGTCCGTGGAACAGGCCGCCGCGCAGGCCGGATACCCGGCCAAGGTGCTGTCGCTGATGGACGAGCTCACCCTCACCCTGCCCCGGAAGATCCGCGAGGAGACGCGGCGCGCCGTCGAGGCGGCCGGCGGCACCTGGGCCCCGCACCCCGCGGACGCGGTGATCGACCGGATGGTCGACGAGTTCGGCCGCCCGGGCCGCAGCGGCGGCGCAGGCTTCTACGAGTACGTGGACGGCCGCCGGGCCGGGCTCTGGCCGGGGCTGGCCGAGCACTTCGGGAAGGACCTCGCCCCCGGGGAGATCCCCTTCGAGGACCTGAAGGAGCGCATGCTCTTCGCCGAGGCCCTGGACACGGTGCGCTGCCTGGAGGAGGGCGTCCTGACCTCCGTCGCGGACGCCAACGTCGGCTCCCTGCTGGGCATCGGCTTCCCCGGCTGGACCGGCGGCGCGCTCCAGTACATCAACGGCTACGAGGGCGGCCCGGCGGGCTTCGTCGCCCGGGCCGAGGAACTGCGGGCGGCGTACGGCGAGCGGTTCGCGCCGTCCCCGCTGCTGCGGGAGAAGGCGGAGAAGGGGGAGTTCTTCCGGGACTGAGCCGACAGTCCGGCACAGGGCCCCCCGAACCGGGCTCCATCCGGTTCGGGGGGCCCTGTCATGCCACCGCGGATGGGCCATTGACCAGCCGTCAATCGACTGTCGATCAATGGTGTCTACGCTCCGGAGGTCATCTGCACCTGCCATGTATACGGAGTATCCGTTGCGCAGACATGCCATCGCCCTGACCCTCGCCGCCGCGAGTCTGGCCGTCGGCCTCCCGGCCGCCCAGGCCTACGCCGTGACCCCGGCCGCTCCCGCCCCGTCCGTGCCGCGGACGGCGGACGGCGGCGCCTACGCCCGGGCCACGGCCACCGATGCCCAGCAGCGTGCCTTCTGGACCCGGCACGACAAGGACGGCACCTTCCGCCAGTTCAAGGGGGAACTGCGCGACTGGAAGCCGAAGGCCGAGCGCCCGGGGACGAAGACGCCGACCGCCGGCCACACCATGAAGGCCCCCGCCACCGCGCCCCGGCAGAAGGGGAAGAGCCGGTTCGCGGCCGGCTCCGCGGGCGACACCGGGCTGCGCGCCACCACCGGCCGCATCCGCATCGCCTGGCCCGACGAGAACAGACCCGGCATATGGATCATCAGCCTGTGCACCGGCAATGTGATCACCAGTGACAGCAAGGACACCATCGCCACCGCACGGCACTGCATCCCCCACGACGACCAGGGCCGGGTCAACCCCAAGGCGGAGTACGAGTTCACCCCGGGCTACTCCAAGGACTCCAACGGCACCGAGCACGCCCCGTACGGGAAGTGGACGTACCGGGCCGTCGGCGTCGTCGGCGACTTCACCAACGCCCCGCAGAACAACGACACCGCGTTCGTGACGCTCAACACCCAGAACGGCACCCACGTCCAGGACGCCGTCGGTGCCTCCGGCTACCAGTTCGGCATCAACTCCCTGCCGGGCCAGGTGGTGTTCGCGGGCATACCCGCCAAGTCCAACCAGTTCCACACCTGCGCCAAGCAGCCCTACTGGGGTCCCGACAACCCGCCCCAGCTCCTGGGCAAGGGCGGCCCCTGCACCGGCGACAGCGATCTGTCCGGCGGCGCGAGCGGCGGCCCGATCCTCAACGGCGACACCTTCGACAACGGCCCCACCCAGATCGGCGACTTCTCCGGAAGCTACGGCGACGCCCCCGCCGCGGCGGTCTGGCGCGACGCGGCTTTCGCCGTCTTCCGCTCCCTGCAGGGCTCCGGCGGCGGCCGGCCGGCCCACGACAAGGTCACGACCCTGACCAACTGGAACAACAACCTGGCCGACCTCTACGCCTACGGGAAGGACAACGGCACGCCCGTCTACGGCTACCACGCCACGGGAGGCCAGAACCAGCAGTGGCATCTGTGGGACAAGGGCGGCGGCTACTTCCTGATCGAGAACCGCTACACCGAGCAGCAGGGCCTCACCGGGGCCAACTCCCGGGTCCTGGACTACAACTTCTCCAACGGCACGGCCATGTCGCACCAGCTGAACGGCGCCGGGACCGACAACCAGCTCTGGCGGTTCCGCGCCACCACCGGCCACCCCGGGTGGTACACGATCCGCAGCAAGCGCGATGACCTGTGCCTGACCGCTCCCGGCGGCGAGGGCCAGTTGGCGGTGACCTCCTGCGGCTCCGAGGACGGCCTCGACTCCATGCAGTGGAAGCTGCAGTGACGGAGTAGCCGACCGGGGCCACCGGCGCGTCAGCGCACCAGGTCCCCCGGGTCCGTGTTCGCCCCGCACAGCACGACGGCGACGCGCTCGCCCGGGGCGGCGTCATAGCCGGCGAGCCCGGCCAGCGCCGTGGCGCCGGCGTGCTCGACGGCGATGCGGTGCCCGTCCCACAACTGCCGCCGGGCGCGGACGATTTCCCCGTCCGGCACCAGGACATGGTGCACGTCGCCCCGCCGGGCCGCCTCCAGGGCCAGGGCGGAGGCCTGCCGCGCCCCGAGGGCGTCGGCCGCGACCGAGTCCACCGGGACGGGGACCGGGCGTCCCGCCGCCACGGCGGCGTGCAGCGCGCGGGAGCCTTCCGGCTCCACCGCCACCGTCCGGACGCCGTGCTCCCGCGCGGCCGTGGCCACCCCCGCGAACAGGCCGCCCCCGCCCACCGCGACGACCACCGTGTCCAGCCCGGGGAAGCCGTCGCGGATCTCGTCCAGCAGCGTCCCGGCCCCGGCGGCTATCAGCGGGTGGTCATAGGCGTGGGAGGACAGCGCGCCGGACGCCGCGGCGAACTCCGCGCAGGCCGCCTGGGCCTCGGCGTACTCCGAGCCGACCAGCCGCACGTCCGCGCCCAGGGCGCGCAGCCCCGCGACCTTCACCGCCGGGGCAGTGGCCGGCACGAACACGGTGGCGGGCACGCCCTCCTGCCGGGCCGCCCAGGCGCAGGCGAGGCCCGCGTTGCCGCCGGAGGCGATGGTCACCCCGGCGCCGGGCAGGGCGCCGGCCTCGCGGTGGGCCCGGAGGAAGTTCTGCGCGCCGCGGGCCTTGAAGGAGCCCGTGTGCTGGAGGAACTCCAGCGCCAGCCGGATGCCCGGCCGGTCGTGGGGAGCCAGGACGACCGGGCGGACGTGCCCGGCGATGCGGCGGGCGGCGTCCGTGACGTCGGCGTACGTGAGCTGGTCCACTGCGGTGCACTCCCGGGTGATACGTCGCGGGTGATACGTCGGCCGATACGGTGTATCGAATGGCCCGATACACCGTACCGTACGCTGGCACCCATGCCCCGACCTCCGGCTTCCCCCCACCTCGCGACGCCCGAGCGGATCGCCGAGGCCGCCCTCGGGATCGTGGACGAGCAGGGCCCCGGCGCCCTCAGCTTCCGCACGCTCGCCGCCCGCCTCGGCGTCGCGCACGCCACCCTGCAGCGCCGCTGCACCGACCTGGCCGGGCTCCTCGACCTGGTCACCGACCACCTCGCCGGGCTCCTCCCGGAGATCCCGCCCGGCACCGGCTGGGCGCGGGCCACCGAGGCCCGCTTCACCGCGCTCTACGAGGTGCTGACCGCGCACCCCGGGCTGGTGGCCCTGCGCGGGGGCCGCCCCTGGCTCGGCCCCGAACTGCTGAAGCGGCTGGTGGAGCCGCAGTTGGCGGACAGCCTGGCGGCCGGGATGAGTGCGGAGGAGGCCATCGCGGCCTACCGGCGGATGTATCTGCTCACCCTGGGCAGCGCCAGTTTCGTCGACCACCGCGACCCCGGGGCCGCCCGGGCGACGACCCGGACCGCGCTGGCCGCGCTCGACCCGGACGAATTCCCCGTACTGACCGGGCACCTCGGCACGATCCTGCCCGCCGTGGTGGACCACGAGGTCTACTACGGCGCGCTCCGCCAGCTCATCCGCGCCGCGGATCCGGAGAGCGGCACGGATCCGGGGGGCGGCACGGATCCGGAGGGCGGCGCCGTCAGCCCTGCCTGACCTTGATCTCGCCGCTGCTGGTGGTCAGATCCAGCCGGTACTTCCCGGCCGGGTCCTGGGAGACCCCGATGTCCTTGCCGCCGCTCTGCGTCTCCGCCGATACGCGGTAGCGCGCGTCCGGCATGGTCAGGACGAGGCGTCCGCTGGAGGTCTTCGCGGTCACGTCCTGCGGTTCGGCGGAGGTCAGGTCGATCTCCCCACTGGACGCGGTCGCCCGCACGGATCCGCCCTTGAGGCCGCGCCCGGTGATCTGTCCGCTGCTGGACCCGACGGAGACGTCCCCGGTGACCCCGTCCAGACCGATGGCGCCCGAAGAGGTCTTCACCCGCACCGCCCCGACGTCCGACAACCGGATCTCGCCGCTGCTGTTCTCCCCGCTCACCGGCACCCCGGCCGGCTCCTCGACCGTGTAGCTCACGGAACACTCGTCCCCGCAGTCCGCCAGCACGAGGGTGCCGTTCTCGACCCGGTGCGTGGCGCCTTCCGGCTTGTGCCCGTCGTGGTACTCGACTTCGCGGTGGACGGTGACCTTGCCGAGGCCCGCCCTGCCGTGGACCCGGACGCCGCCGGAGTTGTTGTCCACCCGCACCGAGGTGATCCTCTCGCTCAGCGCCGCGTCGTCCTCGAAGGTCTTGCCGGGCGTCAGTCCGTCGCAGGCGCTCAGCCCCGCGACTGCCGTGCCGGTGACGGCCAGGGCTGCGAGAAGACGGACGGTGCGGTGCATGGATGTTCCCCCGGCGGGCTGTGGCGTGTGATGTGGCAACGCTACGGTGCGGGTGGCCGCGGCGACATGGGGAAAACCCCCGGTTCGGCGTTCCGGATTCCGGAAGCCCCGCGGAAACGGCCTGTGCCGCTCTGTGCACGCCGCTTCCACGGTGGTGGCATGAAGCGAGCGTGCCCGTACGCGACGAACGGGAGGGCCCATGTTGGGATCGGTGATGACCGGCGGCACGGCCGTGGCGCTCGCGGCCGCCCTGCTGTCCCCCGGGACGGCCGTCGAGGAGAGACCGCCGCCGGGCAGCGTGGCGGTGGAGCTGCGGACGGTCAACGGATCGGGCTGCGGCGTCCGGACCTCGCTGGCGGTGGCACCGGACTACGCCGGATTCACCACCTCCTACGAGAGCTCCCCCGCCCGGGTGGGCGTCGGCTCCAGGCCGGGGGAGGCCCGCAGGATCTGTCAGCTCGCCCTGGACGTCCAGTTCCCACGGGGGTTCACCTACGCAATCACGGGTACGGAGCACACCGGATACGCGCGGCTGGCGAAGGGGGCCACCGGGCAGCTGACGGTCCGCCATTACGTCCAGGCGGTGCCGTCGTGGCCGACCCGTACCCACCGCTTCACCGGCCCCTACGACGACGTCTGGGAGACCGCCGATTTCGACGACGTCGGCACGGCCGAGTACGCCCCCTGCGGCGAACGGCGGTTGCTCACGCTCAGCACCGAACTGCGGGTGGACGCCGGCACGTCGGATCCCGCGACGACCACCAGCGAGCTGGGGCTGAACGACACCGGCAGCGACACGCTCGCCCGGTACCGCCTGGCCTGGAAGCGATGCCCGGCGGTCTGAAGATCCGGGCGGGGCCGTGAAGGGCCCCGCCGAGGCCGCGCACCGCTGCAACAGCGCACGACCGATCCCCTGTGGTGTCGAGTGGCAACGGCCGGGGAACCGTTGAACCAGGCGCATCGGGCGGTGTGTTCACGCCCGGCGCGGCGCCCGTCCGGCGACAGCCGAGCCGCCGTGTCCGGCCTCCTCCCGGTGATCGCTGGACGGTGCGGGCCTGTCAGGGACCAATTTCCGCTCTCTCCGGCAGGGGCTCAAGGGGCAGCACGCCGCGGAACCGGGTTCCGGCGGTGCCTCGGCCGCCCCGGCGGCCGGCCGTACGGATCCTGGCCAGGGGCAAAGGCCGCGGAGCCGTCCCACGGGAAGCGGGACGGAATGGGACGGCCGCACGTCGGCGGCCTTGTCGCGGCCGTCCGTGCTCCCGATGGTGGGAGCGGAGCTCCCTGTCCGCCGGTCCTGCAAGGCCGCGGGCGAACCGAACGGGAGCTCCGGTGTCGAGTGGCAACGAGCCGAGGAGGCAATCTTCTTGAGCAAGAACGCTCCCTTGCGCGTGACGCGCGGTGGCGGACCGCTCCCGACCCCCGCCGTCGTCATCGTCGTGGTCGTTCTGGGTGTCACCGCCGGCCTGCTGGCCTACGGCGTCCCCGTGGAGGATGTCGTCACGGCCGTCACGGCCGGCGGCGTGGCGGCGAAGGAAATCGTCCGCGGCCTGGCGGCCGTCTTCTCCCGCGACGGGGTGTGAAGGAGGGGCCGGAATGGGGCGTGTGAACAGCGCCCTGGACCAGCCCGACCCCGTCGCAACGCTGGCGCAGTGGCTGCGGTCGCTGCGCCGGCGGTCGGGCAAGAGCTGGAGCCAGGTGGCGCGGACCGCCGAGGAGTTGGGACTGCCGGTCTCCCGGTCGACGCTGGACCGGGCGGCGAAGGGCGAGGTGCTTCCCAAGTGGGGCACGGTCAGGGCGTTCGCGCGCGCCTGCGGGGGAGACGAGCGCGAGGCGAAGCGGCTGTGGACGAGGGCGGACCGGTCCGTGGCGGCCGGGCCCGGCGCACGGGTGCAGGGCGTGCTGCCGCCGCAGTTCGTCAGCGAACCGTGGGAGCTGTTCCAGGCGATGGCCCACCTGCGCCGGGAACACGGCAACCCGACCCTGCGGGAACTGGAGGAACGGGCCTATGTGGACGCCGGGCACAAGGTGAGCCTGCTGCCGCGCAGCACGCTCGGCCCGGCCCTGCGCGGCACCCGGTTCCCGAGGAAGGACCTGCTGCTGAGCTTCGTCCGCCACTGCGGGGGAGTTCCGGAACGGGGGCTGCGGGACTGGGCGGACGCGTGGGAACGGGCGGACGCGTTCCGCCGGGGGCGGGCGCGCCCGCCGGACGAGGTGGCCCGCCTGCGGGACGAACTGGCGCGGACGCGGGAGCAACTGGACCGGGCCCGGCTCGCGTTGGCGGAGGCGCGGGCCGCGAGCTGAACGGGCGCCGGACGGGGCCGGGTTCAGCAGACCCGGCACGTCCGGCGGGTCGCCCGCTGGAAGCCGAGCACGGCCCGCCCCAGCGCCACCCCGTAGAAGCAGAAACCGCCGTACGCGACCGCCACCACCCAGGGGGCGTGGCCGCCCGTCCCCGCGTCCAGCACTCCGGCCCAGGCGAGCGAGCCGTAGACGAGGAGGAACGCCCCGAAAGGGGCGAAGGCGCCCGCGCCCGCCCAGCCGAGGGCGAGCAGCGGCAGGCGTGGGAGCCGGCGGAAGCGGGGGAGGGACAGGACGAGGGCGAGGGCCATCCCGGTCAGGGCGAGGACGACGGTGAGGTCCACGCCGTGCTCGTACAGCCGGATCACCTGGTCCCCGGCGTAGTGCTCGTCGAGGCCCGGGTGCCGGCCGGAGCCCGAGTATCCGACGCGGGACCCGGCGGCCCAGGCCGACTTGAGCAGCGCGTAGGGGAGCAGGGCCGCCACCGCCACGTACCCTGCGCGGGTGCGGCGTTCGACCCGGGCCCGGCGCCCGCGCCCGCCGCAGTGCGGACAGACGCCGCGGGCGCGCCGCCGGTACGCGAGGGCCGTGCCGGTCCACAGGACGGCGCCGAGCGTGGCGACGCCCTGGTTGGCCCAGGCCGCCCAGTCCATCGGGTCCTGGTTGCGGGAGACCAGGTCGAGCAGGTGCGCCGGGCTGAAGAGGAAGCCGAAGCCGGAGACGAACGCGGCGGCGACCGTGCCCCAGGCGGCGGCCGGGGCCCACCGCAGCCCGGGCCGCCGCAGCTTCAGCAGGCCGAGCGCAGCCGCCGCGGTGTACAGGCCCGCGACCGTCCATTCCACCGCCGTGCCATGGGCCTTGGCGCCCAGCGCGTATCCGTAGGCGCGGCCCGGCGAGAGCGCCGCGCCCACCGCGCCCGCCGCGTAGGCCGCCGACCAGACGGCCGCCGCCCGGCCCGCCCACGCGGGCCAGGTGGTCCTGATGTCCGTGATTCCCATGCGGCCAGCCTGTCGCCGGTCCCGCCCCCGCGGCGTCGGGCCGGGGGAGGACCGGCCTCCGCCGCGCGGCGGAGACCCCGGTCACCTCCCGTGGTCACCTCCCGTACGTGGCCTTCAACTCCTCCGTCAGCGACCGCTGGAACGCCGTCATCAGCGCCTGCACCACCAGCGGCTGCATGTGCGCCGAGAGGGACTTCATGGACTCCACCTCCTCGGGGTCCGTGGCCCCCGCCTCGTACGGCCCCCACACCTCCTCGTGGAAGAGCCGGGTGAGCTCGCGCGCCGTCGAACGGGCCTGGTCCAGCAGGACGGTCCGGGCGGCGCGCAGGGTGGTGAGCGTCATGGGGACGGCCAGCAGCTGGACGCCGACGCCCAGCAGGCCGGGGTCCACCCGGAAGCGGACCTCCCCGTCCGCGTCCTCCTCGCGCCGGAGCACGTCCATCGCGGCGAGCTTGTCGATGTCCTCGTCGGTCAGCGGGCGGCCCGCGCGGCGCTCCAGCTCGGCGCGGGTGGTCTCCGCCGCCGCGTCCGGCACCCAGGAGGCCACGACCGCACGGTGGATGGCCAGGTCGTTGGCGCTGAGGTCGTCCGGGAGGCGGCGCAGATAGCGCTCGATGGCGGCCAGGGTGAGGCCCTGGTGCTGCAACTCCTCGATCAGGGCGAGGCGGGAGAGGTGCCCGGGTCCGTAGCGGCCCACGCGGCGGGGGCCGAGACAGGGCGGGGGGAGGAGGCCGCGGGTGCTGTAGAAGCGGATGGTGCGCACCGTGACCCCGGCGCGGGCGGCCAGTTGGTCGACGGTGAAGGACTCCGGCCCACCGGTGTCGTCGTCCATGGCCATGCGCAGTGCCTCGCTCTCCCCGCTCCGGTGGTCCAACACTATGGGTGTACCACCGGAGGGGGAAAGGTCCGGCCCGGTGCCGTCAGTGCTGGTGCGCGGCGAGGGCGGAGCGGATCTGCTGCCAGGACTTGGGCTGTGCGGGCTTGGCGGCGAGCGAACGCGCGCCCTTCGCGGCGGGCTTGGCGATGCCCGCCTTGGCCGCCGCCGCGGCGCCCGGCTTCACGGTGGTGAACAGCCAGGTGTCGAAGAGGGGCTTGAGCTTCTTGCCCGAGACCTGCTCGGCGTAGGCGACGAAGTCCTGGACGGAGGCGTTGCCGTAGCGGTTCTTCGCGGTCCAGCCCTTCAGGGTCTCGAAGAAGACCTTGTCGCCGACGGTGTTGCGGAACGCCTGCAGGGCGATGGCGCCGCGCTGGTAGACGGCCCCGTCGAACTGCTTGTCCGCGCCCGGGTCACCGGGCTTGACCGTCCAGAACGGGTCGTCCGCCGGGTACTGCGCGTAGGTGTAGTCGGCGAGTTCCTGCGCGGTGCCCTCGCCCTCCTTCTCCGACCACAGCCACTGCGCGTAGGAGGCGAAGCCCTCGTTGACCCAGATGTCCCGCCAGTTCTTCACCGAGACGCTGTCGCCGAACCACTGGTGGGCCAGTTCGTGCACGACGAGCGAGACGTTGGCGCCGTTCGCGAACGGCGCGGGGCTGTAGAACGGCCGGGTCTGGGTCTCCAGCGCGAAACGGGTGGGGACGTTGGGCACATAGCCGCCGGCGGCCGTGAAGGGGTACGGGCCGAAGACCGAGCTCTCCCAGTCGAGGACCTCGGAGGTGCGCTCGACGCTGGCCTTCGCGGGGGCGAGCTTGTCGCCCAGGTCCTTGCTGTAGGCGTTGACGACCGGCAGCCCGTTGGACGTCGTGTCCGTGGTGATCTCGAACTGGCCGACGGCCAGCGTCGTCAGGTACGGCGCCTGCGGCTGGGTGGAGCGCCAGTTGTAGCGCGTCCAGCCGAGTTTGGAGGTCTGCGAGGCGAGGACGCCGTTGCTGATGGCCTGGGTGCCGTCGGGGACGGCGACCGAGACGTCGAAGGTGGCCTTGTCACGGGGGTGGTCATTGCTCGGGAACCACCAGGCGGCCGACTCCGGTTCCTGTGCGACGACCCCGCCGTCGGGGGTGCGCTGCCAGGCGGTGAATTTCCCTACCTTGACGGCGGAGGGGGTTCCGCTGTAGCGGACGACGACGGTGATCTGTTTGCCCTGCGGCAGCGAGGCGGGCGGGGTGATCTCCAGCTCGTGGACGCCGGTCTTCGCGAACGCGGCCTTCTTCCCGTTGACCAGCACCTCGTTGACGTCCAGCAGGAAGTCGAGGTTGAAGCGGGACAGCGCCTGGGTGGTGGTGGCGGTGAGGGTCGCGGTGCCCTCCAGCCGGTCCGTCTTCGGCTGGTACTTCAGCCGCAGGTCGTAGTGGGAGACGTCGTAGCCGCCGTTGCCGGAGTCCGGGTAGTAGGAGTCGCCGAGACCCGGCGCACCCGGGGTGCCGTCGGCGGCCGAGGCGGGGACCCCGAGCAGCAGGAAGGCGGCGGCAGCGGCGCCGGAAACGAGAAGTCTGGGACGCACGGGACACTCCAACTCGTAAGGGGTGGACGAGCGATGGGGACAGCGAGGTGATGAAGATCGATCGCAGCCTATGCACTCATCGCGCGCCTGGGAATGGCCATGCCGAATCCGGACATGTGACTGACATCCGGCCGTCATCGCGGAGGGCGGACACCCCATGGAGCGAACGAATCCGGCCACCGAAAGGCCTCGTAGGACCGTTCCGTCACCGTTCGGGGTGATCGCGGGCAAGGACCACCGCGCGGCCCGCCCATCAGTCCTACGATCACCGCCCATGGCCCAACACACGCTGTCGCGTCCCTGGTCGGACGTGGATGCCAGTGCCGACCCCGCCCACCTGGTGACCACCCTGCGGCGGCGCACCAGTTCGCCGTTCCACACCTCCTACAAACGGCGCCTGAGGAACCTCCTGCACGCCCGCCCCGGGCAGCGCTTCCTCGACGTCGGCGCCGGTGCCGGCACGACGGCGCTCGCGCTGACCGCCGAGACCGGGGCCCGCGCGGTCGCCGCCGACCTGTCCCTGGCGATGGCCGGCGCGGCGCGCGCGGGCGGCGTCGGCACGGCGCTGGTGGCCGACGCCCACCATCTGCCCTTCCGCACCGGCAGTTTCGACGGGGCGTGGGCCGACCTCGTCCTCCAGCACGTGGCCGACCCGGGCCGGGTCATCGACGAGATGCTGCGCGTCGTACTGCCCGGCGGCCGCGTCGTGCTGGCCGCCCTCGACTACGGCACCCAGGTGCTGGACATCGGCGAACCCGAACTGGCCCGCCGCGTCCTCGCCCTGCGCGTCGACGACGGGGTGCGCGGCGGGGCGCTCGCCCACCAGCAGCCCGCCATGCTCGCCGAACGCGGCCTGGACGACGTGGCGGCCGAGGCGCACACACTGGTCGTCCGCGACCCGCGGACCGTCGACCACGTCCAGGGCATCCGCGACTGGGCCCGTACCGCGGCCCACCAGGGCCATCTCGCCCCCGCCGAGGCCGACCGCTTCGTCCGCCGCTTCGACGAGGCGGCGGCGACCGGCCGTTTCACCTACGCCGTGACCTTCTTCCTCACCTCCGCCACCCTGCCGGGCTCCTGACACCGAGGTCGGCTGTGGCCCGGAACTCCCTCCGTGACCCTTCTGCACGGGAGTTGACGCGCGTACTGTCCCGCCCGTGCTGAAACCCACACCGAAACCCGTACCGAACCGCATACCGAAGCCCACGCGGAACACCCGTATACCGTGGGCCGCTTTCCTCGCGACGGCCCTGACCGCCCTGCTGGCCGTCCTCCTCTCGCCGCCCGGTCAGGCGCACGCCGCACCCGACCGGGGGCGCGGCGGGGAGAGCAGACCCGTCTACTCCTACGACCGCGCCGTCCGCGAGTCGGTGTGGGTGGAGGTGAGAACCGGGGCCCGCCGCACCGACCGGGTCGCCGTGGACATCATCCGGCCCCGCGAACCCGCCGAACAGGGCCGCCGCGTACCGGTGATCATGGACGCCAGCCCGTACTACTCCTGCTGCGGCCGGGGCAACGAGAGCCAGAAGAAGACCTACGACGCACAGGGCAACCCCGTCCAGTTCCCCCTCTACTACGACAACTACTTCGTCCCCCGCGGCTATGCCGTCGCCCTCGTCGACCTCGCCGGGACCAACCGCTCCGACGGCTGCGTCGACGTCGGCGGCCGCTCCGACGTCCAGTCCGCCAAGGCCGTCGTCGACTGGCTCAACGGCCGGGCGCGCGGCTACGGTTCGCGCACCGGAACCACGCCGGTGAAGGCCGGCTGGTCCACCGGCGCCGTCGGCATGATCGGCAAGAGCTACGACGGCACCGTCGCCAACGGCGTCGCCGCCACCGGAGTGGACGGGCTGAGGACCATCGTCCCGATCGGCGCCATCTCCTCCTGGTACGACTACTACTTCGCCAAGGGCGCGGCCCTCTACGACGGCGGCCCCGACGGGCTCGCCTCCCGCGTCGAGAGCGACGGGGCCCACGCCCGCTGCGCCGCCGTCCAGCGTAAACTCGTCGAGGGCGCGCCGCGCAACGGCGACTGGACGCCGCTGTGGAGCGAACGCGACTACGTCCGCGACGCGGGCAGGGTGAAGGCCAGCGTCTTCGCGGTGCACGGCATGCAGGACCTCAACGTCCGCACCAAGCACCTCGGCCAGTGGTGGGACGCGCTCGCCGCGCACGGCGTGGAGCGCAAGATCTGGCTGTCGACGACCGGGCACGTCGACCCGTTCGACTTCCGCCGCGAGGACTGGGTGCCGACCCTCCACCGCTGGTTCGACCACTACCTGCTCGGCTACGACAACGGCATCGAGCGCGAGCCTGCGGCCGACGTCGAGCGCGCCCCCGGCCAGTGGTCCACCGACCGCTCCTGGCCGCCGGCCGGCACCCGGACGACCACCCTGCGCCCGGCCCCCGGACCCGTCGCCGGGGTCGGCTCACTGGGCCTCGGCCAGGCCGGGCCGGGCGCGACCGCGCGGTTCACCGACGACCCGCGGCACAGCGAGGCCGACTGGTCGGCGGCGGTCGACTCGGCGACGCCCGACAAGGCCGGGTTCGTCACCCGCCCGCTCACCCACGACCTGCGGCTGTCCGGCTCCTCGACGGTGCGGCTGCGCGTGACGCCGTCCACCTCGTCCGCCCACCTGTCGGCCGTCCTCGTCGACCTGGGCCCGGCCTCCGTCCGCGACTACGCGGGCGACGGCGAGGGCATCCGCACCCTGCCCGACCGCACCTGCTGGGGCGGCGGCACCGCGGGTGACACCGGCTGCTTCAAGCGCACCGAGGCCGACGTCAAGCAGGTCGACCGCACCGTCTTCAGCCGCGGCTGGGCGGACCTCGGCCACTACACGTCCGCCCGGCACGGCCGCGCCGTGACCCCGGGCCGGGCCTACACCATCACCCTCGACCTGGCCGCCACCGACCACGTCGTCCCGGCCGGGCACCGTCTGGCGCTCATCGTCGCGGGCACCGACGCCGGGCTGATCGAACCCGCCCCCACCACCCCGCAGTTGACCGTGGACCTCCACGCGACCTCGGCGGACCTGCCGCTGGTCGGCGGCGCCCGGGCCTTCGCCCGCGCCACGTCGGGCGCCGGCGCCGCGCCGTCGCCCCGCCCGGAACACCCGCGCGGACTGCGGATCCCCGCCCTCACCCACCTCCCTTGAATCCCTTGAACCCCTTGAGCGCGAGCGCCACGGCCTCCTGCGCACAGCCCCACGAGACCGTGACGCCCGCGCCGCCGTGCCCGTAGTTGTGCACCACCAGGGCGCCACCGGGCAGCCGTCCGGCCTCCAGCCGGACCCGGTGGCGCGCCGGGCGCAACCCCACCCGGTGCGCCAGCACCCGGGACTCCGTCAGCGCCGGATGTACCCGGGCGCAGCGGGCGATGAGCGTCTGGGCCACGGCCGGGGACGGGACGCGGTCCCAGACGTGCGGACGCGCCGTACCGCCGAGGACGAGCCCGTACGGCTGGGGGAAGAGATAGAGCGTGTCGGTCGCCCGGCCGTCGGCGGCGGCCCCGAACCACTCGGTCACGCCCGGGTTCTCCACGACGACCAGCTGCCCCTGCACCGGGTGGACGTGCGGATCCGCCGCGAGGTGACCGGCGCCCAGGCCCGAGCAGTTGACGACGACGGGCGCCGCCCGGCCCGCCTCGGCCAGGGAGTTGACCGGGCGCAGGGTGACCGTGCCGCCCGCCGCGCCCAACCGGCGCTGCAGATAGCCGAGATGGGCCGGCATGTCGACGAGCGGCAGCCGGGCGCGGACGGCGCGGTCCCAGCCCCTCGGCGTCTCCTCGGGCGTGGCGTCCCGCAGCCCCGGCACCTGCCGTGCCCACCCGCCCAGTTCACTCGCCGAGGTGCCCGCCTCCGTCCCGTCCACCCGGCGGACCCCGGTCTCCTCCGGCCGCCGCGCCAGCTCCGTCATGACGGCGAGGGAGGCGGCCGCCCAGCGGGCGACGGCACCGGCCGGCTCGATCCGGTACGGCCACCACAGCCCTCCGGCCACCGCGGAGGTCGTCTGCGCGGCGGTCTCACGCGTCCACACCTCGACGCGCGCGCCGCGCTCGGCGAGGAGGACGGCGGTGGTCAGCCCGATCACTCCGGAGCCGACGACGATCGCGTCGCTTGCCATGGGGTGAAGGTACCGGGTGGAGGGGGGAGTTGGGGGTGGAGGGGGTGGGTCCGGGGGTGGGGGGTTTGCCCCTGGCCCGCCCTTTCGCCGTTTCCCGCAGGGGCTGCGCCCCTGCGTCACCCCGCTGCGCGCTGCCGCGCGCGGGGTCCCGCGCTTCGCGCGGGTGGCGGGGCTTCGCCCCTGCGCCCCACCGGGGGCTGCGCCCCCTGGACCCCGCTCGGGTTGCCCCCTCCGGGGAGCTTGAGGACGAGCGGCGGAGCCGCGACAAACGGGGGCCAGGGGCGGAGCCCCGGAAGCAGGGGCGCAGGGGCGCAGCCCCCGCCCACCGCCCACCGCCCACCGCCCACCGCCCACCGCCCACCGCCCACCGCCCACCGCCCACCGCCCACCGCCCACCGCCCACCGCCCACCGCCCACCGCCCACCGCCCACCGCCCACCGCCCACCGCCCGGAGGGCGGTCCGGGTCCGGGGCGACCGCCCCGGGGAAACGGCGAAAGGGCGGGCCAGGGGCATCCAAAACCCATTCGGCACCCACCCCACCCCCCGGCTAAAGTCGATCCCGCCATGAACGCCACCCTCGTCGCCAAAGACCTCTCCGCCGGCCACGGCGACCGCACCCTCTTCTCCGGGCTCGACCTCGTCGTCGCCCCCGGCGACGTCATCGGGCTCGTCGGCGCCAACGGAGCCGGCAAGTCCACCCTCCTCCGGCTCCTCGCCGACGCCGGAGGCGGAGGCGCCCGCCCCGAGCAGGGCACGCTGCGCCTCAGCCCCCCGGCCGCCACCGTCGGCTACCTGCCGCAGGAGCCGGACCGCCACCCCGGCGAGACCGTCGGCGCGTTCCTCGCCCGCCGCACCGGCGTCACCGCGGCCCAGGCCGCGCTCGACGCCGCGACCGAGGCGCTCGTCGAGGGCGCGCCGGGCGCCGACGACGCGTACGCGACCGCCCTGGAGCGCTGGCTGGCGCTCGGCGGCGCCGACCTCGACGAGCGCGCCGAGGAGGTGAGCGCGGACCTCGGCCTCAGCGTCGGTCTGGACCGCCCGATGACCAGCCTGTCCGGCGGCCAGGCCGCCCGCGCCGGCCTCGCCTCCCTCCTCCTCAGCCGCTACGACGTCTTCCTGCTCGACGAGCCCACCAACGACCTCGACCTGGACGGCCTCGACCGGCTGGAGCGCTTCGTGACCGGACTGCGCGCCGGCACCGTACTGGTCAGTCACGACCGCGAGTTCCTCACCCGCACGGTCAACCAGGTGCTGGAGCTGGACCTGGCGCAGCAGGAGGTCAACCTCTACGGCGGCGGCTACGCGTCGTACCTGGAGGAGCGCTCCCGTGCCCGCCGGCACGCCCGCGAGGCGTACGAGGAGTACGCGGACACCCGGGCCGGCCTGGAGGCCCGCGCCCGCACCCAGCGGAACTGGATGGAGAAGGGCGTGCGCAACGCCCGTCGCAAGTCCACCGACAACGACAAGATCGGCCGCAAGCTCCGCGCGGAGTCGACGGAGAAGCAGGCGGCCAAGGCCCGGCAGACGGAGCGGCTCATCGAGCGGCTGGACGTCGTCGAGGAGCCGCGCAAGGAGTGGGAGCTGCGGATGGAGATCGCCGCGGCGCCCCGCTCGGGCGCCGTGGTGGCGACCCTGCGCGGCGCCGAGGTCCGCCGCGGGGAGTTCGCCTTCGGCCCGGTGGACCTCCAGATCGACTGGGCGGACCGGGTCGCGGTCACCGGCGCCAACGGCTCGGGCAAGTCGACCCTGCTGGCCGCCCTGCTCGGCAGGCTGCCGCTGGACGCGGGCACCGCCTCGCTCGGCCCCGGTGTGGTCGTCGGCGAGGTGGACCAGGCGAGGGCGCTGTTCTTCGGGCCGGAGACGCTGCTCGACGCCTTCGGGGCGGCGGTGCCGGAGCTGGCCCCCGCCGAGGTCCGTACCCTGCTGGCCAAGTTCGGTCTCAAGGCCGATCACGTCCTGCGGCCGGCCGCGACCCTCTCACCGGGCGAGCGGACCCGTTCCGCGCTCGCCCTGCTCCAGGCCCGCGGCGTCAATTTGCTCGTCCTTGACGAACCGACCAACCACCTCGACCTCCCGGCCATCGAGCAACTGGAGTCCGCACTGGCCTCGTACACCGGAACGCTCCTGCTCGTGACCCATGACCGGCGGATGCTCGACGCCGTGCACACCACGCGCCGGATCAAGGTCGAAGAGGGTCGCATTATCGAGCGCTGAACCTGTGGATTCTCGCTCGGATCGCCCGAACGGGGGAATTTCTTCCCGAAAACAACCCCAGTCGCAGGTCAACTCTTCGCCAAGGGGCAGGGCGGTCCCCCGGCCCGGGAAAACCGTGGTTTTCCGGAGAAACGGCACGTACCGTGGGAAAGGAGTCCGCCCCGAGGCATCTCCCCCGGGCGTTCGGTTTACGGAACATTGGACCTCGTCATACGAACCCGTGGGTGCGGAGCGACGTCTGTGGGTGCGGACGTCCGAGGGGCGTCCGCTTTTCCGACGTCGAATTGAGGCGTAAGGCCATGTCCCCGACTCTGTCCAGCTCCACGCCGCCCACTCCACTGGTTCCCTCGGTGGAGCGGGCGCGTTATCCGGGCGCACCGCCCCACGGTGAGCGCACCCTGATCGATGTCCTCGACGCCACGGCGGCCACGCACCCGGACGCCCCGGCCCTCGACACCGAGACCGGCGTGCTCACCTACCGGGAGCTGTGCGCCGCGGTCGAGGAACGGGCCGACCGGCTGCGCGCCGCCGGAGTCGGGCCGGGTGACAGGGTGGGCGTCCGCGTCCCCTCCGGGACCGCGGAGCTCTATCTGTCGATCCTCGCCGTCCTGCGCTGCTCGGCCGCGTACGTGCCCGTGGACGCCGACGACCCCGAGGAACGCGCCGCCACGGTGTTCCACGAGGCCGAGGTCTGCGGGGTCGTCGGCGCGGACGGCTCGCTCGCCGCGGGCCGGCGCAGGCCGGGAGCGGCCGGGCCCCGGCTCCCGCTGCCGGAGGACGACGCCTGGATCATCTTCACCTCCGGTTCCACCGGTGCCCCCAAGGGCGTCGCGGTGTCCCACCGCAGCGCCGCGGCCTTCGCCGACGCCGAGGCGGCGCTCTTCCTCCAGGACGAGCCGCTGGGCCCCGGCGACCGGGTCCTCGCCGGCCTGTCCGTGGCCTTCGACGCGTCCTGCGAGGAGATGTGGCTGGCCTGGCGGCACGGCGCCTGCCTGGTCCCCGCCCCGCGCTCGCTGGTCCGGGCGGGCCACGAGCTGGGCCCCTGGCTGATCGAGCGGGGGGTGACCGTCGTCTCCACGGTGCCCACCCTCGCCGCCCTGTGGCCCCAGGAGTCGCTGGACCGCGTCCGGCTGCTGATCGTCGGCGGCGAGGCCTGCCCGCCCGGCCTCGTCGAGCGGTTCGCCGTCCCCGGCCGCGAGATGTGGAACACCTACGGCCCCACCGAGACCACCGTCGTCGCCTGCGCCGCCCGGATGGAGCCGGGCGAGCCCGTCCGCATCGGGCTGCCGCTCGACGGCTGGGACCTCGCCGTCGTCGACGAGAACGGCGACCCCGTCCCCTTCGGCGCCGAGGGCGAACTGGTCATCTCCGGCGTCGGCACCGGCCGCTACCTCGACCCCGCCAAGGACGCCGAGCGCTTCCGCCCCTGCGCCGCCCTGGACAGCGAGCGCGCCTACCGCACCGGCGACCTCGTCCGCGCCGACGAGGCGGGCCTGGTCTTCACCGGCCGCGCCGACGACCAGGTCAAGCTGGGCGGCCGGCGCATCGAGCTCGGCGAGATCGACGCCGCGCTCGGCGAGCTCCCGGGCGTACGCGGCGCCGCCGCCGCGGTGCGCACCACCCCGTCGGGCTCGCAGCTGCTCGTCGGCTACCTCGTGCCCGGACCCGGCTTCGACCGGGGGAGCGCCAGAAAGCAGCTGGCCGAGCGGCTGCCCGCCGCCCTCGTCCCCGTCCTCGCCGAGGTCGACGACCTGCCCACCCGCACCTCCGGCAAGGTCGACCGCAACGCCCTGCCCTGGCCCCTGCCCACCACCGGCGACGACGGCACCGTGCGGACCGAGGAGCTGCACGGCACCGCCGCCCGCCTCGCGGAGCTGTGGGAGGAGCTGCTGGGCGTCCGGCCCGGCGCCGACGACGACTTCGTCCTCATGGGCGGCACCAGCCTGACCGCCGCCCGCATGGCCTCGGCCCTGCGCGCGCACCACCCCGGCGTCTCCGTCGCCGGCCTCTACCGGCACACCGTCCTCGCCGACATGGCCGAGCACATCGACTCCCTCGACACACCCGCCCCGGACCCCGCCGCCCACAAGCGGACCGTCCGGCCCGTGCGCCGCCGCACCGGCGCCGCCCAGATCCTCGTCCAGACCGCGCTCTACGGTGTCCAGGGCCTGCGCCTCCTCACCGGCCTCGCCGCCGCCGACAACATCCTCGGCCTGCTCGCCCCGCAGAGCTGGGCGCCGCACACCTCCTGGTGGCTGATCGCCGTCGCCTGGGTCCTGCTCCTCAGCGCCCCCGGCCGGTTCGCGATCGGCGCGGCCGCCTCCCGGCTGCTCACCCATGGGATCACCCCCGGCGCCCACCCCCGCGGCGGCCGGGTCCACCTGCGGCTGTGGACCGCCGAACGCACCGTCGCCGCCTTCGGCGTCCCGGCCCTGATGGGCACCCCGTGGGCCGTCTGGTACGCCCGCGCCCTCGGCTGCCGGGCCGGCCGCGATGTGGCCCTGCACGCCATGCCCCCGGTCACCGGCCTCGCCGAGTTCGGCGACGGCGCGAGCGTCGAGCCCGAGGCCGACATCGCCGGCTGGTGGCTCGACGGCGAGACCCTGCACGTCGGCGCCGTACGGCTGGGCGCGAACGCCCGCGCAGGACACCGCAGCATGCTGATGCCCGGCTCCTCCCTCGGCCCCGGCGCCGAACTGGCCGCCGGCGCCTGCCTCGACGGCCAGGTGCCCGCCGGACAGACCTGGGTCGGCTCGCCCGCCCGCCCCGACGCCGCCGCCCACCGCGCCGGCGGACCGGTCCGCCCGTCCGACGGCTGGCCCGAGCCCCGCGCCGGGCGCTCCCGCCGCTGGGCCGCCGCCTACGCCCTGTCCCTGGCCGGCATGCCGCTGCTGCCGCTGATCGCGGCCGTGCCCGCCCTCGTCGCCACCTACTACCTGATCAAGGGCAGCGGCTCGCTGGGCTCGGTCGCCCTGCGCGTCCTGCTCGCCGTCCCGGTGCTCACCGTCGTCACCACGCTGAGCTGGATGCTGGTCCTCGCGCTCACCGTCCGCGTCCTGAACCGGGGCATCAGGCCCGGCCTCCACCCGGCCTGCGGCGGCGTCGCCTGGCGCGCCTGGTTCATCACACGCCTGCTGGACGGCGCTCGCCGCAACCTCTTCCCCGTCTACGCCAGCCTCGCCACCCCCGTGTGGCTGCGGATGCTGGGCGCGAAGGTCGGCCGCCGCGCCGAGCTGTCCACCGTGCTCCCGCTGCCGTCCCTGCTGACCGTGGACGACGGGGCGTTCCTCGCCGACGACACCCTCGTCGCACCCTACGAACTGCGCGGCGGCTGGCTGCGCCTGGGCACCGCCCGCGTCGGGCGGCGCGCCTTCCTCGGCAACTCCGGCATCATCAGCCCCGGCCGCGCCGTCCCCGACCACGGCCTGATCGGCGTCCTGTCCGACGCGCCCGAGCACGCCGAACCCGGCACCTCCTGGCTGGGCCGCCCCGCCATGCCGCTGCCGCGCGTGGCCACCACGGGCGACACCGGCCGCACCTTCGAGCCGCCCCGGCGCCTCGTCGCGGCCCGCTCGGCCGTCGAACTCTGCCGCGTCCTGCCCCTGATGCTCGGCCTCGCGCTGGCCGACGTGGTGCTCATCGGCGAGCAGCAGGCCCTCAGCACCGGCGGCCTCGGGCTCGCCGCGCTCGTCGGCATCCCGCTGCTCCTCGTCTGCTCCCTGGCCGCCGGCCTTATGGCCACGGCCGCCAAGTGGCTGCTCATGGGCCGCTTCCGGACCAGTGAGCACCCGCTGTGGAGCTCCTTCGTGTGGCGCAACGAGCTGTACGACACCTTCGTGGAATCCCTCGCCGTCCCCTGGTTGGCGGGTCCCTTCACCGGTACCCCCGTGCTCAACTGGTGGCTGCGCACCCTGGGCGTGAAGATCGGCCGGGGCGTGTGGTGCGACACCCACTGGCTGCCGGAGACCGACCTCATCACCCTCGGCGACGGGGTCAGCGTCAACCGGGGCTGCGTCCTCCAGACCCACCTCTTCCACGACCGGATCATGCGTATGGACACCGTCCACCTCGCCGAAGGGGCCTCGCTCGGCCCGCACGGCATCGTGCTGCCCGGCACCCACGTCGGCGCGCACACCGCCATCGCCCCCTCCTCCCTCGTCATGCGCGGCGAGTCCGTCCCGGCGGGCACCCGCTGGGCGGGCAACCCCATCGCGGGCCAGCGGCCGCCGGCGGCCGTCCCGGTGCCCGCGACGGAGCGGGAAGCCGCTGCGTGACATGGGCGGCGGACGATTCGCCTGCAGCCGCCGGGCCCTGCTCGCGGCCGCGGTGCTCCCGCTGACCGCCGCCGCGGCGACCGGTTCCGGTCCCCGGCGGCGGCCGCGGCGGGAGCAGCCGCAGCCGTACTTCCCCGGGCACGGCTCGTACGGCCACCAGACCCTGGCCTACGACCTCAGGATCGGCTACGACCCCGGGGCGCGCTGGCTCGACGGCCACGCCCGCATCGAGGCCGTCGCCAACAGCGGGATCGACCGGATCGAGCTCGACCTCGCCCGGCTCGACGTGCGCGAGGCACGGCTCGACGACCGCCCCGTCGCCTTCCGGCAGCGGGGCGGCAAGCTCCTGATCACCGCGCCCCGGGCGCTCGAGGTGGGCCGGCCGTTCGAGCTGGACATCCGCTACGGCGGCCGGCCCCGCCCGGTCTCCTCCCAGTTCGGACCCATCGGCTGGGACCGCACCGGCGACGACCACGACGGCACGCTCGTCGCCTCCCAGCCGGTGGGCGCGCCGTCGTGGTTCCCCTGCAACGACCGCCCCGACGACAAGGCGTCCTACACCTTCGAGATCACCGTCCCCGGCGGCCACCAGGCGCTGGCCAACGGCTCGTTGGTGGAGCACCGGGAGACGGGCGGGGCGGCGCGCTGGACGTACCACCACCCCGGGCCCATGGCCAGCTACCTCGCGGCGGTCTACACCGGGCGGTTCGCCCGGGAGACCTGGACGGTCCAGGACGCGGGGGCGCCCGTGCCCGTGCACATCGCCTACCCCGCCGGGCTGGCGAAGGAGGTCCGGCACGACCTCGCCCGCCAGGGCCGGATCCTCCAGGTCTTCACCGACCTCTTCGGCGACTACCCCTTCGAGTCCTACGGGGTGGTCGTCGTCGACGCGGAGCTCGCGGCGCCCGTCGAGAACCAGACCCTCTCCGTCTTCGGCACCAACCACATGGACGGCAAACGGAGTTGGGAGACGCTCGTCGCCCACGAGACGGCGCACCAGTGGTTCGGCAACAGCGTCAGCCTGGGCGACTGGCAGCACATCTGGCTCAACGAGGGGTTCGCCACCTACGCCGAGTGGCTGTGGTCCGAGCACCTCGACGAGGACGACGCGGACACGCTCGCCCGGCGGGCCCGCGACGAACTGGCCGGCCGCCGCCAGAACCTGCGCATCGCCGACCCCGGACGGCGGCACCTCTTCGACGACCGCATCTACGTCCGCGGTGCCTGCGCCCTCCACGCGCTGCGCCTCTCGGTGGGCGACACCCGCTTCTTCCGTGTGCTGCGCACCTGGCACGAGGCGCGGCGGGGCGGGAGCGCGGACACGGACGCGTTTCTCGCGCATGCGACGCGGGTGACGGGGCGGGGTGTGGCCGACGTCCTCGGCCCCTGGCTCTTCGAGCGCCGGGTCCCGCGGTACGCGTCGGTGTAGGGGGGATTGAGCCCCAGCCCCGCCCTTTCACCGTTTCCTTGCGCTCCGCGCGGGTGTCCTCAAACGCCGGACGGGCTGAAATTCAGCCCGTCCGGCGTTTGAGGACACGGGTCCGGGCGGAGCCCGGAAGAAACGGTGAAAGGGCGGGCCAGGGGCAGAACCCCTCAGCGGCCGCCACGCTCCGGCCGCACCAGCCCCGCCCGCCGCAGCGCATCCGCCATCGCCCCGCCCGCCGCAGGCGAAGGCGCCTCCCGCCGCGGGCGCGGAGCCCCGCCACCCCGGCGCGGCTCGCGCGCCTCCCGCGGAGCCCGAGGCGCCCGTGCCTCGTCCTCCAACCGCAGCGTCAAAGAGATCCGCTTCCGCGCGACATCCACCTCCAGCACCTTCACCCGCACGATGTCCCCCGGCTTCACCACGTCCCGCGGGTCCTTCACGAACGTCCGCGACATCGCCGACACATGCACCAGTCCGTCCTGGTGCACCCCGACGTCCACGAACGCCCCGAACGCCGCCACGTTCGTCACGACGCCCTCCAGCACCATCCCCTGCTCCAGGTCGCCGATCTTCTCGACGCCCTCCTTGAAGGTGGCCGTCCGGAACGCCGGACGCGGGTCCCGGCCCGGCTTCTCCAGCTCGCGCAGGATGTCGGTGACGGTCGGCAGGCCGAAGGAGTCGCTGACGAACTCCTCGGGGCGCAGCGAGCGCAGCACCCCCGTGTCGCCGATGAGGGCGGCGACGTCGCCCCCGGTCCGCTTCGCCATCGCCCGTACCACCGGGTACGCCTCGGGGTGGACGCTCGACCCGTCCAGCGGGTCGTCCCCGCCGCGGATGCGCAGGAAGCCGGCGCACTGCTCGTACGCCTTGGGGCCGAGCCGGGAGACGTCCTTGAGCGACCTCCGCGAGCGGAAGGGCCCGTTCGCGTCGCGGTGGGCGACGATGTTCTCCGCGAGGGTGCCGCTGATGCCGGAGACCCGGGACAGCAGCGGGGCCGAGGCCGTGTTGACGTCGACGCCGACGCCGTTGACGCAGTCCTCGACGACCGCGTCGAGCGAGCGCGAGAGCTTCACCTCGGCCAGGTCGTGCTGGTACTGCCCGACGCCGATCGACTTGGGGTCGATCTTGACGAGCTCGGCCAGCGGGTCCTGGAGCCGCCGGGCGATGGAGACGGCGCCGCGCAGCGACACGTCGAGCCCGGGCAGCTCCTGGGAGGCGAAGGCGGAGGCGGAGTAGACGGAGGCGCCGGCCTCGGAGACCACGATCTTGGTGAGGCCGAGCTCGGGGTGACGGGAGATCAGGTCCGCGGCCAGCCGGTCCGTCTCGCGGGAGGCGGTGCCGTTGCCGATGGCGACGAGCTCGACGCCGTGCTCGCGGGCGAGCCGGGCGAGGGTGGCCAGCGAGGCGTCCCACTTGTTCTGCGGGACGTGCGGGTAGATCGTCTCGGTCGCGGCGACCTTGCCGGTGGCGTCGACGACGGCGACCTTCACGCCCGTGCGGAAGCCGGGGTCGAGGCCCATCGTCGCGCGGGTGCCGGCGGGCGCGGCGAGCAGCAGGTCCCGCAGGTTGGCGGCGAAGACGCGGACCGCCTCGTCCTCGGCGGCCTGGCGCAGCCGCAGCCGCAGGTCGATGCCGAGGTGGACGAGGATGCGGGTGCGCCAGGCCCAGCGGACCGTGTCGCCCAGCCACTTGTCGCCCGGCCGCCCCCGGTCGGCGATGCCGAAGCGGCGCGCGACGGCCTGCTCGTACGCGCTCGGTCCGGCGGGCGCCTCTCCGGGCTCCTCCGGCTCCAGCACCAGGTCGAGGACGTCCTCCTTCTCGCCGCGCAGCATGGCCAGCACCCGATGCGAGGGCAGCTCGGTGAAGGGCTCGGCGAAGTCGAAGTAGTCGGCGAACTTGGCGCCCGCCTCCTCCTTGCCCTCGCGCACCTTCGCCGCGAGCCGTCCGCGGGTCCACATCCGCTCGCGCAGCTCGCCGATGAGGTCCGCGTCCTCCGCGAAGCGCTCGGTGAGGATCGCCCGGGCGCCCTCCAGCGCCGCGGCGGCGTCCGCGACGCCCTTGTCGGCCGAGACGAACGCGGCGGCCGCGGCCGCCGGCTCGGTACCCGGATCGGCGAGCAGGCCCTCGGCCAGCGGCTCCAGCCCGGCCTCGCGGGCGATCTGCGCCTTGGTGCGCCGCTTGGGCTTGAAGGGCAGATAGATGTCCTCCAGGCGGGCCTTGGAGTCGGCCGCGCGGATCTGCGCCTCCAGCGCCGCGTCCAGCTTGCCCTGCGACCGCACGGACTCCAGGACCGCCGTCCGGCGGTCCTCCAGCTCGCGCAGATAGCGCAGCCGCTCCTCCAGGGTGCGCAGCTGCGCGTCGTCGAGAGCGCCCGTCGCCTCCTTGCGGTAACGGGCGACGAACGGCACGGTCGCGCCGCCGTCGAGCAGCTCGACGGCCGCCTTCACCTGCCGCTCCTGAACGCCGAGTTCCCCGGCGATCCTGCTTTCGACCGACGCACCGTTAGCCGTCACGATCCTGCTCCGCTTCTCTCTTCGAGCTCTCCGAGCCGCGGACTGCATTGTGGCAGGTGCCTACGACAACGCGGACCGCACCGCCCCGGGAGCGGCCGGCACCCGCCAGGCGAACCGCGGCGCTCTCCGCTCCAGGAACGCCGCCCGCCCCTCCGCCATCTCCGCGTCCCCCTGCCCGGCCCAGTACGCGGTCCGTTCCTCCGGAGCCGCGCCCGGAGCCGCCCCCGACGCGAACTCCTTCGCCGCCACCTGCGTCAGCAACGACCGCGACGCCAGCGTCGAGGCGAACTCCGCCACCCGCCCGTCCAGCGCGTCCGGCGCCCACACCTCGTCCACCAGCCCGGTGCGCAACGCCCGCTCCGTGCCGATGAGTTCGGCGGAGAAGAGCAGGTACTTGGCCGTCGCCGGGCCCACCAGCTCCGTCAGCCGCCGGGTGGAGGAGGCGGCGTAGACGATGCCCAGCCGGGCGGGCGTGACGCCGAAGACCGCGCCGTCCGCCGCGAACCGCAGGTCGCACGCCGTGGCGAGTTGGCACCCGCCGCCGACGCAGTGCCCCCGGACCGCGGCCAGCGTCGGCTTGGGGAACGCCGCGAGCGCCTCCTCGGCGGCCACGGCCAGGCCCCGGGGGTCGTCGTCCCGGGAGCCGCCCGCGAGGGAGGAGATGTCCGCGCCCGCGCAGAAGGTGTCGCCCTCGCCGGTCAGCACCACCACCCGCACGGCGGGATCGGCGGCGCACCGGTCCAGGAGCGCGGGGAGGGAGCGCCACATCCCGGGGGTCATGGCGTTGCGCTTGGCGGGGTTGGTGATCCGGATCGTCGCCGTGGTGCCGTCGACGTCCAGGTGCAGTGCGGGCTCCATGCGACGGATGCTAGCCCGGCGACGAAGGCCGGCCCGGCGCCGGATGCCGTCCGCGGCGGCCGATCCTATGATCGAGGCGGGGGCGCTGTGAGGAGGCCCTGATGAAAGGCACCAAGAGCGCGCCGAAACGGCTGAGCCGCGGCTTCGGCGTCCTGGCCCTGCTCGGCGGGATCCTGGTCCTCGCCGGTCTGGTCGGCCTGGTCTACGCAGGCTTCGCGACGCTCACCACGATGGTCCTGTTCGGCTGGCTGCTGCTGATCGGCGGGATCGTCGGCCTGTTGCACGCCGTGCAGTCCAGGGAGAGCGGCTACTTCTGGCTCGCCGTGATCGTGGCGGCGCTCAACATCGCGGCGGGTGTGGTGGTGCTGCGCCACCCGGTGGCGGCGGCCGAGACGCTGACGATGTTCGCCGCGCTGCTCTTCCTGACCGGTGGGCTGTTCCGGCTGGCGGGCAGCCTGGTGGTACGCGGGCCGCAGTTCGGCTGGATGCTGCTCCAGGGCCTCCTGGGGCTGCTGCTGGGCATCCTGGTGCTGGCGAACTGGCCGCACAGCAGCCTGTTCGTCATCGGTACGTTCTTCTCCCTGGAACTGCTCTTCGACGGGCTGGGCCTGATCGCGACGGGCCTCGGCGGGCGGCATGTCGTCCGCATGGTGTCGGACGACGGGAAGCGCTCACCGGAGGCTTGAGTTCCGGGTCGTTCGGCAAGTGGCGATCAGGGCAGCCAGGAACAGTCGTGGGAGTGACCGCGGCATACGCGTGCGATCAAATAGCGTCGATAGGCGGCGACTTCTGATCAGCGGTCCGGCGCGGACTGTGGTGTTCCCAACACTCGGCGTGTGCGGTGGAGCCACGGCGAGGGGTTGGTATCGGACATGGAGATCGTCGGGGGCGTCCCGCCCGAGCCGGGCCGGGCCGCGCCCCGCAAGCCCGTCGAGTGTGCCGGGTACGACGGGATCTGGCGGTTCACCGCCCCCGCGCTCCCCTCCACGGTGCCCCGCGCCCGGCACGGGGTGCACGACCTGATGCGCCGTCAGAACGTGCCGCTCCGCCCCGACCGCCTGGACGGTCTGCTGCTGATCGTCTCCGAGCTGGTCACCAACGCGGTGCAGCACGCCGCGGTGCTCTCCCCGGAGATCGTCGTGGAGATCTCCCTCGGTCAGGGATGGGTGCGGGTGGCCGTCGAGGACGGCCACCCGTTCCGGCCCCGCCCCCTGGAGGCCGACGAGGAACGCACCGGCGGCCGGGGGCTGTTGCTGGTGCAGGCGGTGGTGGACGAGGCCGGCGGCCGCTGCGACGTCGAGCACACGCCCGGCGGCGGCAAGGTCGTCTGGGCCGCCCTGCCGTACGGGTCGGCCGCCCCGGGCGGAGCGGCGCCTACCAGCCCGCCCCGGTCCCGATGAGCTCCCGCACCGCCGGACGCACCGCGTCCAGCACCGTCATGAACCAGGCGGAGAACGTCACCTCGCCCATCAGCTTCTCCAGCTCGGCCGGGGTCACGAAGGCGGTGTCCTCGATCTCCTCGGGATCCGGGTCCAGCCCCTCCCGCACGGTGCCCACGAAGAGGTGGTTGTACTCCTGCTCCACCAGCCCGGACAGCGGATCGGGGTGGTTGTAGCGCACGGTCCCGGCCTCGCGCAGGAGCGCGGGTGCCGCACCGAGCTCCTCGGCGGTGCGGCGGGCGGCGGCCACGAAGGGCGGCTCTCCGGGGTACGGGTGCCCGCAGCAGGTGTTCGACCACACGCCGGGGGAGTGGTACTTGCCCAGGGCACGGCGCTGGAGCAGCAGCCGCCCCGCGTCGTCGAAGAGGAAGACCGAGAACGCACGGTGCAACCGGCCCGGGGAGACATGTGCGGCGAGTTTCTCGGCGGTGCCGATGGTTCTGCCGTCCTCGTCGACCAGCTCCAGCATGATCGGTTCAGCGGAGTCGGCGGAGGCGGCGTCGGCGGACGCGGGGAGCGCGGTGGAGTCGGCGGAGCGGCCCTCGGCTGATGTGATCGGCATTGACCATCCTCGGTGTCGTCTTCGGCCTTCAGTCTGCCGTACGCCCCTTCTGCCGTACGACATGGCGGGCACAACGGCGGACGTCTCCGCCGGGGCCCGCCGCCCGCTCAGTGGCAGAGCCCGGCCTCGTGCTCCGCGTACCCGCCGGGCTCCAGCTGGAAGGTGCAGTGCTCCACCGCGAAGTGGGTTCCCAGGCAGCCCCGCAGGTCGTGCAGCATCTGCTCGTGCCCCGCGGCGTCCAGCGCCGCCCGGTCCACCACGACGTGCGCCGAGAGCACCGGCATTCCGGATGTGATCGTCCACACATGGAGGTCGTGCAGGTCCCGCACCCCCGGCAGCGCCGTGATGTGCGCCCGGACCTCGTCCAGGTCGACATTGCGCGGCGCCGCCTCCAGCAGCACGTCCAGCGCCTCGCGCAGCAGCTTCAGCGTCCTCGGCACGATCATCAGGCCGATCACCAGCGAGGCCACCGGGTCGGCCCGGGTCCAGCCGGTCGCCATGATCACCAGGGCGGCGACCACCACGGCCAGCGAGCCGAGGGCGTCCGAGAGGACCTCCAGGAACGCCCCGCGCACATTGAGGCTCTCCTTCTGCCCGCGCATCAGCAGGGACAGCGACACCAGATTGGCGAACAGGCCCACGAGGCCGAAGACGACCGTCGTGCCGCCCGGCACCGCCTCCGGCTCCGCCAGCCGCTGGACGGCCTCGACGAGGATGTAGCCGCCGACGCCGAGCAGCAGCAGACAGTTGAGCAGCGCCGCGAGGATCTCGGCCCGGGCGTAGCCGAAGGTGCGCCGCCCGCCGGGCGGCCGGTTGGCGAAGTGGATCGCCACCAGCGCCATCGAGACGCCCACCGCGTCGGTCGCCATGTGCCCGGCGTCCGCCAGCAGCGCCAGCGAACCGGTCAGGACGCTGCCGGCGATCTCCGCCACCAGCACCAGGAGAGTGATCCCCAGCGCGATGCGCAGCCGGCCGCGGTGGGCCGCGGCCGCGGTGCCGGTCCGCCCGTGCGAGTGGCCGTGGTCGTGCCCAGCCCCCATGCGCCGCCTCCCGTGTGCCGCCCGTGGTTCCTGCAGAGGTGCCCGGCCGGCGGGAGCGCCGTCCGGGACCTCAGTGAACTACGGGTGGCGGGTGGCGGGCAACGCGACACCGAACACCGTTGTCATCCCCTCTGACCTGCGGGGACGTAGGGCATGGCGGTCAGGCGCCGCGGGCCCCGGGGTGGTGCAGGCACCAGCCCTCCCAGGCCGAGACGACCATGGAGCGCACGTCGTGCCGGGGGCTCCAGCCGAGCCGCCGCCCGATCAGGTCGTTCGCCGCCACCACGCGCGCCGGATCGCCCGCGCGGCGCGGACGGGTCTCGGGCACGAGGTCGGTGCGGCCGGTGACCTCGCCGATCAGGTCGGCCATCTCGCGCACCGACACCCCCCGCCCGGTGCCGACGTTCAGCGTGAGGTCGCCGGAGCCCGGCTGCTCGTCCAGCGCGCGGGCCGCGGCGAGGTGGGCGGTGGCCAGGTCCTCGATGTGGATGTAGTCGCGGACGCAGGTGCCGTCGGGGGTGGCGTAGTCGTCACCGAAGACCAGCGGGCGCTCCCCGCGGGTGATCCGGTCGAACATCATCGGGATGATGTTGAACACACCGGTGTCGGCCAGCTCCGGCCGGGCCGCGCCCGCCACGTTGAAGTAGCGCAGACAGGCCGTGGAGATCCCGTGCGCGGCCCCCGCCGCCCGCACGAGCCACTCGCCCGCCAGCTTGGTCTCGCCGTAGGGGTTGATCGGGTGGCACGGCGTCTCCTCGGTGACGAGGTCGACGTCCGGCATGCCGTAGACGGCCGCGGAGGAGGAGAAGACGAAGCTCCGCACCCCCGCGTCCACCACCGCCTCCAGGAGCACGGTCAGCCCGTGCAGGTTCTCCCGGTAGTAGAGCAGCGGCTTCTCGACCGACTCCCCGACCTGCTTCTTCGCCGCCAGGTGCACCACACCGGTGACGTCCAGCTCCTTCAGCGCCCGGTCGAGGACGTCCCGGTCGAGGACCGAGCCGCGCACCAGGGTCACCTCCGGGGCCAGGCGCTCCGCGTTCCCGCTGGACAGGTCGTCCAGGACGGCCACCCGTTCCCCGGCCTCGGTCATCGCCCGGGCGACGTGCGCCCCGATGTACCCGGCCCCGCCTGTGATCAGCCATGTCATGCACGGCACCCTAGACCAGTCGGGGAGGGGGGCCGGTTTTGTCCCGGAGGGGCGTCCTCCGCCATGCTGGTTCCTGCCGCGACCGGGAACCGGACGGGCGCCCCGGACGTCCTTACGGCGACGGTCCCACCGGGTGCACGTGCGGTGAACGGCGCCTTCGAGTGATCCGATAGCCTCTGCCGGACGTGCCGCACGCCACCGACGACGGGGCCTGCGCGGCACCACCGCTGCCCGGACCCCTGCGCACCCGAGGCGGCCAGGCCCGCTTCCAAGGAGTGAGTTCGTCTGTCGACCGCCATCCTCACCGGCTTGCCGCCCGTCGGCTCCTCCCTGGAGGCCGATCTGCGGTCCCTGGGCTTCGACGTGCGCGTGGCGGACGGCGCCGCCGCGGTGGCCGCCACCCTGGCGGCCCTCCCCACGGGCGACCGCGTCGCCCTGGTCGATCACCGTTTCGTGGGGCACGTCCACAGCCTCCGCCTCGCCCTGACCGACCCCCGCTTCCCGGCCGCCGCCGTGCACGGCGCGGTCACTGCCCGGCCCGAGGCCCGGCCCGCGCTGCTGCGCGCCGCCTCCGCGGCCGACGGCCGGTACGCGGACGCCTTGGTCGGCGCGCAGCCCGCCGCCCCCTCGTGGTCCGTGCCCGTCCTGCCGGACGCCCTGGCCGCCGGCCTGGAGGCCGAGGGCATCGCCGTCCACCGCCCCGACCTGGGCGTCCTGGTCGCCGACGTCCCCGCGGACGGCCCGGCGCGCACCCGCGCGCAGGAGGCCGTCGCCGCCACCGACGACGAGGCCGTCCGGCTGCGCAGCGCGGTGAAGTCCCGCGACGGGTTCTTCACCACCTTCTGCATCAGCCCGTACTCCCGCTACATCGCGCGCTGGTGCGCCCGCCGCGGATTCACCCCCAATCAGGTGACGACGGCCTCGCTGCTGACGGCGCTGATCGCCGCCGCCTGTGCGGCGACCGGCACCCGGCCCGGCTTCGTGGCCGCCGGCCTGCTGCTGATCGCCTCGTTCGTCCTGGACTGCACCGACGGCCAGCTGGCCCGCTACTCCCTCCAGTACTCCACGCTCGGCGCCTGGCTCGACGCCACCTTCGACCGGGCCAAGGAGTACGCCTACTACGCGGGTCTGGCGCTGGGCGCGGCCCGCGGCGGGGACGACGTCTGGGCACTGGCGCTGGGCGCGATGGTCCTGCAGACCTGCCGGCACGTCGTCGACTTCTCCTTCAACGAGGCGAACCACGACGCCACGGCCAACACCAGCCCCACCGCCGCCCTTTCGGGCCGGCTCGACAGCGTCGGCTGGACCGTGTGGGCCCGCCGCATGATCATCCTGCCGATCGGCGAACGCTGGGCGCTGATAGCGGTCCTCACCGCGCTCACCACCCCGCGCATCGTCTTCGTGGTGCTGCTGATCGGCTGTGCGCTCGCCGCCTGCTACACCACCGCGGGCCGCGTGCTGCGCTCGGTGACGCGCAGGGCGCGGCGTACGGACCGGGCGGCGCAGGCGCTGTACGACCTCGCCGACTCCGGGCCGATCGCGGAGGCCGTCTCCCGGTTCGCCCGCGTCAAGGGCGCGGCGACCGCGCCCGTACTGGCCCTGGCGGGCGTCCTCTTCCTCGTCCCGCTGGTGTGGAAGCCCTTCGGCAGCCCGCTGACCCTGATCGGCGCCGCCGTCTACGCGGTCTTCGCCGGTCTGGCCGTCGCCGCGCCCCTCAAGGGCCCCCTCGACTGGCTGGTCCCGCCCGTCTTCCGCGCCGCCGAGTATGTGACGATCCTCGCGCTCGCCGCGCGCTCGGACGCCCCCGGGGCGCTCCCCGCCGCGTTCGGCCTGGTGGCCGCGGTCGCCTACCATCACTACGACACGGTGTACCGCATCCGCGGCGGCACCGGAGCGCCCCCGCACTGGCTGGTCCGGATGATCGGCGGCCATGAGGGACGGGTCCTGGCGGTCACCGTCGCCGCCGTCCTGTGGCAGGGTCGAGGCTTCACGATCGCGCTGACGGCCCTGGCGGCCGCCATCGCGCTGGCGGTGCTCATCGAGAGCGTCCGCTTCTGGGTGTCCGCAGGGGCGCCCGCAGTACACGACGAAACAGGAGAACCCGCATGATCGGCCTCGTGCTGGCTGCCGGCGCCGGACGGCGTCTGCGCCCCTACACCGACACCCTGCCCAAGGCCCTGGTGCCGGTCGACGGCGAGACGACCGTCCTCGACCTGACCCTGGCCAACTTCGCCGAGGTCGGTCTCACCGAGGTCGCGATCATCGTCGGCTACCGCAAGGAGGCCGTGTACGCGCGCAAGGAGGCGCTCGAGGCGAAGTACGGCCTCAAGCTCACCCTGATCGACAACGACAAGGCCGAGGAGTGGAACAACGCCTACTCCCTGTGGTGCGGCCGTGACTCGATCAAGCACACCGTGATCCTCGCCAACGGCGACACCGTGCACCCGGTCTCCGTCGAGAAGACGCTGCTCGCCGCGCGCGGCGACGGCAAGAAGATCATCCTCGCGCTCGACACGGTGAAGAACCTCGCCGACGAGGAGATGAAGGTCATCGTGGACCCCGAGAAGGGCGTCCAGAGGATCACCAAGCTGATGGACCCGGCCACCGCGACCGGCGAGTACATCGGCGTCACCCTGATCGAGGGCGAGGCCGCCGACGAGCTCGCCGACGCCCTCAAGGTCACCTTCGAGAAGGACCCCGACCTCTACTACGAGGACGGCTACCAGGAGCTCGTCAACCGCGGCTTCAAGATCGACGTGGCCCCCATCGGCGACGTCAAGTGGGTCGAGATCGACAACCACGACGACCTCGCCAAGGGCCGGGAGATCGCGTGCCAGTACTGACGAGGCTCATCCCCTCGCCGGTCGTCGTCGACATCCGGGCCGGAGCCCTGGACGATCTCGCCACGGTCCTCGCGGACCAGCGGATCTCCAGCTCCGGCAAGCTGGCCGTCGCCATCAGCGGCGGCTCCGGGGCGGCGCTGCGCAAGCGGCTCGCCCCGGCGCTGCCCGGCGCCTCGTGGTACGAGGTGGGCGGCGGCACGCTGGACGACGCGATCAAGCTGGCCGACGCCATGAAGTCCGGCCACTACGACGCCGTGGTGGGCCTCGGCGGCGGCAAGATCATCGACTGTGCGAAGTTCGCCGCCGCGCGCATCGGCCTGCCGCTGGTCGCCGTCGCGACCAACCTCTCGCATGACGGCCTGTGCTCGCCCGTCGCCACCCTCGACAACGACGCGGGCCGCGGCTCGTACGGCGTGCCCAACCCCATCGCCGTCGTCATCGACCTCGACGTCATCCGCCGGGCCCCCGGCCGCTATGTGCGCTCGGGCATCGGCGACGCCATCTCCAACATCTCCGCCGTCGCGGACTGGGAGCTGGCCAGCCGCGAGCGCGGCGAGGACATCGACGGCCTGGCCGCGGCCCTGGCCCGGCAGGCCGGCGAGGCCGTGCTGCGCCACCCCGGCAGCGTCGACGACGACGGGTTCCTCCAGGTGCTCGCCGAGGGCCTCGTCCTCACCGGCATCGCGATGTCCGTCGCCGGCGACAGCCGCCCGGCCTCCGGCGCCTGCCACGAGATCAACCACGCCTTCGACCTGCTCTACCCCAAGCGGGCCGCGCCGCACGGCGAACAGTGCGGCCTCGGCGCCGCCTTCGCGATGTACCTGCGCGGTGCCCGCGAGGAGTCCGCGCTGATGGTCCGGGCGCTGCGCCGGCACAAACTGCCCGTGCTCCCCGGCGACATCGGCTTCACCGAGGACGAGTTCGTCCGCGCCGTGGAGTTCGCTCCGCAGACCCGGCCCGGGCGGTACACGATCCTGGAGCACCTCGACCTCTCCACCGACCAGATCAGGGACGCATACGCCGACTATGCAGAAACCGTCAGTCGCTGAACTGCGCCCGGTCGTCCACCCCGTGGGTGTGAAGGACCGGCGCAGCGGTGAGCACTGGGCCGGCCGCCTCTACATGCGGGAGATCTCGCTGCGGGTGGACCGGCACCTGGTGAACACCAGGGTGACGCCCAACCAGCTCACCTATCTGATGACCGTCGCGGGTGTCCTCGCGGCCCCGGCCCTGCTGGTGCCCGGGATCCCGGGCGCCGTGCTCGGCGTGCTCGCGGTCCAGCTCTATCTGCTGCTGGACTGCGTCGACGGCGAGATCGCCCGCTGGAAGAAGCAGTACTCGATGTCCGGGGTGTACCTGGACCGGGTCGCCGCCTATCTGTGCGACGCCGCGGTCCTGGTCGGCCTGGGCCTGCGCGCCGCCGACCTCTGGGGCGGCGGCCGGATCGACTGGCTGTGGGCCTTCCTCGGCACGCTCGCCGCGCTCGGCGCCGTCCTGATCAAGTCCGAGACCGACCTCGTCGGCGTCGCCCGCCACCAGGCCGGCCTGCCGCCGGTCAAGGAGTCGGCCGCCGAGCCGCGTTCGTCCGGCGTGGCGCTGGCCCGCAAGGCCGCCGCGGCGCTGAAGTTCCACCGGCTGATCCTCGGCATCGAGGCGTCCCTGCTGATCCTGCTGCTCGCGTTCGTGGACGCGGCCCGCGGTGACCTGTTCTTCACCCGCCTCGGCACGGCCGTCCTCGCCGGGATCGCGATCCTGCAGACGCTGCTGCACCTGGTGTCCGTCCTCGCCTCGAGCAGGCTGCGATGAGCGCCGGGGGCCTGAAGGTCGGCGCGGTCGTCCTCACCATGGGCAACCGCCCCGACGAGCTGCGCGCGCTGCTGGAGTCCGTCGCCAAGCAGACCGGCGACCCGATCGAGGTCGTCCTCGTGGGCAACGGCTCCCCGCTGCCCGAGGTCTCCGTCCCCGGGCTGACCGTCCGCACCGTCGAGCTGCCCGAGAACGTGGGCATCCCGGCCGGCCGCAACGTCGGCATCGAGGCCTTCGGCCCGGCCGGCCGCGACGTGGACGTCCTGCTCTTCCTGGACGACGACGGGCTGCTGCCGAACCAGGACACGGCCCAGCTGTGCCGCGAGGCGTTCGACGCCGACCCGAAGCTCGGCATCATCAGCTTCCGCATCGCCGACCCCGACACCGGGGTCACCCAGCGCCGCCACGTCCCGCGGCTGCGCGCCTCGGACCCGATGCGCTCCTCGCGCGTGACGACCTTCCTCGGCGGTGCCAACGCGGCCCGCACCCGGGTCTTCGCCGAGGCCGGCGGGTTGCCCGACGAGTTCTTCTACGCCCATGAGGAGACCGACCTCGCCTGGCGGGCGCTGGACGCGGGCTGGATGATCGACTACCGGGCGGACATGGTCCTGCACCACCCGACCACCGCCCCCAGCCGGCACGCGGTCTACCACCGCATGGTCGCCCGCAACCGGGTCTGGCTGGCCCGCCGCAACCTCCCCGCGCCCCTGGTCCCGGTCTACCTCGGGGTGTGGATGCTGCTCACCCTGGCCCGCAGGCCCTCGGGCCCGGCGCTGCGCGCCTGGTTCGGCGGCTTCAAGGAGGGCTGGTCGACGCCGTGCGGTCCGCGCCGGCCCATGAAGTGGCGTACCGTGTGGCGCCTGACCCGACTGGGTCGCCCGCCGGTGATCTGACAAGCTCGTGTCTGAGAGCATCGGGCGCTGCCGGGGGCCTCTCCCCGGCAGCGCACTTAGAGGACGAAAGTGTCAACTGTGAGCGAGACAACGCACGACGGTGCGGTCGCGGTGAGTGCTCCGCCCTCACCGGACGGCGGCCTGTCCGCGGCCGAGCTGGCCGGGAAGTACGGCCTTTCGGTCAGCGGCGCCCGCCCGTCGCTGCCGGAGTACGCCCGCCAGCTGTGGGCGCGGCGGCACTTCATCTGGGCTTTCTCCCGGGCCAAGCTGACCGCCCAGTACAGCCAGGCCAAGCTGGGGCAGGTCTGGCAGGTGGCCACGCCGCTGTTGAACGCGGCCGTGTACTACCTCATCTTCGGCGTGCTGATGGACAGCAAGCGGCACGTCGGGGACGGCACCCCCAAGGCGTTCATCCCCTTCCTGGTGACCGGCGTCTTCGTCTTCACCTTCACCCAGAGCTCCTGCCTGGCCGGGGTGCGGGCGATCTCGGGCAACCTCGGTCTGGTGCGGGCCCTGCACTTCCCGCGCGCGGCGCTGCCGATCTCCTTCGCCCTCCAGCAGCTGCAGCAGCTGCTGTACTCGATGGTGGTGCTGGCGGCCATCGTCGTCGGCTGCGGCCACATGCCCCGGCTGTCGTGGCTGGTGATGGTGCCGGTGCTGTGCTGCCAGTTCCTCTTCAACATGGGCCTGGCCATGATCCTGGCCCGGATGGGCAGCAAGACCCCCGACCTGGCCCAGCTGCTGCCGTTCGTCCTGCGCACCTGGATGTACCTGTCGGGTGTGATGTACCCGCTGATCGACAACCTGAGGCGGATGAAGGCCGCGTCCTGGGTGGTGGACCTGGTCAGCGCCAACCCGGCGGCGGTCTACATCGACCTGATGCGCTACGCGCTGATGGGCCACATCCAGGGCGCCCCGCTGCCGCAGCACGTGTGGCCGCTGGCCATCGGCTGGGCCGTGCTCCTGGGCGTCGGCGGGTTCATCTACTTCTGGAAGGCTGAGGAGCAGTACGGCCGTGGCTGAGCAGAAAAAGACCGGCGAGCGCGTCCCCACCGTGATCGCGGACGACGTCCACATCGTCTACCGCGTCTACGGCGGCAACACCGGCCGCGGCAGCGCCACCGCCGCCCTGAACCGGATCATCAAGCGCACGCCCGGCGCCGGGGTCCGCGAGGTCCACGCCGTCAAGGGTGTGAGCTTCACCGCCTACCGGGGCCAGGCCATCGGCCTCATCGGCTCCAACGGCTCGGGCAAGTCCACCCTGCTCAAGGCCATCGCCGGGCTGCTGCCCACCGAGCGGGGCAAGGTCTACACCGACGGCCAGCCCTCGCTGCTGGGCGTCAACGCCGCGATGATGAACGACCTCACCGGCGAGCGGAACGTCATCCTCGGCGGTCTCGCCATGGGGATGTCCCGCGAGGAGATCCGCAGCCGCTACCAGGGGATCGTCGACTTCTCGGGCATCAACGAGAAGGGCGACTTCATCACCCTGCCGATGCGGACCTACTCCTCCGGCATGGCGGCCCGGCTGCGCTTCTCCATCGCCGCGGCCAAGGACCACGACGTGCTGATGATCGACGAGGCGCTGGCCACCGGCGACCGTTCGTTCCAGAAGCGCTCCGAGGCCCGCGTCCGCGAGCTGCGCGAGGAGGCCGGCACCGTCTTCCTCGTCAGCCACAACAACCGCTCGATCCGCGACACTTGCGACCGGGTCCTCTGGCTGGAGCGTGGCGAGCTCCTGATGGACGGGCCGACGGACGAAGTGGTCCGCGCGTACGAGAAGGAGACCGCCCGCTGACCGCGGGCGCCCCGCCCGGCGCCGAGGCCCCTGCCGTCACCGGCGGCACGGGGCCTCGATCCTTGCCCGAATGTGTGAAGTGACATCGACCGGCATATTGGCTGGGTCCCGTCGCGAGTGGCGTGGCATTGTATGGATCAAGCACGGACCTCGGCGAAGACCGGACTCCTGTACGGCGTACGCTGTACCGTGCTCGGGCGGCCCCCGCACCGGAGGAGCGGTGCGCCGTGGTGCTGCGCCGGGGCGGCTTCCGGGGGAGCCAGGGCGGGAGGTCGCGCTGCGGCGTGTCCGAAATAGGATGTTCTGGGTCGGCAGTGTAGAACGGGAGATGTGACGGCGATGGCTGTATGGACAGCGGGGCCTCTCCAGATCAGAGGCGCGTCCGCCGTCTTTGGCCCGGGCAGTCCGCGATGACCGCGATGACGGACGCCCACGCGCGCGCCGTGCTCGACAAGTCCGCGCACGAGAACTTCCCGGTCGCCCCCTTCTTCCTGCCGCGCCGCTGGCGGGACGATCTGATGGCCGTCTACGGATACGCCCGCCTCGTCGACGACATCGGCGACGGCGACCTCGCCCCCGGGGGGCGCGACGCCGAGCTGCTGGGCCTCGACCGCGAACAGGTGCACGACCGGCTCGCCATGCTCGACGCCTTCGAGGCCGACCTGCGGCGGGTGTTCGCCACCACGGGCACCGGCCCCCGCCATCCGCTGCTGCTGAGGCTGCGGCCCACCGTCCGCCGGTGCGGCCTGACGCCCGAGCCCTTCCTCGGCCTCGTCGAGGCCAACCGCCAGGACCAGAAGGTGCGCCGCTACGCCACCTACGCGGACCTCGCGGCCTACTGCGAGCTGTCGGCGAACCCCGTCGGCCGGCTCGTCCTCGGCATCACCGGCACGGCGAGCCCCGAGCGGACCCGCCGCTCCGACGCGGTCTGCACCGCCCTGCAGATCGTCGAGCACCTCCAGGACGTGGCCGAGGACCTCCGCCGCGACCGCATCTACCTCCCCGCCGAGGACATGGAACGCTTCCGGGTGGGCGAGGCCGACCTCGCGCGGCCCATCGGTGGCGCTTCGGTGCGCGCCCTGGTCGCGTACGAGGCGGAACGCGCCCACGACCTGCTGAATGAAGGCACCCCCCTGGTGGGTAGCGTCCACGGCAGGCTGAAGCTGTTGCTCGCGGGGTTCGTGGGCGGGGGGAGGGCCGCGCTCCGTGCGGTCGCCGCCGCAGGACACGACGTACTTCCCGGACCGCCCAAGCCCACCAGGCTCGGCCTGCTGCGCGAGGTGGGGGCGACACTGCGATGAGAGGGGTGAGCGGGACCGTGACGGGAACGCCACACGCGTCCGCGCCGGTACTCGCCGCGTACAGCTACTGCGAGGCCGTCACCGGACGGCAGGCCGGCAACTTCAGCTATGGCATCAGGCTCCTGCCCACCGCGAAGCGGCGGGCCATGTCGGCGCTCTACGCGTTCTCGCGGCGTGTCGACGACATCGGGGACGGCCCGCTGGACGACGAGGCCAAGCGGCTCCGGCTGGAGGAGACGCGAGCTGTGCTCGGCAGGATAAGGGACGGCGAGGTCGAGGAGGACGACACCGACCCGGTGGCCGTCGCGCTGGCGCACGCCGCGCGGCGCTTCCCCATTCCGCTCGGCGGGCTGGACGAACTGATCGACGGCGTCCAGATGGACGTTCGCGGCCAGACCTACGAGACCTGGGACGACCTGGCGGACTACTGCCGCTGTGTCGCGGGCTCCATCGGGCGGCTCTCGCTCGGGGTGTTCGGCACCGTCCCCGGCGCGCGGGACACCGAGCGCGCCTCGGAGTACGCCAACACCCTGGGCCTGGCGCTCCAGCTCACCAACATCCTGCGCGACGTGCGGGAGGACGCGGCCAACGGCCGTACCTATCTGCCCTCCGACGACCTCGCGAAGTTCGGCTGCTCCGCCGGCTTCGGCTCGCCGGTGCCGCCGCCCGGCGCCGACTTCACCGGCCTGGTGGCCTTCGAGGTCCGACGCGCCCGCGCGCTGTTCGCCGAGGGCATGCGGCTGCTGCCGATGCTCGACCGGCGCAGCGGCGCCTGCGTCGCCGCCATGTCCGGCATCTACCGGCGGCTGCTGGAGCGCATCGCCGAGACGCCGCAGGCCGTGCTGCGCGGCCGGGTCTCCCTGCCCGGCCGGGAGAAGGCGCTGGTGGCCGTGCGCGGTCTGTCCGGCTACGACGCGCGCACCGTGCACCGGCAGACCGCCAGGGGGCGCGCTTGATGACGCCGGCCCGCGCCGGCGGGCTCCCGGCGGAGCGGCGGTCACCCGGGGCGACGGGCGGTGCAACCCTCCGCACCGTGGGCGCGTCCCTGACATCGACCGAGAGGGTGGGATCATGACCGAGCGTTCCGCGGACGCGGCCGGCCGTCCCGACGGGGCGGCCGCGGTGGTGATCGGGGGCGGCCTCGCCGGTGTCACGGCGGCGCTCCGGCTCGCCGACGCCGGGCTGCGCGTCACCCTGCTGGAGGGGCGCCCCCGGCTGGGCGGCCTCGCCTTCTCCTTCCGCCGCGGCGAACTCACCGTCGACAACGGCCAGCACGTCTTCCTGCGCTGCTGCACGGCCTACCGCGGGTTCCTCGACCGGATCGGGGCGAGCCACCTGGCCACCCTCCAGGACCGGCTCGACGTTCCCGTCCTCGACGTCGCGCACCGCTCGGGCCGTCCGCGGCTGGGCCGGCTGCGCCGCGGCGCGCTGCCCGTGCCCCTGCACCTGGCGGCGAGCCTGGCCACCTATCCGCACCTGTCGCCCGCCGAGCGGGTGGGCGTGGGGCGCGCCGCGCTCGCGTTGCGCGGGCTCGACCCGGCCGACCCGGCGCTCGACGACGTGGACTTCGCGACCTGGCTGCACCGGCACGGCCAGTCGGCCCGCACGGTCGAGGCGCTGTGGGACCTCGTCGGCGTGGCCACGCTGAACGCCACCGCCGACCAGGCGTCGCTGGGCCTGGCCGCCATGGTCTTCAAGACCGGGCTGCTCTCGGAGCCCGGTGCCGCCGACATCGGCTGGGCGGCCGTGCCGCTCGGCGAGCTCCACGACGTTCGCGCCCGCACCGCCCTGGACAAGGCCGGGGTGCGGGTCGCGCTGCGCACCCGTGTCACCGGGATCGCCCGTGACGCGGAGGGCACCTGGCAGGTGGACACCGAGTCCGGGCCCGGCGGGGCCGAGCGGCTGGCCGCCGGCACCGTCGTCCTCGCCGTCCCGCAGCGCGAGGCGCACGGGCTGCTGCCCGAGGGCGCGCTGCCCGACCCCGCCCGGCTGCTGGGGATCGACACCGCACCGATCCTCAACCTGCATGTGATTTATGACCGCAAAGTGTTGCGGCAGCCGTTCTTCGCCGCCCTCGGCAGCCCTGTGCAGTGGGTCTTCGACCGGACGCACTCCTCGGGGCTGGCGGCCCGCTCCGGGCACGGCCAGTACCTGGCGGTGTCCCAGTCGGCGGCGCAGGACGACATCGACCGGCCCGTGGCCGAGCTGCGGGCGCGCTATCTGCCCGAGCTGGAGCGGCTGTTGCCCGCCGCCCGGGGCGCCACGGTCCGCGACTTCTTCGTGACCCGGGAGCGGACAGCGACGTTCGCCCCCGCTCCGGGCGTCGGCCGGCTGCGGCCGGGCGCCCGCACCGACGCGCCCGGCCTCTTCCTGGCCGGTGCGTGGACCGCCACCGGCTGGCCCGCGACGATGGAGGGTGCCGTGCGCAGTGGTCACAGCGCCGCGGACGCGGCCCTCTCCGGGCTCGGCCGGTCCAGTCGCCATCCTGTGCGGGAGGCGGTTTGACCCAGCGAGCCACCCAGGCGTGCGTCCCCCGGACGGGGCGCGCGTGAGCACGATCACCAGAGGAGAGACCGTGACTTCGGCGATCCCAGCATGCGACACCGGGGACGTCAGCGCCCTGCTGGAGCGCGGACGAACCCTTGCCACGCCGGTGCTGCGTGCCGCCGTGAACCGGCTCGCGGCGCCCATGGACACCGTCGCGGCCTATCACTTCGGCTGGATCGACGCCGACGGCCGGCCGTCCCACGGGGACAGCGGCAAGGCCGTACGGCCCGCCCTCGCGCTGCTGTCGGCCGAGGCGGCCGGCGCCGCGCCCGAGACGGGCGTCCCCGGGGCCGTCGCCGTGGAACTCGTGCACAACTTCTCGCTGCTGCACGACGACCTGATGGACGGGGACGAGCAGCGCCGGCACCGCGACACGGTGTGGAAGGTGCACGGACCGGCCCAGGCGATCCTCGTCGGCGATGCGCTCTTCGCGCTCGCGAATGAACTGTTGCTGGAGCTCGGCACCGCGGAGGCCGGCCGGGCCACCCGCCGGCTGACCACCGCGACGCGCAAGCTCATCGACGGCCAGGCCCAGGACATCTCCTACGAGCACCGCGAGCGCGTGACCGTGGAGGAGTGCCTGGAGATGGAGGGCAACAAGACCGGCGCCCTGCTCGCCTGCGCCGCCTCCATCGGTGCGGTCCTCGGCGGCGCCGACGACCGCACGGCCGACGTCCTGGAGGCGTACGGCTACCACATGGGCCTGGCCTTCCAGGCCGTGGACGACCTGCTCGGCATCTGGGGCGACCCGGAGTCCACCGGCAAGCAGACCTGGAGCGACCTGCGCCAGCGCAAGAAGTCGCTGCCGGTCGTCGCCGCCCTGGCCGCCGGCGGCCCCGCCTCCGAGCGGCTGGCCACCATCCTCGCGGAGGACGCCAAGCTCACCGACGCCCAGCTCGCCGACTTCGACGAGGAAGAATTCGCCAGCCGCGCGGCGTTGATCGAGGAGGCCGGCGGGCGGGAGTGGACCTCCAAGGAAGCCCGCCGGCAGCACGCGACCGCGATCGAGGCGCTCGACGGAGTTGACATTCCCTCCTCCGTCCGGGCGCAGCTCGTCGCCCTGTCGGACTTCGTTGTAGTACGAAAGAGATGATGAATATTCACACGGACTAGCCATCGCGGTCGCCGGTCGGCGCCAGCTCGCGTCGGCCGACGGAAACCCCAGGTACGGCAGTACGGCAGAGAAGCAACTCACTGCATTAGGGGAATTCATGACAGCGACGACCGACGGCGCCGGTACGGCGCCGTCCCGAGCAGCCGAGGACGGCCACGGCACGACCACGCTTTCCGGGCCTTCCGAAAGCGCGGTGCCCCAAGCGGCCGCGCGGGAGGCCGCCGAGCGGGCCACCGCCCGCGCGGTGCAGCACCTGTTGTCCCGCCAGGACGAGCAAGGCTGGTGGAAGGGCGACCTGGAGACGAACGTCACCATGGACGCCGAGGATCTCCTGCTCCGTCAGTTCCTGGGCATCCAGGACGAGCACATCACCCGCGCCACCGCGCGTTTCATCCGTTCGCAGCAGCGGCCCGACGGCGCCTGGGCCACCTTCCACGGCGGACCGGGCGAGCTGTCCGCCACCGTCGAGGCGTATGTGGCGCTGCGGCTCGCCGGGGACGCCCCCGGGGACGACCACATGGCCGCCGCCTCGGCCTGGGTCCGCGAGCGGGGCGGCATTGCCGCCACCCGGGTCTTCACCCGGATCTGGCTGGCCCTCTTCGGCTGGTGGCGGTGGGAGGACCTCCCCGAAATGCCGCCCGAGATCATGTACTTGCCGAAGTGGGTGCCGCTCAACATCTACGACTTCGGCTGCTGGGCCCGGCAGACCATCGTGCCGCTCACCGTCGTCGGCGCCCACCGCCCCGTGCGCCGCGCGCCCTTCGGCCTCGACGAGCTGCACACCGACCCGCGCCGGCCCAACCCGCCGCGCCCCCTGGCCCCGCCCACCACCTGGGACGGCTTCTTCCAGCGCCTGGACAAGGCGCTGCACGCCTACCGGAAGGTCAGCATCGGCCCGGTGCGCCGCGCGGCCATGAACGCCGCCTCCCGCTGGATCATCGAGCGCCAGGAGAACGACGGCGCCTGGGGCGGCATCCAGCCCCCCGCCGTCTACTCCATCATCGCGCTGCACCTGCTCGGCTACGACCTGGACCACCCCGTGCTGCGCGCGGGGCTCGAGTCGCTGGACCGTTTCGCCGTGTGGAGCAAGACGGAGGACGGCGAGCCGGTCCGCATGGTCGAGGCGTGTCAGTCCCCGGTGTGGGACACCTGCCTGGCCACCGTCGCGCTCGCCGACGCGGGGCTGGAGCCCGACCACCCGGCGCTGGTCAAGGCCGTCGACTGGATGCTGGACGAGCAGGTCACCCGGCCCGGCGACTGGTCCGTGCGCCGTCCCGAACTCCCCTCGGGAGGTTGGGCGTTCGAGTTCCACAACGACAACTACCCGGACATCGACGACACCGCCGAGGTGGTCCTCGCGCTCAAGCGGGTGCGTCACCCGCAGCCGCGCCGGGTCGAGGCCGCCGTGGAGCGGGCCATGCGGTGGACCGAGGGCATGCAGTCGAGGAACGGCGCCTGGGCGGCCTTCGATGTCGACAACACCAGCCCCTTCCCCAACAGGCTGCCCTTCTGCGACTTCGGCGAGGTCATCGACCCGCCCTCCGCGGATGTGACGGCCCACGTCGTGGAGGCGCTGGCCGTGCTCGGCCGGCAGCACGACCCGCGCGCCCGGCGCGGCATCGAGTACCTGCTGGCCGAACAGGAGGAGAGCGGCGCCTGGTTCGGCCGCTGGGGCGTCAACTACGTCTACGGCACCGGCGCCGCCGTCCCCGCCCTCGTCGCGGCCGGACTGCCCGCCTCCCACCCGGCGATCCGCCGCGCGGTGCGCTGGCTGGAGAGCGTCCAGAACACCGACGGCGGCTGGGGCGAGGACCTGCGCTCCTACCGCGACCCCGACTGGATCGGCCGCGGCGCCTCCACCGCCTCGCAGACCGGCTGGGCCCTGCTGGCCCTGCTGGCCGCGGGGGAGCGGGAGGGCGAGGCCGTCCGGCGCGGGGTGGACCACCTCGTCCGCACCCAGCGCGCGGACGGGTCCTGGGACGAGCCGTACTTCACCGGTACCGGCTTCCCCTGGGACTTCACCATCAACTACCACCTGTACCGCCAGGTGTTCCCGCTCACGGCCCTCGGCCGCTATCTCCACGGGGACCCCCTGACAGCAGGTCACCGGGAGGACTGATGGACCCGGGCACGGAACCGCCGCCGGCACCGCTGCTGATCGCCTGTGCGCTCGGCATCGAACGGCTCGCCCTGCGCGGCGGGTTGCGCGGTGACCGGAGCGCCGCGACGATCCTGCGGACCGGAATGGGCCCGCAGGCGGCGGACCGTGCCGTGACGCGCGCGCTCGGCGGGGACGGCGGCCCCGCCGCCCTCGCCGACGCCGCGGTGATCGCCACCGGCTTCTGCGCCGGTCTCGCCCCCGGGATGCACCCGGGGGACCTGGTCGTCGCCGACGAGACCCGGGACCATGAGGGACGCATCGACTGCGTCGGCGTGGAGTTGCTGGCCAAGGAGCTTGCGCGAGCGGTACCCAGGCGGGTGATCCACACCGGGCCGCTGGTAGGTTCCGACCATGTGGTGCGCGGGGCGGAACGATCCGCCCTGCACGCCGCGGGCGCCCTGGCCGTGGACATGGAGTCCGCGGCCACGCTCAGAAGCGCCGTCCGGGCGGGCACGCGCCCGGTTGCGGCCGTCCGGGTGGTCGTGGACGCTCCAGAACATGAGCTTGTCCGGATCGGGACGCTGCGCGGTGGAATATCGGCATTCCGCGTGCTGCGCACCGTCCTGCCGGCCTTTTTTGCTTGGCACCGATCGTTGCTGCTCCCCAGGAGGTGAGCCAGATGGCAATGCCGCTCCGACAGACCATCCGCGTAGGGACCTATCTCGCTGAACAGAAGCTGCGCAAGCGCGACAAGTTCCCCTTGATTGTCGAACTGGAACCGCTCTTCGCCTGCAACCTCAAGTGCGAAGGATGCGGCAAGATCCAGCACCCGGCAGGAATCCTCAAGCAGCGGATGCCGGTGGCCCAGGCCGTCGGCGCGGTGCTGGAGTCCGGTGCGCCCATGGTGTCGATCGCCGGTGGCGAACCGTTGATGCACCCTCAGATCGACGAGATCGTGCGGCAGTTGGTGGCAAAGCGGAAATACATCTTCCTCTGCACCAACGCCATGCTGCTGCGCAAGAAGCTCGACAAGTTCACGCCCTCGCCCTACTTCGCCTTCGCGGTGCATATCGACGGTCTGCGCGAGCGGCACGACCAGTCGGTGGCCAAGGAGGGCGTCTTCGACGAGGCGGTGGCGGCCATCAAGGAGGCCAAGCGGCGCGGCTTCCGGGTCACCACCAACTCGACCTTCTTCAACACCGACACCCCCCAGACCATCGTCGAGGTCCTCAACTACCTCAACGACGACCTGAAGGTGGACGAGATGATGATCTCGCCCGCCTACGCCTACGAAAAGGCCCCGGACCAGGACCACTTCCTGGGCGTCAAGGAGACCCGCGAGCTGTTCGCCAAGGCGTTCTCCGGCGGCAACCGCAAGCGCTGGAGGCTCAACCACAGCCCGCTCTTCCTGGACTTCCTGGAGGGCAAGGCCGATTTCCCCTGCACCGCCTGGGCCATCCCCAACTACTCGCTCTTCGGCTGGCAGCGTCCCTGCTACCTGATGAGCGACGGATACGTGCCCACCTACCGGCAGTTGGTCGAGGAGACCGACTGGGACAAGTACGGCCGGGGCAAGGACCCGCGCTGCGACAACTGCATGGCGCACTGCGGCTACGAGCCCACCGCCGTCCTGGCCACCATGGGCTCCCTCAAGGAGTCCCTGCGGGCCGTGCGCGAGACGGTCTCCGGAAACAAGGGCTGATGACCATGTCCCTCATGGAACCGGTGGTGTTGGGGGTGCCGTCCGTTCCGGCCAGGCTGGCCGACCGCAGGGTCAGCCGGGGGATCCGGGTCGGTTCCGTGGCCGTGGGCGGCGGCGCGCCGGTGTCGGTGCAGTCGATGACGACGACGCGGACGTCGGACATCGGTGCGACGCTGCAGCAGATCGCGGAGCTGACGGCGTCGGGCTGCCAGATCGTGCGCGTGGCCTGTCCGACGCAGGACGACGCGGATGCGCTGAAGGTGATTGCCGCCAAGTCGCAGATTCCGGTGATCGCGGACATCCACTTCCAGCCGAAGTATGTGTTCGCGGCGATCGACGCGGGCTGTGCGGCGGTCCGGGTGAATCCGGGCAACATCAAGCAGTTCGACGACAAGGTGAAGGAGATCGCCAAGGCGGCTTCCGGGGCGGGTACTCCGATCCGTATCGGGGTGAACGCCGGGTCGCTGGACCGGCGTCTGCTGCAGAAGTACGGCAAGGCGACTCCGGAGGCGTTGGTGGAGTCGGCGTTGTGGGAGGCGTCGCTCTTCGAGGAGCACGGTTTCCGGGACATCAAGATCTCGGTCAAGCACAACGACCCGGTCGTGATGGTCAACGCCTACCGCCAGCTGGCCGCGCAGTGCGACTACCCGCTGCACCTGGGGGTGACGGAGGCGGGTCCGGCGTTCCAGGGCACCATCAAGTCCGCGGTGGCGTTCGGGGCGTTGCTGTCCGAGGGCATCGGCGACACGATCCGCGTCTCCCTCTCGGCTCCGCCGGCGGAGGAGGTCAAGGTCGGTATCCAGATCCTGGAGTCGCTGAACCTGCGCCAGCGCCGTCTGGAGATCGTCTCCTGCCCGTCCTGCGGCCGTGCCCAGGTGGACGTCTACAAGCTGGCGGACGAGGTGACCGCGGGTCTGGACGGGATGGAGGTCCCGCTGCGGGTGGCGGTCATGGGCTGTGTGGTCAACGGTCCGGGCGAGGCGCGTGAGGCGGATCTGGGTGTGGCCTCGGGCAACGGCAAGGGCCAGATCTTCGTGAAGGGCGAGGTCATCAAGACCGTCCCGGAGTCGAAGATCGTCGAGACCCTCATCGAGGAGGCCCGGAAGCTCGCCGAGCGGATGGAGAAGGACGGCGTCGCCTCCGGTGGACCCGCCGTCACCGTGGCCCCGTAGCGGGTCCGACAGAAAGGCCCGGCGGAGCAGGGCGGGGCCGAGGAGAGCAAGGCCGACGAAGCCTAGGAGGGGGCCGGAGTGTCGTTACTGGAGAACATCCGCGGTCCGCGCGACCTGAAAGCACTGGCCGCAGAGGAACTCGACGAACTCGCCGAGGAGATCCGCCACTTCTTGATCCACGCCGTGGCGAGGACCGGAGGGCACCTCGGCCCCAACCTGGGCGTGGTGGAGCTCACCATCGCCCTGCACCGCACCTTCGACTCGCCCTCCGACCGGATCCTGTGGGACACCGGGCACCAGTCCTACGTCCACAAACTGCTGACAGGGCGTCAGGACTTCTCCAAGCTCCGCAGCAAGGGCGGGCTTTCGGGCTATCCGTCCCGGGAGGAGTCCGAGCACGACGTCATCGAGAACAGCCACGCCTCCACCGTCCTCGGCTGGGCCGACGGCCTGGCCAAGGCCAACCAGGTCCTCGGCCACTGGAACCGGCACGTCGTCGCCGTCATCGGCGACGGCGCGCTCACCGGCGGCATGGCCTGGGAGGCGCTCAACAACATCGCCGCCGCCAAGGACCGGCAGCTGATCATCGTCGTCAACGACAACGAGCGCAGCTACGCGCCCACCATCGGCGGCCTCGCCGACCACCTGGCCACCCTGCGCACCACCGACGGCTACGAGCGGTTCCTCGCCCGCGGCAAGGACGCCGTCCAGCGGCTGCCGCTGCTGGGCAAGCCCCTCTACGAGTCGCTGCACGGCGCGAAGAAGGGGTTCAAGGACGCCTTCGCGCCCCAGGGCATGTTCGAGGACCTGGGGCTGAAGTACGTCGGCCCGATAGACGGCCACGACGTGGCCGCCGTCGAGTCGGCGCTGCGCCGGGCCAAGCGTTTCCACGGACCGGTGCTGGTGCACTGCCGCACCGAGAAGGGGCGCGGTTACCGGCCCGCGCTGGAGGACGAAGCGGACCGCTTCCACACCGTCGGGGTGATGAACTCGCTGACCGGCGAGCCGCTTTCGCCCGCCACGGGGACCTCGTGGACATCGGTGTTCGGCGACGAGATCGTCCGCATCGGCGCGGAGCGGCCGGACGTGGTGGCGCTCACCGCGGCGATGCTCCACCCCGTGGGCCTCACCAGGTTCGCCGAGGAGTTCCCCGACCGGGTCTGGGACGTGGGCATCGCCGAGCAGCACGCGGCGGTGTCGGCGGCCGGTCTGGCGACCGGCGGGCTGCACCCCGTCTTCGCGGTGTACGCGACGTTCCTCAACCGGGCCTTCGACCAAGTGCTGATGGACGTGGCGCTGCACAAGTGCGGCGTCACCTTCGTCCTGGACCGGGCCGGCGTCACCGGTACCGACGGGCCCAGCCACAACGGCATGTGGGACATGTCGATCCTCCAGGTCGTCCCCGGCCTGCGGATCGCCGCCCCGCGCGACGCGACCCGGCTGCGCGCCCAGCTCCGCGAGGCCGTGGACGTCCCCGACGCCCCCACGGTCGTACGGTTCCCCAAGGCGACCGTCGGCGAGGACGTCCCCGCCGTGGACCGCGTCGGCGGCATGGACGTCCTCGCCCGCACCGGCGGGCCGGACGTCCTGCTGGTCTCCGTCGGCGCCATGGCCGAAGTCGCCCTGGAGGCGGCGGAGCTGCTCCGGGCGCGCGGCACCGGCTGCACCGTCGTCGACCCTCGCTGGGTCAAACCGGTCGACCCGGAGCTGCCGGGGCTCGCCGCCGGGCACCGGATGGTGGCCGTCGTCGAGGACAACAGCCGTACGGGGGGCGTGGGATGGGCCGTCGCCCAGGCGCTGCGCGACGCGGACGTGGACCTGCCGGTGGAGGCCATGGGCATCCCCGAGCAGTTCCTCCCGCACGCCAAGCGCGGTGAGGTCCTGGCGGACCTGGGGCTCACCCCCGCCGAGATCGCCGGCCGGATCAGCGCGGTCCTGGCCCGTAGGAAGGGCGGGGGCGCCGCCGCGCCCGCCCGTGAGGAGAACCACGCATGACCGACGGCGACACCAAGGGATTCGACCTGCCCCGGCTGCTGGCCGAGCGCGGTGGCGAGCGGTACGAGCTGCACTCCCGGCACCTCAACCACCAACTGCCGCGGATGCTGCACACCATCGGGTTCGACAAGGTCTACGAGCGGGCCGAGGGCGCGTACTTCTGGGACGCGGACGGGCAGGACTACCTCGACATGCTCGCCGGTTTCGGCGTGATGGGCGTCGGCCGGCACCATCCGGTCGTCCGCAAGGCCCTGCACGACGTGCTGGACGCCTCGCTCGCCGACCTGACGCGCTTCGACTGCCAGCCGCTGCCCGGTCTGCTCGCCGAGAAGCTGCTGGCGTACACGCCGCACCTGGACCGGGTGTTCTTCGGCAACAGCGGGACGGAGGCGGTGGAGACCGCGCTGAAGTTCGCCCGCTACGCCACCGGGAAGCCCCGCGTGCTGTATTGCACGCACGCCTTCCACGGGCTGACCACCGGGTCGCTCTCGGTCAACGGCGAGGACGGCTTCCGCGACGGCTTCGCCCCGCTGCTGCCGGACACCGCCGTCCCGCTGGGCGACCTCGGCGCGCTGGAGCGGGAGTTGCGGCGCGGGGACGTCGCGGCGCTGATCGTCGAGCCGATCCAGGGCAAGGGCGTCCTGGAGGCCCCGCCCGGTTATCTGCGTGCCGCGCAGGAGCTGCTCCACCGGCACAAGGCGCTGCTGATCGCCGACGAGGTGCAGACCGGCATCGGGCGCACCGGGGCGTTCTTCGCGTACCAGCACGAGAGCGGCGTCGAGCCGGACCTGGTGTGCGTGGCCAAGACGCTCTCCGGCGGCTATGTGCCCGTCGGGGCCACGCTCGGCAAGGACTGGATCTTCAAGAAGGTCTACTCCTCCATGGACCGGGTCCTCGTCCACTCCGCGAGCTTCGGCTCCAACGCCCAGGCGATGGCGGCGGGGCTCGCGGTGCTGTCGGTGCTGGAGGACGAGCGGCTCGTCGAGAACGCCCGGGTCACCGGCGACCTGCTGCGGTCCAGACTCGCGGCGCTGGTGGACAAGTACGAGCTGCTGCACGAGGTGCGCGGCCGGGGGCTGATGATCGGCATCGAGTTCGGGCGGCCCAAGTCGCTGGGACTGCGCGGCCGTTGGACGATGCTCCAGGCGGCCCGCAAGGGGCTGTTCGCGCAGATGGTCGTCGTGCCGCTGCTGCAGAAGCACCGCATCCTCACCCAGGTCTCCGGGGACCACCTGGAGGTCATCAAGCTGATCCCGCCGCTGGTCGTCGGCGAGAAGGAGGTCGACCGCTTCGTGGACGCCTTCACCGCGGTGATGGACGAGGCCCATGGGGGCGGGTCCTTGATGTGGGACTTCGGGCGGACTCTGGTGAAGCAGGCGTTGCAGGCGTAGGCGGGGTGCTGGGCACGGGCCGGGTCGGGAGACGGGCCAGGAGATGGGTCAGGAGACGGCGAACTCCGTGATGTTTCCGGTGGTCACGGCCTCGTCGCTCGTGGGGACTTGCTGGAATCCCTGCGTGTCGGAGGGGTTCTGGGCCGGGGGGTGCGGTCTGCCGGACAAGCGGAGCCGGACCGTGCCTCCCGGGCCCACGGGTCCCGAAGCCACGACGGAGACCTGTTCGCCGCAGGCCACCGGATCCGAGACCTCCCAGCTCACCGTGTCACCGGAGTGGTCCAGCCAGCCGATGGTCGGCGCCGCTCCGGGGGTGCACTCCATGGCGAGCGTCCCCTCCACTGTGTACTTGAAGTGCGGTGTGTCGGTGTTGTGCGCCGCGTCGGTGTTCTCTCCGGTCGCGCTCCAGCTGACTTCACCGGTGAAGGAGACCTGTGCGGACTGGTCCTGATTGAGGAACTGGACCGCCTGGTAGTTGGCCGTTCCGTCGCGGCGCCGCTGCTCGGCGGCGGTCGTGGACGGGACGGTGAGGGACAGCGCGAGCGCGGTGGCCGTGGGGAGGAGCACGGCGGTCCGGAGCGGGGTGGAGCGCGCGTGCCCCGTCGTCTTCGCTTTCTTCATGTCAGACACTCTTGGAGGTCGTGGGGCCTTTCGCACGCCGCGTGGGGCTGTCGGGGTAGGTGGGGAAGACCATCCGGGTCAGCCGGCTTGCGGTGGCCATTCCCCGGCCCTTGCATGGTCAGCGAGATCATCCACGGGGGGAGGACTCCCACTGGAGAAGCGACATGCCGACCGCCTCCCCTCGCTTCCGGGCGGGCTTCGTACTCATCGCCGTGCTGGCCCTGCTGCTCGGCTGCTGGCAGCCACCGGATGCCGCCCGGGCCCGGGCTCGCGTCGTCGCCGGGATGGCCCCGAACGACCAGGACCCCGTGCGCTCCCAGCTCTCCGATCAGGCCCTCGACGAGGGCGTCAAGGCGGCCTGCACGAGTGACCCCCAGCATGCCGCCTGCAAACTCCCCAAGGAGCAGTGGGGCAGCGTCGGCCGGACGATCTCCGATGACGCCACCCAGCTGCTGAACGACCCGGAGTTCACGGCGGAGTCCGTCAAGGCCCGGGAGGTCTTCCTGAAGTACGGCGCGAAGCGGGCGGCGCCGAATTTCAGCAAGTTGATCGATGTCGGGTTCAAGAAGGTCCTGCCCGGTGTGCAGACGGTCCTCGACCGCGAGGGGGAGATCTCCGCCGCGACGGGTGTCCTGGCAGCCGGAGTCGGTCAGCAGAAGTTCCCCATCAAGGAGGTCGTCTCGGCCGCGGTCGGTCTCATCCCGGTGGTGGGTGACATCAAGGGCCTCGTGGACGACGTGACCGCCCTGACGAATCCCTCGGATGTGGTGGGCTTCGTGGGAGGCGTGATCGGAGTGGTGGGCACGGCGGTGTCGGTGGTGTTCCCGCCGGCGGCGATCGTGGTCAGCGCGGTCAAACTCGCCTTCAACATCGCGGTGGCCATCTTCACTTCGCTGTTCGGATTCGGCGGGCCGCCGCCGAAGACCTACGACACGGTCGACGCGTTTGTGAAGGACGGCGGGACCGTCGCGATCGGCGAGGACGAGGTCACGGTCGATGTGTCGAAGGATCCAGGGGAACCGTGTGCCTATGGCAACGAGAAGGAGTCGCCCGGCGTCGACTACCCGTCGTTCACCTACGACGTGGGGCATCCCAACGAGAACAGCCAGGTCGGCGGGTACGAAATGCCCGTGAGGATCGAACCCGTCATGGCCGAGACCCCCTTCGCCGGCCGGATCGACGCGTGGCTGACGAACGGGCCGAACGGAGCGGTGCCGTACCACTGCGACGCGCCCTGGAGCAGCTTCACCCTCAATCTCCCCTTCGTCTTCCAGGGCAAGGGCATCGCGCACAACGCCTTCGTCCTGACGCCTCCCGGCGACATGCGGTGCACACAACTGGGCGCGGAGGAGACCATCGACGGAGAGAAGCACATCTGCAAGAACTTCGACGTGGACTACACGATCCAGGCGGCGTTCAGCGCGGAGTTCCTTCCCGCGGACAACAAGAAGCCGCTCAGCTACGGGAAGGTGGTCCCCGTCCACTACTACGGCACGGCGCCGTACTGGATCCCCGAGTCCGCTCCGGCCGCGAAGGCCGCGTGACAACGCGCCCTCGACCACGGGGAGTTCGCCGACGTGGTCGAGGGTGCGCGCCTCGGTGCGGGTCAGTCCGTCAGCAGCAGGGCGCGCAGCCGTTCCCGGGTGGTGTCGGTGAGGCCGAGGCCCTCGGTGAGGTAGCGCTCGGTCGTCCCCCAGCGTTCGTCCAGCGCGGCGAACGCGGCGGCGAGGTAGCCGGTGCGGGCCTCGAACAGCGGGGAGAGCAGCTCCTGCACCTCCGGGGTGGTCCCGGCCTCGGCCGAGCGCCTGAGCCGGTAGCGGCGGTGCGGGGCGTTGGACTCCAGGTAGTCCGCCTCGATGGCGTCGCGCGGCACGCCCAGCGCCAGCAGGGTCACCGCGATCGCCAGGCCCGCGCGGTCCTTGCCCGCCGCGCAGTGCATCAGCGCGGGCACCGAGCCCTCGGCCAGGGTGTGCACGACGCGGCTGTGCTCGGCGGTCTTGCCCGTGATCATCGCCCGGTAGGTGTTCTCCATGCGCTGCGCGGCCCGGCCCTCGCCGAGCTCGGTGCGCAGCAGCTCGGGGCCGCCCTCGCGGACCATCCGCCAGAACTCCTTGCCGTCCGCCGGGTCCGTCATCGGGATGTTGAGGTTCCGCACCCCGGGGAGCGTGACGTCCGGGCCCTCCTCGGCGATGTCGCCGTCGTTGCGGAAGTCCAGGACGGTGTGCAGGCCCAGCGAGTCCAGGAAGACCGCGTCCTCCTCCGTGGCATGGGCGAGGTGGCCGCTGCGGAACAGCGCGCCGGGCCTGACCCGCCTCCCGTCCGCGGCCGGGAGGCCGCCCAGGTCACGGAAGTTGATAACGCCTGCCAGCTGGGGCTCGGTGGCGGGGGCCTGCGGCGTCTGGGTCACGGGCAACTCCTCTGATCTCGGCTTGTTCGCGTGTGTGCCGTTCGGCGGCTGAACGGACCATACGCCGGTGTGCGCCGGCCTATTCCGGGTGGTGCGCCGTTTTCGGGGTGGGATACATCACGGGCCGTCAACCCCTGGTTACGGTGGCGTAGGTCACTCGGGGGCAGGAATGATGTGCTGACGTGGCAGACGATTCGAAATCATTGAGCAAGAGCGCGATCGGGTCGTACGCAGCCGTCGGGGACAGCTTCACCGAGGGCGTCGGCGACCCGGGGCCCGGCGACTCGTTCATCGGCTGGGCCGACCGACTGGCCGTACTCCTGGCCGACGCGGACGAGCGCGAGGAGGGGGCCTTCCGCTACGCCAACCTGGCGGTGCGCGGCAGGCTCCTCGACCAGATCGTCGAGGAACAGGTCCCGCGGGCGAAGGAATTGGGGCCGGACCTCGTCACGTTCTGCGCGGGGGGCAATGACATCCTGCGGCCCGGGTCCGATCCGGACGACGTGGCCGAGCGCTACGAGGCGGCGGTCGCGGACCTGGTCTCCTCCGTGGGGACCGTGCTGCTGTGCACCGGCTTCGACACGCGCGGCATGCCGGTGTTCAAGCATCTGCGCGGCCGGATCGCGACGTACACGGCCCATGTGCGGGCCATCGCCGACCGGCACGGGTGTCCCGTGCTCGACCTGTGGTCGCTGAAGGCGGTGCAGGACCGGCGGGCGTGGAGCGAGGACCGGCTGCACCTGTCGGCCGACGGGCATACGCGGGTCGCGCTGCGCGCGGCGCAGGTCCTGGGGCTGGCCGTGCCGGCCGACCCGGACGAGCCGTGGCCGGCGGAGGATGCGCGGACGCCGGCGGAGGTGCGGCGGGACAATGTCCACTGGGCGCGGGAGCATTTGGTGCCGTGGATCGGGCGGAGGCTTCGGGGGGAGTCTTCGGGGGACAATGTGGAGCCTAAGCGGCCGGATTTGTTGCCGCTGTAGGGGGTGGTGGGGGTTTGCTCTCCCCGCCCCGCCCTAATCCGTTTTCGCGGGGGCTGCGCCCCTGCGGGACCCCGCTGGCGCGCTGCCGCGCGGGTGGGCGGGGCTTCGCCCCTGCGCCCCTGGAGCGCCGGATGGGCTGGGTGTGTGCCCCGGTCCCGCCCTTTCACCGTTTCTTCCGGGGAGACCCCGGGCCCCATCCGCCCTTCGGGCGGAGTCCTCAAGCGCCGGACGGGCTGAATTCAGCCCGTCCGGCGCTTGAGGACGAGCGGCGAAGCCGCGACAAACGGGGGCCAGGGGCGGAGCCCCGGAAGCAGGGGTGCAGGGGGCGCGGCCCCCGCCCCACCGCGCGGCAGCGCGGTGCCGGGCCGAGGGGGCGGAGCCCCCGGAAGAAACGGTGAAAGGGCGGGTCCGGGGCACAAACCGCCGGAACCCCGGGCACGGCTCAGCGTGAGCGCGCCGTACATCCCGCCCGATGCGCCAGATCCGCCCACACCACACGCCCCCGCCCGCCCCCGTCATCGGGACGGACCCCCCACGCCTGGGAGAGGGCGCCGACGAGGAGGAGGCCGCGGCCGCTCTCCTCGTCGGCGCCGCTGCACCGCGCGCGGGGCTCGGTGGAGGCGCAGCCGTGGTCCGCGACCTCTATGCGCAGGAGGGCCGGGCTGACCCGGACCTGGCAGCTGACCTTGTCGCTGTCCGTGTGCCGGACGGCGTTGGTGAAGAGTTCCGAGACGACCAACTGGGCGTCGTCGCAGGCGGTTTCGTCGACACCCCACTCCCTCAGCCGGGCGAGGACTCGTCTTCGCGCCTCCGCCACCGAGGCGTTGAGGGCCGGGAAGTGAAAGGCGTAGGCGTCCGTCGGGCGCCCGCCGAAGCAGCCGCCGCGGCGCCCCAGCAAAGGTGCGTCTTGGGAGGGGACCACTCCGCAACTATGTGCGATGTGAGTCAGGTGTGGCAAGCTTCAGTCTGTAATTTGCAGAATCGGAAGCACAGTCTGTCGGCTTCGTATGCCGCGTGGCACACTGCTGGCATATGACGGCAGTTGGCGGGAGGGGACCAGTGGGGGAAGCGCGGCCGGCAGGGGCCCCGACCGTGCTGCGGGTCGTCCTCGGCAAGCGGTTGCACGATCTGCGGGAGGCGGCCGGGCTCTCCTTCCAGGAGGCGGGCCGCGCGCTGGACGTCACGCACGCCACGATCCGCAGGATGGAGAAGGCCGAGGTCGGCCTGAAGATCCCGTATGTGGAGAAGCTGCTGCGGATCTACGGCGTGGACGACCCGGCCGAGGTCGAGGGGTTCCTCGCGCTCACCCGCGAGGCCAACCGCCCCGGCTGGTGGCACCGCTTCCGCGACGTCCTGCCCGAGTGGTTCAGCGCGTTCGTCAGCCTGGAGGGCGAGGCCAACCTCATACGCGCCTACGAACCGCACTACGTCCCGGGCCTGTTGCAGACCGAGGACTACGCCCGCGCCGTGCTGCGCGCGGGCCAGCCGCACGCTCCCGAGGCCGAGATCGAGCGCGCCGTCGCCGTCCGCCGGGAGCGGCAGAATCTGCTCGCGCGGGAGAAGCCGCCCCTGCTGTGGGTGGTGATGGACGAGACCGTGCTGCGCCGCCCCATCGGCGGGCCGGAGGTGATGCGGGCCCAGGTCGCCCGGCTCATCGAGGCCAGCGCCCTGCCGCACGTACGGCTCCAGATCATTCCGTTCGCCGCCGGACCGCACCCGGCGATGTACGGGCCGTTCCACATCTTCCGGTTCCCCATCGAGGAGCTCCCGGACATCGCGTACGCCGAAAACCTCATCGGCGCCTCCTACTTCGACCAGCGCGAGGACGTCTCGGCCTTCCTGGAGGCATTGGACCGGCTCTGCGCGCAGGCCGCCCCCGCACACACCACCAAGGCATTCCTGGGTGGCATTCGTAAGGAGATCTGAACCATGGATCTGGATCGCGTCTACAACGGCATGCCTGCCACCGACCTCGGGACCGAGGGCTGGAGCAAGCCGTGGAGCGGCGGCAACGGGGGAAGCTGTGTCGAGGTCATGCGCCTGAGGGACGGCCGGGTCGCCCTGCGCCAGTCCACGGACCCGGAGGGTCCCGCGCTGATCTACACGCATAGCGAGATCGAGACCTTCATCCGGGGGGCGAAGGCCGGCCAGGCCGACTTCCTGCTCGCCGGCGCGGACGGCGGACCGCGGACGTGAGCGTCAACGCGGGGCGACCGCGCGTACGTCGGTCATGACCCGAACGTGAAGGGCGTACGAAGACGCCGAGCTGACGAGGCGTCAGGAGACCAAGGCACCAACGGGCAAACGCGAAAGGCAGGACGCAGCGTGACCGAGCAGGGCTTCCCGGCCGAACAGATCGACACCAGCCGGCCGCATCCGGCGCGGATGTACGACTACTACCTCGGCGGCTGGGACAACTACGAGGTGGACCGCGAGGCCGCGGAACGCGTGATCGGGCTGGTCCCCGACGCCCGCCCCAGCGCCCGCGCCAACCGGGACTTCATGCTGCGGGCCGTGCGCGAGGTGGTCCGCGGCGGCGTCCGGCAGATCATCGACATCGGCACCGGCATACCGACGTCGCCCAACACCCATGAGGCGGCACGGGAGATCGCACCGGACGTGCGCGTCGCGTACGTCGACAACGACCCGATCGTGGCGACCCACGCGGGCGCCAAGCTGACGAACACCGGCAACACCGGGTTCGTGCTCGCGGACGTCCGCGAGCCGGAGGCGATCCTGGAGCACCCGGTGGTGCGGGAGTTGATCGACTTCGACGAGCCGGTGGCGCTGCTGCTGGTCGCCGTCCTGCACTTCGTCAAGGACGAGGAGGACCCCGCCGGGATCCTCCGGACGCTCACCGAGGCGCTCCCCAAGGGCAGCCACCTCGTCCTCACCCACGGCACCGGCGACTTCCACCGGCACATCGAGGGCGACGCCGCCGAGGCGTACCGCAACGCCACGGCCCAGCTGACCGTGCGCGGCTACGAGCGGATCCTGCCGTTCTTCGACGGCTACGACCTGCTGGAGCCGGGCCTGGTCCAGGCGCCGCTCTGGCGGCCGGACGGCGAGACGCCCACCCGGTCCGAGCTGGCCAGGGTCGCCTTCTACGGCGGTGTCGGCGTCAAGCACTGACGCTCCCGGAGCCGGGGCGCCCGGTTACGCTGGCCGCATGGACGACGAGCTGTTCCCCCGCCCGTCGGCCGAGGTCGCCCCGGGTGCCGTGCACGTCCCCGGCTGGCTCGACCCGCCCGCCCAGCGCCGGCTGCTCGCGGCCTGCCGGGAGTGGGCCCGTCCGCCGGCGGGCCTGCGCACCGTCCGCATGCCCCGGGGCGGCGAGATGTCCGTCCGCACCGTCTGCCTGGGCTGGCACTGGTACCCGTACGGCTACGCGCGCACCGTCGTCGACGGCGACGGCGCCCCGGTCAAGCCGTTCCCCGGATGGCTGGACGCCCTGGCGCGGGACGCGGTCGCCCGCGCCCATGGCACGGACGCCGGTGAAGAGCCGTATGCCCCCTACGACACCGCGCTGGTGAACTTCTACGAGGCGGGCGCGAGGATGGGCCTGCATCGCGACAGCGACGAGAAGTCCGCCGCCCCGGTCGTCTCGCTCAGCCTCGGTGACACCTGCGTCTTCCGCTTCGGCAACACCCGCACCAGGACCCGGCCCTGGACGGACGTCGAGCTGCGCAGCGGCGACCTGTTCGTCTTCGGCGGCCCCTCCCGCCTCGCCTATCACGGGGTGCCCCGGACCTTTCCGGGCACCGCCCCGGCGGAGCTCGGCCTCACCGGCCGGCTGAACGTGACGCTGCGGGTCAGCGGCCTGTGACCGGGCCTGTCGGAGGTCCGAAGGATAATGGGGAGAACTCATGGGACAACCCTTGGAGGTGCCGTGACCGGCTTCCGCCCGACCAGCTCACCGCTCGACGCCCTGCGACCCGCGGCCTTCGGGGCCGACCCGTCGGGGGAGCGGATGGCACGCATCAGGCGGTCGCCGAATTTCCGGGACGGGGTGTTCGTCAACCCCGTCGCCGCCTCCCGGACGCCGTCCGGCTCGATGCCGGCCTTTCTGAGCACCTACTTCCGCAAGGAGGAGCGCGTCCGCCGCGCCCCCGTCCACGCGATCCCGGTGCACCCCACCACCGTGGCCGACCTGGCCGTGCCCGCCGCCTCGGGGCTGCGGCTGACCTGGATGGGGCATTCGAGCGTGCTGGCCGAGATCGACGGGCACCGCGTCCTGTTCGACCCGGTCTGGTCCGAGCGCTGCTCGCCGTTCGCCTTCGCGGGACCGCGCCGGATGCACCCCGTGCCCGTACCGCTGGCCGAGACCGGCCCCCTGGACGCCGTGGTGATCTCGCACGACCACTACGACCATCTGGACATGCCCACGGTCCGCGCCCTGATCCGCAGCGGGGCGGTCTTCGTGGTGCCGCTGGGGGTGGGCGCCCACCTGGAGCACTGGGGCGTCCCCGCCCGGCGGATCGCCGAGCTGGACTGGCACGAGTCCACGACGGTCGGCGGGCTCACGCTCACCGCCACCCCCGCCCGTCACTTCTGCGGGCGGGCGCTGCGCAACACCCAGCACACGCTGTGGGCCTCGTGGGTGGTCGCCGGGCCCGAGCACCGCGTGTACCACTCCGGTGACACGGGCTACTTCCCGGGCTTCGCGGAGATCGGCGCGCAGTACGGGCCGTTCGACGCCACGATGGTGCAGATCGGGGCGTACTCGGACATGTGGCCCGACATTCATATGACGCCCGAGGAGGGGCTGCGCGCCCACCTCGACCTGCAGGGCGGCGACCCCGGGCGCGGCATCCTGCTCCCCATCCACTGGGGCACCTTCAACCTCGCCCCGCACCCCTGGGCCGAGCCGGCCGACCGCACCGCCGTGGCGGCACGGCGGGCCGGGGCGCGGTACGCGGTGCCGCGGCCCGGGCAGCCCTTCGAGCCGGCGGACGGCCTGGCGCCGGACGCCTGGTGGCGGGAGGCGGCCGCGACGCCGGCCGGGGGCTGGCCGGCCCTGCCGCCCATGGCGGCCGTCGCCGCCCCGGCTCTGGTCACCGAGGGGTGACGCGGCGGGCCGGGGCGCGCCCCTAAGGGGCGCGGGGAACTGCGCGACCAGCTACGACGCACCCGCGGATGACATACCGGACGTCCAGCGGAGCGTTAGCGCTCCAGGTCGCAGCAGGAGTCGCGGCGCAGCCTCCGGCCCACCTCCCGCCAGTCCTCGCCGTGCGTGGTGCTGCCGCCGCGCAGGGCGGGGGCCTGGTCCCCGCCGTAGGCGGCCACCAACTCGTCCTGGGTGAACGGCACTCCGCCGCGCAGCACCGACTCCGTCCGCACCAGCGTGTCGAAGTCGTCGAACGGGTCGCCGTCGACCACCGTCATGTCGGCGAGCTTGCCGGGCTCCAGCGAACCCAGGTCGCGTTCCGCCCCGAAGGCCCGGGCGGGCAGCAGCGTCGCCGTCCGCAGGGCCTCGGCCGCGGAGAGGCCGTGGCGGTGCAGGGCCCGCAGACCCATATGGAGGGAGAGGCCGACCGGGACCAGCGGGGCGTCCGTGCCGAGGGCGACCAGGCCGCCGCCCGACAGGACCCGGCGGTAGACCTCCACCTCCCGGCGCAGCGTGGCCAGTTGGTCGTCGGTGGGCTTCTCGCCGGCCGTCTTGCGGACCAGCTCCACGTCCCACGGCGGCATCAGCCGTGTCACCCGCGGGTCCTCCGCCAGGGCGGGGGCGGAGCCCAGCAGCGGGACGGAGGTGAAGATGGTGGCGATCAGGCGGAAGTCGGTGCGGGTGTAGATCTCCTGCACGTCCTCGAAGGCCCGGCCGGTCGCCGTCGTCGCGTGCCCGAACTCCAGCCGCTGCGTGGCCTGCAGATGCGTCGTCAGGTCCTGGCCGAGCTGGATGCCCGGCGAGCACAGGTGGGAGCCGGTGCGCACCCCCAGCTCCTCGTGCGCGAACCGCGCCGACTCCTCGATGATCCAACCCGGCGCCCGGACATAGGTCTTCACGAAGTCCCAGTCCAGCGCCCCGGCCCTCGACAGCGAGCGGCGCAGGCCCTCCCGGGTGCGGTGCGCCCGGCCCATGCTGTACGCCACCCGCGCCCCGTCGAGGAGCTCCCCGCAGGTCAGCAGGCGCGGCCCGGCCAGCTCCCCGGCGGCCACCGCCTCGCGGATCCGGGCCTGTTCGTAGGAGGCGCCGCCGAGCGAGACGGCGGTGGTGATGCCGTAGGCGAGTTGGAGGGCGGTCTGCCGGCCGCCGTAGGTGATCTGCCAGGGGTGGGTGTGGGCGTCCCACAGCCCCGGGATCACCGTGCGCCGCGACGCGTCAATCCGCCGCTGCGCGGCCCGGCGCGTCCGGTGCGGCTCGACGGCGGCGATCCGGCCGTCGCGCACCACGACGTCCACGTCCTCGCGGACGGTGTCGCCGGTGCCGTCCCAGAACCGTCCGGCGTGCACCACGGTGTCGGCGGGCGTGGGCCGCCGGTAGCCGAGGGGGACCGGGACGGTGCGGGTCCGGCCGCTCTCCACGTCCAGCAGGCGCAGGCGGCCCGCCGACAGGTAGAGGAGGTGCCGGGAGTCCGCGGACCAGGACGGATGGTCGGCGGCCTCGTCGGTGAGCCGGCGCGGCGCGCCCGTCGGCGTGCCGTCCGGCGCGACGGGCAGCAGCCACAGCGCGGACTCGCTGATCACCGCCATGGAGCGGCCGTCGGGGGACCAGACGGGGCCCGAGTCGTAGCGGTCGGAGACGGAGGCGTGGGGCGCGAGGGCGTGCAGCCGGGACGAGCCGTCGGCCGTGTCCACGACGCGGATGAGGTTGTAGCCCTCGCGGAAGCGCTGGTTGAGGCGGTTGCGGTCGCAGTAGGCGAGGTGGCGCCCGTCGGGCGACCAGCTGGGACGGCCGGGCAGACCGCCCGCGCCCATGGGGGTCGCCAGGACCCGGTCCGTGCCCGCCGCCAGGTCGCGCACCAGCAGGTTGCCGGACAGGTCGAGGCAGGCCAGCCGCTTGCCGTCGGGGGAGAGGGCCGGGCTCACCCGGCCGCCGCCGGCCAGCTCGGTGTCCTCGCCGGAGGTCAGGTCGCGGCGGCGGACGGCCAGCAGGCCGTCGCGGTCGTCGGCGTAGACGAGGGCCTTGCCGTCGGCCGTCCAGGACGGCGCCAGCAGATAGCGGGTGGCGTCCGCCCGCACCACCCGGCGGGGCGGTTTTTTGCCCGAAATATCCATCGTCCAGAGGGAGTTGAGGGCGGTGAAGGCGACCTGGCGGCCGTCCGGGGACAGGGCGGGCAGGTGCACCGAGCGGACCGTGCCCGAACCGCCGACCTCGAAGTCGTAGCGCTTGACGCGGTAGCGCGGCCGGTCGAGCGGCAGCCTCGCGGCGAACGGGATCGCCGTCACGCGGCGACTGCCGCCCACCGTCACGATCCTGAACTGTCCCTCGACGGTGAGCAGCAGCTCGTCCCGGGAGACCCAGCGCGGCGGCACCGGTTCGACGTCGCCCTCGACCGGCACCGCGGCCCCGTCCACGACCAGGGTGCACGTGGCCGCGGGCGCGGGCGTCGTGCGCAGATAGGCCAGCCGCCCGCCCGGGCCGACGGCGGGCGTCATGATCTGCGCCTGCGCCTGCGTCGGATCGGTGAGCTCCGTGCGGACCGCGCCGCGCCCGTCCGCGGGGACGGACGCCACCGTACGGGCATCGAGCTTCCCGCCGGCCGCACCGGCGCGGACGAACAGCAGCCGCTTGCCGTCCGGCGACCAGACCGGGTCGAAGTCCTCCCAGGCGCCGCCCTGTTCCGGACCCTCCTGGCCCGGGAGTCCGGTGATCCGGGTGAGCGCGCCGGTGCGGACGTCCACCGTCCAGATCCGGTACGGGCTGCCGGTGACGGGGTCGCCGTCGCGTTCGGAGGCGAAGGCGATCCGGGTGCCGTCGGGCGACCAGGCCGGGCCCCGGTCGTCCCAGGGCCCGTCGGTCAGCTGCCGCAGCCCCGAGCCGTCCGGGCGCAGCGTCCAGATGTGGAAGCCGCCGCCCCGGTAGGCGGCGACGGCCAGCAGCCGGCCGTCGGGGGAGTGCACCGGCCGGGTCGGCTCCAGGTCCGGCGGGGTGATCGCGACGGCGTCGCCGCCCTTGCGCGGCAGCGACCACAGGACGTTCTGCACCTCGGCGACCACGCGGTCGCCGTGCAGGGAGGCCGCGCCGTTGGTGGCCCCGGTGAAGGAGAGGACGGTCTGCGGCGGCGGCCCGGCGGCGGCCCCGGCCGGTGCCGCCGCCTGCTCGATCAGGGTGCCGGTCATCCCCGCGACGGCGGCGGTGCCCGCGGTGGCCTGGAGGAATCTGCGTCGACTGAGGGGAGAAGGGTGGGTGCCCCGGGGGCCCTGGACGTCCAACTGTCCTCCTGTGATGAGGGAGTTGCGCGGAACGCGATGGCGGTACCGTGAAGGATCATGGTTCATGGTGCCCGGGTTCCCGGTCAACACCCCGCCCCGCACGTCCCTTTGCCGGGCTTTCCTCCGTGGGCCTTCTGTGGGCCTTCTGTGGGCCTTCTGCGGGCCCTCTGCGGGCCTTCAATTGAGGAAGGCGGTGAGACGCTGCCGCAACGATCGCGGGTCCAGCCCCAGTCCGGCCAGATGCTCCTCCATCGAGCCGTACCGGCGCAGTTCCCGGCGGGCGACCCCGAGCCCCAGCACCCGGTGCGGCATGTGCCCCAGGGCGTCGTTCGCCGCGGCGGTGGAGGTGCCGGCGACGTACGGCTCGACGAGCGCGACGTCCGCCGGGCCGGCGCCGACGGCGGAGCGCAGGCCCGTGCCGTCGAAGGGCCGGACGGTCGTCGCATAGAGCACCGTGACGTCCAGCCCTTCGACGGCCTCCAGCACGCTCTCCAGCAGCGGGCCCACCGCCACCACCACCCCGCGGCGTCCCTCGCGCACCGGCAGGAAGCAGCCGCCCGTGACCGGGCGGGGTTCGGCGTTGGTCTGTGCCGACAGCCGGACGTACACCTTGTCGTCGCCGGCGGCCACCGCGCGGCGCAGCAGCGCCTCGGCCTCGTCAGGGTGCCCGGGAACGTGCTGCGTCCAGCCGTCGAGGGTGTCCAGGAGCGCGACGTCCCCGGGCGACATATGCGTCAGGCCGCCCGCCGGCCAGTCGTACGAGGCGTTGGCGCTGACCAGCACACCACCGGCGCCCTGGTGCCCGAAGTCCAGCTTGACCTGCTCGAAGGCACGGTCGACCAGAAAGCTCGCGAAGGTGTGGACGATCGGCCGGAGCCCGGCCAGGGCCAGCCCGCCGCCCAGTCCCACCATGAGCTGTTCACGGATCCCGACGTTGATCACCCGGTCGGGGTGGGCGGCGCTCGCCTTCTCGAACCCCGCGAGGCCGATGTCGGCCAGGACGACCGCGGTGCGGGGGTCGGTGTCGAGGATCCCGGAGACGGTGGTCGCGAAGCGTTCGCGCATGGTGTCCACGATCGGTCCCTTCGTTTCGGTGGGGGTCGGTTCGGTGGGGGTCAGTGATGGCTGGGCTCGACCTGGACGACCTTCTCCACCCGGGCCACCACCACGTGCGGCCGCCCCGGATGCGGCGCGGTGAACGCCTCGTACAGCGCCTCGTGGTCCCGGCCGTCCACGGTCACCGCCGACCAGCCGGCCGCGGCGAACCGGGGGGCGATGCCGCCGGGCCAGCCGTGGGTGGCCGTGCTGTTGTCGATCACCACCGTGTGCAGCCGGTCGAGGCCCGTGGCCCCGGCGTAGGCGATCGCCTCGTGGTTGCTGCCCTCGTCCAGCTCCCCGTCCCCGATCAGCACCCAGACCCGGGGCCCGGTCAGTCCCCGGGCCCGCAGCCCGTGCACCGTGCCCACCCCGAGCGGCAGCCCGTGCCCCAGCGAACCGCTGGCGATCTCGACACCGGGCACCAGCGTCCGGTCCGGATGGTGCCCCAGCGGCGAGCCGTACGAGCCGAAGCCGCTCAGCCACTCGACGGGCAGGAAGCCCTTGGCCGCCAGCACGGCGTAGTACGCCATGGGCCCGTGGCCCTTCGAGAGCAGGAAGCGGTCCCGGTCCGGCGCCTCGGCCGTCTCCGGGGTGACGCGCAGGACCCTGTCGTAGAGCACCCACAGCGCGTCGAGCGTCGACGTGGCCGCGAAGCCGTGCTTCTCGTCCCCGGTCATCAGACTCATGAGACCGGCGAGGTCGTCGTACGTGTACGTGGTGTCCACCGAAGTCGAGGTCATGCTGATCAGGCTGCAACTTCAAGTGGGCTTGAAGTCAAGGGCGATCACTCGCCAGAGTGACCGGACCGCTACGCTCTGCGGGCATGACCGACCCGACGGAACTCATGACCATCGGCGAACTCGCCGCACGCAGCGGTCTCGCGGCCTCCGCCCTGCGCTACTACGAGGAACTCGGCCTGATCCGTTCGGAACGCACCCCCGGCGGGCGCCGCCGCTACCCCCGGGCCACGCTGCGCCGCGTCGCCTTCGTCCGCGCCGCCCAGGCCGTCGGGCTCTCCCTGGAGGAGGCCGGTGCGGCCATGGGCCGCCTGCCGGAGGACCGCGCCCCCACCGCCGCCCAGTGGAACAGCGTCGCCCGCACCTGGACCCGGCGCATCGACGAGCGCATCGACGAGCTGGAGCGCCTCAAGCGCCGCCTGACCAGCTGCATCGGCTGCGGCTGCCTCTCCCTGCGCAAGTGCGCGATCTACAACCCCGACGACGCCGCCGCCGGCCGCGGCGCCGGCGCCCGCTACCTCCTCGGCGACGAACCCCCGATACCCGAGCGGCGCGTCCCCCGCCGCCACCCCACCCCCCACGACGACGACCTCCCCCACCGCCCCGCCTCCTGACCGGCCCCCGCCCCGCGAAACCCGTGCGCGACCACCCCGTGGCGTGCGGTATTGTTCTCTTGCGCGGTCGGCAAGGGCGAAAGCCCGGGCCGGACGAGCACCGGGACGTGGCGCAGCTTGGTAGCGCACTTGACTGGGGGTCAAGGGGTCGTGGGTTCAAATCCCGCCGTCCCGACCAGCGATTTTCGCAGGTCGGAGCCCGTTTTCGCAGTGATGCGGAGGCGGGCTTTCGGTTGTTTTGGGGCGTGGTGGTCGCGGTGTGGTCGCGGGCCGGGCTCCGGGGGTATGGAGCGGTGGGTGAGGCGGGCGTTTGCGCCGGACCTCGGAACCGGTGATCCGCGACCGTCTGCGCGACCGCATCGCGGTCGAGCAGACGTCTGGTCTGCAGGGAATCCTTGGTGCCTCGTCGGGTGGGGGCAAGTGCGGCTTTTCGGCTGAGAGTTGGCGGGCAATCTGCCCTCGGTCCGCCCGTCGCCGTGTCGTCAGGAGGGCAGGGTGTATCCGCGCGTGCGGACCAGGTCGTGGGTGAGGCGGGTGAAGGCGTGGGAGGCGGCGCTGTGGTAGGTGCCTTCGTGGTGGAGGAGGGTGACGGTGCGGGTGGGCAGGGGTGGGTCCAGGGGGATGGGGGTGAGGTGGGGGTGGTCGTGGGTGATGGCGTCGGGCAGGACGGTGGCCAGGCCGGTGCGCCGGACGATTTCGGTGAGGGCCTGGACGGAGTTGGCCTCGACCGCGATACGGGGGGCGACCCGGTGCCGGGCGAAGTAGGCGTCGATGTGGCCGCGGGTGGCGAAATCGCCGCTGAGCAGGGCGAGTTGCTCCTCCTTGAGGGACCGTACCGGTAGGGGTTCCGGCCCTGTCCAGGGGTGGTGGGCGCCGGTGACGAGGCCGAGGGTCTCGGTGAACAGCGGGGTCGGGGTGACGCCGGGCAGGTGGGTCCCGGCGAAGGCGATGCCCAGGTCGAGATCGTCGGCGAGCAGGGCGGCCTCGATGCGGTCCTGGCTCGTCTCCGTCAAGGTCAGGCTGATGCCGGGGTGGCGGGTGTGGAGCTCGGCGGTGAGCGGGCCGATGAGGTAGGCGGTGAAGGTGGGGGTGACGCCGAGCCGTAGATGGCCGCGGGAGAGGTCCTGGACGTCGTGGACGGCGCGTTCGGCGGCCGCCAGGTCGCGCAGTGCGCGCCGGGCGTGGTCGGTGTAGACGGCGCCGGCGTCGGTGAGTCGTACCGTGCGGCCGGTGCGGTCCAGCAGTTGCACGCCCAGGGTCCGTTCCAGCTGCTTGATCTGCTGGGAGAGCGTGGGCTGGGAGATGTGCAGGTCCTCCGCGGCGCGGGTGAAGTTGCCGTGCTCCGCGACAGCGAGCAGATAGCGCAGGTGGCGCAGTTCGAGAGTGGCCATGGGGATGACTATAGATGGGGTCAATGAGTTTGATGGTCAGCATCTCTTGGACACTATGAGGGCAGGTCATGCATGGTGGATTTCGCCAGCCCACGGAGGCCGGCAGCCACCGAAGGGAGTGACCCCATGCCTGACCTCGCCGACGGCATCGCCCGTTTCCAGCAGGACGTCTTCCCGGCCAAGGCGGAGCTCTTCGCCCACCTGGCCGCGCATCACACGCCGCACACGCTGTTCATCGGCTGTTCGGACGCCCGGGTGGTGCCGGAGCTGATCACCCAGGGCGAGCCGGGTGAGCTGTTCGTCATCCGCACCGCCGGCAACCTCGTCCCCGCCTACACCCCCGGCGCCAACGGGGTGACGGCGAGCATCGAGTACGCCGTCACCGTGCTGGGCGTGACCGACATCGTGGTGTGCGGGCACTCGGCCTGCGGTGCGATGACCGCCCTGGCCGAGGGGCACGACCTCGGCGGCGCGCCGGTGGTCGCCGACTGGCTGCGTCACGCCGACGCCGCCGTGGCCCGTACCTCCGACATGGCGGCGGGCCCGGAGAAGGTGGGGGCCCTGGTGCGTCAGAACGTGTACGCGCAGCTGACGAACCTGGCCACCCACCCCTCCGTCGCCCGGGCGCTGGCGGAGAAGAAGGTGACGCTGCACGGCTGGGTCTTCGACATCGCCACGGGGCGCGTCGAGGCGCTCGGCCTCACCGGCGCAGGCGCCGCCGCCCTCGCGTCCTGACCGAGGCTTCAACCGGCCCTCTGTCCTGAGCAGTTGACGGAGCCGGTACCACCACCCAAAACCCGCCGTTCCGCTGCTTTCCGCGCGGACCGGCACCCTCCCAGAAAAGGATCCTTCCCATGGTGCACGCCCAGTTCGACCCCACCGCCCGCGAGGCCCTGGCCAACGCCGCTGTCGAGGCCAAGATGCGCAAGAACCTGTCCTGGCAGCAGATCGCCGACGCGTCCGGCCTGTCGGTCGCCTTCACCACCGCCGCCGTCCTCGGCCAGCACCCGCTGCCGGAGCGGTCCGCGAAGGCGGTCGCCGAGCTGCTGGGCCTGGACGGCGACGCCGCGCTGCTGCTGCAGACCATCCCGACCCGCGGTTCGATCCCGGGCGGCATCCCCACCGACCCGACGATCTACCGCTTCTACGAGATGCTCCAGGTCTACGGCACGACCCTCAAGGCCCTGGTCCACGAGGAGTTCGGCGACGGCATCATCTCCGCGATCAACTTCAAGCTGGACGTGAAGAAGGTCGCCGACCCCGAGGGCGGCGAGCGCGCCGTCATCACCCTGGACGGCAAGTACCTGCCGACCAAGCCGTTCTGACCCACGCGGCACGCGCGACACCGGGGCGGGCCGCACCGGCCCGCCCCTCCCGTTTCCCGAGGAGGAGCCATGGACTTCGTCCGGCGCACCATCGACATCGCCCGGCAGAACGTCGCCGAGGGCGGCCGCCCGTTCGCGACCGTCATCGTCAAGGACGGCGAGATCCTCGCCGAGAGCCCCAACAAGGTCGCCCAGACCAACGACCCCACCGCACACGCCGAGATCCTCGCCATCCGCGAGGCGTGCGTGAAGCTGGGCACCGAGCACCTGACCGGCACCACCATCTACGTGCTCGCCCACCCCTGCCCGATGTGCCTGGGCTCGCTCTACTACTGCTCGCCGGACGAGGTCGTCTTCCTCACCGCCCGCGACGCGTACGAGCCGCACTACGTCGACGACCGCAAGTACTTCGAACTCGACAGCTTCTACGGCGAGTTCGCCAGGAACTGGGACGAGCGCCGCCTGCCCATGCGCCACGAGCCGCGTGACGAGGCCGTGGAGGTCTACCGGTTCTGGCAGGAGCGCAACGGCGGCGAGCGCCGTGTGGCCGGCGTCCCCACCGCCTGAGCCCGTCCGAGAGGCAAGATGGAGCGGGTGCAAATCCCGCTGTCCTGGCATGAGAAGCGCCTTTCTGCCCGGGAGAAATCCCGGGCAGAAAGGCGCTTTCCCGACGGTCCGAGGCCGCTACCCGAACAGGCGGTCGCCGCTGTCGGCCATGCGGTGGGTGGCACTGTGGCCGTTCACCCAGTCACGGACGAGCTTGATGGCATTGGCGCACTGCCAGCCGTTGTCGTACTCGCGCACTCCGGTGAAGGCGCCGTAGCCCGCGATGATGCCGTCCACGCGGGCATCGCCCAGCAGTTTGTCGACGTACCACGGATCGTTGTAGGTGGTCGTCCAGGACAGCGTGGCCGCGAGCCGTCCGGCGGCACGGTCCCCGGCGCCCTTCTTCAATTCCGCGCACGTGTTGTAGGTGGCTTCCGTGCAGTTGCCGAACCCCTTGGTGATGTCGGAGTCGCCGTAGTCCATCGCCCGGCGGCCGGCCGGGAATCCGGAACCGGACCGGTTGAAGGCGCCCATGACCTGGTCGCGGGTCCCGGTCGTCGTGATGCCCTCCAGCTTGCCGAGCTTGCCTTCGAGGCTCTTCCAGCCCCTGCCGCCGACGTCCGGGGTGCTGCCGCCGTGGTACTCGTAGAAGCCGTAGAGCACCTGGATCCCGGCACCCGTCAACCTCTGTGCCTTGTCGCGCAGTCCGGCGACGCTGCACCCGCGGTTCGGTGCTTCTCCGCAGTAGTTCGGGTCCTTGATGTCCAGCCAGACCAGGCTCAGCCGGCGCCCTGCCTTGGCGTGGGAGACGATGCGGTCGATCATGCTGTCGAAGCTGGGGCCGTGCCGGGTGTCACCGGCCGAGGAACAGTCGTGATAGGCGCGCCATTCGTTCGGATTCCACCAGGCGCAGACGTCGATCTCGATGCCGTTGGCGCCGTGATTGAGCGCGGCATCGACGCCGTCCAGGGTGTCGACCCGGTGCGCGATGGCGTAGACCGCGTGCCGTTGGTCGGCCGCTGCCGCCGGGTTCGTACCGAGTGCGGTGATGCCGATGATTCCGCACAGTGCCGCTAACAGCGCCAGTAACGTCCGCGGGCCGGCGCCGTGTCGAAGGCGAGTGGTCAAGAAAGGTGCTCCTTCGTGTCCGTGTCGCCGCAGCTGTTCCCGCGGCGCTCACGGTGTGGAGGGTGTGACGGCGGATACGCCGTCCGTCCGTCGCGAAAATATCGCGCCAAGGGCAGATTTCATGACATGTTCTCGGCCTGCTTGCATCGTCAAATGGCCATATCGCGCACCGAGTTGGGAGGGAAGGTCGGGGGCCTCAACGGTCCGTCGAGTGCTGGTGCCGGGGGTTTTCGGGCAGCGTCAGCGTGGCGCGGGCGCCGCCGTCCGGCGGGTTCTCGTAGGTCACCCGGGCGCCCAGTACCTGTGCCTGTCCGGTGACGATCGTCAGGCCCAGGCCCGTGCCCCGCCCGCGTGCCCCGGTACGGAACCGGCGCGGGCCCTCGGCCAGCAGGTCGCCCGGGAAGCCGGGGCCGTGGTCGCGGACCCGTAGTGCCGGGGCGTCCACTTCCAGGACGAAGGGCGGGGCGCCGTGCCGCCGGGCGTTGGTGATCAGGTTGGTGAGGACGCGCTCGACCCGGCGGGGGTCGGTCTCCACGACCGCGTCCGTGCGGACGAGGACCTCCACGTCGGCCGGCACCGCGGGATCGTCCGCCGCCGCGCCCCGGGCCGCGGCGGCCGCCCGGCGGGCCAGGGAGCTCAGCTCCACTTCCTCGTACCGCGCCTGCTCGACGCCCGGGACGTCCAGGCGGGCCACCTCCAGGACGTCCTCGACCAGGAGGCGCAGGTGGCCGACGCCCTTCCTGACCAGGTCGGCCGGGCGGCCGGGCGGCAGCAGGCCGGCGGCGGTCACCAGTCCGGCCACCGGGGTGCGCAGTTCGTGGGCGACGTCGGCGGTGACGCGGCGTTCGGCCTCCAGGCGGGAGCCCAGGGCGTCGGCCATGGTGTCGACGGCGGCGCCCAGCTGGGCGATCTGGTCCGTGCCCGTGGGGCGGACCCGGGCGGTCAGGTCGCCGTCCGCGATCTGCCGGGCGGTGCGCGCGGCGGCGCCGATGCGCCGTCCGGCCCACGCCGCGACGGCGACGCCCAGCACACAGCCGAACGCCGTCGCTCCGGCGCCGGCGCCGATCAGTACCCGGTTCAGGTCGGCCTGGGCCCGGACCTGCGGGGCGTAGGACCGGGACACGGCGACGACGTCGTCGCCGCTGCGGGCGGCGGCCCACATCACCGGGTCCCGGCCGTTCCCGGGGGACTGGAGGTAGGTCGCCCGCACCGGGCGGTCGGTGACCGCCTTGCGCAGGGCGTCCGGCAGCTCCCGCGGGTTGACGAGCGCGTCGGTGTCGATGCCGATGGCATGGTCCTCCAGGGCGCGGAGGAGCTGGGCGTCGGCCGCGCGGGCCGCCTGGCGCTGCTGGTCCTCGGCGGTGCGCTGGTGCACCAGGAACGCGATGAGCGCGGCGACGACCGCGGCGGTCCCGGCGATGACCAGGGCGGTCTTGGTCCGCAGCCCGACGCGGGCCAGGACGGCGGCCGGTGACCGGAGGGCGGCCACCGCTAGCGCTCCGGGATCGGCAGGCGGACGTCGCGGAGCTCGGCCGCCTGGTCCGGCGGCAGGTGGGAGGACCGGATGGCGGCGCGGGTGTAGTACGCGACGTTCTCGTAGTCCTCCAGGCCGCTGAGCTCGACCGTGGCCGGATAGCCGGACTCCGTGCACGCGTCGGTGGTGCACCACATGCCGCTCACCCGGCCCGTGGCCGTGGCCTTCGCGCCGCCCCAGGTCTGCCAGCGCAGTCCGCTGAGCGAGGTGTGCTCGGTGACGCCGAAGGACGTGGGGCGCCGCAGCGGGCGGCCCATGGCGTCGGAGACGTAGACCGGGCCGGCGGCCGTCCGGGCGCTGCTCGGGACCGGGCCCTCGACGTGGAGCCGGTCGGGGCCGCCGCACCCGGTGGTCCCGACGGCCGTCAGCGTCAGCGCCAGCGCGGAGACGGTGGCCGCGGTCGTGGTCCTGCGCATCGCGCGCCTTTCGCGTCGGCGTCGGGAGGTGGCCTGCGGGGGCACGGCCCTCGTCAGGTCCCCAGAATCATACGTTCCGGAAATCACGGGCATTTCCGTCGGTCGTGGGGAGGGGTTCGTGCGGGCCCGGTCCCGGGCCGTCACCGCGCCTCGCGCCCGGTGGTCGTGTCAACCGTCAACGTCCTCAAGGGCTTCGGGGCCGCGGGAATCGGATGCGGCGGGCAACTCATGGCACTCTCGATGCCCACCGGGTGTCGGGAGTCGAGCGCCGCATCGGCCGGCCTTCGCGCCACCCGGGACCGGCGGACCCCACCCGCACCGCTAGCATGTTCGAACTTGTGGTGGCCCTCCTGTCGCCCGCCCTTGATCGAAAGCCGCACGTCCAGCACGAAGAGCGAACCCGTCAACTAAACAAAACAAATCGGCCAAGTAATTGATATCTAAAACATCGCGGGTGTTTTCGCGAATAACCGGCAGAACGACGCTCTCCGCAGGGCGCCGACCGTGGGCGATATTGTGGGCCGTGGTGGGTGTGGTGGCCCTCGGATTCTTTATCGCGTTGGAGATGACCGCACGTCACTACGGTCTACCGGGGCCTCTCACCAATCAGGCAAAAGAGGTGATATTCGCCCCCAAATCAGGGCCGCTGCTGTACGCCAGCATGGCGCTGATGATGGTGGTGCTCACCTGGCGGGAACGGTTCGTCGCGGCCGGTGTCGCGATCGGCATCGACGTCGTCTTCTTCGTGGTCCGATGGGCCGTCGACGCCAAGATGACCCCCGGCTACGGCCACCCCTTCGGCAACGGCGCGCTGTGGGTGATGCTGGGCTGTGCGGTCATCGCCCTCACGCGCCGCACCGGCCGGGAGCGCGCCCTGCTGCTGAAGGGCGTCGGGCTGGGCCTGTTGCTGGTGGCCGGCCGGAAGGTCGGTGACACCTGGCTGCTGATCACGTCGAAGACCCGCCCCACGGTGCTCGACCAGTACGTGGCGGTCGCCGATCACGCGCTGGGCAACCCGTCGTGGCTGGCGGGCCGGATCGTCGAGGCCACCGCTCCGATCGGCACCCATCTCCTCGACTGGGTCTACATCCAGCTCGCGGTGGCCGCGGTCGCCGTCACGCTGTACCAGCTGCGCAACGTGGCGGCCGAGCGCCGCTTCCCGAGCCACCATCTGGTGCGCACCTTCCTGGTGATCGGCCTCCTCGGCCCGGGCATCTACATGATCTTCCCGGTGGTCGGGCCGATCTTCGCCTACGGCGCCGACGGCGGGCACTGGGCGGTGGCCGACCTGTGGCCGAACACGCCGTCGCCGACCGACGTTCCTCACGAGATGCTGTTCAACGGGACCACCCCGCGCAACTGCATGCCCAGCCTGCACACGGCATGGGCCACCGCGATCTTCATCCATTCCCGCAAGGGCCCCCGACTGCTGCGGTACGCGGGGACGTTCTGGCTGATCGCCACGCTCGGCGCCACGCTGGGCTTCGGCTACCACTACGGCACCGACATCATCGCCGGTGTGGTGTTCACGCTCACGATCGAGGCGGGTCTGCGCTCGCTCGCGCGCGGCTGGGACCGGTCGGGGACGTGGATAGTCGCCTACGGTGCAACGATATTCACCGCGCTTCTGGTGTCGTATCGCTATCTGCCGATGGAAATGGCCGAATATCCCTGGGTGTTCGGGCCGCTTCTGCTGCTGGCGACGGCATCGGTGATCTACGGCTACGTACGGACCACCAGACAGTGGGAGTCGAAGGCCGTACCGGTGCGGCAGCCGGAACCACAGCCCGAACTGGTGTGAGGCGGCGGGCGGTCGAGGGCTCCGGTGCTCGTACGTGCTCCGGTGCTCGTACGTGCTCCGGGTGCGGTCACGGCACGATCCGTGCCCCGCACCCGGCACAAGGGCGGCCCGGTTGGGGTTTCATGGCTCCGGCGGCGGCCCCGGACGGCCGTGGCCCCGCCGTTCCCGCGTGAAGCACGTGAAGGGAGACACCCCATGACGCTGCCCGTACTCCTCGGCGCGAACATCGATCCCACCTGGGCCGACGCCCAGCAGCCGGTGCGGCTCGCGCGCCGGATGGACGCCGCGGGTCTGGACCTGCTCACCGTGCAGGACCACCCTTATCAGTCCGCCTTCTACGACACCTGGACGCTGATCGGCTACCTCGCGGCGGCGACCGAACGCGTCACCCTGGTGCCCACCGTGGCCAACCTCCCCCTGCGGCCCCCGGCGATCCTCGCCAAGTCGGCGAGCAGTCTGCACCGCCTGTCCGGGGGCCGGCTCCAGCTCGGGCTGGGGGCCGGGGCGCTGTGGGACGCCATCGCCGCCATGGGCGGCCCCCGCCGCACCCCCGGCCAGGCCGTCGACGCCCTCGACGAGGCGATCGACGTGATCCGCGCGGTGTGGAGCGATGAACGTTCGGTGCGCTTCGAGGGTGCGTACTACCGGGTCAAGGGGCTGCATCCCGGGCCGCCCGCCGGTCCGGACCTGGGGATCTGGCTCGGCGCCTACGGCCCCCGCACCCTGCGGATGACCGGCGCCAGGGCCGACGGCTGGATGCCCTCGCTCGGGTTCCTCCCTCTCGACCGCCTCAAGGACGCCGTCGCCCGCGTCGACGACGCCGCCCGGGAGGCCGGCCGCGACCCCGCCCGTCTGCGCAAGGTCTACAACCTCAACGGCCTGATCGGCACCGCCGATTCCGGTACGCCCTTCCGGGGCACCGTGCGGCAGTGGATCGAGCAGATCACCGGCCTGGTGCGGGACTTCGGGATGAACGCCTTCGTGTACTGGCCCGATGACGACCACGAACGTCAACTCGCGCTGTTCGCAGGGGAGGTCGCCCCCGCCGTACGCGAGGCCCTGGCCGCCCGCTGACGGCGCCGCCCTCCGGCGATGCGGACCAGCGATACCGGACCGGTGATGTGGACCGGTGCGGACGCGGCACCGACCATGGCCGTATGGGCAGGTACGCGGATCTCGGCGGGGCCGTGCCGGAGGGCGTGCTCGCGGTCGAGCCCACGGCGCGGACGGCAGTGGCGTGGCTGCCGCCGGACGGGCTGTGGCCGCTGATCCAGGACATCCGGTGGGAGCACGATCCGCAGGTGCGGCGGTGGCCCCCGCATGTGAACCTGCTGTTCGGCTTCGTGCCGGAGGAGGAGTTCGCGCGGGCCGTGCCGCTGCTCGCCGCCGGGGCGGCCGGGAGTGCGGCGTTCACGGCGCGCCTGGCCGGCGTGCGGTACTTCCGGCACCGGCACTACGCGACGGTGTGGCTCGATCCGGCCGCGGCGGACCCGGCGCCCTGGGCCCGGCTCCAGCGGGCGCTGGGGCTGGGGTTCCCGCTCTGCCGGGGGCGCGGCGGCCGCTTCACCCCGCATCTGTCCCTCGGCCGCACCCGGGACCCGGAGGGGCTGGCCGCCGAGTGCGCCGCCCGGCTCGGAGCGCTGTCGGCGGTGGTCGGGGAGGTGGTCCTGCTCTCCCGGCGCGGCGAGGGACCGATGCGGCCCAGGGCCGTGATCACGCTGGGGACGGGCGGGGTCCGCCGGGTGCCGGAGCACGGGGAGCACGGGGAGCACGGGGAGCGTGGGGAGTACGGGGAGCACGGGACGTAGGCTCGGAGGACCGGGGCCGCGCAGTGGTCCCGCCCTCACGACGGGGACGGAGCCACCATGAGCAGCAGGACCGACGTGCCGCACGCCGCCGACAGCCACGACCTGATCCGCGTGCACGGCGCGCGCGAGAACAACCTCAAGGACGTCGCCGTCGAGATCCCCAAGCGCCGGCTGACGGTGTTCACCGGCGTCTCCGGCTCGGGCAAGAGCTCGCTGGTGTTCGACACGATCGCGGCCGAGTCGCAGCGGATGGTCAACGAGACCTACAGCGCCTTCGTCCAGGGCTTCATGCCGGCGCTCGCCCGGCCCGAGGCCGACGTCCTCGACGGGCTCACCACCGCGATCATCGTCGACCAGCAGCGGATGGGGGCCGACCCCCGCTCCACGGTCGGCACCGCCACCGACGCCAACGCGCTGCTGCGCATCCTGTTCAGCCGGCTCGGCACGCCGCACATCGGCCCGCCCAGCGCGTACTCCTTCAACACCGCCTCGGTCCGGGGCAGCGGCGCCATCGCCGTCGGCACCAGGAAGGCGGTGAAGGCGACCTACTCCCGCACCGGCGGCATGTGCCCGCGCTGCGAGGGCCGGGGCGCGGTCTCCGACATCGACCTCACCCAGCTCTACGACGACTCCAAGTCGCTCTCCGAGGGCGCGCTGACGATCCCCGGCTACAGCATGGACGGCTGGTACGGCCGCATCTTCACCGGCTGCGGCTTCTTCGACCCGGACAAGCCGATCCGGAAGTACACCAAGAGGGAACTGCACGACCTGCTCCACCGGGAGCCGACCAAGATCAAGGTCGAGGGCGTCAACCTCACCTACGAGGGGCTGATCCCGAAGATCCGGAAGTCGATGCTGTCCAAGGACGTCGACGCCCTCCAGCCGCACGTCCGCGCGTTCGTGGAGCGGGCGACGACGTCCGAGGTCTGCCCCGAGTGCGACGGCACCCGGCTCAGCGAGGGCGCCCGGTCGTCGAGGATCGAGGGGATCAGCATCGCCGACGCCTGCGCGATGCAGGTCAGCGACCTCGCCGAGTGGATCCGCGGCCTCGACGAGCCCTCGGTGGCGCCGCTGCTCGCCCAACTGCGGCACAGCCTCGACTCGTTCACGGAGATCGGCCTCGGCTACCTCTCGCTCGACCGCCCGGCGGGCACGCTCTCGGGCGGCGAGGCCCAGCGCGTCAGGATGGTCCGCCACCTCGGATCCTCGCTCACCGATGTGACGTACGTCTTCGACGAGCCCACCACCGGCCTGCACCCCCATGACATCGGGCGGATGAACGACCTGCTGCTGAGGCTGCGGGACAAGGGCAACACGGTGCTCGTCGTGGAGCACAAGCCGCAGACGATCGCGATCGCCGACCACGTCGTCGACCTCGGCCCCGGCGCCGGTGCGGCGGGCGGCACCGTCTGCTTCGAAGGCACCGTCGAGGGGCTGCGCAGGAGCGGCACCGTCACCGGCCGCCACCTCGACGACCGGACCGCCCTCAAGGAGACGGTGCGCGCGGCCACCGGCAAGCTGGCGATCCGCGGCGCCACCACGCACAACCTCCGCAACGTCGACGTGGACATCCCGCTCGGTGTGCTCACCGTCGTCACCGGCGTGGCGGGCTCCGGCAAGAGCTCGCTCCTGCACGGGTCCGTTCCCGCCGGCGAGGGCGTGGTGTCCGTCGGCCAGGGCCCGATCCGCGGCTCCCGGCGGAGCAACCCGGCGACGTACACCGGGCTGTTCGACCCGGTCCGCAAGGCCTTCGCGAAGGCCAACGGCGTGAAGCCGGCACTGTTCAGCGCCAATTCCGAGGGCGCCTGCCCGACGTGCAACGGCGCCGGCGTCGTCTACACGGACCTGGCGATGATGGCCGGCACCGCCCTCACCTGCGAGGAGTGCGAGGGCAGGCGGTTCGACGCGGCGGTCCTGGAGTACCGCCTCGGCGGCCGCGACATCAGCGAGGTGCTCGCCATGTCGGTGACCGAGGCCGAGGAGTTCTTCGGCTCCGGCGAGGCGCGCACTCCGGCGGCCCACCGGATCCTGGGACGGCTCGCCGACGTCGGACTCGGCTACCTCGGCCTCGGCCAGCCGCTCACCACGCTGTCCGGCGGCGAGCGCCAACGGCTCAAGCTGGCCGCCCACATGGCCGACAAGGGCGGCGTCTACCTTCTCGACGAGCCGACCACCGGCCTCCACCTCGCCGACGTCGAGCAGTTGCTCGGACTGCTCGACCGGCTCGTCGACTCCGGCAAGTCGGTCATCGTCGTCGAGCACCACCCGGCCGTCATGGCGCACGCCGACTGGATCGTCGACCTCGGTCCCGGCGCCGGCCACGACGGCGGCCGGATCGTCTTCGAGGGGACGCCCGCCGACCTCGTCGCCGCCCGTTCGACCCTCACGGGCGAGCACCTCGCGGCCTACGTGGGCAACTGAACTCCTCAGTACGCGAGTTCGGCCAGGACGGGTGCGTGGTCGGAGACGGGTTTGCCGCGCCGCTCGGCCGGGTCCTCGGTGATGTCCGGGAGGGGTTCCAGGGCTCCCGTGAAGACCTTCTTGACCCGGGGGAGCAGGGCGTGGCTCACCAGGATGTGGTCGATCAGTTCGGGCTGTCCCTCGAAGACGCGGGAGACCGCGTCCTTCTTGATCAGCGGGGCCAGGTTCCACAGCCGTGCCCTGTCGCCGTCGTCCGGCCGGTCGAAGCCGCCGGTCCCGATGTGGGAGCCGGGAGGGCCGTAGAGGATCTGGGTGGTGGCGGCGGTGGGGCCGTCGTTGAAGTCGCCCAGGACCGCCAGGTCGTGCTTGCGTCCGTCGCCCTGGAGGAGTTCGTCGGCCAGGTGCCGCATGGCGACGGCCTCGGCGCCCCGCCGGAACAGCGCGTAGGCGGTGCAGCGGGCGCGCTCGCCCTCGTCGTGCGGGAAGTGGCGCGCGTCCGGCGGGGGCGGGAAGGTCAGGAGCTTGGACTTGAGGTGGCACACGGCGACCCGGAGGGTGTGCCCGGGCTTCGGCTCCACCTCGACGGCCAGTCCGCCGCGGCTCATCGTGCCGGACGACGAGCCGTCGTCCTCGGTCTGCACCGAGCTCAGGGGTTTGGGCAGGACCGCGGTGTCCTTGACGACCGTCAGGGGCAGCCGGCTGAGGAATCCGACGAAGATGCCCCGAGGGTCGGCGTGCCGGGAGTGCGCCGTGTGCCAGTCCCCGTCCAGCAGGCCGACCACGTCCGCCAGGGCGTCGAGGTTGCCGATCTCCTGGATTCCGAGGAGGTCGGGGGAGAGCCTGTTGACGGTCGCGGCGATCCCCTTGATCTTGGCCTCGTACTCCGCCTTCGTCTTGGGGCCGAACTTCTCCCCGAAACGAAACAGGTTCTCCAGGTTCCAGGTGCCGATGACTGTCATACGGTCAGTTTCGGGAGCGTCGGACCGCGTCGCCCGCCCAGATGGACCGGCCGGGTGAGGGGGGGACGCCTCCTCACCCGGCCGCGTCCGTCACACGAAGGCGCTGTGGCCGGTGACGGCCTTGCCGACGATGAGCGTGTTCATCTCCCGGGAGCCCTCGAAGGAGTAGACGGCCTCGGCGTCGGCGAAGAACTTGGCGATCTCGTAGTCGAGGACGATGCCGTTGCCGCCGAAGAGCTCGCGGGCCCAGGCGACGCACTCGCGCATCCGGGCGGTGGTGAACGCCTTGGCGAGCGCGGCCTGTTCGGCGCCGCCCCGGCCGGCGGCGACCAGCTGGTTGAGCCGGACGACCATGCCGAACATGGCGGTGACGTTGCCCAGCATCTTCACCAGAAGGTCCTGGACCAGCTGGAAGGAGCCGATGGGCCGGCCGAACTGCACGCGACTGACGGCGTATTCGCGGGCCAGCTCGTAGGCGCGCACCGCGATGCCCAGGGCCTGCCAGGCCACCCCGCCCCGGGTGTGGGCCAGGACGGCGGCCGTGTCGCGGAAGCTGTCGATGCGCTGCAGGCGGTCGGCCTCGGGGACCCGCACCCCGTCGAGGACGAGGTCGGCGTTCTGCACGGTCCGCAGCGCGATCTTGCCCTCGATCTTCGTGGCGGTGAAACCGGGCGTGCCCTTCTCCACCACGAAGCCCTTGACGTTGCCGTCGGCCGTATCGCGCGCCCAGACCACGACGAGGTCGGCGAAGGTGCCGTTGCCGATCCAGCGCTTGGCGCCGTCGAGGATCCAGGTGTCGCCCTCGCGCCGGGCGGTGGTGCGCATGCCGCCCGCGACGTCGGAGCCGCCCTCGGGCTCGGTCAGGGCGAAGGCGCCGATCTTCTCCATCGCGGCCATGTCCGGCAGCCAGCGCTCGCGCTGCTCCGGGCTGCCGCCGCCGTGGATGCTGCCCATGGCCAGACCGGTGTGGACGCCGGAGAAGACCGCCAACGAGGGGTCGACGCGGTTGAGTTCCAGGTTGAGGAAGCCGGAGAACAGTTCGCTGCGCGGGCGGCCGTCGCCGAATTCGGGGTAGGCGTATCCGGCCAGCCGGAGCTTGGCCATCTTCTCGACCGCGATGGAGGGGAATTCCGCCCGGTCCCAGGCGGTCTGCGCCAGCGGCTTGATCTCGCTCTCCAAATAGTCGCGAATGGTGGCCAGTTCGGCCCGTTCGGCCTCGCTGAGCAGCTCGGCGAAGCCGAAGAAGTCGGGGGTGGGGTTGGCGGGCTTGGGCATGGTGGCTCCTCCGTAGGTGATTCAGCCGTGGTCGATGTCGCGCAGCGCGGCGTCCAGGGCGAGCTGTTTGCGGTCGCGGAGCAGGGCGCGCTCCCGGTACGCCCCGGGGCCGGTCCCGTACGCGGCCTCGGTCTGGCCGACGACGGTGGCGACGGCGGCGTCGTCCAGCTCCGGGTGGCCGAGGCGCTGCCAGCCCTCGGCGAGGCCGGGGCCCAGGTGCCGCATCATGTGCCGGATGCCGCCGGGGCCGCCGCCGAGGTGGAAGCTCTCGAAGGGGCCGACGGCGGCGTAACGGCCGCCCAGCGACGCCTTCATCACCGTGTCGAGCTCCCCCGCGTCCACCACGCCGTCGAGGACGAGGTGGATGGCTTCCTGGAGCACCGCGCTCTGCAGCCGGTTGGCCGCGAACCCGGGAACTTCCTTGTGCAGCCGTACGGGTGCCTTGCCGAGGGCCCGGTAGAAGGCGACGGCCGCCTCGACGACGTCCTCCGCGGTGCGCTCGCCCGGCACGATCTCCACGAGCGGCACGATGTGCGGCGGGTTGAAGGGGTGCGCCACGAGCAGCCGCGCGGCCACCTCGTCCGGCAGTTCCGCGGCGATCCGCGAGGCGACGATCCCGGAGCTGGAGGTGGCCAGCAGCGCGTCGGCCGGGGCGTGCCGGGCGATGTCGGCGAACAGCCGCTGCTTGAACTCCAGTTTCTCCGGGCCGTTCTCCTGCACGATCCGGGCTCCGGCCACCGCCGAGGCCAGGTCGGGGGTGGTGCGGATGCGGGCGCGCAGCCGTGCCGCGTCGCTGCCGGGCAGTCCGGCGGCGAGCATCGGCAGGGCCTCGTCGACGGCCTTGTCCAGGTCCTCGCGCGGATCGGTGACGGTCACCTCGATTCCGTACGAGGCGAAGAGCGCGGCCCATGCGAGGCCGATGGTGCCGGCGCCGACGACAGCGGCTTTCTGCTCATCGGAGGTCATGACGCGTCCTCCTCGGTCAGGTAGTCGTGGACCGGGACGACCGGGTCCAGGGTGAGATCGGTGACGATGTGGGAGGCCGAGACGATCCCGCGCACCGGCAGGTCCGCCAGCGGCGCCAGGACGTGCGCGAAGAGCTGCAGCCGCGCGGGCCCGGCATAGGACTCCTTGATCACCGGATCGGTGATCCGCGTCCGGACGAGTTCGCAGACGCGCGGGGTGCCGTCGTAGCCGGGAACGGTCTTGAGCATGTACGTGGGCACGGAGATCTGCTCGCGGGCGAGCTCCGGGTCGAGCGGCCGCTGCTTGTAGCCCATCGTCGCGGTGGCCACCCGTACGCTCCCGCAGTCCAGCGTCCCGACCAGCGCGGCGTGTTCGGCGTGCAGGGCGGGCGTGCCCATCGCCTTCGGGTAGGCGCTCACCTCCCGGCCCGCGGCGGTGGCGGCGAAGCTGTCCAGGTACATCGCGTGCAGGTACTCGCCGCGCTCGTCCCCGAAGCGCACCGGGATCGCCTGCCCGGCCTCGACGTACGGGCCGTAGGCCGTGACGTCGCCCATCTTCATCACCTCGAAGCGCACCAGCGGTTCGGCGGGGTCGATGCGCAGCGGCTCGGGCACCACGGCCCGCAGTGCCTCGGGGTCGGTGCGGTAGACGATGCTGAGGTACTCGCGGTCGGTGAAACGGACCGCCACGGGGGCGTAAGCGGGCGCTGTGGCCGGCGTGTTGACGGTGGTCAGGATCTGTGCGCGGTTCACCGTCCGCTCCATTCCGGCGCGCGCTTCTCGGCGAAGGCGCGGACGCCCTCGGCGAAGTCGGCCGAGCGCAGCAGCGCGCCGACCTCGGCGGCCTGGGCGGCGAACGCCTCGGACTCCGGTGCGCCGTCCGCGAGTCGCACGGTCCGCTTCACCGCGGCCAGGGCCAGCGGCGCGTTGGCCGCGATCTCCTCGGCGAGCTCCAGCGCGGCCGGCAGCGCCCCGCCGTCGGGGGTCAGCCGGTTGACGACACCCAGCTCCCGGGCGCGTGCGGCCGTGACCGTCCGTCCGGTCAGCAGCAGCTCCATCGCCAGGTGGTGGGGGATGCGCCGGGGGAGCCGTACGACTCCGCCGCCACCGGCGATCAGTCCGCGTCGGACCTCGGGGAGGGCGAAGCGGGCGCCCTCGGCGGCGACCACCAGGTCGCAGGCCAGGGCCAGTTCGAAGCCGCCGCCCAGGGCGTGGCCCTCGACGGCCGCGATCAGCGGCTTGGCCGTACGCGCCTCGACGAGCCCGGCGAAGCCCTTGCCGGGCACGGTGACCTGCTCGCCGCGGGCGGCTGCCTTGAGGTCCATGCCCGCACAGAAGGTGCCCTCCGCGCCGGTGAGGACGCCCACCCGCAGCGCGGGGTCGGACTCCAGCCGGTCGACGGCCGCGGCGATGCCCAGGGCCACCTCGGCGTCCACGGCGTTGCGGGCCCGCGGCCGGTCGAGGGTGACGACGAGGGTGCCGCCGGTGGTTTCCGTCCGGACGCCGCTCATCAGCGCACCTCCTTGCAGTTGGGCGCGGCCTCGCGGTCGAGCTCGGCGAGCACTTCCTCCGTGTGCTGGCCGGGCAGCGGCGCGTGCCGCCGCACCGAGGCGGGGGTGGCGGAGAAGGCCAGCGGTATGCCGACCACCCGGTACGCGCCCTCGCTCGGGTGCTCGGCCACGTCCAGCAGATGGCCCGCGCGGACGTACGGGTCCTCGGGGGCGTCGTCGAGCCGCAGCACGGGGCCGACGGGGATGCTGTGCTTGGTGCACACCTCCGTCCACTCCTCCGTGGTCAGGAGCGGCGTGACCGTCTCCAGCAGCTCGGCGAGGGCCTCGCCGTCCCGCGCCGCGTCGATGAACTCGCCGTTGACGCGCGGATCCTCGGCCAGGTCGGGGCGGCCCGCCGCCGCGAACAGGTCGCGGAAGTTCTGCGGGCCGTACGGAATGATCATCGCCAGGCCGTCCTTGGTCGGCCGGGCCCGGTGTCCCTTGTTCATGGACAGCGGGAAGCCGGTCGGGCCCATCGGCGGCTCGAAGATCCGCCCCTGCAGGTGCTCGACCAGGTTGAACGCCAACAGCGTGTCCGCCATGGGCACTTCGACCCGCTGGCCCCGCCCGGTCGCGCGCTGGTGGACGAGGGCGGCCAGCGCCGCGTAGACGATCGTCAGCGCGGCGACCTTGTCGGCGAAGATGCTCGGCAGCACGACCGGCGCCCCGACGTCGCCCGCGCGCTGCGCCAGGTCCAGCAGGCCGGACGCGGCCTGCACCGTCTCGTCGTACGCGGCCAGCCGGGCCCGGTCGGAGTCCGGGCGGAAGCCCTGGGCGTGGACGTGGACGAGGCGGGGGTGGGACGGGGCGAGGCTGTCGTGGTCCATGCCGAGGCGGCGCAGGGCGTCGATGCGCATATTGGTGATCAGGATGTCGGCGGTGCTGATCAGCTCCAGGGCCCTGGCGCGTTCGCCCTCGTCCTTGAGGTCGAGCGTCACGCTGCGCTTGTTGCGGTTGACGTTGAGGTTGAGGGGCGTCATGCCGGGCGTGCGGTGCAGCGCGCCGACCCGGACGGTGTCCTTCGGCGACTCGATCTTGATGACGTCGGCGCCGAGGTCGCCGAGGATCTGCGCGGCGTAGGGGCCCATCACGACGGTGGCCATGTCGATGACGCGGACTCCGGCCAGGGGGCCGGCCGGTGCGTCTGTTTCTGCTGCGGCTTCTGCGGCTTCTGCTGTTTCTGCTGCGAATTCCATCACCACTCCAGTACGGAAAACGGGACGGGAAAGAGGGTGCGCCGGGAAGGGGAGTGCGTCGGGAAAGGGAGTGCGTGCCCTTGTCCGGGGCATTCCCGGGAATTCCCGGGGCGCATGGAAAACGCTAGTCCGGTGCGGTGGGGGAACCCAAGCGATCAGTGACACCGATGCGCGAAAAACGGCGTGACCGCAGTGGTCACGCCGTTTCCGGAATCGGTTCACGAGCCGGTCAGGGGGGTCAGGGGGCGAACTCGGCCCCCGCCTCCCTGATCAGGGTGTGCAGGTCGCCGTCCGGCTCGGCCCGGTCCCGGCGCCAGACGAGCCCGGTCGCCAGGGCGGGCGAGAAGTCCCGGAACGGCAGCACGACGCTCGCGTCCCGTCCGTCGCCGTCGCCGCGTCCCGCGTTGAGTAAGGTCATTCCGAACACCGAGCCGTTCGCCACGATCTCGCGCACGCTGGCGTAATCACCGATATTGAGCGTGAGCTCCTTATGGATTCCCGCGGCCTTCAGGCGCACTTTGAGCTGGTCGAAATAGGTCGGGAGCGTGCCGGGCGCCGACGTCACATAGGTGTGGTCGGTGAGCTCACTGAGGGACACCGATGTCCGCCCACCGAATTCGGCGGCCGGCAGCAGCGCGCCCAGCGGCTCGCGCAGCAGCTCCAGCACCTCGATCCCCTCGGCGTGCACGGGCAGGTGCACCAGGGCCATGGCCAGGTCGCCGCGCTGGACGGCGCTCACGAGGTTCGCGCTGTTCCCGGGCCAGCGCTTGACGTCGAACTCCCCGGCGCAGCGCTCCTCGACCCGCGCGAGCCGCTCCTTGAGCAGCGGGTGCAGGACCGGCACCACGCCCACGTACGCCGTCTGCCGCTCGGGCCCCAGGGCCCGGCGCAGCTGCCAGGGGATGTCGTCGAACCGGCCGAGGACGTCCTTCGCGACGGGCAGCAGCGCCGCGCCGGCGCGGGTCAGTGCCACGTGGTGCGAGTCCCGGTCGAAGAGCCGCTGACCGAGCTCGCGCTCCAGGTCCCTTATCCGCTGGCTCAACGGCGAAGTGGCCATGTGCAGTTGACGTGCCGCGCGGGAGAAGCTGAGATTCTCGGCGACCGCCACGAAGTAGCGCAGATGGAAGATCTCCATCGGCGCACCCTAGCCGGACGCCCCAGGGGGGTGCCGGGCGCTACGCGGGGGTGTCGGGCGCTATGCGGGGGTGTCGTCGTCCTCGAACGTCGTCCGGCGGCGGACCTGGTCCTCCTGGGCCAGGCGGCGCAGCAGTTCGAGCATCGGGCCGGAGAGGGCCAGGACGACGACCGCCTGCTCGGCCAGGCTCGGCGAGTCCTCGAGGGCGGCGGCGCGCTCCAGGTCCAGGCGGGCGATGGAGCGGGCCAGCTCCGCGTAGGCGACGAGGCGTTCGGGGCGGTAGTCGGCGTCGAGGCGGCGGAGCTCCTGCAGTGCGACGGCCAGCCCCTGGACGTGCGGGGAGGTGTCGGGCACCTGCCAGTCCATGGCCGCGATCAGACCGGCCACGTCCGCCCGCGCGGCGGTCGCGGCCTCCGTCTCCTCCTCCGCGTCGGCGCCCGGGGACTGGGTGACGGGCACCGGCAGGGCGTAGCTGATGGCCTTGAGGGTGCCGTCGGTGCTGTCCGACCGGTCGACCGCGGTCAGGACGTCGCGGGCGGCGGCGATGGACAGGCCGCCCGTGGTGGTCAGAGCCTTGATCAGCCGCAGGCGCTGGACGTGCTCGTCCCCGTACTCGGCCAGCGTGGCGGCCGTCGCCCGGCCGGCCGGCAGCAGGCCTTCACGACGGAAGTACTTGATGCTGGCGACCGGCACGCCGGTGGTGCGGCTGAGCTCCGAGATCTTCATGCGGCTTCCTCGTCGGTGTGGTGGCCGGGTACCCCGCGGTCGCGATTGGACACCCCCGCCAGATACTGTCACTATCTAGCACTGGATACCTTCAATATCTAGTTACTCTGTGTGATCGAACCGGAGCATTCATGCCTTCCCCTCAGCCCACCTCCGCGCTCCGCAGCCCGCGGCTGTGGATCGGCTCGGGCCTCATCCTCGCGGTGATCGCCGCTCTGTTCTCCCTGCTCTACGTGGGCGGCAACGTCAACCCCAAGGGCCATCTGCGCGATCTGCCCGTCGCGCTGGTGAACGAGGACAAGGGTGCCGTCGTCGCCAAGGGCAAGCGCCTCAACGCCGGTGACCAGGTCGTCTCCGGGGTCAAGAAGTCCGCCGAGGGCAACGACAGCTTCGACTGGCAGGTCCTCGGCAAGGACGAGGCCGACAAGAAGCTCGGCCAGGGCAAGCTCTTCGGCGCGATCGTCGTGCCGGAGAACTTCACCGCCTCGCTGGCCGGACTGATCAGCCCGCAGCAGACGAAGGCCGTCCGGCCGACGATCACCGTGCTGACCAACCAGTCGGCCGGCAGCTTCGGCTCGTCCATGGCGAGCCAGGCGACGCAGAAGGCCGCCCACGCCTCCTCCGCCCAGCTCGGCAAGGAGCTTCTCAAGCAGGCGAACGCCCAGGGCGCCAAGCTCGCCCCGGCCGCCCAGCTGATGCTCGCCGACCCCGTGAGCGTGCAGGTCGCCGACGGCCACCCGCTCGGCACCCACAGCGCCATGGGCCTGAGCGCCTTCTACTACGCCCTGGTCCTGGTCGTCTGCGGCATGCTCGGCGCCAACGCGCTGATCTCCCAGGTCGACACCTTCCTCGGCTACCTGCACACCGACTACGGCCCGTTCCGCCAGCGCAACCCCCTGCGCCACACGAGCCGCGTGCGCACCCTGGCCATCGACTCCGTGCTCATGGTCGGCCTCTCCGTGGTCATGGGCTCCCTGGTCGAGCTCGCCACGGTCGGCATCCTCGGCATGGACGCCTCCCACCTCGGCCTGCTGTGGGTCTACTCCGTGGCCACCATCGCCGTCGTCGGCATCGGCGCCCTGGCCCTGCTGCGCGCCTTCGGCACCCCGGGCATGCTGCTCTCGACGATCGTCTTCGTCGCCATGGCCGTCCCGTCCTCCGGTTCGACCGTGCCGCTGCAGGCGCTGCCCGACTTCTTCCGCCTGCTCTCGGAGTTCGAGCCGCTGCGGCAGATCACCGGCGGTCTGCGCTCGATCCTCTACTACGACGCCCAGGCCGACGCCGGCCTGACCCGCGCCTGGGTCTCCCTGGGCATCGCCCTCGTCGTCGCCGTGCTCTTCGGCTTCGGCATCACCCGCTTCTACGACCGCAAGGGACTGCACCGCGTCCCGAGCTCGGCGAAGTCCATCGAGGTGGAGCCGGAGACCGCGGCCGTCTGAGGCCGGGCTGTCGCCGGACCGGAAGCGCCCATCCGCCGTTGGCGGATGGGCGCTTCCGCGTATCCGGGACAACCGGAACTGCCGATGAATGGCCGTAACCGACGTGACGCGTCAGAGCCGCCCTGAATGGCTGCCGCCATGCCCCGGCCACGGGTGGCGCGGCAGCCGTGCGGAGTCCGCCAGCAGCGCGAAGTACGGTTCCCGGGCCCAGCTCTCCCGGTGCCCTATGACGAACAAGCGCCGTTTCGCACGACTCACCGCCACATTGAGGAGGTTCGGTGCGGCGGCCGCCCACTCCCGCGCCCGGGCTCCTTGGCGGGGGTGTGTTCCCAGTACAAGGATGACGACATCCGACTGCTTGCCCTGCATGGTGTGCACGGTGCCGATGTTCTGGGACACGAACGTCGCTACCTCCTTGTCATGAGCCTCCAGCCTCATGCCCCGCACGGTCCGGGAACACCCCTCGACGACCTCGCGGAACGGACTCAGAACGCGTATCCGGTCGAGGCCGACGCGCCACTCGCCGTTGAGCCGGGACAGGACGCCCGCCAAGGCCTCGCCCTCCTCCAGCACCCACTTGCCACTGGTCTCTCCCGGTGTCACGTCCACCCAACAGCTCAGGGGATAGACACACGCACGGCACCCCTCCCGGCCGGTCCGTACGCACTCGGCACAGCGAGGCCCGGGAAAAGGCTCCTCCTTGGTGCCGTACACCATGAGGCCGTCGTAGGCGATGTCATTGCTCAACGCGAAGATCGTCCGCTCACAACGCCGGTGCACCCGCAGAGGGGATCCGACCCAGACCGACTCCCTTTCCCCGTCGGCCCTTCGGTGCTCCACCTGCGTGCCCCAGCGGTTCACGCGATCCGCCACCCGCTGCGCCGAGGTCTTCGACGGGACCCATTCGTCCATGACTCCGAAGGATGACCGCAGCCGTTCCTGTACGGACACCGGCAGGGGCACGACCGGCTCCAGTTGCAGCGGGTCGCCGACGAGGACCGCTCGTCTGGCACGCCACAGGGCACCCACCGCGGCCTGTGGCGTCGCCTGGCCCGCCTCGTCCACCAGGAGCCAGCCCATCGCCTCCCGGCCGAGGGGTGCGAAAAGCCGGCCGCAGGAGGCGAAGGTGGTGGATACCACGGGCAGGATCAGGAAAAGCGTCTGCCAGACGGCCAATGCCGCATCGCCGGGTACGACGCCGGCGAACGTCTCCTTGAGGTGACGCAGATTCCCCCGGATCGCTGCCGCCTGTGACACGGCGAAGGCCTTGTGTAGATTCAAGGCGGCCAGGAACACTCGCGTACGGGCGGCGCAGAACGCCGCGTCCGACCAGGGTGCGGAGAGTTCTCGTTGTTCATCGGTGAGATCCTCCCAGCCCTCGGGGAGGTGCTGCGGCCAGTCGGAGCGCGCCCGGGCCAGCGCCTGTCGGGCGGCGCGCAATCCTCGTGCCGCGTACGCCGTTTCGTTCTGTGCCTCGCGGTGGGCGGCCTCGGCCTGGGACCGAGCCCGCTCCGCCACGGTGAAGGCCTCTTGACACAGCAGGACCGCGGCGTCTGCCCACTCGGACCGCGTCTGCAGCTGATTCTCGACGCTCTGCCACTCACGGAACGCCCGCCCCATGAAGCTGGGCCAACGACCGGGCCGATGGCCCTCACGGTGTTCTCGCAGCAGGCTCCGGGCGATGTGCGATTCCCCCTGGGCTGCTTCGAGTTCCGCCAGGGCTCTGCTGGCCCGTTCCACCGACTCCTCGTGGCGGGAGCGCGTCTGTGCTTCCGCTCGCTCGGCCTCGCCCAGGCGGGAGAGCAGACTGTCCATGTCGCGCAAGGAGGACCAGACGAGGCTCCGTTCGGCCCTCATGGTCTCCGCGGTACGCAGCGCCCGCACGAACGCCGTCTTCGCTTCGGCCCAGCCGGCCACTGCCGTTGTCCCGGCGGACACGGGCAAGGGCTGGGCCGTCTCCTCCTGGGGAAAACGCTTCCGGGCCGGCGGGTCGAGGAGCGGGGTGCCCTTCTCCAACGCCTGCAGCACATACTGCATACCTGGTTGCTTGGCCCGTTTCTTCGTGGAACCGCGATGGTTCCGGGGTGCCGCCGACCGCGAGGGCGTCCGGCCCCTCAGGCGGAGATCGTCCTCTGGTTTGTCACCCCACCAGTAGCGTGCCAGGAATTCCTTGCGTTTGTCCGCTCTGCCCAGGGGCGCGGCTATGGCGCCCCAAGCCGGTGCTCCGTCCAGCAGTGCGACGGCCTGGTCCAGGAAATACGAGGCTTCTTCGGGCCAGGCGCCTTCCAGCGCGGAAAGCGACGGAAGTTCCGCGGTGATGTTCTCCACGGCACCGTTGTTGGAGGAAGCGATGACGATTTCATGGCCGGTCAGGTTCGCCCATGGCTTCCTTACGCTGAGGTTCTGTCCGTCGCGCTGCCAGGTGATCCGGCCACCGAACGCCTTGTCTGGGTTTTCCAGGGAGGCCAGTTCCTTGGCGCGCTCGACCACCACCGACGCGATCAGGTCACGGAGCATGGTGGTCTTGCCGGTACCCGGGGGACCGTTCACCGAGAACAGGCCGGAGGCAGGACCGAGTTGCGCGACGATGCGATTCACCGAGAACTGCTGGCTCAGTGCCAGGGGCCGGTCATTGCGGGATGGCCATCGGCCCAGAGGGAGTTCGTCCGGAGTGACACTCTCCAGCACCGTCTGTGGTGCCCTGCGTACGTCGACACGATCCTGGTGCCGCACTGTACGCCCATCGGCCAGGTAGGCGGACAGCGCGTCGCCATATCCCGCTTCGGCGCTCTCGGAGACGCGCTCGAGGTCTTTTGGCAGAAGGCTGTTGAGAAAAGCCGGATCGGCATCGGGCAACGTGCCGTCCTTGCGCCGGCGTACCCGGTGGCTGTGGATCCTGATGCTTGCCGGTGACAGCAGACCGGTCACCCCGCACATCTCCGCCACGTGCGCGGCGAAGGCGACGAGGTCGGGAAGCGATACGGGCCGGGACGGAGACTCCGCTGCCGGTGTGGTGGACGCGTCCTGGTCTCCGTCGGTGTCCGGAGTGGACACCGGAGGTATGTGCGTCGGGCTCGAAGCACTGGCCGTCGTGGCATTCGGCCCGGACCGAGCGGTACGGGTCTCCTGGACGTTCTGGACGATCCGGCGGCCGATCGGGGTGAGCGCCCCGGCCACGATGCCGGCTCCGAAGTCTCCTATCAGGGCTCCCAGGGCACCCACCGCGGCGCCACCGAGGATCTCGCGGACGATGGCCCGCCAGCCGTGGGCCGAGGTCGGTGCCGATCCAGTATCCGCCGGGCCGAAGGTCGTGTCGTCGATCCGGGAGGCAGTTCCTGGCGGGACAGAGGTGACGGATGGCTCGCCATAGGGGATGTGGTGGTTGGTCAGGAGAGCGAGGGCCTCGGTCCACGCCTTCTCGGCATCCTCGAAGCCGTCCAGCCAGCTGGGATCGGCCGGCCCGGGGTCGTGTATCCGCCCCGTTGCCCAGGCACAACTGGAGAAGGCCGTGGTGCCGTCCAGGAGTACGCCACGGTCGTCGACGGTGATCGCGAAGACGGAGGTCTCACCGAGCTGCCGTGCGCCGCCGTAGTCCTCCTCGTTTTCTCCGCCGAACGACTCCTCAAGCGCTTTCCGAACCTGTGACAGAGGGAACACGCCGCCGTAGACCGTGTGGCGCCAGGCCTCCTTGGCCGTGTCGATGGCTTCACGCTGCAGGGGGTGACCAGGCTCCCACGGAAGTAGCGGCCAAGGCTGTCCAGGGCGTACATCGAGTTGCTGCACCCATTCCCGCGCGGACATCCGGGCACCGTTTCGGGGCGGTTTCGGGAGCTGCGGCGGACTGAACAGCTCGACAGCACGCCAGTACTGGAGAAGCCGTGCTGTGCTGTGGTGTACGGACTGCTGCTGGACCACGCCGACCGCCCCTCGTGCGATCCTCGACGGAAGTGCCGGTGACCGCCGGCGGAGATCCACTCTAGCCGGGGAGTGGCTCTCCGGAGGCGGCTCGCCAGCTCTTCTTCCGTGACTCCGTGGTCAGGAACGCCGTTTGGGCGGCACCGGTCCGGGGATGACGTCCTTGCCCAGGTGCTCCTTGATGAGGTACTTGAGCTCCGGACCCTCGATCAGCTGCAACCTGCCGTGCTGGCGGGCGAAGTTGTGGCTCGCCCTGCCGAACCACGAGGTGGTGATGAGGACACCCTTCGCAGCCCGTTTGTGCTCCACGACACCGGCCAGGGCCTGGACGGATTCAACACCCACAAGCTTGCTGTACCGCTTGGCCTGAATGATGCATTCACCGTTGAACACCGGGTCCTTGCTGACGGCCACGGCATCCACTCCCTCGTCCTTCGACGCCTGGGTGTTCCACGCCTCCATGCCGATGGCTTCGAAGAGCTGCCGGATGAGGTGCTCGAATTCCGTTGGTGTGAGCTTGACCAACACGGGCCTGCTGTCGAGATCCGCGACGACGTCCATGCTGTCCATGAGCCTGTACTTGCTCAGATCGAACTCGATGATGGGGCGGACCGGTTCGAGATCGTACGGGTTCGGTGACACCAGGGCATTGAGGCGCGTGAGACAAGCGGCCGGTTCCACTTGGCTCAGCCGCAGCCCGCCGAATTCCTCTCGACTCGTGCTCACTGTCACCAGGCAGGGGGAGACCTTGTGACCGGTGGCCCGGTCAACGGCGGTGACATGACCGTTGAGAGTCACGCCGTTGACCACTTTGTCCCGGTCGCTCGAGAAGATCTCGTGGACGGTCCGGAGCGTCATCTGCGCGAGCAGCGACGCGTACAGCTCCTTGCGTTCCTTCTCCGGCCGGGGGATGGGCGTGATCTCGTCCCGGGACTTGACGTACTTGTATCCCCGGACACTCGGAACCGCGTCCTCCGAGGGGAGTTGCATCTCGACCAGCAGGTCACCTGTGGCCGGGCGGAACGCGATGCGGTGCTTCCGGGGAAAGCCCTTCGGGTACGCCGAGGTGTTGAGCGCCTGTCCGAGGAACCATTCGACGGCTTCTGCCTCCCCAGCCCGGTAGTCCTTCATTCGCCGGTCGAGAGCCTCATTGTGCTCCTCGACTTCGCGGAGGGCCTGCCGCTCCTTCTTCCGGTGTTCGGTCCGTTTCCTTTCCAGGGTTCCCCTGCGCTGCTCCTCGGAACGACGGTGCGTCTCCTGGGCTTCGGCAAATCGCTCCCGGCCTGCGGCCACCTCGGATTCGTACCGTTTCCTGCCGATCCCCAACAGAGCGGACAAGCCGCGCGGTTCCTTCGGGGCGAAGTCTTCCCAACGGGGGGTGGGTTCGGGGTGGGACCACGGGCGCTCGTCCAGTGCCGCCGGTGTGTGTGCCCGGCGCAGCCGCTCGAAGGAGACCGGTGGATCGGACACCAGGGAATCCCGCAGCACCTGGTTGAGCTGCTCGACTTGGTGCTCGACTCCGGTGGTGCGCGTACCGGCGAGCTTCACCCGGCTCTGCTCGTGAGCGGCCTTGCGTTCGCGCTCCCGGCGTTTGCGTTCCGCCTCGGCAGCCCTCCGCTCCCGTTCGACCTGCTGGGCCTGCTGCCTCTCGGCACGTAGCGCCGCCTGCTGCTGTCGCTGGTGTTCGCTGTACCAGCTGTTCCGACGCTGAGCCATCGGATCCCTCCCCATGCGCGGACTCGCCGTGAGTCGCCGGCATATTCTCCCCGGGCACGAGCGCCAGTGGGCAACCGCTCCCCTCGGTGATGCCGCACCGTCCCAGCCCTGGTTCTGTGATCAATCGCTGCGGCCACTCTGGCAGATGCCTGTGGCAACAAGCGGCTGATGAGGAGGACTGATGGCCGATCCCGTGCGGCGGTGTCCGGGCGCCGGCACCGCCCCGGGATGCGGCCCCCCGCCCCACGGCGTCTACTGGAGGGGTCCATGCCCCTACCAGAGTCCGGGGACGCCCATGGCCGAGCTGGACACCCTCGCCGTCAACACCGTCCGCTGCCTGTGCGTGGACGCCGTCGAGCAGGCGGAGTCCGGGCACCCGGGTACGCCGATGGGGATCGCGCCGGTCGCGTACACGCTGTGGCAGAAGTTCCTGCGGTTCGACCCGGCCGATCCGATCTGGCCCAACCGGGACCGCTTCGTGCTCTCCGAGGGGCACGCCTCGACGCTGCTGTGGTCGCTGCTGCACCTGGCGGGGGTCCGGGCGGTCGACCCGGACTACGAGGTGCTGGGGCGGCCCGCGGTGACGCTGGACGACCTCAAGACCTTCCGGCAGCTGGACTCGCGGTGCCCGGGGCACCCGGAGTACCGCTGGACCAGCGGCGTCGAGACGACGACCGGGCCGCTGGGCCAGGGCGTCGCCACGTCCGTCGGGATGGCCCTGGCCGGCCGCTGGCTGGCCGCGCGCTACAACCAACCGGGCTTCTCCCTCTTCGACTTCGACGTCTACGCGCTCGCCGGCGACGGCTGCATGATGGAGGGCGTCGCCTCGGAGGCCGCGTCCCTGGCCGGGCACCACAGGCTGGCCAACCTCTGCTGGATCTACGACTCCAACCGGATCACCATCGAGGGCCACACCGACATCACCTTCACCGAGGACGTCGCCGCCCGCTTCCTGGCGTACGGCTGGAACGTGACGACCGTCGCCGACGCCAACGACCTGGCCGCCGTCGAACGCGCCCTCCACTCCTTCCGGGCCGAGACCGAACGCCCCACCCTCATCGTGGTGCACAGCCACATCGGCTACGGCTCGCCCGTCGAGGACTCGCCCGAGGCGCACGGCTCCCCCCTGGGCCCCGACGGGGTGCGGGCGGCCAAGCGGTTCTTCGGCATGCCGGAGGACCAGGACTTCTACGTACCCGACGGCGTCCGGGAGCACTTCGCGCAGGGGATCGGCGCCCGGGGCGCGGAGCTGCGCGCCTCCTGGGAACGGCTCTTCGAGGGCTACCGTGCCGCCTGGCCCGCCTTCGCCAAGGAGACCGAGCTCATCCAGCGCCGCGAACTGCCGGACGGATGGGACCAATTGCTGCCCGACTTCCCGCCCGACCCCAAGGGCCTGGCCACCCGCGACTCCTCCGGCAAGGTGCTCAACGCCCTGGCGCAGCGCCTGCCCTGGCTCATCGGCGGCTCGGCCGACCTCGCGCCGTCCACCAAGACCCTGCTGACCTTCGGCGGCGCCGGGTCCTTCCAGCCGGACAGCCCCCTGGGCCGCAACCTCCACCTCGGCGTCCGCGAACACGCGTCGGCCGCCGTCACCAACGGCATGGCGCTGGTCAAGCTGCGCCCCTACTGGTCCGGCTTCCTGATCTTCTCCGACTACGCCAAGGCGGCCATCAGGCTCTCGGCGCTGATGGAGATCCCGGCCATCCACATCTTCACCCACGACTCCATCGGCGTCGGCGAGGACGGCCCCACCCACCAGCCCGTCGAACAGCTCGCCGGGCTGCGGGCGATGCCCGGCCTGCTGGTCTTCCGGCCCGCCGACGCGGGCGAGGTGGTGGAGACCTGGCGGGCCGTCGCACGGCTCCACCACGAACCCGCGGCCCTCGTCCTGTCCCGGCAGAAGCTCCCGACCCTCGACCGCTCGGTGCTCGGCCCCGCCTCGGGCGTCGCGCACGGCGCCTACGTCCTGGCCGACGCGCCCTCCGGAGCGCCGCAGGTGATCCTGCTCGCCACCGGGTCCGAGGTCCATCTGGCCCTCTCCGCCCGGGAGGAGCTGGCCGCCGACGGCATCGGGGCCCGTGTCGTCAGCATGCCGTGCTGGGAACTCTTCGACCGCCAGCCCCGGGAGTACCGCGATCAGGTGCTGCCGCCCTCGGTGAAGGCCCGGGTGGGCATCGAGCAGGCGTCGACGTTCGGCTGGGACCGGTACGTCGGGGACCGCGGCACCGTCATCGGCATGAACACCTACGGCGCCTCGGCCCCGTTGAAGCAGCTGCTCACGCGGTTCGGGTTCACCCCCGAGCGGGTGGCGCGGGCCGCGCGCGAGCTGGTGGAGGCCGGCCCGTCGTGACGGACGGCCGGGCCGGGGGCGAGCGGAAGGAGCGACGATGAGCAGCCGTACCGCCGGGAACCACGGCCCGCGGCCCGAGGACCATGTCGTCGTCCTCTTCGGCGCCACCGGCGACCTCGCCAAACGCAAACTCCTGCCCGGGCTCTTCCACTTGGCCCGTGCCGGGCTCATGCCTGCCGGCTACCGCGTCATCGGCTCGGCACCGGCCGCCGACGCGCTCTCCACGGACGCGTTCCGCAAGCACGCCCGCGAGGCCGTCGCCGAGTTCGGCACCTCGCAGCCCGAGGGGCCGGCCTGGGAGGAGTTCGAGCGGGCGCTGTCCTTCGGCGCGGCCGACCCCGACGACACCGGGCCGTTGCAGACCGCCGTCCGCGAGGCCGAACAGGCCCTCGGCGGCAGCCCCCGGCGCCTGTTCCACCTCGCCGTACCGCCCAAGGCGTTCCCCTCCGTCATCGCCGAACTCGGCGCGTCCGGCCTCGCGGAGGGCGGACGCGTCATCGTCGAGAAGCCCTTCGGCACCGACCTGGCCAGCGCCCGCGCCCTCGACGGGACGATCCACGCCGTCTTCGACGAGTCCCGGGTCTTCCGCATCGACCACTTCCTCGGCAAGGAGTCCGTCGACAACATCCTCGCCCTCCGCTTCGCCAACGGCCTCTTCGAACCCGTCTGGAACCGCGACCACATCAGCCATGTCCAGATCGACGTACCGGAGAAGCTCACCATCGAGGGCCGGGCCGGGTTCTTCGAAGGGACCGGCACCTTCCGGGACATGATCGTGACCCATCTCTTCCAGATCCTCGGCTTCGTGGCGATGGAACCGCCCGCCGTCCTCACCGCCCAGGCCCTGCGCACCGAGAAGGCCAAGGTCTTCCAGAGCATGCGGCCGCTCGACCCGGCGCAGGCCGTCCGCGGCCAGTACGAGGGGTACCGCGCCGAACCCGGCGTCGACCCCCGCTCCGACACCGAGACCTTCGCCGCCCTGCGCGTGGACATCGACAACTGGCGCTGGGCCGGCGTCCCGTTCTACCTGCGCTCCGGCAAGGCCCTGGCCGAAGGGCGGCACGTGGTGACGCTCGGCTTCCGGGAACCGGCGCTGCGCATGTTCGCCGTCGACGTGCCGGACACCACCAACGAGCTGGTCATCGACTTCGACGACCCCGGCCGCATCACCGCCCGCTTCCTCGCCAAGGAACCGGGGCCCGAGATGAACCTCGGCGAGGCCGAGATGGTCTTCGCCTACACCGACTGCTTCAACACCGCGCACGCGCTGGAGGGTTACGAGCGCCTCATCCTCGATGCAATGCTCGGCGACCAGTCCCTGTTCACCAGCTCCGAAGGGATCGAGCGCCTCTGGGAGGCGTCCGCGCCGCTGCTGGAGAACCCGCCGCCCGTCGAGCCGTACGCCCGTGGGTCCTGGGGGCCCGACGCCGTCCACCGGCTCGTCGCCCCGTACCGGTGGCACCTCCCGGAGGGCGGGTGACGGCCGTCATGGGCGACATCCTGCTGATCCGTCACGGCGAGACCGAATGGAGCCGGACCGGCCGGCACACCGGCCGCACCGACGTGCCGCTCACCCCCGAGGGGGAGCTGCAGGCCGCCTCCCTGGCCCCCGCGCTCGCCGCCCGGCGGATCACCGCGGTGCTGTGCAGCCCGCTGCAACGTGCCGTGCGCACCGCGGAGTTGAGTCTGCCCCGCGGCCGGGGCGTCGTCCTCGAACCCGGGCTCATGGAGTGGGACTACGGCGCCTACGAGGGTCTGACCACCCCCGAGATCCAGCAGCTGCGCCCCGGCTGGGACCTGTGGCGCGACGGCGTCCCCACCGGCGGCCCCGAGCGCCCCGGCGAGACCCTCGCCCGGCTCGGCGAGCGCTGCGACACCGTCCTCGCCCGCGCCGAAGCCGCGCTCCACGACACCGGCGGCGACATCGCGCTCTTCGCCCACGGCCACGTCCTGCGCGCCCTGACCGCCCGCCGCCTGGGGCGGCCGCCGGCGGACGGGGCCCTCTACCGGCTGGACACCGGCACGCTGTCCGTCCTCGGCACCGAGCACGGACGGCGGGTGATCACCGGCTGGAACATTCCGCCCTGACCGGGGCCGAACGGTCCTGACCGGGTCAACGGATCGTCAATCGGACGTTGACCAATCGTTGAACACCTGTTCCTAGCCTCCTCGAGGAAATCACCCCGGGCGCACCGCGTCCCCGGGGCCGCTCGAGGAAGAGGAACGGGCCTCAATGCAGGCGTCGACCACCAAGTCGCCCACCACGTCGTCCATCGCGTCGTCCATCGCGTCGTCCACCGCGTCGCTCAAGAAGTCGTCGATATGGGGCACCCTGGCCCTGGCCGCGCTCGGCGTCATCGCCCTGCCGGCGCCGGCGCAGGCGGCCGCGCAGTCCGGGCAGGTCGCCGGGCTCGCCGGCAAGTGCCTGGACGTCCGCGGCGGCGGCCGGGGCAACGGCACCCCGGTGCAGCTCTACGGCTGCAACGGCACCGAGTCCCAGAAGTGGACGTACGCCGAGCAGCCCGGCCAGGCCGGCGCCACGATGACCGCGTTCGGCAAGTGCCTGGACGTCGCCTCCAGCGGCACCGCCGACGGCACCCCCGTCCAGCTGTGGGACTGCAACGGCAGCGGCGCCCAGAAGTGGGTGCGCCACCAGGGCGACGTCCTGGTCAACCCGCAGTCCGACAAGTGCCTGGACGTGCCCGCCGCCAACGCGAACGACGGCACCGCCCTCCAGATCTACAGCTGCAACCACAGCGCGGCCCAGGTCTGGAAGTTCTCCGGCAGCGACGGGCAGAACCCCGCCCCGGACCCCAAGTCGCTCCAGCGCCAGGTCTTCGACCTCGTCAACGACTACCGCGCGCAGCACGGCAAGGCGCGGCTCCAGTACGACCCGGTCGTCGAGCGCGCCGCCCAGGACGAGGCCGAGGAGCAGTCCCGTCGGCAGCAGCAGGGCCACTACCTCGACCTGATGGCCTCGCTCCGCAAGCACGGCTACCCCCGCCCGTACAGCGAGGTCGCCGAGAACGCGGCGGGCGCCCGCGGCTTCTGGAAGGACGCCCGGTCGGTGGTCGACGCCTGGATCAAGGAGCCGCTGCACGAGCGGAACATCCTCGACGACCGGCACAAGTACACCGGCGTCGGCGTCACGGTCGACGCCAACGGCACCTACTGGTGGGCGCAGGACTTCGTCGGCTGAGGACTGCCCGTTACTACGGTCCGTCACGACTGTCCGTTATGCAGGGACTCGACCCGGAGCGACCCCGGCTCGGGCGAATGGGTTGACGATCTACATCCGGGTCGTTTTCATAAGCGCGTACGAAAATGGGTTGGTTTCGGCGCGTGGAGGTACGCGGCAGGTGGGCGATGTGGGGGGCCTCCGTTTCTCGGTGCTCGGCCCGATGCTGGGCCGGGACGGGGATACCGCGCTGCCGCTGGGCAGCAGACAGCAGCAGGCGACGCTCGCCGTCCTCCTGCTGCGCGCCGGCCGGACGGTGACGGCCGCGGACCTGGTCGACGCGCTCTGGGGTGAGGCGCCGCCCAGGGCGGCCGTCGCCACGATCCGCACATATGTGTCGCGGCTGCGCAAGGTGCTGCACCGCGACCCGGCCGAGTCCGTGCTGGACTCGCTCGGCGACGGCTACCGGCTCCGGCTGCCCGACGACGCCGTCGACGCGGCGCGCGCCGAGGCGCTGGTCGCCCGGGCCGGGCGGGCGAAGGCCGGGGGACGGCCCGAGGAGGCCCGCGAACTGCTGGCCGGGGCGCTCGTCCTGTGGCGCGGCGAACCGCTGGCCGGGCTGCCCGGCCCGTTCGCCGAGCGGCAGCGCCAGTGCCTCACCGAACTGCGCCTCGCCGTTCTGGAGGAGCGCCTGGCCCTCGACCTGGACCTCGGCGGCTCCCTCAGCTGCGTCCCCGAGCTCACCGCGCTCACCGACGAACACCCGCTGCGCGAGGGCCCGTACGCCCTGCTGATGCGCGCCCTGTGCCAGGCCGGGCGGCGGGCGGACGCGCTCGGCGTCTACCGCCGGGCCCGCCGGATCTTCGTCGACGAACTCGGCGTCGAGCCCGGACCCCGGCTCACCGCCCTCCACCGGAGCGTGCTCGACGGCGACCCCACGCTCCTGACACCCCTCCCGTCCCCTGCGACCGTGGTGCGAGCGGCCGAGGCCGCCCCCTTCGTCGGCCGGCACACCGAACTCGCCGCGCTGGAGGCCGTCGCCGCGGCCCCTTTCGGGACCGTGCGCCTGGCCCTGGTCGGCGGCGAGCCCGGCGCGGGCAAGACCGCGCTCCTCCAGCGGCTGCGCGAACGGCTCGCCGGGCGCGGCTGGCGCTCCGTCCGGGGCCGCTGCCCGGAGAGCGACGGCGCTCCCGCGGCGTGGGCGTGGACGGAACTGCTGCGTGAGCTCGCCGCCCTCGGGCACGAACCGCCGCCCGCCGCCGCCCCGTTACTGGACATCTCCGCTCCCGCCGACACGGCCTGCTCCCGCTTCCGGCTGCACGAGGCCGTGGCTGGGCACCTGGCCACGGCGGCGGCCGCCGACCCGCTGCTCGTCCTCCTCGACGACCTGCACCGGGCGGACGAGGAGACCCTCGCCCTGCTGGGACACCTCGCCGAACGGGCCGAGGGCACCCCACTGATGATCGTCGCCGCCTACCGGACCGCCGAGGCCGATGCCGCGTTACGGGACCTGCTGGGCCGGCTGGCCCGCCACCACCCCGCCTGGGTCGAGCTCGGCGGCCTCGGCGACGACGACGTGGCCGCACTGGTCCGGCACGGCGCGCCCGAGGCCGACGACGCGACCGTGCGCGCCGTCGCCGAACGGACGGCGGGCAACCCGTTCTTCGTCCGCGAGACCGCCCGGCTGATGGGCGACCTGGGCGCCTCCGCCGCGCTCCACCGCGTCCCCGCCGGGGTGGCGGCGGTGATCCGGCGTCGGCTGGAGCGGCTCCCCGAGGGCACCCGGACCCTGCTCCGGCAGGCGACCGTCCTCGGCCGGGAGACCGACCTCGACGTGCTCGCCGCCCTGGCCGGCGGCGACCTCGCGACGGTGACCGCCGCGGTGGAGGCGGGAGTGGCGGAGGGGTTGCTCGTCGAGGAGACGGCCGGGCGGGTGCGGTTCGCGCACATGCTGGTCCGCGACACCCTCTACGACGGGATCCCGCTGGCGCGCCGCGCGCGCTGGCACACCGCGGCGGGGGAGGCCCTGCTGCGGGTGCGCCCCGGCCAAGTGAGCCTGCTCGCCCACCACTTCCTCGCCGCGGGCGACCGCGCCACCGCCTCCCGCGCCGCCACGTACGCCCGGGCCGCCGCCGAGCAGGCGCAGCGGCGCTTCGCCCACCGCGAGGCCGTACGCCTGTGGCGGGCCGCGCTGGAGGCGCACGACCGCTCCGGCTCCGGCGGCGGACGGCAGCGCCTGGAACTGGTGATGGGCATGGTCAGGGCGCTCGCCCTGGCCGGGGACGTGGTGGCCGCCCGGGAGCAGCGGGGCGCGGCCGTGGAGGCGGCCGAGGGCATCGGCGACCCGGAGTTCACGGCGGACGTGCTCGCGGCCTTCGACGTGCCCACGGTGTGGACCAATCGCCGCTACGCGGCCCGCGACACCCAGATCGTCGCCACCGCCGAGCGGGTGCTCGGCGAGCTCCCCGCCGGTGCGGCGACGGCCCGCTGCCGGGCGCTCACCACGCTGGCGCTGGAGCTCGACGGCGCCCAGGACGAGCGGGGGCTGCTGGCCGCCCGCCGGGCCGAGTCGGCCGCCCGCGAGCTGGCCGAACCGGTGCTGCTCGCCCAGGCGTTGCACGCCCGGCACGCGCACACCTTCCGGCGGGCGGGTCTGGCGTCCGAACGCGTCCGGATCGGCCAGGAGATCGTCGCCCTCGGCGTCCGCCACGAGCTGGCGCCCGTCGAGGTGTTCGGCCACCTGATCCTCTGCCAGGCGCATGCCGCCCTCGCCGAGCCGTCGATCGCCGACGCACACGCGGCGGCGGTCGAGCGCCTCTCCGACCGCTACGAACTACCGCTCCCCGCAACCCTGTTGTCCTGGTACCGCGCCATGCGCCTGTCGATCGACGGCCGCACGGACGAGGCGGACGCCGCGTACCTCCGCGTCACGGAGGGCCTCGACGGCACGTGGATGTGGGGCATCGAGCGGGACTTGCTGCACTTCGCCCGCTTCTGCCTGCGGGCCGCCGGTCATGGTTCGCTCCTCGATCTCGCGGGCGAGGCGCAGGACCAGTACGACCGTTGGGGCCCCATCTACGCCCGCGGCCAGGCCCTGATGCTCCTGGCCGACGGCCGCACCACCGAGGCCCGCGAGGTGGCGGCCGCGGCGCGCCCGCTCCCGCGCGACTACCTCCTGGAGGCCCGCCTCGGCCTGGCCGCCGTCCTCGCCGTAGAACTCGGCGACCGCGAGATGGCGTCCTCGGTCTACCGCCAGCTCCTCCCCGCCGCGGACGGCCTGGCGGGCGCGGGCAGCGGCGTCGTCACGCTGGGCCCGGTGGCCCACCATCTCGGCGCCCTGGCCCACCTTTTGGACCGCCCGCGCGAGGCCGCGGACCACTACCGCCGGGCGCGGGCGGTGGCGGAGCGGGCGGGGGCGCGGCATTGGGGGGAAGCGGCGCGGAGGGGGTTGGCGGGGGTGGGGGGCTGAGCGGCGGACCGGCGCCGTGGCTCACGTGTTTATCGGGTGTTGACGGGATCCGCATAGGTTCGTTCCTTTCCTGATCAACGACTTCCGACGGAAGTACCCATGAAACGAAGAAGAACCTCTGCAGGGCCCCGGGGCACCGCAGGACGTCCTGGACGCCTGCGGGCGTGGTCGGCGGCCGTGCTGTGCCTGACGCTTCTTGCCGGGCTGGTGCAGACGCTATGGCTTCCGACATCCCCGGCATCGGCTGAGGACGCGGACTTCAGAGTGGCGACCTGGAACATGCAGAACAAGGCGAACAGGCTCGACCTCGGAGTCCCGAGGCTGATGCTGGACCAGGGCATCAAGCTGTTGGCGCTGCAGGAAGTGCGCAATATGAAGGGGAGGAAGAACAAGGTTCACGTCGGTCTGCCCGGAACCTCTCTCGGGATCAAGGTGCTCAACGGCTACACGGTAGAGAGTTCCCGGTTCGACGTCGCGGGCCAGAGTTACTACTACTACCGTGCGTCCGTATATCTAAATCCACCGGGGGGAAAGGAACTCGAAAACCGTGACGTAGCGATCGTGACGAGAGAGGCGGTCGACTGGAACGACGTCGATGTCGTGCCGTTGCCGCTTAGTGTGAACGAAAAGCCCGAATTCGATAAACCGGGATCCGGCGACCCGGAAGGGCCGACGCGGACGCCACTGAAGGAGGATCTCGCTCCCCCGGCCATCGGCGTTCGCGTGAAGGGGACATGGTATTACTCGGTCCACGCGACCAATGGAAGCGACCGCGGCGAAACGAATAACGCTCCTGCGGCCATCAAGGCGATCCGTGATCGCTGGGCCGGCGGGGGCAACTGGGCGGTCATGGGTGACTTCAACCGCACGCCGGAAACATGGAAGTTCAAAGCGAAGGGAAAGTACGCCGACCTCGTGCTGCCCGACGATGAGAAACTCGTTGTTTCAGGGGAGAAGACGCGTCCCAAGAGCGGCAGGGAACTCGACTACCTTGTGGCCAAAGGGGAAGCCGTCAAGGACTACAAGGCCACCATGCTCAAGAGCATCAAGGCGCTCGGCTCCGACCATCAGGCAGTGGTCTTCTCCACCCAGCCCGTGGATCCGGAGAACGTGAATCCGGTCGCGGCCTGCAAGACGAATGCGAAGAGGGCGAGATCAGCCGGTTCGGCCGATGACGTGGAGCTCTGCATCAGCTCGGCGGCCGTCTCGATGGGCGACAGCTATATCTCCGGGGAGGGCGGACGGTGGGCGGGCAACGCCAACGCCTTCCCAGGGGGCGATGTATGGGGTACGGATCGCCGGGCGCGGTGCCCTGACGGGCAGGATTGTGTCTACGGAAAGACCTCCTACGACGGCGGCAATCGCTGCGACCGCTCCGACGTCGCTCCGCTCCTGGGGGCGGACCTGCCGGGAATCCCCAGAGAGCTGCGGTTCAACATCGCATGTTCGGGGGCCGAGACGAAACACATCACCAGCGAGTCGTTCAAGGGCGAGGACCCACAGGTCGAACAGCTCGCCGAGTTGGCGAGTGAACACAGTGTCGGACTGATCACCGTGTCCGTCGGCGGCAACGACATCGGCTTCTCGAAGATCGTTGAGGCATGTGCCTGGCGGTACTACATCGGCTTCTCCTCCGGCGTGGAGGGGCATTACTGCAATGACAGCTCCAAGGAGGAGAGCCTCTCCCGGGAAATGGACGCCGCCCAGGACAGGATCGCGGACACCCTCAAGAAGGTGCGCTCGGTCATGCAGGAGGAGGGCTATGCGGATGATGAATACGACCTCGTGCTGAGTACGTATCCGAATGCGCTGCCCAAGAGCTCGGACGACCGATACGACGTGGACGACAACAAGCAGAACGCGGGCGGCTGCCCGTTCCGGGGTTCCGACATGGACTGGGCGCGTGATTCGGTGATGCCGCGCGTCACAACCATGCTGTACCACGCGGCGAGTTCCGCGGACGCCTCCGTCCTGGACGTCGGCGATGCCTTTGCCGGGCACGAACTGTGTCACAAGAGCGCCAAGCAGGCCGCGAGGAGCAACTCGTCGGACAACCCGTTGCCGGAGGCGGAAGCGGAGTGGGTCCGGTGGGTGCCGTACCTGTACGAGAAGACCAAGGGATGGTTCTGGGGTTCGCAGGGGGACAAGCAGGAGGCCATCCACCCGAACGCCTTCGGCCAGCGAGCTCTCAGCGCCTGCCTGACGGCTTTCGCCAACGCACAGGCCGGGACCCGGGGCCGTTCGAGGGTGTCCACCTGTGCGGGAACCCCCGGCAAGGGAAGCGACGGCATGGGGTTGCGGCAGACCGTCAGGATCTCCGAGGCCCCGCGCAGCGCCATCGCAGGCAAGGCAAGGGTGCTCCAACGATACGCATCCGATTCCAAGTGGGTGTCCACCGGTCCGGACGACAGCCAGCTCGGCCGGTGGTACATCAACGGTGAGTTGCCCAGGACCGGTGGGAAGTTGGAAACCACCATCAGGAATGAGAGCGGGCAGTACCTCCAAGGAGACGGCGGAAGATCGTGGCAGTGGGCATCGGTCTCCGATACGCCCCGGGTGTGGACGCTCGAACGCCAATGGAAGGACGGATCGATCTTCCGGATCACGACCGACGGCGGGAAATGGTGCCTGGCCCCCAGGCGGGGGTGGGGCGCGCTCTGGCCATGCGACGATCCGGGACCGGTGGGCAAGTCTGCCCTGCTGTGGCAGATCGATACCGACATCATCAAAATCACGCCACGTGACACCGAGTTCAAGAGAAACACGGGACTCCTCACGTCCGCCAAGGACGGCCTCGTCGCCGACGTCGACGGCGCCGACCCGTCCCCCGGCACCCGCGTGAAGGGCCTCGCCCCCCACGACCACCCCGCCCAGAAGTGGACGATGCGCCGCTCCCCAGAAGGCTGGCAGATCATCAGCGCCCTGGACGGGCACCCCGCGCTCGCCCATGACACCGGGAAGCATGAGGCCCGGCTCGCCGAGGCGAAGGACGGGGACAACGACCAGCTCTGGCAGGTCGAGGACGCCGGTGACGGCTGGGCCGTCGTCCGCAACGGCGAGTCGTGTCTGACGGCGGGGGACGCCGACGCCACGCTCACCCTGGAGAAGTGCGATCCCAAGAGGGAGGCCCAGCGCTGGAAGGCGCCCGGCGTCACACCGGACAAGCCCGATCCGCAGGAGGCGAAGACCGGCTGGGTCAAGGGCCTCGACGGCAAGTGCCTGGAGGTCAAGGACGGCAACGACGGCAACGGCACCCCCGTCCGCCTCGCCGACTGCGCCCGCACCGCCGCGCAGACCTGGAAGCGGACGGGCTCCGGCACCATCGAGGCGCTCGGCAAGTGCCTGGACGCGGACGGCTCCGGGAAGAACTGGGCCACCAAGGTGCAGCTGGGGGATTGCGACGGCAGACCGGCCCAGCAGTGGAACGCCACCGACGGCAAGGAGCTGAAGAACGTCAACGCCGACCTCTGCCTGGACGTGCCGAATTCCATCTCGAACGACGGCCGTCAGCTCCAACTCTGGGGCTGCAACGACTCCCGCGCGCAGAAGTGGGAGTTCACCGAGCCCACCGGCGAGGACAAGCCGAAGAACGGCGACGCCGGCGACCCCTTCGACGACTCCGCCGACGACCGCGGTACCAAACCCGCCTCCTCCGGCGACTGCCGCCCCGAGGGCATGACCCCGACCGAGGGCGTCTCCACCCGCTACTGCGACGTCTACGACGACATGGGCCGCGAGTGGGTCGGCAAGGACCGCACCCGGCGCATGGTCGGGTACTTCACCGGCTGGCGGGCGGGGGAGAAGGGGGATCCCAAGTACCTCGTCTCCAACATCCCTTGGTCCAAGGTGTCGCACATCAACTACGCCTTCGCCCGCGTCGACAACGACCGGATCTCCATCGGCGACCCGGGTGACGCCAAGAACCCGGCGACCGGTATGACGTGGGACGGTGCGAAGAACGCCATGGACCCGTCGCTCCCGTACAAGGGGCACTTCAACCTGCTCAACACCTACAAGAAGAAGCACCCGGCCGTGAAAACGCTGATCTCCGTCGGCGGCTGGGCGGACACGCGGAATTTCTACGCGATGACGACCAACGGCGACGGGTCGGTGAATCAGGCGGGGATCGATACGTTCGCCGATTCCGTGACCGCGTTCCTGGACCGGTACGGGTTCAACGGCGTCGATATCGACTACGAGTACCCGACCGCCCTCCCCAACACGGGCAACCCCAAGGACTGGGACGTCTCCAACCCCCGTCGCAAGGGGCTTCAGCAGAGCTACAACGCGCTGATGAAGACCCTGCGCGAGAAGCTGGACAAGGCCGGGGCGGACAAGGGGCGTTACTACCTCCTCACCTCCGCCGGGTCCTCGTCCGGGTATCTCGTGCGCGGGCTCGACGCCGGACAGGCGCTCCAGTACCAGGACTTCGTCAACGTCATGACGTACGACCTGCACGGCTCGTGGAACAAGTTCGTCGGCCCGCAGGCGCCGCTGTACGACGACGGCAGGGACAACGAGCTGGCCGACGCCGGCATCTACGACGACAAGGGAGCCAACACCAAGGACTTCCAGAAGCACGGCTACTTCAACGTCGACTGGGCCTACCACTACTACCGCGGCGCGCTCCCGCCCGGCCGCATCAACCTCGGCATCCCGTACTACTCCCGGGGGTGGCGCGACGTACAGGGCGGCTCGGACGGGCTGTGGGGGACCGCGGCGATGCCGGACCAGTCCAAGTGCCCGGAGGGCACCGGGGGCCGGGGACCGGCCAACGCGCAGTCCTGCGGCCTGGGCGCGACCGGGATCGACAACGTCTGGCACGACACCGAGGACGGCCGTGAGGTCGGCGCCGGGTCCAACCCGCTGTGGCACACCAAGAACCTCCAGGACGGTGTCACCCCGGGGTATCTGGGATCGTTCGGGGTCAAGGACGGGAAGCTGACCGGCACTTACGCCGAGAAGTACTCGGCCGCGCTGGAATCCCCCTGGCTGTGGAACGACGCCAAGAAGGTCTTCCTCTCCACCGAGAACGAGCGCTCCATCGACGCCAAGGCGAAGTACATCGCCGACAAGGACATCGGCGGCGCGATGGTCTGGGAGCTCGCCGGCGACTACGGCAAGCGTTCCAACGGCGAATGGGGCATGGGGTACGACCTCACCACCCGCCTGGACAACGCCCTCAAGGGCGCGGGCGCGTACGGCAACGCCAAGGCCGGGGGACGGGCGCAGCCGAGGGAGGTGATCGACGTCAAGGCGGAGCTGGTGGACTTCCCCACGGGGAAGGACGACTTCTACCCGGTCCAGCCCAAGCTGCGGATCACCAACGACAGCAAGGTGACCCTCGGCCGGGGCACCGAGATCTCGTTCGACATCCCGACCTCGACACCGCCCATCGTCAAGGACAACGACTACAAGGAGATCAAGGGGCTCACCCCGGGGCACACCGGCCCCAACGCCGGTGGTCTGAAGGGCGACTTCCACCGGCTCACGCTCAAGCTCGGCTACTGCGAGGACCTGCCGCCGGGCAAGTACCGGGACATCGACCTCAAGTACTACCTGCCGATCACCGGCCCCTCGAACGTCACGTTCAGGATCGGGGACAAGGAGTTCGGCAGCACGGGCGACCGGCGCCGCGAGACCGACGTCGTCGATCCGCCGGCCCCCGCCTCCGGCGACCGCTGCCAGGCGGCCGACTACACGAAGGGGCAGGTCTACCGGCCCGACGGCGGACGGCTCTGGCGGATGTACGACAAGGGTGACAAGGGCTGGATGTTCGAGTATGGCGACAGCCCCTCGGGCCGTCCAATGATGATCGACAACAACCCCGACCAGTCCCGCGTCCACCTGGTGGAGCTCGGTGAGTCCAACCCCAACCAGTACTGGAAGTTCCGCCCGGCGGGGAACGGCCTCTACGCGATTGCCAGCGGCGACCGCTGCCTGACCGTGGCCGACTCCCGCAAGGACGTCGCCTCGGTCGGCTGTGACGGACGGGCCGAGCAGAAGTGGAAGCTCGTCCCGATCGCCGACAACGGGAGCGAAGGGGCACCCGGAGGGCCCCGGCACAACGGGGTGTTCAAGCTCCGCTCGGCCGTCGGCGACCATGACGTCGAGGTCGCCAACGGCACGACGACCCGGGAGACCCACCTTCTGAACGGTGACCCGTCGGCCTCGACGGCCGCGTTCGTGAAGCACGACGGCTGGTACTGGTACGCCCAGTGGTACACCACCGTCGCCCCGGGCCAGGCCGAGTCCAACGGCGGCAAGCCCTGGAAGAAGCTCGGCCCGGCCGCGTAGCGGACGGGGTGGAAGGGGCCCGGTGGAGCGGTGACGCTCCGCCGGGCCCCTTCTCGATGCCGAGGTTGACGTGTCAACCATGACCTCCGTAAGGTCACGGTTGACACATCAACCTCATCGGGAGGTCCCCCCATGACCCGCTTCCCCCTCCGGATCGGCGCCGCCGCGCTCCTCTCCGTCACCGCGATAGGGCTGAGCCCGGCCGTCGCCCAGGCCGCGGACTGCCCGCCGGGCAAGGCCGTCACCCGGACCGCCCCGCCGAAGTTCGCCGACCGCACGCTGAAGATCTCGTACGACAACGGCTTCGTCTTCCGGCTCGACTTCGACGGCGCCCGTACCGCGCACTGGAAGGTCCTCGCCGGCCAGGACCCCGCCGAGGGCACCGTCAAGGTCGCCCACCGCGAACTCGCCCCCGGCGTCTACCGGCTGAAGTGGACCGAGGCCGACGGCACGACCGTCGAGCAGGTCCAGGACTGGCGGAACCGGACCGTCCGCGCGGTGATCCGGTTCGAGCAGGACGGCAAGCAGCAGCGGCTGGACCTCAAGGGCACCTTCGCGACCGTGTGCTGAAGCCGTTCATTAAGGTGCTTCCGTGAGCGACACGGAGTGGTTGGACGGGGACGAACGACGGGCGTGGCGCGGCTACGTCGCCATGAGCGAGATGCTCGAGGCACGGCTGGGGCAGGATCTGCGCAGGGCCGGGCTGTCGAGCGCCGACTACACCGTCCTCGTCCTGCTCTCGGAAGCGCCGGAACGGCGGCTGGGCCTCGGCGAGCTGGGTGCCGAGGCCCAGTGGTCCAAGAGCCGGGTGTCCCACCAGGTCCGGCGGATGCAGGAGCGCGGACTGGTCGAGCGCACGGGCGACGCGGACGACCCGCGCCGGGCCCGCGCCGTCCTGACCGGGCGCGGGGCCGAGGCCCTGCGCGCCGCGGCCCCGCTGCACGTGGCCGGCGTCCGCCGCTACTTCCTGGACCACCTCACACGCGAACAGCAGGCCCAGCTCGTCGAGATCGCCCGCAGTGTCCTGCCGCACCTGGGGCCGGCCCCGCTGCCCCCGGAGCTGCGGGAGGGCCGGGGAGGGGAAGAAGCATGACAACGGAACCGCGCACCTACATCGTCACCGGCGGCGGAACGGGCATCGGCGCCGCCACCGCCCGGCTGCTCCGCGCCGCCGGGCACCACGTCGTCGTCTCCGGGCGGCGGGCCGGGCCGCTGCGGAGCCTCGCGGAGGAGACGGGCGCCCTCGCCCACCCCTCCGACATCGGCGACCCCGAGGCCGTCCAGGGGCTGGTGGATGCGGCCGTGGCCGCCCACGGGCGGCTCGACGGGCTCGTGCTGAACGCGGGCATCGGACGCAGCGGAGCCGTGGGCGAGCTGTCCGTCGAGGTCTGGGAGGAGGTCATGCGGACCAACGTCACCGGACCGTTCCTGCTGCAACGCGCCGCCCTGCCCCACCTGTTGGAGACCCGCGGCGCCGTCGTCGCGGTCGCGTCGGTGGCCGCGCTGCGCAACGGCGTGGGGAACGCCGCCTACGCGACGTCCAAGGCCGCCCTCCTCCAGCTCTGCCGCTCCCTCGCCGTCGACTACGGGGCGCGGGGGCTGCGGGCCAACGTCGTGTGCCCGAGCTGGGTGCGTACGGAGATGGCCGACGGGCGCATGGCGCGGTTCGCCGCCTCCGAGGGGCTGGGGGAGGGGGACGAGGGGCTCGACGCGGCGTACCGGGAGGCCACCCGGCTGACCCCGGCGGGCCGTCCCGGAGCCCCGGAGGAGGTCGCCGAGGCCGTGGCGTGGCTGCTCTCGCCCGCCGCCTCCTACGTCAACGGGGCGGTGCTCACGGTGGACGGCGGGGTGACGGCGCTCGATCCGGGGACGGCGGCGTTCGGTCTCCGCATCGAGCCGCGGGCGGGCGGGGAGGGCTGAGGCTCCGGGCGCGGATCAGGGGCCGCCGGATCAGGGGCCGCCTTTAGACTCGGTGCATGGACCCTCATGATTCGCCGGACCATTCCCGCGGCGTCGAGGAGGCCGTCGCCGTGCTGAAGGCCGTGGCCGACCCGACGCGTTTCCAGGTGCTGTGGGCGCTGGCGCAGCGCGAGCACTCGGTGGGGCAGCTGGCCGAGATGGTGGAGGCGCACGTGGCGGCGGTGTCGCAGCACCTCGCGCGGCTGCGGACCGCGGGGCTGGTGGTGTCGCGGCGGGAGGGCACGCGGATCTACTACCGGGCGGCCGGGGCGCATGTGCGCACGCTGCTCGAAGGGGCGGTGCTGGCCGCCCGGGCCGAGCCGGAGGGGCCGGGGACGGACGGCGGTACGGGCGGGACGGCCGCCGTGGCCCCGGCGCCCGCCCGGGCCACCGCGCGGCTGCGGCCCCGGGCCGTCAACGGCTAGGGCGTGTCCGGCTAGCGGGCGCCTTCGTCCAGGGCGTACTGCTCGGGCGCCGCGTCGTAGGAGTACAGCTCGGCGTAGCGGCCCCAGTCGGTGGCGGTCTCCAGCTGCTGGGTGACCTGTTCGCTGGTGTAGTGGTGGGCCAGCAGGTCGCGGAAGAAGCCGGCGCGCAGGGTGCCGCCGGTGCGGCGCAGGCTGGTGACGATCAGCTTGACCAGGGGCGCGGCCTCCTGCACCGCCTCCGCGAAGATCGTCTTGGATTCCTGGACGTCGGCGCGGGCGAAGGCCGTGCCGCGCGGGGTGAGGACCAGGTCGCCCTCGCTGATCACGGCGAAGCCCAGCAGGTCCAGGGCGTCCACCTGGGGCAGGAGGTCGTCCACCTCCAGGCCGAGCTCCTCGGCGAGGTCCGCGAGGTCGCAGCGGTTGCCGTGCATGGCGAGGATCTCGGCGAGGCCGGAGAGGCCGTCGACGCTGGCGCCGGGCAGCGGGGTGTTGGCGGGCGTGCGGCGGGCGAGTTCGGGGGAGCGGCCGGGCAGGTGCGGGGCGGTGTCCTTCTCGCGGCCGGTCATCACCTGGTAGATCGCGTCGATCAGGGCGTCGAACTCGGGCGCGTTGCGGTCCCGGGGCCGCTCCAGCGGGACGTCGAAGGCGGCCCGCAGGGTGCCCGGGCGGGAGCCGAGGACGACGACGCGGTCCGCCATCAGCACGGCCTCCTCGATGTTGTGGGTGACCAGCACCACGGCCCGGGTGGGGAACTGGCCCGACGCCCACAGCTCCATCAGCTCGCCGCGCAGGTTCTCGGCGGTGAGGACGTCGAGCGCGGAGAACGGTTCGTCCATCATCAGGACGTCCGGCTCGACCACCAACGCCCGTGCGAAGCCGACGCGTTGGCGCATGCCGCCGGAGAGCTCCTTGGGGTAGGCGGACTCGAAGCCGTCGAGGCCGATGAGGTCGATGGCCTGGAGGGCGGCCGTGGCGCGCTCGGAGGCGGGCACGCCCCGTGCCTCCAGGCCGAGTTCGACGTTCTGCTGGACGGTGAGCCAGGGCAGCAGCGCGAAGGTCTGGAAGACCATGGCCGTTCCGGGGTTGGCGCCGGAGAGGGGCTCGCCGCGGTAGGCGACGGTGCCCGAGGTGGCGGGGATCAGCCCGGCCAGACAGCGCAGCAGCGTGGACTTGCCGGAGCCGGAGCGGCCGAGCAGGGCGACGATCTCGCCGGCGCGCACCTCCAGGTCGATGCCGGCCAGGACGGGGAGTTCGCCGTCGGCCCCGGCGTAGGACTTGGTGACCGCCTCGGCGGTGAGCAGCACCTCGCCGTCGGGGTGCGGCGGCGTCACGGTGCGGATCATGGCAGGGCTCCTTCTCACAGGGAGTAGCGGGTCTCGGCCAGGCGGTAGAGGCGGCGCCAGACCAGCCGGTTGAGGCCGACCACGTACAGGGCCATCACCGCGATGCCGGCGATGAGGTGCGGGTAGTCGCCCCGGGAGGTGGCCCGCGCGATGTAGGCGCCCAGGCCGGTGGCGGTCAGCGTGGTGCCGCCGAAGGTGACGACCTCGGAGACGATCGAGGCGTTCCAGGCGCCGCCAGAGGCGGTGATGCCGCCGGTCACGTACGCCGGGAAGATCCCGGGGATGATGAGACGCTTCCAGCGCTGCCAGCCGCGCACCCCCAGGTCGTCCATGGCCTCGCGCAGGTCGGAGGGGACGGCCGCGGCGCCGGCGATGGTGTTGAAGAGGATGTACCACTGGGCGCCGAGCGCCATCAGCAGCACCCCGCCGATATTGATCGACAGCCCGGTCCGCAGGAAGAACCAGGTGGCCAGCGGGAAGAGGAAGTTGGCGGGGAAGCTCGCCAGGAGCTGGACGAACGGCTGGGCGATCCGGGCCAGTTTCGGCGAGAAGCCGATCCTCACCCCGATCGGCACCCACACCACCGTCGCCACCACCACCAGGACGACGACGCGGGCGAGGGTCGCCAGCCCGAGCAGCAGCGGCTCCCCGAACACCCCCAGGCCCGTACGGGCGTTGAGGTAGCCCAGCAGGTCGAGCACGCCCCAGACGACCAGCCCGCCGGCCACCACGGCGAAGACGAGGTCGCCGGTGCGGCGGCGCGTCCGGTTGACGGCCAGCGGCCGGTCGTCGGTGCCCAGCAGCCGCCCGGCCCGGCCCAGCGCCTCGCCGACGGGGCGCGCCAGCCGGCCGAGCAGCCGCGGCCAGGAGGAGCGGCGGACGAAGTCCAGCACCAGGGAGCGCTGGACGTCGGAGGCCTCGGACTGCTCGTTCTTGAACCGCTCGGCCCAGGCGGTCAGGGGCCGCCAGAAGACGAAGTTCACGCCGATGACCATGACGGTCATGGTGGCGACCGCCCAGCCGATCTTGCCCAGGTCGCCGTCGTGGATGGCGGTGCCGGCGAACGAACCGACGCCCGGCAGCGCGTACTTGTGCCCGGAGACGCTGATCGCCTCCGAGGCCACCAGGAAGAACCAGCCGCCGCCGAAGCTCATCATCCCGTTCCACACCAGCCCGATCGCCCCGGCCGGCAGCTCGATCCGCCAGAAGCGCATCCAGCGGGTGAAGCGGAACGAGCGCGAGACCTCGTCCAGTTCGCGCGGCAGGGTGATGAGCGAGTGGTAGAAGCCGAAGGTCATGTTCCACGCCTGGGAGGTGAAGATGGCGAAGACCGAGGCGCATTCGAGTCCCAGCAGGGAGCCGGGGAAGAGGGAGATGAACCCGGTCACGGCCACCGACAGGAAGCCCAGCACCGGGACGGACTGCAGGATGTCCAGGGCCGGGACCAGTACCCGCTCCAGCCGCCTGCTGCGGGCGGCCGCGTAGGCGTAGCAGAGGGTGAAGACGACGGAGGCGGCCAGCGCGGTGAACATCCGCAGCAGGCTGCGCGCCGCGTAGTACGGCAGCTCGGCGGGGTCGGTGTCCACCTTGACGACCTGCGCCGGGTCGAAGGAGACCGTGACGCCCTTGCCCACCCGCAGCAGCAGGTACAGCCCCACGAGCACCGCCGCGGCCACCACCGCGTCCACCCAGGAGGTGCGGGACAGCCGGCCGGTCAGCCGGGCGGGCAGGGAGGTCCGCCAGGCGGCGGAACGCGACGGGTAGGACACGGGGTGGCTCCTGTTGACGGCGGCGTGCCGTCGCCCCCCGAAGGGGGGTCAGGCGCTGCTGCCCGCGGGGCAGCCGGGGTGGTACGGGTCGGTGCTCACGGCAGTCTCGCTTCGTCGCGCTCCGCCCCCAGTCGAGCACACCCGGAGGGCATTGTCGCGGGCAGTGCTCCGCCGTTCCAGCGCACGCCGCGTACGCCCCGTTCCCCGGAGAGCCGGTCCACCAGGCGTTCCAGGGAGGGGGACGGGCCGTCCAGGGTGAAGTCCACCCGCAGGAGGACGGTGGCGCCGTTGTCGGCCGCGACGACGCGCAGGCCGTCCAGCCTGCCGTCGGCGGAGGCGAAGGCCAGCACGCACAGGGCGCGGACCTTGCCCTCGACGCGGCGGTCGCACAGGGCGTGGAGGGTGCCGGTCACCGGCGCGGGGCGCGGGGCCGGGCGGAGGCGGCGGGGCAGGAGCTTCATGGGACACCTCCCGGGGGTCGGATGTCGGAAAGGAGTTGGGGCGGCGGTCAGTGGGCGCGCGGCCGGGGGCGTGCCGGGGCGCCCGTCGTGTGCAGGACGGGGCTGTCGACGGCGCCGTCGGCGACGCGGCGCAGCGCCGTGCGGAGGGCGGTGCGGAGGGGAGCGCGGAGGCCCGTCGCGGTCGGGTACGGGGTCCGGGGGACGTGGAGGACGGACAGGACGGACATGCTTCGGTCACCTCCGTGGCACGGTGGGGTACGGGACAAGTCCCGCAGGGGGAAGGGGTGTTCCCGGGGCGGCGGCGGTGAGGGGAGGGCCGCCGCCCCGGGCGTTCCGGTGGCGCCTCAGTGGCCCAGGGCCAGCTGCGCGATGCGGACGATCACCAGGACCATGGCCGCGAGCAGGTAGGCGCGCAGGGCGGTGAGGCCGACCTTGCGGCCGGTGGAGATCAGCGGCCTGGGCAGCTCGTCCAGGGGCGGCATGCGCCAGGTGTCCCGGCCGGTGCGGTCCACCGGTCCGGAGAGCGCCCAGCCCTTGCGGCGGCGGCGCGTCTCGGCGTACCCGAGGGCGAGGATGCCCGCGACGCCGCAGACGCCCATGATGTCGAGGATCGCGCCCGAGGTGATGCCGGGGAACACCACGGCCGCGGTCAGGATCACCGACAGGGTGACGAGCACGGCGACGACCACCGAGGTGAAGACGTTCATCGCGCGGCCGTTGACCCAGGGGCCGAGCACGGCCTTGTCGTTGCAGAGCAGCAGCAGGAAGACCGAGGCGGAGGGCAGCAGGACGCCGGCGAGGGTCTGGACGCCCTCGGTGAGCAGGCCGAGCGGGGAGCCCGGAATGACCACGATGATCGCGGCGGCGAGGATCAGGCCGGCGAAGACCGCGTAGAAGCCCTTGGCGCCGCGTACGCCGCGGTGCAGCGAGTGCTTGAGGCCCATCACGTCGCCGATGGCGTAGGCCGTCGAGAGGGAGACGGCGGAGGCGCCGATGATCGAGGCGTCCAGCAGCGCGATGGCGAACAGCACGCCCGCGGTCTTCCCCGCGTACTTCTCCAGTCCGACGGCGACGTCACCGGCGTCGGTGAAGTTGCCGAACTCGGCGTGCCCGGCGAAGGCGGCGGCGCAGAAGCCCATCATGGCCGCCGCGCCGAGGACCACGATCACGATGCCCAGCCACAGATCGGCCTTCTCGTAGCGCATGAACCGGGGGGTGATGCGCTTGTCGATCACGTACGACTGCTGGAAGAACAGCTGCCAGGGGGCCACGGTGGTGCCGACGATCGCGATGATCAGCAGCATGACGTCGGAGAGCTGGGCGCCGTGCGGCATGCCGGGGACGACGAAGTCGTGCGCCATCCGCCCGGTGGACGGGTGGACGAGGAAGTAGACCGGGATCAGCAGCAGCGAGCCCGCGCAGAGCAGGACGGCGGTGCGCTCGAAGCGCCGGAAGGAGCCGGTGGACGCGGCGGCCACCACGATCACCGCGGCCAGCAGCACGCTGGGCACCTTCGGCAGTCCCAGGTAGCCCACGGCCAGGGTGATGCCGATGAACTCCGTCACGATCGTCAGCGCGTTGAGCAGGAAGAGGTCGATGACGGAGAACGCGCCCCAGAACTTCCCGAACCGCTCCAGGATCAGCCGGGCGTGCCCGACGCCGGTGACCGCACCGAGCCGCAGCACCATCTCCTGGTTCACATAGAGCACGGGCACCAGGAGCAGCAGCGTCCACAGCAGCGTGGTGCCGTAGTTCTGCCCGGCCTGGCTGTAGGTGCCGAAGGCGCCGGCGTCGTTGTCGCCGACCATGACGATGAGGCCGGGGCCGATGATCGCGAGGAGCGTCCTGAGCTTGGCGGACAGGCCGCGGCGCGGGGCCGTGTCGTCCATCCTGATGGTGCCGAGGGCGCCGCGGATGTCGCCGACGTGGGCGTCGTCGAGGACGGCGGTGCGGTGCGCCGTCACCGGCGGCGGCGTGGCGGTGGTGGTGAGGTCGGTCATGACAGCCTCCCGGTCCCCCGTCAAAAGGGGAGGTTCAGGGCACGCGGCAGCGATCCCCCCTGCGGGCGGGCAGCACGAGGACCCGGGGCGGTGGATACCGCACGGGTGGGTGCTGGGCGCGGGCGCGCAGGGAAGGTGGTTACCGCGTTCCGGAGGTCAACGAGGACGTGCGGATGCGGGGCCGGATGTGGCCCTGACTACTGTGACTGTGACTGCCATCCATGTCTCTCGCCTCCTCCCGGCCGGGGCGCGCGGGGGCGCCGTACGACACGGCAAGGAGCGGACCGGCCCATGACCGGTTCACCCCAACTCGTCAGAGCTTTGGCACTCCACGGCGTAGTCCCCGCAGGCGGGGCAGCCACTTGGGATCACCCCTTAGGCCGGGGAGACCTGTCCTGAACCTGGGCGTCTCTCGACGTCGTGGGGTCAGTGGCCTGTGTCCGTGAAGACGCCTCACCGAACGAGGTGCCTCATACATCGCTGTTTGCATCGCTGTTGTGAGCACTGCGAACGCTCAGCAGCATAGCGCCGTACTTGCGCGTTGACGCAACTACTTGACACAAGCTTGACCCCGAGGTCTACGGGCTGTGACGGAGCCCGCCCTTCCGGGCCCGGGCCGTTACCGTCGGTTGTCGTACTATGTCTGATGTCGCTGTTGCGTTTTCGGCTGTCTCGCGAGTTTCGATGTGCGGTGAACCAGGCCGGTGAGTGGCGCGGGCGGACCTCTCCGCCCGGCCCGGCAGGTGGCGTCACCAGTTTCCCGGCAGAACGGAAAGCACCTCGTGGACCTGAGCGCGGCCAATAACGCGGGCAACAAGAAGGGGCTCAGCCTCTTCGCCCTGATCATGATCGGGCTGGGGTCCATCTTCGGCTCCGGCTGGCTCTTCGGGGCCGGCCAGGCCGCACAGGTCGCCGGCCCCGCCGCGCTGGTGGCCTGGGTGATCGGCGCGATCTTCATCGGCATGATCGCCATGTCCTACGCCGAGGTCGGCGCCGCCTATCCGCTGCCCGGCGCCATGGCCCGCTTCGGCTCCATCTCGCACGGCCCGGTGCTCGGCTTCGTCACCGGCTGGGCCGTGTGGATCGCCACCGCCTCGCTGATCCCCATCGAGGCCATCGCCGGCACCCAGTACATGTCGTCCTGGAACTACGGCTGGGCCCGCGGCCTGGTCTCGAACGGCAGCCTGAGCGCCACCGGCATCGCCACCGCGCTCGTCCTGACCTTCGCCCTCTGGCTCGCCTGCTACTGGTCGGTCACCCTGCTGGCCCGGGCCAACAACCTGCTGACCCTGGTCAAGTTCGCCATCCCGGTCCTCGCCTGCGGCGCGCTCATCGCCTCCGGCTTCCACACCGGCAACTTCACCTCCCACGGCGGCTTCGCCCCCAACGGCTGGTCCGCGGTGCTCACCGCCGTCACCGCCTCCGGCGTCGTCTTCGCCTTCAACGGCTTCCAGGCCGTCGTCAACCTCGGCGGCACCGCCAAGAACCCCGGCCGCGCCATCCCGCTCGCCCTCGTCGGCGCGCTCTCCCTCGGCCTGGTCATCTACCTCGCGCTGCAGGTCGCCTTCCTCGGCGCCGTGCCCCCCGAGAAGCTCGCCGAGGCCGGCGGCTGGAGCGGCATCAACTTCGCCTCGCCCTTCGCCGACCTCGCCAAGCTGCTGATGCTCCACTGGGTCGTCACCATGCTCCAGTTCGGCGCCTTCATCTCGCCGAACGGCGCCAACATCGGCAACGTCGCCTCCTCCGCCTACCTCGCGCAGAACCTCGCCGAGACCGGCTTCTTCCCCAAGAAGATCGCCGAGGTGCACCCCCGCTACGGTGTCGCCCGCCCCGCGATGTGGCTCAACCTGGGCTTCTCCGTCCTCCTGCTGCTCACCATCGGGCACAGCTGGGAGGCCCTGGCCAGCGTCGTCTCCGCCGCGATGGTCGTCTCCTACCTCATGGGCCCGATCGCCGTCGGCGTCTTCCGGAAGACCAAGCCGCAGCTGCCCCGCCCGTTCAAGCTGCCCGCCGCGGCCGTGCTCTGCCCGGTGACCTTCGCCTTCGCCGCCTGCGCCCTGTACTGGTCGAAGTGGCCCAACACCGGCAAGGTCGCCCTCCTCACCCTGGTCTCCGTGCCGATCGCCGCCGTGGTGCTGCGCCGCAAGGGCGAGAAGAGCCTCGCCCGGCAGTTCGCCCCCGCCTGGTGGATGATCGCCTTCCTGCTCTGGCTGGCCCTGCTGTCCGCGCTCGGCAGCACGGAGTTCGGCGGCCACGGCGTCCTCCCGGGCGGCGTGGACATCGCCCTGGTCGCCCTGTCGTCCGTGGGCTTCTACTACTGGGCCGTACGGGCCGGTGTCCGCGCCCACGAGGCCGGGCTGCCCGGCCCCGACCCGGTCCTCGACGCAGCCGCCGCCGACGCCGCCGTCCCCGGGCCCCGGCAGCCCGAGCCCGCCGGGACCGCCGCCCGCTGACCCGGCGGGGCAGGGCCAGGTGAGCGACACCCCGGCGACGAGATATCTTGATATCAAGCAATGTTGCAAACGTGGAGTGGAGCGGAGCACCCGGTGACTGACTCGACCATCATCTACACGCACACCGACGAGGCGCCGGCGCTGGCGACGCATTCGTTCCTGCCCGTCATCCAGGCCTACGCCTCGACCGCCGGGATCACCGTGGAGAACCGCGACATCTCCCTGGCCGGGCGGATCATCGCGCACTTCCCCGAGTACCTGGAGGAGGGCCAGCGCATCGCCGACGCCCTCGCCGAGCTCGGCGCCCTGGCCAAGACCCCCGGCGCCAACATCATCAAGCTGCCCAACATCTCCGCCTCGATCCCGCAGCTGAAGGCCGCGGTCGCCGAGCTCCAGAGCCAGGGCTACGCGCTGCCGGACTATGTGGACGACCCGAAGACCGACGAGGAGCGCGAGATCCGCGCCCGCTACGACAAGGTCAAGGGCAGCGCCGTCAACCCCGTCCTGCGCGAGGGCAACTCCGACCGCCGCGCCCCCGCGTCGGTCAAGAACTACGCCAAGACGCACCCGCACCGCATGGGCGCCTGGACCCCCGAGTCGAAGACGAACGTCGCCACCATGGGTGAGGACGACTTCGCCTCCACCGAGAAGTCCGCCGTCATCGCCGAGGACACCACCCTCCGCTTCGAGCACGTCGCCGCCGACGGCACCGTCACCGAGCTGCGCAAGCCGCTGGCGGTCATCGCCGGCGAGGTCGTCGACGCCTCCGTGATGCGCGCCGCCGCCCTCAACACCTTCCTCGCCGCGCAGGTCGCCCGCGCCAAGGCCGAGGGCGTGCTGTTCTCCGTGCACCTCAAGGCCACGATGATGAAGGTCTCCGACCCGATCGTCTTCGGCCACGTCGTGCGCGTCTTCTTCCCGAAGACCTTCGCCGCGTACGGCGAGAAGCTCGCCGCCGCCGGCCTCTCCCCGAACGACGGCCTCGGCGCCATCCTGAACGGCCTGGCCGCGCTGCCCGAGGGCGACGAGATCAAGGCGTCCTTCGACGCCGAGCTCGCCGAGGGCCCGGAGCTGGCGATGGTCGACTCCGACAAGGGCATCACCAACCTGCACGTCCCGTCCGACGTCATCGTCGACGCCTCGATGCCGGCCATGATCCGCACCTCCGGCCACATGTGGGGCCCGGACGGCAAGGAGGCCGACACCCTCGCGGTGCTGCCCGACAGCTCGTACTCCGGCGTCTACCAGGTCGTCATCGACGACTGCCGCGCCAACGGCGCCTTCGACCCGGCCACGATGGGCTCCGTCCCCAACGTCGGCCTCATGGCCCAGAAGGCCGAGGAGTACGGCTCCCACGACAAGACCTTCGAGATCGCGGCCGCCGGTACGGTCCGCCTCGTCGACGCGGCCGGCAACGTCGTTCTGGAGCAGGCCGTCTCCGAGGGCGACATCTTCCGCGCCTGCCAGACCAAGGACCTGCCGGTCCAGGACTGGGTCAAGCTCGCCGTCACCCGCGCCCGCGCCACCGGCGCCCCGGCCGTCTTCTGGCTGGACGAGAACCGCGCCCACGACGCCCAGCTGATCGCCAAGGTCCGGCAGTACCTGCCGCAGCACGACACCGAGGGCCTGGAGATCAAGATCCTGTCCCCGGTCGAGGCCACCAAGTTCTCCCTGGAGCGCATCCGCCGCGGCGAGGACACCATCTCGGTCACCGGCAACGTCCTGCGCGACTACCTGACCGACCTCTTCCCGATCCTGGAGCTGGGCACCAGCGCCAAGATGCTCTCCGTCGTCCCGCTGATGGCCGGCGGCGGCCTCTTCGAGACGGGCGCCGGCGGCTCCGCCCCGAAGCACGTCCAGCAGCTGGTCAAGGAGAACTACCTGCGCTGGGACAGCCTCGGCGAGTTCTTCGCCCTGGCCGCCAGCTTCGAGCACCTCGCGCAGACCACCGGCAACGCCCGCGCCCAGGTCCTCGCCGACACCCTCGACCGCGCCACGGCGACCTTCCTCAACGAGGACAAGTCGCCCACCCGTCGCGTCGGCGGCATCGACAACCGCGGCAGCCACTTCTACCTGTCCCTGTACTGGGCCCAGGAGCTGGCCGGGCAGACCGTCGACGCCGACCTGGCCAAGGCGTTCGCCCCGCTCGCGGAGACCCTGACCGCGCAGGAGGGGAAGATCGTCGACGAGCTCATCGCCGTCCAGGGCTCCCCGGCCGACATCGGCGGCTACTACCAGCCCGACCCGGCCAAGGCGGCCGCGGTCATGCGCCCGTCGCAGACGTTCAACGCGGCGATCGCGTCGCTCGTCTGACGGAGCCTGACGGACCGTCGGTTTTCCGCCCCGGTCGGCCTCGTGCCGGCCGGGGCGGTTCCGTCTCTACGGGGCCGGCCTGCGCGCCAGCAGGAAGCCCTGCGGCGTCACCTCGAACGCGGCCGTGTCCTGCGGCTCGCGCACCATCCGGGTGTGCACCTCCAGCCCGGCCCGGCACAGCATCTCCGCGATCTCGTCCGGCTGCAGCCGGTGGAAGTCCAGCGCTATCGGGCGGCCGAACCCCTCCGTGCGGTGCGACGTCTCGTCGCCCACCTGGAAGCCGAGCAGCACCTGTCCGCCCGGCGCGAGCACCCGGTGGAACTCCGCGAAGACCCGCGGCCGTTGCTCCCTCGGCACATGGATGACCGAGTACCAGGCCAGCAGCCCGCCGAGCGAGCCGTCCGGTACGTCCAGTTCGAGCATCGAGCCGACGTCGAAGCGCAGGTGCGGGTGGTCGCGACGGGCGATCTCGATCATTCCGGGGGAGAGGTCGACTCCCGACACCGCCGTCCCCAGCCCGGCCAGATGGGCCGTCACCCGGCCGGTGCCGCACCCGACGTCGAGGACGGGGCCACTGTCCCGTACCAGCTCGGCGAAGCCGGAGAGCAGCGCGCGCTCCAGGGGCTTGGACGCGAGCTCGTCGCGGAAGCGGTCGGCGTAGTCGGCGGCGATGGTGTCGTACGACGTGCGGGTGGTGCGGAGGAAGTCGGGTTCGGTCATGGTCGTGACCGTATCCCGTACGGGGGCAGGGGGGCGCCCGGGCTCCGCGTGAAGGATTCACGCCGCTCCCGTGAGGATGCCACTCCCCGGGGGGCCGTTCCTTTGATGGGATGAGTCCCGCACTCGAACGGCGTTGTCGGCCAGAGGAATTCATGCGCGAGTTCCGGCATCGCAGTTGACGATGATGTCTACGTCCTTGGAGGACGAAGCAATGGATCCGGTCGCGGGATTGGTATTCGGCGTAGGCCTGCTCACGCTGGGCGCGCTGATCCACTACATGAAGAACCAAGTGGCGAGCGGAAACATCCGGCGCAACTCGGTGATCGGCATCCGGACCAAGGCGACGATGTCCTCGGACAGCGCCTGGGAGGCCGGGCACGCCGCGGCGACCCCGATGCTGACGGTGACCTGCCTGACCGCCTATGCGGTGGGTGCGACCACCTTGGCGATCGGCCTGGCGCTGATGCTGGGCGACACCAGGAATCCGGCGGTCATCATCGTCCCGCTGATCGGAATCGGCGCGGTTCTCGCGCTGCTCACGGCAGCGTCGGTCAAGGCGAATTCGGCTGCGCGCGCAGCGACTCGTGAGAAATAGGCAGTTCGGCGCGGGCTGGACTGCATCACATGTCAGGGGAGGACATCGTGAAGTTCACATCCAGGAACATCATTGCCACCGTGGTGGCGAGCTCCATCATCGCGGTGGGCGGCGTCGCCGCCCAGAGCGCCGTTGCCGCCGACGGCCGCGCGGTTTCCGCGCCGGGCAAGGCGCAGCTCAAGGAGGCGGCGAAGGAGACGGCCAAGTACAGCGACACGGAGCTGCTGCAGCTGCTCCTCGCCGCCCAGGGCCCGATCGCGGACGCGCATCCCGAGCTGAAGCGGATGCTCGGATTCAACGCCTCCAAGCCGCAGACCGATCAAGCGGCGCTGAAGAAGGTCATCAAGGGGTACCTGGCCGCCCACCCCGAGTTCCACAAGAAAATGGCGGTTCCGTTCCATTCCGGTGACCCGGTGCGCGTCGACGCCGCGCTCCGCGACTTCTCGGTGACCTTCAACGACTTCCTCAAGAAGAACGGTCAGCCGGTGAACACCGGCAAGGCCCAGGTGCGGGCCGCCGGCTGGTTCTACATGGGCGCGTACGTGGCCATCTATGTGAACGCCCTGGGAGCCGCCAACGCGGCTGTGTACACGAACGCCGGAGTCGCCACCAACGCCCTCGCCACCCTCGTGGTCGTCACGTGGTACCTCGAGGACGGCAAGCCGAGCGGTTCGGGCATCGAGCGCGACGCGTTCGTCGGCGCTCTGACCAACGCGCTGACGTGAGTCGCGGCCCGGCGACCACCGAGCAGAACGCCGACGAGCCGACCCCTGGGGGGAGGGACCCCGAGTCGATTCGCTCGATATCAGGTCTGGTCTCTGCCGCGGGCGGCATTCTCCTGGTCGGAGCTCTGCTGGCCGGTTCAATCTTCTTCTCCCTTCCGAGCAATGTGCTTTCCACGCGTGACGGGGGTGATCTCCGGGCGCTGTCGGCGAGGTTCCTGCCCCAGAGTTGGGCCTTCTTCACAAAACCTCCGAGCGATCCCGAGTTCGTTCCCTACACCGTGTCCGGTGATGGTGTCGCCTATGCGTCGCGACTGCCGAATTCGCGCGCCGACAATCTCTACGGACTGACGCGGCGTCAGCGTGCGCAAGGTCCGGAGGTCGCCAACATGGCGAACCAGGTGCGGGAGTGGAAGGACTGCGAGGAGCTGGAGGGGGATTGCCCGGCCGTGGTCGCCGGGTCCTCGGCGCCCGTCTCCGTCACCAATCCGTCCCCGGTGCCGACTCTTTGCGGGCGGTTGGTACTCGTGGAGACGAGGCCCGTCCCGTGGAAGTTCCGCGACAAGTACAAAGGTTGGCGCCTCGACAAGAAGGCCGCTCTTGTGGAGGCGAAGTGTACGCGAAACGACTAGCCGTGCTGATGGAGCGATCCGTCCGGCGTTTTCCTGCCGAGTCCCGGGCTCTCGGGGTGGGCAGATCGATGATCGCGCTTGCCCAGGCGTCGATCCTGATCTTTACGCCGGCATCGCATCTCTTCGTCCCGGTGGGCGGGGATGAGATCAAGGTCGACTGCTCGACCTCGGCCCAGGCCATGTCGCTGTACTGCCTGGCGGACTCCACGGACCGGCAGCTCCTCAACTTCGTTGTTCTGGCGCTGCTTCTGGTCGTCGCGAGCGGGATCCTGCCCCGGTATACGACCGTGCTGCATTTCTGGGCATCGCTCTCCATCGGCCAGTCGGTATCGCTGCCCGACGGCGGCGATGCCGTCGCGCAGGTCGTCACCTTCTTCCTCATCCTGGCCTGTGCCAATGACAGGCGGACGTGGCATTGGCAACGACCCGGTGGTGAAGAGCGGAAGGGGTCGGTCTGGCAGGGGATCGCCTGGGCCGGCTGGTGGGGCGTGCGACTCCAGGTCGCGTACATCTATCTCGACAGCGCCCTGGCGAAACTGTCCGTCGGCCCGTGGTCGGAAGGCAGCGCGACCTATTACGTCGCGCGTATGGAGAACTTCGGGGCGTCCGGCCTGTTCGCCGATCTGTTCCGCTGGTCGACGAGCATCACTCTGCTCGCCCTCCTGTCCGCATGGGGAGCGATGTTCGCGGAGTGCATGATCGCGCTGCTGCTGTTGCGGCGCGGGTCCCGGCAGGCGGTGGCCGCGCTGGTGAGCGCAGGCCTCCACGTGCTGATCATCCTTCAGCTCGGGATCGTCTCCTTCGGGTTCATCATGGTGGGGGCGGTCGTCTGCGCGGCGTCCCGGGGTCTGGACGTGAACGTCCCGCGGTTGAAGGGCCTGTTGGCGCGCACCCGCGGCTCCGCCCGGGAAGACCACCCGTCCGCGCCGGCGGATCCCGAACCGGCGAACAGGACCGACGCGGTGGCGATCGGTTCGTAGCAGGAGAGCAGGCCGACAAGGCCCCTGTGCAGGTGAGCCCCTGTGCCCCATCGGCACAGGGGCCTTGTGCGACGCAATCCGGTCAGCGGCGGACGGTCAGCATCAGCGCCGGCGAGGAGCGCCAGCCGCCGCCCGGGTGCCCGACCAGGTAACTGACCCGGATGGTCCCGGGCATGGAGCGTCCGATGGTGAACAGGGTGCTCCGGCCCACCTCGTCGGCTCCGACCACCCTCCGGTCGACCAGCGAGGTGCGCAGCACCCCGGTGTCCCAGCGGAGTTGGACCTCGTCGCCGCGGGTCATCCGCGGATACGGCTCGATGCGCACGATGAGCCCCGACGATCCGTTCAGCACGACGACGCCGTCCACCGCTCCGTCGACCGAGGGAGCGGCCAGCTGCGCAACAGATGCATCACTCATGTCCTGTTGTCCTGTCCTCATGCGGGTGTGCGGTGACTTCCGGCCAGGGGCGGGGAGCAGACCGTAGTCCCTTCCGGCGGTGCGTGCCAGACCGGCGGCCGCGGAGGAGGACGGAGCCGCGACGGTCGTGGGACGGTCGTGGGGCGGGGAGGCCGTGCGGTGGCCCGTGCCGCCCGGCTCCGGGCGGCTGGTGTACGCCGTCCCGGACACGCCCGCGTCGCGCTCCCGTACGCCGTGCGGAGGGCCAGGTCGTGGCCCGGCGCACGGAAGGCGTACGTCGGGGGGACTCCGCCCGCCGGGGGCGGAGCGCGCGTCAGGCCGGTCCCGCTCCCGCGGCCAGTGTCGCCGGCGCGTAGCCGAGGTCCGGCGGGACGGGGACGCCCAGCGAGCGGGCGATCGGCACGATCATCGCCAGGTGGTGGACGGCGTGGTGGGAGACGAAGAGCAGCTCCCGGCCGACGGTCGAACGGGTGCGGGCCAGCGCGCCGTCGGCGCCGACGACGGTGACGACCTCCACGGGACAGCCGAGGTCGCGCGGGGGCATGGTGCGCACGCGGGTCCGGAGGTTGGCCAGACGGGCCAGCGCCGCGCGGCGGTCGTGCTCCAGGACGCCGCCGCGGGTGCGCCGGTCGTAGTCGACGGTGCCGCTGTCCGCGCCGGCGAGGATCGCGGAGTAGTGGTCCACGCAGTGGCGCACATGGGGGGCGATGCCACTGGCGTCCCGGGGGCGGTGGAGGTACTGCGCGTCAGTGAGTATGCCCACCAACTCCTCCATCCGGAGCAGCTGTTCGGCGGAACGTTCGGTGACCGTGGCCGTGGGATCGTTCAACGATCGTGCTCGCTTTCTTCCGGGACAAGCGGAACAAGCTACCCACGGTAGTGCCCCGCTCACGGCGGACGGAGAGGTTCCGTGCCGGTGGGCGGGGCGTACGGGACTATGCCAGGCGCTTCAGGACGTCGATCACCGTGCGGCACGCCTCCGCGCCGGGCTCGATGGGCGTGTAATGGCCGGTTCCGGGGAGAAGGAGCAGCTCGGCATCGGTGTGCGCCGCCGCGTACGCCGCCGACTGCGCCGGCGGAACCTCCTCGTCCGCCTCGCCGTGCAGCAGGACCGTCGGCACCCCGGTGGTGCCCGCGGTCCGCACCAGCGAGAGCGGGTCGGCCAGAGGGAGGCGGTCCGGTACGAGGCCGGTCCCGCCCAGGAGTTGGAGGGCGGCGTCGTCGCTCAGACCGTCACGGACCGTGGCGGCGAGGTCGGCGACCGGCGCCAGGGCCAGGACCGCCGAGGGCAGGTCCCGGGTGAACCAGGGCGAGTCCGGGGGCAGCAGCCCCCGCGCCCCCGCCCACAGCGCGAGGTGCCCGCCCGAGCTGTGCCCGGCCAGGACGTACGGGCGCCCGCCCGGGATCGTGTCCAGGGCCAGCGCGACGTCGTCGAAGGTCTCCGGGTACCCGCCGGACCCGCCCGAGAGGCGGAAGCCGGGCAGCGCGACGGTGAAGCCGTGCTGCGCCAAGTGGGCCGCCAGCGGCGTCAGATGCGTGCGGTCGTAGCGCCAGAAGCCGCCGTGCAGCAGCACCACCAGGGGGCCCTCGCCCGGCCACAGGTCGTACTCCTGCTCCGGACGGCCGCCGTACCGGCCGCGCCCGGGGGGTGCCACCGGGGCGAGGCCGAGCACCCGCCGCTCCTCCTCCCGGCCGGACTCAGACATGGCTGCGGGCCGTCTCCTCCTGGAGCGCGGCCACGATCGCCGCCACCAGCGGCGCCGGGTCCGGCTGGAAGTAGAAGTGGCCGCCGGACAGCGTCCGCACCCCCCGGAACAGGGTCGTCCGGGCCGCCCAGGTGTGCATCAGGTGCGGGAAGGCGTAGGGGTCCTCGGCCCCGGCGAAGACCGAGAGCGGAACGGGCAGCGGGGCGGCGTCGGCACGCGGCCGCCAGCACTCGGCCAGGCGCAGGTCGGCGCGGAGGACGGGCTCGATCATCCGCCAGAGCTCGGGGTGTTCCAGGGTCTCGCGCGGGGTGCCGCCCAGGGCGACGACGGCCTCCAGCAGTTCGGGGTCGGGGAGGCCGAACCGCTGCTCGGGGCGCGGGTGGTGCTCGGGCGGGTTGATGGCGGACAGGCCCAGCCAGCGGGGGAGCGGCAGACCGCGGTCGCGGAGGGCGAGGGTCAGTTCGTAGGAGGTGATGGCGCCCATGCTGTGGCCGAAGAGGGCGTAAGGGGAGTCGAGATGGGGCCGGAGGTCGTCGAGGAACGTTTCCGCGAGTTCGGCCGCCGAGGTGTGCGGCCGCCCGGGACGGGTGGCCCGGCCCGGGGCCTCCATCAGGCACAGCTCCCAGTCCGGCGGCAGGAGGCCGGCCCACGCCCGGTAGGGGACGTGCGAACCGCCGGCGTGGTGGAGGACGAAGAGGCGCAGCCGGGCGCCCGGGACGGGGCGGGGGCGGATGATCGGGTCGGTGCTCACGGTGCGAGCGTACTGAGCGGGCGGGCGAGGAGTGCGGGCCGGGGCCCCCATGGCTGCCGGCCGGGCGCCGGCCGGGGCCTGATGGGTGCCGGCCGGGGCCCCGCGGACGTCAACCGGCCGCCTACAGTGGCCGGATGGAGAAGACCTTAACCACCGAGGCACCGTTCCCCACCACCGAGGCCCCGTCCGTCACCACCGACGCGTCGGCCGCCTGTTTCCCCGAGCACCTGCCCGCCGCGCTGACGGAGATCATGCAGGGGCACGGCTGCGTCCCCGACGCCCTGTACGCCAAGCTCGGCATGGAGGTGACCGAGGCGAGCGCCGAACGGGTCGCCGGGTCCATGCCGGTGGCGGGCAACACCCAGCCGTACAGCATGCTGCACGGCGGGGCGTCGCTGGCCTTCGCCGAGACGCTGGCCTCGATCGGCGCCGTGCTGCACGCCGGTCCGTCGCGCGTCGCCTACGGGGCGGAGGTGAGCGCCACGCACCACCGGGCCGCGCGTTCCGGCACGGTGCACGGTGAAGCGGTGGCGCTGCACCGGGGGTTGGGCTCGGTCACCTACGACGTGGCGATCCGTGACGACAAGGGACGCCGGCTGTGCAGCGCGCGGGTGACCTGCGGGGTGCGCCAGCGGTAGCGCTGCGCTGGCTGCGATGGGGTGTCGGTCGGCTGCGGCGCCGTCGTGGCTGGGCGCGCAGTTCCCCGCGCCCCTTATGGGGCGCGGCACTGCACCGGACTTCGACAATCCCGCTCAGCTCTTGGAGGGCTCCGAAGCGGGCGCCGCCTGTGCGGGGGCGCCCGCCGCCGTCTTCCGGCCCCGTCCGCCGCGCAGCGAGAAGCCCATGACGGCGAGGGTGAGTACCTGGAGGCCGAGCCCGGTCAGGCCGAGGGCGAACGCGCCGTGGCCGAGGACGAGTCCGCCGGCGAGGCTGCCGAGCGCCTGGCCGGCGTAGACGGCCGAGCCGGACAGCGAGAGCACCACCTGGGTGTGCTCCCCGCCGGCGTTGACCAGCCGCTTCTGCTGGGCAGGGTTGACGGTCCAGCCGATGAGCGACCACAGGACGGTCAGCGCGAACAGGCAGACGACGGTGGTGGCGTTGTCGCCGCCGTAGCGCGCGAGGACGGCGAGCAGCCCCATGACGCCGACGAGGAGGGTCGTGGAGAGCACCGCGATCCGCTGCGGGGGGAAGTGGTCGATCAGCCAGCCGGCCGCGAAGTTGGAGACCACGCCGCACACGCCGTAGACCAGGTAGACCCAGGTGAGGGCGCCGCCGTCGATACCGGCGGTCTTGTCGACGAACCAGGCCAGATAGGCGTAGAGCCCGAACATCGCGGCATAGGTCATCAGGCTGCCGAGCAGGATCGACGGCACGCCGGGCAGGACGGCGGCGCGGGCGCGCGCGGCGAGGGAGGCGACGCCGGCGGACGGCACGGCGGGCAGGGCGCGGGCGAGGCCGACCAGGGCGACGAGGCTGAGCGCGGCGACGAAGACGAACGCGGCCCGCCAGTTCACGAAGTTGGCGATGACGGTGCCCAGGGGGACGCCGAGGGCGCTGGCGAGGGTGAGGCCGCCGAGGATGGCGGTCAGGGCGCGGCCGCGTTCGGCGGGGGCGACGATGGTCGCGGCGCTGGACGAGGCGGAGGGCATGTACATCGCGGCCGAGAGGGCGGCGAGCACCCGGGCGACCATCATCACGGTGTAGTCGGTGGCGGCCGCGGCCAGCAGGTTGGCCAGGACGAAGCCGACCAGGGAGTACATGAGGACCCTGCGGCGGTCGAGGCTGCCGGTGCCGACGGCCAGTAAGGGCCCGGCGACGGCGTAGACGGCGGCGAAGACGGTGATCAGCAGGCCGGCGGTGCCCACGGACACCCCGAGGTCGTCACCGACCTCGGGCAGCACGCCGCTGACGAGGAAGGCGTCGGTGCCCAGCGTGAACGACCCCAGGGTCATGAGCAGGACCGGCCGGCGCGCCGGCGGGCTGGGGAACACCGCATTGATCATGCGCGTACTCAACGAGTCCTCCAGAAGGGGCGGGAGCGCGCTCCGGACGGAGCGGTTCCGGGGAACGCCCGCGGTCCCGGCGATCGCCTCGCCGGGACCGTTGGGACGGGACGGGAACGGGGACGGTGGTTCCGGCGGGTCAGCGGGTGGCGAACTCCGCCGCGTCCCGCGCGGCGAGGTACCCGCGCAGATCGGCGTAACGTTCCCGCAGTTGCCGCTTGAGCACTTTACCGGTGGGCCCGGTGGGGATGTCGGCGTCCTCCGCCGCGAGATCGAGGAGCGCGAGCGGCGGCTGGTCCTTTTCGGCCAGCGCGGCGTTGGCCCGCTCCAGCAGCGTCGCCAACGCCGCGCCGCCGGAGCCCTCGTGGAGGCGGACGACGGCCACGGGCACCACCGCGTCCCCGTCCCGCCCGGCGACCACCGCGCAGTCGGCGGCCTCGGGGAGGGCGAGCAGCAGGATCTCCTCCATCAGCACCGAGTAGCCGTCGCCGGAGTCGGTGCGGATGCGGTCGACCAGCCGGTCGACGTGGAAGAAGTCGCCGTCGGCGGTGCGGTGGACGAGGTCGCCGGAGAGCCGGAAATCGCCGAGGCGGCCGCGGTAGTAGGTGTCGCAGTCGTTCCAGTAGCCGGGGGAGAGGGAGGGGCTGCGCAGGGCGAGCAGCCCGACCTCGCCGTCCTCGGCGGGGGTGCCGTCCTCGCGCAGCACCGTGACGTCGGCCAGCGGGATCGGCCGGCCCAAGTGGCGCGGCCGGGCCGGGGATTCCGCGGTGATCGTGCGGCCCAGGGCCGCCCAGCCGAGTTCGGAGGCGCCCAGGCCGTCGCGGAAGGCCGAGCCGGGGACGGCCTTGCCGTCCTCCAGGTGGTGGCCGAGCCCGATCAGGGTGCGGATGTGGGCGTCGTGCGCGGAGTCGCCGGTGTTCATCCACTCCCGCACCGAGGCGAAGTCCTCGGGGTCCGGCCGGGAGTTGGCCAGGGCGGAGTGCACGGGGTGGAAGGCCTGGACGATGGTGGGCCGGTGGGTGCGCACGGCCCGGGCGAGGCCCTCGGGGCTGCGGTCGGACAGCGAGACGAAGGGGAGCCCCGCGAGGACCGCGTAGAAGGTGAAGGCGATCGCGCCGGAGTGGGAGGCGGCGATGGCCGAGAGCATCACCGAGTCGGCGGGCTCGGGGTGGGTCCCCAGCCGGAAGCGGGCCCCCGCCACGCTCTGCCGGTGGGTCCACACCACCAGCTTGGGCACGCCGGTGGTGCCGGAGGTGTGGCAGAGCACGACGGGGTCGTCGGCGCCGTGCCGGAACAGGGCGCTCTCCGGGAGCGGTTCGCCGTCCAGCCGCCCGGCCGTGCGCCGGGTGTGGATCCAGCGCGGGCCGTCGTCGAGCGCCGTGAGCGCCTTGAGCCCGGCTTCGAGGCGGGCGAGCCGGGTCTCGTCGGTGTAGATCCCCACGGGTCTGCAGCGTTCGACGAGGGCCAGGACGTACTCGGGGATCATCAGTCCGTTGAGCAGCACGGGTATCGCGCCCAGTTGGGCCAGGGCGGTGAGATGGACCTGGTCCTCGAAGGTGTCCTCGATGTGGACGACGACCCGGTCGCGGGGGCCGACGCCCCGGTCGCGGTACCAGGCCGACCAGGCGTCGGCGAGGGCGACGAGCTCGGTGAGGCTGAAGTGGCTCTGTTCCTCGCCCCGGGCGTTGACGACCGGCCGGTCGGCGACGAGGGCGGGGAGGTCGGGGGCCGGGCTGGTGCGCAGCGCCGTGCGCCAGGCGTTTCCGCCGCCGAAGTCCTGCTGGGCGAGCGCGGAGCGCGCTGCGGCGCTCCTCAACGTCCGGGGGGACAGCCGTGTTTCGGGGGACGGCTGCGTATCGGGGGACAACCGCAACGACCTCACCTTTTCCATGGGTAGGCATATCCGGGTAGGCGTATCCGGGTAGGCGTGTTCCCGGGCTGGGGGCAGGGCCGGGAACGCCGAGACATTAGCACCGGGTGCCCTCCGTCGAATTAGCCCGATTCGACGTTGTGCGGCGGGAGTTGCTCACCCGTGCCGGTGTTCGCCGCTGGGCGGGCGGGTTTACGCGCATTGTGTGACCCGTGAGTACCGGCCGAACGCAAGGAATCGGCCAGCGGGCCTGGCCGATTCCCCGTGTTCTGGGGCGCGTTGGTGTTCCCCGGTGGTGAGCGCGGCTACTCTGCGCTGGAACGTGTGTGCGTTCAACTGCGTTCAACGACGTCAGCGATCGTGAGCGGCGCCATGGCTGTCCACGTCCTGCCAAACGATTCCCCAGTGCCAGCACCAGTGGACGGGACATACCTCCAAGGGGGCGCCATGCCTGACTTATCGGTATACCCGCACGCCGACGGCGTGCTCGACAGGCTCCGCACGATCGTCGCCGACGTGCTGGAGGCCGCGCCGGAGAGCGTCGAGGACGACGCCCTCTTCTTCGAGGACCTCGCCCTCGACTCGCTGGAGAAGACGGAGATCGTCGCCCGGGTCGAGAAGGAGTTCCGCCTGAGCCTCGGAGCCGACGACGCCGCGCTGATGCGCAGCGTCGAGGAGTCCGCCGCCGTCCTGCGCGAACGTCTCGACGCGGCGGCCGGCACCGGCCTCGACCCGGTCGCCCTGCTGCTGGGCGGGCACCTCGCCCGCGGCCGCGGCGACCGGATCGCCTACACCGACCCCGACGCCGGCGACGTCACCTACGCCCAACTGCAGGCCGCCGCCGCCCGCTACGCCGGCCGGCTGGCCGGTGCGGACGTCCCGTCCGGCACCCGGGGCCTGATCGTCGCCGACGACTCCGTCGCCACCGTCGTCGCCGTCCTCGGCCTGTGGTGGCACGGCTGCGTCCCGGTCGTGATCAGCCCGATGCTCACCGACGAGGAGGTGCGCCACGTCGCGGCCGACTGCGGCGCCGCCGTCGTCCACCTCGACGCCGCCCCCAAGCGGCAGCGGTCCCTGGAGGCCCTCTTCGGCGACCGCCCGCTGATCGACGGCGCGGACGTCAGGGCCGCGCTCGACGGCGCGCAGTCCGACGGTCGCACGCAGTCCGACGGTCGCGCCCAGTCCGCCGGTCCGGCCGCCGCGACCTGGCCCGAGGACCGCGAGGCCCTCGTCCAGTACACCTCCGGAAGCACCGGCCTGCTCAAGGGAGTCCGGCACCGGGCGGGCGCGCTCGCCGCCGCCCTGACCGGGTTCGGCTCCGTGCTCGGCCTCCGGGAGGACGACACCGTCCTGTCCACGGCCCGCATGTCCTTCGGCTACGGCTTCGGCAGCACCGTGCTCTACCCGCTCGCCGCCGGCGCCCGCACCGTCCTGCTGCGCGGCGCCGTCGACGTCCACTCCGTCACCGCCGCGATCGGCCGGCACCGGCCGACCGTGCTGTGGTCGGTGCCCCGGCTGTACGCCGCCCTGGCCGACGCGGGTGGGCCGCACACCGAGCAGGTGCGGCTGTGCGTCGCCGCCGGCGAGCACCTCGCGGCCCCGCTCGGCGAGCGCATCCGCACCGCCTTCGGCGCCGATGTCGTCAACGGCCTGGGTGCCACCGAGGTCCTGCACATCGTCGTGGCCACCCCGCCCGGCCGCCCCCTGCCCGGCACCATCGGCGTCCCCGTCCCCGGGGTCACCGCCACCGTCCGCGACGCCGACGGACGGCCCGTTCCCGACGGCACCGAGGGGCGGCTGCACATCGCCGGACCCACCGTCGCCCTCGGCTACATCGGCCGCGCGGACGCCGCGGCCCGGACCTTCGCCGACGGCGGCGTCTACACCGGCGACATCGCCGTACGCCGGGACGACGGCACCGTCGTGCACCTGTGCCGCGCCGACGACCTGCTCAACCTCGGCGGCTACAAGGTCGTCCCCGGCGAGATCGAGGCCGTCGTCCGCGAGGTCGCCGGCATCAAGGAGTGCGTGGTCGTCGGCACCACCGACGGCGACGGCCTCGAACAGGCCGTGCTGTACGCCGTCCCCTGCCCCGGCGCGGACACCGCGGCCGTCCGGCGCGCCATCACCGCCACCCTCCGCGGACGGCTCGCCCCCTACAAGCGCCCGGCCCGCGTGGAGTTCCTCGCCGAACTGCCCGTCACCTCCACCGGAAAGCTGGCCGCCTTCCGGCTCAGGGACGGCGGACCGGCGGAACACCGGCTCAAAGAACGGGTGAATCAGCCGTGACCTGGAACATCACCGGCACCGGGGCCGTCGCCAACATCGGCGGCACCCCCGACCGGATCTTCGACGCGCTCTGCGCCGGGCAGGAGACCCGCGCCCCGCTCCGGGCCTTCGACCCCGCCAAGTACCGCGCCCGGTACGCCTACGAGATCGATGACCGCGCCGACGGCAAGGACGAACCGCTGCGCGCCACCACCTGGCTGATCCACGCGATCCGCCAGGCCCTCGCCGAGGCCGGCCTGTCCGAGGACCTCTCCCGCGTCCCCGTCCTCGTCGGCACCACCATGCGCGAACAGCGCAGCGCCGAACTCTGGTGGACCCGGGGCGCCCAAGTGGGCGCCGCCGACTTCCACTTCGGCGGGGCGCTGCGCGCCGCCTTCGGCGCCGCCACCACCTACACCTTCGCCAACGCCTGCTCCGCCTCCCTCTACGCGCTGGGCATGGCCACCGACATGATCGAAATGGGCGCCGCCGACACCGTCGTCGTCGCCGGGACCGACGCGGCCACCGAGAGCGCCTTCGGCACGCTCGACCGCGTCCAGAACGACACCCCCGAGGCGCTGCGCCCGTTCGACGTCTCGCACAAGGGGATGCTGATGGGCGAGGGCGCCGTCGCCGTCGTCGTCCGGCGGGCGGGCACCGGCGGGCCGGCCCCGCAGGCCCGGGTCCGGGCCGTCAGCATGAACTGCGACGCCCACCACGCCACCGCGCCCGACCCCGCCGGCATCCGCGCGGCGGTCCTGGAGGCCCACGAACGGGCCGGGGTCCGGGCCGCCGACATCGACCTGGTGATGCTGCACGGCAGCGGCACCCCGCGCAACGACGAGACCGAGGCGGCCGTCCTCGCCGAGGTGTTCCGGGGCGCCGGTGCGGGACCGCTGATGACGGCGATCAAGTCCATGACCGGCCACACGCTGGGCGGTTCGGGGCTGCTGAGCCTGGTGATGGCCGTCCACGCGATGCGGCGCGGCACCGTCCCGCCCGTCCTCGGCCTGACCGAACCCATCCCCGAGGCCGCCGGTCTCGGCCTCGTGCGGGACAGGGCGGCCACGGCCCCGGTCACCACGGCCCAGATCGACGCCTTCGGCTTCGGCGGCATCAACGCGGTGGCGATCGTGGAGGCGGCCCGATGAAGCACATCGTCGTCACCGGTACCGGACTGGCCGTCCCCGGCCTCGCCCGGCCGCTCGACCTGCTCGCCGACGAGCCGCCCGGGACGGGCTTCGACCCCGCGACCGCCCTGAAGGGAAAGGAGATGCGCGGCAAGGACCGCGCCTCCCGGCTCGGCCTGTGCGCCGCCGACGCGGCCCTGCGCGACGCCGGACTCCTCGCCGACGACGGCACGTACCGGGAGGCGGGCGAGACCACGGCCGTGGTCGTCAGCTCCAACCTCGGCACGCTGGAGACCGCCTGCGAGTTCACCGACACCATCGCCCGCGAGGGTGTCACCGGACTGAGCCCGCTCGGCCTCCCGCAGACCTCCAGCAACGTCGTCGCCGGCTGGATCGCCATCCGCTACGGGCTGCGCGGCCCCAACCTCACCGTCTGCAACGGCGCCACCAGCGGCCTCGACGCCGTCCACTGGGCCTGCCATCTGATCCTCGCCGGCCGCTGCCGGCGGGCCGTCGTCGTCGGTGTCGAACCGGCCTCCGAACCCGCCGGCAGGCTCCTCGGGCAGGAACCGCGCGACGTCACCGCCGCCGTGGTCCTGGAGAGCGCCGCCGACGCGATCGGACGCGGGGCCCGCGCCCACGCGGCCGTCTCCGCCTACGCCCGCGGCGCCGACGCCGCCCGCACCGTCGCCGCCACCGAGTCCCGCGCCCCCGTGCCCGTCCAACTGCGCCTGGCCACCGGCCATCTGGACCTCACCGCCCGGCTCGGCGACTGCTCCGGCGCGCTCGGCGTCCTGCAGTGCGCCGCCGGGGCCGACCATGTCCGCTCCCACGGGACCGGCGCCGTCCTCGCCGTCGCGGGCGGCACCGCCGCCGACGACGCGGCCGCCGCGCTCCTCCTCACGACCGAACTTCGCAACTGAACCTCGTAACAGAACTTCGCAACAGAACGTCGCAACAGAACTTCGCAACTGAAAGGACCCCACCGTGGCCGCTGTCGTGGAGATCGACGACCTGCGCACGATCGTCGCCGAGTCCCTGGAGCTCGAACCCGGGGACGTGGCGGACGACGCCCACTTCACCGACGAGCTCGACATGGACTCCCTCGCCCTGCTGGAGGTCTCCTCCCGGGTCGAGAAGCAGTACGGCATCGCCGTCCAGGACGCCGCCCTCGGCTCCCTGCGCACCCTCGCCGACCTGCTGATCCTCGTCGAATCCCTGCTGGCCGAGGGATCGGCGGCATGAGCGCACGGCCGGTGGCGCTGGTCTCCGGGGGCTCCCGGGGGATCGGCGCCGCGGTCGTCGGCCGGCTCGCCCGGGACGGCTTCGACGTCGCCTTCTGCTACCGCTCGCGCTCGGACGAGGCCGAGCACGCCGAGCGCGCCGCCGCCGCGCACGGCGCCCGCGTCCTCGCCCGGCGGGCCGATGTCGCCGACGCCGACGCGTGCCGGGACTTCGTCGCCGCCGCCGAGGACGAACTCGGGCCCGTCGCCGCCCTGGTGACCGCCGCCGGCATCACCCGGGACAAGGCCCTGGCGACGATGGAGGACGCGCACTGGAACGAGGTGCTGCGCACCAACCTCGACGGCACCTACCACCTCTGCCGTCCCGTCGTCGCGCGGATGGCCCGGCGCCGGTCCGGCGCCGTGGTCACCCTCTCCTCGCTCGCCGGGCTGTACGGCAGCGCCGGACAGGCCAACTACTCCGCCTCCAAGGCCGGGATCATCGGCTTCACCCGGGCCGTCGCCAAGGAGTACGGCTCCTTCGGCGTACGGGCCAACGTGGTGACGCCGGGCTTCATCGAGACGGAGATGACCACCGGCGTCCCCGAGCGCATCAAGAAGAAATATCTGAGCCGGATCCCGCTGTCCCGGTTCGGCACCTGTGACGAGGTGGCCGACCTGGTGTCCTTCCTCGTCTCGGACCGCGCCGCCTACGTCACCGGCCAGGTCCTGGGCGTGGACGGCGGACTGGTCATCTGAAACAGAACAGGCAAGGTAACCAAGTCACATGAAGCCCGTTGAACCCGAAGTCTTCCTCGTCGCCCGCCCCGGCATCGACTACACGGCCGTCGCGGCCTACCTGGAGGAGGTGGGCGGCGGCGACTGGCTGGCCCGGATGGACCGGGGCGAGCTGGACGGCGCCCTGAACGACCCGCAGAACCTCGCCGAGTTCGCCGGGCGGATCTGCTACCGGTCGTGGGAACCGGGCCTGAACCCCAACGTCACCAGGATCCGCACGGACCAGGACGCCTACCTGGCCAACATCCTCTCCAGCATGCACGGTTCCGTCCTGGAGCACGTGAGCTTCACCTTCGTCCTCCACCAGGTCAGCCGGGTCCTCACCCACGAACTGGTGCGCCACCGCGCCGGAGTGGCCGTCTCGCAGGAGTCCCTGCGCTTCGTCCGGCTCCAGGAACTGCCCTTCTGGTTCCCCGACTGGGCCCGGAAGGACCCGGAGCTCATGGAGCGGGCCACCGAAATGCTGGAGCGGATGGAGGAGTTCCAGGGCTGGATGGCCGGGCACTTCGGGCTCGACGAGGACGGCCGCCGCTTCGGCGACAAGAAGCACAAGACCTCGTTCATGCGGCGCTTCGCCCCCGAGGGAGTCGCCACCGGGCTGGCGTGGACCGCGAACGTCCGCACCCTGCGCCATCTGATCGAGGCGCGCACCGCGCCCGGAGCCGAGGAGGAGATCCGGCTGGTCTTCGGCCGGATCGGGGACCTCATGCGCACCGAGGCCCCGGCGCTCTTCTCCGACTTCCAGGTCGAGGACGGGGCCTGGGTGCCCCGCTGGCGCAAGGTCTGAACTCCCCTTGTTCGTTTGACGCCACTGATGCCACTGATTCCACTGATGCCACGTCGGAAAGTGATGACACGATGCCTGTGACAGACATTGCGCCCGGCACCTCCCGCGCCCCGCTGACCGGCCAGGAGATCCTCCGCCGGGCCAAGGAGGCCGCCCCGCAGCTCGCGGCCCGCTCCGAGGAGATCGAGCAGGCCAGGAGGCTCCCCGACGACGTCGTGGAACTCCTGCGCGACACCGGGGTGTTCCGCATGGCCTACCCCAAGGCCTGGCAGGGACCGGTGATGACCCCCGCCGAGCAGACCGAGGTCATCGAGGCCCTCGCCACCGGCGACGCCTCCGCCGCCTGGTGCGCCATGGTCGGGATGGACAGCGGGATCTTCGCCGCGTACCTCGCCGAGGACGCGGCCCGCGAGATCTTCCCCGAACTCGACATGATCACCGCCGGGGCGATCCCGCCGCGCGGCCGCGCCGAGCGGGTCCCCGGCGGCTTCAAGGTCACCGGCCGCTGGCAGTTCGGCAGCGCCATCACCCACGCCGACCGGGTCATCGCCGGCGTCCTCGTCTACGACGCCGACGGCAAGCCGGAGCCCAACCCCAACCCGCGCGGCGGACGCGCCCACTGGCGCATCGTCGTGGGCCGCCCCGAGCAGTTCGAGGTGATCGACACCTGGCACAGCACGGGGCTCGCGGGCAGCGGCAGCCGGGACTACGCGGCCGACGGGATCTTCATCCCCGAGGAGCACACCCTCAGCTTCGCCAACCCCGTCGTCCCCGGCCCCGAGGCCGAGCCCGACGCCATCCTGCGCACCATGCCCGGCGTCGCCCTCGGCGTCGGCCGCGCCGCCCTCGACCACGTCCGGACCATGGCCGGGACCCGCGTCGACGGCCAGAGCCGGACCCCCTGGCGGGACGAGTACCGCGTCCAGATGGCCGTCGCCCAGGCCGAGATGGAGCTGCTGGCCGCCCGGCACGCCGTCTACGGCACGCTGGAGCGCCAGTGGGAGCTCCTCACCCGCGGCGAGGAACTCACCCCCGACGACCGGGTGTCGGCGGCCCTCGCCCGCGTCAACGCCTTCCGCACCGTCCGCGGCCTCGTCGGCCGGCTCTTCGACCTGGTGACCACCTCCGCGGTCTACCGCCCCTCGGTCCTCGACCGGCACCTGCGCGACCTCTACACCATGTGCCAGCACGCCACCGTCCAGGACCAGATCCTCCAGTCCTCCGGTGCCATCCTGCTCGGCGGGACGCCGCGCAACCCGATCGCCGTCGGGCTCGCGGAGTAGCGCCGGGCGGCCCTCAGCAGGGCGTGCCGTCCAGCAGCGCCCGCCCCAGCGGCGTCAGCCGGTGCCGCACCGAGGAGCCCGTGCGCAGCGTCGTGATCAGGCCGGCCGTCCGCAGGACCGTCGCGTGCTCGCTCGCCGAGGCCGGGGAGACCCCCGCCCGGCGGGCGAGCTCGGCCGTCCCGCCCTCGGTGGCGGCGGCGTCCAGCACCCGGGCCCGCGTCTTCCCCAACAGCGCGACCAAATGCCCCAACTGGCCCCCGTCCTCCGCTCCCCGGGCCAGCACCGACTGGTACGCGCCCAGCTCGCGCGCCACCGGGTAGCGCACCTCCAGCGGTGCGTCCGGGTCCGCGCTGTCCAGCCGGAACACCGGGGCGGTCAGGAAGAACGTCGGCGTCAGCACCACCCCCCGCCCCTCCAGGGGCAGATCGACGTCCGCCGTGCACGGCGCGTGCAGCACCGGGGACTCCCAGCGCAGCGACGGGTGCAGCGTCGCGAGCAGGTGCTCCACTCCGTGCTCGGCCATGATCCGCACCCGGTGGGCCCGGTCCGCCTGGACGCAGGCGGCCAGCTGCCGCCAGTACGGCGCGACGGCCGCGTCGTAGTACGAGCGGAACGCCCGGTCGACGAGCCGGGCCGCCGTCCGGTCCCCCTCGTGCAGTTCCCCGATCCACCGGGGCACCGACGACCGCCACTCGTGCGCCACCGACAGATCGGCCGCCCACACGTGCCGCGGCATGCTCCAGGTCGCCTCCAGGCTGTGCTCCAGCGACATGGACCCGCGCACCCGGATGAACGCCTCCGGCACATACTCGTCCAGTCCCGCCGGCGCCAGCTCCAGCAACGGCCGCACCACCGGGCTCAGCTCCCGCAGCGACCGCTGCCGCCACCCCTCCAGCGCGGGTGTGCCGCTCCGCTGCAGCAGCGGCAGGCTGAACGTCGCCTCCGCCAGCGGGTCGGGCGTCGCCGTCAGCCGCACCCGGCCGAGGTCCTCGGCGCTGAAGTGCAGGCGCAGGCTCACGGCTCTCTCTCCTCCGACCTTCGACGTATTTCACCGTATGGGGCGTAGCAGGACAAAGGAATGCTTACTTCCACTTGTCCCGCTCGATGGTAAGCGTTCCCCCGCGCCCGTATTCGGCCAGGGCCGAACTCCTTTGCCCGCACTCGCCCCCGGACCCCAGACTTCCTTGTCGGGCCACAACACCCCAGGCCCATGCCAGGTGCCGTCCGGCCGCCGCGGGGGGATCCGTACAGGCGGTGGGGGGAAACGTCCACCTGGCAGCCGAAGGGCGCCGCTCCGTGTGGGGACGAAGCGGCGCCCTTCGGCATGGGCAGGCCCGGGCCTACCCCTTCAGCCGCTCCCGCAGCTCAGCCTCGTCCACGACGAACCAGGTCTGCCGCCCCCGGTTGCACTCCCGCACGAAGTCCCGCAGCGCCGAACTCTCCGCGGTACGCCCGGAGATGTCCCCGAGCACCACCAAACCCATGCGGTACTGGACGAACTTCTGCACGATCTCCCCGGCGACCCGGCTGCTCAACCGGAAGAACGCCTCGTCGAACCGCCCCACGGGAACGACGGCCCACTCCGCGCCCAAGTACCCGGCGTCACCGATGAGATCGAGTGCGTCGCGTTCACTGCCGATGGGGTCGCCCTCGGGGGAGCAGATCAGGACGGGGATGTCGTGGATGGTTTGGAGGGTGTTCGTGGTCATGGGGTGAGGCTACTTCGGTCCTATCGGTCGCTCGAAGGGGGACGTCTTCGGGGAAGGTCCCATGTGCCGTGCTGTGGTGCCCGGTTCGGCCCACTGTGATCGGCTGTTTGGAGGTCAGGTCCTGCCCAAGGCGCTCGGAATCGGAACGCATGCTTTGGCCGAATAGAAGTACCGTACGGCCGCAAACGCCCGCGCCTGCCGGAAGCCGCCAGCAGCGGACGGGCACCCGGGTGAACGATGGCTGTCGACCCGAAGATGCTGCTCATGAGAGATCGACAGAAGAAGTCAATCGATCAGGAGGCCCGTTGAGGCAAGCCGTCGCCGAGATTATGGCTCCGTGGATGAAATCCCGCTGAAACCGGGCCGAGTAGCGGGACGGAGAAGCCCCCCGGAAGGTCACGGTCCTGACATTGAGCCGACCAATTCCGACGTGTTCATGCCGCATCCGGTGACGCTATGTTCACCTCGATTGCGCACCATCACCCACCGCATAACTGGCAGGGGGCCGGCTTGCGGCAGATATGGCGCCCTGCCGGGGGAAGGGTCATCATGAGCCATTTAAGATCGCCTGGCCGTTGGGCCAGAGGGCTGGTTGCCCTCATGGCAGCCACTGCATCTGCGCTCGCCACCATGACTGTCGTGGCCGGTCCCGCTGCTGCCACGGTTCGTCCGAAGCCCGGTGTGGCGGCCGATCAGCCGAAGCTCGGGGACGCCTGTACGTCCGTCGATCTCGGTAAGCGGTATCCGTACGTCAAGACCGCGCAAGTGGTGCCGACGATCACGCACTTCAAGGGCTGGTATGTCACCGAGGGGTCGACGGGCTCCCAGACGATCGAGACGAGCACGCAGAGCGTGGTCACGGTCCAGGTCGGGCTCTCCGTGAGCATCCAGGGCAGCTTCCAGATCGGTGTGCTCGGGCAGGTGGGCGGGAGCCTGGGCCTGAACGTGCAGATGTCCTCCAGCCACACCAGCAGTGAGTCCAAGTCCATCACCTGGGACTTCCGCAGGCCCGGTTACTACGGCCTCTACGAGGGCACCCGCAAGGTCACCGGCCAGTACGGCAGCCTCAACTGCAACCGCGTCGACCAGGGCAACGGCACCTTCGCCACCAAATGGATCGCAGGCCCCGAGAGCGGCAACTTCACCACCTACACCACACTCGAGGAAGGCGCGGTCCGGTGCGAGGACACCGTGCCCGCCAACAGCATCATGAAGAAGGCGCAGGAGGTGCTCGGTTGCAGCACCGCAGCCGCCCGGGCACACGCACCCGCAGCGAAGAAGGCGCCCACGCCCGCGAAGAAGGATCCGGTCGTCCGGCCCCGGGGCTCCAAAGTGCCGCCGGGCTTCACCTGCGACCAGGGCTACTACAAGGTCGCCACACCTGAACGCTCCCTGTTCTGGACGGCACAGGCCGCCTGGGCCGGCAACGGCGTCCTGCTGAGTCCGGCCCCCTCGTTCGGCTACGACGACCAGTGGCAGGTGTGCCGCGGCCCGGAGACGGGCGGCTTCGCCGAGCACATCTTCATCAACCGGTCCAGCAACAAGTGCCTGGCCGTCGCGGAGGACACCGCGTCCACCGAAGGCGCCCCGCTGCAACAGGCCGACTGCAAGACCGACGACCTCCAACGCTTCTACGTCTACCGGGACGTTCCCGGCTCGGACAAGATCGGTGCCCAGAACAAATTCACCGGATTCATGATCGGACACGAGCGCACCGCAGACGGCCAACCCCTGCGCCAGTACAGCATGGGCAAGCCCGACGGCACCGGAACGTACGCCCTGGTGAAGACGGCGGATGCCGGGGACTGTTTCCCCTTCTGCCCTGCGGTCTCGTGACACAACTTCGGAATTCTTGAAGCGTCCTCACCCCGTCCAACCGATCCGCAGTCGGAACACCGGCCCCCTCCTATGAGCGAGCGGGTTTCTAGCCGAGGGACTCGACCGTCTGCCGAGTCCCCCTGGGGTGATACAGCTCAGCTGAGCAGTCGTCCGGCGTCCAGTCGCCAGGACCACATCGGCCGAGGCCCTCAGCACATTCGCCTTGCGCACCAAGTGGTCCCGGAACAAGCCCATACCCGGGGCCACTTCAGCACGCCACGCCTGCACGGGAACTTCATCGAACAGAGCCGACGCAGCTCGACATAGCGGAGCCATTCGAAGGCGTCACGGCCAGGGCAGGAGAGCGGTCCCGGCCGCCTGCACACGGCGTTTGGCGTATCGAAAAGACAAGGAGAGGGGACGGACATGTCCTTACCCGGTTTACGTCGCCACCACGGAGGACGGGGCCGAAAGCCGAACAGGCTGCGTCGCGCCCTGTCAGGGGCGACGGTGGCCGCGACGGCAGCCGCTGTCGCATTCGGTGGCACAACGACGGCCGCCGCCGCGCCCGCGCATCCCGCCGACCGCGGGAGCGCCGTCACAAAACGCCCGGTGGAACACACCATCACGTTCAAGATGACCACGGTGCGGGTGACGGAGCTGGTCACCAGAACCCCGGACCGCGCGGGCAATGTCACGGTACGGCTGGCCAATGGGAAGACCATTCCCATCCCGGCGGACACCAAGGACCTTGTGATGCGCCGCGCCGCCCAGCAGGCCAAGTCCCAGTTCAAGGCCGCCGAGCCCAGACCATGCGGCATCACCTGGGTCAAGCTCAAGGAGAAGTCCAACCACCACCCGTTCGCCATGGAGACCGGGTTCGATGTCTTGGGCGGGTCAGCCATCGGCTACAGGTGGCGCGTCACCATCAAGGGGCCGAACAACTACGCCCACGAGTACACGAGTCAAGGCAACCTTGCCTGGCGCGACAGCTGGCAGGGCGGCTACACGAGCGATAAGGACCAGGACGAGGGACTCTACACAGCCGAGGTCGATCCCGGCGTATCCCACTTCCAGTTCACGAACCGCGAGATCTGCGTTGCGGAGCCGGCGCGCAGAACGGAGCGCCTTACCAAGCCGAAGGCCGCATGCCTGAAGGTGATGGACCCCAATTCCGGCGGCGGGTGGATCCTGAACACCACCAAGGAGATCAAGCTCCGCAACCAGTCCGAACCGACCGGCCCGAAGGGTGATCGGGCAGCCGGGGCGGAGGCTTGTCTGACGAAGAACCTCGGCAACGGCAGCACGGCTGAGGGGGGCGAGAATGTCACCGGTTGGCTGGACGCGAAGAAGTTCCGCGACACGTACTCGCCTGGAACCTCGCTCGCCCGATGCCATCTGATCGCCAACAACCTCGGCGGGAAGGGAAGGGTAAGGGACGGCGGACTGGCCAACCTCGTCCCCTGCTGGCAGGTAGGGATGAACACCGGGACGCCCAGCATGCGGACCAACGAGATGAAGGTGGAGAAGGTGGTTAAAAAGCCGGCGGGTGAGGAGGGCGCCTTGGGGCCGGATGATGCGGTCCATTACAAGGTGATGCCCCTCTACAAGGACGACGACAGCACGATCCCCACGGGCGTCCTCATGAGCGCTTCGGTTCAGCGGGCGGACGGAACGGGGGAGCTGCTGTTCACCGCCGACTACGTCCCCAACACCGAGGGCAACACCGGGTTGCTCAACCTCGGTAACTGATCAACCAGTTCGCGCCATCGGGAGCCAGCATGAGTTTCACCACCCCACCGCGGCCGGTCGACATCACAGCTGTCTTCCCTCAACTGGCTCCGCTGGCACGCACAGCGACCCGCTTGCACCCACGCCCCGGGTCGCCGTCGAGGCACGACAGCTCAGTCGGCGGGCCGCTGCTGTGGCCCGCCGACGAGCCGTGGCCGTACTGCGACGGCCCGCACGTGCCGGACGGGAATCCGGCCACATCCCCGCAGGACGTGCGGCTGCAGCGGCGCATCCGGGCGGAAGCGGCGAGCCGACCGTCGGGCCATCCTCGCTTCACACCCGAGGAGGTGGCGATCCTCGAACGGATCGACGCCGGCCGTCCATGGCCCAAGAGCCCGGTCGCCATGCTGCCCGTGGCCCAGCTCTATGTACGTGACATTCCCCTGCTGCGTCCGCCCGGGCGGGCCGATCTGCTCCAGGTGCTGTGGTGCCCCTTCGATCACCCGCCGGAGCCCAAGCCCAGGACCGCGCTGTTCTGGCGGTCGGCCGCTGCGGTCACCGACGTCCTCACCACGCCTCCGGAGCCGGCCGTGGTTCAGTTCGGCGGCTATGTGCCGGAGCCGTGCCTGCTCGACCCGGAGCAGACCTCCGAATACCCCAATCGCATGGAGCTGACCAAAGAACTGCGGGAACAGATGCAGGACTGGAACACGTGGCAGGCGGCCGGCGCTGCTCCGGACAGCTCCTACGAGCCCGCCCCGGAGGAGTTCTACGGGAACGTGTTGTCCATCGCTCCCGGTTGGAAGGTCGGCGGCTGGACGCGCTGGGGCCTCACCGACCCCGTCCCCCGTATCTGCCCCGCCTGCGGTGCCGAGTTGGACCCACTGCTGACCATCGCCTCGTCCGAATGGGACGAGAGCACCCGCAGTTGGATCCCGTACGAGGAGCAAGCCCATGCCACGCCCTCCATCGCCAACCCTCACCCCGCGACCCCGGCCGAGACCGAGATCGCCGGAGGCTACGATCTGCAGCTCTACGCCTGCCCGGCATCACCGGACCATCCGCATACCGGTCTGATCCAGTGAGATTTCGGGAGGCCGGCTGCGAGAGAGACGGTGATGGCCGGGGCCGGGACGCGACTTGCCGGTGAACGTCCCCCCGGCGTCAACGCGTGGACGAAGGGCCCGCTGTCCGCATGAGACGTGTGGGGCGGATGCCGCAACGTTACGACGGAATCCGCCAGTTGCCGTCCAGTCCGGGGACAGGGCCGGGTCGCGAAACGCGGGAGGGGAGGTCAGACTTTCACTAGAACGTACGTTCCGGTGCCGTCGGGCTTGCCCATGCTGTACTGGCGCAGGGGTTGGCCTTCGGCGTTGCGCTCGTGTCCGATCACGAATCCGGTGTCCGATCCGGGAACGTCCCGGTAGATGTAGAAGCGTTGGAGGTCGTCTGTTTTGCAGTCGGCCTGTTGTGTTTGCAGGGTGCTCGTGGTCATGGGCGAGGCCGCTTCGGCCTTGTCGTCCGCCCGAAGGGAAGGGGGTATCTCCTTCGGAGCAGATCCCATGTGCCCTGCTGTGATGCTCGGTTCAGGTCGCTACGATCGGTGCATGTCTGAACTGGCGACGTCCTTCCTATCGCTGGACGGTACGAAACTTTCGGGTACCGTGATCTGCCCCGGTGAAGCGGTCAACGACCTGGCCGTTCTCGTTCATGGCGCCGGGGTGACCCGTGAAGAAGGCGGGTTCTTCACCCGCCTCGCCACCGGGCTCGCCGGTGCGGGGATGGCGTCCCTACGCTTCGACCTCCGTGCCCACGGGACCAGCGGAGGCCGCCCGGAGGACATCACGATCGCCGGGGTGGCCAACGATATCCGCGCCGCGGGCGACCGTCTCCGAGCGGTGACCGGGCTCGACCGCCCGGTGCACGTCATCGCGGCCTCGTTCTCCGGCGGCGCGGCGGCACTGCACGCCGCGCACCGACCGCAGGACGTGGGGCGCCTGGTGCTGCTGAACCCGAGGCTCGACTACCGCGAGCGGTACGTCACCAGCCGACCGTACTTCGACGACGAGGGGTACCTGTCGTCGGAGGCGACGAAGTCGCTGGACGAGCGGGGCTTCACCGAGCGAAGCCCGTTCGAGCTGGGCCGGGCCCTGCTCAACGAGGTCTTCCACCTCGCTCCAGAAGCCTTCCTGAAAGCCGTGCGTGCTCCGGTGCTTCTCGTGCACGGAACGAAGGACACCTTCGTTCCGGTGGAGTCGTCCCGCCGATACCTGCCGTTGTTCGGCGGCACGGCCGAACTGATGGAACTCGACGGCGCGCAGCACGGTTTCGCGGTGCACGAAGACCCGCGGTATCTGCACCCGCAGTCGCAGGCATGGCAGGCCCAGGTGGTGGAACGCGTCACGGCGTTCCTCGCTGGTTGAGCGGTCATGCACGAGACGATGAGAAGTGGCTTCAGCGAGGAAGCGCCGTCAGCGCATCCCGCAGCTCGCGCACGCTCGCTCGTCGGGCGTGGGGGCGCAGCGCGGTGACAGTACGACGAAGCTCGGTCAGTGCCTGGCCGAAGTGAGGTGTGGCCGCGAGGCGCAGTGCAGACAGTGCCGTGGTAGCCGCCGCGTCCGGATCTCCGGCCGAGGCGAATGCTCCGGAGAGGTGGGCGGTGAAGAACGCACGGTCCCTGGGGGCAAAGGTGCCCTTCGAAAGGTGCTCGCGCAGGAGCACGACAGCGCGTTCGGGCATACCGGATTCACGGTGGCAAATAGCGCTTTGGGCCATCAGCCGGTCTGCCGTGTAGCCGGCACAGAGCGGTCCGGTGCACGTGGCCGGCTCGGTCGGACCGGCGTCGGCGAGCGATGCGTGTGCCTGTTCCAGGATGTGGGTGACCAGGATGGCGTCCGATCCCGTCAGGGCGATGGCGCGGGCTTCCTGTTGGAGGGCCTCGGCACGAGCACGTGGTGGAAGTGTCCATGGCCCGTGGACGGCGGCATGTGCGAGGTCGCGCATCCGGGGCGCGTCGTCCCGGTCGGTGGCTTGTGCCTTGCGCAGCAGGACGTAGGCGTGCATCGGCCCGTCCCCGCCGACTGTGGCCCATTCGATCGCGCGGTCGTGGAAATACGTCGTGATGTGGCGCGGAGCACCGGCGTCGCGGTGAAGCCAAGCGGTGAACTCCGCAGCACGGGCGCCGACCGTGAGCAACTCGCCTCGGATGTCGGACGGTGCCTCACGGATGAGCTCGCCGACGGCACCGACGATCCCCACGGCAGCAGGGAGGGCCTGGCGAGGCCCGGCACTGCCATCGGTGCGAGCGGCTTCGTCCAAGGCGTGCCGCAAGTGAGCGACCAGATGACGGTCGGTGTAGCGGCGGGCGCGGTCGACGGCCGCTGCCAGGTGGTTGACGGCGGACGGGTCGAGCAGTGGTGCGACACCGGCCAGGACACCGCCGAGAAACGTTCGCCGCTCCACTGACTCCTCCCCACCTGCCTCGGCGGCCGACTCCCGGTTCACGCACGGTCGTGCAGAACGCAAGGGCACGAAACCCAGCTCTTCCAGCGGAACACCGAACATGGCTCGCAGGACGCGTCGGGCTACGGTATTGGGCCAGCCGGGCGTTGCCGATTCCCATCGGCGTACCTGGCGCACCGTAATAGTCGCCGATTCTCCCAGCGCGACGGCGTGGTGCTCATACGCCGCGGCCACGTCCGCCTGGGAGTGCCAGCCGAGACGTAAGCGGGCGGTGATGAACTGCGTGTTGCCCAGAGGTCGGGACACGGCTGCTCCTGGCGGGAGGAGTGCGGGGGAGCCACACGCTACTGCAGGACTCGAGGGCATGCGAAGTGTCCTGTGGTCTGACCTCGTTCCCAATTCGAAGAGGCGGTGGACTGGACAGCGAAGCCGGTGCCCTCGGCCCCAGCAGGTCGAGATATGCACCGTGGCTGCGCTGTCCGGAGGTGAGTGCGTGACGCATACGAAGACTGGGGCGCCTCCGCCTGTATGGGTAGTCCGTGGTGCCCGTCTGCTTATCGACGGCTGTGTGGCGGTGGTCACCCACGTAGGGAGCCCCTGGACCGGCGATCGTGGGCACGGGCCGGTCTATGTGCGCCCAGAGCGCGGTGGCTGCGAGTTCACCGTCGGCGGCCCGTTCGTACCTGCAGGCGGCGACCCCATCGACGAACGCCTCAGCAAAGGCCCTTCTCCCGGAGGTCTTCCCTGAGTTGTCAGCATCCGCCTGAGCAGTGCGGGGCCAAGGACGGCGTGACCACATGTTCGTGTGGTGCCCGGATCTTCGTGGACTACCGAGCACTCGGTGGGGTGGCCCTGAACCTCGGAGATCTATGCCCGGATGAACCAGCCGGTCGTACGAGAAGCGGCATGGGCAGCGCCACGCTCATCCGTAGTGGCACGACGAGGAGGGAGGTGATGGACGGCAGCACGAAAGAGGCAAGCAGAGGTGATCGATTCATGTATGGCGGCTGTTGCTGCCGTTGAGGAGGGTCACATGGGACAAACCCCCGATGGTGTGTCGCGTCGTCGATACGACCTGTGGATGGCGCCCCGGCCGCATACGGTCGTGCTCCAACCCACGAGCTTCTGCAACCTTGACTGTTCCTACTGCTACCTGCGGGACAGGGGATTGAAGAACGACATGCTGCCCGAGACGGCCGACGCCGTGGCGACATCGGTCGAGGGCCTTGTCGGAGGAGACCAGTCGCTGGGCCTGGTATGGCACGGTGGGGAACCCCTGACCTTGGGGACGGAGAAGTTCGCTGCTCTGCTGGCTCCGTTCGAGGCCCTGCGTCGTGAGGGCTGTGTGCATCACTACGTCCAGACCAACGCCACTCTCGTCACCGATGCATGGTGTGACCTGCTTGAGAGGTTCGAGTTCCGCGTCGGGGTGAGCATCGATGGCCCGGATGCCTTGAACACCCAGCGCGTGGACCGCCGGGCTCGGCCGGCCCATGAACGGATCGTTCGGGGAATCGCACGCCTGCGAGAGCGTGGTATTCCATTCACTGTCATCGCGGTTGTGGGCAGGGAGGCCATCGGCTCCCCGGAAGAACTGCTGCACTTCCTCGCTGAGCTGGGCTGCCGCTCGGTGGGCTTCAACATCGAGGAAACCGAGGGCGTGAACACCGAGCGGCTACCGCCCCACCGTGAGCAGGCCCAGGAGTTCTGGCAGCGGGTCCTGGCCTGGTCACGTCGGCACGAGGGCTTGGCGATACGTGAACTGGATCGGTTGTCCGAGTACCTCGACCTCACCCGGAGCGGCCGGTGGCAGGAGTGGGACCGCCGAAGGCTCGATCCCATTCCGACCGTGACCTGGAGTGGCGATGTCGTGTTGTTGTCGCCGGAACTGGCGGACACCACGGATGCCGCGTACGACGACTTCCTGGCCGGGAACGTGCGGGAGCAGACCATCACACAGATGCTGCGGAAGGCGCACCGTCTGCGCTACGTCCGCGAATTCCTGAGCGGCCTGGAGAGTTGCAGGGCCGAGTGCGAATTCTTCGACTTCTGCCGGGGAGCTCAGGCCGGTAACCGCTACTTCGAGAACGGCAGCCTGGACACCACCGAGACAAACTACTGCCGTGTCTCCCGGCAGGCCCTGGTCATGGCACTGTCCACCGCTGTGAAGGAGGAGCAAGCCGCATGACACTGCTCGAGCAGCTCACGGTCACCGACGCGCCCGTAGTACGCGAGTTGATCGCGGCTTACGGTGGGGCGCACGGCGACTACATCCACGCCAAGTTCAACAACAAGCCCACCTGGGACAACTGGGGCAAGTCCTCGGCGACCTTTGACAACAGGCCCACTTGGGACAACTGGAACAAGAAGAAGTAACCCCTTCTGTGGTGGCGCGCCCGCATGGGGCGTGCCACCGCCGGACACTGAAGGACGAACGCATGGATGAACGCAAGGTGGTGCGGCGCGCGAGCGTGACACTGCCAGCTCTGGACGAGCCGGGGCTTTACCTGTCGAGTGTTTCGTCGCTCGAGGGCGGCCGGGGAAAAGTATCCGAGTTCCGTTACTCCGACGTTGACCTCCGCGAGCTGGATCTCGCCGAGACACATCTGCTCGACGGCCTTATCCAGCGTGTACGGACCGGGCGTGCCAGGTTTCACGGGGTAGGGCTCGGGTCAGTACATCTTGCGGACTGTGAACTCACGGCGCTGCAATGGTCGGAGAGCAAGTTCTCCCGTGTTGTCTTCGGCAACTGCAAACTCATGGGGTCCCTGTTCAGGGAGGTGGCCTTAGACAACGTGCTCTTCGAGAACTGCAGATTCGACTACGCCACCTTCGACCGGGTCCGCGTCACCGGCCCGGTGATTTTCTCGAAGTGCACCTTTCGGGAGGCGGTCTTCAAGGCGTCCGACCTCAGCTCTGCTGTTTTCGAAGCGTGTGACCTGCGGTTCGTCGAGTTCGAGGGCGGTGGTGTGTACCGCGGCTGCGACCTACGCGACAACGACCTCTCGACCCTGCGAGGGGCAGCCAGACTTAGGGAGATCGTCATTGACCGTACGCAGGTTGCTCAGCTGGCCGAGGCGCTGGTTGCCGAGCTGAAGGTCACGTACGGCGAGGACATCGACAGCGCATGAGGTGATCCCGTATGAGGTGAAGCGCTCGTACCGGCCCGGCCGTTGGGACGGCCGGGCCGGTACGAGCGGTGTGTCAGTCCCCGGTGCCCGCCGGGCGGAGCCCGGGTGCCCCGGGCGAGAGCACCCGTTCCGCCGCCGTCCCGAAGAAGACCCCGAACGACGCCCACAGCGCGCACGGGACGGCGAGGGACGCCAGGCGGAAGTGCCAGAGGGTGGTGGCCGGGAAGTCCTCCGGGACCTCGTCGACCGCGGGGAGGAAGGCGTACGCCAGGGCGAGCGCGGTGATCAGGACGGTCGCCGCGGCCACCGTGGCGTGCCAGGGGCCCAGGCGCGGGGTCAGACGGCGGCCCAGGAGGAGGGCGCCGGAGCACAGCAGGACGCTGAGGGCGATCATCAGGAAGTAGAGCGCCGTGCGCCTGCCGATGGTGTCCGGTTCGCCCACCGAGGGTGGATTGGCGGGGTACTTGAGGAACGGGAGGAGGTGGAGGGTGAGGAAGGCTGCTGCGGAGAGGAGGAGCGCCGTGGGGCGCGGGCCGAGGTGGCCGGTGCGGCCCAGCAGGGCGCAGTAGGCGAGGGCCGCGAGGCCGCCGAGGGCGAGGGACTCGACGAGGACGCCCGTGGCGAGTCCGGCCGTCGACTGGAGGGAGCGGGAGACCAGTTCGGCGCCGTGCTCGTGGGTGTGGGCGTCCTCGAAGGAGACGGCCGCGTCCACCTGGGGTTCGCCCAGGAGGTAGGCGACGGCGAAGGCGAGCAGGCCGGCGGCTAGGCCGGCCAGCAGGCCGCGGACGAGCAGGGGGCGTACGGGGGCGGGGTGCATGCGCGGGCCTCTCGGCTCAGTGGCAGGGGAAGCCGAGCAGGTGGCGCGCGTCGTGGACCCACTCGTGGACGCCCGCGCCGGAGAGGGCCGCGGTGGCCCCCTGCTCGGCGCCGACGAAGTAGAGCAGGGTCAGGGCGAGCAGGCCGACGAGGATGGCCCATGGGGCGAGGGATTTGAGGGATATAGGGGTGATGACGGGGGCGGTGGGGGCGACGGGGGCGGGGTGGGCCATGGCTGAAACCTCCTGGGAAGGGCGCGTCCCGGTCCTCGGGTCCGAGCAACGGCGGGGGGCGGGTCCGACTCTCACGGTGGCGCGACCGTGCCGGAGTCCCACCGGCTTCCGTCTCCCCGTCGTCCGTGTCCCGGTGACCGTACCGTTTGAGCCACCGTCCGGCTATGGACGGACGGATGCGCACCCGCGCACGGAGGGGCGCCAAGTCGGCTGCTGTGCAGGGCTGGAGAGGGTGGGTGGGATGACGGTACGGGTGGTGTTGTTCGCGGCGGTGACGGGAAGCGAGGGGGTGAGGTTCGGTGATGTGGCGCCGGATGCGGCGGCGTCGGCGGCGGTCCGGGCGGCGGTGGGCGCGCTGCCCGGCTTCGCCCGTGCGTACACCGCCCCGGAGGCCCGCTGCCGGGCGACGGCGGACGCGCTCGGGGTGCACGCGGTGACAGCAGCCGAGTTGGGCGATCTGGACGTGGGGCGGTGGCGGGGGAAGGAGCTCGACGAGGTGGCCGCGGCCGAGCCGGAGGCGCTGGCGGCCTGGCTGGCGGACCCGGCCGCGGCACCGCACGGCGGGGAGACGCTGCTCGCCCTGCTGGCGCGGACCACACAGTGGCTCGCGTCGCAGGCCACGGCCGGTGGCAGGGTGCTGGCGGTCGTTCCGCAGGCCGTCGTACGGGCCGCCGTGGCCGGTGCGCTGGAGCTGCCGCCGGCCGTCTTCTGGCGGCTGGACGTCCCGCCGCTGTCGGCGACCGAGCTCACCGGGCGCGCGGGGCGGTGGAACTGGCGCTGCGGGCGGCCGCCGTACGCGTGAGTCGCCGCGTATTCGCCCACCGGTCGCCGGGTGTTCGCGGAAATTGGCGGGAAGCGACTGTTGATGGCACTGAGTGCCACTGTCACAGTCGTGGTGTGGCTCGTCGGAGTTCGGCTGCGCTCATCTGAACTACCGCGCGGTACAAGGGATTTCGCCTGCCACAAAGGCACACGTGAAGGTCGACGCGAACCGGGAGACGGTGGTCATGGCGCAGGCAGGCACGACGGAGGCCGAGGAACTGGCACGACGGTGGGCGACGGACCCGCGGTGGAAGGGGATCCGGCGCACCTACTCGGCGGCGGATGTGACGCGACTGTCGGGCAGTGTGCGGGAGGAGCACACGCTGGCGCGGCGCGGTGCCGAGCGGCTGTGGCGGCAGCTGCACGAGCGGGACTACGTCCACGCGCTGGGCGCGCTGACCGGCGGCCAGGCCGTGCAGCAGGTCAGGGCCGGCCTCCAGGCGATCTACCTGTCGGGCTGGCAGGTGGCCGCGGACGCCAACCAGGCCGGGCACACCTACCCGGACCAGAGCCTCTACCCGGTCAACTCCGTTCCGGCGGTGGTGCGCCGGATCAACAACGCGCTGCTGCGGGCCGACCAGATCGCGACGGCCGAGGGGGACACCTCGACGGACTGGCTGGCGCCGATCGTCGCGGACGCGGAGGCGGGCTTCGGCGGGCCGCTGAACGCCTTCGAGCTGACGAAGGCGATGATCGCGGCGGGCGCGGCGGGGATCCACTACGAGGACCAGCTGGCGTCGGAGAAGAAGTGCGGCCACCTGGGCGGGAAGGTGCTCGTCCCCACCGCGCAGCACATCCGCACCCTCAACGCGGCCCGGCTGGCCGCCGACATCGCCGGTGTGCCCACCCTGATCGTCGCCCGTACCGACGCCCTCGCGGCCAACCTCCTCACCAGCGACGTCGACGAGCGCGACGCGCGCTTCTGCACGGGGGAGCGGACGGCGGAGGGCTTCCACCGGGTCGAGAACGGCATGGCGCCGGTCATCGCCCGCGGGCTGGCGTACGCACCGTACGCGGACCTGCTGTGGGTGGAGACCGGCACCCCGGACCTGGCCCAGGCACGGGAGTTCGCGGAGGCGGTCCACGCCGAGCACCCGGACAAGATGCTCGCCTACAACTGCTCGCCGTCCTTCAACTGGAAGGCCGCCCTCGACGACGATCAGATCGCCAAGTTCCAGCGCGAACTGGGCGCCATGGGCTACCGCTTCCAGTTCATCACCCTGGCCGGATTCCACTCCCTCAACCACGCCATGTTCGACCTCGCCCGCGGCTACGCCGAGCACGGCATGACGGCCTACGTCGAGCTCCAGGAGCGGGAGTTCGCCGCCCAGGAGGACGGCTTCACGGCGGTGAAGCACCAACGCGAGGTGGGTACCGGCTACTTCGACCTCGTCTCGACGGCGGTCAACCCCGCCTCGTCCACCACCGCCCTGACAGGCTCCACCGAGGAAGAGCAGTTCCATTAGTCCCGTAGACCTGTAGACCCGTGCCGGGCGGACCGGTCCCCCAGGAGACGACCATGACTGCACCCACCCTCACCCCGACCGTCCACCTCCTCGGCGACCGGCCCGCCCGCTCGGACGAGGTCCTCACCCCCGAAGCCCTCGACTTCGTCGCCCGCCTCGACGCCGCCTTCGCCGGCCGCCGGGCCGCTCTCCTGGCCGAACGGCGGCATCGCGCCGCGCTGTTGGCCGGCGGCGGGGCCCTCGACCTCGTCCCGGCGACCTCCGCCGTCCGGGCCGACCGCTCCTGGCGCGTGGCCGCGCCCGCGCCCGGGCTCGCCGACCGCCGCATCGAGATCACCGGTCCGCCCACCCGGCGGGGGGCGGACCGGGCGCTGGCCTCCGGCGCCCCCGTATGGGTCGCCGACTTCGCGGACGGCGTGGCGCCCGCCTGGGGGCGGGTCGTCGAGGGCCAGGCGCACGTCCTGGCGTCGCCCCTGACGGTGCTGGTCCGCCCGCGCGGCTGGCACCTCACCGAGAAACACCTGATGGTCGCCGGCCGCCCCGCCGCGGCCGCCCTCGTCGACGCCGGACTCCACCTCTTCCACCGGGCCCGGGCCGGGCGGGGGAGCGGCGCCGGGGCCGGACCGTACTTCTGCCTCCCCCAGGTGGAGAATCACCTGGAGGCGCGGCTGTGGAACGATGTCTTCACCTTCGCCGAGGACCGGCTCGGCCTCCCGTACGGCACGGTCCGTGCCTCCGCACCCGTCGAAACGATCGGCGCCGCCTTCGAGATGGAGGAGATCCTCTACGAACTGCGCGCCCGCAGCGCCGGTCTGGCCACCGATTCCCGGCGCTATCTCGCCAGCGTCGTACGGGCCTTCCCGCACCGGCCGGACTTCCTCCTCCCGGACCGGGCGAAGATCACCATGACCGTGCCGTTCCTGCGCGCGTACACCGAACTGCTCGTCCGCACCTGCCACCGGCGCGGCGCCCACGCCATCGGCGGTCCGGCCGCCCAGGTGCCCGGCGCCGACGCCGCGGCGCACGAGGCCGTGCTGGCCCGGGTCCGCCTGGACAAGGAACGCGAGGCCGAGGACGGCTTCGACGGCTCCCGCGTCGCACACCCGGACCTCGTCCCCGTCTGCCGCACGGCCTTCGACACGGTCCTGGCCGGCCGACCCCACCAGCTCGAGCGCACCCGCGAGGACGTCCATGTCACGGCTGCCGGGCTGCTGTCCGTCCCCCGCAGCAGCGGCCGGCCCACGGAGGCGGGCGTGCGCGCCGCGCTGGGCGTCGCCCTGCGCTGCGCCGACTCCTGGCTGCGGGGCGGCACTTCGGTCGTCCGCCACGGCCTGGTGGAGGACGCGGCCACCGCGGAGACGGCCCGCTGCCAGGTGTGGCAGTGGCTGCGGCACGATGTGATCTCACCGGCGGCGGTGCTGCGGCTCCTCGCGGAGGAAGCGGCCGCGCTGACGGAGGAGCAGCCCGGGGCGCGGGCGGAGGAGGCGCGGCACGCCGTCGCCCGGACGGTCCTCGGGGCGGAGCCGCCGGGGGCGTTCGGGCCGGACTTCGCGGCCGCCCCCCGGGCGCGGGGCCGGGCGCGCGCCTGAGCCCCGGCCCGGTCGGCGGGGGCTCGGGCGCTTACAGGGAGCGCTCAGATGCCCTGGCCCGCGAAACCCTCCCGCCACGTCGGGTACTCCGGGGTCCAACCCAGCTCCCGGGCGCGGGAATTGAGCGCGCCGCGCTCCCACGGCTCACCGCCGCCCGGCACCGGCTCCGGCGCCGGGACGCCCAGCGCCCCCGCGAGCACCGGCAGCCACTCCCGGCCCCGCGCCGGCTCGTCGTCCACGACGTTCACCGGGCCGGACGGCCAGTCGAGTGCCGCGACCGCCGCGGACGCCGCGTCCGCGACGTGGACGAAGGAGCTCACGGCGTCGTTCGCCTCGATGCCGCCGAGGAAGGCGGCCGGTTCGCCGCGGAGCGCCGCGGCGACCGCGCCGCCGGGGGCGTACCAGGTGCCGGGGCCGTAGAGGATGCCGTACCGCAGCACGACCGCCGTCCCCAGCTCCGCGACGGTCTCCTCCAGGGCGCGGATGCCGCCGACCATCGAGGCGCGCGGGGCCTCGGGGGAGTCGTCGAGGGGGACGGACTCGTCGGCGGGGGTGCCGCCGGGCGCGTAGGCCCAGGCGACGGACTGGGCGACGATCCGCCGGACGCCGGCGGCGCGGGCCGCGTCCACCAGGTTGCGGGTGCCCTCGCGGCGCAGCCTTATGTTGGCGCGGCCGTCCGCCCCGGCCAGGTCGGTGAGTTGGTGGATGACAGCGTCCGGCGCGGCGTCGGCCACCGCCCGCCGTACGGCGTCCGCGTCGAGGACGTCCGCCCGGACCGCGGAGGCGCCCATGCACCGCACGAGCTCGGTCCCCTCCGCCGTCCGGGAGGCCCCGGTGACCTCGTGCCCGGCCTTCAGGAGGAGGGGGACGAGCAGGCGGCCGACGGCGCCGGTGGCGCCCGCGACGAAGATGCGCATGGAAAGGGTCCGTTCGTGCGTGGTGTGCGGTGGTACTTGGTGGTACTCGGTGGTACGTGGCCCAGGCTAGAGCGGAATGCCGTCTCGCATTTGGGCCATTCGCGAGCCGGATGCGTGGGCTACTCGGGAGGGATGAGTTCCAGATCACTTCCCCGGGCGGGCCGGCAACCCCTACGCTGACGGTGCAGCTGGTTCGCCCTGCCCGCCAGGCAGACGCGTCGCAAGAGGGAACCCGGTGGGAATCCGGGACTGCCCCGCAGCGGTGAGTGGGAACGACCGCCGTCATGAGCACTGGGATCCGCGAGGACCCCGGGAAGCGACGGCCAGTAGGAACAGGCACGGCGCCCGCGAGTCCGAAGACCTGCCACTGCCCGTGCGCGTATGGACGCGCACGGAGTTCCGGTGACCTCGTGGGCGGGTCGGCGAACGCGATGGCCGTACCCGGCCGTTCGCTCCTTCGCCTTGCGCGCACCCGTCCCGGGACGCCGCTCAGTGCTCGCGAAGGAGAGTGTTGTGACCAGCAAGTCCGCAGCCGCGGCAGCACGGGCCACCGTGTACGGCTACCCCCGACAGGGTGCCGGCCGGGAACTGAAGAAGGCCGTCGAGGGTTACTGGAAGGGCCGTGTCGACGCCGGTGAACTCCGGCGCACCGCCGCCGCGCTGCGCGCCGCCACCTGGCGGGGCCTCGCCGGGGCCGGCGTGCACGAGGTGCCGACCGGCGACTTCTCGTACTACGACCACGTCCTGGACACGACCGTCATGGTCGGCGCGATCCCCGCCCGGCACCGCGCCGCCGTCGAGGCGGACGCCCTGGACGGCTACTTCGCCATGGCCCGGGGGACGCAGGACGTCGCGCCCCTGGAGATGACCAAGTGGTTCGACACCAACTACCACTACCTGGTACCCGAGTTGGGTCCGGACACCGTCTTCGCGGCCGATTCCGCCAAGCAGGTCGACGAGTTCCGGGAGGCCCGCGCCCTCGGTCTCGACGCACGCCCCGTCCTCGTCGGTCCCCTCACCTACCTTCTGCTCGCCAAGCCCGCCCCGGGCGTCGACGAGGGCTTCGAGCCGCTGACCCTGCTCGACCGGCTGCTGCCCGTCTACGCCGAGGTCCTCGCCGACCTGCGGGCCGCCGGTGCCGAGTGGGTCCAGCTCGACGAGCCCGCCCTCGTCCAGGACCGCAGCCCGGCCGAACTCAACGCCGCCGCACGGGTCTACCGCGACCTCGGCGCCCTCACCGACCGGCCCAAGCTCCTCGTCGCCTCCTACTTCGACCGGCTCGGCGACGCCCTGCCCGTCCTCGCCAAGGCCCCCGTCGACGGGCTGGCCCTGGACTTCACCGGGCCCGCCGCCGGGAACCTCGACGACCTCGCCGCCGTGGGCGGCCTGCCCGGCAAGCGGCTGGTCGCCGGTGTCGTGGACGGGCGCAACGTATGGATCAACGACCTCGCCGGGTCGCTCGCCACCCTCGCCACCCTCCTCGGCCTCGCCGACCGGGTGGACGTCGCGGCGTCCTGCTCGCTGCTGCACGTCCCGCTCGACGTCACCGCCGAACGGGACATCGACGGACAGATCGTCCGCTGGCTCGCCTTCGCCCGCCAGAAGACCGCCGAGGTCGTCCTCCTGGCGCGCGGACTGGAACGCGGCACCGACGCCATCGCCGCCGAACTCGCCGCCAACCGGGCCGACCTGGCCTCCCGCGCGGGCTCGCCCATCACCCGCGACCCGGCCGTGCGCGCCCGCACCGCCGCCGTCACCGACGCCGACGGCCGCCGCTCGCACCCCTACCCCGGGCGGGCCGCCGCCCAGCGCGCCCGGCTCGGCCTGCCGCCGCTGCCGACGACCACCATCGGCTCCTTCCCGCAGACCACCGAACTGCGCACCGCCCGCGCCGACCTGCGCGCCGGACGCATCGGCACCGAGGGCTACGAGGAGCGGATCGAGGCCGAGATCCGGGAGGTGATCTCCTTCCAGGAGAAGGCCGGGATCGACGTCCTGGTGCACGGCGAGCCCGAACGCAACGACATGGTCCAGTACTTCGCCGAGCAGCTCACCGGCTACCTCGCCACCCAGCACGGCTGGGTCCAGTCCTACGGCACCCGCTACGTCCGTCCGCCGATCCTCGCCGGCGACATCTCCCGCCCCGGGCCGATGACCGTCCGCTGGACCTCCTACGCCCAGTCGCTGACCGGCCGCCCCGTCAAGGGCATGCTCACCGGGCCGGTGACCATGCTCGCCTGGTCCTTCGTCCGCGACGACCAGCCGCTCGGGGAGACCGCCCGCCAGGTCGCCCTCGCCCTGCGCGACGAGGTGAACGACCTGGAGGCGGCGGGCACTTCGGTCATCCAGGTGGACGAACCCGCGCTGCGCGAGACCCTGCCGCTGCGGGCCGCCGGACGCCCGGCCTATCTGGCCTGGGCCACCGAGGCGTTCCGCCTCACCACCTCCGGCGTCCGGCCGGACACCCAGATCCACACCCATATGTGCTACGCCGAGTTCGGCGACGTCCTCCAGGCCATCGACGACCTCGACGCCGACGTCATCAGCCTGGAGGCCGCCCGCTCCCACATGCAGGTCGCGGGCGAACTGGCGGACGCCGGCTACCCGAGGGAGGTCGGGCCCGGCGTCTACGACATCCACTCGCCGCGCGTCCCCGACACCGGGGAGGTGACGGCCCTGCTGCGCCGCGCGCTGGCCGCGGTCCCCGCGGAGCGGCTCTGGGTCAACCCCGACTGCGGTCTGAAGACGCGGGGTTGGACGGAGGTGCGGGAGGCACTGGAGCATCTGGTGGCGGCGGCGCGGGAGGCGCGGGGGGAAGTGGGCTGATGCGGTAGGGGTCCCCGACCCCGCCCTTTCTCCCCCAGAGGGGGTGCCCCCAGTTTCTTCGCGCTCCGCGCGGGTGCAACGCGGCTGTGCCGCGTTCGTCCTCAAACGCCGGACGGGCTGATTCAGCCCGTCCGGCGCTCACTGCCACGTGAGGTGTTGCCCCTCCGGACCGACGTGCAGTCGCATTTGTTCGACTGGGGGTTGCCCGTCCTTCTGCCACTGTGCGAGTCGGTCGGCGATCACGTCCCAGAGCCGTTCGGGTCCGGATTGCCGCACCATCCACTGTCCGTCTTCCTGGTACAGCGATGCCCACGCTTCGGCGTCCACGTCGATGACGAGGTGTTCCGTACGCCCGCCCCGGTCGAGGGTGAGGCGTTGGGCCGTAGGAGCGGCGAATTGTGCGATGAAGCGTGGCGTCCACTCCTCCAGGACGTCAGCCCCGAGACCCGTCGGAGAGGCGGTTCCCGCCCTGAGATCGGGCAGCATGCCCAGTGAGGGCGGGAGTTGCGGGCGAGCGAGCATGAAGGATACCTGTCCCCCGAGGACCGGTCCGCTTGCCGTTCCGTCCTCGGAGACCGTGAGCCGCACCAGCTCGGAGGCGTGCATCCAGCCTCCGACCGTGACCAGGATTTCGCCGCCGGGCCGGGTCTGCGTGACCCAGTCAAGAGGGATGGTCCGTACGCCACATGTGACGATCACTCGGTCGTAGGGGCCATCCCCGGGGCAACCTGCAAGACCGTCGGCGACCACGCGGTCGGGCCAGTGCCCGGCCTGTGCGAGCGCCATGCCGGCACGCTCGGACACCGCACGGTCCACTTCCACGGTCGTCACATTGTTCTCGCCGGCGACGTGGGACAGCAAGGCTGTGGAGTAACCCGTTCCCGTCCCGATCTCCAGGACGGCCGTGTTCGTGCGCACGCCCGACTCCTCCAGCATGCGGACGACCAGACTGGGCAGGGTGGATGACGACGACGGGGCGGAGGAAATCCGGCCCTCCACCTGTTCGGGGAAGACCGCACCGGCTACCTGTGTCACCAGGGTGTCGTCTTCGTAGACCCGCGCCAGAGCGGTAGCCGAGTCCGGTCGTTCAGGGCGGTACCAACCTCCTCCGTCGTGCTCGAACCACCCCCGCGACAGGAAGATTTCCCGGGGCACCGCGGACACTGCGGCTTCCCAGCGTGAGCTGTGGAGCACACCCGATGCTTTGAGGTGCCGGACCAGTCCGGCCCGTAGTCGCTCAGACGTGTTGATGTCGGTCACGCGGGGCACTCTCCGTTCTCCAGGACATCAGTGATCGCGGCGGCGATGGGCAGCCCGGCACGGTCTTCCAGCCATGCCCATTGCCCGTTCGGGTTGCACTCCAGGAACCACCAGGCGCCGTCGGCGGTCACGGCGAAGTCGAATGCGCCGAACCGGAGTCCGAAGCTCTCGGTGAACTCGATCAGGGCACGCCGTACCTCTGCGGGGCACTCGACCGGCTCGTACGACAGACTTCCGTACACGGACCGCCAGTCGAGGACGCCGGGCGGGGCAGTGATGCGCGCACAGAGCACCCGGTCCCCGATGACAACAACCCGGACGTCGGCCACCTTCGGGACCTCGGCTTGGAACAGGTGGGCGCTGTGCTTCACCGCATCATCGATCTCGCCCGGTTCGACGCGCGCAGCCCAGATCCCCGCCGGCTCACCACCCACGGTGTACGAGCCCGCGTGCAGTGGCTTGTAGATCGTCGGTTGCTGCGCACAGAACTCTTTGGCGTGCACCGGGTCGTTCGTGATCAGGGTCTCCGGCACCGGCAGCCCGAGCCGGACAGCTTCCGCGAGCTGTGCCGGCTTGTACTCGGCGCGGGCAATCGCTTGGGGATGGCTGAGGTAAAGGCAACCGGGCAGCGCAGCCAGTACACCGCCCAGCCCTCTGCGATTCTCCTTCGCCGCGAACAAAGCCGTCTGCCCGCTGCCAACGGGCTCGTAGATGCTGGGGCGCCGGTGGTAGAGGGCGCGTATGGCGTCCAGATCGGCTGTGCGGCTCCCGACGGTGAGGGTGCCGGACCAACCACCCTGGTGGGTGTTCGCCGCGAGTACGGCGACCCCGGGGAAGTCCCTCCCGGGGTCGAACCGCAGGACGGGCACCCGGCGACGGTTCAACTCGGCGACGACGAGATCAGCAGTCGGATCCTCATGCTGGGTCGAGACCAGCACCGGACGTCCGTCCATGGGCATTCCTCAGTCCTGCTCGGCGTCGTGCCCCGAGTCCGGGTCCATCTTCCCGTCCTTGCTGACCTGGGTGGGCGGGTAGGTATTCACGGACGAGCCGTGCTTGCCCATCTCCATCGGAACAGTCTCACCGTTCTTGCCGATCCAACGGCCGGTCTGGGACTCGGCGTCCAGTCCCGCATACCGCAGCGTCGCCGCACCGTTGCGAAGCGGCTGCATGCGGCGAATACCCCATGGAGCCCGCGAGGTGGAGATCGTGGTGTCCTTCACATTCCCTCCATGCATTGGTAGTTGATGTCCCAGGGCCCGCCGGGCCGCCGGCGGGGTGTTGGACGACCGGGCGATGACGGGGCCGAGCTTCGCAACTCGGATCCCAGTCGTACCGAACCCCAGTCGTACTGAACCTCTGGCTGCTGGTCGCCCGTTCCGGTGGTCACCACAACCCCGGATGCCGGGTCGTGTGGTGCTTGACGTACGCGCCCGAGAACTTGTCGGCCGACGCCTGGTCGCCCCGGTCCCGCGCCGCCCTCTGTGCGGTGTCGAGCCGGACACGGAGGGGGCAGCCCGGGACCGGGGTCGGCATGGCCGGGGGTCCGGCGCTGTGCGGCAAGGGGATCACGGTGCGTTCTCCCCGGGCTCGTGCTGTTCCGGCTCCGTGGGGAGTCGGGTGTCGTCCCCGACCGGGACCGCATCACCCTCTCGGCGTCCGGGCGGGGAGTGGCGGGTCACGCCGATCAGGGGGCGGGGGAACTGGTAGGCGCGCAGGTCGGTCACGGGCGCTCCCGCGTGATTCCCGCCGCACGCTTCTCGCTGTTGGTGGCCAACCGCACCTTGCAGGGGTCCGCCTCCCACTCCTGCCCGCCATGCAGGGGCCGGAGTTGAACGTTCGGACCTTCGTGACCCATCACCTCCCCGACCTGCCCGGTGCGGGCATCCATCACGTACGCCCCTCGGCGGTACGTCTGCCTCGACATGTCCGGCGCCTCCCTGGCGAATGCTTGCGTTACAGGCAGCTAACTCCCGCCGTTCAAGATCAGTTGACACAAAACTGACACAGGCGAGGCCGGGCAGACTGTCAGGAGGGGGGCAGCGCACCACCTCATGGAAGAGTGTGATCGTATGGAGAGCACAGCGGTTGAACGCACGCCGGCAGCTGGGGAGAATATCCAACTCCTCCGCAAATCCCGGGGGATGAGTCAAACCAAGTTGGCACGTACCGCCAGCGTCTCGACATCCCTGCTCAGCAAGATTGAGCAAGGCATCCGAGCGGCGAGCCCTCCGGTGGTAGCGGCGATTGCCGAGGCCCTGCACGTATCCACGGCCCGAATCTATGGTCAGCCGTTCATGGGTCCCTCAGAGCAAAGCGACCTGATGACCAAACTCCGTACGGTCGTTCGTGGTTATACCTTGCCCAAAGAGGATGTGCCGCCGCCCGAGGAGTTGGCCAAGGACCTGCGCAAGGCCGGGGAATTGCGTGCTTCGACGAAGTACCTTGAACTCCTGCGCATGCTGCCGCGGCTACTGGGCCAGGTGACAGCAGCAGCGATGGAAGAGCCGGGAGAGACGGTTGTGTGGTCCGACGTGGCCGATGTCTATGGCTGCGCGTACTCGGTCGCCCACCGACTGGTACAACCCGACCTCGCCGATCTCGTCGTCGCCCGGCAAACCTGGGCGGCACGGCAGACTTGGAATCCTCGCGCCGAGGCCGGTGCAGCGTGGAATGAAGCCGGCACGCACCAGAGCGCGGGGCACTACGGCGATGGCCTCGCCATCATCGACCGGGCCATTACTGGCTACGAACGGGCATTGCGCCTTGGACCCGCGACTCAAGAGGAGGTCCACGCACTGGGGTCCCTCCATCTCCGTGGCGTCGTCCTGGCCTCTCGGGCAAAAGACCACGGAGCCACCCGTAGCCACGTCGAAAAGGCCAAGGCGTTGGCCGAGCAGATGCCCCACGACGTCCTGGCGCACAACACGACGTTCGGGCCGGGCAATGTTGCACTGTACGAACTGGCTTCTCACATCGAGTTGGGACGTCCCGACGAAGCCACCGAACTGTCCGGGCCGCTCATCAGGACTCCTCCACAGGGACTCCGCCCGTCACGAATCGGGCGGCTCTGCATTGACGCTGCTCGCGCTCATCTGGCCGTGAACGATCACAGCGGCGCCGAGGAGGCATTGAGGCAGGCGCACAAGGTCACACCACAGATGGCGCAGGTTCATCCGATGGCCCGTGAGGTACTGCGCGTCCTGGTCATACACCACGAGCGCAGCAAGCCGGAGCTTGTGACAATGGCCCAGCGTTCCGGTCTCATGGCAGAGCTGTAGTCGAGGCTCTGTCCGTGGAACGCAATGAGCCCCGCCGGCCCGGGACATGGGCCGACGGGGCCCTGCCGTGCAGGCCGGGCTCCAGGCCTTGTATCGGCCCGGAGCTTCGGGAAAGGGCGGGCCGGGGGCGGAACCCCCCGTCACGACAACGGCTGCTCCGCCCAGATCACCTTCCCGTCGGGGAGGTAGCGCGTCCCCCACCTCTCCGCCAGCTGTGCCACCAGGAACAGGCCCCGCCCGCCCTCGTCCTCCGCCGCCGCGTAGCGCAGATGGGGGGACGTGCTGCTCGTGTCGGAGACCTCGCAGATCAGCATGCGGTCGCGGAGCAGCCGGACGCGGATCGGGCCGGAGGCGTGCCGGATCGCGTTGGTGATCAGTTCGCTGAGGATCAGCTCGGTGGTGAACACCGCTTCCTCCAGGCCCCATTGCTCCAGCTGCCGGGTGACGTCGGCGCGGGCGCGGGCGACGACCGCGGGGTCGGAGGGCAGCTCCCACTCGGCGATCCGGTCGGCGGGCAGGATGCGGGTGCGGGCCACGAGCAGGGCGATGTCGTCGGTCTGCGGGTCGGGCAGCAGCGCCCCGAGGACCGCCTCGCAGGTCTCCTGGGGCGTCCGGTCCGCGACCGACAGGGCCTCGCGCAGGACGGCCAGCCCCTCGTCGATGTCCCGGCGGCGGTCCTCGACGAGACCGTCGGTGTAGAGGACGAGGTTGCTGCCCGCGGGCAGGCGCAGTTCGGCGGCCTCGAAGGGCAGGCCGCCCAGGCCCAGCGGCGGCCCGGCGGGCAGTTCGGGGAAGTCCACCGAGCCGTCCGGCGCGATGAGGGCCGGCAGGGGGTGCCCGGCGCGCGCCAGGGAGCAGACGCCCGACACCGGGTCGTAGATCGCGTACAGACAGGTGGCGCCCGCCACGGCCCGTTCGTCCTCGGCCTCCGCCGCCTCCAGGTCGATGCGGCCGACCAACTCGTCGAGGTGGCCGAGGAGTTCGTCCGGGGGCAGGTCGAGCGTGGAGAAGTTCAGCACGGCCGTGCGCAGCCGGCCCATGGTGGCGGCGGCGTGCAGACCGTGCCCGACGACGTCGCCCACCACCAGGGCGACGCGGGCCCCGGGCAGCGGGATGACGTCGAACCAGTCGCCGCCGACCCCGGCCTGGGCCGGCAGGTAGCGGTAGGCGACGTCCAGGGCGTTCTGCTCGGGCAGGCCGCGCGGCAGCAGGCTGTGCTGGAGGGTGACGGCCATGTCGTGCTCGCGCGTGAAGCGGCGGGCGTTGTCGATGCATACGGCGGCCCGCGCCGCCAGCTCCTCGGCGAGCGACAGGTCGTCCTCCTCGAAGACCGAGCTGTCCCGGGTGCGCCAGAAGGTGGCGATGCCCAGCAGCACGCCCCGGGCCTTGAGCGGCACAGTGATCATCGAGACGAAGCCGTAGTCCAGCACCGCCTGGGTGCGCGAGGGGTCCTGGGTGCGCCAGCCGGAGGAGGCGGCCAGGTCGGGGACGAGCACGGGGTGGCCGCTGACGAACCCGGTGGCCTGCGGGGTCGGCCCGGCGAAGGTGACCAGCTCGCCCGCCGGATAGAGCGGGCTGTCGGCCGTCGGGCCGGTGAGCGCCACCCGGCGCAGCACCGCCTCCTGGCCGCTCCGCGCGGAGAGCCGGGGCTCGTCGCCGCGGAGCACCGGCTCGGCGAGGTCCACGGTGGCGTAGTCGGTGAACCGGGGCGAGGCCACCTTGGTGAGCTCCTCGGCGGTGCGCCGGACGTCCAGGGACGTGCCGACGGCCACGCTCGCGTCGTACAGCAGCCGCAGCCGCTCGCGCGCCAGCTCCGCCCGGCCGGCCAGCGCCCGCAGCTCGGTGGAGTCCCGCAGGGTGGCCACGCTGCCCGGCGGGCCGCCGAGGCGGTCGGTGGGCCGTACGTTCACGGCCAGCAGCAGGTCGCCGACGGGCAGCACCTCGTCGGTGACCGCGCTCCGGGACGACAGGAGCGCGGCCGTCCGGGGCGCGAGGCCCAGTGCGTCGACGGGCCGGCCCTCGACGTCCGGCGGCAGCTCCAGCAGCCGCCGGGCCTCGTCGTTGGCGAGCAGGACCCGGCCGTCGCCGCCGACGATGACCACGCCCTCGCGCACGGCGTGCAGCACCGCGTCATGGTGTTCGTACATCCGGGTCATCTCGGCCGGGCCCAGCCCGTGGGTCTGCCGCCGCAGCCGCCGGCTCACCAGCGCCGTCCCGGCCGTGGCCAGGGCGAGGGCCGCCGCGCCGGCCCCGAGGACCCACGGCAGCTGCCGGTCGAACGCGCTGCTGACCGCGCTGACCTTGATCCCGGAGGCGACCGCGCCGATGATCGCGCCGCTCTTGTCGTGCACCGGCACGATCGCCTGTTCCTCCTGGCCGAGCGGGCCGTGCACGGTCTCGACGGTGACCTTGCCGGTGCGCAGCGTCGGCTCGACGTTGCCGACGAAGTGCTTGCCGATGAGGGACGGGTCGGGGTGGGTGTAGCGGGTGCCGTTGCGGTCGGTGACCACGATGAAGTCGACGCCGCCGTGCTTGCGGGCGTCCTCGGTCAGCGGCTGGAGGACCGCCGCCGGGTCGGGGCCCGCCATGACGGCCGGCAGCCCGGGGGCGTGCGCAAAGGCCTCGGCGGCGGCGATCGAACGGTCGCGCGCCGCCTGGAACCTGTCGCTCCGCGCCTGGAACAGCAGGGTGCCGACCGCTGCCACGACGAGCACCAGCACGATCAGCACCTGCAGCAGGAACATCTGGCCGGCGACGCTGCGGGTGCTCGTCACCGCCCATGGACGCCGCGTCGACGCCCCTCGCGGATCCTGCCGCCACTGCCGCCGCTCGTGCCGACTGCCCGCGCGCCGGCCGGCGAACCAGCGGCCCGAGGGCCTCCAGGAGCGGCCCCGGATTCGGGCCATACCCCATGTCTACCGTGGTGCCCCGCGCGGCGCGAACGTTGGGCGCCGCGCGGGGGGCCGGGGGAGGCCCGGCGAGGGGACTTCACCACTCCTCGTCGGCGAGCCCGGCGTCCCGGTCCTCGTCGCTGACCACCTGGTTCAGCGCGTCCTCCTTCATCTGCTCGATCTCGTCCGTCACATCTCGCTCCGAGAAGGTCATCTGCCGCTCCTCACACAGCTCGGGAGAGAGGTCGGGTGCTCTTACCGCCCACAGTCCTCAGTCCACACGCAGCCGCGCCGGAGTGCAGCCTTCCGCCGCTCGAACGGGTGATCCGGAGCGCTATCGGCGTCGGAGCGGGGGCGTTCGTGGTGCCGGATGGAAGGTGCCGGATGGAGGGCATCAGGCAGAGGGCGTCGGGCGGAGGGTGCCGGGCGCGGGCGTCAGTGCCGTCGCCGCAGCCCCGCCACACCCACCCCGGCCGCCGCCGCGACCACGGCCACCGCCCCGCCGTGCCGGGCGAGCCACGGCTGTACGCCGTGGGCGACGGCCCGGTCGTCGAAGGTGCCGTGGGCGCCGAAGTCGTGTCCCCCGGCACCGTCCGCCGGGTGCCAGAGGTTGACCGGGGCCAGCTCCTCGTGCGGGATCGCCGTCTGCTGCGAGGAGAAGCCCGTCCGCGCCAGGTAGCGGTCCAGCAGCCCCGGCGCCACCGCGTTGGCCAGCAGCGTGGCGACCGTGCTGCCGCCGACCCAGCGTTCGCGCCGCCCCGGGTGGTCGGCCGCGTGGACGATCGCCCGCGCCGCTACCTCCGGCTGGTAGACCGGCGGCACCGGCCGCGGGCTGCGCGGCAGCCGGGAGAGCGCCCAGCGGAACTGCGGGGTGTTCAGGGCGGGCAGCTGCACCATCGTGGTGCGCACCTTGCTGCCCTGGTGGAGGAGTTCGCAGCGCAGCGCCTCGTTCATGCCCTGGATCGCGTGCTTCGCCCCGCAGTACGCGGACTGCAGCGGGATCCCCCGGTACGCCAGCGCCGAGCCGACCTGGACGATCGTGCCGTGGTCGCGCGGCAGCATCCGCGACAGCGCGGCCTGCGTGCCGTACACACAGCCCAGGTAGGTGACTTCGGTGGCGCGCCGGAACTCGTCCGGCTCGATCTCCACGAACGGCGCGAAGACGGTCGCGAAGGCGTTGTTGACCCAGACGTCCACCGGGCCGAACACCTCCTCGACCCGGTCCGCCGCCGCGCGGACGGCATGGTGGTCGGCCATGTCCACGGGCAGGACCAGTGCCTGCCCGCCGGCCGCGACGACCTCGCGCGCGGCGGCGTCGAGGCCCCTGCGGCCCCGGGCCAGCAGGGCGACCCGGGCGCCGCGTGCGGCGAAGGCCCGCGCCGTGGCGCGTCCCACACCGCCGCTGGCGCCGGTCACGACGACGGTTCGCGCTCCGCTGCGTGTGCGTCCGTTGCGTGTGCTCACCGCCGCCGGGTACCCCTCGGCGGTGACCGCAAACGGGATCATCGGCCGGCCGCCCCCCGCAGCCGGTCCAGGAGAACGGCCGTGGACTCGGCGCCGGCGGCGGCGGGCACGCCGTCGACGACGAATGTGGGCACCTGCCGTATGCCGGCGTGCCCCGCGCGCCGCCGGTCGGCGAGGACGGCGCCGGCGTGCTCGGTCCCGTCGAGCACGGCGCGGACCGCCCCGGCGTCGAGGCCCGCGTCGCGGGCCAGACCGGTGAGGACCGTCCGGTCGGCGACGTCGGCGTTGTCGGTCAGATGGGCCGCGAAGAGCCGTTCCGCCATGGCGTCTGCCAGGCCGTGCTCCGCGGCCGCGCGGATCAGCCGGTGCGCGTCGAAGGAGTTGACCGGCCGGGCGGTGGCCGGGCGCAGCAGCAGTCCCTCGGCTGCACCCAACTCCTCGATCCGGCCGAACAGTTCCCCGAGGCGGTCCGCGTCGAGCCCGTAGCGGACGGCCATCATGTCGCGCAGGGTGGGCCCGGGGACGGCCGGGTGGCCGGGGCGCAGTTCGAAGCTGCGCCAGACGACGTCGACGGGGCGGCCGAGCCGTGCGACGGCCGAATCCAGCCGCCGCTTGCCGATCCAGCACCAGGGACACATCACGTCGGCCCAGAACTCGATCTGTACGGGGCGGGTCATGCCGCCTCCTCCTTCCGGTCCTTCCGGTCGGTGTCCTTGCCGGCGCCTTTGCCGGTGTCCTTGAGGAACAGCGCGAGGACCAGCCCTGCGGCGAGGACGCCGGTGACGATGAGGAAGACGGAGTCCATCGCGCCGGAGAGCCCCTCCAGGACGGGCCGGGCGAGCCGTGGGTCGAGGCGGTCGAGGAAGGAACTGTCGTCCAGGTCGGGGGCCGTGCCGTCGCGCAGCGCGGACAGCAGCCGCCGCGCGGCCGGGGTGTCCGCGACGGCGGGATCGCGGAGGGCGGCGCCGAACTCCGGTGTGCGCTCGGCGTCGTGGAGGGCACCGGCGACCCGGTCGCCGGTGAGGGCGAACAGGACCGAGAGGTAGACGGCCGTGCCCGCGGTGCCGCCGATCTGCCGGAAGAAGGTGTACGAGGCGCTCGCCGCGCCCATCGCCCCGGGCGGCGCCGACGCCTGGATCGCGAGCAGCATCACCTGGAAGCAGACCCCGATCCCGAGCCCCATCAGTGTGGTGACCGTCCCCGTCGTCCACAGCGAGGTGCCGGGGGAGAGGCGGGAGAAGGCCAGGGCGCAGCCCGTCATGCAGGCCAGGCCCAGCAGCAGGAACCCCTTGTGGCGGCCGGTGCGGGTGACGACGGGACCGCACAGCCGGCCGCCGGCGATGATGCCCAGGGTCTGCGGCAGCAGCATCAGCCCTGCCGCGCCGGGGGAGAGGCCCTTGACGATCTGGAGGTACATCGGCAGCACGCTCAGGCCGCCGAACACCCCCATGCCGACGACCGTGTTGACGGCGTTGCTCACGGCGAAGAGCGGCCGGCGGAACATGGCGGGCGGCAGCAGCGCGGCGTCGCCCATCCGGCGTTCCGTCAGGACGAAGGCGGCCAGCCCGGCGGCCCCCAGGCCGGCCAGGGCCAGGGTGCGGGCGGACGCCCAGCCCCAGTGGCCGCCCTGCTCGGCCACCACCAGCAGCGGGGCCAGGCCGAGCAGCAGGGTCAACGCGCCGCCGTAGTCCACGCGATGGGGTACCCGGGTGTGCGGAAGCCGGTACAGGGTGGCGACCAGGAACAGCGCGACCGCGCCGATCGGCAGGTTGACCAGGAACGCCCAGCGCCAGCCCGCGACGCCCCCGAGCCGGTCCAGGCCGGCGAACAGCCCGCCCAGCACGGGGCCGGCCACGCTGGCGACGCCGAACGCCGCCCCGAACCAGGCCTGGTGGCGGCTGCGCCGCTCCGGCGGCAGCATGTCGGCCAGGATCGCGAACGCCAGGGCCATCAGTCCGCCCGCGCCCAGCCCTTGGACGGCCCGGAAGGCGGCCAGCTGGTACATCGACTGCGCCGCCGCGCACAGGGCCGAGCCCAGCAGGAACAGCGAGATCGACACCAGGTACAGGGGTTTGCGGCCGTACAGGTCCGACAGCCTGCCGTACAGGGGCGTGGAGACGACCCCGGTGGCCAGGTACGCGGTGGTCGCCCACGCCTGCAGCGTCAGCCCGTGCAACTGGTCGGCCACGGTGCGCATGACGGCCGCCACGATCATCTGGTCGAGAGCGGAGAGCAGCAGTCCCAGCAGCAGCGCCGCCATCACGGCGGCCACGGTGCGGCGGCCGGGCGGTGACGGCGGGGCGGTGGTGGAAACGGGCATGGGAAACCTCCCGAGGGCAGGCCGGACCTGCCCGAAGCAATTAATTAGGCTCCGTACAATATGGAACCTTACAGGATGGTGTCCCGGCCGGAAGGAGAGCTACTGTGGGGGATCCGAAGACCACGCGCCCGCCCGAGGAGGCCCACCCCATGACCGACGCCCCCGCCCCGGACCCGCGCACCGGCACGTCCCCGGTCGACGAGGCCCAGCAGGCGGTGGCCGGCCTCTTCGCCGCCTACCGGCGGCTGCGCGGTCGCGAACAGCAACGCCCCGACGGACTGACGGGCGCCCAACTCCGAGCCCTGGACGGCCTGGCCGACACCGGCCACGCCACCGCCCGCCAGTTGGCCGGGTACGCCGACGTCACGCCCGCGACCATGACCGGCATGCTCGACGCGCTGGAGAAGAAGGGCGTCATCTCCCGGGAGCCCAGCCCGACCGACCGCCGTGCCGTCCGCGTCGTCCTCACCGAAGAGGGTGCGGGCGTCGTCGAGGCCGCCCGCGGACAGTGGCGCGAGCGCTGGACCGGCGCCCTGGACGGTGTACCCGCCGAGGACGTCGCGGCTGCCGTCCGGGTCCTCGACGCGGTGGCGGGGATGTTCGACGAGATGTGACGGACCGGGGTGTGCCCCACCCACCCGTCCGCCCCGTCCGTCGTGCCCCCGCCGGGCGGGGCGGCCATGCTCGGCTCTGTGAGACCCCTGCGCGTTCTGGCCGCCGCCCTGTTGCTCGTCTTCCTGTCGCCCCCGGGCCCGGCCCGTGCCGCTCCCGTCGAGCGGCTCTACGGCTCCGCCAACCGCACGTTCGCCACCACCGCCCGCCGCGTCGCGCTCACCTTCAACGCCGCCTGGGACACCGCCGGGATCGGCGATGTGCTGCTCACCCTGCGCCGGTACGGGGCGCCCGCCACCTTCTTCCCCACCGGGCAGTTCGCCGAGCGCCATCCGGAGGCCGTGCGCGCCATGGCGGGCTGGGGCGGCGTCGCGAGCCACTCCCACACCCACCCGCACTTCGCCGGGCTCTCCCGGGACGCGGTGGAGCGGGAGGTGACCGCCGCCGACCGGGCGCTGCGGGCGGCGGGCGCCGTGCCGCTGCCGTTCTTCCGCTTCCCGTACGGGGAGGCGACGCCGCAGGGCATCGCCCATGTCAACTCCCTCGGTTTCGCGGACATCGAGTGGACCACGGACACCAAGGGCTATCTCGGGACCGCCGGCGGCATGACCGTCGAGAAGGCCGTGCGGCGCGTGGCCGACGTGCTCGCGCCGGGCGCGATCGTCCAGTTGCACGTCGGCTCCGGGGACGGCTCGGGGCAGGTGCTGGACGCGGAGGCGCTGCCGCGGATCATCGAGCTGGTGCGGTCGCGGGGTTACGAGGTCAGCGACCTGCGGACGTTGCTGGACCCGGTTGTCCCGTCGGCCCCTTGACCCGTTCGACCCGTTCGACCCGTCCCGGCCGGTTCGCGCAACGGGCGCAGCAGCAGCCAGCCGACGGCGGGCAGCGCGATCAGCGGGGCGAGGGCCGCCTGGAGGGACGCCGCGTCGGCCAGCGCCCCGATGGCGGGGCCGGCGATGCCGCCGACGCTGACGGCCAGCCCCAGGGTGACGCCGCTCGCCGTGCCCATGTGCCGGGGCAGGTAGTCCTGACCGAGCGTGACGTGCAGCGAGAACGGCACGTACAGACAGGCCGAGGTCAGCGCGACGAAGCCGTAGAGCGCCGGGCCGGGGACGAGGACGACGCCGGCGACGGCGAGGACGGACAGCGCGTACGAACGGCGGACGACGGTGACACGGCTGTACCGGTTCGCCAGCCGTCCGCCGGCCACCGTGCCCACCGCCCCGCCCAGGTAGAGCACGAACAGGGCCGCGGTGCCCGCGACTTCGCCGCCTCCGGCGCGCTCGCGCACGTACAGCGAGACGAACGCGCTCAGTCCGACGAAGACGACGGACCGGCACATGATCGCCCCCGACAGGCGGGCGAACGACGCCCGGTCGTCCTCCCGTTCGTCCGCGTGGCCCGCCGTGGCCGCCCCGGGCCGCGGATCCGTCCTCGGCACGGCCGCGTACAGCACGGCCGCCACCAGCGCCGGCCCGGCCAGCAGCGGCGAGGCCCGCAGACCGCCGGTGGCGACGACGGCCGCGACCAGCAACGGGGCGGCCGCGAAGCCGATGTTGCCGCCGAGCGAGAACCACCCCATCGCGGCGTGGTCGCCCCCGGCCGCGCCACGGGCCGCCCGCGCCGCCTCGGGATGGTAGGCGGCGACCCCGATCCCCGACACGGCCACCACGGCGAGGGTGAGCGCATACGAATCGCCCGCCCCGCTCAGCGCGACCCCGCCGCCCGCCGTCAGCGTGCTCACCGGCAGCAGCCACGGCATGCGCCACCGGTCGGTGAGGACCCCGAACAGCGGCTGGACGACGGACGACAGGAGGGACGCGGCCAGGACGATCCCGGAGGCGGCGGCGTAGGTGTAGTGCCGCTCGGAGACGAAGAACGGCACCAGCGCGGCGACGGCGCCCTGGTAGACGTCCACGCAGGCGTGCCCGAGGGACAGCAGTCGTATGGCGTTTCGTTGGGTTCGTTGGGAAGACACCTGTCGATCGTGGCGCGACGGCCGCCTGTCGCGCTTCCGATAAAAGGCCACATCATGCCGGAAACCCGCCATGATACAACGGTGCCCATGCGCTTACGATCGCTGGTGACGACGACAACTCTGCTGACGACGCTGCTTGTTGGCGCCCAGGGAGCGGCGACGGCCGCGGAGACGCCGCACTGCGCGGACCGCGCGGCCGTGACCGTCTTCCGTCCGGGCGGCCTGCCCGTGGCGGACTGGCGGGAGAACCTGGAGTTCGACGGCCACGGCACCCTCTGGGTCTCGCACCTGGCCAGGAACCGCGTCGAGGGCTACGCGCCCGACGGCACGCTGCGCACCACCGTCCCGGTGAGCGGCCCGGGCGGGATACGCCGCGGCCCCGACGGCCGGATGTACGTCAACTACGGCATCAACCCCCTGGCCCGCGACGGCGGAATCGTCGCCTTCGACCCGAAGGACGCGCACCCCCGCGCCGCGACGGTCGTCACCGGCACCCGTGGCATCAACGGCCTCGCCATCGACGATGCCGGCAATTTCTACCTGACCCGCGAACTCGCCACCGGCATCCTCAAGATCCGCCCCGACGGCACGCGCGACGAGGAGTGGACGCGCAAGGCGGCCGTCTTCGGTACCAACGGCATCGCGGTGTCCGGCGGTCAGCTCTATGCGAGCGTCCTCACCGACCTGCACTCCTCACTGGTCCGTATCCCCCTCTCCGACCCCGCCCGCCACACTGTCGTCACCCGCCTGAGCCCCAACCCCCTGAAGGCGAAGGTCCTCGACGACCTCACCGTCCTCGACGACGGCGACGTGGTGGTCGCCTCCTTCGCCCGCGGCGAACTCCTCCGCGTGACCCCGTCCACCGGCCGCTCCTGCCTCCTCGCCACCGGCCTCCGCATGCCGACGAGCGTCCGCGCCGCCCACGGCTTCGGCGGCTACGACGCCCGGCACGACCTGTTCGTCACGGAGGCGTCGGGGCGGATCGTGCGGGTGCGCATCGGCTGAGCCCATGGCCCGGCCGGGCGCTGCCGCGGCCGATGCGTCAGGCGGTAGTTGCCCGTCAGCACCCCGCGCCAGTCCGCCAGGAGGGTCCGGAACTCCGTCGGGGAGCAGCCGGTCAGCATGCGGAAGTCGCGGTTGAGATGCGGCTGGTCGGCGTAGCCGGCGGCCGCTGCGGCGTCCGCCCAGGACAGCGGTCCGGTGTCGTACATCAGGGACAGGCTTCTCTGCAGCCGGGCGATACGGGCCACGGACTTGGGCGACAGCCCGATCTCCCGGCGGAACCGGGCGTTCAAGTGCTGGCGCGACCACCCCACTTCGTCCGCCAGCGCGCCGATCCGCACGTCGCCCGAGAGCATCGAGAGCCGTTGCCAGGCATGCCGGACCTGCGCCGGAAGCTCCGGTCCGGCATCGATGCGGGCGATCAGATAGCTGTCCAGCAACCGGAACCGTGCGGGCCAGTCGGGAGCCTCCGCGAGCCGGTCGGTCAGGTGCCGGGAGCCGGTGCCCAGGAGGTCGTGGAAGCCGGCGTACGAGCCGGTGAGTTCCCGCAGAGGGACGCCGAACAAGGCGTGGGCCCCCGGCGCGGTCAGCTGCACCGTCAGGCCGTGCATCCGCCCGGCCTGCTCGATCGTCATCGGCCGGTCCCGCATCCCGGTCACGGGCGAGGCGCCCATGTCCTGCCCCGGTACCCGGGAGTTGGTGACCAGTGTCCGCACCGGCGGCTGGAAGTCGATGACGAGGACCACGGTCGCCAGCGCCGTGATCCGCCGCAACAGCGGCCGTGCGACCGTCCAGTCCTGTCCCGTGTATGCGAGCACGAGGCCGGCGAGACGGGGATGTGGTGTGCGGAAGACGAGTTCGGCCGGACCGGCCGTCCGGACGGGGCTCACAGATGCCTGGTTGTCCACTTGGCTCCCTTGGAAGCACAGAACGCAGGATCCTGAACGCCGAACCCTACTCCCCGCATTCCTCCGGGTCCGGTGCTGCGGCTCCCCGCTTTAGGCAGTCTTGTCCGCCCGCCAGGCCGCTTACGGTCACATTATGAGCGTTATACACCCGCTATGCACCCGTAGGGGTGAATTGCCCGCGCTATCTCTGTTCGAGGTTGACGGGCCGCGATGTGCTGCTGGTGTTGCCCCGGCCCGGGCAATGTCGACCCGGGCAATGCCGTTGAGGAAATGAGGCAAGCATGTCCTCCGCGCATTCACCTACCTCACCCACCCGCCGCACGGGACTCATCGTTCTGAGTGCCTTTGCGCTCGTCGTCGGCTTCCTCCTCGCCGTTCCGCAGCGTGGGTTCGCAACAGAGCCGAAGCCCTCGCCGTCGGTCCGTACACCTGCCATCGCCAAGCCCGTGCCGGGGAAGAGGACTTCGACCGGCGCACCCGCGAACACCGATCCCGTGACCTACCACGGCGGTCCGGTCCAGGACGCACCCCAGGTGTACGTCGTGTGGTGGGGAAACCAGTGGTCCAGTGGGAACAACGATCCCAAGAAGGAGCTGTTCCTCCAGGCCTATTTCCTGGACAGTCTTTACGGCGCCGGTGACAACTGGAGCACCTCGGCCACGCAGTACTGCTCCGGCATCGCGACGGGAACGAAGGACTGCTCCCATGCCGCCACCTTCGTCGGGCACCCCAACTCCAGTCCGCGTGTCGGCCAGTGGGACGACGAGAGCGCGGCCGCGCCGCAGAACCCCACGCAGACCGACATCAACAACGAGGCCGTCAAGGCCGCTCAGTACTTCGGCGCGAGCGGCACCAACACCCAGATCATCATCGACACGCCGCCCGGGGTCGTCCCCAGTGGCTTCAAGACCCAGTACTGCGCCTGGCACTCCGTGGCCGATCTGCCGGGCGGCGGCCAGATCACGTACACCAACTTCCCCTACATCCCGGACGCCGGAGCCACGTGCGGTGCCAATTCCGTGCCCGTCGGAAGTACCGGCGTCAATGCGGACAACGAGGGCGTGACCATCGTCGGCGGCCACGAGTACGGCGAGACCCTCACGGACCCCGGGGTCGGTTCGGGCTGGACCAACGGCACCCTCGACACCGAGACCGCCGACAAGTGTGCGTGGACCAATATGGGCATCGTCACGCTGAACAGCAACCACTACGCCGTCCAGCCGCTGTGGAGCAACAACGCCGGCGGCGGCTCGGGAGCATGCGTCAAGTACTACAACTCGGCTGCCAGCCAGGGCTGATCCGGCCCGGGTGGGCGGAGCCGCGTGTTCCGCCCACCCCTTCCATGGTCCCGCTTCCACGGTCCCGCAGACATGCAGAAACGGCCCCGCAGCATGAGCCACCGTTTCCTTGCACCCCTCGCCCGTACCGCTCTGACACTGCTCGTTCTCACCGGCTGCGCCGACAGCAGCGGGACCACGGCCCCACCCTCGTCCGAACCCGCGTGCCGCGCCCCCGGGGCGGCGATTCTGCCGCATACCGACGGGACCCTCACCGAGGACGACAACGGAGCACGCGTCTGCCTGGCCGAAGGGCGGACGATCGCCGTGTTCCTCAACGCCCGCAGCACGGATGCCCGCACCTTCTGGGAGCCGATCACGGCGCAGCCGTCGTCGGCCGTCCGGCGCGGGAGCAACGGCGCGATGACCCTGCCGATCGGCGTCACCGCCGCCCTGTTCACCACGACCGCCGTCGGCGACGTCCACTTGGCGAGCCGCAGGGGGTCCGGTGGAACGTGGGCGGCGACCCTGGTCGTCCACTGATGCACATGATGCGGGGCTCCGTCCTCGGGGCCCCGCACCGTACCCGCAGATCAGCCCAGCGAGCTCAGGTCATGCGCGTAGATGCCCACCGCATGCGCGATGACATCGATGTTGGTGTCGAAGTACTTCAGGTCGATGTTCTTCAGGTTGTCGCCCTTGGCGTGGTAGTTGGGGTCGTACGCGACGCCCGCCTTGCCGCCGAACTTCTCGGCCTGGACCGCGGTCTTGATGCCCTCGGCGCCGGTGAAGGTGCCGCCCGCGGGGATGCCGGCCTCGATGAACGGGCCGTAGTCGGAGCGGCCGTCGAAGTCGGTGCCCTCGTGGGGCTTGTGCTTGCGGTCGAGGTAGTCGGTGATCAGCTTCTCGATCTCGGCGGAGCCCTTGGGGCCGGGGCCGGAGCCCGTGTGGTCGGAGTCGTCGCCGTCGTAGACGAGTTCGGCCGCGTTGGGGGAGGCGATCATGTCGAAGTTGAGGTAGAGCGCGATCTTCTTGCGCTGCTCGGGGGTGAGCTGCTTGACGTAGAAGTCGGAGCCGAGCAGGCCCAGTTCCTCGCCGGACCACCAGGCGAAGCGCACCTTGTTGGTGGGGTGCTGGGTGTGCCGGGCGAGCTTGAGGGCGACCTCCAGCAGACCGGCGGAGCCGGAGCCGTTGTCGTTGATGCCCGGGCCCTCGGGGACGGAGTCGAGGTGGCTGCCGAGGGAGACCACATGGTTCGCGTCGCCGCCGCGGGTCTCGGCGATCACATTGCGCGTGGTCTTGGGGATGTGCTGCTGCTGGATGGTGAGGGAGAGCTTGACCGGGCCCTTCTTGGCGGCAGTGGTGAGCGCCTCGCCGTCGGCCAGGGAGATGCCCGCGGTGGGGATCTTCCCGTCGGCGGGCTTGTCGAAGCGCGGCCGCGCCGGGGCCGTTCCGCTGTGGTTGTAGATGATCGCGCCGATCGCGCCCGCCTTGGCGGCGGCCGCCTGCTTCTCGGCGTAGGAGCAGACCCCTCGCTTGATCAGGGCTATCTTGCCCGTGAAGGTGTCCGAGGCGTAGTCGTCCGGGGTGCAGCCCGGCTTGTCGCTCACCTTGGCGACGGCGATCTGCGCCTGGATCCCGGCGGCGGGGGTGGACGGCGACAACCTGCCCGCCGTCACCTTCAGTTCGCGCGGGTCGGGGGAGAGGACGGACAGCTTCTCCGTCGTGGTCTTCGCGTCCCAGATGGTGAAGTCCTGGTAGGAGACGCGGTAACCGGCCTGCTTGAGCAGCTTGTACACATAGGCGGAGGACGCCTTGTGGCCCGGCGTCCCCGCCGCCCGGTTGCCGCCGTTGGCGTCGGCGATCCCCTGGAACGCCTTGAGGTGCCGGTAGGCGCCCTTCGCCGACGACTCCCGCTCCAGCTGTCTCGCGAGCCGCTCGGCCTTGCGGTGCTGCCGGTCGTTCCCGCCGTGGGCGTCCGCCGGAGTGGCGGCGATCAGGACGGGTGCGGCGACGGCGGTGGCGACGAGGGCGGTCAGCGCCCTGCGGCCGCGGTTCCGGTGGAGAAGGCGCACGGGGGTCCCTTCGACAGGCGGGCCCCTTTCGTCAAGGCCCGCGACTGGAACGGACCTTACGGAGCGGGGGCCTCCGACGGGACCCCCTGGCCGGTAGCTGACACAAGACCGCCACATGCCCGACAGACGACGCGTGGTGGGACGGATGACGACGCCCCACCACGCGTTCCGTGCGTCAGGTGTTCTGCGCCGTGTCGTAGAGGGCCTTCGCCTCGTCGCCGAAGTACGGGCCGAACATCGTGTTGGGCAGGAAGGTGTAGCCGAAGCTGTTCACCGACGCCTGGAGGCCGGTGCCCGTCGACTCGTCGAAGGAGGTGAACCAGGGACCGCCGCTGGAGCCGCCGGTCATGTTGCAGCTCAGGCCGTGGTCCTTGGTGAGCAGGAAGTCCTTCGTGGCGGTGCCGCTGCAGTGGATGAGCTTGGTCCCGTCGTAGGGGGAGGCGGCGGGGAAGCCGAAGGAGTACATGGCCCGGCCGTAGGCGCCGTTGAAGTCCAGGCCCTGGCCGCCGACCACGTCGGTGAGCTGCTTCCCGTCGAGCGGGGCGACGACGGCGGCGCCGATGTCGTTGTTCATGTCCTCGCTCGCCGTCCACTGCGGGGTGGACAGCGTCTTGGTCGCGGTCCAGGTGCCGTACGGGGCTTGGCCGTCGTGATAGCCGGGCGCGAACGTCCAGTTGGTGTGCCAGCTGCCCTGGTACTTCACACAGTGCCCGGCCGTGATGACGGTGCTGTGGTTCCCGCTGGTGACCGCGTCGCCGGAGCAGGAGGCGGTGCGGCCCTGGAAGGTGAAGAACACCCGGCCGGAGGTCTTGAGGACCGCGCCGCCGCCGGTCCACGGGCCGCCGGCCTGCGGGAAGGAGCGTACGGACGGGTGGGCGGGGGTGGGGGCGGGAGCGGGGGTCGGGGCGACGGTGGTGTGCCGGCCGGTGCTCCGCGGGGCGTCGGCGGGACGGTCGGCCGTCACGTCGAGCGGGGTGGCCGAACGCATGCGCTCCGGCGTCCAGAATTCCGCGACCCGCTGCTGTGCGGCGGCGGTCGGTGCCGCCGCGTGCTCGGTCGCCGGAAGGGCCGAGGCGCCGGCCGTCAGGCCGGGAACGGCGAGCGAGCAGGCGGCCAGCAGCACGGCGGCCGCGGCGGCGGTCGTACGGGGGTGGCGTCTCACGCGTACTCCTTCTGCGGGGGGCCGGCCGGCGCGGGGCGCGGACCGGGCAGACGAGTGGTGCGGTTTCGACGGTGCGAGGGGAAGGGTGCGCGCCTTGACGGTACTCCGTCAAGTTGCACGGGAGTCAACCCCGGGGCCGGACGGTCCGGTTCGGACGGCCCGGCCCCGGGAGCCCGGTGCGGCCCGCAGGATCGGCTGGGCCGCCCGGGGGAAACCGGGTCACCCCACGTCGTACGCGTTCCGCAGCCCCAGCCGCCACCGCAGCTCGTCCCGGCGCTTGAACGCCTCCAGCTCCGGTGCCCGGTACAGCGGGGTGACCGTGCACCGCTCCGCACCCGAACCCGCCTCGTCCAGCAGGGCGTTGACCGCGGCCCGCGCCGACGCGTTGGCGCCCTCCATCGTCGCCAGGTCGATGTCCGTGACGACGTAGTCCCCGGACAGGAACAGGTTCGGGATGGCGGTGCGCGCGGTCGGGCGGTTGGCCCAGGTGCCCACGGGGTGGATGAGGAGCTGTTCGTCGTTGGTGGCGCGGGAGCCGCCGAGTTCGACGGCCGGGTCAAGGAACCAGGAGTGCAGCGCGGAGTCCTTGAGGACGGTGCGGCCCGTGTCGTTGAGGCTCGCCTTGAGCTGGGCCCAGACCTCCCGTGCGACCTCCTCGCGCGTGCACTGCTTGGCCGTTTTCCCGTAGAGGAGGCCGGGACTGTTCCAGTCGGAGATGTCGCAGGACAGGCAGTCGGCCACCGTCCCGTCCCCGAAGTCCCGGCGGAAGTCGTGTCCCCGCCAGAACTGGGCCTGGGAGATGGAGGTGATCGCCCAGGGCGAGTCGAGGTGGTTGATGTGGCCGTGGACGATCGGGGTCGGCTCGGTGAGGTAGAACTGGATGCCGGTCATCCAGTCCGTCTGCAGCCGGTCGCAGCGGGCCAGTTGCGGATCTGCGGCCCGTACCGCCGCGTTCCAGGTCGTACGGGCGTGTTCGACGGGCATGGCGGAGACGAAGTGGTCGGCCTCGGCCGTCCGCCGCTCGCCGCCCGGGCCCTCCAGGACCGCCCCGGTGATCCGCCCGCCCTCCAGCCGCAGGTCGCGCGCCGCCCACCCGGTGCGGAACTCCACGCCCAGGGAGCGCAGATGGGTGACCCACGGGTCGATCCACGCCTCGTTGGTGGGGGCGTTGAGCAGCCGGTCCAGCGGGCCGTCCGCGCCCAGGTGCAGGGCGTTGAAGAGGAACGCCTCCAGCATCGTCGCCACGGTCCGGGTGCTCGCGACCTCGGACTTGGTCGCCACGATGTTGCGGGTGATGCCTATGCACAGCAGCCGCTGGTAGTCGGGGGACATGCGGGCGGCCCGGGTGAACTCCCACCAGGGCGTCCGCTCCCAGTCGTCGAGGCGGCGCCGGTCGCAGCTGGTGAACCAGACCAGGAGGCGGTCGGCGAAGTAGAGGACCTCGTGCGCGGGCAGCCGGGCGAAGGTCTCCAGGAAGGCGACGAGGGCCCGTCGGATCTCGTCGGGCGTGAGCGGGGACGGCCGGGTGCTCCAGCCGGCGAACGGGAAGCGGAGGTCCTCGCGCCCGGTGCGGGCGAAGAGCGCCTCGCCCGGTGCGACCAGATTGTCGTGCACCCCATGGGTGTTGCCGGGGACGGGGATGCGGCGGAGGGTGTCGGGGAGATTGTGGTAGATGCCGGGGATGAAGCGGAAGCCGTGCTCGCCCGGCAGGGGTCTGCGGCCGCCCCGCGCGCTGTCCGGTACGTCCATGCTGCGCGCCTTGCCGCCGAGGGCGCCCTTGCGCTCGTACACGGTCACCTCGAAGCCGCGTTCGGCGAGTTCGTGCGCGGCGGTCAGGCCCGCGACCCCGCCGCCGAGGACCGCGACCCTCCGCGCGCCGGCGCTCCGGCGGCCGGACGCGGCGCCGGCCGTCCCCGTGGCCGCCCCCGTGAGGGCCGCCGTGGCCGCCACCGCCGCGGCCCCGCCGATGAATCCCCTGCGTGTGCTGCTGCCCGTACGCTCGACTGTCACCACAGCTCCTACCATTGGGTAACTGGCGTGTTGGCGGAGGAGCATAGGGGCGCACCCGTCCCACGGACAGCAGACGTCACGCATGGAAGCAGGATGGCCGGAAGCACGCGACCGTGTGATTGAAAGGGGGCTCCGGCCGCCGCGACCATGGACCCGTACCGGCGAACGGGCTTACACGGCGCCCGTGGCCGGGCGGGAGGCGAACGTCTGTGGGACTGCGTATCCATTTCGGTGCCGACGACTTCGCGCGGACCAGGCTCGCGCAGTCGCCCGACCCGATGTGGGAGGTGCTGCTGAGCCTGCACATGCTCCAGACCAATGACGGCCCGCTGGTGTTCGACCGGTGGCGCCGCTCGGTGCGGGGCAGGCTGGACCCCGGCGCGCGGCGCCTGCTCGCGCTGGCCCCGCCGCTCGGCTACTCCCCGGACTTTCTCACCCCGGCGGCCGGTACGGGCGGCATCGACCTGGGCATCAGCGCGCTGCTGTCCACCCCGCGCGCCCGGCTGCGCGGCGACCTCACCGAACTCGCCCTGTCCAAGGGGCGGGTGGCGCCCTGGATGCGCGGCATCGCCGACGGCGACGTGGAGGCGCTGACGGGCCTGGGCGAGGCGATCCGGTCGTACTACCGCCTGGCCCTCGCGCCGCACTGGTCGCGGGTGCGCACCGAGGTGGGCGCCGACCTGGCCGCCCGCGGCCGGGCGGTGCCGACGGCCGGCCTGCCCGCGGGCACCTTCGACCACCTGCTGCGCAGCCTGCACCACGGCCTGGAGTGGCAGCGGCCGGTGCTCATCATGCACGGGCCGCACGTGGACGGGGACCTGTACCTGGACGGCCGGGGGATCCTGCTGCTGCCCTCGTTCTTCTGCTGGCGGATGCCCACGATGCTGCGCAGCCACGACCTGCCGCCCGTCGTGGTCTACCCCATCGAGCACAGCCCCGTCCCGCTGGCCCCCAAGCGGCCGCCCGAAGGGCGCGGGCAGGGGCTGGAGGCGCTGCTGGGACGGACGCGGGCGGTGCTGCTGGAGGCCGTCGCCGAGGGCGGCACCACCACGGAGCTGGCGCGCACCGCCGACATCGCCGCCGCGACGGCCAGTCATCACGTCTCCGTCCTGCGCGAGGCCGGGCTGCTGGTGACCCGGCGGGTGGGCGGGGCCGCCCACCACACCCTCACGCCGCTGGGCGTCCAGCTGCTCAACGGCCGCCGGGTGGCGTGATAGTGAGGCGCCGCCGACCTGCCGGATTAGACGCCCGTCGAATGCCGTGGCCGCCCCGCCCGGCGGGGCGGACCCTGGTCTCCCGGGGGATGCGGGGAAGAGACGGGGGATCGACGTGCGAGGACACGGGCCGGGAGGGCCCGGGCGGTACGCGTCATGGCGATACGCACCATGAACGCGCCGCCCGCGGGACCGAGGGTGCCGACGGGGGTGAGCGCGGGCGTCGCCGTGTACGACCGTGACTCCGGCACCTTCACCGAACGGCTCGCACCGGACGCGCGGTTCCGGTCGGCGTCAGTGGTGAAACTGCTGATCGCGCTCGACCTTCTGTGGGACCGCGAAGCGGTGGACGTCCTGCCGCCGGACGACCGCACCCGGCTGGCCGCGATGCTCGCGAGCAGCGACGACGACGCGGCCGGCCACTTCTGGGAGCGGAACGGGGGGACCGGCGTGATCACGCGCATGGTCTCCCGTCTCGGGCTCACGGGAACCTCGGGGCCGCCGCCGGACTTCCCCGGATACTGGGGGTTTTCGGCCATCACGGCGGCGGACGCGGTCCGCGTCTGGCGCTACCTGCTGGACGAGGCGCCCGCGGCGCTGCGCGACGCCGTACTGGACCCGCTGCGGCGGGCCACCCGGTACGGCACCGACGGCTTCGACCAGTCCTTCGGGATCCCGTCGGCCTTCGCGCGGCCGTGGGCGGTGAAGCAGGGCTGGTCGGGATTCCCGGCGCCCGCCCGCCCGAAGGGCGCGGGCAGGGGCGGAGTGGACCTGGACCGGCCGGCCCTGCACACCACCGGCACGGTGGGCGCGGGCGACCGCGCGGTGGTGGCCGTCCTCACCCTGCACCCGCCCGGCACGGCGTATGCGGCGGGGTGCGCCCGGGTCACGGAGATCGTACGGTCGTTGAGGGTGCCGGGCGCGGGAGCGATGTGACGCTCCGTCGGATTCGCCGACGTGCTTCCCGCTTGCCTGAGTTGCATGCGTTCGTGCGGGGTGTGCGCGGAGCGCGGTACCTTTTCCCGGGTTCCCCTGCTTTCCCGGCTTCTTCCGCTTCCTCTGCTTCTTCCGCTTCTTCTGTTCTTCGGCCTCTTCGCCTTCTTCGGCAGCCCGTCACGGGAGTTGACGGAACCCGCCGGTGACGACCGCTCTTCTCAACTGACTCCAGAGTCAGTTGGCAAGGGCTTCGGGAGGCGCATTCGAGTGAAGTTGGGGCGCGCGATGATAGCACTGTGCGCCCTTACGCCCCCCACGGCTCGGTGATCTCCACCCATGGCCGGGGCCGCCGCCGGTATGAATTGTTGACGTGCCCCGAGCAAGACCGGCATTGGGGGGAGATGGGAAGGGTGGGACGGAATCCGTGATCCGAGTTCTACTGGTGCACGACACCTCGTTGCTGCGCACCGCGCTCGCGGAACTGATCGGAAGAGAGCCGGATCTGGAGGTCTACTCCGCGCCCTGGCGCCGGGCGCCGGCCGCCGTGCGGACCGTCCGTCCGCGGGTGTGCGTGGTGGACATGGACAGCCCCGACGCGGGAGGCCCCGGTGGTCTGCGGGAGTTGTCCGCCGGACGGGACGCGGGGGGCGCGATGCCTGCCCTGCTGGCCCTGGCGAGCGCGGAACGCCCGGGGCCGCTGCGCCGGGCGTACGAGGAGCGAGCCTTGGGGTACTTGAGCAAAAACGCTTCACCTGACCGGTTGGCGGAGGGGATACGGCATGTCGCCCAGGGCGAGCGCTACATCGACGAGTCGCTCGGCTACGGCTTCCTCGAAGCCTCGGAGATCCCGCTCACCAGACGGGAGTTGAGCGTCCTGTCACTCGCGGCCGAGGGCGCCTCCGTCGGCGAGATCGCCCGCAGCCTGCACCTCTCGAACGGAACCGTGCGCAACTACATGTCCGCGATCACCCGCAAGACGGGGGCGCGCAACCGCGTCGACGCGATAAGGATCTCGCGCGTCGCGGGCTGGGTCTGACGGGCCGGCGTCGCCGCCGACCAGATCGCGGTACAGCGGGGAGACGCGCAGCAGTTCGGCGTGCTCCCCGCACACCGTGTGCGGCCCGTCCATGACCAGGATCCGGTCCGCGCGCAGCGCGGAGGCGGCGCGGTGCGCGATGACGACCAGCGTGCCGCGACCGCCCCCGGCGACGGCCGGCCGCCGGGTGAGGGCGTGCTCGGCACGTGCCTCGGCGGCCGGGTCGAGATGACACGTCGCCTCGTCGAGGAGGGCGATCGGGGCGGGGGAGAGGTAGGCGCGCGCCAGCGCGATCTGCTGGCGTTCGCCGGCGGACAGCTCCGCCGGGGCGACCGGCGCGGCGAAGCCGCCGAGGCGCCCGACGATCCGCTCCATGCCGACGGCCCGGGCGGCATCCGCCAACTCGTCCTCACCGGGCGGAACATGCCGCAGGTAGGCGAGATTCTCGGCGAGCGTCCCCGAGAAGACATAGGCCTCCTGCGGGATCAGCAGCCGCAGCGCCCGCGCGGCCTCGCTGTGCGCGGGCGCCCCGCCGAGGGACACGCTCCCGGCGCCCGGGGCGAGCAGGCCGGCCGCGAGCCCGGCGAGGGTCGACTTGCCGACGCCGCTGGGGCCGACGACGGCGAGGTGGCCGCCCGGGGGGACGGTGAGGGTCAGGTCGTGGACGACGGGGGCGGCGTGGGGGCCGTAGGCGAAGGTGAGGCGGTGGAAGGAGAGGGCGGGGGCGGACCCCTGGGGGTGTCCGCCCCCGCCCCGCCCTTTCACCTCCTCCGGAGGGGGTGCCCCCACTTCCGGAAGGGCGGGGGCGGGGGGCGTCAACCGCCGCAGAACCACCGCCAGTCGCGCCCCACTCGTCCCCACCCCATGCACCAGATCCTGCAACGCCGGCAGCAACGACTGCGTCAGATACGCCAACGCCCCGACCAGCGCCCCCGGCGTCACCCCACGCCCCAGCAACCACGGCGCCGACACCAGCAGCAGCACCACCGGCAGCCGCCCCGCCACCGTCAGCGCCGCGATCCGCGCCACCGACCACCGCGCGAGCGAACCCGCCACGGCCCGCTGCGTGTCGACGAGCGCCCCCACCTCCGACCGCACCCGCGAGCCCGCCCCGCCCGCCGCGACGTCCCGCAGCCCCTGGCAGACCTCGCCCAGCGCCCGGGCGATCTCCTCGTCCGCGACGAGGAACGCCTCCTGGCGCCGGGCCAGGACCCGCAGCGTCGCCACGAAGAGCGCCAGCCCCAGCACCAGCGGCCCCGCCACCACCGGCAGCAGCTCCGGCGCCAGCAGGAACAGCCCCGTCAGCGCGCCCGCCGCGGTGAACACGAACGACCGGGTGACCATCAGCAGCCCGGCGAACGCGTCGCGCGCGATCTCCACCTGGTGGGTGAGGCGGGAGACCGCCGCGCCGTCCCCGTCGGCCAGGGCACGGGCCACCACCCGTCGGACGAGCGCGTCGCGCAGCGGCTCGACGACGGCGGCCAGCGCCGGATACGTCCGCCCGGTGCCGTACGCCCCGGCCAGGACCGCGAGCGCGGCGGCGGCCAGCCAGCCCAGTCCGGTGCCGGTCCGGCCGGCGAGGAACCCCCCGTCGAGGGCGTGTGCCAGGGCGTAGCCCAGGGCGAAGGTATGACCCGCCTCCAGGGCGGACCAGCCGGCCAGCCGGGCGAGCGCGCCGCGCCGGGCGGCCAGGAACCGGAGCCCTGCGGAAGGGAGTTCAGGAAGCACCGAACACCGCCCGGTACTCCGGCAGCCGCCACAGCTCGGCATGGGTGCCCGTGGCGCGCAGCCGGCCGTCGTCGAGCCAGGCGACCCGGTCGGCGCGGGCGGCGGTGGAGGCGCGGCGGGCGACGATCACCCGGGTGCGGGCGGCGGTGTCGTGGGCCAGGGCCCGGCCGACCTCCCGCTCGGTGGGGGAGTCCAGGCCGGATGTGGCGTCGTCGAGGACCAGGACGCGTTCCGCGTGGGCGAACGCCCGGGCCAGGCCCAGGCGTTGGGCCTCGCCGCCGGACAGCGGCGCGGCCGTGCGCGGCGTCTCGTACCCCTCGGGCAGCCGCCGGACGAAGCCGTCCGCGCATGCGGCGCGGGCGGCGGCCGTCACCGCCTCCCGGCCGGGGTCGAGGACGCCGAAGGCGAGGGCGTCGCCGACCGTGGCGCCCAGCAGTGCGGGCCGCTCGAAGGCGTGGCCGACGGCGCGGCGCAGTGCGTCGTGGGAGAGGTCCGGGAGCGGGACGCCGTCGAGGGCGACGCTCCCGGAGTCGGGGTCGGAGAGCCGCCCGGCGAGGGCCGCGAGCACCGACTTGCCGCTGCCGGAGCGGCCGACGACGGCCAGCGAGGTGCCGCCGGGCACGACGAGGTCCACGTCCTCCAGGACCGGCCGGCCGCCGCGCACGGCGCCGACGCCGCGCAGCTCCAGGGTGCCGGGGCCGGGCGGCAGTTGGAGCGTGCCGTGGTGCACGGCAGGGACGGTGAGGACCTCGGCGATCCGCCGGCTGGCCGCCCGGGCGCGCACCAGGGCGCCGATCCGCCCGGTGAGCATGCCGACGCCGGTGGCGAGGACGGCGTAGCGGGAGGCGGCCAGCAGGTCGCCCACGCTGATCCGCCCGCGGGAGAGCAGCACTCCGGCGACGGCGAGGACGGTGATCTGGAGCAGCGGCACGAGGGTGACGGCCCGGGCGCCCGCCCGGCCCTGGACCCGCCACATGCGGTGCCCCTGCCGGGAGAGCCCGCCCAACGGTGCGAGCACACGGGCGCGTTCGCGGTCGGCGGTACCGGCGGCCGCGATGGTGCGGGCGCCCGTGACGGCCTCGGCGAGGCGGCCGGCGATGTCCCCCTGGATCCGCTGGTACCGCACGGCGCAGTCGGTGGAGGCGCGGGCGAAGGAGCGCAGCAGCAGGAAGAGCAGGGGCGCGCCCGCGAGGAACGCGGCGGCGAGCCAGGGGCTGATCAGGCCGAGGGCGACGATCGCGCCCAGCGGGCCGACGACGGTGGCCGCGGTGGCGGCCGCGGTGGCGGGGGCGGTCGCGGCGTCGGCGGTGTTGCCGACGAGACGGGTCACGAGGTCCCCGGGCGGGGTGCGGGCGGTGACGCGCGGCCCGGCCGCGAGGACATGGCCGAGGAGCCGGTGGCGCAGCCAGGCGGTGGAGCGGGCGGCGGTGGTGCCGGAGAGGAGGTCGGCGAGGGCGTCCAGGGCGGCGGGCCCGCAGACCAGCGCGGCGCACAGGGCGACCTGGCGCCCGGCCCCGGCGTCGTGGGCGAGCAGCAGGTCGAGGGCGCGGCCGAGGGCCGCGGGCAGCAGGAGCCCGGCGCCGGTGGACAGCAGACCGGCCAGGCCGAGGACGGCGGCGGGCACGGCGGCCTGCCGGACCGCGCCGAGCAGCACGCGGTCGCCGTCGGGGACGGCGTGGGCGGGAGCGGTGCCTCTTCGGGGCATGGCCGGCCTTCGCGTCGATGCGGGCGTGCCCCGGCCGGCCGCCTTGGGGAGGAGGCCGGCCGGGGCCGGTCAAACCTGACGGGCCGTCACGGACGGTCCGTCACAGACGTCGGGGACGTCACAAGCACAGACGTCACAGACACAGCAGAACGCTGGCGGCGCTGATGCAGGAGAGCAGGCTGACGGTGCTCTCTCCGCCGTGACCGCCGTCGTGCTGGTCGGACTCCAGGTTCTGCAGGTCGAGAAGAGCCATGATGTTTCCTTTCCTGGGGACGGTATTTGGTGCGCGGTGCCACTCGGTGACGGCACCGGGTCTAGGAGCCCGCGGGGGCGGGCGCGCCCTTGAGGGGCGGGAGGAACGGCAGGTGGGCCGGGCGGCCGCCGAGCGCGGCGCTCAGGGCCAGCAGACAGCCGGCCGTTCCGGTGGCGAGGTCCATCGAGAGCCGCATCATCTGGTGCCCGGGGAAGGCGAGTTCGCCGCGGTAGTCCATGGCGTACCAGCCCAGGGCGCGGGTCTGCCCGTCCACCTGGCCGCGGGTGACGGCCGGGGCGGTGGTGCGGCTCAGGTGCAGGATCATCCCGGCGCGGCCCTGGAGCAGGCCGGGCTGGGCGTAGAAGCGGGACCGGGCCGCGGTGAGGATGCCGTCGCGGGCGGCGGCGAGGCCGTCCGCGTCCCGGCCGTCACCGGCCAGGGCGGTCAGCAGGTCGTCGAGGACCAGGCCGATCCCCGCGCTGCCGTCGCCGACGTACGGCATGGTGCGCCAGCCCTCGTCGACCTGGAGGCTGCCGCCCTTCGTCGTCACGCACCGGTCGAGGTCCGAGCGGAGCGCGGCCTCGGCGAGGGTGAGCAGCTCGGGGGTGCCGGTCCGTTCGTACAGGCGCAGGAAGAGCAGCGCGGGGCCGGTCGCGCCGCGCATCAGCCCGGCGCGGCGGCCGGCGGGGGCGTCCCCGGCGGCCCGGTCGGCCAATCGGCCGGCGAGCGTCTGCGCGGCGGCGAGGGCCTGCCGGCGCAGCTCCGACTCGCCGGTCGTGGCGGCCAGATGGTCGAGGACGAGGCCGATGCCGGCCACGCCGCCGTGCAGGTCGGAGGTGAGCCGCAGCCAGTTCTCGCGGAGGACGGTGTCCATCAGGTCGAGGGCGCGGCCGGTGTGGCCCAGCCGGTCGAGGACGAACGCGACGCCGGCGACGCCGTCGTAGAGGCCGAGCGGTGTGCCGGGCGGGAGCGGGCCGGTGCGGTCGAGCAGCCAGCGCTCGCCCGCCTCGTACCGCCCGGCCCCGGCCTCGTCGAGGGCGTACAGCACCCCCGCCGCGCCGTGCGCCAGGCCGAGCCCGCCGCCGTCGCCGAACTGGGCGATGTCGCCCGGGAAGAGGCGGTCGTCGCGGTCCGGGGTGGCGGAGGCCAGGATGGCGCGGACCATGGAGTCACGGCTCGCGGGCCAGTCGTCGGGCGCGGGCGGGCGGGCCCGGGTGGCGGGGGCGGTGTCGCGCAGGATCTCGGCCACGGCCTCGTCGAGGAACTCCCGCGGCACGGGGAACTGTTCGGCGATCACCTCGGCGAGATGGGCGGCCTTGCCCCGGTCGATCACGAACAGCGTGGTGACGGGCAGGAACAGCGCGAGGCGCAGACAGGCCAGCGCGTACCGGTCCACATCGGCGCCGCGGCGGTCGGGCGGGGCGAAGAAGCCCGGGTGGGCGACCACCTGTCGGCCGTGCTCCGCCGCGTCCGCCGCGGCCTCGAAGTCGATGAGCCGCACGGAGCGTTCGTCGGGGGTGACCATGATGTTGAACATATGGAGGTCGTTGAAGACCAGCCCCCGGGCGTGCACGGCGGCCACGGCATCCTCGACGGCGCGGTGGATCCGCAGCGCCCAGTCGGTGTACGCGGCGACGGCCGCGGGGTCGGGGGCGTCGGTGAGCAGCGGATGGCGTTCGCCGAAGAAGGAGTTGAGGGGCTTGCCCTCGACGAAGTCCATGACCAGGAACCGGTGGTCGCCGAGGGCGAACCAGTCACGCACCTCGGGCGCGACGCCGAGCCCCGACAGCCGCTCCAGCGCCTCCTTCTCGCGCTCCAGCCGGGCGATGGCGTCGGCCCCGTCGGCCGCGAGACCGGCGTGCGGGCGGCCCTCCTTGAGGACGACCTGCCGCCCGTCGCGGGTGTCGGTGCCGCGGTAGACGCCGCCGCCGTTGGAGAAGTGCAGGGCCTTCTCGATGCGGTACGGGAGGTCGGCGACGGTGGTCGCGTTGCGCGCGGCCAGGTGCGGGGCGAGGAACTCCGGGAGGGTCACCCACGACGGCACCTGGAACGCCGGCTCTCTGAGGTCGGGGACCAGGCGCCCCTCGCCGTCCTCGACCGCGGGGACGAGCGTCCCGCGCCCGTCGACGCAGAAGCGGCGGACGAACGCGCCGTAGCGGACGTAGAGCGGGCCCTCGTGCCAGCGCAGGTCGGTGAGGATGTACGGGCCGGGCCGCCCGCCGATGATCCCGTGCAACTCTTCGAGCACGGACTCGAGTTGCCGCTCGTCGGCCGGGTAGATCGTGACGAACTTCCCGCTGTGGTCCCGGCCCGCGTACTTGGTGTTGCGCAGGTGCAGGAGGTGCGGCGCGGGGACGAACTTGAACGGGATGCCGCGGGGGACGCAGTGGTCCCAGACGTCGGCCGCGGTCTTGTCCGCGGTGTCCGCGGTGGCGGAGACGTGGATCTTCCAGCCCTGGAGGGGGCGGGAACCGGCGTCCCTGGGCTGGATGTTGAGCCAGTCACCGGAGCGGGTGGCCTCCCAGCCGTCCGGGACGGGCCGCCGGGCGGTCTCGAAGAGCGGGCTCTCCTGGGCGGCGGCGGTGTCGGGGGTCTCGTAGAAATGCCTGTCCGCCAGGCAGTAGACCTCGTACCGCTTGTCCATGTGATCCCCCTCGGTGGTGATGAACCGAGATTTTCATGCGGTGGGGTATGAGGACAGTCACAGATGTCATGAAGGGGGTGTGCAGAACGCATGGGTGGGGGTGGGGAGTTGGTTTGCCCCTGGCCCGCCCTTTCACCGTTTCTTCCGGGGGCTCCGCCCCCTCGGCCCGGCACCGCGCTGCCGCGCGGTGGGCGGGGGCTGCGCCCCCTGCACCCCCGCTCCCGGGGCTCCGCCCCTGGCCCCCGTTTGTCGCGGCTTCGCCGCTCGTCCTCAAGCGCCGGACGGGCTGGATTCCGCGCCCGGGTCGGAATCCAAAGCCCGGGCGCACACTCCGGCCCGGGCGCACACTCCGGCCCGGGCGCGCACTTCGGCCCGGGCGCACACTTCAGCCCGTCCGGCGCTTGAGGACTCCGCCCGAAGGGCGGACGGGGTCCGGGGTCTCCCCGGAAGAAACGGTGAAAGGGCGGGACAGGGGCACACACCCAGCCTGTCCGGCGTTTGAGGACAGCGCCCGCAGCGCGCAGCGGGGTGCCGCAGGGGCGCAGCCCCTACGGGAAACGGCGAAAGGGCGGGCCAGGGGCAAAACACCCCGCCCCCACCCCCCCCGCCCGGACATCCCCACCCCCCACCCCCCACCCCGCTACCGTCGTCATGCCAAAAATCCACACAATCCGGACACGGTCCACCGACCACCGACCCCAGAAAGTGAGCGGCCCGCAATGATCGACCCCGACACCACCCTCCTCCTCATGGGCATCACCGCCACCACCCCCTGGGACCGCGACCAGATCCGCCGCCTCAGCGCCCAGACCCGCTCCCGCGGCATCACCCTCGTCGGCGCCGACACCCCGGCGCACCTGCGGTCGGCCACCGCGGAGGAGCTCGCGCAGGTCGACGACGTCGTCGCCCTGGACGTGCACAACCCGGAGGCGTGCCGCGCCTGGGCGGCCACCGAGCCACCGGTCGACGCCGTGCTCGCGATCGGGGAACGGGCCGTCCTGCCGGCCGCGGTCGTCGCCCGGGAGCTCGGCCTGGAGGGCAACGACCCGGACGTCGTGCGGTGCGTCCGCACCAGGGACCTGTGCCGGCAGCGGCTGCGCGACGCCGGCTTCCCGCAGCCGTACAGCGCCGTCTGCGAGGACGTCGCCGGCGCCGAGCACTTCCTGCGCGAGACCCTCCCGGGACCGTGGATCGTCGCCCCGCGCGACGGCCTCGACGGCGCCGGCGTCTCGCGCGTGGACCGCCTCGACCAGCTCCCCGGGGCGGTGCACGGGGCGACGGCCCCGGACGCCGCGCCGTACTTCCTCGTCGAGACCTTCGTCCCGGGCGACGCCTTCTCCGCGGAAGGCGTGATGCTCGACGGCGAGGCCCACGTCCTCGCCCTCACCCGCAGGACCGTCACCGACGAGCTCCTGACGACCGCCCGGTCCCAGCCCGCCGGACTGGACGCGGCCACCGCGGAACGCGCCGGCGAGACGGTCGCCGAGGCCCTCGACGCCCTCGGTGTGACGCACGGGCTCTTCCACGTGGGGTTCTGGGTGAACGGCTCGGGGATCGTCGTCGGGGACGTCCACTGCCGGGCGGGAGGGGAGTTCGTCCACGCCCTGGTCGAGCAGACCCGCCCCGGCCTGGAGCTCTACGGCATGCTCGTCGACGACCTGCTCGACTGCGAGCGGCGGCCGCTGCCCGCCCCCGCCGGGGCCGCGCGCGCCGACTTCCTCCTCGCCCCGCCCGGCCGGCTGCGCGCCGTGCACGGCTGGGACGAACTGCTGCGCCACCCCAACGTCCTCGCGGCGGGCCTCGGCGTGGCGCCGGGCGGCGCCGTCGCGGCGGAGCGGGACGCCGTCGGCCGGCCGGGCGTCTTTGTGACCTGCGCCGCCGCCCCGGACGGACTGGAGGGACTGGCCGGCCGCCTCGCCCGGCAGATCGTCCTCGACGTCGAGGACGACGACCCCGGCGCCGAGGACGGGAACGCGGCCCCGTGGCCCGAGCCCGAGCCCGAACCCGAGCACGCCTAGCGCCGATGTCCACCGGCTTTTCGGACCGCTCCCGGCAGGCACTCACCGTCCGGGGTGCTGCCGGGGCGACGACCGACGGCCGGGCGCCGGCATTGCAGTAGTGACCGGATGTCCGGCCCGACACCGCCCCGGCCGCAGGCATGCGCGTTTGGAACGGCAAACGATGCGCGCCGGGCCCCGCGCGCATCTGACAGGCGGCCGCGGCGGGGGACAAGGGGGACGCATGAGGATGGCGCGATCCATGCGGTCGTCACCATGCTTGGCCGGATCGTTGCACGCGGTAACGGCCCCTGGTGGGAACATCATTTGGTGATCGTGGTGGGGCGCAGCGTGACGGTCGGCGAGCCGTGCGGTCTCGCGGGGAGCGCGTGACACCTGGTGGGGCCCGCCCGTCGCCGGGCCCCGCCGTTCCGCCAGCAGCTGGGGGTCCATGTGGCAGGGGGCCAGGCGTCCGTGATCTCGGAGTGGGTGCTGCCCGCCGTCGTCTGTGCACCGGTGACCTGGGTGAGCCTGGTCTTCCGCTTCCGTGAGGAGGGGAGGCTCCTGGGCAGCCTGCGGTCGGCGGCGCTCACCGCCGGCGTCGTGCTGTGGACGGCGGCGGTGGCGGCGGTGGCCGGGGGGCTGGTGCTGCCGCACGCCTCCAGCGTGCCGCCCGCGGCCGTGGGGGCCGTGGCCGGGACGGGGGTGATACCGCGCGGCCGTGCCGAGCAGACCGGGGCCCGGGCCGTCCTGGCCGTACTGACTCTGGGCGACTCGCTGTTGCTGCACCAGCTCGCCCTGCGGCTGCGCAGCGACCGGGCCGACTGGTGCGACCGGATGGCCGAGGGGTTCCGCGACTGCTGGGACCTCGACGCGTTCGCGACCGACCTGAGGGACCATCTGCTGATGCGGGTGGACGTGCCGGGACGCACCGGCCGGGCGCGCACCGTCCTGCGCAAGGAGATCGTCGAGCGGCATGGCGAGGTCAGGACCGCGGCCCAGAAGTGGATCACCGCGGAGACCCGGGTCGAGAAGGCGTGCCAGCAGCAGGGGCGGCGTCCCACGCCGGAAGAAGTCCGGCTGGTGCGGCGGGCGTTCGGGGAGGCGGAGCAGTATCTGCGGCACCTGCTGGAGCTGGGGCATGCGTACGGGAAGCGCAGTGACGCCCGCAGGCTGCTGGCGCTCAGGGAGCGGCACCTGGCCTATGAGGAAGTGGACGACGACGCCGTCGCGGTCGGGCGGTGACGGGTCTTCGCACCCGCGGCTTCCCCGCTCTCCGGCCCGTTCCTGCCCGGCGCCGGAGGGCGGGTGGCGTCCGGTTCAGGAGTCGCGGTGCGGGGCCCCGGTGGTCACGGGCAGGGGCGCGGCGGGGGAGGGGGACGGTGCCGACGTGGCGCCGGACGGCTCCGCGAAGGTGATCTCCACTCTGGCGCCGAGGGAATCGGCGACGGCGGCGAGCGACTTGAGCGTCAGGTTCTCGCCGCCGGAGAGGATCTGACTGACCCGCCCGGGCGAGACGCCCATGCGGTCGGCCAGGTCCTTGCGGGACATGCCGCGTTCCGCGAGCAGCCCGGCCAGCGAGGCGGTCGCCTGCCGGGCCAGCCTGCCCCCGGCAGGGTCGGCGGTCCGCTCGTCCGCCGTTCTGGTGCGCCAGCTCATCGTTCCCCCCAGTCCTGCGGCTGCTGCCGTCGGTTGTGCATTCACCAACGGCAGGATGCCACCTTTAGGCGTAGCTAAAAGCGGGGAGTGGGGCAAAAAGCCGGTCATTACCGTGGAGTTGGCCGAACGCCACCGCATGACCAGCGGGTTCACGGCGTACGGCGGATTTCGGCCAGATTCGCGCTGTCACTCCGGCGGGGGGCGTGGGGGTGGTCGCCCCGGGGTGTGCGGGGGCGCGGAGGGCGTACGCCCGCAGCCCTAGCCAACCCCCGCGCCGCTTCCTATCATTCGAACGCTCCCCGTCCCAACGGGCCTGTGGATGTCATGAGCATGCTCTTCTTACGCTCCTGACCTGCTCTTCTTCCGGCCCGTCACCAGGATTCCGGCGCCCGCCACGGCGCTCCCCGGCATGCCCTTCCGCCGGGCGGCCGCACGGGCACGGCCGTCCCGGAATCCCTCTGTCGTCCCTCGGGCGGAGGCCCGAGGACAACCGATTGGAGCGCCATGCCTGCAGGTCTGGTCACCGCCGGTGCGCTCGCGGCGATGTTCGCCTCGGCGTTCTCCACCCAGCAGCCCTCCGTCATCACCAACCCGCCGCCGGACAAGATCGTGATAGAGATCGCGTCCGTGCTCGGTTCCGGGTGTCCGGCGGGCACCGCCGCGGTGGCGGTCTCGCCCGACAACACCGCGTTCACCGTGACATACAGCGACTACCTGGCCCAGGTGGGCCTCGGCTCCAAGCCCACCGACTTCCGTAAGAACTGCCAGCTCAACCTGGACGTCCACGTACCGCAGGGTTTCACCTACGCCATCGCCCAGACCGACTACCGCGGCTACGCCAAGCTGGAGTCGGGCGCCTATGGAACCGAGAAGGCCTCTTACTACTTCCAGGGCTCCTCGGCGACGCTGCCCGTCACCCACACCCTCAGAGGCGCCTATGGGGACAACTGGCAGACCACGGACAAGATCGAGGTCGCCGAGATGGTCTGGGCCCCCTGCGGCGAGCGGAAGAACTTCAACATCAACACGGAGCTGAGAGTCTTCGGCGGCACCTCGGACACCTCGAAGACCACCAGCTTCATGGCCATGGACTCGACGGACGGCAGCATCAACACCGTCTACCACCTGGCCTGGAAGGAATGCCCGAAGAGCGCGAAGTAGCCGTCCGGGCGTGAGCGGAACGAACGCCTCCATGGCAGGGTCCGTGGAGGCGTTCACCGTGGCGACGGGGCGTTCACCGCGACTTTATGACCCGTTCATACGGCATCACCTGCGCTCATCGCACTCCGCAACCGTCCTGTGACCCGTAGGGTATAGACCTCTGGCGGAAATCGCGCGAGTGTGGGGAAAACCACCGCGAGGACCAGCGGCCCCCCACGCCTCCGCCTTCGCGTCCCCCCTCGACAGCGCAGAGCCACATGTTTGCTTCCAGCCGCGACACCCTGAGCCCGTCGTTCCCGGCGGACGCCTTCCCCGGTGCTCCGGACCCGGTCGTTCCGTGGCCGTCCGGCATCCCCGGGCCGAGCCGGTTCCTTCCCCGGGCGCTGCCCGGCCCCGCCCTCCCGCGGCTGCCGGAGCTCCCCGCGCCCCCGCCCGCCCGCACCCTCTCGCTGCCCGCGTCCCCGCGCTCCGCGGCCCTGGCCCGCCGCTTCTCCCGGCTGCTGCTCGCCGAGTGGGGGCTGGACGATCTGACGGACGACGCCGTCCTGCTGCTGTCCGAGCTGGTCACCAACGCCGTCGTCCACGTCCCCGAGGGCTCCGGCGGGGTCGAGCTCGCCCTGACCCGCACCTCCTTCCACCTCCTCGCCCAGGTCACCGACTGCGGTGCCGCCCTGCCCGCCTGCTCCCTCGCGGGCGACGACAGCGAGGGCGGGCGCGGCATGTGGCTCGTCGAGCAGATCGCCGACCAGTGGGGGCACCACGCCTCGCCCGAGGGCAAGACCGTCTGGTTCGCCCTTCCCCTGCCCGGCGCGTAGACCGGCCCCCGGAGCCGCCCGCCCTCCCCGGCCCCGACCGATGGGCGGCCGGTCCCGGGGCGGCGGGCCCCGGCGCACCGGCTGCGCGGTGCGCCGCATTCGGAGAGACGATGGATACCGCCGCGGCGCGACGGGCGGGGGCACCAGCGGGAAGCGGGAACCGTGGGAAGGAGCCGCGACCGCCGGGACGGGCCGCCGCATCACCCCGCGCGGGCGCAAGGAGGACCTCCCATGGGCACCACCGACGCACACCGGCCGGGCCCCGGCCGTGCCGCCGGCGCCCCGGCGGAGTCGGGCGGCCTCCTCGACCTGCTCAGCGTGGCCGCCGTGGTGCTGGACCGCGAGGGCCGCATCGTCCTGTGGAGCCCGCAGGCCGAGAAGCTCTTCGGCTGGACCCCGGCCGAGGCGCTGGACCAGTACGCCGCCCGCCTGCTGGTCTCCGGGGAGGACATGGACGTCGTCCTCGACCTCTTCTCCCGGGTCATGGGCGAGGGCGAGAGCTGGGCCGGGGTCTTCCCCGTCCGGCACAAGGACGGCCGCCCCCGGCTGGTCGAGCTGCGCAACGTCCGCCTGGAGGACCGGCACGGCGCCTTCTTCGCCCTGGGCATCGCCACCGACCACGAGGTCCTCCACAGGGTCGAGCGCGACCTGGCGCTGTCGATGCGGCTGGTGGCCCAGTCCCCGATCGGCCTCGCCGTCATCGACACCGACCTGCGCTACGTCATGGTCAACCCGGCCCTGGAACGGATCCACGGCCTGCCCGCCGAGGAGCACATCGGCCGCCGCGTCCGGGACGTCCTGCCCTACATCGACGCCGAGACCAGCGAACGGGCCATGCGCCGGGTGCTCGCCACCGGGCGGCCGCTGCTCGACCGGTTCATCTCCGGCGGCCTCGGCGGCGCCGGCGACGACCGGGCCCGGCTCGTCTCCTACTACCGGCTGGACGACGCCGGCGGGCACGTCCTCGGCCTCGCCGCCTCCGTCATCGACGTCACCGACCGCCACCGCGCCGACATCGCCGCCGCCGAGGCCCGCCGCCGGCTCGCCCTGATCGCCGACGCCTCCGTGCTCATCGGCACCACCCTCGACCTCGACCAGACCGCCCGCGAGCTCGCCGAGGTCGTCGTCCCCGACCTCGCCGACGTCGCCGCCGTCGACATCCTCGACACGGCCCTGGAGGGCAACCGCGCCGCCCCGCCGGACAGCCGGGCCGTCGTCATCCGCGCCCTCGCCGTGGCCGCCGCGGACACCGCGGGCGCCGCCGACGCCGCCCGGGCCGCCGACCCGCCCGGCGAGATCGCCCAGTACCCGGCCGACCGGCTGGTCACCCGCTGCGTCACCACCGGCCGCCCCGTCCACCTGCCCCGCGTCGGCACCCGCGACCTGCCCTGCATCGCCCGCGACCGGACGTCCGCCGCCGTCCTCGCCCGGGCCGGCCTGCACTCCTACGTCGCCGTCCCGCTGATCGCCCGGGGCGAGGTGCTCGGCGCGCTCGACCTCAAACGCACCGACAACCCCGTCCCCTTCGGCGAGGACGACGTCATCCTCGCCGGCGAGCTGGCCGCCCGCGCCGCCGTCTGCATCGACAACGCCCGCTGGTACCAGCGCGAACGCGCCACCGTGCTCAGCCTCCAGCGCACCCTGCTGCCCCAGCGCCCCCCGAACCCCGTCGGCCTCCAGGTCGCCTACCGCTACCAGCCCGCCGGCGCCGCCAGCCAGGTCGGCGGCGACTGGTTCGACGTGGTGCCCCAGGACGGCGGACGCAGCGCCCTGGTCGTCGGCGACGTCATGGGCAGCGGCATCACCGCGGCCGCCGTCATGGGCCAGCTGCGCACCGCCGCCCGCACCCTCGCCGGCCTCGGCCTCGACCCCGCCCGTGTGCTGCGCCACCTCGACCAGGCCGCCATCGGGCTGGGCCAGCTCATCGCCACCTGCGTCTACGTCGTCTACGACCCCGAGGAGGGCTGCTGCCGCGCCGCCAACGCCGGGCACCTGCCGCCCGTCCTCATCCGCGACGGCGAGCCGCCCGTCCTGCTCGAACTGCCCACCGGCGCGCCGCTCGGCGTCGGCGACGTCCCCTTCGAGAGCGTCGTGCTCGAGCTGCGGCCCCGGGACCGGCTCGTCCTCTACACCGACGGACTGGTCGAGACCCGCGACGAGTCCATCGACGTCCGCCTCGCGGAGCTCCTCCGCGTCCTGGGCGGCGCCCGGCGCGGCCTGGAGGAGACCTGCGACCTGCTGCTGTCGACCTTCCGCCTGGGCAACGACGACGACGCCGCCCTGCTGATCGCCGAGGTCAGCTGAGCCCGTACGGCCCCGGCGGACGCCGTTGCTCCGGGGGGCGCCGCAGCCCTGCGGGCCGTCGCGGCTCCGGGGGCCGCCGTTCCGGAGGCAGGGCACGCAGCGCGCTGCGCGCCTGCGAGGCGGAGTCGAGGATGTCCGTCAGCAGGTGGCAGAGCAGGTCCACATGGGCGGCACAGCCCGCCTCCCGGCCCGCGCGCGCCTCCAGCTCGGTGTTCACCTGCTGGAAGACCTGCTCGTCCAGGAAATAGGCGTCCCGCGAAATGCCCAGGCTGTAGGAGACCTTGAGCAGGGTCTCCAGGGTGAGGTTCGACCCGTCCGCCGACTCGGCGTGCGACAGCGTCCGCTTGGACACCCCCGCCCGCTCGGCCAGCCCCGCGAGGGTGAAGGGGCCGTCGGGGTGGTGGTGGCGTATGTAGCGCAGGCGGCGGGCGATGTCACCTTTCGCCGCGGTGATCCGCTCCTCCAGGGAGGAGTGTTCCCGGGGCCCTTCCGGCCCGCCCCCCTGATGCATCGTCCGCCTCTCACCCACCGCTCCGACCCGAGGACTTTAGCGCCCCGCGAACGGGGGTGTGATGTCAACTCCCGGGCGGGGTCGCCTCCCTATGCGGGTTATTGTCCAATTTGTCAATGAAGAAGGTCAATACAGGACCGACTTTAGGCGCAATACATTGCGATTCCGGTGCAGCAAGTTGCAATGTCCGGATGCGGATGGCTAACGTCCGCGGTGGTGCGGGTCGGCGGCCGCTCAAAGCCACGGGGGTGCTTTGAGTGCCGCCGCCCGCCCGTACCCGTAACCCGGCGGGGTGCCGAAGGCGGAAGCCTCCGGCCGTCACGGGACCCGCGCTCCCCGCCGCCGGTACGGCGGCCCGAAGCGCCGCCCGGCCACCGGAGCCGCCGCGCGGTGACCGGAACCGGCCCGCGGCGCATTCCGGCGCCGCGCCAGGCGCCCGGCGGTGCTCACGCCGCTCGAAGTCCGTATTCCTCCCTGATTCCTCCCTGCCGAGGCGATGAGGATCGGCGACACCCGGCCGTCGGCCTTGGGTGCATGAATCAACTTACGGTCAACAAGGCCGAGTTCGGACCCGTGCGACGGGCGACGAGGCTCCCGCCGCACCCGCGCTGTCGCCGCACCGGACGCGGCCCCGGATGCCATCAAAATCTACAGTCTTACTGTAGATGTGTTAGCGTCCTGAACATCCCCTCAACGGCAGGTTCCTGCCACCGTCGGCGCCTGCCGGCAAGGCCGGAGCGCGGTCGGCGAATCGGACGCGTCGACATTCCACCGCTGCGTTCCGGTGCGTGTCCGGGGGTCTGACCCAGGAGAAAGAAGGCGATCGTGGACCGCATCGCATCGCGGATCCCCCGACGTGGGCTGCTGGCTTTCGGGGCCGGCGCGGCGCTTACCGCTACGGTCGCCGCGGGCGGCACGTCCCATGCCGCCGGGCGGGAGGACGGTGAGATCTTCCTGCGGCTGGCGGAACTCGAGCGGGAGCACTCCGCCCGCCTCGGTGTTTTCGCGCGTGATACGGCCACGGGCCGCACCGTGCAGTACAAGAGAAATAGGCGCTTCCCTCTGTGCTCGGTGTTCAAGACGCTCGCGGCAGCGGCGGTTCTGCGGGATATGGACCACCACGGCGAGTTCCTCGCCCGTCGCATCCGGTACACGGAGGGCGAGGTCGAGCGGGCGGGATATGCGCCGGTCACCGGCAAGGCGGAGAACCTCGCCAACGGTATGTCGGTGGCGGAGCTGTGCGCTGCGGCCGTCTCGGAGAGCGACAGCGCCGCCGGCAACCTGCTCCTCGAGCAGCTCGGCGGCCCGAGTGCCGTCACCCGGTTCTGCCGCTCGATCGGGGACGGCGTCACGCGGCTGGACCGGTGGGAGCCCGAATTGAATGCGGCGGAAACGCTTTTGACGGACGTCACCAGCCCTCGGGCGATCGGCCGGACCTACGGGCAACTGGTTCTCGGGAAGGCGCTCGACCCGCGGGACCGCCGGCGGTTGACCCGGTGGCTGCTGGCCTCCACCACCGGCAAGGAGAAGCTCCGGGCGGGTCTCCCGGCCGGGTGGACCGTCGCCGACAAGACCGGTGGCGGTGGCCCGTACGGGACGAACCACGATGTGGGCGTCGCCTGGCCGCCGAATCGCCCCCCGATCGTCCTGGCAATCATGAGCATGCACCGGGACCCCAAGGCTGCGGCCGACAATCCTCTGGTCGCCGAGGCCGCCTCCTTGGTGGCGGCGGAACTGGTCTGAGATTCCAGGCCCTTTACGTCCTCAACCCCGCCTGAACGCATTCCTGTTCACGCGGTCGGCGGCCAATTCCTGCCGAGCGGTCCTACGGCGTGCTGCCACCGCCGATACGTACTGGAGAAAATCCTTGAGCCACACCGACCCCCGGATACCCGACCTCGGGGCGCCCGGTCTGCCCGAACTGCGACTGGACCTGAGCGCGCTGGAGAACAACATCCGGCTCATGGCCCGCTGGTCGCACGAACACGGCGTCGAACTGAGCCCGCACATCAAGACCACCATGACCCGCCCGATCGTCGATCTGCAGATGGCGGCCGGGGCGTGGGGCGTGACCGTCGCCACCACCCGGCAGGCGGGTATCGCCCTCGGCTGGGGAATACGCCGCATCCTCATCGCCAACCAGGTCATCCACGGCACCGACCTCGCCCGGATCAGGAAATGGCTGAGGGAAACACCCGACCTGGAGCTCTACTGCTTCATCGACTCGATGGCGGGGCTGGCCCGCGCCCAGGTGGCCATGGGGCAGGCCCGTAACCCGCTGCGTCTGCTGATCGACGTCGGTGCCGGTCAAGGACGTACCGGGGTCCGGAAGCCGTCCGAGGCGCGTGTGCTCGCCGAGGCCGCGGCGCAGGGGCCGGCCGGTGCCGTTCTGGCCGGCGTCGCGGGGTACGAGGGCATCCGGCCCAACAATCGCGAAGCCGCCACCACGGAGGCCGTCGACGCCCATTGCCGTACCACGGTCGCCATCTTCCACGACCTCGTCCCGTTCTTCCGGACCGAGCGGCCACTGCTGAGCATGGGCGGCTCCGCCTTTCCCGACCGGGCCGTTGCCGCGATCGACGAGCTCCGCCGACGGCACCCGGACATCGCCCTGCTGCCCGTGGTGCGGTCGGGGTGCTACGTGACCCACGATCACGGCACCTATGAGCAGGTGTCGCCGGTTCCGGGCCTCAGGCCGGCGCTGACGGTCCGCGCGGTCGTCCTGTCCACGCCCGAGCCGGGGCACGCCGTCGTCGGCGCCGGGAGGCGCGAACTTCCCTACGACGCCGGGCTCCCCGTCCTCGTGGGCGTGCGGGGCCCGTACGGGATGCGGCTGGAGACGTCGCAGGCCGTGGCGGCCCGGATCTACGACCACCATCTCGTCCTCACCGGCGTGCAGGCCCTGCAGGTGGGGGACGTGGTCGACCTCGGCATCTCCCACCCCTGTTCGGCTTTCGACCGATGGCCTTCCCTCGTGGTGGTAGACGACGAGGAATGCCCGCTCGAGGTCTGGCATCCCCAGTTCCATTGATCGTCCCGTTGCCCCGCTCGGCATTGGGCTCTCGATCGGGGGCGTCCCGCTTCGGCGGCGGGCGGGGTTCGCTCGCCGCCCCGGCGTTTCCCGCGACCGCAGCGCTGCCCGCCCGGCCGCCCTGGCATGACGAACACGCCTTCGCGCAACGGCAGTTGACTCCCGGGGCCATGACGGCCACGGAGTGCGGTCAGTGCTCGCCGAGCTGTCTGAGGAGGGCTGCGGCCTTGGTGACCGTCCGTTGTTCGTCGGGGGTGAGCTGGTCGGTCATCAGCTGGACGAGGTAATCGGTGCCGGACTGCCAGCGTTCCCGGAGGAGCGTGCGTCCCCGGTCGGTGAGCGCTACGAGGACCTGCCGGCCGTCGGTGGGATGGGGCCTGCGTTCCACGACGCCGATGGCCTCGGCCGCGTTGACCGTGGCCAGCATCGACTGGTGCCTCACCTTTTCGGCCCGGGCCAGTTGGGCGACGCTGCACGGACCGTCCCACTCCAGCCGCTTTCCCATCGCGACCTGGGACGGCGTCAGTTCGCCGGAGAAGTTCTGGCGCATCTGCCGGATCAGCAGGCTCATCGCCGTCTGCAGGTCTTCCGCCGCCTCGTGGAGCTGCTCGGGCCGTGGGGTCCGGGAGGATCGGGAAGGGCTGGGCGGTGTCATACCCGGACCGTAGCAGGTGTACAGCATGGCTGTGCAATTGTCGTTGCCGCGGGCTTCCGGCCGGATGAGCCGGAAGTCGTCCCTCACCGGCGCCCGGTCACCGCGTCGACGCGTCCACGCCGAGCCCGGCCAGAAATGCCGCGGCGGCCGGGGACGGGCCGTGCTCCATACCAGCAGTTCCTCGCACACGGGTGCGTCGCGGACGCGAAGGATGTGCACGTCCGCGAGTTCGGCGGCGACGGCCCGGGGGACCATGCCGACCCCGAGGCCGGCGCGTACCAGTTTCGCGAGCGAGGCGACATCGGTCACCTCGAAAGGGGCCTCCGTGGTCAGGCCCGCGGCCTCGAAGGCCGTATCGCGCTGCCGGCGTACCGCGGACCCGGCGGGAAAGTCGACGAAGGGCTCTTCGGCAAGGCGCTGCAGGTCCGTGTGTTCCCGGCGGGCGAGGGGGGCCGGACGCCACGATGGCGACGAGTTCACCGAGAGCCAGTTGCTTCAGGCGCACGCCCTGCGGGCGCGGAAGTCGCCCAGGGCGCGGGGGAGGTCGACCGCGGCGACGGTGGAGATCGCACTGACCGCCAGCTGCCCGCGCAACTTGCCGGTGACCGCGTCGACTTCGGCGCGGGCGCGCTCGACCGCCTCCAGCGCCTGCCGGCCCGCCGGGAGGAACGCCTCGCCCGCCGCGGTGAGACGCACACGACGACATAGCGCATCTGCTGGAGTTCCATTCATCGATCGTGAATCGCGATTTTTCAAGTGAAAAACATGCATTGGACTCATCGATCGCCGCCGACGAAGAATCGACGCCATGTCACCCGCACGAATATCGCCCGCACGAACGGAAACGCCGCCGTCGACGGAAACGCCGCCGTCGCGCGAAACGGGCCCGGGGCCCGGGACGCTGCTGCTGATGGCCGCGGCCTGCGGCCTGTCGGCCGCGAACAACTACTTCGCCCAGCCGCTGCTCGAGGTCATCGGCCGCGACCTGCACATGAGCGCCACGCTCTCCGCGCTCGTGGTCACCGTCGCCCAGGTCGGCTACGCCCTCGGCCTGATCGTCCTCGTCCCCCTCGGGGACCTCTTCGAGCGACGGCGCCTGGCCGTGACCCTGTGTGCCGCGACCGCGGTCTTCCTGTGCGTGACCGCGAGCGCGACCAACGCCGCCATGCTGCTCGCGGGCACCGCGCTCACCGGCCTGACCTCGGTCGCGGCACAGGTCGTGCTCCCGTTCGCGGCCACTCTTTCCCCGCCCGAGCAGCGCGGCCGCACCGTCGGCACCGTCATGACCGGCCTGCTGCTGGGCATCCTGCTGGCGCGCACCGCGGCCGGCCTCCTCTCCGACCTCAGCGGATGGCGCACCGTCTACTGGGCCAACGCCGTGCTCATGGCCGTCATGGCGATCCTGCTGCGGAACGCCCTGCCGCGGCTGCGCACCCCTGCCGGACTGAGCTACCCCGGCCTTCTCGCCTCGACCGCCGCCCTCTTCGCACGCGAACCGGTGCTGCGCTGGCGTGCCGTGCTCGGCGCGCTGTCCTTCGCCGCGTTCAGCGTGCTGTGGACCGCCATGGCCTTCCTGCTCTCCGGCCCGGCCTATGGCTGGAGCGAGTCGGCCATCGGTCTGCTGGGCCTGGTCGGCGCCGCCGGCTCGCTCTCCGCCTCGGTGACCGGACGGCTGGCCGACCGCGGCCTGGTGCACCGGGTCAGCGGCACCGCCGCCCTTCTGCTCCTCGCCTCCTGGGGACTGCTCGCCCTGGGCGGGTCCGGCGGCACCTGGCCGCTGATCGCGCTGCTGGCCGGAGTGGTCGTCCTGGACGCCGCGGTCCAGGGCGTCCACATCAGCAACCAGAACCTCATCTACGCGCTCCACCCGGAAATCCGCAACCGCCTCACCTCCGCCTACATGACCTCCTACTTCGCGGGCGGTGCGATCGGCTCGGCCCTCACCTCCGCCGTGTGGGGCGCCACCGGCTGGTCCGGGGCGTGCGCCCTGGGCGGCGCCCTGTCCGCGGCGCTGGCGGCGACCTGGCTGGCCGAACGCCACCGCGCCGGGCGCAGTCGCCGCGAGTCCTGAAAACCCTGGGGGATTCCGCTCGAACGCGTGACTGGTTGTAAAGTAGGGAAACCGCCCTTGACCTGCAAAAACGCAGGCAGGGAGCCTACTTTCCGGAGTATCTCCATGATCCGCACCATGATGAAGTCCAAGATCCACCGCGCCACGGTGACGCAGGCCGACCTGCACTACGTGGGTTCGCTCACCGTCGACGCCGATCTCATGGACGCCGCCGACCTGCTGCCCGGCGAGAAGGTCGACATCGTCGACATCAACAACGGCGCCCGGCTGTCGACCTATGTCATCGAGGGCCCGCGCGGCTCCGGGGTGATCGGGATCAACGGCGCGGCGGCCCGGCTGATCAGCCCCGGGGATCTCGTCATCGTCATCGCCTACGGGGCGATGGACGACGCGGAGGCCAAGGCCTTCGAGCCGCGCGTGGTCTTCGTCGACGGGCGCAACGCCGTCGTGGACCTGGGCAGCGACCCGGCCGCCGTGCCGGAGGGGGCCGGGCTGTCGCGCGGCGACCTGATCGAGGGCTGAGCGGGGGGAGCCGGCCGGCGCACCGAAAAAGACCTCGGAACGCGCCGGCCTGCCCCTCCCCGTCAACTCCCTTCCCCCGCGGGCGGCTTCGCGCCACCGGACCCGAAAGCGCCGATGTGCTGGGTGCGACCCGCCCCGCCGGTCCGCACGGCGGAACGGGCGGGAGCGCCGTCGCCCCGCCCGCACGGCCGCCGAGGGCGCCCCCTTCACCCAGGGTGGCCGCACCGCTGCGCCGAGTCGCGCATCACCGGGTGCCGGGTCATGCTGAGACCGCCGGCAGTCACTCCTTGGCGTACGAGTGAGGGGACCACGGTGACCATGACGGAAGCTGCCACCCGGCGCCGTGCGCGCCGGACCCCGGCCGCGCCCGGGCTGTTCGCGCGGCTCGCCGCCCTCCCGGACGGGCCCGAGCGGACCAGGCTGCGGCAGGAACTGATCGCCGCGTGGCTGCCCATGGCCGAGCGCATCAGCCTGCGCTACCGGTCGAGCGGGGAGAGCCCGGCCGACCTCCGGCAGGTGGCCGCGCTGGCCCTGGTCCGCGCCGTGGACCGGTTCGACCCCGCCCGCGGGTTCGCCTTCGAGTCCTTCGCCGTCCCCACCATCAACGGGGAGCTCAAGCGCCACGTCCGCGACCACGTCTGGTCGCTGCACATCCCGCGCCGCGACCAGGAGTTGAGGGCCGCCGTGCGCGCCGCCCGCTCGCGGCTGGAGCAGCGGGACGCCGGTGCCCGGGTCACCGAGGCGGCCATCGCCGAGGAGGCCGGGCTGACCGAGGCCGAGGTGCGGCGCGGGATCGACGCGGACGGGGTGCACCACACCCTCTCCCTCGACCATCCCGTCGACGGCGCCGGTGAACTGCCGCTGGCCGACACCCTCGGCCGCGTCGACCGGGCGCTGGACCTGGTGATCGACCGGCAGTCGCTGCGCCCGCTGCTCGACGCCCTCCCCGAGCGGGAGAAGTCCGTCCTCTACTGGCACTTCTTCGGCAATCTCACCCAGCAGCAGATCGGTGCGCGCCTCGGCGTCTCCCAGATGCAGATCTCCCGCATCCTCAGCCGCACCTGCGCCCACCTGCGCCGGCAGCTGCTCGCACCGGCCTGACGACGAGGGGCCCACGCCATGACCCAGCACACGCATCTGACCCCCGACCTGCCGCCGGTCGTCGAGGTCCCCGACCTCCCGGGAGCCTCGAAGGAGGACGCCGCCGCTTCCGACGCGGCCGCCGGACAAGGGTGTGGCGCCCATCACGAGGGTGATGGGCGCCACGGGTGCGCGACGGGCGGTTCCGGCGGCTGACTGTGACCGCCCCGCGCGACTGTGCGGTCCGGTGTACCGCGCAGGCCTTTCGGGACCGATCAGTCGGCGACGCAGGTGTTGCCGAACGTCGGGTTCAGCAGGGCGAGGACGTCGAGCGAGTTGCCGCAGAGGTTGACCGGCACGTGGATCGGCACCTGGATGACGTTGCCGGAGATCACGCCGGGGGAGCCGACGGCCGCGCCGTCGGCGTCGGCGTCGGCGGAAGCGATGCCCGAGGCGCCGGTGACGACGGCGCCGGCTGCGGCGGTCAGGAGTGCGGCCTTGGCGATACGCGACATGGACTGAGCCTTTCTAAGGGGTGTTGAGCGGCCATTGTGTCCGGGGGTTCGGGTGTGAATGCACCAAAAATGGCTGGTGAAGCGAGAATTAACCCATTGAGTGCAATAAGTCAGATGTGATGCACGGGGTTTGAGGGGCTGCGCGATACAGGGGAGCAGCGTGGGTCGTGCCCGTCGGCGTTCCCGGGCGCCCCTGGCGGCTCCGGCACGGTTTGGTGCCGCGGCCGCGCTTCCGTACAGTTTCCTGGAAGCTTCGATCGAACGCATGGACTGGGAACAACAAGCGGCTATGACGGTGACAGAAGAAGGCCGCGGCGACGCGAACGGCGCGGTCGACGGTGCGGGCATCGACCCCGAGCGCCTGGCGGTCTGCCTGGACGTGCTCAAGGAACTGGACGGACTGCCGGTCGACCACCCGGACGCGATCAGCGTCCGGCGGGCCACCTCGGGCATCTACCGCACGGTGAAGCAGCGCCGCCGCCAGGAGCGCCGGGCCGCCAAGACCGAGAACGACCGTCTGGTCACCGAGGCCACCGCCACCGGGTCCGCCGAGCGGATCGACGACGAGACGCAGGGCATCCTGCCCAGCTCCAGCACGCTCGGCGAGATCGCAGGCGTCCTGGAGCGGCCCCGGTCCTGCTACACCTGCAAGACCCGCTACGTCGAGGTCGACGCGTTCTACCACCAGCTGTGCCGCGAGTGCGCCGCCTTCAACCGGGCCCGGCGCGACGCCGGCGCCGACCTGACCGGCCGCCGCGCGCTGCTCACCGGCGGCCGGGCGAAGATCGGCATGTATATCGCGCTGCGGCTGCTGCGCGACGGTGCGCACACGACGATCACCACGCGCTTCCCCAAGGACGCGATCCGCCGCTTCAAGGCGATGCCGGACAGCGACGAGTGGATCCACCGGCTGAAGATCGTCGGGATCGATCTGCGCGACCCCGCGCAGGTCGTCGCCCTGGCCGACTCCGTCGCCGCCGAGGGCCCGCTCGACATCCTGATCAACAACGCGGCCCAGACCGTACGCCGTTCCCCGCGCGCCTACAGCGAGCTGATCACCGCCGAGTCCGCGCCGCTGCCGGCCGGGGAGCTGCCCGCGGCCGAGGTCATCGGCGCCTTCGGCAGCGGTGCCGTCGACTCCGTCGCCGCGCTGCCGGCCGGGCGGGGGGAGGGGCTGACCGCACAGGACGTCACCGATCTCGCGCTCGTCGGCGGGTCCGCGTCGCTCGCCCGGATCGAGGCCGGAACGGCGATCGACGCGGGCGGGCTGGTGCCGGACCTGGACGCGACCAACAGCTGGATCCAGACGGTCTCCGAGGTCGACCCCGTCGAGCTGCTGGAGGTCCAGCTCTGCAACTCGACCGCGCCGTTCATCCTCATCAGCCGGCTGCGGCCGGTCATGGCCGCGGCGGCGGCCCGGCGCAAGTACATCGTGAACGTCTCCGCCATGGAGGGCGTCTTCAGCCGGGGCTACAAGGGGGCCGGACACCCGCACACGAACATGGCCAAGGCGGCGCTGAACATGCTCACGCGCACCAGTGCGCAGGAGATGTTCCAGACGGACGGCATCCTGATGACGAGCGTCGACACCGGCTGGATCACGGACGAGCGTCCGCACCCGGACAAGGTGCGGATGGCGGCCGCGGGCTTCCACGCGCCGCTGGACCTCGTGGACGGGGCGGCGCGGGTGTACGACCCGATCGTGCGGGGCGAGGAGGGGGAGGACCTGTACGGGTGCTTCCTGAAGGACTACCGCAAGGCGGACTGGTAGTCGGAGGGGGTTTGTTGCCCCGGGGCGGGGAGGGAACCTCACCGCCCCACAGGGTGCAGCGCCGCGTACTCCAGCGGTGCCGACGGGTCGATCGACACATCCAGCGGCGCGGGCCGCGCACCCGCCCGTACCAGCAGGTCGCCGACCGCCGCGATCATCGCCCCGTTGTCCGTGCACAGCCGCAGCGGCGGCACCCGCAGTGCGACGCCCGCGGCCGCGCAGCGCTCCTCGGCCAGGGCCCGCACACGGGAGTTGGCCGCGACGCCGCCGACCACGACGAGCGTTCCCACGCCGTGCTCGACGCAGGCGGCGACCGCCTTGCGGGTGAGGACGTCGGCCACGGCCTCCTGGAGCGAGGCGGCGCCGTCCGCGACGGGCAGCGGGCGGCCGGCCGCGCGGTGGCCCTCCGCCCAGCGGGCCGCGGCCGTCTTCAGGCCGGAGAAGGAGAAGGTGTACGGGTCGTCGCGCGGCCCGGTCATGGGGCGCGGGAAGGCGACCGCGCGCGGGTCGCCGTCGCGCGCGGCCCGGTCGACGGCCGGGCCGCCGGGGTAGGGCAGCCCGAAGACCCGCGCGACCTTGTCGAAGCACTCGCCCGCCGCGTCGTCGAGGGTGTCGCCGAGGTGCACGATCGGGTCGCGGGCCAGGTCCCGCACCAGCAGCAGCGACGTATGGCCGCCGGAGACGATCAGCACCACGCACGGGTCGGGCAGCGGCCCGTGCTCCAGCGTGTCGGCCGCCACGTGCCCGGCCAGGTGGTGGACGCCGTACAGCGGCACGCCCAGGGAGTAGGCGATGCCCTTGGCCGCGGCCACACCGACCTGGAGGGCGCCGGAGAGGCCGGGGCCCGTGGTCACCGCGACCGCGTCGATGTCGCCGAGGGACAGGCCGGCCTCGGCCAGCGCCTGCCGGACGACGGGCGTCGCGGCGTGGACGTGCGCCCGGGCCGCGATCTCGGGGACGACGCCGCCGAAGCGGGCGTGCTCGTCCATGCTGGACGCCACCGCGTGGCCCAGCAGCCTTCCGTCCCGGACCAGTCCGGCGCCGGTCTCGTCACAGGACGACTCGATACCCAGCACCACCGGTGAACGCCCCACGACGCGCCTCCTGCTCATCACTAGTAAATGCACATCGTACGCAACAAGGTGCCGGGTGTCGGGCCGTACCCGCAGGTCAGTAGAGTTCCCGTGCCCCCTGTTCGCCAGCTGCCCGAGGACCCTCGTGACCCGCGTGACCCACGTGACCGTCGTAGGCATCGGCGCCGACGGCTGGCCCGGCCTCGCGCCCGACGCGCGGGAGGCGCTGCGCGCGGCGGAGGCCGTCGTCGCGGGCCCCCGCCAGCTCGCCCTGCTGCCTCCCGACTGCACGGCCGAGCGCGTGGCCTGGCCGTCGCCGCTGCGGCCCGCCGTGCCGGGGCTGCTCGCCGCCCACGAGGGGCGCCGGGTCTGCGTCCTGGCCAGCGGCGACCCGATGTTCTTCGGGATCGGCCGGGCGCTGGCCGAGGAGCTCGGCCCGGACCGGCTGCGGGTGCTGCCGCACCCCTCGTCCGCCTCGTACGCCTGCGCCCGCCTCGGCTGGCCGCTGGAGGACGTCGAGGTCATCAGCTTCGTCGGCCGTCCGCTCGCCGCGGTCGGCGCCGCCCTGCACGACGGGCGCCGGCTGCTGCTGCTCAGCGCCGGGGCCGGCACCCCCGCGGAGATCGCCGCGCTGCTGCGCGAGCGCGGCTTCGGCCCGAGCCGGATGACGGTCCTGGAACAGCTCGGCTCCGGCCGAGAGGCGCGGCGCGAGGGTATTGCCGAGGAGTGGGAGCACCCGGCCGGCGATCCGCTCAACGTGGTCGCCGTCGAGTGCCGCCCCGCACCGGACGCGCTCCGGCTGTCGCTCGTGCCCGGGCTCCCGGACGAAGCCTTCGAGAACGACGGGCAGTTGACGAAGCGTCATATACGGGCGGCGACGCTCGCGGCCCTCGCCCCGGCCCCCGGCGAGCTCCTGTGGGACGTCGGCGGCGGCTCCGGCTCGATCGGCGTCGAGTGGATGCGCGCCCACCGCTCCTGCCGGGCCGTCGCCGTCGAGCGCGACCCCGTCCGCGCCGCGCGCATCGGGCGCAACGCCGCCGCCCTCGGCGTCCCCGCCCTGCGCGTCGTCACCGGCGCCGCCCCCGCCGCGCTCGACGGGCTGCCCGCCCCCGACGCCGTGTTCATCGGCGGCGGGCTCACCGCGCCCGGCCTGCTCGACGCCTGCTGGGCCGCCCTGCCCGTGGGCGGCCGGCTCGTCGCCAACACCGTCACCCTCGAGTCCGAGGCCCTGCTCGCCGCCCGGCACCGGCTCCACGGCGGCGAGCTCACCCGGCTCGCCGTCGCCCACGCCGTCCCCGTCGGCACCTTCACCGGCTGGCGGCAGGCCATGCCGGTGACCCAGTGGTCCGTCGTCAAGTCGGCAGCCACGCAAGGTGATTCACGCCAAGGAGATTCGCAGTCATGACCGTGTACTTCATCGGCGCCGGGCCCGGTGCCGCCGATCTGATCACGGTGCGCGGCGCCCGGATCCTGGCCCGGTGCGGCGTTTGTCTCTACGCCGGCAGCCTCGTGCCCCGCGACCTGCTGGACGAGTGCCCGCCCGGCGCCCGGCTGGTCGACACCGCGCGGCTCGATCTGGACGAGATCACGGCCGAGTTCGTCCGGGCCCACGAGGAGGGGCACGACGTCGCCCGGCTGCACTCCGGCGACCCGTCCGTCTTCAGCGCCGTCGCCGAGCAGATGCGCCGCCTGGACGCGCACGGCATCCCGTACGAGATCGTCCCCGGCGTCCCGGCCTTCGCCGCGGCGGCGGCCGCGCTCGGCCGCGAGCTGACCGTGCCGACCGTCGGCCAGACCGTGATCCTCACGCGCATCGCCCAGCAGGCCACGCCGATGCCGCCCGGCGAGGACCTGGCCACCCTCGGGCGCAGCGGCGCGCTGCTCGTCCTGCACCTGGCCGCCCGCTACGCCGACCGCGTCGTCGCCGAACTCCTGCCGCACTACGGCGCCGACTGCCCGGCCGCCGTGGTCGCGATGGCCAGCCGGCCGGACGAACTGGTGCTGCGCGGCACCCTCGCCGACATCGCCGACCGGGTGCGGGAGGCCGGAGTCGTCCGCACCGCCGTGATCATCGTGGGCCGCACGCTGGCCGCGGAGCAGTTTCCGGACAGCCACCTGTACTCGACCACGCGTGACCGCACCCACGCGCCCTGCGACGCGGGGGCCTGAGCCGGGGCGCGGTTGCTACGCCGCCCCGGACATCCGCAGGTCGTGCGCCTCGCGCCGGCCCTTCGCCTCCAGCTGCTCGGCGAGATCCGTCAGCGCGCGGGCGCCCGCCAGCTCCTCGCCCACCCGGGGCTCGCCCGGGTCGTCGGGGTGCCGGGCCGCCTTGCCCCGGGCTCTCAGCTCGGTGCCGTCCCGCAGCCGCAGCATCGCGTCGGCGCGGGCGTGCCGCGCGTCCTCGTCGAACTCGATCTCCACATGCCATCCGGCGACGTGCTCCACGGAAATCACCTCCATACCCCCGCTCCCCAGGCTACGGCGGGCCGTGGCCGCCCGCACACGCGGCGGACGGGGCGCTTGACCCTGACACCGTGTCAGACGATGGAGTGGCCGCACCATGTTCACCATCGGAGACTTCGCCCGGCACGGCCGCGTATCGGTCCGCATGCTGCGGCACTACGACGCCCTGGGGCTGCTGCGCCCGGCCCGTGTGGACCCGGCCAGCGGCTACCGGTCCTACGAGGCCGGCCAGCTCACCCGCCTCAACCACATCATTGCCCTCAAGGATCTCGGTTTCACCCTGCAGCAGGTCCGGGCGATCGTGGACGAGGAGGTCGGCACGGAGGAGCTGCGCGGCATGCTGCGGCTGCGCCGTGCCGAGCTGGAGGCGGCCGCCGCCGCGGCGGCGCACCGGCTGGCCCTGGTCGAGGCGAGGCTCCGCGGCATCGAGAGCGAGGGAACCATGAGCACCGACGACATCGTGGTCAAGAGCATCCCGGCGGTCCGGGTGGCGGAACTCACCGCGGTCGCGGCCGGTTACGGGCCGGAGGACATCGGCCCGGTGATCAAGCCGCTGTTCGCGGAGCTGTGCCGCCGCCTGGAGGAGGCGGGCACGGTGCCGACGGGCCCGTCGGTCGCCTACTACGAGGACGCCGCCGACGGGCGGGGCGGCATCGTCGTCCACGCGGCGATGCCGGTCGCGGCCGCGCCGGGTGCGGAGCACGGCTGCACCACGGTGGAGCTGCCCGCCGTCGCGACCGCCGCCACCGTCGTCCACCGGGGTCCGATGGACGACGTGGCACCGACGGGCCAGGCCCTGGCCCGCTGGATCGACGCCCACGGGTACCGGTCCGTGGGGTACGCCCGGGAGCTCTACCTGGAGTGCCCGGACGACGAGGCGGGCTGGGTGACCGAGCTCCAGGAGCCGGTCGTCCGCGTCTGACGTCAGGGGGCCGCGCAGATCACCTGGGCGTACAGGGTCTGCGGCTCGGTGCCGGTGTTGGTGGCCCGGGTCTCCCAGCCCCGGTCGTCGGCGGTGGCCGCCGAGCCGCTGAGGAAGGTGTCGTCCCGGGCGGAGCCGCCCCCGCCGGTCGGCACCTCGTCCGGCGGGCAGACCGCCGTGGCGCTGGCGGTCTGCCCGGGCTTGACGAGGACCTGGCGGCCGGTGTGCTGGGAGTGCGGCCGGTCCGAGCACATCAGGGTGACGGACGGGCCCTGGCCGTCACCGGTCCGGTTGGCGCCGCGGACCGTCCACTGGTCGCCGGTGGCGATGCCCTGGGTGACGAACACCCGGTCGTCGGAGGTGTCCCAGCCCCCTCCGGTGACCACCTCGCCCGAGGGGCAGGCGTTGCTCACGGAGCCGTTCACCCCCGGTGCCAGGGTGGTCTGCGGGCCGTTGCCCCCGAAGCGGGCCCCGTGCTCCGCGCAGGCCACGAAGGGGGTCAGCGTGCCGGGGGCGTCGTCCGAGCCGTTGAAGCCCCGGACCGTCCAGTCGTCGCCCCCGTGGGTGGTCGACGCCACGAGGTGGACGCCGTCGCTGCCCGCGCCGCCCCCGCCGGTGGGCGTCTCGCCGTGCGGGCAGTGCACCGTGGCCCGGGCGGTCCCGCCGGGCGGCACGGCCACCCGGGACCCGAAGTGCAGGTCGTGGACCGCCCGTGCGCCGTGCCCGTGTTCCGGCGCCGGGGTGCCGTGGCCCTGCGCGGCGGTGGCGGTCAGTGCCAGGGCGAGCAGGGTGGACGCGGCCAGGGCGGGGAGCCGGGGGAGGGCGAAGCGCCTCATCATCTACCTCCGGGAGGAGCGACAGGGGGGACGGAAGGGGGACGGAACGAACGCTTCCGGATTTCTCGGGCGAACGGCCGGGCGCCGGTGCCGCGTCACCCGGACGGCCCACGGAACAGCGGGCCGCGTCCCCCCTGGGGGTGAGCTCTCCTCGAACGGTGGACGGTTTACAGTGTGTCGTCATGTCCAGGGGCGATGCCTCCAGACCGAGGAGAAGTACGTGCGCAAGGCAGCGCAGTTCACGGGGGCGGCGCTCATCGCCGCTGTGCTGATGACCGGTTGTGGCAGCGGGAGCAAGGACGACGGGGACGCGAAGAAGAACGACGCGGCGTCCTCGGGGAGTTCGGGGTCCGGGCAGCAGTCCCAGGCCCCCGCCGCGGGAGGCGACGGGGCGGCGGCCCTCCAGGGCGGCTGGGCGAAGGGCAGCCTGCTCGACAAGAGTCTGATGGTCCTGGCCGTCGCCGGGGACCACGCGTCGCTGTCCGTGGCCCCCAAGGTGGCCTGCTCGGGCAAGGTCGTCACCACCGCCCGGCCGGTGACGTTCGAGCTCAAGTGCCTCGACGGCAGTACGGAGTACGCCAAGGGCACGGTGAAGAGCGTGGACGCGAAGAGCATCACGGTCGCGTGGGCGTCGGGCAAGGAGGACACCCTCAAGAAGGACACGGAGGCGGACAAGCCGGCCGGTCTGCCGAAGGCCGGCGGCTGACCCCGCCGTCCCGCGCGCACCGGCCCGTACCCGCGGAGGTACGGGCCGGTGCGTCGTGCGTCAGCCCTTCGCCCCGCGGGGACCGGGCGTGAAGCCGTGCCGCTTCGCGGCCGTCACCACGGCGAGTGCCGGGAGGGCGAGCACCAGCAGGACCCAGGGGAGGGAACCGGCCCCGGCCGATTCGAGGAGCAGGCCGCCGACCACCCCGCCGCCCGCGACGGCGAGGTTGAAGACGGTGACGAACATCGACTGGGCGACATCGGCGGCGTCCCCGGCCGCGTCGGCGATCGCGGTCTGGAGGAGCGTGGGTCCGCCGCCGAACGTCACGCCCCAGGCCGCGATCCCGGCGAAGACCAGCGGCGCACAGTGCCCGGCGAGGCCCAGCACCAGGGCCGCGAGGGCGAATCCGGCCAGGCTGGCGAGCGTGACGACGCGCAGCAGACGGTCGACCAGGACGCCGGTCAGCCAGATGCCCAGGATGGCGGACGCGCCGAAGACGCCCAGCGCGATGTCGACATGGCCGCCGAGGCCGGCGCCCTTCAGGAAGGGCGCGATATAGGTGTAGAGGATGTTGTGGGCGAGGATCCACAGGAACATCACGCCGAGCACCGGGCGGATGCCCGGCAGGGCGAAGATCTCCGGGATGGGCCGGCGGTCCTCGGCGGTCTGGCCGGGGAAGTCGGGCACCAGCGCGCGGACCCAGAGCATCAGCAGCAGCGCGACGGCGGACATGACCCAGAAGACGCCGCGCCAGTCGAACAGCGACCCCAGCCAGGTGCCCAGCGGGACCCCGAGGGTGAGGGCGATCGGCTGGCCGACGCCCACGACGGCCAGGGCCCGGCCCTGGAGGTGCTCGGGCACCAGACGGCGGCCGTAGCCGGCGAGGAGTCCCCAGATCACGCCCGACGCCATGCCGGCGACGAACCGGGCGACGAGGGTGAGGCCGTAACTGCCCGACAGGGCCGTGGCGGTGTTGAACACGAGCAGCCCGCCGACGGCCGTCAGCAGCAGCGGGCGCCGTCGCATGCCGCGGGTGGCGGCGATGACGGGGACCGCGGCCACGACGGAACCGATGGCGTAGAGCGTGACGAGCTGTCCCGCCAGCCCTTCGGAGACGCCGAGTCCGTCACCGATCTGGGGCAGCAGGCCCGCGGGCATCGTCTCGGTCATGATGGCGAGGAAGCCGGCCGTCGTGAACGCCAGCAGTCTCCACACCGGGATCCGGTTGTCCACCGCGGTCCCGTCCCCGTCCAGAGCGGTCTTTCCGCTGCCGGTCATACTCACGGAGATTCTCCAGTTTTCTCGGGTCACCGCCGGGCGGGGACGGCGGTCCCCGCCCCCGCCCGGCTCCGGTTCGGGTGGCGCGGTGCGCTCAGTGCTCGGCCAGCAACGAGCCGAATCCGCGCAGGCGGTCGGCGATTCCGCTCTGCCGCAGGGCGTGCCAGTACAGCACCGTGTTGTTGGTGACGACGGGCTTGCCGATCCATTCCTCGGCGGCGGCCGCGACCCGCATCATGGCCACGTTGGTGCCGACCTGGACGATGGCCTCCACGTCGGGCCCGTCGATCTCCTTCACGGCGTCGCGGAGTTCGGCCTCGGACACGTGGGAGATCTTCTCCGGGCTGCTGCACCCGAGCCCCCGGACGCGTACGACCTCGTAGCCGCTGTCCGTGAAGAACCGGCTCACCGAGTCGTCACCGACGGGGAGATAGGGGGTGATGACCGCGATCCGGCTCGCCTCGTAGCGGGCCAGGGCGGCGTTGAACGCGTCGGGGCTCATGGTGACGGGCAGGCCGCCGGCGGCCGACCTCATCGACTCCAGGACGGGGGCGTGGGATTCCGGCCCGTCCCAGTAGATCTCGGGGGAGAAGCCGATGACGATGCAGTCGGGCTTGCAGGGGACGATGCCGGCGATGGCCTTGTGGGTCGATTCCCGATAGCTGTCCACCAGGGTGTCGATTCCCTCCACGAGGGAATGGTCGGCCGTCAGCATGCGTCCGGTGTGGTTGGTCACGCCGAAGGGGCGCAGCGCCTCCATCTCCGGCTGCACCGAGGTGTTGGTCGCGGGGACGACCACGCCGACCTTCAGGCGCGGTCCGAGGGAATCGGTCATGACGGGCTCCTTGTCCGTAGCGGGGCCGGTTTTCCGTGGCCGGGTCGGTGGGGGTCAGTAGGAGGGGTGTTTGATCAGCAGGTGCCGGCGTTCCGTGATCCCCGGCCCGTAGACCGTCTCGTTCCAGGCCGATTGGTCGACCGGCTCCAGGGCGACGGAGACGGCGCCGTCGGAGACGCCGAAGTGCCGGGTGACCACCTCGGTGAGCGACTCGGCCAGCCGCTGCCGCTCCTCCTCGGTGAAGTCCTTCGGGAAATGCTGGATATGGACGTGCGGCATACTGTTGTTCCTTGGGATCGTCTGTGCGGATTTCACCGGCCGAGGCGGGTGCGGATCGCCGAGACCAGTTCGGCGACGCCGTGTTCCTTCAGCACGCCGTAGTGGTCGCCCTCCAGGTCGACCACGGCCGGGGGAAGGGCGGAATAGCCGGAACTCCCCTCGATGAACGCGTAGTCGTCGCCCACCGCCTTGAAGAGGGTCACCGGTGCGGCCAGGCTCCGCTCGGCCAGTTCGCGGAAGGAGTACTCGAATTCGTAGGTCTCCGCGACGATGCGGGTGATCCTGCGGATCAACTGCTCGTCCAGCGCCGGTATCAGGTCGCCCACGAACGCCACGAAATCGTCCTCGTCCCGCACGGAGGCGAGGCACCGTTCCAGATCCGGTCCGTCGATGCTGCCGGTGAACACGGAGAACAGGACCGTCAGATAGGCGGGATTGCGGTAGGTGGACTCGCGCCCGAAGCGGTCGCCGCCCTCCGCCCGGACCTTCGGATTGCCGGGGCATATCAGGAAGAGGTTCTCCACCCGTTCACCGGCCTGCTCCAGCTGCCAGGCCGCCTCGAAGGCGACCCGGGCCCCGAAGGAGTAGCCCCAGAGCGTGTACGGCCCTTCGGGCTGGATCCGCCGGATCTCCTCCAGGTCGGCGGCGGCCATGTCCCGGATCGTCGGGTACGGGTCCTCGCCGGCGTTGAGGCCGTGCGCCTGTATGCCGTAGAAGGGCCGGCCGATGTCCACGCGGGAACCGAGGAGCTGGAGGTTCATGGGGTAGCCGCCGAGGCCGGGCCAGCAGAAGACCGGCGAGGCGTCTCCCCTGGCGTGCAGCCGCACCAGGCGGGACGAGTCCCCGGCGGAGCCGCCGTCGATGCGGCGGGCGAGCTGTTCCAGGGTGGGGGTCTCGAAGAGGATCTGCACCGGCAGGGCCGTGCCGAAGTGCCGGTTGACGCGGTGGACGAGGGTCACTGCGAGCAGCGAATTGCCGCCGCTCTCGAAGAAGTTGTCCTCCTTGGACACCGGCTCGTACTTCAGGGCCGTGCCCCACAGCCCGGCGAGGGCCTGTTCGGTGGCGGTGCGCGGCGGCACGAAGGCGCGGCGTTCCAGCCCCCGGGAGATCTGCTCCAGGTCGGCGAGCGTCTTGACGTCGATCTTGCCGTTGGCCGTCAGCGGCAGGGCGTCCAGCACGACGACCTTGTTCGGCAGCATGTAGTCGGGCAGGAAGGCGATCAGGTCGTCCCTGATCATCTCGGTCGGGCCCTTCATATGGACGATGTCCTCGGCCATGCCCTCGCTCGCCTGCTGCCCGGCGTCCACACGGCCGCCGACGAAGAAGTACGAGGGCCCCGTCGGCAGGGAGCAGGCGGTGAGGATGTCGTCCAGGCGCCGTGCGGCGGGCAGCGGGTGGCCGCTTTTGGAGCTGTAGCCGGAGGACATGAAGCCGAAGCCCAGCCCGTTGGCCTGGAGGTGGTGGAGCTTCTTGCCGAGCACGATGTACTCCAGCCAGGGCTCCGGGGCCCGGCCGACGGCGCTGATGCCGATGGCCGACCGCTCGTACACGGCCTGGTTGATCGCGATGACGTGCTTCTTCTCGACCAGCCGGTCCGAGATCCGCTCCAGGCCGCCGCACACGTAGCGGTACTGGCCGGGCGGGAGGTCCGCGACCTTGCCGGGGTGGGACTGGACATAGAGGTCGGTGGGGTCGTCCGGCCGCCGGCCGTCGCCCGGGCGGACGGCGAAGCAGCCCAGGTAGTGGTCCTCGTCGGCCACGTCGAACAGCGGCTTGAGCTCGGGCCGGTGGCCGTCCGGGTGGATGGTCAGCCCGTAGGAGGGCAGGACGCGCTCGAACAGGCCGACCATGTGGCCCGTCTCGAACTCCAGGACTTCCAGCAGGTTGTTCTTGTAGACCGGCTCGATGGCCCGTCTCTTGCCGATGAAGTGGGCCTTCAGCCGTTCGGGCCCGCCCTCGTCCAACTCGCGGACCAGCGTGAGCTGATGGGTGAGCGGGTTGTGGTAGTAGATGCCGGCCCGCAGCCCGGCGACGCCCTCGATCTCCAGATAGAGCTGGGTGGCGTACAGGGCGCCGGGCGAGGCGTAGGCGTACTTGGGCAGCAGCCGTTCCTCGCTGTGGAACTGTCCGAACCACCGCAGGATCGTGCCGAGTTCGGCGAGCGTCAGGTCCTGCGGCCGGCGGGGGCGGGCGGTGACGGGCCCGTCGGCGGCCTCGTCCAGCAGCTTGACGACGTCGGCCCGGCCGATGCCGCCGCCCTCGTAGAAGCGGTAGGTCTTGCGGGCGAAGACCTCCCGGCGCTGCCCGGGGTCCGCGGTCCTGCCCGGCAGGTCGATGTGCGGGCGCCCGGCCAGCTCATGGGCCTCCCGCAGACCGGGGTTGGAGAGCTGCGCCTTTACCTGGAGCTTGCTGGCCTTGGACTGGTGATGGGCGCCGTGGTTGCCCTGGTCCATCAGGGCGGCTTCCTTCGGGTTGAGCTCCACGGCGGCGACCAGGTTCTGGAAGCCGGTGCGGGGGTCGTCCTTGACGACGACGGCCGCCCGCTTGACCCAGGCGTGGTTCTCGATGGTGCGGGCGATCTCGTCGAGCTCGACGCGGTAGCCGCGCAGCTTGATCTGGCTGTCGGTCCGGCCGGCGAAGTGGACGGTGCCGTCGGAGGATTGATGGGCCAGGTCGCCCGTCCGGTACAGCCGGACCGGTTCCGCTCCCGGGGCCGGGGCGAGGTGGAGGAAGCGCTCCTCGGTCAGGTCGGGGCGGTGCAGATAGCCGCGGGCGAGCTGGACGCCGGAGATGTGGAGTTCGCCGATCTCGCCGGGGGCGACGGGGAGTTGGTCCCCGTCGAGGATGTGGTACGCGGTGCCGTCCACCGGGGTGCCGATGGGGATGACGGCCGGCTCGGCGCTCAGCGTCGCCGGGGAGACGGTGTAGGCGGAGGAGTTGATGGTGCACTCGGTGGGCCCGTAGAGGTTCACCAGCCGCGCGGTGGGCAGTTCGGCGAATAACTCGGCCGCCAGTGTGCGGGTCAGCGCCTCGCCGCCGCTGAAGATCCGGGTCAGGCTGGTGCAGCTGCCCAGCCGCTCGGTGTCGACGAGGGCCTGGAGCAGGGTGGGTACGCCCTGGAGCGTGGTCACCTTGTGTCGGACGATCGCGTCGATCAGCCCCTCGGGGTCGCGGTACACGCCCGGAGCCCCCATGACCACGCGCGCGCCCCAGGCCGGCGCGAGGATCTCCCACTGGGCGGCGTCGAAGCTCATCGGGGTCTTCTGGAGGACGACGCTGCCGGTGTCCAGGTGCCCGGAGGCGGCGAGCCAGCGCATCTGGGAGACGACGCTCCGGTGCTCGACCATCACGCCCTTGGGCCTGCCGGTGCTGCCGGAGGTGTAGATGACGTAGGCCAGGTCGTCCGGCCGCGGGCCCTCGGCGTCGGGGAGGGCCCCTTCGCCGTCGCCGGCCCCGTCGAGGGCGACGATGCGGGTCCCGGCCGGGGCGAGCTCCCGCAGCCGGTCCGTCAGATGCGGCTGGCAGAGGACGACCCGGCAACGGGCGTCCTCGACGATGAAGCGCAGCCGCTCCTCGGGGTAGTCGGGGGACAGCGGCAGATAGGCGCCGCCGGCGGTGAGGGCGCCCCACACCCCGACGACGAGGCCGAGGGACGGTTCGGCGAAGACGCCGACCCGGTCGTCGCGTCGCACTCCGGCCCCGTGGAGGAGCGCGGCGGTGCGGGTACTTCGCTCCACGAGATCCCGATAGGTGAGGCTGTCGCCGCCGCAGGTGACGGCGACGGCGTCCGGCCGGTCGCCGGCCCGCGCCCGGAGGACGCCGGGCAGGGTGGCGGGGCCGGGGTCCTCCGCGTCGTCGAGGTTCTTTGCACGGTCGGGGTTCTTTGCACGGTCGCGGTTTTCTGCACGGTCGAGGTTTTCTGCACGCATGAAACGCCTTCCCCGTTGTCTTCCCACGGTGGAACGGTTCTGGGATGGGTGCTGCATACACGGATTCGTGTGCGGATATGTCATGTGCGGACGTCGGAGGGGTCGTTGTCCGGTGGCGCCGACCGCGGGCACGGCGGTCCGGCCCATCCCGTACGATGCGGTGGACCCGGCTGTGCGACCGGCGCGGAGGTGCGACCCGACCCGGGTTGGACAAGTTGACCGCAGCGCCGAACGGCCCTTACGGGGGCTCGGGTCCGGCGGTCTACCCCATGTCCACCCCCAGATTTGTATGATGACTGACGTCTCGTCGCAACTCTACTACTGGTCAGGTGGGCAACAGCAAGGGAAGAAGGGGCGCAACGTGCGCGTGATTGGCCGGAAATCCTCCGTCGAGGAAGTCATCGCCCAGCTCAACGAGGCGCTGACGGCGGGGACTTGGACGATCGGCGATCGGCTGCCGACCGAGCACGAACTGACCGTGAAGCTGGGGGTGAGCCGCACCGTCGTCCGCGAGGCGATCCGTGCCCTGGTGCACCTCGGTGTGCTGGAGACCCGGCAGGGCGCCGGCACCTTCGTGGTCTCCACCGCCGACCCCGCCCCGCTGCTGCGCCGGGTCGGGATGGCGGAGGTGCGGGAGATCTTCGAGATCCAGCTGGGCCTGGACGTCCAGGCGGCCCGGCTCGCCGCCGCCCGGCGCACCGACGCCGACGTGGAGCGGCTGCGCACCCTGCTGGCGGACCGCAACCGCGCCACCACCCCGCAGGAGTTCGCGCGGGCCGACGCCGCGTACCACCTGGCGGTGGTCGAGGCCGCGGACAACAGCGTGCTGCTGGAGTTCTACCGCTTCTTCGTCGGGCGCCTGCGCGACAGCCTGCACGCGCTGCGCAGCCAGGACGAGGTGCCGGAGAGCGGTGACGGGCCGCACGAGGCACTGCTCGCGGCCATCGAGGCGGGCGACGAGGAGGCGGCGGCAGCGGCGGCGGCGGGCGCGATCCGGCCGAGCCTCGACACGCTCGGCCCGCCGGAGAAGTGATCCGCGCGGCTACGGGACGTAGGTGCTCAGCTCGATCAGGTTCCCGTCCGGGTCGCGCACATAGACGCTGAGGATCGGCCCCTCGGCGCCGGTGCGTTCGACGGGACCCTCCACCAAGGGCACGCCGTGCCGGGCCAGTTCGGCGACGACGGTCTCCAGCGGCCCGTCCACGACGAGGCAGAGGTCCGCACTGCCCGGCGTCGGACGGTGGGCCTTCGGCTCGAACTCCCGGCCCGCCTCATGCAGGTTGATCTTGCTGTGGCCGAAGGCGAGGGCCCGGCGCCCGCCCTTGAAGGTCACGGGGGTCATGCCGAGGACGCGTCCGTAGAAGTCGACGGTCGCGTCGAGGTCGGCCACGGTCAGGACGAGGTGGTCGAGACGGTCGATGCGCATGTCTCCGGAATCAGCCCTTCCAGGAAGGGCCGCGCGGCTCCGCGCGGCCGACGATGTTGCCCGCCCGGTCGATGCAGATCACATCCACGGCCACCGGGGCGCCGCGCAGCACGGCCAGCGCCTCGTCGCGCGCCGTCGCGGCGACCAGGTCGCCCAGCGGGACGCCGCGCGCGGCACAGCGCTGGAGGGCGTCCAGACCGGTGTTGGCGGCGGCCACCTCGGCCGCCAGCCCCTCGTCCGCCCCGCCCCGGCGGGCCAGTTCGGCGAGGAAGCCCTTGTCCACCTGCGAGCGGGAGGAGTGCAGGTCCAGATGGCCGGCGGCCAGCTTGGAGAGCTTCGCGAAGCCGCCCGCCACGGTCAGCCGGTCCACCGGGTGGCGGCGGATGTACTTCAGCACGGCCCCCGCGAAGTCGCCCATGTCGAGCAGCGCGTCCTCCGGCAGCCCGTGCACCGCGACCGCGACCTTCTCCGACGTCGAGCCCGTACAGCCCGCCACATGCGTACGGCCCGCCGCGCGGGCCACGTCCACGCCGCGCCGGATGCTGTCGATCCAGGCCGAGCAGGAGTAGGGGACGACGATGCCCGTCGTGCCCAGGATGGAGATCCCGCCGAGGATGCCCAGACGGCCGTTCCAGGTGGAACGGGCGATCTCCTCGCCGTGGTCGACCGAGACCGTGACCTCCACATCGCCCGTGCCGCCGTGCCGGGCGGCCGCTTCGGCGATGTGGTCGGTCATCATCCGGCGGGGCACCGGGTTGATCGCCGGCTCGCCCACCGGCAGCGGCAGACCGGGGCGGGTGACCGTGCCCACGCCCGGCCCGGCCCGGAACACCACGCCCGCCCCGGGCGGCAGCAGCCGCACCGTCGAGCGGATCAGGGCGCCGTGGGTGACGTCCGGGTCGTCCCCCGCGTCCTTCACTATCCCGGCCATCGCGTGCCCGTCGGCCAGTTCCTCCGCCGCCAGCGCGAACGCCGGGGTCTGCCCCTTGGGCAGGGTGATCGTCACCGGGTCGGGGAACTCGCCGGTGAGCAGCGCCGTGTACGCGGCCGTGGTCGCGGCCGTCGCGCACGCCCCCGTCGTCCAGCCGTGCCGCAGTCCGGTGCGCGCGAGTTGCGCCGAACGCCCGCCCGATGCTTTCGTCTCCGTCACGCCGCCGCGCTCCCGCGGTGGTGCGAAGACGAGAGGCGGAGCGTGAGCGGCGAGCGCCACATCCTCATCCTGGGCGGCACGACGGAGGCCCGGCGGCTCGCGGCCCTGCTGGACGCCGACCCGGGCCTGCGCGTGACCAGTTCCCTGGCAGGACGCGTCGCCGAGCCGCGGCTGCCCGCGGGGCAGGTGCGGATCGGGGGGTTCGGGGGGCCGGAGGGCCTGGCCCGGTGGCTGCGCGAGCAGCACGTCGACGCGCTCATCGACGCCACGCATCCTTTCGCCGACACGATCAGTTCCAACGCGGCGAAGGCCGCCGCCGAGGTCCATGTTCCCCTGCTCGCCGTCCGCCGTCCCGGGTGGGTCGCGGGCCCGGGCGACGACTGGCGGACGGTGGACTCGCTGGACGCCGCGGCGCGGGCGCTGCCCCCGCTCGGCGAGCGGGTGTTCCTGACCACCGGGAGGATGGGGCTCGGCGCCTTCGCGCACCTCGAGGGTATGTGGTTCCTCGCCCGCTCGGTGGACGCCCCCCTTCCGCCGGTGCCGCCCCGCATGGAGGTCCTGCTGGCCCGGGGCCCCTTCACGGTCGAGGGCGAGCGCGAACTGCTGCGCCGCCACCGCATCGACGTCCTGGTGACGAAGGACAGCGGGGCGGCGGCGACGGCCGCGAAGCTGGTGGCCGCCCGGGAGGCCGGGATCCCGGTGGTGGTGGTCCGGCGGCCCCCGCTGCCGGAGGGCGTGCGGTCGGCGGGGAGTGTGGCGGAGGCGGCGGAGTGGGCGCGGGAGACGGCGGCTCGCCTGCCGGACGCGCCTTAGGGTTCGCGCGGTGGCGCGGACCGGCCCAGGAGCTCTTCGCTCCGGCGCCAGAACTCCCGCCAGTGCGCCGTGTGGCGCGCCAGCCACTCCTGCTCCAGCTCGTCCGCCAGGGTGCTGTAGGACAGGCCGAACGCGTACAGCGCCTCCACGTCCTGATGGGCGGTGATGTGGCGGCCCGAGAGCGCGTCGCCGACGAGCACGGCGCTCTCGGTGATCGACGGCAGCGCCGACTCGTGCAGCGCGTGCACGACCCCCCAGGCCACCAGGTGGTCCGCGCAAGGGGCGTGGCCGTCGTCCGCCGCACCCGCCTCGATGCCGGTCCATATCAGGTGGGGCGGGTCGGCGCCGTCCGCCGCGAGCGACTGCCACCACTGGTGGCTGAGCTTCTGCTCGTGCAGGTGGTGGACGAGCCGGGCGTGGGCGCGGGCCGCCTCCCCCATGGGGTAGCGGGAGGCGGCCAGCCCCTGTTCGCGCAGGTGCGCGTCCACCCACGCGTCGATGGGCGCGAGGGGCACGGACACGGCGGTGTTGATGTCCCGCAGGCCCCGGCGGGTCGTCCTCGCCCGTTCGAACCCCGTGCACAGCGCCGTGAAGACCTGCTCGTAGCGGTCGGTGCTGAACACGGGGACGACGTCCACGCCGACGCCCCGGGAGACGAGGGCGCTCACGGTCTCCAGCGTCGTCGGCCCGGCGGGGACCTTCAGCAGGAGGTTCGGCCGGTCGACGGCCTCCCAGGCGGCCACGGCCTCGTCGTAGAGCTGCCGCCGGGTGCGGGCCGGCGGCAGGTCGACGGAGACCAGGCCCGTGCGCCCGCGGCTCGTCTCGTAGGAGGGGAGGAAGACGTCGCAGGCCTGCCGGGTGACGGCGGCCGCGGCCCGGCGGGTGGCCTCCCGGTGACCGGCGCCCCCCTGCCCCCGGGCGGTCAGACCGCGGACGTGGCCGGGGCTGTCCACCTGCTCGACCATGTCCTCGACGGTGACCGTCAGCCCGGACAGGTCCCACTCCGTGACGAGCCGCTCCAGTTCGCCCGTCGCCACGTCGTCGTGGCGCCCGCCGCGCAGCCAGACGGAGACGCCCTCGGCGCGCAGCCTCTTGAGGCGACGGCCGGTCACTTCAGCAGCTCGCATGAAGGACCACCTTAGGCAGTGCTCCCGGGAGCCGCGTGCCGCACCCGTCACTCTGTCAAGTGCGTTGGCGACCGGTGCGGTTCGGCCGCCGAAACCTGACGAGGTCGCCACCGGCCGGTGGTCGCCCCACCGCGGGCGCCACATGCTGCTGCCACAGCGAACCGGTGTCCGCCGGATGGCGGGAAGGGGCGAACTGCTCATGCTCTCAAGAGGTTTGCGACCGGACGGCGCCCGGCCCCCGGACGTCTCCCGGGCCCCCGCCGGCGCACCGTTCCGGCCGCGGGTCCGCACCACCGGCGGGGTGGTGGCGGGATCGGCCCAGGGCGGGGTCCAGGCGTTCAAGGGGGTCCCGTACGCCGCTCCTCCGGTGGGCCCGCTGCGCTTCGCGTCGCCGCGGCCGGTGGCGCCCTGGGCCGGGGAGCGGGAGGCGGTGGCACACGCCGCGTCCTTTCCGCAGCCGGGCTGCTCCGACTGCGGCGAGGACGGGCTGTACGCCAACGTCTGGACGCCCGGCACCCGGGGCTCCCGTCCCGTCCTCGTCTATGTGCACGGCGGGGGATGGTTCCACGGGGCCGGGAGCGAGCCGGTCTACGACGGTGCCGCCCTCGCGGCGCGCGGCCTGGTCGTCGTCACGTTCAACTACCGTCTGGGGGTGCTCGGCCAGGGGCTGCACCCCGGCCTCGCCGACCCCGTCACCGGGGCGGACGGCAACTGGGGACTCCAGGACCAGGCGCATCTGGTGCGCTGGGTGCACGAGAACGCGCCGGCCTTCGGCGGCGACCCCGGCAACATCACGCTGTGCGGCACCTCCGGCGGGGGAGCCGGGGTCTGGCGGCTGTCCCTGCTGCCCGGCACCCGACCCCTGATCCGGCGCGCCGTCGTCATCAGCGCGGCCCACGCGGTCTCCCCCGCCACGGGCCTCACCAGGGACGACGCCGAGGAGGTCTTCGACGCCCTGGCCCGGGAGCTGGGCACCCCGGTGCCCGGGCTGCGGGAGGTGCCGGAACCGGTGCTGCGCGGCGCGTGGGAGCGGTACTTCGCGCCGCCGCCGTGGAAGCGCGGCGTGCGGAGCGGCCGCGTCTATCAAGGGCCGGTCGCGGGCGGGCCGCTGATGGACGCGTACGACGACGAACTGCCCACCCCCGGCGTCCCCTTGCTGGTGGTCGGGGCCCGTACCGAGGGGACGTTCTTCACCGGCCCCCGGTCCCCCGTCCGGGTGCCCCGCACGGACACCGAGGAGGAACTGCGCTCGGCCGTGCGCTCCTACCTGTCGGCGCTGCGGTACGGAGCGCCGGGGGAGGAGGCGGTGCGCGCGCTGGTCGACGGATACCGGGAGGCCGCCCGGGACGAGGGGCGGCCGGGGGACGGCCTCTCCCTCTACGCGGAGATCTACGGGGACGGGATCTTCCGCCACCCCTCCGTCCGGCTGGCGGAACGGCACGCGCGGGAGGGCGTCACGCCGCTGTACTACCTGGACTTCGCGCACCCGGTGCTGCCGCCCGGCAGCGGCACACCGCACGAGTCCACCTCGCCCTTCCTGTTCGGGACGTACGGGCAGCCGGACCGCGCGGCGGTGCACGGCGACGGCCCGCTGGAACAGTCCGTCTCCCGCGCCTTCATGGACGCGGTGTCCTCCTTCGCCCGGGACGGCGCGCCCCGCGCCCCCGGGGTGTCCGACTGGCCGGTCCTGACCCCCGGCTCGCACCGGGCGGTCACCCTGGGCGAACACGCCCGGGCGGACATCGCGCCGATACCGAAAACACGTCAACTGCTCTGCTGGGACAGCATCATGGAAAGGAAGTGACGGAGGATGTGCGGTCTTGCGGGATGGGTGAGCCTGCGGCGCGATCTGACCGGGCACGCCGGTGTGGTCGCGGACATGGCGCGGACCATGGAGTGCCGGGGGCCCGACGCGCACGGCCTGTGGGCGTCGCGGCATGCCGTGCTGGGCCACCAGCGCCTGTCCATCATCGACCTGGAGGGCGGCCGGCAGCCGATGGGCGCCGCCCCGGAGGACGACGGCGCCCCCGTCATCACCTACACCGGAGAGGTGTACAACTACCGGGAGCTGCGCGCCGAGTTGGAGCAGGCCGGGCACAAGTTCCGGACCGAGAGCGACACCGAGGTGGTGCTCCGGAGCTATCTGGAGTGGGGCGAGGGGTTCTGCGAGCGGCTCAACGGCATCTACGCCTTCGCCCTCTGGGACCCCCGCAGCGAGGAACTCCTGCTGATCCGCGACCGGATGGGCGTCAAGCCGCTCTACTACTACCCCACGGCCGACGGCATCCTCTTCGGGTCCGAGCCCAAGGCGATCCTCGAACACCCCGAGGCCGAGGCCGTCGTGGACGCCGACGGCCTGCGGGAGATGTTCGGCATAGTGAAGACGCCGGGACACGCCGTCTTCCGCGGGATGCGGGAGGTGCGCCCGGCGACGGTCGTGCGCTTCGGCCGCGACGGGCTGACGGAGCACGCGTACTGGCGGCTGACGGCCCGTCCGCACGAGGACGGCCTGGAAGAGACCGTGGCGAAGGTCCGCGCGCTGCTGGAGGACATCGTCGAGCGCCAGTTGGTCGCCGACGTCACCGTCGGCACCCTGCTCTCCGGCGGCCTGGACTCCAGCGCCGTGACCGCCCTGGCCGCGCGCACCCTGGCGGCCCAGGGCAAGCCGCCGGTGCGCGCCTACTCCGTCGACTTCACCGGCCACGACGAGCGCTTCGAGGCCAACGTGCAGTGGGAGGACCCCGACACCCCGTTCGCGGTCGAGGTCGCCCGGCACGTCGGGGCCGAGCACGTCGTCGTCGAGCTCGACAGCAACGACATGCTCGACCGGGGCGTCCGGGACGCCGTGCTGCGCGCCCAGGACCTCCCCGTGTCCACGGGCGACATGGAGTACTCCCTCTACCTGCTCTGCCGCGCCCTGAAGGAGCGCATGACCGTCGCGCTCTCCGGGGAGGCGGCCGACGAACTCTTCGGCGGATACACCTGGTTCCACGACAAGGAGGCCGTGGAGGCCGACACCTTCCCCTGGCACCACCCGTTCGAGAAGGCCGGCGGCATCGGCGCGCTGCGCGAGGTGGGCATCTGGGACCGGCTCGGCATGGGCGCCTATATCGAGCGGCGCTACACCGAGGCGCTCGACGAAGTGCCCCGCCTGGCCGGGGAGAGCGGCCTGGAGGCCCGGATGCGCGAGGTGAGCTACCTCAACATCACCCGCTGGGAGAACTTCCTGCTCGACCGCAAGGACCGGATGAGCATGGCCGCCAGTCTGGAGGTCCGGGTGCCCTTCACCGACCACCGGCTCGTGGAGTACGTGTTCAACGCGCCCTGGGCCATGAAGACGTTCGACGGCCGGGAGAAGAGCCTGCTGCGGGCCGCCATGCGCGGCGTCCTGCCCGACTCGGTCCTCGACCGGAAGAAGAACCCCTACCCCTCCACCCAGGACCTCTCCTACGAACTGGCGCTCCGGAAAATGGTGGAGGCGCTGCTGACCGAGGACGCGCCGGTGCTGCGCCTGGTCTCGGCGGACGGGGTGCGGCGGCTGCTCGACCGGCCTGAGGGCGCCTTCGCCATGGGCGGCCCCTGGAGCGCCCGCGCGGTCCTGGAGCGCCTGGTGGAGTTCAACGCCTGGGTCGAGCGGTACGGCGTCAGGGTGGACATCTGACCATGGGCACTTCGACCATGGGCAATTCGGCCATGGGAGCTCCGGCCATGGGAGCTCCGGCCATGGGAGCTCCGGCCCCGGGCACCGTCACCGTCTGGTCCGACATCGGCTGCCCCTGGGCGAGTCTGGCCCTGCACACCCTGCGGGCGGCCGCCCGGGCGCGCGGCCGGGAACTCCTCGTCGACCACCGGGCCTTCCCCCTGGAGCTGTTCAACGCGGAACCCACCCCCAAGTACATCGTCGAACCGGAAGTCATCGTCATCGGCGCGCTCCGACCGGAGCTCGGCTGGCGCGTGTGGTCCGGCCGGGAGGCGGACTACCCCTCGACCACGCTGCCGGCCATGGAGGCCGTGCAGGCCGCGAAGGCCCCCGAAGTGGGCGGCCTGCGGGCCTCCGACGAACTGGACGCCGCCCTGCGGCACGCCTTCTACGCGGAGAGCCGGTGCATCAGCGTGCTGCCGGTGATCCTGGAGATCGCCGGGGACTGCCCGGCGGTCGACGCGCGGGCGCTGGGCGATGCCCTGGCCCGTGGGGCGGGGCGCGCGGAGGTGTTCGGCCAGTGGCGCACCGCGCGCGGCCCGGACATCGCGGGCAGCCCCCAGCTGTTCGCGCCGGGCGGCTGGTCCGCGCACAACCCCGGCGCGCGGTTCACCTGGACGGGAGATCCCCGGACCGGCGGGCTGCCCCGCCTGACCGCCTACTCGCCCCGGTGGGCCGAGGAATTGCTGGAATCGCTGGACCGGCCGGAGCCCGAATCCGCTTCCGCCGCCGTGCACGCGTCGCCCTGATTCCCTCTGCGCGTCCGCCGGATGCCCCGCTCGCCCGCCCGGCGAGCGGGGCATCCCGCGTTGGTGCCGCAGGAATCCGGCGACATCCGACGACATCCGGCGACCCCTTCTGAGGAATCCCTAGAGGAATATCAGAGGGATTCTCCGCGGGCGAAGGAGAAAACCTGGAAATCCGTTCGGCGCCGGGTCCGGGGAAAAACGGCCGAACTTCCCCAGAACTTCCCTGACTTGACGGAATCAAGTGCCGGCGCTTTCGGGTCCATTTCCCGGACAGCAGAATTCACAGGCATCCTCAGAAGGAGGTTCGAGTGGATCACTATGTCGCGCTCCTCCGTGGTCTCCCCGCCGCACAGCAGCCCGTCTGGGACGACGACCGGGCCCTGCGCGAGGTGCGTGCCGAACTCGCCGCACGCCCCGCCCTGGTGCGGGCCCGGGACGTCCGGGAACTGCGCTCCCTGCTGGCGCGCGCGGCGGCCGGCGCGGTGACGGTCGTGCAGACGGGGGACTGCGCGGAGAACCCGGACGAGTCGACGCGCGGCGACGTCGCCCGCAAGGCGGCCCTGCTCGACCTGCTCGCCGGCACGCTGAAGGCCGTCACCCACACCCCCGTGCTGCGGGTCGGCAGAATGGCCGGCCAGTACGCCAAGCCCCGCTCCGCCGGGACCGAGGTCGTGGCGGGACGGACGCTCCCGGTCTACCGCGGGCACATGGTCAACAGCCCCGAACCGGACCCGGAGCTCCGGCGCCCGGACCCGCGGCGGATCCTCGCCGGGTACGACGCGGCCCGGGACGTCATGCGCCACCTGGGCTGGTGCGGCACCACCCCGGGACACGGGGTGGACCCCACGGTGTGGACCAGCCACGAGGCGCTCCTCCTCGACTACGAGCTCCCGATGGTCCGCGGCGACGAGAACGGCGCCCCCGTCCTCGCCTCCACGCACTGGCCGTGGGTCGGGGAGCGCACCCGGCAGCCGGACGGGGCGCACGTCGCGCTCCTCGCGACCGTCGTCAACCCGGTCGCGTGCAAGGTCGGTCCGGGGACGACCCCGGCCGAACTGCTCGCCCTGTGCGAACGCCTCGACCCGCACCGGGACCCCGGCCGGCTCACCCTCGTCGCCAGGATGGGCGCGGCCGCGGCGGCCTCCCGGCTGCCGCCCCTGGTGCGGGCCGTCCGCCGGGCCGGCCACCCGGTCCTCTGGCTCTGCGACCCGATGCACGGCAACACCGTGTCCGGCCGCGACGGCCGGAAGACCCGGGTCGTCGAGACCGTCGTCCACGAGGTGGAGGCCTTCCAGGAGGCCGTCACCGAAGCGGGGGGCGTGGCCGCGGGACTGCACCTGGAGACCACGCCGGACGACGTCCTGGAGTGCGTCCCGCAGGAGGCGTCCGAGGACACCGGCGGCAAGTACACGAGCTTCTGCGACCCGCGATTGAACCCCGGCCAGGCGGTGGCGGTGGCCGCGGCCTGGCGCGGGTGACCCGACCGCAACGAACCGCAAGGAACCGGAACGCAGCGAACAGGAGATTGGTGTGAGGAACGGGAACGCATCGGGTACGGCCGACACCCCGGGCACGGCGCTGGTCACCGGGGCCGCGGGCGGCATCGGCAGCGCCGTGGTACGGACCCTCGGCGAGCAGGGATTCGCCGTGGCGGCCGTGGACCGGGCCGGGGCCGCGCCGGAGGAACTCGCGGAGAAGGCCCGGGCGGACGGGCTCCACGTCCGGGCCTTCGCGGCGGACGTCACCTCCGAGCAGGAGGTGGAGGCGCTGCTCGACACCGTGGAAGGCGAACTCGGCCCGGTCCGCAGCCTGGTGAACGCGGCGGGGGTGCTCAGGGCCGGCCGGGCCTGCGCCCTGACCGCCGAGGACTGGGCGGCCACCTTCGCGGTCAACGCGACGGGCGTCTTCCTCGTCTCCACGGCCGTGGTGCGCCGGATGCTGGACGAGGGCCGCGGCGGCGCCGTGGTGACCGTGGCGTCGAACGCGGCCGGCACGGCCCGTACGGACATGGCCGCCTACGCCGCGTCCAAGGCGGCGGCGACGATGTTCACCAAGTGCCTCGGCCTGGAGGTCGCACGGCAGGGCATCCGCTGCAACGTGGTGGCGCCCGGATCCACCGAGACGCCCATGCTCGCCTCCCTGTGGCACGACGGGACGGGCCGGACCCGCACCCTGGAGGGCATGCCCGAGGAGTACAAGGTGGGCATTCCGCTGGGCCGGATCGCCCAGCCCGTCGACGTGGCCGACGCGGTCGCCTTCCTGCTCTCCGACCGCGCCCGGCACATCACGCTCCACGCGCTCACCGTCGACGGCGGCGCCACCCTCGGGGTCCCCGCGTGAAGGCCGTGATCGCCTGGTGGGACCTCGCCCCCTCCGGACGCGACGCCGCCTCGCTGCGGGAGTTCGTCCGGGACGAGGCCGTCGAACGGTTCTCGCGCGTGCGCGGACTGCGCCTGAAGGTCTGGATCTCGGACGGGGCGGCCGCCCGGTGGGGTGCCGTGCTGTTGTGGGAGAGCGCCGAGGCCGCGGAGCAGACACTGCCGCAGCGGGCGGCCGAGATCATCGGATACCCGCCCACGGAACTGCACATCTTCGACGTGGAAGCCTGCGTCGAGGGGGTGCACCCGGGAGGCGGACTCCAGGACCGGGGACTGGTCCACGGGGAAACGGACGGAGCCGCATGATGGACATCCTCGTCGCGGGCGGCGGCATCGGCGGACTCGCCGCCGCCCTGGCCTCGGCCCGCGCGGGCCACCGGGTCACGGTGCTCGAACGCCGGGACGTCTTCGCCGAGCTGGGCGCCGGGATCCAGCTCGCCCCCAACGCCTTCCACGCCCTGGACCTGCTCGGCGTGGGGGACACCGTACGGGCCCGCGCGGTCGGCGTGGACGAACTGCGCCTCATGGACGGGGTGGCGGAGCGGCAGCTCGTATGGATGCCGCTCACCGGCCGCTACCGCGCCCGGTTCGGCAACCCCTACGCCGTGGTGCACCGTTCGGACCTGCACCGGCCGCTGATCGACGCCTGCCGGGACGCCGGGGTGGAACTGCGCCCCGACAGCCGCCTCGTGGGCTACGAGCAGGACGCCGAAGCGGTCCGCGCGGTCCTGAGCACGGGCGAACGCCTGCCCGGACACGCCCTCGTCGGCGCGGACGGCATCCGTTCCACGGTCCGCGGACAGCTGCTGGCCGACGGGGAGCCGCAGGTGTCGGGCCACACGATCTACCGCTCCCTGGTGCCCATGGACGAGGTGCCGGCGGAATTCCGCTGGAACACCGTGACGTTGTGGGCCGGACCGAAGTGGCACTTCGTGCACTACCCCATCGGCGGGGGAGAGTTCCTCAACATGGCGATCACCCGGGACGACGGCGCGCGGGAGGCCGTGGCCGGGATCCCGGTCGAACGCCGGCGGGTCCTGGAGGAGTTCCCGGGCGTCGGGACCGTCGTACGGCGCCTGCTGGAGCTGGGCCGGGACTGGCGCAGCTGGGTCCTGTGCGACCGGCCCCCCGCCGCGACGTGGACGGACGGCCGGGTGGCGCTCCTCGGGGACGCCGCGCACCCCATGCTCCAGTACGCCGCCCAGGGCGCCTGCCAGGCCCTGGAGGACGCGGTCGCCCTGGGCGGTCTGCTGAACCGGCCGGACGACGTGCCCCAGCGGCTGGAGAAGTACGCCGCGGCCCGGCGGGAACGCACGGCCAAGGCGCAGTGGGTGGCCCGGGAGATGGGACGCCGGCTCTACCACCCCGAGGGCGAGGCCGCCCGGGACCGCGACGCCATGCTGGCGGCGCTGACCGAGCAGCAGATGTACGACACGGTGCAATGGCTGCACGGCGAGCGGGACTTCGCGGCGGCCGGCACCATGTGACCCGGGAGCGCGGAGGTTCGCGCGGGAGCCCGGCCGGATCCTTCGGCCGGGCTCCCGCGCGTGCGGCGCGCACCGGACGAGGGGGACGCGGAAGCGCCGGCACCGTGAAGTACGGTGCCGGCGCCATGAGATGCCGGGGGGATCACGCCGTCCGGGCGTCGGCCTCCTTGAGCGGACGCCACCACCAGGGGTTGTCCCGGTACCAGGCCACCGTCTCCGCCAGCCCGGTGTCGAAGGACTTCAGCGGCCGGTAGCCCAGCTCCTCGCGGATCTTGGTGTCGTCGATCGCGTAACGCAGGTCGTGGCCCTTGCGGTCGGCGACCGGACGGACCGAGGAGGCGTCGGCGCCGCAGAGCTCCAGCAGCCGCTCGGTGATCTGCCGGTTGGTCAGGCCGGTGCCGCCGCCCACGTTGTAGACCTCTCCCGGGCGTCCCCGGGAGAGCACCAGGTGGATCGCCCGGCAGTGGTCGTCGACGTGCAGCCACTCCCTGGTCTGGAGCCCGGTCCCGTACAACGGCACGGACAGCCCGCCGAGCAGCTGGGTGGTGAACAGCGGGATCAGCTTCTCGGGGTGCTGGTACGGGCCGTAGTTGTTGGAGCAGCGGGTGATGCGCACGTCGAGCCCGTGCGTGCGCCAGTAGGCGCGGGCCAGCAGGTCGGACGAGGCCTTCGAGGCCGAATAGGGGGAGTTGGGCAGCAGCGGCTCCCGTTCGTCCCAGGAACCGGACTCGATCGAGCCGTAGACCTCGTCGGTGGAGACGTGGACGAAGGTCCGGACTCCCGCGTGTAGCGCGGCCTCCAGGAGGGTGTGGGTGCCCAGGACGTTGGTGCGCACGAAGGCGTGGGGGCCGTCGAGCGAGCGGTCCACATGGGACTCCGCGGCGAAGTGCACGACGGCGGAGTGCCCGGGCATGAGGGAGCCGACCAGCTCCCGGTCGCAGATGTCCCCCTTCACCAGGGTGAGCCGGGGGTGCTCCAGGGGCAGGTTGGCGGTGTTGCCGGCGTAGGTGAGCAGGTCGAGGACGGTGACCTCGGCGTCCTCGTAGCCGGCCAGCCGGCCCGCCAGCAGGGTGCGGACGAAGTGCGAGCCGATGAATCCGGCGCCACCGGTGACGAGGAGGCGCATCAGGCCACCACCGCCCGGCAGTCGTCGCCGACGACGAGGCGGTGCGCATGGGCCCCCGGGGGCGAGGTGACCCGCGACCGGCGGCCGATCAGGGAGCCGCGCACCGGGCCCACGCCGTCGAGGACGGCCCCGTCGAGGAGGATGGAGTCCTCGACGTCCGCGTCCTGGACGGTGCAGCCCTCGCCCAGGGCCGTGTGCGGGCCGATCCTGCTGTTCCGGACGACGGTGCCGGGGCCGATCACCAGGGGCCCGGTGAGCCGGGACCGGGTGACGGTGGCGCCCGGTGCCACGACGACCGCGCCGTCGATCCGGCTCTCGTCGTCGATCCGGCCGTGGACCTCCCGCTCGATGCGGTCGAGCAGGACGCGGTTGCACTCCAGGAGCCCGTCGGTCTTCCCGGTGTCCTGCCAGTATCCGGAGTACTCGAAGGCGGTCACGGTCCGGCCTTCGGCGACGAGGTGCTGGAGGGCGTCCGTGATCTCCAGTTCGCCGCGTCCGCTCGGCCGGATGGCACGCACCGCCTCGTGGATGGCGGGGGTGAAGAAGTACACGCCGATGACCGCCAGATCGCTGACCGGATCGGCGGGCTTCTCGACGAGGCCGCGGACCACCTGGTCGTCACCGACCTCGGCGACGCCGTACTGGCGGGGGTCGAGGACCTTGGTGACCAGGATCTGGGCGGCCGGCCGGCGGGCCGCGAAGGATTCCGCCGCCGCGCCGATCCCCTCGACGAGGACGTTGTCGCCGAGGTACATCACGAAGTCGTCGCCCCCCAGGAAATCCTCGGCGACGGCCACGCAATGGGCCAGGCCGAGCGGGGCCTCCTGCCGTATGTAGGTGATGTCGAGACCGAGGGACGCGCCGTCCCCGATTTCGGCGGTGATCTCGTCGGCGTGGTCGCCGACGATGATTCCCGCCTCGGTGATCCCGATCCGGCGAATGGCCTCCAGGCAGTGGACCAGCACGGGCTTGTTGGCCACCGGTACCAGCTGTTTGGCCATCGAATGGGTCAGGGGGCGGAGCCGTGTTCCCAATCCGCCCGACAGGACAAGTGCCTTCATCGCGACCTCTCACTCCATTGGTGGGGCAGCACTTGCAACGACCATGCCGTGGCCTTCTTGCGGGAGGATCGAGAAGACTTAGCGATTCACCAGGGGAGCGGGGGGAGTCCGGGCTCTCCAGGTTTTCCCTGAGGAGCCCCGAGGAGGGTTTCCTAGGCTGCTGGCCATGCGAATTCTCTTCCTGGCCGGGGGAAGCCCGGCGACGGTCTTCGGGCTCGCCCCGCTCGCCACGGCCGCGCGGAACGCGGGGCATCAGGTGTTCATGGCGGCGACGTCCGAGATGATGCCGGTCGTCAACGGGGCCGGACTGCCCGGGATTTCCGTGACGCCGCACTCGATCCGGGATTTCATGACCACCGGGCGGCAGGGCGAGCCGCTCCAGTGGCCGGCGGATCCGCAGGACCACATCCTGTTCATCGGGCGCGGTTTCGGGCGGATGGCCGCCGACAGCCTTCCCGCCCTGATCGAGCTGGGACGGGTCTGGAAGCCGGACGTGCTGGTGGGCGGGATGCTGTGCTTCGCCGCGCCGCTCGCCGCCGCCCGCCTCGGGATCCCGTACGTCCGGCACGCCTGGGACACGGGCGAGCCGCCCGAGGTCGACGGCGCCGCCGAGAGCGTCATGGGACCGGAACTGGCCGCGGCGGGGCTGGCCCGGCTCCCCGGGCACGATCTCTACATCGACATCTGCCCGCCGAGCCTCCGGCCGGCCGGCGCCCCCGAGGCGCTGCCGATGCGCTTCGTCCCGGGCAACGGGCAGCGCGAGCTGGAGCCGTGGATGTACACGAGGCCCTCCCGTCCCCGTGTCCTGGTGACCGCGGGCAGCAGGGTCAGCCGGCACCAGTACTTCGACTATGTGCGCGGCCTCGCCGAAAAGGTGAGCGCCCTGGGCACGGAGCTGCTGGTCGCGGTGCCGGACGAGGTGGCCGGCGAGGTGGCCGCCGGGCTGCCGGACGTGCGCGCCGGGTGGATGCCCCTGGACGTGGTCACCCCGACGTGCGACCTGGTCGTGCACCACGCCGGCGGCGGCACCGCGCTGGCGGCCATGAACGCGGGCGTCCCGCAGCTGCTGATCCCCAACATGCCCAAGCTGGTGGCTCCTTCCCTGCGGCTGGTGGAGTACGGTGCCGCGCTGATGGCGGAGGACGGCGAGGACTCCCGCGACACCGTCGTGGCGCTGTGCGAGAAGATCCTCGGCGATCCGTCGTACCGGGAGCGGTCGCGCGAACTGGCCCGTGAAATACGGGACATGCCGTTGCCCGCGCGGACGGTGGGCGCGCTGGAGGGGCTGGTGGCCTGAGCCCTCCGAGGGGGAACGGTCGCGGGGCGACACCGACGGCGTCGCCCCGCAGCCGTTCCCCCTCCGGCTGTCACCCGGCGCGTTCCCTCAGGAGCGCGAGCCCGCCGATGAGTTCGGTGTCGAGCCGCGGGTCGCCGACGAGGATGGCCTCGTGCAGCTGCCGGACCCGCAGGCACGGCTCGATGCCCAGCTCGTGGCCCAGGGTGCGGCGCAGCCGGTGGAAGGCGTCGAGGGCCTCCACCTGGCGTCCGGAGCGGTAGAGCGCCAGCATGTTCTGCGCGGTCAGGTTCTCGTTCAGCGGGTGGCGGGCCGACAACGCCCCCAGTTCGCTGAGGAGCTGGTGGTGCAGGCCGAGCCGGAGCTCGGCCTCGAAACACTGCTCCAGCATGCCCAGCCGGGTCTCCGTGAGGCTGTCCACCCGCTCGTGCAGATGGGGTCCCGGGGTGATGCCGGCGAGGACCTCGCCCCGCCAGAGGGCGAGGGCCCGGCGGAAGACGGACGACACGCTCCGGTCGTCCCCGTCGCGCTGGGCCACCCGGCCCTCGTGGAGCAGCGAGGTGAAGTGGGAGAGGTCGAGCGACACTTCGGGTGTCACGATCCGGTAGCTGCGGGAGCCCGTCACCAGGACCTGGCGCGCGGCCCGCAGGGATCCCATGGAGGGCGAGCGGGCCAGGGAGCGCCGGATCTGGAGGATGTAGGTCTGCAGGGTGGGAAGGGCGCTGGGCGGCGGGTCTCCCTCCCACAGTTCCTCCATGCAGGTGTCCGTGGAGACGGGCAGATTCGCATTCAGCAGCAGGAGGGCGAGCAGATGGCGCTGCTTGGGTGCTGTCGGGAGATAGTCAACGCCATGGTCAATGGCGGCAAGCGGCCCCAATACCTGGAATTCCATTGAACCCCCAGCGTAATAAGGGCAGTTGGATTCTGCCCGTGACATCACCACCTTCGGGCAGGAGCCTGTAGGGGGCAACGACACCGGGGGGACTGTGTCAGGTGATGCGGGTGGGGTTGCCGTGCCGCCCCGGGCGAAGTATCCGGTGGCGGCTTCCGGCGTAATGGGTCTGTCCTTTTTGGCTGTCCTTTTCGGCGGAAGGGGGCCGAAAGGGGCCCCTTTTCCTACGTCAATTCCTTCGCTGCGGCGAGCAGTTCGATCTGCTGCTCCCAGGTTCCGCCGATGGGGCAGACGATCACCTGCTCGGCACCGGCGGCCGCGTACTCGGCGAGCCGCTGGGCCACATGCCCGGGAGGGCCCGCCACGGCCACGGCCTCGGACAGCTCCCGGGGAAAGCCGAACTGGAGGTGCAGGACGTCCACCAGGGCGTCGCGGGAGAGACCGCCGAGGTGTCCGTCGAGGGACGCGAACACCGAGACGGTGGCGCGCGGTGCCGGGAGGGCGGCCTCCGCGCGGAGTTCGCCCAGGGTGCGCAGGCCGTCGGAGAGCCCGCGTGCCGTGATGGCGGCGGGCAGCCAGCCGTCGCCGAGGGCCGCGGCCCGCCGCAGGGCCGCGGGCGAGCCGCCCCCGACCCACACGGGCGGCGGCGTGACGGCGGGCAGCAGGGTGACGGTGGAGCCCGGGGCGCCGGGCAGGGCCGTCGGCTTGCCGGCGAGCAGGGACGGCAGGGCGGCGAGGGCCTCGTCGGTGCGGCGGGCGCGCTCGTCCGCCGGCACCCCGGCCGCCTCCCACTCCTCCCGCGGCCGGCCGCCGAGCCCGACCCCCAGGTGCAGACGGCCGCCGGAGGCCGCCTGCAGGCTGCCGATCTGCTTGCCGGCCCAGGCCAGTTGACGCAGCGCCAGCTGGAGCACCGCGAAGCCCACCTCCAGCCGCCGGGTGGCGCCCGCGGCGGCGGAGAGGGCCACCACGCTCTCCAGGAAGGGGTGACCGGTCGCCAAGTGGTCGCTGACCCACAGGGAGTCGAGGCCGGCCTCCTCGGCGCGCCGGGCCACCTCCTGGGGGGCCGGCAGGGAGCCGTCGGCGGCGGTGAGCGAGGAATAGGTGATGCCTGTCTTGATCACGGGTCTCCTTGGGGGCGGGGCGGGGGAGGCGGCGGGGTCAGGCCGTGCCGGGGGCGGACGCCCCCTCGGAGACGACGGAGCACCGGTGGTGGTCGATGGTCACCAGGTCCCGGGTGGGTCCGAAGATCTCCTTGAACTCCGGCCGGGCGACGCACCGTTCGAAGGACTCCCGGTCCGTCCAGACGGCGGTGCTGAAGTACACCGCCGGATCACTCAGCGAGCGGACCAGCTGGTGGCGGACGAGGCCGGGCTGCCGTTCCATGAAGGCCCCGCCCCGGGCGTAGATCTCTTCGTAGTCCCGGGACGAGCCGGTGAGGGTGATCCTGTTCGAGATGACGTACACGAGTCCCACTCCTGGGTGTCGGTGTGCGCGGGGGCGTCAGACGCGCTGGTCCTCGGCGCGGGAGGGCTGCTCCGCGTCCGCGGAACCGGCCGGTGCGCCCGTGGTCCTGGAGCCCGCCAGCATGGCCACGACCAGGACGGCACCCAGGACGCACGCTCCGGCGACCCACCACAGGGCGAGGTGCCAGGCGCTGGTGAAGTGGTCCGCCAGCACGTCGTGGCGCGGCCCGTCGGGCAGGTTGCCCGCGGCGATCTCCTTGGCCAGGGCGGCCGATCCGACCCGGCTCTGGAGGAGGCTGACCAGCAGGGAACCGAACACCGCGAGGACCAGGGCCTCCGCGCCGCCGCGGACGGTGTTGAGGAACCCGGCGGCCATGCCCGCGCGTTCGGGCTCCACCTGGCTCATGGCCTGGCCGTCGGTGATGCCGAACGATACACCCATGCCCGTACCGACGAGAATGAGCGGACCCGCCAGGGCGCCCGCGCCGATGCCCGGCCGCAGGACGGTCAGCCACGCGCTGCCACCGGCGATCAGCAGCAGGGCGAGGCCCATGAGCACCCGGGGCGGGAACCCGCGGGTGATCAGCCAGCCGCCGACCTGGGGCACGACGAGCACGGGGACGGTCATCAGCAGCATCAACATGCCCGCGTGGGAGGCCGATACGCCGCTCGCGCCCTGGAAGTACGTCGGCAGGAAGGTCAGGGTCCCCACGAAGCCGAGGGAGGTGATCAGCGTGCCCACGCACCAGGCGGTGTACCTGCGGTTCCCGATCAGGCTCAGGTCGAGGACCGGGTGCGGGCTGCGGCGCTCCACGACGGCGAAGACGCCCAGCAGGGCCACGCCCAGGAGGAGCGCGCCGATGATGAACGGGCTGCCCCAGCCGCTCTCCGGGCCCTGGACCAGCCCGATCATGACCAGGGCGAGACCGAGGACGAAGGTGACCACTCCCGGTACGTCGACCCGGGGCCGCTCACCGGCCCGGGACTCGGTGATCCGCGTGCTGCCGAGCAGGACGACGGCGAGCACCACCACGTAGAAGAGGAAGCTCGCGCGCCAGCCCAGGCCGCCGACGAGCCAGCCGGAGAGGGTCGGGCCGAAGGCGATGCCGATCCCCACCACGGTGCCCATGGCGGCGAAGGCCCGGGTGCGGGCGGCCCCGTCGAACGCGGTGGCCAGGATGGCCCCCGAACTGGCCAGCACGCCCGCGGCACCGATGCCGGCGAGGGCCCGGGCCAGGTCGAGCACGAGGATGTGCGGGGCCAGTGCGCTGCCCAGGGAGCCGATGCCGAACAGGCCGCCGCCCAGCACGAAGACGCGCCGCCGCCCGAAGAGGTCGGAGAGGGATCCCGCGACCAGGGTGATGGCGGCGAACAGCAGGTTGTAGACGTTCACCACCCACATCAGCGGTGCGCCGGCGGTGTCCAGGTCCTTGCCGATGTCGGGGAGCGCCACGGCCGCTCCCGAGATGGACATCGGCACGACGAGGACGCCCAGCAGGACGACGACGAGCGTCAGGGCCGGACCTGACCGTGGGGGAGAAACCGTGGTGGCTGTGCTCATCGCACGCCCCTTTCCTGGTGTGACGCGAACGGCGACGAACGTAGAAGGTGAAGTTTGGTTGAGGTCCAGGCGCGGGGGGCGACTTCGTCAGGTTGTACGGAACGCCGCCATCAACTCCTCAGGAACGCCCTAGGAATGTGCGTCACTCTGGCCTCTGATCTCACACGACTCTGATCCCGCACAACCCTGCTCCGGATCACGGCCCTTGGAGGAGAGCGAGCGATGATGTTCGCGGACCTGACGGAGTTCCACCAGTGGCTCGCCGAACGCCGCGCGGCCCACGAGTACCGGGTGGTGCCCACCCCCCTGAAGCGCCTGGACGGCTGGGCGGTGGACCCCGGCACCGGCGATCTGCACCATCGCAGCGGACGGTTCTTCAGCGTGCACGGCCTCGACGTCACCGGGTCCCGGCGGGAGGTGGGGCAGTGGCAGCAGCCCATCATCAGCCAGCCGGAACACGGCATCCTCGGCATCCTGGTCAAGGAGGTGGGAGGGGTCCTGTACTGCCTGCTCCAGGCGAAGATGGAGCCGGGCAACGTCAACACCCTTCAGCTGTCGCCCACCGTGCAGGCCACCCGCAGCAACTACACCCGCGTCCACCGGGGCCGCCCGGTGCCGTACCTGGAGCTGTTCACCTCGCTGGGGCGCGGCCGTCCGCTCGCCGACGCGCTGCAGAGCGAACAGGGCTCCTGGTTCCTGGCCAAACGCAACCGCAACATGGTCGTCCGGATCGACGAGGACGTCCCCGTGCTCGACAACTTCTGCTGGCTGAGCCTCGACCAGATCGGCCGGCTGCTGGCCATGGACGACCTGGTCAACATGGACACCCGCACGGTGCTGTCCCACCTGCTGCCCCGGGGGGAGCAGGTGAGCGGCCGTCCCCTGCACACCGTCCCGGAGGTCCTCAACTGGCTGACGCACCACAAGACCACGGACCGCACGGTGCGACGGCCGGTCCCGCTCGCGAAGACCGACGGCTGGCGGGTGTCGGACGACGACGTCCGGCACGAGTACGACCGGCACTTCCGGATCATCGGGGTGGACGTCCGGGCGGAGGACCGCGAAGTGCGCGGCTGGTCCCAGCCGATGCTCGCCCCGTGCGGCGAGGGGATCGCCGCCTTCGTGGTCCGGACCGTCGGGGGAGTGCCGCACGTCCTGGTGCAGGCCCGGGCGGAGGCCGGTACGCCGGACACCGTCGAGATCGCCCCCACGGTGCAGTGCAACCCCGGGAACCTCGCCCACCTCCCGCGCACCCGCCACCCGCGCTACCTGGACGCCGTCCTGGAAGCCCCGCCCGAACGCGTCCTGTTCGACGTGGTGCACTCCGAGGAGGGAGGCCGCTTCTACCACGCGCGCAACCGGTACCGGGCGGTGGAGGTGGGCGACGAGTTCCCCCTCGACGTGGCCGACGGCTTCCGCTGGGTGACCCGCGACCAGCTCGCGCTCCTCAACCAGTTCGGCGGCCTGCTCAACGTGGAGACCAGGAACCTCCTGACCTGCCTGGGATTCATCAAGTGAGGCCGATCCGGCTGGGCCTGCTGGGGAGCGCCGACATCGCCGTCCGCCGGGTCCTGCCCGCCGTGGCGCGCACCCCGGACATCGAGCTCGCGGCCGTCGCCGGCAGGAACATGGCGACGGCCCGGCGGACGGCCGACCGCTTCGGAGGATCCCCGGTCGAGGGCTACGAGCGGCTGATCGCCTCCCCGGACGTCGACGCCGTCTACCTCCCGCTCCCCAACGCCCTGCACGCCCCGTGGACGTTGCGGGCGCTGGAGGCCGGCAAGCACGTCCTCGTCGAGAAGCCGATGACCACCCGGGAGGACCTCACGGCCGAAGCGGTGCGCAGCGCCCGGCGCCGCGGCCTGGTCCTCCGGGAGAACCTCATGTTCGTGCACCACGGCCAGCACGCGCGGGTGCGGGAGCTCGTCGAGGACGGCGCCATCGGCGAACTCCGCCGGCTCTCCGCGACGTTCGCGTTCCCGGCGAGGCCCGCCGGCGACATCCGCCACCGGCCCGAGCTCGGCGGCGGGGCCCTGCTGGACGCCGGGGTGTACCCCCTCGGAGCGGCACAGCTCTTCCTCGGCACCGGCCTTGAGGTCGCCGGTGCCGCGCTGCGCCACGGCCCGACCGGTGTGGACGTCGAAGGGTCCGCGCTCCTGCGCCGGGCGGACGGGGTCTGCGCCCACCTGGCCTTCGGCATGGACCACTCCTACACCGCGCGCTACGAACTGTGGGGCACGCGGGGGCGCATCACGGTGCACCGCGCCTTCACCCCGCCCGCCGACCACCGCCCCGAGATCACCCTGGAACAGGACGGACGCACCCTCGCCGTCGAACATCCCGCGCAGGACCAGTACGCCGCCGCCGTCGCCGCCTTCGTGGCCGCGGTGCGCGGGTCCGGGACGAGGGAGGACGGGCTCGCGTCGGCCGTGGACCGGGCCCGGCTGGTCGACGACGTGCGCACGGCCGCCGGCCGTCCGGCTCAGAACAGGCGGCGTGCGCCCGGTCCCTGACGTCCCAGCACGTCGTTGGGGTTGGACAGCAGGCAGTGCGTCAGCGACAGGCAGCCGCAGCCGATGCATTCGGTCAGCCGCTGCTGGAGGACGACCAGACGGTTGATCCTCGTCTCCAGTTCGGGCTGCCAGGACGAGGCGAGCCGGGCCCAGTCCTCCCGCGTGGGGGTGCGGCCCTCCGGCAGGGTGGCGAACGCCTCGCGGATCGCGTTCAGGGAGAGCCCGACATTCTGTGCCGTCCGGATGACGGCGACCCGGCGCAGCGTGTCCCGGCGGTAGCGACGCTGGTTGCCGCTGGTGCGGCTGCTCCGGATGAGCCCTTCGCGCTCGTAGAAACGCAGCGCGGAGGGCGCCACACCGCTGCGTGACGACAGCTCGCCCATGGTGAGTTCCTTGGCGATGGGACGCGGCGCCGTCGCGTCCGCGGTCCCCTCGCTTGTGGTCTCTGCGCTCTCGGACGACATTCCCAGGACCCCTTCTCCGCCGGCGGAGCACGGCACGATTGTGTCAAGTGGAGGGAGCGGTCCGTCGTTTCGCGCCCCTCGGCACCGCCCGACCCTACCGGGCCGCGACCGCGGTCCGCGCAGGTCGGACGGGGTGCATGGTGGTGGTCACCACAGGTGCCCCCCACCAACTGTGTGATCCGTGGCCCTTCTTGCGGAAGGGGGCGGGGCGGGAGTGTGGAGACCGGGCCGGCCGGGTGCCGTACGCCGGGCCGCGGCAGCAGAAGGAGTGGGAACCAACGTGATCGACCTCGCCGGATCCGAGCTGTCCACCCGTCTCTTCCTGTCCCTGCGCCGCAGCGACCAGCGGAGGAAGGCGCAGCTCTATCTGATGGGCCTGCTCGCCGCGCAGGGACGGAAGTCGATGCGGAACATCTCCGCGGCTCTGGACGGCGCCGACGACGGTGCGACGGAACAGAGCCTCCACCACTTCATCTCCAGTTCCACCTGGGACTGGAGACCGGTCCGGCGGGCGCTCGTCGAGGAGTTGACCTCCTCCTGGCCCCAGCACGCCTGGGTCGTACGGGCCTTGCCGATCTCCAAGGCCGGGAACCTCTCCGTAGGGGTGGACCGCCTGTTCGTGCCCCACCTCGGGCAGTCGATCCACGGCCAGCTGGCCTTCGGGCTCTGGTTCGTCACGGGGCGCTTCTCGGTGCCCGTCAGCTGGCGGCTCTTCCTCCCCCACGACTGGCTGCGCGACACCGAACGGCGCTCCAGGGCGGAGATCCCCCCGACCGTGACGCCGGAGGAACTGGACGAGTGCGCGGTCGAGGCCGCTCTCGCCCTGACGGACCGGGGCGGGCCGCCGAGACGGTGCCCCGTGGTCCTCGACCAGGTGACGGGCCGTCCCGGTCCGGTGGCCGCCGCCTTCGGCCGGGCCGGAGTGCCGTTCCTCGCCGGGATCACCGGGCGGACCGTCCTCTCGGTGGCCGACCCCGCCCTGCCGGGCGCCGGTGCGGCGGCGCTGCCCGCGGAACAGATCCTCCAGGGCGTCCGCGGCCTGCGCCGGCCGGTGCCCCGGTCCGACCGGGGATTCGACCGGGGACGGATCTCCTGGGCGGCCGCGGTGCCGGTGCGCGTCCCCCTCGGACCCGGCGACCGCGCGGCGGGAGCCGAGCCGCTGCACCGCCTGTCCCTCCTCGGGGAGTGGGAGGACCTGGACCAGCCGCCCGTGCGGCTGTGGCTGAGCGGCGTCCCCGGGATGCCCGCCGGGCCGCTGCTGCGCCTGGCCAGGACGGTGCTGGGCGTGCGGCGGGACGAGGAGACCCTGGGGAGGCGCATGGGCCTGCGGGACTTCGAGGGACGGTCCTTCCCCGGGTGGCACCGCCATATGACCCTGGCGTCCGTGGCCTGCGCCATGTCGGCGACGGCGGCGGAGCACCGGGCCCGGGCGGAGAACCGGGCTCAGCAGCTGTCGCTCTCCGCGTGAGCGGACCCCGCCCGGCGGCCGTGGAGGGTCCTCAGCGTCCGGTGCAGCCGCAGGGCCAGCTGGATCTCCAGGGCCCGTGCGGGCTCCTGCCAGGTGAGGCCCAGGAGTTCGCCGATCCGCTCCAGCCGCCGGGCGACGGTGTTCGGATGGACGTGCAGCGCCTTGGCGGCGCGCCGGGGGCTCGCACCGGACGCGAAGTACGTCTCCAGCGTCCGGGCGAGCTCGGTGAACCGCTGGGCGTCGTACCGCAGCACCGGCCCGATCACCGAGTCGACATAGCCCGGGACGGTGAAGGCGTCGGCCAGCAACAGCCCCAGGAAGCCCAGGTCCTGCGGGGTGGCGGCGACGCCGGAGCTGCCGAGCTCGGTCAGGGCGTCGAGACAGCGGCGCGCGTCCTCGTAGAGCTGGGGAACGCGGGTGAGCCCCGTGTACGGGCCGGCGGCGCACACGGTGACGGGGTGCTTCAGGAGACGGGAGAGCTCGTCATGGGCGCCGTGGGCGGCGGCCGACGCGTCGTCGCCGGGCAGCAGCAGCATGGTGCATCCGTTCCGCGCCCCTTTGAGGCCCCGTTTTCGATGGGCGTAGAAGGTGGACCACGCCGAGACGCGTTGCAGGGACTCGCGGTCGGGGCAGACGAGGACGAGGACATGAGGGCCGCCGGGGTCGATCCCCAGCCGCTGGGCCTGCTCGTCCAACTGCCGTTGCGGGCGGCGCGAGTGCGGCGGGGCGAGGAGCGCCTCCAGCAGGTCGTTCCGCACTCCTCCCTCGGCCAGCGCGGCGCTGCGCTCCAGCAGCACGGCCACGGTGAGGAGCCGGGAGATCACCTGGAGCGGCCGGACGCTGCGCTGCCCGGTGAGGGGCGTGCCGGGCAGGAACAGGACGGTGCCCAGGGTCTCTCCGTTCCCGCACGCCGGGGCGATCCATACGCCGTCGTCGAGCAGGACCGGCTCGTCGGCCGTGACGGCGTCCAGACAGCGCTGCAGGAACTGGTCGTCCGAGTACGCGGGCACATGGCCGTGGGAGGCGAGGGTGTTGCCCTTCAAGTCCCGCACCGCCAGCGCACCGTCGAGCGCCACGGCAGCGACCTCCACGACCGTGTCCAGGCCGCTGCCGTCGTGGACGAGGGTGAGCAGGTGGTCGTACGCGGCCTCCAGACGCCGTTGCGTCCTGATCTCCTGCCAGGTGCGGCTCTCCTCCTCCTCCAGGGCGGCCTTGCGCGCGCCGAGGGACTCCACGGTGTCGGCCGTGCTGATGAGCGGTGCCGCGAGCGAGGCCAGCGTCGACAGCGAGTTGATCTCCCGGGCGGTGAACCGCCGTACCTGCCGGTGCGAGGCGTAGAGCACGCCGATCGGACCCGAGGCGCCCTGGAGGGGCACGGCCACGATGGCACGGGTGCCCTCGGCCCTGACCACCCGGTCGATCTCCGTCGCGTGCTCGATCGTCGGATCGGTCAGGTAGTCGTGGGTCGAGAAGGGCGCGCCCTTGGTGAGCGCGGCCTGTCCGAGCCCGGAGGGACCGGCCATGCGCAGCCCGAGGTTGAAGGCCGTGACGTCCCCTTCCGACGCCACGACGGTGAGGTCCCCGCTCGCCGGGTCCACCAGGGCCACGCAGCCCACGTCCGACCGCAGGGTCCGGCGGGCGGCGCGGGCGGCGGTCCGCAGGACGCTCCCCACGCCCTCCGTTCCGGCGCGCGCCAGTTCGCGGGCGGAGTCCACCAGCCCGATGAGCGCGGCCTCCCGCTCCTGGGCCTCGGACAGCCGGTCCAGGACGGAGGTCCCCAGCAGAATGGCTTGTTCCAGTTCTTGCAGGTCCTCGGGGTCCTCTGTCAGGAATCGGGCTTCCTTGAGCAATTCGTCCAGACCATAGGTCGCTTGCTCCTCGGCCAGGGACCTCAGGACATCAAGGGGGGAGGGGACGTCACGTGGCGCAGACATGGATTCCTTCTTCGCTCCTCGGAGCCCGACCTCACGAGCCCGGCGCCGTGGGGAGAGCGGGGAGGGCGCTCCGGGGCAGGGACGATGGGAGGGCCCCTTCCATGGCCGACGAGGCGGGAGGTGCCGTCCGCCGACAACGCTGTCGGCAGACCCTTTACTTGTCCATGACCTTGCCTCACGCGACTCTTCTTCAACAGATGTTTGTATGCCACCCGTTCCTTCAGGGGCGGGTTCCGGCCAGCCCCGCCCTGCCGAACGGCACGGCCAGCACGGGCCCGTCGAAGGTGATCCGCGCCCCCGGCGGATTGCGTCCGCCGTACAGGGGGTCCACCGTGTCGACGACCAGCCCGAGCCGGTGGCCGGGCGGGACGTCGTACGCCGTGGCGGTCATCTCCGTCTCGGCGGCGAACGGCCGTCCCGCCGCGCGGTGGCGGAACGTGACGGGCGCGTGGCTGATCAGCCGGGCGACGCCGAGCGGGCCCACGTCGTAGAGGTAGGCGAAGAACGTGCCCGTCCCGGCGGACGGGGTGACGCGGATCCGCAGACGCGGTGCGCCGCGGAGCGCGCGGTGTGCGGCGGGCGCCTCCCAGCGGGCGGCCGTGCCCGGCGGCAGCAGGGGCAGGACGGCGGTGGGCGGGAGGCCGCGCCGGTCGGCGAAGGAGGAGACGACCGGCAGGCCCGCGTCCGCGCCGGAGTCCAGTCCGGTGCGGACCGTCTACGGGGCGGACGGCAGCGCTGGGGCGAACTCCCCGGCGCTCATGGCCCGTCGGCCGGCGTACTCCTCGTCGGGGAGCCGGCCGGCCGGGAGGGCGGGTCCGGGCCGGGGGCTCACCCGCAGCGGGGCGTCCGGCACTGTCCCCCGCCCGCGCACATACCGGTCCAGCCACCGGGAGGCCCGCCCGCACACTGCCGGCGGGACCACGTCCAGCAGGCAGTGGATGGTCGGCTCGCCGTGCTCCCCCGGCCGGAGTTCGAGGTGCTTCGGCCCCGGGAGGGCCTCGAAGAAGCGCAGCATCTGGTTCGGGCCGGCGAGGAGCGTGTCGCCCCAGTTGTTCACCAGGAACACCGCGGTGCCCCGGGCGCCGAACTCCCGCACCCGGCGCTCCGGGGAGCGGACCGCGGCCCACGCGGGCAGCTCCGGGTCGTCGCGCCCGGCGAGGACCCCCGTGGCGAAGCGGTCCAACTCCCGCCCGGGGCGCCCGAAGAGGCGGGCGAACCCGTACTGGAAGCGGACGGCCGCCGTGTGCGCGGTGCCGTTGGTGAAGAACGCCCCGTGCAGATCGGCCCAGCCGCTCACCGCCACCACCGCGGACACCCGGGGATCCGCCGCGGCCCCCAGCAGCGCGATGCCGGCCCCGTAGGAGTGCCCCAGCAGCCCGACGCGCCGGGGGTCGGCCGCCCTGTGCCGCACGGCCCAGTCGATGACGGCGGACACGTCGGCGACGTCCGCGGGACCGGCCAGGCCCACCTCCCCGGACGAACTCCCGAACCCCCGCGGGGAGTAGGCGACGACGAGATACCCGGCCCGGGCGTACCGCCGGGCCTCCGCCGCGTACAGATGCCGGCCCCCCACCCACACCCCCGGCATCACCAGCAACGGCGGCCGCCCGACGGCGCCTTCCGGCGGGACGACCTCGGCGTCCAGCGCCACGCCCGGCGCCACGGGGATGCGCCACCCTTCGGCGGCGGCCCGCGCGGGGCAGCAGGGAAGACAGAACAGACAGAGCAGCAGGGCCGGCAGCAGGGCCCACCTGCGGCGGATCACGCGGCCGCCGACGGCACGTACGGCCGGCAGAACGGCAGCCGGGCCGCCTGCTCGCCGCGGAAGTGCGTCAGCAGGAGCTCGCTGTACTCGCGGTCCCGCTCCAGGTGCACCACGTGGTCGGCCTCCCGGACCGTGACGAAGACGCCCCGCGGATAGCCCGCGGCGAAGCGCCGGCCGGCGGCGGGCGGCGTCACCGTGTCGTGCTCGCCGGTGAAGACCAGCGTCGGCACGTCCGGCGGCGGGCCGGGGTGGAACAGCCGGGTGGCCCACAGGCGTTGGAGGTTGCCGAGCATCTTGCGCCGCGCCTGCGGAGCGGCCCCGGCCAGCTGGGAGAACAGGACGCGGCGCACGGCCTCGCGGCGGCGCACCGGGCGGGCGGGGTCCGTGCACATGAGGTGGGCCGTGACCTCCTCGGCGAAGCGGGCCGGCCGGCCGTCCCGGAGCAGCTCCGCGCACGCCCGCAGCGTCGCGATCTCCGCCGCCGACGGGGTGCCCGCGATGCCGCTGAACGCGGCGCGCACGACGCTGCGCGGCCGCAGCTGGACGAGGCGGTGGCCGATCAGGGCGCCGTAGGAGGCGCCGACGAGGTTCCAGCGGGCGAACCCGGCCCGCTCCATGGCCAGTCCGGCGGCGCGCGCCAGGAAGTCCACGCCGTAGGACGGCGGGAGGGGCTCCGCGCCGCCCCAGCCCGGCAGGTCGACGGTGACGACCGTCGCGTGCGGGGCGAGTACCGCCGCGTGCCGCTGCCAGGCGTACATGTCCTGGAAGGCGCCGCCGATGAACAGCACGGGATCCAGGACCGGTTGGCCCGGGCAGGGCACGACGCGGCACCGGTAGGCGAAGCCGCCCAGGTGGGGGCGGAGCAGAATCTCGTCGGGCATGCCGGGCCCTTCGTCCTCGTCCGGTGGAACCGTCCGGTGGAACGGTCGGGACCGAGTTCTACCGACCCGCGCCCGCGGCGACACCCCGACCGCGGGACGAAACCACCCGTTGCGCTGAACCGGATTCGCGAACCGGCCCGAGGGGCGGGGGAGTCGGGCGGAACGCCCGCGAACGCCCCCGCCGCCCCTCCCGTGCCCCCTACGCCTCCGGGTACCGGCGGGGCGTCCAGACGATCTCCTCGCCGCCGCCCTCGCCCCGGCGCACCACCTGCGTCTGCGAGGAGCCCACGATCAGGATGGTGCGCATGTCCACCTGTTCCGGGTCGAGTTCGCCGAGCCGGACGACGCGCACGCTCTCCTCCGGGCCCCCGACGTCCCGGCCGAGGACCACCGGCGTCTGCGGGGAGCGGTGCTCCAGGAGCAGGTCGCGGGCCTTGCCCACCTGCCAGATCCGGCTGCGGGAGCCGGGGTTGTAGAGCGCGAGGACCAGATCGGCCCCGGCCGCGGCGCGCAGCCGGTCCGCGATGACCTCCCAGGGCTTGAGCCGGTCGGAGAGGGACACCACCGCGTAGTCGTGGCCCAGCGGCGCGCCCGCGCGGGACGCCGCCGCGTGCGCGGCGGTCATGCCGGGCACGATCCGCACCGGCACCTCGCGGTACGGGTCCCCGGAGGCGACCTCCAGCACGGCGGAGGCCATGGCGAAGACGCCCGGGTCGCCGGAGGAGACGACGGCGACGCGACGGCCCTGCCGGGCCAGGTCGAGGGCGAACTCGGCGCGCTCCGACTCCACCTTGTTGTCGGAGGGGTGCCGGCGCTGGCCCGGACGGACCGGGACGCGGTCGACGTAGGTGCTGTAGCCCACGACGTCCTGGGCGGCGGCCAGTTCACCGCGCGCCTCGGGCGTGAGCCACCGCGGCCCCGCCGGGCCGAGCCCGACGACGACCACCTCGCCGCGCGAGGCCGCCGGCTCGGCGTCGACGCGGCTCGGCAGCACGGCCACCGAGAAGTACGGCACCGACTCCGGGTCGATCTCCGCGAGCCGGCCGGTGCGTTCGCCGCTCATCGTGGCGCGCTCGACATACCGCGCCTCGTCCAGCCGGCCGGCCTTCTCCAGCGCGCCGCGCACCGCGGGGAAGGTGCGGCCGAGCTTCATCACCACCGCGGAGTCGGTGGCGGCGAGGCGCGCCGCGAGCTCCTCCTCCGGGAGCGTGCCCGGCAGGACGGTGAGGATCTCCTCGCCCTCCACCAGGGGTTCGCCGAGCCGGGCGGCGGCGGCGCTGACCGAGGTGACCCCGGGGACCACCTCGGTCGGGTAGCGGTGGGCCAGCCGCTTGTGCATGTGCATGTACGAGCTGTAGAAGAGCGGGTCGCCCTCGGCCAGTACCGCGACCGTGCGCCCGGCGTCCAGGTGCGCGGCCAGCCGGGCGGCGGCCTCCTCGTAGAACTCCTCCATCGCCCCGCGGTAACCGCCGGGGTGGTCGGTGGTCTCCGTGGTGACCGGGTAGACCAGCGGCTCCTCGATGTGGTCCGCGCGCAGGTGGCGTTCGGCGATGGAGCGCGCGATGCTGCGGCCGTGCCGGGCGCTGTGGTACGCGACGACGTCGGCCGCGGCGATGCACTCGACGGCCCGCAGCGTCATCAGCGACGGGTCCCCGGGGCCGAGCCCCACCCCGTACAGCCGTCCCGTGGTCTGGTTCTCGCTCACTCTTCCTCGCTCGCTATCGCGTTGATCGCGGCCGCGGCCATGGCGCTGCCGCCGCGCCGTCCGCGCACCACCAGGTACTCCAGCCCCAGGGGGCTCTCGGCCAGCGCGTCCTTGGACTCGGCCGCGCCGATGAAGCCGACCGGGATGCCGAGCACGGCCGCGGGCCGGGGCGCCCCCTCCGCGACCATCTCCAGCAGCCGGAACAGCGCCGTCGGCGCATTGCCGACCGCCACCACCGCACCGTCCAGCTTCTCCCGCCACAGCTCCAGCGCGGCGGCGCTGCGCGTGGTGCCCATGCGCCGCGCCAGCTCCGCGACGGCCGGGTCGGCGAGCGTGCACAGCACCTCGTTGTCCGCCGGGAGCCGCTTGCGGGTGACGCCGCTGGCGACCATGTTCGCGTCGCACAGGATCGGCGCGCCCGCCAGCATCGCCCCGCGGGCGCGGGCCACCACGTCCGGGGAGTACGCCAGGTCCTTCACCAGGTCGGTCATCCCACAGGCGTGGATCATGCGCACCGCCACCCGGGAGACGTCCGGCGGCAGGCCGCCGAGGTCGGCCTCGGCGCGGATGGTGGCGAAGGACTGGCGGTAGATGGACGCGCCGTCCTTGTCGTAGTCGAACACTGTTGCCTTTGCCTCGCTAGCTGGACTTGCTCGGGGAATCTGTCGTCACGTCGTCAGGTCGTCACGGTACGGGCCGCGGCCACGGTGGCCGGCAGGCCGCCGCCCGGGGCCACCGGCCGCACCGAACCGGGCATTTCGCGGCCTTCGTCCCGTACGGCCACCCGGTAGCCGTCATCGGTCGCCAGGACATCGACCCAGCGGCCGCCGCCGGGCCGGCCGCAGCGCCGCTCGCACCCCGACCAGTACACCGGCAGGGTTTCCGTCCGGGAAGGGCGCGCGCCCGCGAGGGCGGCGCCCGCGTCGGCGCGCACATCCGCGAGGGACTTGGCGCAGCCGGGGCGGCCGGCGCAGGCGCCCGCGCGGTGCCAGGGGGAGGCGGCGTCGGTCACCAGGCCGGCCGCGGCGAGCTCGGCGAGCCGCGCTTCCGCGTGCGCGGCGGCGAGGCCCGGGACGACGACGCCGCGCCAGGGCGTCACGCGCAGCTCGCCGTCGCCGTGTTCGGCGGCGGTACGCGCGAGCAGCCGCCACTGGGCGACGGTCAGCCGCCCGAGCGGGGCGCCGACGGACAGGGCGGTGCGGCCGTCCGGGCCGGGGACCGGGCCGGGGGCGGGGGGCTCCGGGGCGGTCCCGGGCGGGAACGGTACGGGGACGGCGGGGATGCCGGCCGCGGCGAGCCGCCCGGCCAGTCCGGCACGGCTCCCGGGCGGCAGTTCGCGCACGCGCCAGGAGCCGGTGCCGAGCCGGCGCACGGCGTCGAGGAAGTGGAGAGCGGCGAGGAGGGCGGCGCGGGGCGCGTCGGCGCCGTCGACCCGCAGCCCGTCGGGGTCGTCGCCGCAGCGGAGGACGGCACCCCCGGCGGTTGCGATCAATGTCACATCGGGCGCGAGGGCGATGATGTCGCCGCGGCCGTCGTCGAGACCGAAGAGGAAACGCCCGGAGAGGGCGGTCACGGCGGGGTCCGCGCACAGCAGCGCGTCCAGGGCGCGGGCCCAAGTGCGGGTGTCCGCACGGCCGTTGCCGTCGAGGCCGGACAGCGGGGAGGCGACGACGTTCCGCACGCGCTCGTGCCGGTCGGAGGGCAGCAGCCCGGCGGCGCGCAGCCGCCCGCCGAGACCGCCGCCGCAGGTCGCGGCGAGGCCGCGCAGCTGCACGTTGCCCCGGGAGGTGAGGTCGAGGTGCCCGTCGCCCATCTCCTCGGCGAGGGCGCCCAGCTCGTCGGCCTGACGCCCCGTCAGAATCCCGCCCGGCAGCCGGACACGGGCCAGGAACCCGTCGTCGGCGGAGTGCAGCCGGAGCGCGCCGGGACAGGCGTCACCGCGGTCGCGGCCGGTGCCGGGGGCGGGGGGTTCGGTGGGGGATTCGCCGGGGGAGGGGGTGGGGGCGGGCATGGCGGCGAGCATACGACGGCGGTGCGGGGGGTGTCCGGAGGGGGATGTGCCCCGGTCCCGCCCTTTCGCCGTTTCCCCGGGGCGGGGCCCCGGACCCGGACCGCCCTCCGGGCGGTGGCGGGGCTTCGCCCCTGCGCCCCACCGGGGGCTTCGCCCCCTGGCCCCCGCTCGGGTTGCGCCTGCCGGCCCCGCTTGGGTCGCGCCCGTTGGGCCCCTGACCGGGGCTGCGCCCCTGGCCCCCCTGAAGCGCCCTTCGGGCGCTGTCCTCAGGCGCCGGGCGGGCTGGGTGTGTGCCCCGGTCCCGCCCTTTCACCGTTTCTTCCGGGGAGACCCCGGACCCCATCCGCCCTTCGGGCGGAGTCCTCAAGCGCCGGACGGGCTGAAGTGGCGCGCCGATCCAGCCCGTCCGGCGCTTGAGGACGAGCGGCGAAGCCGCGACAGACGGGGGCCAGGGGCGGAGCCCCGGAAGCAGGGGTGCAGGGGGCGCAGCCCCCGCCGGGGCGCAGGGGCGCAGCCCCGCCCACCGCGCGGCAGCGCGGTGCCGGGCCGAGGGGCGGAGCCCCGGAAGAAACGGTGAAAGGGCGGGGCAGGGGCAGTAAACCCCCCTCGGCCCCCGCCGAGGAGATCGCTAAGATGGCGAGGCCAAGACGGCACCAGGGGAGGAAGCCGGCGTAACTCCGGCACGGTCCCGCCACTGTGAGCGCAGCAAGCACACCCGTGCCGACGCGCAGAGTCAGGAACTCCCGCCGTCACCCACCGCCCGGGGCGCGGACCCCGAGGAAGGCCAGCCGCAGCATGCGCACATACCGGTGCCGCGCACCCCGGGCGACCCACGACGCAGACGCGTACGCGTCAGACGCACACGCACCCGGGAGCGCCGCGTGATCCTTCTCCTGTCGACGTCCGACACCGACCTGCTCAGTGCCCGCGCGGCCGAAGGCCCGGTCCCGTACCGGCTCGCCAACCCCGCCCGCCTCCCGCTCGACGAGCTGCCCGCCCTCCTGGAGGGCGCCGAGCTCGTCGTCGTCCGGCTCCTCGGCGGCGTCCGGGCCTGGCAGGAGGGGCTCGACATCCTGCTCGCCGGCGACCGGCCCGTCGTCGTCCTCACCGGCGAACAGGCCCCGGACGCCCAGCTGATGGAGGCGTCCACCGTCCCCGTCGGCATCGCGGCCGAGGCGCACGCCTACCTCGCCCACGGCGGCCCCGCCAACCTCGAACAGCTCGCCCGCTTCCTCTCCGACACCGTCCTCCTCACCGGCCACGGCTTCGAGCCGCCGGCCGCCGCCCCCGCCTGGGGCGAGCTGGAGCGCACCCCCAAGCCGGGCGCGAGCGGCCCGAAGATCGCCGTGCTCTACTACCGCGCCCACCACATGAGCGGCAACACCGCCTTCGTGGAGGCCCTCTGCGGCGCGGTCGAGGACGCCGGCGGGCAGGCGCTCCCGCTGTACGTCGCCTCCCTGCGCGCCCCGGAGCCGGAGCTGATCGAGGCCCTGCGCGGGGCCGACGCCGTCGTCACGACCGTCCTCGCCGCGGGCGGCACCAAGCCGGCCGAGGCGTCGGCCGGCGGGGACGACGAGTCGTGGGACGCCGGCGCGCTGGCCTCCCTCGACGTGCCCGTCCTCCAGGCGCTGTGCCTGACCGGCTCGCGCAGCGCGTGGGAGGAGAACGACGAGGGGCTCTCCCCGCTCGACTCCGCGACCCAGGTCGCCGTCCCGGAGTTCGACGGCCGCATCATCACCGTCCCGTTCTCCTTCAAGGAGGTCGACGAGGACGGTCTGCCCGCCTACGTCGCCGACGCCGAACGCGCCGCCCGCGTCGCCGGGATCGCCGTCCGCCACGCCCGCCTCCGCCACATCCCGGCCGCCGAGAAGCGGATCGCGCTCGTCCTCTCCGCGTACCCCACCAAGCACTCCCGCATCGGCAACGCCGTCGGCCTCGACACCCCCGCCAGCGCCGTGGCCCTGCTGCGCCGCCTCCGCGAGGAGGGCTACGACTTCGGCACGGAAGACGTCCCCGGCCTCGCCTCCGGCGACGGCGACGAGCTGATCTACGCCCTGATCGAGGCCGGCGGCCACGACCAGGAGTGGCTCACGGAGGAGCAGCTCGCCCGCAACCCCGTCCGTATCCCGGCCGCCGACTACCGCCGCTGGTACGCCGAACTCCCCGCCGAGCTGCGGGAGTCCGTCGAGGAGCACTGGGGCCCGGCGCCCGGCGAGATGTTCGTGGACCGCACCCACAACCCCGAGGGCGACATCGTCCTCGCCGCCCTGCGCCGCGGCAACCTGCTGATCCTCATCCAGCCCCCGCGCGGCTTCGGCGAGAACCCCATCGCCATCTACCACGACCCCGACCTGCCCCCCTCCCACCACTACCTGGCCGCCTACCGCTGGATCGCGGCCGCCCGGGAGGACGGCGGCTTCGGCGCCGACGCGATGATCCACCTGGGCAAGCACGGCAACCTGGAGTGGCTGCCCGGCAAGAACGCCGGCCTGTCCGCCGCCTGCGGCCCCGACGCCGCCCTCGGCGACCTCCCGCTCGTCTACCCGTTCCTCGTCAACGACCCCGGCGAGGGCACCCAGGCCAAGCGCCGCGCGCACGCCACGCTCGTGGACCACCTCGTGCCGCCGATGGCCCGCGCCGACTCCTACGGCGACATCGCGCGCCTGGAGCAACTCCTCGACGAGTACGCCCAGATCTCGTCCATGGACCCGGCCAAGCTCCCCGCGATCCGCGCCCAGATCTGGACCCTGATCCAGGCCGCCAAGCTCGACCACGACCTCGGCATGCAGGACCGCCCGGAGGACGACGGCTTCGACGACTTCCTCCTGCACGTCGACGGCTGGCTGTGCGAGGTCAAGGACGCCCAGATCCGCGACGGCCTGCACGTCCTCGGCGGCGCGCCCACCGGCGCCGACCGCGTCAACCTGGTCCTGGCCATCCTGCGCGCCCGGCAGATCTGGGGCGGCACCACCGCCCTGCCCGGACTGCGCGAGGCGCTCGGCCTGGACGAGTCCGCCGCCACCCGCACCACCGCCGACGAGGCGGAGGCGAAGGCCCGCGCCCTGGTGCAGGCCATGGAGGACGCGGACTGGGACCCGTCCGCGATCCCCGCCGAGCACGGCGAACAGGTCGCCGCGATCCTGGAGTTCGCCGCCCGCGAGGTCGTCCCGCGCCTCGCCGCCACGACGGACGAGCTCGCCCACGCCGTGCACGCCCTCGCCGGCGGCTTCGTCCCGGCGGGCCCCTCCGGCTCCCCCCTGCGCGGCCTGGTCAACGTCCTCCCGACCGGCCGTAACTTCTACTCCGTCGACCCCAAGGCCGTCCCCAGCCGCCTCGCCTGGGAGACCGGCCAGGCGCTGGCCGACTCGCTGCTGGAGCGCTACCGCACCGACGAGGGCCGCTGGCCCGAGTCCGTCGGCCTGTCCCTCTGGGGCACCAGCGCGATGCGCACCGCGGGCGACGACGTCGCGGAGGCGCTCGCCCTGCTGGGCATCCGCCCGGTCTGGGACGACGCCTCCCGCCGCGTCACGGGCCTGGAGGCCATCCCCCTCGACGAGTTGGGCCGCCCCCGCGTCGACGTCACCCTCCGCATCAGCGGCTTCTTCCGCGACGCCTTCCCGCATGTGATCGGCCTGCTGGACGACGCCGTACGCCTCGCCGCCTCCCTCGACGAGCCCTCCGAGCAGAACTACGTCCGCGCCCACGCCCAGGCCGACCTCGCCGAGCACGGCGACGAACGCCGCGCCACCACCCGCATCTTCGGCTCCCGCCCCGGGACCTACGGCGCGGGCCTCCTCCAACTCATCGACAGCCGCGACTGGCGCACCGACGCGGACCTCGCCGAGGTCTACACCGTCTGGGGCGGCTACGCCTACGGCCGCGGCCTCGAAGGCCGCCCGGCCCGCGCGGAGATGGAGACGGCCTACAAGCGCATCGCGGTCGCCGCCAAGAACACCGACACCCGCGAACACGACATCGCGGACTCCGACGACTACTTCCAGTACCACGGCGGCATGGTGGCCACCGTCCGCGCGCTCAAGGGCACCGCCCCCGCCGCGTACATCGGCGACTCCACCCGCCCGGAGACGGTCCGCACCCGCACCCTGGTCGAGGAGACCTCGCGCGTCTTCCGCGCCCGCGTGGTCAACCCCCGCTGGATCGAGGCGATGCGCCGCCACGGCTACAAGGGCGCCTTCGAACTCGCCGCCACGGTGGACTACTTGTTCGGCTACGACGCCACCACCGGCGTCGTCCCCGACTGGATGTACGACAAGCTCACCCAGACGTACGTCCTCGACGAGGAGAACCGCGCCTTCCTCCAGGAGGCCAACCCCTGGGCCCTGCACGGCATCGCCGAACGCCTCCTGGAGGCGGAGAGCCGCGGCATGTGGGCCAAGCCGGACGCGGAGACGCTGGAGGCCCTGCGCCAGGTGTTCCTGGAGACGGAGGGCGAGCTGGAGGGCGGGGAGGACGAGGAGTAACCGTCCTTCCGCATGGAACCCGGTGCCCGGCCGACGACGTCGGCCGGGCACCGGTCGTACGCGGCCCCCGTTTCGTCTCGGCACCGGGGGCCGCGGCCTTCCGGACGGGAAGGGAACGGAACGCCCGAAGGCGCCCGTGTCCCCAGAGTGGGGTGACCGCTCGGGGGTGCAAGGGAAAGAGGGAATTCCCCCTCCTCGAAGGGCGATTGTGCGGAAGTGTTCGTAGGTTGGGCCGGCGCGTGCGCCTCCCGCTCCAATGTTCCGTGATTCCGCGATCACATGGCGTAGGCGGCCGCGCCCCTCCATGCTGTCGTCCCTGTCACCCCGACGGGCGCAACGGCACTGCGCCTCGGGGACCCCTTCCGGACATGTGCGGAGGAAAGATGCCTCATGGGCATGAAACTGATCTGGGCGGTCATCGCCGTGGTGACGACGGTCCTCGCGTGGAGCGTGGTGATGGTCACGCTGGGGCAGACCGCCGCGATCGCCACGCTCGTGCCGTCGCTCGGACTGCTGGTGCAGCAGATCGTCCAGGCCGCGACGGCCGGTACCAGGACGGGTGGCAGGGCGCCGACGGCCCCCGGGGACGACACGCGCGACAGCGCCGGGGAACCGCGGTGACGGCCGAGGCCGGGCCGCCCGACGGCGGTGACGACCCGCTGGGCCGGCCGGGACGGAAGCTCGGGCCGATCGCCGCCGGGGTGGGTGCCGCGCACCGGGACTGGCTGGAGCCGGTCCGCGACCAGTACTTCGCCAGCGGCCTGACGGTCGGCGAACTGGCCCGGAAAGCCGGGTGGTCGAAGTCCAAGGTGTCCGAACTCCTGCGCGGCGTAGGGCTCTACCCCAGCTGGGAGCTCACCTACGGAGTGCTGCACGTCCTGGGCATGCCCGCCTGGCCGATGCGCCGCCTGTGGAGCGTCGCGGCGCTCGAGGCGCACAAGAAGCCGGAGTGGGTGAACGGTTGCGTGAAGAGGGTGGTCCTCTCCGCCGGTCCCGGGCTGCCGCCGGTCGACCACCGGGCCTTCGCCGAGAACCACCACGGCGCCTACGCGTCCTACGCCAAGGTCTTCCTGGGCCCCACGGATGCCGCACGCACCGTCGACGAGGTGTTCGACATCCTGTGGCTGCGCTGGCAGGAGGTGCTGAGGAGCGCGAACGTCGAGAAATTCGCCTGGCAGGTCCTGCGCCGCAGGGTCATGGCCCGGGCCTCCCGCATCGACGGCCGCCCCCGGCTCGAAACCGCGGCGTTCGACACCATCGCGCTCCAACAGGCCCCGTTCGACGGACAGTTCGCACAGATCGAGGAGTCGCTGGCCCTCTTCCGGGCCATCGGCCGGCTGCCGGACTTCCAGCTGGACGTCATCGTCCTCAGGTATCTGCGCGGGCTGGACGACAACCGGGTCGCCGACGTGCTCGGAGCCCCCCAGGCCCTCATACGGTCGGCCGAACGCCACGCCAAGCGCTCCTTGACCGCATCCTTCGACCCCGGAGAGAACCACTCGTGACCCCGATCGACGATCTCCTCGTCCGTGCCCTGCTGCGCGACGACCCGCGCCCCCGGCCCGACATCGTGCCCTCCGGCACCGCACCCCGGGAGGACGACGAGCCGGCCCTGTGGTTCGCGCCGGAGGCGGGCGGTCACCATGGGACGACCCCCGCGGCCGTGCATGACCTGCACATCCTCTGCGAGACCGTCGTCACGCACACCGCCGCCACCTCGCTGCGGGACTTCCTCACCGAGGAGCTCCCCGAACCGCGCGGAGCCCTCGTCGTCGGCTGCATCCTCCAGCTCAACGCCGCCGACGACAGCAGCCGCTTCTGGTGGCAGTACGCGTCCGGCGCCGGTGACGACGTCGCCACCTACTGCCTCTACCTGCACCACCTGGCCCTCGGCGAACACGACGCCGCCGAATGGTGGCGCGAGCAGATGCGCATCACCACACAGCCCGACGAGCAGGCGGTGACCCTTCCGGACGGGGCCGGCGTACTGCGCACCGACTCGAGCGTCCCCACCGTGCTGCGCATCCTCGGCCGGCTCGTCGGCCCGTGGGGCCGCCCACGTCGTACGGAAGCCGTCGACGCCGTCATGGAGTACGTTCCCGAAGCCGTCGCGGTCGGCCACCTCGACCACCCGGACCTGGAACTCCCCCTGCCGGGCCCCCACTTCGCGGAGTGCCTCGCCGTCCTCCTCGCCGCGGCCTCGGCCCTCGACTCCGTACCCGCCCGGACCGGCCCGGGCACACCCCGCCTGGACCGCCGCCCGGCTCCCGGCGAACGCCCCATAAATCGTTTTCGGTGGTCATCCATGATCGAGTAGGGTCCTTCCCATGTCCTACATGTTCGTCCGCCTGCGGACCGCCTGAGAAGCCTGCCGCCACCGTCGGCCTGCTTGCGTCCGGCCACCGAAGTGCGGTGCGCCGGACGGCAGTTGCGCCCGTTTTCCCTTCAGCCCCGGCGGCTCACGGCGCCGGCATCGGTTCATCGCCCATGCCCGCCGTGCCGCCGTCCACCGGACATTGGACCGACTCGTATGACATCTGCTTCCGCCAACTCCCCTCTCCCCCGCCGGGCTTGCGACGCGAACACGACGTTCGTGCTCGTGCACGGGGTGTGCACCAGCTCGTCGATGTGGACTCCCCTCCAGCGCGAACTGGCGCTGCTCGGGCAGCGCAGCCTCGCCGTGGACCTGCCGGGGCACGGCTTCGACGCGCAGTACCCGGCCGCCTATCAGGCCCCGCAGGACCTCGACGCATGGGCGGCCGAGCCGTCGAAACTGGCCGGGGTCACCCTGCGGGACAACGTCGACATGGTCGTCGACGTCGTCCGGCGGGTGGCCGCGCACGGGCCGGTGGTCCTGGTCGGCGCCAGCCTCGGGGGGACCACCATCACCGGCGTGGGCAACGCCGTCCCCGATCTGGTGAGCCGGCTCGTCTACATCTCCGGCTGGTCGTGCGTGCAGCGCTCCAACCCCGTCGAGTACATGCAGGAGCCCGAGTTCGAGGGCAACCTGCTGGCCCCGCTGGCCGCGCTGAACGTCGGCGACCCCGCCGCACTCGGCGTCGGCCGGGCCAACTACCGCACCTCCGACCCGGACATGCTGGCCGCGCTCAAGGCGTCGATGATGGCGGACGCCACCGACGAGCAGTTCCGGGCCTTCCTCAACATCCTGCAGCCGGACGAGTCCCTGGCGGTGATGATGTCCGACGCCCGCGGCCACGCGGACACCTGGGGCACCATCGCCCGCACCTATATCCGTCTCACCGAGGACCGGTCGCTTCCCGTGGCCATGCAGGACCGCCTGATCGCCGAGTGCGACGCCTTGACGCCCGGCAATCCGTACGACGTGCACACCCTGGACACCAGCCACGTCGGCTTCCTGCTCAGGTCGGCGGAGGTGGCGGGCATCCTCGGTGGACTGACCGTCTGATCCGCCGGGCCGCTACCCGCCGATCAGCGGCATCGCCCCGAAGGAGTGCTCCCGCCACAGCCGGCGGGAGACCTCCTCGGGGTAGGCGGTGACGGCCGGGCTGGCGTCGAAGACCTGGGTGAGGCGGCGCTCGTCGTCGTACGCGGGCCAGCCGGGGTCGCCGTGGGCGGCGAAGGACGTCCACGCGGTGCGCATGCGGGCGGAGACCTCCTCCGCGACGGCAGAGGGCGGCTCGCCGAACAGTGCGGCGGGCTGCCCCTTGTCCAGGTTGCCGAACACCAGCGGGATGTCGAGGCCGTGGCAGGCGCCGAGGGCGCCGCCCATCCCGGGGGCGGGCCAGGCCAGCTCGTACAGGTGGGCGCGTCCGCCGCCGAGGGTCTGCGCCGTGGCGAGATGGAGGGTCGGCATGCGGAACAGCCAGTCGGACCTGACCAGTTCGTACAGCTCCTCGGGGCCCGCGGCCGGGAAGCCCTCGCGGTAGCCGCGGGCGCCGTCCGGGCCCGGGGCGAAGGCCCGCAGGGCCGCCTCCGCCTGCTCCTCCGTCACCCGGCCGAGCGTGCCGTCGATCAGGGAGAGCAGCCGCTGCTCGTCCCGGGTGTGGCCGACCAGGAGGTCCACGTCCCGGCCGGCGCCGTCGGCCAGGGCCTGCCAGGGGGCGACGGGCAGGACGTCGCCGTCGACGACGGGGGCGAGCGGGATCGTCCCCCGTCCCGCCTGTCCCCAGCGTTCCGCGGAGGCCATCTTGGCGGCGACCGCGTCGCCGGCGGCGGGCAGCCGGTGCGGGGCCACGGTGGACAGGTCCGCCACGGTGGGCCGCAGTCCCAGCTCCGCGGCGAAGGCGGCGGAGATGTCGGCGGCGAGCCCGGGGGAGAAGAACGTGTTCGGCACGCTCTGCGCGACCGCCCGGCGGAAGAGCCCGGCCGCGCGCTCCATCGTCAGCAGCGCGGCGATCGATCCCGCGCCCGCCGACTGGCCGAAGACCGTGACCCGGTCCGGGTCGCCCCCGAAGGCCCGGATGTTGTCGCGCACCCACTCCAGCGCCGCCACCTGGTCGAGCAGGCCCCGGTTGGCGGGCGCCCCCTCGATGTGCGCGAACCCCTCGATGCCGACACGGTAGTTGAACGTCACCACGACGACACCGCCGTCCCGCGCGAGGCGGGCCCCGTCCGTCTCGGGGAGGCCGGACATGCCGACGATATAGGCGCCGCCGTAGATCCACACCAGCACGGGGAGCCCCGCCCCCGGACGCGGCTCGGGCGACCAGACGTTGACCGTCAGCCAGTCCGTGCCCATCGCCTCCCGCGCCAGCTCGTCCATGCCCAGGGCGCCGGCCTGCGGCGGCGGAGGCCCGTACGACAGCGCCGGGCGCACACCGTCCCAGCCCTCGGCCGGCACCGGCGCGGCGAAGCGGAGGGCGCCCACCGGCGGCTCGGCGAAGGGGACGCCGCGGAAGACCGCCACACCCTCCTCCGAGCCGCCGCGCAGCGTCCCGGCCGCGGTGCGGACCTCGTGGGCGGAAGTCGTCATCGCTGCCCCTTCCCGGGCGGGGAGAACGCGTTCACCGGCCATCATGACGGCTGGGCCGGGACGACGGCCAGTTCTTTACGGAGCCCGCCCGGTTCCGGGCAGCGGGGCCCCGTCGGAGGATCCCTACCCGACGGGCCCGTGAGCCCTTGTCAGTGCCGGGTCGTAAGGTGAACTCCTCTGCGTGGCAATGTGAATCAGGGGGAATCGACCGAAATGGCGCGAAAGTACGGCATCGTGGTGGCCGCCGCCGGCCTGGCGGCGGTCGTGGGCCTGACCGGCTGCGGCAAGGGCGGTGACGGCGACAAGAAGTCGGACGACAAGAAGTCCGACAAGGCGGCCGCTTCGTCCCCTGCCGCCCCGGCCGGCGGCGGGCTGGAGAAGCTGTCCGGCAAGGAGATATCCGACCGGGCCAAGAAGGAGCTGCAGTCGGCCACATCGCTGCGGTTCAAGGTGACGGGCACCAAGGGCGGCGAGGCGATGACCGTCGACCTCGCCATGGACAAGCAGGGCAACTGCGTCGGCACGGTCGGCTCCGGCAGTCAGGGCGCCGCAGAGGTCATCAAGGTCGGCGACCAGGTCTGGATGAAGGCCGACGAGAAGCTGTGGAAGGCCCAGGCGGGCCCGCAGGCGGCGGAGCTGCTCAAGGGCCGTTACATCCACGGCCCGGCGAGCGACCCCAAGCTCAAGGGCATGACCACCGCGTGCGACCTGGCGGTGCTCCAGGCCAAGATCGGCTCCGGCGGCGACTCGGGCAAGGAGATCACGAAGGGGGCGCCCGGCTCGGTCGACGGACAGCCCGTCGTTCCGATCTCGGCGGAAGGCACCACGATCAGCGTCGCCTCCACCGGCAGCCCCTACCCGCTGAAGATAGACAACTCCAAGGACGGCAGCACGGTGCGGCTGACCGACTGGAACAAGCCCGTGCAGACGAAGACCCCGCCGGCCGACCAGACCATCGACGTCGAGAAGCTGAAGAAGCCGGGGGCGAGCAACGCCCTGTAAGGGCGACGCCTGCAAGGGCAGCGCCCCGCGCACACCCCGGTGCCTCCGTGCTCCGGGGCGCCCCCGCCGTGCCTCCGCCGCCGCAACTGCCGTTTTGGGTCCCCCGCCTGTCGGTCACTAGGATCCTCGGATGATCATCACAAAACGGCTGGCGGCGGGCGCCTGTGCGCTGCTCGCCGCACTGGCCGGGGGCGTCGTGCCGGCGCAGGCCGCCGACGGGCCCTCCAAGGACTCCCCGAAAGTCGAGCTCGTACTGGACGTCAGCGGCTCGATGCGTGCCCGCGACATCGACGGACAGTCCCGCATGGCGGCCGCCAAGCAGGCGTTCGGCGAGGTCATCGACGCCACTCCGGAAGGGGTACGGCTCGGCATCCGCACGCTCGGCGCCCACTACCCCGGTGACGACAAGACGATCGGCTGCCGCGACAGCAAGCAGGAGTACCCGGTCGGCAAGGTCGACCACACCGAGGCCAAGGCGGCCGTCGCCACCCTCCAGCCCACCGGCTGGACGCCCATCGGCTACGCCCTGCGCGGCGCCGACCAGGACCTGGGCACCGACGGCGGCACCCGCCGCATCGTCCTCATCACCGACGGCGAGGACTCCTGCGGCCAGCCCGACCCGTGCGACGTGGCGCGCGAACTCGCCGCCAAGGGCACGCACTTGACCATCGACACGCTCGGCCTGGCCCACGACGACAAGACCCGCGAGCAGCTCAGCTGCATCGCCGAGGCCACCGGCGGCACCTACACCACCGTCCGCCACACCAAGGAGCTCTCCGGCCGCATCAAGCAGCTGGTGCGCCGCTCCGACACGCCCGTGGACGAGGCCCCCAGGCCCACCAAGGGCGCCGACCAGTGCTCCACCGCGCCCGAGATCGGCGCCGGTGTCTGGACCGACCGCGAGACCTTCGGCGAGCACCGCTGGTACCGCGTCAAGGTCAAGCCGGGCCAGGAGTTGCGCGCCGCCGCGAGCGTCGGCGCCGACCGGCAGGTGGACCGCGACTACGGCGTGCTGGTGAGAGCCGTCGGCGAGAACGGCCAGGAGCTGGTGCGGGGTTCGGACGCGGGCAGCGGCCGCACCGATGTGATGGCCTCCGGTCTGCGCTACCCGGTGAGCAAGGCGAAGAAGGATGACGACAAGGACGCGAAGGTCGTCTGCCTGGAGGTCTCCAGCTCCTTCTCGGCCCCGGCGAACGTCAAGCGCGACCCGGGCCTGCCCGTCGAGCTGGCCGTCGACCTCGTCAAGTCCCCCGACAAGCCGTCCGACTTGGCGGCCTTCGGCCTCGGCCGGGGCTGGGTGCTGCTCGCGGTCCTGGGCGTGACCGGTCTGATCGCGGGTCTGCTGTGGGGCTGGCTGGCCCGCTGGCGCGTCGCGGTGTGGAGGGAGAACTGATGCGAATCCGACGTGCGTTGACCGCCTCCCTCCTGGCGGCCACGGCGCTGTTCACCGGGGCGGGCGCCGCCTCGGCCGGGAACACCGGCCAGAACGGCGACCCGACCGAGGCCGGCACCAGCTTCCGCACCGCCACCGCGATCAAGCAGGACCAGAAGGCCACCGCCGACGGCACCACCGGTGACTACCTCTACTGGCAGTTCCCGGCCGGTGCCGGTCAGCGGCCCACCGCCAAGGCGACCGTGAAGCTGCCCGAGCCGGCCGCCCGCCACGGCGCGGCCACCTGGCAGCTGGACGTCTTCGACGGACTGCGCCGCCGCCAGGCGTGCGCGGAGGGCGAGCAGACGAAGAAGGTGGCGCAGCAGGACACCACGGTCACCCTGACCTGCACCCTGCGCGTCGTCCGTCCGTACGCCGAGCGCTGGTCCGGCGACCCGCTGCCGGGCGCCTATTACGTCCGTCTCACCGTCGTCGACGGGCCCGACCAGGACATGGGCCTGCCGCTCCACGCCGAGGTCGAGGCGAACGCCGAGGACGCCGGCGGGAAGTACGCCGAGGGCGGCGAGCTGGGCGCCCCGCTGCACGCCGGGGCCGTCGCCGAACCCGAGGACGGCTGGACGGGCAGCTGGTGGTCGGACCGCTGGCTGTGGACCGTGGGCGGCGCCGTGCTCGGCGCGCTCCTGGCCATCGGCGGGTACACCCTGACCCGCCACCCGCACCGCTTCTCGCGCTGAGCGACGCCGAAGGCCCTCCCCGGTCCCGGGGAGGGCCTTCGGCGTTCCTGAGGCTCAGGTGTCTCAGTTGCCCGCGGGCGTCGCGCCGTGGACCGCGTCCACGTACAGATCGAGGAGGTCCTCGGTGAAGTACGAGCTGTAGGAGATGTCCGGGGTGTCGCCGCCGGTGTGGTAGCCCCCGATCACCCCGATCAGCGCGTACCCGTTCCCCGAGCGGATCAGGAACGGCCCGCCCGAGGTGCCGCCGATGTACCCGGCGCAGGGGATCTCCAGGAAGTCGCCCGGGGCCTTGGGGTCGGTGCTGGTGTAACGGCGGGTCGCGGAGCGGCAGTCGATCGGCTTGGGGTACTTGGCGTCGCTGCTGCCCGGGTAGCCGATCAGCCGTACGTCCTTGTGCTGGTACCCGGGGTGGAAGGCCAGGTCGAAGCCGCCGACGGCGCGTTCGACCGGCGTGCCGTCGTCCCGGTCGCCGAGCCGGACCACCGTGTAGTCCCAGCGCGCCCCGCCGTCCGTGCCCAGGTCGTAGTAGCGCTGGTCGATGTAGATGGCCTCGACGGGGAAGATCCCGTGCGGCTTGAGCCCGTCGTGGTACTGCGGCACGAACGACAGCCGCTTCTTGGGGTCGGGCCGGCGCAGGCAGTGCGCCGCGCTGACCGCCAGGTCGCGGTACGGGCTGTGGACGACCGTCCCGCCGCAGAAGCGACCCTTGTTCTGCCCGTCGGTCCAGAAGAACGTGCCCACCTGGGGGAGTCCGTCGAAGGGGCGGCTCGGCGGCACGGCACGGGCCGCCGGGACGTCGGTGTTGTCGTCGGCGGCGGCCGCCGAAGCACGGCGCGCGGCCTCCGCCGGGACGGCCGCGGCCATCCGCTCGGCCGTCCAGTACTCGTCCGCCGCGAGCGCCAGCGCGCGCTCCCCGGGATCGGCGGACGCGGACGGTGCGGGCACGAGGGGTGTGAGGGGCGTGAGGGTCGCGAGGCCCAGGAGCAGGGTGACGAGGCCGGTTACGGCGAGGGATCTGCGCATGAGCGTTCCTCTCCGGTGCGCGGGGCGCATACGAGGTGAGCGTGCCATCGTCCTACGGACGGGAGAGGTGTGGTGAGAGCCGGACGCGACAGGATTCACCAGGACGCCGGTATTCCGCCACCGGGCCGAGGGGGTCGCCGGCCACTGGCCGGAAAACGCCCTTCCGGGGAGCCATCAACTCCTGGTTAAGTCATGACCTGCTCGTAACCGGAATCCGACTAGTGCCGGGCGTCGGCGCGTGACAGGATTTCCGACGCGGCCCTCCCGGGCTTAACCACCCGTGAGATGCCCGCGCGAAGGGCCGCACCGAGAACGGGGGACTGGATGGCGGTCAGGGGGGACGGATCGGCGGACGACACCGGCAGCGCACTCGCGGTACGGCTCAACTACCTGTTCGCGAACATGCATCCACCGGGAGCGCCCTACACCAACGCGTACGTCGCCGAGGAGATCGGCAAGGGCGCGGAGGAGTACGGCGGGGTCACGGTGACCGAGCAGTATCTGTCGATGCTGCGCAACGGCAAGCGGAACAACCCCAGCCCGGACGTGCTGCGGGCGCTGGCGAAGTTCTTCGCCGTTCCCGTGTGTTACCTGATGGGCGGCCTGTCCGACTCGCAGGCCGCCCGGGTCGAGGACGAGGTGCGCTTCCTGGCCGCCATGCGCGACCAGCGGGTCCGCTCCATCGCCCTGCGGTCGGTCGGCCTGCCCCCCGAGGTGCAGGACAGCCTGTCCGCGATCATCTGTCAGTTCCGGCAGCAGATGAACCTGCCGGTCGACGCGCCCGAGGCGGGCGGTGAGGAGCACCCGTGACCGTCGCGGCGGACGACCGGCTCTTCACGTACTGGCGGCGGACCGAGGACGCCAACGACGAGGACGGTGCGGTCATGCGGGTGGCGCGGATACGCCGGCGCTGCGGGCAGCTCATCGACGAGCTCGCCCTGCCGGCGCGCACCGGTCTGCCCGCCCTCTGCGAGGCCGTCGCCCGCCGCGTGGGCCGCCCCATCCACCTCGTGCCCATGCGCCTGGACGGCGTGGTCTCCGGCATGACCGCCACCACCGACGACGCGTACTGGATCGTCTACGAGCTGCGCACCTCGCCCTGGCACCAGGCGCACATCGTGCTCCACGAGCTCGGCCACCTGCTGCTCGGCCACGACCAGGACCCCACCGTCACCGAGAACGCCCTCAAGGTGTGGACCCCCTCGGTCGACGTCGCCACCGCCATGCGCCGGATGGGCCTGGCCATGGGCCTCGCCCGCCACCACTGCTACGACGACCTCACCGAGCGCGAGACCGAGGTCCTCGCCACGCTGCTGATGGAGAAGGTCGTCCCGCCCCCGCCGGGCGAGGACCGTCCGCTCACCGGCCGGGCCGCCGTCCTGGCCGCCTCCCTCGGCCCCGCGCTCGAACACGTCCGCCGCGCCCGCGCGGACGAGGAGGGCGGTGGCGGTGTTTGACGCACTCTACCTGACCCTGTCGGCGGCCACCTGGGCCATCGTCGGCTACAAGACCCGCGCCTGGTTCCGCGACCGGGGCAACACCGACCTCGGGCTCACCGCGCTGATGACCGCCGGCGTACCCGTCGTCTTCCTGTTCTCCGCGCCCCGCGTCTACCGCGCCTTCGACCGGCTGACCGGTGTGGCCAACCTCGCGATGGTCTTCCTGTATTCGGCCGTCGTCCTCTTCGCCGCCGGCGCGACCGTGCTGCTGCTGCGCTGGACCAGCCGCGGCGACCGGGCGGCGCACGCCCGCGCCGTCGTCCGCTCCCGGCGGGCCGTGGCCGCCGTCGCCGTCGCCTGGACGGCCGCGATCGTCTGCTTCGCGCTCGGCCGCCCCGACGCGGTCGAGCACCCGCGGGACTTCTCCACCGCCTACGCCGACGCCCCCGGGATCGTCGCCTTCCTGACGCTGTATCTGGCCATCTTCGGCGCGAGCCTCGCCGGGCTCGGCGTCCTGTGCCCGCGCTACGCCGCCACCCTCGGCCCGTCCTGGCTCTCCAAGGGCCTGCGGACGCTCGCCGCGGGCTGCTGGCTGGGCCTGCTGTACTGCGCCTGCAAGCTGGCCGGCTTCCTGCTCACCTGGGCGGGCCGCGACGCGTACTGGCTCTCCAACGGAGTGGCCCCGATGAGCGCTTCCGTCGCCGCCCTCCTCGTCCTGCTCGGCTTCTCGCTCCCCGCGGCCGGCCCCCGGGCCGCCGCCTGGCGCCGTCTGCGCCGGCTGCACCCGCTGTGGCGCGAGGTCACCGAGCAGGTCCCCGAGGTCACCATCGGCGGCCCCCGCTGGACGGGGCGCTGGCCGCTGGCGGACCTGGAGTGGCGGGCCAACCGGCAGATGGCCGAGATCCGTGACGTCCAGCGCGGCGTCCGGCGGCATGTCGAGCCCGCGGCCCTGGACATCGCCCGCCGCCGGGCGGACGCGGCCGGCCTCGCCGAGCCCCGCACGGCCGCCGTCGTCGAGGCGGCGGCGCTGCGCCGCGGTCTGGCGAACCGGTTCACCGGCCATGTCCCCGATCCGCACGCGGACAGCGTGGTGGTGACCGTCGGCACCGACCCGGCGGCCGAGCACGAGCACCTGGCGCTCGTGGCGGACGTCTTCCACGACCGGCTGGTCGACTCCGTGCTCGACGAGCTGCGGTCGGCCGGCACGGCCCGCGCGCCCGGCTGAGGCGCGGGCCCCATGAACGAGGCGGCCATGGACGGGGGTCACGGCCGCCCGCGGCGCCGGGCGGCGCCGGGCCCGTACGTACGCGTACGGGACCCGGTGCCGCCCGCGCCGGTTCCTCCCTAGGCTCGGACCATGCAACTCACCGATGTGCGAACGATCGTCGACGACCCGCACGGCACCTACGCCGCGCTGCGGGAGGCCGGGCCCGTGCACCGCGTCCCGGGCACGGACGGCAAACCGGCCTGGCTGGTGACCCGTTACGAGGACGTGCGCGCGGCCCTCGCCGATCCGCGGCTCTCCCTCGACAAACGCCATGCCGCGCCCGGCAATTACACCGGGATGTCGCTGCCGCCGGCGCTCGACGCCAACCTGCTCAACATGGACCCGCCGGACCACACCCGCATCCGCCGCCTGGTCGTCAAGGCGTTCACGCCCGGCCGGGTGGAGAAGCTGAGGGTGCCGGTGCGGCGGGCCGCCGACGCGCTGCTCGACGCGGCCGCGGCGGACGCCTCCGGCACGTTCGACCTGATCGCCGCCTACGCCGGGCCGCTGCCCATCGCCGTGATGTGCGACCTGCTGGGCGTCCCGCGGGACGACCGCCCCGACTTCCGGTCCTGGACCGACGCGCTGGTCGCCCCCGACCCCGCGCGCCCGGAGGCCGCGAAGGAGGCGGTCGGTCACCTGATGCGCTTCGTCACCCGCCTGCTGGCGGCGAAACGGGCCGCGCCCGCCGACGACCTCCTCTCCGACCTCATCGCCGTCCGCGACGACGAGGGCGGCGGCCGCCTCTCCGAGGACGAACTGCTGTCGCTCGCCTTCCTCCTGCTCTTCGCCGGCTACGAGAACGTCACGCACCTCATCGGCAACACGGTCCTGGCCCTGCTGGACCACCCCGGGCTCCTGACAACCTTGCGAAAAGATCCGGACGGTCTTCCGGCCCTCGTGGAGGAGGTCAACCGCTGGGACGGGCCCGCTCCGCTGGCCATCCGGCGCTTCCCGCTGGAGGACGTCGAGATCGGCGGCATCACCGTGCCCGCGGGCGAGACGGTCCTCCTCTCCCTGGCCTCCGCCAACCGCGACCCCGCCCGCTTCCCCGACCCCGACCGTCTTGACCTGCGGCGCGGCGCGTCCGGCCAGCTGTCGCTGGGCCATGGCATCCACTACTGCCTGGGTGCGGCGCTCGGCCGCATGGAGGCCGAGACGGCGGTCGAGGCGCTGCTGTCCCGCTTCGACGAGCTGGAACTTGCTGTTCCGCGCGGCAGTCTGACGTGGCGTCCGACGGTGCGGGCGCGTGGCTTGATTTCGCTCCCGCTGCGAGGGATTTCGTCAAGACGAACAGGTTTTTGATGCATGGCCCATCCTTGATGAGGTAGAAAAGACATCGAGCCCGCCCGGTGTGCATCCCCCGTCGCACCGGGCGGGCCTTTGGCTTTTGGGGGCGTTGGTGTGGCGTGCGCCCGGTGGGCGGCGGGGGTTTTGCCCCCGGCCCGCCCTTTCACCGTTTCTTCCGGGGCTCCGCCCCTCGGCCCGCAACGCGGCTGCGCCGCGTTCGTCCTCAAACGCCGGACGGGCTGAACAGCCCGTCCGGCGCTTGAGGACAACCCGCGCGGAGCGCAAAGAAACGGTGAAAGGGCGGGCCAGGGGCAAAAACCCCCGGCCCAACGCCGGTCACCGCGTCACATCGGCACCACCCCCGCTCCGCTGCCGCGGAACCCCACCCGCATACTGCGCCCGCTGCAACTCGTACATCCCCCGGAACAACCCGTCCCGCTTCCCGAGCAGTTCCTCGAACGTCCCGCTCTCCCGGAGCCGCCCCCGCTCCAGCACATGGATCAGATCCGCGTGCCGCACCGACGCCAGCCGGTGCGTGATCAGTAGCACCGTCTGACCGCCGTCCGCCAGCTTCCGGATCTGCTCGAACACCTCCAGCTCCGCCCGCGCGTCCAGCGCGGACGTCGGCTCGTCGACGATGAGGATCCGCCCGCCCCGGTACCGCGCCCGCGCGATGCCGATCCGCTGCCACTGGCCGCCGGAGATCTCGTGCCCGCCCACGTAGCCGCGGGCGAGCAACGTGTCCCAGCCGCGCGGCAGTTCCTCCGCCACCCGGTCCGCGCCGGAGTGCTCCGCCGCCTCGGCCAGCCGTTCCCGCGCCGGCGGCCGGTCCGCGCGGCCGATCGCGATGTTCATCCGGAACGTGAACGGCCAGCGGTGGAAGTCCTGGCTGACCATCGCGATCCGGGCGAACAGTTGGGCCCGGTCCAGCTCCGCCGCGTCCACCCCGTCCCACAGGACGCGCCCGCCGGTCGGCCGGTACAGCCCGGCCAGCAGCTTGGAGACCGTGCTCTTCCCGGACCCGTTCTCGCCGACCAGCGCGACGACCCTGCCCACCGGAACGGTGAGGCTCACGTCCCGCAGCGCGACCTTCTCCACGGACGCCTCGTCCGCCTCGTCGCGCGGGTAGGAGAAGGTGACGTTCTCGAAGCGGATCTCCGAGAGGTCCTCCGGCACGGGCAGTCCGCCCACCGGGATGGCCCGCTTCGCGGACTCCTCGCACAGCCGCTCAAGGTCGCCCATGAACCCGGCCTCCTCGTAGAGGTTGTTGACCTGGAGGACCAGCGTGGACAGGCTCTGCGCCCCGGCCCGCGTGGCCAGGACGGCCGTGCCCGCCACCGACAGGTCCATCACCCCGGTCAGCAGCAGGCCGATCAGCGCCAGGTATGTCGCCGCCGTGGCGAGCCCGGTCAGGGCGGCGGCCAGCAGCCGCACCCGGGCCGCGTCCCGGGCCAGCCGGGTCTGCTCGGCCTCCGAACTCTCCGACATGCCGCGGAAGTGCCGCAGCATGAACGGCCCGACGCCGTGCACCCGGATCTCCGGCGCGGGTCCGGTCTTCGTCAGCGTCTGGCTCAACAGCCGCCCCGCCCGGGAGTGCTGCACCCAGCGCAGAAAACTCGTGTACCGCGCCCGGGAGTTGCGCAACGACGCCCACGACCGCGGCACCGTCATCAGTACCAGCAGCGGCAGCAGCACCGGATGCAGCACGGTCAGCACACCGGCCGCCGCCACGAACGAGATCAGCGCCCCGACCACCGCCGTGCAGTAGTGGATCATCCGGCGGGCCGACGACGCCCCGTACTGCGCGGAGTCCAGCAGCCGGTGGAACGCGGCGTCCTCGATCGCCGCCATCTCCACCCGGACGACGTGCTCCAGATACATCTCGGTCGCCACCCGCTCGACCTTCGGCTCCAGCCGCCCCTGCCCCGACGTCGAGAACGACTGCGCCACGGCCCCGACCGCGGACGCGAGCGCCGCCGCGACCATCGCCGGGGTCGCCAGCCACAGCCGGTGCTGGACGCTCCCGGTGAGCGTCACGGCGGCCAGCACGCTGTTCACCGCCACCAGCGCCACGGCCTGGGCGACTCCCCGGACCAGCTCCGAGACCCCCACGGTGCGCAGCGCCCGCCGGTCCGCCCGCCGGGCCAGCCGGACGGTCGTCGCCACCAGGTGCGGCAGCCGCTTCGCCATCGCCCACAGCGACATCTCCAGATACCGGCGCTCGTGCTGCGCCCACCCCGCGTCGTGCACCAGCGGCCCTCCGAAGAGCAGCCGCTCCGACTCCGATCCCGCATCCGACCCGGTGTCCTCCCGCGTGCTCACGCGGCCTCCCCGGGCCGGAGGCCGTCGCCCGGGCCGCCGTGTTCGAAACCGACGCGTTCGATTAACAACAGCCTGCCAGTGGTGTGCGTGTGACCGCCGTGACGGTGATGCACTGCGCCTCCTCGTTGACCTCGCACCGGAACATGCGCTCGGGAAACGGCGCCCTAACGGGCTACGTCACGGGCCCGCACGGGCGGTCCGTCGGTCGTGAGTACGAAGGGACGTCAACGGCCCAGCAATCCCAAGAGGGAGGCCGGAGCGGCCGTTGTGCGATTCACCCTCGCGTGGCCGTTCACCCCATCCGGGACTTGCTTCGCCCCAGGGAACGATCAAGAAACGGGGTCCGCCGGGCCGTGCGGGACCCCCGGGCCGTCCGGCGTTCGCGAACGCGGGGGCGGGGGAAGGGCGGGGACGTGACGCGGGCACGAAGAAGGCCGCCGGCCCGGCGACGGGAGTCGCCGGGCCGACGGCCGGGTACGGAAGGAGACCCGCCGTCTCACCCGCTGCCGGGCGGGAACTTCAGCAGCGCCACCGCCGCGATCATCTGGATGCTCACCGAGGCCACCGCCTTGCGCGTGGACAGATGGTGCTGCCCGCGGATCAGCAGGGTGGCCAGCGCGCAGCCGAAGGCGGTCGTCACGGAGGCCGCGGCGCGGACCGGGACGGAGCTCGCCGAGAGCCAGACGTCGAGGACCAGGCGCGGCAGGTCCGTGGCCCAGAAGATCAGGACGAACAGGCTCGCCGTGGGGCCGATACGGCCGTTGCCGCCGAGGCGGCGGGCGATGGCGTGGGTCACCAGGCCCAGCAGGACGCTGGCGAACAGCACGGCGGCCGAGCCGATGGCCATCGCCTGGAGGGCGAGGGACGGGCTCACGTCCCACTGTGCCCAGAAGGAGTCCTTGGCCAGGGTGCCCAGCGCCCCGCACAGCAGGCACAGGAACATGGCGGCTCCCCAGACGCTCCGGTCCCGGGCTTCGTCGAGGACCTCGACGGGCCGGTACCAGAGCCCGAGTATGAGCCGGTGCCAGAAGAGCCGGCGGGGTCCTGCGCCGGGCGTGCGGGGAGCGGTCGTGGTGGTCGGGGGCATGGGTGCCGTTCTATCACCGTACGGTCCGAAGCCCCGAGTCCGGGTCGTGTACGACGGTCCACGCGCGACGCCGGATGTCAAGGGGTCGGACGGCCCGTCAGGCGGGCGTCGGCTCCACGGGACCGGGGTCGGCGTCGGCCTCCGGCGCCGGGTCCTCGCCGCCCCGCTCCAGGAACTCCTCGCGGATCTCCCGCGGACCGAACGGCCAGATCCGCTCGCGGCGGGCCCACAGCACGAACGCCGCGCACCCCGCGCCGAACCAGGCCAGCGACCATTCGATGGGGTGCCGGCCCGGCGAGTTCCGGTCCGCGTAGCCGTAGATGACGAGCCATCCGGCGAGCGCCAGCAGGCTCGGCAGCGGATACAGCCACATCCGGTACGGCCGCCGCAGCCCCGGCTGGCGGCGGCGCAGCACGGTCACGGCGGCGATCTGGCCGAGCGCCTGCACCAGCACCATGACCGTGGTCAACAGCTGGATGAGCGTGGCCAGATCGGTGTGACGGCCGATCAGATAGCCGACGCAGCCCATCGCCCCCATCGTCAGCAGGCCGAGGACCGGGAAGCGGTGCCGCGGGTGCAGCGTGCCGAACGGGCGGAAGAAGACCTTCTCCCGGGCCGCGTTGTAGGGGATGCGGGACCCTCCGAGCAGCCCGGTGAAGACGGAGGCGACGGCGGTGACGAGGATCAGTACGGTGACGGCGTCGGCGGCCCCCTTGCCCCAGGTCCGCTCCATCACCGCCGAAGCGACCGACGTGGACGCCATGTTGTCCGGGTCGAGCATGTCCTGCCAGTCGACGACGCCCAGGGTGCCCACCTGGAGCAGCAGGTAGATCGCCATGATGCCGAGGATGGACCAGATGATGGAACGGGGCAGGTTGCGGCCGGGGTTCTTGATCTCGGCGCCCATGTACGCCGTGGTCCAGTAGCCCCCGTAGTCGTAGATGCCGATGGTCAGCCCCGCCGCGAAGCCGATCCAGAAGTGGTTGGACGTCAGCTCGAAGGAGTGCGCGGGGTATGTGAAGGCGCGGCCGGGGCTGAAGTTGGCGTACGCGGCGACGATGACGAGGAGGACGGCCACGATCATCACGCACCACATGACGGTCGTGATCCGGGCCATGTTCTCCACCCGGCCCCACAGCAGCGCGACGATGCCCACGATCAGCGCGAGCCCCACGAGGTCGCCCTCCAACTGGCTCATGCCCGGCCAGAGATAGCCCAGGTACTGGGTGAAGCCCATGACGCCGCTGGCCATCCCCAGCGGGAGGTAGAGCATCGACGTCCAGACGAACAGGAACGGCAGCAACTTGCCGGTTCTGTACTGGAAGGCCTCCCGCAGATAGACGTAACTGCCGCCCGCGCCCGGCATGGCGGCCCCCAGCTCGGCCCACACCAGCCCGTCGGCGAGCGCGAGCACCGCCCCGGCGAGGAAGCCGATGACGGCCTGCGGGCCGCCGAACGCCGCGACCATGAGCGGGATGGTGACGAAGGGCCCGATGCCGCACATCTGGCTCATGTTGATGGCCGTCGCCTGGAACAGCCCGATCCGGCGGACGAATCCGACCTGCCCGTCCGGCTCGTTCGCTCCGTCTGCCATGGCGGTGCCTGCCTCTCGTAGCGCGGTGGGGTGCGGTGACTGTGGCGCCGGGGTCACCACCGAGTCAAGACTCGTGCGCGGCGGGTCGTGACCGGTGGGAGGGGTTCCGCTGCGCAGAGCATGACAATCGCCACTCTCGCCGCATTCGCGCAGACGGGGGCGCTACAGTGGCCCGGCCGTGGTGTTCGGGAAGACCGGTGAGGAGCCTTTGGTTCCGAGTCCGGAGCGGCCCTCGCCACTGTGATCGGGGAGTTACCGTCCCGTTCCGCGTGCCCGGCCGGGGACCTCCCCACGGCGCGCGCGGAGCCACTGGCAGCATCCGGCTGCCGGGAAGGCAGGGGCGGGCGCGAACGAACCCGTCAGCCAGGAGACCGGCCACGGCATCTCACGAACGGATTCCACGAGGTGCTGGAGCGTGACTCTCAGATGACCCTGCCCACCGCTGCCCCCGGCGGCACCGCGACCGCCGTCCGGGCGCCTTCGTTCCGCTGGCGCCGCGAGGACACCGTGCGCACCGCCGTCCTGCTGGGCGTCATAGCCCTCCTGCATGTCGTCGCCTTCGGCGTCCTCTTCCTGCTCGTCGTCCCGAACCACTACGAAGTGGGCTCCAAGGTCTACGGCGTCGGCCTCGGCATCACCGCCTACACCCTCGGCATGCGGCACGCCTTCGACGCCGACCACATCGCGGCGATCGACAACACCACCCGCAAGCTGATGGCGGACGGCAAGCGTCCCGTCTCCGTCGGCTTCTGGTTCGCGCTCGGCCACTCCAGCGTCGTCGTCCTCCTGACGCTGCTCGTCAGCGGCGGCACCCAGCTCGCCGGAAAGCTGATGGACGAGGACTCCACGACCCACCAGACCCTCGGTGTCGTCGGCACGAGCATCTCCGGCGGCTTCCTCTACCTCATCGCCGCGCTCAACCTCGTCGCCCTCGTCGGCATCCGGCGCATCTTCCGCGCCATGCGCCAGGGCCGCTACGACGAACGGGAGCTGGAGCAGCACCTCGACTCCCGCGGCTTCATGAACCGCATCCTCGGCCGCTTCACCAAGTCCATCACCCGCTCCGGCCAGATGTACCCCCTGGGCTTCCTCTTCGGCCTCGGCTTCGACACGGCCACCGAGGTCACCCTGATGGTGATGGCCGGCAGCGGCGCCGCCGCGGGCCTGCCCTGGTACGCGATCCTCTGCCTGCCGCTGCTCTTCGCCGCCGGCATGAGCCTCTTCGACACGCTCGACGGCACGTTCATGAACTTCGCCTACCAGTGGGCGTTCTCCAACCCCGTCCGGAAGGTCTACTACAACCTCACCATCACCGGTCTGTCGATCGCCGTGGCCTTCCTGATCGGCACGATCGAGCTGGTCGGCGTCCTCCACGAGAAGCTCGACATGGACGACCCGGTCAGCTCCTGGATCGCCGCGCTCAACCTCGACAACGTCGGCTTCGTCATCGTCGGCCTGTTCGTGGTCGTCTGGGCGGCGGCCCTGGCGTACTGGCGCTTCGCGAAGGTGGAGGAGAGGTGGGCGGCGCGGTCGGCCGCCGCGGAGGGCTGAGACCCCGTACCGCCGGGACCCGGAGGCGTCACCGCCGCCCGGCTCCCGGCCCGTCCTCCTCCGGCGCGATGTGCGGCAACACCCGCCGATCGGGCGGCAGTCGGGGGAGCACCACGAGCCCCACGACGGTGGCCAGGGCGCACGCGAGCGCGCCGAGCCCCAGGGCCACACGGGCCCCGAGCACGTCGGCGACCGCGCCGACGACCGGCCCCCCGACGGGCGTGCTGCCCATGAACATCACCGACCACAGCGCCATCACCCGCCCCCGGAAGCGCGGTTGGCTGGTCATCTGGAGCGTGGTGCTCACGGTGGCCAGGAAGAAGGTGCCGGCCGCACCCACGAACGGCAGCGCCACCAGCTCCGCCGTGAGCGTCGGGACGAGGGACGCGGCGAGGATCGCGAGGCCGAACCCGGCCGCCGCGCAGGTGAGCGGCAGCACCCCCGCCCGTCCCCGGAGCGTGACGGCCAGACCGCCGGCGACCGCCCCCAGCGCCATGGCGGATGTCATGTATCCGTACGTCCGGGAACCGCCGTGCAGATCGTCCACCGCCAGCAGGGGCAGCACCACCTGGAACTCGTAGGCCAGCGTGCCGACCACGGCCAGCATCAGCAGCGGCGCCCAAAGCCCTGTTTGCCCCCGCACATAGCGCAGTCCCTCCCTGACCTGCCCCGGCTCCCGGGCCACCGGCGGCGTCGGCCGCAGCCGGCCGGCGCGCATGAGGGCCAGCGAGGCGAGGACCGCGACGAAGCTCGCGGCGTTGACCAGGAAACAGACGCCCGCGCCCGCCACCGCGATGACGACTCCCGCCACCCCGGGACCGATCGCGCGCGTGGCGCTGACCATGACGCTGTTGACGGAGACCGCGTCCCGGATCAGGGCCCGGCCGACCAGTTCGGGGACGAACGTCTGGCGCGTCGGGGTGTCGACCGCGTTCACCACCCCCATCAGCAGGGCGATCACGAAGACCTGCCACAGCCGCACGGCCCCGGTCACGGTGAGCACCCCCAGCCCCAGGGCCAGCAGCAGGAACGCGGCCTGGGTGAGGAACAGGAGCCGGCGCTTGTGCGCCCGGTCGGCCACCAGCCCGCCGTACGGGCCCAGCAGCAGCACGGGCAGGAACAGCGCGGCGGTGCTCAGCCCCAGCACCGTTCCCGAATGCGACAGTTGCAGCACGAGCCATGGCTGCGCCACCGCCTGCATCCACGTCCCGACGAGGCTCAGCCCCTGCCCGGCCAGATAGAGCCGGAAGTTCGGCTCCGCGAGCACGGCCCGCACCCGTCCCCGTACCACGGTCGGCTCCTGTCCGTCGCCCGGCCCCGGCGGCACAACGACCGCCGTCGCCGCCGGGGCACGAGCGCCCGCCCGGACGGAGCAGGCGGGCCGCCGGGGTCAGGGCGGGGAGGCCCGGTCGTCGGGCCGTGGCTGCGCGATCATTTCGAGACGGCTGATCCGGTGAATGGCGCGGTGGATGACGTCGGGTGCGGCGTCGGTCGTCCGCAGCAGACGCCACCGGGAACAGACCGACGCGAGGATCACGGCCATTTCCGTCAACGCGAAGGTGTTGCCGATGCATTGCCGGTTCCCCGCTCCGAACGGAATGTAGGAACCGGGAGGGAGATCCCTGACCGTACGGTCCAGCCAGCGGCCCGGGGCGAAGGCCTCGGGGTCGGGATAGACGGCGGGATCCCGGTGGATCGCCTCCGCGCTGAAGAACAAGGAGGTTCCCGCCGGGAGCCGGACGCCGCCGAGCGCCACGTCCCGTACGGCGCGCCGGGTGATCAGCCAGCCCGGTGTGTACAGCCGCAGGGTCTCCGCGATGACACAGCGGGTGTAGCGCAGTCCGGGGAGATGCCGGTGGGTGACCGCCCGGGTTCCGCCGAGGACCTCGTCCAGCTCGGTGTGCAGGCGGTCCTCCACCGAGGGGTGCCGGCCGATCTCGTAGAGCGCCGCGGTGAGCACCGCGGCGGTGGTTTCGAATCCCGCGGCGAGCAGGGAGACCAGTTCGTCGCGTACCTGGACGTCGACGCGTACCTGTGCGTCGACTTCGCCGGAAGGGGCGTTACAGGGGGCCTCCAACAGGACGGACAGCAGTGTTCCGCCGTCCGGATCCGTGGACGGGGGCGTGGACCGGACGAGTTCGTCCAGGGAGCCGCGGAGCCTTTCGGCGGCGGCGTCGAAGCGCCGGTTCCCCGGCGTGGGGAGCCTCTCCCACCAGTCGGGCAGGAAGGTACGGGTGGTCACGCCGTGCAGCACGGTCCGCAGCGAGCGCCGCATCTCCGCACCGGCCCGGGGCGACGCGGTGGTGGACAGCAGCGCATCGACCACGATGGTGAGGGCCAATTCCTCCAGGGTTTGGGCCAGTTCGACGCGGGTGCCGGGCTGCCAGGCGGCGGTCATGGCACGGGCCTGCCGTGCCATCCGGTCGGCGTAGCGGGTGATCCGGGCAGGGCTGAACAGGGGCTGCATCAGACGGCGTTGCCGCAGGTGGAACGAACCGGCGGAGGTGAGGAGGCCGTTGCCGAGGAAGGGCCGGGTCTTGTCGAAGAGGCGGCCCTTGTCGAAGGCGTCCGCCTGCTTCACGAGCAGGGAGTGGACGAGGAGCGGGTCGGTAACGACGTAGGCGCGGGACGGTCCCACGCCGATCCGGACGATGCCGCCGAGGGAGCTCAGCGAGGTGAAGAAGGCCGTGGGGCGGGTGAGGACCGGGATGGTGTGACCGAGGAGGGGGAGCCGCGCGGGGGCGACGGGGACCTGGGAGAGTTCCATGGGTCTGGCTCCTGTTCCCTCGGGCCTACGGCAGGAGCCGGAGATAGCCGGGCATGTCCGCGGGGGGCGGTCCGCCGGCGTAGGACACGGGCAGATTGAGGACCATGTAGCCCAGGTAGGCGACGTTGGCGATGCCGATCCCGGAGAGCAGCCGGGCCCATGTCCGGCCGCGGCGGGTGAGGAGCTCCGAACCCTGGAACGCCCAGATCTCCCGCCCGCCGATCCGCGCCCAGTGCTTCATGGCGACCATGGGGGTGACCAGGCACAGGGCGATGATGAGGACGCCGGTCAGGGGGAGTTGGTACCAGTGGCCGCCGAAGAGGGAGAAGCTCCGGATGGCATGGTTGTAGCTGTACGAGCCGCCTTGCAGGTAGAGGGTCTCGACGGCCGTCGAGGCGACGACGGCGACGGCGAGAGTGACGAGGACGAGACGGGTACGGGTCCAGCGCTCGCGGAGCCCGACGATGCGGCCGATGGCCGGGTCCGCGGCCCAGTACCAGAAGATCGTCATGCCGTAGGAGAGGCCGGACGCGGCGAACAGCGTCTCCACTTGCTGTTCCGGGTGGGGGCCGTGCCACCCGGGGAGGTAGGGACCCCAGGAGGCGACATGGATCATATAGCGGTTCTGAGTGGCCATGATCTCGCGGTAGTTGACGAGCGGTGCCTGCCACAGGCCGGTGAGCCAGCCGAGGTAGAGGGCGGCCTCGAAGGTGATCTCCCGGGCCCTCCGGCATCCACGGACGACCTTGACGGCGACGGCGACGAGGGCGAGGAGCACGATCCCCTGGAAGACCCAGGAGAAGACCTTCCGGCCGGTGGAGATGTGATAGGCGCGGGGAGCGACGGGGTGCCATCCGCCGTCGACGAGCCAGGGGGTCAGGACCGCGACCGCGGCCAGGACGGAGAGCAGGCCCGCGGCGGCGCACCACATGACCGGCGTTCGCCAAACGGCCGTCCCGTGCGGGCCGTTCAGCCGGATTCCGGCGGTTCGTCGGGTCATGGCGCTTGCCTCTCTGGCGGTGTCCGGAGCTGCTGCGGGTGACCGGTGGCGGTCGCTGTGACGTGGAGCCACTGGCGGTAGGCGGAGAGGTGGGGGTTGTCGTGGGGGCGATAGCGGACGGTCGCGCGGTCCCACGCGTCCGCGGCGTGCATCAGCGCTTTCATGGTGGCGACGTGAGCGCGCAGGCCGTCGTGGTCCGTTGCGGGGGCGCAGCATTCGGGCAGGCGCTGCTCCAGGTACTGGAAGAACGCCACCTGGCGGTGGATGCGGGAGATCAGGGCGCGGACGGCCCCGGCCCGGTCGAGACCGGTGGTGCGCTCCAGGACCAGGAGGCCGTTCTCGGTGTCGCCGTGCGCCTCTTCGATCTCGACCGAGCAGATGTCGTTGGCGAAGACGCACACATCGGTGGTGACAGTCCGCATCGCCTGGACGGCCGGGGAGTCGCGGAGGGCATCGGGGAGTTCGTACCCGCCGGTGGATTCGCCGATGTCGAGCCAGATCTGTGCGGCGATGGTGACGCGGCGGATGCGGAGGTAGTCGTCGAGGTCCAGGGATCCGCCGGCCCGGCGGCGTGCGGATTCGTGGATCGGGCCGGCGATCCAGCCGTGCCAGTTGCGGGCGGCCCGGGCCTGCCACGCGGGGCTCATACGGCCGCTGATGCGGTGCCACAGATCGAGCCAGGCGGCGACGAGGGGCGGTGCCCCGGCAGGAACCGTGGGGGCGGGCAGGCGGGTGACGACCTCGCGGAGGGCGCGGCAGCGCCGTTCGGCCTCGTCCGGGTCCGCTCCCGCGGGGCCGGTGAACTGGTCGTCCCACAGGGCCATCCAGCACAGCACGTCGTGGCCGAGCGCCAGGCCGGCCGCGTCGGCGTCGGGCAGCATCCGGCCGGTGCAGTCGGCCAGTGCCATCGCGAACAGGGCGCGGAGGGCGGTGGTTCCGGCGAGCCGGTGCGCGGCGGCCCACCGCGCGGTGTGGGCTTCTGCATGGGCGACATGGGGGCTGACGCGGGCGGGGAACGGGATGCCGAACTCAAGGTCCTGGGGCATGGGTGTTTTCCGGAGGTCGTCGGCCGGAGGGCTGTCGGTCGGAGGGTTGGCGGCCGGAGGGTTATCGGCCGTGCCGGCGGTCGCGCGCCGCGTAGGCGTGCAGGGCCAGGGCGAAGTCGGCTTCGCCGAAGTCGGGCCACAGGGTGCCGGTGAAGTACAGCTCCGCTTCGGCGGTCTGCCAGGGCATGAACCCGGACAGACGTTGTTCTCCGGAGCTGCGGATGAGCAGATCGACCTCGGGCTGTCCGGCGGTGGACAGATGCTGGGCCAGCTGGTGTTCGATGACGCTCCTGGAGCGCGGTGGGCCGTCGTGCCGGAGCAGGGTCAGCGCGCGCACGGCGTCGACGAGGTCCCAGCGGCCGCTGTAGGCGATCGCCACGTTCAAGGTGGTGCCCGGCAGACCGCAGGTGCGCTCCTCGACCTCGCGGAGCACGCGGACCTGATCGGAGGGCAGACGCTCCAGGTCGCCGATGACGCGGATGCGCCAGCGCCCTTCGGCGGCCATGCCGCGGACGCCTTCGACGACCGCCCGGAGGATCTCCGCGACCGTGCCGGGATTGCGGTACAGATTGTCCTGGGAGAGCGCCCACACCGTGACGAAGGGTATGCCGGCCCGCTCGCACCAGGTCATCAGCGCGTGGACCCGGGAGGCACCGACCCGGTACGCGTCGACGGCGGGGCAGTGGTGCCGGTCGGCCCAGCGCCGGTTGCCGTCGAGGATCACCGCCAGGTGCCGGGGCACCCGCGGGAACGAGCCGGAATGCGCGGCGCGGGCCTGCTCCCGCGGCCTGCCGCCGTGGTGGAGGACATCCGTCAAGTCGCCCGGCAGGGAAGGCGCGTGATGCTCATCGGTGGTTTTCGCCCGGGTCGTTTCGCCGTGCCCGTCGCCATGCCCTTCACCGCGGCCTTCACTGTGGCCAGGGTCCTGCAGGATCTGCCGATGCGGATGCCGTCCGTGGTGACGGCCACCCTCCGGCGGCGGACCGCCGGGGCGGGCGGTCTTCGCCGGGGCGGCCGGGGGAGGGGCGGTGACCGGCAGCAGAGCAGGCGACGCCATGACAGACACCTCATATTCCTCGGACCGGCCACCACACGCCGCCGTCCGGTCGGAAACACCATGGGTCCGGGCGCCCACGACGGGCGGCCGCACCCCCATGACCCGCACGGGAGAATCCCCCTGGACGCAGGGTGCGCGAACCTGTCGAACCCGTGCGCCTGTGAACACCAGCACGTCGTTCTCTTCACCGCATTGCCCACTCAACTCGTCGCAGCCGAGGCCAACAAGCCGGGCCAGGGGGCGCTTTGGCCGTCACAGGGCAAACATCCGGAGCTGAGTGTGCCCCAGGCATAGACCGTGCGGAGTTGCTCCATCCGCACTCCTGTGCGGCACGAGGTGGCAGCCAGGGAACACCGGCGCCTTCGAGGCATGCGCGACGTCCCGAGGCGAGTGACACGGGAGCGGAGCGAACAACGTGGAGCGAACAACGTGAAGTGAACAACTCCGAACCCGCGCCCCTGCCGCTACCGTGAGGAAGTATGGAGCGCGAGAAAATCACCCTCACCGGTGCCCCGGAGACCATGCTCGCCACCCTCTACGGACGGGCGCTCGACAGCCGTTCGCCCCGTTCCCTGCTCCACGACGACGCGGCGTTCGAGGCGGTCCAGCGGATCGACTACGACTTCCACCGCACGCGGATGACATCCGCGAACGCCGCCCAGGTGGCGATGCGGGGCAAGCAACTCGACGACTGGACCGAGGCGTTCATCACGAGGAACCCGGGGGCCACGGTGCTGCACCTGGCCTGCGGACTGGACACCCGGGCCCAGCGGCTCGCGCCCCCGCCGACCGTCCGCTGGGTCGACGTCGACCTCCCCGAGGTTGTCGACCTGCGCAACCGCCTGCTCCGGGCGCCCGAGGGCGACTACCGGACGATCGGCACTTCGGTGACCGAGGACGGCTGGCTGGAGCAACTGCCAGCCGACCGGCCGACGGTGGCGGTCTTCGAGGGGCTCTCGATGTACCTCCGGGAGGAGGAGGGCAGACGTCTGATCCGCCGGATCACGGAGCACTTCCCCGGCGGAGAGCTGCTCTTCGACGCCTTCGACTCGCTGGGTATCCGCCTGCAGCCCCTGATCCCCGCCGTGCGGAACTCCGGGGCGATGCTCCACTGGGCCGTCGACGACCCGCGCCAGATCGAGCAACTGCACGAGGGCGTGAAGCTCCTGCGGTCGGTACGGGCTCACGAACTGCCCGGAATCGACCGGCTCTCGGCGCTCGACCGGTTCGGTGTGTGGGCGATGGGCAGGACGCCCCGGCTGCGCAACTCGTGGCGGATCCTACGTTTCCGCTATTGAGCGGGGTACCGAAACCCGTGTGCCGGTGGGCCTTTCGGGCTCACCGGCACACGGATGTCATGGAGACCAGTTGTCAGCGACGCAGATCGCAGCCCATCTCGGTGGTGAGGAAGTGGTTCGCGTCCTTGGCGTAGCTCTTCTCCAGCTTGGTGTAGAAGCCCGCACGCCCGAAGGACCAGGCGACATTCGTCTGCGGCACCGCGTTGAGCGTCGGCGCCTTCTGGTAGAAGTCGTCGAGGTGCTGCGGGAGTTCCGGCAGGATTTCCGTCCGGCCGCCGTCGGGAACGTTCAGGCTGTAGAGCGCCCAGCGGTGCAGTTCGGCGTGCTTCCAGCTGAACGTCATGCCCAGACAGGCGGTCCGCGCGAGCGAGCTCATCATGTGGGCGGCGTCGGGGGCACCGGCGAACGAACCACCGGTCTCCCGCACGAGTTCACGCAGCCATTCCTCGGTGCGGCAGTCCTCCTCGATGATCGGGTAGACGTTCATCGTCTCGCTCTGGAAGTCGGAGGCGACGAAGAACACCCGGCGGAGGCCGTGGCGGGCGAAGAATTCGGCGTGCGCGCGGACCGAGGCGGGAAGCGAGGGAAGGTCGAAGAGTTCCTCGACCGGCCGCACCCCGGTGAACGTCCACACCTTGGCCAGACCCCGGCCGACCTCGAAGTCGAGGCCGGCCTGCGTCGATCCGGAGAACGCGTCGAGCGCCTCGCGCTGGAGCCGCCCGACCGGTCCGTCCTCCCGGCCGACGAAGCCGTTCCGGCGGGCGATGTCCAGGAGGTCGTTCTCCCACTTGTAGAAGAAGCGGTAGTAAAGACCGTCACCGGGCTTGGTGGTGGTCTTCAGCTGCACCACTGAACGGTTCATTTCGTCTTCGAACACATCGAGGGCCTTGCGGACCCCCGCTTCGTCGAAGGGCGTTGCCATGTCGTCGGCCGTGCTCTTCAGGTCGGCGAAGAACCTGTCGGAGCTGTAGGCGACGGCGTCCACGGACTCGATCACTGGTGTTCTCCTGTACGGGGTCCGGCGACCGGTCAGACGATCTGGACGCGCTGGAGGCGACGGGTGGAGTCGCCACGGAACGGGTTTCGGCCATGGACCAGCGCGTTGTTGTCGACGACGACGACGTCGTTGTCCTGCCACTCGTGGGCGTAGCAGACGCTCGGGTCGTGCAGCCGCCGGGTGAGGTCCTCCAGCGCCGCGGCGCCCTCCTCGGGCGAGACGCCGTCGACCGTCAGGAAGAGCGGGTTCAGATACTGCTCCGGGGGGAGGGGCTCGGCGAAGCGGATCGTCCGCTCGCCGGTGACCGGGTGTGTCGAGAGGAGGCGCTCGGTCACCTGGCCGCCGTAGTGCTCGACCTTGTCCGTCCGGTAGGTGATCTCGATCTTCTCCCACAGGGTGATGTCACTGGGGCTCGCCTCCCGCAGGACCCGGGCCGTGTCGGAGAAGACGGTCTCGCCGCCCCCTCCGGCCGGCGGTGCCTGGAGGCACTGGAAGAGGAAGAACCGGGGCGTCGAGGCGGCGAAGGCCCCGTCCCAGTGGAACGGGACGTCGCCCTTGGTGAAGAGGTAGTTCTGCGGGTCTTCCCTGATGTCGAGGTCGAGCACGTGCCCGAAGTGCCACTCGAGGAGCTCCCCCCAGCCCCGGCAGTACTCGACGAGTTCGTCCTTCGGCAGCATGTCCAGGCCGCGTACGACGAGCACACGGTGCTGGAGGGTCAGCTCCTCAAGCTCTCCCACCGGGATCGCCCGAAGGTCGTCCCCCCTGTCCGCTGCGTCCAGGATGGCTCCGAACGGCTGGAGTTCGGTCACCCCGCCCCCGATTTTGCTGTGCGGCACGTCAACTTCTCCTCTGTTCGTGCGTAGTGGAGGTGACGCTAGGGGGGCCGGTACGGAAAGGCCCCTGATATGAGACGGGTTGGCTGAAAAGCCTCGCTAGTATGTCCGATTCCGCCCAGTGGTATCCCCTTGGATCCCGGCAGGTCGAGCCATCCGCCGACGGCGCGCCCGAAGTTGCGCGCGGGGAGGACCGCCCGCGCCCGCCGGTCGGGCCGCTCTTGCGGAATCCCGCGTTCATGGTGATCTGTCCGGTGCGGGATCGTTGCGGGGACGCAGGGGGAATTCCGGGAAGGCCGCGCCGGGGTTCGACGCGGCCGAACGGGTGAAAGCGCCGGCTCCCAGGAGATATGGATGAAACGTTTCTTCGAAGAGGTGAGAAGGGTCCGCGGAGATCGCCGACGCAATGTGATGATTGCCTGCCCGTCAATATCCCTTGACTCTTTGTTGGCCCTCCCCGACGCTCATGGCAGTTCGCGTACCGAGCGAACAGCGCTCGGCGGGCGGCCGGGTCGTACAGGGGGTCAGGATGAGAGGTCTCCCTTCTCTGAGTGTGGCCGGAATCGGCGCATTGCTCGTTCTCGGGGGCGGCGGGGGGCTGTTTCCGATGGTGTGTGCCGCCGGCGCGCCGTATCCCAAGGGGAGTTCCGTCGCGGCGCCGCCCGGCAATGCGAGCTATTCGGCCACCGATCTGCGGAGCGGCCGTTCACGGAAAGGCACTTCGCGGAAAGGCACTTCGCGGTCCACGGAGAGGCCCGGAGGACGGAGCGGCGCGCAGGCGGACGGTCTGGTGCGTGGTCCCGGGTCCTTTCCCACGGACCGGTCGTTCCAGATCACCTGCGACGGGAGCCGGTGGTTCGTCTTCGTCGACTGCACGGACGGATTCCGGTACACGTTCGGTCCGTTCAGCGGCGCGCTCCGTGTGACGGCGGTCTGTCCGCTCGGTGCCAGGGCGACCGGGGGCGGCGCGTTCGCGACCGACCCGTCGGGCACGCCCTAGGCCCCCGGCAGCCCGGCCCCCGTGCACCGTACGTCCGCCCCGGGCACCGCCCCGTCCACCAGGTACGCCGCCACCGTGTCGTCGACGCACGCGTTGCCGCGGCTCGCGAAGACGCCGTGGGAGTAGTCGTCGGCGAGCGTCACCAGGCGCGAGCCCGGGAGGGCCGTGGCCATGCGGCGGGCGCCGGCGAGCGGGGTGACCGGGTCGTGGTCCGAGGCGACCAGGAGCACCGGAGGGACGGACGGTCCGCCCAACTCCGTTCGGTGGGACGGGCGGTGGTGCCAGTACGCGCATGCCGACGCCTCGATTCCGGTCAGGACCGGAAGCGGGTCGAGGCGGCGCAGCCGGCGGGCGTCGGCGGTGACGCGGGCGGGGTCGGGGCCCGGGCCGTCGGCGCACTTCACGACGCGGTTGGCGGCCTCGTAGTTGCGTGAGTCGGGGGCGTCGAACGGGGTCGCCGGGCGCAGGCCCGAGACGCTGCCCGTGCGGAGATACGTGCGCAGGCCGTCGCCCAGCGGCGCCCATCGTTCCGTACGCCCGAGGGCGCGGTAGACGGTGCGGTCGAACTCGGCCGGGCCGAAGCCCCGGACGGGTCGGGTGGCCAGCCGGGCGCGGGCGCGTTCGTAGGACGCGCGGACCGCGCGCCCGGTGTCGCCGAGCGCGAAGCGCTTTCCGTGGCGGGCCAGCCAGTCCAGCAGCGTCGTCCGCTGCCGCAGCATCGCCTCGGCCTGCATCACGTCGAAGTCGTACCAGGGCATCGGTGCCACGACGCTGTCGAGCACCATCCGCCCGGTGTGGCGGGGGAACAGCGCGGCGTACGCGGCGCCGAGGTAGCTGCCGTAGGAGACGCCGAGGAAGCCGATGCGCTCCTCGCCGAGCGCGGTGCGCAGGTCGTCCAGGTCCCGGGCGGTGGCCTCGGTGGACAGGTGGGGCAGGGCGGCGCCGGCGCCGGACGCGCAGTCGTCGGCGAGGCGGTGGAGCCGGTCGGCCAGGGTGCTTTCGGCGGCCCGGGTGCGGGCCACGGGGTCCGGTGCGGGGGGACGGAAGAGGCCGCCCATCGCACCGCAGCCGACCGGCGCGCTGCGGCCGACGCCGCGCGGGTCGAAGCCGATGACGTCGTAGGCGCGGCGCACCCGTTCGGGGAGTTTGGCGCGCTTGGCCACCGCGTACGCCAGGCCGGCGCCGCCCGGCCCGCCGGGGTTGACGAGGAGGACGCCCCGGTGCTCGGCGGGGGTGCCGGTGGCCCGGACGCGGGAGACGGCCATCCGCAGCGCGGGGCCGTCGGGGCGGGAGCGGTCGAGGGGGACGGTCAGCGTGCCGCACTCGACGCGGGCGGGCGCGGCGGGCGCCGGCATCGTGTCGGGGCACGGGCCGAAGGCGAGGGAGGGGGCGGCGGCGGAGGCCGTTCCGGTGGGGGAGAGGGCGGCGGCTGTCGCGAGGAGTGCGCAGAGCAGGGGGACGGTGCGTTTCTTCGCGGTGGGTTCCTTCACGGTGCGTTTCTTCACGGGCTCGCAATCGGTGGCGCGGGGTGCTGACGGGACAGCAGATGACAATGACAATCATTATCGATACGGTATGCCCGGTCAAGGCGCACCGCCGTGTCACCTCGCCGTGTCACCTCGCCGCGGTCGCGCCGTCGTGGTCGCCCCCGTCATGAAGGAGAGCCGTTGTGGGACACCTGCTGATGGTCGAGAGCTGGGTCGGATCGATGAGCAGGCTGCTGCCGCGCGCCATCCAGGAGGGAGGGCACTCCTTCACGTTCCTCACCCGCGACCTCCACCACTACCTGCGCGGCGCCCCGGAGGGCGTCCGGCACCCGCTCCTCGGGGCGCGCACCGTCGTCAACGCCGAGACCAACGACCTGGACACGCTGCTGCCGCTGGCCGGGCGGCTGCACACCGCCCTCGGCTTCGACGGCGTCCTCACCTCCTGCGACTACTACCTCCCCGCCGCCGCCCGGATCGCCGCCCGCCTCGGGCTGCCCGGCCCCCCGGCCCGGGCCGTCACCGACGCCTGCCGCAAGGACGCCACCCGCCGCGTCCTCGGCCGGGCCGGCGTGCCCGGGCCCCGCTTCGCCCTCTGCCCGGACCTGCCCGCCGCCCGCGCGGCCGCCCGGGACCTCGGCTACCCCCTCGTCCTCAAGCCCGTCGACCTCTGCGCGGGCATGTACGTCCGCCGGGTCGCCGACGAGGACGAGCTGGCCGCCGCGCACGAGGCGCTCGCCGCCTTCCCCGTCAACGCGCGCGGCCAGCGGCGCGAACCGGCCGTCCTGCTGGAGGAGTTGCTCGACGGCCCCGAGGTCAGCGTCGAAACGGTCTCCTTCGCCGGGCACACCCATGTCGTCGGCGTCACCGACAAGAGCGTCGCCGGAGCACCCGCGTTCATCGAGACGGGCCATATGTTCCCCGCCGACCTCTCGGAGGAGGCCCTGCAGGGGGCGGTCGACACCGCCGTGCGCGCCCTGGAGGCGCTCGGCCTCGACGACGTCGTCGCCCACACCGAGATCAAGCTCACCCCCGGCGGGCCGCGCGTCGTCGAGGTCAACCCCCGCCCCGCGGGCAACCGCATCACCGAACTCGTCCGCCACGTCACCGGCGTCGACCTCGCCGCCGCCTGTGTGGACGTCGCCCTGGGCCGCGCGCCCCGGCTCGCGCCGCGCGAGACCGGACTCCGCAGCGCCGCCATCGGCTTCCTCGTGCCCGAGGCCGCAGGCACCCTCGACCGCATCGAAGGGGCGACCGGCATCGCCGGCGAACCGGGCGTCCTGGAGGCGGACCTCCCGGCCCCCGGCGCCACCGTGCGCGCCGGGGGCAGCAACAACGACTACCTGGGCCACATCATGGCCGCCGACCCCGAGGGGCCGGGTGCCCGCCGCCGCGTCGAGCAGCTGCTGTCCGGCCTGCACCCGCGGATGGTGCGCCGATGACCGCTGCCTGTCCCACCGCCACCTGCCCCACCGCCACCTGTCTGGCCGACCTCGAACTCCGCGCGAAGAACGGTGACTTCGGAGCGGATCCGGGCACCCTGCGCGTCAGCACCGCCTTCGTCACGAGCCAGTGCGTCCGCCACTCCGGCCGCAACGGCGGCTACCGCAACGAGGTGCTCAGCCTGCGCGTCGGCGCTGCCGTCGGCTCCTGCGCCGTGGAACCCGGCACCCTGCCCGACGACGCGTCCGCCGCCTGCGCCGGCCGCCCCGTCGGTGAACTCCTGGAGCACCCGCTCGCCGCCGTGCGCACGGCGGCCCTGGACGCGTACCTGATGCACGTCCTCCCGCACACCCCCGCCAACGGGGCCCGGCCCTGGTCCCTGCCCGCCGGCGACTCGCTGCGCAAGTCGCGCGCCCGGGCCCGCGCCGTCGTCGGCCTGCTCGGCGCCGTCCCCGGGCAGCGGGTTCTCGTCGTCGGCGTCGTCAACTCCCTGCTGGAGGCGCTGCGCGACCGCGGGCTGGCCTACGAGCCCTGCGACCTCAAGGGCGGGACGACCGAGTGGGGCGAGAAGATCCGCACCGACGCCACGGCCGTCGCCGACCGCTGCGACGCGTTCCTTGTCTCCGGCATGACCCTCGGCAACGGCACTTTCGAGCCGCTGCGCGAGCACGCCGCGCGGCACGGCAAGGAGCTGGTGGCGTTCGCCCAGACCGGCAGCGCCGTGCTGCCGCGGCTGCTCGGCGCGGGGGTGAGCGCCGTGTGCGCCGAGCCGTATCCGTTCTTCTGGCTCGACGGGGGACGGGGCGTCGTCCACCGCTACGGAGGCATGCCGTGACCCCCGCCCTGTGCACCGCCCCGCGCGCCAACCACGACCTGCTCGGACTCCTCGGCCGCACCCCGCTCACCCGCGTCACCACCGAACTCCCCCTGCCCCACCCGGGGTTCTGGGCCAAGCTCGAAGGGCTCGGCGCGGGCGGCATGAAGGCCCGCGCGGCCGTCTCCATGCTCACCCGCGCCCGGGAACGCGGCGAACTCCGGCCCGGCGCCACCGTCGTGGAGTCCACCTCCGGCACCCTCGGCATCGGCCTCGCCTTCGCCGGCCAGGCCCTCGGCCACCCCGTCGTCCTCGTCGGCGACACCGGGCTCGAACCCCCGATGCGCCGCCTCCTGCGCGCCCACGGCGCCGGGCTGGAGATCGTGGACCGGCCCGCGGCGGAGGGCGGCTGGCAGGCCGCCCGCCTCGCCCGGCTGCGCGAGGTGCTGGAGCGCCACCCCGGCGCGTACTGGCCCGACCAGTACAACAACCCCGACAACACCGCCGGTTACGCCTCCCTCGCCGCCGAGCTCACCGCCGCCCTCGACCACCTCGACATCCTCGTGTGCAGCGTCGGCACCGGCGGCCACAGCGCCGGGCTGATCGGGCCGCTGCGCCGCCGCTGGCCCGCACTGCGGCTCGTCGGCGTGGACGCCACCGGCTCCGTCATCTTCGGCCAGCCCGCGCGGGCGCGCCTGATGCGCGGGCTCGGCAGCAGCATCCACCCGCGCAACGTCGCCCACGAGGCGTTCGACGAGATCCACTGGGTGGGCCCGGCCGAATCCGCGTCCGCCTGCCGCCTGCTGGCCCGCGGCGCCTTCGTCAGCGGCGGCTGGTCCACCGGGGCCGCGGCCCTCGTCGCCGCCTGGGCCGCCCGCGTCCACCCCGGCGCGGTCGTCGCCACCGTCTTCCCCGACGGTCCGCACCGCTACCTCTCCACCGTCTACGACGACGACTTCGCCGCCGCGCACGGCCTGGACCTCGCCGCGGCCGCCACCCGTCCCATGGAGATCCCGCACCCGCGGGCGGTGGAGGCGACGGGATGGGCGCGGTGCGCATACTCGGCGCATTGTCCGCCGAAGGAAGGGACCGACCAGTGAAGACCTCTCTCCGCACCACCCGCCTCCACCTCGCCGAACCCCTGCGCATCTCCCGCTCCGTGATGGCCGCTCGCGACGCGGTGTGGCTGACGGTCGAGCACGACGGGATGCGCGGCCACGGCGAGGCGGTGACCAGCGTCCACTACGGGCTCGATGCCGCCGCCGTACGGAGTGACCTGACGGAGTGCGGGCGTGATCTGGCGCGCTTCGGCTCGCCCGAGAGCGCCCTGGAAGCCGCCCGCGACGGCGGCCTGCTGCCCGACGGGACGCCGCCGATCGCCGCCGACGCCGTCGAGGCCGCGCTGTTCGACCTCGTCGGCAAGCGGGCCGGAACGCCCGTGCACCGCCTGCTCGGCGCGGAGTCGTCGCCGGCCGTCCCCACGGCCCGGACGCTGGGCATCATGGACGCCGGACGAGCCGCGTCGCACGCACGGTGCCTGGCCGAGGCGGGCTTCACGGTGCTGAAGGTGAAGGCCGGTTCGCCCGATCCGCAGGACGACCTCGACCGCGTCCGGGCCGTGGCCGGGGCCGCGCCGCGCGCCCGGCTGCTCCTCGACCCCAACGGTGCCTGGACCTTGCGTCAGGCGCGTGAACTCCTCCCGCAATTCGCAGAGTTGGGCGTCGAGGCCGTCGAACAGCCCGTCGTCCCCGGCGACCCCGAGGCGCTCGCCCGCCTCGCCGAGACCTCGCCGCTACCGGTCATCGCCGACGAGGACGCGGCTTCTCTGGAGGACGCCCGCCGCCTCGCCGGACGCGTCCACGGCGTCAACGTCAAGCTCGCCAAGTGCGGCGGCCTGTCCGCCGCCCTGCGCATCGCCGAGGCGCTGGACGGCAGCGGCACGGACCTCATGCTCGGCTGCCTGACCGCCAGTTCGCTGGGCATCGCCCCCGCCGTCCACCTCGCCGGCCGCGCCCGCTGGGCCGACCTCGACGGGCACCTGCTGCTCGCCCACGACCCCTGGCGGGGCATCGGCGGCACCGACGGCACCGTCCGGGCCGGGCACGCACCCGGCCTCGGCGTGTACGAGGCATCCCCGCAGATATCCCCGCAAGGAGCGACCGCACCATGAAGACCTGGCACGAGATACGCGGCTTCCCGCCCGCGATACGCCTCCTGCTGGTCAACCAGCTCGGCGTCAACACCGGCTTCTACCTCCTGATCCCCTACCTCGCCACCCACCTCGGCCAGGACCTCGGCCTGTCGGCCGCCGCCGTCGGCATCGTCCTCGGCGTCCGCAACCTCAGCCAGCAGGGGCTCTTCATCCTGGGCGGCTCGGCCGCCGACCGGCTCGGCGCCCGGGGCGTCATCATCGCCGGATGCGCCCTGCGCACCGTCGGCTTCGCGCTGTTCGCGCTCGGGGACGGACTGGCCGTGCTGCTGGCCGCGTCCGTGCTCAGCGGGTTGGCCGGGGCCCTGTTCAACCCCGCCGTCCGCGCCTATCTCGCGCGGGAGGCGGGGGAGCGGCGGGTCGAGGCGTTCGCCCTCTTCAACGTCTTCGCCACCGCCGGGGCCCTGCTCGGGCCGCTGCTCGGCAGCGCCCTGCTCCTCGTCGACTTCCGCGTCTCCGCGCTCACCGCCGCCGCGCTCTTCGCCCTGCTCACGGTCGCCCAGGCGCTCGTCCTCCCGGCGCGGGAGGCTCCGCCGCCCACGGGGGCCTCCGTCATGGCCGACTGGCGCGAAGTCGCCCGCGACCGGCGGTTCCTGGCGTTCTCGCTCGCCCTGGTCGGGATGTTCACCCTGGAGAACCAGCTGTACCTGCTGCTGCCGCACGGCGCACGGCGCGCGACGGGGTGGGAGGGGGCGGCCGGGATCCTGTTCCTGGTGGGCACGCTCGCCAACCTGGCCTTCCAGGTACGCATCACCTCCGCGCTCAAATCCCGTGGGAACAGGGCAAGTTGGATCGGCTCCGGCCTGCTGCTGATGGGCCTGGCGTTCGTCCCGCCCATGACGGCGGCGGGGCCGGTGCCGGTGCTCCTGAGCGCTCTGCTGCTGTACCTCGGGGTGATGGTGGCCCAGCCGTTCGTCATGGAACTCGTCCCGGAATTCGGGCGACCGGAGCTGACCGGCACGTACTTCGGCGCCTTCTACGTGGTGTCGGGCATCGCGGCGGCCGTCGGCAACGCGGTGGTCGGCCGGGCCATGGACACGGGCCGGGAGTGGCTGCCGTGGGCCTGCTGCGCGGCGCTCGGCACCGCGTCCGCCGCCGCCGTCGGTGTGCTGCGCCGACGCGGCGCCGTGCCTGCGCCTGTGCCCGCGCCCGTGGCGGTGAACGCATGACCGCCGCCGCGAACTTCCTCACCGACCATCCGGAGCTGTACGAGGCCCGGTTCCCCGACCCGGAGCGCGTCGCCGCCCGTTGGGCGGAGCACTGCCTGCGGCGGTACGGGGCGCCGGGACGGCGGGTGCTGGACCTCGGATGCGGTACGGGCCGGGACGCGGCCTGGCTGCACGGGACGGCCGGGCGCCGGGTCACCGGGGCCGACCTGTCCCCGCAGATGCTCTCGTACGCGCGGACGCACCACGTCGGCCCGTCGTACGTCCGCGCCGACCTGCGCGACTTCGACCTCGGGACGGGGGCGTTCGACGCCGTCGTCTGCCTGGACAGCGCGTTCCTGTACTGCCACGCGAACGAGGAGCTGGACGGGATGCTCGCCTCCTGCCGCGCCGCCCTGGCCCCCGGCGGGCTCCTCGTCGCCGAGATGCGCAACGGGGCGTTCTTCCTGGGGCGGACGGAGCTGCTGGACGCGCCGTCGCGCGGGGAGTTCGCGTGGCGGGGCGTGACGTACGCGCACGAGACGACGCTGTCCGTCGACCGGACGGCCCAGCTGCTGCGCCGCCGGCGCGTCTGGACGGCGGACGACGGGTCGGCGCCGCTGGAGCAACGGTCGGCCTGGCGGCTGCTGTTCCCGCTGGAGCTGCGGTATGTGCTGGGGGTGCATGGGTTCCGGGTGCTGGCTCTGCATGATGGGCCGGGGCCGCGGGTGGGGGCGGGGGCGGGGCCCCGGGTGGGAGGGGGTGCGGATGGGGATCGTCTGCATGTGGTGGCGGTGAGGGTGTGAGGGATGTGCCCCTGGCCCGCCCTTTCACCCACATCAACCCACCCCCAGGAGCACCCACATGCACACCCGACGCCACTTCCTCGCCACAGCCACAGCCACAGCCGGCGCAGCCACCCTCACCCTCGCCGGCTGCGCCGGCAACAACAACGGAAACAACAAACCACGCACCGGCGGCCGCCTCCGCGCCACCTTCCCCGGCGCCGGCCCCGCCGAATCCCTCGACCCCCACAAGGGCAACCTCTTCGCGGACGCCGCCCGCGCCAAGGCCCTCTTCGACAAACTCGCCGATTTCGGCTCCGACATGACCCCCCGCCCCCGCCTCGCCACCCGCTGGGAGCCCAACGCCGCACTCGACCGCTGGAAGGTCACCCTCCGCGAGGCGCAGTTCCACGACGGGCGTCCCGTCACCGCCGAGGACGTCCTGCACAGTTACCGCCGCATCGCGGACCCCCGGCAGGCGTACCGGGCCAGGGCGTCCCTAGCCCCCGTCGACCTCACGGCCAGCCGCGCCGTCGGCGCCCGCACGGTGGAGTTCCGGCTCAAGCGTCCGACGGCCGAATTCCCCAACGTGCTCGCCGCGTTCGGGGCGTACATCGTCCCGAGGGACCGCTTCGACCCGGACAACCCCATCGGCTCCGGACCGTTCCGCCACGCCTCCTTCACCCCCGGCCGCTCCGCCCTCTTCCGCCGCAACGACGCGTACTGGGACGGCGCCCCGCACATCGACGAGCTCGAAATCCTGGTCGCCGACGAGGAGTCGGCCCGGGTGGGCGCCCTGCTCGGCGGCCAGGTCCACTACGCGCACGAACTCTCCCCCGCCACCGCCCGCGCGCACGAGAAGAACGGAAGCATCGGCATCGTCCGGCTCCGCAACAGCGCCATGCAGGGCTTCGCGATGAAGACCGACCGCGCCCCCTTCGACGACCCCCGCGTCCGCCAGGCGTTCTTCCTCATCGCCGACCGGCGCGAGCTCGTCGCCGGGGCCCTCTCCGGCGCGGGCGAGATCGGCAACGACCTCTTCGGCAAGGGATACGCCCACTACGCCGCCTCCCTCCCGCAGCGCGAGCAGGACATCGACCGCGCCCGTGCCCTCCTCAAGCAAGCAGGCCGCGAGGACCTGCGCGTCACCCTGGACACCTCCCCGGTCGCCGCCGGACTCACCGAGGCCGCCGGCATCTTCCGCGACCAGGCCGCCAAGGCCGGTGTCATGATCACCGTCCGCACCGGCAGCAAGGACAGCTACTGGAAGGACATCCTCGACTCCGGCACCATCGCCGCGTACCGCTCCGGCGCCATGCCCATCGAGTCGCACGTCTCCCAGCGGCTGCTCACGGACTCCACCACCAACGCCACCCATTGGCGCCGCCGCGAGTTCGACGACCTCTACCGGCGCCTCCAATCCACACCCGGCCCCGCCGAGCGCGAGGGAATCTACGCGCAGATGCAGCGCACCCTCCACACCGAAGGCGGCTTCCTCGTCTGGGGGTTCGCGGACTGGATCGTCGGCACCGACCGCCGCCTGCGCGGCGTCGACCGCGACGCGCCCGCCAACACCCTGGACTGGGCCCGCTTCGACAAGGTGTGGCTGGCATGAGAAAGGCATGGTGGACCCGGCGGCTGCTGACCGGCGCCGCCCAGATCACCGCCGTCGTCCTCCTCGTCGCGGCCCTCACCGAGGCGCTGCCGGGCGACGCGGCCGTGGCCCTCGCGGGCGACGACCCCGACCCGGCCCGCGTCGCCGCGCTGCGCGAGTCCCTGCACCTGGACCGCCCGGCCCATGAACGCCTCCTCGCCCTCCTCCGGGGCGACTTCGGCACCTCCCTCGCCTCCGGACGCCCGGTCACGGAGGAGATCGCCACCGCCCTCGCCCCGACCGCCCTCCTCGCGGCCATCACCCTGACCCTGCTCGTCCCCGCCGGAGTCGGCCTCGGCGTCCTGGCCGCCCGCCGCGAGGGCGGCCGCGCCGACCGGGTGATCAGCGCCGTGACCCTGACGGTGTACGCGGCACCCGAATTCGCCCTGGGCGCCCTGCTGATCACGGTCTTCGCCCTGCGCCTGGACTGGCTGCCGCCCACGGCGGTCGGCTACGCCCCCGACGACCTGCTCGCCCACCCGGCCGTCCTCGTCCTCCCCGTGACCCTGCTCCTGGCGCGCCCCGTCTGCTCGTTGAGCCGCCTGACGCGCGCCGGAATGATCGACGCGCTGGCGTCCCCGTACGTGGCCCACGCCCGCCGCTGCGGCCTGTCCGAGGCGCGGATCCACTTCACCCACGCCCTCCCCAACGCGGCCGCCCCCGCCGCCCAGCACCTGGCGCGGACCGCCGACTGGCTGTTGTGCGGCGTGGTCGTGGTGGAGGCGCTGTACGCGCTCCCGGGGCTGGGGACGCTGCTGATGAACGCGGTCGCCCACCGCGACATCCCCGTCGTCCAGGGCCTGGCGGTCCTCTTCGGAACGGTGGCGGTCACGGTCAACCTGGCGGCGGACGCCGCGGTCCGGCGCCTCACGCCGAGAACGGAGGCGGCCGCATGAAACCCGCGCACCGCCTCGCCCTCGGCACGGCCGTCGTCGCCGTACCCCTGCTCCTCGCGCTCGTCGGCCCGTTCCTCGCCGGCGAGGCCGGCCCGCGCGGCACCTCGTTCACCACCGGCGGCGGACACTGGCTGGGCACGGACTTCACCGGCCGGGACGTCCTGCGCCAAGTCCTGCTGGGCGGACGGCCGGTGGTCGTGGTGGCCCTGACGGCCACCGCGCTGACCTACGCCGTCGCCCTCCCCGTCGGCCTTGCCGCCGCCCTCACCCGCCGCCCCTGGCTGGAGGAACTCCTGACCCGCCCCCTGGACGTCCTCCTCGCCGTCCCCTCACTCCTCCTGATCCTCCTGGCGGCCGCCTTTCTGGACCCCGGTCCCGCCGGGATCACCGTGCTGGTGGCGCTCGTCGCGGTCCCCGACACGACCCGGCTCGTCCGCGCGGCCGCCGCCGACGCGGCGTCCCGCCCCGCGGTCGAGGCCCTGCGCCTGCAGGGCGAGACCTGGGCCCGCGTGGCCCTCGGTCACGTCGCCCGCGCGACGCTGCGCACCCTCGTCACGGACGCGGGCGTACGGCTGACGGGTGCGCTGTACCTGGTGGGCACCGCCGCGTTCCTGGGCGTCGGCGTGGCGCCCGACGCGGCGGACTGGGCGGTGATGGTCGACCGCAACCGCGCCGGACTGGCCCTCCAGCCCTGGGCCGTGGCCGTCCCGGCGGCGCTCGTCGTCGCCCTCTCCCTGGGCACCAACCTCCTCTTCGACGCCGCCCTCCACCGGAAGAAGGCCGCATGACCGTTCTTGCGGAGGTCCGCGACCTGCGGATCGAGATCGCCGGACGCCCTCTGGTGACGGGTGTGAACCTGACCGCCCACGAAGGCCGCGTCACCGCCCTCGTCGGCGCGTCCGGCAGCGGCAAGACGACGACGGGCCGGGCGCTGCTGGGCGAGTACCCACCGGGCGCACGCGTCACGGGCACCGTCCGGGTGGCCGACGGACCGGTCGGCTACGTCCCCCAGCACCCGTCCTCGGCCCTCAACCCGGCCCGCCGCGTGGGGGCGCTGCTGAACGACATCGCCCGCCTCCGCTTCACGCGCGCCCTGCGCCGGGACAAGATGGCGGAGGCCCTGCAATCGGCCGAATTCCCACCCGAGTTGCTCACCCGCCACCCCCATCAGCTCTCCGGCGGTCAGCAGCAGCGCGCCGTCCTCGCGCAGGCCCTGCTCCTGGGCGCCCGCGTGGTCGTCGCCGACGAACCCACCACCGGCCAGGACCCGTTCACCTCCCGCCGCATCGCGGCCGGACTCGCCGCCCTGGCCCGCCGGGGACCGGCGGTCGTCCTGCTGACCCACGACCTGGCGGTGGTGAGGGAGTTCGCGGACGAGGTGCTGGTGCTGCACGACGGCACGGTGGTCGAGTCCGGCCCGACGGAGACCGTATGGTCGGCCCCTCGGCACCCGTGGACCCGCGCCCTCCTGGCCGAGGAGCCGGTACGTACCGCGCCCCGGCCTCCCGGCCCGCCCGTACTCCGGGCCCCCGCCGTGCCGTTGACCGTCCACGAGGGGGAGACCCTGGCCGTCGTGGGCCGCTCGGGCAGCGGCAAGACGACCCTGGCGCGGAGCCTGGCGGGCCTCGACGCGACCCGTACCGGCGAACTCCTCCTCGACGGCGTGCCCCTGCCCCGCAGCGTCCGCCGTCGCACCCGCCCCCAACTGGCCGCCGTCCAGTACGTCTTCCAGGACGCCCGCGCCTCCTTCGACGAACACCGCCCGGTGGTGGACCAGGTGGCGCGCACGGCGGTCCGCCTGCGGGGCCTGGACCCCCGGGCGGCCGCGGCCGAGGCGTACGCGACCCTGGCCCGGACGGGTCTCCCCGCGTCCCTGGCCCGCCGCCGTCCCGGGGCCCTCTCCGGCGGCGAGCTCCACCGGGCTGCCCTGGCGAGAGCCCTCCTGGCCCGCCCCCGCGTCCTGATCTGCGACGAACTCACCTCGGGCCTGGACACCGTCACCCGCCGCGCGATCCTGGACCTCCTCACGTCCCTGACCGAGACGTCCCTGACCGAGACGTCCCTGGCCGAAGCGCCCCCGACCGAAGGGCCCGCCGCCCCGGCCCTGGTCCTGATCACCCACGACCCCGACGTCGCGGCCCGCGCGGACCGCATGGTGGTCGTGGACGCGGGCCGCATCGTCGAGGAGGGCGCGACGCACGAGGTCCTCGCCGCACCCCGGCACCCATTCACCCGTGCGCTCGCGTCCAAGCAGGCTTGACGAAGTCCGGTGCGGTTCGGCAGCGCCCCTAAGGGGCGCGGGGCTGTTGTGAAGTGCGGCTCCGCCGCGTGGGCGCGACCAGCCACCACGCACCCGCAGGTGACGTACCGAACTTCCAGCGGAGCGCTTACGCGTCCGCCCGGGGCTTCCGGTACGCCGCGCTGAGGTCGCGCACCTCGACGGAGGCGTGCACGGTCAGCTCCGCGGCGGAGGCGGTGTGCTTGCCCAGCAAGTCCGCGACAGCCTGGGCGAGTTCGGCCTTGAGCGGCTCGCTGCGCCCGGCCAGGATCGCCATCTCGACGTGGACGAAGGCCTGCCCGGGCGCGCCGTCCCCCACGACGGTCTCCTCAACCCGGCGGAAGCGGGTCCGGCAGTTCCCGGCGGTCGTGTCGATGAGCTCGGCGGTCATCGGGTGCAGTTCCAGCGCGAAACGGCGGCGGTCGAGCACGGTGTCGAGGGAAGCGGAATAGTCAACAGTGATCTGCGGCATCGGACGCTCCAAGATCGGGATCGGATGCCGTCATCCTGCCGTACCGCCCCGTCCGGGCCTCGGTCAGGCCGCCCGCTGCGACGCCGCCGCCTCCGGCCGCAGGTCGTCCAGGGTGAGGGGGTGGGCCGGTGCGTCGGGGAGGGCGATGTGGCTGGTGATGGTGAGGTCGGGGGCCACGTGGAGGAGCTCGCCCGACCTCATCGCGCGCCAGTGGGGATTTTCGTCCATGCGCTCGCTGGCGACCACCACGGCGGGGGCCGTGGCCAGGTCGTGGGAGTGGACCCGCATACGGCCGGCGGCGCCGCTGTGGTCGAGGTGACGGGTGCCGTGGTGGCCGCCGGCCGGGCGGTCGAGGACGTAGAGGCTGTGGGTGTCCGGGTAGGCGAGGGCCCAGAGCTCGTCCTTCGTGGTGAGGATCAGGTTGAGGGCGAAGACGGGGAGGTTGGCGGCGATCCAGCGGGCGGCCTGTCCGATACCGGCCGCGACGTCCCCGTCGCGGGCCGCGGTCTCGCGGGTGATGAGGGCGAAGAAGCGTTCCGAGTCGGTGCGGCCCCGGACGCGGGACAGATCCGGGCCCAGATGGGCGTCGAGCGCGTCCAGCCCCTCGATGACGCCGTTGTGGGCGAAGAGGCGGCCGTCCTGCTCGAAGGGGTGGGTGTTGGCCGTCTCCAGGCCGCCGGTCGAGGCGTAGCGGACGTGGGCGAGGAAGGTGGCCGAGCGCACCTGCTTGGCCTCGGCCGCGAAGGCGCGGTCCTCGTACGCGGCCACCGGTTCCTTGCGGATCTGCGGGGTGCCGTCGGCGTCGTACCAGCCGAGGCCCGTCCCGTCCGGGTCGCGGTGGCTCTGCTCCCGCAGGCTGTCGGGCGCGTCCAGCAGCCAGAACGTGGCGTGCGTACGGCGCGGGGCACTGGTCAGGCCGAACAGTCGGCACATGGGGACTCCCTTCTCATGCTGCGGAAAACCGCCCTGCGGAGAAACCCGTCCTGCGGAAAACCCGCTCTGCGGAGAACTCGTCCTGCGGAGAATAGGCCGCCGCCGGCCCGTCACCGGCTGATCCGACCGGGAATTGCCGGGGGAATTCCGGCCGTGTTCCCGGGACCGATCTTGGCGTGATGCGACCTCGGCCGTAGGACCAGGAAGTGAGGCGGACCGCGACTTCGGGTAGAGGCCGGACGGGCCCTGCACCCCTTACCGTCGTGATCGGAACGACCGCACGTTAAGGAGCCATGATGCAGACGGACCGTAGCCACGGATGGGACGGCGAACTGCTCGACCTGGACGCCTACTTGGCGCGTATCGGGTACGAAGGGGAGCGCGCGCCGACGCTAGGCGCGCTGCGGGGGCTGCACCGGGCGCACGTCACCTCGATACCGTTCGAGAACATCGCCGCCGTGCTCGGCGAGCAGGTCGCCCTCGACCTCCCCGCGCTCCAGGAGAAGCTCGTCCACGGCCGCCGCGGCGGCTACTGCTACGAGCACGCCCTGCTCTTCGCCGCCGCGCTCGAACGGTTCGGCTTCGAGGCGGCCGGGGTGAACGGCCGGGTCACCCTCGGCGCCGGCAAGGCCAATCCGCCCACCCACGCGCTGCTGGCCGTCCGGGCCGCCGACGACGAGCGGCTGTGGCTCTGCGACGTCGGCTTCGGCAGCGGGCCGCTGGAGCCGGTCGAGATCCGCGACGGCGCCGAGGCCGAGTTCGACGGCTGGCGGTTCCGGATGGAGCGGCGGGCAGGCGTGTTCGGCGTCGACGAGTGGTGGCTGCACCAGCGGAAGGAGGGCCGCTGGGAGGACCGGCACACGTTCGTCATGACCCCGGTGTCCCCCAAGGACTGGCTGATGGGCAGCCACTACGTCGCCACGCACCCGCGCTCGCCGTTCGTGCGGCGGCTGTACGCGCAGACGTTCGGCGCTGCCCGGCACCACACGCTCGACGCGACGACGTGGACCACCTATCTGCCCGACGGCTCCAGCACCGAGCGGAAGATCGAGGCGGCCGAGCTGGGACGGGTGCTGGCGGAGGAGTTCGGGATCGTGGTGGACGCCGCGTCCCTGGCCCGGCTGCGGGACGGCCTCGACTCGGCCTGAGTTGCCCCCGCCTCCTCCGGAGTCACACTGGAACCATGCCCGAACTGCCGGAGGTGGAGGCGCTCGCCGGGTTCCTGGCCGGACGGCTGGCCGGCCGGACGGTCGAGCGGGTGCTCCCGGTCGCGGTCAGCGTGCTCAAGACGTACGATCCGCCGCTGTCGGCCCTGGAGGGACGGACGGTGGCGGACGTCCGCCGGCACGGCAAGTTCCTGGACGTGGCCACGGACGGTGGCCCCCACCTCGTCCTCCACCTCGCCCGGGCCGGATGGCTGCGCTGGCACGACAGCCTGCCCGCGGCGCCGCCGCGCCCGGGGAAGGGCCCGCTGGCGCTGCGCGTGCGGCTGGAGGGCGGCGCGGGCTTCGACCTCACGGAGGCCGGTACGCAGAAGCGGCTCGCGGCGTACTGCGTCGCCGCTCCGGCGGACGTACCGGGCATCGCCCGGCTGGGACCGGACCCGCTGGCGGACGCGTTCACGCGGGAGGCGTTCGCCGCCGCGCTGAAGGGCGAACGGCGCCGGATCAAGGGCGTGTTGCGGGACCAGTCCGTGATCGCCGGAATCGGCAACGCCTACTCCGACGAGATCCTCCACACGGCCCGCATCTCCCCCTTCGCCCTCGCGGCCGACCTCCCGGAGGAACAGGTCGGCACCCTCTACGAGGCGTTGCGCTCGACGCTGCGGGACGCGGTGGAACGGGCGCGGGGGCGCGCGGCGGAGGAGCTGAAGGACGGGAAGCGCGCCGGGATGCGGGTGCACGGCCGGACGGGGGAGCCGTGCCCCGTGTGCGGGGACGTGATCCGTGAAGTCTCGTACCACGACTCGTCGTTGCAGTACTGCGCGCACTGCCAGACGGGCGGGAAGGTCCTGGCGGACCGGCGGCTGTCCCGCCTGCTGAAGTGACCCCGCCTGCTCATTCAAGACCCCGCCTGCTCATTCAAGTGACCCCGCCTGCCGAAGTGGCCCGGCGCGCCCGTCAGTCCTGCGGGATCCCGCGCGCGTCCGCATGCGCCAGCTCCGAATGCCGGTACGAGTACGAGAAGTACACCGCCATCCCGATCACGAACCACACCGCGAACCGCGCCCACGTCTCCCACGCCAGGTACGTGATCAGCCAGATGGACGCCACGACCCCGACCCCCGGCACGAAGGGCACCCCCGGGCAGCGGAACGACCGCGGCAACTCCGGCCGCTTGTAACGGAGTACGATCACCGCGGTGCAGACGACCGCGAAGGCGAGCAGGATGCCGATGTTGGTCAGCTCCGCCGCCTCGCCGATCGGGACCAGGCCCGCGATCAGCGCCGACGCGACACCCACGATCCATGTCACCCGCGTCGGCACGTGCCGCGTCGGGTGCGTGTGCGCGAACCACTTCGGCAGCAGCCCGTCGCGGGACATGGCGAACCACACCCGGGTCACTCCCAGCATGAACGTGAACATCACCGTCAGGATGCCGATGATCGCGCCGACCGCGATCACGTCCGCGACCCCGCCCAGGCCCACGGACTTGAACGCCGTGGAGAAGCCGCTCGCCTTGTCGATGTCCTTGTAGTTCTGCATGCCGGTCAGGACCAGGCAGGCCAGGACGTAGAGGACCATCGAGACCGCCAGCGAGTACATGATCGCCTTCGGCATGTGGCGCTGGGCGTCCTTGGACTCCTCGGCGGCGGTCGACATCGCGTCGTAACCGAAGACGGCGAAGAACACGGTCGCGGCCCCGGTGAAGGCGCCGCTGACGCCGAAGGGGAAAAAGGGGTGGTAGTTCGCGGTCCTGATGTGGAAGAAGCCGATGACGACGACCAGCAGCACCACCACGACCTTCAGGCCGACGACGATCGTCTCGAAGCGGGCCGCGTTCTTGATGCCCAGGGTCAGCAGATAGGCGCTGAGCAGACAGAGGACCGCGGCGAAGAGGTCGATGCGGTGGCCGTCGCCCGTGCCGGGCGCGCCGAGCATCCAGTGCGGAAGGTCGGCACCGGTCTCCTTCACGAGGAAGTTGACGTAGCCGGAGATGCCGATGGCGACCACCGAGACGATGGCCGTGTATTCCAGCAGGAGGTCCCAGCCGATGAACCAGCCGCCGATCTCGCCGAGGACCACGTACCCGTAGGTGTAGGCGGAGCCGGCGCGCGGGATCATGCCGGCGAACTCGGCGTACGAGAACGCCGCCGCCGCGCTCGCCACGCCCGCGATGAGGAAGGAGACGAGGACGGCCGGACCGGCCACGCCGTTGGCGATGGTGCCCGCGAGACTGAAGATCCCGGCGCCGATGATGCCGCCGACGCCGATCGCGGTGAGCTGCCACAGCCCCAGGACACGGGTGAGGTTCTCGCCGTGCGCCTCGGCCGTCTCCGCCTCCTCGATGGTCTCGATCGGTTTGCGGCGCAGCACGCCGTGCCCTGCCCGGAGTTGGGCCATGGCCGTGTCCTCTCCTTCGGTGGCCGTTGACGGCGGCTCATCATGGTGCACCGCGGGCGGGGACGGAAGGCGCCGCTCCGTCCCCGCCGCCGTTCAGCCGATGAGCCCCCGTTGCCCGGCCGGCGGCCCCGCGCTCAGCGGATGGCGGGGAGGCCGTCCGAGCGCCCCGTCCCCCAGCGGGAGGGCGAGCGGCCCACGGTGAACTCCAGCCGCCCGCCGTCCCGGAGCGCCGCCGTCGTCAGATACGTACGGTCGAACCGCCGGCCGTCCAGCCGCACCGACTGCACATAGCGGTCGGTGGCGGAAGTACCGGGGCAAGTGACGGTGAACCGGCCGTGCGGGTACCAGTGGCGGTCCAGCCGCAGGTCGACGCGGTCGAAGACGGGGGTGCTCAGCCCCCACACGTCCGACCCCGGCCGCACCGGATAGACGCCGATCGACGACAGGACCATCCACGCGGACATCGTCCCGAGGTCGTCGTTGCCGGTCATGCCGTCGGGGGTGTCGGTGAAGAGGGTCAGCGCCGCGTGCACCACGTCCGTGGTCTTCCACGGCCGGCCGGTGGCGAGGTAGGTGTACGGGGCGATGAGGTCGGGCTCGTTCTGCGGGTTGTACTTGTCGGCGTTGTAGTAGTCGTAGGGCCCGTGCACCCACACCTGGCGGGCCGTGCGCGCCGGGTCGGCCAGCAGCCGGTCGTAGGCGAAGAAGGAGTCGAGCCGCTCGTCCGCCGCGGACCGGCCGCCGATCAGCTCGATCATGCCGGGCAGGTCCTGGGGGACCAGCCACTGGTACTGCCAGGCGGTGCCCTCGTGGAACCCGGTGCTCTTCGCCGGGTCCTCGGAGCCGGTGAACGCGCCGTGCGCGTCGCGCGCCCGGAAGAAGCCGGTGTCGCGGTCGAAGACGCGGCGGTAGTTGCGGGCGCGGTCCGCGTAGCGCCGGGCGTCGCGGTCGTGGCCGAGGCCCCGCGCCATCTCGGAGAGCGCGCCGTCGGCGAGGGCGTACTCCAGGGTCGCCGAGGCGCCCTCCTGGAAGTCGGAGTCGCCGGGCTTGTGACGGGACAGCTCGGGGGCGAGCGGGACGTAACCGTCCGAGATATAGCGCTCGTTGCCGTCCCGCCCCGCGTACGGGGAGTCCGCCGGGGGCACCCCGTCCGCGTTCTTCTTCAGCGCCCGGTACGCCTCCTCCTCGTGATCCTTGAGCAGCCCGTGCCGGTAGGCGTTGGTGAGGAAGGGGGTGACCGGGTCACCGGTCATGATGTTCGTCTCGACCGTCCCGTAGCCCCACTTGGGCAGCCAGCCGCCCTCGGCGTCGATCCGCAGCACGGACAGTGCCATGTCCCGCGACTCGCGCGGCGCGAGGAGCGCCAGCAGCTGGGCCTGGGTGCGGTAGGTGTCCCACAGGGACCAGTTCTGGTAGTACGTGAACCCCTGGGCCCGGTGCGTCCGTTGGTCCCAGCCGCGGTAGCGGCCGTCGGCGTCGCCGCCGATGTTGGGGGCGAGGAACGACCGGTAGAGGGAGGAGTAGAAGGTGCGGCGCAGCGCCCGGCTCCCGCCCTGGACGGCCACCCCGGCCAGCCGCTCCTCCCAGGAGGTACGGGCCGCGGCGGCGGTGCGGTCGAAACCGGCCTCCTCGGCGCCGAGGTTGGTGCGGGCGCCCTCGGCGTCGACGTAGCTGATGGCGGTCGTGGCCTCCACACGGCGGTCGCGCGTGGTGTCGAAGCGCACCCAGGCGCCGGTGCGCCCGGTGCTGCCCGCGGCGCGTGTCGTCCCCCGGGTCACCCGCGCGCCCTCCCAGGTGCCGTGCGCGGTGAACGGCCGGTCGAAGCGGGTGATCGTGTGGACGGTGTACGGCCGCGTGTCCTGGCAGAACCCGCGGCCGGTGATCGTCGCGCGTACCGTCCGCTCGTCCACGATCTCCACGGAGCTGGAGACGGCCCGGTGCAGCGACTGCCCGGCGTTGATCAGGACGTTGGCCCGCTCGGTGGCCGGGAAGGTGTAGCGCTGGCGCCCGGTGCGGGCGGTGGCCGTGAGCTCGGCGGTGACGCCGGAGGCGAGGCGGACGCGGTAGTAGCCGGGGTGGGCGCTCTCGTCGGCGTGGTCGAACGCGGCGGCGTAGCGCGCGTTGTCCGTCTCCTCCACCTCGCCGGTGGTCGGCAGGACGGGCAGGTCGCCGCCGATGCGGCAGCCGACGCCGGAGAGGTGGACGGTGCTGAAGCCGCGGATGTGGTTGTCCTTGTAGTCGTAGCCCGTGCTGTGCCCGGTGTCGGGGGAGAGCTGGACCATGCCGAAGGGGACGGCTGCGCCGGGGAAGGTGTTGCCCTCGTTCTTGGTGCCGATGAAGGGGTTGACGAGGTCGGTGAGTCGCTCCGAGGGGGCGGCGGCGGTGCTGTGCGGGCTGAGCGCCGTCCCTCCGATCAGCCCCGCGAGGGCGAGCGCGACGGCGCCGCGCCGGAGGATTCCCGTCCGTCTTCGTCCCATGGCCACGCCTCTCGTGTACCGGACATCGTTGTCATCGTCGTCACGGGGAGGCTGGCCCGAGGTTCACGGGGAGTCAAGGAGGTGCTGATCGGTGGGCGTGGTGATCCGGCCGCCCGGGCGGGGCATCCCACCCCCGCCGGTCCCGGGCCGTGCACGCGCCGGGCGGGCCGGTTTCATCGGTGGTTCATCGGTGCTCTCTACCGTCGGCCGCCGACGAGGCGAACGGAGGGGTTCTCGTGACGCGTCTCAGATCGTTGCCCGGCAGGTCGTTCCTGCCGCTGATGGTCGCCATGGTCATGATTGTCATGCCCATGGCGACTACCGTGAAGGCGGCCGCCCCGTCCGACCGGGGCGGCCCGATCACCCGCAGCGAGGTGATCTGGCGTGCCCAGTTCTGGGTGGACCAGCACCCTCGATACGACCAGAAGGGGTCCGCGGACGGCCCCGGCGGCGACTACCGCTACCGCACCGACTGCTCCGGCTATGTCTCCATGGCATGGCATCTCGACGACAATCCCAACACCGAGAGACTGCCGGGCTTTTCCCATGAGATCGGGCGGAACGAATTACGGCCGGGGGACATCCTGAATTCGTTCCGCGACCACACCCTGATCTTCCACAAGTGGGAGGACGACCGCGGCGGGTTCTCCTACTACAGCTTCGGCGGAGGTGCCAGCGGCGTGGAGCCTCCGGGGCACCTGCGCGCGAACATCAACAACGCCACGATCGACGGCCACCCCAACGGCGACTACAAGGCGCTCCGTTACAACAACATCATCGAGGAGTCCGCGACCCGACCGCATCCCTATGCCTCGGGCCGGGTGGTGTCGGGGCGGTCCGCGGACGGCCGGTTGGAGGCTTTCGCGGCCGGTGCCGATGGCGTGTACCACTCGTGGCAGACGGCGGTGAACGGTGACTGGTCGCCGTGGCGGCTCGAACGCGGTCCGCGCAATGCGCAGTTGGCGGTGGCGTCGAACGCGGACGGCCGGCTGGAGTTGTTCGCGTTGTCGGACAGCACGTTGGACCACATGTGGCAGACCGGGCCGAGCGGGGATTGGTCGGGTTGGGAGAATTTCGGCACCGGAGGGTACCGGCTGGCCGCGGGCAACAACGCCGACGGTCGTATCGAGGTGTTCGCCTCCAATGCCACGGGTGTGTTCCATCGCTGGCAGAGCGCGCCCAGTGGCGGCTGGGCGGGCTGGGAAGGCGTCGGCGGCGGCCCGGCCAACTCGCGACTGGCGATGGAAACCTCCGCGGACGGGCGGCTGGAGGTGTTCGCGCTGTCGGACTCGACGTTCGGGCACCTCTACCAGGCCCAGGCCAACGGCGGCTGGTCGGCGTGGGAGAACTTCGGCGGCGGCGGACACGGCCTGACCGTCAACCACAACACCGACGGACGGCTGGAGGTCTTCGCGTCCGGACCGGCCGGCGTCTTCCACCGGTGGCAGACCGGATTCTCCTCCTGGTCCGACTGGGTCGGGACGAACGGCCCCGCGAACTCCCAGCTGACATCGGACCGTTCGGCCGACGGCCGGGTCGAGGTGTTCGCGATCAACGGCAGTACCGCCGCCCACATCTGGCAGACCGACCCGAACGCGCCCTATTCGGCCTGGGAGACCTTCGGCACCGGCGGAACCGAGATCGCCGCCGGTCATAACGCCGACGGGCGCATCGAGGTATTCGCGAGCAGCGCCGCAGGCGTCTTCCACAAATGGCAGACCGGCTTTGCCACTTGGTCGGAATGGGGCTGGGTGGGCAACTCGGCGGGTCCGGTAGTCGGCTGAGTTCCGTACGTCCCCCTTCACGGCAGAAAGGTACACAGTGATAAGACCTGGCTTACGCCATGCGTTCACCAGACTGGCCGTCGTGGCCGGAGTCTGGGCGTCGGTCGTCGGGATGACCGCCTCGGCCGCCGTCGCGGGGCCCACGCCCGTTCCGGTCCCGGGCAACGACCGGTCCGGAGTGTCCCACTACTTCAGCGGCCCGCAGGGGCTGGCCATTCCGACCGTGCCCTGCGACCCGGCCGGCCCGTCGGCCACCGACGGCATCATGGCCGACCAGCTCAACCCGCAGCTGCACGCCAAAATGGCCGGCTATATGGACGCCTACAAGGTGTCCTGCGCGCGGATGGTCACACAGGCGGTGAAGGACCGGGGGCTCAACCGGAGAGCCGCGGCCATCGCCATCGCCACGGTCATCGTGGAGAGCAGCATCAACAACTACTCCCAGGCCGTCGACCACACCAGCCTCGGGCTGTTCCAGCAGCAGGACTGGTGGGGCACCCGGGAGGAGCGCCTGAACCCGGCCCACGCCACCAACGCCTTCCTCGACCGCATGGAACAGCTGTACAAGGGCGGTTCGTGGAACAACGAGGCGATCGGCGAGGTGTGCTGGCACGTCCAGCAGCCGAGGGAGGACCTGCGCGGCCTGTACGCGGTCCAGGCGGACGACGCGGTGGTCGTCGCCAACGCGCTGTGGTCCGGGATGACCGGCGGCCCCAGACACCCTTACGGCTCGGGCCGGGTGGTGTCGGGGCGGTCCGCGGACGGCCGGTTGGAGGCTTTCGCGGCCGGTGCCGACGGTGTGTACCACTCGTGGCAGACCGCGGTGAACGGCGGCTGGTCGCAGTGGCGGCTCGAAGGGGGCCCGCGCGGAGCACAGTTGGCGGTGGCGACCAACGCCGATGGCCGGCTGGAGTTGTTCGCGTTGTCGGACAGCACGTTGGACCACATGTGGCAGACCGGGCCGAGTGCGGGCTGGTCGGGTTGGGAGAATTTCGGCACCGGAGGGTACCGGCTGGCCGCGGGGAGCAACGCCGACGGCCGTATCGAGGTGTTCGCCTCCAATGCCACGGGTGTGTTCCACCGCTGGCAGAGCGCGCCGAGCAGTGGCTGGGCGGGCTGGGAAGGCGTCGCCGGCGGCCCGGCCAACTCGCGGCTCGCCATCGAGAACGCCCCCGACGGTCGGCTGGAGGTGTTCGCGCTGTCGGACTCGACGTTCGGGCACCTCTACCAGGCCCAGGTCAACGGCGGCTGGTCGGCGTGGGAGAACTTCGGCGGAGGAGGACACGCCGTCACCGTCAGCTACAACCAGGACGGCAGGCTGGAGGTGTTCGCCTCCAACGCCAACGGCGTGTTCCACCGCTGGCAGACCGGCCCGGCCGCGTGGTCGGACTGGACGGGCACCGGCGGGCTCCCCAACGCCGAGCTGACCAGCTCGCGTTCGGTCGACGGCCGCGTCGAGGTGTTCGCGATCAACGCCAACGCCGCGAGCCACTCCTGGCAGACCCGCCCGAACGCGCCGTACTCGGAGTGGGAGACCTTCGGCGGCGGTGGCACCCAGATCGGTGCGGGCAACAACGCCGACGGCCGGATCGAGGTGTTCGGCACCGGCCGCGACGGTGTCCATCACCGGTGGCAGACCGGGTTCGCCACCTGGTCGGACTGGGCCTGGCTGAACGACTCCGGCCCCGCGGTCAACTAGCGGCTCCGGCAGGGATCTTCCGCGGCCACCGACGGGCTGCGGAAGATCCGCCTCGGCACATCGACCGGAAACGGATGGATCAATGCGCCATTCCAGAGTGCTGTGGGCCGTGCTCACCCTCGTGTTCTTGGCGGGATCGGCACTGCCCGCCGTGGCACTGCCCTCCACGGCGGGGTCCGGACAGGTCGGGGCCGCACCGTTCGTGCAGATCTACGACCCGAGCGTGGGCGAACCGGGTCCCTGGTACCTCAACGACCACACGTTTGTACAGGACGATCAGGGCACCTGGCACCTGTTCGGCATCACGCACGCCGAACCCTCGAACGACAAGGACGAGACCACCTTCGCCCACGCCACCGCGCCGAGCCTGAACGGGCCGTGGACGAAGCGTCCACCCGCGCTGTACGCGGATCCCGCCCGAGGCGAGACCCACCTGTGGGCACCGCATGTGATCAGGGCCGGGTCGACGTACTACATGTTCTACGCGGGCGGCGGATCCGATCCCGCCAACGCCGCGATCAGCCTGGCCACTTCCACCGACCTGTACACTTGGACCCGGTATCCCGGCGGTCCGCTGTTCCGTGACGGCTACGAGGCCCGCGACCCCATGGTGACCCGCGTCGGCGATCAGTGGGTCATGTACTACACCGCGACCGCCGGTCCGGGCGGCGGGAACCATGTGGTGGCGTACCGCACCAGCACCGACCTCGTGCACTGGAGCAACCGGTCGGTCGCGTTCACCGACCCGGAGAGCGGGCGCGGCGGCGGCGGGACCGAGTCGCCGTTCGTGGTGTTCGCGGGCGGGACGTGGCATCTGTTCCTCGGACCCCGGGGCGGATACGTCGGCACCGATGTGTTCTGCAGCCCGGATCCGTTCCGCTTCTCCGCGGACCAGCTCTGCGGCCATGTGTTCAGCCACGCGGCCGAAGTGATCGACACCGGGGGCCGGTGGTGGATCAGCCACGCCGGCTGGGGGCAGCGCGGGGTGTGGCTGGCCGGTCTCGACTTCGGCAACGGCAGCCGGCAGTACGCGGTCGAGGCCGGTTCGGACCCCGGCGAGCGGGTGGTGATCGTCTCCGGCGCCGACGGGCGGCAGGAGGCGTTCGCCGGCGGGCCGGACCAGGTGTGGGGGCGGTACCAGACCACGCGCGACGGGCCGTGGTCCGACTGGTATCCCTTCGGGGGACCGAGATCGGCGACGCTGTCCGCGGCACGTGACCTCGACGGGCGGCTCGAACTGTTCGCCTCCGGCGAGGGCCGGGTGGACCGCCGGGCACAGTCGGCGCCGAACGTATGGCAGGACTGGGAGAACTTCGGCACCGCCGCACACGACCTGACCGTGGCGCAGAACGCCGACGGCAGACTGGAGCTCTTCGCCAGCGGGCCGGAGGGTATTTACCACCGCTGGCAGACCGCGCCCGGCGGCACCTGGGCCGGGTGGGAGCCCTTCGGCGGACCCGCCGACTCGGTGATCGCCACCGGCCGGGACGCGAGCGGCCGGATCGAGGTGATCGCCGCCGCGAACGGCAGGGTGCACCGGCGCAGACAGGACGTGCCCAGTGGCGGCTGGCCCGCCGGCTTCGAGGAGTTCGGCTCCGTGCCCGGCGTCACGCACCTGGCCCTCAACAGACGGCCGGACGGCGCGCTCGACCTGGTGGCCGGCGGATCGGCCGGCCTGTCGCGGAGAGCCCAGTCCGGGCCTTCGGGCGCATGGTCCGCATGGAACGCCTTCGGGGGGCCGTCGGACGCCCGGATCCACGTGGGACGCAACGCCGACGGCAGGATGGAGGTCTTCGCCACCGGCCGCACCGGCATCGCGCACCGTTGGGAGAACGGCTCCGGCTGGTCGGCATGGGAGAGCTTCGGCCCCGGCGCGTCGGCGACCGCCTTCGGCACCAACGCCGACGGCCGCATCGAGGTCGTCGCCGGGACCTCCACCGGCCCGCTGAACGGCCGTTACCAGCTCGTGCCCAGCGGCGACTGGTCACCGTGGGCACCGGTCGGCGGCCCGCCGCTGGCGTGAATTTCATCGGTATGTCATCGACCGCTGCCATCGTCGTCCGGCGGCCTCGGCCGTCCGTGCACCGCCAACCACACGAGGAGAACTGCATGCGAAGAAGAATCGCGGCCGTGCTGGCCGGTCTCCTGGCGACAGCCGGGATTTCCCTGGCGCAGGGGACCGCAGCGCAGGCGACAGCTCCGTGCGACGGCACTTACACGATCGTCGTCGGGGGCACGGGCAGCTCCTGGAACAACGACGGCTTCCGCGGCAACATCCAGCAGCACGTCGGGTACCCCACCCAGATCCCCAACGGCGCGAGCGTCCGGGCGGGCGTCAACGAGCTGAACCGGCTGGTCCGCGACCAACGTGCGGCGTGCCCGGGCCAGCACGTCAAGATGGGCGGCTACTCCTTGGGCGCCGCGGTGGTGCATGTCTGGGTCAGCGAGAACTGGAGCACGTTCGACAACGTCAACGCCATTCTCGTCGCGGACCCCAAGCGCCAGGGTCCTCCCGGAACCAACGGCAGCACCACGCCGTTCGGCGTCTTCGTCGGCGCCCCGCTCGCAGGCGCCGACCGGAACTTCGGCAACGTGCCGGTCAAGACGGTCTGCAACTGGGACTACATCTGCGACGAGTCCGCCGGCATCTGGACCTACCCGAACAACCACATCAAGAACTACCCCGAAGACTTCAACATGGATCACCACAACGACAGTGCCAACGAGCAGTGGTACAACGGCGTCTGGTATCCGATGTAAAGCACGGGGAAACTCGTCGGCCGGGTACGTAGCCGAATTCCTTCACCGCCTGCCGCAGGCAGGCGGTGATTGTTTGTGCCGGTTCGCGCTGACGTGAGGGCGTGTCATCGCCCTTTTGCTGCCCGCAGCCGGCCTTGTCTCTCGTGAGGAAGGACCTTGTGCTTGACGGTCAGCCTCGGTGTACAGTACGGGCGTTCCGTTCGAACGGCTGAACTGGGTGGGGGCTCGGTTCGAGGGGGAGGCAGGGGCATCCGGCGCGACTCCGGTGAGGGTGGGACGGACGGATTCACGGGTCCGTGTTTCTGCTGTCCACGGCACGTTGATGGCCGTGCGCCCGCCACTGGCCGGGCCGCCGCCGAGGTCTCCGCTGCCCGCCCGCACCGTGTGACCGACATGCCGGTCCCTTGTGCTTCGGTGCCCCGCCGATGAAATCCCGAGGAGAGAACCGTATGTCACAGTCCGTACGTCCGGGCAGAGGCGCCGCGCTTCCGGTCGCGCTTGTTGGAGCGGCGTTGTTGTCCACCGGGACGGTGGGGATGGCGTTTGCCGATGAGGCGCCTAAGAATGGGCCGAAGGCCGGGGCCGTAGCGGGAAGCACGTCCGCGCGGGCGGCTGCCGCGTGGGCGGTGACGCAGCTTTCCGGTGGCAACAATGCCAACGGAGACGTGGAGCTGACTGCTGACCTTGTCCTGGGGCTGGAAGCCACGAACTCCGCCGGCCTCAAGGCCGAGGCTGCGACCGACTGGCTCCAGGGAAAGGCGGCCAAGTACGTCCACCGTGAGGACGGTATCAACGTCGAGCACGCGGCCAAGCTGGCCCTCGTCGCGGCGGCTTCCGAGCGTCACAAACCGAGCGCCTTCGGCGGGGATCTCCCGAAGCTCTTGAAGGATTCTGTCCAGAACGGTCGGTTCAAGGGGGGCAAGAGTGATGCGTCGAATCAGTCCGTTCAAGCACTCGCCATCATGGCGCTGCAGCGGACTGAGGGCCAAGTTCCCAAGGAAGCCATCGATTTGGTGATGAACAGCCAGTGCCCTGGTAAGGGCGGATTCCCGGCGATCCTCACCGAGAAGAAGGGGACGGGCGGTGGGGGCACCGGGTCCGCGGGTGCCGCGCCTGCTTCCTGCACCCCGGACGTCGAGAGCACTGCCATGGCAGTGCAGGCCCTGCTGAGTCAGGAAGGCAACAGCGATGCGCAGGCCGCGGCCGGGCTCGGCGTCACCTGGCTGAGGGCACAGCAGAATCCGAAGAACGGAGGATTCAGCCGCTTCGGTAAACTGGATAAGCGCAACAACACCAAGTCCACAGCCCTCGCCGTGGAAGCACTGGTCGCTGGGAACGAGCACGCGGACGCGAATAGGGGCGTCGACTGGCTGCAGAGTGTCCAGGTGGGTTGCCGCGGCGACCGCTCGGAATGGGGCGCTGTCGGCTGGAACAAGGCCGAGGTGGACAAGAAGACGCTGCTCACCACTGCGTACGCCATGCCTGCCCTCAACAGGCAGCCGCTGATCGCCATTTCCGGTCAGCACTCCACCCCGGGCACCGAGCCGTTCGTCTGCACGTCCAAGGACGAAACCTCGGATGGCTCCAGCACTACGGGCGGTACCTCCACGGAGTCGTCCAGCGCTTCCCCCGAGAAGAAGAGCCCCTCTCCCACCGAATCCTCTGCCTCCCCCACCACGTCCGAGACGACCGACCCGAGCGCCACCGCCACGGCGACTGCCACCGCCACCGCGACCGCGACTTCGGACACCACGTCCGGCACCACCAGCGGCTCCGGCGGGACCACCGGTACCGGCACCACGTCCGGCACCGGCTCCACCGGCAGCACCGCCAGTGACGACAGCCTCGCCCGCACCGGATCGAGCGCCGCGTTCCCCGCCGCCATCGGCGCCGGTACGCTCCTGCTCGCCGGATCGGGTGCCATGGTCGCGGCCCGCAAGCGTCGCAACGGCGCCAACTGACGTCGTACTCCACCGCGAACGAGACAGGCGCCGTACCCACCCGGGTACGGCGCCTGTTCGGCGCGGAGGGCCGCGGGATGACAAGGTGTGTTTGACACCGGCCCTCCGCCCCCGAACCCCGAAGGAACACGACCGCCGCCATGCCCCTGCACGAACTCGCCTCCGTCGGCCCCTTCTTCGCGCTGCGCACCGACGAGGACGAACTGGCAGGGGCCGGTGGCTACCTCCCGCTCGGTGAGGACGCCGTCCGGCTCAGGGTCGAGACCGTGGGCCGGCGGCTCGGGACCGAGGACGTGCGGATCGCCGCGTCCGTGGCCTTCCAGGGCATCACCGGCCGCCTCCTCTCGATCGCCCTGGGCTCCGCCACCCTCACCGGCCGCCTGCCCGACCTCACCACCCTCCGCTGGCACCCCCTCCTCACCGCCCCCGAGGACCTCTGGCTCCCGGGCGCGCCCATGCTGCCACCTGCCCCGGACCCGGTCGCCCAGATCACGGCAACCGTGCTGGACGCCCGTCTGGTCCCGCTGTACGAGCTGATGCGGGACGTCGTCCCGATCTCGCCCCGCCTGATGTGGGGCAACGCGGGCTCCTCCCTCGCGGGTGCCCTCCGCGTCCTGCACGCCTGGTGCCGGGAGCAGGGGCGTCAGGACGACGCCACCTATGCGGTCACCCTGACCCGCGCGCTCTTCGCGCACCCGTTGCTCGCCGACACCGGAGTCCTGCGCGCCGATACCGAAGGCACGCCGTCGTTCGCTCGGGACACCTGCTGCCTCTACTACCGCGTGCCGACGGGCGCCGGCATGTGCGGCGACTGCGTGCTGCGCCACCCGCCCAGGTCCCGGCAGCACTGACGAGCCCTGCGGCTACCTCATGGATGTGGTGCGATCCGGGCAGGCCGTGATGTCTTGAGCAAAGGCGACGTAGGCAGCAGGGCTGAACCTGAGTATCGGACCGCTCGGTATTTTCGAGTCGCGTATCGCGATGTTTCTGACGTCGAGAGATAACGCGACCTCTACACAGTTCTGTCCTCCAGAGCTGTAACTACTCCTCCTGAACTGTTGGTTCATTGTGTCTCCTTGAGGATTCTCTTGATGAAGTCGCGGGATGAATCCGGGGCGAGAGCCCGCTCGCGGAGCCGGCCGAGTGCGGACTCGTATCGCCCGACGTGGGAGTCCTCCTCCAAGTAGATGGAGGTGGTGAGTGGTTCGAGCGCGACAACCGGCTCCCCCGCGTCGAACCGGAAGACCGTGTACGCGCCGTCGATGCCAGTGTGCACCCCGGCTGCGAACGGCAGAACCTGCAGGTCGACGTTGGGAAGTTCGGACTTGTCGAGCAGGTGCTCAAGCTGCCCTCTCAGGACAGCCGGTCCGCCTACTTGGCGCCGCAAGCATGCCTCGTCAAGGACGCACCACATCGAGAGTGGTGCCGCAGGGCCCGCCGCCTCGCCCTGTCGGTACGTCAGGACGGTCTGTCGTTTCATGCGCAGTTCGGTGAAAGTCCTCACCTCGCGCGCAGTGCTCCACATGCTGCTGCCTTCGATGACCGCATGCGCGTAGTTCACGGTCTGCAACAGGCCGGGAATCACCAAGGCTGCGTAGGTATCTGCATGATGTGCCACTTCTTCCAGCTCGATGAAGTCGGCAAAAGGTGCGCGAATCGCGTCGCCGTACTGTGCGAACAAGTTCTTCCGGCGACCGGCCTCGGCGAACCGCGCGATCCTTCTGACTTCTGCGATCTGTACGGCGTCTTCGACCCCGTACACCTCGAAGAACCTGTCCAGTTCGGGGCGCTGCTTGCCGTTCTCAATCTTGCTCAGCGTGGGAGCGCCGGACAGGCCGAGCAGTTTGGCGGAATCCACGAGATTCAGGCCGGCCCGGACCCTCATGGTCCTCAAGATCGCACCGAGCCTCCGACGCATCAGAGTCGGCGTGGCGTCGGACATGTGATCACCTTCTCCACTGGCATGGGGTGACTCTAACGGCCTCAACCGTCAGCCCAAGAACGGTAGTTAACACGTTCGAGGCAACCTTGAGGCGAAAATTTGCGCCTCAAGGTTGGTTGCTCGCAGTGTGGTGGAGGAGAACCGACGCAGACCACTCCAGGGGGTCGTCAGTGATGACATACAGAGCGGGCACCTACGTGGTGGATGTCCATGAGGGGAAGCTTGCGCAAGTGGTCGGATCGTGCGGCGACCTCGTCGAGGTCCGTGAGCCGTACGGCAGCTCGCGTTGGGAGGCTTCCGCGAGTGCGCTGCGGTTGGCGACCAGGGAGGAGCGTCAGGCAGCAGGACTGCGCCCGTACCAGTCGGGTTGCGACGAGTGCGCCGAGCTCGAAGCGGCCGGGCAGACGGCTGCTGCGATGCAGGACTGGCCGCGTTCCCGGAACGCCACCGCCGCCAGGTACACGCATTGGATTGCGGTCCACTCCGCTTCGGCGCCCCGGAGGAGCAACTGATGCGTGCCGTAGGACGCTTGATCAGTCACTGCCCGCACCGCTCGGGCTGGGAGCCCGGCGAAGGAGAGGCGCGCTGCCGCGACTGCGGCACACGCCGCTTCACCGACTACCGCGCCCTCCGCACCCCGGAACGCCCGACCGCGACCACCTCGACCGCCTCGCCACCGAGAGACCGCGCCCGCGCGGACCGCTCGGCGGCGATCCTCATCTCGCGTGGTCTCCACAACCTCTGCCGCTGGGGAAGCAGCAACAGAATGTGGCGCCTGGCTGTCTGATGAGGCGGGCAGTTGTGACGCGTCCCACGTGAGAGATGTACGGGACCAGGCCGCCGCCGGTCGGCCGTGTCCTCGTCCGCCCGCGAGGGGGGGGCGGTACGGCCCCGTGCCCGCACCGCCCCACCCAACCACCTTGCCGGTCAGTTCAGTTGAAGTGGTGGACGGCGCCCGCCGCCCAGCCCGGGTCCCCGTTCCGCGCGAACGACGCCCACGCGCGCTGGACTTCGCCGGCCAGGGCCGTCGGCTGTTCGCCGGCCAGCATCGCCGCGTCCTTCCAGGCGCCCGGGGAGCCGAGCAGGAAGGGGAGTTCGATGCAGTGGCACGCGCCGTACTCGCTGTGCTTCGGCGACCAGTCGAACTGGTAGCGCCAGGGGGGCGTGCCGCGGTCGGTGAGGAGCTTGGCCAAGTGGTCTTCCGGGTTGCGGAAGAGCTGTTGAGTGCACATGTCGACGACGACCTGGGTGACCGTCCGGCCGTGGGGGGTGGCATAGGACGCGTCGCCGAACCACTGCGTCGCGAACCGGTTCAGGTCGTCCTGGGTGAGTTTCTCCACGGCCGGGTCGCCGACGATGTAAGCCCCGGCCTCGTCGCGGGTGTTGCCCAGCATGACCTGGATGCCGGCGTCGGTGAGTGCCCCCGCGGCACGCACCGGGTCGTCCTGCACCAGGTCGCCGTCGGCGACGGGCTGGAAGGGCGGGATCGCGTTGAGCGGCCTGGCCGTGGCCATGGCCACGGCGTTCTGGGCGTGGAGCAGGTCGGCGACCGGGACGGTGCGCAGGCGGGCGCCGTCGGACGGGCCCAGGCCCAGCTGTTTCAGGAGGAGTTCGCTGTGCGCCTTGGCCTCCTCCGCGGTGCCGGGCGGCATGCCGGAGGGGACGCTCTGCAGGATGGCGCGGTGGAAGAGGCCCTTGGCCCGGGGGTTGGCCAGCATGGCGAGGATGGAGTAGCCGCCCGCCGACTGGCCGGACAGGGTGATGTTGGAGGGGTCGCCGCCGAAGGCCGCGATGTTGTCGTGGAGCCAGCGCAGTCCGGCCAGTTGGTCGCGCAGGCCCAGGTTGGGCTCGCTGACTCCGGGGAGGTCGAGGAAGCCCAGCGTGCCGAGGCGGTAGGCGACGGTCACCACGACGATGTCGCCGGTGGCGGCGAGGGCGGCCCCGTCGTACCAGGGCAGTCCCGCCCCGCCGGTCCAGAAGCCGCCGCCGTGGAGGAAGACCAGCACCGGATGTCCGGTGCCGGGCGGCGCCCACACGTTGAGGGAGAGGCAGTCCTCGGACTGGGGGACGGTGAAGTCGCCCATCACATGGGCCAGGGGGGAGGTGAGTTGGGGGGCCGCGGGGCCCGGTTCGAGGGCGTCGCGGACGCCCGTCCAGGGCTGGACCGGGCGCGGCGGGGAGAAGCGGTCGGTACGGGCGTAGGGGATGCCGCGGAAGGCGGTGACCGTACCGGCGGCCCGGCCGCGGACGCGGCCCGACGTCGTGGTGACGACCGTCCGGGCGTCGGGGGCGAGTTGGGCGGCGTGTACGAAGGGGGTCGGGAGGGCCGCGGCGCCCGCTCCTACGGCTCCGGCCCGGAGCAAGGTGCGTCGGGAGATGCCCGTGCTACGCGAGTTGCGTATGTCGTCGTCGTTCATGAGTGGATCATGGCCCGGAATCGCTCATTCGCTCCTCGAACTCCCGGACGACGCCGTGAAGCGACATCGGTCTAGCCTGGAGGGGTGGATTCGGTCACCTCGTCGGTCGCCCCATTGGTCGCCTCACCGCTCACCACGACAAGCCCGTCGTTCGTCGTGGACCCGCTCGACCTGCGGATCCTGCACGCGCTGCAACTCGACGGACGCGCCCCGTTCCGCCGGATCGCCGACGTCCTCGGTGTCTCGGACCGGACGGTCGCCCGCCGCTTCGACCGCCTGCGCGCCTCCGGCGTCGTCCGGGTGACGGTCGTACCCGACAGCAGCCGTACCGGGCAGGGGGAGTGGCTGGTGCGGCTGCGCGTGCTGCCGGACGCCGCGCATGCCGTCGCCGATGCGCTGGCACGGCGGCCGGACACCCCATGGGTGTGCCTGGTGTCGAGCGGTACGGAGATCGTGTGTCTCTTCCGGACGATGGACGGCGCACCGGCGCCGCTCGCCGGACTGACGTACCGTCAGGGAATCGTCCACGCCGACGCGCAGCGGCTGCTGCGCCACCTGACGGATCACCGTCGGCAGGCCGGTGACGGCACCCCCGTGGCCCTCACCGACCTCGACCGGCGGCTGTTGCCGGCACTCGCCGCCGACGGCCGGGCCGCCTACCCCCAACTGGCCCGTACCGTCGGCTGGTCCGAGTCCGCCGTCCGCCGACGGCTGGAGGAATTGCGCGAGTCGCGGACGATCCGCTTCGACGTCGCCACCGATCCCCGCCTGTTCGGCTACTCGGCCCAGTGCCTGCTCTGGCTGTCCGTCACCCCCTCCCGCATCTCCTCCGTGGCCGGAGCGCTGGCCGGCGACCCCGGTACGACCTTCGTCGGGGCGACGAGCGGTCCGCACCAGTTGCTGGCCGTTATGGTCTGCCGCGATGAAATCGCGCTGTACGACTACGTCAACGAACGGATCGGGGCGCTGGACGGGGTGCGGTCCGTGGAGACCGCCGTGGTCACCCGCCACGCCAGGCCGTCCTGCCTCCTCATCGGGGCGATACCGGTGGACCGCGGATCCTGAAGTCCCTGCTGAAATCCCTGCTCATCGTGCGGTGAAGAACAGGCCGGCGCCGCACGCGTCGCGCGCGGAGACGAAGAACCCGTCCTCCGTGGTGCGCGTGGCGGTCCCGTTGCGCTCGACGATGCCGCGGGCGACGCCGACGTCCTCGACCCGCACCGTCATCGCGGCCAGGTAGGAGGGGGCGGGCACGGGCTCGCCGGGGAGGAGCTCCCCGGCCGCCGAGGCGCGGACGACGTCCACCCGCCCGGAGCCCATCTCCAGTGCGGCGAGGGGCCCTTGGCGGTGCGGCACGGTGTCCAGGATCCGCGCGTACCGGTCCACGACCGCCGCGAAGACGGGGTCGTCGGCGACGATCAGGACGCCGCCGAGGCCGTGCGCGCCGTTGGGATGGTCGAGGAAGTGCGGCTGGTGCACATACTCGCGGGTCAGGTGCTGGGCTATGCCCACCCGGCCCTCGCCGGTCGCCGCCGGGTCGAGGTGGACGAACCGGGCCCGCAGGGTGCGGTTGCCGTCCCGGGTGGCGGCGCCGCGCTCCAGCTCCACGACGTCCGAGGCGGGCAGCCCGGCGGCGGTCAGCCGCCGGCCGGAGATCCCGGCGTCGTCGGTGTCGAAGGCGACCGCCTGGAACCCCTCGTACCGGTCGGCCGTCGCCCGGGCGCGCCACGGATCGGGCGCCGACTCGTCGACGATGCCCAGCAGTTCGATGTAGGAGTCGCCGAACAGGGCGCACCGGTTGGCGGTGCAGGTGAGGACGGGGTCCCGCCCCGCCCCTTCGCTCAGCCGATGGCGGGAGCGGGGGCTGAGGGCGAAGCCGAACGAGAGGTAGGCGTGCGCCAGTCCGTCCAGGTCGCGGGTGAGGATGCTCGTGTGGTGCAGGCCATGGATGTCCCGGGTCATGGACCGATCATGGCCCGGAAAAGGGCCGATCGCCGACCGGGCGGCCGGTCGACGCCGTGATCCGACACGGGGGGCGCCCCGGGGGACGGAATCGGTCACCCGGGAGGTCGGGTCGCTAGCGCTCCTGGAGCACCGACAGCACGTTCCCCGCCGGGTCCGTGAACCAGGCGATGAGCGGGCCCCCGCCGCGGAAGATGCCCTTCTCGTCCGCCTCCAGGCCCGGGTAGCGTTCGAACTCGACGCCACGGGCCGTGAGTTCGTCCACGGCCTGCTCGATGTCCGGCACGGGGAAGTTGAGGACGGTGAACGAGGCGGGGGTGTGGTCGGCCTTGGGGTAGACCAGGATGGTCGCCCCGCCGGCCGGGTGCAGGTGCAGCAGGCCGTGTTCCTCGGTCACGTCGAGGCCCAGGGTCGTGCCGTAGAAGCGGGCCGCCTCGGGTACGTCGTCCACGGAGAAGCCGCTGAACGCCTTGCTGTCACGGAGCGGGGGCGTCGGTGTCGGGGGCACGGCTATGCGTCCTCCAGCCGGAAGCCCACCTTCAGGCCGACTTGTACATGGGCGATCCGGCCGTTCTCCAAGTGGCCGCGTACCTGGGTGACTTCGAACCAGTCGAGTTCCCGGAGCGTTTGGGCGGCGCGGGCGATGCCGTTGCGGATCGCGTCGTCCATGCTGTCCGCGGACGAGCCGACGATCTCCGTCACCCGGTAGGTGTGGTTGGGCATGGGCTCTCCCTCGTGTGCCTCGTGCCGGGGCCGTCCTTCCAGGGTGCCTTGGCGCGGGCCGAGGCGCGCGGGCGGTGGGGCGTTCGGGGGATTTTGCCCCTGGCCCTCCCCCAGAGGGGGCACCCCCATTTCACCGTTTCTTCCGGGGCAAGCCCCAGGCCCCTGAAGCGCCCTTCGGGCGCTGTCCTCAAACGCCGGACGGGCTGGGTTTACGGCACAACCGTCACCGGCCACCGCCCCGCCTTCACCAGCCGCACCGCCACCGACCCCACAATCCGGTGCCCCGCCCGTTCCGACGCGCCGACGACGACCGCGTCCGCCTTCAGGTCGTCCGCGGCCCGGACCAGGCCGGAGAACGGGTCGCCGCGGAAGGTGTGGAACTCCCAGCGGACGGAGTAGACGTCCCGCAGACGTTCCGTCGTCGCGCGGATCTCGCCCAGGAGTTCCTCCGCGACCTCCTCCGTCACATCGCTCACGGGCGCGCCGAGTGCCGCACTGCCCGCGAGGATCGGCTGGACGTAGACGAGCGCGAGCAGCGCGTGCTGGCGGCGGGCCAGGCCTGCGGCGTAGGAGGCGGCGCGCCAGGAGGACTCGGAACCGTCGACGCCGACGACGATCACCTTGGGGCCGTCGGTGCCGCGTTCGAAGCCGGTGGGCAGGCCGGCGCTCTCGGGGGTGCGCTGCTCGTCGTTCACACCCCCAAGGCTACCTGCGGATATACGGGGATTTCAGTCCCTGGTCCAGCCCCCGTTCCAGTCCCCCGCGGGGCAGGGGCGGGAGAGGGAGAGGGCGAAGCGGGAGGCGGAGTCGGTCCACCAGTGGGCGAGCTCCAGGCCCGCCGCCGCCAGCTCCCGCGCGACCTTCTCCCGGCGGAACTTCGCGGAGATCTCGGTGCGCAGCTCCTCGCCCTTCTCGAAGGAGACCTCGAGGTCGAGGGCGCGGACCTTGACGGTCACGGGGCGCAGCGCCCGCAGCCGCATCTCGATCCACTCCTGGTCCGGGTCCCACAGGGCGACGTGGCCGAAGTCGTCGGGGTCGAAGTCCGCGCCCAGTTCGCGGTTGACGACCAGGAGCACGTTCTTGTTGAAGGCGGCGGTGACGCCCCGCGCGTCGTCGTAGGCGGCGACCAGGGCGCGTTCGTCCTTGACCAGGTCGGTGCCCAGGAGCAGGGCGTCGCCCGGGGCCAGCCGTTCCCGCAGCACGGCGAGGAAGTCCGCGCGCTCGGCGGGCGGCAGGTTGCCGATGGTGCCCCCGAGGAAGGCCAGCAGGCGCGGCCCCGGGGTGTCCGGGAGGACGAGCCCGTCCTGGAAGTCGGCGACGAGCGCGTGCACGGTGAGCTCCGGGTGCTCCTCCAGCAGCGTCGCGGCGGCCCCGGCGAGGGCGCTCTCGCTGACGTCGACGGGGACGTAGGTGTGCAGGTGCGGCAGGGCGCGGATGAGGTGGCGGGTCTTGTCGGAGGAGCCGGAGCCGAGTTCGACGAGGGTGCGGGCGGCGGTGGCGCGGGCGATCGCGTCCGCCCGGGCCAGCAGGATCTCGCGCTCGGCGCGCGTGGGGTAGTACTCGGGCAACAGCGTGATCTCGTCGAAGAGTTCGCTGCCCCGCGCGTCGTAGAACCACTTCGGCGGGAGCGCCTTGGGCGAGCTGGTCAGTCCCTCGGCGACGTCGGCGCGCAGGGCGGCGGCCGTCGCGTCGGGCGGAAGGGTGCGGGTGAGGGCGAACGGGCTCACGGAAGGGGCTCCTTGCGCGAAAGAAGGACCGACGAAGGGCTACAGGGGGGCTACAGGGGGGAGAGGGAGAGGCGGGTGCGGTCGGCGGTCAGGAGGGTGCGGTCGGGCACCTCGGTCCAGCGCGGGTCGTCGTCGTAGGGCTCGGACGCCACGACGACCCGTTCACCGGGACCGGCGAGGTACCAGAGGGCGTCCCCCCAGGCGGTGGCGGTCACCACCGCGCCGTCGGTCAGCAGCAGGTTCAGCCGGGACCCGGGTGCGGCCTCCGCCAGCGTGATCACGGCCCCGGCCAGCGCCCGTTCGGGCGCGGCGCCGGCCAGCAGCCGGTGCGCCACCAGGGCCCAGACGAACGCCGCGTCGCAGCGGGCCTCCAGGCGCAGCAGTGCGCCCGGCGGCAGCAGCGGCGCGAGCGGCACCGCGGAGTCGGGCCAGCCGGTCAGCGCGCCCTGGTGGCTGAAGAGCCAGCGGCCCGTGGTGAACGGCGCCGCCGCGTCCTCGCCGTCGCCGGGCACGGTCGCGTCCCGCACCGCGGCCAGCAGCGCCCGGCTGCGGACGACGCGTATCAGGTCGGCGAAGGACCGGTCGGCCCAGACGGGCCCGGCCCTGCGGTAGCGCGCGGGCCGCGGATCGCCGTCCGCGTACCAGCCGATGCCGAAGCCGTCGGCGTTGACCGTGCCGTACCGCTGTCGGCGCGGCGCCCAGGACTGCCGCACCAGGGAGTGCGGCGGTTCGGCGACGGACGCGCCGAGCGGGGCGTCGGGGCCCAGGACGGCCAGGTGCCGGCACATCAGCGCGGCTCCGCATCGCGCGCGGTGCGGAAGCCGGCGAAGATCTGCCGGCGTTGCGGCAGGTCCCAGTTGCGGAAGGTGCCCCGGCAGGCGACGGGCGCGACGCCGAAGGAACCGCCGCGCAGCACCTTGTGGGAAGTCCCGAAGAAGACCTCGGAGTACTCGCGGTAGGGGAAGGCGCGGAAGCCGGGGTACGGCAGGAAGTCGCTCGCCGTCCACTCCCATACGTCGCCCATCAACTGCCGCACGCCCAGCGGCGAGGCGCCGTCCGGGTACGAGCCGACGGGCGCCGGACGCAGGTGCCGCTGGCCGAGGTTGGCGTGGCGCGGCGCGGGGTCCGTGTCGCCCCAGGGGTAGCGCCGGGAGCGGCCGGAGGCGGGGTCGTGCCGGGCGGCCTTCTCCCACTCGGCCTCCGTCGGCAGCCGCCGCCCCGCCCAGGCGGCGTATGCGGCCGCCTCGTACCAGCTCACGTGCAGCACCGGCTCCTCGGGCGGTACGGGCTCCACCGCGCCGAAGCGGCGGCGCACCCAGACCGTGCCCTCCCGCCGCCAGAACAGCGGTGCGGTCAGGCCGTGGCGGCGCACCTGCTCCCAGCCCGCCGGGTGCCACCAGCGCGGCTCGTCGTAGCCGCCGTCCTCGATGAAGTGCTGGTAGGCGCGGTTGCTCACGGGCACGGTGTCCAGGAAGAACGCCGGGACGTCGCGCACATGGGCGGGCCGTTCGTTGTCCAGCGCCCAGGGCTCGGCGGTGGTGCCCATGGTGAACGGGCCGCCCGTGACGAGGACTTCACGGGGCAGTGCGGCGGCGTCCGCCGGGGCGGGCGGCGGCTCGGGGGCGGTCAGCGCCACGGGCCCGGACCGCAGCTGATGGGTGATCAGCATGGTTTCGTCGTGCTGCTGCTCGTGCTGGGCGATCATCCCGAAGGCGAAGCTCGCCTCCAGCAGCGGCCCGCCGCCCTCCACCGGGACGCTGTCCAGGAGGTCCAGCACCCGCCCCCGTACATCCGCCGCATAGCCGCGCGCCTGGTCGGGCGGCAGCAGCGGCAGCGACGGGCGCTCGGCCCGCGGGTGCTCGAACGCGTCGTAGAGCGGGTCGAGTTCGGGCCGCAGCGCCGCCTGCCCGCCCACCGCGCGCCACAGCCACAGCTCCTCCTGATTGCCGATGTGCGCCAGGTCCCACACCAGCGGCGACATCAACGGCGAGTGCTGGGCGGACAGTTCGGCGTCCGGCACGCAGCCCGTGAGCGCGCCGGTGCGCTCACGGGCCGTGAGCAGGGCGTCCGCGGCGCGCCGTCGCAGCGCGCCGGGACCTGCCCCGTACTCCGTTCCGTTTCCGTTCTCCTCCCCGCGGCCGGTCACGAGCCGGCCTCCGTGTCCACGGGACGTTCCGCGACCAGGTCCAGCAGATCGTCGGCGGGGCAGCGGCCCCGCACCACGTACCGGCCGATGAACTCGTCCACCGCCGCGAGGATCCGCGGCGAGGCCCCCAGCCGGGGCAGGGCCTCCCGGGCCGCTGCGAAGCAGACGACGGCCGCGGCGTGCAGCTCGGGGTCCGAGAGCCCGTCCCGCGCCGCCCTGCGCCACAGCGGATTGCGCGGGGTCGGCTCCCCGGCCGCCGTGTCCGCCAGGGCCTTGACCGTCCGGTACGCGGTCTCGGCCGCCGACGGATCGTCGAACAGGGCCACCGTCACGGCCAGCGGCACCATCCAGCCGTCCTCCCCGGGCTGTGCGTCGATCATGCGCAGCTCCAGGTGGCCGCGCGGCCGTATCGGCGGGAACAGCGTGGTGAGGTGGTAGAGCACGTCGCCCACTGTGGCCGGCCGCGGCTCGCCGGTGCGCAGCCACTCGCGCAGCGCCAGCCCCCGCCTCGGCTCCCACGGGCCGTTCTCGCCCCGGACGAACATCACCTCCGCGTCCAGCGCGTACTGCGTCCACGCGGCGCGCGGCTCCATGTCCTCGGCGGGGGCGAGGGTGCGGCCGGGGTCCATGCGCGCGTACGTCGCCTGGCGGGTGGAGCGCCAGCCGGTCGGACGGCCCTTGTGCAGCGGGGAGTTGGCGAACGCCGCGTTGAGCACCGCGCCCAGCAGGTGCGCCAGCCGCCAGCGGCGGCCGAAGCCCAGCGGGCCGGGTTCCTCGTGCCCCGCGTCGAGGCAGACCTGGACGGAGGCGGTGCGGCACATGATGGTGCTCCCGGCCTCGTTCCAGGAGTTGTAGAAGACCTCCATCGCGTCGTACCGGCGGGTGACGACCACGCGGCCGGGATGGGTCCACGGCTCCTTGCCGTAACCGGAGAGGAAGAGCCCGATGTCCCGCAACTCGGCGCGGGCGAGGGCGAGATCGGCGGCCACCTCCTCCACACAGGCGGTGAGGGAGTCGGTGGGCTGCGAGCTGAACTCGATCTGGCCGCCGGGCTCGACGGTGAGCAGCGATCGCAGCGGGAGTTTCTGCAGGCGGTCGGCGGCCGCGGCCAGCCGGGCCGGTTCGACGGGTCGGGTGGGATCGTGCAGGTCGTGGACGAGCCACTCCAGCTCGACCCCCAGGAGCCTGGGTGGTCCGGTCTTGAAGCAGATGCCCCGGACCAGGGCCTCCGCCTCGTCCACGCTGACCGTCCGGGCGGAGCCCGCACCATAGGCTGTGCTCTCGTCGGTCACTCCGGGTGCCCTCCTGTCGGTAAGCCCCAATTTCCTGTACCCCCAATCGGACGGCACCACTCGCCCGGCCTCTCGCCGCCGGGTCCTTGACGGCGCCCTGACGGCCTTGACGCGCCCGGCCGGCCGCGGCGTACGGTCCCGGGGTGACCGCACTCCAGGTGACCGCCGTCTTCGACCCCGCGGCCCACGCCCGGGGCGTCCCCTACGCGCTCTACCGGGAGCTGCGCGAGCACGCCCCCGTGTGCCGGGTGCCCGAACCACCGGTCGGCGACTGGCCCGCCGGTCCCGGCTACTGGGCCGTCTTCCGGCACGCCGACGTCAAACACGTGCTGCGCACCCCCGAGCTCTTCTCCTCCCACCTGGGCGCGACCCAGCTGCGGGACCCCGACAGCCCGGAGGACCTGCGCTTCGCCCGGGCCATGATGCTCAACCAGGACCCGCCCGGCCACGTACGGCTGCGCCGCATCGTCGCCGCCGCGTTCACCCCGCGCGCGGTGCGGGAGCTGGAGGACGTCATCGAGGCGCGGGCGCGCGCCCTGGTGGGGGCCGTCGCCCCGCACGGAACGTGCGACTTCGTGCCGCTCGCCGCCGACCTGCCCGTACGGACCCTCGCGCATCTCATGGGCGTCCCCGAGGAGGACCGCGCCCTGCTGGCGGACTGGGCGGACCGGGTCATCGGCTACCAGGACCCCGAGCGCGCCGACGCCGACGCCGTCGACCCCGCGCAGCTCAGCCCCCTGGGCCGCGCCGCGCACGCCCTGCGCCCCGGACCGCTCGTCCGGCCCGACGGCGCCCCGCTCAACCCCCGCTCCCGGGCCGCCCTGCCCGACATGTTCGCCTACGCCCACGGGCTCGCGCGGCGGCCGAGGGCGGGCAGCGTCATGGCCCGGATGCGGCAGGCTGGCCTGTCCGGCGACGAGTTCGAGACCATGTTCTTCCTCTTCGCCGTGGCCGGGAACGAGACCCTGCGCAACGGCATACCCGGCGCCCTGCACACCCTCCTCGACCACCCGGACCAGCTGGCCCTGCTGCGCGAGCGACCCGGGCTCACCGCCACGGCGGTCGAGGAGGCGCTGCGGTACTGGCCGCCGGTGCTGCACTTCCGGCGCACCGCCACCCGGGACACCGAACTCGCGGGGGTGCGCATACGGCGCGGCGAGAAGGTCGTCGTCCACCACGGCTCGGCCAACCGCGACGAGCGCGTCTTCCCCGACCCCGACCGCTTCGACATCACCCGCAGCCCCAACGACCACGTCAGCTTCGGCTTCGGCCCGCACTTCTGCCTGGGCGCCCATCTCGCGCGCGTCCAGACGGGAGCCCTGCTGCGGGCCGCCCTCGACCTGCTGCCCGGCCTCGGACGGGCAGGCGAACCCGTCCGGCTCACCTCCAACTTCCAGAACGGCCTCAAGCACCTGCCCGTCAGGTGGAGAACAGCGCCGTGAACGCGTCCGTGGTGTCCGAAGGGGCGTGCCCGAAGGGCGAGTTGAAGTCCCAGATGAGGAAGAGGAGGAAGGCGATCAGCGCGGTGTAGACCCCGGCGAGCAGCAACTCCCGCGAGGAGCGCCGGATCTGCAGGGTGAAGATCAGCCCCACCGCGACCAGCGCCCCGCCGATCAGCCCGAACCACACCACCCCCGGCATGGTGTCGCCGGCGCCCTGCGCCCGGGCGTTGCGGGCCGCGTCCGCGGCGCCGACCTGGTCCAGCAGCGGCTGGTAGGACTGGCCCTCGTGGTCGTCGCGCGGCACGTACGCGGTGACGTCGGTCCGCACCCGGTCCAGCAACGCCGCGCCCCGGCCGGTCAGTTCGCCCGTGTCGAGCATGCCGGGCCACTCCTCGCGCACCACGTAGCGCACATAGGCGTCCACGTCCTGCCGGACCCGGTCGCGGGCCGGCGGCGCGAACGCCTGGACGCGCTCGGTCACTTCGTGCAGGGCCTGCGCCTCGGCCTGGACGGTGGCCTGCGCGGTGTTGCGCGCCTCCCAGACGCCGGCGATGGCCAGGCCCAGCACGATCGCGTAGACCACGCCGATCATCATCGTCATGTACTCGATCACGTCCGGGATCCCGGACCGGTCCCGGTCCGGGCCGCGCCCGCGCTCCTTGAACAGGGCGATGGACAGCACGACGGCGGTCGCGACGGCGATCGTGAGGACCAGGACCAGCCAGTCGGACATGGGCGTCTCCGGGAGGAACGGGCGGCGGGGGTGCGCCGTGATCCTGCTTCCCCCGCCGCCCGTTCACCCGGATGGCCGCCGCGTTTCCCTCGATGAGGTGAGCTGTTCGAATCCGGTGTGCGTGTGTCCCTTTGTACGTGTGTCCCTTGTCCCTTCCTTACGCGCCCTTCGCCCGTCTTTACGCGTCCTTCGCCCGCGCCCGCTCCAGGACCGCTCCGAAGTCGGTGCCCGCCGGCAGGGTGCCGAACGCCTGCCCCCAGTCCCCGCCCAGCCGCGACGCGCAGAACGCGTCGGCCACCGCCGGGGGCGCGTGCCGCACCAGCAGGGCGCCCTGGAGGACGAGCGTCAGCCGCTCGGCGAGCCGCCGGGCGGCCAGCTGGTCCCGCTCGCCGTCCCCGAGCGAGCCCAGCAGCTCCCGCAGCCCGTCCGCCGCCGCGTCCAGCCGGGCGTCCGCGCCCGCCGCGAGCGCGACCTCCGCCTCGTAGGCGTCCAGCGCGGCCGGTTCCCGCCGCAGTGCCCGCAGCACGTCCAGGGCCGCGACGTTGCCCGAGCCCTCCCAAATGGACAGCAGCGGCGCCTCCCGGTACAGCCGCGGCAGGCCCGACTCCTCCACGTACCCGTTGCCGCCCAGGCACTCCAGCGCCTCCGCGGCGTGCGCGCTGCCGCGCTTGCACACCCAGTACTTCCCGGCCGCCAGCGCGAGCCGGCGCAGCGCCCCCTCGGCGGCATCCCCCGCCTCCGACCGGTCCAGCGCCGCCGCCAGCCGCAGCGCCAGGACGGTCGCGGCCTCCGACTCGACGGCCAGATCGGCCAGGACGTTGCGCATCAGCGGCTGGTCGATCAGCTCCGCGCCGAACGCCCGGCGGTGCGCCGTGTGGTGCAGCGCCTGCCGCAGCCCGGCCCGCATCCCGGCGGCGGAGCCGATCACGCAGTCGAGCCGCGTCATGTTGACCATCTCGACGATGGTGCGCACCCCGCGCCCCGGCTCGCCCACCCGCCAGGCCACGGCCCGCTCGTACTCGACCTCCGCCGAGGCGTTGGAGCGGTTGCCCAGCTTGTCCTTGAGCCGCATCAGGCGCATCGCGTTGCGGGTGCCGTCGGGCAGGACGCGCGGCATCAGGAAACAGGTCGGGCCCTCCTCGGTCCGGGCCAGGACCAGGAACACATCGCTCATCGGCGCCGAGGTGAACCACTTGTGCCCGGTGAGCACATAGGTGCCCTCGCCGGCCGGGACGGCCGTGGTGGTGTTGGCGCGGACGTCCGAGCCGCCCTGCTTCTCGGTCATCGACATGCCGGCGATCAGCCCGCGTTTGGCGAGCGGCGGGCGCAGCCCGGGGTCGTAGACGGGGGAGGCGAGCAACGGCTCGTAGGCGGCGGCCAGTTCGGGCTCGGCCCGCAGGGCGGGGACGGCGGCGTTGGTCATCGAGACCGGACAGCCGTGGCCGGGCTCGGCCTGGGCCCAGACGTAGAACTTGGCCGCCCGCACCAGATGGGCGCCGGGGCGGGCCTGGATCCAGGGCGCGGCGTGCTGGCCGCTCTCCACGGCGGCGGTCATCAGGTGGTGCCAGGCCGGGTGGAAGTCGACCTCGTCGACGCGATGGCCGTAGCGGTCGTGGGTGCGCAGCACCGGCGGGTACGCCTCGGCCTGGCGCGCCCACTCCTGCACCTCCGCCGAGCCCGCCCGGGCCCCGAGGGCGCGGACCGCCTCCTCGCCCCAGCCGCCGCCGTCCCTGCGGAGGGCCTCCAGCAGGGCCGGGTCGTCGGCGGTGGTGAAGCCGGTCAGGGGCGGGGCCTGGTTGAAGACCTCGTGCGTGCTCACGGGCGACCTCCGGGTGGTGCGCTACGAGACGTACTGGACGCGCTACGGAACGTACTTCTGCGGGCGTACTTCTGCGGGCGTGCTTCTGTGGAACGTACTTGATGGAGTACGGACAACCGGGGCGATTATCGCGGGGCCCGCGTCCCCCCGAGAGGCTGTTGGGGAATATGAGGAATCGGTGACAGTTCCCGGGTGCGGACCCCTCGCGACGCATTGGTGTGCTTACCCGACAGATACTGTCCGTATGTCACGCGTGCTTCTGATCGAGGACGACCGGGCCGTCAGGGAAGGGGTCACCCTCACCCTGCGCCGCCGCGGCCACGAGGTCGAGGCCGCGGGGACCGGCGAGGCCGGGCTCGCCGCCCTCGCCTCCTTCCGCCCCGACCTCGTCCTGCTCGACCTGATGCTGCCCGACATCAGCGGCTTCGAGGTCTGCCGCCGCATCCGCACCACCCAGCAGCTGCCGATCATCATGCTCACCGCCCGCAGCGACGACATCGACGTCGTCCTCGGCCTGGAGGCCGGCGCCGACGACTACATCGTCAAGCCCGCCCGCGGCGAGGTCCTGGAGGCCCGCATCCGCGCCGTCCTGCGCCGCGCCGCCCTCCCCGACGGCGGCGGCCCCGACCCCGAGCGCCCCGCCCCCGCCGAGACCCACGGCGACCTGGTCGTCGACCGCGCCGGACTGCTGGTCTCCAAGCACGGCCAGGACCTCGCCCTCGCCCCCTCCGAGATGAAGCTGCTGCTCTACCTGTCCGCCACCCCCGGCCGGGTCTTCAGCCGCCAGCAGCTCCTGGAGCACGTCTGGGAGCACAGCTACCACGGCGACGCCCGCCTCGTGGACGCCTGTGTGATGCGGCTGCGCACCAAGGTCGAGGACTCCACGCGCTCGCCCCGCTACATCCAGACCGTGCGCGGCTTCGGCTACCGGTTCGGCCCGCTGTGAGACGCCCCGGCGGAGGGGTGCGCGGCCTGGCCCGCGGCCTGCGCGCCCGCCTCGTCGTCGCCTTCCTCCTCGTCGCCGCGCTCAGCGCGCTGGCCACCGCCGGGCTCACCTTCCGCGAGGCGCGCACCGCGATCCTCCAGCGGACCCAGGACACCGCCGTCAACGCCCTGCGCGGCCAGGTGAACTCCCAGGTGACCGATCTCAGGATGCCGCCGGAGAAGGCCGACCTGGCCAATTTCTCCAGGGGGCTCGATGTGGCGGGCGAGGCCGCCCAGCACTGGATCGTCCACACCCGCTACAAGGGCGGCCCGATGGTCCCGGCGGTGCGCCCCGAGGACGACGGCGTCATCGGCTCCGGGGTCCAGGAGAAGGTCGGCAACGGGATCCCGGCCGTCCAGCGCGTCGAGTCCGACGGCCGCCCCTGGCTCGTCATCGGCCTGCCCGTCACCTACCAGAACAGCAGCACCACCTCCGGGCTGGAGGTCTACGCCCGCGTCCCGCTGCGCGAGGACGACGCCAACGTCGAGTCCCTGGTCAAGGCGGCGCAGAGCGGGGCGCTGCTGTCCGTCGGACTCGCCGTCGTCCCCGCCCTGTTCGCCGCCCGCAGCGTGCTGCGGCCCGTCCGCGAACTGCGCCGCGGCGCCCAGCAGATCACCGACGGCGCGCTCGACACCCGGCTGAAGATCACCGGCGGCGACGAACTCGCCGACCTCTCCCGGACGTTCAACGGCATGGCCGCCGCGCTGGAGAAGAACGTCGCCGAACTGCGGCGCATGGAGGCCAACTCGCGGCGCTTCGCCGCCGACGTCTCGCACGAACTGCGCACCCCGCTGGCCGCGATGACCGCCGTCGTCGACGTCCTCGACGAGGACGCCGGGACCCTCGACCCGGACACGGCCCACGCCGTGCGGCTCATCAGCGAGGAGACCGGAAAGCTGGCCCGCATGGTCGAGGACCTGATGGAGATATCCCGCTTCGACGCGGGCGCCGCGGCGCTGCACCTGGACGAGGTGGACGTCGCCGAGACGGTCCGCAAGACGCTGCAGGCCCGGGGCTGGCAGGACAAGGTCGCCGCGGACCTGGCGGAGGGCGTGCGCGCCCGGCTCGACACCCGGCGCATCGACGTCGTGGTCGCCAACCTCGTCGGCAACGCGCTGCGGCACGGCGGGGAGCCGGTACGGGTCTCGCTGCGCGCCGACGAAGAGCGTCTGTCCATCGAGGTCGCGGACCGCGGCCCCGGCATCGACCCCGAGGTCCTGCCGCACGTCTTCGACCGCTTCTACAAGGCCGACGCGGCCCGGACCCGCTCCGAGGGGAGCGGCCTCGGCCTCGCGATCACCCTGGAGAACGCGCGGCTGCACCACGGCACCGTGCGGGCGGCCAACGGCCCCGAGGGCGGGGCCGTGTTCACCGTGGAGCTGCCGCTCTGCGCCGGAGGTGAGGAGGAATGACGATGCGACGCGTGCTCGCCGCCGTGGGGCTGCTGGCACTGCCGGTGCTGCTCACCGGCTGCGGCATCGAGCGGACCGAGGCCATCGACTTCGGCCTGCCCGCGACCGGCGCCAAACGGCCCGGGGAGCGTGGATGGAGCGCCCGGCTCTACTTCGCCGTCGCCAACAACGTGGTCGGAGCGTCGCGCCCGGCGGACGGACCCGTGAGCGCGGAGGACGCGGTGAAGCTGATGCTGCAGGGACCCAACGAGCCGGAACGTGCCCGGCAGTTCGTCAGCGAGGTCATGCTGAAGTCGGGGGTCTCGGTGACGGCGGCGCGGGGCCAGGTGTCCATCCAACTGCCGCTGGATGTCAGTAAGTTGACGCGGACGGCGCGGACGCAGCTGGTGTGCACGGCGGCGCACAACGAGGTGCCGGGGGCTTCGCGGTGGCAGGACGTGAAGGTGACGTTGGTGGGGGACGGGAAGAAGCTGCCGGATTTGGTGTGTGATCGGTGGTAAGGGGGTGCAGGTTCCGCTTCGCGGGAGTTGTGCCCCGGTCCCGCCCTTTCACCGTTTCTTCCGGGGAGACCCCGGACCCCATTCGCCCTTCGGGCGAAGTCCTCAAACGCCGGACGGGCTGAATTTCAGCCCGTCCGGCGCTTGAGGACACCCGCGCGGAGCGCAAAGAAACGGTGAAAGGGCGGGCCAGGGGCAACACCCCATAAGGTGCCACGCATGATCGCACCGAACGCCTACCTCTCCCACCTCTTCTCCCTCGACGGCCGAGTCGCCCTCGTCACCGGCGGCAGCTCCGGCATCGGCCGCGCCATAGCCGGCGCCCTCGCCCGCGCCGGCGCCCGCGTCGTGGTCGTCGCCCGCGGCGAGGCCGCGCTCGCCGCGACCGTGGACGAGCTCACCGAGGACGGCTGCCGGGCCGCCTGGGTGAGCGGGGACCTCGGGAGCCGGGACGGCGTCCGTGAGGTCGCCGACCGTGCGGCGGAGGTCTACGGCGAGCCCGACATCCTCGTCAACTCGGCCGGGATCAACCTCCGTCCGCCCATGACCGACCTGGGCGAGGACGTCTGGGACGCCACCATGGCCGTGAACCTGGAGGCACCGTTCCTGCTGGGGCAGCGATTCGGGCCGGGCATGGCCGGACGGGGGTACGGGCGGATCATCCACGTCACGTCCCAGCAGGCCCACCGCGCGTTCGTGCAGAGCGGCGCGTACGGCGTCTCGAAGGGGGCGCTGGAGTCCCTGGCGCGTTCACAGGCCGAGGCGTGGTCCCCGCACGGGGTCACTTGCAACACGCTCGTGCCGGGGTTCGTGATGACGCCGCTCAACGAGCGGCTGTCGTCCGACCCGGCCAAGGTGGAGGCGCTGGCCGCGCGCACGCTCGTGGGGCGCAACGGGCTGGCGGAGGACTTCGCGGGGGCGGCGGTGTTCCTGGCGAGCGGGGCCTCGGCGTACGTCACCGGGCAGGCGGTCTTCGTGGACGGGGGCTTCTCCGTCCACTAGCTCCGTCCGTCGGCCTGTCGCCGTCAGCGGCCGGGGGCCTCGTCCACGACCTGGACGACGCCCCCGGCCGGCTGCTCGACCACCACCGGCGCGCTCGCGTCCGTCCCCCGGCCGACCGCGTCGGCGGTGACGGCGGCGGTGACGGTCCCCGCGAAGCCGAGCACCGTGGCCGTCACCAGTGCCGCGATCCTCTTCCTGTACAGCTGCGGCAGTGCCATGGTCCCGTCCTGCCTCTCGGTCGTGCGTTCATCCTTGCGTTGTCACAGGTGATGACGGGCCCGAGGTGACAGAAGATCCCGCTGTTACAGATTTCTCATGAAACCTGCCGGAGTTCTCATGACCGGATTTCTCATGAAGCCTGCGGCAGACCGATGGGATTCAGCTCGGGCAGCACCGCCGCGCACGCCCGCGACAGCGGCGCGAGGGCCGTCAGCAGCGCGTCGACGTCCTCCGGTGCCGGGCCCTGCCAGGGCCGGGACGCCGCCAGGTCCGTCGCCGCCTCGACCTCCGCGTACAGCCGGCGGCCCTCCTCCGTCGCTCTGCCGTCCGCGTCCAGCAGTCCGCGGTCCGCGAGGCGTCCGGCGGCGGCCTCCCACTCCTCGTCCGTCCATCCCCGGAAGGGCCGGAGCGCCTCGCGCGGCACGTCGATGCCGCTCCGCAGGACGAGCGACTCGCAGCCGTCGACACCGGCCGCGACCAGGGCCGCCACATGACCGTCGCCCCGGTGCTCGCGCAGCAGCGTCGCCGCGTGCCACAGCCGGTCCAGCGGGTCGACCGGGAGGCCCAGCGCCGCGTTGGCCGCGCCCAGCGCCCGCCCGGCGCAGTCGAGCCCTTCCAGGCGCCGGCCGAGCAGCTCCGCCGCCCGTGCGGCCTCCGTCTCCAGCCCCGCGAGCAGTCGGCGCAGCGCGGCATGTGCGCCCGCGCGCCGCAGTTCCAGCGCGCGGCCGGGGGAGACGATCTCCCACACCGACGGCAGGGCGCGGGCCACGGTGCCGGGGGCGAAGCCGAAGAACGTGGCCGTCACCAGCTCCGGGCCCACCGGGCCGAACGGTGCGGAGCGGCCCGCGAAGTAGGCGCGCCACCAGCCGCGCAGCCCGGCTTCCTCGAAGACGGCCCGCCCCTCCGGGGCGAAGTACGTGACGGCGTGGACCGGTTCGGTCAGCTGCCAGACGGTGCGGGCCGTGGCTGCTGCGTCCATGGTGCGAACCTCCGGGAGAGGGAGCTCGGTTGGGCGGCCAGCCTAAACGGTCGTCAGGACAGCATGCTTTTCAGGAGACGACATCTTTCAGGAGACGACATCCTTCGCCCGGAAGTGCCGGAAGGCGAGGGCGAACAGCACCAGCGCGTACGCCACCGACACCGCCGCTCCCTTGACGAGGCCGCCCCATTCGGCGTGCGGCTGGAGCACGTCCACCCACGCGTACTGCCAGTGCGCGGGCAGCAGATCGCGCCAGTGGCCCAGGGCCGTGACCGCGTCCAGGACGTTGCCGAGGATGGTCAGGCCCATCGCCCCGCCGACCGCGCCGAGCGGCGCGTCCGTCACCGTGGACAGCCAGAACGCCAGTGCCGCCGTGACCAGTTGGCTGACGAAGACATACGCCGCCACGGCCGCCAGCCGCTCCACCGCCGTGCCCGCCGGGAGCGTCCCGCCGGTGGGGATCTGCAGGGGCCCCCAGCCGTACGCGGCGGACCCCGCCGCGAGCGCCACCAGCGGCAGCAGCAGGATCGCCGCCGCGCTGAAGCCCAGCGCCACCGCCAGTTTGCTCAGCAGCAGCCGCGTCCGTGGCACGGGCGCCGCCAGCAGATAGCGCAGCGACGACCAGCTCGCCTCCGAGGCCACCGTGTCGCCGCAGAACAGGGCGACCGGCACCACCAGCAGGAAGCCCGCCGAGACGAACAGCGCCGTGGCGGCGAAGTTGACGCCGGAGGCCGTCGCGGTGTCCATCAGCGAGACGCGGCCGTCGCGGCCGCCCGACCGGCCGCCGATCGCGAACGCCGCGATCAGGACGAACGGCAGCACGGCCAGCACCCCGCCCACCACCAGCGTGCGCCGACGGCGCAGTTGGCGCGCCGCCTCGACGCGCAGCGGCAGGGTGCGGCCTGCCCGATAGCCCGGTGCGGCCGTGCTCATGTCGTGCCTCCGATCAGGGTCAGGAACGCGTCCTCCAGCCGCCGGTGCGGGCCCACGCCCGTCACCGGGATCTCCAGCCGGACCAGTTCCACGAGCAGTTGTGGAGCGGCCAGGCCGTCGAGCCGCACCAGCAGCCCCTCGTCGCCGCGCACGGCCGAGGCGACGCCGGACAGGGCGGCCACCTTCTCCGCGACGGCGTCGGTGACCCCGCCCGCCACGCCGACCAGCAGGGTGTCGCCGGAGCCCGTGATCTCCGCGACCGGCCCGGCGGTGACCAGCCGCCCCCGGTCCATGACGACCAGATGCGTACAGCTCTGCTCGACCTCGGCCAGCAGATGGCTGGAGACGATCACGGTGCGGCCGCCCGCCGCGTACCGGATCATCACCTCGCGCATCTCGCGGATCTGCGGCGGGTCGAGGCCGTTCGTCGGCTCGTCCAGGATCAGCAGGTCCGGCAGCCCGAGCATGGCCTGGGCGATGGCCAGGCGCTGGCGCATGCCCTGGGAGTAGGTGCGGACGGCGCGGTCCAGCGCGGAGCCGAGTCCGGCGATCTCCAGGGCTTCCTCGGCGTGCGCGTCCCCGGCCGGGCGGCCCGTGGCGCGCCAGTACAGGTCGAGGTTGGCCCGTCCCGACAGGTGCGGCAGGAAGCCCGCGCCCTCCACGAACGCGCCCACCCGGGAGAGGACGGGCGCGCCGGGGCGGATGGCGTGGCCGAAGACGCGCACCTCGCCGCCGTCGGGGCGGATGAGGCCCATGAGCATGCGCAGGGTCGTGGTCTTGCCCGCGCCGTTCGGCCCGAGCAGGCCCAGCACCTGGCCGCGCTCGACCCGGAAGGACAAGTCCCGTACGGCGTACCGGTTGTGGGACCCGGCATAGCGCTTGGTCAGCCCGCTGATCTGCAACGGGACGTCGGCGAGGGCGGGTTCGGGCGCGGGCGCGGAGGTCCGGCGGCGGCCGGTGAGCAGCAGCGCCAGCGCGACGGCGGCACCGGCGGCCGGCAGGCCCCAGGTCCACCAGGGGAGTCCGGACGAACCGGCCGTCACCCCGGGCGCGGTGGGCACGCCGATCGCGTCGTCCGCGAGGGAGACGGTGTAGGTGTCCGGGGCGGCGGGGGAGGCGTAGCCGAGGTCGGTGGCGGAGAGGACGAGGCGCATCCGGTGCCCCGCCTCGAAGGTGTGGTCGACGGCGGGGAGCCCGACCTCGACGGTCCGGCCGCCGCCCTCGGCGTCGTCCATGCGGAGCGGGGTGACCTGCTGGCCGGGCAACTGCCGCTTCCCGTCCGGCCCGACGTCGTAGAGCTTGGCGAAGAGCGTCGCCCCGCCGCTCTCCGAGGCCACCTTGACCTTCACGACCGGGCTGCCCGTGACGCGTACGCCCTCGGTGAGCCGGGCGGAGTCGAAGCGGGCGTACCGGCCCGGGATGTCCAGGGCCGGGCCGAGGCCGAGCCTTGACAGGCGCGCGGCCGCGCCGAGTCCGGGGACGGAAGAAATGGAAGGCGGCGCTCCGCCCGGGGGGTTGGCGAAGCGCTGCTCACGGCCGGTGAGGGCGACGGGACGGGGGGCGTTGCGCAGGCCCGGGTAGCGGTCGCCGCTCGCCCCGTGCAGCCGCTGCCTTCCGTCGGCGGAGTCCAGCCCTCCGGTCCTGCTGATGCGGAACGCCGGTCCGGTATCGGCGTCTTCGTCACCCTTGAGGTAGCGGTCGAACCAGGCGCGGGTGCGCTCCGCGATCCGGTCGTTCTCCTCCTCGGTCCCGGTGTCGTGGCCGCCGGCGATCCAGTCGACGGCGACGGGTGCGCCGTTGCGGCGGATCGCGTCGGCGGCCCGGTCGGCCTGGTCGAGCGGGAAGAGCGAGTCGCTCTGCCCCTGGACGAGCAGCGTCGGGACGTTGATGCGGTCCGCGAAGGCGGAGGGGCTGCGGCGTTCGAGCAGTTCGCGGGCCTCGGTGTCGGGGCGGCCGGCGGTGGCGACGCGCTCGTACATGGCGCAGACGGCGGGCTCGAAGCGGCCGCAGCGGGCCGCGGACCCGGTGCTGAAGAAGACGCCGGACCAGAGTTTCTTGAACACGCCGCCGGGGAAAAGGGAGTCGGCGAGGTTCCAGTAGGTGATGCTCGGGGCGATGGCGTCGACGCGCTTGTCGCGCCCGGCGGCGAGGAGGGCGGCCGCGCCGCCGTAGGAGGCGCCGGCGATCCCTACACGGGGATCGCCCTCGGCGTCGAGGCGGACCTCGGGGCGGGTGGCGAGCCAGTCGACGAGCCGGCCGACGTCGGCGATCTCACGGTCGGGGGCGTTGAGCCCGATCCTCCCGCCGGACTTCCCGAACCCGCGCGCCGACCAGGTCAGCACCGCGTACCCGTCCCGGGCCAGCTCCTCGGCCCGGCCGCGGAGTTCGTCCTTGCTGCCGCCGAAGCCGTGGGCGAGGAGGACGGCGGGTCTGCGGCGCCCGGCGTCACCGGCGGTGAAGAAGGACGTGTCGAGCCGGACGCCGCCCCCGGAGGCCGCGAGGAACCGGTCCTCGCGGTGGACCGGTGGATCGCCGCGGGTGGAGGCGGCCACGGTCCAGGTGCCGGTGCCGGCGAGCACGGCGAGGGCGGCGGTGGCCGCCGCGAGCCGGGTACGCCGATGGCGGGGCAGGCGGAGCTTCATGACGGCATGTTATGTGGGGGCTCGGGCGGATGTGCGGGCCGGTGGGGGAGGGGGTTCGCTCCCCGCCGAGAGGGTTTGCTCCCCGCCGCCCCGCCCCCTGGCCCCCCGAAGCGTCCTCCGGGCGCCGTCCTCAATCGCCGGACGGGCTGGGAGGGCCCGCCGATCCGCCCCCGTCTGTGCGCATACGCACCATCCGCACGTTAAGGAAGGGAATACTCCGAATAATCTTTCTATCGATCACTTGTTCCCTCTTCCGTGCGTACCCATAATGGCCTCTGCGCCACCGCGGCACATCCGCGACACGCGGGCGTCGCCGCGCCGACGGGCGCAGCGGATGTTTCACCGCTGTTGTTCCTGCACATGGCTGCCGTCCGTGACGGACGCGGCCTCAGAACCGTTCGGGGGAGAACCTGGTGACCCAGGCCACCAAGCCGTCCATCGCCACCGAAATACTCGATTACGTCTTCCAGTACCGCCGTTTAATCCCGGGAGCCGACGCCGACTGCGGCGGCAACACCCCCTGCGCGGAGTGCATGGCTCCGCAACAGGCCAAGCTGGAGAAGTTCATCCAGGCCGGTGAGCCCATCCACTTCGTCCTCCCGGCCTTCCCCGCGAAGTCGCCCAACATCCACAAGGTCCTCGGCGAACTGCCGGACCTCGCCGAGCGCCTGGCGCTGGAGTTCCTCCAGTCGTTCTGCGACCACCTGGGCCACTACTACGCGCCCGGAGCCCGTGTGACCGTCTGCTCCGACGGGCACACCTTCGCCGACGTGGTCGGCGTCTCCGACGAAGCGGCCACCCGCTACCGCGACGAACTCGAGCGCGTCGTCGACACCTTGGGCGCGGACGCCATCGGCTTCTACTCCCTCCAGGACGCCTTCGACAGCACCGACTACCCGGCCGTGCGCCGTACGCTGCTGGAGAAGTACGCCGAGTCGCTGGAGGACCTGCGCGGGCGCGCCGCCGGTGACGAGGGCCTGAAGGTGATGTTCAACGGCATGCACCGATTCATGTTCGAGGACCAGATCGCGGTGCGGCAGGACGCGAGCCGCAACCGCGTCCGCGAGGACGCCAAGGTCCTTGCCTGGCAGGTCATCCGGCACAGCAACGCCTGGAGCCGGCTGGTCGCGGACGAGTTCCCGGACGCGCTGCGGCTGTCCATCCACCCGCAGCACCCGCACTCCGAGAAGATCGGCCTGCACCTGATGCGGACCGGCAACCCGTGGCTGACCCCGTGGCACGGCGTCGCGCTCGAGGTGGCGGACGGCATGCTGCTGACCAAGCGCAGCCACGCCGAGGAGCTCAACGCCTCGCTGGTGTGGCGCAACGACCGCCCCAGCCACTTCGTCGCCCCGCACCTGACGGTGCAGCAGGTCATGGCGTGACGTCCAGGTGAGATGACGGCTCCCCCCGGCGCGGTCAGCGCACGGGGCGGGGGTCGCCGAAGACCTTGGGGAGCGAGCCCCGCGGACGCCAGACGGTGCCGCGGCGTTCGTACGCGAGCAGGATCTCGACGGAGTGGACGATACGGGGTCCGAGCTCGCGCTCCACCAGGTGCAGGGCCAGGTCCAGACCGGACGTCACCCCCGCGCTGGTGACCAGGTCCCCGTCGTCCACGACGCGGGCGGACACGACATGGACTCCTGCCGCGCCGAGAAGGTCCATGCCCAGGTGGTGGGTGGTGGCCCGCCTTCCCGACAGAAGACCGGTCATGGCGAGGAGAAGAGAGCCGCCGCACACGGCCGCGACCGTTGTCCCGGGTTGCCTCATGGAGTGGGTGAGAAGGGAGAGCAGGGTGCTCTGCGGGGCCTGTTCGCGCAGCGCCCTGGTGGCCGACGTCAACTGCCCGTAACCGCTGCTCTCGGCTGCCTCCAGTTCGTCGCCGGACGGGGCCGAGCCGGGGACGAGCACGAGATCGGCACGGTAGGGGTCGAGTCGCCCTGTCGCGTTCAGCGTCAGGCCTTCGATGCTGCTGGGCACCGGGCGGGCCCCTTCGGCCGAGACCAGTTCCGCGCTGACGGCCCCGCCCGAGACGATCCCCGCCGTGTGCAGCACCTCGTACGGCGCGATGACATCGAGAGGGTCGAAGCCATCGAACAGGACAAACTGGGCATGCATGGAAATCCTCGAATCGGTCATCTTCGCTGTCGGCTGTGATGACCACCACGCTATGAACCGCCGACCCCCCTCCCAAGGGGCCCGAGTGACAGGGGTCAACGGAATATCGCCATCCGACTCCGCCGTAGCGGGACTATGTTGTGCATATGCACACGGTTGCCGTCCTGGCTCCTGAACAGGTGGTCTCCTTTGATCTGGCCACACCCGTCGAGGTCTTCACCCGGACCCGGCTGCCCGACGGTGCACCGGCCTACCAGGTCCGCATCTGTGCCGAACGGGCCGAGACCGACGCGGGCCCCTTCACTCTCCAGGCCCCCTGGGGACTCGACGGTCTGAAGGGTGCCGACACGATCGTCGTCCCCGGCACCGCCACTCCCGCCACGCCCCTTCCGCCCACCATGTGCGAGGCGTTACGGACCGCTGCCGCGGACGGTGCCCGGATCGCCGCCATCTGCTCGGGCGCGCTCCCCCTCGCTTCCACGGGCCTGCTCGACGGGCTGCGGGCCACCACCCACTGGGCGGTGGCCGGTCTCCTGGCGGACACCTATCCGGACGTCGACGTCGACCCGGATGTGCTCTACGTGGACAACGGACAGATCCTCACGTCCGCCGGCGCCTCCGCCGGTCTCGACCTGTGCCTCCACATGATCCGTCGCGACTACGGATCCGCCGTGGCCGCCGACGCCGCCCGCATGGCGGTCATGCCCCTGGAACGCGAGGGCGGCCAGGCCCAGTTCATCGTCCAGCCCTGCATCCCGACCCCCCGGGGTTCGGTCCTGGAACCGGTCATGCTGTGGCTGCAGGACAACCTCGGCCACGACCTCACCCTGGCCGACATCGCCGCCCGGGCGGGCACCAGCCCCCGCACCCTCATACGTCGCTTCCGCGAACAGACGGGAAGCACCCCGCTGCAATGGCTCCACCGGGCCCGGGTCCGTCAGGCACAGCACCTGCTGGAGACGACCGATCACACCGTCGAACGCATCGGCGCCCAGGTCGGCTTCGGATCCCCGACCTCCTTCCGCGACCGCTTCAAGCGCGTCACCGGCGTCAGCCCCCACTCCTATCGCCGCAGTTTCGGGCGGACTCCGGTCTGATCCCGCGCCACCCGCAACGTCACGATCTCGAACGGCCGTAGCGCCAGCCCGATCGTCCCCTCCACGACCCGGACCGCCTCCGACGGGCGTTCCAGCAGGTCGCAACGGTGGGCCGACACGGCCTCGAAGCCCAGGGACAGTTGGGCATCCGCCCGGCCGCCCAGGGACTCGTACAGCCGCAGGACGACATCGCCGCTGCCGTCGTCGGCCAGCTTCACCGCCGAGATCACCACCGCCTCGTTCGCCGAGTGCACCAGTGAGCCCACGCCCCGGTCGCCCGGGACGCGCCGCTCCGGCAGGTTGATCCGGTAGCCCTCGCGCACCGCGTCGCCGATCCCCGCGCCCGGCACCAGCGCGTACCGGAAGCGGTGCACGCCCTGGTCCGTGCGCGGATCGGGGAAACGGGGGGCCCGGAGGAGGGAGAGGCGGACCGTGGTGGTCGTGCCGCCGTCGGCGGGACGGACGTCGCGCGTCACGTCGTAGCCGTACGTCGAGTCGTCGACCAGCGCCACGCCCCAGCCGTTCTCCTCCAGATGGACGAAACGGTGTGCGCACGCCTCGAACTTGGCGGCATCCCAGGTGGTGTTGGTGTGCGTGGGCCGGTGGAGGTGGCCGAACTGGGTCTCGGCGGCGATGCGGTCGCTGCGGATGTCCAGGGGGAAGGCCGCCTTGAGGAACTTCTCCGACTCGTGCCAGTCCACTTCCGTGTCGATGTCCACGCGCCGTACCCCGGCCGGGAGTCCGATGCGTTGTACGACGCGTGAGCTGCCGAAGGAGCGGACGATGCGCACCGCGCCGTCGTCCGTGAGCTCCACCGCGTCGGCCTCCACCAGATCCGTGACCGTGTTGCGGTAGAACTCGTCCACGTCCCAGGCGTCCCACATGTTCGGGAAGTCCTGGTGGAGCTGGAGGAGGTTGGCCGGCGCGCCCAGCGTCTCCCGGCCGCTCTCCGTCTCGCGTACGGACACCAGCAGGCCGCGCCCGTCGATCTCCACCCGCAGCAGGCCGTTGGCGAGGACGTACCCGCCGCCCTCCCGGGGCGCGGCCGTCGGAGGCTCGGGGGCCAGGGCGTCCGCGAGACGCGCCGACAGTGCCGCGGCCCCGCCGCGCCCGTGCGGCGCCGCGTTGAAGACCACCGTGCCGCCCGCCGTCCCGTCCCCGGCCAGCGCGGTCACGGCCGCCCCGATCAACTCCTCCAGCTCCGCCGCCACTTCCGTGTACGTCCGCGCGGCCTCCCGGTGCACCCAGGCGATCGACGTGCCCGGCAGGATGTCGTGGAACTGGTGGAGGAGCACCGTTTTCCAGAGGCGGTCCAGGCGCTCGTACGGATACGGGAAGCCGGTGCGCACCGCCGCCGTCGCCGACCACAACTCCGCCTCATGCAGCAGGTGTTCGGCCCAGCGGTTGCCCTGCTTGGTACGCGCCTGGCTGGTCAGCGTCGCCCGGTGCAGCTCCAGATACAGCTCGCCCGCCCACACCGGCGCGTCCTGCGCGTACTCCGCGTGCGCCTTCTCGAAGAACGCCGACGGCCGCTCGAAGACCACCCGCGCCGAACCCTCCAGATCCGCCAGGCGCTTGGCCCGCGCCACCATCTCCCGCGTCGTGCCCCCGCCCCCGTCGCCCCAGCCGGTCGGCGCCAGCGAGCGCGTCGCCCGGCCCTTCTCCCGGAAGTTGCGGACGGCGTGCGCCAGTTCCTCGCCCGACAGCTGCGCGTTGTAGGTGTCGATGGGAGGGAAGTGGGTGAACACGCGCGTCCCGTCCAGCCCTTCCCACCAGAACGTGTGGTGCGGGAACGTATTCGTCCGGCTCCATGAGATCTTCTGCGTCAGGAACCACTTCGAGCCCGACAGTCGCACCAGTTGCGGCAGCGCGGCCGAGTAGCCGAACGAGTCCGGCAGCCACACCTCCTCCGTCTCGATCCCGAACTCGTCCAGGAAGAACCGCTTCCCGTGCACGAACTGCCGAGCCAGCGCCTCCGACCCCGGCATATTGGTGTCCGACTCCACCCACATCCCCCCGACCGGCACGAACCGGCCCTCCGCCACCGCCTTCTTCACCCGCGCCCACACCTCGGGCCGGTGCTCCTTCACCCATGCGAACTGCTGCGCCTGCGACATGGCGTAGACGAAGTCCGGCTCGTCCTCCAGCAGCGCCGTCATGTTGGACGTCGTACGGGCCACCTTGCGCACCGTCTCCCGCAGCGGCCACAGCCACGCCGAGTCGATGTGCGCGTGCCCGACCGCGCTGATCCGGTGCGCGGAGGCGTGGGCGGGGGCGGTGAGGATGCCGGTCAGCCGTTCGCGGGCCCGGGCCGCCGTCCCGCCCACGTCCTGGAGGTCGAGGACGTCCAGCGCCCGCTCCACCGCCCGCAGCACCTCCCAGCGGCGCGGCGCCTCCTCCGGCAGGCCCTTCATCAGCCCCTCCAGCACCTCCAGATCCTGGACGAGCTCCCACACGGCCGTGTCGAACACGGCGAGGTCCATCCGCCCCAGCCGGTAGCGCGGCCGGTCGTCCGCCGTCTCCCGGTCGCCCAGCTCGGTCGGGACGAACGGGCGGTAGTCGAGGATCACCGGGTTCGAGGCGGCCTCGACATGGAGCTCGACCCGTTCGCCCCCGGCGGCCGGGGCGGCGACGCGCACCCAGTGGTTGCGCGGGTTGAGCCCCTTCACCGGCGAGCCGTCGCCCCGGTAGACCAGCCCTTCGCACTGGAAGCCGGTCATGTTCGGGTCGAAACCCAGATCGAGGACGGCCTCGACCGTCCGTCCCGCCCATTCCTCCGGCACCGCCCCCGACACCGTGAACCAGCTCGTCCCCCAGGCCGGACCCCACGCCGCGCCCGGCGCGACCGGTTCGCGCGGGGCCGCGATGCCCTCCGGCACGGGCACGGGCTCGCCGGGCGCCTGCCAGACGCCCACGTCGAGGGGGACGGACTCCGGGTACACGGCCGGCCGGATCCGTTCGTCCAGCACGCGCTTGAGACGGGCCTCGGTGAGCGAGCGGTCGTTGTGCATCACGTGTCCTTACGTGTCCTTACGCGGCCAGTGAAAAAGGAACGGAGCGGGGGCCGAGGAGGCGTACAACTCGTCCACGGCGCGCACCTCGATGCGCGTGACCGCCTCCCCGGCCGGACGGATCAGCGCCGGAACGTAGTAGGCATGCCCACAGGTGCCCCCGAGGAAGCGGGTCCCTCCGCCGGGGAGGGACTGGTGGAGCACGTAGTGGCGCACGCCCCGGGAACGGGAGGCGGGCCAGGTCACCCGCAGGGCGGCGGTGCCGTCCGGGGCGACGGCCGACGCGGTCACGGCCGGGGTCCCCGGCCGGGCCGGCGCCGCCGGAGCCGCGTCGCGCACGGCGAGCCGGCCGAGGCGCCAGCGGACGCGGCTGCCGCGGAGGCGGATGCCGAGGGCGTCGATCGTGCCGCCGCGTCGGCCGTCTGTGCCGCCTATGCGGAGGACCGCAGTGGTCCAGCCCGGCCCGGGCTCCGGTATGGGCAGGTACGAGGTGTGTCCCGCCACTGTGACCGCGAGCTCGGCCCGGACGGGGGACGCGCCGGGGTCGGCGCGGTGCGTCAGTTCGATGACGGTCGCGGGGGAGAGGGGCAGCCGGGCGGTGAACAGCCCGACCGTGTCCGTGTCCGCGTCCACGAGGAGACTGCTGCCACCGCGCCAGGCGTCGGCGAAGTCGAAGCGGACGGACCGGTCGCGGCGGGCGGGGAGCCTGTCCTGGAGCCCCGGGTGCGACCAGGGGCGGTCGGAGACGCGCCGGCCTTCCTCCCACCAGCCCAGGCCATGGCCGGTGTTGAAGGTGGTGGCGAAGGGGAGGGCGGTGAGCGTGGAACGGCCGGCGACGACGGCGGCGGGGGCGCGCCACGTGCCGTCCGACTCCAGCCAGAACCGGTCGTCGCGGGCGTGGAAGGCGGCGGGGTCGTCCCTCGGCGCGCTCTTCCACGTCCACTCCGGGCGGTAGAAGCCGTACGAGGTGACGTGCGGGGCGCCGTCGGGCGGGGCGATGGCGTCCCAGTCGACCGGGGTGTCCCGGCCGCGCGCCTCCACGTCGACGCCCGCCCACAGCTCGTAGCGGTCGCGGCCCAGGCGCTCGGCGAGTTCGCCGGAGGAACGCAGCCCCGAACGCGTCCAGTTGAAGTTAACGAACATCGAGTCGGCGGCGCGGAAGAAGGCGGCGTTGCGGTCGTCGAGCTCGTTCCGCCAGTCGATGTCGCCGGTGGTGGTCATGGCGTCGTACCAGGTGACGCGGAGGCCGTGGGGCCGCCCCCGCGCCTTCAGGTACGCGATGAAGTCCCGCATGTCCGTGCCGAGTCCGCGGTCGCCGCCGCCGGTCTCGGCGTTGACGAACCAGCCGTCGAAGCGGTGCGTGCGTGCGACGCGGACGAGCTGGTCGGCGAGCGGGAACCGGCCGTCCCGCGCTCTGCGGACGAGGTCCCGCGTCCACTCCAGACGCCCGCCGTAGGCGGTGGGCGGCAGGAAGACGGTGCCGAGGACGGGGACGCCGTTGCGGTGCGCGGCGTCCACGACGGGCGCGCTCGGCGCGACGACCAGCCCCTCGCCGGAGGACCCGCCCCAGAAGACGAGCTCGTCCAGATACGCCCAGTGCGTGAACGCGTACGAGTCCGCGGTGGGCGCCCCCTGGGAGGGGTTGCCGGAGGTGGGCGCGAAGGAGACGAGGGCGCTGATCTGGGCCTGGCGGAGGCCTGCCGGGAAGCGGTTCGCGAGGGGGACGGTGGAGGTGTTGAACGGGAGGTCCGCGTCGTCCTCCGGTCTCCACCGGGCGAGACTGCGCCAGGTGACGCCGGGCGGGGGAGCCCCTGGGGGGAGGGAGTCGGGGAACCAGTAGGGGGTGTGGGGTGGGAGGGCGCACGGGGTGTGGGCGTGGGCGGGTGCCAGGGGGCCGGTGACGGCGGCGGCTGTGGCGGTGAGGAGGATGTGGCGGCGGGTCGGGTTCATGGTGCGGCTCCTTTGGTGGTGGGTTTTTTGCCCCTGGCCCGCCCTTTCACCGTTTCTTCCGGGGAGACCCCGGACCCCATTCGCCCTTCGGGCGAAGTCCTCAAACGCCGGACGGGCTAAATAGCCCGTCCGGCGCTTGAGGACGAGCGGCGGAGCCGCGATACGGGGTCCGGGGCGGAGCCCCGAAGCGGGGTGCAGGGGGCGCAGCCCCCGCCCCACCGCGGCGCAGCCGCGGTGTCGGGCCCCGGGGCTTGCCCCGGAAGAAACGGTGAATCCCGAAGCTCGTAAGTGGGGGTTCTGAGGCTAACGCCTGGTCGTGGCATGCAAAAGACCCCGCCGAGCCGGAGTTGGCTGGGCGGGGCTGGTGGCCTTGCTGGGGTCTACCGGTCGTGCTCGGGGTGCTGCCGGGCCGGGACGTCGTCGGCGCCGGGGCGGTGGTTGCGGGGGTCGGGCGCGCAGGTCGGGCAGGCGTAGATGCCGGGGGCCGAGGCACTGGACCGTTCCTGGCACCCCACTTCTACGGGCGCGACGGTCGTTTCACCGCAGGCGTTGCAGCGGACGGCGGGACTGACGGCCGGGGCGTCCAGCGGGATGTAGTCGGCGATGTTCACGCGGAGTCCCCCGTCCGGCGGGCGCGCTCGTACTGCTCGAACTGATCGCCCTTGTACCGGTGGGGGTAGTCGTAGCCGCGTTCGGCCCACGCGGTGGCAAACCAGTGGTCGCGCTGCTCCGGAGTGCGCCCCCAAACCTCGGGCGACCGGAAGATCTCTCGGGCTTCCGCGCTGCTCGGAGTGCGCCACGGCTTCCGCCAGACGGAGATGCCCAGGGTGACGGGGACGAGCTCCGGGGCGGGTTCGGGCGTCGTCGGGGCGGTGGTGCGGTGCTCGCCGTGGGCGGGCAGCAGCAGCCGCAGGGCCCATCGGAGTACACGGAGGATACGATCACGCATACGTCGTTCAGCTCCTATGCAAGCTGGGTGGCGAAGCCCCGATGAACCGGTCCTAAGCGGTTTGTCGGGGCGCTTTCGTTTTCGACGGTAGACCCTTCCGGTATAGGTCCGTCTAGCCCTGTTCAACCCTGTCTAGATCTGTGGGGTGTATGGCCTGTTGTCTACGCTTCATCTATGGCAGCGCGCGAGATCGATCACCGGGCACCAAAGCCCCCGTACCAGCAGATCGCTGCTGATCTGAAGAAGCGGATCAGCAAGGGCGAATTGGAGCCGGGGAAGCCAGTCCCCTCCGAGAAAGAGCTTGTTGAGCTGTACGGCGTCGCGCGCAACACGGTCCGGTCGGCGCTCACGCTGCTCCGGGCTGACGGGCTGGTCTACACGGTGCCCGGTCGCGGCACCTACGTCGCCGACCGGAGCGCGCCCGCCGCCGATGAGTGACCCATCGCTCCGACTAAGGTGATAACGGCCCCGGTCTGCTGACTGTCGTCACCATCGGGCGCCGACTGGTGATGGTGGTTTCTGAGTACAGGCCGGGGCCGCCCTCCTAGCCGAGCAGGTGCCGATACCTGGTGTTGCTCCGGTGCGCGGCTTGTTCGCCGAGCTTTGCTGTCCAGCGTCGGCATGTGACGCCCACGAAGGTCTCTACCGCTTTCGGGTCCGCGTTCTGCCAACTGGTGAACCTGCCAAGCCACGCCAACGCGTCGGCAGGGTCCTGACCGCATTCCATGAGCCGTACGGACGTGCTCGCCGGGTCCACCCACGCGGGTCCGGTCGCGGGCATGGCCCAGTCCACGACATAGGCAACGCCGTCGTGGTTGTTGATCAGGATGTTGTGCGGGTTCGTGTCCGTGTGGAGCAAGGCGGTTCCGTTCAGGAACTCGGCTTCACCGGGCAGCAGGTATGACGTGAACCGGTCGGCGAGGGGCGGGGCGGGGAAGGCTGAACCACTGAACGTCTGCATGCGTTCTAGGGCGGATGTCACGGCTGGCAGATCGCTCGTTCCGGGGCCGAGGTCGGCGTGTCGGCCATCGATGAACGTGAAGGCGAGGCAGGACCACCCGCCGGTCCGGAAGCGGTGGTGGACCGTAGGGCAGACATCCTGCACTGCGCCGTTGATACGGGTCTCGCAGTTGAGTGCTGCGATGGCTGCAACGTCAGCTTCACGAGCGCCCTTGAAGAACAGGCGTCCGCTGCGTTCCGTGGTCAGGACAAGGGCGGTGGCGCAGTTGAGCCCTTCGGCGACGATCTCCGATCCGGTTACCCGCCCCGCACGTTCCTCCACTGCGTTGCGCAGTTCGGCGGGGAGCTCTTCCCAGCCGACTCGTTCGATCACAGGTTCTCCCTTCAACGCTGGGAAGGGGCACCGCGTGACCGGCACCCCTTCCTGCTCTCGGCGTTACTACTGTGTCTCGCCGCACTTACGGCAGCGGGTGGCTCCGCTCCACTGCACCCAATCGTGGTCGCATTCGTCGTTGCTCAACGTGTGCCACATAGCGAACTCCCTTTGTGTTGAGTTCTGTTGCACTTGCTGACCCGCCCGGCCATCTCCGCTTCACGGGGGCGTGCGACCGGGCGGGGGTCGTTCGCGTCCCGCCGAGGACCGGCTGTCACCCGGCGGGACGGAGTCGCGGTGCCCGTCCGGCCCTCCGGCGCATCGGAGGTTGCGGCCGGACGGGCTTGCCCGGTCCTCCGTGCATCGGAGGTTGCGTGACCGGGCGGGGTGCTCGCCGTTCCCATGGCCAAAGCCGGCGAGCGCCTGTCTCTCTGCGGAAAGGAGACACAGAGCGACAGGGGTCTAGGGGTCTAGAGGACGAGCGCAAGCAGCGTCACCAGGGCGACGACCCCGACGGCGACGAGGACCAGGGCGAGGATGAGCGGACCGGACCTCATCCCTGCTCCCCGTGGTCGCGTTTGCGGTGCTCGTTCAGCAACACCCTTGCGCATGCCGCGATTTCGGTCAGGCCGAGAAGTCGCGCCGCGCTGAGGACTGCAAGGATCTTGTAGCAGTCGTCGCAACTCAGGTCCCAGACGTACTGAACCTGCGGCTGCTGATCACTCGTTCCGGTGGTCACCACGCCCCCGGGTGCCGGGACCTGTGGTGCTTGACGTACGCGCCCGCGAACTTCTCCGCCGATGCCTGGTCGCCCCTCGCCCGCGCGGCTCGCCATGCGCTGTCGAGCCGGGTGCAGATCGCGCAGCCCTTGACCGGGGTCGGCATGGCCGGGGGTCCGCTGCTGTGCGGCAAGGGGATCACGGCGCGGCCCCCGTGGGGAGCCCGAGGCCCCGACGATCCGTCGAACTCGGCTCCATGAGCCGGTACTTCGGACACGTCCACTCTTCACCCGACTCCTCGCCCACGCCGCGCAACGTGACCTTGCCACCGTGGTCCTTGACGACGAGCCCCAACCGGTCCGTCTCGGCGTCCTTCAACAACTTGCCCCGCCTGTAAGTCACTTGTTCGAGCCTCCACGTGTCCCGACCATTCGGATCGGGCAACTCCCGTTGTGACACCAAGATTTGCTCCCGGCGCGCGCGGTCGCTAGACAGAAATCCATGACACGGCGACGGTCATAGGAGGAATCGAACGCATGCCTGAATCAAGTGAGGCCCCGGACCCGACGCGATCACTCCTCGCGTTCTTCGGCGCAGAGCTCACTCGGCTTCGCAATGAGGCAGGGTTGTCCCAACAGGAGGTAGCACGGCGGGCACTCAGCACACAGTCCATGATCAGTAAGGTGGAGAACGCTCAACGCGTGCCCTCCAAGGAGCTTGCTCACGCTCTGGATGAAGTGTTCAGCACTGGCGGGCACTTTCGGCGCCTCCATCCGTTGGTACTCACCTTTGCGTACCCCTCATGGTTTCTGCCCTTTGTTGAACTGGAACATGAGGCGACATCCATCCGGTCGTTTCAGGCCCAGATCATCCCCGGACTCCTTCAGACGGAGGGGTACGCAAGAGCGATGCTGGATGCCGTACGCGCAGTCAACCTAGAGGACCTGGTCGCGGCACGAATGTCCCGACAAGGCGTCTTCGAAAGGGAGACGCCGCCGGCGTGCTGGTTTGTCATGGACGAGCCAGTATTGCTGCGGCACATAGGAGGTCAGGGTGTGATGCGTGCGCAACTCCAACGCCTCTTGGACGCTGCGACGGATCCTCGGAACGTCGTGCAGGTCATCCCTCGGCGGGTCACCGCGCACCCGGGTCTAGCAGGCCCCTTCACCCTTCTAGGGTTCGACGACGGCGATGACGTCCTCTTCGTGGATGGTTTCTCCCAGGGGAGGTTGGCGCTCGAAGCGCGTGAAGTGACCGATGGGGCCCGAGCCTATGATCTTCTCCGGGCGGTGGCGCTGTCACCTGCGGACTCCGTTGTCTTGATTCACGAGCATTTGAAGGAGCTAGGCCCATGAACCCGAGCAGGCTGCCCGTCACGTGGCGCAAGAGCAGTTACAGCACTAACGGTGGGGACTGCGTAGAAGTGGGCATAGGTCCCGTGATCTCCACTCCTGTTCGCGACAGCAAGCGCCCCGATGGCCCCACGTTTGCGGTCTCGCCGTCCGCCTGGTCCGCGTTCGTGGCGACCGTCAAAGCCGGGGCGCACGCCCTGTAGCCTCGGGCTGTCACCAGTGGACCGGGGCGTCTCACTCTTGAACGCAACGAAGCCCCGCTAACCCAGGAGTATGGGCTAGCGGGGCTCGGTAGTGCGGGCACTCAGTCCCATATATCCGACTCGTCGTCCTCGGGATCTGGTGCAGTGATGGCGGTACGGGAACTCGGCGATAGCCCCAACTCGCGTATATAGCGGGAGAGTTGGGTTCGGTACTGTGCTGCAATGGTGGCCGCGCCGTTCTTCACCGTCCCTCGCTCGGCGGTCACCATCAACCCGCGCTCGGACAGGTCCCGCTCGGCCTGGTCGATACGGGCGACGCACACGCACAGATCCTTGACGGTCGCGTGGTCTACCTCGCCGATACCGGCCGTGACCTCCAGGACGGGGACGACGCGTCGCCACTCCTCCGAAGCCATGTCCCGGCACCGGGCGTTCGCCGCTTCGACGGCCGGATCCGGCGAGGACTTGAACACCTCGGACCAGTCCGGTTCCGTGAGGACTGCGCGCGGCACGATCACGCCTTCTTTGATCGCAGTCTTTGAGGGATTGCCCTCGCGGACCCGCTGAAATGCGGGTGTCGGCCGGTATCTGTCAGCCATGCAGCCTCCTCTTCATGCCATGGTCCTTTCGTTGGGGCCGCCAATAACGCCCACAGCCCCGGCGCGAGTTTCTTGCCTCCCTCTCGTGAAATCTCAGAGCGGATAGGGGGACGGGCCCTGGTCGGATCGGACTGTCACGACCGCTGCGGCTTGGCTCGCTCGGCAGCCCAACCACCAGGTTGGTGTTTTGCTGTCTCGCGGTTGTGGCACGACGTGCACAGCGGACGCAGACGCGACCATGCATCCGGATCAGAGACGCCACGAGCCAGCAGCGAACGCCGCGACTCCGGAAAATGGTCGGCAACGGTCGCTTGCTTACCGCACAGCACGCACCAGGGATGGGCGTACAGGAATCGCTTGCGGACCTTCGGCCACTGTTTCCCGTACGCGCCCGTTCCTGGTGTCTCCCGAAGTTTGGTTGCCTGTCGTTGGTGCGTCGGGCAGCGTCCGCCGGCTGTCAGTTCCGGGCAGCCGGGGACAGTGCAAGGGGTAGGGGGTTTCCTCGGCATGGGGGTTCCTGTCCAAAGCCGGGGGCTCATTGTGAACCCCCGGCTCTCTACGGCTACTTGGCTGCGTTCTGGATTCGGACGTGCGCAGCCTCAACAGGGAACGCGAACCCGATACGCATGGTGCCCCTGACCGCCACGCGGTCGCTGGTGAAGTGGACGGACTTGTCTACGTCCAGTCGTGTGCCGTCGCGGACGATGGTGAGCATGTCGTCCCGGCTGATGCCGTAGACCACATCGGCCGGGGCATACGGCGACACGAACACGGGGCGGCCGAGGATCTGCCGTCGCCCGTCGGCGGTCATGTCGGAGTTCAGCAGGCTTCGGTTCGAGTTCGCCTGGTCCTTCAGCTTGGCAAGCTCCAGCGCCGTTGCCGCGTCGGTCACCCATGCCGTGATGTTCCCGCCCGCAGCCTCGGACAGCGACAGGGCCTCTTCCAGCGGGTCGAGATCCTTGTAGGCGACGGGCGCTGTCACCTTCGATATCCCGGCGAGCGATGCGAGACCGGACGGGTTCGGCGCGGCAAGCGCGTTCAACAGGGCGTTGTCCACGCTGTTGGCTATCTGCCGGGCGATGGAACGGCCCACCTGCTCACCGGCGGACGGGGAACTGTCCTCGGCCATCTCGCGGCTGATGATGGTCAGTCCCGCAAACTTGGCCGGGGTCACTACGATTTCGTCGAACTTGACGTCAGACGGGGTAATTTCCGCGCCCTCGGCAACGGCTCCCACGGTGACGTCAGAGGCGAGCAGCGGGACCCGGTACCGCGTACTGCCCGTGTGGACGACGGTTCCGACCTGCATGGCGAGCGAGAGTTCCTTGACGGGCTTCTCGACCAACGCCCCGTACTCGTCGGGCAGGATGCTCTGCGCGCCGGTCGTGTTCGTGTAGATGCTCACGTGCTCTTCTATTCCTTTCGGGTGTGTCGGACCGTGTTAGCGGGTGCGTCCTCGAAGGGCGGTGTTCCAGTCGGGCGTGTCGTCGTCATCGTCGTCGTCATAGGTCCCGCGTCCGACCCCGACATCAGGCCATCGCATCCCCTGCGCCGCGAGATTGGGACGAGCCTTCAACAGCGCGTCAATGGCGGTCTTAATCTTTTCGCTGTCCACGTCTCCCGAGTCGTCCAGCAGATCGGCGACTTCATGCTTTCCCAAGTCGAAGAGATCAGAGGGCACCTCAAGCCGTTGCTTGACCTGATGCTCAATCTCCCGCGACAGCATCGCGTCAATGCGCTTCTGTGCCGCCTCCAAGCGGCTGTGCGCCTCTTCGAGCGCCGTACGGTCGTCATTGGGCGCAGACTGCCCGGGGTCGGCCACGGGGCTTTCAGCGGGCGGCGTGGCGGCTTCTCCGGTGGTCTGCTGTGGTGCGTCGTCAGTGCGGGCGTTCTCGGTGTTGTCCATGGCTAGTTGCCGCCCCGACCAACAGGTGTGCCGCGTGGGGGCGATGCTCCTCCCGATTGGCTTCGGATATCAAGAAATCCCCCTCCATGCGGAGAGGGATCTACTTACTGCGGGCGACGTTGGGGGGCCGTACGGCTTCAACCCCGTTCGGCGCGCCCCGAAGGGCGGGTTACTGATGGGCGGTACGGCCCCCGCGCGCTCCCCGGACCTCCGCAGACCACCCCGAGTAACGCAGGGCGCGTGATGCGCGAGGAACGCTGTTCCGAGACACGGGCACTCAGACCGCCGGATGCCCCCTCGGGGTGGGCGCGCGGTAACCCGGTCTCGGAAGTAGTAGGGAGCAGACCTTGCCCGCGCCCCCGGCGGGGCGGCAGCGGCTGGTCTTGCTTCCGGATGTAGTAGGGAGCAAGCCTTGCCCGTGCCGTTCAGCGAGCGGAGTGGAGCGGCTTCTCTCCCGGATGTAGTGGGGAGCAAACCTTGCCCGGGGCCCCGGCGGGCGGGGTCAGTCCCTCTCCCGGGTTTGGTGGGGAGCAGACCTTGCCCGAGGCCAGCCCCTGGCGGTCTGACGTTTGAGGGTGCTGGTTTGTTTTCTCTTAGGTTTTTTCTAGTGCATCAAAAAACATAGATAGAAACGTCAGTCCGCCAGGATCTTCCTGCTGTCCTGCCGACCGGCCGAGCCCTCGGTACGGAGCCTCAATCGGTCGTGTACGGGCGCGCGGAAGCCCGGACGACCAAAGGGGCATCCGAGGCTCCACGAAGGGCCTGATGCGCCGTCAAGCGGCTTGCGTGAGGCGCGTGCGGGCGCCCGGGGCGGGCAGGTGTTCGGGCTGGTTCTCCCGCTGGACGGCATCGGCGTTGCTCATGGCCTCTTCGATGGTGGGGTCAAGGTCACCCTTGACCGTGAAGTTCACGCGGCGTGTGTCGAGTCGGCGCCATCCGGCCCGGCTGCCCCGGCGGACCGTCAGCCGTGCCCCGGCCTCTATGAGCATCGTCCGGCGCCCGATGGTGTCGGCGTCCGTCCAGTCGTCGGCGTAGGTGCGGCCGGTGGGGATGACGATGCGCTGCGGCTCCGTCTTCTCGCGCGTCTCCAGTTCGGCGAGCCGTGCGTCAAGGGCGTCCGCCCTGCGCTGCCACTCGGCCTTGGCTGCCTTGGAGCGCTGCCGTCCCTTCTGTTCCTGGTGCTCGTGGAACTCTGCCGTGGTGGCGTCGATTTCGGGTTGGGGGTCGTAGCCGGGTATCTCGCGGGTGCGGGTGAACGGGACGGGGCCGACGAGCCGCAGGAACTCGGCGGTGACGTACTCGTCCACCCAGTCGGCGCGGATGGTGGACGGCTCCGGGCAAGGGGTCCCCTGGCTGTAGGAGTCGCACTCGTAGACGTTCTTGTGCCGCTTGAGATACATGCGGTGGCCGCACCCGGAACAGTGGATGACCCGCAGCAGCAAGGATGCGGAGTCCTTGCGTTCGGGGGCGCGTCGCTGCCCGCCGTCCTTGGGCGCCAACAGTGCGCCGATCTGGTCGAACTCCTCACGGGTCAGGACCGGCGTCGTGGTGATCATGACGGGGTTGCCCTCGGCGTCCCGGACGGGCTTGCCCTGGTGCATCTTCCATCCGAGCAGCGTTTCCCGCCGGAGCATGCGCGTGATGGTGGTCGCACGCCACTGCGCGGGGGTGGTGCGCTTCCTGCGGCGCCCGGTGGTGGCGGCCTGGTCGGCGTCATCGCCGTGCTTGAGCTTCCGCTTGAGCGCTGCCCAATGCTCGTTGGGGGACAGCACCCCCTCCGCGTTGAGGGTCTGCGCGATGATCTTGGGCGTCTTGCCCTCGATCAGCATCGAAACGATGCGCTTGATGACCTTGACGGCCTCGGGATCGGGGACGAGCGTCCAGCCGGACCCGCCGTGCTTCGCAGGCATGGGAGCGGGCATGTAGCCGTACGGGGCCTGACCGCCACCGCGCCACCGCAGGGGCATCGTGCGCATGGCTGCCTGTGCGCCGGTGACGCGTTCTTTGATGTTCTGGGCTTCGACCTGTGCCGCGAACGCGAGCATGACCATTTGCAGCTCGGCCATGGGGTCCATGGGGTTGCGGAAGTCGAAGATCAGACGGCCCCCGCCGACCCCTTCGGCGAACACAAGGATCTTGCGGTGAGCCTTGGCCCACTTCGCAAGCTCGTGCATATCCGCCATGGACCGGATAGCCCGGTCGAAGCGCCAGAACACCAGGGCGTCGAAGGTGTCGGGCAGGGACAGCCACATGCCGAGCTGCGGACGGTCGAACGGGCTGATCTTCGACGCCGACACGTCAAGGTCTACGGCTTCACGGAGGTCATCTCCGTCGCCGAAGTGGATGCCGAGAGCGGCAGCGGCAAGATCGGCCGCTTCGCGCTGCCGCTCCGGGCTCGTCGTCTCGTCGGTCCACACCGACAGACGGATGCAGCGGACCCCGCGCAGGGTCTCAGAGGAGAGGATCCCGGGGAGAGCATGGGTATTTTCCATGCCCTCTGTGGGGAGCGGACCTTGCCCAACCTCTATGACCTGCGACGATGCCGCCACGTGTGATCACTCCAGAACACCTAGTGTGATGCGCCAGAAATCAGAGGCGTAAGTGGCTAGGGTTTTCTCATGTCACCAGGGCCTCGTGCTGTTGAAATTGTGTTGTCCGCTGAGGAGTTCACGGAGCTGACGCGGTGGGCCGACGGGGCGGCAGGGGCGCGTCTGGCGGAACGGGCGCGGATTGTCCTGGCCTGCGCCGAGGGGCTGCCGACCGTGCGTGTGGCGGCGAAGCTCGGCGTGACGGCGGACACGGTCCGCAAGTGGCGAACACGGTTCGCTGAGCGGCGGATGGATGCTCTGACGGACGCGCCGCGGCCGGGCCGGCGCAAGGCGGGACTGGTCCTGACCGACGAGGAGCATGTCCAGCTGACGCGCTGGGCGAGGCGGGCGAAGACCGCGCAGTACCTCGCTCTGCGCGCGAAGATCGTGCTGCGGTGCGCGGAAGGCGGGACGAACAAGCAGGTCGCCGCCGAGCTGGGCATTGCCCATGCGACGGTGAACCGCTGGCGGTCCCGCTTCATCGCCCGCCGTCTGGACGGACTGGCGGACGAGCCGCGCGTGGGCCGTCCGCCGTCGATCCTGCTGGACCAGGTCGAGGACGTCCTCGTGGCGACGCTGGAGTCCACGCCCGGCCGGGACACGCACTGGTCGCGGGCCTCCATGGCGAAGCACTCGGGCCTGTCGAAGTCGACGGTCGGGCGGATCTGGAAGCGGTTCGATCTCAAGCCACACTTGCAGGACACCTTCAAGCTCTCCACCGACCCGCAGTTCGTCGCCAAGGTCGTCGACGTCGTCGGCCTGTACCACCACCCGCCCGAGAAGGCGGTAGTGCTGTGCGTGGACGAGAAGAGCCAGATCCAGGCTCTGGACCGTTCCCAGCCGGTCCTGCCGATGATGCCGGGGATGCCCGAGCGGCGTACCCACGACTACTTCCGGCACGGCATCACCAGCCTGTTCGCCGCCTTCAACATCGCCGACGGCACCGTCATATCGGAACTCCACCGCCGTCACCGGGCCATCGAGTTCAAGAAGTTCCTGGTCACGATCGACAAGGCAGTGCCGCGCGAACTCGATGTGCACCTGGTATGCGACAACTACGCCACCCACAACACCCCCGAGATCAGGACGTGGCTGGGCCGGCATCCCCGCTTCCACGTGCACTTCACCCCCACCGGTTCCTCCTGGCTCAACCAAGTGGAGCGGTGGTTCGGCCTGCTGACCGACAAACTCATCCGCCGCGGTGTCCACCGCTCTGTGAAGGCCCTGGAAGACGACATCAGGGCATGGATCGAGACGTGGAACGAGAACCCACGGCCCTTCACCTGGACCAAGACCGCCGACGAGATCCTCAACTCGCTCGCGGACTACCTCGCGAAGATCGCCCCGCCCGACACCAAGACTCCCTAGCCACTTACGCCTCTGATTTCTGGCGCATCACACTAGTCTGGAGCTTCGGTGAAAGGGCGGGACCGGGGCACAATCAACCACCTACAACACCTGCTCCACCGTCACCACCTCCTCAACCCCCCGCCCCACCAAATGCCCCGCCTCCCCCACCCGTTGCGCCAGCACCACCGCAGGGCGCGCCCCGTCCGACGCAAGCCGCATCCACGCCTCAAAATACGCACCCCCAGGCGCCAACATCGGCCGCAGCGGCGCGCTGACCACATCCCCCGCGTCCACGACCAGCGCCGTCCGCCGCGGCGCGGCAGCCGGAAGGGAATCCCGAGCCACCCCCGCCACCGCCTCCCCCACCGGCTTCACCTTCCTCCCCTGCGTGAACAACCCCAACTCGTACTCCAGCTCCGGGAAGTCCGCCAACGCCCGGTCCACATCATGCGAGCACCACCACGTCACCCCCCAAAGCCCCTCGCAGTCCAGCACGTTCAGCAGCGTCGTCCGAGCGAAGGACGCCGCCCGCTCCGGCGGGACGAACGGCGCGGGAGCGCCCACCTCCTGCAGCCACACCGGCCGCGCCGGATCCGTCGCCCACGCCTTGGACAGCTCGACGAGGTACGCCGCGTGCAGCCCCGTCGCCGCCCCGTCCGAACCGTGCCGCTGCGCCGTGCCGTTGAACACCCAGGAGTGCACCGCGGTCATGGCCCCGATGCGGGCGGCGTGCGCGGGGGTGAAGGGGTGCGTGCCGTCGTACCAGGCCGCGTCGTACGAGGCGTGCAGGTGCGCCCGCCCGGGGGCGGCGGCGTCGCAGGCCTCGATCATCCGCCGCGCCCAGCTCCCCGCCTCCCGGGCGTCCACCCGGTCCGGATCGGGATGCGGGTCGCCGGAGAACTGGTTGAATTCGTTCCCGACCGTCATGCCGAGGAAGTGGGGCCGTTCGGCCAACGCGCCTGCCAGCTCGGCCAGATAGCGGGCCTGGGCCTCGACGACGTCGGGGTCGGTGAAGAGGTTGCGCCGGTGCCAGGTGGTCACCCAGGACGGCAGGAAGTCGAAGCTCGACAGATGGCCCTGGAGCCCGTCCACCGCCACGTCCAGCCCGCGTTCGGCCGCCGCGTCCACGAGCCGCACGAGCTGCTCGACGGCGCGCGGCCGGATGAGCGTCCGGTTGGGCTGGAAGACCGGCCAGAGCGGGAACACCCGCACATGGTCCAGCCCGAGCGACGCGATGTCGTCGAAATCGGCGCGGACCTCGTCGAGATCGAAGTCGAGCCAGTGGTGGAACCATCCTTGCCGGGGGGTGTAGTTGACGCCGAAGCGCACGGTCATGAGCGAAAGTCCTCTCAGCCCTTGAGGGCGCCCTCCCCGACCCCGCGGAAGAAGTACCGCTGGAGGACGGCGAACATCACCAGGAGCGGGGCGACCGCGATGACGGTCCCGGCGGCGACGAGCCGCGGGTTCTGCTGGAACGTGCCGTGCAGGAAGTTGAGGCCGACGGTCAGGGTGAAGCGGTCGGAGTCCGAGAGCACGATCAGCGGCCACAGGAAGTCGTCCCACGCGCCCATGAACGCGAAGATCGCGACGACCGCGAGCGTCCCGCGCACCGAGGGCAGCGCGATCCGGGTGAAGCGCTGCCACACGTTCGCGCCGTCGATGATCGCGGCCTCCTCCAGCTCGTACGGGACGTTCGCGAACGCGTTGCGCATCAGCAGGACGTTGAGCGCGCCCACCGCACCGGGCAGGACGACGGCGACGAGGGTGTTGCCCAGCCCGAGATCCCGCACCATCGTCAACTGCGCGATGATCACGGACTCCAGCGGGACGAGCAGCGCCGCCACGAAGGCGAGCCCCGCCGCCCGCCGGCCCCGGAACCGCAGCCGGGCCAGCGCGTACCCGGCCGTCGACGCGCCGACGAGATTGGTGACGACGCTCGCCGCCGCGACCTTCAGCGAGTTCAGCGCGTAGTCCCAGACCGGGATGACGTCCGCGACCTCGGTGTAGTTGCCGCCGGTCGGGTGCTCGGGCAGGAAGCGCGGCGGAGAGGTGTAGACGTCCTCCGTCGCGCCTTTCAGGGAAGTGGAGAGCTGCCAGAGGAACGGGCCGACGGCGACGGCCAGTACGACGAGCATCAGTGCGTACCGCAGGACCGCCTCCCGGCGCCTCATCGGCCCTCGTCCTCCTTCCGGTTGGCCCGCAGGACCAGCAGCATCAGCAGCAGCGCGACGACGAAGACGACCAGCGAGATCGCCGAGGCGTAGCCGACGCGCCCGTTGAGACCGGTGCCGGTCCGCTGGACGAGCATGACCAGGGTGGTGTCGGCCCCGGCCGGCCCGCCGGTGGGACCGGCCAGCAGATAGACCTCGGAGAAGACCTTGAACGCCGCGACCGACGACAGGGCGCCCACCAGCACCATGGTGGAGCGCACGGCCAGGACGGTGACGCTGACGAAGCGGCGCAGGGCGCCCGCGCCGTCCACGGCGGCGGCCTCGTGCAGCTCGCGCGGGACGTTCGCGAGGGCGGCCAGATAGACGACCATGTAGTAGCCGAGGCCCTTCCACACCGTCAGCGCCATCGCGCTGAACAGCAGCAGCCATTGGTCGCCGAGGAAGTGCACGGGTCCCGCGCCGAGCACCCCCAGCATCCCGTTGACCAGCCCCCGGTCGTCGAGCATCCAGCCCCAGATGAGCGCCACCACGACGACGGAGGCGACGACGGGCGTGTAGAAGGCGGACCGGAAGAACGCCACGCCCGGCAGCCGCTTCTCCACCAGCAGCGCGAGCAGCAGCGGCAGCAGCACCGCGAACGGCACGACGACGAGCACGTACAGCCCGCTGTTGCGCAGCGCCACCCAGAACTGCTCGTCGTGCAGCATGTCGCGGAAGTTCCGGAGCCCGACCCACCCGCCGGGGTCGAGCGTACGGGCGTCGGTGAACGCGTGGTGGACGGTGGTGAGGAAGGGGTAGAGGGTGAAGGCGGTCACCACCGCGAGGCCCGGCAGGAGGAACAGCCAGGGGCTGACGGCCCGGTGGATGCGGACGTGTCCGGCCACGGCGAACCGTCAGCCCTGCCGCAGGAGTTCGTTGCTGCGCGCCACGGCATCGTCCAGCGCCCGCTGCGGCGACTTCTTGCCCTGGAGCGCCTTGGCGACCTCGTTCTTCAGCACGGTCTTCATCTCGTCGCTCATCACCACGGGGGTGTAATTGACCGCGCCCTTCAGCATCTTCGCCGAGGCGACGCGCACCCGGCCCTCGTCCGTGCCGTCGTCCTTCGTCCAGTACGGGGTGTCCAACGAGCCCTTGGTGCTGGGGAAGACGGCCACCCGGTGGGCGAACTCCTCCTGGTTCCTGCGCTCGGTCACGAAGTGCGCGAAGGCGACGGCCGCCGCCTTGTGCTTGCTCCGTGCGCTGATGCCGAGTCCCATCACATACATATTGGGCTTCCCGGTGTTGTTCGGCGCGTCGGTGATACCGAGACTGCGGTACAGACCCGGCGCGTTCTTCTTGAAGTTCGCCAGGTCGAGGGCGCTGCCGGGATTCATGGCCACCCGCTGTTCCAAGAATTTCTGGCCGACTTTCTCCGGGGTGTTGGTGAGCGCCTGCGGATCGAGCCCGCCGTGGTCGTAGAGCTCCTTGTACTTGCCGAGCAGTTCGACGCCCTTGGGCTCGTTGTAGGTGAATGCGGTGGCCTTGTCGTCCATCAGCCGGACGCCGTACCGGCCGAAGTCCTCGATGGACGGGGTGCCCGCCAGGGTGGCGACCTTGCCGCCGGACGCCCGGGCCATGGCCTCCGCCGCGCCGAACAACTCGTCGTAGGTCCTCGGCGGCTTCTCGGGATCCAGCCCGGATTCGGAGAAGAGCTTCTTGTTGTAGAAGAGCGGGCCGGTGTTGAGATACCACGGGAAGGCGTACGAACCGACCGGCCCCGGCCCCGGGAGGACGTTGCCCGCCCACGCCTCCGGCGTGTACTCGCCCTTGTACCGCGCCGTGGCCTTCTCCTCGTCGAGGTTGACCAGCATCCCCGCCCTGGCCAGCGGGTAGGAGAGGTCCGGGGAGACGTTGACGACGTCCGGCAGCGTGCCGCCCGCCGCATCGGCGCTCAGCTTGTCCGCGTAGTTGTCGGCGGGCTGGTCCAGCCAGGTCACCGTGACGCCGGGCTGCTGCTTCTCGAAGTCCCGTACCAGGCCCTCGAAGTAGTCCTTGTACTTCGCGCGCAGATTCCAGGTCTGGAAAGTGATCTTTCCTTCCGGCTTTCCGTCGGCGCTCGATCCGCTGCCACCGCCACCGCCTCCGTCCGCACCGCAGGCGGCCGTCAGGACGAGGGCGGCAGCCAGTAGCGGCACGGTGGCGAGGGCCGTTCCACGGGACAATGCCATGCCCGAAAAGGTGCACCCGGCAAGGGAGTTGCGTCAATACTTCCGTCAGGAACTAATGCGCTTTAGCTTGTTGGGGGATCGGACCGGACCGGGGAGGAGGAGCATATGACGCGCCGCCTCCCCGCCCGCCGTCCGACGATCAAGGACATCGCGCGCCGCGCGGGTGTCTCCGAGAGCGCGGTCTCCTTCGCCCTCAACGGCCGCCCCGGCGTCTCGGCCACGACGCGCGAGCGGGTCCGCCGCGTCGCCGAACAGCTCGGCTGGCGGCCCAGCACGGCCGCCCGCGCCCTGTCCGGGGAGGGCACGGCCACCGTCGGCCTGGTCCTCGCCCGCCCCGCCCGCACCCTCGGCGTCGAGTCGTTCTTCCTCCAGCTCGTCTCGGGCATCCAAGAGGCCCTGGCCGAGCGCTCCTTCGGGCTCCTCTTCCAGGTGGTGGAGGACGTCCGCGCCGAGTGCGCCGTCCACCGCCGCTGGTGGGCCGAGCGGAGGGTGGACGGCGTTCTCGTCGTCGACCCGCGCGAGGACGACCCCCGTTACGAACTGCTGGCCGCCCTCGGCCTCCCGGCCGTGATCGTCGGTGCTCCGGCCGGCCCGCTGCCGCCGACCGGGGCCGCGATCTCCACCCTCTGGGCGGACGACGCGGCCGCCATGGCCGCCGTCGTCGGCCACCTCCACGCGCTCGGCCACCGCCGCATCACCCACATCGCCGGGCTGCCCGGCCTCGCACACACCCGCCGCCGCATCGCCTCGCTGCGCGCCGAGGCCGACCGCCGGTGCCTGCGCCACACCGCCTCGGTGATCACCGACTACTCCGACGCCCAGGGCGCCGAGGCCACCCACCGGGTCCTCGCCGCCCCGCACCCGCCCACCGCGCTCGTCTACGACAACGACGTGATGGCCGTGGCCGGTCTGGCGGCAGCCGGTCGCCGCGGCCTGTCCGTCCCCGGCGACCTCTCGATCGTCGCCTGGGACGACTCGGTCCTCTGCCGCGCCACGCACCCGCCCCTGACGGCCCTCTCCCGGGACACGGCGGCGTTCGGCCGCCGCGCGGCCCGGCACCTCCTCGCCCTCCTGGACGGCGCGCCGCCGGTCTGCGTCCTGGCCGATCCGCTCCGGCTGGAGCCGCGGGGGAGCACGGCGGGCGTTCTCCAGGACGGATCCTGAGCAAGATCGCCGGATCCGGCGAACGCGGGCGAAATCGGAGAATGAATTTCAGGGAACCGGGCCTTCAGGGTGCTTCCCGGCCGCCCCGCCGGAGCGGGATCGGGCCAAGTCCCCTGGCTGATCGGCGCCTTGGCGGCTCGGCGGGATGCGGAGGCGTCGGACTCCGGGTCCGGGGGCGGACGAAGGTCACAGGCGCAGTCGAGTGATATGCCCCATTTCTTCGCTTTTTTGGTTACCTTGAAATGGCGGACGAGCGGTTTCCCGCGCCGTTCTCCGCGCTCGCGCCGATTGGGCAAAACCATGCGGGCGGCGTCAGCATGAGGTCCTCCCCCCCAACGGCCCTCCGTCCCGGAAGGAACACCCCCATGCGACCCCGCGCCCCCCGAGATCTGGCCGGACTGCCGTTCGCGGACCGCCTCGAACCCTTCACCGGCGAGATCGAGCGGGCGGGCAGCTACGAATGGGTTCACTTCGACGGCTCCGTCTTCGAGGACGTGGACGGCGGCAGCTCCCTCTTCAGCGAGTCGGCCTTCTCCTCCGTGACCTTCAACCGCGGCCGCTACCGGCGCTCCCGCTTCGACGACGTCTGGCTGCACAACATCCGGATGGTCGGCACCGACCTCGCGGAGAGCCGATGGCTGGACGGCGAGTGCATCGGCGGCGTCCTCGCCGGCACCGAGATCCACGGCGCCGAGATGTACCGAACGGTCTTCCATCAGTGCAAGCTCGACTCGGTCAACCTGCGCGCCACCCTGCTGAGGGACGTGACCTTCGTCGACTGCCTCCTGCGCGACGTGGACTTCGGCGGGGCGACGCTGAACGGGGTCACGTTCCCCGGCTCGACCCTGGACGGGGTCCGCTTCGACAGGGCCACGCTGAACAGGGTCGACCTGCGCGAGGCCGGCGCGCTGCGCATCGCCTCCGGGCTGGAGGGCCTCAAGGGCGCGATGATCAGCACGGGCCAGCTGTTCGACCTGGCGCCCGCGCTGGCGCAGTACGTCGGCCTCACGGTGAAGGACGACTGACGGGCAAGCTGACGGCCCGTCAGGCGACTGCCTCTCTCGTCTCGGGCCCTCCGGGCCCAAAGAAGCGGGCTACGGCGGGGGAGGGGGCGGGGCCGGCGTCCGTTGCCGGGCGCGGCCGCCGCCTCCCTGCAGCCGAAGGGCGGTGAGCGGAAGGTTGTAGTCATTGAAGGGGATGCGCCGTGCCCTAACCTTCCATAATTCAGCGTTCAATGACCACATGGTCAACAAGTGTCGCGCCTGACCCTCCTGGGGCGAGTCCAGGCCGCACTCGAACGCCGGCCCGGGCCCTCCCCTTCCGTAGCCGGCCGTCTTTGGGTCCGGAGGGCCCGAGGCGAAAGGGGTAGCCGGACGACGTCAATGCCGCGTGTGCCGGGCGTGGTGGGCGATGTAGGCCGCCGCCAACTTCTCGGCGTACGAGCCGAGTCCGGCCCTGCGGGCGGATCTCCACGCCGTGTCGAGCCGACGGCAGAGGGCGCAGCCGTCGATGGGGACGGGCATGGCGGGCGGGCCGCTGGAGTGGGGCAGCGGGATCATGAGTTATCCCAGAGGTCCGGGGCGGCGGCCTCTTCTTCCGTCACGACGGAAGGGCCGACCCAACTCACCCTGAAACGACGCTTGGTGAGCGGGTGCACCCCCGACCGGTGCCGCTCCTCGGGAGTGGCGAGGCGCAGCGCCTCGGCCCGGGCCTCCCACTCGCGGCCTCCTCCGGGCGGCCGGAGCCAGACGTTCTGGCCGTTCCTGTCCATGACTTGGCCGACCTTTTCGCGCCGCGTGTCCATCAGCCACGCACCTCGGGGGAACTCCGGTCCCGTTGTTCGCATGTTCGATCCTCTGGGTGTCCCGCCCGGGTCGGGAGGGAATCAACTGGGGAGGATCAGATTCCAGCCACGCGGCGCCGCTGACCAGGGTATTTTGCATGCCAAGTCCGCAGTGGAATGGGGGAATTGAACATATGGGCGAGGAGCGCGTGTCGCCTGCCGTGGAGTTCGGCAGGGAGATCAGGATCGCTCGCGGGGACCGTGGGTGGTCGCAGGAGCGGCTCGCTCATGAGATGCACTTCCAGCAGCCGTACGTCAGCAAGGTCGAGACGGGCCAGCAGCTGGCGAGCCCGCAGTTCGCGGAGCAGTGCGACCGGGTGTTCGGGACGCCGGGGGTGTACGCACGGATGCGGCAGAGGGCGGCGGATGCGGGGAGTCCTGTTTGGTTCATCCCATACCTGGAGTTGGAGCGGGAGGCGCTCGCCATCTGCGACTACTCAAGCGTGTTCGTCAAGGGCGTTCTGCAGACCCCCGAGTACGCGGAAGCTGTCTTTCGCGCCTGTCACCCACAGGAGTCGACAGAGCAGATCAAGGCGCGCGTTGCCCAACGCATGCGGCGCCGAGAAGTGTTCGACCGCACCAACCCGCCGAGGCTGTGGGTGATCTTCTACGAGTCGGTGCTGTGGTCCGGTTTGGGGGGACCCGCAGTTATGCGAGATCAACTGCGATTCCTGGCGGATGCCTCAGAGTCACCGAACATCACGCTCCAAGTGTTCCCGTTCGGATCGGGTGCTCCGGCTTGGGGTTTCCCCTTCAGCGTGATCACCCGCCGGAATGGAACCGATGTCCTGTACGAAGAGAGCTACACGCGAGGCCAGGTGACTGCCTCGGCGGAAGAGGTGAACGATGCGCGGTTGGCATACGAGCACCTACGTGCTGGCGCCTTGTCATGTGATGACTCGCTTTCACTTATCCGGAACATCATGGAGGCCCGTAGGCATGAGCAATATCCCCGACCTGTCCCGCTTGGAGTGGATCAAGTCGAGTCACAGCGCGGGAAACGGCGGCGACTGCCTCGAGTGGGCTCCCGGATCCATATCCGCCATCGCCCCCACCCGGAGTGAGTCGGAGTGGGCCAAGTCCAGCCACAGCGAGGGGAACGGAGGCATGTGCCTCGAATGGGCCCCCAGGTCCCTACCCGCCACCATCCCCCTCCGCGACAGCAAACGCCCCTACGCCCCCGGCCTCCTCATACCCGCCCCCTCCTGGTCCGCCTTCCTGGCCTACCTCAAGGCCGGGGCGTAACCGCGCCGCGTTCGAGCGGAAGTGCCCCCGCCAGCTCGCGCCACTGCCGCCGCAGCACGGCCAAGTCCTGCCCGTCCGCCACGACCTGCACGGCGACATGGTCGGCCCCTGCCGCCAGGTACTTCTCGACGCGCGCACGGATCCGCCCGGTGTCGCCGAGGGCGAAGAGCGTGTCGATGAGGCGGTCGCTGCCGCCGCCCGTGAAGTCGTCCTCCGTGAAGCCCAGTCGGGCGAAGTTCGCGGTGTAGTTCGGCAGGCCCAGGTAGGGGCGGAGGTGCCCGCGGGCCGTCTCCCGGGCGCGGGGCAGGTCGGTGTCGAGGACGACGGGCAGCTCCGGCGCGAGGAAGGGGCCGTCGCCGAGCAACGCGCGTGCTTCCGCGGTGTGTTGCTCGGTCGCGAGGTACGGGATGGCGCCGGCCGCGCGGTCGCGGGCGAGGTGGAGCATCTTGGGGCCGAGGGCGGCCAGGACGCGCCGGTCGGCCGGTACGGGCGTGGGCGCGTCGTCCAGGGCGGCCAGGTAGTCCCGCATGGCCGAGTACGGACGCGCGTACTGCGCGGCGAGCTTGGCGTGGCTGACGCCCAGCCCCAGGACGAAGCGCTCCCGCGCGGCGGTGTCGAGCGCCGCGTACCGGGCGGCGACGTCCGCCGCCTCGTGCTGCCAGATACTCAGGATGCTGGTGCCCACGACGGCGCGTCGGGTCGCCGCGAGGACGTGTGCGGCCTGCGCGGGGCTCGGACTGCCGCCGATCCACAGGGCGGTGAACCCCAACTCGTCCAGTTCCGCCGCCGCGTCCCGGATCTCCCCGGCCTGGTCGGCGTCGTCCGCGCGCAGCTGCATGCTCCAGATCCCGGTCGGGCCGAGTCCCTCGATGGGTGCCATGGTCTTTCTCGCCTGCCTTCCGCTCCGAGCCCCGGACATCATGATCCGACGGCCGGGGCCGTGCGGCACGCCGACGGTGGCGGGCGCCGCTCGTCCGACTCGCTGAGCGTGGGAGGCCGTGATGGAATACCGGTGCGGCCGGTCCTGCCGCCGGGGGGGGCGAAGGAGCCTCCATGAAGACTTCCCGATCCATATGCGCTGTGGTTCCCCTGACCCTCGCCCTGTGCTGCGTCGGCGCCCTTCCGGCCGGAGCCGGGCAACTCCCCGCGCCACGCGGCGGCGTGGACTGCGGCGGCTGGGAGCGGGAGTACGAGGACGCGACGATCCCCGCGGTCGGGCAGACGTGGACCCTGGACTTCGGCAGCAACACCCCCATCGGACCTGGTCCGTTCGTGGCCACGATCGCCTTCGCCTCGACGACCCAGGCGACGATCAAGGTGACCCAGGGGCCGGGGACCACCCAGGGCCTGACGCAGGACATCACGTACACCAGCACCCGGTTGCGGCCCTGCCAGTACGCCGTGACCTGGCACGAGCCCAAGACCGGCGTGTTCGTCACCCAGGTGGAGGACTTCGCCGAGCACCGGGCGTACGACACCATCGTCGACCCCGCCAAGGGCACGATGATCCATATGACGGCCACGTTCTTCCGCAGCCGGTAAGAGCCCCGCTCCCCGTCACTCCGCCGTCCGTCGTGGGCGGGCGGGAGCCGGGAGCGTGTGCGACGGTGAGGCCATGAGAGTGGGAATCATCGGTGCCGGCCGTGTCGGCACCGCTCTGGGAAGGCACTTCACCCGGGCCGGGCATCAAGTGATGCTGGCGAACTCCCGTGGTCCGCAGACCCTCGCCCAACTCCTGGACGAGCTGGGGGAGAAGGCGTCGGCGGGAACGCCGCAGGAGGCGGCGGACTTCGGGGAGGTCGTCGTCCTGGCGGTCCAGTGGGACCAGAAGGAGGGGGCGGTGGCCCTGGTCTCCTCCTGGGACGGGCGGATCGTGCTGGACCCGGTCAATCCCAGCCGGGAGACGGCGAACGGCCTGGAGCACATCGACACCGGAGGCCGTCGCACCAGTGACGTCGTGGCCTCGCTCGTGCCGGGAGCCCGCCTGGTGAAGGGCTTCAACACCTACCCCGCACAGACCCTCGCCCAGGACCCCGCCGTCGACGGCGGCCGCCGTGTCGTCCTCCTGGCCGGCGACGACCCCGAAGCCAAACGGAAGGTCGCCGAGCTGGCCGACAGTTCCGGCTTCCAGGCGGTCGGCACCGGACCGCTCGCCGAAGGCGGTGCCCTCTTCGAGACGGGCGGCCCGCTGAGCGGCCCGCACACCGCGCTGATCGCCCTCTGACACCCCCGCGGTACCCCGGCCGGTCGCCCGTTCGGGCCGCCCTGATGGCAGGGCGGGCTCCGAGCGCATCGAATGGACACCCGGAGGTGACGTGATGCCGGTCGTGAACACCGGATCCGGCCCGGTGCGCGGTGTCGAAGAGGGGCCGGTGGCCGCCTTCCGGGGCGTGCCATACGCGGCCTCCCCGGTGGGGGAGCTGCGGTTCGCCGCGCCGCAGCCGCACCCGGGCTGGAGCGGGGTGCGGGACGCGGCGCGTCCCGGTCCGGCCGTCCCTCAGGAGCACTCCCGGCTGGAGGCGGTCATGGGGGCGCGTCCGCCGGACTGGGACGAGGACGGGTGCCTCAACCTCAACGTCTGGACGCCCCTGACGGCCCTCGCCGGAACCGGGGCCGGGGCCGGGGCGGCGGAACCACGCCCCGTGCTGGTGTGGTTCCATGGCGGCGGCTGGTCCAGCGGTTCCGGTGGGTGGGACTGGTACGACGGCGGCCGTCTGGCCGCGCTCGGCGGGATCGTCGTGGTCACCGCCAACTACCGGATCGGCCCGCTCGGTTACCTCCACCTGCCCTCCATCGGCGCCGACAACCTCGGCCCCCAGGACCAAGGGGCCGTCCTGCGCTGGGTGCGCGACAACATCGCCGCGTTCGGCGGTGACCCCGGACTGGTCACCGTAGGCGGGCAGTCGGCCGGTGCGTACTCGTCCCTCCACCTCGCCATCGACCCCGGAACCAGCGGTCTCGTCCGCCGGATGATCGTCCAGAGCGGACCCCTGGGGCTGGCCCCGCAGGACCCCGTCGACGCGGACGGGAGCGCCGCCGCCTATCTGCGCGTCCTCGGTGTCGACCGGGCCGATGACCCCGGCAGGGCATTGCGCGCCCTGTCCATCGAGGAGTTGCTGGACGCGTACCAGCGACTGGCGGCCGTACTCGACCGTCCGCCCGGCGACATCGCGCCGCCCATGTGGCCCGTACTCGGCCACCCCGGCACACCCCGCACCTGGCAACAGGCCGTGGCCGACGGCGCTTTGGACGGCAAGGACGTCCTCATCGGCACGGTCGCGGACGAGATGACGGCCTTCCTCGCCTTCGACCCGCGCATGCGGGACCTCACCCGGGACGGTGCCCTCGGCCTGCTCGCCGGCCTGACAGGCAGGCTCGGCCCCGACGCCCCGGCCGCATACGAGCGCTACGAGGCCGAGCGCCCCGGCGCCGCACCCGACCGCGTCTACACCGACCTCGCCACCGACCGCGTCTTCCGCGACGGCGGTACGCGGATCGCCGCACACCGGGCCGCCCAGGGGGCCGCGTCCTACCTCTACCGCTTCACCCGCCGCCCGGACCCCGACGAGCACGGCCTGCGTGCCACACACTGCTGCGAACTCCCCTTCCTCTTCGGGACGTTCGAGACCTACCCGGACGCCCCCATGCTCGGCCCGGTCGGCGACCGGGACCGTACGCTGGGCCGCGCCTTCGGCGGCGCGCTCGCCGCCTTCGTCGCCACCGGATCCCCCAACGGCGACGGCCTCGCCCAGTGGCGTCCGTACGGCCCCGGGCCGGACACGAACGTCATGTGCTTCGGCCTGCCGTGACTCCGGCGTTCCGGCTCCCCGTCCACACGCGGCAACTCGCCGTCGCGGCCTATGCGGTGCTCGCCGCCGCCATCGGGTTCGACCTGAGCACCGGCCCGCACTGGACCATCTCGCCCGTGCTCGCCGCGGCGCCCGTGCTGGCCGGCGTCGGCACCCGGCGGGCCCGGATCCCGCTGGCGGTGGGGGCGGTCGCCCTGGTGCTGGTGGTGGTGCTGGGGGTGCACGACCGGGCCGTCGCGCTGCTGGACCAGGTCGCCTCCGGATTCGCGGTGCTGGCCACGACCTGTATCAGCGCCGCCAACGTCGTTCTGGTGGCGACGCGCGAGCGCGAGCTGGTGCACTCGCGCTCGGTGGCCGAGGCGGCCCAACTGGCCCTGCTGCGCCCGGTCCCGGAGCGGATCGGCGGGCTGCGGGTGGCGGTGCGGTATCTGGCGGCGGCCGCCGACGCCCGGGTGGGCGGGGATCTGTACGAGGTCCTGGAGACGCCTTGCGGCGCCCGGTTGATCATCGGTGATGTACGGGGCAAGGGCCTGCCCGCCGTCGAGACCGCGGCCGACGTCCTGGGCACGTTCCGGGAGGCCGCCCAGGTCGAGGCCGGCCTGGGCGACGTGGCGCGGCGGCTCGACGCCGCGGTACGGCGGCGCGGGGGCGGCGAGGAGTTCGTGACCGCCGCCCTGCTGCACATCGGGGAGCCGGACGCACCGGCGGAGATGGTGAACTGCGGCCATCCGCCACCGCTGTGCAAACAGGGCGATGCGGTCACCAGGATCGAGGCGCGGACGGCGGACGGCGATCCTCCGCTGGCGCTGCGGGAGTTGGACGAGCGGCCGTACCACACCGAGAGGTTCACGTTCGGCAGGGGCGACCTGCTGGTGCTCTACACGGACGGTGTGACCGAGGCACGGGACGCGGAGGGGCGGTTCTACCCGCTGGAGAGCCGGCTGGCGCGGATGCCGGAGAACTCTCCGGACGCGCTGGCCGACCGGCTGGTCGCGGATCTGCTGGCCCATGCCGGTGGGACGCTGTCGGACGACGCGGCGTTGCTGGTGGTCCGCCGCCAGCACTGAAGGGTCAACTGCGCGCCCGCAGATACGCGGTGACCCGCTCCACCTCGTGGTCGTCCGCGGCGGAGACCGCGCGCAGGATCTCCGGGGCGAGCGCCACGTCCCGGCCGAGCCGGTCGTACGCCCGCCGGGCGCGCCGCCGGTACAGGTCGGTGATCGGTGACGCGTCCAGGAGGGGATGCGGGATCCGGAGTTCGAACTCGGTGGCGGTGTCCAGCATTTCGGCGGCACTGAGCTCCGTCGCCTCCGCCGCGGTCATCGTCCCGATGGGTGCGCGGCCCGGCTCGAAGGCGGCGTACGGTCCGGGGTCGTACGCCGGATCCGTGATCAGACCGGCCAGCAGGTTCGCGATGACGGGGGAGGCGTGGAAGCCGTCCCGGTAGGTCCCGGTGGCGAAGAGGAGTCCCGGCAGCGGGGAACGGCCGAGGAGGGGGAAGGTGTCGAGGGGTCCACGCCCTACGGCCGGCAGAGCCTGTACATCGTCTGCTGAGCGGTACCGGCTCTACCGGCTCCGGGCCCCTGTCCGACGGGCGGGGGCCCGTACCCGCCGCGACCAGCCCATACGGTTTAATTGCGACTGATTCGCAACAGCAATGAACCGAGAGCAAGGGAGCGCGGCGCATGACGGCCCGATCCGCCCGATCGATTCGGGGAATGGCCGCCATGGCCATGGCAGGCGTCCTGGCCGCGGGAGCCGCCACCGCCTGTTCCAAGCCCTCCGACAAGGGGACGAAGGGCGGCAAGGACTCCCTCGTCGTCGGTCTCGCCAACGAGCCGGACACCCTCAGCCCGCTCCTCGGCTACGGCAAGGACGGCAACTCCAAGATCTTCGACGGGCTGCTGACCCGCGACGCGGACATGAAGCTCAAGCCGGCGCTGGCCGCCGCGCTGCCCGAGGTCGGGGACGGCGGCCGGACGTACACGTACAAGCTCCGCAAGAACGTGAAGTTCAGCGACGGCAAGCCGTTCACGGCCAAGGACGTCGTCTTCACCTACGAGACCATCCTCGACAAGAAGACCAACAACGAGGCCAAGGGCGAGCTCGACGCCATCGACGGGGTCACCGCGCGCGGGGACGACACCGTCGTCTTCAAGCTGAAGTACGCCTACGCGCCGTTCGCCGAGCGGACCGTGCTGCCGATCGTCCCCGAGCACGTGGCCAAGGGCCAGGACGTCAACACGGGCGCGTTCAACACCAAGCCCGTCGGCACCGGCCCGTACGTCCTCACCGGCTGGAGCAAGGGCGAGAAGCTGACCTTCACGGCCAACCCGGACTATTGGGCCGGCGAGCCGAAGATCAAGAAGCTCACCATGGCGATCATCAAGGACGACGACGTGCGCGCCACCCGGCTGCGCTCCGGCGACCTCGACGGCGCCATCCTGCCCCCGAACCTCGCGGACGGCTTCAAGAAGGACCCGGGCAAGAAGCTGATCACGGCCCGGACGACGGACTTCCGTGGTGTGACGCTGCCCACGGCCAACAAGGTCACCGGCGACCTCGCCGTCCGCCGCGCGCTCGACCTCGCCGTGGACCGCAAGGCCATGGTCGACAAGCTGCTGGAGGGCAAGGGCCACGAGGGCTACGGGCCGGTGCCGACCGACAGCCCGTGGTTCGCCAAGGGCACGGAGCGCCCGTACGACCCGGACAAGGCGGAGAAGCTGCTCGACGACGCCGGCTGGAAGGCCGGGGACGGCGGGATCCGCGAGAAGGACGGACAGAAGGCCGAGTTCACCCTCTGGTTCCCGGCGGGCGACAAGCTCCGCCAGGAGCACGCCCTCGCCTTCGCCTCCGACGCGAAGAAGATCGGCATCAAGGTCTCCGTGCAGAGCGGCACATGGGAGGTCATCGAGCCGAAGATGAAGAACGAGGCGGTCCTCGCGGGCGGCGGTAACCCGGCCGACCCCGACTTCGACCTCTACAACCTCCTCCACTCCTCCCTCGCCCTCGACGGCTTCAACAACATGGCCGCGTACGACAACCCCGAGGTCGACAAGGCCCTGGAGGACGGCCGGCACGCGAGCGACAAGGCCGCCCGCAAGGCCGCCTACGACAAGGTCCAGCGCGGCCTCGCCGACAACCCCGGCTATGTCTTCTTCACCCACGTCGACCACCTCTACGTCGTCGACGACGGCTGGCAGGACCTGACGACCCAGGTCGAGCCGCACGACCACGGCCTGGGCGCGGGCCCGTGGTGGAACGTCGAGGCGTGGCAGCCGAAGAAGTGACCGTTCCCTGGGCCCCCATGGCCCGCATGGCGGGACGGCGGCTGCTCGCCGCCGTCCCCGTGCTGGCCGTCGTCACCTTCGCCGTCTTCGCCGTCGCGGCGGCCTCGCCCTTCGACCCGGCCTACGCCGGCTCCTCCGGGCCGGTCGCCGGGCGGGGCGTGCTCGACCAGGTGCGCGAGAACCTGGGCGCCGACCGCCCGTTCGCCGTCCGCTGGTGGGAGTGGATCACCGGCGCCCTCACCGGCGACCTCGGCGACTCCACCAGCCTGCGGCAGCCCGTCGGGCAGGTCATCGGCGAGCGCATCGGCTGGTCGGTGCTGCTGTGCGCGGTCGCCTTCGCCCTCGCCGTGGCCGTGGGCACCGCCCTCGGCGTGCTCGCGGCCCGCCGCCGGGGCGGCTGGTTCGACCGGATCGTGACCTCGCTGGCGTACGCGCTGGAGGCCGCGCCCCCGTTCTGGCTCGGGCTGCTCGCCGTGTGGTTCTTCGCCCTCAAGCTGGACGCGCTGCCGGCCGGCGGGCTCACCGACACCGGCAGCGACGCCGTCACCGCCGGCCAGGTGCTCTCCCATCTGGTGCTGCCCGCCTGCGTCCTCGCGGTCACCCAGCTGCCGTGGTTCGTGCTCTACGTCCGCCAGGGCGTCGGCGACGCGCTCGCCGAGGACCCCGTGCGCGGCGCCCGGGCCCGCGGCCTGAGCGAGCGCACCGTCCTGCTCGGCCACGCCCTGCGCTCCGGCCTGCTGCCCGTCCTCACCCTGATCGGCTCCCGCGTGCCCGAACTGATCACCGGCGCCCTGCTCGTGGAGACCGTCTTCAGCTGGCCCGGCATCGCCTCGGCCACCGTCGAGGCGGCGACCTCCGTCGACTTCCCGCTGCTCGCCGCGCTCACCGTGCTGGCCACGGCGGCGGTGCTCGTCGGCAACCTGCTGTCCGACCTGCTCTACGGGCTGGCCGACCCGAGGGTGGGCTTCGATGGCTGACCGCCTGCGCCTGTCGGCCGCCGCTGTCGTGCTCGTCGTCCTGACGGCCGTCGTCGCCCCGCTCGTCTGGCCCTTGGACGAACAGGCCGTCGATCTCGCGGTCAAGCTCCAACCGCCCTCCTGGGCCCACCCGTTCGGCACCGACGAGGTCGGCCGTGACCTGCTCCTGCGCTGCGTCCACGGACTGCGCGTCTCGCTCCTCGTCGGCGTCGTCGCCGCGCTCGCCGCGACCGTCGCCGGCACGGCGGTGGGCACGCTCGCCGGGGCGCTGGGCGGGTGGACCGACCGCGTGGTGATGCGCGTCGTCGACCTCTTCTCGTCCGTGCCGCACCTGCTGCTCGGGATCTTCGTCGTCGCCATGTTCCGGCCCGGCGTCTGGCCGGTCGTCGCGTCCGTCGCCGTCACCCACTGGCTGTCCACCGCGCGCATCGTCCGCGCCGAACTGCTGTCGCTGCGCACCCGCCCCTACATCGACGCGGCGATATCCGGCGGCGCCTCGCGGTGGCGCGTGACCGTGCGGCACCTGCTGCCCGCGGTGCTGCCGCAGGCCGGGCTCGCGGCGGTGCTGATGATCCCGCACGCGATCTGGCACGAGTCCGCGCTGTCCTTCCTCGGCCTCGGCCTGCCCGCCCACACGGCCAGCCTCGGCTCGATGGCCCAGGCCGCGCGGGGCACGCTCCTCGCCGGCGACTGGTGGCCGACGCTCTTCCCCGGCCTGTTCATCGTCGTCCCCACGCTGGCCGTGGCGGGGCTGGCGGGGGCCTGGCGGGCACGCCTCGACCCCCGCCGCCGATCGGAGCTCGCGCTGTGACGTCCCCCGTCCTCGACGTACGCGGCCTGACCGTCCGCTTCCGCATGCCCGGCGGCGGGGAGGTCGCGGCCGTCACCGACGCCTCCTTCCGCCTCCGGCCCGGCGAGTGCCTCGCCCTCATCGGCGAGAGCGGCTGCGGAAAGTCCGTCCTCGCCTCGGCGCTGCTCGGCCTGCTGCCCGGCAACGCGCACGCGAGCGGGCAGGCGCTCCTCGGCGACCTGGACCTGCTGACGGCGGACGAACGCCTCCTCGCCCGCACCGTGCGCGGCCGGCGCATCGGCCTCGTCCCGCAGAGCCCGTCCGCGCACCTGACCCCGGTGCGCACCGTGCGCTCCCAACTCCGCGAGACCATCCGCGCGTTGACCGGCCGCCGCGGCGGCGAGGAGGCCGCCGCCGACCGGGCCGCGTTCCCCGCCGACCACCTCGACCGCCACCCCCACCAGCTCTCCGGCGGCCTCGCCCAGCGTGCGGCCACCGCGCTCGCGCTCGTCGGCGACGCGCCGCTGCTGCTCGCCGACGAGCCGACCACCGGGCTCGACCGGGACCTCGTCGAACGCACCGCGGACGAACTGCGCCGCCACGTGGACGAGGGACACGCCCTGCTGATGATCACGCACGACCTGGCGGCGGCCGAGCGGATCGCGGACCGCGTCGCGGTGATGTACGCGGGCCGGATCGTCGAACTCGCCGACGCGCGCGCCTTCTTCGGCCTGCCCGGCCCCCGCCACCCCTACGCGAGCGCCCTCCTCGACGCCCTCCCGGAGCGCTCCTTCACCCCCATCCCCGGCATGCCGCCCGAGCTCGGGTCCCTCCCCGACGGCTGCGCCTTCGCGGCGCGCTGCCCGTCGGCGACGGACGCCTGCGCCGCCGTGCCGGCCTTCGACGGCGCCGTCGCCTGCCACCATGCCCGGAGCCCCCGTGCTTGAACTGCACCACATCACCGCCGGATACGACCGTCGCGACCCGGTCGTCCGCGACGTCTCCCTGACCCTCGCCGACGGCGAGTCCGTCGGCCTGCTCGGCCCCAGCGGCTGCGGCAAGTCCACGCTCGCCCGGGTCGCGGCCCTGCTGCACCGCCCGGACGCGGGGACGGTCGTGATCGACGGGACCGAGGCCCGCGGCTGGCGCCACCGCGCCCCCCGCTCCCAACGCACCGCCTTCGGCGTCGTCTTCCAGCAACCCCGCCTCTCCGCCGACCCGCGCCTGCGCCTGCGCGACCTGATCGCCGAACCGCTGCGCGCCACCGGCGCCGCCCCGGACGTCGCCGAACTCGCCACGACCGTGGGCCTCTCGGACGAACTGCTCGCCCGCCGCCCCCACCAGGTCAGCGACGGCCAACTGCAAAGGGCCTGCCTGGCCCGGGCGCTGGCCCTGCGCCCGCGCTGGCTGATCTGCGACGAGATGACGGCGATGCTGGACGCGTCGACGACGGCGGCGCTGGTCTCCGTCGTCGAGGCGTACCGGGAGGAGAGCGGGGCGGGGTTGTTGGCGGTGGGGCATGATCCGGTGTTGTTGGGGCGGTGGTGTGATCGGGTGGTGCGGTGGGGGGAACTAGGGCGTGACGGAGCGGTGGAAGTGCCGTGACCTGACCGCATCGGCACGATCCTTCTGGCCTGTTGAGGCATTCCGCTCGAAGCTGCTGCGCTGTACTTTTTCCGGGTATTTCGTCAGGGCGGGGACGGCATGTGCGGCCGCCGGCCGCCTCCTTCGAGGAGGCAGGGTGAAACCTTCTTGGCGCAAGCCCGCGCCACTCGGCTGGTCGGCCGCGCGAGAGGGGCAGTACACGACCGCGGCGCCCCTCCTGGGCGGCGCGAGCATCACGCTGCTGGGGCTCGTCATCACGGACCGCGACAGGTTTCGCTGGCCGGACCCCACGCTGCTCGCGCTCGCGCTGACGGCGCTCTTCATGGTCATGGCGGTGGTATGGGGAGTGCGCTCCCGCCAGTATCTGTACTCGCGCGGCGATGTCGAAGCCTGGTGGGGTCCGCTTTCCGAGATGTCCGACGACCGCCACGAAGAGCTGATCCAGGATCAACGGATGCACTACTCCATGTGGTCCAGGCTGGCCGGTAGAGCAGACTTCTGCTACTCGTCGGGGCTCCTGTGCCTGGCGACAGCAAGCAGTCTTGCGCTGGTCCCTCCGGCTCACGCGGCGGCGCCCGCGTGGAGGTGGCTCGCCGCAGGAACTACGGCAGCCCCGGTCGTCGTTGTGCTGCTCGCCTGGGCGATGCCCTACTTGTGCAACGTGATTCGGAAATGGCAAGCCGACGACCACGGCTCGACGTGACGACAAGGAGCGCCATGCCTCCTCGACAGTGCCCCGGCTGCGACGCCGCTCCGAGCGAGAGGACCGACCACTACGCCGACTGCCCGCTGAAGGACATCCCGCTCGCGCAGGTCGCCGGACTGACGCTCAAGGAGGCCAAGGCGAAAGCGGAGCAGTGGCGATCGCAGAGCAAGTGACCCCCGAATGAACAGTGTCGGACAGGGCGACGGTACGGCCTGCGAGAAGGAAGCCGCTGACCGGCGGCACCAGGCGCTGCTCCGCGCCGGTCGGTGAGCCTGCTGATCCGTGAGTGCAGTGGTGTCTGCTTCGGCCCCCATGCGGATGCTGCGCGTCGCCGAACGCCGATATGGCCCATCGGTCTCGACATTATGTCGGTTCAGTGGCTGCTGCCTGCTGAGTTCCGAGGGCATCGAGGAGTTGTCCAAAGCTGATCATCTCGTCGTCGTGACTGAAGTCGAGGGCCTGCAGCAGGGCGTCCCACCGCTCAGGGGCACCACCGCACCGGGCGATCAGAATGGGCATGGGCAGGTTGGGCTCGTCCCAGGTGAGAACCCTGTCGGCGGGCATCTGGCGCAGATGGTCCATCGTGCGGTGCCGGGATCGCAGGACGGCGTGATACACGTCGTTGCGCGACAGCACGCCCTCCGTCTCGGGGGCGTCAAGCCAGGACTGCAGGACCGCGGCCGGGTCGGCGAGACGGTCGAGTTCGTCGTCGGTCAGCAGTCGCAGCACCCCGTCGCCTTCTTCGGCCGGAGTAAGGTCGGCCGCGGTTGTACGCAGCCAGTCCGGTGCGCCGTCCTGGTGGGAGATCCAGGCGAGTTCAAGTGGGTGCAGCGTCGGGAGTAGTTCGGTGACCGCGGTACGCGGAGTGCGTGGGTTGCCGGCGAGAGCGACGAGGGCTTCGGCCCGATGGTGCTGGTGATTTCGTTGCAGTAGCCGGGCCGGACTGTCGAGGTCGGCATCGTCGTTGATATGGGCCCAACGAGGGTCTGGCGGGACGGAGACGACTTTGGGCTGCTCCAGGACGGCCAGCAGGGCGCACGCCTTCGCCAGGTGCCCGGAATTGTTACTGAGGAGGGCCAAGTCCTCGACGAGAGAGAGTGTTTGGTGATCGGGCGTACTTTTCCGGGGTGAGGCCAGCAGTCGACCGCGGCGGACGCAGGCGTCGGCGACAGCATGCAGCTCTTCGGCTGCCATGTCGGCCAGGCGAGGGTTCCGGCGTACTCGTTCGGCGATGTGGTGCAGTCGATGGCGACCGGTCACGCTCGGTTTGGGCAGTTCGGTCAGCTCCGGCAGGCAGAGTGCCGGTAGACAAGCGCGCAGGAGGTCCTCGTCCAGTGCAGGAGGCGGCTCGGCCGGAATTCCGCGCTCACCCGTTTCATCGTCGGGAAAAACGCTGGTTGATGCCTGGAGATGCCGACGATGAGCCTCGAGTTCGGCCTGATCGAGCAGAAGGTGCCGTACCGCTGGGCCAAGGGTCGGGTGACCGATCAGCTCGTGCCACCGCTCCGGGCATGTGGCGAGAATGCGCCAGTCGAGGCCATCGCCCAATCGGCTGGACCAGCCGAACGGGCGTGTCCAGTCATCGCACTCCTCGGGGGTGAGAAGCGCGGAGGCCAAGGGTGTCAGCGAACGCTCCAGGACGGCGTCGAACAAGGCCCGGGGCATTGGCGGAACAGAACTCTTCTCCGAGCGATATTGATAGAGGTCCCAGCCGGTGACGATGTACTCGATATCGGTGTCGTTCAGCAGCGGCAGCAAGGAGATGGCGGCATCGACCTGTCCGGTATGGCGTGCCAGACCGACCACCAACTCCCGCGAGACGCGATGGGTGCGCAGGATCGCCGGGAGGTCACCAGCGGTCACCACGCCCGTCTCGACGAGGTCGGCCACCTGCTGGCCGTCGGTCTGTTCGAGCAGCCGTCCGCGCAATTCCGGGTCGGTTGTCCTGCTCAGCAGAGCGGGCACCGCTTCGCGGAGCGCCCGCTTGCGCCACTCCTCACCTTGACTGTCGGTGCCGTACCAGGAATGGGAGACCGCGCACAGTGCCTCGATCACTGAGGGCAGTGCCGCGTCCGGCAGTTCGTCGCTCACCGCCAGGTGCTGCCACAGTCGGTACGTTCGGGCGTTCACCATGCCCTGTCGCTCCCCACACTCCGACCATGCGTGACCGACCGGTCACGGCTCTCGAGGAAGGACCGTACGCGTCGACGGCCGTGTGGCGGGGTGGAACGGTGAAAGTCGTCGCACCCGTACCGTCCGGCGCGCGGCATCTCCCAAGTCAGGGCGGTGCGTTCCGGCTCGGGTGCAGATCTTCCTGAAGGGCCGTGCTGGTCCGGCGGTTGTCCTGGGCAACGTCGGAATGGACACGACGGGGTTCTTGGGCTGGGTGGTGTTCCCGGTAGGCGTCGAGGCCGTCGCTGCAGGGCGCCGGCCGGCCGACGCCGTGCCTGCGGCACCGACTCGGCGCGGTCGGTATCGGCCCTCCGGGCAGAGATAAATCGGTACGCTTCATGCTCCGTACGTCCGTAGGCTCTCCCCCATGGCAACGGACCCGAACCCTCAGGAAACGACCAAGCGCTCGGACCATCAGGACCAGGTGCGTCGCATCGCCAACGAACAAGCAGCGAAGTGGCACGCGCTTCTGGAGCGGCTCAAGTGACGCTTCATTACCTGAGTGCGGCTGACGTCCTCATCGTCGCAGAACCTGCCTGTGGTGAGACGGAGCTTGTGCTCCGTGACGTCAACTCGCTTGAATCCGCAGCGCATCGACCACTCGCGGAGATGTATGGGCAACAGGTCCATCCTGACCTTATCGGCAAAGCCGCAGCGTTGCTCCAAGCCATAGCTATCAACCATCCGCTTTTTGATGGCAACAAGCGCACGGCCTGGCTCTCCTGCGTCACCTTTCTGAAGTTGAACGGTATCGACTTGCGGCCGGACATCGATGCTGCAGAGCGTCTGGTGATCGCTGTGACAACCGGTGAAATACGCGATGCGCGCGACATCGCCCAGGGGCTGCGGGATCTGATGGAGGATCGCTCTTTGGGCGCGGCTCTTCCTGATGAATCGGACTGATCATGGTTCGGCGTTGTCGAGGCCCATCGGGCCGCGGGCATGAGCAGATGGGGAATGTCGCTGTGTGCGGGTGTCGGGCTTTGGCCGACGGCCGGCCCGGGTTGAGTGACCGGCCGTGCGGTCAGGGACGCAGCCGGCGGAGAGAAACCTCTTCGCTCACAGATGCCGCACCAGCGGAAACGGCAACGTCTCCCGAATCGACAACCCCGTCAGAAACATCACCAGCCGATCCACCCCCACCCCCAACCCACCCGTCGGCGGCATCGCATACTCCAGCGCCCGCAGGAAGTCCTCGTCCAGCTCCATCGCCTCCGGGTCACCGCCCGCCGCCAGCAGCGACTGCGCCGTCAGGCGGTTCCGCTGCTCGACGGGGTCGGTCAACTCCGAGTAGGCCGTGCCCAGTTCCGTGCCGAAGGCGACGAGGTCCCAGCGCTCGGCGAGCCGCGGGTCCACCCGGTGGGGGCGGGTCAGCGGGGAGACGTCCGTCGGGAAGTCCTTGTAGAAGACGGGAAGAGTCGTCCGTTCCTCCACCAGCCGCTCGTACATCTCCAGGACGATGTCGCCGCGTCCGTGCTCGGGACGGTGGGGGACGCCCGCCGCGTCGCAGAGCCGCCGCAGTTCCCGCTCCGGGGTGCCGGGGCCGATCTCCTCCCCGAGGGCCTCGGAGATCGCGCCGTGGACCGTACGCACCGGCCACTCGCCGGAGATGTCGTGCTCGACCGCCTTCCCGGAGGAAGGGTCCGTCCGCAGGGCGACCGGCGCGCCGTGGGCGGCGACGGCGGCCTCCTGGATCAGTTCGCGGGTCAGGTCCAGCATCACGTCGTAGTCGGCGAACGCCTGGTACGCCTCCAGCATGGTGAACTCGGGGTTGTGCTTGTAGGAGACGCCCTCGTTGCGGAAGGTGCGGCCGAGTTCGAAGACCTTCTCCAGGCCGCCGACGCACAGGCGCTTCAAGTAGAGCTCGGGGGCGATGCGCAGGTACAGGTCGAGGTCGTAGGCGTTGATGTGGGTGGTGAACGGGCGGGCGTTGGCGCCGCCGTGGACCTGCTGGAGCATCGGGGTCTCGACCTCCAGATAGCCGCGCTCCAGCAGACCGCGCCGCAGCGCCTGGACGGCGGCGCTGCGGGCCCGCACCGTGCGCCGGGCGTCCGGGGAGACGGCGAGGTCGACGTAGCGCATACGGACGCGGGCCTCGGGGTCGGTGAGGCCGTGGCGCTTGTCGGGCAGCGGGCGCAGGCACTTGGCGGTCAGCCGGGCGCGGGTGACGAAGAGGGTGAGTTCCCCCTTGTCGCTGGTGCCGACCTCGCCCTCGGCCTCGACGTGGTCGCCGAGGTCGAGGAGGGTGAAGCGGCGCAGCAGCTCGGGGCCGGACCCGTCGCGGGAGACGGCCAGTTGGATGTCGCCGGACCAGTCGCGCAGGACGGCGAAGGCGATCCCGCCGTGGTTGCGGAGCAGCAGGACGCGTCCGGCGACGGCGGCCCGGTCGCCGGTGCGGGTGCCCGCGGGGAGCGCTCCGTGCGCGGCGCGGACGGCGGCGCAGGTGTGGGTGCGGTGGGCGGTCGGCGGGTACGGGTCGACGCCTTCGCGGCGCAGCCGGTCCAGCTTGTGGCGGCGCACCCGCACCTGCTCGGGCAGGCTCTCGAGTTCGTCCTTGACCAGTTCCCCGGCGGTGTCGGTGCCGAGTTCGAGTTCGGAGAGCGGGGGCAGCCCGGCGGTGGAGGACGGGCGGGCGGAGCCCCGGGCCCGCCCGCGCCCCCACAGCTGGCCCAGGCTGGGCACGGAGACGAAGCCCTCTGCGATGCCGGAGGCCAGCCCGATCCGGGCGAGCGCGCCCGCGTCGGCGTAGCAGAGGAAGCGCGGGTGCCACTCGGGGTTGTACTTGACGTTGGAGCGGTAAAGGGCTTCCAGCTGCCACCACTTGGAGAAGAAGAGGAGCAGCTTGCGCCACAGCCGCAGCACCGGGCCCGCGCCGATGCGCGCGCCCTCCTCGAACGCGGCGCGGAACACGGCGAAGTTGAGCGAGATGCGCTTGATGCCGAACCGGCCGGCCTGGGCGCAGAGCCGGGCGACCATGAACTCCATGACGCCGTTGGGCGCGGCCCGGTCGCGGCGCATCACGTCCAGGGAGACGCCGTCCCGTCCCCAGGGCACGAAGGACAGCAGAGCGATCATGTTCCCGTCGCTGTCGAACGCCTCGACGAGCAGGCAGTCCCCGTCGGCGGGGTCGCCGAGGCGCCCCAGGGCCATGGAGAAGCCCCGCTCGGTCTCGGTGTCCCGCCAGGCGTCGGCGCGCCCGATGACCTCGCCCATCTCCTCGTCGGTGAGCGAGGCGTGCCGGCGGACGCGGACGGTGGCGCCGGTGCGCTCGACCCGGTTGACGGCCTGCCGGGTGACCCGCATCTCGCGGCCCTCCAGGTCGAACTGGGCGACCTGGAGGATCGCCTCGTCGCCGAGCTGGAGGGCGCCCAGTCCCGAGCGGGCGTACGCCCGGGCGCCGGCCTCGCTGGCGCCCATGACCGCGGGCTGCCAGCCGTAGCGGCCGGCCAGCTCCAGCCAGGCGTCGACGGCGGGCGTCCAGGCCTCGGGGTCGCCCAGCGGGTCGCCGGAGGCCAGGCAGACGCCCGCTTCGACCCGGTAGGTGACGGCCGCCTTGCCGCTGGGGGAGAAGACGACGGCCTTGTCCCGGCGCGTCGCGAAGTAGCCGAGCGAGTCCCCGCCGCCGTAGCGGGCGAGCAGGGCGCGGATGCGCGGCTCCTCGTCGTCGTGGAGGGCGGCCTCCAGGCGCTGCGAGCGGAACAGCGTCATGGTGGCGTTGATCAGGGCCAGCGCGCCGAACAGGCCGAGCAGGAAGTAGACCGGGTGCGGGGGGTGCCCGGTGAAGACGCGGTTGCTGACCAGTCCGCCGCACACCTTGTTGGCCACGAACATCAGCCGGTTCCCGCCGCCGCGCTCCAGGGAGCCGGGGAACAGCGTCACCAGGCCCCAGCCCGCCAGCGTGCCGGCTGCCAGCCCGGCGACCAGCACCAGCAGGGCGCGCAGGAAGGCGCCGCGCCGCACCTGCGCGCAGAACTCGCGGCGGGCCAGCACCAGCAGGGCCATCGCCGCGAGCGAGAGCACCAGCGAGGGGACGGTGTCCCAGTAGCCGGCGACCAGCAGCAGCGCGTCCGCGAGGACCAGCAGCGCCAGGTAGGCCAGGACGAACCAGAGGGCGACGCGCTTGCGGGCGGCCATCGCCGTGGCGAGCAGCAGCAGGAAGACGGCGTAGGCCAGGTTGGGGGCGGTGGGGACCGTCAGGGTGTCCAGGGCGTCGGTCACCGGGTGCGCGCCGCTCCGCAGCGGCGGGATCAGCGAGGTCAGGGCGCAGAAGACGCCGAGGAGGCCGAAGAAGAGCGCGAAGCCGTCGGGCACTCTGCGCAGGAACCGTTGCCCGGGTGAGTCCGGTTCGCCGTCCTCGGCCGTCCGGACCGCCGTCTTCTCCGTCGTGGTGCGCCCGCGCTCCCGGACTGTGCGGCTCATTCCGTCAGCCTAGGCAGGCCCGGCACCGTCCGCTCGTCGAACATCCCTAGAACGTAGGCGCGTGGAGTCACCCGTGCTGACGGGATCGTGGCGGCCACTCGGGCTCCCCTATCTGATGTGCCACCCGAAAGGAGCACATTCACTGTGAGAGGGGACATGGTGCGATACGCGACACTGAGCGGACGTCCGCAGCTGTGCCGAGGAGGTACGTCATGGCCGTTTCGATCTCCGTGATTGTGTTGCTCGTCGTCCTGGCAGTGGTGTTCCTCCGCAACGGCGGTATGCGGATGTCCCACGCACTGGTCTGCGTCCTGCTGGGCTTCATGCTCGCGAGCACCAGCATCGCGCCGACCATTCACCACGGCATCACCGCGACCACCAACCTCGTCGCGAGCGTCCGTCCCTGACCCCGGTACCGAGGCCGCCGGGGTCGCCGGGGTCGTCATCAGGCTCGCTGTCCGGGGTCGTCATCCGACGAAGACGCCGATCCCGTTGGCCACCGCCCGCTCCGCACCGCCCGACGGATGGTTGCGCACCGTGGCCCGGCCGCCGTGCGGATCGCGGGTGACCAGCGTGCTCGACCCTCCGCCGTCCAGGTTGAAGGCGTCGTCCGCACCCAGCCCGCGCATGGCGGAGGCCAGCTCGGCCAGGGTCAGGCCGCCGCGGTAGGCGGCCCGGCCGTCCAGCGCCAGCAGATACAGCCGGTGCCCGTGGTCGGCCACGCCCGCCGCCGTGCGCACCGCGCCCGTCGCCGCGTCCAGCCCGCCCAGGGCCCGGCCGTCGCGCAGGATCGGGAAGCCGCCCAGCGCGCACCGCAGCGCGCCCCCCTCGCGCGGCCGCAGCCGCTGCACCACGTCCACCTCCTCGCCGACCTCCAGCCGGCTCAGGTCCCGTGCGCCCCCCTCGCGCCCGACCAGCACCACCGTCCCCCGGGGCACCGCGCCCCGGCCCGGTCTGCGCGACACGGCCGTCACCCGCCCCCGCTTCACGGTCACCTCGTAGGTGGTGCGGCTGCACGGGGCGGCCCGGTCGCGGTCCGTCCCGCAGGTCGCGCGCAGCCGTGACGCGGAACCCCAGTCCGAGGTGTACGCGCCGACGCCGCCCACCGGCAGCGCGTACTGGTTGAAGCCGCTCAGCTCCAGCTCGTCCTCCCCGGCCCGGACCGTCCCGTCCAGCCGGAGCCGGTCCAGCCGCGCCACCCGGTCCGTGCCCACGCCCAGGACGTCCTCCGTCGAGACCCCGCGCGGTGTCTCCGGGCCGAAGCGCTGCCCGTACGGCACGGCCGCCTTCAGCGGCCGGCCGCCCGCCACCGCCGGGCCCACCGGGGCGCCGGTGGCCTCCACCCCCGGGTGCTGCTCCTCCGCGATGTTGAAGAAGTCCCCGTTGACCCCGCCCACCACGCCTCTGCGGTCGGCCAGTTGGGAGATCGGGGACCGTGCGCCCACCACGCCGGGGTACAACAGGTCCACCGACACCCGTCGCTCCCGGAGGTCCACCGTCAGCAGGTGGCCATGGGCCGGGCCGTGACGCCCCTTCAACGAGAACTCCCGGTAGCCCACGCCCGGGGCGACCGCCGACACCGCGCCCACGCGCAGCCCCGCGGCCTCCCGGCCGGGAGCGGCGGAGGCGGCCCGGGCCGCCCCCGCCGTGCCCCCGCCGACCAGCGAGACCCATGCCACCAGCACCGACAGCACCGCGCGTACGCGGCATCCGCGTCTGCTCACCCTGAACCCCAGAGAACTCGTCAACTCCACCACAACGCAGGGGCCTTATCCCTGCCCCGAAAGAACACCGGTGAAAGCACCGGCGTCGAACCGGGCAACTCTCGGCACGTCCCTGCCGAACGGCCCTTCGGGCCCCGATACTCACTCGCAGCGGCACGCACGCCGCGCGGCTATGCACCCGTCCCGCACCCGCACACCGGAGAGGCCGTGACCCCGATGACCCCTCGCACCGGACAGCCGCACCCCACGCGCCGGGCCGCCGTCGTCGCCCTGGCGGCAGCCCTCGCGGGCTCCTTCGCCGCACCCGCCCTCGCCGCGTCGGGCGGCGGCAGAGCGCCGCTGCGCCACGCGCACGCGCACAACGACTACGAGCACCCGCACCCGCTCACGGACGCCCTCGGCCACGGCTTCGACAGCGTGGAGGCCGACATCTGGTTCGTCGACGGACAGCTCCTCGTCGCCCACGACGCCGGCCGACTCGACCCGCGGCGCACCCTGGAGAGCCTCTACCTCGACCCGTTGCTGCGCCGCGTCCGCGCCAACCACGGCCGGGTGTACCGGGGATACGACCTGAGCCTGCAACTCCTCATCGACATCAAGACCCCCGGCGACCCCACCTACCGTGCCCTCTCCCGGCACTTGCAGCGCTACCACGAGATGCTCACCGTCGCCGCGGACGGCCGGGTGCGGCGCGGGGCGGTGACCGCCGTCGTCTCCGGGGACCGGGGCGCGCGGGCGCCCATGGCCGCCGAGCGGGTGCGGCACGCCTTCTACGACGGGCGCCTCGACGACCTCGGCACCGGTGTGCCCGCCTCGTTCATCCCGCTCGTCAGCGACGACTGGGGCCGGCACTTCGCCTGGCGGGGTGTGGGCCCGATCCCGGAGCACGAGCGGACGAGGCTCCGGCGGATCACCGCGACGGCGCGCCGCGAGGGCCGGCAGGTGCGCTTCTGGGCGACGCCCGACGCACCCGGCCCCGCGCGGGAGGCGCTGTGGCGGGAGCTGCTGGCGGCCGGGACCGGCTACCTCAACACGGACGACCTCGCGGGGCTGGAGGCGTTCCTCCGCGCAGGTCGAGGATGACGCGGCGCAGGTCCCGCTCGGGGACCAGAGGCAGCAGCCGGGCGACCGCGTCGAGCAGCTTGCCGAGCAGGAAGGTGGTGTCGGGCGTGGCGCGGACCAGCTCGCACACCGTCTCCGTGTCCTGCCGCCAGACGGATTCCAGGAGCAACGCGACATGGGGGGCCGCCTCCTCGTCGGTCGGGACCCAGCCCGGTTCGTCGGGCGACCGGCTGGCGAGCCGGCGCAGCACCCGGTCGGCGACGCCCGGCAAATACACTTTCCGGACCGCCTCGTTGGCGATCCAGACGAGCGCGCCGACCAGCTCGCGCGTCTCCTCGGCGGTCGCGTCCCCGGGCAGGGAGTCGTCGAAGGCCCGTTGATTGCCGTGCCGGAAGGCCAGCAGGAGGCGGGCGGCGCGGTCCTTGGCCTCGGTGACGCCGGCCCCGGTGATGCCGGCCTCGGTGACGTTCTGGTGCGTATCAACAGTCATCCGGCAAATCGTACGATCGGAGAATCGGTTCGCGCGGAGCGCCACACGGCCGGGGGAGTGACGGCGGACGGTGAGGGAATGTCAGGGTCCGGGGTGGAATGTGTACCGGTCCGGTCACCGCGCACCGGGCCGTGGGCCGGTGCGCACAGGCTGGGGCCATGGCCACCCCACCGCCGCCCCACGACCGCTCCTACGGACCGCCGCCCTATGGACCGCCGCCCCCGGGCGGCCGTCGGCGCCTGCTGTACGTCCTGGTCGCCCTGGTGGCGCTCGGCGGGATCGCGCTCGGGACGGCGCTGGTGACGAGGGGTGGCGGGCCGAAGGGCAGTACGGAACCGTCGGATCCGGCGGGCACCGGGCGGACGGTGTCGGGCGCGCCGTCCGTTCCCCGGTCGTCGCCGAGCGGGTTCCCCACCGGGCTCCCCTCCGGTCTTCCCAGTGGGTTGCCGACGAGTCTGCCGACCGCGCTGCCCACGGCGTTGCCGACCGCGCTGCCTACCGCGTTGCCGTCCGGGCTGTTGGGCGGTGGTGCGGGGTGACGCACGGCGGGTGCTGCGGTGGGCGGTTCAGGCGGCGCGGGTCAGGACGAAGCGGTCCTCGTGCTCGCCCCGTACGCGGCCCGGCGGCAGCCTGCGGCCGAAAGTGAGCAGCAGGAGGTCCTGGGCCGTGCCGTGCAGGGGCGCCCCGGTCCCGTAGGACCAGTCCAGGTCGTCGGCCCGCAGCGCGACGCCGTCGAGGGCCGCTCCGAAGAACCGCAGCGACCGGGGGGTCACACGCTGCAGGAGGACGAGCAGCCGGTCCTCCGGCACGCGGCGGTCGAGGCCCAGCGCGACCGTGATGTCCAGGCCGTGGACGACGTCGTGGCCGAGGGCCCCCTCGATGCCCTGGCCCGGCGGCTGCCAGGGGTGGCGGGCGTTGTCCCGGAGGGCCGCGGCCAGCTCGGCCGGTGCCATCGCGGCGGCATCGGACCGCGCGCACCGGTCGGTCATCCGGTGCAGACCGCCACGGGCCCTGACCAGCTCCAGGGCGACCCGGGGGAGCGAGTAACGGAAGCCGAGGGACATATGGGCCGCGACCTCGCGCACCCGCCACCCGGCGCACAGGCTCGGCGCGTCCCAGGCATCGGCCGGCAGGCCGTCCAACAGGTCGGCCAGCTCCCGGCGTTCGGCGGCGATCGCGGCGGTGATGTCCGTCATGTGCTCCCCTTCCGGCGTTTCCTGCCCGTGCTTCAAGGCTGTTGGCCGGGCCGTCATAAGTCCAAGAGGTTGTTTTTCTCGTCTCTAGAATCGAGATTTATGGAACTTCGCCAACTGCAGTACTTCGTGGCCGTCGTGGAGGAGGCCAACTTCACCCGCGCCGCAGCCCGGCTGCACCTGGCGCAGCCGGGGATCAGCGCACAGGTCCGGCAGCTCGAACGGGAGCTGGGCCAGCCGCTGCTCAACCGCTCCGGCCGGACGGTGACCCTCACCGGGGCGGGCCGGGCCGTCCTGCCGCACGTCCGCTCCATGCTCGCCACGGCGGAGGAGATACGGCGGACCGTGGACGAGATCACCGGGCTGCTGCGGGGCGATGTCAGGCTGGGCCTCGTCTCCGGGGCGGCGACCCACGAGTTCGACGTGGCCGACGTCCTGTCCGGCTTCCACGACGACCATCCCGGAGTGGACGTCTCCCTCACCGAGGACACCTCCGAGCGGATGGTCGCCGCAGTGCAGCGCGGCGAACTCGACATCGCCCTGGCCGGGTTGCCGGGGCCTGAGCTGCCGCCCGGCACCTGCGGCCGGATCGTCGTCGACGAGCCGCTGGCCGCCCTCGTCGCCCCGGGCGACCCCCTCGCCATGGACGGACGCGCGGCCGTACCGCTGGCCGCGCTCCGCGACCGGCCCCTGATCAGCCTGCCGCGCGGCAGCGGGCTGCGCGGGGTCCTCGACCGGGCCTGCGAGGAGGCCGGCATCCGGCCGCGCATCGTCTTCGAGGCGGCGGCCCCGCAGTTGCTCGTCCGGCTCGCCGAGCGGGGCCTCGGCGTGGCCGTCATGCCGCTGCCGCCGGCGGGCGCGCCGGAGGGTTTCCCCGGGAAATTGCGGACCGTTCGGCTCACCGGCCCCGAACCGAGGGGGCGGATCGCCCTGTTGTGGCAGGAGGGCGGGCCGGACGGGCCCGCGGGGCGCATGCTCCTGGAGCGGTTCCTGAAGGCCTTCGAGGGTGCCGAGGGTGCAGGAAATGCTTTGCCCGCGCCGCGGACGCCGTGAGATCCTCGGGGGGACATCGTTCGGTGAAAGGGCTGCTCGTGACACTCGGCATGGTGCTCGGCGATTCCCGCTCCCGCGCTTCGACGCGGCAGCGGTAGCCGGTCGGTCCGTCTCCTGCCCGCTCCCTGCCTCCTCGTCGAAGTGCGTTGCGCGTCCTGCACGTTCGACTCACGAGGAGCACCCGATGTCCGCCCGGACCGAACCTTCCGGAATCCTGACGTCCGCCCGCTGGCACTCCGAGAACGGTGCGCCGCCGCCGCGCCGCGTCGTCGTCGCCGACGACCGCACGAGGGCGGACACCGCCTTCCGGCTGGCCTGTGAGGGCACGGCCCTGCTGTGGCAGGGCGACTACCACAACGCGCGCCGGCTCCTCGCGGCGATGGGGCGGCGCGTCGACCGCACCCCGGCCCGCGTCGGCGACAGCCCCGCCGAAACCTTCCGTCTGCACCGCCGGGCCCGGGCGCACCGGGCCCGCGTCCTGGGCATGCTCCTCGTCCGCCTGGACGGGGACCACGCCCTGGACCTGCGCCGTGCACCCGACGTCCGTGCCGCGTGCGCGGAGGCGTACGGACCGGCCCAGGGGGCTTCGGTGGTCTCGCTGCGGGAACTGCTCGGGGTGCTCGGGGCGCACCAGTGGCGGGCCAAGGGCGTGCCCGTACCCGCGCTCGGTGCCCGGATCCATCCGCACTACGGGGTGTTCTCCCCTGTCAGGGGCGAGTATGTCGACCTCGTCGCCCGGGCGCCGCTGCCCGCCGCCGCCCGGCCCCCGCGCACGGCCTTCGACCTCGGCACCGGGACGGGCGTCCTCGCCGCGCTGCTGGCCCGCCGGGGTGTCGGACGGGTCGTGGCCACGGACGTCAGCGCACGGGCCGTGGAGTGCGCCCGGGACAACGCGGAACGCCTGGGGCTGGCCGGTCGCGTGAGGGTGACGGGGCCCGCGCTGTACCCCTCGGGGCGTGCCGGGCTGGTGGTCTGCAACCCGCCGTGGCTGCCCGGGCGTCCGACGTCCGCCGTCGAGCGCGGGGTCTACGACGCGGGGAGCGGCATGCTGTACGGCTTCCTCGACGGGCTGGCGGACCATCTGGAGCCGGGTGGGGAGGGGTGGTTGGTGTTGTCGGATCTGGCGGAGCGGTTGGGGTTGAGGACGCGGGAGGAGTTGTTGGGGGCGGTGGAGCGGGCGGGGTTGCGGGTGTTGGGGCGGGTGGGGGTGCGGCCGGGGCATGGGAGGGTGCGGGATGTGGGGGATGTGTTGCATGAGGTGAGGGTGGGGGAGGTTACGTCGTTGTGGCGGTTGGGGGTGAGGGGCGGGTGAGGTTGCCCCTGGCCCGCCCTTTCACCGTTTCTTCCGGGGGCTCCGCCCCCTCGGCCCGGCACCGCGCTGCCGCGCGGTGGGCGGGGGCTCCGCCCCTGCACCCCGGCGGGGGCTGCGCCCCCTGCACCCCTGCTCCCGGGGCTCCGCCCCTGGCCCCCTTTTTCGGGGCTCCGCCCCGGACCCCGTTTGTCGCGGCTTCGCCGCTCGTCCTCAAACGCCGGACGGGCTGGAGTGCGTGCCCGGGCGCGCACTTCAGCCCGTCCGGCGTTTGAGGACTCCGCCCGAAGGGCGGACGGGGTCCGGGGTCTCCCCGGAATGGGGGCACCCCCTCTGGGGGAGGTGAAAGGGCGGGACCGGGGCAAACACCCAGCCCGCCCAACCGCGCGCCACCGGGGTTACGAAGGGGCGCAGCCCCTGCGGGAAACGGCGAAAGGGCGGGGAGGGGCAGCTCACCCCTCCCAGGCCCCGAGCGCCGCCGCTCCGCCGTGGTGCCAGGCCCGGCCCGCCCGGGCCAGTTCCTCCGGTGTGCAGTCGCGCACCCGGGCGAGCCGCTCGGCGACCGGGGCGGGAGGGGACGAAGCCGCGAGGCGGGCGGCGTCCTGGTGGGGGGACAGGGTGATGTCCGGGGCGTCCGACAGGAGTTGTCGGGCCAGCGCCGCCGCGCCTGTCACCAGGAACTCCAGTGCCTCCGCGTCGAGTTCGGGCGTGTCGGTCAGGGCCGGCGGGTGGGCGGGGCCCGGGGTGGTGTCCGGTGTCGGAGGCAGTGGCGGGACCAGGGCGCGCAGTGCGAACGCCTCGCGCGCCGGGACCCCGGAGGGCGGCCCCGACGGCCGGAGCGCGGCGAGGACCTCGTCCTCGCCCCGGCCGCGCATCAGCAGCAGGACGAACGGGTCCCGGTCGAGCAGCCGGGCCACCTGGTGGCAGAGGGCGGTGGTGTGGGCGCAGTGGTCCCACGCGTCGCAGCCGCACTCCGGCTCGAAGTCGCCCACGCCGGGCAGCAGTTCGACCCCGGCCGCGGCCGCTTCCTCGGCGAGGTCCGGCGGCACGTCCCGGTCCAGCAGGGCCGCGGCGTGTCCGGCCCGGTCGGCGACCAGGCCGAGGAGACGGTCCCAGTCCGCGTCGGACAGCTGCTGGACCACCACATCGGCACGGACCTCGTCGACGACCGCGGTGATCCGGCCGGGGCGCACGGACACGGCGCCCACCGCGCCCGCCCGGGCGAGCCGGCGGCCCGCCTTGACCTGCGCGCCGTCCAGCGCGGTGTCCTCCAGGGCCTTGAGCCAGGCCCGGCCCCACCAGCTTTGGGTGAAAGCCTGGCCCCGGACGGGCGGCAGGGGCGCGAAGATGCGTTCGTTCATCGGTGTGTTCCCCCCAGGGCCACGAGCTCCGCCAGCTCGGCGTCGGTCAGTTCGGTGAGGCGGTCCAGCGCGCCGTCGTCCGTGGACGGGACCAGCACGGCGTCCGCGAGCGCCTGTTTGCGCGTGAGCATCTCCGCGATCCGGTCCTCGACCGTCCCCTCGGCGATCAGCCGGTGCACCTGGACGGGGCGCGTCTGGCCGATGCGGTGGGCGCGGTCGGTGGCCTGGGCCTCGACGGCCGGGTTCCACCAGCGGTCGAAGTGCACGACGTGTTCGGCACGGGTGAGGTTCAGCCCGGTGCCGGCCGCCTTCAGCGACAGGAGGAAGACAGGGACTTCGCCGTCCTGGAAGCGGCGTACCAGCTCCTCGCGGTGGGGCACCGGCGTGCCGCCGTGCAGCAGCTGGACGCCCACGCCCCGCTCGGTGAGGTGCCGTTCGAGCAGCCGGGCCATCTGGACGTACTGGGTGAACACCAGGACGCTCGCGTCCTCGGCGAGGATGGTGTCGAGGAGCTCGTCGAGCAGTTCCACCTTGCCGGACCGGCCGGGGATGCGGGGATCGTCCTCCTTGAGGAACTGCGCGGGGTGGTTGCAGACCTGCTTCAGCCCGGTGAGCAGTTTGACGATCAGGCCGCGCCGCTCCAGCCCGTCCGCCTCCGCGACCTGGGCGAGCAGCTCGCGCAGCACGGCCTCGTACAGGCCCGCCTGTTCGACGGTGAGCGCGACGGCCCGGTCCGTCTCGGTCTTGGGCGGCAGTTCGGGCGCGATGCCCGGGTCGGACTTGCGGCGGCGCAGCAGGAACGGGCGGACGAGCGCGGCGAGCCGGCGCGCGGCGTCGGGGTCCGCGCCGCCCTCGACGGCGTGGACGTAGCGCCGGCGGAAGGCGCTCAGGGAGCCGAGGAGGCCGGGGGTGGTCCAGTCGAGAATCGCCCACAGCTCGGAGAGGTTGTTCTCGACCGGTGTGCCGGTGAGCGCGACACGGGCCTTCGCGCCGATGGAGCGCAGTCCGCGGGCGGTCGCGGAGTGGGGGTTCTTGACGTGCTGGGCCTCGTCGGCGACGACCATGCCCCACCCGGCCTCCGCCAGCCGCGCCGCGTCCAGCCGCATCGTGCCATAGGTGGTGAGGACGAACTCGTCCTCCGCCAGGGCCTCCAGGGTCCGTGCGGAGCCGTGGAAGCGGCGGACGGGGATGCCGGGGGCGAAACGTTCGATCTCGCGCTGCCAGTTGCCCATGAGGGAGGCGGGACAGACGACCAGCGTCGGGCCGGCCGCGTCGGGCAGGGAACGGCGGTGCAGGTGCAGGGCGATGAGGGTGATGGTCTTGCCGAGGCCCATGTCGTCGGCGAGGCAGGCGCCCAGGCCGAGGGAGGTCATCCGGTGCAGCCAGCCGAGGCCGCGGAGTTGGTAGTCGCGGAGGGTGGCGGCGAGGGCCGGGGGCTGGGCGAGGGGCCCGTCCGCGGCCTCGGGGTCGGCGAGGCGGTCGCGGAGCTCGGCCAGCCAGCCGGTGGGGCGCACCTCGACGGTCCCGTCGTCGTCCCCGTCCCCGGCGGGGGCGTGGCCGGTGAGGGCGATGCCCAGTGCCTCGACGGGGGTGACCTTGCGGTCCGGCCGGTCGAGGGCGCGGCGCGCGGCGGCGGGGTCGACGAGCACCCACTGGTCGCGCAGCCGCACCACCGGGCGGCTCGCCTCGGCCAGCCGGTCCAGCTCGGCGCGGCTGAGCTCCCGGCCGCCCAGGGCGTGCCGCCAGCCGAACGCCAGCAGCGCGTCGGCGGACAGCAGCGACGGAGGACCGGACGGACGCTCCTCGTCGGGCGGGCCGACGACCGCGTGCGTGGTGAGCGTCCGGGCGAACTGCCGCGGCCAGTGCACCTCGACGCCGGCGGCGTCGAGCGCGGCGCCCGCCCGGCCGAGCAGCTCGACGACCTCCTCGTCGGCGAGGTCGAGGGCGTCCGGGGCGGCCGACGCGAGCAGCGGGGACAGCGCGGGCCACACGCGCGCGGCGCGGCGCAGGGCCAGCAGGGCGGTCCGCCGGACGTTCCGGCCGAAGCGGGCGGCGACGGGGGAGTCGCCCGGCCATACGTCGGCGGTGTTCGCGACCAGCGCGGGATCGGCCAGGCTGTGCACCTGGAGGACGGCCCGGAAGCGGGGGCCGGTCGCGTCCGGGTCCACGGCCTCCACGCGCAGGGACAGCCGTACGCCCGCGTCGTTCCCGGCGGCGACGGCGTCGGCCCACGGGCGCAGTTCGGGCCGTCTGCGCGGCTCCGGCGCGGCGAAGGCCGGGCCGCCCGCGGCGGCGGCCGCGGCGGGGGAGCGGGGCAGGGTGTCGGCGACGGCATCGAGGAACGAGCGCAGCAGCCGCACGGGTTCGGGCAGCAGCAGCGGATCGCTGCCGGGCACCGGGACGGCGTGCGCGGTGGGCGGCATCGCGTCGGCCAGCTCCTGGACGCGCCGCAGGTCCTGGGCGGTGAGCGGCCCGGCGTGCCAGGCGTCGTGGTCCATGGCGCTCAGGCCCGGCAACAGGCGCCCCTGGGCGGCCAGTTGGAGGGCGAACACGGCGGCGGCGCCCCAGAAGGCGGCCGCCTCGCCGGCCTGTCCGGCGCGGGCGCGGGTGAGGACGGGCAGGGCCGTGCGGACCGGCAGCAGAACGGCCCGTACGGTCGTGGTGGTGACGTCCCCGCCGTCCGGGACGACGACGGTCAGCTCCTCGACCCGGCCCCGGACGTCGGGGACTCGGCCGTCGGGAAGCCAGAAGGCGATCCGGCCCTCACGGGGCGGGTCGGCGGGGAGGTGGACGGCGGAGCAGCGGGAGAGCAGGGAGATCTCGGAGGGCGTCGCGGCAGGGTTCGGCGTCACAGCGCTGCGCATTCCTCAAATTTGACTAGTGGGAGTCGGAGTCGCCGAGGGTACAGGACGGGCGGCCGGGAAGGGCGTTTGTGCGGTGTGAGCCGCGCCACGGGTCCAGGGGCGACACTGGCAGTGACATCGGGTGGGGGAACCGGCCGCGGACGCCGGGCGTTGGAGGGGGACGGACGGAGGAGGTACGGAGATGAGCAACAGGGCCAAGGTCGCCGTGGGCGGTGTCGCGGTGGGAGCGCTGCTCCTGCTGGTGCTGCCGTTCTGGGCGGCGGTGCTGGTGATGGTGGGCGTGCCCGTCGGCGCGTACCTCCTGCTGGACCCCTCGCAGCGCAAGCGGCTGCGCCGCGTCTCGCGCAAGGAGCTGGGGCGCTGACTCCCTACTCCCCGAATTACTCCCCGAACACCGGCACCAGGGCGGCCTCCATCAGCACGCGCGGGGTGCCGGAGCCGTCGGCCGGGACGGTCCACAGGTCCGACCCGTAGTCGCCGGGCAGCGAGTACACCAGGGTGCGGGCGTCCCGCCAGACGGCCTGATCGTCCAGATTGCGCCGTTCCGCGGTCGCCGTCTCCCGCCCGGAGCGCAGGTCCAGTACGTACAGCCGCCAGGGCGCGTCCGACGACGCGCCCGCCACGCGCTTCTTGTAGGCGATGCGGGTGCCGTCGGGGGAGAGGGACGGGCACTCCACGTTGGCGTGCACCGACCGCAGCGTGCGCGTGCCCCGGTCGCCCGCGACCAGATAGGTGCGGCCGCCCGTCGCGGCCGTGGCGTAGAAGCGGTCGTCGTCGGCGAAGGTGACGCCCCAGACGTTCAGGTCGGCGGCCCGGTGCGGGTGCCCGTCCAGGACGAGGCGGTATGTCTCGATGTTCCGGTCCAGCTCCCCGGAGCGGATGTCGAGGATCGACGTCCGGGTGGAGAACGAACCGCCCGCGTACGAGTCGCCGCCGACGAAGACCGTCCACGCGGCGACGCGTCCGCCCGGCGCCACCCGCGCCCGGCTCGGCACGCCCGCCAGGTCGTAGCGGCTCCGCTCGCGCAGGCGCGCGTCCAGGACGACGGCGCGGTAGGCGTCCCGCAGCCCCCGGCGCACCGACCGCAGACAGATCCCGGTGCCGCCCGCGGAGTGGAAGCGCAGACAGCGCACGCCGGAGGCGGTGCGCGGTCCCGAGGGATCCCGGGCGTCGACGGAGGCGATCTCGTCGCGGTGCGGGCCCCAGGCCATGTTGCGGAAGACGTCGCGGCCCGCCGCGCCCAGCACCACCTCGCCGGAGCGCACTTGTGGTCCGCCGGCCCGCGGCCGGTCCTTCTCCGCGGCCCGCCCGGCCGCGTGCAGGACGACGCCGAGCGCGACCCCGCCCAGCACGAGGACGGCGACGAGCAGGACCAGGACGCGTCTCACCGCACGCCTTCCGGCGCCGGACGCAGCAGCACCGTGCTGACCAGGGCGGAGACGGCCAGTCCGGCGGCGGCCGTGCCCAGTGCCGTCCGGTCGCCCCAGGCCGTCCAGGCCGCGCCGAACGCCACCGAGCAGGTGAAGCGCGCCGCCGCCTGGCCGGTCTGCACCACGGCCAGGCCACTGCCGCGCATCTCCTCCGGCACCGCGTCCGCCGTCGCCGCGGCGAGGACGCCGTCCGTCGCCGCGTAGAAGCTCCCGTGCAGCGCCAGCACCGCGCCGGCGAGCACGGGGGAGGTGCCGGACACCGTGACGAGCAGCGCGTACGCCGCCAGCAGCGCCAGATGCCCGCAGAGGAACAGCCGCCGGCGGCCGAACCGGTCGGCGAGGACGCCCATCGGCAGGGCCAGCGCCAGGAACACCCCGGACGTGCCCAGCGGCAGCAGCGGGAACCAGGACTCGGACAGGTCCAGGCGGTGCTGGAGGGTGAGGTAGAGGAACGAGTCGCTCACCGTGGTCAGCCCCAGCAGCACCGCGCAGCCGGTCAGCCGCCGGAGCGCGGGACGGCGCAGCAGGGCGCGGACCGGCGTGCGCGACGCGGGAGTCGGTGCCTCGCCACGAGGGTCCGCGGGGACGAAGAGCAGCAGGACGAGTACGCCCAGCGCGGCCACGCAGCCGCTCACGGCGAACACCGCGTCGTAACCCCCGGCCGCTACCCGCAGGATGAGGAAGGCCGCCACCGGGCCGAGCAGCGCCCCCGCGGTGTCCATCGCGCGGTGCGCCCCGAACGCCCGCCCCCGTACGGCCGGTTCACTAGCCAGCGAGATCAGGGCGTCGCGCGGGGCGGTGCGCAGGCCCTTGCCGGTGCGGTCGGCGGCGAGCACGGCGCCGATCAGCGGCAGGCCGTGCACCGTGAGCAACAGCGGTTTGCAGAGGGCGGAGAGGCCGTAGCCGACCGCGGCGACCGTCTTGTGGCCGGCGCCGTGGTCGGCGAGACGGCCGCCGAGGAGCCGGACGAGGGCGCCGACGCCGTTGTACACGCCGTCCAACAGGCCGAAGCCGAGCGGCGAGAGGCCCAGTCCGGCCACGAGGTAGAGCGGCAGCACGGCGGTGACCATCTCCGAGGAGACGTCGGTGACCAGGCTGACCGTGCCCAGCACGAGGACCGTCGCGGGGACCGTGGCACCGCGCCGGCCGCGGCGGTGGCCACGGCCGGCGGGGGCGGCGGAACGGGGCGGCGGGGTGCGGCCGTCCGCGAGGTACACGGTCAGCTGTTCCAGACGCCGGTGATGTCCTTGCCGTTCGCGGCGTTCCCGGCGTGTTCCGTGCCGTACATGTCCTCGATCGTGCGCAGCACGTCGTAGTGGTTGTACGTGGCGCCGGAGCTCGAACCGGGCTTGACCGGCTGTCCGTAGAGGACAGTGGGGATGCGGTTGCCGCTGAGCCGGTTGTCCTCGTCGAAGGTGACGGCCAGCAGGCTGTTGTGGGAGGCGGCCCAGTCCGCGTAGCGCTTGAGGTTCTTCTTGAGCCAGGCGTCGCCCGTGGCGATCGAGCAGTCGTGCATGTCGCTGCACATGTTCGGGACGACGAAGGAGACGGTGGGCAGCGTGGTGTAGTCGGAGGGGAAGGCGGCGAAGGTGTGCGCGGTGCTCGTGGGCACGTTGCCGAAGCCGAACCACGGGTTGTGCTTCTGGCGGTAGTTGTCGCTGTCGCAGGTGGTGGAGCCCTCCGAGGGCAGGGACTCGTTGTAGCTCGCCCAGGTCCTGCCCTTGGCGGTCAGTTCGGTGGCCAGGTTGGGTGCGTCGAGGGCCCCGACGTCCACACAGCTGTCGTCGGTGATCCCCTGGGTGTCGCCGGAGAACAGCGCGTAGTAGTTGGGCTGGCTGGGGTGGGTCTCGGCGTAGGACGCGGTGAGGTTGGCGCCGCCCGCGGCCAGGGAGTTGAGGTAGGGGGCCGAGGAGGAGCCGATGACCTGGTCGTAGGCGCGGTTCTCGAAGACGACGACCACGACGTGGTCCGGCGTGGGGACCGCGGCCGCCGCCGGGCTCGCCGAGGAGTCGGCGACCCACAGGCCCAGGGAGCCCGCGACGACGGCGAACGCGGTGGCCAGGGCGAGGGGATGACCTCTGCGGGCGGTACGGGTGCGGGGGGTGCGCGGGCGTGACGGGGCGCTGGGCACGGGTCCTCCGAGGCATCGAGCGGGTATCGATACGGGCATCGAGTAGGCGTCGAGTAGGCATCGAGTGGGGGAAGGAATCGGTGACAGCGGTCCGGCGCGGGCCTGTTGGGGCGGGCCTGCTGCGCGGGGCGTATTCGCAGCCTAGGGCGCGTGCAGTGACATGTACACGGCTCAACGATGTCGGTCGGGGGAACACTTGCCGAGCGGCGCGTGGCCGGTGTGCGCGGCGGATGCCGGGTGGTTGGGCGGCCCGGACGGTCGGGAGGCCCGAGTGGTCAGGAGGCCCTGGCGGTCGGGAGGTCCGGGCGGTCAGGCGTCGGGCAGTCCGAGCAGGGTGCGGGCCACGGCCTGGGGCGACGTGCCGTGTTCGCGGGCGAGCGCGACGACCGCCCGGCAGGCGAGTTCGTTCACCCCGAAGCTGAGCGCCTCGGGGGAGACCCAACGGGCCGCCTCCGCGCCCCTGTCCGGGTCGTTCTCGGCGCACGCGACGATGTACGCGGCCGCGGCCTCGAACAGGTTCGGCTGCTTCCCCTGGCGTTGCGCCGGCCGTATCGGGGGCTCGTCGCCCGGGCCCGACCGTCGGCGAAGCCTGTCGAACACGCGGATCACCTGCCCTCGTGAGCGGCTCTTCCTGCGGTTGTCCAAGTGTGCCCCGTCGTCGGGAGATTGAACCCCCGGGGGACGAAGGCGGAGGAGAGGGTGACACCTTGGCGCCGGACGGCCGGTGTCGTGGCGCCGGCCGCGGGCGGCCGCGTGGTTGCCGACCGGACCGCGGGTGAGCAAGGCTGGCACGGCAGTGCCGGGAACAGCGGAACGGGGAGGCGACGCATGGGACTCGGCAAGGGGATCGACGCGATACTGGACGACCTGGCCCGCAGGGTGGCCGGTGTGCGGCACGCCCTGATGCTCTCGGGCGACGGGCTGGTGACCGGGACGGCCGAGGGCCTGGCGAGAGAGGACGCCGAGCACCTCGCCGCGGTCGCCTCCGGACTGCACAGCCTGGCCAGGGGTACCGGACGGCAGTTCCGGGCGGGGCAGGTGCGCCAGACGATGGTCGAATTCGACCGCGGCGTGCTGCTGGTGACCGCGGTGGACGAGAAGCGCTGCCTCTGCGTCCTGGGGGACGAGGGTGCCGATCTCGGGCAGGTCGCCTACGAGATGACGGCGCTGGCGGAGCGGATCGGGGGCGGGGACTGACGTTCCTCCCGCTCGCTCCCTGTGTGGCAGGGCCGTTGTCGTACCCCTCCTCTACAGTCGTCACTGTCAGTAGTTGATGCGTAACGGTCGATGCGTGACGGTCGACATGTGGCGGGAGGGGTGTGTCATGGCGGAGCGGTGTGTCCCGGTGCTGCGGGCGGCCAGGGAATTGGGGCTGAAGCCGGGGGAGTTCGAGCTGGCGGTCCAGTTGGGGGAGGTGCGGACGGTCGCGTCCGGCCCGGGTGGCGTACGGAGGGTGCCGGCCGGGGAGGTCGAGCGGCATGCGGGTGGGGAGTCCGCTCTGCGGGCGCGGTTGCGGGTCGTCGGCACGGCGGGGGCCGCGGAGCTCGCGGGCATCGGTCCGGACCGCTTCACCCGGCTCGCCCGGTGCGGTCTCCTCACTCCCGTGCGGTTCTTCCTCAACCGCTACCGGGTGGTGGTGTGGCTCTATCTGGCCAGGGACGTCGAGGAGTTCGCGGAGGGGCATCCGGAGCTGCTGAGCGGCCGACTGCCCGCCGAGCTGCGGGCGAGAGCGGCGGCGGGCGACGACGAGCGGGGTGCCAACTGGCGCCGACGGCGCGTCCGGCAGCTGACGGAGCAGGCGGACGGCCCCTGGCGGCGCGCCGCGGCGATGGCCGCGGTGCTCGCCCCCGGCCGGCTGGCCGACACCGTGCCGGACCCGGCGGAGCGGGCCCGGCTGGAGGCCCTGCGTCCGGCGCTGACGACGGTGCGTCCCGGTACGCCCGCCGGGCGGGCGGTGGTGGAGGCGCTGGTGCTGGCGGGGAGTGCCGAGGAGGCCCGGGGTTATCGGGAGGAGCTCGCCGGGCTGGTGGCGAGGGCGCGCGCGGAGGATCCGGTGCCGGGCGCGGGAGTCGTGCGCGGCGGGGCGCGGCGGCGGGCCCGCCGTCTGCTCGGCCGGGTGTGGGGGAGGGTGCGCCCGGGAGGGCGGGCGTGTGAGGGACCTCTCATCCCGTCCGGTTCGCGGTAGTTGAGGGCGGTTCGGTGTTGCCGGATGTTACGGGCGTGTTGACCCCCGAGGCGGCCTTGTAATCATCGGTAAATTGACCAAAGGACCTTGAATAAAGGAGGTTTGCCCGGGGCTTGCTCCTTGGATCTAATGATCCAACCGTTGGGCGCACCGCGCCGGAGCGATACAGGAGCACAGCACCACATGACCGATGTGCAGACAGCCGATGCGCAGTCAGGGCAGCACGCAGGGCACGCAGAGCACACGGGAAGCACGGCGCGCGCAGGGCACGCGACAGGGCACGCGGAAAACCCTCGCACCGCCTCCGCGCGCGGCCCCCGTGCCACCGCCCGGCACGCCTTCCGCCGCGACCGCACGGGCATGGCCGCGCTCACCGTCGTCCTCCTCTGTGCCGCACTGGCCGCCGCCGCCCCTCTGGTGACGGCCCTCTACGGCAAGAACCCCACCGAGCACTACGGGCAGAACCGCCCCGGGCTGCTCAGCGCCGAGGGGCTGCCCGTGCTGCCCAACGGGGGCATCTCGGGGGAGCACTGGTTCGGCATCGAACCCGGGCTCGGCCGCGACGTGTTCGCCCAGCTGCTGTACGGGATGCGCACCTCGCTGCTGGTCGCCCTCGCCTCCGTCGCGGTGATCGCCGTGACCGGGATCGTCCTCGGAGTGACCGTCGGCTACCTCGGCGGGCTCGCCGACCGGGCGTTCACCTTCGTGTGCAACGTCCTGCTCGGCTTCCCGACGCTGCTGCTCCTGCTCGCCCTCAGCCCGGTGATCCAGACCCGCTTCGTGGACCCGGGGGAGAACGAGCCGGTGTGGATGCAGTTCACCTCCCTCATCCTGGTCTTCTCCGCCTTCGGCTGGGTGCCGCTCGCGATGGTGCTGCGCACCGCCGTACGGTCCCTGCGCGAGCGGGAGTTCGTCCAGGCGGCCCGGGCCGTCGGCGCGAGCCGCCGGCACATCGTCCTGCGGGAGCTGCTGCCCAACGTCTGGGCCCCCGTCCTCGTCCACGTCACGCTCGCCGTCCCCGGCATCGTCACCGCCGAGGCCGCCCTGTCCTTCCTCGGCGTCGGCATCAACGAACCCGTCCCCGACTGGGGCCGCATGATCTCCCGCGGCTCCGAGGTGTTCTACGACGACCCGACCTACATGGTCTTCCCGGGCGTGGCGATCCTCGTGTTCGTCCTCGCCTTCAACCTCCTCGGCGACGCCGTGCGCGACGCGCTCGATCCCCGTACCGCCCGCTGACCCACGATTCCTCTCCCTTCCCCACCGTCCCACCCACACAACGGAGTTCGTCATGCCCCGATTCAGCACGCGCACGGCAGCCCTGCCGGCCCTCGCCACCGCCGCGGCCCTGCTGCTCTGCTCCTGCTCCGCGGGCGCCGGCGCGGACGGCGGGAAGGCGGGCGACGGCGCGACCGCGGCGAAGAGCGGCAAGCGGCTGACCGCCACCCTCGGCACCGCCGAGGACAGCAAGGGGCCCGCCCCCGCGGTCGAGGGCGCGCGGTCCGGCGGCACCGTCCGGATCGCCAACGCCAACGACTACGCGCACCTCGACCCGCAGAAGATCTACGCCGGCGAGTCCTACAGCACCTCCCTGCTGTGGGGGCGCCAACTCACCCAGTACCAGGTCGTGGACGGCAGGCCCAAGCTCGTCGGCGACCTCGCCACCGACACCGGCCGCTCCTCCGACGGCGGCCGCACCTGGACGTACACCCTCAAGGAGGGCATCGCCTGGGAGGACGGCAGACCCATCACCTCCGAGCACGTCAAGTACGGCATCGAGCGCACCTTCGCCCCCGGTTTCGAACTCGGCCCCGCCTACTGGCCCGAGTGGCTCACCGGCTCCGAGGACCGCACCGGTGCCGTCAAGAAGTACGGCGGTCCGAAGGACGGCGACCTCAAGGCCATCGAGACCCCCGACGAGCGCACCATCGTCCTGCACTTCCCCGAGCCGCAGTCCGACGTGCCCTACATGGCCGCCCAGTCCTCCTCGTCCCCCGTCCGCAAGGACAAGGACACCGGCACCGGCTACGACACCCACCCCTTCGCCAGCGGCCCCTACCGCATCGTCGAGCACAAGCAGAACCAGGGCCTGACCCTGGAGCGCAACCCGCACTGGAAGCCGGACACCGACCCCATCCGCCACCAGTACGCCGACCGCTTCGAGTTCACCTTCGGCAAGAAGATCCTCAACACCGCCCAGGAAGTCCTCAACGGGCGCGGCGACGGCGCCGACACCCTCTCCACCAAGAGCGAGATCCCGCCGGAGCTGTACGCCGAGGCCGCCCGCGACCCGAAGAAGAAGGAGCTTCTGGTCGCCGGCAGCCGCGGCGCCTACACCCAGGACCTCTACATCAAGAACAGCCGCGTCACCGACCCCGAGGTCCGCAAGGCCATCCACTACCTCTTCCCGCGCGAACAGGCCCGCCAGGTCCTCGGCGGCCCGCGGCTGGGCGACTTCGCCACCACGCTCTCCTCGCCCGCCGTCGTCGGCTGGAAGAAGTACGACCTCTACCCCGTCGGCCCCACCGGCGACACCGAGAAGGCCAAGGAGCACCTGGCCAGGGCGAAGACCAAGGTCGACACGCTCACCTACGCCTACGAGAGCGACGCCCCCGAGAACGACCGGCTCGCACAGGTCCTCGTCGAGGCCTTCGCCAAGGCCGGCATCAAGCTCGTCACCAGGCCCATGGACAAGGCCGCCTTCAACGACCAGGTCTTCCGCGGCGATGCCCCCTACGACCTGTGGATGTCCACCAACTCCGTGGACTGGCCCACCCCTTCCACCCTGCTGCCCGACAGCTACCACAGCAAGCTCGACGCCCTCTCCAACTCCATCCGCTACAGCAACCCCGTGGTCGACAAGGAGCTGGAGCGCATCGCGGGCATCGGCGACGCCCGCAAGAAGGCCGACGCCCTCATCGACCTGGAGCGGACCGTGATGAAGGACGTCCCCGTCGTCCCCTTCCTCTACAGCGCCGTCACCCAGTTCCGCGGCGCGAACGTCGGCGGCGCCGCCGTCCACCCCATCTACGGCAGCATCGCCGCCGCCGACCTCTACCTCAAGAAGCCTTGAGAAGCCTTGAGAAGCCTTGAGGAGACCTGAGAAGACCTGAGAAGACCTGACATGACCGGCTACATCCTGCGGCGCGCCCTCCAGGCCGCCGCGGTGCTCCTCGCGATCAGCGCCGCGGCCTTCGGGCTCTTCTACGCCATGCCCTCCGACCCCGCCCTCATCGCCTGCGGCCCCAAGTGCGACACCGCGCGCCTGGAGGCCGTGCGCCACAGCATGGGCCTCGACCGGCCCCTGGCCGACCAGTACCTCGACTACCTCCGCGGCCTCGTCGCCGGCCGCACCATCAGCGACGTCGACGGCACCCCCATCCCCTGCTCCGCCCCCTGCCTCGGCTACTCCTACACCCTCCACCAGCCCGTCCTCGACGCCATCGGCGACCGCCTCCCCGTGACGCTCTCGCTCGCCGGCGGCGCCCTCGCCGTCATCGCCGTCCTCGGCACCGGCGCCGGCTTCGCCGCCGCGCTCCGCCGGGGGAAGGCCACCGACCGGCTGCTGTCGGGCTTCACCCTGGTCGGCGCCAGCGTGCAGATCTACTTCCTCGGCTACGCCCTCCAGTACCTGCTGGTGTACGCGACCGGCCTGCTGCCGCTGCCCGGTTACGCGCCGCTCTCCGACGGGCCCGGCGCCTGGGCCGCCGGACTGCTGCTGCCCTGGCTCGTCCTCGGCTTCGTCAACGCCGCCGTCTTCACCCGCCTCACACGCTCCCAGACCCTGGAGACGCTGCACGAGGGCTATGTGCGCACCGCGCGCGGCAAGGGGCTCACCGCCCGGCGGACCCACCTCGGATACACGGCGCGCGGCGCCGCGGCACCCCTGGTGCAGCTGCTCGGGCTGGAGGCCGGGGCGCTGTTCGGCGGCGCGTTCATCACCGAGACCGTCTTCGGGCTCGGCGGCGTCGGCAAGCTCGCCGTCGACTCCGTCGTCCAGAACGACCTGCCGACCGTCGTCGGCACCGTGCTGCTCGCCGCGTTCTCCGTCGTCCTGTTCGTCGCCCTCGCCGACCTGGTGGTGGCCTGGCTCGACCCGAGGGTGAGGCTCGCATGAACCAATCCGCCTTGCGCGTACGCGACTTGACCGTCTCCTTCACCGGCCGCGGCCGGACCGTGACCGCCGTCGACGGCCTCTCCTTCGACCTCGCCCCCGGCGAAGTCCTCGGCCTGGTCGGCGAGTCGGGCTCCGGCAAGTCCACCGTCGGCCTCGCCGCCCTGGGGCTGCACGACCCGGCCCGCACCCGGATCACCGGCAGCATCGGGATCGGCGGCACCGAGGTCGTCGGCGCGCCGGAATCCGCCGTGCGGAAACTGCGCGGCGCGAAGGCAGCCATGGTCTTCCAGGACGCCCTCGCCGCGCTCTCGCCCTTCCACACGGTGGAGGCCCAACTCGCCGAGGCGTACCGGGTGCACGCCCCGGCCGGTACGGGCCGGGCCGCCGCCCGGGAGAAGGCCCGCGCGATGCTGGAGCGGGTCGGCATCCCGGCCGCCCGCGCCCGCGACTACCCGCACCAGTTCTCCGGCGGCATGCGGCAGCGCGTCGTCATCGCCATGGCGCTGATCAACGGCCCCGACGTACTGATCGCCGACGAGCCCACCACCGCGCTGGACGCCCGCGTCCAGCGCCAGGTGCTCGAACTCCTCACGGAGCTGAGGGAGGAGAGCGGAACCGCGGTGCTCCTGGTCACCCATGACGTCGGCGTGGTCGCCCGGACCTGCGACCGCATGCTCGTCCTGCGCGGCGGACGCGCCCTGGAGGAGGGACCCACGGCCAAGCTCCTGCACGACGCGGAGCACCCCTACACCCGCGCGCTCATCGGCGCGGCGCCGACGCTCGGCACGGTGCCGGGGACCCGGCTGCCCACGGTGGACGAACCGGCGCCCGCCCCCGTCGCCCGGGCCGCCGCCCCGGCCGCCGCGGGGGACGGCCGGCCCACCGGACACGCCCTGGCCGAAGTCGTCGGCCTGCACGTCGAGTTCGCCGGACGGCGCGCCGCCCCGTGGCGGCGCCGCGAGACCGTCCGGGCGGTGCGCGGGGTCAGCCTGAGCATCGCGGAGGGGGAGACGCTCGGGCTCGTCGGGGAGTCCGGCTCCGGGAAGTCCACCACCGCCCGCGTCCTGGCCGGGCTCCAGCGGCCCACCGCCGGAGCCGTGCGCTTCGACGGACGTGACATCGCCCGGGCCGCGGACGACACCCGGCTGCGCCGCGAACTGAGCCGGGACGTGCAGCTGGTCTTCCAGGACCCCTACGCCTCGCTCAACCCCCGGCGCACCGTCGAGGAGATCGTCACCACCCCGCTGCGGGTGCACACGACGCTTGACGCGGCCGCCCGCCGAGCCCGGGCGGCGGAGCTCCTGGAGCAGGTGGGCCTGGAGGAGGCCCATCTCGACCGCTATCCGCACGAGTTCTCCGGCGGCCAGCGCCAGCGCATCGGCATCGCCCGGGCCCTCGCCCCGCGGCCCCGGCTGGTCGTCGCCGACGAGCCCGTCTCCGCGCTCGACGTCTCCGTCCAGGCCCAGGTGCTCAACCTGCTGATGGACCTGCGCGACGAACTGGGCCTGTCCCTGCTCTTCGTCTCGCACGACCTCGCCGTCGTCCGGCACTTCTGCGACCGGGTGGCGGTGATGCGGGCCGGGGAGGTGGTGGAGAGCGGCCCGCGCGACCGGGTCTTCGGCGAGCCCGCGGCCGCGTACACGCGCGAGCTGCTCGCGGCCTCGATGTGAGGGCCTCGACGTGAGGGCAGGGGTGCCCCGCCCGGGGGCACCCCTGCCGTTCCTTACAGCTGGCCGACGTCCATGACGCGGACGACCGCCCGGCCCTCCTCGTCGGACGCCGCCAGGTCCACCTCCGCCGAAATGCCCCAGTCGTGGTCGCCGTTGGGGTCGGCGAACGTCTGGCGTACCCGCCACAGACCGTCCTCCGGCTTCTCCTCGATGCGCAGCAGCTTCGGGCCGCGCGCGTCGGGGCCGGTGCCCAGCTCCTCGTACTCGTCCCAGTAGGCGTCCATCGCCGCCGCCCAGCGGTCCTCGTCCCAGCCGGACTCGGCGTCCATCGCCCCCAGTTCGCCGACCTTGTCGAGCGCGGCCAGCTCGACCCGGCGGAACAGCGCGTTGCGCACCAGCACCCGGAAGGCCCGCGCGTTGGCCGTGACCGGCTTGACCTGGTCGGCGCGGTCCTGGGCCTCCTCGGCCGTCTCCTCCCCGGGGTTGGCCAGCTGCTCCCACTCGTCCAGCAGGCTGGAGTCCACCTGGCGCACCATCTCGCCGAGCCAGGCGACGATGTCCTCGAAGTCCTCGGACTTCAGGTCGTCCGGCACGGTGTGGTCCAGCGCCTTGAACGCGCTCGCCAGGTACCGCAGAACGATGCCCTCGGTGCGGGCGAGGTCGTAGAAGGAGGTGAACTCCGTGAAGGTCATGGCCCGTTCGTACATGTCACGGATGACCGACTTCGGCGACAGCGGGTGGTCGCCGACCCACGGGTGGCTCTTGCGGTAGACGTCGTAGGCGTGGGTGAGCAGCTCCTCCAGGGGCTTGGGATGACTGATGTCCATCAGCCGTTCCATGCGCTCCTCGTACTCGACACCGTCCGCCTTCATCTCCGCGACCGCCTCGCCGCGCGCCTTGTTCTGCTGCGCCACCAGGATCTGGCGCGGGTCGTCCAGCGTGGACTCCACGACCGAGACCATGTCGAGCGCGTACGACGGGGACTCCGGGTCGAGGAGTTCGAAGGCGGCCAGCGCGAAGGTGGAGAGCGGCTGGTTGAGGGCGAAGTCCGACTGGAGGTCCACCGTCAGGCGCACGATGCGGCCCTCGGCGTCGGGCTCGTCCAGCTGCTCCACGATCCCGCCGTCCAGCAGCGAGCGGTAGATGGCGATGGCCCGGCGGATGTGCCGGAGCTGGTTGCGGCGCGGCTCGTGGTTGTCCTCCAGGAGCCGGCGCATCGCCTCGAAGGCGTTGCCCGGACGGGCGATGACCGCCAGCAGCATCGCGTGCGTGACCCGGAAGCGCGAGGTGAGCTGCTCCGGCTCGGAGGCGATCAGCTTCTCGAAGGTGTTCTCGGTCCAGCCGACGAAGCCCTCGGGGGCCTTCTTGCGGACCACCTTGCGGCGCTTCTTCGGGTCGTCGCCCGCCTTGGCCAACGCCTTCTCGTTCTCGACGACGTGGTCCGGGGCCTGGGCGACGACGAACCCGGCCGTGTCGAAGCCGGCCCGCCCGGCCCGGCCGGCGATCTGGTGGAACTCCCGGGCCCGCAGCGTGCGCACCCGCTGCCCGTCGTACTTGGTCAGGGCGGTGAACAGCACCGTACGGATAGGCACGTTGACGCCCACGCCCAGGGTGTCCGTACCGCAGATCACCTTCAGCAGACCGGCCTGCGCCAGCCGCTCCACCAGCCGCCGGTACTTCGGCAGCATCCCGGCGTGGTGCACGCCGATGCCGTGCTTGACGAACCGCGCGAGGTTCCGGCCGAACTTGGTGGTGAAGCGGAAGTTGCCGATGAGCTTGGCGATCTCCTCCTTCTCCTCGCGCGAGCACATGTTGATGCTCATCAGCGCCTGCGCCCGCTCCACGGCCTGGGCCTGGGTGAAGTGGACGATGTAGACCGGCGCCTGGCGGGTCTGGAGGAGCTCGGTGAGCGTCTCCGTCAGCGGCGTGGAGCGGTACTCGTACGACAGCGGCACGGGCCGGGTCGCCGAGCGGACGACGGCGGTGGGCCGGCCGGTGCGCCGGGTGAGGTCCTCCTCGAACCGGGAGACGTCGCCGAGCGTCGCCGACATCAGCACGAACTGCGCCTGCGGGAGCTCCAGGATCGGGATCTGCCAGGCCCAGCCGCGGTCCGGCTCCGCGTAGAAGTGGAACTCGTCCATCACGACCTGGCCGATGTCGGCGTCCTTGCCGTCGCGCAGCGCGATCGAGGCGAGCACCTCGGCGGTGCAGCAGATCACCGGGGCGTCGGCGTTGACGGAGGCGTCGCCGGTCAGCATGCCGACGTTCTCGGTGCCGAACATCTTGCACAGGTCGAAGAACTTCTCCGACACCAGTGCCTTGATGGGTGCCGTGTAGAACGTGACCTTGTCGTTGGCGAGCGCCGTGAAGTGCGCACCGGCGGCGACGAGGCTCTTGCCCGAACCGGTCGGGGTCGAAAGGATCAGGTTCGCCCCGGAGACCACCTCGATCAGCGCCTCCTCCTGGGCGGGGTACAGCGTGATACCGCGCTCCTCGGCCCAGGTCGAGAAGGCCTCGAAGAGGGCGTCGGGGTCGGCATGGCTCGGCATCTGATCGATAAGGGTCACCCCTCCATACTGCCTGGCCCCGGGCCCGATCAGGGAACCGGGCGGTCGAACGATGATCATCCGGGCGTTACGCTGAGTGGCCGACGCGGCGTCAGGGCGGCGACCGTTCGATGCCGAGGGGTGAACGATCATGATGGGACCGGCACACTCGCTCTCCGGGGCGGCGGCCTGGCTGGGCGTGGGAGCGGCCGTGGCCGGGACCGAGTACGCGATGCCCTGGCCGGTGCTCACGGTCGGCGCGCTGATCTGCGCAGGGGCGGCCCTCGCCCCCGACCTGGACCACAAGTCGGCCACGATATCGCGGTCGTTCGGGCCGGTGTCGCGCCTGCTGTGCGGAATCATCGACGCGCTCTCCCACGCGGTCTACAAGGCGACCCGGGGCAAGAGCGACCCGCGCCGCAACGGCGGCCACCGTACGCTCACCCACACCGCGCTGTGGGCGGTGCTCATAGGGGCCGGTACGTCGGCGCTGGCGATGACCGGTGACCGCTGGGCCGTGCTCGGCATCCTCTTCGTGCACCTGGTGCTCGCGGTGGAGGGCCTGCTCTGGCGGGCGGCCCGGACGTCGAGCGATGTGCTGGTGTGGCTGCTGGGCGCGACGAGCGCGTGGATACTCGCCGGGGTGCTGGACGAGCCGGGGAACGGCTCCGACTGGCTGTTCACGGGGGCGGGGCATGAGTATCTGTGGCTGGGGGTGCCGATCGTGCTCGGCGCGCTCGTGCACGACATCGGGGACGCGTTGACGGTGTCGGGGTGCCCGATCCTGTGGCCGCTGCCGATCGCGCGGAAGCGGTGGTATCCGGTGGGGCCGCCGAAGGGGCTGCGCTTCCGCGCGGGGAGCCGGGTCGAGGTGAAGGTGTTGATGCCGGTGTTCATGGTGGTGGGGGGTGTGTGCGGGTTGGGGGCGCTGGGGGTGATTTGACCCCGCCCCGCCCTTTCACCTCCCCCAGAGGGGGTGCCCCCACGCAGCAGCACGCTGCCCCGCGCGGAGCGCGGTGAGAAACGGTGAAAGGGCGGGGCGGGGAGAAAACCCCTGCGGCGGCGCCGCAGCTCACCGCTGCCAGGAGCGCCACAGCGCCGCGTACGCCCCACCCGCCGCCACCAACTCCTCATGGCTGCCCAGCTCGCTGATCCGGCCCTCCTCCGCCACCGCGATCACATCCGCGTCGTGCGCCGTGTGCAGCCGATGCGCGATCGCCACCACCGTCCGCCCCTCCAGCACCTTCGCGAGCGACCGTTCCAGATGACGCGCCGCGCGCGGGTCGAGCAGCGAGGTCGCCTCGTCCAGGACGAGCGTGTGCGGGTCCGCCAGGACCAGCCGCGCCAGCGCGATCTGCTGGGCCTGGGCGGGGGTCAGGGCGAGCCCGCCCGAGCCCACCTCCGTGGACAGCCCGTCGGACAGCCCTCGCGCCCAGCCGTCCGCGTCCACCGCTCCCAGCGCCGCCCACAGCGCCTCGTCCGCCGCGTCCGGCCGGGCCAGCAGCAGGTTGTCGCGCAGCGATCCCACGAACACGTGGTGCTCCTGGTTGACCAGCGCCACATGCCGGCGCACCCGCTCCGTCGGCATCCGGGCCAGCTCCGCGCCGCCCAGCGTCACCGAGCCCGTCCGCGGCGCGTAGATCCCGGCGAGCAGCCGGCCCAGCGTGGACTTGCCGGCCCCGGACGGGCCGACGAGGGCCAGCCGCGTCCCCGGCGGCACGTCGAGGGAGACGCCGTGCAGAACATCCGCGTGCGGGCCGTAGCCGAAGCGGACGCCGTCCGCCCGGACGTCGCGGCCCGCCGGCCGGACCCGCTCGTCGCCGCCGTCGGGCTCGATCTCGCGCACCCCCACCAGCCGGCCCAGCGACACCTGGGCCACCTGTAGCTCGTCGTACCAGCGCAGCACGATTCCGACCGGCTCGGTCAGCATCTGTGCGAACAGGGCGCCGGTCGTCAGCTGTCCCACCGAGATCCAGCCGTGCAGCACGAAGATCCCGCCGAGGACCAGGACGGAGCCGATCACCAGCATGTGGGTCAGGTTGACCACGGGGTAGAAGACGGTGCGCAGCCAGAGCGTGTACCGCTCCCAGCTCGTCCACTCCTTGATCCGGCGGTCGGAGAGCGCGACGCGGCGCGCGCCGAGTCCGTGCGCCTCGACCGTCCGGCCCGCGTCCACCGTCTCCGCCAGCACCGCGGAGACCGCCGCGTACCCCGCGGCCTCGGACCGGTAGGCGCGCGGGGCGCGCGGGAAGTACCAGCGGCAGCCCCAGATCAGCAGCGGCAGCGCGACCAGGACGGACAGCGCCAGCGGTGGCGCGGTCGCCGTCAGCGCGCCGAGCAGCAGCAGGCCCCACACCACGCCGATGGCCAGCTCGGGCACGGCCTCGCGCATGGCGTTCGCCAGCCGGTCCACGTCGGTGGTGATCCGGGAGAGCAGATCACCGGTGCCGGCCCGCTCCAGCACGCCCGGCGGCAGCCGCACCGAACGGACGAGGAAGTCCTCCCGCAGGTCGGCGAGCATCTCCTCGCCGAGGACCGCGCCCCGCACCCGCACCAGCCGGGTGAAGAGCGTCTGTACGGCCAGGGCCACGGCGAACAGCGAGACGGCCCGGCCCAGTTGGACGTCCCGTCCGCCCGCGGACAGGTCCTCGACGAGCCGGCCCAGCAGATACGGGCCGACCATCGACGCGATCACGGCGACCGCGTTGACCGCGACCAGCACGACGAGCGCGCGGCGGTGGCGGCGCAGCAGCTCCCGTACGCAGCGGCGCACGGTGGCGGGCCCGCCGACGGGCAGGGTCGTCGCCGACTCAGGGGCGGCCGGGTCGAAGGACGGGGGCGGTACGCCGATCACGCGGGCTCTCCGATCTGCGACTCCGTCGCGGTCTCGCGGGTGACGGCCGCCCGGTACTCCCCGTCGGTGCGCAGCAGTTCGTCATGCCGCCCCGCCGCCACCGCCTTGCCGTCGCGCACCAGCACCACCCGGTCCGCCCGGTCGAGCAGCAGCGGGCTGGAGGTGAACACCACCGTCGTCCGGCCCGCGCGCACCTTCCGCAGACCGTCGGCGATCCGCGCCTCGGTATGGGCGTCCACCGCGGACGTCGGCTCGTCCAGGACCAGCACCTCCGGGTCCGTCACCAGCGAACGGGCCAGCGCCAGACGCTGCCGCTGGCCACCCGACAGGGAGCGGCCGCGCTCGGTGACGTGCGCGCCCATCGGGCCCGCCGACGGATCGGCCAGGGACCGCTCCAGGGAGGAGAGGACGTCCCCGCACTGCGCCGCCGTCAGCGCCTCCTCCGCCGTCACCCGGCCCGACGACGGGACGTCCAGCAGCTCCGCGAGCGTGCCGGAGAGCAACACCGGGTCCTTGTCCTGCACCAGCACCGCCGTGCGCGCGGCGGCCACCGGCACCCCGTCCAGCGCCACCCCGCCCAGCAGGGCCGACGGCACGCCCTCCGTGCCCTGCGGGGCGTGCCCGCCGAGCCGGTCGGCCAGCCGCCCTGCCGCGTCCGGGTCGCCGCAGACCACCGCCGTCAACTGCCCGTACGGCGCCTCCAGTCCGCTCTGCGGATCGTGCAGGTCGCCGGTCGGCACGGGGGCCGGGCCGTCCGGGACGGCGGCGGAGTCCGTGCGCCGCAGGGCCAGCAGCCGGGCCGCCCGCCGCGCCGACGGGCCGGCGAACGACCAGGACATCGCGAGCTCCTCCACCTGCCGGAGGGGATAGAGCAGGAAGGTGACCACGCCGTACACGGTCACCAACTCGCCCACCCCGACCCGGCCGTCGCGCACCAGCCCGACCCCGTACCAGACCACCGCGATCATCAACAGCCCCGGCAGCGCCACCTGCACCGCGGTGATCAGCGCCCACATCCGGGCGCTGCGCACCGCGGCCACCCGCACCTCCTGAGAGGCGCTGCGGTAGCGCGCGAGGAACAGCTCCTCGCCGCCGATGCCGCGCAGCACCCGCAGGCCCGCGACGGTGTCGGCGGCCAGCTCGGTGGCGCGTCCGGCCATCTCCCGCTGCTCGTCCGCCCGTCGGGTCGCACGCGGCAGCAACGGCAGGACGGCCAGGGCCAGTACGGGCACGCCGGCCGCCACGACCAGGCCGAGGGCGGGCTGGTAGACCAGCAGGGCGACGCAGACGGCCACCGAGGTGAACGCCGCGGACAGGAAGCGCGACTGGGTCTCGACGAACCAGCCGATCCGCTCCACGTCGCCCGCGCTCACGGCGACCACTTCGCCCGCGGCGACCCGCCGGGTCAGCGTGGACCCCAACTCGGCCGTCCGGCGGGCCAGGAGCTGCTGCACCCGGGCCGCCGCAGTGATCCAGTTGGTGACGGTCGTGCGGTGGAGCATCGTGTCGCCGAGCGCGGACAGCAGGGCCAGCGCGAGGATCAGCCCGCCGGCCGCCGTCAGCCGGGCGCCGGAGCGGTCCACCACGGCCTGCACGGTCATGCCCACCGCCAGCGGCAGTGCCGCCACGGCGGCCATGTGGAGCACGCCCCAGGCCAGGGCCTTGACCTGGCCCGCGAGTTGACGTCGGGAGAGCCAGTACAGAAGCCGCGGACCCGAGCGGACGTCGGGCACACCGGGGTCGGGATAGGGGAGATCACGGATTCGCATGGCGTCCCAGGGGAGGGGGAGCGGGCGGGAGCTGATCCAGCGTCGCGGGTCGGGGGGCCCGCGTTCAACCGGTTTTTCCCGCCCTCCGCGGGAAGCAGGCCAAAGGAGTACTGGTGCACTCCGGTCCGGCACGCTTCACTCCCACCTCATGAGACGACTGTTGCTCGCCCTGTGCGCCGCGGTCACCGCCCTTGCGCTGGGAGCGGTTCCCGCGACCGCCGCGGGGCCGACCACCGGATTCGGCGGACCGCCCGCCGAGTTCGGCACCGACTGGCACGACCCGATAACCGCCGGTCCTCCGGTGGCCACTCCCGACACCACTTCCTGCCACGTCACGGTCGCGGAGACCGAGTTCCGCGACTACACGCCCTACAAGAGCGCCTACACGCCCCCCGAGGGCTGCGGGAACCGCTGGAACAAGGTGGTCCTGCGCCTCGACGGCTCCGTGGCCGGCCGGCAGTACGACCGGCTGGGCTATCTGCGCATCGGCGGCGTCGAGGTCCTGCGCACCTCGACCCCCGAGCCCTCGCCCGGGGGCATCGCCTGGCACGTCGAGAAGGACGTCACACGCTACGCCGCCACCCTGCGCACCGCGCAGCCCGTCGAGATGCTCATCGGCAACACCGTCAACGAGACCTATACCGGCGTCATCAAGGTCAAGGCGACCCTGACCTTCTACGCCGCCGAGGGACGGGCGAAACCGGCCGACGCCCCGGACCGGGTGCTCACCCTGGACGGCGCGCACGAGGCGGGCACGGCGTACGAGGGCTCGCTGACCGTGCCGCGCAACAGCGAGCGGATCACGGCCGAGGTCTACGCGACCGGATCCGGCGGCGGCTGCGAGGAGTTCTGGTACCTCGCCGTCCCCGAGGCCGCGCCGTACTCGTGCAAGGCCGCCGCCGGACCGCACCGCGAGGTGCGGATCGCGGTGGACGGCAAGCTCGCCGGGATCGCCGCGCCCTATCCGACGGTGTGGACCGGCGGCTGGTCGAACCCGTTCCTGTGGTACGTGGTCCCGGGGCCGCGCGCCTTCGACGTCCGGCCCGTCGAGTACGATCTGACGCCGTTCGCCGGGCAGTTGAACGACGGGCGGCCGCACCGGATCACGGTGTCCGTCGCCGGCGTCCCCGAGGGGCAGAGCGGCTGGAGCACCCCCACCAACGTCCTGGTCTGGCAGGACGCCAAGGCGTCCCGCGTCACCGGCGCGCTCACCGCGCACCGGGAGGGCACACCCGGCGGCACCACCGCGTACCGGCCCGGCGCCGAGCACCGGGTCACCGCCGACGCCCACCACTCCCTGACGGTCTCCGGCTATCTGGACACCTCGCACGGCCGGGTCGCCACCACCGTCGCCCGGCGGGTCGACGCCTCCTCCGCGCACCGCTGGACCGCGGGCGAGGACACCGACGCGCTCGACGCCCGCTGGACCGACGACGAGAGCGTCACCGTGCACGGACGGGGACCCGCCACCACGCACCGCGTCCACCGCGCGTACACCATGGACGGCGAGATCACCGGCGCCGCCGGGCCGCGGCTGCGGACGGTCATGACCATGGGCGACCGGGCGGACTCCGTCACCCTGCGGGGCGGTGAACGGACCGGCTGGTCACGGCTGGACGACACCTGGACCGGCGACGCCGCGTACCACCAGAACGTCCCGCGCGACCAGCGGCACGCGACCGGGGTGTCGCGCGAGCGCTACCGCCTTCTGGGGCCGGGCAGTTGCTGGGACCGGACGCTGGCCACGGCCCAGGGGGAGCTGACGGAGGATCGTTTCCGCTGCTGACCCCGTCCGGCCCCCGTCCTCAGTGGCGGTGCGGGGGCGAGCCCTGCATGAGCTCGCCCAGCAGGCCGCCGAGCACCTCGCGCTGCTCGGCGGTCAGCGGCGAGAGGATCTCCTCGACCGCCGCGCGCCGCGCCTCGCGCAGCGCGCGCAGGGTCTCCCGGCCATGGTCGGTCAGCTCGATCCGGATCACCCGGCGATTGGCCGGGTCGGGCACCCGGCGCACCGCGCCGTTCGCCTCCAGGGCGTCGACCAGGGTGGTGACCGCCCGGGGGACCACCTCCAGCCGCTCGGCCAGGTCGGCCATGCGCGGCGGCGCCTCGCAGTGCGCGACGCTGCGCAGCAGCCGGGACTGGGCGGGCGTGATGCCGACCGGGTCCAAGTAACGCTTCTGCGCCCGGTTGAGCCTGCGGGTCAGCCGCAGCAACTGCTCGGCGAGCTGTCCGGACGTGTCGGGGACGGTCATCGGGACAGGTTATCAGGACTCCGTGCATTGTGAGCATAGGTAACAGTGAGCTATGCTCTGTTGAGCGGTCGGACCCGTCCGGCCGCGCAGCTCCGTCCTGCCGTTCCGACCTCCCACCTCCGGCCGCCACCGGGCGGCGGAGCCGACCGTGCCGAAGGAGCCCATGCGTCCCGACATGCGTCCCGATGAACCGGAGTGGACCCCGCCACCCGCCGACCCCGAGCGCCCCGCGCAAGTGCGCCGCATCCTGCGCCTCTTCCGTCCCTACCGCGGCCGGCTGGCCGTCGTCGGCCTGCTCGTGGCCGCCTCGTCCCTGGTCACCGTCGCCTCGCCGTTCCTGCTGCGCGAGGTGCTCGACGTCGCCATCCCCGGCCGCCGGACCGGGCTGCTGACCCTGCTCGCCCTCGGCATGATCGCCGCCGCCGTGGTCAACAGCGTCTTCGGCGTGCTCCAGACGCTGATCTCCACCACCGTCGGCCAGCGCGTCATGCACGACCTGCGGGCCTCGGTCTACGCCCGGCTCCAGAGCATGCCGCTGGCCTTCTTCACCCGGACCCGCACCGGCGAGGTCCAGTCCCGCATCGCCAACGACATCGGCGGCATGCAGGCCACCGTGACCTCCACCGCCACCTCGCTGGTCTCCAACCTCACCGGCGTCGTCGCCACGATCGTCGCCATGCTCGCCCTGGACTGGCGGCTCACCGTGGTCTCGCTGCTCCTGCTGCCGCTGTTCGTATGGATCAGCCACCGGGTGGGCCGCGAGCGGAAGAAGATCACCTCTCAGCGGCAGAAGCAGATGGCCGCCATGGCCACCATGGTCACCGAGTCGCTCTCCGTCAGCGGCATCCTGCTCGGCCGCACCATGGGCCGCGCCGACTCGCTGACCGCCGCCTTCTCGAAGGAGTCCGAGCGGCTGGTCGGGCTGGAGGTGCGGGCCAGCATGGCCGGACGCTGGCGGATGTCCACCATCGGCATCGTCATGGCCGCGATGCCCGCCGTCCTCTACTGGGCGGCAGGCGTCTCCCTGAAGACCGGCGGCCCGGAGATATCCCTGGGCACCATGGTCGCCTTCGTCTCCCTCCAGCAGGGCCTGCTGCGGCCCACCGTCTCCCTGCTGTCCACCGGCGTCCAGGTGCAGACCTCGCTCGCCCTCTTCCAGCGCATCTTCGAATACCTCGACCTCCCCGTGGAGATCGCCGAACCCGAGCGCCCCGTCCGCCTGGAGAAGATCCGCGGCGAGGTCCGCTTCGAGGACGTCACCTTCGCCTACGACGCCGCCCGCACCACCCTCGACGGCATCGACCTCACCGTCCCCGCCGGGAAGAGCCTCGCCGTCGTCGGCCCCACCGGCTCCGGCAAGAGCACCCTGGGCCACCTCGTCCCCCGGCTCTACGACGTCACCGGCGGCCGCGTCCTCATCGACGGCACGGACGTCCGCGACCTGGACTTCGACACCCTCTCCCGCGCCGTCGGCATCGTCTCCCAGGAGACCTACCTCTTCCACGCCTCCGTCGCCGACAACCTGCGCTTCGCCAAACCCGACGCCACCGACGAGGAGATCCGCGCCGCCGCCCGGGCCGCCCAGATCCACGACCACATCGCCGCCCTTCCCGATGGGTACGACACCGTGGTCGGCGAGCGCGGCCACCGCTTCTCCGGCGGCGAGAAGCAGCGCCTCGCCCTCGCGCGGACGATCCTGCGCGACCCGCCCGTCCTCATCCTGGACGAGGCCACCTCCGCGCTGGACACCCGCACGGAACACGCCGTGCAGCGGGCGATCGACGCGCTGTCCGCGGGGCGTACGACGATCACGATCGCTCATCGGCTCTCCACTGTGCGGAGTGCTGACGAGATCGTCGTCCTCGATGGAGGGCGGGTGGCGGAGCGGGGGACGCATGAGCAGCTTGTGGCTGCGGGGGGTCGGTATGCGGCGTTGGTGCGGCGTGATGTGCGGGCGGTGGTTGCGGTGTGAGGGGTGGGGGATTGTGCCCCGGTCCCGCCCTTTCACCGTTTCTCACCGCGCTCCGCGCGGGGCAACGCGGCTGCGCCGCGTTCGTCCTCAAGCGCCGGACGGGCTGAATAGCCTGTCCGGCGCTTGAGGACACCCGCGCGGAGCGCAAAGAAACGGTGAAATGGGGGTACCCCCTCTGGGGGAGGGTCAGGGGCACAACAACGCCGCCAAATCCACCACCCCCGCCATCACCCGATACCCCGCATCACCGGGATGCTTCCGGTCCCCCGAGTCAAAGGCAGGATGCAACACCTCCGCATCCCCCGGCGACACCAGCGCCGCCGAGAAGTCGGCCACCGCGTCGTACTCCCCGGAGTCGCGGATCCACGCATTGACCGCCGAACGCTTCGCCTCCGCCCGGGCGTTGTGGTACTCGGACCCCTTGAACGGCAGGATCGTTCCGCCGATGATCCGGATGCCCCGCTCATGGGCACGCCGGATCAGCTCCCGGTGCCCGGCCACCAACTCCTCCGCCGACACCGGGACATCCGGCTTGTACATCGGCAGGTCCACCTCGCTGAAGCCGATGTCGTTCAGGCCCACATGCACGATCACCGCCCGCACCCCGGGCCGGTCCAGCACGTCCCGATCGAAGCGGGACAGTGCCCGGTCGCCGAACCAGGGCGAGTCGTGGAGCAGCAGGTTCCCGCCGATGCCCGCGTTGAGGACGGTCAACGGCCGTCCCTCCGCGGCCAGTCGCCGCGCGAGCGCGTCCGGGTAGCGCCGGTCGGTGCCCGGTGTGGAGCCGAAGCCGTCGGTGATCGAGTCCCCGAAGGCCACGACCGCCCCCTCGTGCGTCCTCTCCCCGGCCACCTCGACGTCCGCGAGGTAGTACCAGGACTGGGTCGTGTCCCCGAATCCCTCGCCGCCGGCCTCCCGCGTACGGTCGCCCGACGCGCGGTAACTGGGCGTCCACGCCTGCGAGTGGAAGGTCGCGGGCCCCGTCGGGCCGGCGAAGTGCAGTGTCACCGCCACCGGGTCGAACGCCGCGGTCCGCAGCTCAACCGCGTCGCTCCACACCTCGCCGCCCGCCGGTATCCGCACCGTGGGCGCACCGCCGAAGGCGAGCGCGCGCACCGTGCCCGGCCGGACGGCCGCCCCCTCCGCGGCGAGGGCGACGGACGCCGCGCCCACCTCCAACGGCCGGGTGCCGTAGCGGTTCGACAGCCGCACCCGGGCCGTGGTGCCGCCGCCGGTGAGCCGGACGACCTGGCGCAGGCTCTGCCGGTCGAACCCGGACTCCGACCAGTTCTCCCCGAACCCGGCGCTCGGCCGCTGCATCGCCGTGGACCAGCCCGCCGACCAGCCCGCCGGCCGAGCGGCCCGCGTCCCGCCGCGCTCCGCCTCCGCCATCTCAACGCTCATGTCCTCGACTCCCCTTCGGACGATCTCTGTGCCGATGGGAACCAGCCTGTCGTCCGCCCGGGAAGTCACCCAGACCCCGGAGCTTCATATGCGCCCCGTGCGTATTACCGCCAGGGTCATCCAGGAGCGGGGGAGAACTCCAGCAACTTCCGTATCTCGCGCACCGCTTCGCGCCCCGCCCGGTTGGCGCCGATCGTGCTCGCCGACGGACCGTAGCCGACCAGGTGCACCCGGGGGTCACGGACCGCCCGTGTCCCCTCGACGCGGATGCCGCCGCCGGGCTCGCGCAGGTGCAGCGGCGCCAGGTGGTCGAGGGCGGCCCGGAAGCCGGTGGCCCACAGGACGGCGTCGGCGGCCGTCTCCGTGCCGTCGGCCCAGGCCGCACCGGTGGGGGTGAGGCGGTCGAACATCGGCAGCGGGCGGAGGACGCCCGCCTCCTCGGCCCGGCGCATCGCCTCCGTCATCGGCAGCCCCGTCACCGACACCACGCTCTGCGGAGGCAGTCCCCGGCGGACGCGTTCCTCGACGAGCGCCACCGCGTCCCGGCCGTGCGTCTCGTCGAAGGGGCCCGTGCGGAACACCGGGGGGCGGCGGGTCACCCAGGTCGTCGCGGCCGCGACCTCGGCGATCTCCAGCAGATGCTGCACGGCGGAGGTGCCGCCGCCGACGACCACGACCCGCTGTCCGGCGAACTCCCCCGGGCCCGGGTACTGCGCGGTGTGCAACTGGCGGCCGCGGAAGAGGTCCTGGCCAGGGTAGCGGGGCCAGAAGGGGCGGTCCCAGGTGCCGGTCGCGTTGATCAGGGCCCGCGTGGACCACACCCCCTGGGACGTCTCGACGCGCAGCCGCCCCCCGTCCCCCTCGCGCACCGCCCGTACCACGACGGGCCGGCGCACCCGCAGGCCGAAGGCGTCCTCGTAGTCGGCGAAGTAGCCGCCGATCACCTCGGAGGACGGGCGCGCGTCGTCCGCCCCGGTCAGGGGCATGCCGGGCAGCGCGTGCATGCCGTGGACCCTGCCGTACGTCAGCGTCGGCCAGCGGTGCTGCCAGGCGCCGCCGGGCCGTGGCGCACGGTCCAGGACGACGAAGTCCCGCTCCGGTGCGAATCCGTTGCGCCGCAGGTGGTAGGCGCTGGACAGGCCCGCCTGTCCGGCTCCGACGACCACTGCCTCCACTTTGTTCACGGTTCTACCAACCGGGGGGCGGCGGGGAATCTTCCCTCCGGCGCGGGCGATGATGGTGACATGAGCGACAGCTTCCGCACCCATGTACTCGACATCACCACCGGTTCCTCGGAGACCGTCTTCGACCTCACCCGCCACTGCGAGGCGTTCCTGCGGGAGGCGGCGGCAGGCCGCGACGGGCTGCTCAACGTCTTCGTCCCGCACGCGACGGCGGGGGTGGCGGTGCTGGAGACCGGCGCGGGCAGCGACGAGGACCTGCTCGCGGCCCTGCACGACCTGCTCCCGGCGGACGACCGCTGGCGTCACCGCCACGGCAGCCCGGGCCATGGACGCGACCACGTCCTGCCTGCCCTCGTCCCGCCGCACGCGACCCTGCCGGTGCTCGGCGGCCGGCTGGAGCTCGGGACCTGGCAGTCGGTGTGCCTGGTGGACACCAACAGGGACAATCCGCATCGCCAGGTGCGGCTGTCGTTCCTGGGCTGAAGGGTGGCCGAAGGTCGAAGGCCGAAGGGTGACTGCCTGACGTTCGGGTCCTTATAGTGACAAATGTGAGCACTGTGCCTGTGTAATCCGGGCCTGCGCAATCCGGGAGGCGGACCGTGGCTCGCATCGTCGACGTCGAGCAGACCGGGTGGGGCGACGTCCATGGCGGGGACGCCGGAGACGTCGCCCCCGCCCCACCTGACCGGCACAACGCCGCTGGGCTCTCCACGACTTCACCCTCGTGCGACAGGAGACGTCCCCATGCCTGGCAACAACCGACTGGACCAGATCGACCACATCGTGGTCCTGATGCAGGAAAACCGGTCCTTCGACCACATGTTGGGGTTTCTCTACCCCGACAAGCGGACTCCGTCCGGCAAGCCCTTCGAGGGCCTGAAGGGGGATGAGAGCGTCCCCTGGAACAACGGCCGGGTCGGGGTCTTCCCCATCGACGCGAGCGCGCCCGACGCGTACTTCATGCCGGGCGCGGACCCCGGAGAGGGCTACAAGGCGACCAACAACCAGCTGTTCGGGACGCTCACCCCGCCCACTCCCGCCCCCGTCCCGGCCATGGACGGCTTCGTGGCCGACTTCGCGGACGCCATACGGTTCGACACCCAGAGGGGCGACAAGATATATCCCGGCACCAAGCCGGAGAACATCATGGGCTGTTTCACCCCCGAGGCCCTGCCGGTCCTGTCCGGTCTGGCCCGCGGCTACGCGGTCTGCGACCAGTGGTACAGCTCGGTGCCGACCGAGACCCTTCCCAACCGGGCGTTCGCCCTCGCCGCCACCAGCCGGGGCCGCATGGACGACAAACACCAGAAAGGCGTTCCGCCCTTCCCGTATCCGAGCATCTTCGGCCTGCTCGACCACGCGAAGCCCCCCGTGGACTGGGCGATCTACAGCTGCCATCAGCAGCTGACCCGTCTCGACTTCCCCGACACCGTGGGAGCCGACCCCCGCCACTTCGGCTCCTTCGACGACTTCAAGGCCGCCGCCGCGAACGGCACTCTCCCCCGGGGGTTCGTCTTCCTCGAACCGGACTGGCGCCCGACGGGCAACGACCAGCACCCCAACTACGACGTGGCCAACGGCGACGCGCTCATGCGGGACGTCTACTCAGCACTGCGCGGCGGGCCGCACTGGAACAGGACCCTCCTGGTGATCACCTACGACGAGCACGGCGGCTGCTACGACCATGTGCCCCCGCCCTCCGGCGCGGTGCCTCCCGACGACGTCGCGAGCCCCACCGGCTTCGACTTCACCCGGTTCGGGGTGCGCGTGCCCACCGTGCTGGTCTCGCCGCTGATCGAGGCCGGGACCGTGTTCCGCGCCGGTGGCGGCACCCCGCTGGACCACACCTCGGTGCTGAAGACCGTCGAGCAGCGGTGGCAGCTCGGCCCGCTCACCCGCCGCGACGCGGCCGCCCCCGGCGTCGGGGACGTCCTCACCCTCGACGCGCCCCGCACGGACGACCCCCTCGAAGGCGTCGCCGCGCCCGTCTCCAGCGGCAACAACCCGGCAGCGGGCACGACTTCGCACCTCCAAGCGGTCTGCGAAGCCCTGGCCGCCCCCGCGGGGACCTGAGTCCCGCCCGGGCGCCCGGGCCGGGTGGACCCGCGCACACCGCGCGGGTCCACCCGGGATCGCGGGACGTCAGTCCCGCTGGGCGAAGCTGGGCAGCTGACGCAGCTTGACCTTGGGAGTGGACGTCTTGAACGACCAGTCCAGCATCTTGACCGCGTCGGGGTAGCGCTTGGCCGGGTCGTTGAGGATGACGCCGACGACCGTGCGCTTGCCGCGCTGGGCGGCGAACACCAGGCACGGCCCGGCGGCGGTGCCGGTGCCGGTCTTGACGCCGATGGCGCCCTTGTACGAGCCGAGCAGCTGGTTGGTGTTGTACCAGGTGTACAGCCGGTTGACGTTCGCCGCCTTCTGACGGGTGCTGGACGCCTTGACGACCGTGGCGAACGTGCTGTTCTGCATCGCGTGACGGGCCAGCGTGGCGATGTCGCGCGGCGTGGAGACGTTCCCGCCGGACTGCGATATGCCGTCGAACGAGTCGTACTTGGTGTTCTTCATGCCCAGCGCCTTGGCCTTCTTGTTCATCTGGGCGATGAACGACTTGGTGCGCTGGGCCTCGGTCTTGCCGGTGCCGAAGGTGTCGGCGAAGGCGTACGCCGCGTCGCAGCCGGAGGGCAGCATCATGCCGTAGAGCAGCTGACGGACCGTCAGCTTGTCGCCCACCTTGAGGTCGGCGGTGCTGCCCTTCTCGCGTGCGACGTAGTCGCGGTACGACTTCTTGACCGTGATCTGCTTGTTGAGGTTGACGCCCTTGGTGTCCAGCACCACGGCCGCAGTCATGATCTTGGTGGTGCTGGCCATCTGCCGCTTGGTGTCGGCGTCCTTGCCCCACAGCTGACGGTTGGCCCCGCTGTCGAGCAGGAAGGCGCCCTTGGCCGCGATCCCCGCCGGGCCGGTCGCCGCCTCGGCGGTCGTCGCGGGCAGCGCGACGGCCAGAGCGGCGGTCGACGCGGTCAGCCCGGCCCCCCACCGGCGGGCCCGTCTTCCCCCAATGTGCACCATATGCATCTCATTCCTCGGGTCAGTCCCGGTTCACTCGAAACCGGGTCGAACCCCCTGATCCTCCCACCCCTTTGCGGCTTTCCCGCAACCCGGGGTGTCAGACGCACGACGCTCCACCGGCGTTCGCCGCGGCACCTTTCAACTCACGGGGAACGGAGGCGGGTTCAGCTCCGGCGGTCCGCCGCGCGGCCCACCGCGTCCACCAGCGGCACCATGCGGTAGGGCACCCGCTCGCGCAGCACCATCTCCGTCCGGGTGCGCACCACGCCCGTCTGCCGCACCAGCCGCTGGATCACGTCCTCCAGGTGCGCCGCGTCCCGTGCCGCCACGCGGGCCATCAGGTCACCGCCACCGGTGATGGAGAACGCCTCGATGATCTCCGGCACCTCCGCCAGCGCGTCCGCGACCGGGTCGAGGTGCCCCTGGGTCACTTCGATGTGGACGAACGCCAGCACCGGGTGGCCGAGCGCGGCGGGGGAGAGCCGTGGCCCGGTCCCGGTGATCACGCCGGTGCGCTCCAGCCTGTCCAGGCGCGCCTGCAGGGTGCCCCGCGCGATGCCCAGCAGCCGGGCGTACTCGCGCGCGCTGGTGCGCGGCCGCTCCAGCAGCAGGCGCAGGATCTTCGCGTCCAGGGCGTCCACGGCCATGGGCCAACGGCTCCCTCGGGGTCGGGTGCGGGGCGCGGTCACTGTACCAATGGCCCGGTCCCGGCCGGGGTCCTCGTGGCCCTTGTGGCCTGGCCAATGGTCCCCTTCCGGACCGGAACGACCGGCATGTGCTGAGCCAATGGCCCAGCAAATGGAGTGACTGTTGAGCCACTGACGGCCGAGATGGTGTGATGGTGCCGTCGATGGCGCTGCGGATGCTTCCGCGGCGCCTTTTTCATGCCGAAATGTCTGAAGCTCGAATCTGGAGCTCGAAAGGGGCGGGTGCTGGTGCTGAAGAGGGTGTTCGTGGCCCCGGACCCGGGCCGGCTGCGGCTGCGCAGCGGCGCCCGGGCCGTCCTCGGCATCGGCGCGGCCGTCGCCGCCTGCGGGCTCGCCGGCCACTCGCTCGCCGCGGCCGTCGCCGGAGGGCTCGCCGCCCTGCTCGCCCTCTTCACCGTCACCGACGCGACGGTCCGCGGCCAGGCCGTCACCACCGCCCTGCTGCCGGTGGCCGGCCTGCCCGTGCTCGCTGCGGCGACGGCGCTGCACGGCCTGCCGTGGGCCAGGGACGCGGTCTTCCTCGCGGTCCTGGGCGCCGGGGTCTACGCCCGGCGCTGGGGGCCGCGCGGGCACGCCCTCGGGGTGTTCGCGTTCATGACCTTCTTCGAGACCCAGTTCCTGCACGCGGTGCCCGGGCAGCTGCCCGAGCTCTGCGCCGCGACGCTGCTCGCCCTGGCCGTCTCCTCGGCCGTGCGCTTCGGCCTGTGGTGCTACGAGCGGCGGCTCGCACCCGCCGCCGCCCCGGCCCCGCCGTCCGGGACCGGCCTGGCCCGCACCACCACCCGGCAGGCGGTCCAGGCCACCGCCGCGGGGGCGCTCGCGCTCGGCGCGGGGCAGCTGCTGTCCGAGCAGCGCTGGTACTGGGCCGTCGGCGCCGTGTGGTGGATCTTCGTCAACACCGCCTCCCGGGGCGACATCCTGGTACGCGGCTTCCGGCGGGTCCTCGGCACGGTGCTCGGCGTCGCCGTCGGGGCGGTCGTCGCCATCCCCCTGCACGGGGCCGGCCTCCCCACCGCCGTCCTGGTCGCGGCGTGCGTCTTCGGGATCTTCTACGCGGCGCCCGTCTCCTACACGTGGATGATGTTCGCCGTGACCGTCATGGCCGGGCTGCTCTACGGGCTCCTCGGCGTCCTCAGCCCCGGGCTGCTCGCCCTGCGCCTGGCCGAGACCGGCGTCGGCGCGCTCGGCGCGGCGCTGGCGGTCGTCCTCGTCCTGCCGGTCACCACCCACGCCACGACGGACGCCTGGGTCCGGCACGCCGTGCGCTGTGTCCACGCGTGCGCGGCGGAATCGGCCGCGCGGCTCGCGGGCTCGCCGGACGCGGACCCCGCACCGCGGGTGGCCGAACTGGAGGCACTGCTCGGCCGCGTACGCCTGTCCCTCGCCCCCCTGGTGCACCCGCTGAGCCCACTGCGCACCCGCAAGGCACGGGCCCGCCGGGTGCTGGCCCTCCTCGACGACTGCGCCCGCGAGGTGCGCGGGCTCGCCTCGATCTCCGCGGACCCGGAGGCGTCGCGGGACGACAGGCTGTCCGCGGCGTGTGCGCGGGTGGAGGTGGCGGTGGGGGCGCTGACGTCGCCGGGCGGCGGGTCGGTTTCGCCGTCGCCTTCGCTGTCGTCGCCGACCGTGTCTACGTCGGTGTCACCGTCGGTGGGGGAGGGGGCGCTGGCGCATCTGCAGGGGCTGGAGCGGGCGTTGGGGGAGTTGGCGGTGCCGTTGCGGGTGTGAGGGGGGTTTGCCCCTGGCCCGCCCTTTCACCGTTTCTTCCGGGGCTCCGCCCCGGGGGCCGGCACCGTGCTGCCGCGCGGTAGGGCGGGGGCTGCGCCCCCTGCGCCCCTGCTTCCGGGGCTCCGCCCCTGGCCCCTGTTGTCGCGGCTCCGCCGCTCGTCCTCAAGCGCCGGACGGGCTGAATTCAGCCCGTCCGGCGCTTGAGGACTGGGGGTGCCCCCTCCGGGGGAGCCCGCAGGGCGCTTCAGGGGGCGCAGGGGCGAAGCCCCGCCACCCGCGCGGCAGCACGAGCCCGGCGCGCCCCGCGCGCCACCGGGGTTCCGAAGGGGCGCAGCCCCTGCGAAGACGGATGAGGGCGGGCCAGGGGCACAACTCCCTCCCCTGTAGCGTCAGCCCATGGTCCCCACCCACCCCACCCGCGCCTACATCGGTTCCTTCACCACCGCCGGCGGCCCCGGCATCACCGTCGCCCGCCTCGACGCCCGCACCGGTGCCCTCACCGCACCCCACCCCGCCGTCGGCACCGTCGTCAACCCGTCCTTCCTCGCGGTCTCCCCCGTCCATGACGTGCTCTACGCGGTGAGCGAGACCGAGGAGGGCGCGCTCGCCGCCTTCTCGCTCGCCGGCGATCCGGACCGGCCGGAGCCCCTCCGTGAGCCCGTTCCCGTCGGTGGCGACGGGCCGACCCACCTCGCCGTCGGCCACGACGGGCGGCGGGTGTTCACCGCCAACTACGGCTCGGGCAGCGTCAGCGCGCTGCCGCTCGACGGCCCGGCGGGTGTCCCCGGCGCACCGACCGCGGTGCTGCCGCACCGCGGCAGCGGCCCGGTCCCGGACCGGCAGTCGGCCCCGCACGCGCACGCCGTCGTCCCCGACCCCTCAGGGCGCTGGCTGCTCTCCGTCGACCTGGGTACGGACTCCGTGTGGATCTCGGCGCTGGACGGGGCGACCGGCGACCCCGTGCCGTACCGCGAGACCGCCCTCGGCCCGGGCAGCGGCCCCCGGACGCTCGTCTTCCACCCGCGCGGCCACCGCGCGTACGTCCTGAACGAGCTCGACCCGACCCTGACGGTGTGCCGTTGGGACGCCGCGTCCGGCACGCTGGAGCCGCTGGAGGAGGTCCGCGTCGTGCCCCCGGGGGCACACGTGCCGACATATCCGTCCACGCCCGTGCTCTCGCCGGACGGCCGCTTCCTGTGGACGGCCAACCGCGGCGACGACACCCTCGCCGTCCTCGCTCTCGACGCCGACGGCGACCGGCCGGAGCTGCGCGCGACGGTGGACTGCGGAGGCCGTTGGCCGCGCCATCTGACGGCGCACGGCGGACTGCTCTACGTCGCCAACGAGCGCTCGGGCGACGTCACTTGGTTCACGGTCGAGCCCGGCATCGGGATGCCGCGGAAGGGCGGTGCGGTCGCCGTGCCCGCCGCCTCGTGCGTCGCCTTCGCGTGAGGGGAAACGCGGGAGGGGCCTCCATGGAGGCCCCTCCCGGCGATGACGACGACGCGGCTCAGCGCAGCGGCGACGGGGTGGCGATGCCCAGCAGCTCGGTGTACTTGGCGAGGACGAGCCGGCCGATCGCCGGGTAGGCGCCCAGCGGCTCGGCCGCCGCGCAGCCCGCCTCCTTGGCGGCCATGGACGGCAGCGCCTCGTCGGCCTCGGGGCCGATCAGGCAGGGTGCGAGGGCCAGGTTCCGCGAACCGGCGGCGCGCAGTTCGTCGGCGGCGCGGGCGACGGCGCCCTCCTCGTCGAGCGCGGCGGCCAGGACGGGCACGGCCAGGCGGGCGGACAGCAGCATGCCGGTGATGCCCGCGGCCTGCGCGGCCTCGGTGCCGCCGACCGTCGCCAGGACGATGCCGTCGGCGGCCGTCGTGACCGTGAACAGCCGGGCGCGGTCGGCACGCGAGAGCCCGCCCTCGGAGAGGCGCACGTGCAGGGCCTCGGCCAGCAGCGGGTGGGGACCGAGGGTGTCGGTCAGCTCGAAGGCCGAACCGCTGCTCACGACCGACCGGCGTATGCGGCGCAGCACGGCCGCGTCCGGGCCGGCCAGCAGCGGGACGACGACGGCGGCCGGGCTCCGGGACCAGTCCGGCGCGTCCTCCGCGTCGATGCCGGCCGCGGCGGCCGATGCGGCGGCTTCGCTGATGCGAGCGCTGTGCTGGGCGGCGGCGTAGCCGAGGACGGCGTCCAGCGGCGGGTACCCCTCCGCACCCCCTTCGGCGTCCGCGTAGCCGATGCGCGCGTCCAGGCCGGGCAGCTCGGAGCGGGCGATGCTGAGGATCTCCTCGGCGATCCGGCGCGCGGCGGGGCCCGGCGCGCCGGGAACCGCGAGCACCAGCGGGGGCGCACCCGTCGGCGCGGTCACGGGCTCCGGCCTCCGGTGCCGCCCGGACTGGCGGGGACGGGGCATTCGTACAGGCAGGCCGGACACGGGCCCTGTGGAGGAGCTCATGGCGCCGCATGTTATCCGGTCGGGAACTCCTCCGTTCGGGTGGGGGGAGGTTACGTCACTTCTGTCCGGATTTATTAGGTGGTTGCTCCAGCGGGTGGAGGGGGTGTCCGGTCAACTCGGAAGGAGTGTTCACCCGATGACGCGCAGCAGCGTCCCGTCGACGGGCAGCAGCAGACGATCCGTCAGCAGCGCTGCCGCCAGGCGCAATGCGCCGTCCAGCGGGGTGCCCTCGGCGTCGACCGGCCGGGCGTGCGGAAGTTGCAGCCGCAACTGTTCGAACAGCGGTACGAGCAGCGGTTCGCCGAGCTCCGGCAGTCCGCCCGTGACCGCCACGACGGGGGCCGGTGCGCCGGGCGCCGGCGGCCGGCAGACCGCGGCGGCGGCGTCGGCGATGTGGCGGGCGGCCGACCGCAGGATGTCCCGGGCGACCGGGCAGTCCCCGGCGCAGCGGGCGACCTCGGGGGCGAAGGAGGCCAGCAGGGCGGGCCGGTCCGGACGCGGGTAGAGCAGACCCGGCAGCTCCTCGGCCGGCCCCAGGACGGCCTCCAGCCGGGCCAGCAGGGCCGGTGAACCGCCGTCCCGGCCGTCGTGGGCCCGCAGCGCGGCCTCCAGCCCGGCCCGGCCGATCCACGCCCCGCCGCCGCAGTCGCCGAGCAGGTGCCCCCAGCCGTCCGCGCGCCGCCAGCCGGTGCCCGGGGCGAGATCGGCGCCGAGGGCGACCAGACCGGTGCCCGCGGCGACGACGGCGCCCGGAGCCTGGCCTATCGCCCCGGCGTAGGCGGTCACGGCGTCCGAGGCCAGCGCGAGCCGCCGGGTGCCCAGGGTCTCGCGCAGGGCGCCGGGCAGGACCGCCCGCAGCCCGTCGCCGAGCCCGGCCATGCCCGCGGCTCCCACACAGGCCGCCGCGCACTCCCGCGCGTCCGCCCGGCGCAGCAGCTCGCGGGCGGCGGGCAGGACGCGGCCGAGCAGCCCGCGGGCGTCGATCCCGCCGCTCGTGGTGCGTACCGGCTCGGGGGAGGACCAGACCAGCGGGGGGCCGCCGCCGTCCGCGGGGGCGACGGCGACGCGGATGCCCGAGCCCCCCGAGTCGACCGCCAGTACGTGAGCGGACGTCATGCCCGTGCCACCGCGAGGACGTTCACCGGGTCCGTCATGGCGGGCACCCTACCGCGCGGGGTCAGGGCAGCCGCCAGTCCACGGGCGCCGAACCCAGGCCCAGCAGAAGGTCGTTGGCCCGGCTGAACGGCCGCGAGCCGAAGAAGCCCCGGTCCGCGGACATGGGCGAGGGGTGCGCGGACTCCACGCACGGCACACCGCCCAGCAGCGGGCGCAGATTGCGCGCGTCGCGCCCCCACAGGATCGCGACCATCGGCTTGCCGCGGGCCACCAGGGCACGGATGGCCTGCTCGGTGACCTCCTCCCAGCCCTTGCCGCGGTGCGCGGCGGGCTTGCGCGGGGCGGTCGTCAGCGCCCTGTTGAGCAGCAGCACGCCCTGCCGCGTCCACGGCGTCAGATCGCCGTTGGAGGGCCGGGGCAGGCCGAGGTCGGTGTTGAGCTCGCGGTATATGTTCTCCAGGCTGCCCGGCAGCGGCCGCACCTCGGGGGCGACGGAGAAGCTCAGGCCGACCGCGTGGCCCGGCGTCGGATAGGGGTCCTGGCCGACGATGAGGACCCGGACGTCGTCGAACGGCTGCTGGAAGGCGCGCAACACGTTCGCGCCCGACGGCAGATAGGTACGGCCGGCCGCGATCTCGGCGCGCAGGAAGTCGCCCATCGCGGCGATCCGGCCCGCGACCGGGTCCAGCGCCTTGGCCCAGCCGGTTTCGACGATCTCGTGCAAGGGACGTGCAGCCACGGCTGCGACCCCTCCCTGTCAAAGAAGTTGCGGAGCGGTGTCGCAGGCGGGTGGGTACGCGGGCTCGCGGCCCGGTGCCTGCGTCGGTGCGTCGATCGTACGCGAGGGGGCGGGGGGCGGTTTTCGCCGGGTTGCCCGGCTGCGGGCGGGCGTGCGCGGTTCCGTCGGGCGGGGGTGGCGTGGAATTCACCCGTACGGGGTGGTTGAGGCGGGGGTTTCGATTCAACTGGCGTGCGGGTGGCGGTCTTTGGATGCGCCCCTGGCCCCCTACCCCCCACCCCGCGCCGCCACCAGCAACCCCTCCCAGTCCGGGATCTTCACCGTCCGCCGCCCCAGGCTCCGCCCCAGCTCCGTCTCCGCCGCCTCGATGCCGAGCCAGCCCGGCCACTCCACCGGCTCCGCCCCCGTCGCCCGCAAGGCGGCCCGCAGGGCCGCGCGCGGGTCGTCCGGCGGGCGCCGGGCCAGCAGTGGTCCGGCGTCGGCGAGGAGGGAGTGCACGGTCTCCTTCGCGCAGGGGCGGTTGGTGCCGATCACCCCGGTCGGGCCCCGCTTGATCCACCCGGCGACGTACTCCCCGGGCGAGGGCGCGCCGTCGCGCAGGACGCGGCCGGCGGCGTGCGGCACGGTCCCGCTCGCCGCGTCGAAGGGCAGGCCGGCGATCGGCACCCCGCGGTAGCCCACCGACCGCAGCACCAACTGGGCCTCGATGTCCTCGAATTCGCCGGTGCCGCGCACGCCCCCGGCCCCGTCCGGGACGGTCCGTTCGAAGCGCACCGCGCGTACGGCCCCGTCCCCGAGCAGGGCGACGGGCCGCAGGAAGAAGCGCACATGGATCCGCCGCCCGCGTGCGGGGTCGGGCTCGCGCGCCCAGCCGCGCAGCACTTCGACATTGCGCCGGGTGATGCCGGGGAGGCCCGAGGTGTCGTCCCAGGCCGGGTCCAGTGCCGCTTCCTCGGCGCGCACCAGCGCCGACGCCCCGGGCAGCGCGCCCAGTTCGCGCAGTTCCTTGGTGGTGAACTTGGCCTGCGCCGGGCCGCGCCGGCCCACCATGTGGATGTCGGTGACGCGGCTCTCGGCGAGCGCGGCCAGCGCCGCGTGCGGCACGTCGGTCGGCGCCAGTTCGTCGGCGCCGCGCGCCAGCACCCGGGCGACGTCGACGGCCACGTTGCCGACGCCGATCACGACGGCGGAGCGGGCGGGCAGGGCGAACCCGTCGGGCGGGGAGTCGGGATGGGCGCTGTACCAGGAGACGAAGTCCGTGGCCGAAAAGCTCCCCGGCAGATCCTCGCCGGGGATGCCCAGCCGCCGGGCGGAGGCCGCGCCCACGCAGTAGACGACCGCGTGGTAGAGCTCGCGCAGCCGGCCCGGGGCGATCTCCCCGGGAGCCTCGCCGACGGGGACGTTGCCCAGGAAGGTGATCCCGGGGTGCTCCAGGGACGTGCGCAGGGTGTTCTGCAGGGACTTGATCTTCTCGTGGTCGGGGGCGACGCCGTAGCGCACCAGACCGTAGGGGCAGGGCAGCCGGTCCAGGACGTCCACGGTCACTCCGGGGACGGTCTCCTGCTGCACCAGGGCCTGGGCGGTGAAGACCCCGCTCGGCCCCGATCCCACCACTGCGACGCGAAGCACGGAGGTTCTCTCCTTCCGGCGGATGCGACCCAGCATCCCACTGCCGTCGCGTCACGGCAGCACACCGGCTTCACTCAGACGCCGGGCGGCGGCGGTTTCGGGCCGGGCGGAACCCCCAGTTCCCAGGGGAGCCCGTACCGCTGGAACAACTCCGCCCTCAGCCGTTCCTCCGGCATCGGGATCCCCGGCATCAGCACTGCCACCACTGCCCCCATGAGCAACGCGCGCAGCAGCCGGTAGTCGGACTCGGGGTCGGTGGAGCCGTAGTGGACGACGGTGTCGCGCAGCAGGAGCGCCAGCTGCTGTTGCTCGGGGCACTGGATGAAGCCCTCCGCCTGGAGGATCCCGGCCATGTGCGTGCGCATCAGCCGGGGCCGCCGGACGGCGAGCCCGAGGATGGCGTCGATGGCGCGCGCCATGCGCTCGCGCCCGTCCTGGCTCGCCGGGTCGCGTTCGAGCGCCTCCGCCAGCTCCACATGCATCAGCCGGTGCACGGCCGACTGCAGCAGCTGCCGCTTCCCCGGGAAGTAGTACGAGACGAGGCCGCGGGCCGCGCCCGCCCGTCCCGCGATGTCCCCGAGGGTCGTCGCCTCGTAGCCGCGCTCGTCCACCAGCTCCACGGTTGCGTTCAGGAGCCGCTCACGGGACCTGCGGCGCAACTCCTCATTGACCGACGCGCTTCGGGGGGACATGCTGTAACTCCTGCGTTGACTGGCTCCGGGCCAATATACTCAGGAGGGTACCGGTTGTCCTGCCCTCTGAGCAGGGAGAATTCCGGTACGTCCGTCGATTTCGGGCGACGCGGGGGATCGTCCGAAATCGGCGGACTCTTTGCTTGCCGGGACGTGCCGGCCCCTTCCCCGCATGCCCCTTCCCCTCGTGGGTACCCGTGGACCTCCGCACCGGTGGCCGCGCGGCACACTGGAAGCAGCGGGAAGGGGAGCACGATGAGCGAGATCATCATGAGCGACACCACACCGTCCCAGGCCGAAGGCGAACGCGACGACGACCTCGGCGAGGAGCAGCACCCCCAGACGCCGCGCACCACGCCGTCGCAGGCCGAGGGCGAGCGGGACGAGGACGAGAACGACGGCCGCTGACGGCCCGGGACCTCAGGAGGGCCGCTGCCGGCCCGGCAGGACCGCCCGCCCCCGCCGCCGCCAGGCCACCAGCACCGCCGCCAGACCGGTGACCGCGAGGAAGGCCACGGCCGCCATGAACGCCGGGGACGTGGGCGACGCCGCATGGCTGCCGGCGATTACGTACGCCGTGGTGCTCGGTGCGCTGCCCAGGGCCGTGGCCAGCAGGAACGGCGCCCAGCCCAGCCGCGAGACCGCGGCGCAGTAGTTGGCCGCCGCGAACGGCACCCCGGGGAAGAGGCGCACCGCGAGCATCGACCGGAAGCCGTGCCGGCTCAGCTGGCGGTCGGCGGCCTTCAGCCACCGGGCGCGCAGCAGCGGGCGCAGCGCCTTCTGCCCGAGCAGCCGGGCCAGCCCGAAGGAGGCGGCCGAGCCGAGCACCGTGCCGGCCAGCGCCGCCAGCGAGCCGGCCTGGGTGCCGAAGAGCGTGCCGGCGGCGACGCTCAGGACCGGGCGGGGCACGAAGGCCGCGGTGCACAGCCCGTACGCGGCGGAGAACAGCAGGAAGACCACGCCGTACGGCATGCCCGTGGGCAGTCCCCCGGCGAGCAGCCGCTCGGGGTGGCAGGCGAGGACGGTGGCCACCGCGCCGCCGACGATCGCGACCAGCAGCCCCAGCCGGGCCCACGGGGAGAGCGCGGCGCGGGCGCGGCGCCCGTCCGGGGCGGGGGAGGGGGCGGCGGAATCGGGCACCGGAGGAGCGTAACCCGACATGGGGGCATCTGCGGTGTGATCTCAGGATCAAGTGAAGGGCGCGTCGGGCGCCGTTCCCGGACGAAAACCATTCGACGCGACCTCCGCGGTGAGCGAGCATCAGGAGCATGTGCCGGTACGCCCCTTGCGCGAAGCGGCCCGCGGCCGCGGGCCTGCTCGGGGCCGCCCACCCTGTGTCGTGCACTCCCGTGCCCTCCGGCATTCCCTGCCTCGTCCGAGGCTGACCCTTCCCGGATCGTTCCCGCGGCCCCGTACGGGGAGGGTCGGCCGGCCCCGGGGCCCACCGGCCGCCGCGCCGGGCCCGCGTACCGGAGAACCGGAGAACGCACATGTCCCAGCAGACCCATGTCACCCAGCAGACCCATGCCCCCGTCAAGCCGCACCTCAACATCGGCACCATCGGCCATGCCGGCCACGGCAAGACCACCCTGACCTCGGCCCTCACCAAGGTGCTCGGCGCCCGGGGCACGGCCGCCTTCGTCCCCGTCGGGCGCCTCGACCGGGCCCCCGGCCGGGGCGCCCGGGGCGGCACCGTCACCCCGGCGCACCTGGAGTACGAGACCGACACCCGCCGCTACGTCCACGCCGACCTGCCCGGGCACGCGGCCTACGTCAAGAACATGATCGCCGGCGTCGCCCGGCTCGACGGGGCGGTCCTCGTCGTCTCGGCACTCGACGGGGTCATGCCCCAGACCGTCGAACACCTCCTGCTCGCCCGGCAGATGGGCGTCACGGGCCTCGTCGTCGCCCTCAGCAAGGCCGACGCGGCCGAGCCGGAGCTCACCGCCCTCGCCGAACTCCAGGTCCGCGACCTGCTCTCCGCACACGGACAACCGGGCCAACTGACCCCGGTCGTACGGGTGTCGGCGCTCGGCGCGCTGGCCGGCGACCCCCGGTGGACCGGCAGCGTCGAGGCGCTGCTCGACGCCGTCGACACCTGTGTGCCCGCACCCCGGCGCCCCACCGGGGCACCCTTCCTGCTGCCGGTGGAGCGGGTCCGTGCCGTCCCCGGCACCGGCACCGTCGTCATCGGCACCGTGGAGCGCGGCACCCTGCGCCTCCTCGGCCTCGTCGAGGTGCCGGGGGTCATGGGGCCCACCCGGGTCACCGGCATGGAGACCTTCGGCCGGCCCATGGAGCGCGCGCGGGCGGGCGACCGGGTGGCGCTGCTGCTCCACGGGGCGCACGGACACGACCTGCGGCGCGGGGACGTGGTCGTGGCGCCGGGGAGCGCCGTCGCCCGCCGGCGCTTCGAGGCCAGCGTGCGGGTGCTCGGCCCGGCGGAGGGCGGCCGGCGCACTCCGGTCGCCACCGGCTTCCGCCCCCAGTTCCATCTGCGCACCGCCGACGTCCCCGGCGGCATCGACCTGGGCCCGCGCGCCGTCGCCCGCCCCGGCGAGACCGTGACGCTGACCGCCGTCCTCGACCGCGGCGTCCCGGTCGAACCCGGGCTCGGGTTCGCCCTCCGCGAGGGCGGCCGCACCGTCGGCGCCGGCCGGGTGACCGCCACGGACGGATGACGGCGTACGAGCGGTCACAATAGGGAGGTGGACGAACCGATACCCGTGACCCGCGATGTCGCCGGGGGCACCGCCAAGCTCCTGCCGGACGTGGACCGGGCGCGCGCCTGGCTCCTCACGGTGGACGGCGCGCCCCAGTCCTATGTCGACCTCGACGACCCGTCGTACCTCGAATTCGAGTACGCCCGGCGGATCGGGCACGTCCTCGACGCGGCCGCCGCCCCCGGCCGGCCGCTCACGGTGCTCCACCTCGGCGGCGGCGCCCTCACGCTGCCGCGCTATGTCGCCGCCACCCGCCCCGGCTCCCGGCAGCAGGTCGTCGAGGCCGACCGGGGGATCGTGGAGCTGGTGGCCGAGCACCTCCCGCTCCCCGCCGGGGCCGGGATCACGGTGCGGGCCGAGGACGCCCGCGCGGCCCTGGAGTCGGCCGCCGACGCCGGTGCCGACGTGATCGTCGCGGACGTCTTCGGCGGCTCCCGGGTGCCCGCGCACCTGACCTCCGTCGAGTACGCGCGCTCGGCCGCGCGCGTGCTGCGCCCCGGCGGCATCTATGTGGCCAACCTGGCCGACGGCGCCCCGTTCGACTTCCTGCGGGCGCAGGTGGCGACCCTCGCGTCCGTGCTGCCCGAGGTGTGCCTGATCGCCGAGGCGCCGGTGCTGCGCGGCCGGCGCTTCGGCAACGTCGTCCTGGTCGCCTCCACGGCGCCGCTGCCCACGGACGCGCTGGCCCGGCGCGCGGCGGCGGACGCCTTCCCCGCGCGGGTCGAGCACGGCGCCGCGCTCGCCCGCTTCGCCGCCGGGGCGGTCCCGGTGTCCGACGCGGAGGCGGTCGGCTCCCCGGAACCGCCGGCCGGGGCGTTCGGCGTGGGGTGAGCCCCTCGGCTCACGGGTGGCTCAGGAGTCCGACTCCAGCGGCCGCAGCGAGCTCATGATCTTCTTGATCGTGTCGTCCGGGATCTCGTCGTCGGTGCCCTTGACGCTGAAGAGCACCCAGGTGGCGAGGTCGCCGGCGGAGTCCTTGTAGGTGAGGGCGACGGCCTTGCCGTCGGTGGAGCACTTGCCCGTCTTCTTCACCCCGGTGACCGTGGCCGTGGCCATCTCGCCGGACAGCCCGTGGTCGCTGCGGAACGGCTTGGCGTCCGTCTTCTCGAACTTCCCCGTCTTCTTCTGGTCGAAGGCCGCCCACACCCAGTTGAGCGCCTCGGTCTCGGCCGCGCTGCCCAGGCTCTTGGCGCCCTGCGCGCCCTTGGTGCCCGCCGCACCCATCGCATCGTTGGCCTGGCACACCCCGTCCTTGTAGACGGCCGGGCCGGTCATCACCGCGGCGGGCTTGGGGAGGAGGTAGCGCTTGTCGTCCTTGGCGGCCTCGTCGCTGATGCTGTACTGCATCGACGGCCCGCTCGCCTTCCAGTCCGGCGGGACGTCGAAGACGTTGTGGCGCTTGAGGTTGACGACCGGCTTCCAGCCGGCGATCACCGGCTTGACGTCCTCGCCGCCGCCCCGGGGGTTGCTCCCGGGCGAGGGCGAGGAGGAGCCCGCGGTCGACGGGGCGGAGGCCGGGGCGGACGCCGGCGGCTTCGGGTCGTCCTGGGCGCGGGTCTGCTCGCCGTCGTCCTTGAGCAGCAGCACGCCGGTGACCACCGCGGCGGCGACCACGGCCAGGGCCGTGGAGACGGCGATCACCGTGGTGCGCCGTCCGCGGCCGCCGCCCGCCGGGGGCTGCGGTCCCCCGGGCGCGGCGGGCGGCGTCCATTGCGGGCCGCCGGGCTGCGGCTGCGCGTAGGGGTTGGGCTGTCCGTACCCCGGCTGCTGGTGTCCCGCCTGCTGGTGCCCTGCCTGCTGGTATCCCGGCTGCTGGTACGGGTTGGGCTGCTGGTAGGGGTTCGGTTGCTGCTGCGGGTTGTGCTCGCCCCCGTTGGCGGGCTGCTGTCCTGGCCACATGGCCGACAACGATAAGGGGCGGGTGTGACGGGCACGGCCGGTGGCCCTTCCCGAAGACTGCTACTGACTGGTAACTTCACATCCCATGTCTGAGACCCAGCCCTCGATCGGCGACATGCTCGCGGCCACCGTGCCCATGGTGCGCACCCTCAACCTCGCGTTCGGCGAGGTCACCGCCGAGCGGGCCGAGCTCCACCTGCCCGACCAGCCCGACTTCCACAACCACGTCGGCGGCCCGCACGCCGGCGCGATGTTCACCCTCGCCGAGTCCGCCAGCGGTGCGATCGTCCTCGCCGCCTTCGGCGACCAGCTGTCCCGCGCCGTGCCGCTCGCCGTACGGGCCGAGATCGGCTACAAGAAGCTCGCCATGGGCCCCGTCACCGCCACCGCCACCCTCGGCCGCCCGGCCGCCGACGTGGTCGCCGAACTGGACGCCGGCGGACGCCCGGAGTTCCCGGTGCGCGTCTCGATCACCCGCGGGGACGGCGCCGAGACCGGCGAGATGACCATCGTCTGGACGTTGCGCCCCAACGCGTAGCCCCTCGCGCGGCCGTGCCGCTCCCACCCGGAGGCCCCGGGGCGCAAGCGCGCCCGGGGCCTTTGGCGTTCCCCGCGAATTCCCCGGCGGAGCCCGGGCGGTGGCCCTCGGCGCGACCCGTGCCCCGGACTTCGCTCCCCTGCCCGGCGGCGCCGGGCAGGCGCTCTCGACGGTGGGCGTCCGGCCGTCCTCCCGGACGGGAACGGCGCAGGCGGAGAGGCGTAGCCTGGGTCCCAAGGGGTGCATGCGCCGACCTGCGGGCCGGTTCCCGACGGCCGGTGCCCGGCAGCCGGAACCCGGTGTCCGGTGGATGCGGAGGCCCGTCCCGGCGGTCAATTCCCGGCCGACGGGCGGAAGATGGCGGCGCGGCCCGCGCTGTGAGCCGCGACACATCCCCTACCGCGGCGGGACCTCTCCGGTGGATGGTGATCAACGGAATTCCGGAAACCCCTCGGAGGTAGCGCACATGATAGACATCGGCAAGCTCGCCCCGGCCGACCGCGAGGCGTGGGAGGCCCTGTTCCGCGCGTACATCGACTTCTACAAGCGGGACGAACCGCAGGAGATGTACGACACCGCGTGGAGCGCCTTCCAGGAGGACACGCGCGTGCACGCCCTCGGCGCGCGCATCGACGGCGAGCTCGTCGGCATCACGCACTTCCTCGTCCACCCCAACACCTCGGGCCCCGACGTCTGTTACCTCCAGGACCTCTACACCGACGGGCGGGCCCGCCGGAAGGGCGTCGGGGAGGCGCTGATCGCCGCCGTGGTCGAGTGGGCGAAGGAGCGCGGGTGCTCCCGGGTGTACTGGAGCACCCACGAGACCAACGCCACCGCGCGCAGCCTCTACGACCGGGTGGCCGACTACCGCGGGTTCATCCGCTACCAGATCGAACTGCCCCGCTGATCGGACCGTCTCTCTGATCGAACCGCCCCGCTGAGCCAACTGCCCCGCTGAGCCGGGGCCTTCCGCTCAGCCCGCGACCGGCACGGCCCGCTCCCGGCGCCGCTCGACGCGGAAGGTGCGCCGATAGGTGTCGGGGGGCACCCCGAAGGCCCGGTTGAAGTGCCGGCGCAGCGTGGTCGCGGTGCCCATCCCCACCCGGTCGGCGATCTGGTCGACGCTCTCGTCGGTGCTCTCCAGCAACTCCTGCGCGCGGTGCAGGCGCTGCGTCAGCAGCCACTGCAGCGGGGTGCTGCCGGTGACCGCGAGGAAGTGCCGGCCGAGGTTGCGCGGGCTCATATGGGCCCGGCGGGCCAGGTCCGTGACGGTCAGCGGTTCGTGGAGCCGCTCGAGCGCCCAGACCAGGACGTCCGTCAGGCTGTTCCCGGTGGCGGACGGCACGGGAGCGGCGACGAACTGGGCCTGGCCGCCCGAGCGGTGGGGCGCGACGACGAGCCGGCGGGCCACCGCGTTGGCGATGGCGGTCCCGTGGTCGGTGCGGACCATGTGGAGGCAGAGGTCGATCCCGGCGGCCCGGCCCGCGGACGTGAGGACCGACCCCTCGTCGATGTACAGGACCCGCGCGTCGACCTCGATCTCCGGATGGCGCTCGGCGAGCAGACCGGCGTGCATCCAGTGGGTCGTGGCGCGCCGCCCGTCGAGCAGCCCGGCCGCCGCCAGGGTGAACGCCCCCGTGCAGATGGAGGCCACCCGCGCCCCGCCCGCGTGGGCGGCCCGCACGGCCTCGACCAGGTCGGCGGGCGGGGGCCGGTCCACGTCGTCGCAGGGCGGGACGATGACGGTGTCGGCGGCCACCAGGTCGTCGAGTCCGTGCGGAGTGTCGGCGTGCAGCCAGCCCCCCACCTGTGCGCCGGCCGGGGCGCAGACCGTGAAGTCGTACCAGGAGTCCACCAGATCGGGCCGGTCGGTGCCGAAGATCGCGCAGGCCGCTGCCAGTTCGAGCAGCGGCATTCCGTCGGTGACGGCCAGGGCGACAGAAGCCATGTCCGTAATTGTACGCACCATGTCGTTCCGGACGCTCGTGGCGGGGGCCGGGAAGCGGCCAGCATGAGGACATGACCAAGACGACTGACCACGAGACCCCGGTGGCCTCCGGCCGGGCGGCCGGGACCGACCCCCGGGCCTGGCTGCGGGCCGGAGTCGCCGTGGCGGCGGTGGGCTGGGGCGCCAACCAGTTCGCGCCCCTGCTGCTGCTGTACCGCTCGGAGCTCGGCCTCTCCGCCGCCACCGTCCAGGCCACCTTCGGGCTGTACGCGATCGGACTGGTTCCCGGACTGCTGCTCGGCGGGCCGGTCTCCGACCGGTACGGCCGCCGCCGGCTGGTGCTCCCCGCCCTGTTCGTCTCGGTGCTCGCCAGCCTGCTGCTGATCGCCGGAAGTCAGGCGGAAGGGCTGCTGTTCGCGGGCCGGCTGGTCTCCGGCATCGCCAGTGGGGCGGCCTTCAGCTCCGGCACCGTCTGGATCAAGGAGCTCTCCCTCGCCGGCTCGGGCCGGGAGGCCAACCCCGGCCCCCGCCGCGCGACGATCACCATGACCACCGGCTTCGCCGTGGGCCCCCTGGTGGCCGGCCTCCTCGCCCAGTGGGCACCCTCCCCCATGGTGGTGGCGTACCTGCCCCACCTGGCCCTGACGCTCGTCGCCATCCCGCTCGTCCTGCGTGCCCCCGAGACGGGGGGCGGCGGGGTGGCGACGGGCAGCCTCCTGAACCAGATGCGCCTGCCCGGACTGCGCCAACCCCGGTTCCGCGGCGTGGTGTTGCCGCTGGCTCCCTGGGTCTTCGGCGCCGCGTCGGTCTCGCTCGCCTACCTGCCCGGTGTGGTCAGGGAGCGCATGGGCGGCAGCGCGCTGGTCTTCGGCGCCGTCGTCACCGCGCTGACGGGCTTCTCCGGAATCCTGGTGCAGCCGCTGGCCCGGCGGCTGGACGACCCGCACCGGCCGCGGCTGATCGTGCTGTCCATGTCGGCCGTGGTGGCCGGCATGCTCGTCGCCGCGGCGGCGGCGCACTGGACCCAGCCGGTGCTGGTGGTGGTCGCGTCGCTGGTGCTCGGCGCGGGGTACGGCTGGTGCCAGGTGACCGGGCTGCTGGAGGTGCAGCGCATGGCGCGTCCGGAGGAACTGGCCGGGCTGACCGCCGTGTACCAGGCGCTCTCCTACATCGGCTTCGCCGCCCCGTTCCTGCTGGCCGCGTTCCAGGACTCCGTGGGAGCAGGGGAGTTGCTGCTCATCACCGCCGGTCTCGCGGCCCTCACCCTGGTCTGGACGACCGTACGGGCCCGGAGCGGCCGGGGTGCGGCGGCCGGTCACGGCGAGGCCGCCGGTGTGCCCGTCGCGGCCACGGCCCGGTCCGAGGACAGCCGGGCCTGAGGCGGCCGGTGCCCCCGCCGCACCGCGGCAGTATTGTTCCGCATTATCGCTTCGCAGTTATCACCCCCTACTATCGCCCCTGCTATCACCACCGACTATCACCCCGACAAATACAGATCCCCTCCCCGCGAACCGCCGACCGGCCGGTGCGCGGGGAGTTTCTTATTGCATCCGCACTGCTGCGCAGAGTGATGTGTCCGACCCCACGTTTATTCCGGTTTCGGTGTGAAGCTAGTTGCGGAGCGGTGAACTCCGATCACATTTCCGCAGGTCGCCGCAGGTGCTATCGGCATACTCCAAGGAAGCCTGAATAAAAGCCTTGACCCACCGTGTTCGCCGGTGGAGTATTAATGGCGTCCTCGGAGAAGAGGGTCGAATCAGGGTCGGTGTGGCGACGGCGGACCGCTTTCGGTCGGCGTCCTCCGCCGGCGCCTGTGCCATGGGGAGGAGCCACGGATCGGGGTACGAATCGACGAGATGACGGCCGGTGGCCCCGGGGCGTTCTGACGCGTCCTGAACAGGCCCTGCCGTGCGGCACCGTATGACGGCAACGGCCGGACCGTCCTTCTGACGTCCTTCCGGGTGTGGTCGTCCCATCCCTTCGTCCTCTTTCCTCGCCGTTCCGGCATGGCGCTTTCCATTGCGTCTGCCGACAGAATCCCCATTGCTGATCACCGGTGAATTCCGGTATCCGCTCCATCGGCTTCCGGCATTTGCGCGTCCAGTTTTGCTCATTTTGCTCACCGGTTTTTCCCGTCGTTTTTCTCCTCTATTCAGAGGCGGAGTCCGACGGAAGAGCCCCCATGGAAACACCTCTGCCCCCGTCCGTTTCCGGTGAATTCCGGAAGGGCGGCCATCAGGAAAAGGAGTCGCCATGCACGTGCGCACCTCGGCCGAAGACGGCCATGTCCGCAAGAACGGGATCGACGTCCGCCAGCTCTACCCCTGGGACGGCGTCGTCGTGCCGCCCTGGAACAGCACCCTGTGCACGGTCCACCCGCACGAGTCGAGCACGGAGCACCACCACGACACCGACGAGACGTTCATCTTCACCGCCGGCTCGGGCACGGTCCGGGTCGGCGAGGAGCTGCGCGACGTCACCGTCGGCGACGTCATCTACATCCCGCACGGCAACGACCACGTCGTCACCAACACCCAGGACGACGCGCTGCTGACCTTCGTGAGCATCTACTGGCTCCAGCAGGCCCCGGCCGAGGAGCCCGCCCGTGGCTGAGCACGGCAGCGCCCCCGTCGCGCGGCGCGTCAACGTCTCGTTCTCCCCGCCCACGCCCAACGGCGACCTGCACCTGGGGCATTTGGCCGGGCCGGTCCTGGCCAGCGACGTATGCGCCCGCTCGCAGAAGATCCTGGGCAACGACGTGGTGTACGCGTGCAGCACGGACGACAACCAGACCTATGTGGTCACCACCGCGCAGCGGCTCGGCACGACGCCCGAGGCGCTGATCCAGGAGGCGCTCGACAGCGTCACCGCCTCCCTGGACCTGGCGGGCGTCGACGTCGACCTCTTCGAGCGGCCCGACGAGCAATACACCGCATTCGTCCGGGACTTCTTCACCCACCTGTGGAAGCACGGCGCTTTCGACCGGCGCGAGGTCGAGCTGCCGTACGACGCCGAGACCGGCGAGTACCGGGCCGAGGCCTTTGTGACCGGCCGCTGCCCGGTCTGCCTCGCCCACGCCCGGGCCGGCGTCTGCGAGGCCTGCGGCCTCTACAATCTGCCCGGCGCCCTGCTGCCGGGCGACACCGCGACGGCGCTGCCGACCCGGCCGGTCTCCATCTGGGTGCTCGACCTGGAACGCCACCGCTCGCTGCTGAGCAACTGGTACCGCACGTCCGACGTCCCGCTCCGGCCGGACCTGCGGGGGGTCGTCGAGCGCACGCTCGCCGCCCGGATGCCCTACATCCCCATCACCTACCCGGGGACCTGGGGCATCCCGGTGGACTGGGACGGCCCCGACGCCCTGCCGCAGACCATCAACGCCTGGCCGGAGATCTACGTCGGCCACCTGTACTGGCCGCAGCAGGTACGGGCGCGCGGCCGGGCCGGCTGCGACGAGTTCGTCCAGTTCATAGGGATCGACAACGGCTTCTACAACGCCTTCGTCTACCCCGCGCTGAAGCTGCTGGCCGCCCAGTACGGACGGTCCGTCGAACTCCCGAGGACGCGCACCCTCACCAACCAGTACTACCTGCTGGAGGGCCGCAAGTTCTCCACCAGCAAGGGCGACGTGCTCTGGGCGCGCGACTACCTGGAGAAGGCCGGCCGGGACCGGGCGCGGTTCGTCCTGTCGCTGACCAGCCCCGAACTCCAGCAGTCCGAATTCACCGAGCAGGTCGCCGAGTCCACGCTGCGGACCCGCTTCGACGCGCCGCTCGACACCATCGCGCAGGCCCTCGGCGAGAAGCTGGCCGGCCGGAGCGTCGACGCCCCGCCCTCGCAGTGGTGGGCCACGGCCATCGAGGCGTCCCAGCGGCGCTTCGCCGCCGCGTACGACCTGGACGGCTTCAGCATCCGCAAGGCGGCCGAGGCGCTCGCCCTCCACCTGGAGGTCCTGGCGCTGAAGGCCGGGCAGATCAGCACCGAGGACTCCGGCGACGTCTCCGGCGCCCTGCTGTTCCTGTGGACCCTGCGCACCCTCGCCTGGCCGGTCACCCCCGACCTGGCCGAGGCCGTGGCCCGGGCCTTCGGCTCCGGACCCGTCGGCGTCCCGCTCCTGAGCGACGCCGCCGTACCGCCCGCCGGTCCCTTCCGCACGCTCGACCGGTGAACACCCCCGCGTTCCGCGGGACTTCGCACCTTCGCCCCCACTTCCCCCGACACCGCTAAGGACTGCACCATGCTGCGCACCTTCATGCGTTCCAAGATCCACCGCGCCACCGTCACCGACAGCAACCTCAACTACGTGGGCTCGATCACCATTTCGCCGGAGCTGCTGGAGGCGTCCGACATCGGCGTCCACGAGCTGGTGCACGTCGTCAACGTCAACAACGGCGCGCGCTTCGAGACCTACACCATCCTCGGCGCCCCCGGCGCCAACGAGGTCTGCGTCAACGGTGCCGCCGCGCGCCTCGTGCACACCGGCGACAAGGTGATCATCATCGCCTACGGCCAGCTCTCCGACGACGAGGTGGCGGAGCACAAGCCCCGCGTCGTCCACGTGGACGAGGGCAACAAGATCCTTGAGACGGTCACCTCGGCGTGACCACGGTGTTACCCCCCTCGCGAGGCGCCTTCCCGGCGCCTCGCGTCCCCCATGATGATGCCGAAGGTGCGTGAGTCATGACGGACCAAAAGATCCACAACATCCTGGGCGTGGGATTCGGCCCGGCGAACCTCTCCCTCGCCGTGACGCTCGAGGAGCTCGGCTGGACCGGCGGGGCCCGGTACATCGAGCGGGCCGACGACTTCCAGTGGCAGGACGAACAACTGCTGGACGGCGCGGACATCCAGAACAACCCGTTCCGCGACCTCACCATGCCGCGCAACACCAGCAGCGCCTACACATTCGTCAACTACCTGGCCGCACAGGGCAGACTGACCGACTACCTGCACCTCAACGCCAAGTTCCCGCTCCGCCGCGAATACGCGGGATACCTGCGCTGGGTCGCCGACTCGTTCCACGACGCGGTCGACTACGGTCAGTCCGCGACCGGCCTGTCCGTGGTGGACACCCCGGACGGCGAGGTGTTCCGGCTGGAGACCGGCAACGGCCGGCAGTACCTGGGCGAGACCGTCGTCATCGGCACGGGCCGCTCCCCGCGGATCCCCGAGGTGTTCCGGCGGAGCCTGGGCGGCACGGTCTTCCACGCGACCCGCTACCTGAGCTCGCTGCGCCGCCACGAGGGACGCAGCCTCCGGGTCGCCGTCGTCGGCGGGAGCCAGAGCGCCATCGAGATCGTCCTCGACCTGCTCGGCCGCTCCAACGTCGAGCAGGTCGTCTCGATCCAGCGCGGCATCGGCTTCCGGCTGAAGGACACCAGCCCGTACAGCAGACAGGTGTTCCTCCCGGACTTCATCGACTACTTCTATCCGCTGCCCCCGGAGACGAAGCGGCGCCTGCGCGCCGAACTGCGGTCGGTGAACTACGCCGCCTGCGACCAGGACGTCATCGACCGGCTCGCGAGCGTCCAGCACGAGTACCGGCTGATGGGCTCCGACCGGCTGCTCCTCAAGCCGTTCAGCGAGGTCGCCGCGGTCGGCCGGGACGGCGGCGGGTCGGTCAACCGCCTCGTGCTGCGCGACGTCAACCACGGCACGCGGAGCGTCTACGACGCCGACGTCGTCGTCCTCGCCACCGGCTTCCGGGACTTCGGCCTGGGACCGGACGACGAGCCCTACCACCCCCTGCTGGCCGGCATCGCCGACCGGCTCGCCCTGACCGACGAGGGACTGCCGGACGTGGCCCGGGACTACTCGGTGCCCGTGGAACGCTCCTACGGCGGCCGCCCGTTGCGGCTCTACCTCAACGGTCTCTGCGAGGCCAGTCACGGCATGGGCGACGCCGGGGCCCTGGCGGTGCTCTCCGCCCGGTCCACGGACATCGTCGAGTCCCTCATGCTCGAACCGGAGGCGCTCGTCGGCGAGGAGCGGCTCAGGGACGAGGCCCTGCGGTGACGACACCCGCCGGCACCCCCGCCCGCACCGCCGACGTCGCCGTCGTCGGCGCCGGGATCATCGGCCTGGCCACGGCCGAACGCCTCTCCGCCCAGGGCCTGTCCGTGACCGTCGTCGACGGCCACGGGCCGGCCTCGGGCGCCACGGGGGCGTCCGGCGGGCTCGTCCGGGCGCTCGACCTCTCCACCTCCGCCGCCCTCTCCTGGGCGGCGGAGGGGCTCGACCGCTACCTCCGCCGCGGCCCGCACGGGCTGTGGCCGGAGGTCCGCGAACACGGCGCCCTCACCCTCTTCGGCCCGGACGATGCCGCGCGGGCGGAGGACGCCGCCGACCGCGTCCGGGCCGCGGGCCACACCGCGGACGTCCTCGACGCCAAGGAGATCGCCACGGCGTTCCCCGGAATCGCCCCGCCCGAGGACGGGTTCGGGGTCCACGAACCGCGCGCGGGCTGGCTGCCCGCCCGGGCCGTGGCCGAGGCGGTGCTCCGGGACGCCGACCGCGTCACGCTCCTCGCCCCGGCCCGCGCCCTGGAGATCACCACCGCGGGCTCCCGCGTCACCGGGGTCCGCACCACGGCCGGATTCGTCCGCGCCCGCGCGGTGCTCCTCGCCGCCGGCGTCCACAGCGCGGACCTCGCGCGCACGGCCGGAGTCGAACTCCGCCTGCGCACCCGGTCGGTGAGCTACTGCGTCTTCGCCCCGCGCACCCCCGTCACCGGCGCCCTCCCGACCGTGCTCGACACGACGACCGGGGCCTGGCTGCGCCGCTGGGACGACGGCACCGGCATCCTGGCCGGGGCCCCGTCGACCGTCCGCGACGTCCCGCCGGTGGTGACGCCGGGCGTCCCGGACGCCGAGGCGGAGCGCGTCCGCGGGGTCGTGCGCCACCGCTGCCCCGGCCTCGTCGGCGCGGAACTCGTGGGCGGGGTCACCGCCTTCGACGCGCTCGGCCCCGACGGGGGCGGAGAGGTGACCGCGTGGCCGGACCCCGCCGGGCTGGTGACCGCCACCGGATGGAACGGCGGCGGCTTCAAGAAGGCGCCCGCCGTCGGCCGGTACGCGGCGGAGCTCCTCCGCGAGGCCGCCTCATGACCGCGGACGTCCGGCTCAACCCCACCGACGAGATGCTCGTCGGCGCCGAACGCGCCCTGGGCTCCTCCCGGATCGTCCAGGTGCTGTGGCGCCTGGGCGCCCCGCTGCCGGCAGGGGCCCTGCGCAAGGAGTGGCGGCGGCTCGACCGCGGCCGGCTCAGCCGGCGGCCCGCCCCGGCCCGCGTCCCCGGCGCCCGCCGCGCCTGGGTCCCCGCGTCCAACGCCGAGCCGCCGCACGAGGACACCGTTCCGCTGACCGGCGACACGGCGCAGGACTGGATCGACGCCCAGGTCCGGGTGCCCCTGACGGTCGACTCCCCGGCACTGTGGCGCCTGGCGGCGGCACCGTACGGGGACGGCGCCCTCGTGTCGCTCACCGTCCCGCACTTCCGCGCCGACGGGCTGGGGATCTTCGCCGCCCTCGGGGAGGACGGCGTCCCGTCCGCACCGCCCGGCCCGGCCGGCGATCTCGCCGACGCCGTGGGCCAGTTGGCCCGGGCCGCCACGGGCACGGCGGGCTGGGCGGCCCATGTCCTGGCGGACCGGCGGGAGTTGGGGCGCCTCGCCACGGCCCTGCGCGGCCCGGCGGGACCGCCGCCGCCCGCGGCGGAGCCGCGGTTCTTCACCTCCGCGGTCTTCGACCTCGACGCGGACCAGTGGGAGGAGCGGGCCGAGGCCCACGGCGGCACGGCCAACAGCCTGTTCGTCGAGATCGCCGCCAACCTCGTCCGCGCCCGGCTGCCCTTGGACGGCCGCGACGCCGTCCGGGTCGGCATCCCGGTGAGCCTGCGCCACGGGCCCGCGGACCTGCGGGCCAACGCCCTGGTCGTCGTCCCGCTGTCCGTGCCCGCGGGCGGGCCCGCCCACGCCGACCTGCGGACCGTCCGCCGCGCCACCAAGGCCGTGCTCGACGGGACGGGCGCACACAGCGCGACCCTGGTCCCCGAACCGCTCTGGCATCTGCTGCCCGCCCGGTACGCGGGCCGCCTCAAGGCGCCCGGGGCCCAGGCCACCGACGTCGTCGCCTCCAACTTCGGCACCCTGCCGACGGCGGCGGCCCGCTTCGCGGGAGTGCCCGCGGACGGCGTCGCCCTGCGGACCATGAACGTGCCCGGCCTGGTGCCCGGACGCGCCGTCCTGCGGGCCTCGCTGTGCCTGGTGCGCGCCGGTGACCGGCTCACCGTGACCGTCACGGCGATGCCCGACCACTTCGGCGACGCCCGGGCCCTGCGGACGCTGGTCGCCGAGGAGTTCGCCGCCTGGGGGCTGCGGTCGCGCGCGTGGTGGCAGGGATGAACGACCCGGTGACGACCGGTACCGCGACAGAACGACGAGAACGACGAGAACGGAGAGAGACCATGCCAGGGAACCCGACGCCGGGGGCCGTCGCGCCGCGGCTCACCGACCCGCCGGCCGACCGCTGGTTCCGCACCCGCCCCGACTCCTCCGTGCTCGACCGGCCCCGGCTGCTCGCCCGGCTGCTGATCGACCTGGACGAACTGGACGACCGGATCGCGCTCTACGAACGCCTCCAGGGCGTGCCCGCCGACCTGCGCATGCCGATCCCCGACTTCGGGGGCCTCGAACTGGCCGCGGTGGGCGGCGTCCTGCTGATCGCCAGCGAGCGGCGCTTCACCCCCGTCCAGCGCCGGACCGCGTACTCGCTGATCGTCCCCTCCCTCGCCGCCCAGCTCGGCCTGCTGGCGCCCACCGGCACCACCGTCGTCGAGCCCACCGAGGAGATCGTCCCCGGGCGGCGGGCCCGCGTCCGCTACCCGGACGGCTCGCTCGCCGAGCTCGTCGAGCACCGCCCCCGGAGCGGGGAGCTCCCCGCCCCCCGCCCGGGCATCGCCGTCCGGGAGACGGCCGGCACCGGCGTCCGCCTGCTGGCCCGGCGGGCGGTCCCGGCGGACCGGCTGGAGGAGGCCGTCCGCTTCTACACCACGGCGCTGGGGACGACCGCCCACCGGGACGGCGACGCCCCGTCGGCGGTCGTCGGCAACCTGCTGCTGGCCGGCACCGACGGGCCGGACGACCCGCCCGTCGCGTTCGCCCTGCGGGCACCCTCCGTGGAGACGGTGACCCGGCTCGCCGGCTCCGGCCGGACGGCCGCCCGGGGCCCGGGCGGCCGCCCCGTCGTCACCCTCGCCGACGGGGCCCGGGCCGAGGTGTGGGAAGGATCTCCCCGCCCGGCCGCCCCGGGGGAGGACGGCGCGTGAGACCGTTCGCCCGGTGCGTTCCGCTCCCGCGCCGGGAGCCAACGGCGGGACCGGGACGCGCCGTTGGGTCCTCGACGCCGGAACGATGAGGAGAGCCATGGTGCCCGAGTCCTTCTACCGCGACGCGGGGGACGGCCGATACGAGAGCACATCCGCGACCGCGGGTCCCTGGAGCCCGAAGGCGCAGCACGCGGGACCGCCGTCCGCCCTCCTCGGGCGGGCGCTGGAGCGGCACGAGGCGCGGGAGGGGTTCAGGGTGGCCCGGGTCACGCTGGAGATACCGGCCCCCGTGCCCGTCGGCGACCTCCGCGTGCGGGTGCGCACGGTCCGGGCGGGGCGGCGCACGGAACTCGTCGAGGGCGAGATCCTCGCCGAGGACCGGCCGGTCATGCTGGCCCGGGCCTGGCGGGTCCTCACCGCCCCCGGGGACACACCGGCGCTGCGCCCGGAGCCGTCGCCGCCCGCCCTGCCCGGTCCGCAGGGCCCGCCCGTGATGGCCGGGGCGCACCTCGACGGCTACATCGCGGCCATGGAGTGGCGCTTCGCGTCCGGGGCGTTCGACGAACCGGGGCCCGGGGCGGCGTGGGCCCGGCAGCGGATCCCGCTGGTCGAGGGCGAGGAGGACACCCCGCTGACGCGCGCCCTGACCCTCGCGGACAGCAACTGGGCCGTCGGCTTCGCCCTCGACCACGTGCGGCGGCTCGTCATCAACACCGACATCACGCTGGCCCTGCACCGGGACCCGGTCGGGGAGTGGCTCTGCCTGACTGCCGCCACCGCGGCGAGCCCGGGCGGGACGGGACTCGCCTCCGGCCGTCTCGACGACGCGTCGGGCGACTGCGGACGGATCCTGCAGACGCTGCTGGTCGCCGAACGGTGAGCAACGGCCCTATGGCCTGTCGGTAACCGTTCGTAACAAATGGGCGTCCACGCTCAACCGGACGGCCCGGGGGCGAGTCCTACCTCGCGTAGGCTTCCCGGCGTGCGCCCCGATGGCGCACGCCGGGCATCAAGTCGTCAACCGGGGAGGAACCGGCGTTGCACGTTCAGGAATGGCTCGAATCGGTGCCGGCGGTCGCCGTCTACCTCTTGGTGGGCGGGGTCATCGGACTGGAGAGCCTGGGCATCCCGCTTCCCGGTGAGATCGTCCTCGTCAGCGCCACGCTGATGGCCGCGAGCCAGGACCACATCAACCCGTACATCCTGGGCGCCTGCGCCATCGCGGGCGCCATCATCGGCGACTCCATCGGGTATCTCATCGGCCGCAAGGGCGGGCAGCCGCTGCTGGACTGGCTGGGCCGCAAATTCCCCAAGCACTTCGGCCCCCACCACGTGGCCACCGCCGAGCGGTCGTTCAAGAAGTGGGGCATGTGGGCCGTCTTCGTCGGCCGCTTCATCGCGCTGCTGCGCATCTTCGCCGGCCCGCTGGCCGGTGTGCTGAAGATGCCGTACTGGAAGTTCCTCATCGCCAACGTGCTCGGCGGCATCGTCTGGGCCGGCGGCACCGTCGCCGTCATCTACTCGGTCGGCAAGGTCGCCGAGAAGTGGCTGAAGCAGTTCTCCTACCTGGGTCTGGTCGCCGCCGTCCTCTTCGGCCTCGGCTCCTTCGTCGTCATGCGGATCAAGGCCAAGAAGGCGCAGAAGAACGCCCCGGCCGAGGACGCCGAGCAGCCCCAGCCGGCCATCGCCGAGTAGCGACCGCCCGCCGCCCGGGGTGTGATCTTCGCCCCACCCCGGGCGTCCCGCCCCCGCCGTCGCCTACCGTGCCCGTCAGGACGGGGGCCGCGGCGGCGACGAGGAGCAGATCATGACGGACGACCGGGCGTTGATCGCGGGCGTGGGCGGCAAGGAGCCGTCGGTCGACCCCGGCGCCTTCACCGCACCCACCTCCGTCGTCCTCGGCGACGTCACCCTCGCCGCCGGCACCGGCGTCTGGTACCACGCCGTCCTGCGCGGCGACGGCGGCCCGATCACCATCGGCGCCGACAGCAACATCCAGGACAACTGCACCGTCCATGTGGACCCCGGCTTCCCCGTCACCGTCGGCGAGCGGGTCACCGTCGGCCACAACGCCGTTCTGCACGGCTGCACCGTCGAGGACGACGTCCTCGTCGGCATGGGTGCCACGGTCCTCAACGGCGCCCGGATCGGCGCCGGTTCGCTCGTCGCGGCCCAGGCGCTGGTGCCGCAGGGCATGCAGGTCCCGCCGGGCTCCCTGGTGGCCGGGGTCCCGGCCAAGGTCCGGCGCGAGCTGACCGAGGAGGAGCGCGAGCACGTCCGCGCCAACGCCGCGGCGTACGTGGAGCTCGCGAAGACCCACCGGGAGACCTTCGGCGGCGGAACCGGCTGAACCGGCTGAACCGGCTGAACCGGCTGAACCGGCTGAAACAAGCCGAGTCGGCTGAACGACCTTGTGGCTGTACGCGACTTCGCCCCCGGGAACGCCCCGTCGACACCGTGAAGAACACGGGCCATACCGCGCAACTGGCGTTCCCGGGAAGGGCGTTCATAGGAACATGCCGCCGTTCGGGTCAATTCCTGCAAGATCTGTATATGCCGGACGGACGTTGCGGTGTCATACCACTGTCCATCGCGGATGACCGGATGATCCGGACACCCGCTCGTCGCCCCCGTCAAGGGAAGGCAGGACCATGGGCAGATTCCAGTTCGCAACGATCGCATCGGCCCTGACACTGGCGGTCTCCGGGGCCCTCACCGTGGCAGCCGGAACGGCGCAGGCGGATTCCGCCTACGACGACATCACCATGTACAAGCAGGAGAAGACGCAGTGGTGCTGGGACGCCTCCGGGGTGACCATCGCCGCGTACCAGGGCTACAGCACCACGCAGACCGACTTCTGCAACCGGGCCGCCAAACACGACCCGTATCTGAGCTGCAACAACCAGCCCGCCACCCTCGATGACATGGCCTATGCCTGGGGCGACCTGGGCATGAGCCACACCGGTTCGGACCTGTACCGCGCGGCATCCTTCAACGAGGTGCTCACGGAGGTCAACGCCGCCCGGCCCCTCGGGGCGCGCATCGGCTGGACCTCCGGCGGCGGCCACATGAACGTGATCTACGGCTATGACACGTCGGACAACACCATCGCCGTGGGCGACCCGTGGCCGGACACCAACACCTACACGTGGTGGAACTACAACGACTACGTGAGCAACAGCTCGTTCAAGTGGACCCATTCCCGCATCGGCATCTCCGGTTGAGGCAGGCGACATGCGCGAGCACAGAACATCCACCACGCGGCGGGCCGCTCTTCTCTCCCGCCTGACCGTCACCCTGGCCCTCGGCGCGTCCGCGCTGCTCCCGGCGGCCGCCCCGGCCCTCGCCGCCAAGGCCCCGGCCGACCTGCCGAACCTGCAGGCCGCCCTCGACACCCTGAAGTCGACCGCCACCCGCGAGGCGATCTGCCGCTTCCTGAGCGCGCCGGTGCCCCAGGGCGGGTCGAAGGGCCCGGTGACGCTTCCCGCCAAGGCCGACCCGTGCGAGGGCCTGCCCTCCTTCACCATCAAGGATCCCGTGGCGCTGAACGAGATCACACCGGAGTTCGCCGCCGGGACGGCACAGCCGGTCCTCGCCGAGGCGGTCAAGCTCACCTACGCGGTGGCCGCGGTGAGCGTCACCGGCGGGCGCACCGCCACCGTCCTGCTCGCCCCGACCGACACGACCGGCTGGCACCTGGCCGCCGTCCGCGAGGGCGACACCGACGCCGGTTTCGCGGGCAAGGCCGACGCGACGACGACGGTGTTCTCCGAGCCGCAGATCCACGGCTTCTACAAGGCCGGTCTGACCACCGTCGAACCGCTCAACGACGCGGCGAAGCAGGGCCTCAACGGTCAGTCCTCGGTGTCCCTCGCGGACTACCAGAAGCTGGTCAAGGCCCGCTACGCCGACAAGCAGCCGGGCTCGGACTACGCCACGAAGGGATACTCCAGCGGCTACCGGACGGACACCGGGAAGGGGACGTCGCAGTCCCCGGCGCCGCTGCTCGCGGCCGGGTCGGGCGCTGCGCTGGCCCTGGCCGGCGGAGTCGTCACGGTCCGTCGCCGCAGGCGGGTCCGGGCCGGCTGACCCGAGCGGACGCCGCGCCACCCGCACCTTCGTCCCCGGGGCCAGGCCCCCACTCCCTCCCGGGGGCGAAGGCCCGGTGCCCGGAGCGCCCCTGGGGCCAAGATCACAGCACCCGGCCCGGGGTGCTCCGGGCGCCGCCGATTACGGTGAGCGGGTGCCGAAGTACCGCAACACGTTCCCGTCCGGCGCCGTCGGGGCCCTCGTGGCCTGGCGGCGCCGGGCGCTCTCGCGCGCCGTCCACCGGGGCCGGCGGTGGGTCCGGGAGGCCGGCTCGGTGACCGCCGAGCGGCCCGGACCGTACCGCTTCCGCCGGATCGGGGCGCACACCCGGCTCGCCTTTCCGCAGGGCACGGTGTTCGGCGAGGAGTGGATCGAGCTCGGCGAGCACTGCATCGTCGGCGAACAGGTCACGCTCACCGCCGGGATGATGCCCGGGCACGACCTCGGCCCCGACCCCGTGCTGCGGCTGGGCAACGGCGTCGTCCTCGGCCGCGGCAGCCATGTGATCGCCACCCGGGAGGTCACCATCGGCGACGACGTCTTCTGCGGCCCCTACGTCTACATCACCAGCGACAACCACTCCTACGAGGACCCGCACCAGCCCATAGGCCGCCAGTGGCCGCGCAGTTCGCCGGTCTCGATCGGCTCCGGCAGCTGGCTGGGCGCCGGGGCGGTGATCCTGCCCGGGGCACGGCTGGGGCGCAACGTCGTGGTGGCGGCCGGGGCGGTCGTGCGCGGGGAGGTGCCGGACCATGCGGTGGTGGCGGGGGTCCCCGCCAAGGTCGTCCGCCGCTGGGACGCGACGGAGGGCTGGACGCCGCCGCTGCGGGACTAGGGGGTATCCGGCCCCTGCGCGATCGGCAGATGCCGCGGGCCGCGCAGGACCGGGCTGGTCCGGTACGGGGGCGGGTCCTCCAGCAGCCGGGGGCTGTCCAGGCGGTGCAGGAGCGTGGTGAGCGCGATCTGCGTCTCCAGGCGGGCGAGGGGCGCGCCGAAGCAGTTGTGGACGCCGCTGCCGAAGCCGAGGTGGATGTTGTCCGGCCGGGTGGGGTCGAAGCGGTCGGGGTCGGCGAAGCGCAGCGGGTCGCGGTTGCCGGAGGCGAGGACCAGGATCAGCGGCGTGCCCTTGGGGACGGTGACGCCGCCGACCTCGATGTCGGCGAGCGGGGTGCGCTGCGGCAGCATCTGCACCGGGGGCTCGTAGCGCAGCAGTTCCTCGACGGCGGCGGGCATCAACTCCGGGTGCGCGCGCAGCCGTTCCAGCTCCTCGGGGTGGCGCAGCAGGGTGAGCATGCCGTTGGTGATGAGGTTGACGGTGGTCTCGTGCCCGGCGATCATCAACAGGACCGTGGTGACCATCAGTTCCGTGTCGGTGAGGCGGCCGTCCGGGCCGTCGTCGCCCGCGAGGCCGGAGAGCATGTCGCCGGTCGGGTGCGCGCGCCGCTTCTCGGCCAGTCCGGCGAAGTACAGGCCCATGGCCTTGCGCGCCTCCTGGGCGGCGCGGCGGCGCGGGCCCGGGTCCTCGCCGGGGGTGAAGTCCAGGTTCGCGACGACGGTGTCCGCCCAGAGGTGCATCTGGTGGACGTCCTCGTCCGGTACGCCGAGCAGGTCGCAGATGACGGTGACGGGGAGCGGGAAGGCGAAGTCGTCGACGAGGTCGAGGCGTTCCTTCCCCTTGAGCCCGTCGGCGAGCTTCGCGGCGATCCGCGTCATGCCGTCGCGGAGCGCGTCGACGCGGCCGGGGGAGTGGGGCGGGCCGAACTGCCGCATGGCCAGGCGGCGCAGCCGGTCGTGCTCGGGGTCGTCGGTCCCGATGAAGGACGGCGGCAGCCCCGCGGGCAGCTGGAGGTCCGGGTCCTGCTCGGTGCGGTTGCGGAGGTCCGAGCTGATGCGCGGGTCGTGCAGCAGCGCGTTGATCTCGTGGTAGGTGCCGACCAGGTACTGGCCGTCCTCCTGCCGGGTCACCCCGTGTTCGCGCAGCTCGGCGTAGAGGGGGTACGGGTCGGCGCGGGCGGCCGGATCGGTGATCCGGCGGAAGAGGGTTTCCGGGGACATGCGGGCTCCTGCCTGCGGATCGGTCGGGCCTGCGGATCAGTCGGCACCGGCCGGTTCGCCGACGAGGACGGCCCGCACCGGGCAGGCCGTCGCGGCGCGCAGCACGTGCTCGCGCTGGTCGTCGGGGACCTCCGGGAGGTACATCAGGGCCTCGTCGCCGTGCAGTTCGAACACCTTCGGTGCCAGGAACACGCACTGGGCGTATCCCTGGCACCGGTTGAGATCCACCACGACCTGCATCCGGTCCGTTCCTCTCGTACGTCTGCTCCCTTCCTACGCCCCTCCGGCCGCGGGCGCGGGCGGTGCTGCTCCGTACGGGTCCGGGCCCGGCTCAGCCCGACGCGAGCAGCACCGTTCCCACCAGGGCCAGCCCCGCCCCCGACGCCTGCACCGTGCGCAGCTTCTCGTCGAGCACCCCGCGCGCGGTCAGCGCCGTCACCACCGGGTAGAGCGAGGCGAGCACGGCGGCGACGGTGACCGGGCCGTGGTGGGCCGCCAGGCTGTACGTCCCGTTCGCGGCGACGTCCGCGAGGCCGACGAACGCCAGCGCCGGCAGCGCCGCGCGGACCTCGGCGAGGCCGCCCTCCGGCAGCACCGCCGCGCCCCGGCGCGCGGAGACGAACAGCGCGCCGCCGCCCACGAGCACATTGCACAGCCGCTGCACGAACAGGGCGAGGAACAGCCCGGTCAGGTTGTGCGAGGCCTCGGCGATCAGCACCATCACCGTGCCGAACCCGGCCGCCGCGCCGAGGGTGAGCAGCAGCGACTCGCGGCCGACGGAGCCGCCCCCGGGGCCGCTGGCCAGGACCACTCCGGCCACCGCCACCGCGATGCCCGCGACCTGGAGGAACCCCGGGCGTTCCCCGAGCACCAGCCCCACGCCGATCGGCACCAGCACCCCGCCGAGCGCCCCGAGCGGGGCGACCACGCCCATCGGGCCGAGCGCGAGCGCGCAGTAGAAGGCGAGCATCGCGGCGGGACCCACGACGCCGGCGGCCACGGCGTACCACAGCTGCGGGCCCAGCTCCGACCAGCCGCCCGTGGCGAGGACGACCGTGCCGAGCGTCGCCACGGCCAGCAGCTGGGAGACGAGGACCACCGTCAGGGCCGGCATGCGCCGGGTGAGCAGCCCGCCGCCGAAGTCGGCCAGCCCCCAGAGGAGGCTGGTGGCCAGGGCGAAGACCGGTGTCATGGGGTGAACCTCGCAGTACAGTGTGATGGATGGCGGGGGAGGGCCCCACCATAGTTCACTGCACTGCACCGGATCGACCTATATCTTGGATGGAATGTGACGGACCTCGACCGGCTCACCCAGTCGCTCGCCCGTAACCTCAAGCGCTGGCGCGCCGAGCGGAACTTCACCCTCGACGCCCTCGCGGCCCGCTCCGGCGTCAGCCGCGGCATGATCATCCAGATCGAGCAGGCCCGGACGAACCCCAGCGTCGGCACCACGGTGAAGCTCGCCGACGCCCTCGGCATCAGCATCACCACGCTCCTCGACCAGGAGCAGACCGAGCCCGTCCGCCTCGTCCCCGGGGACCAGGCGGTGCGGATGTGGTCCACGGACACCGGCAGCCACAACCTCCTCCTCGTCGGCGCCGAGGCTCCCGGTCCGCTGGAGCTGTGGGAGTGGCGGATCGCCCCCGGCGACAGCAGCGACTCGGATCCGCACCCGCCCGGGAGCGTGGAGATCGTGCGGGTGACGGCCGGCACGCTCACCCTGCTCGTGGACGGGCAGGAGTACGCCGTGCCCGCGGGCGGCGCGGCCACCTTCGACGCCGGGCTGGCCCACGGCTACCGCAACGACGGCACGGAACCGGTGGAGATGACGATGGTCGTCTCGGTCCCGCCCGCCCGCTGAGCCCGGTCCCGGTCGGTCAGGTTGACGGTCATGCCCACCGAACCGCCGGTCCCGATGGACGCCTTCGATGACGTACGGCCCGCCCTGGAGTACGTGCTCGTCGGCAGCGGCGGCCGGCGCGGCAAGCTCATCCTCCGGGCAAGGCCCTGGCCGAACTCCCGGGCGTCACGGTGCTGGAAGGACCGGCGGCCTGACCGTCCGGCCCAGGTCGAGCGAGAGGGCCGTCGAATGCTCGGTGAACCCGAGGCTCCGGTAGAGGCGTTCGGCGTCCGGCGTCGCGTGCAGATCGACGCGCGTGACACCGGACGCGGCGAACCAGTCCAGCAGCGCCTCCGTCGTCGCCCGGGCGAACCCCCGCCCCCGGTACCGGGGATCGGTGCTCACGGTGAAGACGAAGCCGAAGCGCCCGGTGGGATGCCCGGGCGCGGGCAGTCGCTGCTCGACCGTGCCCACCGCGCACGCCGCCAGGTGCGGGCCCTCGCCGTCCACGACGAACGCCCCCAGCCCCGCCCCCAGTTCCCGCGCCACGATCTCCTCGGCCGTGCGCTCCCACGCGCCCGGGGAGTCATGGCCGTCCATGGCGGCGAACATCAGCCGGCGCAGGCGCACTATCTCCGCCGCGTCCCCGGGCCCGGCGGTACGTGTCGTGATCATGGTCTCGACGTTAGTTGCCGGCCCCGCCCGCCGAGAAGGGGAAGCCGGGGCGCCTCGATGACCGGGCAGCGGTCCATGACCATCGTCAGCCCCGCCGCGCGCGTCCGGTCGTACGCCGCCTCGTCCACCACGCCCAGCTGGAACCAGACGGCCTTCGCGCCGACCGCCACCGCCTCGTCCGCGACGGCCCCGGCGAGCTCGGAGCGGACGAAGACGTCCACGACGTCGGCCGGGAACGGGACCTCGGCCAGCGACGCGTACCCCCGCTCGCCGAGGACCGTCTCCGCCCTCGGGTGCACCGGCACGATCCGCTTGCCGTGCCGCTGCAGCCAGGCCGCGACGTCGTACGCCGCGCGCCTCCGGTTGGCCGAGAGGCCGACCACCGCCCAGGTGTCGCCGCTCGCCTCGATGATCTTCCTGATGGTCCCCGGTTCCGCGTACATGCCCGCTCAACGGGCGGCCCGGCTCCGGGATTCCCGCTGGTCAACGTAGGGTGACGGGATGCAGGACGAATATCGCACGGTGGCCCGCGAAGGCGTCCACGAGATCGAGATCAGCAGGTCGCGCTTCCTCTGCGCGCTGGCGCCGGCCGCGACGGAGGAGGAGGCCCAGGCGTTCATCGCCCGCATCCGCGCGGAGCACCCCACCGCCCGGCACAACTGCTGGGCCTACGTCCTCGGCGCCGACGGCTCGGTGCAGCGGGCCAGCGACGACGGCGAGCCCGGCGGCACCGCCGGAGTGCCGATGCTCCAGATGCTGGTGCGCCGCGAGATGCGGTACACGGTGGCCGTCGTCACCCGCTACTTCGGCGGGATCAAGCTCGGCGCGGGCGGGCTGATCCGCGCCTACGGGGGAGTCGTCGGCGAGGCGCTCGACACCCTCGGCACGATCACCCGCCGCCGCTACCGGCTGGCCACCGTCACCGTCGACCACCAGCGCGCGGGCAAGCTGGAGAACGAACTCCGGGCGACGGGGCGGTCGGTGCGCGAGGTGACGTACGGGGCCGGGGTGCGGATCGAGATCGGCCTGCCCGACGCGGAGGTCGAGGACTTCCGCGCCTGGCTGGCGGACGCGACGGCCGGCACGGCCGGTTTCGAGCTCGGCGGGGAGGCGTACGGGGAGGTGTGACGGGCCGGGCGGGCATCACCGTCCGGGGCGGGTGCGAAAATGGTCGGCGCACGAGGCCCCGGTGTTCACGGGGCGGGACGAGAGACACCGACGGAGAGGCAAGGAATTGAGGTTCCTGCACACCTCGGACTGGCACCTCGGCCGGTCCTTCCACCGGGTGGACCTCCTCGGCGCCCAGCGCGCCTTCGTCGAGCACCTCGTGCGCACCGCGCGCGAGCACTCCGTGGACGCCGTCCTCGTCGCCGGTGACGTCTACGACCGGGCCGTCCCGCCGCTCGCCGCCGTCGAGCTCTTCGACGAGGCCCTGCACCGGCTCGCCGGCATCGGTGTGCCCACCGTGATGATCTCCGGCAACCACGACTCGGCCCGCCGCCTCGGCGTCGGCGCCGGGCTCATCGAACGGGCCGGGATACATCTGCGCACCGATCCGGCCGGCTGCGGTACCCCCGTCGTCCTCGCCGACGAGCACGGCGACGTCGCCTTCTACGGCCTGCCCTACCTCGAACCCGCGCTCGTCAAGGACACCCTCGGCGCCCGCGCCGCCGGTCACGCGGCCGTCCTGGAGGCCGCCATGGACCGGGTCCGCGCCGACCTCGCCGCACGGCCCCCCGGCACCCGCTCCGTCGTTCTCGCCCACGCCTTCGTCACCGGCGGGGCCGCCAGTGACAGCGAGCGCGACATCACCGTCGGCGGCGTCGCAGCCGTCCCGCCCGAGACCTTCGGCGGCGTCGACTACGCCGCCCTCGGCCACCTCCACGGCTGCCAGACGATCAACGACCGCGTCCGCTACTCCGGTTCGCCGCTCGCCTACTCCTTCTCCGAGGCCGACCACCGCAAGACGATGTGGCTCGTCGAGCTCGGAGCCGACGGCGGCGTCACCGCCGAGCGGGTCGACTGCCCGGTGCCCCGCCCCCTCGCCCGCCTCCGTGGCCGCCTCGACGAGCTGCTGGAGGACCCCGCCCTCGAACGGCACGAGGAGTCCTGGACCGAGGTCACCCTCACCGACTCCGTCCGCCCCCAGGAGCCCATGGCCCGGCTCGTCCGCCGCTTCCCGCACGTCCTGAGCCTGGTCTTCGAACCCGACCGGGCACCCGAGGACGCCCTCGCCTCCTACGCGCAGCGGCTGCGCGGCCGTTCCGACCAGCAGATCGCCGAGGACTTCGTCGCCCATGTCCGCGGCGGCCACGGACCCGACGAGCGCGAGCGGGCCGTGCTGACCGAGGCGCTCGACGCCGTCCGCGTGGAGCGGGCCGAGCGCGAGGGGGCGGGCCGATGAGGCTGCACCGGCTGGAGATCACCGCCTTCGGGCCCTTCGGCGGCACCCAGAAGATCGACTTCGACGATCTCTCCTCCGCCGGACTCTTCCTCCTCCACGGCCCCACCGGCGCGGGCAAGACCTCCGTCCTCGACGCCGTCTGCTACGCCCTCTACGGCGGGGTCCCCGGCGCCCGCCAGGGCAGCGGCAGCGGCGGCGGACTGCGCAGCGACCACGCCGCGCCCGACACCCTCACCGAGGTCGTCCTCGACCTCACCGTCGGCGGCCGCCGCCTGGAGATCACCCGCCGGCCCGAGCAGCTCCGCCCCAAGCGGCGCGGCACCGGCTCCACCCGGGAGCGCGCGTACAGCGCCCTGCGCGAGCACCGCGACGGCGAGTGGCAGGGACTCAGCCGCTCCCACCAGGAGATCGGCGAGGAGATCACCCAGCTGCTGGGGATGAGCCGCGAACAGTTCTGCCAGGTCGTCCTGTTGCCGCAGGGCGACTTCGCGCGCTTCCTGCGCGCCGAGGACACCGCGCGCGCCAAGCTGCTCGGCCGGCTCTTCGACACCGGCCGCTTCGCCGCCGTCGAGGAGCGCCTCGCGCAGCTGCGGCGCGCCGCCGAGGCGCGCGTGCGCACCGGCGACGAGCGGCTGCTCGCGCTCGGCCACCGCATGGGGCAGGCCGCGGACGACCCCGCGCTGCCGGAGCCCGGCACGCCGGCCATCCCGGTTCAGCGGTCCGCCGCGCCGCTGGCCCCCGGCGACCCCGGTCTCACCGAAGCCGTCCTGGAATGGGCCGCGTTGGCCCGCTCCGCCGCCCGCGAGCGCCGCGACATCGCCGCCGTCGCGCTCCGCGCCGCCGAGGAGCGGCACGAGGACGCGGTCCGGCGCGCCGCCGCCATCGCCGAACGCGCCCGTCTCCAGCGGCAGTACGCCGACGCCCGGCGCGCCGCGGACGAACTGGCCGCGAGCGCCGCCGAGTTCGACGCCCTGCGGGCCCGCCTGGAGCGCGCCGGGGCCGCCGCCGCGGTCGCCCCCGCGCTGGAGCTGCGCGACGGCGCCGACCGCGACCACGCCGCGGCCGCCGGGGACGAGCGCGCCGCCCGCGCCCGGCTCCCCCGCGAGCTCCACGAGGCCGGTGCCGAGCAGCTGTCGGCCCTGGAGCGCACCCACCGCGAGGAGCTCGGCTCCCTGGCCGCCGCCCGCCGCGCCGAGCGGCGCGCCGCCGCCGTCGCCGACGAGATCGCGGCCCTGGACCGCCAGGCCCGCTCCGACGGGCACGCCCTCGACGAGGACGCCGCCTGGCTCGACGCCTGGCCCGCCCTGCGCGACGGCCACCGGCGCCGGGTCGAGGCGGCCCAGGAGGCGGCCGCCCACGCCGAACGGCTCGCCGACCGCGTCGGCCCGGCGCGGGAGCGCCTGGACGCCGCGCGCCGCCGCGACACCCTGACCCGCGACGCCGATGCCGCCGCCGACGCGCTGGCCCGCGCCCGCGACGGGGCTGCCACCGCGCGCGAGCACTGGCTCGACACCAAGGAGCGCCGGCTGCGCGGCATCGCCGCCGAACTCGCCGCCGCCCTGCGGCCCGGCGAGTCCTGCGCCGTCTGCGGCTCCACCGAGCACCCCGCCCCCGCCCGCGCCGACGCCGGCCAGGTGGACCGTGCCGCCGAGGAGGCCGCCGAGGCCGCGTACCAGCGCGCCGACGCCGCCCGCGAGGCGGCCGACCGGCGCCTCCGCCCGCTGCGCGAGGCCCTCGCCGTCGCCACGGCCGCCGCCGGCGACACCCCGACCGCCGAACTGGCCGCAGATACGGACGAGTTGGAGCGCTCCGCCGCGCTCGCCCGCAGGGCCGCCGCCGACGCCCCCGCCGCACTCGCCGCCCTGGCGGAGGCCGAGCGCGAGTACGAACGCCGCGCCGCCGACCTCCAGGAGACCCGGCTGCGCGTCGCCGCCCGCGCCTCCCGCCGCGAGGACATCGAACGCGAACAGGGGTCACTGCGGGAGGAGTTGGAGCAGGCACGGGACGGCGCCGAGTCCGTCGCCCACCGCGCCGGTCTCCTGGAGCGGCGCGCCGGACTGCTGGCCGACGCCGCCCGGGCGGCCCGCGCCGCCGACGACGCGGCCGCCCGCCTGAAGGAGGCCGACGCCCGCCTGGCCGACGCGGCCTACCGGGCCGGCTTCGCCACGCCCGCCCTCGCCGCCGAAGCCCTCCTCGACGAGACCGCTCAACGCGCCCTGCGCGCACGGCTGGAGGCCCGCCGCGACGAGGAGGCCGCCGTCGCCGCCGCGCTCGCCGACCCCGACGCCGCCGACGCGGCCGCCCTGCCGCCCGCCGACCCGGAGGCCGCCCGTTCCGTGGCCGATGCCGCAACGCTCCATCTGCGCACCGCCTCCGCCCGCGACGCCGACGCCCGCGGCCGCTGCGAGGCCCTCGACCGGCTCTCCGCCGAGGCCGCCGCCGGCGCCCGCCGCCTCGCCCCGCTGCGCGCGGAGTACCACCGTGTGGCCGCGCTCGCCTCGCTCGCCGCCGGCACCTCCGTCCACAACGAACGGAAGATGCGCCTGGAGTCCTACGTCCTCGCAGCCCGCCTCGAACAGGTCGCCGCCGCCGCGACCGTCCGCCTGCACCGCATGTCCGGCGGCCGCTACACCCTCGTCCACTCCGACGCCCGCAGCGCCGGCGGCGGCCGCTCCGGCCTCGGCCTGCACGTCGTCGACGCCTGGACCGGACGCGAGCGCGACACCGCCACCCTCTCCGGCGGCGAGACCTTCTTCGCGTCCCTCGCGCTCGCCCTCGGCCTCGCCGACGTCGTCACCGACGAGGCGGGCGGCATGCGGCTGGACACCCTCTTCATCGACGAGGGCTTCGGCAGCCTGGACGAGCAGACCCTCGACGAGGTCCTCGACGTCCTCGACTCCCTGCGCGAACGCGACCGCACGGTCGGCATCGTCAGCCACGTCCCCGACCTGCGCCGCCGCATCCCGGCCCAACTCCGCGTCGTCAAGGACCCGTCGGGCTCGTCCGTCCGCCGGCGGACGGCGTCCGTCAGCCCCGACTGACCGCCCGCCGCGGCAGCGGGGAGGAGTACACGACGCTGGTGGTCACCGCCCCCAGCGCCCCGATCCGCCCGGCGACCTCCTCCAGGTGCCGCATCGACCGCGCCGCGACCTTCAGCACGAAGCAGTCGTCCCCGGTGACGTGGTGCGCCTCCAGCACCTCGGGCGTGGTGTCGAGGAGGTCGTGGAAGGGCTTGTAGTTCCCGTTGGGGTAGCGGAGCCGGACGAAGGCGAGGACGGGGAGCCCGAGCCGCTCGGGATTCACGACGGCCGCGTACCCCTCGATCACCCCCGCCTCCTCCAGCCGCCGCACCCGCTCGGTCACGGCGCTGGGGGACATGTTCACGATGCGGGCCAACTCGGCGTATCCGACGCGGCCGTTGGCCTGGAGGGCGTCGAGTATGTGCCAGTCGGTGGCGTCCGGGGAATGATCGGTCATGGGCGCTGTCTAACAGGGGAACACCCGGCAGATCAAGGGTTTCGCCGTGGGAAAACGTGCTGGGCGTCATCGATGTGCCCGGCCCGGGCCGGTTCGGCCCGCAGCGCAGGAGCCGTTCCACCGCCGGCCGGTGGCTACAGCTCGTCGTGCTTGTAGTGGCTTCCCGACGTCGACCCTCCGTCGAGCAGGTGCACGTCCGGCTGCTGGGGCAGCGCCGGCCTGGCGTTGGCGAGGTCGGTGCGGTTGGCCACGGCCAACAGGCGTCGCAGCTGATCGAGTTCGGTGACCTGGAGGTTGCCGATGCGGACGGGGTTGGTCACCGGCTGCCGGTTGCCCAGTTCGGCGAGTACCCGGGACAGGGCGCCCCAGTTGTTCTCCATGTCCAGGACGGCGGCATTCGGCTGCGTTCCCTCGTACCACCTCAGGTCCCGGGAACCGCCACGGCGCGGCGGTTCCGCCGAGGCGGCTCCGCTGATGGACTGGGCGATCCCGTTGAAGCGGGCGGCTTCGCTGACCATTTGGACCAGGACGGTCATGGCGTGGGCGCGGTCGCGGGTCGATGCGTTGTCCCGGGCCAGCGTGCGGACGGCGTCCTCCATCGCGGGCTGTCCGAGGCGGATCCCGCCGCGCCCCTGCCCGGCCGCGCCGGCGAGTTCGATATAGCTGCCGCCGAAGCCCGCGTCGGCGTATCCCGCGGGGCGGGGTGCGTGGTCGTCCTGGAGCCAGTAGCTCTGGTTTTGGGTGCGCCAGCCCACCACGTAGAGGTTGTCGGGCCGGATCATGAGGTCGATCGCCGCGGCGTCGGTGTTCCCGCCGGGGCTCAGCCGGACGGCGAGCGGATTCCGGTCCGCTCTGGTCCGGCGGATGCCGGAGCTGTCGGTGACGGTGCCGCGGGGTATCTCCTCGCTCACGGCATCCCGTACCTGGTTGACGAACGCCATGTACTGGTACGGGGTGTTGCTGCCGATGTCGGAGAACGTCACCTGCGGATCGGGGGCGAGGGACCGCTCGGCCCTCCGGTGCCCGGCGTCGTCCGAGACCTGGGCCGTCTGGTCCGCCGCCGACGGCGCGGCCCAGGCTGTCGGGACCGCAGCCGCCGAACCGAAGCCGGCTGCCAGGGCGGCGGTGGCGACAACGGTTCGCCAGGTACGTCGGTGAGTCGGGCCATGGTGCGTCATTGCTTCTCCTTTCGCGCACGTTCGGATGTTTCCGGGATGCCGAACGCTGCGGTGCAAGGATTTCTTTTCAGGAGAAACCGCACAATCCACCGAAGGGCATGGCCGTTGTTCACCGGGGACGACACGCTGTCGTCCCCGGTGAACGACGACCGCGCTTTTCAGGCCCGGCCCCGTGCCCGGCCGTACTCCGCCTGATCGCCGGTCAGTTCGTGGTCCCGGTGTCCTCGAAGTAGGAGTCCAGCACGGTGTCCAGTTCCGCCGCCCACTGCTTGGGCAGACTCCGGTTGGGCGCTTCGACGTCGGCGTCGTAGCTGCGACGCCTGGTGGTGTGGACGGTGACGGTGAACCGACGGCCGAACCGCGGGATGCCCGTCTCCACCGCGCCGATCTCCGCCCAGCCGAACTCGGCCGTCTCGTCGTCCAGCCGGAACGTGACGCCGGTGCTGTCGACGGTGATCGAACCACGCCGGTCGGACACCTCGAAGACCGGGCCGTCGGCCACCGGCTGCGGCTCCTCCTCGGCGGCAGCCTCCTCCGTTTCCGCTTCCGCCTTCGGTTCCGGTTCCGGTTCCGGTTCGGCGTGAGTATCCGGCACGGCGTCCGCCGCTACCGGGGGAGACTCCTCCACCTCGGCGGGGCGTGGCGGAGGCAGGCCGGGGATGAACGCCGGATCGGTCCCGGCGGCGTGTACGGGCGGGCTGTTCTGACCTGTGCGGTGCTCCACGGCGGCAGTATGGCCGATGAAGCTGTGCGAGCGGCAGCCGGGCCGGATCCGCAAGGCTGTGACCCCGCCCCTCGCCCCGATCCCCCTCCGAGAGGAACAGACGCTCATGGCCCAGCAGGCCCCGGTCATCGTTTCGAGCGAGTCGCCCTTCGCCAGGGACGTCTTCACCAAGCGGCATCCGGCGCTGATCGAACGGCTGCTGGAGGCCTGGCCTTTCGGCCCCGAGCAGCGCCGGGCGCTGTCCGTGCTCGTGGAGGAGAACGTCCACGGTGTGATCCGGCCGCTTCCGGAAGGCGCCGCCGACGCCCCGCTCTGGCGCGACCGGGGGAACGGCCTGTACGGCCGCCCATGGACGGAGGTGCCGTTCCTGTGGGCGGAGTCGTTCTTCTACCGACGCCTCCTGGAGGCCACCGGATACCTCAGGCCCGGGCCATGGCTGGGCGTCGATCCGTTCGCCCCTTTCAAGCAGGCCGAACTCGCCGGTGAGGCGGTATCGGCGGAGATCGCCGCGCTCGATGACGTCGTCGAACTGGCCGAGGAGGAACAGGGCCAGGCCCTGCTGCTGTCCAGCCTCTGGGGCAACCGTGCCGACCTGGGCTTCCAGATCACCGCGGGGCAGGGGATCGAAGCCTCAGGTCTGGTGGCCGACGACAGCGCACGCCTGTGGGAGCTGCTCCGGTCCGGGGCCGGCGGAACGGTTGCCGTGGTCGCCGACAACGCAGGCGGTGAGATGGTCGCGGACCTGGCCCTCGTCGATCATCTCCTCGCGCACGGTCTGGCCGACGAGGTCGTGCTGCACGTGAAGCCGTCGCCGTACTACGTCTCCGACGCCACGCTCGCGGACGTCGCCGACTGCCTGCGCGCGCTCCTGCGCGGCAAGGGCGAGGCCCGGGCCGCGGGGGAACGGTTGCGGGAGGCAGCCGCATTCGGGCGGTTGCGTGTGCGTGCGGACTCCTTCTTCTGCGCACCGTTCGACTACACCGCCCTGCCGGAAGCACTGCGGCAGGAGTTCGCATCGGCCGTGGTGACGATCCTGAAGGGCGACCTGAACTACCGTCGGCTGGTCGGCGACCGCTGGTGGGCCCCGACGACCCCGTTCGCCGCGGTCACCGGCCACTTCCCGGGCCGGATCGCGGCACTGCGCACGCTGAAGTCCGACGTCGTCGTCGGCCTCGGGACGGGAACTCTCGCGGAGCTCGACTCGACGCCGGACTGGCGGACTTCCGGCACGTACGCCGTAGTACAGGTCCGCCCGTGAAACGGCTGGCTGCTCAGCCGTGCGGCCGAAGTCGGGCCGGCATGCGCCGTGCGGCCTGCCGGACGAGGCAGGCGACCAGCGGGAGCGGGCCGACGCGCATCACGAGGAGGAAGGCGCCACCGGGGCCGATGCGTTCCCGGAAGAAGGCGTCGAGGCGTTCGTCCGTGCTGGCGGGGGGTTCGGCGTAGAGGCGGTCGGCGAGGCTGCGCAGGGCGTCGTCGATGACCAGCGTCCGCGGGTCGAACGAGTCCGCATGGCCGAGGTGGGCCGCGGCCTCTTCGCCGATCTGCTGGATCTTCGGGGGCACGGGCCGCCCGGGCTGCGGGAAGACACGCTGTGGGCCGAAGTGTTTGGTGAAGCCTGCATGGATGGCCGGGTTCTGGGTGCGCAGTACGAGATAGGTGGGACGCAGGGGATTGCGCAGGAGGATCTCGTACGTGAGGAAACTCTGCTGGAGCCGGGCCGCGAGCCTGTCGCGGCGGTACTCGGGGAGAACGCCGGCCACATCGAGATAGACGACGCGGCGCCCGGCGAACCGATGACGCTGGTAGCAGCCCCAGCCGACGATCTCCCCGTCGGGGGCGAGAATGAGGGAGAGGGCGGCGATCTGGTCGAAGAAGCGGTTCTCCTTGCGCGCCTTCCAGTAGGGGGCGTGGTCGGTGCCGAAGGCGCGTCCGGCGACATCGGTGAGCAGCCCGTACACGCGGTCGCGGCAGCTCGGGGAGAGCCGGTGCGGCGTGGTCCACGTCACCAGGCGGTATGCGGAGCGGACGCGCCGCACTTTGGGGGAGGCCGAGAACGCCGCCACATCGGTTTCGTGCAACTGTGCCGGACCCAATGCCAGTTACCTTTCGCTCCGCAGGAATTGCCGTTGTGTGGATACGGCTTGATCGTTCCGGGTCCGTCGGCGCGGTGCATCCGGAAAAACCCGCAGTGTCGTTGCGGTTCGGCCGCAGCGTCGGGGCGTCCGGGCCAGGTCAACCGGCCTGAACCGGACTTTGTTCACGTCACCGGAGAGGGGAATTCACCTGTTGGAAACCTTTCTCCGTCCACCATGGTCACCGGCTTACGGTGAACCTCGGAGCGTGAGTGATGGACGTGGCTGAGCATTTTCCGAGCCGGGTCCGGAATTCATTCGGCGGCCCGGCGGAAATCGCCTTCATCTCGGTGGGGATTCTCGCCGTCGCGGCGTTCCTCGAACCGCTGGGCGCCCCGGCGCCCCAGCTTCTCCTCGGGCTGCTCGCCGGTGCCGTGATCGCCCTGCGCGGCAGACAGCGGCGCCGCATATCGAAGACCGTCGACCGGAGCGTGCAGGCCCTCATCGGCGTCATGATCGGCGCCTGCCTCCAGGTCTCGGTCCTGCGCGACGCCGCCGGAGCCATGCTCCCGCTGGTGATGGTCACGCTGGTGACGACCGTCCTCAGCGTCGGAATCGCCCTGCTGGTCGCCCGGACCGGCCGGATGGACCGGCTCACCGCGACGCTCGGAATGATCGCCGGAGGGTCGGCGGCCGTGACGTCCTGCGCGAAGGACATGGGCGCGGATTCCCGGGTCGTGGCCTTTATGCAGTACCTGCGCGTCGCCATGATCTCGGCCGCCGCGCCCGTGGTCGCCCTGCTTCTCGCCGAGCCCGCGGCCGGCGGCGCGGGAGCGGACGGCGGTGCGAGCGCCGCCGGGTGGTCCTGGGCCCTGGTGCCCAGGGGCGACCAGCTGGCCGGGATCTCCATCACCCTCGTCCTGGCCGCCGCCGGTACGCGCCTGGCCCGGCGCGTCGGACTGCCCAGCGCGGTGCTCCTGGGGCCCATGCTGCTCTCCGCGCTCGTCACGGCACTCGGCCTGACCCACGGCTACTCGCCGACGGGCCTGTTCAAGCAGGCGCTGCTGGTGCTCGTCGGGCTGGAGGTGGGCCTGCGCTTCGACCGCGAGACCGTTCGGGCGCTGAAGCGCATGATCCCGCTGGTGCTCGGTGCGATCGTGCTGCTCACCGGCGTCATCGGGGGGATCGCCGTCGGCCTGGCCCCGCTGCTCGGGGTGAGCCGGGTCGACGCCTACCTGGCGACGACGCCCGGCGGCATCAACGCGGTTCTCGCCAGCGCTTCGACCGGGGATGCGCAGCTGGGGCTGATCTCCAGTGTGCAGACGCTGCGGTTGTTCCTCATGGTGCTTCTGCTGCCCCTGCTTCAGGGGTGGTTGTCACGGAGTCCAGCCCAGCAGTCCAAGGCCAAAGCCAAGTCCAAGGCCGACGCCGAGCCGGAGCCGGCAGCGTTGAACTGATGGCCCGGGCCGCTCAATCCGTCGTCTCCGCCGCCCAGGCGCGGGTCTGGTACTCCAGGGCCGGATCGGGCCGGCCGCAGCGGAGGATCTTCTCGACCGCGGGCCAGACGTCGAGGAGGACGGGGTAACAGTAGGCCCACATCCACGGGTCCTCGGGGTCCGGCGGGATCACCTCGCGGAGTTCCGCGAGCTGCGCGCGGCTGATGGGGAACGTGGTGCGGAGGAAGTCGTCCTCCTTGCTGTACCCGGCCAGGACCCAGATGACGTCGTGCGGTGCTTCTGCTGTGCTCACGGGGTGAGCTTAGGTCTCACGGACTCCGGTGGCGCGCCGCCCAGCCCCCGTCGTGATCCGACGATCTCCAACGCGCCGATCGGAAAAGGGCCTTGCGGGCGGAGCGCGGGGTAGTGCACAACGGGGAAGTTCCCGGGCCCGGTGGTGTACCGGTGCCCCTGCGCCGCTAGCTCTGGACCGCTGCGGCAGGGATGCGGACCATGGCGGTCATGACGGGGGCGTCGTCGAAGGGTTTGGTCCGGCCGACTGCTTCGTAGCCCCAGGTCTCGTACAGGGCGTGCACTCGGTGGTGTCGGCTGTCGACGAGCAGGGTGGCACGCTCTTCCGGCCGTTCCCGCAGCAGCTCTTCGTGGAGCAGCTCGGCGGTGCCCGTCTTGCGCCATGGCGGCCGGACCATGAGTTCGGAGACCGCGAACGTCCTCGTCCCGTTCTCGCGGGTGAAGACGTCGTCGACGCCGACGACGTGGTTCCACCAGGCCGTCCCTGCGGACAACGGGGCGCCATAGGCAAACCCCACCGGCTCCTCGCCAGGGCGGGCGCACTCAGGTCCTGCTCGGCCATCCACTCGATCAACGCCGTGTTCCGCTCGCGCCGGGGGCTCATGGGCGCACACGGTAGGCCCGGGCGGCACCGAAAAACGGTCAGGGGAGGGTCAAGACGATAGGGGCTGTGCATGAAGGGAAGCCCGCTCCGATAGGTCTGCTCCGGTCGCTGCGGCGGTTGCCTACGGAGTGCGGCGCGACTCCTTTTCCGGCCGCGCCGTCTCCCACCAGTCCACGTATCCGCGGAGGAACTCTCCTCATGGCTCCCTCTACGAACAACGGCGCGCCCGCGCCCACCTCCACCTCGGACGTCGGCCACGTCGAGCCCCGTCGGCACGATCTGACCTACGATCACCGAGCCGCCCAGGCGGCGTTGCCGGTCACGGTCCGGTACCGCAACGGCGCACTGGCGGACACGCTTCTGGTGCCCGATCCCGACCAGATGATGGTCCTGCTGTTCCAGCTGGAGCGGGCCGTCGAGAAGCGGCGCACCCTGCCGGCCGCCGAGGAGGGCCGGTGACCCGCCACGCCGCCGACGCGGGCCGCGAGCTGCCGGTCGTCGCCCCGATGATGACGGGCGACACGCTGCCCATCGACCTGGTGACGATCCGGGCGACGGCCGACCGTGCCCTTCAGGAGTGCGTGTCCGTCCCCCGGCGGGCGGAGGTGCGGGAGCTGACGTCCGCGTTGCACGGGCAGTTGGCGCTCCTGGCCGAGGAAGTCCGGCACCGGCACGAAGAGGCGGGCGGCATCGCCCGACGGCGGTGGGCGGCCGTGCTCAACCGCGCGGAGATGGACCTCGCTCGGAGCAGGGCCCCGGGGCAGTTGCCCGTGCAGTACATGCAGGAGATCGCCCGGACGTGCCGACACCTCGTTGACCTGCTCGTCCAGTAGTCGCCGTGCCTGCCCCGGGCGTTTTCGGACCACAGCCGTTCGGATGCGCTCGCGCGCGTTTCCCCGGCGGCTTTGGCTGCGACGGCGCGGGGTTCGGTGTCGAGTTCGCGCAGGCGGTCTGTGACACGGGTGGAGGTGACCTTGCCCGGCAGAGACCCTGGTCGTCCTGAGCGTCCACGAGCTCAAGCGGCTCGCACGCAACGCCGCCGAGCTGGTACCGCCGGCTGGGGAGGCGCCAGACCGTGAGGAGTGCCATGCACAAGAACGCCGACGTGGTGGTCATCGGTGCCGGGATGTTCGGCTCGGCGGCGGCCAAGTACCTCAGCCGCGCCGGGGCCGACACCGTGGTCGTCGGCCCCCCGGAGCCCACGCGCCCCGCGGTCGCCGGTCTGGCGGACATCGGGGCGTACCACGACGAGTCCCGGATCGCGCGCTGCCTGGGGTGGGACCGCTTCTGGGGGACCGTGGACACCCGTTCCACAGCGCGCTACCGGGAGATCGAGGCCGAGTCCGGAGTGGGCTTCTTCCGGGAATGCGGGGCGCTCGCCGTGATCTCCTTGTCTCTTCGGCAGCACACCGGGGCGATGCTGCGGGCAGGCGAGGACGACGGCGTGGCCGTGGAGCGGATGTCCGCGGCCGACCTCCGCCGCGCGTTCCCCGTCCTGCACGTACCCCCGATGGCCGGAGGCATCGAAGGTCTCCTGGAACGCAGGAACGCCGGCTATCTCGCCCCGCGGCAACTGGTGCGGGCCCAGCTGCGGTTGGCGGTGGCGTCGGGGGCCCGGCTGCTGCGCAGCACGGTGACATCACTCCGGCGCGACGAACGCGCGGGCCGGTGGCGGGTGCGTCTGGAGCCCGCCGAAGGCGGCAGCCCCGCGAGCGTGACGGCCGAGAGGGTTCTCGTGGCGGCGGGCTCCCTGGTCAACCACAGCCGTGCCCTTCCCCCGCCTCACCAGCTCGACCTGCGGGTCTTCACCGAACCCAACCTGCTCTTCGAAGTCGGGGGCGACCAGCTCCGGCAGCTCGAGGAGCTGCCCACCATCGTGACCATCGACTCCGAGGACACGGGCAACGACAACCACTCCGCCTACCTGATCCCGCCCGTCCGCTACCCCGACGGCCGGTGGTACCTGCGGATCGGCCCGGCGATGCAGCCCATCGTCCACGAACTGCGCACAGCACAGGACGCACACCGCTGGCACGCCTGCCAACGCACCACCCCCGAGCAGGCCGCCTTCCTCACCCGCATGACGCGTACGCTCCTCCCCGGCCTGGAACCGCTCCGCATCCGCGAGGCATGCTGCGTCGTCGACAAGACACCTTCGCGCTACCCGTACATCGGGCACCTGGACGACCGGACCCTGACCGTGGCCGTCGGCGGAAACGGCCACGGCGCCCGCGGATCCGACGAGATCGGACGCCTCGCCGCAACCACCGCCCTGAACCAGCCCTGGGACTTCCCCCTCCCACAGCAGACCTTCACCCCCACAACAACAACAGCAGCAGACGCGCCACCGGACCGCCCCGACTACCTTCGGCCGCCCTTCGGACTGTGCTGACACCAGCGGCCCGTGGACGCTGAGGAGCCCCACACGGGCCCCGGTCGGATACACATCGCCGTGCGGGCGTGGACCCCGTCGACCGGGGGATCCGTGAAGGCCAGGCCCTCAAGGCCCAGTGGAGGAGGGGGCGAGATCGCCGACCGGCGGTGCGCCAAACCCGGGAAGCGGAGCGGCCTTTGAGGTCGAGGGGCTGAACACCCTGTCCGAGTATCATCGGCCGCGCAGTTGTGGCCGGCGGTTCCGGTACGCGAACGGCGCCGCGAGCAGCAGGTGCTCGCGGCGCCGTCACGGCGGAGTCAGTTGCGGGCCTTGGTGCAGGCGCTGGAGGCGTTGGCCGCGCTGATCTGGGCGACATCGGTCAGTACGGTGTTGCACAACGTGCTGCCGACCACCGTCGGGAGTCCGGTGGCGCCGAGCCCGCAGGCGACGTTCGAGTCGACCGAGTTGTGGGCGGGGACGCCGTTCGCGAGGAAGTTGGCACAGGAGGGGCCGTCGGCATGGGCGGCGGGTGCTGCGATGACGGCGCCCGAGGCAGCCAGGGCGAGGGTGCCCAGGGCGGCGGCGAGACGGGTGCGGATGCTTCCGGTCATGGAGTGTCCTCACTTTCAGTGGGGGCAAGGCCGAAGCAGGTGACCGGATTATCTGCGTCCGGTCGCTTCGGCCTGGTAAACGGACTAGCGGACAGTCGGTCACGCCACGATGGGGTGAGGGCGGACCGACCGTTGTTGCCTTGTGTGGTGGGTCGGAGGGGCTGTCCCGGGGCCCGCCCGGCACTCTGTCCGTACCTCAACCGGTCGCGGTGGGCTCAGGATTCACAGTTCGGGGCGTCGGTCCCCGCGTCGAGGCAGAGGGTAACTCCCACGACACGGAGCTCCCCGGTGGTCGGCACGCAGGGCCCCAAGTCGCGTTCCGGGAACCGCTCATCCCATGGCGCGGAACATCACCGACTGGAAATGCAGATCATTGCCCCTGTAATCGTTGGGTGCGAGGGTGGTCTTGGTGCCCTTGCAGCCGTACTCCTCGTAGATATCGGCGTAGCTATTGCTGGCGACGTTACGCGGAGCGAACGCGTAAAACTCTTCGTGGCCGTTGAGTTCGGGGATGGGGATACATTCGTCCGTGGGCCGTTCCTGCAGATTTGCGCTGTGGTCGCCATCGTTGTCGTGGTAGGAGTACGAGATGCCGGTCTCGGTCTGTGCGTGCGCGGAGGTGGAGACCGAGAAGGTCAGGGTGAGGGCGCTCGCGAGGGCGAGCAGCGCGGGACGCAGACGCATGGGGATCCCCTTCGGCGGTGGCACGGGCGGGTTGTGCCCCATGATGCTGGCATCCGGGCCGGAAATACGCCGATGGCGCCGTTGGTGGGAATCAATCCCCTCGCCGGAGTGAACTCACGGACATTTGGCGTGAGTTGCCGCCGTATGGCTTTGGCCAATACGCGGCACTCTCCGACACGAACGGGTGGTCCAGCGGCGGATGCCGTCACCGCCTCGACCGCCTTCGCCGGCCAAGTGGGCCATGGACGCTCCTCGTTCCGCATGGCCACAGGCGGGGCGGGCTCGCTGCCGCCCGCCGGATTGTCAGTGGGGCGTGCTTGGGTGGTGTCCATGAGCGACACGAACGCGGCGCCCGCCCGCTTCAAGGATCTTGCCCTGGACGCCACCGATCATCGGGCCCTGGCCGACTGGTGGTGCAGGGCGCTCGGTTACGTACTCCGCCCAGTGCCCGACGGCACCGAGTGGCGGGAGGAGTGGCCGGTGCCGATCGTCGATCCGGCGGGAGCCGGACCGACGATCTGGATCGTCCCCGTGCCCGAGCCCAAGACGGTCAAGAACCGCATGCACCTTGACGTATGGGGAGATACGGAGCGGCTCGTCGGGCTCGGGGCGACGGTGATACGCCGGCGCGACGACGAGATCGAGTGGGACGTCCTCGCGGACCCCGAGGGGAACGAGTTCTGTGTGTTCACTCCTCGGGATCGGGAGGGGTGACCGGTTCGCCGGGGTCGGGAAGGGGCGGGGGTGCGGCGGCGGGGCCCAGGTCCGTGAGATCCACGGCCTGTTCCCATACGACTTGGGCCAAGCCCTCGTCCGTGGCGACGGGGTCCAGGTCCACCGGGCGTTCGCAGTCGAAGTAGCGGCCGGAGGGGCCGTCGGCGGGGGCGAAGGTGAGGCGGACGACGGGGAGGGCGGCGATCTCCGGTGGGGCCCAGGCGCGTTTGACCCCCTTCAGGACCAGGCCGCGGACGCCGCCCCGGTCGCCCAGACCCGTGTTGGTCACGCCCGGGTGGATCGCGTCGATACGGATGCCGGTCTCCTCCCAACGGCGGGCGAACAGCGGCACGGTGAGGAGATTGGCGAGCTTGGTGGTGGCGTAGGTGCGGATGCGGTGGAAGTCGGCGCCCGTGGGCGTACGGCGCAGGTCCAGCTGGCCCTTGGCGTAGAGGCCCGCGGTGAGCTGGACGATGCGCGTGCGGTCCGCGACGAGACGTTCCTCCAGGAGGTGGTTGAGGAGGAAGGGGGCCAGGTGGTTCACCGTGAAGGATTCCTCCAGGGCGTCCGCGGTGCGCACCAGCCGCGTCGGCCACACCCCCGCGTTGTGCACCAGGACGTCGATCCGGTCGCACCGCTCCAGCAGCCGGTCCGCGACCGCGCGGACGTCGGAGAGGAGGGAGAGGTCGCCGGTCACCAGGTCCGCCCCGCCGCCCAGTTCCGCGACCGTCCGTTCGCCGGCCTCCCGGTTCCGGGCCACGACCACGACCCGTACCCCTCGCCGCGCGAACTCCGCCGCCACCGCCCGGCCGATGCCGCGCGTGCCTCCGGTGACGACCGCCGTGATGTTGTCCGCCATGAGGGCACCTTAACCCCGGTACGTGGTCGCGCCGTTACGCCCCCGGAATCGGCGGCGGCAGGCGTTGTGGACCGGGGAATCGGCGGTGGAATGTCTGATTCTCCGGGGATCAGCCGTTCCCGGCCGGAAGGGAGCCGCATAGATTTCCGGGCATGACGATCACCGCCTTCGCCGAACCCGCCGACTCCGCCGCCTACTTCGCCACCCGCCTCGCCTTCCACACCGATGTCGCCGATGTGCATACCGCGCTCGCCGCCGGCACCGCCGACTTCACGGTCGTCGACTCGCGGTCCACCCGGGCGTGGGACCAGGGCCATGTGCCCGGTGCCGTCCATCTGCCCACGGCGCACATACCGGAGCTGGCCGCCGAGTTCCTCGACCCGGCGCGGCCGGTCGTCGTCCACTGCTGGGGGCCGGGGTGCGACGGGGCCACGAAAGCGGCGCTGGAGCTGGCGCGGCGGGGATACCGGGTGAAGGAGATGCTGGGCGGGATCGAGTACTGGATCCGGGAGGGGTACGAGGTCGAGACCTGGGAGGGCCGGCGGCGTACCCCCGCCGACCCCCTGACGGCGCCGGTGGACGGCGGCGACTGCGGCTGCTGAGTCACCCCCCGCCCCGGACCGGCTCAGAGCGCCGAGAGCTCGTCCACCAGGTCGTCCAGGCCCAGCGAACCCTGCGACAGCGCCGCCATGTGCCACGCCTTCGCGTCGAACGCGTCCCCGTGCCGCTTCCGCGCCGCCTCCCGGCCCGTCAGCCACGCCCGTTCGCCGAGCTTGTAGCCGATGGCCTGGCCCGGCATGCCCAGGTAGCGCACCAGCTCGCTCTCCACGAAGTCCGCCGGGCGGCTGCTGTGCGACCCGAAGAACTCCTGCGCCAGCGCGGGCGTCCAGCGCTCGCCGGGGTGGAACGGGGAATCGGCCGGGATCTCCAGCTCCAGGTGCATGCCGATGTCGATGATGACGCGGGCGGCGCGCATCATCTGGGCGTCGAGGTAGCCCAGCCGCCGCTCCGGGTCGGTGAGGAAGCCCAGTTCGTCCATGAGCCGCTCCGCGTAGAGCGCCCAGCCCTCGGCGTTGGCGCTCACCATGCCGACCGTGGCCTGGTAGCGGGAGAGCCGGTCCGCCACGTGCGTCCACTGGGCGAGCTGGAGGTGGTGGCCGGGCACGCCCTCGTGGTACCAGGTCGACACCAGGTCGTAGACCGGGAAGCGGGTGTGGCCCATCGTCGGCAGCCAGGTGCGGCCGGGGCGGGAGAAGTCCTCCGACGGCTGGGTGTAGTACGGCGCCGCCGCGCCGCCGGGCGGGGCGATGCGGGACTCGACGCGCTTGACGCGCTCGGCGAGTTCGAAGTGCGTGCCGTCCAGGGCCTCGATGGCCTCGTCCATCAGGCCCTGGAGCCACTCCCGGACCTCCTCGACGCCCTCGATGTGGGTGCCGTGCTCGTCCAGGTGCGCCAGCGCCTCCCAGGGGGTGCGGGCGCCCGGGAGGATCTTCTCGGCCTCGGCGCGCATCTCGCCCAGCAGCCGGTGGTACTCGGACCAGCCGTAGGCGTACGCCTCGTCCAGGTCGAGGTCCGTGCCGTTCCAGTAGCGCGACCAGCGCGCGTACCGCTCGCGGCCCACGACGTCCGGGGCGCCCTCGACGCCGGGGGCGTAGACGTCCCGCAGCCAGTCGCGCACCGCGACGAGGGCGCCGGTCGCCGCCGCGGCGGCCCCGTCCAGCTCCGCCCGCAGCTCCTCGGGGCCCTCGGCGGTGAAGTCGGCGAACCATCCGCCGTCCGTGCCGATCCACTCGGCGAGTTGCTCCAGCACCGTCGCCACCTGGCGCGGACCACCCTTGAGACCGCGCTCCAGGCCCTCGGCGAGCGAGGCCCGCCAGCCCTCCAGCGCCGCCGGGACCGCGCGCAGCCGCTCGGCGACCGCGGCCCAGTCGTCGGCGGTGTCCAGCGGCATCAGCGTGAAGACCTCGCGCACCGCGTGCAGCGGCGAGTGCATGTTGCTGACCGCGCGCAGGTGCTCGTCCGCCTCGTGCACCGCGAGCTCGGCGGTGAGCCGCTCGCGCAGCAGCCGGGCGCAGCGCCGCTCGGCGTCGCTGTCCCCGCCCTCCCGCTTCTCCGCCTCGGCCAGCCGCTCCAGCGTGGTGCGCGCCAGGTCGGCCAGCTCCTGCGCTCCCCGGGGGGAGAAGTCGGGCAGCCGGCGGGCGCTGGCCGCGACGCCCAGATAGGTGCCGGTGATGGGGTCGAGTTCGGTGAGGGCGTCGACGTAGGCGTCGGCGACCTGGCGGGGCAGGGATTGAGGCGTGGTGTTCGGCATGCGCCCATCCTCGTATGCCGGGACTGTCCGCGTCACGCGTGTTTCGCCGGTTCCACGGCCGCCCGGGCGAGACGGGCCGTGACGACGAGGGTGCCCTCCTCTATCTGGTAGTCCAGCGGGAGGCCCAGGGAGCGCATCGTCGCCACCATGCCCGTGTTGGACGCCTGCGTCACGGCGTAGACACTCTCGCATCCCGCTTCGCGGGCCAAGTCCGTCAGGCGGCCGAGGAGTTCGCCGCCGACGCCGCGGTGCTGCCACTCGTCCTCCACGAGCAGCGCGACCTCCGTCTCCTCGCCGTCCCACAGCAGATGGCCGAGCGCGACGAGACGGCCGGAGGCGGTGTACGCGGCCAGGGTGCGGCCGAAGCGCGGGCTCAGCAGGTGGGCGAGGTAGCGGTCGGCGGTGGCCGGGTCGCGGACCGGGCCGTGGTAGCGCAGGGCGAGCGTCGACGGGGAGCAGCGCTCGTGCATGGCGCGGGCGGCGGCGAGGTCGTCGGCGCCCGCCCGGCGGACGGTCACCTCCTCGCCCTCCGGCAGCGTCAGGACGTCGTCGCCGCGCTGCGGGACGCGCGGCCCCAGGCAGGTGTCGAGCTCGACGAGCGCGCGGGCGCGGGCGAACTCGGCGGGGGTGAAGGGGAGGTACGGGCGCTCGACGGTGATCGTGCCGCCGGACGGGTCGCGCAGCCGGATCGTGGTCCCGGCGCCGTCGTCCTCCGCCTGTGCCCCCGCACCGGCGGGCGTCGAGCGGATCGTGCAGCGTCCGAGCAACTGGCGCAGGGCGAGCGGGAGTTCGGCGGTGTCCAGGGCGGTGCGGGTGGCGAGGCGCAGCACCCTCGTCGGGGCGTCGACGAGGTCGTGGGCGTCGGCCCGTTCGAGCCAGACGTCGCTGCCGCCGCCCTCGCCGGCGGCGCGCGTCAGCTCGGCGGGGGCGAGGCCGTCCGGGGCGCGGAGCAGCAGTTCGTCCACGGTGCCGGTGGCGAGCGGGTGGGTCTGGAGGGCGAGGATGTCCACCTGCCGGGCGGCGAGGGCCCGGCAGAGGGCGGCGAGGGTGCCGGGCTCGTCGCGGACGGTGGTGCGCATGCGCCAGAGGGTGGTGCGGGTGGGGTCGGCCGTGTCTCCCGTCGGGCCGGCCTTCCGCCGGCGCCTGCCGCGCCGGTGCCACCAGGTGTGGAACGCGGCCGTGGCCAGGAGCGCCGCCGCGGAACCGATCAGGAGGGGCGGGCCCTCGGGACCGTGGACGACCGTGTCGGCCACACAGTCGGCGATGGCCACGGCCGTGAACAGGCCGGCCACCTCCGCCAGGTCGCGGCGCCAGGGGTGGGTCGTGTCGTCGGTCATGGGCTCCACGCTGGCGGAGCGGTGTTGCGCGATCACGAACTGGTTGTGTCCGGTGGGTTAAGGAGAGCCCGATGGAGGAAATGGGCTGTTTGCCCGGGAATCTCCTTGAGGTGATTCGGATACGGGCCGGCTCCGACGGGGTGGCCCACGCACCGCCGAAGGCGGCTCCGGAACAGCCCCGGCCGGGAAGGACTTTCGACCGGGGCTGCAACGTCCCCTGCTCCGCGGGGCGTTCACGGAAGGCGGGCCGGTGGGCTATCCGGCGTCGGCCGACAGCATCTTCTCCACCCGGGTCTGCCACTGGAAGTACTTCTGGATCTTGTGGTACTCGCCCTTGGGCGTCACCGTGACACCGTAGACGTACCGGTGACCGGCGCTGCCGAGGGGCGCGTCCTGCACGAGCTTCACGAACGCCGGGTCGACGGAGACCGGAAGCGCCAGCGGGTCGGTCGTGTTCACCGAGTAGGTAACCCGCTCGATCTTCGGGGAATCCCAGTTCAGGGTGGCGTACAGGGCGAACGCCCCCTCACCGAACTTCAGCATCTCCGCGCTCGGTTCGGGCAGCCCGGCATCGTCGAGAAGCGACCGGATACCTTCTGCCTCGAAGCAGTGTGCCGGTACGTTGCCGAAGTACACATTCACCGATCGCTTCGCGTAATCGAACCCGATCACGCTGACCTTGTCGCCCAGGCCGTACCGCTCGAAGAGACCGAGGTTCCCGGACACGCCGGCCGGCATCGACGGAAGCCCGGCGAGCCCGGCGAGCGACTGTCCGCCCGGAGGGAAGAAGGACCAGGCCTTCTTGAATCCGCCGACGACCCCGAAGTCGATGCCGTAGCAGAAGACCGGGAACCGGTCGTGGACCTCCTGCAACAGGTTGCCGATGGCATGGTCCGTCTCCGGCGTGAGGCCGCTCGCCACCGCTCTGGCATAGGGATCCATGTCCCCGGGGAGCAGGGTGATGCGGCAGTCCAGGTCCCCCGCGCCGCGCGGGCCGGTCTGCGCCCGGAAGGAGATCACGGACTGCTCGATCGCATCCTGGTACGCGGCCAGGACGGGCCGGACCGTCTCGTGCGACGCGGACACGCCGATCGTCCGGGCCGATGCCTCGATGGCCGAGTGGAGCTCCGTCAAGGCAGGGGTTTCCGACATGCTTCCTCCAGAGAATTTTTGGCGTCCGGTCGGGACGCCGAATGGCGCTGGTGGGACGGGAAATGGCGCTGGTGGGACGCGAAATGGAGAACCGCGGCAGCCAAGGGCACGATGTTCTCTCGGCCCGGATGCTGGAGAGCGCGCGGTCAACTCGCCTTGGTCAGGCGGTGCTTGGTCGAATCCGCCACCCGGAGGCCGTGCGCGATGCGGGCGCTATGAGGGCAGGGTGGGCGTGGGAAAAGAGTGACATGGGTGGCGTCCCACTCCAAGACTCCTTCGAGGTGACCCGGATCACCCCCTCCGGGGGGTGGGGTCAACTACCCCTCCGTGAGGGCGCGCAGCGCGTCCTCCACCCCGCGATGGAACGTCGGATACGCGTAGATCATGTGCCGCAACCGATCCACCGGCACCTCCGCCTGCACCGCCACCGCCAGCCCGTACAGCACCTCGCCGCCCATCGGCCCCGCCGTCGTCGCGCCGACGAGCACCCCCCGCTCCGCGTCCTCGACGAGCTTGACGAAGCCCTCGTTGCCCGCCTTGTGGATCCAGCCGCGGGACGAGGAGGGGACGCGGGAGAGACCCGTCCGGACGGTCAACCCCTGCTCGCGGGCGGCGCGTTCGGTGAGGCCGACCGCGCCGATCTCGGGGTCGGTGAAGGTCACCCGCGGCAGGGCCCGGTAGTCCGCCTCGGGGCCCGGCTCGCCGAGCACGGCCCGGATCACGATGTCCGCCTCGTACATGGCGACATGGGTGAAGGCGCCGTGCCCGGTGACGTCCCCGGCGGCCCACAGCGCGTGCCCCGCGTGCATCAGGCCGTCCGTCCGCAGGGACCGGGCCTGCGGGTCCAGACCCACGGTCTCCAGCCCCAGGTCGGAGAGGTCGGCGCGGCGGCCGGTGGCCACCAGCAGCCGGTCGCCGGTGAGTTCGCCGCCGCCGTCCAGAGCGAGGGTGAACGCGTCGTCCGTGTACCGCACCGAGGCGGCCCGCGCGCCGGTCCGTACGGTCAGCCCCTCCGCGGCCAGCACTCCGGCGAGCAGCTCGCCGGCCTCGGGCTCCTCCATGGGGACCAGGGCGTCCGTCGCCTCGACGATCGTCACGTCCGTGCCGAACCGGGCGTAGACCTGGGCGAGTTCGACGCCGATCGAGCCGCCGCCGAGGACCAGCAGCGACCGCGGCGCCTCCTTGGCGGCGATCGCGTCCCGGTTGGTCCAGAACGGCACGTCGGCGAGGCCGGGCACCGGCGGTATCTGCGGCCGGGAACCGGTGGCGACCACCACGCCGCGGATCGCCTCGAAGGTGCGGCGGCCGTCCGGCCCGTCCACCGTGACCCGGCCGGGCCCGGCCAGCCGCCCTCGGCCGCGTACGAGGAGGCCGCCCTTGCCGGTGAAGCGGTCGGCGGCGACCCGGTCGTCCCAGTCGTCGGTGGCCTCGTCCCGGATCCGGGCGGCGACCGGCGCCCAGTCGGGCACGACCTGCGAGGTCCCGGCCAGGCCGGGGATCCGCCGGGCCTCGGCCAGCAGGTTTCCGGCGCGGATCATCATCTTGCTGGGCACACAGCCCCAGTACGGGCACTCGCCGCCGACGAGCTCCGCCTCCACGCCGACCACCCGCAGCCCGGTCTCCGCCAGGCTCCCGGCGATGTGCTCGCCGCCCGGGCCCATGCCGATGACGACGACGTCCACCTGCTCGGCCTGTTCGGTCCGCTCGGTTCGCTCGGTCATGACACCGCACCCCGCTTCCGTCGCGTACACCGACGTCCGGTCCACCCTCCCAGGCGCGGGATGCGCCCGCCACACGGCCGGACCGGGGCCGGGGATACAGCCGGGGATACATTGGGCCAATGGGCCATGACCGTTACATCGTGGTGACCGGAGGGCCGGGGGCCGGGAAGAGCACCCTGATCGACGCCCTGCAGGAGGCGGGGTATGCGCGCTCGCAGGAGGCCGGCCGCGGCGTCATCCGGGACCAGGCGGCGCTCGGCGGCCGCGCCCTGCCGTGGACGGATCCGGAGCTCTTCGCCGAGCTGATGCTCTGCTGGGAGCTGCGCTCCCACCACGAGGCGGCCACCTGGCCGGGCACGGTCTTCTTCGACCGGGGTGTGCCCGACATCGTGGGGTATCTGCGGCTGGAGGGGCGCCCGGTGCCGGAGCATCTGCGGGAGGCGGTGCGGCGGTTCCGCTACCACCGGCGGGTGCTCGCCGCCCCGCCGTGGCCGGAGATCTACGAGCGCGACGCCGAGCGGCGGCAGTCCTTCACGGAGGCGGTACGGACGTACGAGGCGGTGGCCGCGGCGTACCGGGAGTCCGGGTACGAGCTGGTGGAGCTGCCACGCGGGTCCGTGACGGAACGGGTGCGCTTCGCGGCCCGGTTCCGCCACGGACCGACGGTGGCCCGGGGCGTGTCCGATGGGTCGGCACGGGCCACCGACCCATCGGGCATTCCCTAGCCCTTGGCGAAGACGAACACGCCCTCGTCCACGGCGACCGCCCCGTGACCGTCGGCGCTGAAGACCGGGATGCGGTCCGCCTCGAAGCCCCGGGCGAGGACCTTCTTGGTCTTCACGTCGACGGCGATGGGCTTGGAGAAGTCCTGTACGTAGCGGTCGGTGAAGCCGTACACGACGCCGTTGCCGGAGGCCACCGGCGCGAAGAGGTTCTCGTCGTCGGCCTGCGTCCACAGCTGCTTGCCGGACTTCAGATCCCAGGCGGTGGCCTGCCACTTGGAGTCGCGCTCGCCGGAGACGGTGAGGACATCCGTGGACGGGTCGTGCGTCACGTAGAAGACCGGCTTGTCGTCCGACTGCATGATCTCGGCCATGTTGTCGGAGGCGGCGGCCCTGACGACGGGGCCGGTGGTGAGGAGACGGCCGGTCCTGAGGTCGTTCACCGACAGCAGCCAGGGCTCGGTGCCCCCGTCCTTGCCCTCGGTCTGCCAGGCGAGGACGACGCGGTCGCCGAGCACGGTGACGGGGACGACGTTGGTGGCCTTGGACCTGTCCTCCGGGATCGCCTTGTCGGGCCGGCCCGCCTCGCTGGAGGTCCAGACCTTCCTGCCGGTGCTCAGCTCGGTGACCACCAGGCGCTTGGTGTGGCTGTAGGGGCCCGTCTTCGCCTCCTCGCGGGAGAAGCCGTAGCCGCCGCCGAACCGGGGGCCGGGCAGCTCGCGGCCCTTCTCCGGATTCCTGGGTGCCTGGAGGGAGCGGAGCTCCTTGCCGCCCTCGAAGGACTTCGCCTCCCCGCCCTCGGCCGGGGCGACCTTCCCGCCGCCGTCGGTGGCGACCCAGCCGTCCGACAGCTCGTGGTCCTTGTCGTCCGGCACGCTGCCGAGCTTCCTGCCCCGGGCGTCGTAGACCTCGGAGACGGTGGAGCTCCTGGCCGAGGTCATGCCGTCGGACGCCTTCGTGCTGACGACGTCGACGCGCAGCGACGGGGCGCCGTGCCAGGTCGTCGCGTACACCCGGGCGTCGTCCCGCTCCACCGTCGCGCGCAGCCTGCCGGTGCCGGCGTCGCGGAACTGGACGACCTTGGCGCCCGCGCGCTCGGCGGGCGGGGCGTCGGCGTCCGCGGTCCCGGACGCGGGGCGGGTGGCCTTCGGTCCGCCGCTGACAACGGCGAAGGCGTCGCCCAGGGCGAACACCGAGGCGCCGCCCGGCGTCGCGGGCACGGTCCAGGACAGGGCCTTGGCCAGGCCGGGTATCGGCCCGCCGGGGAGGCCCGCGGCCCGCGGCGAAGAGCTCGACTTCGCCTCGGACGGACCGTCCGGGGACGAGGAGCCGGAGCCGCAGGCCGTGAGGCCGGCGAGGAGCGTCACGACCGTCGCGGCCGGGACGAGGACGGTGCGGGCGGTGGAACCCACGGCGAAATCCCCCATGATCGAAAGTGCTGGTCCGGGGGATCCTATGTGCTCGGCGGGGCATCCCCGCCGGTCAGCGGGGTGCGCCCGGCCGACCGGCGGGGGCGCCCGTCCGCCGTCCCGGCGCCGGGTCAGCGCGCGGTGTCGAGAATGACCCGGGCCGTCAGGGCGGGGTCGTCGTTCATGGGGACGTGCCCGCAGCCGGGCAGCCGGACCAGCCGGGCGCCCGGGACGACCTTCTTGGCGCGGACGCCCTGCCGGGGCAGCAGCAGCCGGTCGCGGGTGCCCCAGGCGACGGTGACCGGCAGATCGGCGACCTCATGGGTGAAGAGCACGGAGCGCCCGGCCGCGAGGGTGGCCTCGAAACCCGTGGCGCCGCGCAGCGCCTCGGTCTCGGCGATCAGGGCCTCGGGGGTGCGCCGCGCGGGACGGGCGTAGATCCAGCAGCCCATCGCCGTGCGGCCGGCGGGAGTGGCGGCGAGCCGGGCCAGCCGCTCCGGCGGCACCCGGCGGGCGGTGGCCCGCATGCCGCGCAGCACGGCGTAGGCCCAGCGCCGCTCGGCCTCCGTCCAGAATCCGGCGGGCGAGAGGGCCGTGACGGACCGTACGAGCTTGTCCTGGCCCAGTTGCAGGGCGAGCACCCCGCCCAGGGAGTTGCCCGCGACGTGCGGGCGGTCCAGCTCCAGGGCCTCGAAGAAGGCGCGCAGGGACGAGGTCATGCTCGGCAGGTCGTAGGGGTGGCCGGCGGGCAGGGCGGGGGAGCGGCCGAAGCCGGGCAGGTCGAGGGCGATGACGTCGTGCTCGACCGCGAGGATCCCCAGCACCGGGTCCCAGGCCTGGAGGTGGTGACCGATGCCGTGCAGCAGCACGAGCGGCTCGCCCGCGCCGGTCCGCCGGTAGGTCACCTCGGTTCTGCGCGGCCCGGAGGGGGTGTCGACGGGGAAGGACACGGTCTGCGCGGTCTCGGCCACGATGCGGCTCCTGATCGTCCTCGGAGGGCTTCCTTAGACAGGATGTCAGTAATGGTTACCCGAGGGTAGACCCGGGACGGGCGCGACGGGACGGGCACCGCCCGCAACGGCGGGTCCGTGCGCGGGGGTTCCGTACGACGACCCCCAACTCGCCGTGGCCGCAAGGGAGTGCGCCGACGCGGCGCGCCCTTCCGTGCGCCCCGCACCCCGGGTGCGTACGCCAGGTGTGCTGCATTGGTCTTGACCAAGTCCGCACACCGTCCTATGGTCACAGGCATACTGCAACAACCTTTAATAAAGAAGCGCGCGAAAAGCCTGCGGAGGATGAGGGTGGGGACGACGCAGCTGGAAACGGTGCCGGAACCGAAGTACTGGCACCTGAAGACGGTCCTCGGCGACGCGCTCGACTCGGAGTTCGCGGTGGGGGAGATCCTGCCCAACGAGCGGGAACTCGCCGCCCGTTTCGGGGTCGCCCGCGCCACGCTCCGCCAGGCGCTCGAGCAACTCGAGCTCGAAGGACGGCTCCAGCGCCGCCGCGGCGTCGGCACCACCGTCGCGCCGCCCCGCATGGGCGTCGCCGTCGCCGACGCCGGGCACACCCGCCCCGGCGGCACCGAGGGCGACTGGCAGCCGGTGGACACCGGCCTCGCCGCCCCGCCCGCGGCCGTCGCCCTGCTCCTGGGCACCGCCCCCGACGAGGCCGTGCACACCGTGCGCCGCACCCGCAGCAGCCACGGCCAGCCCGTCGCCGCCGAGTCGCTGTACGTGCCGGTCCCCCGCCTCCCCGCCCTGGCGCTGCCCGCGACGGCCTCCGGGCCCGCCCGCGCCCGGGCCGTCCTGCGCGAGCTGCAGGAGCTGCGGCCGGCGGACCGGGACCGCGCGGTGGAGCTGGGCTCGGCCCGCGCCGACGAGGCCAGGCAGCTGGAGCGGCTGCCCGGCTCGCCCGTGCTCCTCGTCACCACCCGCTACGTCGTGGACGGTGCCACCGTCGCCGTGGCCGTGGCCACCTACCGGGCCGACACCTGCCGGCTCACCTTCGGCGACGCGGACCCCGTGGGGCTGCCGGCGGCCTGACGGCCCGTCGGTCCGTCAAGTACGGCTCTCCGCAGGCGGGTTCACCGCGAAGAGCTCCTCCTCCACGTGGTTCAGCGCCAGTCGCAGCGCCCCCGTCGCCACCGCGGAGTCGCCCAGCAGGGACAGGGCGACCCGCGGCGGGCGCAGACAGTACCGCGCCAGCTCGCTGCGCAGCGGCTCCAGGATGCCCGTCAGCCCCGCCGCCCAGCCGCCGACCACCACCAGCTCCGGGTCGAGCGCCAGCACCAGCGCCGCCACGTCGTGCACCAGCCGCCGCAGATAGCGGTCCACTGCGGCGCGTGCCCGTTCGTCGCCCTCCCTGGCCAGCGCGAACACCCGGACCACCTGGGCCTCGTCCAGCGGCTGCAACGGCACGTCGGTGGGCGAGAGCACCTCCTCCGGCGTGGCCTCCCGTCCCAGCAGGTGCAGCGCTCCGATCTCGCCGGCCGCGCCGCCGAACCCGCGGTGCAGCCGCCCGCCGATCAGTGAACCGGCACCCGGGCTCAGGCCCGCCAGGACGAACACCACGTCGCCGGACTCCCGGGCCGCGCCCTTCCAGTGCTCCGCCACGGCGGCCGCGTTCGCGTCGTTCTCCACCAGCACCGGGCAGGGGAACGAGCGGCGCAGCCGGTCGCCCAGCGGCAGCCCCGTCCACCCCGGCAGGGCCGTGCCCAGCCGAATCGTTCCGTCGGCCTCCACGATGCCCGGGCTCGCCACGCCGACCGCGCGCAGCGCGTCCCGCGGCACGCCCGAGCGGCGCAGGACGTCCGCGACGGCGGTGCGCGCCTGCGCCAGCCGCTCGTCGGCCGACGCCGTCTCGGCGACCTCCGCCGACGCCGCGCCCGTCACCCGGCCGCTGAGATCGGCCAGCAGCACCGCGACCCGGTGCGCGCCGATCTCGATGCCCAGCAGATGGCCGGCCTCGACCCGGAAGCGGAAGCGCCGCGCCGGGCGGCCCTGACGCCGCGCCGCGTTCTGCTCGGCCGCGGCCTCCTCGACGAGCCCGGACTCGATCAGGCCCTCCACCACGCCCTCGACGGTCGGCCGGGACAGCCCCGTGACCTTCACCAGGTCGGTGAGCGTGGGGGACGCGGGGGGCGCGGAGGCGCGCAGGGCGTGCAGGACCACGGCCGAATTGATCCGCCGCAACAGGGACGGATCCCCGCCGGTGAGCCGCCCCAACGTCGCCGCCTCCTCGGTGTGCCGTGGCGGCGGGGTGCCTGCCGCGGCTTTTACGTGCCTTTTACCGCACCGGATGGTAGCCGGTGGGGGTGGGGAGGGGGAGGGGTGCTTTGCCCCTGGCCCGCCCTTTCACCGTTTCTTCCGGGGCAAGCCCCGGGCCCGGTACCGCGGCTTCGCCGCGGTGGGGCGGGGGCTGCGCCCCCTGCACCCCTGCTTCGGGGCTCCGCCCCGGACCCCGTTGTCGCGGCTCCGCCGCTCGTCCTCAAACGCCGGACAGGCTGAATTTCGCGCCCGGGCCGGAATCCAAAGCCCGGGCGCGCACTCCAGCCCGTCCGGCGTTTGAGGACAGCGCCCGCAGGGCGCTTCGGGGGGCCAGGGGGCGCAGCCCCCGGTGGGGCGCAGGGGCGAAGCCCCGCCACCGCCCGGAGGGCGGTCCGGGCCCGGGGCTCCGCCCCGGAAGAAACGGTGAAAGGGCGGGTCAGGGGCAAAACACCCCCTACACCCCCGCCGCCTCCCGCAACCGCGCAAACTCCTCCGCCATCCGCGGCAGCGTCCACTGCGCGTTCAACCCGCTCGGATTGGGCAGCGCCCAGATCCGCGTCCCGCCTATCGTCCGCTCCTGCGGGCCGATTTGGGCCCGCTTGTCGCCGAAGGCGACGCGGTACGCCGTCACCCCGGCCACCGCCAGCCACCGCGGCCGCAGTTGCCCCACCTTCTCGACGAGGACGCGGCCGCCGTCGCGGAACTCCTCGTCGGACAGCTCGTCCGCCCGCGCCGTCGCGCGCGCCACCACGTTGGTGATGCCGAGCCCGTACGACGGCAGGAGCCCCTGCTCCGACGGGTGCAGCCGGCGAGGGGTGAAGCCCGAGGCGTGCAGGGCGGGCCTGGGGGCACCCCCAGCGGTAGCTGGGGGAGGTTGCCGGGGCGGGCGAAGTGATGGCCCGTCGCGGCCGTCATCAGGCCGGGGTTGATGCCGCAGAAGAGGACGCGCAGGCCGTCCGCGACCACGTCGGGGACGAGTCGGTCGCGGGGGGCCTCCAGCTCCTCGGGGGACAGGCGCGTCAGAGGATCGCCCCCGGCGCGTAACCGGCGGCCTCCGGGCGGGACTTGACGATCTCCTCGATCCGCGCGACCACCGACGCGACCTGGTCGGCGGCGGCACCGGTGAAGGAGAGCTTGTCGGCCATCAGCGCGTCGAGCGCGGCGCGGTCCAGCGGGATCCGCTCGTCGGCGGCCAGCTTGTCGAGCAGCTCGTTGCGCTCGGCGCCCTGCTCGCGCATGGCCAGCGCGGAGGCCACCGCGTGCTCCTTGATCGCCTCGTGGGCGACCTCGCGGCCGACCCCGGCCCGTACCGCGCCCATCAGCACCTTGGTGGTGGCGAGGAAGGGGAGGTAGCGGTCCAGTTCGCGGGCGAAGACGGCGGGGAAGGCGCCGAACTCGTCCAGGACGGTCAGGAAGGTCTCCAGCAGGCCGTCGAGCGCGAAGAACGCGTCCGGCAGCGCCACGCGGCGCACGACCGAGCAGGAGACGTCGCCCTCGTTCCACTGGTCGCCGGCCAGCTCGCCGGTCATCGAGGCGTAGCCGCGCAGGATGACCATCAGGCCGTTGACGCGCTCGCAGGAGCGGGTGTTCATCTTGTGCGGCATGGCGGACGAACCGACCTGGCCGGGCTTGAAGCCCTCGGTCACCAGCTCGTGCCCGGCCATCAGCCGGACGGTCTTGGCCAGCGAGGACGGCGCGGCGGCGAGCTGCACCAGCGCGGTGACCACGTCGTAGTCCAGCGAGCGCGGGTAGACCTGGCCGACGGAGGTGAAGGCGTGCGCGAAGCCGAGGTGTCCGGCGATCCGCTGCTCCAGCTCGGCCAGCTTCGCGGCGTCGCCGCCGAGCAGGTCCAGCATGTCCTGGGCGGTGCCGACCGGGCCCTTGATGCCGCGCAGCGGGTAGCGGGCCAGCAGCTCCTCCACCCGGCCGTAGGCGACGAGGAGTTCGTCGGCGGTGGTGGCGAAGCGCTTGCCGAGCGTGGTGGCCTGGGCGGCGACGTTGTGCGAGCGGCCGGCCATGACCAGCTCGGCGTGGTCGGCGGCCAGCTTGCCCAGCCGGGCGAGGACGGCGACGGCGCGGTCGCGGACCAGCTCCAGGGAGAGCCGGATCTGCAGCTGCTCGACGTTCTCCGTCAGGTCGCGGGAGGTCATGCCCTTGTGCACGTGCTCGTGCCCGGCCAGCGCGTTGAACTCCTCGATCCGCGCCTTCACATCGTGGCGCGTGACCTTCTCGCGCTCGGCGATCGAGGCGAGGTCCACCTGGTCGAGCACGCGCTCGTAGTCGGCGAGGGCGGCGTCCGGCACCTCGATCCCCAGGTCCTTCTGGGCGCGGAGCACGGCGAGCCACAGCTTCCGCTCCAGCTTGACCTTGTACTCGGGGGACCACAGCACGGCGAGCTCGGCGGAGGCGTAGCGGCCGGCCAGGACGTTGGGGATACGAGGCTTTGCAGTCACGTGACCGAAGTCTACTGGCGGTTCGCGCAGCTCCGCGCCGCGGTGCGGATCGTGCGTTCCTACGACGGCGCTGTCAGGAGACCTGCCGCCACCCGGTCACGCACCCCGGCGGGTCCGTCACCGGGGTGACGAAGAACGCCTCGCCCCGCTCGGCGCTGAAGTGGGCGCCGACCCGGCCGTCCCCGGAGGACCGGCCGGTGAGCCGCCGGCCGATCCACGGGCCCAGGTGCTCGCGGGCGAAGCGCAGGTCGGAGCCGCGCCGGGCGGTCCAGCCGGGGCGCGCCGACGGGGGCAGCGGCGCGCGCCAGTCGGACTCGGCGGGGTGGCCGAGCGCCTGCCAGACCGCCTCGGCCACCCGGCGGTGGCCCTCGGCGTTGAGGTGCAGACGGTCCTCGGCCCACATCCGCGGGTCGCCCAGCGCCTCGGAGCCGAAGAGGTCGACGAGCACGGCGTCGTGCCGCGCGGCCAGTTCCTCGACGAAGCCGAAGAGCTTCTCCATCCGCGGGCGGACCCGCTCCAGCACCGGCCCGCGCCGCCCCGGGCTGCGCATCAGCACCAGCCGCCCGGAGCCCGCGGCCAGCCGGTCCGCGGTCGCGGCCAGCCGGGCGCAGACCAGGTCCACGTCGCAGTTGGGCCGCAGGACGTCGTTGAGCCCGCCGACCAGGGTCACCAGGTCCGCGCCCAGCCCGGCCGCGGGGGCGGCCTGCTCGTCGGCGATCTGCGCGATGAGCTTGCCGCGCACGGCCAGGTTCGCGTAGCGGAAGCCGGGCGTGCGGGCGGCGAGCCGGGTGGCGAGCAGGTCGGCCCAGCCGCGGTACGAGCCGTCCGGGAGCGCGTCGGACATCCCCTCGGTGAAGGAGTCCCCGACCGCGACGAAACTGGTGTACGTGTACGTGGCATTCATCGGCATGGCGCGGCGATCCTACTCCCCGTCCGCCGGAGGGCTCACAGCCGCTGCCCGACGAGCTGGCGCAGCACGTCCTCCAGGGTGACCAGCCCGGCGAGCCGGTCGTCCGCCCCGACCACGGCCGCCAGGTGGGCGCCGGTGCCGCTCATCGCCGTGATGACGTCGTCGAGCGGGGTGTCGGCCCGGACCCGGGCGATGGGGCGCATGGCCTCCGTGGGGAACGGGACGTCGCGCGGGCTCGCGTCCAGCGCGTCCTTGACGTGCAGATAGCCGAGGATGCGGCCGGTGTCGTCGACGACGGGGAAGCGGGAGAAGCCCGATCCGGCCGACAGCCGCTCCAGGCCCTCCGGGGTCACGCCGATGCGGGCCGAGACCACCCGGCCGACCGGCAGCACCACATCCGCGACCGGACGCTTGCCCAGCTCCAGGGCGTCGCGCAGCCGCTCCGTGGACCGCTCGTCGAGCAGTCCGGCGGCGCTGGAGTCGGCCACCATCCGGGCCAGCTGGTCGTCGGAGAAGACCGCTGTCACCTCGTCCTTGGGCTCGACCCGCAGCAGCCGCAGCACCCCGTTGGCCAGCCGGTTGATGGTGAAGACCACCGGGCGCAGGGCGCGGGAGAGCGCGACCAGCGGTGGGCCGAGGCGGAGCGCGGTGCGCACCGGCTCGGCGAGGGCGATGTTCTTGGGCACCATCTCGCCGAAGAGCATGTGCAGATAGGTGGCGACGGCCAGCGCGAGGGCGAACGAGATGGCGTGGATGCCGCCGGAGGGCACCCCGGCCGCGTGCAGCACGGGCTCCAGCAGCGTGGCGAAGGCCGGTTCGGCGACCACGCCGAGGACCAGGGTGCACAGCGTGATGCCGAGCTGGGCCGCGGCCATCAGCGCCGAGATGTGCTCCAGTCCCCACAGCACCGCGCGGGCGCGCCGGTCGCCCCGCTCGGCGTGCGGCTCGACCTGGTCGCGGCGCACGGAGATCAGGGCGAACTCGGCGCCGACGAAGAAGGCGTTGGCGACCAGGGTCGCCAGGCCGATCAGCAGCTGGACGGCGGTCATCGGCCGGCCTCCTGCCCGGTGCTCCCGGCGGGGGCGGTCAGACGCACCCGGGCCGCGCGCCGTCCGGAGGCGTCGGTCACCTCGATGTGCCAGCCCGCCACCTCCAGCACGTCCCCGGCGACGGGGATGCGGCCGAGCTCGGTGGCGATCAGGCCGGCGAGCGTCTCGTACGGGCCCTCGGGCGCCCGCAGGCCGATGGCCTCCAGCTGGTCGTCGGTGCGGGCGGCGCCGTCGGCGTCGTAGACCCGCCGGCCGTCGGCGTCGGTGCCGGCCGGGGCCAGGCCGGGCCGCTCGGCCGGGTCGTGCTCGTCGCGGACCTCGCCGACGACCTCCTCGACGATGTCCTCCAGGGTCACCACGCCCGCGGTGCCGCCGTACTCGTCGATGACCACGGCCATGCTGCGCTTGGCGGACAGCCGGTCCAGCAGCCGGTCCACGGTCAGCGACTGGGGGACGAACAGCGGCTCGCGCAGCAGCGCGGTGACGGGCTGCTGCGGGCGTTCGTCGGCCGGGACGGCGAGGACGTCCTTGATGTGGGCGATGCCGATGACGGAGTCCGGGCTGCCCCGGTAGACGGGGAAGCGGGACAGGCCGGTCGCCCGGGTGGCGTTGGCCACGTCCTCGACGGTGGCCCGGTCGTCGAGGAGGGTGACCTGGACGCGCGGGGTCATCACATGCCCCGCGGTGAGGTCGGCGAGGCTGAGCGTGCGGATGAACAGATCGGCGGTGTCCGCCTCCAGCGCGCCCTGCCGGGCGGAGTGCCGGGCGAGCGCGGCCAGCTCGCGGGGGCCGCGGGCGGTGGCCAGTTCCTCGGCGGGCTCGATGCCCATGCGGTGCAGCATGCGGTTGGCGGTGTTGTTCAGATGCCGGATCAGCGGCCGGAAGAGGCGGGAGAAGGCGCGCTGCGGCCCGGCGACGGCGCGGGCCACCGGCAGGGGCCGGGAGATCGCCCAGTTCTTCGGCACCAGTTCGCCGACGACCATCAGCACCACGGTGGACAGGATCGTTCCCAGGGCCAGTGCCACCGAGGACGCCACGGGGCGCGGCAGCCCGACGGCCTCGACGGGTCCGGTGAGGAGCTTGGCCAGGGACGGCTTGGAGATCATGCCGATCACCAGGCCGGTGACGGTGATGCCGAGCTGGGCGCCGGACAGCTGGAAGGTCAGCCCCTTGACGGCCCGCAGCGCGCCGCGGGCGCGCCGGTCCCCGGCCTCGGCGGCGCGTTCGAGCTCGCCGCGCTCCACGGTGGTGAGCGAGAACTCGGCCGCGACGAAGACGGCGCAGGCGAGCGTCAGCAGCACGGTCAGTGCCAGCAGGAGCGCTTCGGTCATCGGGGGGTCACCTCCGTCCCATGGTCGTGCACGGGCCGCAGCGGCGCGCGGTGCCGGCGGGGACGGAGGGGGCTACTGGGAGGCTCGCCCATGGAGGACGTTCACACCTTTCGTCGGGGAGGCGGGTGGGCCACCCATAGTAAAGGAACGGCAAAGCGATGCAGTCCTCCCCGTCGTCGGCCCCCGCCGTCAGGCCCCGCGCAGCTCCTCCATCACCGGTGCGAAGGCCTCCAGGGCCGGGTCCAGCACCGTGAAGTAGGTGAAGCCGTAGCGCTCGCGGTGGGCCAGGATCTGCTCGGCCATGTCCCGCACGGTGCCCGTCAGCAGGGCCGGGTGGTTCAGGAGATCGTCCTCGGAGAGCCCGAGGGACTTCGGGGCGAGGTCGCGCACGATCGCCCGGCGGTCCTTCCCCGGCAGCACCATCTGGACGAGGTAGTTGAGCTCCGCCGGGGTCTCCCGGTCCGCCGCGAAGCCCCGGTAGGCGGCGACGCGCTCCTCCAGGGCGTCGGGCGTGATCAGGCTCAGGTTGCCCCCGGCGTCGGCGGTCGCGCCCGTGAAGGCCGCCGTATCCGCGTGGCGCGCCGTCAGCCGCAGCACCCGGTTGCCGTTCCCGCCGAGCAGCAGGGGGACGTGCGGGAACTGCCCGGCGCGCGGCGTGTGTCCGGGGTCGGCCAGCAGCCGGCCCAGTTCGGTGACGGTGCGCTCCAGGTGGTCGACGCGCTCGCGCGGAGTGCCGAACGGCAGCCCCGCGCGGTCGTGTTCGTCCTTGACGTAGCCGGTGCCCAGCCCCAACTCCAGCCTGCCGCCGGTGAGCTGGTCGGTGGCGGCCACGTCGCGGGCCAGGAGCGCGGGGTTGTAGAACCCGGCGTTGAGGACGAAGGTCCCCAGCCGTGGCCGCTCGGTCGCCTCCGCGGCGGCGACCAGGGCGGGGAAGGGGGCGGGCATGCCCAGATGGTCGGGGACGAGGATCACGTCGTAGCCCAGGGCCTCGGCCCTGCGGCACTTCTCGCGCCATTCGGCTGCCGTGCCGCTGGTGAGCATGTTGACGGCGAATCGGAACGGACGGAACAAGGATCCCCCTCGGTCTGGGCCTGCGGCGGTCTGCGCCTGCGGCGGTCCGGGCCTGTGGCGCCCGGATATCCGGAGGATACCTCCGTTTAAGGTGTCCGGACAGCCACTCCCGTCACACACGGCGAGGTCGGCAGCCGCACCGGCCCCTCCGGCACGCTCAGCCGCCGCCACGCGCCGAGCGTGAAGCCCGCCGCGCCGATCGCGGCCAGCGGGTCGCGGGCCGTGTGGCAGCCGCCGAAGAGCGGCGGCCACACGGTGCGGTCCAGCGCCCGCTGCACGAGGGGCAACACACCGCCCTCGGCGGCCCCGTGCTCGAAGAAGCGCAGCTCGCCACCCGGCCGCAGGACGCGCCGCAGCTCCGCGAGCGCCCTCGGGACGTCCCGCACGGAACACAGCACCAGCGACACCGCGGCCGCGTCGAACGCCTCGCTCTTGACCGGCAGCGCCTCGGCCACCGCCGGGACGACGTCCACCGGCACGCCGCAGCGCACCGCGGCCTGCGCCGCCTGCCGGCGCAGCAGCCGCTCGGGCTCGACGGCCACGACCTCGGAGACGGCGTCGGGGTAGTGGGGGAAGTTGAGCCCCTGCCCGGCCCCGATCTCGATCACCCGCCCGGACAGCCCGGCCAGCAGCTCTCTGCGGTGGGCGGCCATCCCGGCCCTGCGGTCCAGAACCGGGCCGGTCCTCATGTAGAAGCGGGCGAAGAGGGGGTGGTGGACGGGGGAGGAGTGAAGCGGCATGGCACGGGCCCCTTTCCTGGGGACGGCGGCTACCGCGATTGTTCCCCGCGGCGGGGCCGTTGCCCCTTCTACGCCTTCGTGAACGCCTGCGCGTCCCATGTGCCCGACAGCTCCGGCGCCAGCCAACTCGCCGCCCGGGCACGGAACTCCTCCGGGGCCAGGGCCCCCGCCCCTTCGGGCAGCGCGCCCAGCAGCGGGGCCTGTGCCGACTCCGGGAAGTCCGCCAGGTTGCAGCGCATCGCCAGGTCCGGCTCCGCCGGCCAACTGCCGATCACCACGCCCGGGCTGCGCAGGCCGCGCGCGCGGAGCGCCTCCGCGGTGAGGGCGGTCGCGTTGAGCGTGCCCAGGCCCGCGGCGGCGACGACCAGGACCGGGGCGTCCAGGAGGGCGGCCGCGTCGGCGAGGGTGCTGCCCGCGTCGTCGAGCCGTACGAGCAGGCCGCCCGCGCCCTCGACGAGGACGAGGTCGTGCTCCTTCGCCAGCCGGGTCGCCTCCCGGGCGATCTCCCGGGGACGCACCGGGGCGCGGCCGGCCCGGCGGGCGGCCGTGGCCGGGGCCAACGGCTCGGGGAACCGGGCGAGTTCGACGGCGGTGACGGCGGGCCCGGCCAGCCGCTGCACTTCCGCGACGTCTCCCGGCTCGCCCGGGGCGATGCCGGTCTGGGCCGGTTTGAGGACGGCGACGGAGTGGCCCCGGGCGAGGGTGGCGGCGGCGAGGGCGGCGGTGGTGAGGGTTTTGCCGATGTCGGTTCCGGTGCCGGAGATGAGGAGGATGGGCATGGGGTTCCTTCGGTGTCGTGGGTTGTCGTCGGCGGGGTGGGATTTGCCCCTGCCCCGCCCTTTCGCCGTTTCCCGCAGGGGCTGCCGCCCCTGCACCACCCCGCTGCGCGCTGCCGCGCGCGGTGGGGGCGGTTCCGCGCTGCCGCGCGGGTGGGCGGGGCTTCGCCCCTGCGCCCCACCGGGGGCTTCGCCCCCTGGACCCCGCTCGGGTTGCGCCCGCCGGGCCCTGACCGGCTTTGCCCCTGCGCCCCTGAAGCGCCCTTCGGGCTCCCCCAGAGGGGGCACCCCCAGTCCTCAAACGCCGGATGGGCTGGGTGTGTGCCCCGGTCCCGCCCTTTCACCTCCCCCAGAGGGGGTGCCCCCATTCCGGGGAGACCCCGGGCCCCGTCCGCCCTTCGGGCGGAGTCCTCAAGCGCCGGACGGGCTGGATCGGCGCGCCATTTCAGCCCGTCCGGTGCTTGAGGACGAGCGGCGTAGCCGCGACAAACGGGGGCCAGGGGCGCAGCCCCCGCCCACCGCGCGGCAGCGCGGTGCCGGGCCGGGGGGGGGCGGAGCCCCGGAAGAAACGGTGAAAGGGCGGGGCAGGGGCAAACCCAGCCCGTCCGGCGCCTGAGGACGACGCGGCACCGCCGCGTTGCAGCGACGCCCAAGCCGCAGCCCGCCGCCCCGCGCCACCGCAGCACCAGGCCCCGGGGCAGAGCCCCGGAGCGAGGGACGAAGGGCCCCGCTACCCGCCCGCCACAGCCCCCGCCACCGCACACACCGCCCCACAGATCCGCGCCACATCCTCATCCCCCGTCACAAACGGCGGCATCGTGTACACCAGCCGCCCGAACGGCCGCAGCCACACCCCGGCCCGCACCGCCGCCTCCGTCGCCGACGCCATCCCTGCCGCGTCCAGCGGACGCTCCAGCTCGACCGCGCCGATCGCACCCAGCACCCGCACCTCGCGCACGCCCGGTAGCTCCGCCGCCGGAGCGAGCCCGTCCAGCAACCCGGCCTCGATCCGCTTCACTTCCCCCGCCCAGTCCTGCCCCAGCAGCAGGTCGATCGAGGCGTTGGCGACGGCGGCCGCGAGCGGGTTGCCCATGAACGTCGGGCCGTGCGCCAGGACCGGCACCTCCCCGCGGGAGATCCCCTCCGCCACCCGGGACGTGCACAGCGCGGCCGCCATCGTCAGATAGCCGCCCGTCAACGCCTTGCCCACGCACATCACATCGGGTGTCACCCCGGCGTGGTCCGCCGCGAACAGCGCACCCGTCCGCCCGAACCCCGTGGCGATCTCGTCGAAGACCAGCAGCACGTCGTACTCGTCGCACAGCCGCCGCAGCAGCCGCAGATACGCGGGGGAGTGGAAGCGCATCCCGCCCGCGTTCTGCACCACCGGCTCCACGACGACCGCGGCCAGCTCATGGGCGTGACGTTCCAGGAGGTCCCGGAGGTGCGCCGCGTACGCGGGGTCCTCCTCCGCGGTGAAGCCGGTCGGCGGGGCGTCCGCGAAGACCTGCTCCGGCAGCACTCCGGCCCACAGGCCGTGCATCCCGCCGTCCGGGTCGCAGACCGACATCGGCATCCAGGTGTCCCCGTGGTAGCCGCCGCGCCAGGTCATCAGCCGCCGCTTCTCCGGCCGCCCGGACGAACGCCAGTACTGCAGGCACATCTTGGTGGCCACCTCGACCGACACCGAGCCGGAGTCGGCGAGGAAGACGTGTTCCAGCCCCTCGGGGGTGATCTCCACCAGCCGGGCGGCCAGCCGGACGGCCGGCTCATGGGTGAGACCGCCGAACATCACATGGCTCATCCGGTCCAGCTGGCTGCGCGCCGCCTCGTTGAGCACCGGGTGGTTGTAGCCGTGCAGCGCCGACCACCACGAGGCCATGCCGTCCACCAACTCGCGCACGCCGTGGACCGGTTCGGCCAGCCGCAGCCGGACGCCGGAGGCCGACGCGACGACCAGCGGCTCCCGTCCGCCGGGCATCGGCCCGTACGGGTGCCACACATGCTGCCGGTCGAGCGCCAACAGCCGTTCCAGGGTGAGGTGTTCAGGCATTGGGCGGCAGGTCCGTTCCCGCGCCCCGGCGGCGCACGGCGACCAGGTCGGTACGGGCCGCGGCGGGACCCTCGTCCGCGGTGGGGCCCTCGTCCGCGGCGGCCCCGTCGCCGCCGCAGGGCCCGCAGCCGCCCCCGCGCCGGTGCTCCGGCAGCGTGCTGGTCTCCACGCCCTCGACCTCGAAGCCCGCGTCGGTGATCATGTCGAGGTCGGCCCGGCCCTCCTGGCCCTCGCTGGTCAGATAGTCGCCCAGGAAGATGGAGTTGGCCAGGTGCAGGGCCAGCGGCTGGAGCGAGCGCAGATGGATCTCCCGGCCGCCGGCCAGCCGCACCTCCGCGTCCGGGTGGACGAAGCGGACCATCGCCAGGATGCGCAGCGCGCGCTGCGGCGTGAGGTTCCACTCCTTGGCCAGCGGCGTCCCCTCGAAGGGGATGAGGAAGTTGACCGGCACCGAGTCCACGTCCAGCCCGCGCAGCGCGAAGACCACGTCGACGAGGTCCTCGTCGCTCTCGCCCATGCCCGCGATCAGCCCGGAGCAGGCGGACATGCCCGCCTCCTGCGTGCGGCGCACGGTGTCGACGCGGTCCTGGTAGGTGTGGGTGGTGGTGATGTCCGCGTACGTGGCCTCGGAGGTGTTGAGGTTGTTGCTGTAGGCGTACACCCCCGCGTCGCGCAGCCGCTCGGCCTGGCCGTCGGAGAGCAGGCCCAGACAGGCGCAGACCTCGACCTCGGCGTTCTCCTCCTTGATCGCCTCGATGGTGCGCGCCACCCGGTCGATGTCCCGGTCCGTCGGACCGCGCCCGCTCGCGACCAGGCAGACCCGCTTGGCGCCGCCCGCCACCCCCGCCGAGGCCGCCTTCGAGGCGTCCTCCGGCTTGAGCCAGGTGTACTTGAGGATCCCGGTGTCGGCGCCGAGCCGCTGGGAGCAGTACGAGCAGTCCTCGGGGCAGAGACCGGACTTGAGGTTGACCAGGTAGTTGAGCTTGACCCGCCGCCCGAACCACTGGCGGCGCACCTTCCCGGCCGCGGCCACCACATCGAGCAGGTCGTCGTCGGAGGTCGACAGGACGGCCAGCGCCTCGTCGCGGGTGGGCAGCTCGCGCCTCAGCCCCTTGGCCACCAATGTGTTCAACAGGTCCATGGCCCATGATCCTCGCCTACCCGGTCACCCTGGGCCAAGGTCGAGATCTCACAACACCGGCCCGATGACGTGGGTGGATCACGACATGCAGTTCAGGGGCCCTTCGCCGCTAGTTTGGGGGGCAGGCTGTCCGTGCCCGTACCGGAGGGACCCGTGCACGGATTTATGTGAACCCCACAGATCGTCCTGCCAAGGACCCCTGACAGGAACCGGAACGGCCGATGCCCCACAACGCGGTTTCCCCATCCAGCCCGGCCACCCGGACCGGTGCGACCCGTTCGACCACCTTCGACTGGCTCGACGAACAGCACCGGCTGCGCCGCGAGGCCGGGCTCGTCCGGACGCTGCGTCCCCGCCCCGAGCCCGGCGCCGGGGAGCCGGCCGTGCTCGACCTGGCGGGCAACGACTATCTGGGGCTCTCCCGCCACCCGGAGGTCACCCGCGCCGCCGCCGACGCCGCGCACCGCTGGGGCGCCGGGTCCACCGGCTCGCGCCTGGTCTCCGGGAGCACCGCGCTGCACACCCGGCTGGAGGAGGCCCTGGCCGAGTTCTGCGGTTTCGAGGCCGCCCTCGTCTTCTCCTCCGGGTATGCCGCCAACCTCGCCGCCGTCACCGCCCTCGCCCCGCCCCCCGAACTCTCCGGTGCTCGTGGCCTGCTGGTCTCCGACGAGGGCAACCATGCCTCACTGATCGACGGCTGCCGTCTCGCGCGCGCCGGCCGGGCCGTCGTCCCGCACGCCGACCCCGAGGCGGCCGGCAAGGCGCTGGCCGCCCACCCGGGGCGGGGCCTCGTGGTGACCGACTCGGTCTTCTCGGTGGACGGCGACGCCGCCCCGCTCGCCGCCCTCGCCCGGCAGTGCCGCCGCCACGGCGCCGGGCTGCTGGTGGACGACGCCCACGGGCTCGGCGTGCTGGGCGACGGCGGACGCGGCGCCGTGCACGCCGCCGGACTCGCCGGCGCCCCCGACGTCGTGTCCACCGTCACCCTCTCCAAGTCCCTCGGCGCCCAGGGCGGAGTGGTCCTCGGCCCCGCCCGGGTCATCGCCCATCTGGTCAGCAGCGCCCGTACGTTCATCTTCGACACCGGCCTCGCCCCCGCCGCGGCCGCCGCCGCCCTCGCGGCCCTGGAGGTGCTGCGCCGTGAACCCGGGCGCGCGGCCAGGGTCCGCGCCGTGGCCGGCGACCTGCACGCCCGGCTGACCGGCGCGGGCCTCACGGCCGTACGCCCCGACGCGGCCGTCGTCTCGGTACGGGCCCCCTCGCCGCGGGCGGCGGTGCGCTGGCAGGCCGACTGCCGGGCGGCGGGGATCGAAGTGGGCTGCTTCCGGCCGCCGTCGGTGCCGGACGGCGTCTCCCGGCTGCGGCTGACCGCCCGCGCGGACCTCACGGACGCACAGGTGGAACGGGCGGCCGGCACGGTGGTGGGCACGGCCGCGGCGGAGGGGTTCCTCAACGCCCGTCGAGCGCACGGGTGATGCCGAACGCCCGGGTGATGCCCCCCCTTCACCGGAGGCCCGGGCCGCCCCGCCGCACCAGGGCGACGAACGGGCACCAGGCCGTGGACGGCAGCAACAGGGCCGGTCCCGCCGCCCACTTGGAGTCGCGCACCGCCAGCAGGCCCGCGCCGAGGGAGGCCGCCTCGACGCAGTTGTTCATCCCCGTGCTGTGACTGCTGCGCCTCCATCGGGCGACACACAGCGCCGGAAGGACCGGAAGAGCCGGACGAAAGGGTACGGACCGCGGCGGTGCGGACATGGCGCCTCCCTGAGCGTCACTGCGTACCGTGATGGATCCCTGCGATGTAGTCCAAGGACTTCTCGTGCGGGAGGGCGTGCGCCCGGAGTATGGCGAACGCGGAGGCGTACGCCCGGAGGTCTTCTTTCCGTTCCAAGTAGAGGCTACTCGTCAAGTGGTCGAGCACGACCACGTCCAGATCGGCGATGCGCGGAAAGGAGAAGATGACGAAAGGCCCGGTGATACCGATGTGGTTGCCCCGGGAGAAGGGGAGGACGTGCAGCCGTACGTTCGGCAGGGCGGCCGTTGCCAGCAGATGTCCCAGCTGTCCCGCCATCACCTCGGGACTGCCCACTTCATGGCGGAGCACCGCCTCGTCCAGGACCGCGCACAACTCCAGCGGCTTTCCGGGCTGCTCGCGGTGGAGCACCGCCTGCCGGGCCATGCGCACCCGGACCAGCTCGTCGACCTGGTGGTCGGGCGGGTCGGCGAGCGCGGCCCGGGTCACCGCGCGCGCGTACTCCGGGGTCTGCAACAGGCCCGGCACCACGGTGGTCTCCAGGGTGCGCGAGCGCGAGGCCTCCGACTCCAGGCTGATGAAGTCCAGATAGGCGGAGGGCAGCAGATCGCGGTAGGCGTACCACCAGCCGCGCCGGGCCCCCGTCCGCCCGTCCCCCGGACCCGTGGTGTCCGCCCCGCACAACGCCCCGAGCAGCGCGCGCAGTTCGGGATCGGCGACCCGATAGGCGTCCAGCAGCCGGGCGACGTCGGAGGGTTTGGCGCCGCTGCTGCCCGTCTCGATCCGGCTCACCTTCGACTGGTGCCAGCCGACCACGTCGGCGGCCTGCCGGCTGGTCATTCCGGTGAGTTCGCGCTGGCGGCGCAGCTCGGCGCCGAGTTTGCGGCGGCGCACCGCGGGTCCGTACCGCATCGGCCGTCCCTCCCCTCGCGCGTGCCCACGCCTCTGTGCCGGCGCATGAGAGCCGGCCGGCCCATGAGAGCCACTCGTGCCTGCCCACGAGAGTCAATAGACCATGACGCCGACCGCATGCGGTCTCCCGTCGCAGAGTTCACCGCTTCGAGCGACAGATATATGCATATCCCGGTCCATCGCTCCCATCCCGGTCGTTATCAGTGGCACCCTGTCCTGCAGAGCCGCCCGGGGTTCCTTCCGTGAACGGCACCGGCGGGAAAGGGGCAGCGCCATGGCAGACCACCAGGAAGCATCCGTCACCCTGCCGAGCACCCCGGCCTCGGTCGCCACGGCCCGCCGCTACGTCGCGTCCGTGCTCGCGGAGTGGGGGCTGCCGGACGGCACCGAGGAGGCGGAGGCGGTACGGCTGATCGTCTCCGAACTCGCCACCAACGCCGTGCTGCACACCCGTGGCCAGTCGCCCGTCTTCACCGTGGATATGTATCTGGAGCGGGACGAGGAGCTGAGCATCGGGGTCACCGACAGCCACCCCCGTTACCCCCGGCGGCTTCCGGCGGCCGTCCAGCAGGACAACGGGCGGGGGTTGGTGATCGTCCGCTGGCTCGCCGCCGAGCGGGGCGGCCGGCTCTGGTTCACTCCGGCCGAGGACGGCGGCAAGACGGTGTGGATCCGCCTGCCGTGGACCGTCCCCGTGTGCTGAGGCCCTTGCGCCGGCCCCCGCGCACCGGTGCCGGGCGGCGCGGGATCCCGCACCGCCCGGCAGACGCTCCCTCCCCCGGGGGAACGCCGTCAGTCGCCCACCCGGCCGTACCAGACGTTGTTCGTCCAGATCCGCTCGAAGCGGACCACGGAACCGGTCTTGGGGGCGTGCAGGATCTTGCCGTTCCCCGCGTATATCCCGACGTGGTAGACGCCCCGTCCGGAGTGGAAGAACACCAGGTCGCCGCGCTCACGCGCCGAACGCGGAATATGGCGGGTGCGGTTGTACTGGGCAGCGGCCGTGCGGGGCAGCTGCTTGCCGGCCCGCTTGAAGGAGTAGAGGGTCAGGCCCGAGCAGTCGAAGCTGTACGGGCCCGTCGCGCCCCATTGATAAGGCGAGCCCTGCTTGGATACGGCGATCTGCAGGGCCCTGACCGAGACGGACGCCGCTTCCGCCTTGGAGGTTCCGGCCGGCGTCAGCACCGTGACGCCGACTGCGGCGAGGGTCAGGGCCGATGCGGCCTTGGCTTTGGACAGCCTTGCGGGACGTTTGTGCGCGCCCATGTCGCATACCCTTCGTCAGCCGCCTGTGAAGGATTGCCTGTCGGGTTCGGGCAGGCGAAGAATGCCCGGCCGCCAAGGGCGGCTTCACCCCAAGGGCCGGCTCCGGAGAGCCGTCCCGCCGTGCTCGGGTCCTCCATCCCTGCCGATCACTCCCTGTGTCGACCCGTCGTCCCGGCGGCGGCAGGGTTCGGCGTCCGCCCGGACCGCCCCGCCGTGTGGCGGGGTCTTGTCGTCCCGAGGATCTTGGCGCAGCCGCGGCGCCGAAGCCGAGGGGAACTCTCGTTATGTGAGCCTCGTCACCTGTGGGCAATTCAGGTGGACGCGCGGCGATTTGACCGTCATCGGCGGCCCGGGGTGAGTCCGTCACCTGCGCCGGTTAGCGATCACTCGCGCGCCGTGTGCGCGTTCCGCGCAGAGTGATCACTGCGCGGTGTCCACGATCGCGTCCGCCGTCTGACGGAATCCAGATGAAAAGCGTTTCCGTTCCTCAACTCGCGGACGACGGCGGCAACATCAGCCGCGTGGTGCGCCGCTCCCCGTCCAGAACACGCATCGCACGCGCCATTGTCCCCGTGTACACCTCGCGTTCACCTCGCTCGAACATGACGGTCAGGGCGTCCCGCAGACCGGTGGCCGCGACCACCAGAGCCTGCGCGGCTCGTAGCCCTCCGTACGTGTCGCGCCCGCGGGCGGGATTGATCCGGCCGAGGAGATCCAGTACCTCGAGATAGCGGTCCACCAGCTCGCCCTCGGCGCGGGTCAGGGCGGGCAGCGGCGGGAGTTCGGGCAGCATCGCAGGTCACCCCCCGTTCCCGGCGCGGTGGCCGACGATCCGGTCGGCGAGCCCGTAGGCCACGGCCCCGGCCGCGTCGAGGACGACGTCCCGCCCGGTCTCCTCCCGTACCCGCTCGGCGCTCCGCCCCGTGTACCGGGCCAGCAGCTCCGTCTGGAGGTCCCGCTGCCGCAGCAACTCCTCGGCGTGCAGGGCCAGATCGGAGGGCTGTCCCTGGACGGGCCCGGGCAGCCCGGGCGGCCCGACGACCACCCGCGCGTGCGGCAGCACCGACCGCTTCCCCGGTGTCCCGGCCGCCAGCAGCAGTGCGGCCGCGGGCCCGGCCCGGCCCAGACAGACCGTCTCGACGTCGCAGTCGATGTAGCGCATCGTGTCGTGCACGGCGCACAGCGCGGCGAAGGAGCCGCCGGGGGAGTTGAGGTAGAGCGCGATGTCCTGCCCGGGCGCCGCGTGCTCCAACTGCATCAACTGCGCGATCACATCGGTGGCCGCGGTGTCGTCGACCGCCGTCCCCAGCATGACGATCCGCCCCTCCAGGAGTTTGGAGTAGGGGTCGAGGGTGCGGTGGCCGTAGGCGGTGCGCTCGGTGAACTCGGGGAGGACGTGGCGGGCGGTGGGGCGGAGGGTCATGGGTGTGCTCCTCGCATGGGTACGGGCCCGTCCGTGAGGCGGGCCGTCTGTAAAAAATGTACAGTACGTACGTTTGTCTGTGAGGGGGGACCGCTCCGCGAAGGGTTCGTGAGGGCTTCCGCACGACGGTGGCGGGCGAGGACTCCGGCAGGAGCGTGGGAGAAAGTAGGGTCTGTATCAAGGGGATTCGGCGTGATGGGCCGCCGAAGGGAGCGACTGCATGGACGACCCGACGACGGTGACCGTCATCAAGGAGGCCCACTCGGCCGAACTCGCCTTCCGCGACCCGCACCCCCTGCTGGCCGGCCATGTCCTGGGATACACGGGGGCGGACTTCTCGCTGCCCCGGCCGCAGGTGCGGCAGGTGACGGCGCTGGCGGCGGTGATGCTCCTCATCGACTTCGAGACACCGGTCCGGAGCCTTGTCACCGACGCCCCGGGGCCGCCGCGGAGCCTCGTGCTCTCTCCGGTGTCCGGGCTGAGCGACCGCCCCTTCGCCATCCGGCAGTCCGGACGGGAGTACGGCCTGGTGGCGCTCCTCACGCCCCTGGGGGCCCGTGCGCTGTTCGGTTTCCCCCTGTGGGAACTGGCCCGCAGGAGAGTGCACTTCACCGATCTCCTGGGCCCGGACGGCCGACGGCTCACCGAACGGCTCGCCGAGGCCCCGGACTGGCCCACCCGGTTCCGGATCACCGATGATTTCCTGCTGGCCCGCATCGGCGCGGGGCCGGAGCTGCCGCCCCAGGTCGACTGGGTCTGGAGACGGCTGACCGGCCCGGCGGCCGTGCCGATCGGCGTGGTGGCGGACGAAGTGGGCTGGTCCCGGCAGCACTTGACCGCCCGCTTCCACCACGAGGTCGGGCTGCCGCCCAAGACCGTGGCCCGCATCGCCCGGCTGCAGCGCGTCATGTCCCTCATGCGCGGCGCCCGTCCGCCCTCCTGGGCCGACGCCGCCGCGATGTGCGGTTACGCCGACCAGTCCCACCTCAACCGCGACTTCCGCCTGCTGACCGGCTGCACCCCGGCCGGTTTCCACACCCTCACCGACGACTGGTCCAGCGTCTACATCGGCAATCCGCGGGTGTACTCGGCCCTCAGCTCGGCTCCGGGCCGCCGTCGCCGGCATTCGGATCTGGTGCCGCTCTGACGCCGCCGCCCCGGCAGCCCCCCTTGGACGAGGGATTTCTCCCCTTCCTCCCGGACCGTGTGCACCTCATGGACGCCGCCTAAGCTGGAGGCATGACCTACGAAATTCCTGTGACGCAAGCCCGGGCCGAGCTCGCGGACCTGATCAACCGCGTCGTCTACGGCGGCGAGCGGGTCGTCGTCACGCGGCACGGGAAGCCGCTGGTCGCCCTGGTGTCCGCCGCCGACCTGCAGCGGCTGGAGCAGGACGGGGGAGCGGAGGACGAGACGGTGATCAGTACGGTCTCGACGGCGCACCCGCTGTCGTCCGCCCCCGGCGAACGCCGGCGCTTCGGCATCGCGGCGGAACACCGGGAACGGCACTGATGGCGTCCGACGCGTTCGATGCGTCCGTCGCGTCCGACGCGTCCGTCGCCTGGGTGGACGGGCTGGCGGCGCGGGCGCACGCGGGACAGACCGACCGGATCGGCGTCCCGTACGTCGAGCATGTGCGGGCGGTGGCGGCGGGACTGGCCCCCTTCGGGCCCGAACTGCGGATGGCCGGGCTGCTGCACGACGTCGTCGAGGACACGGAGTGGACGGCGGAGCGGCTGCTGGCCGCGGGCGTCCCGGCCCGGGTGGTCGGCATCGTGGAACAGGTCACCAATCGGCCGGGGGTGCCCTACGAGGAGATGATCCGGCGGATCGCCGACGACGGGGGCGACGCCGTCCTCGTCAAGATCTCGGACAACGCGCACAACTGTCACCCCGCGCGCCTCGCACGGCTCCCCGAGGAGCAGCGGGCCCGGCTGGCCGCGAAGTACCGTGCCGCACGGGACGTGTTGTGGGCCGCGGCCGAGCCCGGGCGGATCGAGGCGATCGTGACCATCGTCAATCCGGCGCTGCTCGACGAGCTGCGGGAGCGGGTGGCCGCGGAGGCCGGACAGGCGCGGCGGTAGAGAAATAGCTCCGAGAGGGAGATCACTGCCGTAACTCTTGTGTTGGCATGGGCATGTCGTCATCGTGTTGCCTGGCACTCACCCCCCATTCATCGAGCGCCAGCAATCTGATGCCTCGTCAGACCCCCGACCCCACCAGGAGAGTTGCGCATGAGCGTCTACGCGCGTCGCATATCCGTGGCCGCCGGCCTCACCGCCCTCGTCGGCACGATCGTCCTCACCGGCCCCACCGCCCAGGCCGCGCCGCCCGCCCCGGTGGACGCCGCCACCGCCCGCGCCTACGTCGGGACGCTGACCGTCCGGGCCGAGGGCACCCTCGACGGGTACAGCCGGGCCCAGTTCCCGCACTGGATCACGCAGCACGGGGAGTGCAACACCCGCGAGGTCGTCCTCCAGCGGGACGGCGAGGACGTCGGGCAGAACGGCAAGTGCGCCGCCGTCTCCGGCACGTGGTACTCGCCCTACGACGGCGCCACCTGGAAAGACGCCTCCGACATCGACATCGACCACGTCGTCCCCCTCGCCGAGGCCTGGCGCTCCGGCGCCGACAAGTGGACCAGGGCCGACCGGCAGAAGTACGCCAACGACCTGACCCGCTCTCAGCTGATCGCCGTCACCGACCGCGTCAACCAGGCCAAGGGCGACAAGGATCCGGCGAAGTGGATGCCGCCGCTGAAGGGTTACGCCTGTACGTACGCGCAGATGTGGGTCACGGTGAAGCACGACTACGGGCTGAGCGTCGACACGGCGGAGAAGGACAAGCTCACCGGCATCCTGGCCGGCTGCTGACCGGGCCGGACACCGCCCCGCCCGGTCCGCGCCCTGTGGTCCGTCACCGCGGGGCGGCGCAATGGACGGAACGGATCACTCGGGCCGTACGGCGCGGTCGAAGAGCGCGACCAACTCGTCCGCGCACGCCCCGGGATCGTGCCCGGCGGACAGCAGCGGGGCCGTGGCGTCGATCGATGCGCGCAGCGCCGCCGCCATGACCCGGGGGTCGAAGGGGCGGAAGGCTCCCGCGCGCTGCCCGTCGGCGAGCATGCGGGCCAGCCGGTCCAACGCCTCGGCGTGGTGCTGCTCGTAGTGGCTCAGGCCCTCGTGGAGCAGGAGTTGCTGGAGGGCCCGGACCTGCTGCGGGCGGCCGGCGATGAACCCCACGTTCGCGCGGATGGCGGCGGCGAGCAGTTCGCGGTGACCGGTCGCGGCGTCGAGCGCGGGCCGCATGAAGGTCTCGGCGTCGGCGACGACCTGGTCGGCGACGGCCGCGAACAGTTCGTCCTTGCTGGAGAAGTGGTACGTGATGAGCCGCTTGCTGCTGAGTCCGGCCTCCTTGCAGATGGCGTCGAAGGTGGTGCCCTGAGGGCCGCGCGCGGCCAGCAGGGCGATCGCGGCCCGGGTGATCTGTTCCTTGCGGGCGGCGGTGGCGGTCTGCCGGTCGGTCATGGGCGTCACACCCCCCGGCCGGGGGCGGTCCTGGGGTAGGCCCGGCGGACGTCCTTGCGGCCGGTCATGACCGACACCGCCGCCAACAGGAGGCCGACGAAGGACTGTTCCGCCTTCATCCACACCGGGAAGCCGTCGTGCGGCAGCGCGACGATGACCACGATGGCGAGCGGGGCGACCGTGGACATCACGCGCATGCGCAGATAGGCGGAGCGGCTGCCGCGGAAGGCCCGCCCGGCCAGCGCGATGAGTACGGCGGAGATCGCCACGACGATGACGCCGCGGACCCACACGGCGGAGTTGCCGCCCAGGACCGCCGCCGCGCCGAGCGTGGCGACCGAGACGACCAGGACGGTGGTGAACAGGGCGCGCACCCGCCCGTAGAGTTTGTTATCCACGCGGATAAGATTATCCGGCTGGATAACGTTTGCGTCTGTGGCGTTGGCCACGGCCTGGCAAAGCGTCAGTTAACGCGGTGGAAAAGCTTGCGCCCTAATCTGCAATCACCGGTCCCCGGGGGGACTCCACCGGCTCGGCACCGTGCTGAACTGGGGTAATGTCCCGCTGCGTTCGGACGACAGTGAGGTGGGACGCGTGCAACTGACCCCGCACGAGCAGGAACGCCTGCTCATCCACGTGGCCGCCGACGTCGCCGAGAAACGCCGGGCGCGCGGGCTGCTGCTCAACCACCCCGAGGCCGTGGCGCTGATCACCGTGCACATCCTCGAAGGCGCCCGGGACGGCCGCACCGTGGCCGAGTTGATGTCCTCGGGACGCAAGGTCCTCACCCGCGACGAGGTCATGACGGGCATCCCCGAGATGATCCACGACGTCCAGGTCGAGGCCACCTTCCCGGACGGGACCAAGCTCGTGACCGTCCACGAGCCCATCGCGTGAAGGGGGAGCAGCAATGATTCCCGGAGAAGTCCTGTACGCAGAGGCTCCCGTCCGGCTCAACGAAGGGCTGCACCGCACCCGGTTGACCGTGCTCAACACCGCCGACCGGCCCGTCCAGGTCGGCTCCCACTACCACTTCGCCGAGGCCAACCCCGGCCTGGACTTCGACCGCGCGGCCGCCCGCGGCAAACGGCTGGACGTCGCGGCCGGAACCGCCGTCCGCTTCGAACCCGGCATCCCGGCCGAGGTGGACCTCGTCCCGATCGCCGGCAAGCGGATCGTCGAGGGGCTGCGCGGGGAGTGCGGGGGACAGCTCGATGCGTGAGCTCGAACGGGGTGCCTACGCCGGGCTGTACGGGCCCACCACCGGCGACCGGGTCCGCCTCGCCGACACCGATCTGCTGATCGAGGTGGAGGAGGACCGCTGCGGGGGACCGGGGCACGCGGGGGACGAGGCCGTCTTCGGCGGCGGCAAGGTCATCCGCGAGTCCATGGGCCAGTCCCGGGTCACCCGGGCCGAGGGCGCCCCCGACACCGTGATCACCGGCGCCCTGATCCTCGACCACTGGGGCATAGTCAAGGCGGACGTCGGCATCCGCGACGGCCGGATCACCGGCATCGGGAAGGCGGGCAACCCCGACACGATGGACGGGGTCCACCCCGACCTGGTGATCGGCCCCGAGACCGAGATCATCGCGGGGAACGGACGGATCCTCACCGCCGGAGCCATCGACGCCCACGTCCACTTCATCTGCCCGCAGGCCGCCGAGACCGCCCTCGCCTCCGGCGTCACCACCCTCGTCGGCGGCGGCACCGGACCGGCCGAGGGCAGCAAGGCCACCACCATCACCCCCGGATCCTGGCACCTTGCCCGGATGTTCGAGGCGCTGGAGGCGTACCCCGTCAACATCGGCCTGCTGGGGAAGGGCAACACCGTCTCGCGCGACGCGATGCGCGCCCAACTGCGGGGCGGCGCGGTGGGGTTCAAGATCCATGAGGACTGGGGGGCGACGCCCGCCGTCATCGACGCCTGCCTGTCCGTCTGCGAGGAGAGCGGCGCCCAGCTCGCCATCCACACCGACACCCTCAACGAGGCGGGCTTCGTCGGCGACACCCTCGCCGCCATCGGCGGCCGCTCCATCCACGCGTACCACACCGAAGGCGCCGGCGGAGGGCACGCACCCGACATCATCACCGTCGTCTCCGAGGCCAACGTCCTTCCCAGCTCCACCAATCCGACGCGGCCGCACACGGTCAACACGGTCGAGGAACACCTCGACATGCTGATGGTGTGCCACCACCTCAACCCCACGGTCCCCGAGGACCTCGCCTTCGCCGAGTCCCGCATCCGGCCCGGCACCATCGCCGCCGAGGACGTCCTGCACGACCTCGGGGCCATCTCCATCATCTCCTCGGACTCCCAGGCCATGGGACGGATCGGCGAGACCGTCCTGCGCACCTGGCAGACGGCCCACGTCATGAAGCGGCGGCGCGGACCGCTGCCGGGGGACGGGGCGGCGGACAACCGGCGCGCCCGGCGGTACGTCGCGAAGTACACCGTCAACCCGGCCGTCGCCCAGGGACTCGACGGCGAGATCGGCTCCGTGGAGGAGGGCAAGCTCGCCGACCTGGTGCTGTGGGACCCCGCCTTCTTCGGGGTCAAGCCGCTGCTCGTGCTCAAGGGCGGACAGATCGCATGGGCGCAGATGGGCGACGCGAACGCGTCCATCCCCACGCCGCAACCGGTGCTGCCGCGGCCGATGTTCGGCGCGCTCGGACGGGCCCCCGCCGCCAACTCCCTCAACTTCGTGACGCAGTGGGCGCTGGACGACGGGCTGCCCGAGCGGCTCGGGCTCGGCAAGCGCTTCGTGCCGATCCGCGACACCCGTGGGGTGACCAAGGCGGAGATGCGCAACAACGACGCCCGGCCGCGGGTCGAGGTCGACCCCGACACGTTCACCGTGATGATCGACGGTGTCCCCGTCGAGCCGCGGCCCGCGGCGGAACTGCCCATGACCCAGCGGTACTTCCTCTTCTGATGGCCGTGACCGCCGGACTGGCACCGCTGCTCGTCCTCGCCGACGGACGCTTCCCCGCCGGCGGGCACGCCCACTCCGGCGGCGCGGAGGCCGCCGTCGAGGCCGGACGGATCCGGGACGCGGCCTCGCTGGAGGCCTTCTGCCGGGGGCGGTTGCACACGGCCGGGCTGACCGCCGCCGCCCTCGCGGCCGCGGCGGCGGCCGGGGCCGACCCGCTGCTGCTGGACGAGGCCGCGGACGCGCGCACGCCCTCGGCGGTGCTGCGCGCCTCCGCCCGCCGCCTCGGCCGCCAGATGATGCGCGCCGCGCGGGCCGCGTGGCCGTGCACCGCCCTGGACGAACTCGCGGCCGCCCGGCCGCGGGGTGTGCACCAGCCCGTCGTCCTGGGAGTGACGGCGCGTGCCGCCGGACTCGGGCCGCTGGAGGCGGCGTACGTGGTCGCGTACGAGGCGGTGAGCGGCCCGGCGACGGCGGTGGTGCGGCTGGTGGGGCTCGATCCGTTCGAGGCGACGGGGGTGTTGGCGCGGTTGGCGGCGGATATGGACGGGGTCGCGGCGGAGGCGGCGGAGGTGGCGGGGCGGGCGCTTGTCGAGGGGGCCGAGGTGCTGCCGGCGGCGTCGGGGCCGTTGTTGGATGTGATGGCGGAGGGGCATGCGGCGTGGTCGGTGCGGTTGTTTGCTTCGTGAGGGTTTGCTCCCCGCCCCGCCCTAATCCGTTTTCGCAGGGGCTGCCGCCCCTGCGTCACCCCGCTGCGCGCTGCCGCGCGCGGGGGTCGCGCTGCGCGCGGTGGGGGCGGTTCCGCGCTGCCGCGCGGGTGGGCGGGGCTTCGCCCCTGCGCCCCACCGGGGGCTGCGCCCCCTGGACCCCGCTCGGGTTGCGCCCGCCGGGCCCCTGCTCGGTTATGCCCGCTGGGCCCTGACCGGGGCTGCGCCCCTGGCCCCCCGAAGCGCCCTGCGGGCGCTGTCCTCAAGCGCCGGACGGGCTGGTTGTGCGCCCGGGCCGGGTTTCCAGCGTGAGGTTTTCCGGCGTGATTTCCGGCGTGAGGTTTTCAGGCGCGGGCGCGCACTCCAGCCTGTCCGGCGTTTGAGGACGAGCGGCGGAGCCGCGACAACGGGGTCCGGGGCGGAGCCCCGAAAAGGGGGCCAGGGGCGAAGCCCCGGAAGCAGGGGTGCAGGGGGCGCAGCCCCCGCCGGGGCGCAGGGGCGCAGCCCCGCCCACCGCGCGGCAGCGCGGTGCCGGGCCCCGGGGCTCCGCCCCGGAAGAAACGGTGAAAGGGCGGGACCGGGGCACAACCCCCTCCCCCCACCCACCGCCCCCAACCAACCAAACCACCACCCAGGAGCACCCCATGCACCTCGACCACTCCTCCAACACATTCCCCCACCGCCACACCTACAGCACAACACCCCCCTCCCCCCTCCGCCCCGACGGCACCCGCCGCGCCCTCCGCATCGGCCTCGGCGGCCCCGTCGGGTCGGGCAAGACGGCGACCGTCGCCGCCCTCTGCCGCGCCCTGCGCGACGAGTTGTCGATCGCGGTCGTGACCAACGACATCTACACCCGCGAGGACGCCGAGTTCCTGCTGCGGAACGCCGTTCTCCCGGCGGAGCGGATCACCGCGGTGGAGACGGGCGCCTGCCCGCACACCGCGATCAGGGACGACATCTCCGCGAACCTGGAGGCGGTGGAGGACCTGGAGGACGGCGTCGGCCCGCTCGACCTCGTCCTCGTCGAGTCCGGCGGCGACAACCTCACCGCCACCTTCTCCAAGGGGCTCGTCGACGCCCAGATCTTCGTCATCGACGTGGCGGCCGGGGACGACATCCCGCGCAAGGGCGGCCCGGGCATCACCACCGCCGACCTGCTGGTGGTCAACAAGACCGACCTCGCCCCGTACGTCGGCGTGGACCTGGAGGGCATGGCCCGCGACGCCAAGGCGCAGCGCGGCGACCTGCCGGTGGCCTTCACGTCGCTGGCGGCCGAGGACGGCGTGGCACCGGTGCGCGCGTGGGTGCGCGAGCGTCTCGCGCAGTGGACCGCGTGAGCGTTCGCGCCGCCGCCCGTGTCGTCGCCGCTCCGGACGGCCGCGGTGGCACGGCGTTGCCGGTCCTGGCGGGGGAGGGGCCGTTCGCCCTCCGCCGGACCGGCCCCCGGGGCGGCCCGGAGGCGAGCGTGGCGCTCGTCGGCGCGATGAGCGCCCCGCTCGGCGGCGACCGGCTGACGCTGACCGTCACGGTCGAGGCGGGCGCCGCGCTGCGCTTCACCACCACCGCCGCCACCCTCGCGCTGCCCGGCCGGACGGGCGCGCAGGCCACGTACGACACCCGGATCACCGTCGGCGAGGGCGCCGTCCTGCACTGGCTGCCCGAGCCGCTGATCTCCGCGCACGGCAGCGACCTGCGCATGACGACGCGGGTCGAACTCGCTCCCACCGCCCGGCTGGTGCTGCGCGAGGAGCAGGTGCTGGGCCGGACGGGCGAGCGGCCGGGCCGGCTGACGACCCGGCTGACCGTGTGCCGCGCGGGCCGGCCGCTCTACGACCAGGAGCTGCGCTACGGGCCGGGCGCGCCGGGCTGGGACGGCGGCGCCGTCCTCGGCGGCCACCGGGCCGTGGGACAACTTCTCGTCGTGGACCCGGCCTTGGCGGACTTCCCCGAGGAGTCCCGGACGGTCGGACGGACGGCGGCCGTGATGGCGCTCGCCGGCCCCGGGGCGGTCCTCACGGCCGTCGCCCCGGACGCTCTGGAACTGCGCAGACTGCTGCGACCAGAGGAAATCCGGGCGAGTCGGGTAAAGAGGGCAACTGTCGATGCCGCGCATGTCGTCATCCTTACGGATTAGTAAAGAAGTGACCGCACAGCCTGTCCATGACAGCAGGTGAGGAGGAAGGATCCCTCCCAGCAGCTCTGTGATCATCGCCGCCCGGGACCGAGGCGGCGTTCCCAGCAGGGGGATTCCCACGTGAGACCAAAAGCGATACTCGGTGCGGCGACCGGCACCGTGATGACCGGTGCCCTCGTCGCGGGCTTCCTGGCCGCCCCGTCGGCCGGAGCCACCGAGCGCGTGCCCGGCGGCGCGGCCGAGGCCAAGGGCGTGCAGGTCGCCGCCGAGCAGGCGGCGAAGACGGGCATCAAGTGGCAGGACTGTCCTGCCACCTGGGGCCTGGAGAAGCCCATCCAGTGCGGTTCGGTGATCGTCCCGATCGACTACGCCAAGCCCAACGGGCCGAAGATCAAGATCGCTGTGAGCCGGGTGCACTCCACCGGCACCGCCAAGGAGCACCAGGGTTCCCTGGTCTACAACCCGGGCGGCCCGGGCGGCTCCGGCCTGCCGTTCCCGCGCAAGGTCACCGCCAAGAACCCCCTCTACACGAAGATCGCCAAGGCGTACGACTTCGTCGGGTTCGACCCGCGCGGTGTGGGCAAGTCCGCCCCCATCTCCTGTGTGGACCCCAAGGAGTTCGTGGCGGCCCCCAAGGCCGACCCGGTCCCGGCCAACGAGGCGGAGAAGCGCGCCCAGCGCAAGCTCGCCAAGCAGTACGCGGACGGCTGCGCCAAGCACAGCGGCAAGATGCTGCCGTACATGACGACGATGAACACCGCCCGTGACGTCGACGTCGTGCGCGCCGCCCTCGGCGAGAAGAAGCTCAACTACCTGGGCGTCTCCTACGGCACCTACCTCGGCGCCGTCTACGGCACCCTCTTCCCGAACCACGTCCGCCGCATGATCGTGGACAGCGTCGTCAACCCGGCGCAGGAGAACGTGTGGTACCAGGCCAACCTGGACCAGGACATCGCGTTCGAGGGCCGCTTCAAGGACTGGGAGACCTGGGTCGCCAAGCACGACTCCGTCTACCACATCGGCAACTCGCAGGCCAAGGTGCACGCCCAGTGGCTGAAGCTGCGCGCCGAGGCCAAGAAGAAGCCGATCGGCGGGCTCGTCGGCCCGGCCGAGCTCATCAACTTCTTCCAGAGCGCCGCCTACTACGACCGCTCCTGGATCCCGGTCGCCGACGCCTGGTCGAAGTACCGCGCCGGTGACACGAAGGCCCTCGTCGAGGCCGCCGGCCCGGACGTGGCCGGTGCCGTCTCCGCCGAGAACGGCAACGCCGTCTACACCGCCGTCGAGTGCGCCGACGCCAAGTGGCCCACCAGCTGGGCGAAGTGGGACCGGGACAACACCGCCGTCCACCGCAAGGCCCCCTTCATGACCTGGGCCAACGCCTGGATGAACCTCCCCTGCGCCACCTGGAAGGGCCCGCAGGGCACCCCGCTGGAGGTCAAGACCCACAAGGGCCTGCCCCAGACCCTCATCATCCAGTCCACCCGTGACGCGGCCACCCCCTTCGAGGGCGCGGTCGAGCTGCACAAGCGCTTCAAGGGCTCGCGTCTGATCGTCGAGCAGGGCGCCGGCTCGCACGGTGTCACCGGCCTGGTGAACCCCTGCATCAACAGCCGCGTCGACGCCTACCTGCTCTCCGGCAAGGTCGACGCCAAGGACGTCACGTGCACCCCGCACGCCGTCCCGGAGCCGAAGGCCGCCAAGTAGGCGGGTAAAGCCCCCTGGTATCGCAGGTCAGCGCCCCGGAGCCGCGGCTCCGGGGCGCTGCTGCGTGCAGGCCCAGGACGCGGGCGGGCGGTGAACGAGGCGCCGGACCGTGCGGCTGGGACCCTGACGGACAAGTAGTGGTTGCTGGCATTGCCCGGCTGCTTCCAGCACTACTGGGCGGGGAAGCCTCGGCGTGCGGCCCGATTCTCCGAACCCGACTGACACAGGCTCGTCAGTGCGACAGGATGTCCGTTTGCCGTACTGGCAAATGAAAGGCAGTCCGCATGCCGCACCCTGCACCGCAACCGGCTGCCGAGCCGCCCGACTTGCTCACCGCAGAACTGGTGGTGGACATGGCCGTCCCCGTGGCACCGGCCATTTCGCCGGACGGCCGCCTGGTCGCCTACAGCGTGGTCGCGAACAGCGGAAGGGACGGACGTCCGCACAGCTCTGTATGGGTCGCCGCCGCCGACGGCAGCGCAGCCCCGCGCAGGCTGACCGACGGCACGGCCCGCGACGCCGCCCCCAAATGGGCGCCGGACTCGGCTTTTCTGTTTCTCACCTCCGACCGCGAGGAGCGGGGCATCGCTCAACTCCGGCGGATCCCTCTGGACGGCAGCGAGGACATCGCCAAGGCGGAGTCCCTGACCAGGTGGCGCGGTGGCATCTGCGACTACTACCCGCTCGCCGACGGCCGCACCGTCGCGCTGCTCGCCGAGGACGAGCCCACCGCGGAGGACGAACGCCGGGAGGCCGAGGGCGACGACGCGAAGGTCTGGGGCCGGCACCTCCCGGTCACCCGGCTGCGCCTGCTCGACCTGGCGACCGGCGAGGTCCGCACCGTGAACGGACTCGGGGACCGCCATGTAGTGGAGGTGATCCAGCGTCCGGACGGCGGCCCGCTGGCCGTGCTGAGCTGGGCCACCCCCGAACCCGACCCCGGCGTCACGACGGCAGGACTGCATCTGGTCGCCCCGGAGACGGAAGCCGTTCAGGACCTGGGCCCGGTCGGAGTCGAGGCCCGGTCCCCGGTCTGGTGGAATCACGACGGGATATGGCATCTGGCCCACCTGGCGGTGCCCCGTGGGCACTTGGTGGGTGCGCCGGCCGTGCTCGACACGGTCCCGCCGGCGACCGGCCCGACCGTCGAACAGCGTCATCTCACGGTCGGCATGTCCGTCTGCCCCACCGAGCTGGTGCAGGTCGCCGACGGGCCGCCCCTGGCGCTGTTCGCCGACGGGCTGGACACCGCGCTGTACCGGCTCGATCCGCAGTCGCTACGGTTCCACCGGTTGTCCTGCGCGACCGGCACGCTCGCCGGGCTCACTGCGAGTCGCTCCGGAGAGACCCTGGCTGTGCTGGCGAGCACTGCGTACGAGCCCAGGAACGTCCACGCGGGACCCACGGGCGGGCCGCTGGCCCGGCTCAGCGACACCAGTCCCGAACTCCGCAGGATCCGCTGGGGTGTCCAGGAACGGCTCGGCTACCGGGCGTCCGACGGACTCCCGTTGGACGGCCTGCTGATCCTGCCTGCGGGCCGGACTCGGGACGACGGTCCCTTCCCTCTTGTCACCCTGGTCCACGGAGGCCCTTACTTCCGCTCCGCCGACGAGTTCGCACTCACCGTGGTCGACTGCGGCCAGTGGCTGGCGACGGCCGGATACGCGGTCTTCCTGCCCAACCCCCGGGGCGGGTCGGGCCATGGCCATGAGTTCGCCGCCGCGGTGGCGGGCGCGGTGGGCGGCGACGAGTGGACCGACATCCTCGCCGGGATCGACCTGCTGGTCGCCGGGGGAGTCGCCGATCCCGGACGCCTGGGCATCTCCGGCTGGAGCCACGGCGGTTTCATGGCGGCCTGGGCCATCGGCCGGACCGAGCGGTTCAAGGCCGCCATCATGGGCGCCGGCATCAGCGACTGGGGCATGCAGGCCGGGACCGGCGACGACGGAATCCTGGACGCGGCGCTCGGTGGCAGCACCGGCTGGAAAGGGCCGGGACCGCACATCCACGACCGGAACAGCCCGATCTCCTATGTGTCCCGGATCCGCACCCCGGTCCTGATCCTGCACGGCGAGCAGGACACCAACGTCCCACTCGGCCAGGCGATCCACTTCCATCGCGCACTGCGCCACTTCGGCGTCGAGCACGAGTTCGTCGTCTACCCCCGAGAGGGCCACGGGCTTCACGAGCGCGCCCATCAACTCGACGCCCTCCGGCGCATCCGCGCCTGGTACGACCGCTGGCTGTAGGCCCTGCCGGATGTTCCGGGACACGTTCCGGCCTCGCCGCGGCGCGCGTCACCCCAGCAGCGCGGCCGCGCACTCCTCCGCCAAGTCCTCGGCGTGCGGCGGCAGTACCTCGCCGGCGCGGTAGTGGCGGCGGACCAGGGAGACCGGGAGGTCGACGAGGGCCAGGGTGACGCGTTCGACGGCCTGCGGGGTGTCCTCGCCGAGGGACTTCGCGAGGGCGGTGAGGGTGCCCAGGACGCGGCGGTTGCCCTCGTCGGCGCGGCGGACGTATTCGTCGGGCCAGTCGGCCCGGCCGAACTCCTCGGCGCCGTGCAGCAGCAGCGCCGCCTCGTCCGGGTGTGCCCGGCACCAGGCGACGACCTGCCGGGCGGCGGCCCGGCCCGCCCGGCGGGGGTCGTCCTCGCCGGTGAGCGCCGCGTGGTAGCGCTCCTGGAAGCGTTCGGTCGTGCGCAGCCACACCTCGGCCAGCAGCGCCGTCCGGTTCGGGAAGCGGTGATAGACGGAGCCGCTCGGCGCGCCGGTCCGCTTGGCCACCGCGGACATGGTCACGCCCGACGGACCGGCCGTGGCGGCCAGTCGTACGGCGGCGTCGAGGAGGAGCGGGGTCTCGAAACGGGGTGGCCTCGGCATGTATTGGAGGGTACCCTCCAATTAATTGGAGAGGCTTCTCTAAAACTGGTGCGGCAAGGGAGAGGTGTGCCTGTGGGGGTCTTTAATGTGCACGAACGCGTTTTGGATGCGCCGCCGGACAAGGCCGGCGCGCTGATCGACACCCTGGCCGGGCAGGAGGACCTGCTGTGGCCCCACGGGGGCTGGCCGTCGATGGCCTTCGACCGCCCGCTCTCCAGAGGCGCCAAGGGCGGCCACGGGCCGGTGCGTTACACCGTCGTCGCCCATGTCCCGTCCACCTGGGTGCGCTTCGCCTTCCGTGCGCCGCGCGGCTTCGACGGCTTCCATGAGTTCGCCGTGCTGCCGCTCGGCGACGGGCGGACGGTGCTGCGCCACACCCTTGCCATGAACGCCCGCGGTCCGGCCCGCCTGACCTGGCCGCTCGCCTGGCGGCCGCTGCACGACGCCTGCCTGGAGGACGCCCTCGACCGGGCTCAGCTGGCCTGTACGGGGGCGGTCGCCCGGCCCGCGCGGTGGAGCCCGTACGTACGGCTGCTGCGTGCCGCCCGGGTCCGCGGCGTGCGTTGAGACGGGAGCGGGGAGCGCCGGGCACGGGGGTGTCGGCGCTCTCCGCCCGGTCGTAGGACGGCGCCGGGACCCTGGACAGGAGACGGGTGTTGCCGGGCGTTGCCAATGAGCCGGCAACGCCCGGCCCTGCGGAAAGAGCCAAGTCCGCGCTACCGGCCCGTCGGTGGCCGGTCCGTGGCCAGCCTCGCGTGCAGATGGCGGTCGCGGTACGCGTCCCTGCGCCCGTCCCGGTAGAGGGCGCCGCGCTGGATCCCCTCGACCGCGTAGCCGACGCGTGCGGCGATGCGGCAGGACGCCTCGTGCCCGACGGCGTGGCCCAGTTCGATCCGGTGCAGGCCGACGGAGTCGAAACCCCAGCGGGTGATCAGTTCGAGCGCGTGCCGGGCGACACCGCGCCCGCGGGCCTCGGGCAGGACCCAGTAACCGACACCGCCGATGCGCTGGAGGGGGTTGAGGAGGTTGAGGAAGACGTCGCCGAGCGGCGCGTCCGTCGACCCGTCCGCGATGCAGTACGCGCCGAAGGCGTTCCGCTCCCAGCCCTCCGCGCGGGCGCGGATCCACTGTGCGGCGTCGGCGGCGTCCTTCACCGGGAGGCGGGGGACGTTCCAGCGGAGGAAATCGGGGTCGGTGACGCCGCGCAGGACGGCGTCCGTCTCGTGGGGGTACCAGGTGCGCAGGCGCAGGCCGTGGCCCCGGAGATCCCCGGGGGTCAGCGGAGCGGATTCGGGGCTCATCCCGGTATGACCTCCTCGGTCGTTGTGGTGCGGCAGGACGGGGCCGGGGCCGGCGGCAGCGCCCTGAGCGTGCGCAAGGGGGAGCAGAAGACCGGGAGGAAGGCCGCCGCCAGGCAGACCGCTCCCGTCCATATGGCGGCGCGTACGCCGAGGGTCTGCCCCAGCAGGCCGGCCAGGGCCGAACCGACGGCCACCGCACCGGTCAGCAGGAAACGGAAGGTGGCGTTCATCCGGCCGAGCAGGGCGTCGGGCGTGAGGCGTTGGCGCAGGCTGACGCCGAGTACGTTGTCGATGCCCGTCTTCGCCGTGACGACGAGCCAGCAGACGCCCGCCGTCCACAGCCACGGCCCGTTCCCGACCAGCGCCACGCCCAGTCCGGCCGGTGCGCACCACAGCCCGGCCAGCGCCGGTGCGCGGCCGTGGCCGACGCGGGCGGCGAGGCGGCGGGCCGCGGCGGCACCGAGCAGCAGGCCCAGGCCGCCGGCCGCCCAGTAGATCCCCAGCGCCCCGGCGGGCAGCCCGAGTTCACGGGTGAACAGGACCGGCAGCATGACATTGACCATCTGCGCCCCGAGGTTGCCCAGCGCGGCGGTGAGCGCCAGCGCCCGCAGCTCGCGGCTGCCGAGAACGTGCCGCAGCCCCTCCGCCACCTCGGTCCGCAGCCGCCGGGCGGCCGGCCGCCGGAGGGGGCCGTCGCGCCGGCGGATCCGGGTGAGGCCCACGGCGGAGGCGAGGTAGGCGGCGGCGCCGCCCGCGACGGCCGACGGGGCCGTGCACAGCTGCACCAGGAAACCGCCCGCGCCGCGGCCGGCGACGGTGGCGCCGGCCATGAGGCCGACGATCGCGGCGTTCGCCGGCACCAGCCGCTCGCGGCCGACGAGTTCGGGCAGGACGCTCTGCGAACCGACGTCGAAGAACACCGTCGCGCAGCCGCCCAGCAGCAGCACCACGTACAACTGCGGCAGCGACAGCCGGTCCAGCCACCACGCGACGGGGACCGAGGCGAACAGCACGGCGCGCGCGGCATCGGCGGCCACGAGCACCCGGCGCGCCGGAAGCCGGTCCACCCACGCGCCCGCGGGCAGGCCGATCAGCAGGAACGCCGCGGTGGACAGCGCCGCCAGCACGCCCGCCTGCCCGGGGCCCGCGTCGAGGACGGTGACGGCGAGCAGCGGGACGGCCACATAGCCGACGTTGCCGCCGAGGTGGCTCAGGACGCCGGCGGCGAACAGCAGGCGGAAGTCGCGGAGGCGCCAGGGGGAAGCGGGTACTTCGGTCATGCGCGACAGAGTGCGCGGCCGTCGGCGGGCCGCCCTACTGATTTAGCCTGTGCTGAATGATCGAGGTCGAGTTCGGGCTGGAGGACGTCGCGCGGACCCGGTTCGCGCTCTCCCCGCTGTGGGAGGTGGTGGCGAGCGTGCGGGTGCTGAAGGGCGCGGACGAACAGGGCCTGCACCACCCCTGGGCCGAGCGGGTGCGCCCGCGACTGGCGGCCGCGGACGCCGACTTGGCCCCGCTGTTCGACCTCGTTCCCGTCCCGGCCCGCTCGCCCTGGTCCGGGCGGGTCCCGGGGTTCATCTGCCCGGCCCCCGCGACACCGTTGCCGTCCCTCGCGGTGGAACTGGAGGCGGTGAAGGCCACTCCGCCGGTGCTGCTGCACACGACGGCCGAGGTGCCGCCGGCCCGGATGGCCGCGCTCCGCGCCGACCCCAGAAGGGAACTCGGCCGGCTCGCGGAGGCGATCGAGGCGTACTGGGAGCTGGCCCTGGCCCCGTACTGGCCGCGCGTCCTCACCCTGCTGGAGAACGACATCCGTTACCGCGCCGGCCGCCTGGTGGAGGGCGGCGCCCAGCACCTCTTCGCCGACCTCGACCCGCAGGTGTGCTGGGCCGACGGCACCCTGCACCTGGAGCACCGCACCTTCCACGGAATGCGCCGGCTCGACGGCCGGGGCCTGCTCCTGGTGCCGTCCGCGTTCGTCTGGCCGCGGGTCTTCTCGGTGCTGAACGAGCCGTGGCAGCCCTCCCTGCGCTACCCGCCGCGCGGCGTCGGCACCCTGTGGCACACCCGTCCCGCACCGGTCTCCGAAGCGCTCGCGGGCGTGGTCGGCCGCTCCCGCGCGGCCATCCTGGCCCAACTGGCCGCCCCGGCCTCGACCACCGACCTCGCCCACCGCACCGGTCTGACCCCCGGAGGCGTCTCCCAGCACCTGGCCGCCCTGCGCGCGGCCGGACTGGTCGGCGCCCACCGCGCCGGCCGCCATGTGCTGTACGCACGCACCCGCGCGGGGGAGACGCTGGTGACGGCGGCGGGGGCGTGACGGCAAGTGACCTGCCCACAGCTCCCGTTCGGGCGGGCGCCCGCACCGTCGGGTCCGGGGTGCCCTGCCTGTACGGTGGTATCGATCATGACGGGACCGTGACGGGGATCATGACGGGGGAACGAGAAGGCATGGCCAGGGTCGTCGAGTTGCTGTACTACCCCATCAAGGGGTGCGCCGGGACGTCCGTCGCCGAGGCGGTGCTGACGCCCGCCGGGCTCGCGCACGACCGCAGCTTCATGGTGACCGACGACAACGGCGTCTTCCGCTCCCAACGCCGCGACCCCCGGCTCGCGTTGATCCGCCCCGCCGTCGACGCCGACGGCACCGTGCTCACCCTCCGGATGCCCGGCGCGGACGCGCTGGACGTCACCGTGGACACCACCGGCCCGCGGAGGGGTGTGGAGCTGTTCGGGAACCCGTACCGGGGCATCGACCAGGGCGACGCGGCCGCCGCCTGGCTCACCGGGGCGCTCGGCGCGCCCAGCCGCCTCGTCCGCGTCCCGCCGGAACACGGCCGCGTCACCGACGGCCTGACCCCCGGCACCTCCGGCTGGGCCGACAGCTCCGCGCTGCACCTCCTCTCCCGCTCCAGCCTGGACCTGCTGGGCCGCAGGCTCGCCGAAGGCGGCGCCGAGCCGCTGCCGATGAGCCGGTTCCGGCCCAACGTCGTCGTGGACGGCTGGGACGAGCCGCACACCGAGGACCGGCTGCGCCGGGCCGCCGTCGGCGACGCCGTGCTGGGCTACACCAAGCTCGCCGTCCGCTGCGCGGTGACGACGGTCGACCAGGAGGCCGGCGCCAAGGCGGGGCCCGAGCCGCTGCGCACCCTGGCCGCCTACCGGCGGGCCAGGGGCGGGGGCGTCGTCTTCGGCGCGAAGTTCTCCGTCGTACGCGGCGGGAAGCTCTCCGTCGGCGACGAGGTGGTCGTCGGGGAGTGGGGGCCCTCCGAGCGGTGACGCCGCCGTCGCGGAGGCGGCGGGCGGTGCCAACTGCCCTTGTGGCAGGCCGGTTTCGCCGGGCGCGGCGGGAAACCGCCCTCCGTCCCCGGGGCCTTGCCGCCGCCCGCCGCCTCCGCGACCATGCCCCCATGAGCCTGACCACCGAGGGGCGCGCACCCGGCCCCGTCCGGTACCGCCTCGCCTGCGACCGGGGCGGCTGCACGGAGCGGGTGAGCTTCGACCTGGTCATCGCCGAGCCGCCGCCGGACCGGGAGACGGACTTCCTCGGCCACCTGCTCCACGAGGCCCACCAGGCCATCGGGTACATCGGCGGCCTGGGGTGGGTGTTCGTCGAGGGCGGCGAGGGCTACTGGTGCCCCGGCTGCTCCGCACCGTCGCGGACGCGGCCCGCGGACGCGTCCTGAGCGTGGGGCTGTTCCGACGTCCGCCGGGCCGGGCGGGTGGCGGGGCGCGGCCGGGCGGGCGACACGGACGGTGTGCTCCCTTGCGGGCGCGGGCCGTGCGCGGTGCCCTGACCGGCGCACCGCGCACCCATGCCCTTACGCCCCAGGAGGCTCAGCGATGTCCGTACGCACCACCACCGCCGCCGCGGCGACCGTCGTCACCGCAGCCCTGCTCGTCCCGCCGCCCGCCCCGGCGGCCGCCGTCGCCCCGGAGCAGCGGGGACGGCTCCTGCTCACCCTGTCGGGGACGGAGCACACCTGGATCCGCGGCGTGCGGCTGGTGTGCCCCGCGTCGGGCGGACGGCAGCATCCGCACGCCGCGGAGGCGTGCGCCGGGCTGGCCGCGGCGGGGGGCCGGCCCGATGCCCTGCCGCGCACGGAGCGGTTGTGTCCCGCGGAGGAGGAGCCGGTGGAGGCGTCGGCGGAGGGGGACTGGGGTGGGGCGCCGGTGCGCTGGAAGCGGACGTTCCGGGGGGCGTGTGCGCTGGACGCGGCGACGGGGGCGGTGTTCCGGTTCTGAGGGGCGGGCGGGACCGGGGCACCCCCCCCGCGTAGCAACCGACACGCCCCCTCACGTCCCCTTCGCCACCACCGCCCCTATCGTTGCCAGCCCCAGCAGCACCCAGGTGAACCAGAGCCAGCCGTTGCTGCCCAGCACCACCGTGTAGGCGGTCACGGCCACCAGGCCGCCCACCGTGAGCCATGCCATCGTCCTCGTCGATCCGGGCATCCCGCACCTCCTCACGACGGCCGTACGGGCCCGTACATATGCGCGGGCCGCGGCCGGAGACCATCGTCTCCCGGCCGCGGCCCGGGTGCTACAGCGCTGAAGGAAGGAAAGGAACTACTGTCCGCGCGCCTGGAGCGAGGCCAGGTAGGCGTTGTAGTCCGACAGCTCCTTGTCGTTGTCGCGTTCCGCCTGGCGGTCGCTGCGCCGCGCCTGGCGCTGCTCCGAGCGGTACCACTGGTACGCCAGCGCCAGCAGCACCACGACCGAGGGGATCTCGCTGAAGGCCCAGGCGATGCCGCCGCCCGCCTTCTGGTCCTCCAGCGCGTCGATGCCCAGCGAGGCCATCGGGTTCTTGTACGTGCCGATCATCGGCTCCGAGGCCATCATCAGTGCGATGCCGAAGAACGCGTGGAACGGCATGCCCGCGAACAGCTCCAGCATCCGCATCACATAGCCCGGCCGGTGCGGGCCCGGGTCCACACCCATGATCGGCCAGAAGAACACCAGGCCCACCGCGAGGAAGTGGACCATCATCGCGATGTGGCCGGTCCGGCTCTCCATCAGGAAGTCGAAGAGCGGCGTGAAGTACAGGGCGTACAGGCTCGCGATGAACATCGGGATCGTGAACGCCGCGTGCGTGATGACCCGCATGTAGCGGCTGTGCAGCAGCGCGATCAGCCACTCCCGCGGGCCCTTGCGTCCGCGCCCGGCGGTCGGGAGGGCCCGCAGGGTCAGCGTCACCGGGGCGCCGAGGAGGACCAGGATGGGGGAGAGCATGCTGATCACCATGTGCTGCACCATGTGCACGCTAAACATGACCATGCCGTAGTCGTTCAGCTTGGTGTTCATCACCAGCCACACGGTGGCCACGCCGAGGACGAACGCCACCGTCCGGCCGACGGGCCACTGGTCACCGCGGCGCCGCAGCCGCACCACGGCCCAGCCGTAGAGGAAGAGGGCCAGCAGACAGCCGGTGATGAAGAACCAGTCGCCGCTGAACGCCAGGCCACGGCTCAGGGTGAACGGTGGCATGTTCATATCCATGTCCATGCCGTGCATGCCATGCATGCCGCCCATGTCATGCCCGCCGTCGTGATCCATCCGCTCTCTCCCATATCGCACCAATAGCGCCGGGACAAGAGTAGAGGCGTCCGGGTTTCCGGCTATGGGCGGGGCGGGTGCGGGCAGCGGACGGCGGTGTGCTCAGAGCGGTGTGCTCGGCGCGATGTGTTCGGAGCGATGTGCTCAGAGAACGCACTCGCTCTCGGCGTAGCGCTCGTCCGGCACGGTCTTGAGCCGGGCCACGGCCTCGGCCAGCGGCACCAGCGTGATCCCCGTCCCGCGCAGCGCGGTCATCATCCCGAACTCCCCCTGGTGCGCGGCCTCGACCGCGCGCCGCCCGAAGCGGGTGGCCAGCACCCGGTCGTACGCGGTGGGCGTGCCGCCGCGCTGGACGTGGCCCAGGATCACCGGGCGGGCCTCCTTGCCGAGGCGCCGCTCCAGTTCGACGGCGAGCTGGCGGGCCACTCCGGCGAAGCGCTCGTGCCCGTAGACGTCCGTGCCGCCGGTCTCGAAGTCCATCGAGCCCCGCCGCGGCTTGGCGCCCTCCGCGACCACCACGATCGCGAAGCGCTTGCCCATCTCGAAGCGCTTGCCGACCACCGCGGTCAGTTCGTCGATGTCGAAGGGGCGCTCGGGCACCACGATCGCGTGGGCGCCGGCGGCCATGCCCGCGTGCAGGGCGATCCAGCCGGTGTGCCGTCCCATCACCTCGACGATCAGCACCCGCTGGTGGGACTCGGCGGTGGTCTTGAGACGGTCCAGGGCCTCGGTGGCCACGCCCACCGCCGTGTCGAAACCGAAGGTCACATCGGTGGCGGCGATGTCGTTGTCGATCGTCTTGGGCACGCCCACGATCGGCAGACCGGCGTCCGACAGCAGCCGGGCCGCCTTGAGGGTGCCCTCGCCGCCGATCGGGATCACGGCGTCCAGCCCCAGCTCCGCGACGTGCTCGCGGGCGCGCCCGACGCCGTCCCGCAGCTGTTCGGGGCGGACGCGGGAGGAACCGAGGATCGTGCCGCCGGTGGCGAGGATGTGGGCCACCGCGTCGAGGTCGAGGGGGCGGTGGTCGCCCTCCAGCAGACCGCGCCAGCCGTCGTGGAAGCCGATGACCTCGTCGCCGTGGTCGGCGACGGCGCGGTGGACGACGGAGCGTATGACGGCGTTGAGACCGGGGCAGTCGCCGCCGGAGGTGAGGACACCGATGCGCATGACAGGGAACCTTCGCGACAGGGCCGGGAACCGGACCCCGTCGTCCGGTGGAATCCCCGTCACCCTACCCATGGGAGGTGACGGGGAACACCGGCGTCCGAAAAGACGTACGTCAAACGCGCGTCAAACGGACATCGGGCGGGCATCAGGCGGGCTGGGAGGCCGCCGCGATCCGCTCGTTGCGCAGCGCCTCGTACCAGCGGTCGTCGACCGGCGGCAGGGCGTTGACGTCCAGCGCCAGCTTGATCAGCAGGTCCGCGATGTGCGGGTTGCGGGCCATGACCGGGCCGTGCATATACGTACCGAAGACGGTCTCGTTGAACGCGCCCTCGGTGCCGTCGCCGGTGCCGTTGCCCTTGCCGAAGCGGACCCGGGCGAACGGGCGGGCGGTCGGGCCGAGATGGGTGACGCCCTGGTGGTTCTCGAAGCCCGTCAGGGGCGGCAGCCCGAGCTGGGGGTCGATGTCGCCGAGCACGTCGCCGACGCAGCGCTCGCCCTCGCCACGGGTGCTGATCACGTCCAGCAGGCCCAGGCCCTGCTCGCGCTGGCCCAGGTCGTTGATGAACTCGTGGCCCAGGATCTGGTAGCCGGCGCAGACCGAGAAGACGATGGCGCCGTTGGCCACGGCCCGGTTGAGACCGCCGTCGCGGCGCAGCCGCTCGGCGGCCAGCCGCTGGGGACGGTCCTCGCCGCCGCCGATCAGGTAGATGTCACCGGAGGTGGGGATCTGCTGGTCGGAGCGGACGTCCAGGCGCTGGACGTCGAGGCGCCGCTGGTGGGCGCGGCGCTCCAGGACCAGGACGTTGCCCTGGTCCCCGTAGGTGCTGAGCAGGTCGGGGTAGACCCACACCACACGCAGACTGTTCTGGCTCATGCTGATGGTCCTTCGTGGGTCAGTTGCCGACGCGGCGGCGGAGGTCCTGGAACGCGGTGTAGTTGGCGATGACCTCGATCCGGCCGGGCGGGGCCTTCTGCACGACCTCGTCCACCGACTCGCAGACCTGGAAGTTCTGGCCCGCGACCTCCAGGCGCACCGCCAGGTCCAGCTTGCGGTCGCCGATGACGAAGATCGGGTGACCGGTGAGGCGGGTGTAGTCCACGTCCCACAGCCAGGAGGTGTCCGTGCCGTCCGCGCCGCGGGCGTTGACCGACAGCAGCACCGGCGCCGGCGGGCCGTCGATCAGGGAGAAGGTCTCCAGCCAGCCGGCCGGGTTCTTCGCCAGCAGCAGCCGCATCTCACGGTTCATGAACGTGATCACGTCGTAGCGGCCGGCGACCGCCTGCACCTGGTACATCCGCTCCAGCGCGACCTGCGGCGGCACCCCGAAGGTGGCGGCCACGGCGGCGGAGCTGGTGGCGTTGGCCTTGTTGGCCCGGCCCGGCAGCTGGAGGCGGATCGGCCACGCCGAGCCGTGCGGGTCCAGCACATAGTCGCCCGACAGCGCCCAGCTCGGGGTCGGCCGGCGGAAGCCGCACTCGCCGCAGAACCAGTCGTCGCCCGGGCGCTGCATCACACCGCCGCAGGACGGGCAGGACCAGGCGTCGTCCTTCCACTCCTGGCCCGCGGCCACCCACACCACATTGGGGGAGGAGGAGGCGGCCCACACGATCAGCGGGTCGTCGGCGTTGGCGATGATCACAGCCTTGGTGCCGGCCAGGCCCTCGCGCCACTTCTCGGCCAGCATGCGGGTCTCCGCGGCGCGGTCGAGCTGGTCGCGCGAGAGGTTGAGCAGCGCTATCGCCTTGGGCGAGACGTCCCGGGCGACCATCGCCAGGTACTTCTCGTCCACCTCGATCACGCCGTACCGGGCGTCCGAGCCGCCGGCCAGGGCGGAGGTGATGCCCGCGGGCATGTTGGCGCCCAGCGCGTTCGACACCACCGGGCCGCTGGCGCGCAGTGCCTCCGCGATCAGCCGCGTCGTGGTCGTCTTGCCGTTGGTGGCGGAGACGAGGACCACGTCGAGGTGGGTCGCCAGCCGGGCCAGCAGGTCAGGGTCGAGCCTGAGCGCGACCTTGCCGCCGATCACCGATCCGCTGCCACGCCCCGCGGCCCGCGACACCGCCGCCGCGGCCTTGCCCGCCGTCACGGCCAGCTTGGCCCGTGGGGACAGCGGCCCCGAGTTGCCTGCCATCGTCCTAGATCCTCCTTGTTCCGGCGCCGTCGCCTGTCGCCCTGGTCCGCCGGTGGAACGCCCCCTCCGTGCCGGGTCGCCGGCCAGGAGGCTACGGTCGGGGATCAGCCTATCGAGATCCGCCCGTGGGCCCGAAACCCGTCGTCGTGACCCCCGTACGCTGGGCACATGCGCAGAAGTGTCATTCCCGGAAGTTCTGGACGCGTGCGGCCCGTGCGGCTGCTCGGCGACCCCGTCCTGGCGGCGCCGTGCGCCGAGGTCACGGATTTCTCCGCGGCCGTGGAGCTTGACGGAGGATGCACCGACCTCGCGGGGCTCGTCGAGTCGATGTTCGCCACCATGTACGCCTTCGACGGGGTGGGCCTCGCGGCCAACCAGATCGGCGTCCCGCTGCGGGTCTTCGTCTACGACTGCCCCGACGACGAGGACGTCCGGCACCTGGGGCACATCGTCAATCCCCGGCTGGTGGAGACCGGGGGCCCCGAGGCGCGCGGCCCGGAGGGCTGTCTGTCGCTGCCCCGTCTGGAGGGCCCGACCCCGCGCTTCGACGAGGCGGTGGTCGAGGGCTTCACGGTGGACGGGGCGCCGGTGCGGGCCGCCGGGAGCGGGTTCTTCGCCCGCTGCCTGCAGCACGAGTGCGACCACCTCCAGGGGGGTCTGTTCGTGGACCGGCTTACCGGGCTGCGGCGCGGTCGCGTGCTGCGGGCGGCGCGGCGGGCGCCTTGGGCGGGGGCGGGGGTGCGCACCGCGCCGTAGGCGCGGGTTTGTTGGGTTTGCCCCGGTCCCGCCCTTTCGCCTCCCCCAGAGGGGGTGCCCCCATTCCGGGGGAGACCCCCGGACTCCCATTCGCCCTTCGGGCGAAGTCCTCAAGCGCCGGACGGGCTGTTCAGCCCGTCCGGCGCTTCGGGCGCGCCGCCGCGCCCCCGCGCTAGAACCCCGGCCCGTCCGCCCGGTCCCCCGCCGTCGCCAGCCTGCCCCACAGCAGGTCCGCGAGGTGGCGGACCAGGTGCTCGCGGGGGAACGGGCGTTCGCGCAGCCACCAGTCGCCCGCGGCGTGCATCATCCCGACGATGCCGTGCCCCCAGGCCCGGGCCGCTTCCGTGCCGTCCGGCCCGAGCTCGACCCGCTCGGCCACCACGACGGCCAGTTCCTCGCCGAGCCGCCGCAGGAGCGGGGCGGAGTGCCGTCCCACGTCGAAGCCCTGCTCGGAGGGGGCGGGGCCCGCCGGGCCGTTCTCCTCGGCGGGGTGCATCAGGAACCGGTACACCTGAGGGCGGGCCTCTATGGCGGCGAGGTAGGTGTCCAGCGTGCGCTCGACGCGCTCGCGCCGTTCGGACGGCGCGTCCAGGGCGGCCCGCAGCCCCTCCAGCAGGGCGTCCGTGTGCCGGGCGGCGAGCGCCCGGTAGAGGCCCCCCTTGTCGCCGAAGTGCCGGTAGAGGATCGGCTTGGTGATCCCCGCCTCGGCCGCGATGGCGTTCATCGACGCCTGCGGCCCGTCCCTGAGCACCACCCGGTCCGCGGCCTCCAGCAGCTCCCGGCGCCGCTGTTCGGCCGCGCGCTGCTGGTCTTCCCGCTGACTGGTCGTCATGACTGGGCCTCCCCGCCCCTCGTTGTGCGCACTGCCTGCGCAACGTAACACCCGGGGTACGCACCGGAGGGACGGGGAGAAGGGAGTTGACACCCTTACTGGCCGGTAACAGACTCGTGTTACCGCAAGTAAGCGACGCCGGGAGGGGACTGTGGCGGAGTTCACGATGGAGCTCGACGATGATCAGAAGGCCGTGCGGGACTGGATCCACGGCTTCGCCGCCGACGTCATGCGCCCCGCGGCGGCGGAGTGGGACGAGCGCGAGGAGTTCCCCTGGCCGGTCGTCCAGGAAGCGGCGAAAATCGGCCTGTATTCGCTGGACTTCTACGCGAAACAGTTCTTCGACCCCACCGGGCTCGGCATTCCCATGGCGATCGAGGAGCTCTTCTGGGGCGACGCCGGACTGGGCCTGGCCATCACCGGCACCGGACTCGCCGCCGTCGGCGTTCTCACCAACGGCACGCAGGAGCAGATCGGGACCTGGATCCCGCAGATGTACGGCGACGCGCAGGACGTGAAGATCGCCGCCTTCTGCTCCTCCGAGCCCGACGCCGGCTCCGACGTCTCCGCCATGCGCACCCGCGCGGTGTACGACGGGGCCAAGGGCGAGTGGGTCATCGACGGCACCAAGACCTGGGCCACCAACGGCGGCATCGCCGACGTCCACGTCGTCGTCGCCGTCGTCGAACCCGGCCTCGGCGCCCGCGGGCACGCCTCCTTCGTGATCCCGCCCGGCACCCCCGGGCTCTCCCAGGGCCAGAAGTTCAAGAAGCACGGCATCCGCACCTCGCACACCGCCGAGGTCGTCCTGGACGGCGTCCGCGTGCCGGGCCACTGCCTGCTCGGCGGCAAGGAGAAGCTCGACGAACGCCTGGCCCGCGCCCGCGAGGGCACCAGGAGATCCGGCAACGCCGCGATGGCCACCTTCGAGGCGTCCCGTCCCGCCGTCGGCGCCCAGGCGGTCGGTCTCGCCCGCGCCGCGTACGAGACGGCGCTCGACTACGCCCGCACCCGCGTCCAGTTCGGCCGCCCGATCATCGACAACCAGGGCATCGCCTTCCAACTGGCCGACATGCGCACCCGTATCGACGCCGCCCGCCTGCTGGTGTGGCGCGCCTCCTGGATGGCCGCGACGGGCAAGCCCTTCACCTCGGCCGAGGGCTCCATGTCCAAGCTCTTCGCGGGCGAGACGGCCCGCGACGTCACCGCCCGGGCGATGCAGATCCTCGGCGGCAACGGCTACACCCGGGAGTACCCCGTGGAACGCATGCACCGCGACGCCGCCATCTACACGATCTTCGAGGGGACGAGCGAGATCCAGCGGCTGGTGATCGCGCGGGCGGTCTCGGGCATGCCGATCCGCTGAGCAAGTGCGCAGGTGAGGAGGCCGAGTTGGCAGTGGGCGAGGGCAAACCCCTCGCCACTGCTCCACGGTGTCGGGTCCCTTCTATGACGTCTCTGGGAGAATCCTGGGAGATCGTTTTCTGCGAGAGGGCTGCAAGTCCGGGTACGGGCCGAACTCACGCCGATCGACCACCGGCCTCAACGACTCCTCCCAAAGGGCCTGCAGATGGTCGGCGATTGCCAGCTCCATGGCGAGCGTCACATGGGAGTAGGTCCCCTCAACCCCCGGGAGTTCGTGCCCCATCCGGGCCTCTACAGCGACCCGGGGGAGGTTCCCTTCGTCAAGCCACGCCTTCTGGCTGTGACGGAGACCGTGCGGCGTCAGGCCGCTGACCCCCAGCACGGGGCGTACCCCGACCCGTGCCCTCGCCCTACGGACCACGCCTCGCGGAGCTCTGCCCTCCACCATGGGGTGGAAGGTCTCGCTGTACCAGTCGCCCCCGCGCAGGAGCCGTCCCCCCTTGGGCGCAGTGAAGACCCACGGGGAGTCCGGCCTTGAGCCCATGAGCTCCTGAAGGAGATCGGCCAAGAAGAAGGGGATGATCAAACCCCGCCCGGAGTCGTACTTGTTGTCGATCTCAGTGAACGCACCGTCGACGTACTGCGACTGCTGCTGTGAGTGCAGGCGTGGACCTTCTCCGTCGTGGCCGATGGACACCTGGTCCCGGTGCAGGCCGGCGGCCTCACCGATCCGCAGGCCGGTGTAGGCCGTTGTGAGGATCAACGCGTACTCGTTCAGACCTCGCATGATGAGTGCGTTGCGGGCTATGAGAAGTGCTTGCCGAGGTGTGGCGAGCACCTTCGCTTCCTTGGGCTTCGGCGTGTACCGACCGCGGCGTCCGCTCTTCCGCGACGGGAGAGGGTTGTCCGGGCGGATCTTCTCGGTGACCGCGTCGTCCAGCAGGGTGTGGAAGGTCGATCGGATGCCGTCGACGTAGTTCTGGGAGAGCTGCTGGCGGAGCCGCTTCCCCCATGCCATGAGTGCCAGAGGGGAGAGGTCGCCTACGGCGACGGCGCCCCACTCCGGAAGGATCTGGTTCTTGAGGCGGAGCCGGTAGCGCGTCAGAGACGGGCGGGGAGTCTGGTGGCTCCTCCCCGAGCAGCGGGCAGAAGAGGTCCCCGGCCCTTCGTAGGGCAATGCCGCGTAGTTAAGAAACGGCGAGGATTTTGATGTCCGGTGGGTCTGGGTGGTGGACTGTGGTTTCGGTGCGCTTCTTTTTCCTGTAGGCGTGGACGTGGATGCGTTTGACGGCTCGTGGGCTGGTGCGGTGGCGCCGGCTGGGGTTGGGCCTCTCCAGAATTTCTGTGAAAGCTGATTCAAGAGCTTTCGCGAGACGGTGAGGGGGAAAAGCCCGCCTGGTCAGTGATCTGACGGCGGATGATGCGCAGTGAGCGGATGAAAGATAGCCGGTCGGGGTCGATATCGGCTTGGTCGGCGGCTTCGCACATCAGGTGCCGGACCGCATAGTGGGTGAGCAGGAGCGCCCAGATCTCCTGCTCGATCATGTCCGGGGATTTTGAACGCAGTACGGCGCCGCGGCCGCGTTGATGGGTTTTGATCTCGTCGAGGCCGGACTCGAATTCCCAGCGTTCCGCGTACGCCGCCGCGAGCTCGGCAGCACTGGCGTCGTCCGGGTCCATGATGGTGGTGATCAGGCAGAAGATTTCTCCTTTGCCTTCACGGTTGGTCACCTCGTACTCGACGACCCGGACCGGGATGCCGGACGGCTCTTCGATGTGTGCTGCCCCTCGGTGACGCTGGACGGCACGCCGGCGGCGTACTTTCGGGTCCAGCAGAAATGACTCGTACGAGCCGTCCTTGAGCGGTCGGACCACCGGCAGATGAGGTCCGTCGGGCATCCGCCACAGAAGATCCGCCCCCGCGGCCGCAGCAGCTTCCCACAGCCGGTAGGCGTAAAATCCCCGGTCAGCAGTGATGAGCATGCCCGGCTCGAAATCCGCCACGAGATCCCGGGCCAGTGTCCCTTCATCCGTACGCCAGGGCCCCAGCCGTGCAGCCACAACGGCATGCGTGCCGCATTCTCCCAGCCCGACAATCTTCACCTGTGGAAACGGGGCAGGATTCTTCTCCCCGCCGGAACGCCCGAACTCCGCGTCATTCGCGGGCGTGTCGGGGAGGTCCAGTACGAAACCGTCAATAGCCATCAGCCGAAAATTCCCCAGCCATGCCCCTTGCGTACCGCGCTGGGCACACGGCAGCGCCACCCGCTCGAACAGCGCTTTCAGCGGCTCAGGCCCCAGACGCCGGCGCGCCTGGGAGACCGCGCTGGACGTGGGAACCGTCCATTCCTTCCGCCATGTCCCCAGGAACCGCAGGCCGTTGACGAGCAGACGGGTCACTTCCTCATACGACTCGCCGAAGAACAGGCACATGGCCATCACGTAATACACAACGACACGTGCAGGCAGCAGACGAGATCTCTTCTCCGTCCGCCCCGTCTCCGCGAGAACCTCATCGACCAGGTCACGGTGCACCAGACGCGTCAGAACCCCGATACCCACCCGGTCAGTCAAACGCTCGCCGGAGATGGCCCCTTCATCTCGAATCCCACCCATGAACGAGAAACATAACCAGATTCGTGGCCACAGCGAAAGAGCAGAACCGCCCCAGGTTGACTGTCCACAACCATCCCCGGCGTGTCGCTGTGAAAATGTGGACACGGAACGCCGAGTTTCTTAACTACGCGGCATTGCTTCGTAGGGAGCCTCAACGTCCGGACTCTACAGGCGATTTGCCGCAGAAGTTCGTTCCGCCTGCAAGGACTTCTGCCGGAGCGGTCGACGGCCGTACGGTCGGCACTGACCATCCCTGTGGGCTGAAGGGAGCGCCGAGGTGCCGGAGCCGTCGGAGTTCGAGAAGGCGTGGGAGTGGCGGGAGCTGATCGGCATACAGCAGCGCATGCTCGGGATCTCGCTGGCGACGATCCGCGACCCGGCCGCCGAGCATGACGGTGGCGAGGACGTCGACGTCGCCGAGTTCGCGATCGATTGGGTGGACGAAGTCGCGCGACGGTACGGTCACGACGGGCTGCGGGCCCTCGCGGTGCGCCTGGCCGGTGGCTGGTGGGAGCAGGCCCGTCGGCACGCAGCCATGTACGGGGGCCGATGGTCCAGACCGTTGACGGGATCGTCCCGTCGTTCCTGAAGGGGCCCATCCCGCAGGACGATGACATGCCCAGGCTCCGCGACGGCAGCCTGCTGGACTACGAGACCATCGACGCCATGGAAGCCACACTGGTGGGCCTCGACGAGGACAACGGCACGCCGGACCCGTAGGCCGGAGCCGGGAGAGACAAGCGGTAGTGGAGAATACCGGATGCGCGCCTCGTAATGGCTGGTGGTCGACGGGAGGTGTTGGTGGAGAACTGCGGCGCAGTTGCCGAGGCGGCACGAACCCGATCCTGGATCGCCGCCCGGGTCGGGGGGAGCTTCAGGGGAGCACTCAGATAACGGTCGCATTTGTGGCCGTTGCCTGGCTGTGATGACTGGCGCTGGAGGTGCTCGCCGACATCGAGCGCTCTACGTTAAAGCGATGCAATATAGGGCCAGGTGGCGTCTCTAAGGGCAAGAGCCCGCAGAGACGCCACCTGACGGCACAAGGCCGTATCACCTACGGTGGTTGCGGCTCACTCGAGCCACTCGATAACCCACTGGGATGATTCGACGAACGATTCGAGTGCCGCGAAGTCCTCTACCCAGTAATCGCCGCCGTCCGTCGGCTCAGATAGATCATTGACGAGGAAGATATAATACCCACCCGTGACATCTGAATCGTCATGGAGTTTCACAAAGTGTCCTTCGTGAAATCCCGACAGGATACGCCCGTGTTGCTCCAGTTTGATGCTCGTCATTTTTTGCCCAATGAGAGTGGCACGTGGTTGTTGGCCAAGGGCTTTCCTGCTTCGTCGAAAATCTCGAAGTGCACATGCGGTACATCAGGCCAGTGGCCTCCCACAAGGGAATCCGGATCGACGCGGAATCCGCTGCGATTGTCGGCGCTCCGGAAGATTCCTCTGCCCTTGCTCACGTCGCGCGCACCTGGGCCAAGGAATTTGTACCCGGTCGCCATAGCGTCCTCCAAGGTGATCGTGTACTTGCTGATGAGGCTCGACTTCCGCTTATGGAAGACAATGCCGACATTGCTCTTCGCGGTCGCCTTCGTCTCTTCGAGTATATCGTCTCGGACGTTGCCGACGTCGCAATTAAACGCCGGGATGGACGGCGGGTTTGCCGCCGCTGCATTGTGCGCGTTAACGCCTATAGCAGGGCTGGAGGCCAGGGGTCGCGGTCCACCCTGGGTGGGCGTGAAGCCAGCGCGCTTGAGCGTCTTCAGCTTCTTGGGCTTGTCCTTGTCGCGATCAGATCTGTCGTCACAGTCGGGGATTCGCTTCCGGATCTTCTCCAGAGCTTCCTCGTATTTCTTGATCCGCTTCCTTGCGGCGGCGGTCTTTTCGAGGAACTTGTCGATACCCCAAACGGTTTTAAATAGCTTGGGGATCGTCTTCCAGCCGATCTTGGCCAGTTTGGCGACCGGAAGGTTCTCCAGTATGGCTGTGATGCAGGTTTGGACGTCGCCTGTGTCTATGCACTCCTCGATCTCTTTGTAGAAGAGGTCCACAAGGATCTGGGCGCCATTTTCTTTCAGGTAGTCGAAGACGTCCTTGTCCGCGAGTTCTTGATCCTCCTTGAACTCGTCGGGCGAGATGCCGGCCTCTTTGAGCGCCTCTTCTTCCTCGGAACTCGCTTCAGGCGCGCCGCTGTTGGTGGAACGCTTGGCGGCTTCTGCGAGCTCCTTGAGCTTCGCCGCGCGCTCTTCCGCCTCTGCCTTCTTGGCCGCTATGTCGGCTTCGCGGGCATATTTGTCTGCGTTCTTGGCTGCGTCTTCTGCCGACTTGGCGTGGGCCTCGGCGGAGTCGGCGAGTTTACGGGCGTCCTCAGCGTCCTTCGCGGCCTGGGTCGCGGCGCTCTGGGCGACTGAAGCTTCTTTCTCCGCCTGGGTAGCGGCGCTGACGGCAGCAGCGGCCTGGTTCTCGGCCTCGGTGGCGGCACCGCGGGCTCGTTCTGCTTCGGCCTCGGCCTGAGTTGCGGCCTGGCGCGCTGCTGCGGCGTCCGCGTAGGCCTGGTTGGCAGCCTGGCGAGCGTCCTTGGCGTCGGCCTGGGCCTGGGAGTCGGCCTGGTTGGCACGGGTTGCGGCGGCTCTGGCCTTGACGGCTTCCGCCGAGGCTTCGGCGGCGGACTTCATCGCTGCGGCTGACGAGCGGGCTGCGCTTGCCGAGGACCGTGCCGCGTCGGCTGCGGCCTTGAACGCCGGGGCGACCTGGGCGTTGGCGCGCTTCGCTGCGGCATCGGCAGCGTCGGCGGCCTTGTCCGCCTCGTTGGCCCTGGCCTCGGCTGTGGCGACCTCCTTCTCGCCCATTTCCTGGGCGGCCTTGGCGACTTCGGCGGCGAAGTCGGCGTCGACGTCGGTGCCGGAGAAGGGGGCGGTCAGCTGGATGGCGGTGTTGGCGGGGTCGGCGATGCCGGCCGCGGTGGAGCGGGCGGCCATGGACGCCTGGACGGCGACGGTGGCCTGGACTCGTGCGGTGGCGGCTTCGCGGACCGCTCCGTCGGCCTCGTCCCGGGTGCGGTTGGCCGCCTGCAAGGACTGGCCGGCCTCGACGGCGGCGAGTCCGGCCAGGCGGGCGGCTTCGTGGGCGGCGATGCCGGCGCGGGCTTCCTGGGCGGTGGCCTCGGACGCCTTGGAATTAGCACGCTGTGCTGCGGCGTGGGTGGCGGCGGCTTCCGACTGGGCCTTGTTCGCGGCGGCGTTGGCGGCGGACGCGGCGGCCTCGGCCTTGTTCGCCGCGGCGTTGGCCTGCGCGGCATGCGCGGTGGCTTCCGAGGCTGCTGCTCGTGCCCGGGCAGCAGCTCCCGCCGCCTCGGTGGCGGCAGCCCGTGACCGCATCGCGGCTGCGCTGGCCTCATCGGCAGCACTTCGTGCCCGGTCGGCTGCCTCACCGGCCTTCTTGGCATCCAGATGTGCGACCGTGGCATAGGCCTCGGCCTGCGCAGCGTCCTCGGTGCCCTTGAGAGAGGCCGCTATCGCGTCAGCAGCCCGCGCCTTGGCCTCATCGGCTTTGTGCGCTCGCTCCGCCTCATACGCTTTGTCCCGGGCCTCGCGGGCCTTGGCCTCTTCACCGCGCGCTGATTCCTCTGCCGCGCCAGCGTTGGATTCCTGCTCGGCTGCGCGGGAACGCTTCTCAGCCGCATCAGCAGCGGCAGCCTGAGCATCCGCCCGCTTCGCCGCAGCATCACGGGCTTCGGCCTCGGCGCGTGCCTTTGCTTCCGCCGCGTTGTCCCGTTCCCGTTCGGCGCGGGCCCGGGCCTCGGCGGCGAGGGCGCGCTCGTGTTCGGCGATGGCGCGCTGTTCGGCGGCGATCTTCGCCTGCCGTTGTGCTTCGACGCGTGCCTCGCGGGTCTTGCGGGCGTGGTCCCAGGCGGCTGCCTCGGCCTTTTCGGCGTCGATGCGGGCTTGCTTGCTCCGGCCGGCGGCGTTCGCGGCGATCTTCGCCTGCTTGTCGGCGGCCGCGGCCAGCTTGGCTGCTGCCTTGGAGTGCTGTTCGGCGTTGGCGCGCCACTGCTTGGCCTGCTGCTCGTGCAACTGGGCCTGGTTCTTGGCCTTGAGGCCGGCGGCGTCGGCGGCGGTGGCGTCGACCGCGTGCTGGGCGGTCTCGCTCGCCTTGAGGGCCGCGTCGGCCGCTTCCTTGATGCCTGCGGCGACTTCGGCCCACTCGACGCCGTGCGTCAGCCCGGTCTCGACCAGGACGTCGGCCTGGGTCTTGGCCTGCCGCGCCGCGACGTCGGCGGCCTTGGCCGCCCAGCCGGCGTATTCGACCTGGCGGGCGACCTCGGTCTTGACCGGGTCGTATTCGGACAGGCGCTTGCCGGCACGGTCTGCCGCGAGCATCCGGTCGGCCTGGCGCGATGCAGCGGCGGCCGAATTCATGGCGTTGGACGCCATCTTGAGTGCCTTGACGGCGTCGCCGTGGGCGTTGATCAGTTTGGTGCGGGCCTCGGCCGCGCGGGCGGTTTTCTCCGCCAGTTCGCGCAGTTTCTCGGCGGCCTCGCGGGCTTCCTTCTCGGCCTTCTCGTGGGCCGCCTGGGCGTCGGCGTCCTTCTGCGCGGCCTCGAGGTAGCCCTTTGCCAGGAACTCCGCGATTGCCTTGTCGTCGTTGGTCGCCAGTGCCACCTGGGCGGCCCTCTTGACCTCGGGTCCGCCGACGGCGGCGAGCATTTCCACCCGCTTGCGGTTCTCCGCCGCCCGCTGCTTCTCGTTGTCCTCGGTCTTCTTGTCCCGCTGCCGGGCTATGTCCGCGCCGAACGCAAGGAAGTCGGCCCGGTCCCGCGCCGAACCCTTGAGGACCCGGTCGACCTCCTTCTCGAAGTTCGGGCCGCCGGTCCCGCGCATCGCCTCGATCTTGCGCCGGCTCTCGGCGTCGGCGGCGTCCTTCTTCTCCTGGGCGCGCTTGTGGGCCTCGGCCTGGCCGTGTTCCAGGAACTCCCGGATCGCGTTGGGGTCGCTGCTGGCCAGGGCCTTCTTCGCGGCCTCGCGGACTTCCTCTTCCTCAGCCAACTCGGCGATGTCCTCGACGAGTTTCCGGTCACTGTCCGCAATAAGTGCGGCCAGCCGCGACTGTTTCGGAGGGGCCGCCGGCCCGGTGGCCGGAACGGACGACAGCGCCCGGAGGACGGAGGCCCGTCTTCCGACTGAGGACTCGTCGACGGCGGCCGCCGGCCCCACAAAGCCGCCCAGCAGTGCCACGACCACCGCCGCGGACACGGTTTTGCCCAGCGTTCCTGTCGTACTTCTGCGCATTCTTCCGGCCCGTGGCCGGAATCTGCTCACCATGGAATCTCCTTTGGGGAAAGGGAAAAAAGATCCCCTGCCCTCCGTGTGTGGGCAGGGGATCGGATGAGGGAGAGAGCGGACGGGAAAGTGAGCGATCAGCTCTTCACGCGCTTCTCATGGCCCTGGGCCCGGTCGGACATGTCCTTCCAGAAGGCAGCCGACTGGGCTGCCTCCGACTGTTCCTTGGCCCAGGAATCCTGGTTAGCCGCTGCGGACTGGCCGATAGTCTTCCGAAGCTGGTCTGCGGATTCCTCCGAAAGCCTGGCGATCTTCCGCCAGTTGTCCGCCTGTGCTTCGGCCCTCTGCTGCTCGGCCAGCCATGCTCTCCGTGAAGCCTCAGCATGGTCGGCCACGTCCCGCCAGGCCCGTTCGGCCTCGGCCCGTGCCTTGGCAGCGTCAACGGCGCCCTTCAGGGCCTGTTCCGCGGCTGTGGCCCGCGTGATCAGAACGGACAGTGTGCGGTGCCGGGCCACCTCGGCCTCCGTGGCCCGCATGCGGTAACCCTCCAGGTCCAACGACGCGCCGGCAGCCCAGCCGTAGCCGTAGAACTCCTCGATGTCCGCGTCGGAGGTCCCCGGCCGCAGTGCCCATTGCGCCGCGACCCGCACCTGCTCACCCGGATCGCGCTCGGCGAGCTCGCGCACGTAGTCCCGTTCGCTGTCGGCCACTTCGCGCTGGTGCTGCTTCTCGGTCTCCCTGGCCGTGCGATCGCGCTTCTGCGCTTCGGCGTAACCGCTCCTGGCGAACGCCGCTTGGTCGGCCGCACTGCCGTTGAAAGCGCGCTCGGCCGCGTCATGTGTTGCGGGGTAGAGCGACGCGATATGGGTGCGCATCACCCGTTCACAGAACGACTTGTTCCGGGCCCGGGTGTCCAGAGCCCGTTGCCTGGCGGCATCGAATCCGCCCCCGGGGGCCAGCCATTCGCTGATGGCCGCATCGCCCCGGCTGCTGCGCAAGGCGTTCCATGCCGATACCCGGATCTCGGCGGGCAGATATGACTTGGCTATCTTGAGTACGCGGTTCCGGGCGTCCTCGGCCGCTGTGGCGGCGATAACCTCGTCCTGGTCGGTCGGCTGGTCCGAGGGAGCAGCAGCCACGCTCGAGGCTCCGGCCCAGGCAGGGGTCGCACCCGTACCAGTTCCTGCGACCATAAGCCCTAAAGTCAATACCGGTACGGACCATGCTTGGCGGCTCAAGACGCGAACCCGACGAGCGGCTTGATCTGCCACAGCTGGGCCTTGCTCTGGTTGCAGGCCCACTGCCACAGCGGCATACTCTGGGAAATATTGCTGTTCGGCACGTCAAGGCAGCGGTTCTGGGCGTGTGTCGGACGTATCTGGTAGAGATTGCGGTTGGGGATCACAAGATCGACTTGCCAGCGCATCTGCTTACCACCATTGCAATCCCAAACCTGGACAGCGGCTCCCTCTTTGCTGCCACTGTTCTCTACCTCAAGGCATTTATCGCCATTCCATGAGCGGAACTCGACAGCGGAGTTGGCGGTGGGGTTCACTCGCCAGAGGGTGCCTTCGCTGTCGGTGTCGCAGTAATCCAGGTGTGCTCGTTCTCCGTTTCTCGTCTTGGGGCCAGTGGTGACAGCCACACACTGGTTGCTGCTCCCCGCCTGGATCTGGACGACCCCTGCCAGATCTGCACGGGCGGGGGCTGCAGCTCCCCGTGCGTGTGCGGTGGTTGTGCCAGCGGCCAGTGCGGCGAGGCCGGCGCTGAGGGCCAGTGCGGCTCGGGCGATGCGTGCCATGGTGAAATCCATTTCTGTCGACAGCGGACGGTCAGGAAGCAGGCAGCAGACGCCAGCGCTGGTCAGTCGCTCCAATGCAACTGAGGAGCATGGACTTCGCGCCGTCGTCGTAACTGTGATTGGGGATGGTGAGGCAGAACGCGGTGTCACTGACTGGACGCAGCTCGTAGAGCCCCTCTTCCACCTCGACCAACATCACCTTCCATCGTTGGTTGTCGTTGTCGAAACACCACTGCTGCGCGGCGTTCCCCTTGTACTCGCCACCGATAGTGAGACATTTACCGCTGTGCTTGGCCCGTACCTGAAGGGCGCCTGAACCAGCAGGCCTCAGCTCGAAAAGCTGGTTGTCCAGGTTGCGGTCGCAAGACGACTGAACCGCATATGCGTTGTCGCCGATGCGACCGCCGTCGATGGTGAGGCACTTGTAGCTGTGTTCTGCCTGGAGTCTCACGTACGACGGTGCATCTGCGTGTGCAGTGGCGGTGCCGCCGCACAATGCGGCAAGACCGGCACCGATGGCCGCTACGGTTCGGACGGTCCGGGACATCATGGGATCCGTTCTGTTCACGGGAATAACCGATGGGAAGGTCAGGGGGCCAGCGGGGGAGCGATCTTCCATGAAGCCGTTTGGCCTGTGGTCCGGGCGTCGTAGTACTGGGACGCGAAGAGTTCTCCCGACAAGTGCCGCAGCCAGCGTTCCTCCGACCTCTCTCCCCATACGAAGGACGTCGTCCCGGACCCGGTCAGACCCTTGCGTGCACACCAGGTCGCCCGGTTACGGAAGTCTGCGGTGCGGTCGTCGCCGGCCATCTTCACCCGGAGGTCCTTCTCCGCCATCAGGTACGAACCCGGCTTCCGCACGGACTCGAAGGAGAAACATCCAGGCCGGCCCACGAGGGAGGGCACGATGACCCAGGTGGCATCCTCACGATCGGGCCGGGGGCTCTGGCTGTCGACCGGCGTGACAAACGCCTTCCCGCCATCAGCGCCCGACTGCCGCGCGTACCAGCCGGACGCCTTGGGGTCGGTCATCTGAAGGGACTGACGCTTCAACCGGCGCTGAGTGCCCTCCTCGAGGAAGTTCGCGACATCTTTAGGGCTGCCGGCCAGCACCTTCCGGGCCGCGGCCACCAGCTGCGGATGTACCCCGCCCCTCTCGGCCGCGCCCTGGATCTGCCGTACGAGCTGACGGTTGGCCTCATTCAACTTTTCCAGGCGTGCCGCGTCGTCCCTCTTGTACGCTTCCTCAGCTCCAATGAGGATGAACGTCTTCCACCCCGCCGGGTCGGAGCTCGTGACCGCTCGTTGAGCAGCGGTGTAGAGCTGGGAGTTGTGCAGGTCGCCGGGGGCGAGTCTCAGGAGTTCACGGATAAAGTTGTCGTCGCCCAAGGCAAGCATCGGCTCGGTCGCTTCGACTCCGAAGAGTGCTGCCGTTTTGGTCCGGGCACCCCGTTCCCTAAGGCGCGCGGCTTCCGCACGATCCTTCTCCTCCGACTCCTTGAGCTTGTTCGCCAGATCGCGCTGGTGAGCCTCGCGGGCACCATTGACGATGAACTCCCGCCGGACAGACGCGTCCCCGGCCAGCGCCCGCCTGGCCGCGGCTCTCACCTCGGGGCCGGCGGCGCGCTCCGCGATGGCAAGGATGAAGTTGTCATCGCTCAGCTCCAGAAGCTCCGGACTGCTCGGTATGCCGACAGCAAGCAGCGCCTGGGACTTGGCGAACTGGGCTGCGCGCTCGGCCTCGGCCCGGTCCTGCTCCCGCTTCGCATCAAGCTTGTCCGCGTCAAATATGCCCGTGATGATGAACCGCACATGATCCTCGGCGGAATCGCTGGCCATGGCTTCCTCGGCCGCCGTACGCACCGCGGTCCGCTTCTCGCCTGCGCCATTGGCCTTCTGCCACAGCGCGCGGATGAAGCTGTAATCGCTGAGCAGAAGTACGTCCGGAGTCGGATCGAGCCCAACCAGCCCTGCGGCAGCGATGCGTTGGGGCTCGGTCGTTCCGATACTGTCCGCCGCGGCGGCCGCGTTCAACGGTTCGGCAACGGCAGCACCGGGCGTGAAGCCTCCGGCGACGGCTGCTGCCGCGAAAGTAACCACCAGGCTACTTTTGACGACGCCGTGCAGGCGCGCGAAACCGACACGTCTCGTGCTCAACTGTTATTCCCTCCAGCGGTGCATGGGACTTGGCGGCGTCACGATCCGACGTCCCATGGTGTGCTCTTCGCTGGGGTCCGCTCAGGGCGTGTGGACATGACGGAGCCTCAGCTCAGGCTGCTGACAGTCCCCCCAGGCGTGCGGCGTCCGGCGCGCACGGCTCGATGACTGTATGTACTTGGCAAGTTACTTGTAAAGAGAGTGTGTGGAGTTGCTATGGGGTTTGTGTGTGACGAATGGGGTGGATGGGGGTTAAGTGGTCGTTCGGGTCTGAGTGGAGAGGGGGTCAGCGCGTGAATGGGACCGTGGGGAGGCCTGGCTGTTGCCTCCGGGTAACAGCCAGGTCAGCTGTTTACCAACTCCCTTGACTGGGAGTCACCTATGGTCCTGTAACAGCCAATCGGTCCAGTATCTGTGGAGGGCCTGGGCCCGGCCGCTCGATGTCTGGATCAGTTGCAGGTGGTGGAGTGGGTGATGGACTGCCGGCGCACGCACTGCTGGCTGGCGACCTCGCCCCACGGGTCCAGAAGTACGTACCGGGCGTCCGTGGCGGTGATCCGGAGCCGGAGGCTGCAGACCTCGCAAGGGCAAGGCTGGGCGAGGTAGAGGCCGTGGGCGTTGGTGAGGCTGCCGTGGTAGCGGACGAGGTCGCCGGGCTCGATGAGGTCGAGGGTTCGGAAGAGGGTGTCTTCGCCCATGACGTTCTTGCTCCTTGAGGCAGGTGGGGCGGTGGCCACGCTGGGTCCGGCGGCCGGATTCTGGCCGCCGGGTGGGATGTGGGTCAGGGGCAGTGGGCGGTGGCGGCCTGCATGATGGGCAGGTGGTGGCTGCCGTTCTCCGGATCCCAGTCGGTGAAGTCTGCACATGGCCGATGGTCGGGAGCGCGACGGCGACGGTGATCTCGTAGGCGGAGTAGTTGATGCCGTCGCTCAGCGTGCGCTCGACCGGTAGCGGCTTCGTCAGCCGGTGAGCCCCAGCGCGCTGCGTCGCCGAAGCAGTCGGCCGTCACGCCGCCCACGGATCTCGGCCTGTCGCCGGCCGTGGACGCGCTCTCCGAGGATCAAGTCCGGCTGCTGTGCGGCCAGGTTGAAGCGCAGCATCCGGACTGGGGCCGCGAGATTCGCCGGGAGCTACGCGGAACGGATCCTCGGTGGATGCGGTACGCGATCGTCGAGGCCGCTGTCCAGGGCCGATCCGCTGAGCGGGCTCATGGAAGTCCGGTGCGGTATCGCACCCCCGTAAGGGAGCGCGGGGCTGTTTCGGTGTGCGGCTCCGCCGCGTGGGCGTGACCGGCCCGCAGCCGACCGGCCGCGCATCCGGCGGAGCGCCCGGCGGCGTTCACTCGCACCCCCGTCGCGAGTGGGCGCCGCCGCCTCGGCCCGCGGAGGGCCGACGACAGCAGCGTGCCGTGGGGCCGTCCGTCCGGTCGAGGGGTTTTCCGTCGCCCATGGCGGAGGGAAACCGGGAAACCCCCTCCTACCAGGGCCGTATGACGCCCTTGAACGCGTGTGCGCCAGGTGGAACAGTGGCCCGCACACCGGGAGGAGTGGCCTGATGGTCGGCGGGCGGACTTCAGCCGGGCGCGGGGAACCGGCGGCCGAACCCGAGGACGCCGGACGGGAGTTGCGGCGGCTGCGGCGGGAGCGGGGCATGTCGCTGGCGGCCCTGGCCCGGACGGCCTTCTACAGCAAGGGGCACCTCAGCAAGGTCGAGAACGGCGAGAAACCACTGACCCCCGCCCTCGCCCGGGCCTGCGACCGGGCGCTGGACACCGGTGGACTGCTGGAGAAGGCGCTCGCCGCCCCCGACGGCCGGGGCGGCCCGGCCGACGAGACGTGCCCCTACCGGGGGTTGGCGTCCTACGGCCCGGACGACGCCCGCTGGTTCTTCGGACGTGCCCGTGCCACCGCCGCCCTCGTCGGCCGGACGGTCGAGAGCCGGGGGACCGGGCCGCTGCTGGTCGTCGCCCCCTCGGGGGCCGGGAAGTCCTCCCTGCTGAGAGCGGGGCTCCTGCCGGCCCTCGTCCGCGGGGCCCTCCCCATCGAAGGGGCCGGTCCGGTCGTGCTGCTGACGCCGGGCGAGGACCCCGTCGCCCACCTGCTCTCCCGGCTCGCCGGGGCCACGGCCGTGCCGCGCGACGTCCTCGCGCAGGCCCTCGGGCGCTCCGCCGCCGACTTCGCCGACGCGGCCGGCCGGCCGGTCCTGGTGGTGGACCAGTTCGAGGAGACCTTCACCCTCTGCCGGGACACGCGTGAACGCCGCGTTTTCGTCCGGGCGCTGCATGCTCTGGCCACGCGCGGCGCATCGGTCGTCCTGGGCGTCCGGGCCGACTTCTACGGCCAGTGCCTCGCCCACCCCGAGCTGGTCGCCGCGCTCCGGGACGGCCATCTCCCGCTCGGGCCGATGAACCTCGCGCAGCTGCGGGAGGCCATCACCGGCCCCGCCCGGGAAGCGGGCCTCACCATCGAGCCGGGGCTGGTGGAGATCCTCCTCCGCGACGCCGCGATGACCACCGACACCACCGGCGCTGCCGGGGACACCGCGACGCCGCTGCGTCCGGGGATCCTGCCCCTGCTCTCGCACGCCCTCCTGGCCACCTGGCAGCACCGCGAGAACGGCGCCCTGACCGTGGCCGGTTACCAGCTCACCGGCGGTATCTCCGGCGCGGTGGCCGCCACCGCGGAACGCGCGTACACCGGCCTGTCGCCCCAGCGGCAGTCCGCGGCACGGCAGTTGCTGCTCCACCTCGTCCAGGTCAACGAGACCGGCGAGACGGGCCGCCGCATGGAACGTCACAGGCTGCTGGAGCGCGCCGGCGACCCGGGCACCGCCGTGGCGGTCCTCGACGCGTTCGCCGACGCACGGTTGGTGACGCTGGACGCCGACCATGTCGAGCTCGCCCACGAGGCGCTGCTGCGCGCCTGGCCCCGGCTGCGCGAGTGGATCGACGAGGACCGCGCCGGACTGCGCACCCGCCAGGCGCTCTTGGAGGCCGCCGAGGCCTGGGCCCGCGAGGACCGCGACCCGGGCCTGCTCTACCGGGGCACGCGCCTGGCCGTCGCCCGCGAATGGGCCGCGGACCCCGTACGCCGGGCGGCTCTCGGCCAGTTGGCCCGGGAATTCCTCGACGGGGCGGCGGCGCAGGAGGCGGCGGAGCGGCAACGGGAGCAGCGACGGACCCGGCGGCTGCGCTGGCTGGTCGCGAGCCTCGTGGTGCTGTTGGCCCTGTCACTGGTCACCGGCGGGCTCGCCCTCCGGCAGAACAGGGCCTCGGAGAAGCAGCGACGTCTGGTCGCGTCACGGGAGTTCGCCCTCCAGGCGGAGTCGATGGTCGAACGTGACCCGCAGCGTGCGGTGGAGCAGGCGGTGGAGGCATACCGCGCGTACCCGACCGTACAGGCCCGCAGCGCGCTCCTCACCGCCGACGGCGAACTGCGGCACCGCATCCCGGACATGCGGGCCTTCGAGAGCTCCGACTTCGACGACGGCGGCCGGCTTCCGGCCCTGCTGGCCGCGGACCGGGATCTGCTGGACCGCTACGACAGAGGGGACGGGGCCGTCTCCGCCGACGGACGGAGCGTGGCCGTACGGAGGATCGCCACCGTGGAGGTCCGGGACACGGCCACCCGGCGCACCGTGGCGACCCTGTCCCGGGTCGCCTCCGTCGGGCCCATGGCGCTGTCGCCCGACGGCCGGACCCTCGTGACCGTGGACGGGCGGCTCGCCCATGTGTGGGACGTGAACGCGCGGCGCGAGATCACGACCGTCCAGGGGCCCCACGGCTCGAACGCGGCACTGTTCTCGCCCAACGGCCGCACCCTCGCCGTGGCGGGTCACGGCCACGGCGTCGCGCTCTGGGACGTGGCCCGCCGCCGGGAGCTGGCCACCCTGGAGGACAGCGCCTCCTCCTCGTGGGCGGCCATGGCGTTCTCCCCCGACGGCCGCACGCTGGCCATCAGCGACTTCTTCACCCCCTCGATCAGGGTCTGGGACACCGTCGCGCGCCGCGCGACGGACATCCGCCCGGGGGACTCCCCGCGCGGCTACACCCGGCTCGCGTTCTCGCCCGACGGCGGGACGCTGGCCGGCGCCCGGGCGGACGGCGCCGTCGGAGCCTGGGACGTGCGCACCCGGCGCAAGGCGCTCACCCTGATCGGCGGCCCGGCCAGACGGCGCGTCCCGCAGCCGGTCCTGGCCCTGGCATTCACCCGGCACGATGGTCTCGCGGCCGTCTACGCCTCCGGCGAATGGCGGTTGTGGGACCTGGACGCGCGGGGACTGGAGGCCTCGTACTGCGATCTGCCGCTCGGCCCCTACCCGACCTTCCCCTGCGACTAGGCGGCCGACGGCCGGGGCCCGGTACGGGACGTCACTGTGCCGTCACTGCGTCGTCCCGCACTTGCGGCACCGGTTCGCCCCGCTCCACAGCACCCACTCGTGGTCGCACTCGTCGTTCACGTCCACCCTCCGATCTTCCTGGAATGTCCGGTTCCTTGCGCCGCGCATACCCGGCCCCCTCCACGGACTCCCGCGGATGCCCCGGGGGTTGATCCGTTTCCGCCCGGCGTACGGCTCGTTGCTCCGAACAGCGCACGAGCCGGTGGGCGAACAGGAGGAAAGGCCAAGGTGTTTCAAGTACCGATCGAGGAAACGGAGATCGCGCCGGGGCGCGTCTTCGTGTGGAACCTCGTCTCCACGAGGACGAACCGCCCGGCGGGGCCGGTCCCGCCACCGCGCGAGGCCACCACGTACAACCAGGTGCGGCACTTCACCGTCGCCCGGGACGCCCGGGACACGGACGACGCGTTCTCCTCCTACGTGGCGGGGACGTTCGAGATCCCCGGGCAGGTGGACCTGCGCGCCCTGGAGTCCGCGCTCCTGCACGTCGTACGCCGCCACGAGGTGCTGCGCTGCACCTTCGGGGAGCTCGCCGGCGACGTCTCCTGCGGGCCCCTGGACCCGGACGCGGTCGGGCTCAGCATCGCCGAGGTGGGGCACATCGAAAGCCCGGCGCGCATCCGGTCGTACCTGCACGAGTTCTTCCGGGGGATCGACACGCTGTCCTGGCCGCTGATCGGCATGGGCGCCGTGGTCAGGGACGACTCCACGACGGTGTTCTTCTCCTGCGACCACCTCGTCTCCGACGGCCTGTCGACGCCGATCGCCGTGCACGACATCGCCACCGTCTACGCGGCGCTGGCCCGCGGGCGGCGGCCCGACCTGCCCGAGGTGGGCAGTTACCTCGGCTACAGCCGCGAACAGCGGCGGCGTTACCGGGAGATGGACGCCGACGACGGCCGACTCGACCACTGGAAGGGGTTCATGGAGCGCAACGGCGACTTCTTCCCGCCGTTCCCGCTGGACCTCGGGCTCGAACCGGGCCGTCTGTACCCCACGGTCAACGAGCTGGACCCGCTGCTGTCCGCGGACGGGACCGAGGCGCTGGAGGCCCGCTGCCGCAAGGCGGAGGGCAGGCTGTTCATGGGGCTGCTGGCCGCCGTGGGGGTCTCGTTGCGGAAGGAGGGCGGGCCCGACGTCTACCGCGGGCTGATGCCCGTCAACGAACGCGGCCGCGGCGCCTACGCGCACACCATGGGCTGGTTCATCAACACCCTGCCCGTCGAGTTCCCCGTCGGCGAGGGCCGGGGGCTCGACGAGACGATGGCCGGCGTCTCGGCCGGGCTCGACGAGATGTGGCGCCACGTCGACGTGCCGTTCGTCAAGGCGTGGAGCCTGCTGGCGCCGGAGCACTTCTCCCTGCGCACCTGGCCGTTCGCGGTGAACTTCTTCTCCTACCTGGACTTCCGGAAGGTGCCGGGAGCGCGGCACCACTCCGCCTGGCGGGCGCGCAAGCACATCTGGTCGTCGCGGACCAACGGCATCTGCTTCTGGTTCCACCGCAACGACACCGGGCTGTACATGAACTCGATCTACGCGGACACCGCCGAGGCCCGCCGTACCAAGGCCGCGCTCGGCCGCACCCTGGTGCGGACGATGGAGAACATGGCGCACCACGGGACGTTCTGATGTGACGTCCGGCGTGCTACTGCAACGGACCGAGCCGCGTCAAGCGATATGGGAGAAACCGGGGAAGTGAAGGGTGAACTCGGCCTCCCCGCCCGTCACTTCTGTTTCCATGACCGCCGGGCCCCGGAGATCGTCCCACCCCCTGGGGGCCCGGAGAGGTCAGGTAGACCATGTCGGCACACCACCCCCCGTCCCGCCGCCGGGTGCTCGGCGCCCTCGCCCTCGGGGCGGCCGCGCTCGCCGGGGAGACCGTCGTCGGACCCGCTCCCCGCGCGGACGCCGCGGATGCCGCGCACGTCGCGGACCCTGCGGACCGGGTCCGCGACGGCGCGTACGTCCCCGCCCTCGTCATCGGCACCGGCTACGGCGCCGCCGTGACGGCGCTGCGCCTCGCGGAGGCCGGGGTCCGCACGCTGATGCTGGAGACGGGACAGCTGTGGACGCGCCCGGGGCCGGACGGCAAGGTCTTCTGCGGGATGCTCACCCCCGACCGGCGGTCCACCTGGTTCCGCCGGCGCACCGCGGCGCCCATGGCGTCGTTCCTCTGGCTCGACGTGGTCAACCGGCCCGTCGAGCCGTACGCGGGGATCCTGGACCGCGTCGACTTCGGCCCGATGGCCGTGTACGCGGGCCGGGGCGTCGGCGGCGGCTCGCTGGTCAACGGCGGGATGGCGGTGACGCCCCGGCGCTCCTACTTCCGCGAGATGCTGCCGCGGGTGGACGCGGAGGAGATGTACCGGCGGTACTTCCCCCGGGCCCGGGCCGGGCTCCGGGTCAACGGCGTCGACCGCGGCTGGTTCGAGGGGACCGAGTGGTACCGCTACTCCCGCGTCGCGCGCGAGGAGGCGGGGCGGGCCGGGCACGGGACCGTCTTCCTCGACAACATCTACGACTTCCGGCACATGCGCCGCGAGGCGGCCGGGAAGGCCCCGAAGTCCGCGCTGGCCGGCGAGCTGATCTACGGCAACAACCACGGCCGGATGTCCCTGGACAAGACCTATCTCGCCGCCGCGCTCGGCACCGGCCGCGTCACGATCGCCGCGCTGCACAAGGCCGTCGCGATCCGTCCGCACGCGGGCGGCTATGTGGTGACCGTCGAACGGTCGGACGCGTCCGGCCGGCCGCTCGGCACCAAGGAGATCGCCTGCCGCCACCTGTTCCTCGGCGGCGGCAGCCTCGGCACCACCGAACTGCTGCTGCGGGCGCGGGAGACGGGCACCCTGCCCCGGCTCGGCCGGGAGATCGGCCGGGGCTGGGGACCCAACGGCAATGTGATGACCGCCCGCGCCAACCGGCCCGTGCATCCCACGGGCTGCCACCAGTCGACCGTCCCCGTCCTCGGCATCGACGCCTGGGACGATCCGCGGCACCCCGTCTTCGCGGAGATCACCCCCGTGCCGGCGGGCATCGAGACCTGGATCAGCCTCTATCTGGCGATCACCCGCAACCCCGAGCGCGGCACGTTCACCTACGACCGGGGCACGGGCCGGATGGGGCTGCGCTGGGACCGCGGGCAGAGCGCGCCCGGAGTCCGCTCGGCGCGGGCGTTCTTCGACCGGATGAACCGGGCCAACGGCACCGACTACCGCTACGACCTCTTCGGCCCCGAACCCCGGGCGTTCGCCGACGACTTCACCTACCATCCGCTCGGCGGCTGCGTCCTCGGCCGGGCCACCGACGACTACGGCAGGGTGAAGGGGTACCGCGGGCTGTACGTCACCGACGGCGCGCTGATCCCGGGATCGCTGGGCGTCAACCCCTTCGTGACCATCACGGCCCTCGCCGAGCGCAACGTCGAACGCGTCCTGCGGCAGGACGTCCTGACCGGACGGACGTGATGCCCGCCGCATCGCGCGGGGCGCGCGTGTGAGGCGGTGCTTCCCGGGGCACGGCTGATCACGCCGTCACCGGACATGGTGACCCCATCGGGAAGGAAACACCGCTCGTGAACGACAACCGAGGCACCGACGACAACGGCCTGTGGATACGCCGGTTCCAGCCGCGCCCGGACGCCGGCGTCCGGCTGGTCTGCCTGCCGCACGCGGGCGGCTCGGCCAGCTTCTTCTTCCCCATGGCCAAGGCGATGCCCGAAGGCGTCGACGTCCTGAGCGTCCAGTACCCCGGGCGCCAGGACCGCCGCAGCGAGCCGCTCATCGACAACATCCCCGACCTCGCCGACCAGGTGTACGCCGCCCTGCTGCCCTGGACCGACCGGCCGCTCGCCTTCTTCGGCCACAGCATGGGCGCCACACTCGCCTTCGAGGTGGCCCGGCGGCTGGAGCGGGAGAAGGACATCGTCCTGACCGCCCTCTTCGCCTCCGCCCGCCGGGCCCCGTCCGTGGTGCGCGCCGAGAACGTCCACGAGCGGGACGACGACGGCATCGTCCGCGAGATGCAGCGGCTGAGCGGCACGGACGCGCAGCTGCTCGGGGACGAGGAGATCCTGCGGATGATCCTTCCGGCCATCCGCGCCGACTACCGGGCGGCGGAGACGTACCGCTACGAGCCGGGGCCGGCGCTGCGATGCCCGGTCGTGGGGCTGGCGGGGGACGCGGATCCCAAGGTGGGGGTGGACGACGTCGCCGCGTGGGGGCGGCATACGGAGGGGTCCTTCGACCTCGGGGTGTATGCCGGGGGGCACTTCTATCTGACGCAGCATCAGGGGGCGGTGGTGGGGGAGGTTGCGCGGCGTTTGTGCTGACGCGGGGGTTTGCCCCTGGCCCGCCCTTTCACCGTTTCTTCCGGGGCTCCGCCCCGGACCCCGTTTGTCGCGGCTCCGCCGCTCGTCCTCAAGCGCCGGACGGGCTGAATTCAGCCCGTCCGGCGCTTGAGGACAGCGCCCGCAGGGCGCTTCAGGGGGTCCGGGGCGGAGCCCCGGAAGAAACGGTGAAAGGGCGGGCCAGGGGCAAAAACCACCCCTACGAAACGCGCACGCTCCCCGGCGCCCCGTCCATCCCCAGCACAACCGCCACAACACGCCCCTTCGCATCCTTCGCCACCGCCGGCGTGAACCGGTGCGGCACACCCCCCGCCTGCCACGGCCCCGGCCGCCCGGAGCCCTTCGAGACGCGGACCCGCCCCGCGTCGTCCCGCGCGGCGAGGGCGACGGTCCGGCCGTCCTGGGCCAGGGCCACCCGCCCGTACCCGCCGATCGGCGCGCACTCGGACGTCACCCGCCACTTCCCGTTGTCCGGACGGTCCGCGACGATCACCCGGGCCGTGCCGGGCTGGCGCATGGCGAGCCGGACGCCCCCGCCGGAGAGCGGGGCGAGCGACAGCGGGCCGCTCGCGGTGGGCAGCCGGGTCGCGCCGGCCGGCTGGGGCGGTTCGCCCTCGGACTCGGAGACCCAGTGGTGGACGGTCTTCGTGTCGGCGGCGACGACGTGGAGGCGGCCCTTGTCGTCCAGGACGGCGTCCATCCCGTCCAGCACGCTCACCGGCTCGTCCTCGACGGACAGCCGCTCCCAGTCGGTCCAGTCCCGGCCGCCCTCGCCGGTGCGGAACAGCAGGTTGCCCGCCCAGTCGCGGACGAGGACGTACACCTTGCCGTCCTTGTCGGCGACGGCCAGCGGGTGGCCGACCTCCATCGACCGCTCCGGGTCGGCCTCGGGGGAGCCGAGGGACTCCCAGCCGCCGAAGGCGGGCGTGCCGCCGCGGGGCGTCCGGCCGGTCTGCCGGGCGGTGACGACGTCCCGGCGGTGCTCCTTGCCGCGCGCCGGCAGCTGGGTGCGCACGGAGAACAGCTGGAGCGTGCCGTCGGGGTGCCGCAGGACCTGCACCTGGCCCTCCAGCATCGAGCCGCCGACACTCGCCGGACGGGACCAGGTGCCGCTGCCCGGCCGGGTCTCCGTCCAGCAGTGCACCGCGCCGTCGAGGAGGCCGAAGGCCGCGAGCCGCCCGTCGGGCAGCGGCTGTACCCAGCGCTGGGTGCCCGGCGCCCGGTGCCGGCAGTTGTTCGACCAGCGGACGTCCTTGGAGCGCTTGCCGACCTTGCGGTCGCCGCAGCCCGCCGCGTCGCCGCAGTCCTTGCCGTCGGCCCAGCCGTAGGTGTCGAGGATCTTCACCTTGTGCCGGGTCGTGGCGGCGTCGAGGTTCGAGGGGAGGAGGGAGACCTCGTAGCCGACGAAGCTCTCGACCGCCGTGGGGCGGGCGTGCCCGCGGCCCCAGTACTCGGCGAGCGCGGCCTGGGCGAAGTAGGCGGAGGTGGTGTGGTCTTGGTGGTCGTAATGGGATATACCGGTCAATTCGGGCGGGGAGCCCGGGAACTGCTGCTGGACCGCCCGGTGCGTGGGGCTGGGGTCCAGCGTGCGCACGACCGTGGGCCGGTAGCGGTCGAAGACGGCCACGAGGGAGTCGATGACCTGCTGCCGGGTGTACAGGAAGCCGCGCTTGACCGGGCTGTGCGCCGGGACGAGCGTCGGCAGCTTCGGCGTGGCGCCCAGCCACAGCCCGCGCAGGCTCTCCCTGCGCGGGACGCGGATGAAGCGCGCCTCCACCAGCTCCATGAAGATCAGTTGGACCTGCGGCGCCGCCTTCAGCGTCTGCAGCTCGACCTGGAGGCCGGGCAGCAGGCTCAGCGTCTCCACCTTCCACGGGCTCAGCCAGTCGCCGGTCGCCATCTGGGCCGTCGCCTCGCGCAGGCCGTTGATGCGCGCCCGGACGAACTCCGGCCGCCGCTCGGGAAGTTTGGGGTAACCGGGCGTGTTGGCGAGCGCGTTGCGGCCGTCCGACTCGCCTCCGGTCAGACATACCGTGATCGTCGGGGCGCCGCTGCGGATCGACTGTTCCAGCTCCGGGTTCATGAAGTACAGGGAGTCGTCCGGGTGCGCGATGACGTGGACGAACGACTGGTTCGTGACCGCCTTCGCCGGCTGTGCCGGGAACTCCTGCGCGTGCCCCCCGTGGGCCTCCCCGGGTGCCAGCCACTGCCAGGCGCCGACCGTGCCGGTCCCCGCGACCAGGCCCGCGCACGCGACCTGGAGCACCCGACGGCGTGGAAGCTGTGATATTCGCCCCGGCACAGGGGTCTCCCATCTCCCGCGCCCGAAGCGCGGTAGATCAAACACGGACATGGTGGACAAAACCGATTCAACCCCCCTTAGTTGACCGTAAGATCTTACGACTCGTGGCGCGCGGTTTTCCGTCTGTCATGTAACAGCCGTGCCTCGGCGAGCCGTAGATTGCGATGCGGTCGGGCAACGCGAGGGCCAACGGTGCTTGTGGGACGCGTGCGAGGCCGTGAGGTCACTGTGGAGCGCTGTCGTTGAGAATCCTCTGAAAGAGGTAGTGGTCCCGCCAGGCACCGTCGATGTGCAGATAGCGCGGAGCGGTCCCGATCCGCTCGAACCCGCACTTCTCCAGCACGCGCTGGGAGGGCGTGTTGGACGTCACCGTCCCCGCCTCGATCCGGTGCAGCCCCAGCCGCTCCCCGGCCAGTTGGCACACCGCCTCCACCGCGGCGGTGGCCAGGCCCCGGCCGGTGCGCGCGGCGGCCACCCAGTAGCCGAGCTGGGCGCTGTGGAAGGCGCCCCGCACCATGTTGTTGAGGTTGACGATGCCGGCGATGCCCTCGCCTCCGGCGTCCAGCACCCAGGGCATCATCCGCCCCGCGTCCCGTAGTTCGAGCAGTTCCGCCAGCCGGGCCGCCTGTCCCTCCGGAGTGCGGAAGGCGTCGCGTCCCCGGGGCTCCCAGGGACGCAGGTGGTCGCGGTTGGCCTCGTACGCCGCGGCCAGGGCGGCCGCGTCCGCGAGGGCCGCGGGGCGCAGGGCGACGCCGGGGGCGACGGTGCGGGGTTCGATGATCATCCCCGTAGCCTAGGGCGGCCGGCGGACCGCGGCGAACAGGCGTCCGCCCGGCCCACCCCCTACCCCGGTATGACCCGCGGTTTGGCCCCGTGGTGGGACGTCCCACCGGCCACCGCGTTCCTACGTTCCTCCCCGTCACCGCAGCAGGCGGTCACCGCACAGGACGAGGGAGAGACCAACCATGCGCCGCTTCAAGCGCACGCTGGCCGCCGCCGCGCTCATCACCACCGTGGTCACGGGGACGGCGGGATGGGCCACCGCCCACCAGCAGACCGCCGTCACCGGCCCGCCCGCCGGCACCGCGGCCTGGCGCGCGGACCACTCCCTGCACCGGGCCCTGCCCGACCCCGCCACCGCCGCCCCGGCGGAGGTCGCCCGCTTCTTCGCCGCCCTCCCCGAGGACGCCCGGCAGCGGCTGGCGGCGCGTCACCCGCTGGTCGTCGGGAACCTGGACGGCGTGCCGCCGGCCCTGCGGTACGAGGCCAACCGGCGCGCGCTGACCGTCGAACGCACCGCGCAGCGGGCCCGGGCCGCCGACGCGTCGCTGCCCCGGTACGAGCGCGAGGAGGCCCGCGACCTCGCCGGCCGCTACGACGAGCTGCTGGCGCCCGGCCGGCAGATCCTCGCCTTCGACCCGCGCGGCCGCGGGCAGCTCGCCGAGGTGTACGGGGACCTCGCCGCCGCCCGGCGCACCGCCGTCGTCGTCCCCGGCTCCGACACCGACCTCTCCTCCTTCGACCGCGACCGGGACCCGTACGGCACCCCGGCCGGCATGGCGAAGTCGCTGCGGGCCGAGATGCGCCGCCAGGACCCCCGAACCCCCACCGCCGTCATCGCGTGGGCGGGCTACACCACCCCCGTCGGCGTCGGCCTCGACGCGGCCACCGGCCGGCTGGCCGAGGCCGGCGCCCCCCGCCTCGGACGCTTCCTCGACGGACTGGCCGCCTCCGGCACCGCCGCGCCCGCCGTCCTCTGCCACAGCTACGGCTCGGTCGTCTGCGGGCTGGCCGCCCATGAACTCCGCGCCCGCGACCTCGTCGTGCTCGGCAGCCCCGGCGTGCACGCCGACTCGGCGGAGGAACTGGACACCCGGGCCCGGGTCTGGGCGGTCCGCCGCAACGACGCGGACTGGATAGGCAACGTCCCGAACGTGGAGCTCTTCGGCCTCGGCCACGGCACGGACCCCACCTCGGCGGAGTTCGGCGCCCGCCCCGTGCCCTCGGACGGCGCCCACGGCCACACCGGATACTTCGCCCCCGGCACCGCCTCGCTGCGCAACCTCGCGCGCATCGCGCTCGGGGCGTACGCGGCGGTGCGGTGATCCGGGGCGCCCGGGACCTGCGGGCGGCGTGGGCGGGGACGGAGGGCGAGCCCCGCGCGCTACGGTCGAGGATCGGCGGCCTGCTCAACGAGCCGCTCGCGCGGTGGAGTTCACCGGCCCGGTGCAGCGGGGCGACGGCCTCCCCGCCACGGCGTCCGCGCAGGCACGACAGCGCGTACGCGGCCACGGCCGCCGCCCAGGCCGCCCCGGCCGAGGCCGCGTCGGGCCACTGCCATGTGTCCGGGCGCGGGACGAGGGCCTACCGCCCCCCGACCCGTCGCAGCTTGAGGACGTGGTCCGTCCGGAGGCCGGACCGCCCGTCCGGACCGGACACCTCGCGTCGTACGGACTCGCGCACCACCACCCGCCAGTCCGGCGACGCCGTCGCCCCCACCGCGTCCAGCACGTCCTCCGGCGTCGGGAAGCGCATCGCCGGGTTCACGTCCACCCACGGCGGCAGCCCCGCGTGCCCCACCACCAGCAGCACACCCCGGGGTGCCACCGCCTCCGCCGCCGCCCGCAGGATGCGTTCCGTGGGCAACTCCACCGGGGAGTGCAGGAATTGGGTGGAGACGAGGTCGTACGTCCCGCCGGGGAAGGAGCGGGTCAGGTCCTCCTGGCGCCAGTCGACGCGGTCGGCGACGCCGGAGGCCGTCGCATGGGCGGCGGCGCGGCCGAGGGCGGTGGGGGAGACGTCGACGGCGGTGACCCGCCACCCCCGTCCCGCGAGCCACACCGCGTCGGCGCCCTCGCCGCAGCCGAGGTCCAGGGCCGTGCCCGCGGGGAGCGCGGACGTCTCGCGGACGAGGAGCGGATTGGGCTCGCCGCTCCAGACGCGCCCGTCGCGCCGGTAGAAGTCCTCCCAGAAGGCGCGGGTCACGGGGCAGTGGCGTTCGTGGTTCATGGGGCCGTCCTCGGGCGGTGCGTGTGCCGATGGTGAGGGGCATGCTGGGGCCGTTCCGGATCACCGGGCAAAAACCATTGCCGCTACGGCAAGCCGGGGCCAAGGCGCCGCGGAGTGTGGCTATAACGAACGCTTCTGGCAACCATCTTGACGGGCTCTTGGACTTATGGGACGTACGCGAGCATCGTGGTCGCCATGGAGAGAAGCACACAGACACTCACCGGCCTGACGGGACCGGTGCTCCGCCCCGGGGACCCGGGCTTCGAGGAGGAACTCGCCGGCTATCAGGCCGCCTACGCCCACCGCCCGTCCGTGGTCGTCGGCGCGGCCGACGCCGAGGATGTGCGCCGGGCCGTGGCGTACGCGGCCGCCGAGGGACTTCCCGTGGGCGTTCAACTCACCGGGCACGGGCTGTCGGTGGCCGCCGACGGCGGAGTGCTCGTCAGCACCCGGCGGATGGCGGGCGTGCACGTGGACCCCGAGGCGCGTACCGCCCGGGTCGCCGCCGGTGCGCGCTGGGGGGACGTGATCGACGCGGCCGGAGCGTACGGCCTGGCACCGCTGAGCGGTTCGACGCCCACCATCGGCGTGGTCGGCTACACCCTCGGCGGCGGCCTCGGCCTGCTCGCCCGGCAGTACGGCTACGCCGCCGACCATGTGCGCTCGCTGGAGGTCGTCACCGCCGACGGCCGGCTGCGCGAAGTCGGCCCGGGCGACGAGCTGTACGGGGCCCTGCTGGGCGGCGGCGGCAATTTCGGCGTCGTGACGTCACTGGTGCTGGACCTCTTCCCGGTGGCCACCCTCTACGGCGGGCAGCTCGTCTTCGACACCCCGCTCGTCGAGGAGGCCCTGGAGGTCTGGCGCCGCTGGACCACCGGTGTGCCCGAGGAGATGACCTCCTCCGTCACCCTGATCCCCTTCCCGGACATCCCGCAGCTGCCCGAGTTCCTCCGCGGCCGCTACGTCGCCTCCTTCCGCATCGCCTTCAACGGCCCCGCCGAGGAGGGCGAGCGCCTGGTCGCGCCGCTGCGCGCGATCGGCCCGCGGCTGGACGACAGCCTGCGTGTGCTGCCGTACACCGAGTCCGGCACCATCCACAACGACCCCGACGAGCCCAACGCCTACGCCGGCACCAGCGCGTTCCTCGACGAGCTGCCGCCGGAGGCCCTGAAGGCCCTGCTGGGGGCCGTCGGCCCGGACTCCCCGGTGCCGGCCTTCACCGACATCCGCCACCTGGGCGGGGCCCTGCGCCGGGGCGCCCGGGGGACCGCCGTGGACCACCGCGGGGCGGAGTTCCTCGTGGCCGCCGTCTCCGGCTTCTTCCCCGGCGTCGGCCCGGACGAGGTCCGCGCCCGGCACGGCCTGCTGCGCGAGGCCCTCGCGCCCTGGACGGTCGGACACTCCCTCAACTTCCTCTACGGCGACGGCGAACACGCCGACGAGGTCCAGGTCAGGGCCGGGTACGAGGCCGGGACCTATGAGCGCCTCGCCGCCCTGAAGGCAACTTACGATCCGTCAAACCTCTTCCGCCTCAACCGAAACGTACGCCCGGCCTAGCCGCCGCCCCGGTCCGCCGCGGCCACCCCCTGCCGCGGCGCCACGGCACCTGGTAACTTCTGCGCAGTTGATCATCCGCGCGACGAACAGACGTCCGGGATTCAACGGATCACCCCGCACAGTTCATCATTTGCCAAAGGATGCGCCTTGCTCCGCGACCGGCTCAGCCGATTGAACCGATTTGCCCGCCATGCGACGGCGTCCGCCGTCGCCCTCGCCGTCCTCCCCGCCGCCCCGGCGCTCGCCGACGGCAGGGCCCCGGCCACCCCGCACCTCGACGCGGTCGAACGGACGCTCCGTCAGGTCTCGCCGGGCCTGGAGGGCGAGATCTGGCAGCGCACCGAGGGCAACAAGCTGGACGCCTCGGCCGCGGACGCCTCCGACTGGCTGCTGCAGACGCCCGGTTGCTGGGGTGACGACACCTGTGCCCAACGCCCGGGTACGAAGCGGCTGCTGGCGAAGATGACCGAGAACATCGCGGCGGCGAAGCGCACCGTGGACATCTCCACGCTGGCGCCCTTCCCCGACGGCGCGTTCCAGGACGCGATAGCCGACGGCCTCAAGGCGTCCGTCGAGGCCGGCAACAAGCCCACGGTCCGCGTCCTGGTCGGCGCCGCGCCCGTCTACCACCTCAACGTGCGCCCCGGGGCCTACGTCGACGACCTGCGCAAGAAGCTGGGCAAGGCGGCCGGTTCCGTCACGCTCACCGCCGCGTCGATGACGACCTCCAAGACGGCGTTCTCCTGGAACCACTCCAAGCTGCTGGTCGTGGACGGCCGTTCGGCCATCACCGGCGGCATCAACAACTGGAAGGGCGACTACCTCGACACCGCCCACCCGGTCACGGACGTCGACCTGGCCCTGACCGGCCCGGCCGCCTCCTCGGCGGGCCGCTACCTCGACGCCCTGTGGGGCTGGACCTGCAAGAACAAGGGCAACGTCGCCAGCGTGTGGTTCGCGGCCTCCGACGGGGCGTCCTGCACGCCGGACCTGGAGAAGCGGGCCAACCCGGAGCCCGCGGGGCCGACGGGGAACGTGCCGGTCATCGCCGTGGGCGGACTGGGCGTCGGCATCCGGGACAAGGACGCCGCCTCGAAGTTCGACCCGCAGCTGCCGTCCGCCACGGACACCAAGTGCGTCGTCGGCGTGCACGACAACACCAACGCCGACCGCGACTACGACACGGTCAACCCCGAGGAGAGCGCCCTGCGCGAGCTGGTGCGCAGCGCGGACAAGCACGTCGAGATCTCGCAGCAGGACCTCAACGCGACCTGCCCGCCGCTCCCCAAGTACGACGTCCGGCTCTACGACACCCTGGCGCAGAAGCTCGCCTCCGGGGTGAAGGTCCGCATTGTCGTCAGTGACCCGGAGAACCGGGGCACGGTCGGCAGCGGCGGCTACTCGCAGATCAAGTCCCTCTCGGAGATCAGCGACGTGCTCCGGGCCCGGCTCGCCAAGGTCGTCGGCGACGACGGCAAGGCGAAGTCGGCGATGTGCTCCAACCTCCAGCTCGCGAGCTTCCGCAGCTCGAAGAGCGGCAAGTGGGCCGACGGGCACGCCTACCCGCTGCACCACAAGATGGTGTCGGTGGACGGCTCGGCGTTCTACATCGGTTCGAAGAACCTCTACCCGTCCTGGCTCCAGGACTTCGGCTACATCGTCGAGAGCCCCGAGGCGGCCGCGCAGCTGAAGGAGAAGCTGCTCGACCCGGAGTGGGAGTTCTCGAAGGCGACGGCGACCGTCGACCACGAGCGGGGCGTCTGCTCGCTCTGACCGCGTCCCGGCCTCACCGCACCGAAGCGGCGCCCCTTTCCGGGGGCGCCGCTTCTCCCTTTCTTCATAAGGGAGTTCGGGGGTCGAACGGCCTCGTGCACCATTCCCTCACCCGTTCGTGAAGCGATTTCCCGACCCGTGCGCGGGGGTGCGACCATGCGCTGGCCCATCCCGACACGCAAGGAACTCTGGAGACTTCATGGACCGAAGTGGGGGAAGCACGGCCCGCCGCTGGGGAGCGGCGCTGACCGCGTCCGCCGCGGCCCTGGCCGTCGCACTCCCGTCCACCGCCGAGGCCGCCGACGGGCCTTCGGGGATCGGCGCCAAGGGCGCCTATCTGCTCGACAGCGGTGCGAACAGGGCGCTGTGGGGCAAGGACGCCGACGTCGCCCGGCCGATCGCCAGCACCACCAAGATCATGACAGCCGTCGTGGCGCTCGCGGGCCGCCCGTCCGATCTGGACAAGCAGGTCACCGTCAAGCAGTCCTACCGCGACTATGTGACGCGCCACGGGGCGAGCACCGCCGACCTGCGCACCGGCGACCGGCTCACCGTCCGGCAGCTCCTGTACGCGCTGATGCTCCCCTCCGGATGCGACGCCGCCTACGCCCTGGCCGACGCGCTGGGCAGCGGCGGCGGCGAGACCGAGCGGACGGCGTCGTTCGTCGCACGGATGAACCGCGAGGCGGCCCTGCTGGGCATGCGCAACACCCACTTCGACTCCTTCGACGGCATCACCACCGGCGGCAACCACTCCACCCCCCGTGACCTGGCGAAGCTCGCCCGGCACGCGCTGGGCAACAGCACGCTCGTCACCGTCACCAAGGCGATGAGCACCCAGCAGAAGGCGCAGAACGTCAACCGCCGCTACACCTGGTACAACACCAACAAGCTGCTGGGCTCGTACGACGGCGTCCTCGGCGTCAAGACCGGGTCGACCCGCGCCTCGGGCCCCTGCCTGGTCTTCGCGGCCCGGCGCGGCGGCCGCACCGTCGTCGGTGTGCTCCTCAACGACGCGCCGAACCGCTATCCCGACGCGGCGAGGATGCTCGACTACGCCTACCACACGCACACGCGCTTCAAGGCGCGCCAACTGCCCGCCGCGGCGCACGAGGACTGAGCGGGACGGCGGTCCGGCCCCCGCGCCGGACCGCCTCAGCGCCGCCCGCCGGCGCGGGGCGACGGGACCGGCAGCCGCTGCCCCGGGTGCTCGACCGGGTGGCAGTAGTCGAGACCGGTCAGCGGCTCGTCGGCGAGGAACTTCAGCAGCAGGTCGATCAGTTCCACCGGACGCTCCAGGTGGACGAGGTGGTCCGCGTCCTTGAACATCGCGAACCGGGCGTCGGTGAACCGGGCGGACGCCTCGCGGCTCAGCGTCGGCGTCGTCAGCGGGTCGTGCTCACCGGTGGCCACCAGCACCGGGATCCGCACCGCCGGCCCGCCGGACGGCGCGGTGTGGTCGAGCAACCGCCGGGTGTTCTCCCGGTACTTGATCTTCTCGTCGGCGGTCATCTCGTTGAGGGCGCGGGTGAGGCAGCGGACGACCGTGTCCCGCCGGGCCACGTGGACGTGCGGGGCGCGGCAGATCATGGTGTCGAGGATCTGGTCCACGAACTCCTCGTGGCTGCCCCGCTCCAGCATGCGGAGGGTGAGCTCCACCCGGGCCCGGACATGGTCGGTCAGCCGCGCCATGGTCCCCACCAGCACCAGCCGTTCGGCCCGGCCGGGGTGGCGGCGCACCCACTCGTGGGCCACGGCGCTCCCGTAGGACGCGCCCATCATGTTGACCGTGTGCGGCGCGGTCCTCGCCAGCAACTGGTCGAGCGCACCGCAGAGGAAGTCGATGCCGTAGCGGGCCGGTAGGGGGTCCGCCGCGCCCCAGCCCGGGAGATCGACGGTGATCACGCTCGTCGCCTCCAGGAGCATCCGTTCCAGCCGGCCCCAGGCGCCCTGGTGCTGGAACGCGCCGCCGACGAGGACGATCGGGGCCAGCCGCGCGTCCGGCCGGTGGACGATCCGCCCGCTGTAGGAGAAACCGCCGTAAGTGAGCGGAATGACCTCTTCCGAGAGGGTGGTGGACGTCATCAGAAGGAGTCTCCGTTTCACGGTCGCGCCGCGCGGTCGGAGTGCCGTCCCCGTGACCGCGCGGCCGGGGTCTGGTGGGGTGCCGTCATCAGTGGAACGACAGGCGGCGGTGGGACGTTACTGCGCACGGCGGCGACGGGAGCCGGTCATGGGCCCAGTGCGCGGATCTCCTCGCGGAGGAGGGCGGAGAGCCGTCCGGCCAGCACCCGGCGGGCATGATCGGTCACCACCGTCAGCGTCGCCGCACCGGTCGCGTCCCGCACCATGGTCACCGCCAGGGGATGGCCCGGGCTGAGCGAGGGCAGCAACGCAAGACCGGTCAGGGCGGCGGGCCCCAGGGTCCGCGGGCCCCCGCGGTCCGCGAGACTGCTGCACAGCAGCGACGAGTACAGCGACGAGTCCACGTACCGCCCGAGGGCCTCGGTCAGCGCCCCGCGGCGCCCGGCCATCCCGGCCACCGCGCGCGCCTGGGCCCGGGCGCGCTCGTGCAGCGCCACGCGGCGGGTGAAACGGTCCACGGCGGCGAGGCGGCGGCGGGCCCGGCCGTGCGACGGGAGTGGGACGCGGACGGTGGCGTAGTGGTTGCCGAGCAACGCCCCGTCGTCGTCCGGGCGGACGTCGACGGGGACCATCGCGCACACGCCGGGCAGGAACGGCAGCCGCCCGGTGGCCCCGGCCCCGCGCAGGGCCCCGGCCGTGGCCGCCAGGAAGACCGCGTTGGCGGAGGCCCGCCCCGAGGGCAGCGCGTCCCGGGCGGCGGCCAGCTCCCCCGCGGTCACCGTGCTCCAGGCGACGGCCCGCCGGGAGTCCACGGGCCCGTGGAGGGGGAGGGGGCGCCCGGCGGGAAGGAGGTCCGTGAGGCCAGGCCTCCGGCGGGGCGGGGCCTGGCTCCCCGCCCGCTGCCCCGGCAGGGCCGCCGGCCCGTCCAGCAGTTCCTGGACGAGGACGAGGGCCGACCGGCCGTCGAGCAGGGCGTGATGGGCGCGGAGGAGGAGGGCGAACCCGCCGTCCGGTCCGGGCAGCAGGTGCAACTGCCAGGGCGGGCGCGGGGGTCCGAAGGGGCGGGCGATGAGGTGTGCCGTGTGTTCGTCGGGGGAGGCCCGACGGGCAGGGGTGCCGACGTGGTGCACGGGGTCGAAGGGAGGCCCGGGAATCCACCGGAGTCCGGTGCCGGAGCTCATCCGGAGACGGTCGTGGTGCGCCCAGCGGTGCGCGGCGCGGTCGCGGAGGGCGTCGAGGGCGGGTGGTTCTCCGACGAAGCGGGCGACGAGCCCGAAGGTCATGCAGAGCGATCCGCCGGCCTGGTGGCTGTGCAGCCAGGCGTCCAGGGGGGACATGGGGGTCGGGGGCATCGTGTTCCTCCTCCGATTCAGCCCGTCTGGGGGTTGCCCCCTCCGGGGAGTTTGAGGACTTCGCCCGAAGGGCGGATGGGGGTCCGGGGGTCTCCCCCGGGGAAACGGTGAAAGGGCAGGACCGGGGCAAACCCCCCGCGGCGCAAGCGCCGCGTCACGGCTCCATCGCCGCCACCGCCCGCGCCACCGCCCCCGCCCCGTCCTCCCGGGCCAGCCGGCCGGCCACCTCCGCCGCCCGCTCCGCGAAGCGCCGTTCGCCGGTCGCGCGCAGCAGCGCCGCCGCCAGGCGGTCCGCGGTGAGCGAGGCGTGCGGCAGTACGCCGGGGCTCACCCCGAGCCGTACCAGCCGGGCCGCCCACCAGGGCTGGTCGGTCAGGAGCGGCACCGGGACCGCGGGCACGCCCGCCCGCAGCCCGGCCGCCGTCGTCCCGGCACCCGCGTGGTGCACCACCGCCGCCGTGCGCGGGAGCAGCCAGCCGTGCGGGAGGGTCCCGACGGTGATGACGTCGTCGCCGGTCACCGACAGCCCGGCCCACCCCGCCTGGACGATGCCGCGCAGCCCGGCCTTGCGCAGCGCACGGGCCGTCAGTTCGCCCAGCCGTTCCGGGGCTTCCGGCATCATGCTGCCGAAGCCGACGAACACCGGCGGGGGCCCGGCCTCGAGGAAGTCGGTGACCAGGGAAGGGGGTTGCCAGGACGGACACTCGTGCGGCCACCAGTAGCCGGCCACCCGCAGCCCGGGCCGCCAGTCGGGCGGCCGGGGCACGACGGTGCGGCTGTAGCCGTGCCAGATGGGCCAGCGGCTCTTCTCCCGTTCCCGGCGCAGCAGATGGACGCCGCGGTGGCGGATGCCGAGGCGTGCGTGGAGCCGCCGGTTGGCGGCCGAGTAGAGGGCGTCGGTCAGGGCGTTGACCGCGCGGGCGCGCAGCCGGTTGCCGTACCCGGGCGGCTGCCAGGGCAGCACGCAGGGCGGGAACGCCGAGGTGGGGACGTCGGGTTGGAGGAAGACGCCCATGCTGCGCACCCGGTGGTAGCGGGCCACGACGCGGCCGATGGGCGCGACGATGGTGGACAGCAGGACGAGGTCGGCCTTGGGGTCCACGGCGGTGAGCAGCCCGTCCACGAGCCGTACGGCGGCCCGTTCGGTGGCGCGGGCGATCTCGTGGAGGGCGCGGGGCGAACGTCCGGCGTTCCGGAAGCGGTTGTGGGCGGCGATGAGTTCCTCGAAGGGGTCGGCCTCCAGCGGCCGGGTGCGCAGCCCGCAGCAGGTGACCGTGTCGGCGAACTTGGTGTGGGTGACGATCTCCACATCGTGCCCCTCGGCGGCCAGCCGGTGGCCGAGGCCGGTGTAGGGGGCGACGGAGCCCGTGGTGCCCGCGGTGATGATGTCGATGCGCATGTTCCGCCTTCCCGGTCCCGGCCCGTCCCGCCCGCGGGTCGTGTGCCTGCCGGAAACAACGACGCGGCACCCGGCCGGATACGGCACGGGTGCCAACCTGGGCGCATGTGTACGGTTCGGCGGCGTCCGGCTTACGCGGCGGGGACGGGCAGCGGCTTGCCGGGGCACGTCATGTCCCGTGCGGGGGCGCGGCCGTCGAGCAGGTAGCGGTCGACGACGCCGTCCACGCAGGGGTTCCCGGCCGCGTACTGTCCGTGGTCCCCGTCGCCGGTCACGGTCACCAGGCGCGAGCCGCGCAGCGCGCGGTGGGCCCGTTCGGCCGCCTCGTAATAAGTGGCGGGATCGTGAACGGAGTTGAGCATCAGTACGGTCGGCAGGCCGGCGCCGGTCACCGTCACCTTCGGGGCCGCCGGTGCGGGCCAGGAGGCGCAGACGGCGGCGAAGGCCAGGGCCCGGGCCCCGACGAGCGGCCGCTTCGCCGCGTCGTCGGCGGTCCGGCGCACCCAGGCCCGGGCGTCGCGGTCCCACGGGGAGTCGGCACAGGTGACGGAGAAGTACTCGGCGTAGAAGGCCGGGTCGGGGGCGCGGCCGAGGAGGCCGGCGGCCCGGGCGCGCTCGGTTTCGCCCGCCCGGTCCCAGTGGTCGAGCGTCGCCAGCGCGGAGGCCAGGACGGGGAACCGGTCCGCGCTGTAGAGCGCGTCGGAGGTGCCGTTGTCGAAGCGGTCCGGGCCGATGACGGCCTTGCCGAAGGTCACCGGGTGCGCGCGCAGGGCGCGTCGCTGCCGCTCCCACTTCGCCTGTGCGGCGGCCGCGGTGCGTCCGTAGTGGTAGACGTCGTCGTACCGGGCGAGCCAGGGCAGGAAGTCCTGTTCGAAGCGGCGCTGGAAGCTCTTCGGCTGCCCCAGCCCGAACCGCTGCCAGGAGCCGTCGAAGCCCACGTTGCTGTCGAGGACCGCGCGCTCGACGCGGTGCGGGAAGAGCGTCGCGTAATAGGCGCCGACCGCCGTGGCGTAGGAGGCGCCGTAGTACGAGACGGTCCGCGCGCCCAGCAGCGAGCGGAACAGGTCCATGTCGCGGACGGTCTGTTCGGTCGTCAGGTACGGCAGCAGCGCGCCGTCGCGCCGTCCGCAGTCCTCGGCGAAGGAGCGGGCGGTCGCCAGCGTGCGGCGCAGCGCGGCGGGCGACCGGTCCCGGGCGTCGCCGGTGAGGAACCCGGCGAACTCCTCCGGCGTCTGGCACCGCACCCGGGTGCTCCGCCCGACCCCGCGCTGGTCGAAGCTCACGATGTCGTAGGCGGTGGCCACGGCGGGAGAGCGGCGGGCGAGGTCCGCCGGCCGGGCCAGCCCCGAACCACCGGGGCCGCCGGCAGCCATCATCAGCACGCCGCGCCCGCCCGCGCCGGCCGCCCGGTGCCGGGAGACGGCGATGTCCAGGTCCGGCCCGGCGCCCGGGTGGTGCCAGTCGCGGGGGACGGCCATCCGCGCGCACTCCAGCCCGGCCGGTCCGTCGCAGGGATGCCAGTCCAGGTGCTGCCGGGCGTACCGGCCGGGCACGGCCGGGCCCGCCTCGGGGGCCGCGGCCGCCGGAAGGGCGGTGGCGGCACAGACGGCGGCCACCAGACCGGCCACGGCGGCGGCCGCGCGGCGGGGCGTTCTGAACGGGGGCATTCGGTCCTCCTGAAGGGGTGGGCTTCGAGGACGATCCTCCGGGCCCGCGGATGCCGGATCGATCCCACGGGGTTCCGTCTTCGTGGTGGTGCTGGTGCCACCTCGGGATGGCCGGAATGCGACCCTCCGTTCGCATTCCGGAACAGGATGTTCGAACTGTCATGTTTGCATGACCTCATGCAAGAGACTCAGGCTCCATCCAACGAAGAGCGCACCTATATCGAACACATCCTGGAGGCGTGGGACCGGGATCCGGAGGCGGAGGCGCTCGTCCAGGGGACGGTGCGGATCAGCCGCGCCGAGGCCCGCGACGCCCTGTTCCGCATCGGCAACGCCCTGCGTGCCGAGGGCCTGGTGCCCGGCGACGCGGTGGGTCTGTTTCTGGCCAACCGCCCCGAAGGAGTGCTCGCCCAGCTCGCGGTCCACCTCATCGGCTGCCACGTCGTCTTCCTGCCCCCGGAGCCGGGTCAGGGCGAACTCGCCGCACTGGCAGGCCAGGCCGAGGTCCGGGCCATCGTCTTCGACCCGCTCTTCGCGCTGCACGCCACCGCGCTGCCCGGCCTGATGGAACGCCCGCCCCGGCTGCTGTCCCTCGGCCCCGTGGAGGGCGTCACCGACCTGCTGGCCGCGGCCCGCGAGCTGCCCGCGGAGCGCCCCACGGCCCCGCCCCTCGCGACGGACGAGCCGGTCACCATCTTCTACACCGGCGGCACCCTCGGCAACCCCAAACTCGCCGCGCAGGGCAGGTCCTTGTACGACCGCATGGTCGACGCGACGCACAACGCGCCCTGGATGCGCGGGCAGCGCGCCCTGGCGGCCACGCTGATCACCCACGGCAGCGGGCATCTGGTCTCGGTCCAGGGCCTCGTCGCGGGGGCGACCGTCGTGCTGCTGCCCTCGTTCGAGGCCGGCCACGCGCTGTCCGTGCTGCGCGAGGAACGCATCAACTCCGCCATGTTCGTACCGCCCATGCTCTACGAACTGCTCGACCACCCCGACTGCCGGCCCGGGGACTTCCCGCACCTGGAGTCCGTGTTCGTGGGCGGCGCCGCGTCGGCGCCCGAGCGGCTGCGCCAGGCCTGCGCCGTCTTCGGCCAGGTGATCGGCCAGGGCTACGGCCAGTCCGAGGCCCTCGGCATCTCCGTCATGATGCCCGAGGAGTACGACGACGAGCACCCCGAGCGGTGGGCCAGCGTCGGCCGGGCCATCGACGGCGTGGAGGTGGAGATCCGCGACGAGGACGGCACCGCGCTCCCCGACGGGGAGACCGGCGAACTCCACGTCCGCGGCGAGACCAGGATGCTGGGCTACTACCGCGACCCTGAGCGCACGGCCGCCGCGCTGAGCGACGGGTGGCTGGCCACCGGGGACGTGGGCTACCGCGACGCGGACGGCTTCCTCTACCTGGTGGACCGGGCCAAGGACATCATCGTCACCGGACGCACCAGCGACAACGTCTACTCCAAGGTCCTGGAGGACTTCCTGCTCACCCTGGACGGGGTGCGCAACGCCGCCGCGGTGGGCGTCCCGGACGAGCGCTACGGCGAGGCCGTCCACGTCTTCCTGGCCACCGACAAGGACGACTCCGTGGACCCGGCGGCCGTGACCGCCGCCGTCGTCGCCGAACTGGGCGAGCTCTACGAGCCGCGCGGCATCACCCAGTTGAGGTCCCTGCCGGTCACCCGCATAGGCAAGGTGGACAAGAAGGCGCTGCGCGCCACCTTCACCGGCTGACCCCGCCGGTGCCGAGCACCCCGGCGCACCGTCGGCGCGGCCAGGCCCTCCTCGTCGGCGATGCGCCGGGCCTCGCCGACGATCAGGGCCCGGGACAGGGTGCGCGGACGTCCGGGCGCCTCGGGGTTCACCGCCTCCGTTCCGGACGGGTGCCGCCATCGCCGCCCGCGGGGCGCTGCCGGTCTCCGTCGCCCCGCGCCGCCGCGGACCGGCCGCGCCCGGTCCCCGGGAATCCGCTCACACCCCGGCCGCACCGTCCGTCCGCCCCAGCCCGTAGACCCGCCGGGCGTTGCCCGACCCGATCAGGTCGGCCACGCGCGCGGCGTCGCCCGCCGACCAGGCACCGTCGCTCACCCAGCCGTCCAGCAGCCGCGCCAGGCCCCGGCGGAACAGCTCGGCGCCCACCACGTACAGCTCCGCGAGCCCGGCCGCGTCCGTGGAGAACATCAGCTTCCCGAACGGGGCCAGCTCCAGCGCCTCCGCCAGCACCGCCTCGGCGCGCGCCCCGCTGTAGGACAGGGCCAGCCCGAGGTCCGCGTAGACGTGCGGGAAGGCGTGGGCGAGGTAGGCGGCGCTGCGGTGGTACGGGTAGCAGTGCAGCAGCACCAGCGCCGAGCCCGTGGGTCGCACGGCCCGGGCGAAGTCGGTGAGCAGCGCCGGGTCGCAGCGGTGCAGGGTGAGGTCCGGGTCGCCGAAGCCGGTGTGCAGTTGGAGCGGCAGCCCGGTCTCGGCTGCCGACCACAGCAGATGACGCAGCAGCACCGGGTCGGTCAGCCGGCCGCCCGGCGTACGGCAGGCCAGCCACCGGTCCGCCGCGGCGCGCACCTCGGCCTGGCCGGGCGGGTTGGGCTCGAAGTCGAGCCCGTAACGGTAGGCCGCGACGGACTTGAAGGCCACGGCCGTCGTGGCGGCCTTCCGCACGGCGTCGGAGAGCCCGCCGAGGAACTCCGCCCGGTCGCCGGACCCGTCCGCGATCCGCTCGGCCAGCGGCTCCAGGCGCACCACCTCGTGCCAGGCGGCGCCGCCCGCCGTGCGGGCGAGCTCCTCGGGGCCCGTGAGGTCGCCCGCGAGGCCCGTGTCCACCAGATAGTCGGTGATCCCGGTGGCGCCCAGCAGCCGCCGGGCCGTCTCGGACGGGCCCAGCTCCCGCCGCCGTTCGAGGTACTCGGCGGGGGTGCAGTGCGGGTCGAGGCCGAGCAGCGGCGGGCACCAGCGGCGGACGGCGTACCCGAGCTGGCTGTCGAGGAAGGAGGTGCCGGGCGCGGCGGGCGCGTCGGACTCGCTGAGGAGCGCGCCGAAGGCGTCGGGCCCCAGCTCGGTGCGGACGAGGCCGTGGCAGTGGTGGTCCACCAGCGCCGGCGGGGACGGCTTCGCGTGCGCCCCCATGTCAGTACCGCCGCCGCGTCGCGTCGGCGATGTCCTGCGGGGCCGCGCCCGCGTACTGCCGGACCTCCGCGCGCCGGACCGCCGCGACGGCCTCGAACAGGGGGTCGCCGAGCGCGGTCCGCAGCAGGTCCGAGCGGGTGAAGCGGTCCAGGACGTCGGCCGGCGAGGCGGGCAGGCGCCGCTGCCCGCCGGTGACGGCCGGGTCGCCCGTCACCGGTGGCGGCAGCGTCAGCCCGGCCTCGATCCCGGCGAGCCCGGCGGCGATCACGGCCCCGGCCGCCAGATACGGATTCGCCGCCCCGTCGAAGCACTTGACCTCGGCGTTGGCCTGGCCCTTCGCGTCCGGTGGACCCGGGACGAAACGGATGGCGGCCTCCCGGTTCTCCGGACCCCAGCAGGCGAAGACGCCGGCCCAGTGCGAGGGCTTGAACCGCAGATGGCTGGCGGGGGAGGGGGCGCCCAGGGCGAGCAGCGCGGGCAGCTCCCGCAGCACACCGGCGAGGAACGCCGCGCACTCCGCCGTCATCCCCGACGGGCCGTCGCCGTCCCGGCACAGGTTCCGCTCCCCGCGCAGCAGGCTCAGATGCAGATGGGCGCCGTTGCCCACGCCGCCGGCGTCCACGACCGGCCCGAACTGGGCCTCCAGACCGTGCCGTCGGGACACCGCGCGGACCGTCTCGCGGACGAGCACGACCAGGTCCGCCGCGCCGACCGGGTCCGTGGCGGCCACCGAGACCTCGAACTGCCCCGGCGCGTACTCGGGATGGATCTGGAGGACCTCGATCTCCTGGGCGGTGAGGGCGTCGAGGACGTCCCGCAGATAGTCGGAGAGCTCCACCAGCCGCGTCATCCCGTAGGCCGGTCCCGAACAGGCGTAGAGCGGAGGGCCGTTGGACCCCTCGTCCCGGGTGACGATCCACTCCGTCTCGAAGCCCATGCGCAGCCGCAGACCGTGGTCCGCCGCGGCCCGTTCGGCCATGCGGCGGACGAACCGCCGCTGGCAGGCGGCGTACGGGCGGCCGTCCTGCTCGTGGCGGTCGGCCGGCGCCCAGGCCCAGCCCGGCTGCGCGGCCAGGACGGTCAGCCGGCCGAGGTCGGGGATCAGGCGCAGATCGCCGTCGGGCCCGCCGAGGTGCGTACCGGTGACGGCGGAGTCGTCCGTGAGGAAGACGTCGAACACCGGCGACGCCCCCACCCCCCAGCGCGCGGCGTGTGCCAGCCGGGCGGTGGGCACGCCCTTGACGCGGGTGATGCCCGCGTTGTCCACCCAGGTCAGGGCCACGGCCCGGACGTCCCGCGCGGTGAGCTGCGCGGCCTCCTGCCGGGCCGCCGACTCCGCGCGCTCCCGTTCCGGCCTGTGCATGCGGTCTCCTCCGGCGGGGTGCGGTGGACGGCGAGGACGGCGGCGGCGCCGGGAAAACCGCGCCGCCCAGAGATTCTGGTCCGGATTCCACCGCGCGACACCTCGTACCGGGGCCTTTCGGCGGAATCGGGGACGGCGCCGCCAAGGCGCCCTGCTCCGGCCCGTGTTCGGCCCCGATGTCCGAACTGCGGTTCTCCGCACGGCGGGTGGGCGAAGGAGTGGAATCCCGGCGGCGCGTGTGCGCGGTGCGCGGCACCGGGGGCGGAACCGGACGGCGGACCCTCGGTTGCGGGAGTGCGGACCTGCCCCGAGGCTGGTGTCAAGATCGGCGACGTCGAGGAGTCAGCATGTCGGAATTCCGTGGCGTCCTGCGGCCCGGCCGCGGACGCCACCGGCGCCGCAGAAGGGCTCCGCTGAAGGCCGCCGCCGCGGCCGCGGTGCTCGTCGCCGGCTCGGCGTTCGCCGTGACCTCGATGGACGACCAGCCGGAGTGCGACGCCCGGGCGGGACACGGCGGGACGCACGACGACCACCGGCACGGCTCCTCGACGGCCGTGGGAGCCTGCGCCCCCCGCCCGGCCGGCGGCGCGCAGCAGCACCGGCCGGCCGAGGGGCACGGCGCCGGGCACGGCGCCCCGGAGGGCGCCAACCACCGTCCCGCGGGCGGCAGACCGGCCCAGGTCGGAGTGCCGGACCCGGAGTCCGGCTACGACCGGGAACGCTGCGGCAACGCCTCCGGCCGGGTGCTGCTGTCGCTGGACGACTGGCCGTACAACGACCCCGAACGCGCCGTCCGCATCGGTGCGCAGCTCCAGTCCCAGGGAGTCCGGGCGGCCTTCTTCCTCATCAACAAGTACGCCTCCCAGTACCCCCAGATCACCACCACCCTGCGCCGGCAAGGCCATTGGGTCGGCAGCCACACCTGGTCCCACCAGCAGCTCACCCGGCTGACGGACCAGGAGCTCCAGGACGAGCTGCGCAACGGAGTGCCCGGCAACTTCCTGCGCCCGCCCTACGGGGACGTCGGCCAGCGGGAGACGGAGATGGCCGCGAGCCTGGGGCAGCGGGTCTGCAACTGGACGATCGACACGTACGACTGGCAGCAGGTCGGCGGGGCGTTCCGGGACGTGGACGCGATCCGGGCGAGCGTCCGGGAGGCGTCGGCGGAGGAGAAGACGAACGGGGTGATCCTCGGACATCTGTTCAGCCACTTCCCGGAGGCGTTGCCGGGGATCATCGGGGATCTGCGGGAGCAGGGGTATTTGATGTGTCGGAATACGGGGCCGGTGACGGAGCAGGTGCCGTATCCGTTGGCGTGCTGAAACGTTTCTGTAGGTGGGGTGGGGGGTTGCCCCTGGCCCGCCCTTTCACCGTTTCTTCCGGGGCTCCGCCCCGGGGCCCGGCACCGCGGCTTCGCCGCGGTGGGCGGGGCTCCGCCCCTGCGCCCCGGCGGGGGCTGCGCCCCCTGCACCCCTGCTTCCGGGGCTCCGCCCCTGGCCCCGTTACCTTTTTCGTGGCCCCGCAACGGGGTTCCCGGCCTCTGGTCCCGGCATGACTTGCAGCCCCTGTCGATCATGATCGAAAAGGTGGTGTCACCGGGTACCGGAGGCATTGGCAGACCGCTGATTAGGGGCACGAGCGCCGATCCTGTTCCGGGTGAGGCAGTCTCTTCGTAACGTGGATGCCGGCACGCTGATGCCGCAGGTGAGGCCGGGGAGGGCGCGACCGCTGTGGAGAGTGCACGTGATCGACACGGGTGACATCGACGTCTACCTGGGCCTGGACGTGGGCAAGGGCGAGCACCATGCCACCGCCCTGACTCCGGTGGGCAAGCGGGTCTTCGACAAGCGGCTGCCCAACACCGAGCCGAAACTGCGTGAGGTGTTCGCCAAGCTCCAGGCCAAGCACGGCACTGTGCTGGTGGTGGTCGACCAGCCGGCTTCGATCGGAGCTCTGCCGCTGGCGGTGGCCCGTGACATGGGCTGCAGCGTCGCCTACTTGCCCGGCCTGACGATGCGACGGATCGCCGATCTGTACGCCGGTGAGGCCAAGACCGATGCCCGGGACGCGGCGATCATCGCCGATGCCGCGCGGACGATGCCGCACACGCTGCGAAACCTGGCGCCGTCCGACGAGACCATTGCCGAGCTGGAGATGATCGTCGGCTTCGACGACGACCTGGCTACCGAGTCCACGCGGATCAAGAACCGTCTGCGTGGCCTGCTCACCCAGATCCACCCGTCGTTGGAGCGGGTCCTCGGTCCCAGGCTGGATCATCCCGCCGTCCTGACACTCCTCGAACGTCACGGATCCCCGGCCCAGTTGAGGAAAGCCGGGCGACGCCGACTGGTGACCCTGCTCAGACCCAAGGCCCCGCGGCTGGCCGAGCGCCTGGTCGAGGACGTCTTCGACGCCCTCGACGAGCAGAGCGTCGTCGTGCCCGGCACCGACGCAGCCTCGCTGATCGTCCCCAGCCTCGCCGGCTCACTCACCTCCGTGCTCGACCAGCGCAAACTCCTCGCCGCCCGCATCGAGGAACTGCTGGAGGCCCACCCTCTTTCCCCGGTCCTGACCTCCATGCCCGGCATCGGGGTCAGGACCGGAGCCCGCATCCTCATCGACGTCGGCGACGCCAGCGCTTTCCCCACGGCCGGCCACCTGGCCGCCTACGCCGGACTGGCACCCGTGACCAGGAGCTCCGGCTCCTCCATACGCGGCGAGCATCCCTCCCGACGAGGCAACAAACAGCTCAAACGAGCCTTCTACCTCGCTGCGTTCGCATCGCTGTCCCAGCCCGAATCACGCACCTACTACGACAAGAAGCGACGGCAGGGAAAGCACCACGTCGCCGCCCTCGTCTGCCTCGCCCGGCGGCGCATCGACGTGCTCTTCGCCATGCTCCGCGACGGCACCTTCTACGCGCCCCCTACCGCCATCGCCGCTTGACGAAAACCATAGGGGCACCTTTTCGGGCTCCGCCCCGGACCCCGTTGTCGCGGCTCCGCCGCTCGTCCTCAAGCGCCGGACGGGCTGAATTCAGCCCGTCCGGCGCTTGAGGACTCCGCCCGGAGGGCGGACGGGGTCCGGGGTCTCCCCGGAAGAAACGGCGAAAGGGCGGGCCAGGGGCAACCCCCCTCACCGCCCCACCCGCTCCCGCTGACGCCGACGCCCCCGCACCACCTCCACCCCCAACGGCAACAACGACACCAACACCACCACCCCCACCACCGGCAGCAGATACCGGTCCACATTCGGCACCACAGCCCCCAGCGCATCCCCGGCCAGCACCAGCCCCGCCGTCCACACCACCCCTCCCGCCACCTGCCAGATCGTGAATTCGCGGCGCGGCACGCCCAGCGCCCCCGCGAGCGGGTTGAGCACCGTGCGCACCACCGGCACGAAGCGGGCCAGGACGATCGCGCGCGCATGCCCGTAGCGGTCGAGCAACTCCTCGGCGCGCTGGGCTCCTTCGAGCAGCCGCCTGTTGCGGGAGCGGGCCAGCAGGGTGCGGCCCCCGCGGCGGCCGAGCACGTACCCGCACTGCGAGCCGGCCAGCGCGCCGGTCACGGCCGCGGCCAGGACCTGGGCGAGGTCGAGGTGCGGCCCGGAGTGCGCTCCCGGCCGGCAGAGGAGGCCGGCGGTGAACAGCAGGGAGTCCCCGGGCAGGAAGAAGCCGATCAGCAGACCGGTCTCGGCGAAGAGCACGACGGCGATGCCGAGCGCCCCGAACGACGACAGCAGCGAGGACGCGTCGAGCGGGTTGACGGCGAGTGCGGCGAAGGGGAGAGGTGGCGATGACACGGGAGCACGGCCTCCGGCGGTCGTTGTCTACACAGGAGTAGACGGTCTACACGACTGTAGACGATCGGGCGGGGCGCGTCTCCTCCCGCATGCCGCCCCACCGGACCCAAAGCCCGAAACCCAAGGCCCGAAACCCAGAACCCAGAACCCAGAACCCAAAGCCCGAACCCGAAACCCAAAGCCCGGAACTCAACCGCTCCGCGGCCGCCGCGAATCCGCATGCACCCCCTGGAGGATGCCCATCGCGGCGCACACGGCGAACATCGAGGACCCGCCGTAGGAGACGAACGGCAGCGGGATCCCGGCCACGGGCATGATGCCCAGCGTCATCCCGACGTTCTCGAAGGACTGGAAGGTCAGCCAGCACACCACCCCGCCGGCCAGCAGCGTGGCGAACATGTCGTCCGCCCGCCGGGCGATGCCCAGGGCCCGCCACAGCACCACGCCGAGCAGGGCGATGACGGTGCCGGCGCCGAGGAAGCCCAGTTCCTCGCCGGCGACGGTGAAGACGAAGTCGGTCTGCTGCTCGGGCACGAAGCCCCCACTGGTCTGGAAACCGTGGAAGAGCCCCTGGCCGAGCAGCCCGCCGGAGCCGATGGCGATCCGCGCCTGGTGGGTGTTGTAGCCGACGCCGGACGGGTCCAGATGCGGATCGGCGAACGCGGCGAAGCGGTTGATCTGGTACGCGCTGAGCAGGTGGAGCCCGAACACCGCGACGACCGCGGTCGCCGCCACCCCGGCGAGGACGCCGAGCGTGCGGCCGGAGACGCCGGAGAGGAAGAGCAGCCCGGCGGTGACGGCGGCGAGGACCAGGCTCGTGCCCAGCTCGTGGCTGGCCATGATCACCAGGGCGGGCACGGCGAACAGCGCGAGCGCGATCAGGGTCTGCCGCCCGCCCGGTACGCTCCCGCGCCGGGTCTCGCGCTCCTCGGCGAGCAGCGCGGCCAGCATCACGACGAGGGCCGGTTTGACGAACTCGGAGGGCTGGAGCGAGAAGCCGCCGCCGAGCACGATCCACGAGTGGGCGCCGTTGATGGTGCTGGCGAGCGGGGTCAGCACGGTGGCCAGGAACAGCAGCGACGCGCCGTAGAACACCGGCGCGTAGCCGCGCAGCCGGCGGTGGCCCAGGAAGGCGAGCGCCAGGCACAGGGCGAGCCCCAGCACCAGATTGAGTATGTGGCGCTTGAGGTAGGAGTGGGGGTCGGCGCCGGCCGCGTCCTGCCGGTGCACCGTGGCCGACCAGGTGAGCAGCCCCCCGATGCAGCCCAGGGCCACCATGGCGCCCAGCAGGACCCAGTCCAGGCGCCACAGCGGGGAGGAGCGGCCGAAGGCCCTGAGCAGCGGGCGGCGGGCCTGGGGCCGGACGAGTGCGATACCCACGGGTGATCCTCCGGGACGGCGGGCGACGGCCGGGAGGAGTCGCTGTGCGGCACCGGCCGGGGAGGGTCCTTCCCCGGCCGGGCCCGGTCCTCCCGTCGTTTCACCCGATCGTGAGGTCGTCCGCGAGAACGGCGCCCTGGCCGTACCAGCCGTGGACGTAGACGGTGACCTTCCCGGAGGAGTCGGTGGTGAAGGGGACCGAGAGCTTCGTCCAGTCGCCGGACGTCGACCACTTGCTCGCCGTCGCCCCGCCCGAGACGCCGAGGAAGGCGTAGTCGCCGCGGACCCAGCCGCCGAGCGTGTAGGACGTGCCGGGCGCGAGCGTCAGCGTCTGCCGGCACTCGCCGGTGCCGGACGCCGTGGGGGCGGTCCGCAGCGCGTACGAGCCGCCGTGCACCGGGGAGTTGACCACCGTCGCGCCCTCGTCGCAGCTCCAGGGAGCGAGGGCGCCGGTCTCGAAGTCGCCGTTGACGACGCGGCCCGGGGTGCCGGCGCCCGGGACGGTCAGGGTGTACGCCGCCGTGTGGCTGCCGGAGGGCGCCGTGCCCGTCACGGTGAGCGGATAGCTGCCGGGCGGGACGTCGGAGGCGACGGAGACGGCCAGCCGGGCGGAGTCGCCCGCGGTCACGGAGGAGGGGGAGACCTCGGCGGTCACCCCGCGCGGGGCACCGTCTACCGCGAGCCGGACGGTCTGGGCCGGGCCGGAGACGGCGGCCGTGCCGACGGCGGCCGTCGCGGAGCCGCCCGGGGGCACGGAGGACCCGCCGGGCGTGACGGATATCGAGAAGTCCGGCCGCGTGGGCCCGCCTCCTCCGGTGAACGGGGCGAACGCGCGGCTGAAGTCCCAGGTCTCCTGGGCGAGTCCGGAACAGGTGTCGGACCCTTTGGTGCCCGGGCAGCCGCCGTTGTCGCGCTGGAGCGCCCAGAACGAGAGGGTGTTGATGTTCCTGGAGACCGCCCATTGGTAGACCTTGGCCGCGTCCTGGGTGGTGAACGTCTCGGCCGGGCCGTAGTCGTCGATGCCCGGCATCTCGGTGATGCCCGTCATCGCCCACAGCTGTGCGTCGCTCTTCGCCGGGTAGAGCCGGGCCAGTTGGGCGTGCAGTCCCTCGGCGGCGCTGATGGTGTCGGCGGCCATGTCGTGCTGGGCCCCGTCGTAGTAGTCGAACGTCATGATGTTGACGACGTCGACCCGGGTGCCGTTGGCGACGGCGTTGCGCAGGACGGCGAGCCCGCTGTCGGCGAGGCCGTGGGTGGTGGTGGGCAGGGTGTAGGAGATCTGCAGCGGGCGACCCTGGGCGGCGGCCCGGTCCTGGACCTTCTTGACCGCCTTGTTGCGGCGGTCGATCCCGGCGCTGTTGGTCAGCGAGTTGTCCTCGATGTCCAGGTCGATGCGGCTGATGTCGTAGGTCGTGATGACGTTCTCGAAGGCGTCGGCGACCTTGTCGGTGTCGGTGCAGCTGTCGGCCAGTTCGGTGCCGCCGTTGTCGGCCGCGTAGCCGCCGAAGGACGGTATGACGTCGCCGCCGCGGGAGCGGATGGTGCCGAAGTCGGCGCCGAACACGGACGGGGAGACCGGCTTGCTCTTGTCGCCGTTCCAGTACGGCGTGCAGGAGCCCTTGGCCTCGGTCTGGAGGAAGGCCATCGTCAGGTGCTTGGCGCCCGACTGCGCGGAGAGCTCGGCCGGGCCGCCGCCGGGGAGCCAGCTCTCGAAGTAGGGCGCGAAGACCCGCGGGGGAAGGGGGGTGGCGGCCGTCGCCGGCCCGCCGTGGCCCAGGGCCACGGCCGCGCCCGCCAGCGCGGTGGCCAGGGCGGTGACCGCGGTGCGGACGGTGGGGCGTCGTCGTCTCACGGATGCTCCCGGTGACTGGGGTGTGCACGGGGTGGGGGCGGTTGCGCGGTGAACATCGTTGGACTGGACCAGAGTTGAGTCAAGAGTCCCGGCAGCGGGAAAAATTTCCCCGGCCAACCACGCGGAATTACCGACCACTTGGCAGCACTCGCACACGGGCACAGAGAAATCCCCCCGCACCGGGCGCGATGCCCGGTGCGGAGGGATTTCCGCGGAACCGCGAGGCTTTCGTCAGCCGTTGGCGGATCCGTTGCCCGAGATGATCGGGAAGTCGTCGAGGATGTGCGACAGCGGGTCGTCGCCGTCGTTGATCGTCGAGTTGTCGGTGCACTGCTGCTGCTGCTCCGAGGTGAGGACCGGCACGTCCTGGACGCCGACGTTGATCAGCGCGATGAGGGACTGGATACCGGCCTTCCCGACACCGATGCACACCTTGTTCAGCGAGCCCTGGACCAGGCTCATCTGCGGGCTTTCCTTGCCGCCGGTGTGGGTGTTGCCGTAACCGGTCTTGGCGCCGTTCGCGTTGTAGACGTCTTCGTCGTCCCCGAACGCCATCGCTGGGGTGGCCATGGCGCCGATCGCGGAAGCCGACACCGCGGCCGTGGCGATTGCCTTCTTGAGCACGTCTATGCCTTTCGATCGAAGAGGGTTTTCCCGCTCGGGAAGCGAACTGAGTAACTCTGACCCTTTTGGGAAGTTCCGGGATTTCACTCATTCGAGCCATCGATGCCGGTGGGAGCCGGTCCGGAGCCGGTCCGTATCCGTACGGAAGCGCCGCGCGGCATCTCCGGAGGGTTTATCGGGCTCCCTGTCCGGGGTGGTCGGGCATATGGGTGACGCGGGCGGAAGGGCGTCCGCCCGGCTGGTACGGTGCGGTCCGCGGCGGGCCTCCCGCCGCCGGTCCGCCCGGACGGCGCCCCCACGCGACGCGTCCGGGCGGGCCCTCGGCCTTCCGTACGGCCTCCCGTGCTGGGCATCGACGGCCGGGACGGGTGTGACGAGGGGGACACCGTCATCGCGCACCGGGTCGTATACCCTCGTCCGTGTGAATCTGCTTGTAAAGCGACGCCACGTGGACTTCCTGCGCGTCACGAGCATGTCCTGTCGCCGCTCCGGCTGACCAGCGCCCCCTGCTGCCCGACGTCTTCTCCGGGCCGGGGCGCACACCGCGCTGACCTCGCGTTTCTTTAGCTCTCTTCAGCTGTTCCCCGGCTCTTCCTGCTTTTTCGCACAGCCTGCCGCCCTGTCCCGTTCCGTCCGCGCACCCTCGCGGCGGCGCGGGCCGCCCGGTGATCCCGGGGGCGGACGGGCCCCTCACGCACGTTGTGGACACCTCATGAACGACAAGCTCCCCGTCATCGACCTCTCCGCCGCCTCCGGCACCCCCGACGAGCGCGCCCGCTTCCACGAGACGCTGCACGCCGCCGCCCGCGACGTCGGCTTCTTCCACCTGACGGGCCACGGCATCAGCGATGACGAGACCGCCGGACTGATGCGCACCATGCGGGCCTTCTTCGCCCTCCCGGAGGCCGACCGGCTCGCCGTCTCCAACCTCAACTCGCCCCACTTCCGCGGCTACACCCGCATCGGCGACGAGCGCACCGGCGGCAGCCAGGACTGGCGGGACCAGCTCGACATCGGCGCCGAGCGTGCCCCGCACGTCCCGGCCCCCGGGGAGCCCGGCTACTGGTGGCTGGACGGCCCCAACCAGTGGCCCGCCGCCCTCCCCGAGCTGCGCACCGCCGCCCTGGGCTGGATCGACCGGCTCGGCGCGGTCGCCGAGCGGCTGCTGCACGAGCTGCTCACCGCGATCGGGGCGCCCGCCGACTTCTACGACGAGGCCTTCGCCGACCGCCCCCACCTGCACCTCAAGCTCGTCCGCTACCCCGGCAGCGCCCCCGACGGGGCCGGTCAGGGCGTCGGCTGGCACAAGGACTACGGCTTCCTGACCCTGCTGCTGACGGACGAGGTCGGCGGGCTCCAGGTCGAGGGCCCCGGCGGGTCCCTGATCGACGTGCCGCCGCTGCCCGGCGCCTTCGTGATCAACCTGGGCGAGCTGCTGGAAGTGGCCACCGACGGCTACCTCAAGGCCACCAACCACCGCGTGGTCAGCCCGCCCGGCACCCGGGAGCGCTACTCCGTGCCCTTCTTCTACAACCCGCGCCTCGACGCCCGGATCGCGCCCGTGCCCTTCCCGTACGCCGACCGGGCCCCGGGCGTCACCCAGGACGCGGCCAACCCGCTGTTCGCCGAGTACGGCCGCAACGAGATCAAGGGCTGGCTCCGGGCACACCCCGCCGTGGCGCAGCGCCACCACCGGGACCTGCTGGAGGCCGCACCCGTCGGCTGAGACCGGCATCACCACCCCGCCCCCTCGGTCACCCGTCAAGAATTTGTAAAGTGAACGGGCGTCAACACCTCGGGATCGCAGGCCCGAGGGCATGGGGGGTGGGGTTGTGCAGGAACAGGCTGTTCGAAAACTGGGGACCGGGATCGGCTGGCGGCCGGAGATCGCCGACGCGATCGCGGGGCTGACCGGGCTCGACTGGGTGGAGGTCGTGGCGGAGAACATCTGCCCCGGCCACCTCCCCGACGCCCTGCGCCGGCTGCTCGACGCCGGCACGACCGTCGTCCCGCACGGCGTCTCGCTCGGCCTCGGCGGTGCCGAACGCCCCGACCTCGCCCGCCTCATGGCCCTCGCCGAACGCGCCGAGGCCCTGGGATCCCCGCTGGTCAGCGAGCACATCGCGTTCGTGCGCTCCTCCGGCGGGCCCGGACCCCGGCTGGAGGCCGGGCACCTGCTGCCCGTGCCCCGCACCCGGGACGCGCTCGACGTCCTCTGCGAGAACGTGCGCATCGCCCAGGACGCGCTGCCCGTACCCCTCGCACTGGAGAACATCGCGGCCCTCATCGCCTGGCCCGACGAGGAGTTGACGGAGGGTCAGTTCCTCGCGGAGCTCGTCGCACGCACCGGGGTGCGGCTCCTCGTGGACGTCGCCAACCTTCACACCAACCACGTCAACCGGGGCGAGGACCCGGCCCGCGCGCTCGACGAACTGCCCGTCGAGGCCATCGCCTACGTCCACGTCGCCGGCGGGTACGAACGCGACGGGCTGTGGTACGACAGCCACGCCCACCCCGTCACCCGGCCCGTGCTCGACGTCCTCGCCGAGCTCCGCGCCCGCGTCGCCCCGCCCGGCGTCCTGCTGGAGCGCGACGACGACTTCCCCTCCGGGGCCGCGCTGGCCGCCGAACTGGACGCGATACGTGGTGTGATGGCGGGGGCCCGGCATGGCTGAGACCTCCGGCACCGACGCCGCCCGCGAGCGGCTCGCCCGCGCCCAGTACGCCCTGCTCGCCGCGCTTGTCACCGACGCCCCGCCGCCGCCCGGCTTCGACCCGCGCCGTGTGGCGGTGCAGCGCCGGGCGCTGCACGCCAAGCGCGCCGGCGTCGTCGCCAAGGTGGCGCCCGAACTGCCCGCGCTCCTCGGGGACGACTACCGCCGGCTCTTCCTCGGCTACGCGGGGAAGCGGGCCATGACGGACGGCGGTTACCGGCGGGACGCCCTCGACTTCGCCCGCCACCTGATCGGCGTACGGGCCGTGCCCGAGCCCCAAATGGACCGCCTGGCGGCCTGGTTGGCGGGGGAGACCGCGCCGCCCGCCGGGCCCTTCCGCCGGTTGGTGACCGCCCTGCGCGGTGGACGAAAGGCAGTGAACCGATGATCGTCGTCGTACTGGTGACGCTGGTCGCCGTCGTCGCCCCCGCCCTGGGGACCCTGTGGCTGTGGTGGCGGGCCCGCCATCCCTCGGGAGCCGTGTCCCTACTGAAGCCTGATCTGCTGCGGGCCGCCTATCTCCAGGGCGGCGCGGGCCGGGTCGCGGACGCCGTGATCACCAGGATGTGGCAGGACAAGCGCGTCAGGGTGCGCAGCGGCCGGGTCACCGTGAAACGCCCCGTCGCCGACGACGCCGTGGAGCGCGCGCTGCTCGCACAGTGCGGCGCGGACTGGGCCGAGTCGCTGAACTGGCTGCGCGTCGGCCTGCGCAGAGACGCCGCCATGGAGGCACTGCACCACGACCTCGTCGCCCAGGGCCTGTTGACGGCCCCGCGCATCTGGCGGCTGTGGCGCACGTCCGTCGTCGTCCAGCGCGTGGGCCTGCCCGTCGCCCTGGTCGCGACGCTGATCGCGGACGCCTCGCTGTTCCCCGGCGTGCTGGTCGTCGCCGCCCTCGGACTGACGGTCTCGATCGTCTGCCGGCGGGGCAAGCGCCGTATCCCCTACACCGCTTCGGGCGAGGACCTCGCCCGGCGGATGCGGACATACGGCCCCTGGAGCACCACCGACCCCGCCGAACACCCGGAGAAGCACGCCGGGGTGGTCGCCGTGCACGGCACGGAGGCGCTGACGGGTACGGCGCTCCGCCACGAGTTCCGGAACGCGAACGAGAAGGACCGGAAGCGCCGCAGCAGCGGCTCTTCTTCCTCCTCCTCCGCTTCCTCTTCCTGGGCGGGCTCGACGTCGTCCGGCTCCGTCGTGGTGGGCGCCTCCTGCGACGGCGGCTGGAGCGAGGCGGGGTGGGGCGACGGGGGCTCGTCGTCCGGCGACTCGGGAGACTCGGGCGGTTCGAGCTGCTCCTCGGGGTCGAGCTGCTCCAGCTGTTCCTCGTCGAGCTGCAGTAGCAGCAGCTGCTCGTAGCGGCCGGGCCGCCGGCCTTCACCGGCGGCCCAGTCCCACCACCGCCGCGCAGGTGACGACGGCCAGTACCGCTCCCGCGCCCATCAGGGACGCCGCCCTGAACGCCCCGGAGAGCAGGGTGACCGCGTAGGGCGCGAACATCCCCGTGTACGCGGCCGTCCAGAACAGTGCCGTCACCCGTGCCAGCCGCTCCGGCGGGGCGAGTGCCGCCACCTCCGTCAGGCCGAAGGACAGCAGCAGGCCGTAGCCCGCGCCGAGGACGGCCGCCGTGCCGAGGGCGGGCAGCGGCCGGGCGTCGGGGACCACCACGGCGGCGAGGACGAAACCGGACGTGACGACGGCCAGTCCGGTGGCCGCGGTGGCCAGGCGGTGGCGGGCGGCCAGCCGCCGGGCCACCGGCTGCACCAGCAGGCCCGCGCCGGGCACGACCGCGGTGGCGACCCCCGCGTAGACGGTGTGCCGGCCGGACAGACCGTGCACCAGGCCGGGCAGGGTGACGAAGCCGACGGTCGGCGCCGCGAACACCCAGGGCGCGAGCGGGAGTACGGTACGGCGGAAGCGCGCCCGGTCCCAGCCGGACGGGGACGGGGAGGGCGCCGGGCCGCCACCCGTCTCGGGCGCTCCGTACGCCGCAGCCCAGGCCCCGCCCGCCAGCAGCAGGTGCGGGACGTAGGCGAGCACCGTCGGGTGCGGCGCCCACTGGGCGATCAGCGCCGAGACCAGGCCGCCGGCGGCGAAGCCGGCGGAGACGAACAGCCCGGGCCGGCGGGCCGCGACGCCCGGCGCCGCGCCCGGGGCGAACGGCGGGCCCGACAGCTCCTTGACCCAGGCGCTGCCCGCCGCCAGCAGGGCACCGGCCCCGAGCCCGGTGAGCAGCCGGCCGGGCAGCAGCCACCGGGCGTCCGCCGTCCCCGCCATCAGGACGCCGGTCGAGACGAGGTTGACGGCCAGCGCCGTCAGCGCGACCCGCCGCCGGCCCAGCCGGTCCGCCAGCGGCCCGCCCGCCAGCAGCCCGGGGACCAGCCCGAGGACGTACACCGCGACCAGCCCGGTGGCCGCGGACTCGGACAGGCCCAGCTCGGAGCGGTAGACGCCGAGGAGGGAGGAGAACTGGTTGGCGCTCCAGCCCGAGGCCGTCATCATCCAGGCCGTCCGCAGCCCGGGACGGGACACGGGCCGGACCGGCGGGGCGGGTGGTGCGGTGGGTGCTATGGCGGTGCGTGAAGGGGTGGTGCGTGAAGTGGTGGTGCTCATGGCGGCAGTTGTACGGGCCGGCGGCCCGCCCCCGCCGCCCGCGTTCACGAATCGTGAACGCCCCCGCGGGACGCGCACCCGGCCCGCCTAGGCTGGACGGCATGGATCTCCGGCTGCTGTCCTCCTTCCTGGCCGTGGCCGAGGAAGGCCACTTCGGCCGGGCCGCCGCACGGCTCTTCCTGTCCCCGCCCGCCGTCACCGGGCACATCCGCCGGCTGGAGACCGAGCTGGGCACCCGGCTCCTGCACCGCGCCCCGGTCTCCCTCACCCCGGCCGGGGAGCGGCTGGCCGTCCACGCCCGGGCGCTGCTCGCCGCCGCGAACGCCGCCCTGGACGACGTCGCGGACGCCGCGGAGGACCGCCCGGCCGTGCGTCCGCTGCGCATCGGCATCATGGGCCACGGCTCGGCGGAGCTGACCCCGGCCGCCATCAACGCCTACCGCCGCGCCCGTCCGGAGGTCCCGGTCGAGACGCGGGAGCTCGACTACACCGAGCACGTCAGCGCCCTGCTCGGGGACCGTGTCGACGTGGCGTTCGTCCGGCCCGCCCCCGACGACGAACGGATCGTCTGCGACGTGCTGACCACCGAGCGGCGCATCGTCGCGGTCCCCGAGCGCTCGCCGCTCGCCGACGCCCGCGGCACCGGGGTGCACCTGGCGGACGTCGCCGAACTGCCGTACTTCCGGCTGCCCGGGCACACGCCGAGGGTCTTCACCGACTACCTCTACTTCGGCGGCGACGCCCCGCGCCTCAGCGCGCACACCGCGCTCACCCCGCACGAGGTGCTCACCGCGGTCGTCACCGGCCGCGCGGCCGGCAGCGGACTGGAGTCCTTCGCGCGCTACTACTCCTGGCCCGGGGCGGTCTTCGTCCCGGTGCTCGACGCCCCCTGGGAGAGCAGCTACCTGGCCGTGCGCGCGGACGACACCGGCCCCGAGGTCAGGATCTTCCGCGCGCTGGCCCGGGCGCTGGCGGGGGACCGGGGAGCCGCGGCTCACCCCACCCGGTAGGCGCTGTCCGGCACGTCCGTGACGAACATGTGCCCCGGCGCGTGCGTGATGGCGAACGGCGGCGCCGAGGCCATCAGGGCGGCCTGGGGGGTGACGCCGCAGGCCCAGAAGACGGGGACGTCGCCGGGGTGCGCCTCGACGGGGTCGCCGAAGTCCGGGCGGGCGAGGTCCTCGATGCCCAGTTCCGCCGGGTCGCCGGCGTGGACGGGGGCGCCGTGGACGGCGGGCATCAGGGCGGTGAGCCGGTGGGCGGTGTCCACGAGGCCGGCGGGGACGGGGCGCATGGAGACGACCAGCGGGCCGTGGAGGCGGCCCGCCGGGCGGCACTGCCGGCCGGTCACATACATGGACACGTTGCGGCCCTGCTCGATGTGGCGCAGCGGGACGCCGGCCCCGCGCAGGGCGCCCTCGAAGGTGAAGCTGCAGCCGATGAGGAAGGCGACGAGGTCGTCCCGCCACACGCGGGTGACGTCGGTGGGCTCGTCGACGAACCGCCCGTCGCGCCAGACGCGGTAGCGCGGGAGGTCGGTGCGCAGGTCGGCGCCGGGGGCGAGGGCGGTGGTGACGCCGCCGGGTTCGGTGACGTCCAGGACCGGGCAGGGCCGCGGGTTGCGCTGGGCGAACAGCAGCACGTCGTAGGCCCAGTCGGCCGGTACGGCGATCAGGTTGGCCTGGGTGCGGCCGTCCGACCAGCCGGCGGTGGGCCCGTCGAGGCCGGCGCGGAAGGCGGCCCGGGCGTCCGCCGGAGGGACGGACGCCCGGGGGCTCGTGGCACGTGCGGTGGTTCCCATGGGCACCTCGTGAGGTGAGGAGGAGAGGACCGTGGCACCGCGACGATAGGGATTGTTGAACAACGCCCGCAAGGGGGTGGGCGGTAAAGGGAGTCGGCCCTCCCCACGTCCGGCCCGCCTCCGGTCAGGGCCGGATCAGCTGCGTCGCCTGTTCGTCCACTCCCAGTGCGGGCTCGGGCGCGGGCCTGCGCGCGGAGTCGCTGATCTTGAGCAGAAGCCCGATGAGGACCCACGTCGCCACCTGGGACGAGCCGCCCGCGGCCAGGAACGGCAGGGCCTTGCCGGTGAGCGGGATCAGACCCGTGACACCGCCGCCCACCACGAACACCTGGAGCGCGAGGGCGCCGGCCAGCCCGGTGGCCAGCAGCTTGCCGAAGGCGTCCCGGGCGTCGAGGGCGGTGCGCAGACCGCGTTCGACGAGCAGGGCGTAGAGCAGGATGACGGCCATCATGCCGGTGAGGCCGAGCTCCTCGCCCACGCTGGTGAGGATGAAGTCGCTGCGGCCCGCGAAGCCCAGCAGGTCGGAGTGGCCGTGGCCGAGGCCGGTGCCCAGGACCCCGCCGCTGCCGAAGCTGAACAGCGCCTGGGCCGACTGGTCGGAGATGATGCCGGGCGGGCGGGGGGTGTCCCAGTACGACATCGGGTGCAGCCAGGCGGAGACGCGGCCCTTGACGTGCGGCTCCAGGGAGCCGACCACGGCCGCGCCCACGACGAACATCAGCACGCCCGAGATGACCCAGCTGCCGCGCTCGGTGGCGGCGTAGAGCATGATCACGAACAGCCCGAAGAAGATCAGCGAGGTGCCGAGGTCCCGTTCGAAGATCAGCACCAGCAGGCTGAGCAGCCACACCGCGGCGATCGGGCCGAACTGCCGTCCGCGCGGCAGGTAGAAGCCCAGCACCCGGCGGCTGGCCAGGGCGAGCGCGTCCTTGTACAGCGTCAGATAGCCGGCGAAGAAGACCGCGATGCCGATCTTCACAAACTCGCCGGGCTGGAACGACAGCGCGCCCAGCCGGATCCAGCGCTTGGCGCCGTAGGAGTCCTGGCCGAAGAAGGCCGGGGCCATCAGCAGCACCAGGGCGCCGAAGATCATCACGTACATGTACCGCTGGAGATGGCGGTGGTCCTTGAGGAGCACCAGGATCGCCAGGCAGACGGCCAGTCCGATGCCGCTCCACATCAGCTGGTTGGGCTCGGAGGGGGAGGCGTGGAACCTGGTCCCGTACGAGATGTCGAGCCGGTGCAGCAGGACCAGCCCCAGCCCGCTGAGCGTCACCGCGAGCGGCAGGATCAGCGGATCCGCGTACGGGGCGAATCTGCGCACCGCGAGGTGCGCGGCCCCGGCGACCGCCGAGAACCCGGCGGCGTACCACAGCAGATCGCCCGGCACCTCCCCGTCGACGGCCAGCCCCACGCAGGCATAGCCGAACAGCGTGAGCACCACTGCGAAGCCCAGCATCAGCAGCTCGGCGTTGCGTGCCCGCGGCGCGCTCCTGCGCACCGGCGTCCCGTCTCCCGCGCCCATGAATCCCTCGGTTCCCGTACGCGCCGTCACCGGCGCGACCCATAGCTCGCATGTGCGGCCCCGCCGCACCTCCTTGAAGGAGTGCCGGGAGCCGGGAAAGGTTGCGTTGTTTCGCAAGTGTGCGCAAGAGGGGTCCCGTACCGGCCATTTGTGACCGCCTCCGACCGGGGCCGGACGTCTGCCGGAGGTCTGTGCCAGTGGCGGTGTCCGGGCGGGCGCGGGCGTGTGACCTTGGCGGGGACGAAGGGGCGGGCCGGGCGGGGAGCGGGGACGGGTCTCCGGAGCGGACCCGTATGACTGAAGGTTGGCCTGGCGATTTTCCCGTGGTTTCGGAGGTGTTGCGGGGGCATTGGTCTTGTTCGCTGTCGAGTGACGGTCGGATACTCGGTGAACGCGTTTGGCATGAACGCGACGTCCTGGTGGTGCTCCGCCGTGATGCTCCGTCATGGTGCTCCGCCGGTGTCGCGTCCGGTCCTTGCGTCCTCCGGGCCCGCCTCACGGGGCGGGCACACCCCCCTCACAGGAGGTCACGAGTTGACATCAGCACGGATAACCGGACGGCGTGCGGCCCTGGCCGGGGTCGGCGCCGTGGTTCTGGCGGCCACCGCACTCAGTACCCAGGGAGCCGGCGCGGCGCCGCCGGAGCCCCGGCATCTGACGGCGGTTCAGGCGGGACAGCTCGCCCAGCGCATCGGCGCCGACCTCAAGGGCGCCTCGCCCGGCGCCTACTACGACGCCGCGGCGAAGAAGCTCGTCGTCGACGTGGTGGACCCCGCGTCCGCCGCCACGGTGCGGGCGGCCGGGGCCGAACCCCGTACCGTCGGCCGCACCGCCGCGCAGCTCGCGTCGGCCAGACGGACCCTCGACGCCCAGGCCCGCATCCCGGGCACCGCCTGGTCGGTCGACCCCAAGACGAACAAGGTCGTCGTCAAGGCCGACAGCACCGTGCGCGGCGCGAAGCTGGACAGGCTCAACAAGGTGATCGCCTCGCTCGGGGACAGCGTCGTCCTCAAGCACACCGCGGGCACCTTCCGGCCCACCATCGCCGGCGGCGACGCCATCTGGGCGCCCTCCGCCCGCTGTTCCCTGGGCTTCAACGTCACCAAGGACGGACAGCCGTACTTCCTGACCGCCGGACACTGCGGCAACATCTCCAACACCTGGTCCGACCAGCAGGGCGGCTCCCAGATCGGACAGACGGCCCAGTCCGTCTTCCCCGGCCACGACTACGCCCTCGTCCAGTACACCGGGGGCACCGACCACCCCAGCGCCGTGGACCTCTACAGCGGCGGCCAGCAGCAGATCACCCAGGCCGCCGAGGCGACCGTGGGCGAGAACGTACAGCGCAGCGGCAGCACCACCCAGGTGCACGGCGGCCAGGTCACCGGCCTCAACGCGACCGTGAACTACTCGGAGGGCACGGTCACCGGGATGATCGACACCTCCGTCTGCGCCGAGCCCGGCGACAGCGGCGGCGCCCTCTTCGACGGCACCTCGGCCATCGGTCTGACCTCCGGCGGCAGCGGTGACTGTTCGTCGGGCGGCGAGACGTTCTTCCAGCCCGTCACCAACGCGCTCGGCGACCTCGGGGCCCAGATTCCCTGACGGTCCCGCCCGGACGTGGCTCCCGGACCCACCCCTTCCGGCGGTCCGGGAGCCGCTTCGCGCGCCCGTGAAATCCCTGGCGGGACGGGCCTGCGGGCTGTAACGATCGGCCGCATGCTCGCGTATCCCGTACCGCCCCCGTCCGAAGCGGCCGTCCGCCGGCTGCTCGACGCCGTCCTCGGGGCGGACCCCGCCCGGAGTGTGCGGCCCGTGGCCGAGGGCGGCGAGCACGCCACCTGGTGGGCCGGCCCGCACCACGTCGTACGGTTCGCGCTCGACCCGGACACCGGCGTGCGCCAGCGGCGCGAGAGGGCCCTGCGCGACCTGGTGCGCGACCGCGTCGGCGTCGCCGTGCCCGCGAGCGCGGCGGCGGGGGAGTGGGCGGACGGGCTCGCCTTCACCGTCGACACCCGGCTGCCCGGGGTCTCCGGCGAGCTGCGCCGCGTGTCGCGGCGGGGCGAGGCACGGCTCGCGCGGATGCTGCGCGGACTCGCGGGCGTCACGCCGCGGGAGGCCGCGGCGATCGGTCTGCCGGAGCAACCGCCGCGCTCCATGGGGGAGTTGCGGGCGCGCGCGGAGGCGGCCGCCCGACGGCTCGCGGCCGACGGCGAGTTCGACGGATCGCCGCTGCCCCGTCCGGTCCCGGACACGGGCGCGCGCGCCGTCCTGCACAACGACCTCAAGGGCGAACACCTGAGGATCGGCAGCGGCGGCCGGGTCCTGGGCGTCCTCGACTGGACGGACGCCGCCGTCGGCGACCCGGCGGAGGACATCGCGGGCCTCGCCCTCGCGATCGGCGCGGCGGCGGCCGCCCGGGTGGCCGCCGCGGCCGGTCACGGGCCGGTGCTGCGGGCCAGGGGCATCGCCCTCGCCCGGCACGACACCCTGATCCGGCTCGCGGACCGGCTGTACGGGGACGACGACAGCCCGGTCCCGCTGCTGCGCGCGCAGCGGGACCGGGCCTGGGAGCGGTCGTGAGGACCGCGCGGGGTCAGATCGTCGCCGTGTCGATGACGAAGCGGTAGCGCACGTCGCTGGCGACGACGCGCTCGTACGCCTCGTTGATCTGCTCGGCGCGGATCAGCTCGATCTCCGCGGCGATGCCGTGCTCGCCGCAGAAGTCCAGCATCTCCTGGGTCTCGGCGATGCCGCCGATCATCGACCCGGAGTAGGACTTCCGCCGGGCGACGAGGGCGAACGGCGAGATGGACTGCGGCTTCTCGGGGGCGCCCAGCTGGACCATGGTGCCGCCGGTGCGCAGCAGGCCCAGGTAGGCGTCCAGGTCGAGGTCGGCCGAGACGGTGTTGAGGATCAGGTCGAAGCTGTCCGCCAGCTCCTCGAACGTGGCCGGGTCGGAGGTGGCCCGGTAGTGGTCGGCGCCCAGCCGCAGCCCGTCGTCCTTCTTGCGCAGCGACTGGCTGAGGACGGTGACCTCGGCGCCCATCGCGTGCGCGATCTTCACCCCGAGGTGGCCCAGGCCGCCCAGGCCGACGATCGCGACCTTCTTGCCGGGGCCCGCCTGCCAGTGGCTGAGCGGGGAGTAGAGGGTGATGCCGGCGCACAGCAGCGGGGCGGCGACGTCCAGCGGGATGCTCTCGGGGATGCGCAGCGCGTAGTTCTCGTCCACGACGACGGCCTGGGAGTAGCCGCCCTGGGTCTGCTCGCCGTCCCGGCCGGTGGCGGCGTAGGTGCCGACCATGCCGAGCTCGCCGGTGCAGTACTGCTGGAGCCCGGCGAGGCAGTTGTCGCACTCCCGGCAGGAGTCGACGATGCAGCCGATGCCGGCCCGGTCGCCGACGGCGTACCGGGTGACCTCCGCGCCGACCGCCGTGACCACACCGGCGATCTCGTGGCCGGGGACGATCGGGTACTGGCGGTCGCCCCAGTCGCCCTGGACGGTGTGGATGTCGGAGTGGCAGATGCCGGCGTACTTGATGTCGATGAGGATGTCGTGCGGGCCGAGCTCACGACGGGTGATCGTGGTCTTCTCCAGCGGGGCCTTGGGGGCCGGAGCGGCGTACGCGGCGACGGTGTTCTGGGTCATGCCATCGATCGTGCGCCGGTGCCGGGCCGCCAGCCAGATCCCCGTCCAACCTACGCTTGCCTGTCCTACCACTGGCAGGACCACCTTCCGCCGCAGGTCAGCCCTGCATACTGGTCGGCATGGACCGGTGCACCGAACTGAGCGAGTTCCTCCGATCCCGCCGTGCCCGGCTGCGGCCGGAGGACGTCGGGCTCACCCCCTTCGGCGGGCGCCGCAGGGTGCCGGGGCTGCGCCGGGAGGAACTGGCCCAGGTCGCGGGGGTGAGCGTCGCCTACTACACTCGGCTCGAACAGGGCCGGGGGCAGAACGTGTCGGACGCCGTGCTCGACGCGATCGCCGGTGCGCTGCGGCTGACCGAGGCGGAGCGCTCCCACCTGGTCAAGCTGGCCCGCCCGGCCGCCCGGAGCGGGCGCGGGGCCGCCCGCCCGCAGCGCGTCCGGCCCGCGGTGCGGAACCTGCTGGACACGATGGACAACGTCCCCGCGTACGTCCTCGGCCGGCGCATGGACATCCTGGCCTGGAACCCGCTCGCGGCCGCGCTGCTGGGCGACTTCGCCGCCGTCCCGGCCGCGCGGCGCAACATGGCCTGGATGATCTTCCTCGACCCCGCCAGCCGGGAGCTGTACGCGGAGTGGGACCGCAAGGCGGCCGACATCGTCGCCCTGCTGCGCACGCACGCCGGCTCGTACCCGGACGACCCCGCGCTGGCCTCGCTGATCGGCGAGCTGTCCATGAAGAGCGAGGAGTTCCGCAGGCTGTGGGCCGCGCACGACGTGCGGGACAAGTGCTACGGGGTCAAGAAGTTCCACCACCCGGTGGTGGGCGGGCTGACCCTGAACTGCGAGACGCTGCTCCTGCCCCAGGACCCGGACCAGAGCGTCGTCACCTACCACGCCGAGCCCGGCTCCCCGTCGGCCGAGTCGCTGCGGCTGCTGGCCAGCTGGAGCCTGGACGCGGCGGGCGAGCGGCGCGAGGCGGCCCGGGAACGGCAGTGATCCGTCAGCCGGCCCACTTGCCCGAGGTGAAGGCCAGGGCCAGGACCGTGGCCAGCGGAGCGGCCACGCACAGATAGGTGCTGCGGATCCACGGCCGGCGCACGCTGGCCACCGCGAGCATGGTCCACAGCGGCCACCACAGCAGGGTGGCCCGGGGGATGGACTGATACCAGAACGATGTGCCCAGCGCCCACAGGCTCAGCCCCATGTAGAGGGCCTCGGGCCACTGTCGGCGCACCACCAGGAAGGCCAGCAGCAGCAGCCCGACGACCATGGCGAGCAGCTCCGCCTGGAACATCACGGCGTAGTCGGTGGTGGTGGCGTCGGCGAAGGCCCCGTCCCAGGTGTGCTTCCACGCCTCCCACGGCGCGTGGAACTGCCGATACCAGCCGCGTTCCTGGGCGTGCTTCCAGGCCATCCAGTCACCGGTGCCGCTGTGCAGGTACCAGCTGTAGGCCAGGGCCGGCAGCGCAGGGACGGCCAGCCACCCGGCCGGACGCCACTGACGCCCGCGGGGCCGGGAGAGCAGGAACTGCGCGGCGAGCGCCGCCGCCACGAACAGACCGCTGATGCGGACGGTGGTGGCCGCCGCGCCGAGAAGCCCCGCGAGCGCCCACCGGTCGCGGCGGGCGGCGAGCCAGGCGGGCAGCGCGAAGGCGAGGAAGAGCGCCTCGGTGTAGCCGGCGGCCAGGAAGACCGCGCACGGCGAGGCCAGCAGGAACAGCGCCGCACGCGGCCCGGCCCGCTCGCCGGTCTCCGCCGGCAGATGCAGCCGGGTGATCCGGGAGAGCGCGACCACGGCCACCGCCCCGGCGACGAGGGAGATCAGCAGCCCGGCCGCCGTCCAGCTCGGGACCACGGTGTGCACGGTACGCAGGACGAAGGGGAAGCCGGGGAAGAACGCCTCGCGGTTGTCGGGCCGCGCCGAGCCGATCCCGCCGAACCCGCCGGGCTCGGTGGGATCGGCGAAGTAGCCGTTCTCGGCGATCTTCCGGAAGAAATCCGCGTCCCAGCGGTACCAGAGGGACAGGTACGGAGCCGGGTGCTTGGCATCGGGCCCGGCGGCGAAGAGCCAGGCCGAGCCGTATGTGGTGATCGCGACGGCGATCCGGGTCAGCGCGTAGATCCCCAGGACCGCCCGGTCCGTGGCGTCGAGGGAGGAGAGGCCCGGGAGCCGGGAGAGGCGGACGTTTCTACGGCGTGCGGGAGGACCGTCCGAAGGCACCGCCTTCGGGGCACGCTGCTGCCCCTGCGACGGTGCCTTCGGTATCGGTATGCGGGCCATGCTGCGGCGCCTCCCTGACGTGCGGATACGGGCGGATGATGGTGAGAGGGGACGCCACAGCACATCACACGGTTCCCTCGCATCCCAAGCGGCGGCCGTCGGCCGGCCGGCTCGACCGGATGCGGATACCGGTCGGCAGGCAGCCGGGCCGGCCGCTCCCGTGTTTCGGCGGTATCGGCCGGGCCGGAACCGGCGCGGCGCGGCAGCCCGAGCGTCTCCGTTCCGGACGTGTCCGTACGAGGAGGCGGCCCGCACGCCGACCTCGGCGGCGACCTTGCGCAGGGAGAGGCCCTCGGGGCCTTCGCGCTCCAGGAGCAGCAGTGCGGTGTCCGTGCGGAGCGGACAGGTCGTCAACAGCGCCTTGGCGGCCGGGCTGCACGCCGCCTGCCTGGCCGCGGCCGGGCTTCTCGTGGTCGTCGCGGCGGCCGTCCCGGTGTTCGTGCGGCGGCCCCGGTCGGCGGGCCCGGACGAAGTGGCCGGGGCGCTGGTGCGCCGTTCCTGACGGCCCGCTAGTGTTCCCCGAACGGAAGCCGGAACCACATGCGTTCACCCGTTCTTGGGGCGAGGGGAAGAACACGTGGGATCCGGCCGCGGCGGAGGGAACCCTCAGCGGGGGTACTCCCTCTCCCCAGCCGAGATGCGAGCAGAGGCGGACACAACCCGAATGCGGGGGCAGTTGATGACAGGAAGAGTCGCACAGCGACGGTCGTCGGTCGTGCGGAAGACGGCCAGGAGCGCGGCGGTGGCGCTCACGGCCGGGGTCGTGCTGGCGGGTACCGCGGCGCAGGCCGCCCCCGCGGCACCCGCCGCCCCGGCCACACCCGGATGCGGTCCGCTGCGCGCGGCGGCCGCCCCCAAGGCGGTGCCGGGCGCCGCGGTCCCGGACGACGGGCAGGTGTCCGGGGCGTCGTACACGGCGGCCGGCGCCCGCAAGGTCTCCTTCACCGTCGCCTCCGCCCAGGCGCCCATCGGCCTGTGGTCGAAGGCGGCCCTGACCCTGCGCACCCCCGTCGCCAAGGGCACGGCGCGCCTCGACCTCGCCAGCCGCGGCTTCAGCACCGACTCGGTGACGGTCCAGCGCTACGTGCCCGCCAAGCACGCCTGGGTGGACCTCGACTCCCGCCCCGGCAGCGGCAGTTGGCCGCAGCGCGGCACGCTCTCCTTCCCGGTCTCGGCCAAGGGGGCGAGCCCCCGCCACCCGTACTCCGTGGCGCTGCGCTTCCAGGATCTCGACCGCCCCGGCAGCCTCACCGTCAACGCCTCCGTCACGGACGGCCGCGGCCGCACCCTCCGGGCCCACGCCCGTACGGTGACCGCGACCCGGCCCCAGGTGAGCGTGAGCGGCTGGCAGGGCACCCCGTCCCTGGTGCGCGGCGGGGCGGCGCAGGCCTTCACCCTCAAGGTCCGCAACACCACCAACCGCGCATACCCCGCGCTGAGCGTCAACTACTTCGCCTACGGCGCGGGCAAGCAGCACACGCTCACCCCCAAGGACCTGCTGCTCCAGCAGTACCGCCCCGGCCGCGGCTGGGAGAAGGTCGACCTGACCGCCGGCGGCTGCGACCCGGGCATGGGCGCCGCGCTGCGCCCGGGGAAGGCGAACCTGGCGCCGGGCGCCACGGCCGTCTACCGGCTCCGGCTGTCCGTGGCCAAGTCCGCGCCGCGCGACGTGGTCAAGGCCGACAGCGGGGTCTCGGTGAACAACGCCGACCAGTCCTTCTTCTCCCGCCGGCTGCTCTTCACGGTCCGCGGCGGCGGCAAGTAGGCGGACGGGCGTCGGGAATCGTCAGGAGCCGTCCGGGGCGACCCGGGCGGCTCCTTCCGTCGGTGACGGGGGAAAGGCGGGGGAAAGCGGCAGCGGAACGGTACGGTTCGGTGGAATTCGTCCGAAATGCCTGACACCAGGAACCGTCATGTTCAAGGGATTCAAGAACTTCGTCATGCGCGGCGACATCGTCACCGTCGCAGTGGGCCTGATCATCGCGCTGGCCCTGAGCACCCTCATCAAGGCCTTCACGGACTCCGTGATCAACCCGATCATCGCCAGCGCCCAGGGCGGCCACGCCTTCGGGCTCGGCTGGCAGCTCGGCCGGACCGGGAACAAGGCCACCTACCTCGACCTCGGCTCGTTCATCTCGGCGGCGATCTACTTCGTCATCTTCATGGCCGTCGTCTACTTCCTCATCGTCGTGCCGTACCGGCACGTCCAGGCGCGGCGCGGCGTGACCGTCTTCTCGGAGCCGCTGCCCGTCAGGACCTGCCCGGCCTGTCTCTCGGAGGACGTGCCGACGGCGGCGACCCGGTGCCGCTACTGCTGCACCGACCTGCCGCCGGTGGGCACGATGCCGCACCACTGAGGGACGCCACCGGACCAGGCGGGGCGTCACCCCGCCCGGGAGGCGCTCATGACCCGCTCCTCCGGCAGCGCCGAGCGCACCCGGTGCGCCGTGCCCCTGGCCCAGGACCCCGTGACCACCGCGCCCAGCACCAGCACCAGCGCCCCGCACCCGGTCAGCAGCCACCACGCCGGACCCGCCGCCGCCGTGAAGGCCGCGACCCCCGGCGCGGTGCCGCCCGGCAGGGACGCCGCCAGGACCGCTCCCGCCAGCGCCACGCCGAGGGACAGGCCCACCCGGCAGCTCGTCGTGCTGACCGCCGACGCCACGCCCGCCCGGTCGCGCGGCATGCCCGCGACCGCGAGGTGCGTGGCCGGTACGTCCACCAGTCCGACGCCCGCGCCCACGCACGCCGAGCCGGCCAGGAACGGCAAGGCGTCCGAGCCCGCCCCGAACAGGGCGATCAGCAGCGCGCCCGCCGCGAGCGCGGCGCCCGCGAGGACCAGCGGCGGCCGCGGGCCGCGCCGCGCCAGCAGCCGCCCCGCCAGCGGTGCGCACACCACCGTCGCCAGCGGCATCGGCAGCGTCCACACCCCGGCGGCCAGTGCGGACAGGCCCCGGGCGTCCTGGAGGTAGAGCGTGCTGAGGAAGAGGTACCCGCCCAGCACCGCGAAGGCCCCCAGCGAGATGACCACCGCGCCGCCGAACGGCGCGCTGCGGAAGAACCGCGGGTCGATCAGCGGGTCCGCGCGGCGGCGCTCGTACACCACCAGCCCGGCCAGCGCGGCGGCGGCGACCGCCGCGGCCGCCAGGACCGCGGGCGCGTGGAACCCCCGGTGCGGGGCGTCGATGATCGCGTAGGTGAGCGGGCCCAGCAGGGCGACCACCAGCAGCTGGCCCACCGCGTCGAAGCGGCGCCGTACGGCGGCCCGGGACTCCGGCAGCCGCCGCGCCGCCAGGGCCAGTACGGCCAGCCCCACCGGCACATTGATCCAGAAGACCGACCGCCAGCCGGCCGCCGACACCAGGACGCCGCCCAGCAGCGGCCCCGCCGCCATACCGACGGCGAACGAGGCCGTCCACACGCCGATGGCCCGGGCCCGGTGCGCCCGGTCCGGCGCGACATGGCTGATGACCGAGAGGGAGACCGGGCCGAGCGCCGCTCCGCCCAGCCCCTGCACCGCCCGGAACGCGACCAGCCCGCCGGTGGAGGACGCCAGGCCGCACAGCGCCGAACCGGCCGCGAACAGGGCGAAGCCGGCCAGCAGGACCCGCCGCCGGCCGACCCGGTCGGCCACCGAGCCGGCGAGCATGATCAGCGAGGCCACCAGCATGTTGTAGGCGTCGAGCGTCCACTGCATGCCGGTGACGGAGGCGTGCAGCTCGCGCTGGATCGCGGGCAGGGCGACATTGAGCGCCGTCGAGTCCAGACCCACCATGAACACGGCCGTGCAGCACACGGCCAGCGCCAGGCGGAAGCGTCGGTCGGCCATGGTCACCGCTCCCGGACGACGGGCCCCGGCACCGGACGGGCCGGTGGGTCCCCCGGGGCCCCGAGGTACAGCACGTACAGGACCAGCGGCTCCGTGCCCTCGTTGACCCCGATGTGCGCGGTGTCCGGGCCGCTCGGCTCGACGAGCGCCTGCCCGGCCGCGTACCGCACCGGGCCCCCGCCGGACGCCTCGTAGCGGGTGAGCGTGCCCTCGCCGACCACCGCGAGCAGCCGCCCGTCGTGGTAGTGCCAGCCGGTCGAGCCGCCCGGAAGAATCGTGATCCGCCGGAACCCGAAGACCTCCGGACCCCGGAATCCCAGCTCCGCGCCCGTGCCGCAGCACCCCGTCGAGAGTTCTTCCACGAGCGGTTCCGCACCGTGCCCGGTGCCGTTCACCCGGACCCGCCGTGGATTCGCCCGGCAGCGCGTCGCGGCGATTGTCCTGGCTCGGCGTACGGAATTCATCGGCGAAGTCACGGTATCTCCCGGTGTGTTGGTGCGAAACGTGCGGAATACGCGGCGAATTCCGTCCCAGGCTAGGTCGGGGCCCGGCGTCGCCCCGTCCCCCGATAGGGGGTCGGACCAGCGGAAACGCCATCCACCGATCGGAGGGCGAACGGGCTGCGGGACCGGCCGCGACGATTGGCCCGAGGGCCGGGCGGGAACAACCAAGAAGGCCCGGATTACGGGCGGCAGCAGCATGCCGTCCGACCGCCCCGGCCGCAGAGCGAGAAACGGGAAGAACCTCATGGACACGCACGCCGGGCAGGATCCCCAGGGCAAGCGGTACGACCCGGCCGCATTCGGGGAATGGGCCTTCGTCCAGTTCCCGATCGGCATCGCGGTCTACGACCGGGACAACCGGCTCGTGCGGGTCAACGACGAAATGATCCGGCTCGTCGGCATGACGGAGGAGGAGATGCGCGGCCGCCGCATGACCGAATTCCTCAGCGGCCGTCCCTTCGAGGAATTCGCGGCCGTCGCGGCCCGGGTCCTGCGCACCGGCGTCCCCGTCCGCACCGACGACTACTTCCCCGCCCCCGCCGACGGCCGCGAACGGGCCACGGCCTGCTTCTTCACCCCTCTCACCGACCCGGACGGCACCGTCCAGGGCGTGTCCATCGCCGCCCTCGACATCACCGAGGAGTACCGCGCCCAGCAGCGGCTGGCCCTGGTCGGCGACGTGTCCGCGCGCATCGGCACCACCCTGGACGCCGGACGCACCGCGGTGGAGCTGGCCGAGGCGACGGTCGGCCGCTTCGCCGACGCCGTCGGCGTGGACCTGCTGGAGCCCGGCGCCCCGGAGGGCGCCCTCACCCTGCGCCGCACCGCGTGGCGCACGGTCACCGACGGCGAGGCGCCCGGGCCGCCCGGAGGCACCGCGCCGTACGCCGTTCCGCCCGGCTCGCCGCCCGCCCTCGCCCTGGCCTCCGGGAAGCCCTCCCTGCACCGCATCGACGAACCGGGCGTGCGCGAGTGGGCCCGGGCGTGCGGCATCCCGCCGGACGGCGCGCGCTCCCTGCTCCTGGTGCCGATGAACGCCCGCGACTCCGTCCTGGGCCTCGCGCTGTTCGTCCGAGCCGGCACCACCGAGCCCTTCGACGCCCACGACCTGCCGCTCGCCGAGGAGATCGGCACCCGCACCGCGGTCTGCATCGACAACGCCCGCCGCTACGCCCGCGAGCGCTCGGTCGCGCTCACCCTCCAGCGCAGTCTGCTGCCGGCCCGGCTGCCCAGCCACAGCGCCGTCGACGTCACCTCCCGCTATCTGCCCGCCACTTCGCAGGCCGGGATCGGCGGCGACTGGTACGACGTGATCCCGCTCTCCGGCGCGCGGGTGGCGCTCGTCGTCGGCGACATCGTCGGGCACGGCCTCCAGGCGTCCGCCACCATGGGACGGCTGCGGGCGGCCGTGCGGACCCTCGCCGACATCGACCTGCCCCCCGACGAACTCCTCACCCACCTCGACGACCTCGTCGTCCAGCTCAGCCAGGACCGCGCCGCGGAGGGCGACGAGCCGCGCGAGATGGGCGCGTCCTGTCTGTACGCGGTCTACGACCCGGTCACCCGCCGCTGTGTGATGGCCCGGGCCGGTCACCCGCCCCCGGTGCTGGTCACCCCCGACGGCCCCGCCCGCTTCGTGGACCTGCCGGAGGGTCCGCACCTGGGCGTCGGCGGGCTGCCCTTCGAGTCGCTGGAGCTCGAACTCCCCGAGGGGAGCCTGCTCGCCCTCTACACCGACGGCCTCGTCGGCGGCGACGGGCCGGCGCCGGGTGCGGGGTCGGAGACGCTGCGGGAGCTGCTGGGGCGCTCGACGGGATCGCTGGACCGCACCTGCGACCAGCTGCTGGGAGCGCTGCTCCCGGAGCGGCCCGCCGACGACATCGCGCTGCTGCTGGCCCGTACCCGGGCGCTGGACCGGGGGCAGGTCGCCGGCTGGGAGCTGACGCCCCACCCGTCCTCGGTCGCCGACGCGCGCAAGCGTGTCCTGGCGCAGCTGGGGGAGTGGGGGCTGGAGGAACTCGCCTTCACCACCGAGCTCGTGGTCAGCGAGCTGGTGACCAACGCCATCCGGCACGCCGAACCGCCCGTCCAGCTAAGGCTGATCCGCAACGGCGCGCTGATCTGCGAGGTTTCGGACGGCAGCAGCACCTCGCCGCGGATGCGGCGGGCCCGGGCGTTCGACGAGGGGGGCCGGGGCCTGCTGCTGGTGGCCCAGCTGTGCCGGCGCTGGGGGACGCGGTTCACGGCGGGCGGCAAGACGATCTGGGCCGAACAGCCGCTGACGGAGGTGACGGGGGTGACGGAGGCGGCGTGACCCTTCTCTTCTCGCATGCGCGTGAACCCGGCCCGGCGGGGGTGAGCGGCCCCGCCGGGCCGGGAGCCGGTCAGTGCTTGGCCGACGGGGTGTTGGCCTCGGTCACGTTGACCGCCGCCCACGCCTTGTCCACCGTCTTGTACTCCGTGCCGCCGGAGCCGTAGATGTCCGCGGCCGCCTGGAGGGTGGCGGTACGGGCCTGGTGGAAGTCGGTCGTGGAGACCATGTAGCGGGTGAGCGCCCGGTAGAAGATCTGCTCCGCCTTCTCGCGGCCGATCCCGGTCACCGTCGAGCCGTCGGACGTGGGGGAGTCGTAGGAGACCTTGCCGATGGTCTTCTTGCCGCTGCCCTCGGCGAGCAGGTAGAAGGCGTGCGAGGAGACGCCGGAACCGGCGTGCACCTCACGGTCGTAGGAGCCCTTGTCCCAGTAGTCGACCGTGCCCTCCAGCTTGTCGAGCGAGGGCTTGTCCAGCCGGCGCAGGAACTGCTGGTCGAGGCCGAGCTTCTCGCCCAGCAGGTAGTTGGGCGGGTTCTCCGGGTTGTTGGTCTTGAACTCCATGCCGGAGCCGAAGATGTCGGCGAGCGACTCGTTGAGGGAGCCCGCCTCGCCGAACTGGTTGCCGGCCGCGTCCACCCGGGTCGGCTGGAAGTTGGCGGTCGCGCCGATCACGCCGTGGGAGAGCTCGTGTCCGGTGACGTCGAGGGCCACCAGCGGCTGCTTGAACGTTTCGCCGTCACCGTCGCCGTAGAGCATGCAGCCGCAGTCCGGGGACCAGAAGGCGTTGCCCACCTTGTCGCCGAAGTGCACCAGGGCACCGGGGCCCTTGCCGTCGTTGGTGATGCCGTTGCGGCCGAACACGCTCTTGTAGTAGTCGAACGTGCTGGTGATGCCGTACTGGGCGTCCACGGCGGCGCTCACCGGGTCGGACGCGGTGCCGTTGCCCCAGCGGTTGGTGCTGTTGGTCAGCGCCTTGCCGTCCGCGAACTTCTCCAGCTCCTTGCCGCCCGCGTCACGGGTCTCGGCGTCGCCGCGGCTGGGGTCCTTGAGGGTGAAGGAGTCCTGCGCGGTCTGCGTGGTGGTGAGCTTGAGCGAGCCGTCGAAGATCGAGGCGCCGGTGCCGTCGGCCTGGGCGGGGAAGCCCGCCGCGGGCTTGGTGCCGGGGGCCTTCGGGGTGCGGGTGGCGCCCGTACGCGGGGTGGCCGTACGGCCCTTGGCGCGCAGGGCGGCCTTGAGCTTCGGGGAGATGAACGCGTCGGTCAGCGGGGTGGTGGCGATGACCTCGCCGGAGGTGGCGTCCACGGTCACGGCGCGCAGGGCGCCCTTCTCGGCCGCGTGGCCGCCGGTGACGGTCACCCGGTAGGCCAGGACGGCCTTGCCGGCGGTGGCGTCCACCACCAGCTCCGTTCTGCCGGCCTCGCCCTTGGCCGACTCGGCGGCCTTCGCGGCTGCCTGACGCTCCGTCAGCTTCGGCGCGATGCTGGGGACGGAGACCTGGTGACGGACGGCCTTGGTCGTGCCCACGTAGCCGTTCTTGGCGTCGAGGTGGACGACGAGGTCGCCGCCGACGACCGGGACGCCCCGGTAGGCCCGCTCGAAGCGGACGTGGCGCTTGCCCTCCGGGTCGACGAGGGAGTCCTTGACGACGAGCGTCTCCTTCGCGCCGATGCCGGTGTCCTTGGCGTGGGCCGTGGCGGCGGCGCGGGCCGCCTTCACCACATCGGCGCCGGCGGCCTGGCTCGCTCCGGTGCCCGTGGCCTTCACGGAGGAGAGAGCCTCGGTCGAGGAGGCGACGGCGCCGCGTGCGGACGGGCCCGCCGGGGCGGCCGTGGCCACGCCGGCCATGGTCGCCGCCGCTGCCACCGCGACGGCGACAGTCAGTATTCGTCCGCGAGTTGTGGGGGATGTACGCACTTTTGGCGCCCTTTGCGTAACGGCGGCCCGGCGCGCGGCCGGGCCGTCTGGCTTCGGGCGGTGCTGTCACTTGTGCACCGCGGGAACCTGTGGTCCCGCGCCGACCGTGCCAGCTTTGGCATGCGCATGGAAAGTGAGTTCACCTGGAGTTAACACAGGTGATCGACTTCTTTACAAGAGATCGACTGTGCGTGAACGATGCGCAACTTCCTGTCCACTTGACCACGATGACGGGTCAAATCGCTTCGGAGTTGCCTTAGTTCGCTTCGGTTCACGATGTGAGACGAGCGGTGACGCGGTGCGCGGCTGCGATCACCCGGGCGTGATCGGTCGGGTGTGGTCGGTCAGGCGTGATCGGTCGGGGGTGGTCGCTCAGCCGCGGGTGGTGCCGGCCGGCACCACCCGGGCGAGCACGCCGCCCAGCAGACCGGCCGCCAGTCCCCACAGCGCGCCCAGCCCGGTCAGCCGCGGCAGCAGCGCGTACAGGCGCACCTCGTGCCCGAAGGCGTCGAGTTCGCCGATGCCCAGCAGCGAGAGGCCGTAGCGGGCCGAGAGACCGGTGGCGGCCCCGGCGGCCCACAGGCCCAACGCCAGGACCACGGCGAGCCGGACGCCCTGCCACCACAGCGGGGCGGGAAAGGCACGGGCCGTCAGGAAACCCGCGGCGACCAGGGCGACCGCCGCGACGGCCACCAGCACCCAGGTCCGGCCGTCGTGCCGGGACAGCGACGTGAGGTCCACCGTCGCCTCCCCGCCGCCCTCCTGGAGCACCGCGGCGAGCGCCCGTGGCATCGGCAGCCCGATGCCGCCGCCGGGCACGCTGCCCTTCCACGCCCCGCCGAGGCCCACGCCCAGCGCGAGCCACGCCAGATTGGGCAGCCCCAGCAGCAGCACGGCAGCCGTCCGGGCCGTGTGCCCCCTGGTGCACAGCACCACCACCCCGACCACCAGCCCGAGCAGCACGTACCCCAGCAGTAGTCCGGCCACCGCGCGCACCGCGGGCCCGGCCACGGCCCGGAGCCGCAGCAGCGGTGCGGGCAGGGGCGTACGGCCCGAGACGCAGACGGCCACGGCGCACACCACCAGCAGCCACACCAGCCCCCAGCCGAGCGTGGCCCCCACGTCCGCCCGGAACCCCACCGTGGGCTCCGCGCCCAGCGCCGCCCCGAGCTCGTCGAGGAGCGAACTGCCCAGGCCGATGCGGAAGGTGTGCCGCGCGGCGCGAGCGACCGGCAGCAGGGCGAGCAGCCACAGGACCGCGGCGCGGGCCGCGCGGGCCGGCAGCTCCGCCGGGCCCGACGGCGGACCGTGCCGCGGCGGCCGCAGCAGTGCCGCGCCCGCGGCGAGCGCCCCGGCCAGCGTCACCGAGAGCGGCACGGCGGCGAGCGTCGCCCCCGTCCGGCCGAGGACGCCCGCGCCGCCGGTGACATCCACCGTCCCGCCCACGGCCGCCGCCACCGTGGCCGCGAGGACCGCCGGGAAGGCGCCCGACGGCAGGTCGGCCGCGCCCGCCGCCCACAGGCCCAGCGCGCCGACCGCGCCCATGGCGGCCAGCGCCGCCACGACCACCGTCAGGGCCTCGGCCCAGGCGCGCGCCGACGGCCGGGGGAGAGACCCGGAGAGCTGGCTCACGGCTCCAACGTACGTTCCGGCGGCGGTGGTCACCCGCCTGCCGGGGCAGCCGGGGGAAGGGCGGCCGTCCGCTTGCGGGGGGTGCGGGTCCGGTACACACAATGACCTCTGGGGTGGGACGTTCCGAGGCCGACACCGCAGTCGCCCCCGACCACAGGAGGGACGCCCCCTGCCGCCCGAACCGCCGTCCGCCGCTCCTGCGGGGCGTCGGCAGGCACCGCTGCTGCTGGTCACGGCCGCCGTCGTCTACAACGACTGGCTGCTGGAACTCGTCCTGCCGACGGGACTCGACCCGCGCCACTCCTACGTCAGCGAGCTCTACGCCGCGGACCAGCGCTTCCGGCTGCTGTTCGCCGCGCTCGAACTCGCCGCCGCGGCACTGGTGGTGGCCGCGGCGCTGCCGGCGGCCCGCCGCCGGGGCGCGGAGCGCGGGGAGCGGGCGGGGTGGTGGTGCCAGGTCGCGTTCGGGGTGTTCTCCGTGGCCGACGTGATTGTGCCGATGCGGTGCGCTCCTTCGGCGGAGCCGGGGTGCGAGGCGGTCAATCCCTGGCATACGGCGACGAGTGCGCTGGTGCACGCGGCGCTGTTCGCGTCGATGGCCCTGCTGGTGCTGGGCACGGACCGGTCCGTGCGGCGCCGGGGCGGCTGGGGTGGCCGGGGCGGCTGGGTGCCGGTGGTGGTGCCGGTGGCGGCGTTGGTGACGGCGGTCTGCACGGTGGGGCCGTTGTTCGGGCATCCGGGGTGGCATGGGGTGGCGCAGCGGGCGCATTTGGTGCTGGTGGGGGTGTGGTTTGTGGTGGTGGGGGTGGGGGAGTGGGGGCGGCGGCCGGTGCGGGTGCGGGTGGGTTGAGGGGTTTTGTGCCCCGGTCCCTCCCCCAGAGGGGGTACCCCCTCTGGGGGAGGGACCGGGGCACAAAACCCGCGCAGCAACCAGCCCTCACCCGGACGCCCCGCAACAAGCGCGCGCCCCCGGCCCCCGGGGTCTGATGGGCCATATGTCATCGCCCCACCCGCCGCAGCCACCCCACTGGCCGCCCCGGACACCACCACCTCCGCCACCAGCGCCTCCGACGCCCCCGTCCCCACCCGCCCACCCCGTCTCCCACCTGTGGCTGCGGTGTCTGCTCGGGGGGCTGGCGCTCTGGGCGCTGGCCGTCGTCGTCACCGTCACCACCCAGAACACCAACCTGCTGCCCACCCTCATCCTGCTCGGCAGCTTCCTCACCCCGGGCTGCTTCGCGCTGTGGGCCGCGGAGCGGTACGGGCGGGAGCTCGGGGCGGGCCTGCTGATCAGCTGCTTCGTGGTGGGCGGGGTGCTCGGCGTGCTCGGCGCGTCCGTCCTGGAGTACTACCTGCTCCACCCCTCCGTATGGCTCTTCCTCGGCGTGGGTCTCATCGAGGAGGCCGTCAAGGCGGCCGCCCTGGTCCTGCTGGTGCGCCGGCGCCGGGAGATCCGCGGGGTGCGCGCGGGCCTGGTGCTGGGCGCGGCGGTCGGCTTCGGCTTCGCGGCCTTCGAGAGCTCGGGCTACGCGTTCAACGCGCTGTTCACCGTACGCGGCACCATCTCGCTGCGCGGCCTGGTCGAGACGGAGGTCCTGCGCGGGCTGCTGGCCCCGTTCGGGCACGGGCTGTGGACCGCGATCCTCGGCGGCGCCCTGTTCGGCTGCCGCCGCGACGGCCGCTTCCACCTCACCGGCCGGGTATGGGCCACTTATCTGGGCGTGTCCGTCCTGCACGCGCTGTGGGACTCGGTGAACGGCATCGCTGTCTGGCTGGTGTACCAGCTGACGGCGACCGGCTACGAGCGCACCCTGTTCGAGTACGGCTATCTGCCGCGTCCGACGGTCGAGCAGAAGCACCTCTACACCCTCTTCTCCGACGGCGGCCTGGTGGTCGTCGGCCTGCTCGGCATCGGCTGGCTGCTGGCGACGGCCCGCGCGGCCCGCAGACCGGGTCCGTAGCCGCGGACCGCATCCGTGGCCGCCGTCCACCGTCCGGAGCAACCGGCCGGGGCGGCCCCGCGACCGCGTCCGCCAAGCCCGCGGCCCCGCGCCCGGGCGGCACCGGCCCCCGAGCAGTGGCGGACACCCTTCCCCCGCGCGAGAGTCGACCCGCGGGGAGCCGATCCGGAGCGAGAGGTGCGGGCATGGCGGACGCGATCACACAGGTGCTGGCCGGTCTCGACGAGGCCCGTCGCAGGGAGCTCGCGGCGCTCTACCGCGACCTGCACACCCATCCCGAGCTGTCGTTCGCCGAGCACCGGACGGCCGCGGAGGTCGCCCGCAAGGTCCGTTCCTACGGCTACGACGTCACCGAGAGCGTGGGCCGGACCGGAGTGGTGGCCGTCCTCAAGCGCGGCGCCGGTCCCACGGTGCTGCTGCGGGCCGACTTCGACGCCGTCCCCGTGCAGGAGCGCACCGGTCTGCCGCACGCGTCGGCGGCCGACGGCGTGATGCACGCCTGCGGCCACGACATGCACGCCAGCTGCCTGGTGGGGGCGCTGCGGCTGCTGGCGGAGGGGCGCGAGCACTGGTCCGGCACCGTCGTCGCCGTCTTCCAGCCCGCGCAGGAGACCGGCGAGGGCGCGAAGGCGATGGTCGAGGACGGGCTCTTCAAGCGGTTCGGCCGGCCGAAGGCCGTGCTCGGACAGCGGATGGCGGCGCTGCCCGCCGGGACGGTCGGCTGCCACGCGGGCCCGGCGTTCGCGGCGGCCGACTCCCTGCATGTGCGGCTGACCGGGCGGGGCGGGCACGGCTCCGTGCCGGAGGCCGCCGTGGACCCGGTGGTGATGGCCGCGGCCGCGGTGCTCAGGCTCCAGACGGTCGTCTCGCGGGAGGTGGCCGGCCGCGACACCGCGATCGTCACCGTCGGCTCGCTGCGCGCCGGCGCCGACGACGGCCTGATCCCGGACGAGGCCGAGATGCGGCTGGACGTGCGCACCTACGACCGCCGGGTGCGCAAGCGCGTCCTCGCGGCGATCGAGCGGATCGTCCGGGCCGAGGCCGCCGCGTCCGGTGCCGACAGGCCCCCGGAGGTCACCCCGCTCGACTCCTGCCCGGTCCTGGTCAACGACCCGGACGCGGCGGAGCGCACCATGGCCGCCGTCGGGTCCGTCCTCGGCCTGGAGAACGTGACCGACCCCGGGCCGCTGCCCGCCGGTGACGACCTCGGGGTCCTCGGCGCCGCCGCCCGTGCCCCTGTCTGCCACTGGCTCCTGGGCGGCAGCGACCCCGAGGCGTACGCCCGGGCGGAGAAGGCCGGCACCACGGCCCGCGACATCCCCGCCCCGCACTCCCCGTACTTCGCACCGGTCGTCGAGCCCACCCTGGCCACCGGGGTGACCGCCCTCGTCGCGGGCGCCCTGGCCTGGCTGGGCGGTCCCCCGCGCGGGCGCCGCTGACCCCGGCGTACGACCCCGGCGTACGACTTTCGTGGAACGGCCCCGCGACCTTCGGCGCACGCCGGGACCGGGCGGGCCTGCTTAGGCTGCACCTTATGGGTGTGACGCATGGGGCTCGTGATCTTTGGGCGCGGTGGATCGATCCGGCTCAGTGGTCACGCCGGCGGGTGGTGGGCGAGACCGCCCTGGCCGCCGGGCTCGCCCTGCTCACCGGCTCCGCGGAGTACCTGACCGGTGAGGGCCTCCTCAGGACGCTGCTGTTCGCCCTCGCCATCGCTGTGCTCTCCCTGGTGCGGCGCACGCTGCCCGCGACCGTGCTGATCGCCGCCGGGGCGCTGGACGCGGCGACGAGCGGCGGCCTCCTGCTGATCGTGGCCGCCTGGTCCGCGGGCCGCCGGATCAAGGGGGTGCTGCGGGCGTCGGCGGCCTTCACCGCGTCCTTCGTGGCGTTCGAGGCCATCAACCTCCTTGAGAACAGGTCGGCGGTGGCGATCGCCTTCTCCGTCCTCCTCTTCCTGGTGATGGCGGTCGTCCCGGGCATCACCGGCCGCTACTGGAGCCAGCGGCGGGCCCTGATGCGGACCCTGCACGAGCGCAACGCCCAGCTGCTGCGCGAGCGCCAGATGATCGCCCGCCAGGCGCGGATGCGCGAGCGGCAGCGGATCGCCCAGGACATGCACGACAGCCTCGGCCACCAGCTGGCGCTGATCGCCGTGCAGACGGGCGCCCTGGAGGTGTCCCGGGGGCTGAGCGAGCAGCAGCGCGAGGCGGTCGGGGTGCTGCGCGAGGCGTCGGTGGCCGCCATGCACGAACTGCGCGCGGTGGTCGGCGTCCTCAAGGACGGCACGGTGGACGACGGCGCGGTGGAGGAGGCGCGTGCCGAATCCGGGGTGGTGGCCGGCATCGACGGGCTCGTGGAGTCGGCGGCCGCCGCGGGGACGGACATACGGCTCGTCCGCTCCGGCGAGCCCCGGCCGCTGGGCGCTCCGGCCGACCACGCGGCGTACCGCATCGTCCAGGAGGGGCTGACCAACGCCTTCAAGCACGCTTCCGGTGCGCGGATCGCCGTCGGCCTGTACTACGAGGCGGACTCGCTGGTGGTGGAGGTCGTCAACGGGCCGGTGCCCAAGGGCGGCGCCGCGGGAACGGCCGCCGTGAGCGGCGGCCAGGGGCTCACGGGGCTGCGGGAACGCGCCCGGCTGGCCGGCGGGATGGTGCGCTCCGGGCCGGTGGAGGACGGCGGCTTCCGGCTCGCGGGAGTGCTCCCGTACGGCGCGGGGCCGGGGACGACCTTGGTCGGGGCGGGCGACGACCTTCGGCGGCAGCCTCCGGCGACGGCTCCGGGCGACGGTCAACGGGTCGGTGACGAACCGGTTATCGACCCGCTCGATCCGCGTGAGGAGTTCAAGAACATCATGAGTGTCAGGAGGAGCCGGGGTTGCCTGGTCGGCTGCGGGGTGGGTCTGCTGATCCTCGCCGGTCTGGCCGTGCTGGCCGTGCTGGGGGTCGGCAAGCTCTTCGACGAGATGAAGAAGGCGTCCATCGACCCGGGGGTCTACCGCTCCATCACCGTGGGCACGTCCGAGGACGCCGTGCGCAAGAAGCTGCCCTCCGGGGAGTCGTTCCTGACCTCCGGGGTCAAGGGCAAGGGGCCCGCCGAGCCCGCCGGGGCGCAGTGCCTCTCGCTGCTGTCCACGGACTCCCCGGACGACATCGACCGGGACCGCGTGTACCGCTTCTGCTTCAAGGGCGGGAAACTGATCGAAAAGCGTGAGTTCGTCGTCAGGAACGACTAGCCGTCGTCAACAACGATCGGCCGACAGACGCTCAGCAGACATCAGTTATCAGGAGACCCCCGTGATCCGCGTCCTCATCGCCGACGACGAGCCGCTCATCCGGGCCGGCATCAGGATGATCCTGACCTCGGCCGACGACATCGAAGTGGTGGCCGAGGCGGCGAACGGGCACGAGGCGGTCGAGCTGGCGCGGCGGCACCTGGTGGACGTCGCGCTGCTCGACATCCAGATGCCGGTCATGGACGGGCTCACCGCACTCGCCGAACTGGGCCGGACGGCCCCGGGCGTCCGGGTCCTGATCCTCACCACCTTCGGCGAGCGCGAGAACGTGCTGCGCGCCCTGCGGCACGGCGGGGCCGGCTTCCTCCTCAAGGACTCGGCCCCCGGCGAACTGATGGGCGCGGTCCGCGCCGCCGCGGCGGGCAACGCGTATCTGTCGCCCGCGGCCACCCGGCACGTCGCGGACTCCCTCGCCGCCGGTCCCGCCGAGGACCGGGGCGAGGAGGCGCGGGCGCGGGTGGCGGGGCTGAGCGGCCGGGAGCGGGAGGTGCTGGAGCTGCTCGGCGAGGGGCTCTCCAACGCCGACGCGGGGCGGCGGCTGCACATGAGCGAGGCCACGGTGAAGACGTACGTCAGCCGGATCCTGGCCAAGCTCGACTGCGAGAACCGGGTCCAGGCCGCCCTGTTGGCGCGGGACGCCGGGCTGGGGCGGTGACGGACGGGGTGCGTATCGCGCGGCGGCGCGGGTCGTTGAGTGCGTGAAGGCCCTTTTCGGGCCGAACGTCCTCGTACGACCGCACGAGAAATGGATCAATGATGCGTCTTGTCCGTCCGGTCCTCACCGCTCTCGCCGGGCTCGCCCTCGTCCTGACCCTCCCCATGGACGCCTCCGCCGCCAAGGGGCCGTTCACCTTCCAGTCCGGCGGCCGGCCGTTCTTCGTCCAGGACCCGCCGGACGGCAAGTGCTTCGACATGAGCCAGGGGGCGAAGAGCCCGCACAACGGGACGGGCGGTCCGGCCACGGTCTTCAGCGGCAAGAAGTGCAGCGGGAAGGCGACCCGCCTCGCCCCGGGGAAGGAGGGCCCGAAGGGCCTGAACTTCTCCAGCGTCCGCTTCGGCTGACCTCCCGGGCGGCCCGTCTCACGCGGGCGGCGGGCCGCCCATCCCGCGCAGCATGCCCGCGCCCCCCGTCGCCAGGAAGCGGACCACGAGCACGGCGGCGAGCAGCAGGAAGCCGATATTGAGGAACGTCGTGTAGCCCCAGGTGACGCCGGACCCGGCGACCGCGGCCCCGCCGCGGCCCGGCACCAGGCCCAGGCCCGCGAAGACGGCCTCCACCAGCCACCCCGCGACGGCCATGGCCGGGTAGAAGGTGGCGAGCAGGAACAGCGCCGTGCGCGTCCCGTAGTACTTCCGGTAGATGCCCAGGATCGGCAGGATCAGCAGGTCGGCGAAGACGAACGAGACGACGCCGCCGAAGCTGATGCCGCCCTTCCACAGCACCACCGCCAGCGGCACATTGCCGATGGAGCAGACGAACGAGAGCATCGCCACCACGGGCCCGATCAGCGGCCCCCACACCCGGGCGGCCAGCAGGTGGCCGTCGAAGAAGAAGGCCCGCCAGAAGGAGTCGGGCACCCATGCGGCGACCGCCCCGGCGGCCAGCAGGCCCAGCACCAGGTCGCGCAGGACCGCCGCCCACTCCATGACGAAGACGTGCGCGGTGGCCGTGAGGCCCGCGGGGGACAGCAGCCGACGGACGAACGGCCCCTCGCCGCGCACGGACATGTCCATCGCCGCGTGTCCCTCCATCGCCCCCGCCAGCCCCCGGTCCGCCTGGGCCCGGGCCTCCGCCAGCAGGTTCTCGCGCAGGAACGCCCGGAACAGCAGCGCGAGTACGGCGATCATCACTGTGCCCCCGGCGTACTCGGCCACCGTGAACTGCCAGCCCATCAGGAGGGCCAGGAGCACGCCGAGTTCGACGACCAGATTGGTCGAGGCCACCTCGAAGGCCATGCAGGCGGTGAAGTCGGCACCCTTGCGGAACAGCGAACGCGCCAGCGCCACCGCCGCGTACGAGCACGACGACGAGGCCGCGCCCAGTCCGGCCGCCAGCGCGAGGGTGCGCGGACGGGCGTTCCCGAGCGCTCCGGCGACCGTGGCGGGGCGGACGACGGCCTGCACCACGGCGGAGAGCGCGAAGCCGAGCACCAGGGCCCAGGTGATCTCCCAGGCCATCGAACCGGCGACCGTGAGGGCATGCGTGAGGGCAAGGGCGAGGGCCTGCATGGGGGTCACGTTAGCCACCGGTGCCCGGCCGGAGGGGGAGGACAGGGCGGAGGGGCGCCCGGCGCTCGCCGGACGCCCCTCCGCCCTGTGCCGCTCTACTTCTCCTCGACGACGCAGGTGGTGTGGTTGAGAACACCGATGGTGTCGCTGCCGCAGTTGTTGCTGTAGCCGGAGGCGTTGCGCGAGTCGATGTTGGACAGCAGACCGCCGCTCGGGCCGGTCAGCTGGCGGCCGCCGTGGTGGGAGCTGTGCCGGGTGACACACGTCCGCTCGTTGAGCACGCTGACCCGGCCGGTGCCGCACAGGTTGGCGTGGCCCGAGGAGTTCCTGCCGTCGATGTTGGACAGCAGGCCGCCCGCCCCCAGGTCGATCGTGTCGGCGCTCGCGGCCCCGAGGCCGGCGGGGGAGGCCAGAACCGCCACGGCCAGGCCGGAAAGAACCGCGAATCGCTTCAGTGCACCCACTGGTTGCCCTGTCTCTTCGAAGGATGCGGCGTACCGTTGTGGACGCCGCCCGTCATTCATATGGCCTAACGGGGCGGAGTGGTCGCGGTTACGGCTACCGTCCGATGAACGGGAATTCAGTTTTCGTGGACTGGTGGACTTGTGGACTAACGGACTTCTTCGGCCAGGTCGATCAACGCCCAGAGATTCCGCCACCATTGCTCCAGGAATCCGTAGTGGCGGACCGTGTGCGCCACGAAGTAGAGCCCGAAGCGATTCACCGCCAGATCCCTGAGGGCGAGCCGGTACCCGGATTCCCACATGTTCCGGTCGATGACGGTGCGCGCCTGCGTCTCCAGGGACTTCCGGTGGATTTCCGAAAGCTCCCTGACAACCGTGCCGTTGATGTCGGCGGGGTCCAGAGCGGTACAGAGCAGCTCCGCCAGATCGTGCTGGGGAATGTGCAGGGTGGCGAGTTCCCAGTCGAAGGCGCACAGCCTGCCGTCCGGCCTGATGGCCAGATTGCGGGGATTGAAGTCGTTGTGCACGAGCGTTCTCGGCATCGCCTCGATCCTCGGCCACCAGCGGTCGGCCGTCGCGACGTAGGAGACGATCCGGTCGTGGTGGTGCCCGTCGACGAGTTCGGGGAACTCCTCCGCGGAGTGGTCGGCCAGGGCCAGCCACAGGTCCCGCATCCCGACCATGTCCGCGGCGTTCGGCACGTGCCCGATCCATGGCATCCGGCCCAGCGCGGATTCCCTGCCGTACCAGACGGAGTGGAGCTGCCCGAGGTCGCGCAGCGCGATCCCGAGGTGCCGGCGCGACCACCCGCGCGCACGGTCCGACGTCTCCATCAGCTCCATGCCGTCGAGGCACTCCATCACGATGACGTAGGTCTCCCGCCGGTCGTCGCGGAGCGTCCGGTGGAGCCCGGGCACCAGGCGGGTGAAGCGGGGATCCGTCTGCTCGTACAGGGCCAACTCCCGTACGTCGCAGCCGACGAAGCCGAGGCGCCGGTCGAATCTGCGGTAGTGGGTCGCCACCGGCCCGCCGCAGTGGGCGGCCGCCAGGCCGGCCATCTTGATGACCTCCCGGTCGGTGGGCTTGACCTTGACCATGACGTCGACCTTCTCCTCCGTTCCGCCGCGGTCGACCCTGATCTGCATCGGGAAGAGCCCGACGGACTTGTTCACGGTCCGGGAGGTCAGCTCCGACAGGACGCTGGGGCCCATGGGGATCTCGATCGTCGCGACGTCCTTCACGGTGACGTCCGGCGCCGCGGCGTGCCCCAGGGCGGACTCGAAGAAGGGGGCGTCGAGTTCGTCGAGCCGGAACCAGTCGACGGGCCTGTTGCGCCCGAGGCGCTCATGGGCACTGGCGAACTGCCCGGAGACGGCCGCGGAGACGGTGGAGAGGTCCAGGGCGAGGGCGAAGCCGGCGATGATCTCGGCCAGGCGTGCCGTGCCTCCCTGTCCCGCGCAGCCCATGACCTCCAGGAGTTCGCGCTGCACCGGAAGGTGGGTGCCGCCGCCGACCGTGCCGATCGCCAGGCCGGGGAGGGTGATGCTCGCATGGACGCCGTCCGCCGTCCGTTCCAGGATGAACTGGGACGCGCCGGACTCGTGGACGCAGGCGATGTCCTGGCCCGTCGCGGCGAAGACGGCCGCGACGATGTTGGCGGTGTTGGCGTGGGAGCCGATCACGCCGCTGTGGACGGCCCCGGCCGCGATGTGGTGGTAGCCCCGGACCAGTTCGTCGGGTGTGGTCTTCAGGACGCGTTCGACGACGCCGCCCGGCAGGACGCAGTCCGCCGTCGCCCTGATGCCGCGGCCGGCCGCCATGGCCTGGTACGACGCCTTCTTGTCGCCGGAGGTGTTCCCTTCGACGATGAACGACTCCAGGTCCGGCCCGGCCAGTTCGGGGCGGTCCAGGATCCACCGGCACGCGTGCCAGGTGCAGGCGGTGGTCATGTTCTGGCCCGCCGCGTCCCCGGTCGTGTAGGTGAACCGCAGGTGGACGGTCCTGCCCAGCACCGCGGGTTCGAGCGAGACGAGTTGGGCGTGCCGCGAGACCTCCCGGACGACGCCGCGGAGTTCGTCCAGGCGCCCGCGGACCGCCGAGGCGAAGCGGACGGCGCCCGTCATCCTGGAGAAGGCGAACACCGGCGCACGCGTCATGCTCTGTGAGACGGCGTGGGTGCTCACTCCGCCCGCCATGCTGACGGCCAGGGCCCCGCGGGTCGCCGACGAGACCAGCGCGCCCTCCGACGTCGCCATGGGCGCGTAGATCTCTCCCCGGACGTTCGTCCCGAGGAACAGCAGCGGTCCGGCGATGCCGACGGGGATCTCGACGCCGCCGACGAACCCCTCGACGTTCCCGGTCAGTCTCCCGGCGTCGAGCCCGGTGTGCTGGAGGGAGTCCAGGTCCAGCCGGGTCGTGGCGCGGAGCCAGTCGAGCCGCTGGAGGCGGGCCGACTCCGTGTAGATCCCCCTGGCGGGAACGTACTTGCCGGTGGAGCGGGACCGGCGTGCTGGCCCGGGGTTTTCCCCTGGACTCATACGGCATCACTTTTCTTCTGTGCGATCGAGTGCGTATCGAAGGCGTATCGAGGGTTCTGGACGAGGGCTTCGCGGATCCGGGGATTCACGGGTGTACGAGGTCCGGGCGCAGGGTCCGGACCGAGGAGGCGAACAGGACCGGGAACGGGACGGCCAGGGCGAGCGTGCCGAGGGCCAGGGCGTTCCACAGGCCGAGCCAGGTCCCGCAGGCTCCGGCGAGAAGGGCGGCCAGGGGCTGGGATCCGTAGATGACCCACCGGCTCGTGGCGAACGCCCGGCCCTGCAGGGCCGGGTCGCAGACGGCCTGCCGGATGCTGCGCTGGGTCGAGCCCTGGGCGACGGCGCACCCCAGCTGCACGAACAGCCCCAGTCCGATGGCGAGTTGTCCCGCGCGGCCGGGTGCGGCGAGCAGGAGCGGCACCTCGGTGAGCGGGGCCAGGGCCAGGGAGGTGAGCATCACGCGGGCCGGGCCGTACCGGGCGACGAGCGGCCGGACCACGAGCGCTCCGCAGAAGCCGCCGAGCGCGGCCACGCCGAGCGTCGTGCCCAGCGCCTCCCCGGAGTAGCGCAGGTCGCGCAGCAGGTAGACGGACCACAGCGTGGTGAGGAAGGCGACGACGGTGACGTACGCCGTGCCGGCCAGCACCAGCGGCCGGATTGTGGGGTGGGACCACAGGTAACGCAGTCCTTCGCCGATCTCGGCGCGGAACGTGGTGGTGCCCGCGGGCCGTGCGGCGGCCGGTTCGGGGTTCCGGATGCGGGCGAGGAGGAGGGCGCAGGCCAGGAAGGAGGCGACGTCCAGGCATACGGACCGGGCGGCGCCGAGGGCGGTGACGAGGGCGGCGCCGAGCTGGGATCCGGCGCTGTCCGCCAGGGAGCTGACGCCGCCGAGCTTGGAGTTGGCCTCCAGCAGCAGCCGGCGCGGGAGCAGCGAGGGGAGGAAGCTGATGCGGGCGGTGGAGCCGAAGACCTCCGCGGTCGCGCTCACCAGCGCCACCGCGTACAGCTGCCCCAGCGACAGCCGGCCCAGGGCGTCGGCCAGGGGGACGGTGGCGAACGCGGCGCCGCTCACCAGGGCCGCGCCCACCATCACGGGATGTTTGCGGTACCGGTCGGCCAGGGCTCCGGCGGGGAGCGACACCAGCAGGGGCGGGAGCTTCTGGGCGCACGACAACAGCGCGACCTGCCAGACGGAGGCGTGCAGGGTCACGACCGCGATCAGCGGGAGTGCCACCTGGGTGACGCCACTGCCGACGAGGTCGACGGCGTTGGCGCTCCAGTAGTGGAGGAAGTCCCGGTGCCGCCACAGGCTGCCGCCCGCCGGGGTGTCGTGCGCCACGTCCGGCTCCCCTCCCGGTACGCGATGCGACCGGACTTGACATTCCGCGGACGCTCCCCACGCCGCGGCGTACCCACAAGAACGATCACTGGCGGAAAGGGTTCCGGTGACGGGGACGTCATCCTGCCCTGAGCGCAGGGGAGTTGGGCGAAGGGCGCGGATATGTGCAGTGATGTCGCATGCCACGTGGCCCGGAATATTCGGTTGGTCAAGAACTGGTCAATCTATACTGCGTGGGCCTGTGATCATTGCTGAGCCACTCAACCTGTGGTGCTTTTGAGGGGATTTACATGCGGAAACTCTCACTCCGTATACGGGGCAGGGCGCTTGGCCTCACCGCCGCGCTCGTGGTCGGCGCGGTCGCCCTGGCCGGGCCCGCTACCGCGGCGCCGGTCGCCGCGAAGGGGGCGCACCAGCGGACGCAGGAGGCCCTCGACGGGCTCGTCGCGGCCGGCATGCCGGGCGTCGCGGCCCAGACCTCGTCCCCCGACGGGGAGTGGTTCGGATCCGCCGGCCACGCCGACACCAAGACGAAGACCAAGCGCACCGACCGGGACCACATCCGCGCGGGCAGCATCACCAAGACCTTCGTCACCACCGTCATCCTCCAGCTGGAGGCCGAGGGCAAGCTGTGCCTCGACGACTCCGTGGAGCGCTGGCTGCCGGGGCTGCTGAAGGGCAACGGCTACGACGGCAACAAGGTGACGCTCCGTCAGCTCCTCAACCACACCAGCGGCATCCACGACATGGTCGAGACGCCGGAGTGGAACGCCTACATGAACGGGCCGGGCTTCCTGGAGCACCGCTACGAGTACCGTTCGCCCGAGCAGATCGTGGCCATGGGCCTCAAGTACCCGCCCTACTGGGCGCCGGGCACCGCATGGCACTACTCCAACACCAACTTCGTGATCGCCGGCATGGTCATCGAGAAGGTCACCGGCAACGCCTGGGCCCGCGAGGCCGAGAAGCGGATCGTCAAGCCGCTCGGCCTGCGGCAGACGACCTTCCCCGGCACCGACCCCACGATGCCCGCCCCGCACCCCGTCGGCTACTCCAAGCTCTACGCCGCGAACCCCGGCCCGGAGATCTACGACGCCACCGAGTACAACCCGGCCTGGTCCGGCGCCACGGGCGAGATGATCAGCACCACCGGTGACCTCAACCGCTTCTTCGGCGCCCTGCTCGGCGGCAGGCTCTTCCCCAAGAAGCAGCTCGACGCGATGCTCACCACCGTCCCGGCCGAGGACGGGACCAACAACGACGTCCCGTTCGACTACGGCCTGGGCCTGATCGTCCGCTCGCTGCCCTGCGGTGTTAAGGTCTACGGCCACGACGGCATCGTCTGGGGCTCGCTGACCAGCACCGCGGTCACGCGGGACGGCAAGCACGCGCTGACCTTCCAGATCAACGGCGACTGGCTGGACTCCACCAAGCCCTACAACGACGTCTTCCGGGGCGAGTTCTGCCCCAAGTAGGCACCCCGGCGCACCCGGACCCGGCGTGGGCCGCCCCTACGCCGGGTCCGACCGGTCGCCCGCCAGCAGCAGCTGTGGCACCTGCTGGAAGCGCCACCCCTTGCCCTCCCGGGTGAACACCCACACCAGGTCGAAGCGGTCGTCCGGCCAGGCGTCGGGCGGTGCGGGACGGACCGTCCCCAGCTTCTTGACGATGTGCGATATCCGGTGGTGCTCCCAGGAGACGAGGGTGGCCCCGTGCCGTCCGGAGACCTCCTTGACCAGGGCGGACTCGTCCCCCTGGCCGTAGTCCGTGTTCACCCGCAGCCCCAGCTTCGCCGCGAGCGGGGCGACCGTCTCGGCGGGCCGCAGGCCCTTGCCGCCGTCGTGGCCGTCGGCGGCGTAGACCGCGGACGGGCGCCGCAGGCCCGGGCGCGGCGACGCCCCGCCGTCCGGGGCGAACAGGCCGGTCAGCGCGCCGGCCCGCTGCCAGCCGCGCACCACCAGGGCGTGCTCGTTCTGCTCGCCGTCCTCGGTCACGCCGAACGGCGGCTTCTTCCCGTCGTCCTTCTCGCGCGGTTTCTCCGCATGACGAATGATCATCAGGGTGTCCGCACCGGGCGCGGCGGAGGCGGCCGCCGCGGAGTCGGCCGCGGCCCGTGCGTCGTCGCGCCCGTCGGAACCGCTGTCGCAGGAACTCACCATCGCCGCACAGACCCCCGCAGCCACGATCGCCCGCACCACGGCACGTCGTCGCACCGCGCAGGGAGGAGAACTCATCCGTTCCTTATAGCGGAGCCACCCCGGCGGGGAGAAGACCCGGGAGAAGACCCGGGAGGGACCGGAAGGTCAGACCCGCCGCCCCAGCCGGGCCAGCAGCGCCGTCCACGCGTCCGCGCCCTCCGGCACCGGCACCGGGGCGGCGAACAGGCCCGTCGGGGACATGTCGTCCCCGTACGCCCCGAACACCCGCCCCGCCGCCCCCACCAGCTCGTCCGGCATTCGCTCCGGGGCGCCGATCGCCCGTGACAGGTCCCAGGTGTGCACCACGGCGTCGGCGGTCATCTCCGCGCAGTACGCGTCCGCGCCCGTCTCGCCGTAGGAGAGCGGCACGCTGCGGCGCAGCGCGCCCCGCCGGGCGAACGCCTCCACGGCGGCCCCGGCGGCCGCGTCCCAGGCGCCGGCGGGATCGTCGCCCAGCACGTCCCCGTCCAGCTCGTCGCCGACGTCCTCGATCGTCGCGCCGTCCAACAGCCGTGGCACCCACAGCTGTTCGGCGGTCAGATGGTTCACCAGGTCGCGCACCGTCCACTCGGTGCACGGCGTCGGCCCGTCCCACTGGCGCGGGCGGACGGCGTGCACCCGCTCCCCGAACAGGGCGAGCGACTCCTGATGCCGGGCGAGGAGCTCGCCCCGGGTCTCCTTGGCCATGACCCCATGCTCCCCGTGCGCCGCGGCCGCCGCGAGCGCGCGAGCGGGTCCGGGCCGGGCGCGACCGGTCGCACAAGTCGCACCGGTCGCGCCCGGTCCCGGGCGGTGCGAAGGTGGTGCAGTACCGGGCAGTCCGCGAGGCGGTGAGAGGCGATGGAGCTCCCCCTGGTCGTGGGGGTCGACGGATCCCCCGGCAGCCTGACGGCACTGGACTGGGCCGTGGACGAGGCGGCCCGCCACGACGTGCGGCTGCGCGTCCTCTACGCCTCCCTGTGGGAGCGCTACGAGGGCCGCCTCCCGCCCGCCGACGGTCCCTCCCCCGAGACGCTGGCCGAGGAGGCCGTCACCGTCGCCGCCGCCCGCCGCGCCCAGCAGCGGGACCCCGCCCTGCGCGTCCACGCGGACACCGCGCCCGAGGAGGCCGTCAACGCCCTGGTGGAGGCCAGCCGCCATGCGTTCTTCCTGGTGACCGGCCCCTCCGGCCGGGGTGCCCTGGCCGGGATCCTGCTCGGCTCGGTCAGCCTGGCCGTCGCCGGGCGCGCCCACTGCCCCGTGGTCGTCGTCCGCGGCGACGACGTCGCCGTCGGCGGGGGGCACGGCCGCGTCCTGCTCGGCGTCGGCGACGCGGAGGAGGCCCCCGCCGCCGTCCGGTTCGCCTTCCGCGAGGCCGCCGCGCGCGGCTGCGAGGTACGCGCCCTGCGCGCCTGGCGCCACCCCGTGCGGCAGTCGGTCGACCACTATCCACTGCCCAGCGGCGCCACCCTCGACGCCGAGGAGCGGGCCGGACGCGAACTGGACGACGCGCTGCGCCCCGAGGCGGAGCGGCATCCGGAGGTCGTCGTGCACGCCGTCACGGTCGAGGGGGCGCCGCGCAAGGCGCTCGTCGAGGCCTCGGCCGACGCTGATCTGCTCGTCGTCGGCGCCGTGCGCCGGCACCACGGCCTCGGCCTCCAGCTCGGCCGGGTCAGCCATGCGGCACTGCACCACGCGCGGTGTCCCGTCGCGGTGGTGCCGGCCCCGTAACCGGGGCGTGCCAAGTCCCTTGAGGGCGCGTTCCTTCGCTTGCGCGCCGACTGCTTTCCGGGCGAGCGCTCCTGCAACAACAGGTGGAAGTTGCCACTCCGGTAATGATTCATCGGCTGTTCGCCGTTTTTGCTGCACAAATATCGCTTTCTCCAGGAACCACGGCCGCCCTCAGATCATCTGTTAAGGGTGGCGGGGGGATGCGTGCCCGCCATGGAGCCGCAGTTCTTGGAGGTTGTTCTCGTGCACGTCGGATCGGGCCGTCGTCCCGTCCTGTTGATGTCCGCCCTGGTGGGTTCGCTGGCGCTCAGCGCCTGTTCGGGAGGTTCCGGGGGGTCCTCCGAGGACGCGGGGGCCGCGGCGAAGGTGACCGTCAGCCCGGGCGGCGGCAAGGAGGTCAAGCTCGGCTCGCCGATCTCGGTCAAGGCCGACGGCGGCAAGCTGACCTCCGTCGAGGTCAAGGACGACAAGGGGGAGAAGGTCGACGGCAAGCTGGCCGCCGACGGCACCTCCTGGCAGTCGTCCGGCAAGGTCAAGCCCAAGACCACCTACACGGTGAAGACCGCGGCCGAGGGGACGAAGGGCCGCAAGTCCTCGTCGACGGCCTCCTTCACCACCGAGCAGCCGGAGAAGGTCAACAAGCTCACCAACACCCCGCAGAACGGCCAGACCGTCGGCACCGGCATGCCGGTCTCGATCCTCTTCGACCACAAGATCGACAAGGACAAGCGGGCCGAGGTCGAGAAGAACTTCAAGGTCTCCACCAGCACCCCGGTGGAGGGCGCCTGGGGCTGGGTGACCGACTACAGCGGCAACGACCGGCTCGACTGGCGGCCCAAGACCTACTGGCCCAGCGGCACCAAGGTCTCCGTCAAGGGCTCGCTCGCCGGTGTCAACTCCGGTGAGGGCGGCTGGTTCGCCCGTGACTACGACTACTCGTTCACGATAGGCGCCGACCACAAGGCCGTCATCGACGTCCCCGGCCACACGCTGACGATGCTCGAGAACGGCAAGCCGGTCGGCAGCGTCAAGGGCTCCGCCGGCTCCCCCGAGGCCCCCACCCGCGGCGGCATCCACACCGTGCGCAGCAAGAACGCCGACGAGGTCATGGACTCCTCGACCATCGGCTACGGCAACCAGTGGATGCTGCCCGCCAAGTGGGTCACCCACATGACCGCCTCCGGCACCTTCCTGCACTCCGCGCCCTGGAACAACCAGATCGGTGTGGTCAACAACAGCCACGGCTGCTTCGGCATGACCACCGAGGACGCCAAGACCGTCTACGACTTCCTGCCGATCGGCTCCACCGTCGAGGTCAAGGGCACCTCCAACACGGAGAAGACGGATGTTGGCAACGGGCTCGAGGTCTGGCAGGAGACCTGGGACCAGTGGCAGAAGCGCAGTGCGCTGAAGAACTGAGGCCTGAGCGAAGGTCGTTCACCGGGGCCGCCGGGAGGGAACCCCTCCCGGCGGCCCCGGCCGTTCGGGCACCGGCGCGAGTGCCGGGACGACGCGCCGCCACGTCCCCCCGCACGCCGCGGCGACGGCGCAGCCCGCCGCGCAACAGCCCGACGCCAGCAGGAACCCGGCGCCCGGGTCCGGCCCCGGGCCCGCCACCGCCCCCGCCGCGGCCGCCCCGGCCGACGAACCCGCCGCGCCGAGGGAGTTGAGCCAGCCGAACGCCTCCGTCAGCGCGTCCCGCGGCGCGACCTCGTCCAGCGTGCGGAACTGCGCCGTGACCGCCGCGTTCAGCAACAGGCCCGTCGGTACGAGGACGGCGACCGGCTGCCAGAGGCCGTGACAGGCCGCCAGCGCCGCCCAGCCCGCCGCCAGCAGGACCGTCAACCGCCGGGCGTGCGCGCCCTCTTGGCGCCGTCCCCCCTGGCAGAGGCCGCCGAGCACACCGCCCGCGGCCAGTGCCGCGATCAGCGGCCCCGCGGCGTCGCGCCGGTCCGCCCCGTCGGCGAACGCCACCAGCGACACCTCGGCCGCGCTGACGCTGCCCAGCAGCAGGAAACCGACCGGCAGCACGCCCAGCACCGCGGGGCGGCGCAGCGGCCGCGGCCGGTTCCGGCCGGCACCGTCCGGGACGACCGCTGCGCCGAGGTGCGGGCTCGCGGCCACCGGCAGACAGCCCGCGGCGGTGGCGACCGCCGCACAGAACAGCGCCAGCGGAGGACCGCCGAGCGCGGCCAGCCCGGCGACCAGGGACGGCCCCAGCACGAACACGACGTCCACGACGACGGACTCGTACGCGAACGCCGCCGCCTTGGCCCCGGGATCGTCCGCCAGCGTCCTCGACCACAGGGCCCGCATGATCGCCCCGAGCGGGGGCGCCAGGACTCCGCTCGCCGCCGCGAGCGCGACGAGCGCCGGACCGCTCTCCGTCCGGGCCGCCAGCCCGGCGACCGCCGTCAGCACCAGCGCCTGGCCCGTGCCCGTCACCACCAGGACGGTCCGCGGCCCCGCGCGGTCCGCGGCCCGGCTCCACAGCGGCCCCGACACGGCGGCGGTCAGCGTGTGCAGACCGGCCGCGGCGCCGCCCGCCGCGCAGGAGCCGGTGTCCCGGAGGAGGACGAGGAGGAACGCGAGCCCGAGCATTCCGTTGGGCAGTCGGCCCAGGAGGCCGGCTGCGGCGAGACGGGCCGTGCCGGGGCGGCGGAAGAGGGCGCGGTAGCCGTCTGTCACGTGGGGGTCCTCCTTGTGGCTCGGCGCGCCCTGGTGCCCGGGGGGATTTTGCCCCCGCCCCGCCCTTTCACCGTTTCTTCCGGGGAGACCCCGGGCCCCGTCCGCCCTTCGGGCGGAGTCCTCAAGCGCCGGACGGGCTGAAGTGTGCGCCCGGGCCGGATTTCCGGCGTGAGGTTTTCAGGCGCAAGGTTTTCAGACGCGAGGTTTTCAGGCGCGGGCGCGAAATCCAGCCCGTCCGGCGCTTGAGGACGAGCGGCGGAGCCGCGACAAACGGGGGCCAGGGGCGGAGCCCCGGAAGCAGGGGTGCAGGGGGCGCAGCCCCCGCCCACCGCGGCGAAGCCGCGGTGCCGGGCCCCGGGGCTCCGCCCCGGAAGAAACGGTGAAAGGGCGGGACTGGGGCACAACCCTTCCCCCCACCCCCACCCGCTACGATCAATTGTTCGAACAAAAAGACTCACGGGGGCACCAGAACAGCCATGCAAGGCACCCACCGCATCCGCAACGCCCACAGCGGACTCCTGCTGGAGGTCGCCGGCGCCCGCAAAGGCAGCGGCGCCAACGTCCAGCAGGGCAAGGACACCGGCACCCCCGCCCAGCTCTGGCACATCACCCCGGTCCACCCCGGCAGCGGCGTGCACCACATCGTGAACGTCAACAGCGGCAAGCGCCTGGACGTCGCCGGTGCCTCCGTCGAGAACGGGGCCAACGTCCAGCAGTGGAAGGCCAACGGCTACGGCGCCCAGGAGTGGCTCGTCGAGCGGCTGCTGGACCCCGAGGGCGCGGTCGCGCTCGTCGCCCAGATCAGCGGGCTGCTGCTGGAGGTCGCGGACGCGTCGACGGACGACGGGGCCAATGTCCGCCAGGGCGAGGACCTCGACAGCCCCGCCCAGTGGTGGTATCTGGAGGCCTGCGAATGATCTTCGGCGGGAACGGGAGCAGGAGCAGGAGCACCGAACCGCCGCTCGACATCGTCGACTGGCGGGACGTCCGGCGGTTCACGATCGGCACCGTGGAACGGGAGCAGGGGCCGGGAGCCAAACGCCCGGTGTTCGGGGACGACGCCGTCCGCGTGCCCCGGCGCGACGGGCAGCGCCGGGTCAACCCGCCCTGCGCCTTCGTCGTCGGCACGAGCGCGCTCTACGAGGACCGGGATCGGCAGCGGCTGCTCTGCACGGTCGGCGGCGCCGAGGGCGACGGGGGCGAACGCCGCCATGTGGTGCGGGACGCCGACGAACGGGAGATCGGTGTCGTCCGCCGCGTGCCTCCGTCGAGGAAGGTGTTCCGCCACACCTGGCGCATCGAGCAGCCGGGGAGGCCGGAGATCGTCGGGCGCAACAAGTGGGCCGCGGTGTCCCCGCAGGACGCCGTGTTCCGCGCGGCGGGCAAGTTCCTGGAGGGAGTGGTCGATTCGGCGCTGTCCTTCGGTGCCGAGGACACCGACGGGGCGCGCGAGCGGACGCTGCTGTGGCTGGCGGACGGGTCCGAGGTGATGCAGTCCGTGGGATCCGGGTTCGACATCAGGGCGGACTGGCTGGACCGCCGGCTGGCGTTCGCCGTGGCGCTTCTGGGCGACCGCTGAGGAAGGACGGGAGCAGAGGGGGCAGCGGGGCGCGTGTCACGCGGGGGACCGTAAGATTCTGACGCCGGTGCAAGGATCGACCCCGGGGGAAGAGACCGTGCGGATCGGGGAGTTGTCCCGCAGGACCAAGGTCAGTGAGCGCGCCCTGCGCTACTACGAGCAGCAGGGCCTGCTGACGGCGGAGCGCACGGCCGGCGGCCACCGGTGCTTCGGCGAGGCGGCCGTCGCCCGCGTCGGGTGCATCCAGGAGCTGTTCGCCGCCGGCCTGTGCAGCGGAAAGATCGCCCAGGTGCTGCCCTGCATGCCCGGCCACGGCGGACACGGGACGGCCCCGCAGGAGCTGGTGGACGGTCTGCGGGGCGAACTCGACCGGCTCGACCGGGAGATCCGGGGCCTGTACCGCTCGCGCGAGGTCCTCGACACCGTCATCCGTGAGGTGACGCGGGCGCGGCCGTAGCCGCGAACCCCGCCAGCAACGCCTCCACCGCGAAGGCGAACCGCTCCCCGTCGTCCGTCCCAGCCCCGCTCCGTGCCGCCTCCGTGACCAGGGGATACCGCCCGGCTTCCAGCGTGCGCAGCCAGGCCGCCGACCCCGCGCCCTCGACGGCGCCGACGGTGTCCTCGGCCGCGGTGTGGGCGATCACCAGCAGGGACAGCGTGTTGAGCGCGTGCACCGCCCCTCCCAGCGGGAAGCCGGCGCCCGTCAGCACCCCCAGCCCGCGCTCCACCGCGTCCAGCGTCGCGGGCGTGACGGCGGGCCGGGACGCCGCCAGCGGCAGTACGCCGGGGTGGCGCAGCAGCGTCGTGCGCAGCGATCCGGCGTAGGCGCGCAGCCAGTCGCGCCAGCCGGTGTCCTCGGCGGCGACCGGGAGGGCCCGGCCGAAGACCCGTTCCACCAGGCCGTCCAGCAGCGCGTCCTTGTTCGGGACATGGTGGTAGAGCGTCATCGCCTCCACCCCCAGGGCGGCACCCAGTCGGCGCATGGTCAGGGCCTTGACGCCCTCCCGGTCCACCAGGTCCAGGGCCGCGTCCAGGATCTGGTCCCGGGTCAGCCCGGCGCGCTCGCCCCGGGTCCGCTTGGCCGTCACATCGTTCTCCCGCCGCCACTTGACTTTCTTACATCGTAAGGCCAGGCTGAGGCCCGTCAAACTTACGTAGTAAGAATGGGGAGCGGTCATGAAGCAGGTCGTCGCGGGTTTCTTCCAGGCGGTCAACGAGCGCAGGCTCGAGGACCTGCCCCGGCACGTGGCGGCGGACGTCGTCGACCACAACAAGATCATTTTTGGCGAGCCGGACGAGCCGGGCGCCGCCTTCGAAGGGTTCCGTCAACAGCTGGCCGCCTTCGGTGAGTTCGCGATGCGGGTGGACGCGCTCGTCGCCGAGGGCGACACCGTCGTGGCCCGGGTGGCGGCCATCGGCAGGCACACCGGGTTCCATCCCCGGATGCCGCAGCCCACCGGCCGCTCCTTCGAGGTGGAACAGATGTGGTGGTTCACGGTGGCGGGGGAGCGGATCACGGAAATACGTGCCGTCAGCGACCGCCTCGGAATGTTCGTCCAGGCCGGCTGGGACTGGCCGGAGGTCGCCTGACCTGCCGGGAAAGGGAATGGCAATTCCCCGGGAGAGAACGTCTATTCGTCGCGTCCGATGGTGAACCCGGCCACGTCACATGGTCTTTGCCTGGAATTGGTGTCATCCGTGCGAACGCGCCCCGCATCGTGGGCCGTGCGGAAAGGAACCGCAAATTCCGGACACCGGCTGAAAGGTCAAGGTGCACCATGGCGAACATCCGGATGAAGAAAGGCGGGCGCGTCCTGCTCGTGGGAGCGGCCGCGTCCGTCGCACTGGGCGCGGCGGCCCTCCCCGCCTCCGCGGCGAGCGAGCCGACCGTCAAGGAGCTGATGGCCGACTGCGCCAGCGGCACCGGCAAATGCACGTTCAACGACCCGCAGGTCGACAAGGCATACCTGGGGAATTACCACCAGGTCTCCGACACGCTCTACAACTGCAGCACGTCGGACGCCACTCAGGGGCTGAACTGGTCCGACAAGGTCGGTTCCAGCGACACCGCGGAATTCTCCATCACCACCGGCGGGAAGATCGCCGGAATCGTCGATCTCAGTGTCACCGCGAAGTACGGTCACACCTGGACGACCGAGCACTCCGACGGCGGCAGCATGGGAATGACCATCAAGCCCGGTGAGGTCGGCTGGATTTCCCGGGCCCAGGTCATGCGCCAGGTCACCGGAACGTGGCAGACCCACTACGACGATCCGCACTGGGGCCACTACTACTGGTTCTGGAAGGACACCATTACCAGCCCGGCGCCCAACGACACCGACGGTGTCAAGAGCGTGGTGGTCATGAAGACCCGGCCCATGACCGCCGAGGAGAAGGCGTCCTGCGGCGCCCACAACGGCAAGACCTTCCTCTCCAAGACCAAGGTCGAGGTCCCGAAGGCCGACAACGCGCCCCGCAAGGGAACCCCGGACAAGCCCACCCCGGGCGACGACGGCAAGCCCCCGGCCCGGGAGGAGAAGACCGGCGAGAAGTGAGAAACGATCGCGCCCGTGCCGTCGGCGTTCCGCGACAGCACGGGCGCGCTCGGTGTCACGGGCACGGATTCCGGTACGGCGTGCCCGGCGCGTACTTCTTCCACTGCTCGGCGGTGATCGAGCTTCCGGTGGAGGAGCAGAGCAGGTCGGCGACCTCGGAGGGGTCGGTGTCGAAGGAGAGGACCGAGCCTCCCCCCGCCACGAGGATCGTGCGGTCCCCCGGGAACGCGACCGCCGAGCTCGCGATCGCCGAGCTCGGGTCCCTTTGCGCGAGGGTCGCGGTGAGCGTGGGCGCGGCCGGGTTGCCGATGTCCCAGAGCTGGACGTCGCTGTGCCAGACGGCCATGTGCCGGTTGTCCGGATCGATGGCGATGCCCCGGATGTCCTGGAGCGTGCGGATGGCGACGGGTGCGCCCGGGTGGGCGGGATCGCCGATGTCCCACAGGGTGGCGGTGTTGCCGTTGGTGCCGCCGGCGACCAGGCGGCGGCCGTCGTTGCTGATGTTCAGCTCACCGCCGTAGGTCCCCGGCAGGGTGGCCGACGAACGCGCCTTGCCGGCAGCGACGTTGAACACGTGCAGGGTTCTGTCGATGTCGAATCCGCGTTTGGTCATGACGGCCACGGTGCCGCGGGCGGACACCACGGTGCCGCCGTTCGCATCAGGGAGCTTCGTGGTCTCTCCGCGCACCGGATGCGCCGGGTCACCGACGTTCCACCAGTCGATCCCGGATGCCGTCACGACCATGGCCGTGTCTCCGCTCTGCAGGATGACGCCGAAGCCGGCTCTGGGGGCCGGGAGGGGGAGCGAGCCGACCTCGGTGGCCCCGCCGGAACCGGTGACGTGCCACAGATGCATTCTGCGGTCGTCGCCCTGGACCGACACCAGATCACCGGCGGTGGTCGTGCTGACGCCTGTGCCGACGATCCAGTCGGCTCCCGGATCCCGGGCGAGGAGGGCGAAAACGGTGGTACCCAGTGATGCCGCTCGGACAGGGTGGCGGGGATCGCGGAGGTTCCACAGCTGCACCGCTCCGTTGTGCGCGATGCTGAGCAGAACCGCCCGGCCGAGGAAGGTCACTTCCTGCACTACGTCGGGCAGGGTGACCGTGGCCACACGTACGGGCCCGCCGGGCGCGGAACGGTCCCAGACGCCCAGTGGGGAAGGGGAGGGGTTCTTGTACGCGCTGAAATCGGTGGTGACGGGTGCCGCCATCAGGCGTCCGTCAGGGCTGAAGGCCCATGTCCCGTAGCCGCTGAGCACCTGCGCGGAATCGCCCTCCGGCACGGGCGACCGCCACGATCGGACCACGCCGTCGAACCCACCGCTCAGCACGGCGCCGCCGGCTGCGGGCGCCAGGGCTACGGTGCTGTAGCCGGTCTTCGTGCACTTGGGAGAGGCCCTGCTCCTCGGGCCCGGGGGAATGGCCAGCAGACACAGCTCACCGTTGCTGTCGTCGGGATTCACGCCGCCCATCGCGAGCCTGTGACCGTCCCTGGCGAAGGCCACCGCCATCAGGTCCGTCCTGATGCCGAAGCCGTCCACCTTGATCGCCTCGGGTCTGGACGGATCCTTGGTGTTCCAGAGCCCGATGTCATTGTGCTTGACCGCCGCGAGCAGGTTTCCGTCGGGGGCGAAGGCCACGGCGGAGTATCCGGTCCCGATCGAGGCCGTCTTCTTCGGGGCGGACGGGGCGGAGAGGTCCCACACCTGCGTCCTGCCGTTGAGGATGGTGGCGGCGAGCGTGTTGCCGCGCGGCGAGAAGGCGACCGCGGCGAGACCGGACGACGACGGGGGATTCTGAAGTTCGGCCACCAGACGCGGACTTGTGGGGGATGCGACCGACCACACCGCCACCGGGCCCTGTTCCGTCGCGGCGGCCAGCAGGGTTCCGTCCGCGTTGAAGGCCATCGAGCTGACCTGGAAGCCCTTCTTCGAGGCGCCGAGAGCGGGCCAGGGCAACTGGGCCGCGACGGTGGGGTGCCGGGGGACGCCCAGGTCCCACAGACAGAAGCTCCGGCCCTGGCAGGCGGCGGCCAACAGCCCTCTGCCGTGCGGCCCGAGAGCGATCCCGGTGGCATTCGTACGGAGCGTGGCCCGCAGCACCGGGGCGACCGGTTCGGTGAGGTCCCAGATCCGCAGCTCCCCGCCCTTGTCGACGGCGGCGGCCAAGGGGCCGTCCGGCTCCGCCGCGACCCGCAGCACCCCCTTGCCGGTGCTGCCGACGACGCTGTCCAGCGGAGTGCGCAGCGCGGTGTACAGCTCGGTGGAGGTCTCCTGGGTCCGGGCGGAGCGGTACGCGGCGACCGCGAGCTGCGCCGCGAGGCCGGGGTCGGTGGGCCTGACCGCCTCCGCGTCGGCGACCAGCCGGGACGACCGGACGACCGCCGCCTTCCGGTCGGCGTCCTCGCTCAGCCGCATCGCCAGCACGCTGAAGGCGGTGGCCACCAGCGCCAGGACGCAGATCACGGCGAGGACCGCGCGCCGGCGCCGGGTGCGGCGCCGGCGATGGACGCGTCCCCGCCGCAGATAGTCGCGTTCGGCGTCGCTCAGGTCGGCGGCGCGCTCGCGCAGCCACGGCCGGGCACCGTCCAGGGCCACGGAGGTCGGCAGCAGGTCCGCGGCGCGCCCGCCGTCCTCCCAGCGGTCCATGTCGTGGCGCAGGGACTCGCGCCAGACCAGGAACGAGCGGTCCTCGCCGGTCCGGTCCCGCAGCCGGTCCCAGCCGGTGATCAGGGCCTCGTGGGCGAGTTCCACGGTCTCGTGGCCCTCCGGGCCGCGGTCGGTGACCAGCAGCCGGGTGCGGGCGAGTTCCTGCGCGATCCGCCACTGGGCCGCATCCAGCTCGGGGCGGGAGACGGTCCGGCGGGTGGCGGCCGCCGACCCCAGGGGCACCCGGACGAGCTGGGTGAACAGCCGGTGGGCCGTCGCCTCGTCCTGCGGCGGCACGTACTCCGCCCAGACCCGGTCTGCGTGGAGTCCCAAGGCACCCGAAACACCGCCGAGTTCCTCGTAGGCCCGGTGTGTCAGCAGTCCGCCGGTCTGGCGCCGCCAGAGCAGGTCGAGGGTGAAGCCGAGCAGGGCCAGGGCGCCCGGCTCGCCGCCGGTGTCGGCCAGGATGCGGTCGACCAGGTGGGGTTCGTAGCGCACGCCGGGGACGGCGTCGACCGGCACGGTGATGATTTCCCTCAACTGCCGGGCGTCCATGGGACCGAGCGCGTAGATCTGTCGGCCGCACAGCGGGCCGAGGCCCGGGTGGGCGAGCGCCGTTTCGAGGAAGTCGGCCCGCAGCGTGGTCAGTACCCTGACGCTGTGCGGCAAGGTGTCCTGGAACAGGACGCCGGCGAGTTCGTCGACGGCCGCCGGGGTGAGGGTGAGCAGCTCCTCGAACTGGTCGACCACGATGAGGAGTTTGCTGCCGTCGTGCCGGTGCAGGAGCCGGGGGACGATGTCCGCCAGCCCCTGTCCGCGCAGCAGGGCGGCCAGCTCGGGGGTGCGTTCCAGCTGCTGGATCGGGGTCAGCCCGGGCTCCAGCAGGGGCACCAGCGAGGCGGCCAGGGCGGACACCGGGCTGCGGCCGGAGGCCGGCCGTACGACGGCGGCGAGGGTGCCGGCCGCCCGCAGCCGCGGGACGACTCCGGCCAGGGCGAGCGAGGACTTGCCCGAGCCCGAGGGGCCGACGAGGGTGGTCCACCGCTCATGGGCGAGCATGCCGACGAGTTCCCCGGTCTCGGTGCGCCGGCCGTGGAAGACCGCCGCGTCGGACTCCTGGAACGGCACCAGGCCGCGGAAGGGCGAAGGGGGCAGGGCCAGTTCGCGCAGCGGGGGCCAGGCCGCCAGCAGCCCGTCGGTGGGGATCAGATAGCCGGCCGGGGGGTCCCCCGCCTCGGCCACCGTCACCATGCCGATCACGCCGACGAGTCCGTCGTCCCAGACCGGGCCGCCGCTGAAGCCCCGTGTGATCCGGTAGCCGTTCGCGGCCAGGTCGGCCTGGATCCATCCGTTGGCCTGACGGCCCCTCAGGATGCCGGAGTGCCACACTCCTCCGGGACGTCCGGCCGGAAAGCCGAAGGCCCGTACCCGGTGCTCCCACACGTCCTGGGCCTCGGCCAGCCTGATCGGCCGGGAGCCGGGCAGGGGAGCGGTCAGCCGCAGGACGGCCACGTCGCCGGCGCCGGACGGGTGCGGCGCGACCCAGTGTTCCACCACCGCCTCGGCGCGGTGCTCCCCGTCCCGCGCGGAACCGGACAGCAGCGGCAGGTCCACCCCGACGCGCGCGGCGGCGTCCGGAGAGTCGTGCGCGGGCAGGCCGAGCGCGGCGGAGACCACATGGGCACAGGTCAGCGCCCGGTCCTCGGTCACCAGGAAGCCCAGGCCCACGGCGCCGCCCTGCGCGTCGTGGATCCGCAGCACGGCCGCGTCCAGGGTTTTGGGGCCGGTTCCCTCCGTGGGTCCCGGAGGTAACGGCATCAGCGTGCGCCGTCCGGGGCCGGATCGGGTGCGGCCGGATCCGGCCCGTCGGCGGGCGGCCGGTTCCAGGTGAGCGAGACCTTGAAGTTGGCCTGGGCCGCGGTGCTGGAGATGACCACATCGGCCTCGGCGGAGAGCGACACCCCGAACTCGACGCCGATCTCGTCCGGCGCGTCGGCCATGCTGCGGAAGCCCTCGACGAAGTGTTCGGCCACCGGCCGGATCCCGGCCAGCATCTCGCCCAGGGACCGCGACGCCCGCGCCACGACCCGGCCCGGCCGGGCGACCTGGACCAGGCCCTCCCCGACCTCCTCGATCTCGACCTTCACCACGTCCGGCGCACCGCCTGCCGCGTCCACGTCGGTCGGCAACTCCACCAGATAGACCATGGCTCCCCCGCTTCGGACCCCAACCCCATGTTTTCGCGCGGAGTTTAGCGCGCATCCGTCTCTTCAGCCTCTCAGTGGACGCCCTGGCACAGGGAGATGAGAACCGGCCGGGGCCCAGGCGCGTGCGACGCTGGTGGCATCAGTGACGCAGGAGTGACTCAGGAGGGGAAAAACGATGGACCATCAGGAACTCCGGCAGCGCTTCACCGCGTTGACCACCGCCCACGTCGCCGACGCCTGCATCCGGGCCGGCGTGCCGGTCCGCTGCGGACCGGCCGCCCTCGCCGCCGTGGAACCCGGCGGCCGGCTGGCGGGACGGGTGCGCCCCGCCCGGCACGTCGGCAGCGTCGACGTCTTCCTGGAGGCGTACGAGGCGGCCGAGGCGGCCGGGCCCGGTGAGGTCCTCGTGGTCGACAACGGGGGCCGCCTCGACGAGGCGTGCGTCGGCGACCTCGCCGTACTGGAGGCCCGGGCGGCCGGGATCCAGGGCCTGGTCGTGTGGGGCCTGCACCGCGACACCGCCGACGTCCGGGACATCGGCCTTCCGGTCTTCAGCCTGGGCGCGATCCCCACCGGCCCCCTCCACCTCGGCGAGCGCCCCGACGACGCGCTGACCTCGGCCCGGGTGGGCGAATGGACGGTCACCACGGCCGACGTCGTCCTCGGCGACGACGACGGCGTCCTCTTCGTCCCCGCCGGCCGGACGGCCGAACTCCTCGCCCTGGCCGAGTCGATCCGCGACACGGAACGCCACCAGGCCGAGCTCATCCGCTCCGGCCGCACCCTCCGCGACCAGGTCGACTTCGCCGGCTACCTCGCCCGCCGCCGCGAGGCGCCGTCCCTGACCTTCCGAGAGCACCTGCGGTCGGTGGGCGGGGCGATCGAGGAGTGAGCGGACGGTGCCCCGCCGCCGACGTCGGAACCCAGGACGGGGCGGCGGGGCACCGCCGTTCAGCCGCCGTCCCCGGCCGCCCGCCGCCGGGCCACCGCCCGCCGTACCGCCCGGTCCACGGCCGGCAGCGCCTCCGCGACGTCGGCGTACATGACGTACTCCACCGTGGCCACGGTGTGCAGGCCCCGCACCAGGAAGGTGTAGTCCCGGCCCCGTTCCAGCAGCAGCACGATCGGTTTGCCGAAGGCGCTGGCCCAGCCCACCTCGATGTGGGTGCCGGGCGACGCCGGCGATCCGGGGAGCGCCACGAGGACGTCCGCCCTGCGGATCTCCTCCTGGTCGAGCCGGGTGCACTCCTCGGGCTGCATCAGGGCCGCGCCCCACGCCTCCCGGCGGTGCGCGTTGTGGACGGACACGCCCTGCGACTCGAAGTGTTTGATCAGGAGGTCGAAGGGCGCGCGCTCCTGCTCGGGCATCTCGCCGGTCTCCGGGTCCAGGAGCCCGAGGAACGGACCGGCGAGGAACAGGGAACGGACTTCGGCCCCCTCGGTCTCATCAATGATGCTGGTCATGGAAGGCCCCTCAGTCCTCGTCCTTGCGGAAGCACTGGATGTAGGCGTCACCGCTGGTGCCGTACGTGTACGCGGTGGTGTCGTAGGCCGTGAACGGACGCCGCTCGACGCGGATCGTGCGGAAGTGCGGCAGGTACTGCCAGCGCAGCTCGGGCCGGGTGCTGAAGAACGGGATGAACACCCCGCCCGGGCGCAGCACCCGGACCACCTCCGGCATCGTCCGCTCCCACAGCTCCCGGTCCGCCCAGACCTCCATGTCCAGGGCCGGGTCGAAGAACATGCCGTCGACGCTCTCCGAGGGCAGCTCGAAGATCCGCTGGAAGAAATCGCCGCGCTCGATGGCGAGGGTGTCCGGCAGGTCGGGGTTCCGGGCCCGGAACAAGTCCTCGACCTCGCCGAAGAGTTCGAGGACGGTGTGGCGTCGGGTGGCCGGGTTCCGCGCGATGCGCAGCGCCGACAGGCCCAGGCCGAGCCCCACTTCGTAGAACTCGCCGCCGTGCTTGCCGCCGTACTCGCACAGCATGTCGGCGCTCGCCCACATCAGGTCCCGTTCCCAGGCCTGCATGGCCTGCTCGCCGCCGATGCTGAGGGTCACCTCCCCGTCCTGCTCGACGAGTTCGATGGCGGGTGCGGGTGCGGGTGCGGGTGCGGTCGGTCGGTCCATGGATGCTCCTCCGTCCTCCGGTGATCGGTCACGTGCGGTGGGGCACGACTCCGAAGTGCCGCCTGGCCGTCGAGACGGCCAGGTCCTGCACGGCGAAGACCGTGAAGTAGTAGGCCTGCGGCGCGGTGTCCGGCGCGAACCGCACCCGGAAGAACACCTCCTCGACCCGCCGTTGCGAGACCTTCACACGGGTCGTGGCCGGCTCGACGACGGTGTCCGCGCGCAGATAGGCGGGGACGAACAGGCCCAGCCGCACCGGCCCGGGACGCGCGGCCGTCAGCTCCGCGCGGACCTCCAGCACCCCGCCCCGGACGACCTCGTCGTCGGCGTACGCGAGCAGGCGCGGCGCGTCGGGGACGCGGAAGGTCACGTCTCCGCAGCGCATGCAGACCGCGCATGTGGTGTCCAGGACGTACGGGACCAGTCCCCGGCGGGTGAACTCCTGCGCCGGGCGGCCGCAGTGGCAGACGACCTCGTGGACCTCCGGGTCGAGACGGCTGCGGTCGCCGAAGTGGGCCGGATAGTTCATGATCTCGTTCTCGGGGTTCGCCGCGACCTGCCCGGCGATCGCATGGTCCAGGGACTGGAGGTCGGCGGCGAGCGAGGCGCGGATCTCCTCCGGGGCCTGGTCGGCCGGGTGCGTGGGGCGTGCCGCCCACAGATCCGTCTTGCGGGCCAGCCTGGTCAGCCGGGGACGCAGCGGGTGCCGCTCCGGCAGCAGCCCCGAGGCCAGCAGTGCGGTGAGCCGGCGGGCGGTGGTGAGGACGAGCGGGTCGGGGGAGTGGTCGGACGCGACGGCGACGGCGACGGCGGCGGGGGACGGGGTGTGCGGCACTCCGAAGCGCATGAACGCCGGATACGGATGGGAGCCGGCCAGGCTGGAGTTGAGCGCGTCCACGGAGTCCTCGCCGGCGAGCGCGGCCCGCATCCACGCCACGTTCTCCGGCCGGTCGGAGTCGTGGACGGAGACGGCGGAGGCGATCGTGCGGGCGGGCCCGTCCAGGGCGTTGAGGAGCAACTGGTACTTGGGGTCGTACAGGGCCAGGTCGGCCAGCGGCCCGCTGTTGCAGGCGCTCAGCACCAGCTCTACGGCGGGCACCCGGTGCAGCGGGACGAGCTTGTCCTCGGGCTTGTAGCAGGGCAGGCCGTAGGAGCACCGGGGGCCGAGCAGCCCGGGGCGGGCGGCCGCGGCCGGGCTCAGACCGCAGATCGTGAACTCGCCGAGGTTGACGCTGTCGTCCTTGCCGTGGCCCTGGAAGACGACGCGCCGCCAGTGGGTGCCGAGGATCTCGGCCCGGATGTCGGCCCGTTCGAAGTCCCGGTCGTCGAAGACGCGGACGCCCGGCGGGCGGGGCGGCCGGTCCGTGTCCGTGAACAGCCCGACCGCGTCCGCGCCGGCGCCCGGCACGGCGTACTGCTTGGCGATGTTCCAGGCGACGGACGCGGCGTCCCGGCCGCTGAGGAAGCTCAGCGCGTGCGGCGCGCCGCGGTAGGAACGGAGGAGGAGGGAACGGAGCGGGTCGAGGGTGAGCCGGTCGTAGCAGCCGATGACGAGCAGTCCGCCGGTGCCGGTGCCGGTGCCGGTGCCGTGGCCGGCCAGGTCGTCCTCGTCGAGCCACTCGTGCGCGAGGGGGCGCGCGAGGGCGGCGACGCCGTCGGGGAGGTCTGCCGCGCCGAGGACGACTCCGGTGGGGACGGGTTCGGGTGTGCGGGTGCCGGAGTAGAGGCGGGTTGCCAGTTCGATGGCTGTGGTGAGGTCGTCGCGGCCTTCGACGGGGACGGGGATGGGTGTCCGGTCCGGGCTTTCGGCGAATTCCTTGACGGTGCAGGGGAGTTGTCGCCAGGTGACCGCTTGGAAGGGGGGTGTGGTGGCGTTCATGGTGGGGTGACCTCGTGTTCTGGGCGGGGTGGGCGGGGGATCGGTGGGCGCGGTGGTGACCGCGCGGGGGGTTTGCCCCTGGCCCGCCCTTCAGCCCGTCCGGCGTTTGAGGACGAACGCGGCGCAGCCGCGTTGCCCCGCGCGGAGCGCGGCGAGAAACGGTGAAAGGGCGGGCCAGGGGCAAACCCCACCCACCGCAGTGCGAACGTCACCGCACCGCCCCCGACCGTCCCGCCACCGACCCCGCCCCCAGCAACCCCCCACACCCGAACGCCACCCCCGCCGCCCCCAACGCCACCACGAACGCCACCGCGAACACCCCCTGCGCACCCACCCGTTCCACCAGCAGCCCCCCGGCCTGCTGGCCCACCGCGTCCCCCGCGACCGTCGCCAGCGACGCCCAGGTGAACGCCTCCGTCAGCAGCCGCCCGTCGGCCAGTTGCCCGACCAGCGTCATCTCGCTCGCCGACACCAGCGCGATCGGCGCACCGCCCACCGCGAGGGCCGCCGCCAGCGTCACCTGGTCCGTGGCGGCCAGCGGCAGGGACGAGCCCAGCGCGTAGGCGAGGACGAGCCGGGGGAAACGGCGGTGCACCGGGGTCCGGGAAGGGGACCGGCCCAGCCACAGCGCCCCCGCCGCGCTGCCCACGCCCCAGCAGGCGTAGACGAATCCGGTGCCGCCCCGCGCACCGTGCGCGTCCGCGAACGCCGGGATGGCCAGCGTCATCAGTCCGACCGGCACGGCGCAGGCGGCCATCACCCCGAGCAGCACCGCCAGCGCGGGGGACCGCAGCGGACCCAGCGGATCGCGCACACCGTCCGGGGGCTCCGCCCCGTCCACCGGCAGCCGGACGAAGGCCAGCCCCAGCGCCCCGAGCCCCCCGACCGCGGAGGCCGCCGTCAGCGCCGCCCCGGCGGAGCCGGTGAGCATCAGCACGGCGAGCATCAACGGCGCCCCGACGACCAGGACTTCGGTGAGCAGCGCCTCCCACAGGTAGGCGGTCTCCCGCTCCGCGTCCGCCAGCGGCAGCCGCGCCCACAGCGAGCGCATGACCGCGTTGGCCGGCGGCAGCGAGGCCCCGGCGAGGACGGCCGCGGCCGGCTGGAGCCAGCCGTCGGGGCGCGCGGCCCACACCAGGACGGCGACCGACGCCGGGCAGACGACCGCGGTGACGGCCAGGACAGCGCGCCGCCCGTGCCGGTCCACGCGCCGGGCGACCAGCGGCCCGCCGGCCGCCAGCCCGAGTGTGTACAGGGCGGCGACCAGCCCGGCCCGGGCGTACCCGCCGCCCTGCTCGCGGACCACCAGGATCAGGGCCAGCGACATCAGGTACACGGGCAGCCGGGCGACGACGCTCCACCAGGCCGCGCCCGCCACGTGCCGGCGGGTGAGCAGGGCCAGGAAGCGGCGGGGCAGTCCGTTCGTCAAATCCGTTCCTCCGAAAGGGCCGTCGGCACGAGCTCGATGGCGAACGCGGACAGCACCTCGCGCATACGACGTTCCACCTCCCCGACCGACGCTCCCGCGACATGGACGTATCCGGACGCGTTGTGCGAGGCGCGGCGGGCCGCGACGACGTCACCGGCGCCCACCTTGAGAACGGCGTCGAGGACCCCGGGGATGCGCAGCAGCTCCTCCCGGGAGGTGACGGAGCGGACCGTCCCCGACCCGGGCAGCGGCAGCAGCAGGTCGCCCGCGCAGCGGCGCTCGCCGTAGTCGAGCGCCGGGCGGCGGCCCCGGTAGACGTCGAGCGTGGCGCCGAAGACGTCGAACCCGTAGGCGTGGCCGTGGTTGGCGGGGATCTCGCACCCGGCCAGCCGCACCCCGATCTCGCTCGCGTACACCACGCCGTCCACCAGGAAGAACTCCATGTGCGCATAGCCGTGGTCGATGCCCATCCCGGTGACGATGCGCTGGAGCATCCCGCGCAGGTCCACCGTTGGGCCCTCGCCGCTGCCGACGCTGATGTTGGCGTTCATCGCGCCGTCGACGATGTCCAGCGGGCGGCAGGGCATCGCGCTCGGCCAGGCGTCCAGCACCCGTCCGCCGTGGATCAGTGCGCACACCTCCCACTCCGTCCCGCCGATGTGCTCCTCGGCCAGCCACTCCCGCCCCTCCATGCGGAGGTGTGCGGGCGGGCCGGTCAGCCGGTGGGTGTCCACACAGGCGAAGGAGTCCACCGGCTTGAGGACGACGGGCCAGCCGTGCCGCGCCGCGAACCGCTCGACGTGCGCGGGGGTGCGCACCCGCGCCCAGCGGGCGGTGCGCAGCCCCAGCTCCCGGAAGCGCTCCTTCATCGCGGCCTTGTCCCGCACCCAGCGCACCTGCCGGCGCGACAGGTGCGGCAGCCCGGCCAGCCCCGCGAACCGCTGGGCGACGGACTGGCGCGGCTCGGAGGGGTTGCAGAACCGGGACGGCGGCCTCGGCAGCCGGGCCGCCCACTCCTTGTAGCGCCGCGCCTCGTCCCGCAGTGGCACCCCGTCGCGCACCCAGAACGCCGGCAGGTGCGCGGTGGCGTCCAGGTGTTCCGGCGACAGGTCCCGGTGCAGGGCCGCGAACCGCAGCAGCACCAGCCGGCCGTCGAGCGCCCGGGCCGCGTACCGGGTGAACGTCGAGGGGCGGTCGTCGACCAGCAGGAGCACGGGATCCTCGGTCACACCGCCTCCAGCGCCTGGCGCACGGCCTTGACCGCGAGGACCTGTTCGGCCTCCGGCAGCTCCGGGGAGAGCGGGACGCACAGGGTGCGGTCCAGCAGGTCCCGGGTGCGGGCGAAGCCGTCGCGGCTGAGGGCGAGCGGCCGGTTGCCGGGGGCGTGGTTCCACGGGAAGCCGTCGGCGTACAGCGAGCGGCGGCCGGTGAGCACCGGATGATCCGTCAACAGGTATTTGTTGAGCGTCCAGTTGGCGATGCCCCGGGCGGTCAGGCAGGCCACCGCGGCGTCGCGGAGCTCCCGGGACTCCCACCGGAAGCGCAGGCTGACCTTGACGTCGCCCGCGGAGCGCGGCAGCAGTGCGAGGTCGGTGCGCGAGGGCAGTCCGTCCAGGGCGACGGCGTACATCCGCTCCAGCCCGGCCAGCAGCTCGTCCAGGTGCCGGAACTGCTGGCACTGGATCGCCGCCACCTCCTCGCTGGTGACCATGTTCTCGCCGAAGTGCGCGTCCTCGTCCCATGTCGGATAGCGCCCGGGCACCCGGGCCGAACCGTGGTCGTGGTAGCGGCGCATCGTCGCCCACGCCCCGGCGTCGCCGGTGACGAGCAGCCCGCCCTCGCCCGAGGTGAGCACCTTGTTGTGATGGAAGCTGAACACCCCGGCCCAGCCGGCCGTCCCGGCGTGCCGCCCGTCCGGCAGCCGCGCGCCGAGCGCCTGGGCGCAGTCCTCGATCACATACGGCACGCTGTACGGCACGGGCGCCACCACGCCCTCCATGTGCGCCACGACCACCCGCCGGGCGTCCGCCGGCAGCAGCGTCGGGTCGAGGGAGAGCGACTCGTCCGCGTCCACCAGCACGGGGACCAGCCCGCTGGAGAGCACCGCCCCCGCCACCGCGACGAAGGTGACGGCCGGGATGTACACCAGGTCGCCCACCCGCGGCCGGGTGGAGATCAGCGCCAGCCGCAGTGCCTCGGTGGCGTTGTGCACGGCCAACGCGTGCCCGGCGCCCAGCCGTTCGGCCACCCGGCGCTCCAGCCGCGAGGCCATGCTCTCGCCCTCCGTCTGGTAGCGGAACAGCACCCGGTGCCCGATCACCTCCTCCAGCTCGGTCATGTCGGACCAGTCGAGGTAGTTCGCTCCGTAGGGCAGGAAGCGCTGCCCCAGCCGCTTGTCGAGGGTCATGGGACGTCCGCCTCCGTGATCGGGTGCACCCTCCGGTCGACGACCATCTCCTGGCCCCGGTGGTTGCGGAGCAGCAGGCCGTCCGGGACATGGCTGAAGTACGGCGGTGCGACGGGGATCTTGCCGAGCGTGGTCGTCAGGACGTACTGCGGCACCCCGAAACCGGTGATGTGGCCCTGGAGGCCCTCCATGATCTCCCAGCCCTTCTCCACGGAGGTCATGAAGTGCGAGACGCCGGTGACGTTGTCGCAGTGGTAGAGGTAGTACGGCCGCACCCGGATCGCGAGCAGCCCTGTCATCAGGGCGCGCATCGTGGCGACGTCGTCGTTGACGCCGCGCAGCAGGACGGTCTGGTTGCCCACGGGGATGCCGTGCCGCAGGAGCCGGTCCACCGCCGCCGCGGACTCCTCGGTGATCTCCTTGGGGTGGTTGAAGTGGGTGTTCAGCCACACCGGGTGGTAACGGGCGAGCATCGCGCACAGCTCGTCCGTGATGCGCTGCGGCAGCAGCACCGGGAAGCGGCTCCCGATGCGGATGATCTCCACGCTGGGGATCGCGCGGAGCGCCGAGACGATCTTCTCCAGCCGGCCGTCGGGATAGGACAGCGGATCGCCCCCGGTGAGCAACACGTCCCGGATCTCCGGGTGTTCGGCGATGTAGCGCAGATCCTCGTCGTAGTCGCCGCCCTCGTCGTCGCGGAAGTACGTGCCGTCGAGGTCGGTGGTGTGGAACTTGCGTGTGCAGTGCCGGCAGTAGACCGGGCACGCCTCGGTGACCAGCAGGATCACCCGGTCCCGGTACTTGTGCACGACCCGGTTGGTCTTGCGGTAAAGCATGTCGCCGACCGGGTCCACCTCGGAGCCCGGGTGCGGGGCGAGCTCGGCCGGCGAGGGCACGGCCTGCAGACGCACCGGGCAGGTGGGGTCGTCGGGGTCCATGAGCGAGGCGTAGTACGGGGTGACGCTCCAGCGGTACTTGCCGGCCGTCCCCGCCACGGCCTTCTCCTCCTCGGGGGTGAGCCGGATCCACTGGCGGGCCTTGTCGAGGCTGGTGATCCGTTTGCGCATGTGCCAGCGCCAGTCGTTCCACTGTTCGGGCGGGACGTGGGGGCGGAACGGGCTTTCGGGGCTCGTGCTGCCGGGCATGACGGCTCCAGGGTCCGGGGTTCGGATCTACCAAGGGGCAAGGGTGAGTTGGCGTAGCGAGCGGGCGACGCGCTGGGCGCCGCGCAGATCGTCCAGGGACGGGTCGAGCGCGGCCCAGGGGTTGTCGTCGGGCGGTCCCCACGCACCGCCCGGGTCCAGCGCCCATGGCAGGGAGACGGCGCTCAATACCAGCTCTGCCAGGTCGCGTTGGGTGTCACCGAGCGATGGGAGCAGGGCGGCGGGGGAGCGGCGGGCGTGGGCGAGCGTCAGGGCGCCCAGGGTGGGCGAGGCGAGGAGGACGGCGCAGGAGGCGTGGAGGGCGTCCACGTCCGCCTCCGTGACGTGCAGCGCGCCGTCCAGGCGGGCATCGGACACCACCGTGCAACTCCCGGTCCGGCGGACCGCCTCCCGTACGAGCCCGGGCAGCGGGCCGGAGACGAAGGCACCGGCCTCGCCGTCGGGAACGCCCCACAGGGACAGCAGGAGCAGCGTCCCCGAGCGGGAACGGTGCTGGGCCGGGCGGGCGGGGGCGAGCGCCCCGGTGGGCCGCCCGGTGGTGGGTCCTGGTAGCCAGCCGGGCCGATGCGCCCAGCTCAACACCCCTTCAGGAGGCGGTGGTTCGTCCTTGGCGGGGTGCCCCGAACGGAGATGGACGACCGGGACGCCCGCCGCGAGGAGCCGGCGGGCCGCGTCGGCATCGTCGCAGACGAGGGCGGCATCGGCAGGCGCGTCCCCGACGAGGTCGAGGCCCCCGAGGTGGGCGGCGATCCGGCGCAGCGCGAGCACCGAGTCCAACTCGTCGTCACGACTCAGGAGAAGGGTGCGACGGGGAGTGGTCAGTACTGCCACGGCGCCGCCGTTCCGAGCCGGGCGACGTCGTCGCTGTAGCCGGCGGCCGTGGTGGAGCAGCCGGAGCACAGGTCGGGCCCGCGGTCGCGGAAGAAGTCCGCGTGGGAGCGGAACGCCGGGGTGTCCAGCCGGATGCTGCCGCTGTCGTTATCGCTGTCGCGGAGTGGCGCTCCGCCCCCGTCGCGGTGCGGAAGGCAACTGCACGCGTACATCCGCCCGTACTTGCCGTCGACGTAGATGACGTCGTCGACGACATGGCACAGCGGACGGGACGCCCGCGGGGTCTCGGACCGGGTGAAATAGCGCTCCTGCTCCTCGGGCGTGTCCCCGTAGAACCGCTTCCCGAGCGGGACCAGCAGCTGCGCCGGATCGGCGTTGTAGACCCGGTCGCCGACCCGGCGCACATCGTCCGGGTCGGGATAGGCGATGACCCGCTCCAGCTTGAGTGCGGACAGCTCCCACTGCCGGACCCCGGCCTCGGTGAGCACCTCCTGGAGCAGCGGCATCTCTGCGTAATTGTGCGGCCCCACGACGGAGTTGACCCGGGGCAGCACGCCGAGCGCGGCGGCCGCGCGCAGCCCGCGCAGAGCGTTGTCGAACATCCCGGGGGAGCGCCGGTAGAGGTCGTGGGTGGCGGCCGACGCGCCGTCGACGCTGACGACCACCTGGGCGAGCCCGGCGTCGGCGAGGCGCCCGACCATCCTCGGCAGCAGCGCCCCGTTGGTGATCAGCGACATCCGCATCCCGGCGTCCGTGCCGGTGCGGACGAGTTCCACGACGTCCCGGTGCATCAGCGGCTCGCCGCCGGTGAACCGTACGTACCCGACACCCGCCCGGCGGGCCTCGGGGAGGATCTCGGCGAAGTCCTCGGCCGAGAAGCGGAAGGTGTCGCGGGAGAGTGCGAACTCGCACATGAAGCAGTCGGCGTTGCAGGCTTCCAGGATGCGGATGAAGAGGTAGCGTTCGCGCTTGCTCATGCTCATGGACGGGTTGAGCCCTCCGGGCCGTTCGAGCGGAAGTTGACGCGGTATCAGCTGCGGATTAATGCCAGCAGCTCATCGGCCACCTGCGCCGCGCCGCCGGTCCCGACGGCAGCGGTGAGAGCTCCCCACGAGGCGCCGTCCTGTGCGCGGCGAAGGGCGGCCCCCAGTGCCTCGGTGAGCCCCGCACCCCGGGCGCGGGCGATCCCGCCGTAGATCAGCTTCAGTGCGCAGTCCTCCCCTTGCGCACGAAGTCGCAACGCCTCCTCCTCCCGGAAGACATCCTCGGGCCAGGCGACGCGGACGTCGGCACCGACGGCCTCGGCGTGGAAGCGCCCGTTGAAGATCTGGCTGAGGTTCTGCGGCGGCAGACAGACGGCGGGGACGCCGAGGGAGCCGGCTTCGAGGAGGGTGGTCAGGCCGGGGGAGGCGAGGAGGACGTCGCAGCCGGCGAGGCGCTTGAGGAACTCGCCGTGGGGGAGAGCGCCGAAGGTCGTACGCGCCGGAGCGCTCGACACCCAACTCGCGCACTCATCAGGAAGATTACCCGCCACATGCACCTCCTCCACCCCATACTCGGCGAGGGCCGCGAGCGTGGCGGGCACAACGAGCCGCGGGTACCGCGTCCAGTCACCGAGCTTGGGCGCCTTGAGCCCGCCGAGGCTGACGAGGGCGGTACGGAACGCCCCGCCGTGCCGCGCGCCGCCCTCCGTCTTCCCGATGACGGCCTCGACCCATCGCAGTCGGCGCACGGAGCCGAGGACGCCGCGGCTCTCGGCAGGCAACTCCCCGCACCGCTGGGCGCAGTACACCGTTGCCTCCAACGGCAGTGCCCCCCGATCCCCTTCGGTCCAGAGAAAAGGCAGACTGTCGACGAAAACAGTCGGCACCCCGGCCTTCTCCAGACCTTGCGCAGCCGCCCCATCGAGCACGACCACGGCCGCACTCACCTGCTCCCGGACCTGGTCGCCCGAGTCGTACCACCGCTCGACGGGCTGATCCGCCAACAACGGCCGCCCGAGCCCCGATCCGATCCCCACGAACCGCACCGACACGCCGGCCCGCTCCCGCACCGCCTCCATCACGGCCCGCAACTTCCCCGAACTACCCCACCCGAACTCGGCACCCGCGACGGCGACGGTCACCCGCTGACTGCCTGCTCCGGACCGTGCCCCGGGAATGAAGTTCATGCCTCAACGGTCACGTGCGCCGACGGGGCGACACAAGACCGGTACCGATCGGTTCCGGCCGTCGATGAACAACTGACGATCCGATGGATCGGGGTGGATGGGCTGGTGGGGCGGGGGAGGTGGTTGCTGGGGGCTCCCAATGGGGTGTGTGCGGGGGCGCGTCGGGGGACGGAGCGCAACTCGGTGGCTGGAAAAGAGGAGTTGCCGAGGCGGTAGCGGTCAGGGGATGGAGAGGGGAAGGGTGCACAGCTTGGTGCCCCCTTCCGCTTTCATCGAGGAGCGATTACGCCCAGGTGTGCGCGAGCGGAACGCGACAAGCTGTCCAGCAGCGCTTTGCCCTTGGCTGCTGAGGCCAACGACGGGCGCCCGATCACGCCGTTGGCCGTGTAGCCGGCCATGCCGAGGGTGAGGAGGTGCGGGCGGCTGGGCGCCGAGTGATCGTCCGCTGCGATGCCCTCGCGTACGAGGTCCGGGGCTCCGTGGAGCAGGAGCGAGACCTCGAACTCGCCGCCGTGCATGTCCTCGGCGCTGCTGCTCTCCAGCCCGGCATCCGCCCGGGCCTTGGCGCGGTCTTCGCGGACGGGAAAGAGCGCGATGCGTGGGTTGCCGACGTTGAGCTCCTGAACGACGTTCTGGAGGACGTAGTTGCCGCCGTGGCCGTTGACGATCAGCAGGCCCGGGACGCCGGAGGCTTCGAGCGAGCGCCAGATGTCGTTCACCATCGCGTACAAGGTGCCGGCGGTGATGCTGACCGTGCCGGCCTTGAAGGCATGCTCGTGGGAGCAGGAGATGGTGATCGGAGGCAGGAGGAAGAGCCCGTGGTCGTCGGCCACGCGGCGGGCGATGAGGCAGGCGATCGCCGTGTCCGTGATCAGGGGAAGATGATCGCCATGCTGTTCGAAGCTTCCCACCGGCAAGACGGCCACGGCGGAGCCGAGTTCGCTCACGTCCTTGGTGGTGGCGTGGGTGATCAAGTCGTCCATGGTTTCAGCGTTTCGCATCACCTCTGATCCCGTCAGGTCGTGAACCGGCCTTCAGCCGCTTCGAACCGGTCCAAGAAGGATGGGACTTCGGATACTGCCCGGTACCTGCTGGAGCTGGAGTTCGCGTCCGGGAGTGTTCGGTGCGAGAGCGGGGGCGATGGCGATCTGCGCATCTTGGCCGCCCGACCATTACCGCGAGGTAAGTGCTAACAAAAGAGTGGGTACTTGTGGGGGCCCGAGCCGGTGAGCGAGTCTGGAGAAGCCCCGGGAGGAAACCGGGGCGGAAATACCGCACGGCTCACAGATCTCACAGGCAAGGAATTCCAATGAAGCACGGGCACGTTGTCGCCAATGGCATCGACATCTCCTATGTGGAGGAGGGCGAGGGCCCGCTCGCGCTCCTGCTCCATGGATTCCCGGAATCCGGGGAATCCACTTACCGGCACCTGATACCGGCGCTCGCCGCGGCCGGATACCGGGCCGTCGCCCCGAACATCCGCGGGTTCGCCCCGTCCGCCCTGCCGGCCGACGGCAGCATGCGTCTGGCCGATCTCGTGGCCGACACGAACGCTCTGCACGAGGAGTTGGGCGGTGACGGGAATGCGGTGCTCGTCGGCCACGACTGGGGTGCGGCGACCGCCTGGGGCGCGGCCCACACCGAGCCGGGGCGCTGGTCGCGGGTGGTGGTCAGCGATGTCCCGCCGCTCGCGTTCTTCGGGGAGTACGCGAGCACCTACGAGGGCATCGAGCGGCTGAACCACTTCTGGTTCTTCCAGATGGCCATGGCCGACGAGGTGCTGGCCGCGAACGGCATGGCATGGGTGCGCCAGGTCATGCAGGACAAGTGGACCGCGGACGACTACGACGCCACGGAGGACTTCGAGGCGGCCAGGAAGGCCCTCGGAGAGCCGGCGCGGCTGCGCGCCGCGATCGATCTGTACCGGATGAATTTCGCCCCGCAGGAGATGGGAACGCCGGAATGGGCGGCTCGGCACGCCGAGCTCTGGGGCGAGGTGCCGACCCAGCCGACGCTGTATCTGCACGGGACGGAGGACAGGAGCGTCGTCCTGGACGCGGAGGGGCTCGCGGCGATCGGTGCGTCGCTGTCGGCCGGATCCGAGGCCGCGTTCGTCGAAGGTGCCGGGCACATCGTGCCCGCGGAGAAGCCCGTCGAGTACAACGAGCGGGTTCTCCGGTTCCTGGGTGCGAAGCACTGAAAGATAGTCGTCGGATTATCTGTCTAGTGGTGAAGTAATTGCCGTACGGTCCTCGAATCTCCCATCCTGGTGGCCCTTGATCTGCCCGGCCGCGCCCCGGAGGGGGACGAGTTCGCATGAATTGGCGAGTGGAAGAGGGCGACCCTCGGTACGAGACGCTCAGCCAGGGATTCAACCAGCGCTGGGTCGGCAGACCGAGTTACATCCAGCTGATCCACGACGACGCGTCGGCCGTGGCGGCGGTGCGCGAGGCCGTGGAGAACGGTCTCCGTCCCACCGTTCGCAGCGGCGGGCACTGCTACGAGGACTTCGTGGCCAACACGGGCGGGGTCGTTCTCGACCTGAGCCTGATGAACGGTGTCCGGAAGGGCACCGACAACCGGGGAGAGGCCGCCTACGTCGTCGAGGCCGGGGCCACCAACTGGGATGTCATCACCACCCTCTTCCGGCGGTTCGGCAAGGCGGTCCCCGGCGGATCCTGCTACTCGGTCGGTTCGGGCGGCCATGTCGCGGGCGGCGGGTTCGGGTTCCTCTCCCGCCGCCACGGGCTGGTGGTCGACCACCTGGTGCAGGTGGACGTGGTGACGGTGCGGGGCGGGCCCGACGAGCCGCCCGTGGTCGAGGTGATCGGCGCCCACCGCGAGGACGACGGCCCCGAAGGCGACCTCTTCTGGGCCCATACGGGCGGCGGCGGTGGGAACTTCGGCGTCGTCCTGCGGTACTACTTCGCGGACGACATCCCCGAACCCCCGGCGCGCGTATGGCTCAGCAGCATCGCCTGGCCCTGGAAGGACGGTCTCCTGGAGCGCCCGGAGGACTTCGAGCGGCTGGTGAAGAACTTCGGCACCTTCTTCGCCGAGCACAGCGCGAAGGACGAGAGGCTCTATCCGGGGCTGTTCAGCATCCTCAAACTCACCCACAAGGCCAATGGGAACGTCGTTCTGCTGAGCCAGTGGGACGAGGAGGACCCGGAGCTGCTCGACGCCTACGTCCGCGCCATGGAGGCGGGAGTGGCGACGAGTTCGACCGCGCAGCTGTTCAGCGTCGGCGGCATCGCGGTGCATCTCCCCGAGAAGCGCCGCCAGATGCCGTGGTTCCAGGCCACCCAGACCCTGAACGGCTCCGGCGACAACCAGCGGGGCAAGTACAAGTCGGCTTATCACCGGCACCCCTTCACGCAGGAGCAGATCGACTCCCTCTACTCCTGGCTGACCCTGGACGTCCCGGGGGCGGACATGTCGAAGACCCTGGTCCAGGCGGATTCCTACGGGTGCCGGATCAACCGCCCGCACCCGGGCGACACGGCCGTCCCCCAGCGGGACTCCATCTTCAAGCTCCAGTTCCAGTCGTACTGGACCGACCGCGCCGAGGACGACCTCCACACCGGCTTCATGCGGGACTGGTACGCGGACCTGTACCGGGCGACCGGCGGCGTACCGGAGATCAGCGACGAGCTGAACGACCGTGTCACGGACGGCGCGTACGTGAACTACCCCGACACCGACCTGGGCATCGCCACCGACCGGGACCCCGCCTACCCCCGGCTCTACTACAAGGACAACTACCGCCGCCTGCAGGACGCGAAGCGCCATTGGGACCCGCGGAACGTCTTCCACCACAGGCAGTCCGTCCAGCTTCCGTAGGACGGCCCCGTGATCGGTGGCGCCCGTCGAGCCCCGTGTGCTCGTCCGCGGCGACTCCCACTGGGCGGAGTCCGAACTCCGCCACCAGACTTGGAGCATGACCGCGCCCCTAGCACTCGTCGCCGCGCTCACCCTCACCCTCGTGCCCGCCGCTGCCGAATCCCCTCGTCCCTACACCTACACCTGCGACCGCTTCGTCCCCCACCCACACGGAACCGCCGCCGAAGGGCACTGTGAGGCACCCTTCGAGGCGGCCTCGCTCGGGATGATCCGGGGGCGGTTCGTGCTCAAGGCGCGGGACGGGGGCGGTGGTTCCGTGGTGTGCGAGGGCGCCGGCCCCGATGCGGCTTCCGGGTTTGCGGAGTTGCCGGAGAGGGTGATCGGGGAGCCGTGTCGGCGGTCGGCTTGACGGTCAAGTCGGCGACCTCGCGCGCACTCACCCCGGCAACGGACCGCGTATCGCGGCCGCCTCCATGACCTCGGCCGCCTTTGGGGCGGTCGGTCGACTCACCGGCTTGCCGATGTCATGAAGATTCATCGTGGTGCAGACGGGGCCGCGAGGGGGTCAGACCAGGCCGATACCGGCCTGGGCCTTGATGGTGCCCACCGCGTCGTTGGTGAGCCACCGAAGCGGAACGACGGTCCAGCGGTCGCCCTTGCGCATGATCACGGCGTTGCCGTCCTTCTTGCCCATGTGCGCGCTCCTTCCGGTCAAGGCTGTTCAGACGCGGACCGTTCCTGTGCTGTCGCGCGATGGTGCGACCCGCTCTGGGCCTGCCTGTCCGGGCGTCCACGGTGGTGCCCCCTGGAGTGGTGCAGCAGCGATCACTTCTCGCGACTTGCTGCTACCACATCGCGCTACTGCACCGCTCTGGGCGACGGCGGTCGACGGCAGTCACCCCCAGCCCGGGCAGTCAGCCGACCCTGTTTATGCTCACGCCCATGGCACTTGAATGGGAACAGATCATCGTCGACTCCTCCGACCCCATCGCTCTGGGGCGCTGGTGGGCCGAGGCTCTCGGCTGGGTGGTGGTCGACGAAACCGAGGAGATCATCGAGATCCGGCCCGAGCCGGACCGGATGCCGGGGTTGCTCTTCGTGCCTGTCCCCGAGGGCAAGACGGCGAAGAACCGGCTCCACCCCGACTTCCGCCCCGACGACCAGGAGGCCGAGGTCGCCCGGCTGCTCTCCCTCGGTGCCCGGCCCGCCGACACCGTGCAGGACGAGCAGCACTGGGTGACCCTCCTCGACCCGGAGGGCAACGAATTCTGTGTCCTGGGCGAGCGGAAGAGCTGAGCGGGGCCGGGCAGCCGTTCGAGGTTCGGATGGGACGAGGAAGGAGTAGCTGCGTCGTGCTGGGTCGGTCACCACGGCGCTGGTGATGCCGTACTCGGTGATGAGGGCGCGGACGCGGTCGCAACTCGCGCTGCCCGCGGCGCGGTGGACGAACGCGGACGGGACGCGCAGGGTGGCGAATCGGGGTCCGGTTCCGAGGACGAGCGCCGGCTTTCCGTCGGCCCAGGCGCGGTGGACGCCGGTCGGGTCGCCGCTCTGTGCTGCCAGCCAGTCGGTCGTCGTCGCGGGGTCGGCGGGTTGGAGGCGGCAGGGATTCTGCCGGGGTGGGTTCATGGCCGGTGCATCCCCTCGTAGGCGCAGAGGAGGCCGCTGACGGCCATGTAGAGGCCGAAGACGTAGTCCTGCAGCGCCCGTACGCCCTCGGGCACCTTCTGTTCGGTCACCCTGCGGGCGCGTGCCAGCGCCTTCTCCTGCACTGCGTACCCGGCGCTTCCGGGGGTGCCCGTGGCCAGTTGAGTCTCGGACCAGGCCATGAGCCTCTCCAGATCACGGGACAGACGGGGGACGAGATTCTCGTCGTGGCGGCAGGGGTTGATGGAGAAGCGGATGCCCTGCTCGATGTCCTCGCGGATGCGCTCGATGTCGATGCGGCCGACGATGGGTCGGGGCTTGCGGTGGGTCACGCTGCGGTCCTCCACATGGTGCTGGGGCGATAGGGAAGGCCGGGTACGGCGGGGTCGTTGGCCTGGGCGAGGGTGGCGGCGAGATGGTGCGGGTCGGTGAGGTGCCCGGTGCCGTCCGGCTTCTCCAACCAGCCGTGCCCACACAGCGGTTCATCGACCGGCGGGCAGGGCAACGCCCAGTCGGCCGGGCGCACGACTGCTCCGGGGAACCCGTCGAACGCGGCGGCCTGGCCGGGTGGTAGGAGCCACCAGATGCGGCGGCCCTCGGGGTGGGCGAGGACGGGCCCGGGGCGCCAGGTTCGCCGGAGGGCGAGGAGCGCGTCCGCGGCCTGGACTACGTCATGCGTCTCGACGACGGACCACGCGGTTGTGCGGATGGGGGCCAACTCGCCTGCACACCACTGTGTTCGCACCGTCGTCGGTGAAAGGGCACAGTGGGCGAGCCAGTCTGCGCCGGCGGCGGTCATCTGCTCACCGCCTGGTGGCAAGAGCAGGTGCAGATCAGGCGCTCGGCGCGGTCGGCGGTGATCTCGCCGGAGATCCGACGGATTACCGTCGCGCCGGGGCAACTGCTGTGGTGGCCCATCCGGCATCGCTCGGTTGTGTGGCGTAGGACGTCCTGGGTCATGGGCATGCGAGGCTCTAGAGATCTTTAATGGCTGGGGTTACGGAGGGCTGAAGTCCAGCTGGGTCTTGGCGATGAAGCCGTCGATGAGGCCGGGACGGTACTGCATCCGCTTGAGCCGGGTCTTCACCAGCGCGGTGAGCTGGTCGATGCCGTGCTTGGCGAGGTTGGCCAGTGATCGTTTCAGGTGGGACCACACCGCCTCGACCGGGTTGAAGTCCGGTGCGTAGGCGGGCAGCTGGTAGACGGTAAGCCATGACCGTTGCGCGATCAGTTGTCTCATCCGGGCGCTGACGTGGGTGTTCAAGTTGTCCCAGACGAGAACGACCGGTCCGCCCAGCTGCTGGTGGGCGGCGTCCAGGAGTCGCGCGTAGTCGGTTTCGTCGAAGCCTTTGCGCCGGCCCCGGCGAGGGCCGCGGTCCACCAGGGTGCGGTAGATCAGCCGGGGCCGCTGGCCCGGCTTCGTGCAGACCAGCGCGGCCATGGACACACGCCGGGTCCCGGCAGCAGTCACCCGCACCACGGGGGTGTGACCCTTCCGGCCCCAGGTCCGGCCCTTGGGCGGCCTCAGCCCCTGGCCCGCCTCGTCCTCGAAGCACAGCCAGGCACCCAGGTCCGCCGCCGTCCTTTTATGACGGGCCACTGCTCGTCCTTCCACTGGGCGATCTTTGCCTCGTCGCGCTCGGCGGCCCGGCGGGCGGGCATCTGCACGCTCCAGCCGATCCGGTGCAGCAGCAGGTCGGCCCCGGCCAGGGTGTAACCGACACCGAACTCCTTGCGGATCACCTCGGCGATCCGGGCCAGGGTCCAGCACTGGTCCTCGGCCCAGCCGTGCGCGGCAGGGCCGGCATCCAGCAGGCCCTCCAGTTCCCGCAGCTGGCCGGGGGTGAGACGGCATCGGGCGCCACCGGGACCCTTCGATGCCAGGGCCTGCCTCCCGCCCACCGCAAGAGCCCGGCGCCAGCGGTTCGCGGACATCCGCGTCACCCGAAAACGCCGGGCCACCTCACCATCGCTGGCCCCGGCCTCGATCAAATCAGCTGCGGCAAGCCGCACTTGCTCACGCCGAGCCCGTTCCTCAGCGGTCAGTCCACCGCCGTCGGGATACCTCATCCTCCCGGCATAGCGAACACCGTGTCAGATGTCAGCAGGCCGGGTAACCCTCACCGTTAAAGATCTCTAGAGGGCTTCGGAGAACGCAGCGAGCAGGGCTTGAGGGTTGGTGAGCCTCTGTCCCGGCGGTCGATGACTCGGCCAGTACGGGCCAGGCGGTGAGGTGAAGCTCCGCTTCGGCAAGGCAAGGCGGGAACCATCTCCGACCACCCGGGTGCCGGAGAGGTTCCAGTGGGGAGCCGTCACGGTGGTGTTCATGTCGCGTCCTCGTTGTCGGGCAGTAAGTGACGAGGACGGTATGGATCAGGGCGGGGGGCTACCCGGTCTGAGAGACCGGGTAGCTCAAGAGACCGGACGCCGGTCGATTCCCAAGCGGTCGGCAAGGTCTTCGACTTGGCGTCGGTACGTCGGCCGGGCTCTGCGGCGCAGGTCGCCGACCATCTGTCGGGCGAGTGTGCTGCGTGCCAGGTCCTCGGGGGCGATCTGTTCAAGGTCAAGGAGGTGAACGAGGACAGCGGCGTCCTCGCGTCGGAGGTCGTAGCATCTGGCCACATCAAGGAGGAAGGTGAACTGTCGCTCCACTGAGGGGGCTTGAGTGATATTGATCCGATTCGCTCGGCGGAGCCCTTCGCCGGCCTCTCCCGCGAGCATTTCGATGCTGAGAGCGTGCAGGAGGACGTTGGTCGGCCCGAAGACGGTCCAGTGGACGTTCCCTTCGCCAACCCTTCGCGCCTTGGGCCCGGCATGATTCTCGATGCGGTCGCGAGCAGCCCACCAATCCCTGCGGCGTGCTTCAGCGGTCGACCGGACGAGTTCAAGCGCGCCGGTCAGGGCATCGGTCTCGCTGTTGGAGGGAGCGCCGGCGAGCTTTTCGGCGGCCAGTGCAGCGATGTGTTCGGCACCGTCCGGGTCGTCCTGAGCCAGGAGCACATGACCGAGATTCCATTGAGCTGCCGCGATACGCAGAGGATCGTCCGCGTCTTCGGCGGCGCGGAGTGCCCGGTCGGCCACGAGGAGGGAGAGGTCGACACGCCCGATGCGTCGGCAGTACGAGCGCAGCAGGCCGTACAAGTCGGCGGCGACTCGGAGGGTCTCTCTTCGTGCTCGTGCGTCCGTACCCGAACGGCAGGTCCGCACCGCGTGCTCCACGTCGGACAGTAGGCCTGGCAACAGACTGGAGGTATCGGTGTAACGCTGCTGGGACGTCTGCCAGGTGCGCCAGGCCTCCTTGACCCGTTCGCGAAGAGACTCGGGAGGTTCGGGAGCAGACGCGCTGGGAGGGGTGCAGCCCATCAGGACGCGTGTGACATCCGAGGGGAGACATCGGGCAGGCTGCTCAGGGGGCAGCTGGTCGTCGAGGAGGGTTGCGGTCGGCACCCCGAGTTCGCGCGCCAGGGCCACGAGCACCTCCAGGGTGGGGGTTCTGCGCCCTCGTTCGATCTGCGAGAGGTAGTCCTCGGTGATCCCGCACAACCCGGCGACGGCTGCCTGGGAGCGGTTGCCGTTCCGGCGGCGCCAGTAGCGGATTCGTTCGCCCACCCGAAGTTCACTCGCCATCGTCATCCCTTTGCTGGACAGCGAGTTCACCGTACGCCGTGGATGCGGAGGCGGGGAGGGGATCTTGGCCAAGCGTGTGACAGCCTGTTGACCTCGGACTCGGGTGGGGGGAGCCGCATGGGCTTGCGCCGGATCGTGCTGTGGGACATCGACCACACCTTGATCGATACGCGTGGAGTGGGCCGGGAGCTGTCGGAGCTGGCATTCGAGCGGGCGACAGGGCTGCGGATGCATCGGCAAGCCAAAATTGACGGGATCACTGAATCGGTGATCTTCCGGGAAACGGCCAGGCTTCACGGACTCCGGACCGACCGCGACGATTTCGGACGGTTCGCTCAAGCATTGACCGAAGCGCACGCGCAGCGAGCGGCCGACCTGCGCGAGCGAGGCTACGCCCTGCCCGGAGCTGCGAAAGCGCTGGATGCTGTGGCTGCTCAGAGGGGTTGGGTGCAGACCGTAGTTTCCGGAAACGTGCGGGCGGTCGCCGAAATCAAGCTCCGGACGTTCGGCCTCGACAGCCACATGCTTTGGGAGGCCGGGGCGTTCGGGGAGGACGCTGATGAACGATCCGACCTCGTCGCCCTGTCTCTGGAACGGGCTGGAGTCCAGGCACAGGATGCCGTGATCGTCGACGACACTCCGGCAGGGGCAGAAGCCGGAGCAGCCAACGGAGTTCGAGTGGTCGCGGTGGCGACCGGTCGTAGCAGTATGGAGGAACTGCGTAAGGCCGGAGCCAACGTTGTTCTGTCAGATCTCACGGACACCCAGCGGCTGATGGCCGCTTTGCGCCGATACGCAGGTGATCGGTAGACCGCCCCGGCGGTGTGGTGCCTACGGCACTTGACCGGAGTACACAGGCCGGTGGGTCGGCAGGGCCTTTTGTTCGGCTTCTAGGCTGGCGCCATGAACAACAGGCTCGCTCACGAGGAAAGCACCCTCATCAATTTTCGGCACTATGCCCCGGATCCGAAGGAGCACGGGTTTCGATGGGTTGACATCAAGCAGCTCCGCTTCTCTGCGGAGTCCGTGGACGATAGAGAGCTGCTCGCCGCCCTGATTGGGCACGAGCAGTTCCGGGACGACTATGCAGGTGGTGGAGTGCTGCCGGACGGGCCCCGGCACGGTCCGTATTGGCTGCGGCTGATCACTCCCGCCCTCTACGAGTCGATCGGCGAGGAGAAGGCTGTGCAGATCCTGCAGAACTGGTCGGATTTGCTCCGGGACGTACCCACCGAACTGGAGGCAGATCTGCAGCAGGAGGTGTTCGCCCGCCTGGCCGCAGCCGACAGCATCCACTACCTCGGCGAGCTCGGTGATGAAGCGATTCATGACTGGGGACGCGTGCACGACTACTTCCACGAGTTCGTGCTCATCGATCGCTCGGCTGGGCGGATCACGCTCATCGTCGCCGCCGATGACTGAGGCCACCACCAAGGCATCCGCTGCGGTTGTCACTCCGGCGACCCCGACGGAGACATCAAATTGACCCAGCACACCAGCTCGTGGCAGAACGTGAGCCTGGACAGCCGGGGTTCCTGCTGTACGCCACGTACTCGCCTGCCCAATCGGGTCCGATTCTGGGCGACTGCGGGTAAGCGCCATGGCGAATCATGGCGATGGACGGCGAGGGTGCACGCGGGAAGTGATGCGCGAGCGGACAGCGGAGCATGAGCCGTCACGGACGAGGCCGGGCGTCAGACCGCGTGGCGCTGACCCGGCGGAACAGCATCACGTGGCACAGGGATCCGATCCCGCTCCGGCGGGTCGTCGGCTCCGGGAGGGACCGGTCGCCGTAAAGCAGAGGGGCGAGGTCCTCCCGGAGCCGTGGCACGCGCGGCGTTCACCTCACCGGTGCTCCCCCTCCGGCAGCGCGTGGAGCGCCTCGGCGATCCGGGTGGCGGCGTCGGCGACCTGCTTCGCCTCGAAGGCGGTGAAGCAGAGCCGGAAGTATCCGGGGTCGGGGCAGGAGAGGGTCTGGCCGGGGAGCAGTTGCACCTTGGCCGTCGTCTGGAGGTAGGCGCGGAGCCGTTCCTCGCGGGGGTCGATTTCCGGGAAGAGGGCGGGGGAGGTGGCGTCGGGGGCCCGGTCGAGGAATGCGCGCAGGTCGAGGAAGAAGAACTGGGCGGAGTTGCCGGTGGCGACGTAGGGGACGTCCCCGTCGAGGAGCGCCCGTCGTACGATCCGGTGGCTTTCGGTGAGTGCTTGGGGGTACGCCTCGTGCATCAACTGCGAGGGATACCAGGAGGGTTCGCCGGACCGGTGTTCGAAGAGCTTTCCGACGACCACGTTCTTGAGGGAGTCGAGCGGGGTGAACCATGACATCGTCTTCCGCTCGTGGCCGCCCTCCATCGCGGCGCGGACGACCGCGGACCGGGAGACGACGAACCCGACGCGGAAGCCGGAGATGCCGAAGTCCTTGCCCAGTCCCCACACCACGTGGACGCGGTCGGGGTGCCGCGCGGTGGCCCGCAGCGCGAGGGCGCTGGTGAAGCGGGGGGCGGCCGTGGTGAGTTGGCTGTGGGCGTAGATCTCGTCGGAGATGACGTGCATGGGCGTCTCTTCGAGCGCCCAGGTGTAGATCTCCTCCAGCAGGCTCTCGTCGTAGTTGACGCCCAGGGGGTTGTTGGGGTTCGTCAGGACCAGCAGCTTCGGGGGCGAGTAGGCGGTGCGGTAGGCGTTCTGGAGGTCGCGGAGCGTGAGCTGGAACGCGTCGCCGCGCTCGCGCAGCGGGGCGAACACGCACTTGAGGCCCGGCCGTTGGCCGAAGGACCACTTGAACCCCTGCCAGGACGGGGCCGGCAGGAGGACCCGGTCGCCGGGGGCCAGTTCGCCGGCTTCCTCCAGGGTGAACGCCAGGCACTCCAGGGCGGCGGAGACCCCGGCGGTGGCGTAGACGTCGGTGGGCCGGATGTCGTGCGACATCGTACGGCTCAGCAACTCGGCGACGCGGGCGCGCAGTTCGGGGACCCCGTACGGGGCCTTGTAGCGGATGTCGTTCTCGCCGATCTCGGTGTGCCGGAAGACGTGTTCGTTGAGCGAGCCGTAGAGGAGTACGTTCTCGGCCACGGACAGGTCCAGCGGGGGTTCCGCCAGGCCCGCGTGGTAGGCGGCGAGGCGTTCCTCCGGGTCGGCGATCCCGTAGAGCGCGTGGAACGCGGTGTTCGGCTCGGTTTCCATCAGGGTCCCTTCGAGGGTGAAGTCCTGGGTGGCGCCGTGTCGTTATGAATTATGAGCGCGTTGTGTTCCGGGTGAAGGGGGGAATAAGCCGATATATGTTGGCGGAAGGGAGAAGGCGGAACGATTCTCGGAGTCGGGGGCGCCTCGTGCGGGGCGCATGAGAGATTGCCCAGGCATGGTCGTCGTAAGACCTTGGGAAAGGACGGATTTCGTGTCGGCCCACCGGCCCCGCTCGTTCCACCCGCCCCTGCTTGTTGCTGCCGTCACCGCCTTGCTCGTCGGGAGCGTTGTCGCGCCCGCCTCGGCCACTGCTGCTCAGGGTCGCGATCCCGCCCATACCGACGTTCTGTTCGTCGGCGCCCATCCCGACGACGAGTTCCAGTCGCTGGCCACCTTCGGGCAGTGGAAGGAGCGGCGGGGGATCAGCGCCGGGGTTGTCACGATCACCCGGGGGGAGGGCGGCGGGAACGCCGTCGGGACCGAGGAAGGGCCGCCGCTCGGGATGATCCGGGAGGGAGAGGAGCGGTCGGCGGTCGCGCTCGCCGGGGTCCGGAACGTTTTCTACCTGGATAAGCCGGACTTCTGGTACACGCTGTCCGCTCCGCTGACGGGCACGGCATGGAACAGACCTCCGCAGCGGGGCGACGACACCCTGGAGCGGCTCGTACGCATCATCCGCGCGACGACGCCGCGCACCGTCGTCACCATGGATCCGCGGCCCTTCGGCCAGCACGGCGGACACCAGCAGGCCGGCCGGCTGGCAGCCGACGCGTTCCGGCTGGCGGCCGATCCGAAGGCATTCCCCCGGCAGATCGCCGTCGAGAAGTACAAGCCCTGGAAGCCGGATCGGTTGCTGGCACAGAACTGGGGGTTCGACGGCCCGGTCGGGCGGCAGTGCGCGGCGCGGCCCGCGAAGGATCCGCGCACCGGGCTGCCCGTCGTCGGCGTCTGGCCGGGCGCCCGCTCCCGTGCGAACGGCAGGACCTGGGCGCAGATCGAGCGGGACGCGGCCCGCCGCTACGTCACCCAGGGCTTCGGCTCGCTGCCGGCGAAGGTCACCACGCCGCCGGACCAAATGCCCTGCGAGTGGTTGACCGTCCTGGCGCGCGGCGGGAAGCCGGTCCCGGCGCCCGTCCGCGGGCAGGGTCAACTGCGGCCCGTCTACGCCGAGTTCCGCGACTGGACGCGGAAGGCCGGTATGCCCTGGCTCGCGAACGACGCGCAGCCCGCCTATCCGGCCCGTCCCTCCACCGCGGCCCCCGAGGTGGCCAAGGCGCCCGTCGTGGACGGGGTGGCGGGGCCGGGGGAGTACCCGGGGCCGGAGCTGAGGCTCTCCCACTGGGAGGGGAAGAGGTGCGACGGTCCCGCCGACTGCTCCGCCACCGCCCGCATCGCGCGCCACCGCGACGACCTCTACGTCCTCGTCGAGGTGACCGACGACCGGCAGGGTGCCGTGCTCGACGCGCGCAACGACTGCAAACGGCACTGGCGTACGGACTCCGTGGAGATCGCCCTCGACCCGCGCGGGCGTTCCGACGACACGTCGACCACCTTCAAGGCGGGGATTCTTCCGTACACTTCGCGCGGCGGTCCCTGCGTCGCGCGCGACGCCGACAATCATCAGGGCCCGGCGCGGGGGGTGACCGTCGCGTCCACGGTGACGTCCCGGCCGTACGCCGGCTACACGGTCGAGGCGAAGATCCCGCTCTCGCTGCTCCCGGCGGCGGTTGATCCGGAGCGGCTGACCGCCAACGTCATGGTCTACGACTCCGATAGCCCGGATAAAACGGGCAAGTCCCGTCTGGCGTGGGCTCCGTACACCGGTGCGCAGGCCGATCCGTATGTGTGGGGCACCGTGCGCCTGCCGGGCTACGTGCCGCCCTCGGGGCGTCCGCCGCGCTCCGCGACGCTTCCGTTGGACGCGGCGCGGAGCGCGGACTCCCGGGCCTCCGTCGAGCAGTCCCGCCGCACCGGAGTGCCGCTCGCCGGAGGCCCACGGGCCTGACCCTGAGGAGGTGCCGGCCGATGAGGAGGCCTCGGCCCCGGCACCTCCTCACAGGGGTGCCCCCGCTCCCGACACCCCGTCCCCCGTACGGGGTGTCGAGCTGCCATCCTGACGCGATGCCGGCCCCGAACGCTTGTAACCTCTTGCTCATTCGCTTTCGGCCCTGCCAAGGGATTACTTAATTTTGGCGCGTCCCCTGCGTACAGTGCAGGTGTGGCACTGGAACGGCACAGTCATCTGAGCACCGACGACGTCTTTGTGGCGGACGTGCGGTGCGGGGACCCCCCGCACGGCTGGAGCGAGGTGCGCCCGGCCGCGGTCTTCGGGCTGCTGCTGGTCAGACGCGGGGTGGTGCGCGGCCGCATCGAGGGCGTCGAGCAGTTGCTGGACCCGACGACCGTCTTCGTGGAGCGGCTGGGCAGCGAGCGGCAGTTCGCGCATCCGTGCTGCGGCGTGGCCTACACCGAGATCGTGCTGTCCGAGCCGAGCATGGCCGACGTCCTGGGCGGCGACCCGGTCGTCCCCGAGGGGTCGGCCTACACCACCACCCAAGTCGACGTGATGCACCGGCTGTTACTGGCCCGGATCCGCGCAGGGGACGGCGATCCCTTCGAACTCGCCGAGCGCACCGTCGAACTCGTCAGCACCGTCTTCGGGCAGCTGGCCCCGGCCAGGGTGGCCAGCGGGCAGCCGGCCACGGTCGCCGCCCGCAAACAGGTGGTGGACGACACCCGGGAGGTCCTCGGCAAGAACCCGCTCATCGGGCTCGACGGGCTGAGCCGGGCGGTGGGGTGTTCGCCCCACCACCTCAGCCGGGTCTTCTCCGCCGTCACCGGCTCGACCCTCACCCACTACCGCAACCGGCTGCGCGTCGCCGGTGCGATGGACCGGCTCAGCGAAGGCGAGACCGATCTGCGGCTGCTGGCCAACGACCTCGGCTTCACCGACCAGGCCCATATGACGCACGTCGTGCGCAAGACCGCCGGGTTTCCCCCGGGCCGGCTGCGCTCCCTGCTCGGGACGGGCGGCGGCCGGTAGCCCACGGGCATGACGGTGGTCACGCGGCGTCGGCGCCGGCCCAGACCTCGGGGACGCGGCCGTTCCACGGTCGCGCCCGCTCCAGCTGGCCGGCCAGCCGGAAGAGGACGTCGTCCTGCCCGTATCCGGCGGCGAACTGCATGCCGACCGGCAGCCCGGTCGCCGGGTCCGACTCCAGGGGGACGGACATCGCCGGTGTCCCCGTGATGTTGAACACCGCCGCGAACGGCGCCCGGTCGAAGAGCCGGTCCAGCCAGCCGGGGGCGTCCAGTTTGTCGATGCCCCCGTCGTACACGCCCAGCGGCAGCGGGAGTTCGGGCAGCGTCGGGGTCAGCAGGACGTCGTACTCGGTGAAGTGCCGGCCCAGGGTGCGGGAGACCCTGTTGCGCACCGCGAACGCGTTGACCAGGTCCGCGCCGGTGACCTGCCGGCCGTAGGCGTAGCAGGTGAGGAGTACGGGTTCGAGGGTGCTGGAGTCGATGGGGCGGCCGAGGGCGGCGGCCAGCTCGACCGCCGACGCGGCCAGGTGCGCGCACCACAGCCGGGCGTTGGCGACGACGAACTCCTCCCAGCTCACCCCGAGTTCCGCCTCGGCCTCCTCCACCCGGTGGCCCAGGTGCTCCAGCAGTGCCACCGTGCGACTGACGGCCCCGGCGACGGGCGGCGTCGTGGCGCGGCCGCCCCAGGGGCGGGTGAGGACGCCGATGCGCAGGGAGCCCGGGTGCCGGGACACCTCGTCGAGGTAGGGGCGTACGGGCCGCGGGGCGACATAGGCGTCGCCGGGCTCCGGGCCCTGGATGCGGTCGAGCAGCGCGGCGCTGTCGCGCACGGTGCGGCTGACGCTGCCGTGCACGGCCAGGCCGCTGTACGCCTCGTCCACGTCGGGGCCCGGGGAGACCCGGGCGCGCGTCGACTTGAGCCCGAACAGGCCGTTGTAGGCGGCCGGTACGCGGATCGAGCCGCCGGCGTCGGTGGCGTGGGCGACCGGGACGATCCCGGCGGCGACGGCCGCCGCGGCGCCGCCGCTGGAGCCGCCGGCGCTGAGACCGGTGTTCCAGGGGTTGCGGGTGGCGCCGTGGAGAACGGGTTCGGTGGTGAGGCTGAAGCCCATCTCGGGCGAGGAGGTGCGGCCGATCGTCACCAGGCCGGCCCGGCGGAATCGTCGCATCAGGGACGAATCGGTGCGGGCGGGGACGCCGGCCGCGAGACGGCTGCCGAACTCGGCCCGCTTGCCCGCCATGGTGACGCCCAGGTCCTTGATCAGGAACGGCACCCCGGCCAGCGGGCCGCTGCCCGGGACCGGGACGTCCTCGCCCGGCCAGGTCTCCACGACGGCGTTGAGCCGCGGGTTGACCGCGTCCGCCGCGGCGAGCGCCGCCTCCTCCAGCTCTGTTGGGCTCACTTCCCCGCGGGCGACCAGCCCCGCCAGGCCGACCGCATCGAAGCTCACGTACTCGGACCGTTTCATGACGCCCCCGTTGTCTGTCCTGCGAGTTCCGCGTGAGTGGGTGGGTTGGTGGGATCGGTATCGCACGGAATTCGGGGTGCCACAAGAAGTTGGCAGGATGATGCAGGAAGAATGAAATTGAAGCGTCATCAAAATGGGTCGGAGGGGATCGATCCGAATTCCTTCGCTGCTGTGCTGACTTGGGTGAACGCGCGGAATCGGAAATTCGTTTCGCCGGGTTCTGCAAGGGAATCCGACCGGTCGGTCCCGGTTGTCGTCGCCGGGGGGCGGGCCCTTGGCGGGTGGGGGAGGGGGCGGTCTTCCGGGGGATTTCTGGAAGGGGTGGTCCCTCCTCCTGGGGGTTCGGTGCGGGGTGGTGTGTGGGGCGGCGGCGTCGGTGGAATTTTGAATTCCGGGTTCGGGTTCGGGTGGTTCCGTTATGGGGGAGCGCTCGGTGGAGCCGGGTCCGGGAAAGTCCTTCGGGGTGGTGTTGGGTGGTGTTGGGGGAGGGGGTCGGTGAATCGCTTCGAGGGGATTTCTCGGGGGGGGCTTCCGGGGTGACGTCGGGGGGCTCGGGGTGGGTGCTTGGTGCGGGGCGTGGTGAGTTTGCCCCTGGCCCGCCCTTTCACCGTTTCTTCCGGGGCGGAGCCCCGGGCCCGGCACCGCGCTGCCGCGCGGTGGGCGGGGCTCCGCCCCTGCGCCCCGGCGGGGGCTGCGCCCCCTGCCCCCCTGCTCCCGGGGCTCCGCCCCTGGCCCCCTTTTTCGGGGCTCCGCCCCGGACCCCGTTGTCGCGGCTCCGCCGCTCGTCCTCAAGCGCCGGACAGGCTGGAGTGCGCGCCCGCGCCTGAAAACCTCACGCCGGAAATCACGCCGGAAAACCTCACGCTGGAAATCCGGCCCGGGCGCACAACCAGCCCGTCTGGGGGTTGCCCCCTCCGGGGAGCTTGAGGACTCCGCTCGGAGGGCGGACGGGGCCCGGGGTCTCCCCGGAAGAAACGGTGAAAGGGCGGGACCGGGGCACACACCCAGCCCGTCCGGCACCTGAGGACAGCGCCCGAAGGGCGCTTCAGGGGCGCAGGGGCGCAGCCCCGCCCACCCGCGCGGAGCGCGGTGCCGGGTCCGGGGTCTCCCCGGAAGAAACGGTGAAAGGGTGGGGCAGGGGCACACACCCAACTCGTCCGACGCTCCAGGGGCCCAGCGGGGTCCAGGGGGCGCAGCCCCCAGTGGGGCACAGGGACGAAGCCCCGCCACCCGCGCCGCGCCCCACCACTGGCCGGAATACGCGCGGTTCCACCCGCGCTTCCGCCCCCTCGCGGCATTGCTCCCACTTCGTACGCCACAGAAGCGACGTCAATTGGCCATTGACACGGTTTGCCACCTCGACAATGATCGATGTGTCGCACACGTGATCCGTGCGAGCAAGGAAGTGAGTGCGCGTCATGACCAGTTGAGGCGGTGGCGAACCGACGCCCGCCGATGACGACGCCACTGCAGCCGTTCGTGGATCCGGCCTTCCGGCGTGCCCGCCGTCCCTCCCGCCGAACATTCCGTCGTCACCCGTACCCACAGGAAAGACTCCCGCCAAGGGAAGGGCGAGCTTTGCCGGCCAATCCAGCGTTCCACCGTTCCACCTCCGAGCCGTCCGCCGAACCGCCGGCGGACCGCACCGCGCCGGTGCGCGCGCCGGGCGGGCTCGCCGCGGCCGTGCTCGACCAGGCGCGCCACACCCCGGAGGCGATCGCCGTCCGCGACGGCGGCCACACCCTGGACTACGCCGCCCTCGACGCCGCTTCCGCCGCCGTCGCCCGCGCCCTGCGCCACCGGGGCGTCCGCCCCGGCCAGGCCGTGGCCGTGTGCCTGCCCCGCTCCCGGCATCTCGTCTGCGCCATGCTCGGCGTCCTGCGGCTCGGCGCCGTCGTCGTCCCCCTCGATGCCCAGAGCCCGGCCGACCGCCGCGCCCACATCCTGGCCGACGCCGGCTGCACGGTCCTGCTCCACGACGGCACGCCGCCCGCCGAACTGCCGGACGGCATCCCGCCGTTGGCGATCACCGAGCTGCTCGCGGCCGGGAGCGCCGACGACACCCCGCTCCCCGAGCCCGCCCCCGGAGCGGACGCCGAAGTCGAAGTCGACGCCGACGCCGTGTCGTTCGTCTTCTACACCTCCGGCACCACCGGCCGCCCCAAGGGCGTCGAGGTCCGCGACGCCGGCATCCTGCGCCTGGCCCGGCCGGGCTGGCTGCGCCCCGGCCCGCCGGGCCGCCAGGCCTGCCTGTCCAACCCGGCGTTCGACGCCATCAGCTTCGAGGTCTGGGTGCCGTTGCTGACGGGCGGCTGCTGTGTCGTCCTCGGCGACGAGGACGTCCAGACCCCCGAGCGGCTGGCCGCCGCGCTGCGCCGCGAGCGTGTCGACACGGTCTTCCTCACCGTCGCCCTCTTCAACGCGGTCGTCGACAAGGTGCCGGACTGCTTCGCCGACGCCGCCCGGGTGCTGGTCGGCGGCGAACAGCTCAACGCCCCGCTCATCCGCGCCTGGTACCGGCACAACGCCACCGCCGGCACCCAGCTGTACAACGTCTACGGCCCCACCGAGGCCACCACCTTCGCCCTGATCCACCCCATACCGCGCGACTTCGACGGCGACGTGGTGCCCATCGGGCGCGAACTTCCCGGCACCGAAGCCCTGTTGGCAATCGAGGCCGCCCGCGCCGCCGCCCCCGGCGAGCTCGCCGAACTCCTCCTCGCCGGCGAGGCGCTGGCCGTCGGCTACCGCAACCTGCCCGAGGAGACCGGGCGCCGTTTCGTCCGCCTGCCCTGGCACGACGGCGGCGAGCGGATCTGGTACCGCACCGGCGACCTCGTACGTCTCGACGCCGCGGGACGGGTCGTCCACGTCGGACGCGCCGACCGGCAGGTCAAGGTCCGCGGCTTCCGCATCGAACCCGGCGAGCTGGAACGGCAGCTCCTCGCCCACCCCGCCGTGCGCCAGGCCTATGTCTGCGCCCATCGCGACGAGACGCACGGCGTCAACGAACTCGTCGCGTACGTCGTCCTCGCCGACGGCCTCCCGTACGAGGAGTACGAGCGGCACCTGGCCGCCACCCTGCCCTCCTATATGCGCCCGCACCGCACCCACCTGGTCGGGGCGCTGCCGCTCACCGGCAACGGCAAGGTCGACCAGAAGGCGCTGCTCGCCGGCGCCGGCGAGCCTTGGCGGCCCGCCGACAGCACCGGCCCGGCCGCCACCGTCGTCCAGCGCGAACTGCTCGCCCTGGCCGGCGGGATCCTGGGCGGAACGGAACCCCGGCTCGGCGACCGCTGGATCGCCTGCGGCGGCGACTCGCTCAAGGCCCTGCGCCTGCGCTTCGAGATACGCCGACGCTGGGGCCGTGATGTGCCCCAATCCCTCGTCCTGGAAGCCGACTTCGCCCGTCTCGCGGAGGAGGTCGAGGCAGGGCGCGGGGTCGCCGCCCATCCGCCGGTGCCCGCCCCCACCGACGCGCGCACCGCGCCCGCCACCTCCGAGCAGCAGCGCCTCTGGCTCCTCCAGCAGCGCTCCCCGCGCTCCCGCGCCTACAACGTCGGACAGGCTTTCCGTATCGACGGTGCCGTGGACCCGGCCGCACTGCGTGCAGCCCTCCGTCGGCTCGTGGAACGCCACGCGGCGCTGCGCACCGGCTTCACCACCGGCCCCGAGGGCCTGCTGCAGACCGTCGGTGACCCCTACGACCCCTGGACCGGTACCGAACAGGGGGACGGCGACTGGCGCGAGGCCGCCGGGCGCTTCTTCGCCGAACCCTTCGACCTGGCGCTGCCCCGGATGCTGCGGGCCCGCTGGCTGGAATCCGCCGACGGCGGCGGCCACCTGCTGCTGCACCTGCACCACATAGCCGTCGACGGCTGGTCGCTGAGCGTCCTCTTCGGCGAACTCTCCGCCGACTACACGGCGTTGGTGAACGGAACCGAACCGCCGCACCACGCCCCCGTGCCCACCCCGCTCGACCACGCGGCCTGGCAGAGCGCCTGGTCCGCCCACCCCGCCTACGCGGAGCAACGCGCCGCGCTGCACGCCCACTTCGACGATTCGGACGGATCCGACGAGGCGGAAACGCCGCTGGAGCCCGCCCGGCCGGATGCCGGCCCCGAAGGGCGGCTGCTGCACGTCCCGCTCGACGCCGGACTGCGCGTCACGCTCGACCGACTCGGTGCCGAACTCGGCCTGACCCGCTTCCAGTTGCTGCTCGGCGTCTTCGCCTGGAGCCTGTACGGCGTCACCGGCCGCGCCCGGCCGCGCGTCGCGGCCCCCGTGGCGGGCCGTCCCGTGCAGGAATTCGAGCGCAGCGTCGGCATGTTCGCCAACACCGTGCTGCTCCCGCTCGGCCTGCGGCCCGACGAGGACCTGCGCGCCCAGCTGCTGCGTCTGGCGGACGGCGCCCGCGCGGTGCTCGAACGGCAGGACGTGGCGCTCGCCGACGTCCTCGCCGACCGGCGGTTCGCTGCCGGACGGAGCCCGTTCGACGTGCTGTTCGTCCTGGAGAACACCGACTTCGCCGCCCTCGACCTGCCCGGCTGCCGCACCCGCCCCGTCTGGCTCGCCCCGGCCGAGGCGAAGTGCCCGCTGACGCTCTCGGTGATCGAGCACGAGGCCGGCCTCGACTGCCTGTGGGAGTACGCCGCCGACCACTTCACGGCCGCGGAGGCCGAGGCCCTGGCCGGTCTGTTCCGGCAGGGGCTGGACCGCCTCGCCGACGGCGGCACCGCCACCCTGGCCGGGCTCGTCGCCCCCCACCGCGCATCCCTGCCCGACCCCGGCCGCGGCGAGGCCGTGGAGCCCGCCTTCACCACCGTCGCCGAGGGCTTCGCCCGCCAGGCGCGCACCACCCCCGACGCCCCCGCGCTCGCCTGGGACGGCCGTACCCTCACCTACGCCGAACTCGACGCGCATGCCGCGGCGTTGGCGCAGGAGATGGCCGGTCTTGTGCCGGACGGCGGCCCGCGCCGCGTCGCCCTGCTCCTGGAGCCCTCGCCCGAGCACGTGGTGGCCCTGCTGGCGCTGGCCCGCCTCAACCTCACCGTCGTCCCCCTCGACCCCGCCTACCCCCCGGCCCTGCTCCGGCAGATCCTGGACCGGGCGCGGCCGCTGTGCGTCCTGGTGCCGCCCGGCGGGACGGGCGTACCGGAGGACGAAGTCGTCCCGGACGGGCTGCCGCGCCACCGCGTCGTCCTCGCCGACGCACCGGCACCCGCCCCCGCCTTCGTCCCGCACGACGCCGCCGAGCCGCTCTACCTGCTCTTCACCTCCGGCTCCACCGGCACCCCCAAGGGCGTCCAGGTGCCCGACCGCACCCTGTGCGACCTGCTGCACTGGCAGGCCACGGACGGCTCCCTCGCGCCCGGCGCGGTCACCCAACAGTTCTCCGCGCTCTCCTTCGACGTCTCCTTCCAGGAGATCTTCTCCACGCTGTGCGGCGGCGGCCTGCTGCACCTGGCCCGCCCCGGCTGGCGGCAGGACGCGCCCGCGCTCCTCGAGCAGCTCGAAACCGCCGGTGTCGAGCGGCTCTTCCTGCCCTACGTCGCCCTGCAACTGCTCGCCGAGCACGCCGTGCGCCGCGGCGTGTACCCCGGCAAGCTCCGCGAAGTGGTCACCGCGGGCGAGCAGTTGGTGTGCACCGACGCCATCCGCCGCTGGTTCGCCGGGCTGCCCGGGGCGCGGCTCTTCAACCACTACGGGCCGACCGAGACCCATGTGGTCAGCAGCCTGTGCCTGGACGGCGACCCCGCGGGCTGGCCGGAGCGTCCGGCCATCGGGCGGCCCGCCGCCGGCGCCCGGCTGCGCGTCGTCGACGACGCCGGGCAGCCCGTACCGCCCGGCTGCCCCGGCGACCTGCTCATCGGCGGACCCATGGTTACCCCCTGCTACGCGGACGACGAGGAGCTCAACCGCACCCGGTTCACCGAACTCCCCGGCGCCGGGCTCTTCTACCGCACCGGCGACCGGGCCCGCTTCGACCACGACGGGCTGCTGCACTTCCTGGGCCGCGACGACCAGCAGGTCAAACTCAGCGGCCACCGGCTGGAACTGGGCCAGATCGAGGCCGCGCTGCTGCGCCACCCCGCGGTCGTCAACGCCGTCGTCGTCCTCGACGACGGCCGGCTGACCGCCTGCCTCGAATGCCGGGACGCGGCCCCCACCCCCGGCCCCGACGAACTCACCGCCCACCTCGCCGCGTTGCTCCCCGGCTACGTCCGCATCGCCCGCTACCGCCGCCTCGCCGCCCTGCCGCTGACCCCCAGCGGCAAGCTCGACCGGCGGCGCGCCCTGGCCGCGCCCGGCGAGGACCTGGTGCCGCCGCACGACACGGCGCCCGCCCCCGCCCCGCGGCTCACCCCGCGCGAGGCGCAGCTGTCCAGGCTGTTCGAGGAGGTGATCGGCCGGCCCGTCGGCCCCGACGAGCGCTTCTTCGACGCGGGCGCCACCAGCCTCGGCCTGATGCGCTTCCATCTGCGCTGCACCACCGAACTCGGCCTGGACATCGGCATCCCCGACCTGTTCGAGCACGTCACGGTCCGCCGCCTCGCCGCCTTCGTAGACGGAAGCCCCGCGGCGGACCCCGCGGCGGATCCCACGGCGGAACCGGCCGTCGCGGCCGGTGCGGGGACGGCCGACGAGCCGATCGCCGTCGTCGGCATGGCCGTACGGCTGCCCGGCGCCGACGACCTGGCCGCCTTCTGGTCCCTCGTGGAATCCGGCGGCCGCGGCATCGAGCACTTCGACGCCGCCGACGGCCTGATCGGCGCCCGCAGCCAGATGTCCGGCCTGCTCGGCTTCGACCCCGAGCACTTCGGCATCAGCCGCCACGAGGCCCGGCTCATGGACCCGCAGCAGCGCCACCTGCTGATGACCTGCGTCCAGGCCCTCGCCCACGCCGGCATCGCCGACCCGGCCGCGAGCCGCGTCGGCCTGGTCGCCGGCTGCGGCGAGAACACCTACTTCCAGTCCATGCTGCGCGAGGCCGACCCGGCCCTGCTGCCGGACACCTTCCAGATGGCCCTCCACCACGACAAGGACTACCTCGCCACCAAGGCCGCCTTCCATCTCGGCCTGACCGGACCGGCGTTCACCGTCCAGGCCGCCTGCGCCAGTTCCCTCGTGGCCGTCCACGTCGGCGCCGGACTGCTGCGCCAGGGTGACGCCGACGTCGTCATCGCCGGCGGCGTCCTCGTCGACACCCTGCTCACCGGCGGCTACCGCTACCGGCCGCAGCACATCTTCTCCAAGGACGGCCACTGCCGGCCCTTCAGCGACGACGCCAGCGGCACCATCGGCGCCAGCGGCGTCGGCGCCGTCGTCCTCAAACCGCTGCGCCTGGCGCAGCGCGACGGCGACACCGTCTACGCCGTCGTCACCGGCTCCGCCCTCAACAACGACGGCTCCAGGAAGGTCGGTTACAGCGCTCCCTCCGTCGCCGGACAGCGCGAGGTCATCCGCACCGCGCTCCGCCGCAGCGGCCGCACCGCCGCCGACCTCGGCTACGTCGAGGCCCACGGCACCGGCACCCAGCTCGGCGACCCGATCGAAGTCGCCGCGCTGCGCCAGGCGTTCGGCCCCGACACGCCCGACGACTGCGCCCTGGCCTCGGTCAAGAGCCAGATCGGCCACCTCGGCGCCGCGGCCGGCGTCGTCGGCATGGTCCGGGCCGCACTCTCCGTCCACCACGGCGTCGTCCCGCCCAACATCGACTTCAACCGCCTCAACCCGCGGATCGACGCAGGCCCGTTCGTCTTCCCCACCGAGGCCCGCTCCTGGCCCGTCGGCCGCCCGGCGCGGGTGGCCGCGGTGAGCAGCTTCGGCATCGGAGGCACCAACGCCCACCTGGTGCTGGAGGAGGGCAACGGCGGCGCCCTCGCGGCTCCGTCCGTGTCCGTGCCCTGCCTGACGCTGTCCAGCAGCAGCGAGCGGGCCCTGCGCACCGACGCCGCCCGCATCGCCGACTACCTGACCGCCCGCCCCGAGGCGTACGGGCAGGTGCTGCGGCACCTCCAGGCCGGACGCCCGGCACGTCGCCGACGCGTCGCCGCGGTGTGTGCCGACGCGGCCGCGGCGGTGGCGTGGCTGCGCACCGTCGCCGGGAACGAGGTCGCTCCGGCCGGGGTCACCCCGATCGAGGAGGAGGTCGCCGCGGAAGGCCGCACGGCGGAGGAACTGGCCGCCGCCTTCACGGCGGGCCGCACCGTCCGCTGGCCCGCCGGACCCGCGCAGGCCCCGTGGGACTTCCCGCCGCCCGCCTTCGACCTGGCCGACTACGACTTCGAACGCGCCGTCGTGGCCGCGGAGTTGCCCGCACCGTCCGAGCTGCCCGAGCGGCTCCCCGAGTCCGCGTGGCTCCACCAGCCGCAGTGGGTACGGCTGTACCGCGCCGCCCGCGGCGACGTGCCCCCGCGGCGCGGCACACTCGTCGTCCTGACCGACACGCCGCTGCCGACCGAGGCCCTGCGCCCGCTGACGTCCGCCTGGGACCGGGTGGTGCGCGTCACCGCCGCGGACGCCTTCGCGCGGGTGGCCGACGACGCCTACGAGGCCGACCCGGCGGACGCCTCGTCCCTCCGCCGCGTGCTCGACGCCCTCCCCGGCGACGACACCGTCGACTGGCTCCACGCCCTGCCCCTCACCGTGACCGGCACCGTCGGCGAGGAGTCCGTCGAACGCGCCCGGTGGGCCTGCCTCGACACACCGGCCGCCCTGCTCCGGGCCGTCACCGGCACCCCGCTGGCCGCCCGGCTGCGTCCCTGGTGGCTCTCGTACGGCGCCCAGCCCGTCGAGGGCACCGTCCACCGGCCCGAACTCGCCCTGCTGGCGGGCGTCGCCGAGGTCGCGCCGCAGGAGTGCGGCGTGGACGGCCACTGGCTCGACCTGCCCGACACCGATCCGGCCGGCTGGGTGTCCTCCCTCCCCGGCCTGCTCGCCCGGGCCGACGGCGACGAGGAGATCCCCCGGCGGCTCGCGCTGCGCCAGGGCTTCTGGTGGCGGCAGGCCCTGCTGCCCGTCCCCGCCCCGGCCGCGACGGCCCCCTCCGTCCTGCCCGAGGGGCCGGCCGTCCACCTCGTCCTCGGCGGCACCGGCGGCATCGGCTCCAGCATCGCCGCGTGGCTGCTGGAGCACTCCGACTGCCGGGTCGTCCTGCTGGCCCGCCGCCCCCGGCTGCCGGAGGAACTGTCCCCCTGGGCGGACCGCGTCGCCCTGGTCGAGGCCGACCTCGCCGAGGAGACGACCGACGCGATTCTCGACCGGATCGCCGGGCATGCCCCGCGCATCGACGGCGTCGTCCACGCGGCGGGCGTGGCGGCCGGCGGGCTGATCGCCCGGCGCGACGCGGCCGCGATGCGGCACGCCTCGGCGGCGAAGACACGCGGCGCCCTGCTCGTCGAGCGGATCGTCGAGCGCGACGCACCGGCCTTCGCGGCGTACTGCTCGTCCATGTCCGCCCTCTTCGGCGGCATCGGCCAGCTCGACTACGCGGCCGCGAACGCCCTGTTGGACGGCTTCGCCCGGCACCGCGCCGACGGGGCCACGGTGCGCATCGGCATCGACTGGGACATCTGGAGCGAGGCGGGCATGGCCCGCGAGGCGCTGACGACCGACGCACGCCACCAGGCCCACCTCGCCGTCGGCCTGGCGGTGAAGGAGGGGCGGCGGCTCTTCGGCCGCGCGCTGCAACTGCAACTGCCGCAGCTGCTCGTCTCCACGACCGACATCGACCGCGCCCGGGAGTTCTACGCGGGACCCGCCGGGGGAGCGGCCGGGACGGCGGACATCGCCGATGACATTACCGATGACATCGCCGATGACGCCGCCGAACAGCTCACCGAATGGCTCTGCCGCTGGCTGGAGCTGGACGAGCTCGACCCGGCCGCCTCGCTCTACGACCTGGGCGCCGACTCGCTGACGATGATCGACCTGATCAGCACGGTGGAGGACCGCTTCGGCGTCGAGCTGGAGCTCTCGCGGCTGAGCCACCGCGTCAGCCTGGAGGAGATCCTCTCCCACCTGGACGAGGCCCGGACCCCGGCCGCCTCCGACGAAGGCCCCGTCTCCGTCGAGGTCTGGCAACAGGGCACGGGCCGCGACGTCCTCTGCCTGGTCCACCCGGTCGGCGGCGACATCCAGGCGTACCGCGCGCTGGTCGCGGAACTCGACCCGGCCCTGACCGTCTGCCTGATCGCCGACCCGGCGCTCTCACGGACGGACGCGCCCGCCTGGACGCTGGCCGAGCGGGCACGCGCCTACGAGGCGGCACTGGAGGCCCGCTTCCCGCACGGCAGTTGGCGCCGCAGGCTGGCGGGCTGGTCCTTCGGCGCGTGGGTGGCGCTGGGCATGGCCGCCGAGGCGGAGCGCGCGGGCCGCCCCGCCGCGGGCCTCCACCTCGTCGACCCGCCGCCGCCGGGCGCCGGACGGCTCTTCCGCACGTACGACGACGGGCACCTCGAAGCCGTCTTCGCCCATGAGCTGGGCCAGGACGGCACGAGCTGCGAGGCGACGGCCTACGCCGAACGCCTGGCCCACTGCTGCCGGGCCAACCTGGCCGCGATGACGGACCACGAGCTGCCTTCGCTGAGCGCGACCCCGAGCCGGGTGTGGCTGGCGGAGCGGCCGGTGGACGACCTGCCGGCGCCGGTGCCGGTGGCCGAGCAACAGCTGCTGTGGGAGCGTCAGTTGCCGGGCCTGCGGGCCTGTGAGCTCCTGGATACGACGCACTACGGCATCGTGCGCGTACCGCATGTGCGTGCGGTGACGGAGGCGGTCAACGGGGAGGTGGGGGAGATGGCGGGTGAGTGACGCCGTGGTCCTGTGAGCCGGTGCCGGAAGGGCAAGCGCCCTTCCGGCACCGGCTTGTTCGGGATCCGGCGGTGGCGCCGCGCTGGTGGATGTGTGTGAACACTGTTCAAGAAGTGGCCTTGAGTTGCTACGTTCTGCCCGTCGTGACAGCGGCATGAGCCGCCGTCCTTGCAGGGAGGGCATGCATGAGCATCGGAGAACGGCGTGGTGTGCCAGGGCGGGCACAGAGCTGTGAATCGGCCGGCGCCTTCCGCGGGGTGGGGAGAAGACGTACGGGGGCGGCGGGCGTCAGAGGCAGAGTCGCGGCGGTGATCGGAGCGATCGCGCTGATCGCCGCCGCGGTGCTCGCCGGTACGGCGGGGACGGCCGCCGCTGCGGAACGGGGGTCGCAGGCCGCGGCAGCCGGGTGGGCCTGCTCCGGGACGCCCGTTCCGCCCGGGTACGTCACCACCAACTACGACCGTAACGGCTGCAACGGCATGGGCGCCTGGTACCAGGAGCCCGTCCACGATGGCATATGGGCTTGCTCGGGTTCGACTCTCGCGCCCGGGTACGTCTACACGGACCTCAACCGTATCGGCTGTAACGGGCAGGGTGCGTGGTACCACCAGCTGGTCCGTGACGGCATATGGGCCTGCTCGGGTTCGACCCTCGCGCCCGGGTACGTCTACACCGATCTCAACCGTATCGGCTGTAACGGGCAGGGGGCGTGGTACCACCAGCTGGTCCGTGACGGCATATGGGCCTGCTCGGGTTCGACCCTCGCGCCCGGGTACGTCTACACGGACCTCAACCGTATCGGCTGCAACGGCCAAGGCGCGTGGTACCACCAACTGCCCCACGACCACGTATGGGCCTGCTCGGGCTCACCCGTCCCGCCCGGCTACCGCACCACCAACCACGACAGTAACGGCTGCAACGGTCAGGGCGCGTGGTACCTCGTGCGCGCCTGACCGACCCGACCCCGACCCCGATCGCGTAGGCCGGAGGCACCGCGCACCCTGCGGCGCCTTCGATCTACGAAGGCGGCCTGGCGCATCTCGTGCCTGAACCGTTCCTCCCCGTGCCGCCACCTTCCCGACCAGGCCGAACCGGCCTGACCTGGCCTGCCGTCAGGCCCGTTCCCCTGCCAGACTGGGACCGTGATGGAACTCAACGGCCGCCCCGCCGACCCCGATGCCCTCGCCACCCTCGCGCTGACCAACTACGGTCACTTCACGACCATGCGCGTAGACGACGGCCGCGTACGCGGCCTCGGGCTCCACATGGAGCGGCTGGCGGGCAACTGCCGGGCGCTGTTCGGCGCCGAGCTCGACATCGACCGCGTCCGGGCGTACGTCGCCCGGGCCGTGCCCGCCACCGCCGGGTCCCTCGTGGTCCGGGTGACGGTCTTCGACCCGTCCCTGGACCTCGGTCACCCCTCGGCCGCCTCCACCCCGCACATCCTGGTGACCACCCGCCCGGCCGGTCCCGCGACCGTGCCCCCGTTCCGGGTGCGGACGGTGCCCCACGTGCGGGACGCGCCGACGGTCAAGAACGTCGGGCTCTTCGGCCTGCTGAACGCCCGCCGTGAGGCACAACTCGCGGGCTTCGACGACGCGTTGTTCGTCGGACCCGACGGCGGCATCTCGGAGGGCGGCACCTGGAACGTGGCCTTCGTCGATGCCCGGGGAACGGTCGTGTGGCCCGAGGCGGAGGTGCTGCCGGGCATCACGATGGCGCTGGTGCGGCGGGACGACCACGTCGTCGCGAGGGTCACGACCGACGATCTGCCGTCGATGAAGGCCGCGTTCGCCACGAACGCGGCGATCGGGGTGCGCGCGATCGCCGCGGTGGACGACGTACAGCTGGACGCCGGGCACCCCGTCGTCAAGGCCCTGCAGGACGCGTACCTCGGGCTGGCGGGGGAGCCTGTGTGACGCCCTGTTAGTTACACCAGACCGCGCAGGATCTCCCCGGCGTGCGTCCACAGCACCGAGCCCCCGGCGCCGGGGACGACGTGCCGCACCGCGCCGGGGATGCGCGACGCCAGGCCCGCTCCCTGGTCGGGGGAGTGGGCCGTGTCCTCCGCCCCGTACCACAGCGCGACCGGGGTCGTGATCGACGCGAGATCGATGCCCCAACGGCCCATGGCCAGCACGGTGTCGCGCGCATAGCCCGCCGGGCCCTGCGCGAACGCCTCGTCCAGCGCGGTGCGGTACGCGGAGGCGAACGGCTCCCGTGAGTAGACGGCGACGTCGCAGGCCGGACTTCTCGCCATCACCAGGTCCCACATCGCCCCCGGGGAGAACCCCGCGAAGACCTCCTCGGCGGCGGCCGGATCCGCGACCGCGAGGTCCACCAGGCGCCGTAGCTCCGGCGGCAGCGCCTCCGCGAAGCGGGGGTCGGCGACCTCGTCCGCCGCCGAGACCAGCGACAGCGCGCCGATCACCCCGTCCGCCGCGGCGCAGGCCAGCGCGAACGGTGCCCCCTGCGAGTTGCCGACCATGGCGGGCCGCCCCAGCCCCCGGAGCCCGGCGAACGCGCGGACGTCCGCCGCGAAGTCCGCGAGGGTGCGCCCGGGTACGGGGGAGGAGGCGCCCAGCCCCGGGCGGTCGAGCGAGATCAGCCGCACACCGAGCCCGTCGAGGACGTCCGCACCGAAGCCGAGCCGGCGGCTCGTGGCCGCCCCGGGCGAGAGCAGCACCGGCCGCCCGTCGTCCGGACCCCACTCGGCCCAGCCGAGGAGCCGCCCATCGGGCAGGCGTTGTTCACCGGTGCGGACGGGGGCGGGGGTGTCGATGATCATGAACCTCATCATGCCGTTCGGCCCGGCGCGGGGCATCCGGATTTCATCCGGCCGCGTGCAGCGCCTACCGTGCCCTCCTGGGCCCGTTCGATGCGGCAGCCGCTGCACAGCACTTCTTCGGCCACGGGCCGGAAGAGGTAGGGCTGTAGGTGGTCGCCCGCGCATTCGCGCATCTGGGCGACGCGGGGTTGTGGCGGGGCCGGGCGGATCGGTGGCGCCTCGGGGAGTTTGCGGGTCAGTCGGTCGCGGATGAGGGATGCGGCGTGGTGGACGGGTTCGGGGAGGCCGTTGCGGAGTTCTTCGCGGAGGTCGCGGCCGGTCGCCCCGCGCAGCAGCCAGTCCGCCGCGAGCGGTGCCAGCTCCTTGAGCTCTCGTCCGGTGAGACGGAGTCGGCGTTCGGTGTGGGAGACGGAGGTGAGGACGAGGGCGGCGTGTTCGACGAGGTCGTCGGGGATGAGTTCGCGCGGCGTCGGTGGCACGGGAGGTGGGGAAGTGTTCTTCACCGTGTTTGTCTTTGGGTGACGGCCGACGGGCCGGGGGGTCGGCTCACCGACGGCCGGTTTCACGGCAGTCGGAGCCGGACGCCCGTCCCTGGCGGCCCGCGCTTCCTCGGCGCTGATCGGGTGCCCGGAGAACAACTGCGCGGTCGACCACCGCCCGTCGGGCCCCTGGCTGCGCCACTCGTGTGCGTAACCCTCCTGCTTCAGCTGCTCCTTGGCGCGTTTGAAGGCGGAGCTTTTGAGCCCAGCCCGGGCTGCGGCTTCGGAGAAGGACAGGCGTGCGACGTCGGGGGCGTACAGCAGCCAGAGATACAGGCGTACGGCCTCGTGGGAGAGGCGGGTGTTGGTGATGACGTCGTTCGGTACTTGAGTGAACCGACGCTCGGGCGCGATAACATGGCGCAGCATCCCAGGGTTTCCTTACAACCGTGGTGGTGTAGGCCCCTGCGGTGTCCTGCCAGACACGTGGGGGCCGCTTTATGTGGCCGAGCGTACAGCCAACTGCGCGCGACACGCGGGCCGTTGGACCCTACGAACACCAGTCCTGAATCAGGCTGCGGATGCGGTCGGGGGAGCAGGGGCTCTGCTCCTCGCCGGGAGGGGAAAGCAGCGGCCGGTCAGTGGCTGCTGATCCGCGCGGCTACGCAGGGGTCCTCGTTGCGGTAGCCGAGGCGGGTGTAGAGCCGGTCCGCAGGGGTGTTGTCGGCGAGCTGCCACAGCGTGCAGAAGCCGTACCGGCGGACGGCGTACCGGGTCAGCCATGAGGTGAGTGCCGCGCCGAGCCCCTGGCCGCGCAGGGCCGCGTCGGTCGCGACGGACGCCATCAGGGGCGCGCCGCTGTCCCGCAGACTGCTCATGGCGCCGCACGCCACCAGCCGCCCGCCCGCGTCACGGATCCCCGCCCAGAGACTGACGTCCGAGGAGCCGGGCCCGGTCGAGTGGGCCGGGCTGTGCTCGCCGAGGAAGGCGAGCAGTTCGCCGTGGTGCGCTGCGTTCAGCTCCGTCACGCGCTCCTCCGCCGGATGGAGCGGCGGCTCGTCGAGCGTCCAACGGAAGATCCAGGCGACAGGGTCGGTCACCGGGAGATGGCGGCCGAGCAGTGTGTCGGTGCCCTGCGGTCCGGTGAACTCTCTTATGGTTCCGGGGAATTGGTGGGCCGCGCAGAGGGCGAGACCGGCTGCGGCGGTCGGTTCGCCGACGCTCCACAGGTGGCCGCGCGGCTCGTCGAGCCAGGCCACCGCGCCGTCGCCGGACCAGCCGATCCGGTCGGCCGGGCGCGGCCGTGCGGCGCCGAAGCGCAGCAGGGCCGATCCGGTCTGCAGTTCCAGGCCCTGGGTGAACAGGTCCGCGGTCCGGGTGGGAAGGGTCGTCGCCTGCATCGTTTTCTGGGGAAGGATTCCTCTGTGGAGGAGGGCGGAAGGGCGGGCGGACGGTCCGGATCCGCGCAGGGCAGGGCCGGAACCGTCGTTCGGTGATGGGAGATGTGGGGAATTCCGGCGGCCTCCGCGCACAGGGCGGAGCGCCTGGCGAACCGGAATATCCACTGTCGCATACCGCCCCCGGCCCGGTGCAAATCTGCACCCTGACCTGTGACGCCCTGACCTGTGATGGGATGGACCGATGCGTACAACCACCCGTGCCGTCGTCCCCGCCGCCCTCGTCGGCGCCCTGCTGCTGACCGCGTGCGGGACGGAGAACGCGGGCACGCCGGGTGCGTCGAGGTCTCCGGTCCTGCGCGGGGACGCCGGCGACCTGGAGAAGGACGGTGTGCGCATCACCGGGATGGGCGGTGAACGATCCGAGGTTCCGGTCGAGTTCGAGGTCACCAACCGCGAGGGCCAGCCCTTCACCTACACCGTCACCGTCGACGTGCTCTCCGGTTCCGGAGAGGTGTTGGCCAACGGGAAGGAGACGGTGGCGTCCGTCCCCTCCGGGCGGGCCGTGCGGCGGACCGTCCGCATCGGGACGATGACGGCCGGTGCGGAGCGGGCACGGGTCGCCAAGGTCAGGCGTGTTCCCGCGGACGAGGCCCCGGCCGGGGCGGAGGACTGCCCGGCCTCCGGATTCCGGCTCACGGCGGACGACGGCGACGCCGCCATGGGGCTCCGCGTGGTGGGGCTCCATCTGCAGAACTGCGGGGACCGGGCCCGGCGGCTCGACGGCTACCCGCTTCTGGAGCTTCTGGACGAGGGCAGGAAGCCGGTTCACGGTGTGGAGGTCCTGCGCGGCGGTGGTGACATCGCCGGCGTGACCGGGTTCGATGCCGCGCCGCAGCCCGTCGCTCTGGAGCCGGGCGAGAGCGCGCTCGCTCGGCTGATGTGGCGCAACACCACCGGTGCGGGCGATGCCGTGAACGCTCCCTACGTCCGGGTGCGGACCGGGGCCGGGGCCCGCCCCATGACGGTGATCCCCGAACTCGACCTCGGCACCACGGGGAAGCTCGGCGTCAGCGCGTGGACGAAGGCCCCCGGGCCGCGCTGATCAGCAGCCCCGGACCCGCGCCACCGTCCGCATCGGCAGCTCCTGCGGGCTCAACGCCAGCCGGGGCACGGGCCGGACGGGCCGGTCGTCCACCGGGTGCAGCTCCCAGCCGGCGGTGATCGTCGCCAGGACCAGGGTGGCCTCGGTGAGCGCGAAGACGTCCCCGATGCATTTGCGCGGCCCGCCGCCGAACGGCACGAACGCGGTGCGGTGCGGGGCGTCCCCGGTCAACCACCGGTCGGGATCGAAGCGTTCGGGATCGGGGAACAGGTCGGGGCGGCGGTGCAGGAGGTACGCGCTGTAGACGATGGCCGTGCCGGCGGGGATGGTGTGGCCGCCGAGCCGGGTGTCGTCGGTGGTGGTGCGGGTGAGCACCCAGGCGGGCGGGTAGAGGCGCAGGGCCTCGGTGACCACGGCCGTGGTGAGCTTCAGGGCGGGCAGGTGCTCCAGGGACGCGGCCGGTTCGCCGTCGAGGACGGCGTCCACCTCGGCACGCATCCGGCGGGCCACGCGGGGGTTGCGGGCCAGCAGGTGCAGGGCCCAGGCCAGGGTGGTGCCGGTGTTCTCGGTGCCGGCGGCGAAGAAGGTGACGAGCTGGTCGGCGATCTCCTCGTCGGTCAGGCCCCGGCCGTCGGGGCCGCCGTCCCCCGGCGGGTCGTGTCCGGCCGACAGCAGCATGGACAGCAGGTCGCCGTCGTGGAGTTCGCCGGAGCGGTGGTCGATGACGATCCGGTCGATCGCGGCGCGCAGGCGGGCGCGGGCCCGGTCGTAGCGGCGGTTGGCGGGGGTGGGCAGCCGGTCGGCCGGCGGGGGCGTCAGGGCGCGCCGGGGGATGCCCGCCACGACGACGGTGAAGTCGTCCATGAGCCGGGAGAGGGCGTGGTCGTCGAGGGCGGCCGGGTCGCGGCCGAACATCGTGGTGATCGTGGTCCGGGCGCTGATCAGGTGCATCTGCCCGAGGGCGTCCACCGTCTCCCCGTCGGTCCACACGCCGGTGACGGCCATCGCCTGGCGGCGCATCGTCCCGGCGTAGCCCGGCATGCGGGCCGGGTGGAACGCGGGCTGCAGCAGCCGCCGTTGCCGGCGGTGGTCGCTGTACGGGCAGCTGGCCAGCCCGTTGCCGGTCAGCTCGCGGATGCGGTCGTACAGCGGCCCGCCCTTGTCGAAGGTGCGGTCGTCGCGCAGGACTTGGCGGGTCAGCTCGGGGTCGCAGACCACCACGGCCCGGTACGGGCCGACGCGGACCCGGACGAGGTCGCCGTGGCCGGGAAGGGCTGCCAGGAAGCCCAGGGGATCCCTGAGCAGGGGGAGGGCGTGGCCGATGACGGGGAGCGCGCGGGGGGCGACGCCGAAGGCGCAGATGCTCTTCATGCTCTCCCCGTGCCCGGGCGGTATCGGAAGAATCCCCGGCAAGTGGGGTGTGTGGGGGCAAATTGGAGGCGAAGTGGAGGACCTGAGCGGGATTTTGCGCCCTTCGGCGGATGAACGAAGGTGCCACCGGCGGAAGCGTGTGATGGACACCATGCACCGGATGATGCTGAACGGACTGTTCCGTTCACACCTCGCCATGCAATGATCCAGCCAGGCCCGCCGGGGAAGCGGGCCGCGTCCTCTCCGTCGCCGCGCCTGTGGCCCGGCGGCGCCTGCCTACGGACATCCACCCTTGTCCGCCCGCACCTCGTGGTCCGGAAACACACCGTTTCCCGCCCCGGGCCGTGCGACCGCACCCTGACGACCCTCACCCGGCCGGTCCTCCGTCCCGACGGACCCCTCCGTCACGGCCGTTGACCGGTACCTCTCCCCCCACACATCACCGAGCACCGAGCACCGGGCGCCACGCGTCCGTGATCGCGGCGTTCCACGGTCCGTCGGACGCCCCGGCGCGGCCGCGCGCTCCCGTGCTCGTGAGCGAACCCCTCCCGGAGTGTCCGTGGCCACAGAAATCATCCTGGGCGTCAGCCCGTTCGGCGAACCCGACCCACGCCTGGCAGCGGCGGTCTGCCGGGCCGGCGGACTCGGCGTACTCGATCTCGGGAGGGGCCCGCGCCGAGCGGCGCACGAGGCCCTCCGCCTGCTGCGGCAGTGGGTGCCGGGGCCCTTCGGGGTACGTGTCGGGGCGGGCTGCGCGCTCGGGCCGGACGACCTGGCGGCCGACGGCGGCGTGCACACCGTACTGCTCGGCGCGGACGCCGAGTTGACCCCCGGGGACCTCGCGGCCGGCCGGCACCGCGTCCTGGCCGAGGTCACCTGTCACCAGGAGGCCCTGGCGGCCGTGCGCGCCGGGGCGCACGGCCTCGTCGCCCGCGGGAACGAGGCCGGCGGGCGGGTCGGCGAGCTGACCACCTTCGTCCTCCTCCAGCAGCTGGTGGCGGACCCGGAGCTCGGCCTGCCCGTCTGGGCCTGCGGGGGCATCGGCCCGCACACCGCCGCGGCCGCCGTCGTCGGCGGTGCGGCCGGGGTCGTCCTGGACACCCAGCTGGCGCTGCTCGACGAATCCGGCGTCGGGGAGGAGGTGGCGGCGGTCCTGCGGACCATGGACGGCTCGGAGACCGTGCTGGCCGCCGGCCATCGCGTGCTGCGCCGCCGGGGGCCGGACGCACCGCCCCTGCCGGACGAGCCCGGCGAGGTCGCCCGGCTGCTGGGCGCGGGCGATCTGCGGAACCGACTGCTCCCCGTGGGCCAGGACGGCTTCCTGGCCTCCTCGTTCGCCCGGCGCTGGGGCGACGTGGGCACGGCCGTCCGGGGCGTCACCGCCGCGATCCAGGAGGCCGTGCGCGACGACACCGCCGCGGAGGCGCTGCTCCGCGGCTCCCCGATGAGCCGCGCGCTGGGCACCGTCCTGCCCGTGGCGCAGGGGCCCATGACCCGGGTCAGCGACCAGGCGCGGTTCGCCGTCGCCGTCGCCGACCACGGCGGGCTGCCCTTCCTCGCGCTGGCCCTCGCCGGGCCGCTGGAGACCCGGATCCTGCTGGAGCAGACCCGCGACGAACTGGGCGAACGCCCCTGGGGCGTGGGCATCCTGGGCTTCGCGCCCGTACAGGTCAAGGCCGCGCAACTGGAACTCGTCCGGGAGGTCCGGCCGTCCTGCGCCATCATCGCGGGCGGCCGGCCCGCCCAGGCGGCCGAGCTGGAGGAGGCCGGCGTCGAGGCCTTCCTGCACGCGCCCTCGCCGGGGCTGCTCCGGCAGTTCCTGGAGGCGGGGGCGCGCAAGTTCGTGTTCGAGGGATCGGAGTGCGGGGGACACGTCGGGCCGCGCAGCAGCTTCGCGCTGTGGGAGGCGCAGGCTGCGGTGCTGGAGGAGTTCCTGGACACGGCCGAGGACGCGGACCCCGCCGAGCTGCGGGTGTTCTTCGCCGGGGGCGTGCACGACAAGCGGTCCGCGGCGATGGTGGCCGCGCTCGCCGCACCGCTGACCGCCCGCGGGGTGGCCGTCGGTGTGCTCATGGGCACCGCCTACCTGTTCACCGAGGAGGCGGTGGACCGCGGCGCGGTACGGCCGCTGTTCCAGCGGCAGATGGTGGCGGCGCGGCGGACCGAGCTGCTGGAGACGGCGCCCGGGCACGCCACGCGCTGTGTGCACAGCCCGTTCACCGACGAATTCCAGCGCGTCAAGGAGGAGTTGCGGACGCAGGGCGTCCCGGAGCGGCAGGTGTGGGAGCAGCTGGAACGGCTCAACGTCGGGCGGCTGAGGGTCGCCAGCAAGGGGATCGAGCGGTCCGGCGACTCCCTGGCCGGGGCCGACGAGGACCGTCAGCTGGACCGGGGGATGTTCATGGCCGGGCAGGTGGCCGTGGTGCGGTCCGCGGTCACCACGGTTCCCGCGCTGCACGCGGCGGTCAGCGCGGAGGCGGCAGGCTTCTACGCCGCGCGCGCCCGGTGGCTGCGCGAGGGACCCCGCGAGGAAGCCCCGGACCGCGTCCCGGCCCCGCTCGACATCGCCGTCGTCGGCATGGCCTGCATGTTCCCCGACGCGCCCGACCTGCCCGCCTACTGGGCGAACGTGCTCGCGGGCCACGACGCCGTCGGCGAGGTGCCCGCGGAGCGCTGGGACCCGGAGCTGCACTACGCGCCCGACGGGGACGGCGACCGCACCGGGTCGAAGTGGGGCGGCTTCCTCCCGGACATCCCCTTCGACCCGCTGCGCTACGGCATCCCGCCCTCCTCGCTCGGCAGCATCGAGCCCGTGCAGCTGCTCGCCCTGGAGGCCGCACGGCGGGCGCTGCGCGACGCCGGCTACGACGAGCGTCCCTTCGACCGCTCCCGGGCCTCGGTGGTGTTCGGGGCCGAGGCGGGCAGCGACCTGGCGAACGCCACCACCCTGCGCACGGTGCTGCCCGCCTACCTGGGGGAGCTGCCGCCCGGACTGGACGAGCAACTGCCGCGGCTGACCGAGGACTCGTTCCCGGGAATGCTGGCCAACGTCATCTCCGGACGGATCGCCAACCGGCTCGACCTGGGCGGCGCCAACTTCACCGTGGACGCGGCCTGCGCCTCCTCGCTGGCGGCGCTGGACGTGGCCTGCAAGGAACTGTCCGCCGGCACCAGCGACATCGCCCTGTGCGGGGCCGCCGACCTCCACAACGGCATCAACGACTATCTGCTGTTCTCCTCGGTGCACGCGCTCTCCCCGACCGGCCGCTCCCGCACCTTCGACAGCGCGGCCGACGGGATCGCGCTCGGCGAGGGCGTCGCCTGCGTCGTCCTCAAGCGGCTGGCGGACGCGGAGCGGGACGGCGACCGGGTCTACGCGGTCGTCAAGGGAGTCGGCAGCTCCAGCGACGGCAGGTCCCTGGGGCTGACGGCCCCCCGCGCGGAGGGGCAGCGGGCGGCGCTGGAGCGGGCCTACCGCCACGCGGGGATCTCACCCGCGGAGGTGGGCCTGGTGGAGGCCCACGGCACCGGGACCGTGGTCGGCGACCGGACCGAACTCGCCGTGCTCACCGAGGTGTTCACCGAGGCCGGGGCCGCGCCGGGCCGGTGCGCGCTCGGCTCGGTGAAGTCGCAGATCGGGCACACCAAGTGCGCGGCCGGACTGGCCGGTCTCATCAAGACGGCCATGGCCCTGCACACCGGGGTCAGGCCGCCCACGGCACAGCTGACCCGGCCCGACCCGGCCTGGGAGGAGGGGAGCAGCCCGTTCGCCTTCCACACCGTGGCGCGCCCCTGGGCCGAGGACCCGGCCGAACGGGTCGCCGGAGTCAGTGCGTTCGGCTTCGGAGGGACCAACTTCCATGTGGTGCTGCGCGGTCACGAGGCGGGTCCCCCGCCCCGGCACGGACTCGACGCCTGGCCGGCCGAGTTGTTCGTCTTCCACGGCGCCGACCGGGCGGAGGCGGGCCGGTCCGTCGGCCGGCTGCTGGAGCTGGCCGGGGAGAACGACCGGCAGGGCCGCCCCTGGCGGCTGCGCGACCTGGCGCTGAGCGCCGCCCGGCGTGGCGACGCGACGGGGAAACCGGCCCGGGCGGCGGTCGTGGCCCGGGATCTGGACGAGCTGCCCGGGCTGCTGGAACGGGCCCTGGCGGGCGAGCACGATCCCCGGGCGGGGGTCTTCGGCGCGGGGCCGGACGGGCCGGAGGGCGGTGAACCGGGCGGCAGTGAACCGGGCGGCGGCGAAGTGGGCGGCGGCGAGGTGGCGTTCCTCTTCCCCGGTCAGGGGAGCCAGCGCCCGGACATGCTCGCCGAGCTGTTCATCGCCTTCCCGGAGGTCCAGCGCCACCTGCGGACCGGCCGCGAATGGGCGGACATCGTCTTCCCGCCGACCGCCTTCGACCCCGCTGTCGCGGAGGGGCAGCGCGCCCGGATCACCGACACCAGGACCGCCCAGCCCGCGCTGGGCGTCATGGGGCTGACCGTGGCCGAGCTGCTGGGCCGGGCCGGTGTCCGCCCCGGCATGGCGGCCGGGCACAGCTACGGCGAACTGGTCGCGCTGTGCGCGGCCGGGGCGTTCGGGCCGAAGACCCTGCTGGAGCTGAGCACGGCGCGCGCGGAGGCGATCCTGGCCGCCGCGGGCGAGGAGCCGGGGACCATGGCCGCCGTGGCGGCCGGGCGCCAGGACGTCGCCGAGGAGCTGTCGGCGGCCGGACTCGCCGGCCGGGTGGTGGTCGCGAACCACAACGCGCCGCGGCAGACGGTGATTTCGGGTCCCGCCGAGGCGGTCGAGGCCGCGGTGCACCGGCTGCGCGGGCGGGGGCTGGGCGCCAAGCCGGTCCCGGTGGCGTGTGCCTTCCACAGCCCCCTGGTGGCGCCGGCCGGCGAGCGGTTCGCCGAGGTCCTCGCCGGGCGGCGGGTGACCGCGCCGGAGATCCCGGTCTGGGCGAACCGGACGGCCGCCGCCTATCCGGAACAACCGGACGGCGTACGGGCCGAGTTGGCGGAACAGATCGGTTCCCCGGTGCGCTTCGCCGAACAGATCGAGCGGATGTACGAGGCCGGGGCCCGGGTCTTCGTCGAGGCCGGTCCGGGCTCGGTGCTGACCGGCCTGGTGGGCCGGATCCTCGGCGACCGTCCGCACGCCGCGGTGGCGTGCGAGGGCCCCGACGGCCCCGGACTGCGCGGCTTCCTGGGCATGCTCGCCCGGCTCGCCGTCGCCGGCGTCCCCGTCCGCACCGGCTGGCTGCACCGGGGGCGCGACACCGTCGAGGCCGCCCCCGGGGCCTGCCCCGCACCACCCGGCTGGATCGTCAACGGGCAGCGGACACGCACCCGCGACGGCGCCTCGCTGCCCGGATCGCTCGCACCGGCCCGACGTATTCGCATGGAGGAGATGACCGTGACCCAGGCCGACCGGACCGACCGGACCGACGGCGCGGCGGCGGACGCCGACCGGATGGTGCGGGAATTCCTGCGCACCAGCCGGGAGTTGGTCGCCGCGCAGCGCGATGTGCTGCTGACGTACCTCGGCGGCGCGGCAGGGGTTCCGGCGGTCGCGCCGGTGCCGGTGCCGGTGCCTGTGCCTGTGCCTGCCGCGCCGCCCCAGGACGCGGCGGAGGCGCCTGCTGCGCCCGAGGCGCCTTCGGCACCCGCGGCGTCACCGGCGCCGACGGACGTGCTGGCGACCGTTCTGGACATCATCGGCGAACGCACCGGCTATCCCCTCGACATGATCGAGCCGAATCTCGACCTGGAAGCCGACCTGAGCATCGACTCCATCAAGAGGGTCGAGATCGTCGGGGAGCTGGCCGCCCGGCTCGGCTTCGGCGGCGGCGGGACGGAGCTGCCCCGGCTCGACGACGCGGAGCTGGAGGTGCTGTCCAAGGCCCGTACCGCGTCCGGCATCGCCGGTCTGCTGAAGGAGCGGCTGCCGCACGGGGACGCGGCTCCCGGCCTCCCGTCTCCTACCCCGGCGGCGGACGCCGGCCCCGGCGTCGCAGGCGAGGCACCCGCCAGAATGGTCCTGCGCAGAGTCGGACTCCCGGCCCCGGCAGGGGAGTTCACGGTGCTGGAGGGCAAGCGCTTCGCCCTGCTGGGCGGGGCGGGGCCGGTGCCCGAGGCGCTGGCCGCACGGCTGGGCGCCCATGGCGCGCAGGCGGTCCTCCTGCCGCCGGACCGTCGATTCGCCGACGAGGACGGCCCCTGGGACGGCGTCCTCCATCTGGAGGCGCTGGCGCGCGACGGCGGCGGACCGCTCCTGCCGGAGTCCTTCCCGGTGTTCCGGGCCGCGTTGCGGCAGGGGCCCCGCTGGCTGCTCGCGGCCGCGCCCGCCGAGGGCGGGGACGTCCCCGCCGCGACCGTCGGACGGGCGGACGGGCTGCGGGGCTTCTTCCGGACCGTCGTGCGGGAGCACCCGGACGTCCTCGCCCGGCTCGTCGAGGCCGCCCCGGAGATGACGGCCGACGAGGTGGCGGCGGCACTGGTGGGCGAGTTGACGGCCGGGGAACCGGCCCCGGTGGTGCTGCGGTCGCCGGACGGCGGCCGGTCCGGCCTCGAACCGGTGGCCGCCGGCCTCGGCGCCCTGGGCGGCCGCGGCGCGGGCCCGGCCGGGGACGGTGCGGCCGAGGCGGCCGCCGCCGGTCTGGACCGGGACGCCGTGGTGCTGCTGATCGGCGGGGCCCGGGGCATCACCGCACGGTTCGCCGCGACCCTGGCGGCGGCCTCCCGCTGCCGGATCGAGCTGGCCGGCCGGACCACGACGCCGGACGCCCCCGAGGACGAGGACACCCGGCGGGCGCCGGACCGGGCGGCGCTGCGGGCCGTGCTGGCCGCGCGGGGGGAACGCTCCCCGGCCGCCATCGAACGGGAGGTCTCGCAGATCCTGGCCCGGCGGGAGATCCGCCACACCCTAGGCACGCTGCGGGACCTGGGCAGCCCGGTGCGCTACCACGCGGTGGACGTCCGGGATCCCGAGGCGGTCCGGCGCCTGGTGGCGGACGTCCACGCCGAGCACGGCCGGCTGGACGGCGTGGTGTACGCGGCCGGGGTGATCGAGGACCGGGTCCTTACGGAGAAGGAACCCGACTCCTTCCGCCGGGTGTTCGGCACCAAGGTCGACGGTGCGCGCACCCTGCTCGGAGCGCTGGACGAACTGCCGCGGACCCCCCGCTTCGCCGTGTTCTTCGGCAGCATCGCGGCCGTCCTCGGCAACCGCGGCCAGGCGGACTACGCGGCGGCCAACGACGCCCTCCAGTCCCTGGGCGCCCGATGGGCGGCCCGCTCCGGCTGCCGGACGCTGACGGTGCACTGGGGGCCGTGGGCGCCGGCCGGGGAGCACACCGGCATGGTGACCCCGGAACTCGCCCGCGAGTACGCGCGCCGCGGCGTGAAGCTCATCGACCCCGAGGAGGGGGCGCTGTGCCTGCTGCGCGAGCTCGCCTGGGGCGGGGAGCCGTCCGACGCCGTCGTCTACACCGCATCGGGCTGGTGAGATGAGCACGACGCACACACCGCCCGGCCGGCCCCCCGTCGCCATCATCGGCATGGCGGTCCTCTTCCCCGGCGCGCCGGACCTCGGGACGTACTGGCGGAACCTGACGGCCGGGGTCGACGCGATCACCGAGGTCCCGCCCGGGCGCTGGGACCCCTCCTTCTACGACCCGGCGGCCGCCCGCGACCGCGCGGACCGGGTGTACTGCCGCCGCGGCGGCTTCGTCGACGACCTGGCCGAGGTGGAGGTGACCCGGTTCGGGATCATGCCCAGCTCGGTGCCGGGCACCGAGCCCGAGCAGCTCATCGCGCTGCACGTGGCCGCCGGGGCGATCGAGGACGCGGGCGGCGCGGCACGGCTGCCGGACCGGGACCGGGTCGGGGTGATCCTGGGCCGGGGCGGCTATCTGTCCCCCGGGATGGCCCGGGGCACCCAGTCCGTCCGGACGTCCGCCCAACTGGTGCGCACACTCTCGGAGTTGCTGCCCGAGCTGGACGCGGGGCTGCTGGACCGGGTCCGGCGGGCGTACACGGAACAACTGGGCCCGGACGAGCCGGAGCAGGCCATCGGCCTCGTCCCCAACCTGACCGCCTCCCGGGTGGCCAACCGGCTCGACCTGCGCGGCCCGGCCTACACGGTGGACGCCGCCTGTGCGTCCTCGCTGGTCGCGGTCGACCAGGCGGTCGGTGAACTGGCCACGGGCCGCTGCGATCTGGTGCTCGCCGGCGGGGTCCACCACTGCCACGACATCACGCTGTGGTCGTTGTTCTCCCGGCTGCGCGCGATGTCGCCGAGCCAGCGGATCCGCCCGTTCCACCGGGACGCGGACGGGCTGCTGATCGGCGAGGGCACCGGTGTGGTGGCGCTCAAGCGGCTCGATGACGCGCTGCGCGACGGGGACCGGGTCTACGCCGTCGTCCGCGGCACCGGGGTGGCGAGCGACGGCCGCAGCGGCAGCCTGGTCAACCCCGACCCCTCGGGCCAGGTGAAGGCCGTACGGGCCGCCTGGCGCGAGGCGGGACTCGATCCCGCCGCACCGGGGTCCGTCGGACTGCTGGAGGCGCACGGGACCGCCACCCCTTCGGGCGATGCCGCCGAACTCGCCACCCTGGCCGAGGTGTTCGGCCCTCCCGGGGGCCATCCCGGCGGTCCTTCCGGCGGCGAGGACCGGCCGGTGATCGGGTCGGTGAAGTCGATGATCGGCCACACCATGCCGGCCGCGGGCGTGGCCGGTCTGGTCAAGGCGGCGCTCGCCGTGCACCACGGCGTGCTGCCGCCGACCCTGCACTGCGAGGAACCGCACCCGGCCCTGGACCGCACCCGGTTCCGGCCGATCGCCACGGCGCGGGACTGGGCGACCGGCGACGGAGGGACCCGCCGGGCGGGCGTCAACGCGTTCGGCTTCGGCGGCATCAACGCCCATGTGGTGCTGGAGGAGACGCCCGCCCCGCCCGGCCGTCCGGCCCGTCCGGCGGTGGCCGTCCGCGAGCCGGAGCAGGTGCTGCGGCTGGCCGCCGACAGCCCGGAGAAGCTCGCCGCGTGCCTGGACGCCGAGGACACCGCCGTGCGCCGGGCGGGACTTGCCGCCCCGGGCGCCGGACGCGTCCGGCTGGGCATCGTGGACCCCACCGCCAAGCGCCTGGCCCTGGCCCGGAAGGCGGTGGCCGGGGGCCGTCCCTGGCGGGGGCGCGGCGACGTCTGGTTCGCCCCCGAGCCGCTGCTCGGCGGGCCCGGCGGCGGGCGGCTGGCCTTCGTCTTCCCCGGGCTGGAGGCCGAGTTCCGGCCCCGGGCCGATGACGTCGCCGCCCACTTCGGTCTGTCCGCGCTGCTGACCGGCGGATACGCGGGGCCCGGGGCCGATGTGGCGGACGTCGGCCGGCACGGCGCCGGGGTGATCGCGGTGGGGCGGGTGCTGGACGCCGCGCTGCGCCGGATGGGCATCGTGCCGGACGCCGTCGCGGGCCACAGCATCGGCGAGTGGACCGCCATGGCCACCTCCGGGCTGTATGCCGGAAGCGCGGTGGACGAGTTCGCCCGGGCCTTCGACCCGGACCGGGTGCGGGTGGCCGGGGGACTGGCCTTCGCCGCGCTCGGCGCCCCCGCCGGGCGGGTCGCCGCCGCTCTCGCGGACCACCCCGGGGTGGTGCTGTCGCACGACAACGCGCCGGATCAGTCGATGGTCTGCGGGCCGCCCGGCCAAGTGGAGGAACTGGTACGGAGCTTCCGGGCACGCGGGGTCATCGGCCAGGTCCTGCCGTTCCAATCGGGCTTCCACACCCCGATGCTGGCCCCTCACCTCGGCCAGATCCGGCACTACGCAGGCCTGTTCGAGCTGCGCCGGCCGACGGTGCCGGTCTGGTCGGCGACCACCGCCGCGACGTACCCGGACGCCGAGCAGGAGGTGCGCGAGCTCTTCGTCCGTCACCTGCTGGAACCCGTGCGCTTCCGGCCCCTGATCGAGGCCATGTACACGGCCGGCTTCCGGGTGTTCGTCCAGGCCGGTACGGGCCAGGTGGGCTCGCTGGTCGAGAACACCCTGCGGGGCCGTCCGCACCTGGTGGTGGCCGCCAACTCGCCGCACCGGCAAGGGATGGCGCAGCTCCTCCGGGTCGCCACGGCCCTGTGGGCGGACGGCGGCGAACCGGACGCCGGGGTCCTCGTACCCACCGGCGGCACGGCCCGCCGGATGCCGCCGTCGAGGCTGGACCTGGGCGGGGGACTGGTGTCCCTGGACCGGGAGACCGTGGCCGAGGTGCGCTCGGCCCTGGGCGCACGGGGGTGCGCGGACAACGGTGCGCCGTCGTCCGGTGATTCACCGCTGGCCGCCGAGCTGCGGGCGCTGCTGGCGGACACCGCCGACACGGCCGTGGCGGTGTCCCGCGCCGCAGCGGCCCGTACGGCCCGTACGGCCCGCACTGTTCGTACGGTGCTGCGGGTGTCCACGGACACCATGCCGTACCTGCGCGACCACTGCTTCTTCGGGCAGCGCCCCGGCTGGCCGGACGAGGCCGACCGGTGGCCGGTGGTCCCGGCCACGACGGTGGTGCACCACATGACGGAACACGCGGAACGGGCCCGGCCCGGGGCGACGGCGGTGGCGGTGCACGACGTGCGGTTCGACCGCTGGGTCGCCGCGGCACCCGCCGTCGAGGTGCCCGTGACCGTCGAGGCACGGGGCACCGGCCGGGCCGCGGTGACGTTCGGCGCATACGCGCACGGCGAGGTGGAACTCGCGGACCGGTATCCCGGCGACGCGCCCCGGCCCTGGCGGTGGCGGCCGGAGGAGGAACGGCCCCCGCAGATCACGGCCGGGCAACTGTACCGGGACGGCTGGATGTTCCACGGCCCCGCCTTCCAGGGCGTCACCGAGCTGACCGCGACCGGCGACGCGCATGTGCGCGGCGTGCTCACGACGCCGTCCGCGCCCGGTGCGCTGCTGGACAACGTGGGCCAGCTGCTCGGCTACTGGATCCTGGCCACGCTGACCGAGCGGACCCTGGTGTTCCCCGTCCGCGTCCGGCACATCCGGTTCTTCGGTCCGCACCCGCCGCCCGGCACCCGGGTCGAGTGCCTCGTCAGGATCGTCTCGGTCACCGACGCCACGGTGGAGGCGGACGTGCAACTCCTCACGGACGGGGCCGTCTGGGCGGAGATCGGCGGCTGGCAGGACCACCGGTTCGACAGCAGTACGGAGACCAAGGCGCAGGAGCGCTTCCCCGAACGGCACACCCTCTCCGCCGCTCAACCGGGCGGCTGGGTGCTCCTCTTCGACCGGTGCCACGACCTCGCCTCCCGCGACCTCGTGATGCGGCGCCACCTCGGCACCGCCGAGCGCGAGGACCACGGGAGGAGACCGCCGGCCGGCCGCCGCCCGTGGCTGCTCGGCCGCATCGCGGCCAAGGACGCGGTCCGCCGGTGGCTGTGGGAGCACGGCGAGGGTCCGGTCTTCCCCGCCGAGATCCGGGTGGACAACGACGCGTCCGGCCGGCCGCGGGTGACCGGAGCGCACGGCCGGGCGCTCCCCGGGCTCGACGTCTCGCTGGCGCACCGGGCCGAGGCCGCCGTCGCCCTGGTCCGGCCGCGCGGCACCGACGGACGTCCGGCGGCGGTCGGCATCGACATCGAGGAGGTCGCCGAGCGGCCTTCCACGACCCTCGCCGCCGCTCTCGGCCCCGCCGAGCGCGAGCTCCTCGCCGCGCTGTGCGTCCGCACCGGAGAACCGGAAGCCCTGTGGTTCACCCGGTTCTGGGCGGCGAAGGAGGCGGTGGCCAAGGCCGAGGGCACCGGACTGCGCGGCCGCCCACGGGACTTCGCGGTGATCGAGGCCCGGCCGGACGACCTGCTGGTGGCCGTCGACGGCCACCGCTACCCGGTGCGTTGCCGCGGCGTCGGCAACCCGGAGGGCCTGCCCGAACGCGAGTACGTGGTCGCCTGGACCACGGGCCCGGCCGCCGAAGGCGACCCGGAAGACGAACGACAGGAGAGTCAGCAGTGAACAGCAGTCAGGCGGCGCCGGACACCCGGGACCGTGAAGTGGCCGTGGAGGAGGCCGTGTTCGAGGAGGTCGGCGGCATGCTCCGCGCCGTCCTCGGCGAGTACGGCGGTGTGGACGACGCGGAGATCACCATGGGGACCCGGTTCCACGACGACCTGGACCTGGAGAGCATCGACCTGGTCACCCTCGGCGGGCACCTCCAGGCGCGGTACGGGGAGCGGGTGAACTTCGCCGAGTACCTGGCCGCACTCGGGCTGGAGGAGATCATCGGCCTGACGATCGGACAGCTCGTCGAGCACATCGCCGGCTGCCTCCGCGACCCCGGGGAGCGGTGACCCATGGCCATGATCGACGCCAACGGCCTCGCGGTGCACGTGGAGCGGATGCCCGCCCGGACGACGGCCGGCACGGCCCCGCCGCCCACGGTCGTACTCATCCACGGCATGCTCATCGACAGCCTCGTCAGCCACTACTTCACCCTGGCGCCCCGGTTCGCCGCCGCCGGACTCGACGTGATCATGTACGACCTGCGGGGGCACGGCCACAGCGAACGGCCGCCCGACGGCTACCGGTTGGAGGACCACCTCGACGACCTCGAAGCCCTGCTCGACCTGCTCGGCCCGCCCGGCCCCGTCCACCTGGTGGGCAACTCCTACGGCGGCACCATCGCGTTCGGATACGCGGCACGCCACCCCGGCAGGGTGGCCAGCGTCTCGCTGATCGAGTCGGAGCCGGCGACCGGCGCCTGGTCCCGCAAGATGGCGGCCAACCTCGCGCGGGGGGCGGAGGAACTCGCCCGCGACGGGCTCTTCGAGGAACTGACCGAGCGACACGGCAAGCACGTGACCAAACGGATCCGGTCCGCCGCCCGGCTGCTGCACACCACCACCATGGCGCGGGACGTCCCCGCCAGCCGGGTGCTCGACGAGGACGGCATCCGCGCGGTGGGCTGCCCGGTGCTCGCCCTCTACGGTGCCGAGTCGGAACTCGCCGCCCAGGAAGCCTGGTTGGGCTCCCTGCTGCCCCGCTGCCGCACCGTCGTGGTGCCGGACCAGGAGCACTGGGTCCTGGTCGGCGCGACGGAGCTGACCGGCGACCTGATCCTCGACTGGATCCGTACGCACACACCGGCCCCTGCCACCCGGGATGCGATCCGGTGAGCCGCTTCCTGTTCGTGGTGCCGCCCCTGGTCGGGCACATCAACCCCACGGTCGGGGTCGCCGCCGAACTGTCCCGGCGCGGGCACGAGGTGGCCTGGGCCGGGCTGCCCGACATCGTGGCCCCGCTGGTGGGCGACGGCGCGACCGTCTTCCGCTGCTCCTCCCCGGACCTGGCCGACCCCGCCCTGCTGCGCCCGCCCTCGCTCCGCGGCCCGGCGGCGCTGGAATTCCTCTGGCGGCGCTTCCTCGGGCCGCTCGCGGAGCACATGGCGCCCGGAGTGCGCGCGGCCGTCCGGCAGTTCCGCCCGGACGTCCTGGTGGCCGACCAGCAGGCCGTCGCCGGGGGCCTCACGGCCGAGCGGCTGGGCGTGGTGTGGGCCACCTCGGCCACCACCTCGGCGGGCCTCGCCCCGCTGTCCGGCCTGCCCGGCGTCGACTCCTGGATCGCCGGGCGGATCGAGGAGCTGCGGCACCGGATCGGCAACCCGAGGGGCACCGCGGACCCGCGGCTGTCCGGCCGGCTGGTGCTGGCCTTCAGCACCGAGGCGCTGGCCGGTCCGGCCGCGTCCGCCGCCGGACCGGTGCGGTACGTCGGCCCGTCGCTCGCCTCGCGTCCGGCCGCGGACGACTTCCCCTGGCACCGGCTGGACCCCCGGACGCCCACCGTGCTGATCACCCTCGGCACGGCCAACGCCGAGGCGGGGTCCCGTTTCCTCGCCGCCTGCGCCGAGGCGGTGCGCGGACGCCCGGACCGGGCGCAGGCGGTGGTCGTGGATCCCGCGGGCACGGTGCCGGAGTTCGCCGACCGGGTGCTGGTCCGGCCGCACGTCCCCCAACTGGCGCTGCTGGAACGCTGCGACGCGGTGATCTGTCACGGCGGGCACAACACCGTGTGCGAGGCGCTGTGGTACGGCCTCCCCCTGGTCGTCGCGCCCATCCGGGACGACCAGCCCGTGATCGCCGCCCAGGTGACGGACGCCGGGGCGGGCGTACGGGTCCGGTTCAACCGGGCGACCGCCGGTGCGCTGGGCGCGGCGCTCGACACCGTCCTCCACGAGCCCTCCTACCGGGAGGCGGCCGGGCGGGTGCGCGAGTCCTTCCGCGCCGCGGGAGGCGCGGCGGCCGCCGCCACGCACCTCGAAGCCCTGCTGGTCCCCCGTCCCCGGGCGTGAGCGGCCGGTTCCGGAGAACGAGGTGCACCCCATGCCCTGACCTGACATGAGCCCGACAGTCCCTATCCCGCATCACACCCAGAGGACCGCCATGCGCAACCTCCACAGGAGAGCACTGGTGCCAGTGCTGCTCACCTCCTTCTCCCTCGCCCTCGCCGGCTGCTCGACGTCCGGCGGCGGATCCACCGCCGCCTCGGACGAGGTGGCGAACGTGGGCGAGAACAGCGCCCCCAAGGTCGACTTCAGCCTCCAGCCGCCCTCCCCCGGGGAAGCCGCGCCCAGCGCGGTGGCCGTTCCGGCCGGGGGCGGCGTCACGGCGCAGAAGCCACCGGTGAAGATCGACTCGATCGACGAGGGGAGCGGCCGCGCCGTCATCTCCCAGGGCATCGACCCGAAGTCGTCCAGCAAGTCAGGAAAGTCCGGCACGTCTGCCACGTCCGGTCCGTCGGCGACGCCCAAGGCCGACAAGCCCGTCGCCGTGGGCGACATCATCGCCAGCAAGCCCGTGCCCGGCGCCCCCAAGGGCGTCCTGGCCAAGGTCACGAAGGTGGAGAAGAAGACCTCGAAGGGCACCGAGGTCCGTACCGCCCCGGCCGATCTCTCCACGGTGCTGGGCGACTCCAAGGTCAAGAGCAAGCTGCCCGTCGACCCGTCCGGGTTCAAGGCCCAACCGCTCCTCCCGGGAGTGAAGTTCTCCTGGGCCAAGCGCGGCAACGTCCACGCCGGACCCGAGGGGCTCAAACTCCCCTTCGGCAGCCTGCGCGTCGACGTCGACACCACGCTCGACACGGAGAAGGACGCGAAGAAGGAGGGGGTGGAAAGCCCCACCAAGGCGGCGTTCAAGGGCTTCGTCCAGCTCGCGCCGCAGGTCGACTTCTCCTACTACGGACGCGGTTCCGGCGACGGCCCGTCCGGGGCCGGTCTGCGGCTGACCGGCGACTGGTCCTCGGGATTCCACTTCAAGGGGCGGACGTCGCCCACGACCAACGGCAAGCCGGTGCGGGTGCCGTTCGTCGTCCTGCACGCCAACCCGACCTTCTACATCGGCGAGCTTCCGGTGACCGTCAACATCGACCTCACCTGCTACGTCCTGATCGACGCCGACGGCAAGGTGAGCCTCGACGTCCAACAGGACCCGGTCAAGGGCGACTTCACCCTCGGCTCGGCCTTCAGCCTGAAGGAGGGATGGCAGCCGGAGGCCAAGGCGAACGTCACTCCCGCCACGCTCAGGGCGAGCACCTCCGCCGCGGCGAACGTGAAGGTCCGGTTCGGCACGGAGGCCAACCTCGGCCTGTACGGCAGCGTGGGGGTGAAGGGCGATGTCGCCGCGCCCTATGTGCGCACCGAGGTCAAGGGCAAGGCCAGTGGATCGACCGAGGGCAAGGCCGCGGCCGACGTCGACTGGAGACTGTTCGCGGGAGTCGACCTGGAGGGATGGGTCATGCCGTATCTGAAGATCGGCGGCGTGCAGGCGTTCGCGGTGCGCCTCCCGATGCCGAAGGTACAGCGCGAGGTGCAACTCGCCCACGGCAAGGGGGCGATACGCATCCCCCAGCCGCGCACCCCGCAGGACGACACGGACGCCGGCAGGTCCGGCGGCAAGCCCGCGCGGGGCTGACAATGATGCGGGGCTGACAAAGATGACGCCTTCCCTCCCCTTCGACGACGGGGAGGGAAGGCGTCATCGGCCGGTGCCGCCCTTCGTACCGTGCTGGTAGGGGTCGTCGGGCGGGGGAATGCGGGTGACGGCGGAGGCGTCCAGGGCCGGGCGTGCGGTGTTCGTACCCGGCTCGCCGGTCGGGTGCCATGTGCCGGTGACCGCCACCCAGGTGTCGGGGGGCGGGGGCTGGGCCCCGTGGATCCGGACCTTGACCACCCGGGCGTCGGCCGCGCAGCAGGTGATGACCAGGCGGCTGAGGTACCAGGTCCCGTTCTCCCCCGGGGCGGCGAACCCGGTGAGCCGGAGCGTGCGCCCGGCCAGCGGCCTGCTGGTGCCCCAGGTCGCCAGCGAGCCGAACTCCGGCAGCGAGAGCTCGATCGTCGGGCGCGCCGGGAGGGGGCGCGGGCGGCCGTCCGCCGCGGCGGGGGCGACACGGCCGTCGTCCCGTGCGGCGGTGTACGCGCCGAGGGCCGCGGGCGGGGCGAGGAGGAGGGCGAGCGCCGGCGCGTACAACAGCCAGGCGGCCCACGCGCCGTGGCCGTGCTCGTGGCCGTGCCCGTGCCCGTGGTCCGCGACCGGGCGCCGGACGGCGCCGAGGACGCCGAGCAGGATCAGCAGGACGCCGGAGGCGACGAGATACGGGCGCAGGCCGGGCTGGACATACCGCAGGTAGAGATCGGTCAGCAGCGAGATGCGCAGCAGACCGGCGCCGGTCAGCACGAGCAGTACCGCCTGCGTGCCGCGCCTCACAGGAGCCACCACCCTGTCAGGGCGCTGCAGAGAACGGCCATGAGCCAGGTGGCCGTCGAGAATCGCAGCGCGAAGGCGCGGCCGAAAGTCCCCGACTGCAGGGCGACGAGCTTCAGGTCGACCATCGGCCCGACGACCATGAAGGCCAGCCGGGCGGTGGGGGAGAATCCGGCGAGCGAGGCGGCGACGAACGCGTCGGCCTCCGAGCAGACCGCGAGGATCACCGCGAGCAGTCCCAGCAACGGGACCGAGAGCCAAGGGGAGTCGGAGAACGTCCTCAGCACGGAGTGCGGCACCGCGATGTTGAAGGTCGCGGCGGCCGCGGCCCCGATGACGAGGAAGCCCCCGGCGGTCAGGAAGTCGTGCTGGAGGGACGCCCGGAACTCCTCCAGGCGGCCGGCCCCCGGAGCGTGCCCGGGGTGCCGGCGGGGGAGGCGCAGCCATTCCTCACGGCCCAGCCCCGCCCACAGCCAGCCCATGACGACGGACGTGGCCAGCGAGGCGACCAGCCGGGCGAGCACCATCCGGGGATTTCCGGGAAAGGCGACCGAAGTCGCCACGAGCACCATCGGATTGATGGCCGGCGCGGACAGCAGGAACGCCAGCGCCGCGGCCGGGGTGACTCCTCGTCGCATCAGGCTCCCCGCCACGGGGACCGAGGCGCACTCGCAGCCGGGCAGGACCACCCCCGCGGCGCCCGCCACGGGTACGGCGAGCGCCGGGCTGCGCGGCAGCAGCCGGGCGAACACCCGTGTCGGCACGAGGGAGTTGATCGCCGCCGACACCAGGGTGCCGAGCAGGAGGAACGGGATTCCCTGCACCACGATGGCGGTGAGGACCGTCCGCCACGCCGCCACGGCCGGACTCGGGAACGCGCCGCCGACGGCGAACGCAGCCACCGCGGCGGTCAGCGCGCAGAGGGCGGCGCGGACGGGGGCCGTGGTGACGCGTTCGACGGTCAAGTTTTCCACGATCGTGGAGCATACATGGAAGTGGAAATCGTTTTACTTTGCGGGTGGCCTCTCTTTACCGTGCGAGCGGTCTTTTTACCGTGCGAGCGGTCCCCCGGCGGCGAACGCCAGCCCGGCGAAGCGCTCGCCGATGCGCAGATGCGCGGCGGCGTCCGGGTGGAGCGCGTCGGGCAGCGGCAGTTCGGCGAAGTCCGCCTCGCCGTAGAGGTCGCGGCCGTCCAGGTAGTGCAGGTTCGGGTCGTCCGCCGCGCGCTGCGCGACGATGCGGGAGAGCTCCTCCCGTACGACGTTGAGCGTCAGCTTGCCGCTCGCGGCCTCCGCGGGGTCGCCCGCGGCCTTGAACCGGAGCGTTCCGGCCTTCATGGCCTCGAAGTCCGGGACGGACGGGCCGGGGGTGTCCTCGTGGACGGGGCAGTGGATCGGCGAGACGACCAGCAGCGGAGTGGCCGGGTGACCCTCGCGGACGGTGTCGAGGAAGCCGTGCACCGCCGGACCGAAGGCGCGCCGCCGCATCAGATCGATGTTGACCAGATTGATGCCGATCTTGAGGCTGATCAGGTCGGCCGGGGTGTCCCGCAGGGTGCGGGCGGTGAACGGGTCGAGCAGGGCGCTGCCGCCCAGGCCCAGGTTGACCAGCTCGACGCCGCCGAGCGAGGCGGCGCGCGCGGGCCAGATGGTGGTGGGGCTCGCGGCGTCGGTGCCGTGGCTGATCGAACTGCCGTGGTGCAGCCACACCTTGCGGCCCCGGTCCGGTGCGGGCTCCACGGGGGCGTCGGTGCGCAGGGCGACGAGCTCGGTGGTCTCGTTGTACGGCAGCCAGATCTCGACGTCCTTCACGCCCTCCGGCAGGCCGGAGAAGCGGACGGTGCCGGCCGGGCCGGGCCGGTGCTCGGCGGTGCCGGTGGCCATGTCGATGGTCAGGGTGTTGCCGCCGGTCACGCTCGCCCGCCCGGCGAGGCGGCCGTCGACGAGCAGGTCGTACACCCCGTCCGGGCGGGGCGGGACGCCCACGAAGACCCGCTTGGTGGCCAGGACGTCCAGCTCGACGGCGGTGGCCCCGGTGCGGAGCGCCAGCCGTACGCCGGAGGGCTGGGACTCCACCATGGCGAGCTGTCCGTCGGCGCACTGGGCGCGGGCCCGGGCGGGCAGCCGGTGCGGCAGTACGCCGTGCGCGGTGTGCTCCAGTTCGAGGGCGCCGCGCAGGAGGTCCGCGGTGATGGGGGTGGATATGGGGGTGGGTGTGCGGTCGTGCTCGGTGCTCATTGCCTCAGCCAGTCGGTCGGGGTGTCCGGAGGGTTCAGGCCGCGGGCCAGTTCCGCAGCAGGGCGTCGAGGGCGTCGATGGCGCGGGACCAGGACTCCTGGGAGTCGGGGGCGCTGTGGCTGAAGCCCCCGCCCGCCTCCAGGTCGACGTAACCGTGGAAGACGCTGCCCAGGAGCCGGACCGCATGGGTCCGGTCCGGCTCCTCCAGGTCGTAGCCGCGCAGGATCGCCCGCATCATCTCCGCGTGCCGACGGCCGGCGCTCGCGGCGGCTGTCTCCGGGTCGAGCCGGAACCGGGTCGCCGCGTAACGGCCGGGGTGCTCCCGGGCGTAGTCGCGGTAGACGTTCGCGAAGGCGGTCAGGGCGTCCTTGCCGGCCCGCCCGGCGAGCGCGGAGGCCCCCCGGTCGGCGAGTTCCTCCAGGGCCAGCAGGGCGATCCGGGTCTTGAGGTCCTGGGTGTTCCTGATGTGCGAGTACAGGCTCGCGACCTTGACGTCGAAGCGCCGGGCGAGCGCGGAGGCGGTCACCTGGTCGAAGCCGGCCTCGTCGGCGAGCTCGGCTCCCGCCTCGACCAGGCGTTGTGCGGTCAGTCCGGCGCGTGCCACGGTCTCTCCCCTCGGTTGCCTGAACCGATTATGGAGTTACCTAAAGGGTTTAGGCAAGTGGGAAAGAGGTCCAGCGCCCTAAGCCCAGTGCCCCGGCCGGGACAGCCCCTCCGGCAGGCGCGTCCGGGCGTCCCCCTTGGCCGAGTTGACCTGGGGCTGGGTGAGGAAGACGGCACCCGTCAGATCGGCACCGGACAGATTCGCGTCGCGCAGGTCCGCGCCGATCAGATCGGCCGACCGCAGGTCCGCGTCGCGCAGGTCCGCCGCGATGAGGTAAGCGCCGCGCAGGTTCGCGCCGTTGAGGTCGGCGCCCCGCAGCTTGGCGCCCATCAGGTTCGCGCCCCGGCGCTCCTTCTTCTTCCCGCCCTTGCCGCCCCGCACCAGCTCACTGGCGCGCAGCAGCACGACGTTGACGTCCTGGCGCAGCGCCACTACGTCCAGCTCCAGGATTTCCTCCGGCGCGGACTCCGTGAGGCGCTCGGTGCGGCCGAGCAGCCGGCGCGCGTCGCGGTGGACCGGACGGGCCTGCGGCAGGGTCAGCACCTCGGTCAAGTACCAGAGCAGCTCGTGCAGTTGCCGCACCACGGGGAACACCTCGAACATCTGCCGCGCCGTGGCCGGGTCCTCCCGCCAGCTGCGGCCGCCGAAGGTGACCTGGGAGACCTTCTGGCCGGCGCCGAAGCAGTCGTAGACGGTGCAGCCGGAGAAGCCCTTCTCGCGGAGCGTGGTGTGCGTGCCGCAGCGGAAGTCGTCCCGCAGGTTGCGGCAGGGCTTTCCCGCGTCCTTGTCGATCGCGAAGTCGGCCGACTTCGCGAAGGGCAGGGCCACGCAGCACAGCGCGAAGCAGCTCCCGCAGTCGGCGCGCAGGGCGCGGTTGTCGGGGGCGGGGGCTTCGCTGGTGTCGGGCACGGTGCGCGTGTTCCTCATCGTCGACGTCTTGAGCGGTTTCAACAGTGCAGGTCAGCGGTCCATGTTAGCCGGGCGACGGGCGCAGGAACCTGCGCAGCCGCTGCAGCGGCCAGGCATTGATCACATCGTCCTTCGTGAGCCCGCCGCGCTGGGCGGTGCCCACGCCGAACCGCATGTAGGGCAGGTGCGTCACGGAGTGCGCGTCGGTGTTCACGGCGAACTTCACACCGTGCCGCCTGGCCCGCAGGATCTCCTCGTCGCCCAGGTCGAGCCGCTCCGGATGCCCGTTGATCTCCAGGGCGGTCCCGGTCCGGGCGCAGGCCGCGAAGACCGCGTCGAAGTCGGCGTCGATCGGCGGCCGTCTGCCGATCAGCCGGGTCGTGGGGTGCCCGATGATCGCGACGTGGGGGTTCTCACAGGCGCGGACGAGCCGGCGGGTGAGCTCCTCGCGGGACTGGCGGAAGTGCGAGTGCACGGAGGCGACGCAGAGGTCGAAGCCGGCGAGGAAGTCGTCGGGCCAGTCCACCCCGCCGTCCGGCCCGATGTTGAGCTCGGTCCCGTGCAGCAGCCGCGTCCGGCCGTGCCTGCCCTCCAGCGCGCGCAGTTCCTCCCGCTGCGCCAGGATCTTCTCCCGGGTCATGCGCTGCATGGCGAGGTCGGGGGCGTGGTCGGTGACGGCGTAGTAGGCGTAGCCGCGTCCGGCGGCCGCGGCGACCATGTCCTCCAGCGGGGCCAGTCCGTCGGTGAGGTCGGTGTGGGTGTGCAGGTCGCCGCGGATCGCGTCCTCGGTGACCAGGTCCGGGAGGTCGTCCGCGAGCCCCGCCGCGATCTCGCCGCGGTCCTCGCGGAGCGTCGGGGGGATCCACGGCAGCCCGAGCCGGGCGTAGATCTCCTCCTCGGTCCGGGAGGCGACCTTGCGGCCGCTCTTGACGCGGAAGAGCCCGTACTCGGAGAGCTTGAGCCCGTGGCGCACCGCGATCTCGCGGACGCGGATGTTGTGCGCCCTGGAGCCGGTGAAATACAGCAGCCCCGCGCCCCAGGCGTCGGGCGGCAGCACCCGCAGGTCGATCTGGAGCCCGTCGACGGTGCGGACGGACGTCTTCTTCGGGCCCCGGGCGATGACCTCCGCGGTGTACGGGAGAGTGCTGATCGCCTCCATGAACGGCTCGGCGCGGCCGGCGGCCACGAGGACGTCGATGTCCCCGATGGTCTCCCGCATGCGGCGCAACGAACCGGCGAAGGCGCAGCGTTCGCAGCCCTCGATCCGCGAGAGGTCGGCGACGATCCGCTCGGCGGCGTCCATGGCGGCGGACAGCAGGATCCGGCCGCCGGCCTTCTTCATCAGCTCGATGCCGTGGAGGATGTTCTGCTCGGTCTTCTCGCCGAACCCCTTGAGGTCGCGCAGCCGTTCCTGGTGGATGGCGTCGAGGAGTTCGTCGACGGAGGAGACGCGCAGCTCCTCGTAGAGGGTGAGGGCCTTGCGGGGCCCGAGGGTCGGGATGGCGAGCAGCTCGCGGACGCCCGCCGGGACGGACGCCCGGGTCTCCTCGAAGGCGGCGACCCGGCCGGTGCCCAGGTACTCGACGACCTTCTCGGCGATCGACTTCCCCACGTTCGGGATCTCGCGCAGGCCCTGGAGGTCCAGCTTCGAGACGTCGGACGGATGGCCGCCGATGGCGCGCGCGGCCTTCTCGTAGGCACGGGCCTTGAAGGCGTCGCCGCCGGTGATGGCGACGAGGTCGGCGTACTCCTGGAGCACCGCAGCGACCTCTTCGTTGGGCCGGGCCATGGCTTCAGCCTGCCACCGGGGCGGTACGGGGGCGAGGCGAGGGGCGATGTCAGACCCTGCTGCGAGACTGCGGACGTGAGATGGGCAGTGGCGGAGACGGGGGACGGGACGGTCCGGATTTGCCCGGTCGGGCCCGGGGGCGACCCGGCCGGTCCGGTGGTCGCCGAGCGGAGCCTGGCCGAGGCGGTCCGGTCGCGGCCGGAGGCGGGCCGGTGGGTGTGGCGTGCGACGGCGCAGACGTACGGGCGGCTGCTGGAGGAGGGCGTCCGCGTCGAGCGGTGCTACGACGTGGAGGCCGCCGAGGCGCTGATCGTGGGCCACGAGGAGGGCCAGTACGGCCAGCCGCGCTCGCTCGCGGCCGCGTGGGCCCGGCTGAAGGGGCTGCCGGTGCCGGAGGATCCGCCGCCGCGTGCGGCCGGCGGCCAGCCGTCGCTCTTCGAGCCGGGCCCGGTGCCGCTGCCGCCCGGGACGGACCCACTGACCGCTCTCCTTGAGGTGTACGCGGACCAGCAGGCCCGGATAAAGGACATGACGCACCCCGGCCGCATGCGGCTGCTCACGGCCGCCGAGTCCGCGGGCACGCTGATCGCGGCCGAGCTGGGCCGGGCCGGGCTGCCCTGGCGGGCCGATGTGCACCGGGAGCTGCTCACGGCGCTGCTGGGGGAGCGCTATCCCGGCGGCCAGGAGACCCGGCGGCTGGCGGAGCTGGCCGACGAGGTCTCGCGGGCCTTCGGCGACGGCGTGCGGGTGCGGCCCGATCTCCCCGCCGACATCGTCCGCGCCTTCGCCCGGGAGGGCATCGCCCTGTCCTCGACGCGCGCCTGGGAGCTGCGGGAGCTCGACCACCCCGCCGTCGCGCCCCTCCTGGAGTACAAGAAGCTCTACCGGCTGCACACCGCGCACGGCTGGGCCTGGCTGCAGAGCTGGGTCCGCGACGGCCGCTTCCGCCCGGAATACCTCCCGGCCGGCACGGTCACCGGCCGGTGGACCACCAACGGCGGCGGGGCGCTGCAGATCCCCAAGGTCGTCCGGCGCGCGGTGGTGGCCGACCCGGGCTGGCGGCTGGTGGTCGCCGACGCCGACCAGATCGAGCCCCGGGTGCTCGCCGCCGTCTCCCGGGACCCGGGCCTGATGGAGGTCGCGGGCAGCGGCCTCGACCTCTACGCGGACCTGGCCGAGCGGCTGTTCTCCGGCGACCGGGAGCGGGCCAAACTGGCCGTGCTGGGCGCGGTCTACGGACAGACCTCGGGCGACGGCCTCAAGCACCTGGCCGACCTGCGCCGCCGCTACCCCCGGGCGGTCGCGTATGTCGACGACGCGGCGCGCGCGGGGGAGGAGGGCCGCCTGGTGCGGACGTGGCTGGGCCGTACGTGCCCGCCCGTCTCCACCTCCGTCCCCGACGAGGCGGGCCTGCCGCAGGAGGAGCCGGAGGCGGCCGGGTCCGGCGGCCCGGCGCGGGCGCGGGCCCGGGGGCGCTTCACCCGCAACTTCGTGGTGCAGGGCAGCGCCGCGGACTGGGCGTTGATCGTGCTGGCACTGGTCCGGCGGCGCATCGCCGGGCTCCGGGCCGAGCTGGTCTTCTTCCAGCACGACGAGCTGATCGTGCACTGCCCGGAGGAGGAGGCCGAAGAGGTGGCGGAGGCGGTGCGGTGGGCCGGGGACGAGGCGGGACGGCTCGCGTTCGGGGACACCCCGGCGCGGTTCCCGTTCACCACGGCCGTGGTGGAGTGCTACGCGGACGCGAAGTGAGCCCTCAGCGGCCGCGCCGGCGGTACTCCCGGGCGAGCACGCCCAGCGCCCCGGCGAGCGGCGGCCCGGCCGGGCGGCGCAGCAGGCCCGTCCCGGCGGCCAGGGCGCGCTCCGCCGTGAGCGTCTCCAGCGCGATGACCGCCCGGGTGAAGGCCCGGTGCCCGGGCGGCGCGAAGGCCACCAGCCGGCGGGCGGCGAGCAGGTCGCGGCGGGCCTGTCCGAGCTCGGCGCGCAGGAGGGCGCGGGTGCCGGTGGTGTCGCGGGCCCGTTCCAGGTCGCGGCGGGTGGTGCCGTGCCGCTCCAGCGCCTCGTCGGAGAGGCCGAGCCGGCCGTCGCGCAGGTCCTCCGACAGGTCGTTGACGAAGTCGAGCCGCTGGCTGCCGTCGATGTAGGTGCGGCAGACCTCGCGGGAGGCGCCGGGATCCGCGTCCGGGGAGAGGAGGAGGGACGCGATCAGCATGAACGCGGGGAGGGAGTAGGCGTCGACGTACTTCTGGTAGGCGGACTCGGTCGCGAAACCGGTGGACTCGCGTTCCAGGGGTGCGCCGTCGAGGAAGTCCGCGACGTGGGTGCGCAGTTGGGGGTGGGACGTGATGGTCCGCAGCAGCGGCCGCAGCACCGGGTGGGCGCCGGTCCCGCTCTCCAGACCGGTCCGGACCTCCGTCTCCCATGCGGGCCAGCCGTCGTGACCGCCAGTCGTCGTGTCCAGGACCGTGTCCGTGTGGTGCATAAACGCGGTCGCGGCGATGACGTGCGGGACGAGGGCGGGAGGGAGGAGGAGCCGGACGGCGAGGTAGGCGTGGCGGCGGTAGCCGGCGACGGTTGCCCGCTGGCGGGTGTAGGCGTGGCGGAGCGCGGGCTCGTTGATGCCGGCGGTGGTGAGGGTGGTGTCCCAGGTGTGCATGCGGCTTCCTGTGGGTGGGGGTGGCCGTTGGGGGATCTTTGCCCCGGACCCGCCCTTTCACCGTTTCCGCAGCAGCACGCTGCGCGCGCTGTCCTCAAGCGCCGGACGGGCTGAACAGCCCGTCCGGCGCTTGAGGACACCCGCGCGGAGCGCGAAGAAACGGTGAAAGGGCGGGTCCGGGGCAAAGATCCCCCCTGCCGCACCCTAGCGATACGTGGAGACCAGCCGAGCCAAATGCTCCCCCGCGGAGCGCAACGGCTCCGCGTCCCGCGACACCTGGGCCGCCAGCTCCGCCCCCTCCAGCGTGGAGATCACCGTGTGCGCGAGTGCCCGGGCCTCGTCCTCCCCGATCCCCGACCCGCTCAGCTTCGCGAAGACGAGCTCGCGCCAGCGGGCGAACGCCTCGGCCGCGGCCTGCTGGATGTCGGGGGCGCGGCCCGCCGTGCCCAGGGCGGTGGCGGTGACCGGGCAGCCCTCGGTCCAGTCCGACGCGCTCAGTTCCTCCGCGAGGGTCCGGGCGCAGGCGACGAGTGCGGCGGCCGGGTCCGGGTCGCTGTCCAGCGCCCGGCGCAGCATGTCGGCGAACTCCTCGTCGCCGCGCCGGATCGCCGCGACGGCCAGCTCCTGCTTCCCGCCCGGGAAGAAGTGGTACAGCGACCCGAGGGTCGCCTCCGCCTCCTGGGAGATCTGCTTGATCCCCGTGCCGTCGTAGCCCTGCCGCTGCATCAGCCGCGAGGCCGCCCGGACGATCCGTTCGCGGGTGTCCGGCGCGGGCTTCTCTGACGTGGTCTTCATCCTCCGAGCCTACCTGAGTAGAGCGTTCGTTCTGGAGTCGTGCTACGGTGATCACTAAGTAGAGCGTTCGTTCTAGGGGGGTCTTGTGAACAGCACGAGCAAGCAGTCCGTGACCGTCATCGGCCTCGGCCCGATGGGCCGGGCGATGGTCCGCGCGTACCTCGGCAAGGGCTACGACGTCACCGTGTGGAACCGCACGGCCTCCCGCGCCGGCGAACTCGTCACGGAGGGAGCGACCCTGGTGCCCTCGGTCGAGGCGGCGCTGACCGCCAACGAACTGGTCGTGCTGAGCATGACGGACTACGACGCGGTCCGCGCCGTCCTGGAGCAGGCGCCGCACGCCCTGCGCGGCCGCGTCGTCGCCAACCTGAGTTCGGACACCCCCGAGAAGGCCCGCGAGGCGGCGAAGTGGGTGGCCGGGCACGGCGGAACGCACCTCACGGGCGGCGTCCAGTGCCCGCCCTCCGGCATCGGCGACCCGGACTCGGCCACCTTCTACAGCGGTTCCGAGGAGGCGTTCGAGCGGCACCGCGCGGCACTCGAGGTGCTCACCGGCACCGACTTCCGCGGCGAGGACCCGGGGCTGGCGGCGCTCTACTACCAGATCATGATGGACATCTTCTGGACCGGTGTGGTCAGTTACGTACACGCCCTGGCCGTGGCGGACAAACACGGCATCTCCGCTGCGGAGTTCCTGCCCTACGCCCAGTCCACGGCCGCGTCACTGCCGAACTTCTACGCCTTCTACGCCCCGCGCATCGACGCGGGCGAGCACCCGGGAGACGTGGACCGGCTCGCCATGGGCGTCGCCAGCGTCGAGCACATCGTCCACACCACGCGCGACTCCGGCATCGACAGCACGCTGCCCGGCGCGGTGCTGGACCTCTTCCGCCGCGCCGTCGAGGACGGTCACGCCGAGGACAGCTTCACCAGCGTGACCGACGTCTTCCGCAACCCGGTCGTGTAAGGCGGCCGGCCGAGGCGGACACAGAGCTGCCCGCGGGGGCGGAGGGGGAGCGGTGGGGCTCCTCCCGCCGCCCCCGCGGGCGCATCACTCCGCGGACAGGTGGTGGTCGACGCTCACCACGCCGTCCACGCTGCGGCACAGCCGCACCAGCACCGGGACCAGGGCCTCGTCCCGCACCGAACCGCTCAGCCGCACCTGGCCGTTGGCCACCTCGACCCCGATGCCCGACGGCGGCTCGTGCAAGGTGCGCACCAGCACGTCCTCGATGATCTCCTGCCGGATGGCGCGGTCGTCCCGCAGGAACACCCGCAGCAGATCGCTGCGGCTCACCAGCCCCACCAGCCGGCCCGCCGCATCCACCACCGGCAGCCGCTTGACGTGCCGTTCCTCCATGGTGCGGGCGGCCTCCACCACGCTCCACTCCGGCCGCGCGCACACCGCCGGACTGGTCATCAGCCCCTCGGCCGTCGTCGCGTCGTGCTTCGCGGGCATCCCCGACGGACCGGACTCCTCCATCCGCTGGGCCGCCTTCGCCAGCAGATCGGCCTCCGAGACGACGCCCACCGGACGGTCGTCGGCGTCCACCACCGGAACCGCCGTGATGTCGTGCTCGTGGAGAACGTGCACGATCTCCGTGAACAGGGTGCCCCGCTGCACCCTGACCACCGAGTGGGTCATCAGGTCACCGACGGTTCTGTGCTGCAACATGTCCCAGTCCCTTCAGGTACGCACCCGGGGGCCGGGCGCGCGGCCACGATGACCACCGGGATCACCTCCAGCGTCGCATATGCGCCGACGGTCCGGAGCCGGGGCCTCCGCGGTCCACACCGCAGGGTGAGACGGCGGCCCGCGGTGACCGCCCGGCGGGCGGCCTGGCACGCCGCCGCGGCCGCGGCCGTCGCGGAGAACGCCTCCGCCCCGGCGGCCGCCGCAGGGCCACCGGGGCGGAAGGGGCAGGGCGTCAGCCGCCCTGCTGCGCCACGTACTTGACGAGGTTCCCGGCCTCGGCCCGGCGCGCCGGGGCCGCGCCCTCCTCCTCGTCGCCGTACTCCGCGGCCACGGCGCGGGCCCGGGCCGCGGCCTCCTCGGCCCGGCCCAGGTCGGCCTCCAGCCAGGCGGCCATCAGCTGCGCGGCGGTGCGCTGGTCGCGCAGGGCCGGGCCGCACGCGGCGAAGGCGGCGACGGCCCGCTCGGCATGGGCCAGCCCCTCCTCGTACGCCGCCCGCGCCGTGCCGTCGCCGTCCTCGTCGCCCGGCTCGCCCGGGCAGGAGCGGACGACCAACTCGCCGAACTGACGGTGGGTCTGCGCCAGCTCGGCGCGCAGCGACGCGAGCCGCTCCTCGTCGCCCGCCGCCCCCAGCGCGGCCGTGCACTCCCGCACGGCCGCGGCCATCAGCTCCCGGGCGGCCGGCAGACCGTCCTCCCCGCGCGCGGCCACCCAGGCCCGGGCGCGCAGCACACGGACGGCGGCCTCCGGGCGGTCCAGGCCGCGCCACAGCTCCCCGGCCCGCTCGTAGGCCCGCTCCGCCTCGTCGTCCAGCCCGGCCCGGTCCAGGCAGTCCGCCGCCAGGTTGGCCAGGACGGCGTGGTCCTCCTGGTCGTCCCAGCCCTGGGCGACGCCCGCCGCGCGCAGGAACTGCTCGGCCGCCTGCCGGTGGTCGCGCAGCGCGGCCAGGCACTCGCCGAGCCACCAGCGGGCCCGGACGACCTGGCCCTCGTCGTCCTGGCGCTCCAGATCGGGAAGGACCGTCTCCAGCACCGACGCCGCCTCGTCCGCCCGGCCGAGGCCGTGCAGCGCTCCGCCGAGCGCGAGCCGGGCCCAGGCGCCCAGCGTTTCGCCCTGCCCCGCCCGGTCCGCCCAGTGCGCGGCCTCCAGGGCGTGCTCGACCGCCGTCTCCCGCTCCCCGACGGCCGACAGCGCGTCGGAGAGGATCAGATGCAGTCGCGCGGCCGTGGTGTCGGCCAGGAGCCCCGCGCCGTGCTCCAGCGCGGAACGCGCCGCGCCGATCGCCGACTTGGGGTCGCCGCAGGCCATCGCGGCCCGCGCCAGCTCCTCCCGGGCCCCGGCCGCGTACCAGGACAGGCCCGCCCCGTCCGCGACCTCCGCCGCGCGCGCGAAGGCGGCCGCGGCCCGCGCGGGGTCGCCCGCGGCCGAGGCGGCCGCGCCGCGCAGCTCGAAGGCGTCGGCGACCCGGGCCCGCAGCGCGCGCCCCGACGCCGAGTGCTCCTCGTGCTCCGCGTGCTCCTCGGCGTAGGCCAGCACCTCGTCGATCGCGCGCTCCAACTCGGCCGGGGAAACCGCTGCTTCGGACCCCTCGGGCAGCCGGTGCAGCAGCACCCGGCAGCGGTGGAGCATGACCGAGGCGATCCGGCGGGGCGGCGCGTCCAGCTCGCGCAGCCGCGCCCACTCCGCGTCGACCAGGGCCGGCGCATCGGCCTCGTCGCCGTCGCCCAGGAGCGCGAGGGCGAGCGCATGACGTGCCCGCGCGCCTGCTGCCTCCACGGGCCGGCCCGCCTCCTCGTACAGCGCCGCCGCCTCCCGGAAGCGGGCGGCGCGCTCCTCCGGACCGCCGGTCCCGCGCAGTGCGGCGTGGCCGGCGAGCTCGGCGCGGGCCAGCGCGTCCAGGCCGGCCCCGTCGCCGGCGGCCCGGGCGGCCGCGTCCCACGCCCCGCGCGAGCCCGGATCGAACTCCTCGGTGAGCCGGCGGGCCGTGGCCAGCAGCGTCCCGACGTCCTCCCCCGGAGGGGCTTCGGCGACCGGGGCCGGGCGCGGCCCGGTGGTCAGACGCTCCGCCCGGACGCCCAGCGGCAGCCGCTCCAGCAGCGGCGCGGCGTCCATCCGGGCAGTGACCCGGGCGCCGACGACGGTGCTGCCGTTGCGGGCGTCGAAGCGGGCGGCCAGGGCCAGCGCCTCGGCGCGGGCGTGCGCGTGGAGCGCGTCGGCGGTCCAGACGCGCCCGGCCGGACCGGGCATCTCCCGCTCGCCGAGCCCCAGTTCGCCCAGGCGCCGGGCGAGCAGCGCGGCGGCGGCGAGGAAGCCGAGCAGGGTGTCGGGGTCGCCGGACGGCGCGAAGTGGCCCGTGTGCTCGGCCAGGAGCTCCAGGCCGCGGGCCTCGTTGCCGGTCAGCGCGCAGAACTCGATGTGGTCGGCGACGGTGGAGCGCATCGACTCCATGTCGCGGATCATCCGGTAGCCGCGCAGATGGTGCGTACGCGCCTCCTCGGTGCGCCCGAGCCGCACCAGCGGGAGCAGCGAGGACGCCAGGACGACATGCGGCTCGTGGGCGCAGGTGAACTCGCCGGCCAGGACCGGCGCCCAGGTCTCCAGCGCTTCGGCCGGGCGGCCGAGCTGGTCCAGCCACGCGCCCTGCGCGTTGAGCTCGCAGGCGTGGCAGTCGCTCATCCCGTCGCGGTCGGCGGCGAGCCAGGCCGCGAAGGCCCGCTCGGCGCGGGGGAGGTCGCCGGTGTCCCGGGCGATGCGGAACTCGCCCTGGCGCACGGCCCGTTCGCTGTGCCCGGCGAGCCGGTAGCGGTGCTCCATCTCCGCCTGCCACTTCTCGACGGAGGCCAGGGGGATGCCCGGCTGGTCGAGCATGCCGCTGGAGACCCACTTGAACATCCAGTGCAGCCGGTGGGCGGCGAACTCGTCGAAGTCGCCCGGACGCTCGTCCCACATGCGCAGTACGCGGGCGAACGGCACGAACATCTTCTCCGACTCGGAGCTGAAGTTGTAGGCGGACAGCAGGTTGAAGAGGGCGTCGATCAGCAGGGCGGTGTCACCGGTGTGCCCGGCCTCCTCGACCAGCTGCTCGGCACGGGCGTTGCGCGCGGGGCCCTCGGGCTCGCGCCCGTTCTCCTGGAGCGCCAGGCGGACGGCGGCGGTCGTGTTCACCGGCCCTCCTCGGATGCGGCGGAGGGGTGGGCGGCCCACTCCAGGAGGCCGAGGAAGGCGCGGTTGAGCAGGGCCGAGTCGGCCGGCCGCAGCGGGCGCTGGGCCATCAGCAGGGCCTGCCCGTACAGCGCCTCGGCGGCGGTGCCCGCCAGGTCGCGGTCCTCCAGGGCGCCCAGGCGGCGCACCAGGGGGCTGAGGTGGTTGAGGACGAGCCGGGCGCGCGGGGTCTCCTCGCGCAGCGAACCCAGGATGGACGTCCACAGGTCGTCGGCCCTGGACTCCTCCTCCGCGCGGGCCCGTTCGTGGCGGGCGGCCCGGTCGTCCAGGTGCAGCGCGGGGACGGTGACGGGCAGGAACGCCCGGACGGCCACGTCGCAGCCGAGCGCGTCGAGGCGGGTGCGGGCGGCCGACAGGAAGCCGGACAGGGCCAGTTCGTCGGCGGCGTCGACATGGTCGAGGTGCGCGGTGACGGTCTCGGCGTCCAGCTCGGCGACGGAGGTGCCCGGGCGCACCCGGGGCAGCAGCCGGACGAGGTCGGCGTCGAAGGTGTAGCCGCCGTTGACCACGCCGATGCCCTGGGCGGCGGCGATCGGCGCCACCTGCCGGAACTCCTCGACGCTCTCGGTGAAGTGGACGACCGGGTGGCGCTGGGCGAACTCCTCCAGCGACAGATGCCCGTCGCTGGTCTCGAAGGGCAGCCACGGCAGCATGGTGCGCAGCATCTCCGCGTCGTGCCGGGCCAGCGACTTGACGCCGAGGTGGTGGACGGCGAGGAACTGGCGCAGCCGCTCCTGATCGCCTGCGGCGAGCTCGGCGAGCCACCCGCGTATGCGCTCGCCCAGGGCCTCGCGGACGGCGGCGAGCCGCTCGTCGTCGTAGAGGCTCTCGCGGGAGGCGGTCGGGCGCAGGCTGTCGGTGTCGATGACGCAGCGGACGAAGAACGCCCAGTCGGGCAGCAGGTCGTCGGCGCGGTCGGTCAGCAGCATGCCCTTGAGGTGGACGCGGTGGCCCGCGCGCTGCGCCGGGCTGACGGCCTGCGGCAGGACATAGGCGACGCCCCGGACGCCGGCCGCCGGCACGTCGAGGTCGATGCTGTCGAGCGGGGCGAAGCCGAACAGCTCCCGGCAGTGGCGGGCCAGCGCGGAACGGCGGGCGGCGGGGCCCGGATGGACGCGCTCCCATACGGCGGGCCGGTCGGTGACCGGGGTGTCGCCCACGCGCACGTCATAGGGCAGGAGCGCGCCGAAGTCCTTGGCGAGGGCGGTGACGCGCTCCTCGGACAGCCAGTCCGCCGTCCCCCGGCGGGCGTTCAGATGGACGGTGGTGCCGGGCTCGGGGCGGGCCCCGCCGGGCAGGGTCCGGACGGTGTACGAACCGTCGTCGCGGGCCGTCCATTCGACCGGCAGCGCGTCGGGCGCCCCGGCGGAGCGGCTGACGACCCGTATCTCCTCGGCGACGACGAAGCAGGCGAGCAGGCCGATGCCGAACTGGCCGAGGAACTCCGAGCGTGTCGACTCCAGTTGGTTCCGCTTGGAGCTCCGGCCGATCGTGGCCAGCAGCTCGTGGACGTCGCTCTCCGTCAGCCCGATGCCACTGTCCTCGACGCGCAGCCGGCCGTCCCCGGCGACCAGGCGGACGGTCGCGGGTGCCGCGGGGTCGGTGGCGCGGCGGGCGGTGATCGCGTCGACGGCGTTCTGCAGCAGCTCGCGCAGGTAGACCTTGGGGCTGGAGTAGAGGTGGTGGGACAACAGGTCCACGAGGCCGCGCAGGTCGACCTGGAAGGCGTGCGGTATCTGGTCGTCAGTCATCGTCGAGCAGACTACTTCGTGGGTCGGACCGTGTGCGGGGCATTAACGGTGCGGGCCGGTTTGCCGGGGGAGTTGTGCCCCTGTCCCGCCCTTTCACCGTTTCTCACGCGCTCCCGCGCAGGGCAACGCGGCTGCGCCGCGTTCGTCCTCAAACGCCGGACGGGCTGAATAGCCCGTCCGGCGCTTGAGGACCGGGGCTGCGCCCCGCCAACCTCAGCCGCGGCCTCCGCGCCGCCCCGGCGCCTCCGCCAGCATCAGCGAACGCACCATCCGACACGTCGCGTTGGACGGCGTACGCACCCCGATCCGCTCCGCGGTGCGCCGTATGCGGCGGTTGGTGGCCTGCTCCGGGCGGTAGGCGCCGCTGTGGAGCAGGGCGATGGCCAGGCGCATGGCCTTCAGCCGGCGGTTGTGGGACTCGTACCAGTCGCGCGGACGGCCCGCGGGAAGGCGCTTCGTCGGCAGGGTGGGAAGGGCGGGCAGGTCGGGGAACGGGCGTACTGCTGCGGTCATTGGCGGCCTCCGGATCAGGGGTCGTTGCGACCTCTTCACTACCCTTCGATTTTACCGCCGGGCACTGACAATCGCCCCAGCTCAGGAGGGATTTGACCGGGTCCGCAGGTACGCTGGGCGGCATGGAGATCTGGATCAACCCCGCCTGCTCGAAGTGCCGCTCGGCGATCGGCCTGCTGGACGCCGAGGGCGCCGGCTACACCGTCCGCCGGTACCTGGAGGACGTGCCCGGCGAGGCCGACATCCGCGCCGTGCTCGGCCGGCTCGGCCTGGAGCCCTGGGACATCACCCGCACCCAGGAGGCGGAGGCGAAGGAGCTGGGCCTGAAGGAGTGGCCGCGCGACGCCGGCGCGCGCGACCGCTGGATCGCCGCGCTCGCCCGCCATCCGAAGCTCATCCAGCGGCCCATCATCACGGCCGACGACGGGACGGCCCTGGTGGCGCGCACGGAGGAGGCGGTGCGCGAGGCGCTGGCGCGCTCGCGGCGCTCGAAGAAGTGAGGCGATGAAGCGGAAGCAGAGGTGCGGGGCCGGACGGGGGCGCCGGCCCCGCACCGGCCCGGTCAGCCGCCGGGGGTCAGGGAGGCACGCTCGTTGAGGACGTGCACTTCGGCGCCGGTCTCGCGCCGGTAGGTGTCGGTGATGCGGCCGAAGTCCCGGCGGGCGAGCCGGGCCTTCTCGGCGGCCTTGTTCATGTTCCGGTTGGCCAGGACGACGTTGGCGGTCGCCTCGACCCGGACGGCCTCGTACGCGGCCAGCCCGGCCGGCACGTCGGCGGCCCGGGCCAGTTCGGCGGCCAGCGTCCGGGCGTCCAGGACGGACTGCGAGGCGCCGTTGGCCCCCACCGGCCACATCGGATGGGCGGCGTCGCCGAGCAGCGTCACCCGGCCGCGGCCCCAGGACGACAGCGGCTCGCGGTCGGCCATCGGGTACTCCAGCAGCACGTCGCTGCCGGAGAGCAGGGCCGGCACGTCGAGGTAGCCCAGGTTCCAGTCCCGGTAGTAGGGGAGCAGGTCCTCCAGCCGGCCGGGGCGGTTCCAGCCCGCTTCCTCCTCGACCAGCGGGCCGGGCTCGGACATCCGTACCAGGCACACCCAGTTGACGTGCCGGGGGCTGATCGGATACGCGATGATCTCCACGCCGCCCTCGCGGACGATGACCATCGAGCGGCCGGTGAGGAACGGCTCGGTCTCCGTGACGCCGCGCCACATCCGGATACCGGAGTACCGCAGCGGCCCCTCGCCGGGGTGCAGCTTCGCCCTGACCACCGAGTGGATCCCGTCCGCGCCGATCAGGGCGGACGCCTCGACGGTTTCGGTCCGGCCCGTCCCGCGGTCGGACAGCTCGGCCCGTACCGCGTCCCCGGTGTCGGTGAAGTCCGTCAGGCGCACCCCGGTGCGGACCGCGTCCGGACCCAGCCGCTCGCGGACGGCGTCGAACAGCATCGTCTGGAGCCTGCCCCGGTGGACCGAGTACTGCGGCCACTTGTAGCCCTGGGCGATGCCGCGCGGCTCGGTGTAGATCTCGTTGCCGAACCGGTCCGCGTAGACGTTCTCGGCCGTGGCCACGCCGATCGCGGCGAGCTCGTCGCCGAGTCCGAGCTCGATGAGCTCGCGGACGGAGTGCGGAAGCAGATTGATGCCGACGCCCAGCGGGCGGATCTCCCGCACGCTCTCCACCACGCGCGCCTCGATCCCCACGGCGTGCAGGCTCAGGGCGGCGGTCAGCCCGCCGATGCCTCCTCCGGCGATGAGCACGGTCATCCGGGAACTCCTTGCTCGGGACGGTCGGTCGGTGCTGCCTCCACCCTCGCCCACCAGCGAAAAGAAGTCCAAGACATGGTAGGTCTGACTGCTAGCATCGCTGGTTATGGAACTGCGGCAGCTCGAGTACTTCGTGACGGTGGCCGAGGAGCGGAACTTCACCCGCGCCGCCGAGAAGGTCCGGGTGGCCCAGCCCGGGGTGAGCGCGCAGATCCGCAAGCTGGAGCGCGAGCTCGGCCAGGAGCTGCTGGACCGCTCCGGCCGCAGCGTGGACCTCACCGAGGTCGGCGCCGCCTTCCTCCCGCACGCCCGCGCCGCCCTCGCCGCGGTCGAGCGCGCCCGCCTCGTCGTCGACGAACTGGCCGGACTCGTCCGCGGCCATGTCGCCCTGGGCACCGTCACCTCGCACCGCGCCGACCTGCCCGGCCTGCTCGTGGGCTTCCACGAGGACCACCCCGCCGTCGAGATCACCCTCGCCGAGGACAGCACCGACCAGCTCGTCGAGGGGCTGCGCACCGGCCGGTTCGACGCGGCCCTCATCAGCGTCGGCGCCACCGGGCCCCACGGCATCGAGCTGCATGTGATCGAGGACCAGCCGGTCGTCGCCGCCGTCGCCCCCGGCCACGAGCTCGCCCGCCACCCCGCCATCTCCCTCGACGCCCTCCGCGGCCGGCCGCTGATCAGCCTGCCGCGCGGCACGGGCCTGCGCACCCGGCTCGACGAGGCCTGCGCCGCCGCCGGGTTCCGGCCGCACATCGCCTTCGAGGCGGGCGACCCCGGCGTCCTCGCCCGGCTCGCCGCCCACGGGCTCGGCGCCGCCATCCTGCCCCGGGGCTTCGCCGAGGAACGCGCCGACATCCTGCGGGTCCTGACCGTCGACCCGCCCGCGCTGCGTGTCCGCCTGGCCCTGGCCTGGCGCTCCGGAGGCCCGTCCGGCCCGGCCGGCCGGGCGCTGGTGGCCCGGGCGCGGGAGGAACTGCCCAGCGTGGACTGACCGTTCCGGCAAGAAACCGGCCAATGTGCCCGCGGGGCGGGACGCCCGGCGGTCCGCTGCCGGATGATCCCGTCATGACGATCGCAACCACGGGACAGGACGTGGTCGAGGAAACCCGGGCGTTCAACGCGAGGATGGCCCGCATCCTCGGCCGCTTCCCCCCGCTCCACAAGATCGACGACGTGGCCCTCGCCCGCTCCGGCGACGGCCCCTATCCGTCGCCGCCCCTCCTCGCCGAGGGCCGCGACCGCACGCTGCCCGGCCGCGCTGGCGGCGTCCCCGTACGGGTCTTCACCCCGCCCGCCGTACGCGGTGTCTACCTCTTCCTCCACGCCGGCGGCCGGGTCGTGGGCTCGGCCGCGCACCAGGACCAGCAGCTGTGGGACCTGGCCCGCGGCGCGGGCGTCGCCGTGGTCGCCGTCGACTACCGCCTGGCGCCCGAGAACCCCCACCCCGCCGCCCCCGACGACTGCGAGGACGCGGCCCGCTGGCTCGTCGAGCACGCCCGCAGCGAGTTCGGCACCGACCGCCTCGTGATCGGCGGGGAGTCCTCCGGCGCCGAACTCGCCGTCCGCACCCTGCTGCGCCTGCGCGACACCGACGGCTCCCACCGGGCCTTCTGCGGCGCGTACCTGGCCTACGGCTTCTACGACGCGTCCCTGACGCCGAGCGCCCGTTCGTACGGCGAGGACGGCCCGCTGCTCACGACTCCGGTGATCCGCTGGATGGTCGGCCATGCCTTCCCCGGCATGTCCCCGGAGGAGCTCCGCGACCCCGCCGTCTCCCCCCTCTACGCCGACCTCCACGACCTCCCGCGGGCCCGCTTCGTCGTCGGCACCCGGGACCCCGCCCTCGACGACACGACCTTCATGGCCGCCCGGTGGGGCGCCGCGGGCAACAAGACGGATCTGGAGGTGGTGGCGGAGGCCGTGCACGGCTTCACGATGTTCCCGATCAAGGTGGCGGAGAGGGAGCTGGAGCGGGGGCGGGAGTTCGTGGCGGGGGTGGTGGGGTAGCGACCGGTCTGCCCCGGAGGGGGAACCCCCTCCGGGGCAGGTGAAAGGGCGGGCCAGGGGCACCCCCCATACCCTCGAACCATGCCGACCCCTTACACGATCGCCGGCCCCGACGGCACCCCCACCGACGACGCCTGCGAGCACGCCGCCGAGATCAAGGACGTCGTCCCCAGCACCACCGAAGGCTGCGAGGACTGCCTGCGCGAGGGCACCAGCTGGGTGCACCTGCGCATATGCCTCACCTGCGGGCACGTGGGGTGCTGCGACAGCTCCCCGCGCCGCCACGCACGGGCGCACTGGAACGCCACCGAGCACCCGGTCATGGCGTCCCGGGAGCCCGGCGAGGACTGGGCCTGGTGCTTCCCGGAGGAGACGCTGCTCCTGCCGCGGAAGGGATGACCGCGCGGGTCAGCCGTCCACCGGCAGCCCCTTCGGCTCCTTGATCCGCTTCATGACGATCTGCGAGTTCACCTCGGTGACCCCGGAGAGCGTCGTGAGGCGCTCGATCCACAGCCGCTCGTACGACGTGAGGTCGGCGACGGCGATCCGCAGCAGACAGCCGGGGCTGCCGAAGAGGCGGTACGCCTCGACGACGTCCGGGATGTCCTGGAGCGCCGCCTCGAACGCCTCGACCGCCTCCCGGTCGCGCCGGACCTCGACGGAGACGAGCACCTCGAAGCCCCGCCCGACGGCCTCGGGGTCGATGACCGCCCGGTAGCCCCGGATCACCCCGTCCTGCTCCAGCTGGCGCACCCGGCGCATGCACGGCGACGATGTGAGGCCGACCCGCTGGGCGAGTTCCTGGATGGTCAGGCGGCCGTCGGCCTGGAGCTCGCGCAAGATATTTCTGTCGATCTCGTCCACTGCGCGATTATCCACCACGTTTCCGGCATTAGCCCGCCGGAATCGGCAACCCGATTGCGCGCGATTTGTCCTACGGTTGCTCCCGGCCCGGCGCACGGGCCGCGTTCGTCAGGGATCGGCAAGGGAGCGAGCACACGTGGGACAGGTCGTCGTCATCAGCACCGGCGGGACCATAGCCAGCCGCTGGCAGGGTTCCGGGTACGCCGCCGACGCCGCGGGCGGGGACGTCCTCGCCACGGCCGCCGTGCCCGAGGGCGTGAGCGTCCGGGTCGTCGACCTGATGAGCGTCAACAGCGCCCGGATCACCACCGCGCACCAGATCGCCCTCCTGCGCACCGTGCGCGAGGTGCTGGCCGACCCGGCCGTCGACGGCATCGTCGTCACGCACGGCACGGACACCCTTGAGGAGTCCGCCTTCTTCCTCGACCTCCACCACGACGACCCCCGCCCGGTCGTCCTCACCGGCGCCCAGCGCCCGCTGGAGGACCCGGAGGGCGACGGGCCGCGCAACCTCCACGACGCGCTGCTGACCGCCGCCACGGTGCGCGACCTCGGCGTTCTGGTCGTCTTCGACGGGCAGGCGCACGCCGCCCGCGGCACGGTCAAGGTGCAGACGCTGGCCGCCGACGCCTTCGCCGACCCGTCCGGCACGCCGGTCGCGGACGTGAGCGCCGACGGGGTCCGCATCCACCACCGCCCCGCGCGCCCGGCACCGCTCCCCGTGCCGTCGGCCGACGCGCCGCTGCCCCGGATCGACGTCGTCATGCACCACTGCGACGCGGACCCGACGCTGTTCGAGGCCGCCGTCGCGGCGGGCGCCCAGGGCATCGTCCTGGTCGCGACCGGGGCGGGCAACGCCACCCCCGAGATATGCGCAGCCGTCGAGGCGGCCGTCTCCCGCGGCGTCCTCGTCGCCCTGACCACGCGCGTGTCCACCGGGCCGGTCGCCGAGATCTACACCCACGGCGGAGCCGTCGACCTCGTGGCCGCCGGAGCGGTGCTGACCGGCACCCTGCGCGCCGGCCAGGCCCGGATCGCCGTCCTCTCCGCGGCCCTCGCCACCACCGACCCGGCCGGACGCGTCGACGCACTGCGCCACGCGCTCGCCGCCCCCGTGCCCGCCGCGTCGGTCTGACCCTTTCCGTCCCAACTCCCCCCACACACCTGATCGGAACCCCCTCCGCCATGCCGGCATCCGCCCCCTCCCACGACAGCCCGCGGACCCGCACCGAGCACGACCTCCTCGGCGACCGGGACGTCCCCGCGGACGCGTACTACGGCGTCCACACCCTCCGGGCCGTCGAGAACTTCCCCATCACCGGCACCCCTGTCGCCGCCCACCCCGACCTCGTCACCGCCCTGGCCTGCGTCAAGCAGGCCGCCGCGCAGGCCAACCGCGACCTGGGGATGCTGGACGCGCACAAGGCGGACGCCGTCGTGACCGCCTGCGAGGAGATCCGCGCGGGACAGCTGCACGACCAGTTCGTCGTGGACGTCATCCAGGGCGGCGCCGGCACCTCCACCAACATGAACGCCAACGAGGTCGTCGCCAACCGGGCGTTGGAACTCCTCGGCCACGCCAAGGGCGACTACCGCCACCTCCACCCGCTGGAGGACGTCAACGCCGGCCAGAGCACCAACGACGTCTACCCGACCGCCGTCCGGCTCTCCCTCCAACTCGCCGCCGCCCGGCTGTCGGAGGCCATGGCGGTGCTGCGCGAGGCGTTCGCCGCCAAGGCCGAGGAGTTCGCGGACGTCCTGAAGATGGGGCGCACCCAGCTCCAGGACGCGGTGCCCATGACGCTCGGCCAGGAGTTCGCGGCCTACGCCGTGATGCTGGACGAGGACCGGGCACGCCTGGAGGAGGCGAGCGCACTGCTGCGCGAGATCAACCTCGGCGGCACCGCCATCGGCACCGGCCTCAACGCCCATCCCCGGTACGCCGCGACGGCCTGCGAGCACCTCGGCGCGATCACCGGCATCCCGTTCACCGTCGCCGGCGACCTCGTCGAAGCCACCCAGGACATGGGCGCGTTCGTCCAGCTCTCCGGCGTCCTCAAGCGGATCGCCGTCAAGCTCTCCAAGACCTGCAACGACCTCCGGCTGCTCTCCTGCGGGCCGCGCGCCGGCCTCGCCGAGATCAACCTGCCGCCCGTGCAGGCGGGTTCGAGCATCATGCCGGGCAAGGTGAACCCGGTGATCCCCGAGGTGGTCAACCAGATCGCCTACGAGGTCATCGGCAACGACGTGACCGTCACCATGGCCGCCGAGTCCGGCCAGCTCCAGCTCAACGCCTTCGAACCGGTCATCGCGCACAGCCTGCTGAAGAGCCTGACCCACCTGCGGTCCGGCTGCCTGACGCTCGCCGAGCGCTGTGTCGTCGGCATCACCGCCAACCGCGAGCACCTGGCACGGCTCGTCGCACAGTCCATAGGCCTGGCCACCGCGCTCAACCCGCACATCGGCTACGAACAGGCCACCGCCGTCGCACAGGAGGCCCTGACCACGGGCGCCTCGGTGCACGACCTGGTCCTGGCCAAGGGCCTGCTCACCCCGGAGCGGCTGAGCGAGATCCTCCACCCGGACAACCTCGCCCGCCCGCACGCCCGGGCCGCCGCGGTCTGATTCCCCCACCACCAGAAGCAGAAGAAGGAAGTAACACCCCGATGGCAACGGCGCCCAGCGTCTCGTACTCGATGACCGTCCGGCTGGAGGTCCCCGCAGGCGGGACAGCCGTCAGCCAGCTCACCAGAGCCGTGGAGTCCTCCGGCGGCTCGGTGACCGGCCTGGACGTCACCGCGTCCGGCCACGAGCGGCTGCGCATCGACGTGACGATCGCCGCCACCTCCACCGCGCACGTCGACGAGATCGTGGACGAGCTCCGCGGCATCGAGGGTGTGACGGTCGGGAAGGTGTCGGACCGTACGTTCCTGATGCACCTGGGCGGCAAGATCGAGATGGCGTCGAAGCATCCGATCCGCAACCGTGACGATCTGTCGATGATCTACACCCCTGGTGTGGCGCGTGTGTGCATGGCGATCGCGGAGAATCCGGAGGATGCGCGGCGTCTGACGATCAAGCGGAATTCGGTGGCGGTGGTCACGGATGGTTCGGCGGTGCTGGGGCTGGGGAACATCGGGCCGAAGGCGGCGCTGCCGGTGATGGAGGGCAAGGCGGCCCTCTTCAAGCGGTTCGCGGGCATCGACGCGTGGCCGATCTGTCTGGACACGCAGGACGCGGACGCGATCGTGGAGATCGTCAAGGCCATCGCGCCGGGGTTCGCGGGCATCAACCTGGAGGACATCTCCGCCCCGCGCTGCTTCGAGATCGAGGCGCGCCTGCGGGAGGCGCTGGACATTCCGGTCTTCCACGACGACCAGCACGGTACGGCGATCGTGGTGCTGGCGGCGCTGACGAACGCGCTGCGTGTGGTGGGCAAGGGCATCGGTGACGTACGGGTCGTCATGTCCGGTGCGGGTGCGGCCGGTACGGCGATCCTGAAGCTGCTGCTGGCGGCGGGGGTGAAGCACGCGGTCGTGGCGGACATCCACGGTGTGGTGCACGCAGGCCGTGAGGACCTGGTCTCGGCCGATCCGCAGTCCGCGCTGCGGTGGATCGCCGACAACACCAACCCCGAGGGCATCACGGGCTCCTTGAAGGAGGCGGTGCGGGGGGCCGATGTGTTCATCGGTGTTTCGGCGCCGAATGTGCTGGGTGCCGAGGATGTGGCGGCGATGGCGGAGGGTGCGATCGTGTTCGCGCTGGCCAACCCGGATCCGGAGGTGGATCCGGCGATCGCGCGTCAGACGGCGTCGGTGGTGGCGACGGGGCGTTCGGACTTCCCGAACCAGATCAACAATGTGCTGGTGTTCCCGGGGGTGTTCCGGGGGTTGCTGGACGCGCAGTCGCGGACGGTGAACACGGAGATGATGCTGGCGGCGGCCGAGGCGCTCGCGGACGTCGTCACCGAGGACGAGCTCAACGCGAACTACATCATCCCCAGCGTCTTCAACGAGAAGGCGACGCAGGCCGTGGCGTCGGCGGTCAAGCGGGCGGCGGCCGCGCTGCGCGACCCTGCCTGATCCCCGCCGTCACTCCCCGTCCGGGACGGACCCGGACGGGGGCGCCTCGTCGTCCCCCGTCCCCTCCGGCAGCATCCCGCTCGCCCGCGCGATGGCCTCCGTCTCCGCCAGGTCCTGGGAGCGCTGCTTCTGCACCGCGTCCACCTTGTCGCGCATCGCGCGGAGCTTGACGTCGTCCCGGGCCACGTCCGGGGGGACCAGGGACATCACGCCCTTGGCGTGCTCGCCGTCGCCGAGGCGGGCCACGACGTGGTCGGCGCGGTCCTCGTGGCCGGGGACCTGGGCGCCGATCAGACCCATGAGGACGAGGAGTTCGTGCTGCACCTCCTGGGTGAACAGCTCGCGCTCCTCGTCGTCCATCTTCAGCCGTATCGTGCCGCCGCCGGCCTCCGCCCACATGCGCAGGACCTCGGTGAGCAGCTCGTACTGGGCCCGCGGCATACGGGCCCGGAGCGATTCCAGATACACCGAGAGGCGCATCCGGGCCAGGTCGCCGGGGGTCTCTCCGTCGGTCATGCCCTTCTCCCTCCGCCCGGGTCTCTGGTTCCCTTTCCACTCGGGTGCCCGGGGAACCGTCGGCCTTCGGGCGGGTTCGACGGGGGAGGGGCGGAGCCGCCGGCCGGGAAATAAAATGGACCCGTGACGGGCGGGGGCACACCGGGGCGCGGAAGGGAGCGCGACATGACCATCGCCTGCCGACGGGTCTACGAGGAGACCTCCGCCGCCGACGGCACCCGCGTCCTCGTCGACCGCGTCTGGCCGCGCGGCATGCGCAAGGAGGACGCGCACCTGGACGAATGGCTGCGCGACGTCGCCCCGTCCACGGAACTGCGCCGCTGGTACGGACACCGGCCGGACCGCTTCCCGGAGTTCCGCCGCCGCTACCTGGCCGAACTCCGCGCCCCCGGACGCCGGCAGGCCATGGCGCACCTGCGCGAGCTGGCCGCCGGGCACGACGTCACCCTGCTCACGGCCACGAAGGACGTCGAGCACAGCCAGGCGGCGGTGCTGGTGGAACGGCTGACCGGCTGATCACCACAGCCTTTTCGTCACCACATCTCTTTGATCACCACAGGTCGTGCCGCGCCCGGATCGGATCGCCCTCGTACGGGAGGAAGCGCATCGACGGCGCCACCGGAGTGTGACCCGGCGGCGCCGGTGCACCGGCCGAGCGGCCCCCCCGGGCGTTCAGCGCCGGGGCCCGGACGCGGTCGCCGGTGCGAAGTCCAGCGGGTGGCGGACCGACTCCGGGCCGCGGACGCGGGTGCCGAAGACCACCAGCTCGCAGGCGTCCTCGGCGCGGCAGTCGATGGTGCGCTTGTCGATGCTGGTGAACGTCGCCGAGACGGTGACGGTCTCGTCCACCCGGCCGTCGTCGGTCGTGGCGGGCGGCCGGGTGCGGGGGCGGCAGCCGGAGGTGTCGGCGGAGCCGGTGGCGCACTGCATGACCAGGACGTGGTACTGCGGTTCGTAGCCCTTGCCCGTCGCGTGCACCGACTGGCCGTCCACCAGGCCCTCGTCCGGGTCCACGGCGAAGGTCGGCCGCGGTTCCGGGCGGCCGTCCGGGCGGAAGTGCAGCGGGACGGTGGTGAGCAGGGCCCCGGTGTTGTCGGTGAGGGCCAGGGAGCACGGGGTGGCGGCCGGTGCCGTGCGGCAGTCGAACTTCCCGGCCGGTGTGTCGAGTTGGGCGTACAGCTTCTTCGGGGAGGGGTAGTACGTGCCGTCCGGGAGGACGCGGAACTGACGGCCCGTGGCGTCGTCACAGGTGGTCGCGGACGCCGAGGGGCCGCACAGCTTGACCCAGACGCGCTCCTTGGGCGGGCCGCCCGCGATCGTGAACGTGGCGATATCGCCGTCCAGGAGACCCGTGGTGCGGTTCACCTTCAGCTGCGGTCCGGCGGCGGCGACGGCGCGCCGGGCCGGTGCGGTCCCGGGGGAGAGCAGCTGCCACGGGCCCCAGTCGCCGCCCGGTGCCGACTGCCGGACCTCCCAGGTGCGGTCCCTGTTCCACTCGCGTGCCGTCAGGCGGAGCCTGCCGTCCGGGAGTTGCTCCACGGTGCCCGGCTGGCTCAGGCCCACGTTCGGGTCCGGGACCCGGCCCATGGACTGCACCGGGCCCCAGCCGGAGTCGGCGTCCCGCTGGTGCCGCAGCTCCATCGAGCCGCCGCCGTACGACCCCGAGGCGAACGCGTCGATGCTGCCGTCCCGTTCCTTGAACAGCACGACTCCGCCGTGGTACGGCGTCGGCGCGAGGCCGAAGGCGTCCGGGGCGCTCCAGTCGCCCTCGTCGTTCTCCACGGTGTGACAGAAGGCGCCGAAGGTGGAGAACAGCAGCTCCAGATCGCCCGCCGAGTTCTCGACCGCCGTGGCGGCGTAGCTCTTCGGGCCGACGGTCGCCGCGCTCACCCGCTTCCACGGCCCGTACGCCCCGTTCGGCGCGTCCTGTTCGCGGTGCCAGACGAAGGGCAGGCCCCGGGTCGCCGTGGTGTCGTAGAAGAGCTGGAACTGGGCGATCCGGCCGTCCGCCCGGTCCACGGACACCAGGCTGCCGGACACCGGACTGCTGGCCAGGCCCTTGGCCCCGGTGTCCGTACTGCACGCCGCGGTGGCCGACCCGGCCGGGGCGGCCGCCGCCGACGCCACGGCGGGAGCCAGGCCCGCGCCCGCTCCGGCGAGCACGACGGCCAGCGCACCGCTCACCCACCTTCCAACATGTCTCCTGCGTATCCCTCTTCGCCGCAGATCCATCCGTTCCCGCCTCTCCGATAGGCCCCTTCAGCCAGGGGAGCATCCTCGCGGCGCGCGGCGGCGTCGGCCAGCCCTCATTTTCGGCCAGTGCGCCGGCCGGTGCGTCGTCCGGGGCGCCGAGTCGTGGAGTATGACGGAACGCACTCGCCCAACTCCGCCACTCAGGGAGCCCGATGATGGACCGCACGGAGTCGATCGAATCGATGGAGCAGCTCGCCGTGGTCTGGCGTGCCATGGTGCTCGACCGCGACCCGGACGCCGACGTACGGGATCTCCCGGGCGTCGCCGTCCGCTGGGCCGACTGCCGGTTCCCCTTCTGGAACTGCGTCACGCTGACCGACGTCGACGCCGACCCGGACCTCGTCGAGCGGCGCCTGGTGCAGGCGGCCGACATCATGCGCTCGAAGCGGTACCCCGGATTCCTCTGGCTCTTCGAAGGTCTTCTCGGCGACGAGGCCCGCGCGGGAGTACGAACGGCCGCAGAGAAGGCGGGCTTCGAGTTCTCCTTCCCCGGCACCGGCATGGCCGGAGACTTCCTCCCCCTCCCCGAGCCGTCCCACCCCGACCTGACGTTCGTCCGCGTGACCACCGACGAGCATCTGCGGGCCTACGCGGACCTGAACTCGCGCGCCTACGGATTCCCGCTGGAAGCCGGCCGCGACGGCCTCCTCGGCTCCACGCTGTGGAAGAACGGGGTGCATGCCTACCTGGGCGTACGGGAGGGCGTCCCGGTGACGTGCGCCGGAACGGTGGAAGCGGAGGGCCGCCTGTTCGTCGTCCTCGTCGCCACCGCCCCGGAATGGGAACGCAGGGGCTACGGAGAGGCGGTGACCCGGAAGGCCCTCCACGAGGGCGCCCGCGCCACCGGCCTGACGCGCGCCACCCTGCACGCGACGGCGGCGGGGGCGCCCGTGTACCCCCGCATCGGCTTCCGGCCGAATTCGCCGGTGCACTTCTACGCGTTGAAGGGGTGAGCCGCCGGCCACGCCCTGTCGGGTCGCCGTCGGTTCACGGGCCCGTGCCGTCACTCGTCGCGCAGCAACCGCACCGCCTGCTCGGTGATCCGGGCGTCCGTCTCCTCCGACCGCCTCCCGGCGATCCCCGACCGCATCAGCGCCGCCCCCTCGACCAGCGCCACGAACGTCTCGGCCCGGGCCCGGCAGTGCGCGGCCGTCCGCTCCGGCCGCATCTGCCGCAGGAACGCCTCCACTTGGGCGACGTACGTCCGGTAGAACGCGCGGACCACCTCGGCGACGTCGTCGTCCCTGGCCGCCAGGGCCCAGATCTCGACGTACAGCCGCACCAGCCGCGGGTCCTCCTGCTCGGCCAGGACGACCGCCACCACGTCCGCGGGGTCCGCCCGCGGCCCGGTGGCGGCGGCCAGCCGCTCCAGGGAGCGGTCCAGGGCCCGCTCCAGCACGGCCTTGACCAGGTCGGCGCGGGCCGGGAAGTAGTGCTGGAGGTGTCCGACCCGTACGCCCGCCTCCTCGGCGATGGCCCGCAGAGAGGCGTCCGCGTTGCCCCGGGCGACGAGCACGGTCTCGGCGGCGTCGAGCAGGCTCGCCCGGCGGGCGTCGCCCCGCCGGGTCAGCTTCGTGCCGCTCATGACACCGTGACCGTGACCCCCGCCTCCTCAAGGGCCCAGAGGACGAGGCGCGGTTCCGGCACCGATTCGGGGAAGGACGCCCCGGCGGACGCGGCGGCGCCGTCCTCGCCGAGCACCCGGCGCAGGCCCAACAGGGCGCCGACCGCGGTGAGATGGGCCTGGCCGGCGGGGTCCCGGACCACCGCGGTGCGGCGTTGCCCGTTCCGGCCGCGCACGTCGACCCGCATCAGCGCGGTGCCTCCCTCGCCGGGCGAGTGCAGCAGCGATCTCCGCAGCGACCGGAATCTGTCGCCCCGTCCCCAGCGGAAGAATCCGGTCTGCTTGAGCGCGAGCAGCGCGGCCGTCGACGTGTTGGTGCTGAAGCCGATGCGGGTGACCGCCGTGTCGGCGCCGAGGGCCAGCGGCAGGGTGAACTGCTCGGGGGTGTCGATCCGGGCGACCATGGTGCGGTGCCCGCCGATGGTGACGCGCCCGGCGCCGCTCAACGGCGTGACCAACCGCCGCCGTCCGCCCTCGGTCACCTCGTAGTCCAGCCCCAGCCGGTCCATGAACTCCACGGAGTCGGCGCCGGCGCGGTCCCGGAGGTCGTACCGGACGGCGATCTCCACCGCCGCCGCCCCTCCGACACGGTCCGCCAGCGCGGCGGCGACGAGCGAGCCGATCCCGCCCATCCAGCCGGAGGACAGCAGCACCGGGGCTGTGGGCGGCGTCACGGCCGTGAGCGCGAGTGCCCGCTGGAGGCGGGCGGTCCACCGGGTGATGTCGACGTACGGCACCCCGCCGCGGAGGGCGGCGCGCAGCACGCGGTCGTCGGGGTCGTTCACCGTGCCGACGACCGCCCGGGGCTTCGCGGAGAAAGGCTCCGGGGCGTCCAGGTCCCAGCGGCGTACGGCCGCCCCGACCTCGTTGGCCAGGGCGCGCCCCCGCCCGGGCGTGCGCCCGGCGAGCAGCAACGGCCAGGAGCGCGCGGCGAGTCGGGTCAGCTCGGTGCCGACGGTCCCGTACCCGCCGACGATCAGTACCGGGCCGTCCGGATCATGATGAAGATCATCGTCCATGGCGGCGAGACTAGGTCACGCGACCTGGAAAACTCAATGCCCTTGGATACCCCACGCCCTTGGATGCCCCACGCCCTTGGACATTCCATGCCCTTGGATGTCCTATGCCCTTCGGCCGCTTCATAAATGCGTTGACCGGCCTTCCCGCGGCCTCCTACGGTGTTCACCGCCCCTGTTGCCGCCGATCGGAGAAGGCCGTTGCTCGTCTGAGGTCCTGAGACACCGCGCCGTCGCAGCCGTGCCGCCCTCGCGTGCCGCTGCCCGTGCCCCGTGTGCGACCTCGACGCATCGAGCCGTCCTCCCGCAGGTCCGGGGATCCCCGACGATCCCTCGCGGTGTCCTCCCGTGCAGTCCCCCCATCCGCCACCGTGCGACGGAACCGACGGAGACGACGGAACCGACGGAAAACGAGGCCCTCATGACCGCACCCACCGCATCGATCACCTGTACCTCCCTCTCCTACGCCTGGCCCGACGGCACCACCGTCTTCGACGGCCTCACCCTGGCCTTCGGCCCCGGAAGGTCCGGTCTCATCGGCCTCAACGGCTCGGGAAAATCCACCCTGGTGAAGCTGATCACCGGTGAACTCGCCCCGGCCGAGGGCGTGATCCGCGTGGCCGGCGAGATCGGCCACCTGCCGCAGGGCGCCGCCCTGGACACCGCGCGCCGCGTCGACGACGTCCTCGGCATCGCCGCCACCCGCGCGGCGCTGCACGCCATCGAGGCGGGCGACGCGCGCGAGGAGCACTTCGCCGCCGTCGGCGACGACTGGGACGTCGAGGAGCGCGCCCTGGCCGTGCTCGACGGGCTCGGGCTGGGCCGCATCGGCCTGGACCGCACCGTCGGCGAGGTCTCCGGCGGCGAGTCCGTCCTGCTGCGGCTGGCCGCGCTGCTGCTGCGCAGGCCCGACGTCCTCCTGCTCGACGAGCCCACCAACAACCTCGACCTGTCCGCGCGCCGCCGCCTGTACGCCGCCGTCGAGGCGTGGACCGGCGTCATGGTCGTGGTCAGCCACGACCGCGAACTCCTGGAGCGCGTCGACCGGATCGCCGAGCTCCGCTCCGGCGGCGTCGCCTGGTACGGGGGCAACTTCTCCGCCTACGAGGAGCAGCTCGCCGCCGAGCAGGAGGCGGCCGAACGCCTGGTGCGCGCCGCCGGGTCCGACCTGCGCAAGCAACAGCGCGAACTGGCCGACGCCCACGTCAAACTGGCCCGCCGCAAGCGCTACGGCCAGAAGATGTGGGACAGCAAACGCGAACCCAAGGTCGTCATGGGGGAGCGCAAACGGCAGGCGCAGGTCTCCGCCGGCAAGCACCGCCTCCTGCACGAGGAGCGGCTCGCCGGGGCGAGGGAGCGGCTCGACGAGGCGGTGGAGGCCGTCCGCGACGACGACGAGATCCGCGTCGACCTGCCGTCCACGGCCGTGCCCCCGGGCCGTGCCGTCCTCACCCTCTCCGGCCTCCGGCTGGCCCACGGGGCCCGGGTGGAGGGCGAGTTCACGCTGCACGGGCCCGAGCGGGTCGCCCTCGTCGGCCGCAACGGCGCGGGCAAGTCCACCCTCCTGCGCACCGTCGCCGGAGAGCTGGCCCCGCCGGCCGGCGAGGCCGCGGTGCACGTCCCGGCGAGGTTCCTGCCCCAGCGGCTGGACCTCCTCGACGGGGACCTGTCCGTCGCCGCCAACGTGGCGCGCTTCGCACCCGCGACGACCGACAACCAGATCCGGGCCCGCCTGGCCCGCTTCCTGTTCAAGGGTGCCCGCGCCGACCGGGCGGCCGCGACCCTCTCCGGCGGTGAGCGCTTCCGGGCCACCCTGGCCGCCCTGATGCTCGCCGACCCCGCCCCGCAGCTCCTGATGCTCGACGAGCCCACCAACAACCTGGACATGGCGAGCGTCCGCCAACTGACGACGGCCCTGGAGTCCTACGAGGGGGCACTGATCGTGGCCGGCCACGACATCCGCTTCCTGGAGTCCCTCGGCATCACGCGCTGGCTGCGCCTGGACGGCTGTCTGCGGGAGACGACGGCGGAGGAGGTGCGGGCGGAGGCGGACGGCGGCTGAACGGGCCGGACCGGCCTCACGCGCAGAGACCGGCCCACGCGTAGAGACCGGCCCACGCGTAGATTGGGGCATCACACCCGTGACCAGGAAAGGCCTTCATGAACCCCACGGCAGCCGCCGCCACCGAGGAGCGTCTCGCCGCACACCGGCGCCGCTTCGACGCCGCCTTCGAGGCGTACTTCACCCGCCTCGCCGCGACGTTCGACGCCCCGCCGCACGGCCGCTTCACCCCCGAATGCCTGCAACTCCTGCGGGAGTTGTCCCTGCGGGGCGGCAAGCGGCTGCGCGTGGTCCTGCTGTACGAGGCGGCCCGCCTGGTGAGCACCGACGACGGCCTCCCGGGCCTCGCGGAGGCCGCCCTGAGCGTCGAACTGCTCCAGACGCACCTGCTCGTCCACGACGACATCATCGACGACTCGCCCGTGCGCCGCGGCGGCCCCACCACGTACCACGCCTACCGCCACGCGTTCCCCGGCCACGACCGCACCGCCCTGGGCCTGGCCCTCCTGGCCGGGGACCTTGCCGCCTTCCTGTCCCTGCGCGTCCTGCTGGAGGCGGACGTCCCGGCCGCGCTGCGCCAGGCCATGCTGGAGGTGCAGACGCGCGCGGCCACGGACACGATCGCCGGCCAGATCCTCGACCTGGAGCGGGACTTCCACGACCTGCCGGACGAAGAACTCCTGCACACCGTCACCGAGTACAAGTCGGCCCGCTACTCCATCCTCGCCCCGATGCGCCTCGGCCTCCTCGCCGCCGGCGAGGACCTCGCGCCCCACGACGCGCACCTGCGCCGCTACGCCACCCTGGTCGGCATCTGCGGTCAGCTGCGCGACGACTACCTCGACCTCTTCGGCGACGACAGCGCCCTGAGCAAGCCCCCGGGCGGCGACCTGCGCGCGGGCCGCCGCACCTACGCCCTCCGCGCGATCCTCGCCCGCGCCGGAACGGCGGACCGCGCCGTCGTCGAAGCCGCCCTCGGCGACCCTCACTGCCCGCCCGGAACCGTCGAACGCGTCCGGGACATCGCCCGCCGCCAGGGCACCGACGCCCGGCTGCGCGCGGACCTGCGCCGCTACGCCGAGCAGGCGGCGGCCGAGGCGGCCACCTGGTCCGGACGGTGGCGCGAGGAGGCCGTGGCCCTCTTCACCCACCTGCCGCTGCGCCTGGCGAAGGGGACCGGGTGATCCCCGCGAACGATGAGTCACCGTCAGAAGGCCCGCACATGCTGCCGGTCCGCGTCGAAGGCGGGCCACGGGGCCCGGCCGTCGACGAACGCGGCGACGGCACCGGCGAAGGAGCGGGACAGCGCGCGGTCGGCCTCCGTCACCGGACCCAGCACGGGTGCGCCCGCGAAGGCGTCGAACGTGCCGAAGAGGAACGGCAGATCGGCACAGTGCGTGGCACCCAGGTCCATCGGGTCCGGGTCGGGGCGCCGGCCGAAGCGGTAGACGAACGTCTCCGCGCCCTGCGCGGCGGAGTGCCGCGCGATCTCGTCGGAGGGCGTGCCGAACAGCCGGTCCCCGGCCGCCGCTCCACGGAGGCCGAACGCCGTCATCTCGTCGGTGGTGGTGCCGATCAGCAGTGGACGCCCGCCCAGCGCGCCGTCCCGCACCGCGTCGAGCGGTGACCGCGCATAGCCGGGCGCGCCCAGCACCGGCATCAGCGACGGCGCGACCTCGCCCGGCCGGACGGTCCCTTCGGTCAGCCGGGTGGCGGCGTCCAGCAGCGCTTCGACCGGCAGCGAGCGCAGGTGCTCCGGCGTGCCGGGGGAGTCCAGGAGGCGCAGCAGCCCGCGCGCCGTCGCACCGGCCTCGTCCGGGTCCAGCGGCGACAGCCCGAACGGGCCCGACTGGGCCAGGACTTGGTGCACCATCCCGGCCGTCGCGGGATCCACGGCGAGCGCCAGGGCGGAGTACGCGCCGGCCGACTGCCCGCCGACGGTGACGCGGGAGGGGTCGCCGCCGAACGCCCCGATCGTCTCGTGGACCCAGCGCAGTGCCGCCGCCTGGTCGAGGAAGCCGAGGTTGGCGATGCCGTCGTCCGGGAGGTGGAGCCAGCCCAGCGCGCCCAGCCGGTAGTTGGCCGTGACGACGACCATGTCGCCGAGCGCCGCGAGACAGGCGCCGTCGTACCAGTCCCAGCCGCCGGAACCGCTGGTGAAGCTGCCGCCGTGGAACCACAGCAGGACCGGCCGGGGCGGCGCGCCGTCCGCCGGGGCCGGAACCGGCGTCCAGACATTGAGGTTGAGGCAGCCGTCCTCGTCCCCGTCCGGGACGCGGTCGCCCAGCAGGTACGCCAGCCGCGAGGGGCTCTGCGGCACGGACGGGCCCGCCGTGGCCGCGTCCCGCTCGCCGTCCCGGCCGGGGTGCGGCCGGGGCGGGGCGAACCGCAGCGCGCCGGCGGGCGACGCGGCGTAGGGGATGCCGCGGAACGCGGCGACCGTGCCGTCACCGTCGACGGTCCCGTGCAGCCGGCCCGCCGGGACGGTGACCACCGGCCTTTTCTCCTGCGCCCCACGGCTGTTGGTCATGCGTATGTGCCTCCGTCGCCTCGGAACCGATCGTTGTATGGACCATCTTCGTATGGGTCCGGCGATCAGGGCCAGGGCGGTACGGGGCAGGGCGGTATGGGGCAGGAGGGTACGGGGCATGCCTGCGCGGCGCCGGTGGAGACGGCGCCGCGCGGGGCGGTGGGCCCGGTCGGCGTCAGAAGCTGATGGAGCTGGCCTGGTCGTTCATGGCGTCGCCGACGTAGGGGACGGCGCCGCGGTAGGTCTGGCTGAAGCCGAGGAAGTTGGCGTGCTGGAAGAGGGTGATGTCGCACTGGCCGGAGGCGGTGGAGCTGATCGAGTCGTTCCAGCCGTCGTACAGGTTGGCGAAGTAGTCGTAGCGGTGGCAGCCGGAACTGCCCAGGAGGCTGAGCGAGTTGCCGCCGAAGTCCTTGTCGCTGTAGATCGTGGCGAGGACGCGGTTCTCGGCGGCGGCGGAGCGGGCGTTCTTGGCGAGCTTGGCACCGTGCTGGCTGCGCGGACCGCTCAGGCGCTCCTGGAGCTTCTTGTCGTGCGCGGCGGCCCGGGTGTCGTCGGGGGCGTCGGTGACGCGGCCCTTGGTGGCGGCCGAGATGGCCGCTCTGTAGCTGGAGAAGCAGGACTTGCTGTTGTTGTCGGTGTTGATCACACAGTGCTGGGCGGTCGTGGCGCGGGCGGGCTTGGCGTCCTGGGCGATGGCGGGCGAGGCGACGGCGGACAGGGCGGCCAGGGTGCCGAGGCCGAGGGCGGCGAGGGCGCGAACGGGCTTCATGGGATTTCCTCCTGGGGGACGGGTGGTGTATGTGGGGGGTGGCGGTTGCCGTGCCGCAGAGACTGCCGCCCCGCGTTCACCGCGCGATAAACGGCACCGCTGCCCGCTCGTCCAGCAGCCCGCGGACCTGCTCGGCGTCCTCCTCGAACCGCAGGCCCTCGAAGAGTCCCAGGGCGCTCCGCAGACAGGCCTCGGCGCGGGCCCGCTGCCCCAGCCGGCCGAGACTGACGCCGAGGGTCCTGAGCAGCCCGCTCTCCAATATCGCGCCGATCTTGCGGGCCGGCGGCAGGAACGTCTCGGCGACCCGCGCCGCGAGCGCGTACCGCCCCTCCTCCGCGTGGATCTCGGCGATCAGGCCGCCGGACGCGGCCTCGAAGGAGGTCACATGCAGCGAACGGAAGAGGGCCAGGCCCTCGTCGGCCCACCGCAGGGCCTCGTCCCGCTCCCCGCACAGCCGCAGGACCCGGGCCATGTAGTACAGCCCGACGGCCGTCGACAGCGACTCCCGGTCGCCGAGCAGCCCGACGCCGCGCTCGGCCGCCGCCCGCGCCTCCGCGAGGCGGCCCTGGCGGGCGTAGTTGAAGGCCAGCTCGCCCAGCGCGGTGCCCTCCGCGGTCGTCTCGCCCAGTGAGCGGAAGAGCCGCACCGACGCCTCGCCGTGCACGACCGCGTCCTCGGGCCGGCCGCAGACCCGGACCTGGGCGCACAGCATGAGCCGGATCCAGGCGCACAGCGGCAGGTCGGCGTCGTGGTCGCAGAGTTCGAGGCCGCGCCGGAGCTGGGTACCGGCCTCGGTGAACGCGCTGGCGTGCCACAGCGCGTTCCCCAGCACGTAGCGGGCCAGGGCCTCGGACCGGCGGTCGCGGCGCCGGGCGGCGACCTCGGCGACCTGCCGGGCCTGTTCCGTCACCGCCGCGAGGTGGGCCATGCCGAAGAGGGCGGTGTTCAGCCGGTCGACGAGGTCGGCGGCCCGGGCGAGCGGCAGGCCGTCGTCGGCGCAGGCGCGGTCGACCAGCGCGCGTTGCAGGGCGGCTTCCTCGCGCATCCAGTCGGCGGCCTCCCGCGCGGTGGCGAAGCCGAGGCCGGGGGAGTCCAGGGGGGCGTCGATGAGCGTCCGTTCGCCGGGCTCCGCCGAGTGCGCGACGACATCGGCGTTGCGGGCGGTGGCCAGACAGAAGTCGAGGAGGCCGGCGACGGCGCGGGAGGTCGTCGCGGGGGAGTCCTCGCGGGCGTTCCTGGCCCGGGCGAAGACGCGGACGAGGTCGTGGAAGTGGTAGCGGTCCAGGCGGTGGGACTCCAGGAGGTTGCGTTCGACGAGGGATTCCAGCAGCTCCTCGGCCTCCTCGACGCCGAGGCCCAGCAGCGCCGCGGCGCTCGGCAGGGCGAGGTCCGGCACGTCCAGGGCGGACAACAGCCGGAAGGCGCGGGCCTGTTCGGCGCCGAGAGTGGCGTAGGAGAGCTCGAAGGCGGCGTCCACGGCCGCGTCACCGGTGCGCAGTTCGGCCAGGCGGCCGCGTTCGTCGGCCAGCCGGCGGACCATGTCCGCGAGCGGCCGGCCGGGTTCCGCCGCCAGGCGGGAGGCGACGATCCGCAGGGCCAGCGGCAGATATCCGCAGGCGGCCACGAGCGCGGTGGCGGCCTCGGGCTCCGCGTCCACGGCGCGTCGGCCGACGGTCCGGCGCAGCAGGTCGAGGGCCTCGGCCTGGGGCATGACGTCCAGTCGCAGGTGCCGTGCCCCGGCCAGCCCGGTGAGCCAGGCGCGGCTGGTGGCCAGCACGGTGCAGTGGGCGGTGCCGGGGATCAGCGGGCGGAGCTGCTCGGAGGAGGCCGCGTTGTCCAGCAGCAGGAGTACCCGGCGGTCGGCCAGCAGCGAGCGGTAGAGGGCCGTCCGTTCGCCGGCGTCCTCCGGGACGTCCTCGTCCGCGGTGCCCAACTGGCGCAGGAGCTCGGCCAGTACGGTGTGCGGGTCCGCCGGGTCGGGGTCGGCGCCGCGCAGGTCGGCGTAGAGGCGCCCGTCCGGGAAGGCGTCGGCGCCGAGGCCGTGGACGGTGTGGACGGCGAGCGTGGTCTTGCCGATGCCGGCCATGCCGTTGACCGCCGAGACGACGACGGCCGAGGCGTCCGGCCGGGTCAGCATCCCGGTGAGCTCGCGGAGCTGTTCGTCGCGCCCGGTGAAGCCGGCGACGGGGGAGGGGAAGACGCCGCCGACCGTGGGCGGGAGCTGCCGGTGGTCCGGCTCGGGCAGGCGCAGGGTGGGGTCGGAGGCGAGGATCCGCCGGTGCAGCGCGGTCAGTTCGGCGCCGGGCGCACGCTCCGCGGGCGGCAGATGGCGGAGTTCGGTGCCGAGATACCGGCGCGTGTCCTCGTACACGCCCAGGGCCTCGGCCTGGCGGCCGGCGCGGTACAGCGCCAGCATCTGCACCGCGCGCAGCCGTTGGCTCGCCGGGTACTCCATGACCAGGGCGCCCGCCTCGGCCACGAGACGGTGCCGGTCGCCGAGTTCGGCGTCGAGTTCGATCCGGGCCTCCAGCAGGGACTGCCGCATCCGGTCGCAGCGGGTGCGCAGCGCCCGGGCGTGGGGGCCGTGGAGGCCGGCCAGCGGTTCGCCGGTCCATAATTCCAGGGCGCCGTCGAGGACGTCGCGGGCCTGTCCGGCGGTGCCGCCCGCGGCCCGGATCTCCCCGGCCCGCGCCAGGGCGCGCTCGAAGGCCCAGGTGTCCACGGCGCGGGCGGGCACGCGCAGCGCGTAGCCGTCCCCGACGGTGACGATCAGCGGCTCGGCGGTGTGCCGGGCGAGGGCCCGGCGCAGCCGCCACACATGGGTGCGGACGGAGTGCTCGGGCCGGGACGGGCGGTCGGCCTCGTCCCACACCCCCTCCACGAGCAGCGGCAGCGCCACGGCCCGGCCGGCGGCGGCCAGCAGGACCGCGAGCACCTCGTGCGACCTGGACTGGCCGAGATCCACCGGCGTGCCGTCGTACCAGGCCCGCACCGGGCCGAGCAGGGCGAACTCCGGTCCTGGGGCTGGGGGGTTCACCGGGCGGCCGTGGGCGCGGCGTGGGCCGGACGGTTCGTTCTCATCGACAATGCGAGACCTTTCCGGTGGGGTGGTCCATCCTTTACGGACCTTTACGGACAGGTCTCGACCATCACGGGCGCCGCTGTACAAACGATCAACGACCCATAAACGGAAATGTGGGCCGAAAGCACGGTGAGCCGGTGGGGGAGCCGGGACCTATCGGAAGACGGGTGCCTGGTACGGGGCGACGGGCCCCTGATGGGCCTTCTCGTGCTGGAGGGCCGTCAGCCGGCGCACGAAGAGCACGGCGACGACGGCGGCCACGATGTCGAGGACGTCGGAGACCATCAGCGCGACGACGGCCTGGCGGATCTCCTCGGGGGACTCGGCCCTGATGTACATCCGCCCGCTCGCGCGGCCGAGGACCAGGGTGGCGATCCACAGGCCCCACCACCAGTTCATGACCGTGCGCGGGGCGCGGCGGGGTGAGCCGTCGGGCCCGTACGGCAGGCTCGCCGCCCAGACGTCGTTCGCCATCTTCTTCGGGAACCAGAGGCAGACCGCGGGGGTGATCCATGCCCACACGGCCCAGCCCCGGCGCATCCGGTGCCCGTCCGGCCGGAAGACCTCGGCGTTGATCCGCACGCGGCGGAACCAGATGACGAAGACGACGGCGGAGGCCAGCAGCGCGAGGGTCTGCACGAGCCCGGAGCCGGCCTCCAGCAGGTCGGCCCGGTCGACCTCGTCCTGGGTGACGAAACCGGGGTTGTCGACCATCCTGTTCGCCACCCCGAGCATGGTGTACCCGGCGAAGAGCGAGAGGACGTCGGTGAGTGCGCAGACCCCCAGCAGCACGACCGCCGCCCGCGCGAGCCCCTCGGGGGAGGCGAGGTGTGCGGGCAGGCGCGGGGCGGGGGCGTACGGCGGGGCCGCGTGAGCGGGCGGTGCGGGCTGCGCGTACGGGTACGGCTGCGGCGCCGCCGGAGGGGCGCCGGCGACGCCGCCCGCCTCGCAGGCGACGCAGAGCCCGGATTCACTCACCGCCGGGTTCGACCGGCATCGTGAACACAACATGAAACAACCTCTTTGTCCTGATCCGGTGCACAGATGTGCCTGTGCACCGGATTGGAGACGCCTATGAGGGCCATAAGGTTGTACGGGCAGTAGCGCGGCCATTACCTGCCGCACAGGCGGACCCGGCATATGTGCTTCAGCGGCCCGGCAATTCCCGGTAATTCAGCGGAACACTCCCCGGTCAGCAGGAGAGGTTTCCGCCCGGCGCCACGCCGAGGATTTGGGTGAAGCGCTGATAGCTCGCCACCCGGCTCTGCACCTGGCCGGGATTGCGGCCGTTGCACTCCATGGCCCCGTTGATGCTGCGAATGGTCTCGCCGAAGCCCCGGCCGTTGACGATGGCCTCGTGCGGCGTCATGGTCCCGGGTCCGCGCTGGGTGTTCCAGTACCACAGCGCGGCCTTCCAGGAGACGGCCGCGTCGTTCTGCACCAGCGAGGGGTTGTGGAGCAGGTCGATGCCGAGGGCGTCGCCCGCCGCCTTGTAGTTGTAGTTCCAGCTGAGCTGGAGGGGGCCGCGGCCGTAGTACGCGGCCTGGCCGGCCGGGCAGCCGTAGGGCCGGTTCGCCTCGCAGTAGTGCGGGTAGTTGGCGGTGTTCTGCTCCACGATGTGGACCAGCCCGCCGGTCTCGTGGTCCACGTTGGCCAGGAAGGCGGCGGCCTCCTGCTGCCGGACCTCCCTGCTGCCGGTGCCGGCGAAGCCCGGGTACGCGCCCAGCGCGGCGACCAGGCCGTTGTACGTGTAGAAGGCGTTCCGCCTCGGGAACATCTGCTGGAACTGGGCCTCGCTCACCGGGAAGGCGCCGGGCCGGGTGTCGCCGCCGTCCTGGCAGGTGTACGGGTCCCAGTACCAGGTGCTGATGACCGGGTCGTAGCCGGGATTGTCGTGCTCGGCGACGTAGTACCGCCCGTCCGTGTACCGGACGACCGTCCCCGCCGAATACCAGCTGCCGGCGGCCCAGTTGGGCGCGCTGTCGCAGACCCCGGCGGTGCTCGCCGTGGCCGAGGGGGCGGCGGTGACGAGGGCCGTGCCGATCAGGGCCAGTACGGCCAGCAGCAGGGCGGCGATGCGATGTCTTCTCACGGCGGCTCCTGTGGGGAGTTGGCGAGGTGCGCTCGCTGACGGGCGAACAGGACGGATCCGACGTGCCGGACCTGTCGCCATCGCGCAGTGAATATCCCCCGCGACTTTGCTGTCAATAGCACACGCGAAATCCGTCCCAACTCATTTCACCAGCCAACGACTTCAGGACAATCGCGGCCTACAGGTCTTGCGGGCGGGTCGGTGGACATGACATTCATAGGTCCGAAGCCGGACATGCGCCGATGGGTCGACGTTGTCCCCTTGGCTTCGTGCGCCGGCGAGCCGCTCCGGCTCCGCCATGCCGGCGTTCCCTTCCTTTCCGGTCATGCGATCCGCTCCGGACAACCCCTCACAAGGAGAGTTCATGCGTGCGTTGAAGCCTGCGCGATTCGCGGTCACCGCCCTGGTGGCCGCCGTCACCGGAATCGCCATTGCGGCAGGACCGGCGTCCGCCGACGTACCGATCGGCCAGCCGCAGAACGGCAAGATGACCTACTACAACGACAAGGGCTACGGCGCCTGCGGGACGCCCATCGACGCCTCCTCCCAGGACCTGGTCGCGGTCCCGGCCGCCTGGTGGACCTCCGCCAACCCCAACAACGACCAGCTCTGCAAGGGCATATCGGTCGAGGTCAGCTACAACGGCAGGACCATCAGAGTCCCGGTCAGGGACAAGTGCCCCTCGTGCGACCGGACCCACATCGACCTCAGCCAGACGGCCTTCCAGAAGCTGGCGCCGCTCGACCGGGGCGTGGTCAACGGCATCACCTGGAAGTTCGTGCGCTGACAACGGCGGTGGGCCGGGACGACCGCGCAGGCGGCGGGGTCCCGGCCCGCTCCCCCGTGGGGTACCGAGGGTACCGACGTGCGTGCATCGCACCCGCGTTCGGTCAACGTGCCTTACTCTGCTCCCTCGTACGAGCACTTCCTCGTAACTCCCTCGTACAAGCAGCAGAACCAGGAGCCCCCCATGCCCTCCATATCCAGACGAATATCCCTGCGCCGCACGGCAGGTACGGCCGCCACGGCCGCCGCCCTGGCCGCCGTGCTCACCGCTCCGCCGGCCCTCGCCGCGGCCCCCCAGCCGCCGGCCCAACGCACCCAGCACGTCGAGTACTTCACCGGACCCGACGGACACCCCCGCCACACCACCGTCCCCGCGTCGCCCGCACCGTCCGCAACGCTGCGCCCCTCCGTGCGCGGTGACGGCGACGTCCTGCCGATCGTGCGGAACGGACCGGTCCAGGACAAGCTGGACGTCGTCTTCATCGGCGACGGCTACACCGCGGACCAGCAGGGCGACTTCCACACCGCCGTCCGTGCCAAGTGGGCGAAGATGTCCGCCGTCGAGCCCTACGCCTCGTACCGCGGCCTCTTCAATGTCTGGGCGGTCGACGCAGTGTCCCGGGATTCGGGGGTCTCCGGAGACCCGGGCAAGGACGTCGTCAAGGACACCGCACTGCGCTCCGCCTTCTTCTGCGACGGGATCGAGCGGCTGCTGTGCGTCGACACCGGCCGGGTGGAGGCGTATGCGGCGAAGGCCCCCGCCGCCGACCTCGTCGTGGTGCTGTCCCACTCCGCCAAGTACGGCGGCGCGGGCTACAACGACGTGGTGTCCAAGGTGGGTTACGAGGGGATCGCCACGGCGTCCTCCGACGACCCGAGGTCCGATCAGATAGCCGTCCACGAGACCGGCCACTCCCTCGGCAAGCTCGCCGACGAGTACCAGTACGACGACTACGGCACCTACACCGGCGGCGAACCGGGCAACGTCAACATCAGCACGCTCACCGCCGAGGACATGAGGAACCGGCGGAGCAAGTGGTACCGCTGGATCGGCCGAACCTCCCCGGACGGCGGCACGGTCGGCACGTACGAGGGCGGAGGCTACTACCCCAAGGGTCTCTTCCGTCCCACCAAGAACTCGATCATGCGCACCCTGGGCCGGGAGTTCAACCTGCCGGGCAGTGAGGCCATGATCGCCGGCTTCCACCGTCATGCGAGCGTGCTGACGAGCGACCTCGGCCCGGCCACCCGGCTCGGCCGGAACGACCGCGTCACCGTACGGACGAGCGCCGCCACCGTCACGGTGCGCTGGTACGTCGACGGACGCGAGGTCCGCGACGCCCGGGGCCGCGCGTCGGTCACCCCGCGCTCCCTCGGCGTCCCGGCCGACGGCCGCGGGCACCGCGTGACCGCGCAGGCCGCCGACACCACCGAGGCCGTGCGCGACCCCCAGGTGCGCAAGCTCCTGCGCGGCTCGCTCAGTTGGGAGACGGCAATGCGCTGATCCGTCCGGGAGCCGGGGCCCTTGCGGCGGGGTGGCGCGGTGCGGTGGGCTGTTCGTCATGGAGAAGATCCGTATGACGAAGAGGAGCACGCTCGCGCTGGTCGCCCTTCTTATCGCGGGGGCCCTCGCCCCGGGCGCGCCGGGCCCGTACGCGCAGGCCGCCGGACGCGGTGCCGCCGGCGCGTCCCCGTCGGCCGTCCCGTTCCCGGACCCGGGGGTGGACCTGGACACGGTGACGATCCCGGAACTGCAGGCCCGCATGGCGGACGGTGCGCTGACCTCGTCGGCCCTGACCGCCGCGTACCTGTGGCGCATCAGGACGGTCGATCCCCGGATCAACGCCGTCCTGCGCGTCGACCCGACGGCCCCGCGCCAGGCGGCCGCCAGCGATGACCGCCACCGGCGGGGCGCCGTCCGCGGACCGCTCGACGGCATCCCGGTCCTGCTCAAGGACAATGTGGACACCCGTTCCATGCCGACCACGGCCGGGTCGCTGGCCCTGGCAGGGAGACCCCCGGCCACCGACGCGGCCCTGGTGACCCGGCTGCGGGACGCCGGGGCGGTGATCCTCGGCAAGACCAATCTGTCCGAGTGGGCGAACTTCCGCGCGGCGAAGCCGACATCGGGGTGGTCGGCGGTGGGCGGCCAGACCCGTAACCCTTATGTGCTGGACCGCAACCCGTGCGGGTCGTCCGCCGGCTCGGCCGCCGCGCTCGCCGCGTCGCTGGCCCAGGTGGCCATCGGCACCGAGACGGACGGGTCCATCGTCTGCCCGGCCGGGATGAACGGGGTGGTCGGCCACAAGCCCAGCCTCGGACTGGTCGACCGGGCCGGTGTGGTGCCGATCTCCGCCGAGCAGGACACCGCGGGGCCCATGGCCCGCAACGTGACCGACGCGGCGCTCACCCTCTCGGTGATCGGCGGGGGCGCGGCCCCGCCGGTCCGCCCCGGCGGCCTGCGGGGCAAGCGGATCGGCCTGTGGCGGCTGCCCGAACTCGGGCCGGAGGTGGACGCGTTGATGACCCGCACCGCCGACAGCCTCCGCGGCGCGGGGGCCGAGGTCGTCGAGGTGACACCCCCGTACCAGCGCAGGCTCGCCGAACTCGAATTCCCGGCGCTCCTGAGCGAGTTCCACCGGGACATCGACGCCTACCTCGCCACCCGTGACGGCCCCCGCGACCTCGCCCGGCTGATCGCGTTCAACCGGGCCCATCCCGGGGAGCGGACCTGCTTCGCCGGTCAGGAACTGTTCGAACAGGCCCTCTCCGCGCCCGCCACCACCGATCCGGCGTACCGGGCCCGACGCGCCGAGCTGAGGACCCTCTCCCGGCGGTCCATCGACGAGACCCTGGCCGCCCACCGGCTCGACGCCATCGCCGCACCGGCCAACCCGCCCGCCTGGACGACCGATTGCGCACGGGGCGACAACGACATCGTCCCGTCCTCCACCCCCGCGGCCGTGGCGGGCTACCCCTCGCTGTCGTTGCCCGCCGGCTTCGTCGGCCGGCTCCCCGTCGGACTGCTCCTGACGGCCGGTGACCACCAGGACGCCGGACTGCTGTCCCTGGGGGCCGCGGTGGAGCACCGGCTGGATGCCCGGCGGGCGCCGCGCTATCTGCCGTCGGTGGGTCCGGACACGCCTAGGTGAACAACTGAGTGAACAACCGAGTGAACAACTAGGTGAGCAACTGGGTGAGCAACTCCGCCATATGATCGGCGAACGCGGTGAGCCCGTCCAGCCGCGGTCCGTCGCGGGCGATCCGGAATCCGTGGCGGCGGCCCCAGAACGCGGCCTGGACGGCGTGCAACTGGGCCCACCGCAGGACGCGTTCGCGATCGACCTCCGCGGCGTCGGCGAACGCGTCCACGACGCGGTGGACGGCCCCGAGCAGATCGTCCGCTTCCAGCAGCGCCGGCGCACGGGACTTGAGGAGTGTGCCCGCGTCGTAGGCGCGGTCCCCCACGAGTCTCTTCGGGTCGACGGCCAGCCACGGTTCGCGTTCCGCGCGCAGGATGTTCCCGGCGTGCAGGTCGCCGTGGACGAGGGTGTCCGGCTGGACGCGGCCCAGCTCGCGGACGGTCGCCACGGCGGCGTCCACCGTGCGGCGCGGCAGCGTGTGCGTCAACTCCGCACTGTCCTTGAGGAGTTGTTCCTCCCAGGCGTCGGCCAGGCCGCTCAGCCGGGGCAGGCCGGGCGGCGCGGGGACGCCCAGCCGGTGGCTGAGCCGTCCCGCGACGGCCACCACCGTGTCGCCGTCGGCGACCTCCGCCAGGGAGGAGGGCCGGACCCGTTCCAGCAGCATGGCGAACCGGTCGTCGTCGCGCTCGTACAGCAGGACGGCCCCGCGCCCGCCCCAGGCCGCGAACGCGTCCGGCTCATGACGGTTGCCGGGATGCGGGAACGACACCTTCAGCACCGCCGCACCCGCCCCGCGCCGGCGCACCGGGACGACGACGCCGACACCCCCGTGCGCGATCTCGCCGTCCGGTACACAACTCCACTGCTCCAGCAGCCCGTTCACGATCGCCGGCAGCTCCGCGAGCCATGCGGCCCCCGTGTCGCCCTCGCGCTCGATCGTGCCCCGCGCGAACTCCCTCGGAATCCCGGTCATCCGGGCACCCTACGTGCCGGAGAGGTCGCTCAGGCGTTCCCCGGTGCGGTGGAGTTCGACGAGCAGGGGCCGCAGGGCCCGTCCGGCCGGGGTGAGGGTGTAGCGGGTGCGGACGGGGAATCCGGGGAGGCGCTCCTGGGTGAGCAGGCCGCGTTCGCGGAGGGCGTGCAGCCGGTCGGTGAGCACCTTGGGACTGATCTCGGGGAGCCGTTCGCGCAGCGTGCCGAAGGAGTGCGGGGAGTGCATCAGCTCGCGCAGGACGAGGGTGGTCCAGCGCCCGGCGACCGCCGCCAGGGCGATCTCGACCGGGCAGCCCGTCTCCGGCCGGGCGGTGCGGCCGGGTCCGGGCGGCACCAGACCGGCGTCCCAGGCGTGGCTTTCCGTTTGGTGAGCCACGTCGGGACCGGTTTGGCTGACGTCATGAGCATCGATACGCATTCCGGGCACGACCACGACCCTACCGGCGCCTCCGCGACTTCTGTCACCCTCGGCACTTCTGTCACCCTCGCCTCGGAGGCCCGGCTGCACCCCGAAGCGTTCGCCGCCGCGTTCAACTCGGGCAGCCCCCGGGACCTCGCCCGGGTCTACGACGAGGGGGCGGTCTTCGTGCCCCGTCCCGGCGAGACGGTCACGGGACCGGAACTGGCGGCCGCCAACGCCCGGTTCCAGGGGCTCGGGCTGCCCATCGACGTCCGCCCGCGGCACACATACGTCGCCGACGACATCGCGCTGCTGATCGTCGACTGGGTCATCGACGGCCGTCGTCCGGACGGTGAGCACGTCCGTATCGAGGGCACGGCCACCGACGTGGCCCGGCGCGGGCCGGACGGCCTGTGGCGGTATGTCATCGACAACCCCTTCGGCACGGCGGACCGTTGAGGACGCCTCCTGTCCGCAGGGGCCAGTAGGGTCGGCCGCATGACCCTCTCCCCGCAAGAACGCGAGCGGTTCCTGGCCGAACCGCATGTCGGTGCGCTGTCGGTCGTCGAACGACCGGACCGCGCCCCGCTGACGGTCCCGATCTGGTACCAGTACACGCCGGGCGGCGAACTGTGGGTGCGCACCGGCCCCGATTCCCGGAAGGCGCGGGCGATCCGGTCCGCGGGGCGCTTCGCCCTGATGGTGCAGCGGACCGAACCGACCGTGCGCTACGTATCGGTGGAGGGGCCGGTGACCCGGACGGCACCGGACAGCGAGGAGCGGTCCCGGGAACTGGCCGCCCGCTACCTCCCGGAGGACAAGGTCGCCGACTACGTCGCCTACGACCGGGCCCGGCTCGGCGGCCATGTCCTCGTCTTCATGCGGCCGGAGCACTGGGTGTCGGCCGACCTGGGGGCCTTCTGACCCGTCCCGGGCGGTCGTTCAGACGACGGTGCTCAGGGCCGCCGCGACCGCGAAGCCGGTGACGGAGAGGACGGACTCCAGGACCGTCCACGACCGGAGGGTGTCGCGCTCCGGGATGCCGAAGTATTTCGCCACGATCCAGAAGCCGCCGTCGTTGACGTGCGAGGCGAAGATCGAGCCGGCCGAGATCGCCGTGATGACCAGCGCGAGAAAGGCCCGGGAGTGACCGGCGCCCTCGACCAGCGGGACCGTGATGCCCGCGGTGGCGACGATCGCGACGGTGGCCGAGCCCTGGGCCACGCGCAGGACCAGGGAGATCAGATAGGCGAGGACGATCACGGGCAGGCCCATGCCGTCGAAGGCGTCCGCGAGGGCACCGGCGATGCCGGAGCCCTTGAGGACGGCGCCGAAGACACCACCGGCGCCCACCACGAGGAGGATGTTGCCGACGGGCTTCAGCGAGGAGGCCGAGACCCTCTCCAGCGACCTGCGGGACCAGCCGCGGCGGATGCCGAGCAGGCAGTACGCCATGAGCAGGGCGATCGTCAGGGCCACGAACGGGTTGCCGAAGAACTCGACGACGGACCGCGGCGCCGACGGGGCGAACATGACGGAGGAGAAGGTGGCGGCCAGGATCAGCAGCAGCGGCGTGCCGATGATGACGAGCACGGTGGCGAGGGAGACGGGGGCCTCGCTGCGCGTACCGCCCGCCGCCCGCTGCTCGGCGGCGACCGCGGCCCTGGCCTCCTCGGCGGCCTCGGCCATGTCCCGGGGGACGGGGACGAAGACGCGCCCGCCGATCCAGTTCGCGTAGACCCAGGCCGCGAGCACGGCGGGGAGGCCGCAGACGGCGCCCATGACGACGACCCAGCCCAGCGGGACGTCGAACAGGCCGGCCGCGGCGACCGGGCCGGGGTGCGGCGGCAGGAACGCGTGGGTCATCGACAGCCCCGCCAGCAGCGGCATCGCGTACAACAGGACCGATTTTCCCGAGCGCTTGGCGGCGGCGTAGACGATCGGCGCGAGGACGAGGACGCCGACGTCGAAGAAGACGGGGATGCCGAGGACCAGGCCGGTGAGGCCCATGGCGACGGGGGCGCGGCGCTCCCCGAAGAGGTCCAGCAGCCGGCGGGAGAGGACCTCGGCGCCGCCCGACACCTCCAGGATCGAGCCGAGCATCGTGCCGAGACCGATGATGATCGCGACGTGTCCGAGGATGCCGCCCATCCCGCTCTCGATCATCGGGACGGCGGCGGACTTCTGCACGGTGCCGAAGAGTTCGGTGACCGGGATCCCCGCGGACAGGCCGACCGCGACGGAGACCGCGAGGAGGGCCACGAACGGCTGCAGCCTGACCTTGATGATGAGGAGGAGCAGGAGGGCGATGCCGAGGACGGCGACGGTCAGCAGCCCGCCCGTACCGCCGACGATGGCCAACAGGCCACCGGTGCGGGGAGTTTCGGGGGGTGCGGCAGCGGCGTACAACAGGGGAACTCCCTAGCGGCTCGAACGACTGGATCCGATGGGCCGGTTCTGTTGACCTGGTGCTGGCCGGGATGTTAGGCACGGTGCAGCGAAGTACGCAACGAACATTGCGCAGGATGCAACGATCGCCCAAAGCAAGGGAGTTGCCGCCATGGCCCTGGTCTTCCGCAACGCCCGTGTCGTCGACGGCTCCGGAGGTGCCTCCTACCGCGCCGACGTCGCCGTCCGGGACGGCCGCATTCATGAGATCCGCAGGGAGGGGGAGGGCAGGAGGCCCTCCGCCCGGAGGGTCCTCGACGCCGACGGCCTCGCCCTGGCCCCCGGTTTCATCGACATGCACGCGCACAGCGACCTCGCGCTGCTGCGCGACCCGGACCACAGCGCGAAGGCCGCCCAGGGCGTGACCCTGGAAGTGCTGGGCCAGGACGGCCTGTCCTACGCGCCCGTCGACGACCGCACCCTCGCGGACGTACGGCGGGCCATCACCGGGTGGAACGGTGACGGCTCCGACATCGACTTCGACTGGCGGAGCGTCGGCGAGTACCTGGACCGGCTCGACCGCGGCCACGGCGGCCGGGGCATCGCGGTGAACGCCGCGTACCTCGTCCCCCAGGGGACGGTCCGCATGCACGTCATGGGCTGGGAGGACCGCGACCCGAGGCCCGAAGAGCTCGACCGGATGCGCGAGTTGGTCGCCGAGGGCCTCCGGCAGGGCGCGGTCGGCATGTCGTCGGGCCTGACCTACACCCCCGGCATGTACGCCGGGGACGGCGAACTGGCCGAACTGTGCCGGGTGGTGGCCTCGTACGGCGGCTACTACTGCCCGCACCACCGCTCGTACGGCGCGGGGGCCCTCCGGGCGTACCAGGAGATGATCGACCTCACCCGGGAGGCCGGCTGTGCGCTCCACCTCGCCCACGCGACCATGAACTTCGGTGTGAACAAGGGCAGGGCGCCCGAGCTGCTGGAGCTCCTGGACCGGGCGCTGGAGCGGGGCGCCGACATCACCCTGGACACCTATCCCTACACCCCGGGGTGCACCACCCTCGTCGCCGTGCTGCCGAGCTGGGCGAGCGAGGGCGGACCGCAGGCGGTGCTGGACCGCCTCGCGGACGACGACACCGCGGAACGCATCCGGCACGAACTGGAGGACGTCGGCTCCGACGGCTGCCACGGCGTGCCCGTCGCGTGGGACACCATCGAGATCTCCGGCGTCTCCGACCCCGGTCTGGCCTCCTTCGTCGGCAGGACGATCGAGGAGACCGCCCGGACGAGGGGAGAGACCCCCTGGGCCACGGCGCGGCGGCTCCTGACCGACGACCGGCTCGGATCGACGATCCTGCAGCACGTCGGCCACGAGGAGAACGTCCGCCTCATCATGAAGCACCGTACGCACACGGCCGGTTCGGACGGCATCCTCCAGGGGCACAAGCCCCACCCCCGCGCCTACGGCACCTTCCCCCACTACCTCGGGACGTACGTCCGCGAGCTCGGCGAGCTCTCCCTGGAGGAGTGCGTGGCGCACCTGACCTCGCGGCCGGCGGCCCGGCTGCGGCTGGCGGACCGGGGCCTGGTCCGCGAGGGGTACGTCGCCGACCTGGTCCTCTTCGACCCCGGGACGGTGGCCGCGGGCTCGTCGTTCGAGGCGCCGCGGACCCTGCCGGCCGGCATCCCCCATGTCCTGGTCGACGGGCGCTTCGTCATCGAGGACGGCCGGCGCACCCAGGTGCTCGCGGGGAGGTCGGTCCGCCGCACCCCGCGGGAGCCGTGAGCGGCCCCGTACCATCCCCCGCACCACCGACCGAAAGGCTCCACTCCATGATCATCGTCGCCGGGGAAGCCCTTATCGACCTCGTTCCCACGGGCCTCCGGGACGTCGACGGGCTCGACGCCGGACCCGACGACGGCCTTCCCGCCCTGCTGCCCAGGCGCGGCGGCGGCCCCTACAACACGGCCGTCGCCCTGGCCCGTCTCGGCACCCCCACCGCGTTCTGCTCCCGGCTGTCCACCGACCGCTTCGGACAGGCCCTGATGAGCGGCCTGAGGGCGGACGGCGTGGACACCTCCCTGGTCCGTCGCGGCCCCGAACCCACCGCCCTGGCCGTGGCACACGTCGGCGACGACGGCTCGGCCGCGTACTCCTTCCACGTCGAGGGCACCGCGGACCGCCTGTTCACCGCCCCGGACGCCCTTCCCGGAGCGGCCCGCGCCGTCTCCTTCGGCACCTGCTCCCTGGCCCTCGAACCGGGCGCGAGCGCCTACGAGGACCTGATGCGACGCGCGTCCGCCCGCGGCCTGTTCACGGCCCTCGACCCGAACGTCCGCCCCGGCATCGTCCCCGACGCGGACGCCTACCGGGCCCGCTTCCGTTCCTGGCTCCCGCACGTCACCCTCCTCAAGCTCTCGGAGGAGGACGCGGCCTGGCTCACGGGCGGGGAGGGCGACCCGGCGGACGCGGCCCGGGAGTGGCTGGCCGCGGGCCCGTACGCCGTCGTCCTCACCCGCGGCGGCGCGGGGCTGACGGTCCTCACCCGCGACGGCCTCGAACTGTCCGTCCCCGGCGAGCCGGTGACCGTCGTGGACACCATCGGCGCGGGCGACACCGTCAACGCCGCGCTGCTGCACCGGCTCGACGGCCACGGCGCCCTCACCGCGTCCCCCGCCCTCGACGCCCGCCAGTGGCGCGACATCCTGGCCTTCGCGGCCCGCGCGGCCGCGGTCACCTGCTCGCGGGCCGGCGCCCGGCCCCCGCACGCCGGCGAACTCGCCGTGTCTCCCGTCGGCTGAGGCGGCCGGGGCCGGTCACGGAACCGGCGTCCCGGCCTGCCGGACGAGTCCCCGGACGGACTCCTCCGGCCGTTCCATGGTGAACGGGATGGCCCCGGCGGCCAGCGCCCCCCGTCCGGCAGCGGCGGCCAGCCCCTCGAAGTCGTCCGCGGGCTCCGGGCCCTCCGGCAGCCCGAGCCCGAGGTCGTCGGCCACGAACAGCACCATCACCCCCGCGCTCCGCGCGGTTTCGCACCAGCCCGGGGGAATCGGCAACGGCATCGGGCCGACGAACGGCCGGGGGAGTCCGGACGACCCGGCCGTGAAACACCCCTCGCGGTAGGACGCCCGCCAGGTCGGCACCCGGTGGATGGTCTGCCGCCCCAGGGCGACCGGGCGGAGGCCGGCACCGAGCGCCGCCGACACCATCCCGCCGGGCGGACGGCGGCCTCCTCGCCGCGCCGGGAGGTTCTCCTCCACCATGACGTAGGCCATCCCCACACCCTGGCCCCGCAGGGCCAGTGCTGCTCGCACCCGAATCCTCATACGCCGTTCAACGAATGTGACGGTCCGGCGTGGTCTGCTCCCTTTGTCTTGGGACAGAGACGTGACACGGCCGTGCCGGTCACCGCCGGCGGGAGACCACGATGCGTGCCCCGCGTGCCGGGACATGGGTGACCTGGCGGGAGCACGACGCCTCCGGACGGGGGCGGTCGGGGTGCAGGTCGTAGCGGGTGAGCACCTCGCGCAGCACGACCGTCGCCTCCAGCAGGGCGAAGCCCGCACCGGGGCAGCGGCGTGCCCCGCCCCCGAAGGGGATCCACGCCGGGGACGGGGACCGGCCGTCCAGGAACCGTTCCGGACGGAAGGCGTCCGGTCGTTCCTGGCGTGCCGGGTCGTCGTGCACCAGGCCGATGGCGGGCATGACCGTCGTCCCCCGGGGAAGCCGGTACCCCGCGACGGTGAACGGTTCGGTGAGGCACCGGGCCACCTGGTAGACCACCGGCCTGCGGCGCAGCGTCTCCTTGACGACCGCGGTGAGGTGGGCGTCGTCGCCCTCGTCGGCGGCCCGCTGCGCCCTGCGCAACTGCTCGGGGTGGCGGCTGAGTTCATGGAGGACCCAGGCCAGCCCGGTCGCGGTGGTCTCGTGACCGGCGAGGAGGAGCGTGACGAGCTGGTCGCGCAGCTCCGCGTCGCCGAAGCCGCCGCCGTCCGGCGACGCGGTCGCCCGCAGCAGGTGGGCGAGCACATCGTTCCCGTCGTCCGGTGCCGCCCGCCGGTCGGCCGCCTGGGCGTCGATCAGGGCGTCCAGCCTGCGCCGGACGTCCAGGTACCGGCGCCAGGGGCGCAGCCGCGACAGGTACGGGTGGGACAGCCCGAGCATGGTGAGCTGGCCCATGTCGGTGAGCCGGCGGGTCAGCGGCCGCAGTTCGGCCAGTCGCTCCTGCGCGGTCACGCCGAGGACCAGCCGGCTGATGACCTCCAGCGTCAGGTCCCGCATGCGCCGATGGGCGCCGAACACCTGGCCCACCGGCCACCGTTCGACCTCCGCGACGGCCGCGGTCCGCATCGTGTCCTCGTAGGCGCGCAGGGCCGGTCCGCTGAAGGCGGGGAGCAACAGCCGCCGTGCCCTGCGGTGTTCGTCCCCGTCGGCGAGGAGCAGCGAACGGTCGCCCATGACGGGCCGCAGCACGGCGTTGCCCTCGCCCGCGTGCAGGACGCCGACCGGCCCGCCGAAGATCTCGTCGACGTCCTCCTGCCGGGCCAGGATCACGACCGGGCGCCGGACCGGCGCCGCCAGGTCGAGCGAGAACACGTCACCGTACGTGCGCCGCAGGCGGGGGAACCAGCGGTCCCGGCAGCGGACGAACAACAGGGTCTGCACGAGGGGAGGCAGACGCGGCCCGGGCGGCCGGGCGGGCCGGTGCGAGGAGGTGGACTTTCCCGGCATGGTGACCCCCGCGGTCGCGCGACGCTGATGTCCTGCCGGACAGTAGTCTTCCCGGCCCGCGCCCGGGTCCACCCCCGGGGCGCCCGGCGCGGCGGCCCGGCTACGCAGGTCCCGGCGGCAGGGTGAGAGTGCTGACCGCGCCGCCGTCGGGGGCGTTGGAGAACTCCAGCCGGGCACCGATCGTCCGGGCCTGCCCGGCGGCGATCGTCAGCCCCAGGCCGTGTCCCTTGTGGCCCGCGGCCGGTTCCGTGCGGAACCGCTGAGGTCCCTGGTCCAGCAGGTACGCGGGGTATCCGGCGCCGTGGTCGCGGATCGTGATCACCGGTCCGTCCACGGTCAGGGTGACCGGCGGGCGGCCGTGGCGATGGGCGTTGAGCAGCAGATTGCCCAACACCCGCTCCAGGCGCCGCCGGTCGGTGTCCACGCACGCGTCCCGGACGACATGGACCTCCGCCTCCTGGCCGGGGACGCGCGCCGCGCTCCGGACCAGCGGGCCGAGCAGATACGAGTCGAGGTCCGCCCGTTCGGTCGCCGAGTCCAGCCGGGATATCTCCAGCAGGTCGTCGGTGAGCCGGCACAGATGGTGCACCCGGTCGCGGACCAGCTCCGTGGGCCGTCCGTCCGGCAGCAGGTCCGCGGACGCGCGCAGACCCGCGAGCGGGGTGCGCAGCTCATGGGCGACGTCGGCGGTGAACCGCTGCTCGGTGCGCAGCCGTTCCTGCAGCGCGGACGCCATGGCGTCCAGCGCGGCGGCCACGTCCGCGACCTCGTCCCGTCCCCGTGCGGCGTTCCCGTCCGCCGGGCCGTCGTCCGGTGCGGTGAGGTCGCCCGCCGTGAGATCGCCCGTGCTGATGCGGCGGGCCACGGCGGCCGTCCGGCGCAGCCGCCGCGTGACGCGCGAGACCGCGAACGAGCCGGCCAGCAGCGCGCACACGATGGCCACGCCCCCGGAGATCACCATGGCGTGGTCCAGGCCGGCGAGGGTCTCGGACCCCTGGCCGTAGTCGGCCCGCGCCGCCAGCACGGTGCCGTCCGCCGGGCGGGCCGCCCACATGACCGGCCGGCCCTCGAAGGAGCCCAGCACGGTGCCGCGCTCTCCGCGCAGCGCCATGTCCCGCAGGGCTGCGGGGAGTTCCGGCGGGTCCAGCCGGCCGCAGGGCGGCAGCGGGTTCCCGGCGACGTAGGCGTCGGTGGTGTCGTCCAGCTTGGCCAGGGCGGCGGCCCGGGCCTGCTGCACGGTCTGGTCGCGGACGTCGCCGTGCACCAGGACGCCGATCACCACGGCGACCGTGCAGCAGGCGGCGACCAGCAGGAGGGCGAACTTGGCGTGCAGCGTCCCGGTCCAGGCGCGCAGCTTCCGCAGCGCGGTCACGGTGCCCCCTTCGCGGGCGGCGAGGCGGAGCCGCCCCGTGTCCGGCGGTACTCCTGGGACTGGAACTCCATGGACTTCTGCGCCGCGTCCCACGAGTACACGGTGCGCTGCTGGTAGTCGGGGGTGGCCGTGTCCTCCCAGAGGATCAGGTCGCGGCCGGACACCTGGACCGAGCGGACGGCGGCGGGGTAGGCCATCACGCGGACGGGCTTGCCGTCGCGCAGGGTGTAGGCGCGCAGCGAGGTGAAGCCGTCGCCCATGTCGATGCCGATGATCAACTCGTCCCGGCCGTCACCGGTCAGGTCGTGGTACTCGGGCCTGCGCACCGGGCAGCCCGCCCCGATCGCCGTGCAGCGCAGCACTTTGGCACGGGTCGCCGCGTCCAGTGCCTCCGGCCCGTCGGCCTTGGCCGGGGCGGAGCCGATGTCGGCCTTGACCGTGGCCAGCGGGTCCGCTGCGCGGATGTCCCCGGCGGGCGGGGGCGCGGTCCGGTTCCGCGGGCCGGGCCCCGGCGTGGCGGTCCACAGGGTCCGCGGTGCGGCGACGGCCGGCACGGGGCCGGTGCTCACCGGGTCCGAGCGGTCGGCGCAGCCGGCCAGCGGCAGCGCCACGGCCAGGGCGGCCGTGGCGAGCAGGGCGCGACGGCGGGTCCGCCGTACCGGGCGGGGCCGCTCGGCGACGGCCGCGAGGCGTCGATGACGCGGCGTGCGGGGCTGGTTGCTGTGTGAAGTCGGCATAGGGGGTGGTGGCCGGTGGCCGGTGGCTGTCCGCGGGCCCGGACGGCCGGGTCTTCTGCCTGCCGAGCATGCGGGATGCGGTGAACCGTGGGGTGGATGGTAGCCTATCTTCCTTTTGTCGCATTCCCAATGCTGATCTTTGCGGGGTGCGGGGCGGCGCGGCTCCCGATGGGGCGCGCCTGCGCCAACTCCCGCTCGCCGCCCGGGGGATCGCCCCACCGCCCGTCGGTAATCCCATGGCGTGGGACGCGGCCGCGCGTCTAGGTTGAAGCCTTCCGCCGCGAAGGAGCGAACGTGTCCACCACGCCCCACCGCCAAGCACTGATCATCGGAGCCTCCCGGGGGTTGGGGCTCGTCCTTGCCGACGAGCTCGCCCGGCGCGGCTGGCGGGTCATCGCCACGACGCGCCGGACCGGAGGCGAGTTGCAGGCCGGGGCCGCCGCCCGGAATGGCCAACTGAGGGTCGAATCCCTGGAGATGACGAGCCCCGAACAGCTCGCCGCCCTGCGCGGGCGCCTGGAGGGCTGCCGGCTCGATCTGCTCTTCGTCAACGCCGCGATCGACCGGGGCGACCTGCCGATCTCCGAGGTCCCGGCCGAGATGTTCACCGAGGTGATGATCACCAACGCGTTGAGCCCGCTGCGTGCCCTGGAGGCCCTCCGCGGGCTCGTCGCGCCCGGCGGGACCGTCGCGGTCATGTCCTCCGAGCAGGGCAGCATCTCGCGCAACACCGAGGGCGGATACGAGCTCTACAAGGCCAGCAAGGCGGCGCTCAACCAGCTGATGCGCAGCTACGCCACCCGCCATGCCGACGACGGTCACGCCAAGCTGCTCATCGACCCCGGCCACAACCGGACCCGGCTCGGCGGCCCCGACGCGCCGCTCGCTCCCGAGGAGAGCATCCCGGCCGTCGTCGACGTCCTCGAAGCCCAGGCCGGCTCCCCCGGCCTGCAGTTCCTGGACCGCCACGGCGAGACCGTCCCCTGGTAGGGCCCCGGCCCGGCCGCGCCGTCGTCACGGAGCCGTACGGCCGAGGTCCCGGGCGAGGTCGAGGGCGAGGACGCGGTCCAGGTGGGCGAACGTCTCGAACCGGGAGCCGTCGGGAAGGGCGGCGTCCTGTTCGGCCCGGCCGAGGGCCCGCAGGACCGACGGGGTGTCGAGACCGTCGGCCAGCGCGTCGAGGGACCGGCCCAGGGTCTCGGCGCACATCGCTCTGGACGGGGACCGCGCCCAGAGCGCCATGGCGCGCCGCCACCGGGTCAACGTGCCCTGGGCCCAGTCGAGTTCCTCGGGCGCGAGGGTGACGGGCTCGTGGTGGGGGTGGTTCAGCAGGGCCAGCCGCAGGGCCCGCGCGTCCAGTCCGGCGGGGCCCGGCCGGTCGTAGGGGAGCAGCGCGCCGACCTCGACGACGATCCCCCGCGCCGCCCCGTCCCGCCGGCCGGTGAGGTGGACGTGGGGCGGGCCGCCGAGGGCGGCGGCCAGGTCGTCCGGGGTGCCGGCCGCGGCGGGCGGGCGGATGCCGAGCGTGGCCGCCCTCGCCTCGAAGGAGCGGGCGTTGTCGCCGGAGGGCCCCGCCACCCCGAGCAGCGCCTGCCCGCCGAGCAGTTCCGCCGTGCGGACCAGGACGTCGGCGACCAGGCGGACCCGCAGGGCGGAGGGTTCCGCGGCGCTGCCGGCCCCGGCCGACGGGACGGAGATCCGCAGCGGGTGCCTGCGGCCCGGGTCGATCTTCGCCGGGTTGCCGGAGCGGGCGTCGACGAGCCGCAGGGCGACGGCCGCGGGCCCGCCGGACCGGTCGAGGGGCTCCACGTGCAGACCGTCTGTTCCAGACATCCGGTGGGTCTCCTGTACGGGCCGGCCGATGGCGGACGGTTCCAGTGTCCCGCCCCCGGCGGACCGGGGACAACCGCGTGCCGTCGCGGGCTCAGCCGAGGAGGGCCCGGATGTGCTCCGGCAGGACGCAGGCCCGCTCCGCGACGAGATCGGCGAAGGCCGTGGTCAGCGGGTCGGGGCGGGCGCGGGTCCAGGCGGCCAGGGGGCGGCGGAGCGGAGGGTCCGGACGGAGCACCGCGCCGTCGAAGCCCGGCGGGACGATATTGGCGGGGACGAGGGCGGGGCCCAGACCGGCGGCGGCCAGGAGGGGGACGGCCGCGGTCTGTTCGGCGCGCACGGCGGACCGCGGCGTGAAACCGGCCGCCGCACAGGCCCGGTCGAGGATCTCGCCGAGGCCGTTGCCGGGGGCGTAGTGCACCCAGGGGCGGTCGGCGAGGGCGTGGAGCGGCAGGGGGCCCGTCGCCGCCCGGGGGTCGTCGGCGGCGAGGACGACGACGAACTCCTCGACGCCCAGCTCCCGTACGGGGCCGTCCCAGTCCTCCGGGAGCGGGCCGACGGCCAGGTCCGCCTGGCCGGCCGCCATCGCGGCGCGCAACTCGTCGGCGTGCCGGAACTCGCGCAACCGGACGCGTACGCCCGGGTGTTGACGGTGCCAGGCGCGCAGGACGGGCGGGAGGACGCCGAGCCCGATCGAGTAGACCGTGGCCACCTCCAGCTCCCCGCAGTCCAGGCCCGTGGTGCGGCGGGCCGCGGAGCGCAGCCGCTCGGCGTCGGCGAGGGTGGCGCGGGCGTGCGGCAGGACCGCGCGGCCCAGCGGGGTGGGCCGGATCGAGCGCGGCAACCGCTCGACCAACGGGCCGCCCATGGTGCGTTCCAGCGCCCGGATCTGATGGGAGAGCGCCGGCTGGGTGACGTGGAGGAGCTCGGCGGCCCGGGTGAAGGAGCCGGTATCGATCACGGTGACCAGGTATTCGAGCTGCCGCAGCGTTGCCATGAGCAGAGTTTATGGCAGCGGTAGAAAGCATGCCTTGGACTCATTATCCCTGGTGGAGGGAGGGTCGATGGCGGAAGCCCCCGATCGATGACACGAACGACGACAAGGAACCGCCGCCATGACTGCCGCCGCTATGACTGCCGCCCCCACGACGCCGGTCCCGATGCCCGACCTGACGTCCGTCCCGGCGTCCGCCCTCGAAGGACGCCGGCTGGTGGTCGTCGGCGCCGGGTCGCACACCGGGCGCCTGCTCGCCTGCGCCGCCTCCCGGGCCGGGGCGGGCCTGGTGCTCGCCGGTCCCGACCCGCGCAAGCTGGAGTGGACCGCGGGCGAACTGACCGGCCCCGCCGAAGTGGTGCCCGTCGACCTCGCCGACGAGTCCACGATCGCCGAACTGGCCCGCAGGACGGGCCCGTTCGACCACCTCGTCTCCACCGCGGCGATGCCGGCCAACGGGCCGCTCGCCGAGCTCGACCGGGCCGCCGTCCAACGGGCCTTCGACGCCAAGGTCGTCGGGCCGCTGCTGCTCGCGAAGCACCTGGCCGGACAGGCCGCCGAGGGCGGCTCGTTCACCTTCTTCTCCGGCGTGGCCGCCTGGCGCCCCGCCCCCGCCCGCACGGTGATGGCCACCACCAACGGCGCGCTGGCCTTCCTGGTGCAGGCGCTGGCCGTGGAGATCGCCCCGGTACGGGTCAACGCCGTCTCGCCCGGCATCGTCGACACCGGCTCCTGGGACGGGCTCGGCGCCGACAAGGACGCGTTCCTGCGCGCCGTCGCCGAACGCAACCCCGCCCGCCGCGTCGGCACGCCCGACGACCTCGTCCAGGCCGTCTTCTTCGCCCTGGCCAACCCCTACGTCACCGGCACCGTGCTGCACGTCGACGGCGGCGGCCGGCTCGTCTGACCCCTGTTCCGCCCCCCCCATTCGCCCACCCGCCCTGGAAGGACACCCGATGGATCTGCAGCTCAAGGACAAGATCGTCATCGTGACCGGCGCGTCCGCCGGCATCGGCGAGGCCACGGCGCGCCTGCTCGCCGAGGAGGGCGCCACCGTCGTCGGCGTGGCCCGCCGCCCCGACGGCCTGACGGCCCTCGGCCCGAACGCCGACGCCGTCGCGGCCGACCTCACCGACCCCGACGCCCCCGCCGCGGTGGTCCGCGAGGCCGTCGCCCGGCACGGGCGCGTCGACGCCCTGGTCAACAACGTCGGCGGCCTCAACGCCCGCACCGGCTTCCTGGACGTGGACGACGCGCAGTGGCACGCCGCGTTCGACCTCAACTTCCACTCCGCGGTCCGCATGACCCGGGCCGTCCTGCCCGAACTGCTGAGGAACGGCGGGTCGCTCGTGCACGTCACCAGCGAGGCGGCCCGGATGCCGGACGTCCCGCTGGTGGACTACGCGGCCGCGAAGGCGGCCCTGCTGTCCGTCTCCAAGACGCTGGCCGTCGAATTCGGCGGGCGCGGGGTGCGGTCCAACGTGGTCTCGCCCGGGCCCACGCGCACCCGGCTGTGGGACGCGCCCGGCGGCTTCGCCGAGGAACTCGCCGAACAGTTCGGCATGCCGGTCGAGGAGGCGGTCGAGCACTTCGTCCGCGAGGTGCGACGCCTGCCCACCGCGCGGCTGGGCAGCCCCGACGACGTCGCCCGCGTCATCGCGTACCTCGTCTCCCCGCTCGCCGCACAGGTCACCGGGGCGGAGTGGGCCGTCGACGGCGGCGCGCTGCGCCAGATCTGACCCCCCTTCCGCCCGATCCTCCCGAGGAAACCCCATGTTCACCCGCACCATCGCCCTCGGTGCCGCGGTCGCCTGCCTCGTGGCCGGCGGCATCGCGACGGCCGCCGTACGGACCACTCCCGTACGGACCACTCCCGCACGGACGACGGACACCTGGCCCGGACGCCTCGTCGACCCGTCGCCCGGCCTCGTCCGCCCCCGCGCGCTGACCGTGGACCGCTCCCTCGGCGAACGCCGCGCGGCCCTCGAAGTCCGGCTCGCACAGCGGCTCTACACCTTCTGGAACACCGGGGACCGGACCTACCTCCGCGCGGCGATCAGCCCGCACTTCAAGGACAACACCCTCCCCGCCGGCCGCCCGCAGGGCCCCGCCGGACCGGTCTTCGCCTCGAAGCGCTTCCGTACCGCCGTCCCCGACCTGACCTGTGAACTCTCCGACGTCCTGATCACCGGTGACAAGATCACGGCCCGGCTGGTCTTCCGCGGCCACTTCACCGGAACCCTCGACGGGGTCCGCGGCAGGGGCCAGAAGATCGGCTTCAACGCCCTCGACATCCAGCACGTCGGCACGGACAGGATCACCGAGGACTGGCACATCGAGGACAACGGGACGCTGTCACGGCAGATGAACAACGGCGGGGTGAATAAAGGAGGGTGAAACGGGTGGGACAGCCGCACGCCCGCACACCATTCGCATCTCCGGCCGCCCACACGCACCCTCACGAGTGAGAGTGCGTGTGGGCGGCGGGAAGGCGGAGCAGCCTGAAGGCATGAACACCCCCAGACCGTGGCCCGTGTTGGCGGCCGCCGCACTCGGCGCGGGTCTCCTCGTCGGTCCCGTGCACGCTGCGACGGCCGCGCCCCCGGGCAGCCTCTACTGCTGCGACAAGGCCGTATGGTCGACCGAGAAGGCGGCCGAACCGCTGCTCCGGCTGGCGGGGGTCTCGAAGGAGAAGGGCGGCTTGCTCGGCGCCCATTGCCAACAGGCCACCGGACCCGGCACGGGCGGGACGGGCAGCTGCTCCGGGAAGACCCTGCGCTGCACGGGCCCCGAGGTGGTCCAGGCCATGGTCGTCGTCGGGTGCAAGCCCGAACACGCCCGGTGAGCCCGGACAGCCCTGGCGGATCAGAGGTTGGTGACCTTCTCGCCCTTGAGGTCCTGGAGGGTGTGGTCCACGCACACCGCCAGGACGAGCAGCAGCAACGTGTCCTGCTCCGCCATCACATCGACCGCATAGGCGTCCCGGAAGCTGAACCAGCGCCGGGAGACGTGGGCCAACGTGGTACCCCGGTCCTGGATGTCGAACTCCCTGTCCCAGAAGTTGCCGACGACCCGCAGCCGCCGCCCGTCCCGTAGAACGACCTTGAAACGGTCCCCGAAGAAGGTGAAGGCCCGCTTGCTGATGCGGGCCACCGTCGTGCCGTCCTCCTTCACCAGGATGGTGTGGTGGAGGGTGAGGGCCTTCTTCACGATGGTCGCCACTTGGTCGCCCTCGGTGTTCACGAGGGCGAACGTGCTGCGCGGACGGAAGAGCTTCCGGTCGACCCGGTAGACCTTCTCCCGGTGCTCGGTCTCGATCCACGCCTCCTCGTGGAAGGCGAGCATGCGGTCGCGCACCAGATAGCGCATGGTGTCCCCCTGTCCGGCTCGCCCCCCGCCGCCGCGGTCGCAGGGCATCGCCCCGAGCGTAGTGCGTCGTGGTCCACATCCCGGCCTATCCGGACATATTCCCGTAACGCGGAGCGGCTATGGTCCCTTGTCCCACCGCCGAAAAGCGCCGCCGAAAAGGGAGCGACTCCATGGACCAGACCACCACCGCGGTGAGCGCCGGAATACGTATCCGGGCGGGGGAGGAGCGCGACCTGGAACAGCTCACCGACCTCTACAACCACTACGTGACCAGCACCCCCATCACCTTCGACATCGAGCCCGTCCACCCCCGGGACCGCCGCCCATGGCTGGCCGGCCACCCGGACACCGGCCGGCACCGGCTGCTCGTCGCGGAGGAGGCGGACACCGTGCTCGGCTACGCCACCAGCAGCCCGCTGCGCCCCAAGCAGGCCTACGAGACGTCGGTGGAGACCAGCATCTACCTGGCCCCCGGCCACGGCGGCCGGGGCCTCGGCAGCCGGCTGTACCGGGCGCTCTTCGAGGCCCTGGCCGGGGAGGACGTCCACCGGGCCTACGCCGCGATCACCCTGCCCAACGAGGCGTCCCTGCGCCTCCACGAGCGCTTCGGCTTCCGCCCCGCGGGCATCCACCGGGAGGTCGGCCGCAAGTTCGGCGCGTACTGGGACGTCGCGTGGATGGAGAAGGCCCTCCCGGAGGATGGCCTGCCCGCCGCTGCTCGCCCATAGGGGCGCAGCACGGACAGCCGTCCCCACGCCGGCACGCGGGCGCGGGCCCGCCCTCCGCGAGGAGGCGACGGACACCGGCCGCGCTCTCCACACCGTCACCGCCGTTACCGTGCCGTCCGGGTGAAGCGGACGTCTTTCCCCTCCCGCCTCCCGCAGAACCCGTCACGAAGCGACCACTGAATCGTCCAGAGGGTATGGGCGACAACTCTCGACGCGTGTGCCTCGTGTTCCTCCTGATCTACGCGGCCTTCACGGGGCTCTGGGCCTACTGCGCGCCTCACTCCCGGTCGCGGCGCCGTTCGGTCCGCGCCCGCCGTCGGCGGCGCACCGTTTCGTGCAGAGTGAAGGGAGAACTCGCCCGGATCAAGCGGCAGCGACCGCCGAGGCGGTCGGAGGCAGTTGAGTGCGTCTCACAACTCCCGCAGCGCAGGCAACAGTTCGTCCTTCGCCCATTTCAGGAACGGCTCCTGGCGGGCGCCGCCGATCTGGACGAGGGCGATCTCGCCGAAGCCGGCCTCGGCGCAGGGACGGACGGCCGCGACGAAGTCCTCGACCTTCGCGCCGCAGGGAATGCTCCCGGCGACCTCGTCCTTGCCGACGGATGCGCCGGCTGCAGCGAACGAACGGTCGTGCGGCAGCTCGGCGTTGACCTGCCGGTATCTTCCTGGGAGCCGGGCAGGCGCCCCGTACAACACAACCGGAGACCCGGGGCGACGAGGAACCCGAGACCGCGCGGCCGGTGTGCCGACCGCCCCGGCCGATGGTGACAGTAGCGGCGCTGCTGCTCACCGACTTCCTGGCGGTGGGCATGGTCCCCGTACTCGCCCGGGGAGTCGGTGGTGCGGCGCAGGCGTTCACCGACCACGGGGGCTACGCCGCTGTCGTCCTGGACGGCCGGACTGCCGCGCCTGACGGCGTGGCGGCATGGTGGTCCTGGTCCGGTGCCGGGGTCGGTCTGCTGTCCGCCGTACTCGCCGCCGGCGTCGCGGCAGTGGCTGTGCGCCGAGCCCTGGCGGCCGGGCGCTGGAGTGCCCCGCTGCGCCGTCTCCACTCGGGCCACCTCGGCGACTATGTGGCCTGGACGGCGGCCGGGGCCGGGCTGCCGGCAGGCCTTGTGCTGTGGCCGGGCGGCTGACCCGATCGGCGGCCCCTGCCCTGCAGGCCCATACCTGCGGTGACACGGTGAGTCACGTACCCGTGCGGAGGAGAACGGCGATGCCCAGAGGATCCAGCCCCAAGCGCGAGCGACAGTACGAACACATCAAGGACAGCGCGCTCGACCGTGGTGAAAGCGAGCGGCGGGCCGAGGAGATCGCGGCCCGCACCGTCAACAAGGAGCGCGCCCGCGCGGGCGAGTCGAAGACGGCCAGCCGGACCTCGCTGCAGGACATGTCGTCCTCGAAACGGGGCGGGCAGCGGTCCCACTCCGGCGCCCAGGGGCCCACGAGGGACCAGCTCTACAACGAAGCGAGGCAGAAGAACATCGAGGGCCGCTCGCACATGAACAAGGCCGAGCTGAAACGGGCACTGGGGCGGGGCTGAACCCCGCTGCTCATGCAGTGCCCCAGGTGACCGGCCACCGGACCGAGACGCGAGGGCCACATGCCGACCGATGGGGAACCCGGCGCACGGCAGCAGGCCGAGGCCGGGGACAGGGATCGCGATCAGCGCCATGAAACCCCCGCCCAGCGGGCGGACCGGCGCTGGGGCGAGCTGCTCCAGGAAGTACGCGTGACGCAGACCGGGGTGCAGATCCTGTTCGGGTTCCTGCTGACCGTGGTGTTCACCCCGCGGTTCGCCGCCCTGGGCACTGTCGACCGCGTCATCTACATCGTCACGGTGATGCTGGGCGCGGCGACCACCGGGGCGCTGGTCGGCCCGGTCGCCTTCCACCGCATCGTCACCGGGCACCGGCTGAAGCCGCAGACCGTCGCCTGGGCAGCGCGTCTCACCCTGTCGGGCGTGGTCCTGCTCCTCGCCACGGTCGCCGCGGCGCTGCTGCTGATCCTGCGGATCGCGCTGCACAACGCGGCAGTGCCGTGGCTGCTCGCCGCAGTGGTCGCCTGGCTGGTGCTGTGCTGGTTCGCGCTGCCCTGGTGGGCTCTTCGACGCTACGAACACAAAGGAGGCCACGAACACAAAGAGTGAGATGAGAGGGGAACCATGGCGATGAAGGTGTCCGACCATCTCCTGCAGCGCCTGCGCGACTGAGGTGTCGAGCGGGTCTTCGCCTACCCCGGGGACGGCATCAACGGGCTGCTCGCCGCCTGGGGCCGGGCCGATGACGAGCCGCGGTTCGTCCAGGCGCGGCACGAGGAGATGGCCGCCTTCGAGGCGGTGGGCCACGCGAAGTTCTCCGGGAAGGTCGGGGTGTGCGCGGCGACGTCGGGCCCGGGGGCGATCCATCTGCTCAACGGCCTGTACGACGCCAAGCTCGACCACGTCCCCGTCGTGGCCGTCGTCGGCCAGACCAACCGCAGTGCCATGGGCGGCTCCTACAAGACGGTCCCCTCCAGCCTGGGCACGCCCGTGTACGCACCGGTGCCGGCGGACGACGAGATCGCGCGCGCGGCGGAGGTCGTCAACGCGGGGAAGAAGGTGGCGGTCCTGGTCGGCCAGGGTGCCCGCGGGGCGCGGGCCGAAGTCGAGCGGCTCGCCGACCAGTTGGGCGCGGGCTGGTCAACCTGGTCGGGGACGTCTGCCGGACCTTGACCCGGCTGCTGTCGCTGCTGAAGCCCAGGAAACATGACGACTGGCGGGCCACCATCGAGAAGAACACCGCCCGTTGGTGGGAGGTGATGGAGCGGCGCGCCGCGATGGAGGCCGAACCCGTCAACCCCGAGTACGTCGTCCACCCAGGACGACTGTGCGGACAGCCTCCCGGGCACGGTCGACGACGGCTGCGAACGGCCCGAGCGCGACGTTCCGGTGGGCGCCCCGGCCCACTCCCTCACACTGCGTCGATCTCACACCGCGTCGATCCGCGGGAAGACGGACTCCTCGAGCACGATGCCAATGCCGACCGCGACCGGGATGGCGATGAGCGCACCGACGACTCCCAACAGCGCGCCGCCGATCACGATGGCGACGACCGTGACGATGGGGTGCACATTGACGGCGTAGGCCATGGCCTTCGGCATGATCAGGTAGTCCTCTGCCAGCCGGAAGCCGATGTAGAAACCCGCCGTGCCCAGGGCGACCGGGAAGGACACCGCGAGGGCGACCAGGCTGACCACCACGCCGCCGATGGTGGAGCCGACCACCGGCACCATGTCCATCAGGGCGACGAACATGCCGAGCACGGCCGCGTACGGCACGCCCAGCCCCACGCACCACAGGAATGTGGCCAGGCCGGCGATGGCCGACGTGACCACATTGCCCAGCATGTACCGTCCGACCCGCAGCATGATCCTTTCGCTGAGATCGACAGCACCGGCCCGTCGGCTGAGTGGGATGAAACGGTGGACGAAGTGCTTCAACTGCTCCATGCCGACCATGAGGTAGACGGTCACCACGACCACCAGGGCGGTGCCCATCATGGCGTTGATGACGATGTGCCCGGCTCCGAGAAGCCCACCGATCACCGCCTGGCCGGTGCCCGGGCCGAGTTGTTCACGGGCCTTGGAGATCAAGTGGTAGCGGTCCTCCAGCCGGCCGAGGGTGGAATGGTGGTCGTGGAGCTGCCCGAGCCACTTCGGCACGGCGTCCACGAGAGCGGAGATCTCGTCGGAGAGCACGGGGACGACGAGCGCCAGGAAGCCGGCCAGCACTCCCAGCAGGCCGATGACCACGACGGCCACTGCCGGGCCCCGGCCGAGCCGGCGTCGCGCGAGCCAGGCCACCACCGGCTCCAGGCTGATCGCCACGAACAGCGCGAGCAGCAGGAGGGTGAGGATGCCGCTGATCCGCAGCACGGTCTGCAGCGTCGTGTAGGCCAGGGCCAGCCCCAGTCCGATGCTGAAAGCGGTGGCGAACCATGACGACGTCGGCCGTACCCGCAGGCCGGACCCGGCACGCGGCCGACGCGGGCCGCGGCGCCCCCCACCGGGCACCTCACCACCGCTTGGGGAACCGTTCCCGGCCAGCGCTTCCGCCCTTTCCGCCGCCGGCAGTCCGATCGGTCGTCGGCTCCGGAGTCCTGGTCCGTGGGTACCACGCTGTCGCGCCGCCGCACCGGCGTGGCACGCATGATCACCTACAGGGACGAGAAGGGGAACTCTTCCGCGGGCGCTTCGACCGCAAGCCGGCGGGCACGAGCGCGAACCTCAGGGCCCACGGGAAGCGCTGCACCGCTCACCAGTAATGCCGCCGACCTCCGACTGCGTGCCCTGCTGCACCCAGGATCCAGAGAATCGCTCCGATGACGAGCAGAACGATTCCAATGGTCCACAGGATGGAGATTCCGGTCACGAATCCGATGACGAGAAGAATGATTCCGAGGACGAGCATGGTGTCCTCCGATTTGACAGAAAAGGTCCCTTTTCACTGTCTCCCTCACCCGGGGGCCGCGCCAGTCGACACCATTTGAGTTGCATGGCCGGCCAGGAAAGCCACGGCACCAGCCGTGGTGCGAGCCGACAGACGCGCAGTTTGGTGCTCGGAAAGGGACGAAGCGCGTGCCCGTTTCCAGCGTGGTCGTCGCGGCCGGGCCCGCAACCAGGGCCGCTTTGAGTGCGTGTGCCGGGCGCGAACAGCACCCGGCACGGTCCGGAGCCCGTCGAGCGGGGCTCGGAAGGCGCTGCTAGCTCGGCGGTCGGGTGGGGCCTGGGCGGCCTGGCCGCTGTTGCCGGCGGCGGCGCGGAACTGCGGCCCGTGCGGCACCCATTGCGGAGTCGGGATCGGCGCCGACGGTCCCTCCACCGTGCTTGCTCCGCCCCAGCGGCGCCACCTCGGCCACGGCCCTGACGGTGGCCATGGCCGATCTGCCCGGCATCTCCTGCCGCCGCGCTCCCGAGCGGGGCCGTCGGGCCCGTCCCTGCCGCGGTTGTCCGCGTCGTTGCCCGGGCAACCAGTGAGGGGCGGTGCGGGAATCCTGTCCGCCCGTGATGCGGGAGGTGGCGCACATGAAGCAATCCCCGGGGGACGTACCCCCGATGGCACCGGTGGTCCAGGAGGCCTACGGCCCGGCGGACCTCGGGGCGATGCCCCTGTTCGCCGGGGGGTTCATCAACTTCGGCCACTGGCAGGGCATCGACCTCGACCGGCCGCTGGGCGAGGACGACCGGATCCGCAGCCAGCGGGCGATGTACCGGCATGTGCTCGGTTCCGTGGCGCCGGGGGAGGGGCTGGAGGCCCTGGAGGTCGGCTGCGGGCGGGGGTTGGGCTGCGCGGTGGCGCTGGAGGAGTACGGCTACGCGCGGGTCACCGGCATGGACATCCATCCGCAGCAGCTCGAACGGGCCCGCGCGGGCAGACCGGCCGGACGGGACGGGCAGATGCGGTTCGCGAGGGGCGCGGCCGAGCACATGCCGTTCGGCGACGCGGAGTTCGACCGGGTGTACAGCGTCGAGGCCGCCCAGCACTTCCGCGACCTCGGCGCGTTCGCCCACGAGACCGCCCGGGTCCTCAGGCCCGGCGGACGGGCCGCCGTCACCAGCTTCTTCGTCCCGGACGACGACCCCGCCCGGGCCGGTCAACTCGCGGGCCTGCTCGACAGTTTCGCCACCGGCCTGGACGTCGCCCACAGCATCCCGGAGCTGACCGGGAGCCTGGAGCGGGCGGGGCTGACGGGGGTCCGGGTCACCTCGATCGGCGCGTCGGTGTGGCCCGGCTGGGACCGCTGGCTGTCCACGATGTGGGAACCCGGGGCGTGGCCCCGCAACTTCCTGCGGGCCTACGAGGGCGGCATCCTCGACTACTTCACGGTCACGGCACACCGGCCCGCGTGACCACCCGGTCGGGCGGAGCCGCGACGGCCGGCGGCGGACCCGGTCATCCGACAGATGCGGCCGTCTCCGCCCGGCGCCTACGTTCTTCCCATCGACGCCGAACAGCCCGACCCCGGGCATCGGGTCCCCGGAACGGAGAAGAACATGAAGGTCCGCATCGTCCTCGACATCGCCTGCGCCTGGTCCGCCCTCGGCTACACCCGCTTCGGGCACGCGGTCGAGCGGTTCCGGGCCGAAGGGGGCGAGGCCGACGTCGAGTTCCTGCCCTTCCAGGTCGCCCCCACGGCCCCGGTCGAGGGGGAACTCCTCAGCGAGGTGCACCGCCGCGTCTTCGGCCCGTCCGTGGAGGCCAAGACGGCCCGGATGGCGGCGCTGGCCGCCCGCAGCGGCCTGGAGATGAACTTCGACAGGGCGGTCTTCGCCAACACCCTGGACGCGCACCGGCTCATCGCCCGCGCCACCGCGCAGGGCCGCGGCGAGCAGATCGTCCACCGGCTGTTCCGCGCCTACTTCACCGAGGGCCTCAACGTCGCCGACCCCGCCGTTCTCGAGCGCCTCGCTCTTGAGGCCGGGGTCGGGGCCGGCGGCCGGGCACCGGCCGCGGAATCCGACCCGGTGTCGGCCGGGCAGCGCGTGGTGCGGGAACTGGGCGTCACCAGCGTGCCGGTGTTCCTGTTCGACGGCGGCGAGACCCTGGTCGGAGCGCAGTCCGAGGAGGGTTTTCTCGCCGCGCTGCGGAATGCCGCGGTCATGGTCGGCGCACCGGCCGGGGTGGCGCCGTCGACGGCGGGCTGAACGGAATTCCGTCATCCATTTCCGAGGGGATCCGGATCGCTCTTCCCACGGAAAGGAAATGCGGGACGTTCCCGGCGGCCCGCCGCCGTCAACGGATCGGTGCGGTCCCGATCAGCAGCTGCCGGCCTGGACCTTGGCGAACGGGCGGCACTTGCCGATCGGGTAGGGACCGGCGAGGGGCACGTACTTCCACAGCGTGTGGTTCTCGCACTGCATCACCTGGCTGAGGTCGAGGCAGGCGTTCGGGTCGAACTCCAGGGCCCGTGCCTGGTTGTGGTTGGCCGGGAGGGCGGCGAAAAGGGTGAGGCTGAAAAGGCCGGTCATAACGGCGGTCAATGCCTTGCGCACGGGAAGTCTCCTGTATTGCCTGTGGTGCTCGTTCTGTAAACCAGGGGGATCATCCGTTCGGGATGATCGCTGTGTCAAGGCTGGTTAAAAGACTTCGGGAGGTCCGCCCGAAATCGGAATCCAGCTGAAAGAAGGGCGTAGTTGAAGGATTCCGGCGCAATGCCGTGATCGGGGGGAAGCGGGCGGGCGGGATGACCGGTTCCCGACTGTGGAGACGGCGTGAAGGGCGTACAGAATGCTCGCCCGACAAGCGAACCGACACCGCGAACCCTGCGAACGGCGCCGGACATCCACCCCGACCACCGTGAGGATCCGTCATGCGCTCCGTCACACCCGTCTCCCTGGCCGCCGCTGCCCTCCTGGCCGCCACCGCGCTCCTCGCCGCGCCCGCCACCGCGCAGGCCGCGCCCCCGGCCACCCACCCCGGAATGACCTGGGCCAAGATGGCCGACGGCCCCGACGGCACCGTACGGGTCGGTGGCCCGGGCGGCAGCCCGAGCAACCCCTACCAGGGGGACACCCCGGCGAGCGCCGTCCTGCCCGTCCTCTGCCTGAAGGCCGACGGCAGCCCCGTCCCCGACGGCATCACCCCCGACTTCTACGCGGGTTGGGCCCAGGGCACGGTGGCCGCCAGCAGACCCGTGCGCGGCTCACGGCTCAACAGCAGGAACGCCGCGGACAGCGTCTGCCAGGCACAGTTCGGCGCGGGCTGGCGGATGGCCGAGTTCCACGACGGCCACTACGGCCCCGACCTCGGCGCGACCGGCGGCTGGACCTTCTGGGCCTACGGCACGCTGCCCGCCGGCACCCGGCTGTGGACCGCCATCGACGACCAGCGCGCCAACCCCTGGGACTGATCCGCCCCGTAACCCTGCACAACCCTCCATGGGACGATCATGGCGCGGCCCGCCGGGCCGGTATCGACCGTGGAAGGTGACGATGTACGCGATATCCCTGGGTGACGACGGCGCGGAGCTGCGCCCCCTGGAGCCGTGGCAGGCCGGGGAGTTCCTGGCCCACATGGACCGGGGGCGGGAGTTCGTCGGGCAGTGGAACGAACTGCCGGACGTCGTCACGGACCTGGAGTCGAGCCGGGCGTACCTGCGGGCGTACGCGGAGAAGGCCGCCGCCGACTCCGGGCGGATCTACGGCATTTACCTGGACGGCGGGCTGGTCGGCGGGTTCCTGCTGCGCAGGATGGACGTCGGGCAGGGCACCGCCGAGGCGGGCTGCTGGCTGGAGCCGTCGGCGGTGGGCAGGGGCCTGGTGACCCGGGCCGCGCGGGCGGTCATCGACTGGGCGGTCGAAGAGCGGGGCATCCACCGTGTGGAGTGGTGGTGTTCGTCGGGCAACGAGCCGAGCATCGCCGTGGCCCGGCGGCTGGGGATGACGAGGGACGGCGTGCTGCGGGAGAGCTACCTGTACCGGGGCAAGCGGTACGACGAGGAGATCTGGTCGGTGCTGGCGCCGGCGTGGCGGGCGGCGAGGCGGACGGCGTTCGGCTCAAGGTGAGTCGAGGCCGACCGCCTTGAGGACCTCGGCCAGCCACACCAGGTGGTGACCGACGGCGTCCTCCGGTTCCGCGGCCAGACCGTCGAGGTGGTCCAGGCACTCCGACAGCTGCCCGATCGTCAGCTCGGTCGGCTCCTGCCGCACGTCGTACAGCTGGTCCGGCGGGACGGACCAGAAGTAGTCCTCGTCCAGGGTGACGGCGTCGCCGTGTACCGCCTCGGCGTGACGCAGGGCCGCGTCGAAGGACCGGCGGAGCTGGTCGAACCGGATCTGCACCGGCCGGGCGCTCATGCGGCGGCCTCCGCGTCCGGCATGCGGGTGTGGGTCATGGGTCTGGTGCGCATACCGGGACACTACGTCGTCGGGCGCGCCCGAGTGCCCCGCAGCCGCGGTCGGCTGTTCGCATTCGGCCGCCAATTCCTCGGTCCACCTCATACCGCAAAGGCAAGTCCGCTATCCGGAGCGGTAATTCGGAATTCAATCGAGCCGGTTTTCAACGATCCGCCGGCCATGCGGTTCGGACAGCAATCGGAGGGACTCGACATCACTTCTGTGGAAGTGATTGACCCTGCTCACCGGGCACTGCTACCAACAAGTGGCACGTGTCCCCCAGCAGTTGAGGAGTATCGGCATGCTGCGCGTCGACGTGAGCATTTTCTCCGGCCGCCCCGACCCGTCCTGGATCATCACCGACGAGAGTGCGGTGAGAAGTCTGCTGTCGGATGCGGCCGATGCGGCGGAAGAAGCGGTGGGGATACCCGGGGCGGGGTATGACGGTCTGGGGTATCGCGAGGTCGTGGTCTCCGCCGTCGGCGACGACGAACCCTGGCCCGAGTCCGTACCCCGCAGTTTCGCCCTGGGCACCCTGGGCGCCCGCGACGTCGGCCGCTCGGCCGAGCTGGCCCGCCGCGTCGTGGAGGGCATGACCCGCCACGCGGACACCCGACTGGCCGAGCACGAGCGGACGCCGCTCGGCGACGACCTGCGCGAGCTGGTGCTCGGCGAGATCGACGCCTTCGCGGCCGAGCCGCCCGCCTGGACCCGGTCCCCGGCGCTCCCCGCCCACCCCCTGCGCACGACGGCCCAGGAGGCCGGACCGTCCGTCACCTGCTACATCGAATACGGCCAGTTCAACCCCGGCTTCTGGAACACGCCGCAGGTCCAGCCCAAGAACAACTGCTACAACTACGCGCGCAACCTCCGCACCGACACCTTCGCCCAGCCCGGCCGGGCGCACGGCGCCCAGACCGGGACCATGGCCTGTCCGAACGTCACCCAGGCCGCCTTCGCCGACGGCTTCGTCCGGCGCTTCCAGTGCCTGCCGGACAGCGAGAAGCCCCGCTGGCTCACCGCGCTGGTCGTCTGGCCGGGGCAGGACTACCACTGGTACCGGTTGCAGAGCGGCAATTTCTGGGGCCACAAGCCCGGCCAGACGGCGGCCCGGGACTACGACAACAGCGGCAACCGGATCACGAACCCGGAAACCTGCAACCGCGGCGGTTACCGTGATTTCTGCGGGTACTTCTACGCCGGACGCTCGGTCGTCATCAGGTGACGCCGAAGAGCGTGAAGAACGCGAAGAACGTGAAGAGGGACCGATGCTGGTGGAACTGGACCTGTTCAGCGGCCGCCCCAATCCGCGGTGGCGCCTCGGTCCCGGGGCCGCCGAGGAATTCCGTGCGCTGACGGCCGGTCTCCCGTCCGCAGGCCCGGTGGCCCGGACCCCGTCCCCGGGGCTGGGCTACCGCGGCTTCACGGTCAGGGACGCCGACCGGGTGGTCCATGTCTTCGCCGGCCGAGTGACCGAAGGGGACGCGTCCCGGACCGACCCGGACCGGTCCCTGGAGCGCTGGCTGCTGGCCCGACTGCCTTTGTCGTTGGGGCACTTGCGCTCGGTGGTGGCGGAGGCACTCGACGGCGACGACGGCTGACGAGGCGTACGGGCGGCGGGGCGTACGGGCGGCGGCGCGCGTCCTCCACCGCCGTGGCCCGGCGGCCGTACGACGGGCCCGCGTCAGCCGCCCGTGCGCCGCCCGGCGGCCCGGCCGCGGCCCCTCAGGAGACCGCGCACCCGGCCCACGAGGCCCGCGCCGGGGGACGGCAGCCGGGCGGCGGGTCCGGAGTGCGGACGCGCGGGCAGCCGCCGCCGGCGCACCGCGTCCCCCAGCGCGTCCAGGGTCCGCGCCGGGCACGCGGCCTGCAGGCGGGGGAAGAGCCGCTGTTCCTCGTCCAGGAAGTCGTCCGTGACGCGGGCGATCAGCTCGACGAGCAGCGGTGTGAAGGCGGGGTCGTCCGCCTCCCTGCCCTCCAGTTCTCCCAGGACGCGCGCGACGCCGTGGTGCGCGGCGACGCTCCGTTCCACCCGGGCCGCCCCGTCGGCGACGCGGTCGCGCACGACGGGGTGCAGATGTTCCCGGACGGCGACGGCGTGCCGGGCGAACGCGTCGGCCACCTCGTCGGCCAGCTCCTTCCGCTCGGGGCTGCCCGGCGCCGTGGCGCGGAGGGCGTCGAACAGCCGGTACACCGCCCGGTGGCCGGCGGACAGCTCGCCGATGATGTCCGGTTCGTGGGGCACGGCCGCCCTCCGTGGGTCCGCGGGGTCGTCCCGATCCTCGTCCGGTGCCCCGCCCCCGGCCACCCGCCTGCGCCGCTCGGAGCAACCGGCCGGTAGCCCGTCCACCCGCCGGGTACAGCGCAGTGACGGTCACAGCCACGGGGACGGAGAGGAGCGGGGTCGGATGCTGTTCGCCCGCCGTACGGTACGGCTGAGGGCCCGGGCCCGGCAGGCCGGTGTCCTCGGGTACGCGGTGGCGGACCGCCGCGCCCCGGTGTCCGAGGCGGCCCGGGCGCTGCTGCGCAAGGCCTTCCCCGACCACTGGTCCTTCCTGCTGGGGGAGATCGCCCTGTACAGCGTTCTGGTCCTGCTGCTGACGGGCGGATATCTGACGCTGTTCTTCGAACCGGGCATGACGGAGCAGCCCTATACGGGCGCGTACGGGCCGCTGCGCGGTCGGCCCGTCACCGACGCCTACGCCTCGGTCCTGCGGATCAGCTTCGAGGTGCGGGGCGGTCTGCTCATCCGGCAGATGCACCACTGGGCGGCCCTGGTCTTCGTCGCCGCGCTCGGGGTGCACATGTTCCGGGTCTTCTTCACCGGAGCCTTCCGCCGGCCGCGGGAGCTGAACTGGGTGATCGGGGCGACGCTCTTCCTCCTCGGTCTGATGGAGGGCTTCTGCGGCTACTCGCTGCCGGACGATCTGCTGTCGGGGACGGGGATGCGGACGGCGAACACGATCGTGATGTCCATCCCGGTCGTCGGCACCTATCTGAGCTTCGCGCTGTGGAGCGGTCCCTTCCCGGGCCGCCTGATCATTCCGCGGCTCTACATCGTCCATGTGCTGTTCGTTCCCGGCCTGTTGCTCGCCCTGATCGGGGCGCACCTGCTGATGGTCGTCTACCTCAAGCACACGCAGTGGGCGGGCCGGGGGAGGACCAACCGCAATGCGGTGGGCAGCCCGATGTTCCCCCAGTTCGCCGCGCGTTCGGCCGGACTGGGCCTGATGGTGTCCGGCGTCCTCGCGGCCCTCGGCGGGCTGGCCCAGATCAACCCGGTGTGGGACTTCGGCCCTTACCGCCCCGACCATGTCTCGACGGACGCCCAGCCGGACTGGTACATGGGTTTCCTGGAGGGCGCCCTGCGGCTGATGCCGCCCTGGGAGAACGCCGTCGCGGGGCACACTGTGATGTGGAACGTCCTCCTTCCGGCCGTGGTGCTGCCCGGGCTGCTCTTCCTGGGCCTGGTCCTCTACCCGGTCTTCGAGCGGTGGGTGACCGGCGACCTGATGGAGCACCACCTGTGCGACCGTCCCCGGGACCGGCCCACCCGCACCGCCCTGGGGGTGGCGGTCGTCGTCTTCTACGCGGTGCTGCTGGCGGCGGGCGGCGACGACGTGATCGCGTTCGTCTTCCGCGCCTCCCTGGAGACCCTGACGCGGATCTTCCAGGTGACGCTCCTCGCGGGGCCGGTCCTCGCGTTCCTCCTCACCAAGCGGCTCTGCCTCGCCCTGCAGGCCCGGGACGCGCGGCTGCTGGCGGAGGGCGAGGAGAGCGGGCTGGTCGGCCAGAACGCCTACGGCGGCATCGGCGAGAAGCGCCACCCGCTGCCCGCCGGCCGGCGCCGGTACCTGCTGGCGCGGGAGATGCCGCTGCCGGCGGCCCGCCCGGGCGCCGGGGCACCGCGCCGGGAGCGGATCCGGGCGGCCCTGAGCGCCTGGTACTACCGGGACCGGGTCCCGATGCCGGCGGACGCGGAGGAGCTCCTCCGGGCCACGGGAACGACCGCCGCCCCGCTCCCGCGCGACCGCGAGGAGTAGGAAGGCCAAGGGCGTCCTCAGGCCTCCACGTCAGGCTTCCACGTCGGTGAACTGGAAGACCATGCCGAGGACCCCGCCGGCCGTCACCCCGGCGCCGACGAGGAAGAGCCAGAGCCCGTACACCACGCCGAGGGCCATCAGCGCCATGCCGAGGGCCGTGACCACCGGGTATGTGCTGTGCGGCGGGAAGAAGTCGATCGCTCCCGACCGTTCGTGGATCTCCGACTGCGAGCGGTCCTCGGGTCTGCCGCCCTTCCTGCGGTAATTCACGGCGCAGAAGAAGGAGATGACCGCCGACATGCCGAAGGAGACGGTCAGCGCGGCGCCGCCGGCCGGCTCCCGGGCCAGCCAGATGTAGACCGCGTCGGTGACCAGGAAGAACGCGGCCATGCCCGCGAAGAGATACGCCTCCGCCTTCACCGCCCCTGCTCCTGCGGGGCGTTGAGGGCCGGCGCGCCGTGCCCTGTCACGGAGGGCACCTCGGGATGGTGGAGGTCGAAGGCGGGCGAGTCCGAGCGGATGCGGGGGAGGGAGGTGAAGTTGTGCCGCGGCGGAGGGCACGAGGTCGCCCACTCCAGTGATCTCCCGTATCCCCAGGGGTCGTCGACCTCCACAGGGGTGCCGTACTGCGCCGTCCTCCAGACGTTGTAGAGGAACGGCAGCGTCGACAGGCCGAGCAGGAACGCGCCGATCGACGACACGGTGTTGAGGGTGGTGAAGCCGTCGGCCGCCAGGTAGTCGGCGTACCGCCGGGGCATGCCCATCCCGCCGAGCCAGTGCTGCACCAGGAAGGTCGTCTGGAAGCCGACGAAGAGGGTCCAGAAGTGGATTTTCCCCAGGCGCTCGTCGAGCATCTTCCCGGTCAGCTTGGGCCACCAGAAGTAGAAGCCCCCGAACATCGAGAAGACGATGGTGCCGAACAGCACGTAATGGAGGTGCGCGACGATGAAGTAGGAATCGGTGAGGTGGAAGTCCAGGGGAGGGGACGCGATGAGGACTCCGCTGAGCCCCCCGGCGAGGAAGGTGACGAGGAATCCGATCGCCCACATCATCGGCGTCTCGAAGGAGAGGCTGCCCCGCCACATCGTGCCGATCCAGTTGAAGAACTTGACCCCCGTCGGCACCGCGATCAGGAACGACATGAGGGAGAAGAAGGGGAGCAGCACGGCCCCCGTCGCGAACATGTGATGGGCCCACACGGAGGCGGACAGCATCGTGATGGCGATGGTCGCCCCCACCATGCCCATGTAGCCGAAGACGGGTTTGCGGCTGAACACCGGGATGATCTCGGTGACCACGCCGAAGAACGGCAGCGCGACGATGTACACCTCCGGATGTCCGAAGAACCAGAAGAGGTGCTGCCACAGCAGGGCCCCGCCGGTGGCCGGGTCGTACACGTGCGCCCCGTACTTCCGGTCCGCCTCCAGGGCGAGCAGGGCGGCGGTCAGGACCGGGAACGCCAGCAGCACCAGGATCGAGGTGAACAGGACGTTCCAGGTGAAGACGGGCATGCGGAACATGGTCATACCCGGCGCCCGCAGGCAGACGATGGTCGCGATGAAGTTGACCGAGCCCAGGGTGGTGCTGATGCCGGTGAGCACCAGGCCCATGGCCCAGAGGTCCCCGCCCGCCCCGGGGGAGAACTCGCTCCTGTTCAGCGGCGCGTAGGCGAACCACCCGAAGGCGGCCGGGCCCCCGGGGACGACCAGGCCCGAGAGCACCACCAGCCCGCCGAGGAGGAACAGCCAGTAGGTCAGCGCGTTCAGCCGGGGGAAGGCGACGTCGGGGGCGCCGATCTGCAACGGCATGACGGCGTTGGCGAATCCGGTGAACGTCGGCGTCGCGAACAGCAGCATCATGATGGTGCCGTGCAGGGTGAAGAGCTGGTTGTACTGCGTCGTGCTGACGATCTGCAGCCCGGGGCGGGCCAGTTCCGCCCGCATCACCATCGCCAGGAGCCCGCCCGCCAGGAAGAATCCGAAGGCCGTGGCCAGGTACATGTTGCCGATCGTCTTGTGGTCCGTGGTCGTCAGATAGCCGTGGAGGCGCAGGCCCGCCCGTACGCGCGGATTTCCGGCGGGATCGAGGGGCGTCCGGTACCGGCGTTCGTCCAGCTGCGGCATCGCTTCTCCGAGATCGTGGTTCATCGGGCGGCGATCTCCTCGGCCGGCCGGGTACGCGATCACCGTGGCACTGCGGGTGGCCCCCCGCAGGGCGGGGGCGGCCGATCGGGTCAGCCGCACGCCCGGCCGAGGCCGTGGGCGACCATGGGCGGGGGCGCCGCCCGGCGCCGGGGAGGGAAAGAACGCCATGGTGGAAAGCCGGCTGAGCGGCGGCTATCGCGGGCTGCTGCCCGAAGTGGTGGCGGTGCGGCCGCCGCACCCCCGGCTCACGGGACACGTGATGGCCTACATCGGCCTGGATCTGCGCCTGAGTTCCCCGTTGCGCCGGCGCAGCGTGGCCAGCGCGACGCCGATGCTCATGATGGACTTCGAGGTGGCCGGCCGCCGGATCTCGCGGCTCGACGGCACCACGGGAGTGGCATCCGTCCCGTCACCGGTCAGCGGCGTGCTGGACACGCCCGTCGACGTCGAGCTCTCGGGGCACCAGTTCGGCGTCGGTGTATGTCTGACGCCGCCGGGAGTCTTCGCCCTGCTGGACCTTCCCCTCCATGAACTCGCCAACACCCCGGTGCGATTGGGGGACATCCTCGGGCAGCACCGGGAGCAGCGGCTCGTCGACCGGCTCGCCTCCGTACCCCGCTGGTCCGACCGCTTCCACCTGCTCGACCGGCTGCTCCCCGCCCTCCTGGCGGCGGGCCCGGCCCCGTCCGAGGCCGTCCTCCACGCCTGGCGGCGGCTGAACGCGGCCTCCGGGCGGACGACGATCGCCGCCCTCGCCGACGACGTCGGAGTGCGCAGGCGCCGCCTGGAGACGCTGTTCCGCGAGCAAGTCGGCGCCACGCCCAAGGCGTTGGCCCGCATCCTCCGCTTCCACCGGGCGTTCCGTCTCCTCACCGACGGGACGGGGAGCACCGGCCTCGCCGCTGTCGCGGCCGCCTGCGGCTACTCCGACCAGGCCCACCTCACCCGTGAGGTGCGTGCCCTCTCGGGCAGTACCCCGCGTGGCCTGCGTTCCGGACACCACCAAGCGGAATGACGCATTCCTTCAAGAGCGCCGACCAGGCACCCCCGTAGCGTCCTCCCTGGTCGACGCACCGGCGGTACGGGCTCCTGCCGGTGCGTCGACGGGCCTGCCCCGCCCGGCGACGGGGGTGCCGGGCGAGGCGCAGGCCCCTCGGGTCCCGGCCATCGGCCGGGGCCTCAGCGCCTGCCGCCGAAGCGTTCCAGGGCCGCGGCGATATCCGGCGGCACCAGCGGTCTGTAGTGGGTCGGCAGCACCAGGTACCAGCCCTCCTTGCCGCGGAAGCGGCGGGGCGGCCCGGCGCGGTGCGGATCGGGCCGCAACCGCACATGCGGCCCGAAGTACTTGCTGTCCCTGCCGCGTACGGTGACCGGGCGGACGGCGACGTCGGTGATCTCGTCCCAGCGGTACGTGACGCTGTGGCGCCCGATCGTGCTGCGGATGCCGTACCCGTCGATGCGCAGCAGCATGCGCTGACGCGGCAGGCACAGCGCCACCAGGTTGAGGAGCAGCCCGAGGGCGGGCCACACGAGGAGCATGCCGAGCCCCGGCCAGGTGAACAACTGGCCCTGCACGGCGGTCCGGATCGCCACCAGCGAGCCCGCCGCGCCCACCACCTTCCAGTGCGCGAGCGGATAACGGCGCGTCCTGCCGTCCATGAGGTACTGCTCGTCGGTGTCGATCACCGTCCAGCCGCGCAGGGTGTGCATCGGGGGCGCGGTGGTGGGATCCGGGGCCGGACGCCGGGTGCGGGGCGTCGCGCTCCTGCCGCGGTCGACGGGCTGGAGGGGGAGGTTGGGCAGCGCGGGCCCGGGAGTTGAGGGAGTCACGGCCATCGGGGTCCCGGACGGTGCCATGCCCGCGAGGTGTTCCTGGAGCCGCAGATGGCGGAACCGGTAGACGCCGCCGTGGCGTTGGAGCAGCCCGGCCGCGTGTCCGTCGCGGAGGAACTCCATCAGGGACCAGGGCACACGCCCGGCCAGCGCGAGCCAGCCCTTCGCGACGGTCCACAGCGCCCAGGGGCTGAGCAGGACGAGGACGGCGGCGGCGCCGATGAACGCCTGGGCACCCGCGATCCAGCCGTCGACCGCATCGCCCAGCGCGATCCTCGTCCACACCAGGTCGCCGAGGCCGATGAGGGGCGCGAGCACGCCGAGGGTCAGCAGGGCCGTGCGCCGTTCGCCCGCCAGCAGCGCGTCCGGGGTCGCCGCGTCCACGGTGTCCGAGGGCGCCGCGAGCACGGTCATGAGCAGGCAGGGGAGTACGAAGCCGATCAGCACCCACCAGGTGAACGCGGCGGGCTCGTGCGTCCCCTGCACCAACAGCACGAGCAGCGCCGCGGGGACGACGAGGACGGCGGCGGCCCGCAGACCGCGCCGCGCGGAGGCCGCGCGGGAAGCGGAGCGCAGGGCGGCGCCCGCCCTGAGCGGGTTGGCCCTGCGGCGCGGCTCCCACAACCGGTCGCCGTACCAGCTCTGCGCGGCGGTCCTCAGCCCCCACGCCCACATGACCCCGCCCAGCAGATGCTGCCGGGGGAAGAAGACCGGCCGCCCGCCGGAGCCGCCCCGGGCCCACTCCGTGCCGGCCAGGACCGCCTCCCCGCACAGGGCCGCGACGGCGGCGAGCGTGAGCACGGCGAGCGGCCGGAGCCGGGCCAGCTTCGCCAGGTGCCACCAGGCGAACTCCGTGATGCCGCGTCCGGACAGCCGCCGGGCCAGATACCCGAGCCAGGTGCGGGCACGGACGTGGTTCCAGTGGCCCGGGGCGTGCAGCCGGTCCGGGTCGTGCGGGGTCGCCGGGAAGGCGGCGGGTACGGCGCCGTCCAGCAGCCGGGCCTCGACGGCGGTACGGGAGGGCAGGCGGACGCGGTCCGTCAGCTCGGCGGGGTCGGTCCCCGGTCCCGCGTACACGCGACGGGCCAGCCAGATCATCAGCGGTGTGGAGAGGGCCTGCGCGAGCGGCCCTTCGGGACGGGCGTTGATCTCCCGCTCGACCGGGTACCAGCGCCGGGCGTCCCCGGTGCGGGCGAGGTGGTCGGCCGCGTCCTCGGGGGCGACCGGCCGGGCGGTGAGCGTGGAGGCCGCCGGCAGGGGCTGCGCCAGGCGCGCGTACGCCGCGGTGCGGGCGGCGAGGACGACGCCGGGCCCCCGGCCGCCGAGCGCGGCGCCCAACTGGGCGATCGCATGGCCCCGCCGGTGCTCGGGCAGTTCGTCGAGGCCGTCCAGGACGGGCAGGACGCGGTACTCGCGGAGGAGCCGCTCGGCGGGGTGCGCCCCGTCGACGCGCGGCAGCCCCGGATGGTCCTCGGCGATCCGTGCGGTCAGCCACTCCTTGAAGGGCGTGGTCTCGGCCCGCCACGTCTCCAGCGTGAGGAACACGGGCACCGGCAGGCTCCGGTCGCCGGCCCGGTGCCGGGTCAGGTCGCCGAGGTGGCCGTCGGCGAGCGCCAGCACGAGCAGGGCGAGAAACGTGGACTTGCCGGAGCCCGGGTCCCCGAGCACCACCAGGCGGCGGTGCCTGCGGGACAGCAGCGTGGCGACGACGTCGGCGACCCGGTCGCTCCCGGCGGGCGACACGGCGGCCCCGTCGCCCTCCCCCCACTCGGCACACCACCGCACCGCGAGCGGCGCACTCGCCTCGCCCAGCTGCCAGGCGCCCACCTCCGCCGACCACTGGGCCCGCACGGCGCGTGCCAGCGCCTCGGCCGCCTCGTCCAGCGGGCCGGGCCGGGGCGGCAGGTTGACCGTGATGTCGCCGTGGACGTACCCGGCCTGGATCAGGTACTCGACGGTGCTGTCGCGGACGACGTTGTACACCGAGCGCGGGCCCTGCGCGGGCGTCCGCGGGTGTTCCGGCGTGCTCCCCATGGCGGGGATTCTCCACCACGCCCGCCCCGCGTGCACCAGAACTTCCTTGGTGATCAGGAAAGTTGAGCGGTGGCGCGGACGGGAGCCGCGCGACGCGAGCCCGGCTGTTGCGGCCGGCACCTTTTGCGCCTCTCTGTCTTTCGGCAGAGCGACGGATCGGCCGTGAGGCGCATGCCTCGGCGCCTTTCCGTATCGATACTGGTCAGCGTGGTACGCACTAGTCTTTTTCGCCGTTCTGTCCTCAGCCGTCCGCCCGTACGCGTGGCGGCGGGGACGGCCGCTGCGGTGCTCGCGGGCCTCGGCGTGTGGGCGGCGGTCGCGGAAATCGGGATTCTGTCGCGCCCGTATCCGCAGTTGGCGGCACTGGCCGCCGCCGCCGTGCTCCACCCGCTACGGCGCCGCTTCCCCGAGGCCGTGCTCCTGCTCCTCGCCGCGCTGACGGGGCTGGCGTTCTGCGTCGGGCCGGTGACGGCGGCGGCCGCGTACACGGTGGCGCGGCGGACGGTCCGGGCGCGGCAGCGCGCCCGGCTGCTGGTCGCGGCGGCCGCCGTGGTCGTGGCGGGGGCGACGGCGGCCGGGCCCTGGCCCGGTCCGGGGTCGGCGCCGTACGGGCTGGCGCTCGGCCTGGTCCTCATGCCGACCGCGGTGATCGTCCCCGGCCTGGCCGGCACAGTGCACGGGCAGCAGCGGCGTCTGGTGCGGGCGCTGCGCGAGCGCGGGGACGCGGCGGAGCGGGCCCGCCGCTCCGCCGACAGCGAGGCCCGCACCCAGGAGCGGTCCCGCATCGCCGCCGAGATGCACGACCTGGTGGGACACCGGCTCAGTCTCGTCTCGCTGCACGCCGGCGGGCTGGAGCTGGCCCTGGAGCGGGCCGACCCGGAGCTGCGCGAGGAGGCCGTCCTGGTGCGGCGGACCACCCGGGACGCGATGCGCGAACTGCGGCAGGCCCTCGGCGTACTCGGTCCGCTGGGCCGGGACACCGGGCCCGAGGCGCTCACCGACGCCACCGGTACCCGCGCCGACATCGAGTCGCTGGTGGCGGAGTCCCGCGCCGGAGGGGTCGCCGTACGGCTGGACTGGACGGGGCCGGACCTCGACGCCCGCCCGGCGCCGGTGCGCCGGGCGGTGCACCGCGTGGTGCGGGAGTCCCTGACCAATGTGCACCGGTACGCGAGCGCGGCGCACGTCACCGTGACGGTGGTGCACGGCGAGGGGACGGTGCGGGTCACCGTCCGCAACGGCGCCCCGCCCGGGCCCGCCGCCCCCGCCGCGGACATCGGCACCGGCCGCGGTCTGGCCGGTCTCCGGGAGCGGGTGGAGCTGCTGGGCGGGACGTTCGACGCCGCCCCGCTGCCGTCCGGCGGCTTCCGGGTGGACGCGGCCGTGCCGGCCGAGCCCGGCGACGCCCCCGTCCCCCGGCGCCCCGGAGCCGTACCGGAGGGAGCGGACGAGGCGCCCGGCGCGGGCGGCGGCGCCGATGTGTCCGGACGCACCGGCGCCGCACAGACGCTGGCGCTCGCCCTCGGGCTGGGGGCGCTGAGCGTACTGATGGCCCTCGGAACCCTCTTCGTATACGCCACCGCACCGCACCGGCACGCCGGTCCGCGCCCGCTGCCCCGGGTCGGCATGACCTACGGTGAGGTGGCGGCGGCGGGCGTCCAGGACAACAAGGCGGTCCGGGCCGCGGCCACCGGTCACGAACCGCCGCGCCCCGCCGGCACGGCCGGCTGCGTCTATCCGTTCAACGGCGCCACCGAGACCCGCCCCGGCGCCCTGACCATCGCCCGCTACTGCTTCGACGCCTCACAACGCCTCATCGCCATCGACCGTTTCACCGTCCCGTCGGTCCGGGACGCCACACCCTGGGAGATCCCGTGACCGAGCCCGCCCGCCCGATCCGCGTCCTGCTCGCCGACGACGAGACGATGATCCGGCACGGGGTGTGCCTGATCCTCCGGCACGCCGACGGCATCGAGGTCGTCGCCGAGGCTCCGGACGGACGGCAGGCCGTCGAGCTGGCCGCCGCGCACCGCCCCGACGTGGTGCTGCTGGACATCCGGATGCCGGTGTACGACGGGCTGGCCGCGATCGCCCCGTTGCTCGCCCTCGACCCCGCGCCGCGCGTGGTGATGCTGACGACCTTCGGCGACGACGACAACGTCGTCCGGGCATTGCGGGAGGGCGCCGCCGGGTTCCTGCTGAAGGACGAGGGTCCGCAGGAGCTGATCAGCGCGGTGCGGGCGGCCGACGCCGGGGACGCCGTGCTCTCCCCGGGCGTGACCGGGGCGGTGATCTCCCGGATGCTGCGGGCCGGTGAGCCGTGCGACGCCGACGGCGCGTTCGCGGACGGGCGGATCGCCCGGCTCACCGGCCGGGAGCGGGAGGTCCTGGCGATGCTCGGCGAGGGCCTGTCGAACCAGGACATCGTCGCGCGGCTCGGTATCGGGATCGGCACGGTGAAGTCCCATGTGAGCGCGATCCTGGACAAGACCGGTTCGACGAGCCGAGTCCAGGCCGCTCTGCTGGCCCACCGGACCGGTCTGGCCTCCTGACGGAACCGGACCGTCTGCCGGCCGGGTCTCCGACCTTCGGCAGAGAGGAGCCCGGTGCCGCTGTCCTTTCGGCAGAGGTCAACTCCGGCCTTCAGGGCGATGTTTCGGCGGTCGGTGGCGGCGAGGATGGACGCGTCCCCCCGGCCCGCGAACTCTTCGCGGGCCGCCTCACGCCAGGCGGAGCAGCCATGTCCCAGACCTTCCCTTCCCCCAGCACACCTCTCACGGAGCCCGCCGCCCGCGCGTCCGGCCTGACCAAGACGTACGGGAAGGGTGAGACCCGGGTCACCGCGCTGGACGCGGTGTCCGTGGAGTTCGCCCGGGGCCGGTTCACCGCCGTCATGGGACCCTCCGGCTCGGGCAAGTCCACGCTGATGCACTGCATGGCCGGGCTGGACCCCGTGACCTCCGGGTCGGCCCGGATCGGCGGTGTCGAGCTGTCCGACCTGAACGACCGTCAGCTCACCCAACTGCGGCGGGAGAAGGTCGGGTTCGTCTTCCAGGGCTTCAACCTGCTGCCGACCCTCACCGCGCTGGAGAACATCACCCTGCCCCTGCGGCTGGCCGGCCGGCAGCCCGACGCCGCGTGGCTGGACACCGTCGTCGCCACCGTCGGCCTCGCGGGCCGGCTCGCGCACCGCCCCGCCGAGCTCTCCGGCGGTCAGCAGCAGCGCGTCGCCGTGGCCCGCGCCCTGGCCTCCCGCCCGGAGATCGTGTTCGCCGACGAGCCGACGGGCAACCTCGACTCCCGCTCCGGCGCCGAGGTCCTCGGGTTCCTGCGCGACTCGGTGCGGGAACTGGGCCAGACCGTGGTGATGGTCACCCACGACCCGGTGGCCGCCGCCCACGCCGACCGCGTGGTGTTCCTCGCCGACGGCCGCCTGGTGGACGAGCTCCACGCGCCGACCTCCGGCGCCGTCCTGGACCGGATGCTCGCGTTCGAGGCGCGGGGCCGCACTTCCTGACCGCCCACGCCCACCCACCTTTCCGAAAGCCCACCATGCTGCGAACAGCCCTGCGCAACGTCCTCGCGCACAAGGCCCGTCTGGTCATGACCGTCCTCGCGGTCTGCCTCGGGGTCGCGTTCATCTCCGGCTCGCTCGTCTTCGCCGACTCCACCACCGCCGCCTACCGCGCCTCCCTGTCGAAGGACTACGCTGGCATCGCGGTCACCGTGGAGCCGAAATCTCCCCCGGGCGCCCCCGTCGGCGGGCGCGCCAACGTCCTCGACGACGCGCTCGTGGCCAAGCTGGCCGCCATGCCCGGCGTCGCCGCGGCCCGTCCGGTGGTCGACGGTTCGGTCACCCTGGCCGCCAAGGACGGCTCCCCGATGCGTGCCGACAACGCGATGGGCAAGCTGGCCGCCGCCTACCTCCCCGGCGCCGACGGCAAGGACGGCCGCCACCCGCTGACCGCCGGCCGCGCCCCGCGCAACGGCGGCGAAGTGGCCCTGGACCGCGGCACCGCTGCAGCCGGCTCGTACTCCCTCGGCGACACCGTCACCCTGGCCACCGACGGCCCCGTCCTGAAGATGCGGCTGGTCGGCCTCGTCTCGACCCACGACACCCGGGTCACCTCCGGCGGCACCCTCGCGGTGTTCGACAAGGCCACCGCGCAGAGGCTGTTCGCCGCCCCGGGCCGCTACACCGGGATCGACCTGTCCGCCGCTCCCGGCACCAGCGCGTACGAACTCGCCCGGAATGCCGACGCGTTGCTGCCGAAGGGCCGTGCCGAGGCGGTCACCGCGACCGCGAAGGCCGCCCAGCAGTCGGTCTTCATCGACACCAAGACCAGCAGCTACTCCCGGCTGCCCCTGATCTTCGCCGTGGTGTCGCTCTTCATCGGCTCGTTCCTCATCGTCAATACCTTCACCATGCTCATCACGCGGCGCTCCCGGGAGATCGCGCTGCTCCGTGCCATCGGTGCCACCCGCCGCCAGGTGGTCGGCTCCGTGCTCGCCGAGGCGGCCCTGGTCGGCCTCGTCGCCTCCGCGCTCGGATTCGTCCTCGGGCTCGGTGTCGCCACCGTCCTGCCCGACGTGCTCGGCACCGCCGACGACCTGCTGCCCCGGGGGCCGTTGGTGGTCGGCCCCCTCCCGGTGCTCGCCTCCCTCGTCGTGGGTGTCGGCGTGACCGTCCTCGCCGCCTGGCTGCCCTCCCGCCGCGCGGCCGGGATCGCGCCCGTCGAGGCGATGCGCACCGCCGAGCAGCCGCCCTCCGCGGCACTGTCCCGGATCCGGGGCGCGGTCGGCGCGGTCCTGCTCGTCCTCGGCGCCGGTCTGCTGGTCTCGCTGAGCGGCGCGAAGGACGCCTCGGACGAGAACCTGCGGACGGCGATGCTCGGTTGCGGTGTCCTCGTGACCGCTGTGATCGTGCTGGCCCCGCTGCTGGCGGGCCCGGTGATCCGTCTCCTCGGCCGGCTCACCACCCGGTTCGGTGTCGTGGGCGACCTCGCGAAGGACAACGCCCTGCGGGATCCCCGCCGCACCGCCGCCACCGCCGTCGCCCTGATGATCAGCACCGCGCTGGTCTCCGGACTCGCCGTCATCGACCACGCCTCCAGCCGGGCCCTGGACTCCCAGGCCGCCGCCGGTCTGAGTGCCGACTACATCATCGGCACCCGCAACACCACCACCGCCATCGACCCGGCCGCCGTCCGGCGGGTCGCCGCCGTCCCCGGCGTGGCGACCGCCTCCGCCGTCGCGGACTCCACCATCTCCACCGGCACGTTCGCCCGGACGGTCTCCGGCGTCGACCCCAGGACCGTGGGGGCCGTCATGAAGCTCCGCTTCACCAGCGGCTCCGCCACCGGCATCGGACCGGGCCGGATCGCCGTCTCCAGCAGCTTCGCCCGCGAGAACCGGATCAGCACCGGCGGACGGATCGACGCGAGCATCGGACCCGGCCGGGGTGACCGCTCCCGGCCCTACACCGTCGTCGGGATCTACCAGGACAACCCCACCGCCCAGGACGTGCTCGCCTACCGCGGCGACGTCCAACAGCACAGTTATCTGCGCGACTCCGTCCAGCGCGTCCTTGTGGCCACCGACCACGGGACCACCTCCCCGGACCTGGCGAAGCGGCTGCGCGGCGCCGTCGACGACAGCCCGCTGCTGAAGGTCCAGACGCGTGCCCAGCTCGTCCGGGAGCAGGCCGGCACCGCCGGCGACCTGATCACCCTGGTCTTCGGACTGCTCGCCATCGGCGTGATCATCTCCGCCCTCGGCATGGTCAACACGCTCGCCATGTCGGTCGCCGAACGCACCCGGGAGATCGGGGTCCTGCGCGCCATCGGCATGGACCGCACCGGCATCCGTCGCATGATCCGCCTCGAATCCCTCGCCGTCGCCGCCTACGGCACCCTGCTGGGCCTGACCGTCGGCCTGTTCGGAGCGTGGAAGGTCGGCGGACTCGCCAACGGGGCCATCCCCCAGTACACCTTCTCCGTCCCCTGGGGCACTCTCGCCCTGGTCGTCGCCCTCTCCCTCGCCGTCGGCGCCGCGGCGGCCGCGCTCCCGGCCCGCCGGGCCGCGGCGCTCGGCCCGCTGCGGGCCGTCGCGGACGCCTGACGTTCCGACGGGACCGTCCGTACGACGGTCCGTGCCCGGGCCGCGCACCTGCCGGAGCGCGGCCCGGCCCCGTGGCGAGCGTCACAGGCCGCCCTGCGCGGTCCCCGGACCGGGCCCGGCCACGATGGGGATCATGCAGATCGGTATCGCCCTGCCCCAGTACGGAACACACGCCCGCGCCGCGGCGATCGCCGGGTTCGCCCGGGACGCCGAGGCCGCGGGCTTCGACTCGCTGTGGGTCGGGGACCGTTCCCTGACCCCCGTCGCCCCCAGCGACCTCTATCCGGGACACACCCCCGAGAACCCGTACCCGCCCGAGTACAAGACCTTCCTCGATCCGCTCACCGTCCTGACCGTCGCCGCCACCGCCACCGGCCGCGCACGGCTCGGCACCAGCACCCTCAACGCCCCCTGGTACCCGCCGCTGTTGCTCGCCCGCTCCCTCACCTCGCTCGACCAGGTCAGCGGCGGCCGCCTGGACGCCGGGCTCGGCATCGGCTGGATGCGGGACGAATACGCCGCCGTCAACGCCGACTTCGGCCGCCGCGGCGCCCTCCTCGACGAGACCCTCGACATCCTCCAGGGCATGTGGACCGAGGAGACCTTCGCCCACGAGGGCCGCCAGTGGACGATCCCGCCGTCCCGCGTCGGCCTCCGCCCCGTCCAACGGCCCGGCCCGCCCGTCCTCCTGGGCGGCTTCAGCCCCGCCGCGATGCGCCGCGTCGGCCGTCGCGCCGACGGCTGGGTCGGCGTCGTCCTGCCGCCCGAGGCCCACACCGCCCTGTGGGCCACGGCCCGCCGCGCCGCCGAGGAGGCCGGCCGCGACCCGGACGCCCTCCGCCGGTGCCTCCGCCACAACCCCCGGCCGGGCACCTCGGCCGAGGACATCGCCACCGTGCTGAGGGGCATACGCGCCACCGGGGCGGACGGCTGCTTCATCGACCTCCAGCAGTGCGTGACGGAACCGGAGGAAGCCCTGGAACTGGGCATCGAGGTGCTGGAGCGCGTACGGGCCGGCTAGCGCCCCTCGTCCGGCCCGTCCAGGCGGACGCGTTCCCCCGACGCCGCCGCGCGCTCGATCGCGGCGAGGACGCGCTGGTGCCGGGCGGCATGGGCGAAGTCCGGTACGTGCGCGGTGCCCCGGGTCAGGTCGGCGTGGATCCGGGCGTACTGCGCGCCCATGGCGTGGAGGGGCCCGCCCCGCAGGTCCGCCAGGGCCGGGACGTCGTCGTAGCGGGCGGGCACGGGCAGTTCGGCGAGGCCGGTGTCCGGGCCGCGGCCGCCGCGGAGCGTGAGGGACGCCTGCTGCAGATGGCCCGAGTCGCCGGTGACGACGAGGTCGCCGTCGGTCCCGTTGATCTCCCAGCGGAAGTTGGTGCCGCGCGACAGCCCGCCGCGGAAGTGCACCGACGCCACGGCGCCCGAGGCGGTCCGGCCGCTGACGGCGATCTGGTCCTCCACCGTCATGGCCGCGGCGCGCCCGGTGCCCTCCTCGTGCACGACGGGGCGCCGCGTCGCCGTGGTCGCGGAGACCTCGGTGAACTCGCCCAGCACCATGGACACGGCGTCCAGGGTGTGCCCGAAGGGGATGGTGAGCATCGTGCCGCCGTTGGCGCGGTCGAGCAGATAGGCGCCGCCGGGCTCGAACGTGGGACCCCAGCGGCGGCCGGAGGCCACCAGGCTGGTCGACAGCACCTCGCCGACGTAGCCGTCGGCGACCAGGTCGCGCAGATGACGGACCGCCGGGGCGTTGCGCGCCTGCAGCCCGGCGAACGTACGGACGCCCGCCGCCGCGGCGGCCCCCGCCAACTCGTCCGCCTCCGCGGCCCCGTTGCCCAGCGGCCACTCGGAGAGCACCGCCTTGCCCGCCTCCAGGGCCGCCAGCACCACCTCCCGGTGCAGCGGCACCCGTACGCTCACGACGACGAGGTCGACGTCCTCGCTGCGGACGAGCTCCCCGGTGCTGCCGAAGGCGGCCGGAACGCCGTACTTCGCCCCCGCCTCCCGGGCGGAGGCGGCGCTGCTCGCGGACAGGGCGCGGACGTCGAAGCCGTCCAGCCGCCGGAGAACGGGCAGATGGGCCTGGGCGGCCCAGCCGCCGCGCGCGGAGAGGCCGACGATGCCGACCCGGACCGGTGCCGTGGTGTCGTGGAGGTTCATGCCCAGGACGGTAGGAGGACCGGGGTGGTTACCCGCAAGGGACCTTGGTATCTAATGGAAACCATGGCGCACGACAACCACGGCAACCACGACATCTACGCCCTCCTGTGCCCCGGCAGAGCCGTCTACGAACTCCTGGCCAACAAATGGACGGGACTTGCGGTCACCGCCCTGGAGGACGGCCCGCGCCGCTTCGGCGACCTCCGCCGCAAGCTGGAGGGCATCAGCCCGAAGGTGCTGACCCAGACGCTGCGGAGACTGGAGGACAACGGCCTCGTCCTGCGCACGGTGTACCCCGAGGTGCCGCCGCGCGTCGAGTACGAGCTCACCGCGCTGGGCCGCAGCGCGCTGGAGCCGCTGGCGCACCTGCGCGGCTGGGTCCGGGCGAACACCGGCAACTTCGCGGTGGGGGCGGGGGGATGAGCCCGTAACGGCGGGCGGAGCGGCGTCCGTTACGCGGCTGCGTCGCGGGGGACCGCTCCCGCCGCGACGAGGAGGGCGACGGTCCCGGGATGAGGACCCTCGGTCGCCCAGTCCAGGGGGGAACGGCCCGTGCCGTGGTCCTCGCGGAGGTTCGGGTCGGCGCCGTGCGCCAGCAGCTCGCGCACGGCCGGGGCGTGACCCCAGCACGCGGCCGCGCACAACGGCGTTCCCTCCGAGCCGAGTCCGGAGCTCTCGGCGTCGGGGGAGGCCCCGGCCGCCAGGAGGAAACGGACGATGCCGGCCGCCCCGTTCACCGATGCCAGATACAGCGGGGTGGTGCCGTAGGTGTCGGCCCGCTCCGGGTCGGCCCCGGCCCGCAGGGCCGCCTTCGCGCCGACGGCGTCGTCCATCAGGATCGCCACGAAGAGACGACGGGTGAGTTTCTTCCGCTGCCGTTGGTTCATGGGTGCCGATGGTAGCGACCGCCCGCGGTCCGGAGTGGACACCCCCTACGCCCCCAGCTCCTTCCGGTAGCGCCCCGGCGCCGTCCCGTACGCCCGCCGGAACGCCTCCGCGAAGGCGAACTGCGAGGCGTAGCCGATGCGTTGGGCTATGGCCGCCAGTGGGGCGTCGGAGCTCCGGAGGAGCTGGGCCGCGAGGGTCAGGCGCCACCACGTCAGATACGTCAGCGGCGGCCGGCCCACCAAGGAGGTGAACCGGCGGGCGAAAGCGGCACGGGACAGACCCGCCACCGCCGCGAGATCGGCCACCGTCCACGCGCGGGACGGGTGGTCGTGCATCGCGTGCACGGCACGGCCGACGGCCGGGTCGGCGAGCGCGCGGCACCAGCCCGTGCCGCCGCCGTGCGGGCGTTCGTACCAGACGCGCATCAGATAGAGCAGAAGGAGGTCCAGGAGGAGCGGAACCGCCGCGTCCGTGCCCGGGAGCGGTGCGCGGAACTCGTCGCCGAGCAGGGCGACGACCGCGTGCAGGGACGGGTGCGGGCCCTGCCGCGACGGGACGTGGACGAGCTCGGGGAAGCCGGCCAGCAGCGGGTGCGCCCGGGCCATGTCCAGCTCGTAGGAGCCGGAGAGCAGCACGGTGCTGTCCCCGTCCAGGACGTGGGCGCTGCCGTGCGGCAGGAACACGGCGTCCCCCGCGGACAGTTCCGCCTCCTCGCCGGGCAGGGTCAGCCGGCAGGTGCCCCGCAGCACCACGTGGAACGCCGCGCCGGGGAAGTCCGCCGCCTCCGTCCGCCACGGCCCCCGGCGCTCGGTGAGCGCGGAACGGGGGCGTCCCGTCCGCAGGGCGGCGATCACATCGCTGAACACGTCCATGGGGCATGAGTATCCATGGACGAGACGCTCGCGTATACAACGAGGACGATCACCTATGGGGCGTCTCGTTCTGCTCGCCTAAGGTCGTGATCATGCAGACGATCACCTTCGGCGGCGTGGAGATCACCCGCCTCGTGGAGTGGCAGGCCCCGCTGGCCCCCGCCACCGCCGTGTTCCCCGACAGCACCCCGCGCATGTGGCAGGAGAACGCCTCCTGGCTCGCCCCCGGCTTCTGGGACCCGGAGTCCGACCTGGTGGTGTGCGCCGTACAGACGTGGATCCTGCGCAGCGAGGGGCGCACGATCCTCGTCGACACCGGCGTCGGCAACGACAAGGACCGGCCGCGCGCTCCCCACTGGAACCGGCTGAACGGCGACTTCCTGGAGCGCCTGGCCGCCGCCGGGATCCGTCCCGAGGACGTCGACACCGTCGTCAACACCCATCTGCACGGCGACCACGTCGGCTGGAACACCCGCCTGGTGGACGGCGCGTGGGTGCCCACCTTCCCCAACGCCCGCTACCTCATACCCCGCGCCGACTTCGCGTACTTCGACCCGGCCGCCGGCACCCGGCTGCGCGGCGGCTTCGGCGGCGTCCCGTCGCCCGGGAGCGCGGCGGCCATGTTCGAGGACAGCGTCGCGCCCGTGCACCGGGCCGGGCTCGCGGAGCTGTGGGAGGACGGGTACCGCATCGACTCCCGGCTGACCCTGGAGCCCGCCCCCGGGCACACGCCCGGCTCGTCCGTCCTGCGGCTCGAATCGGGCACCGAGCGGGCCTTGTTCATCGGCGACCTCGTCCACAGCCCCCTCCAGTTCGCCGAACCCGGCTGCGACACCTGCCTGAGCGAGGATCAGGAACAGGCCACGCGATCCCGCCGCCGCATCCTCGAACAGGCCGCCGAGACCCGCGCCCTGGTGTTCCCGGCGCACCTTCCCGGCCATGGGGCGGCCGAGGTGCGCCGGAAGGGGAGCGGCTACGAAGTGGTGAGGTGGGCGGGGTTCGACGCGTCCGTGAATGTCGCCTGATGCGCCTGCCCGGCCGGTCCTTCGGGGGGAAGGGAACGTACCCGCCGCCCACCACGTAGGGTTGGCGGAATGACGACCCACCCCTTTGACGCGGCCGTGACCGCCCTCAGCCGGAACGCTTGGCTCCCTTCCGCTGAAGAGGTGGCCCTCGGCAAGGACTTCTTCGCCCGCCGCGACGCCCTGCAGCAGCGTCTGCTGCCCGGCATGCCCGCCTGCCCCTCCCCGCAGGGCTGGGTGACCCAGCACGTCTTCTGGCTGGAGGACGTCGTCGGCGTCGTCGACGGCCTCCTCGCCGCCTGGCGCGGCTACCTGCCGGACAGCCACATGATGGCCCTCCTCGACCAGTACGCCCACCAGGCCCGCCCCGCCGTGCCCTACGCGGCCGACCTGCGCCGGGCCTGGGAGGCCGAGGACTTCACGTCCTGCTCGGTGGAGGAGGCCGGCTGGTGGGAGGAGTGGCATGTCCCCGAGACCGAGCGCCAGGCGCTCGACGCGCTGACCCAGCGGATGATCCCCATCGGGGCGATGGTGGTGGCGGCCGTGGACCGGGGGCAGGCGGCGACCTGAGCGGTCGAGCGGTCGCGTTCAGCCGACCGGGATCCCCGGCAGGGCCGACCTCGTCGCCCGCAGCTCGAAGAGCTCGTACGTCGCCGCGCCCGTGCTGACGAACGGGTCCTCGGCGAGGATGGCCTCCAGCCGGGCGCGGTCCACGCCATGGGCGAGGAACGCCCCGCCGGTGCGCGGCAGCCGGCGCGCGGCCAGGACGAAGACCCCGGCCTCGAAGTACGGGTCCACATGGGCGTAGTGGGCGGGCAGCAGGGCGTCGATGCGGTCGAGCGGCACCCGGTAGGTCAGGAGGACGAAGAACATGACGGCAGTTCACCAGCGGCGGTGCCGCGACGTCCACGAGCCTCTGCCTCACGCCCGTTAGGCACCGCCTCACACCGCCCGGGCGACCGCGTCGAGCTCCGGGCGCCCGGGCGGGACGGCCAGGGCCAGCCGCAGCCGGGGCGCCCCGTGCGCCAGGGGCCGCCAGGCGAGCCCGGCGTCCAGCGCCGACGCCGGCCGCAGGGCCACCACCCGTTCCCCGGACGTCAGTTCCGCCGCGACGATGCCGCGCCGCGCGGCCGCCGGACGGAGCCGGGGCTCCCAGCCGCCCGCACGGCAGGCGTCGAGCACCATGTCGTGGTAGTCCGGGGCGAGTTCGCGCCGGAACCAGAGCAGCGTCTGCCCGTCCAGGTCCGGCCAGCCGACGGCGGCGCGGGCGGCGAGCGGATGGTCCGCCGCCAACAGCACGCCGAGCGGCTCGTCGTGCACGACGGTGACGCCGAGTCCCGCCACGTCGGCGGGCAGCGTCACCACCCCGAGGTCGGCCTCCCCCGAGCGCAGGCGCACGAGCTGCCCGGTCGTCGGCACGGTGTCGAACTCCGGCTCCGCGCCCGCGTCCCGGACCGCCGCCGCGACCCTCCGCAGCACCGCCGCGGGCGTCCCCGGCGCCACCACCGCCCGCACCGGCCGCCGTTCCCGCGCCGCCGCCCGGACGGCGGCGAGCGCCCGCCCGGCCGCCGCCAGCACGGCCCGGGCCTCCGGCAGCAGCGCCTCGCCGGCCCGCGTCAGCGTCATCCCGGCCGGCGTCCGCGTGAACAGCGCGGCCCCGGCCTCCCGTTCGAGGGCCTTGATCTGCTGGCTGAGCGAGGGCGAGCTGAGACGCAGCCGCCCGGCGGCCCGGGTCAGGTTCGCCTCCTCGGCGACGGCGCAGAAGTAGGTGAGCTGTCGGAGTTCCACGGGACCATCCTCGCGGGGCGGGGGCGGGGCGGACGCACGGGGGTCCGGGCGACGCCTATTTCTTCCGCGGGGACGAGGTGCTGCTGCACCGCGGCGGGACGGACGGTGCCGTCGTCCCGGGCTACCCGAAGAAGATCACCTCCGTCTTCCCCAGGCTGCAGGAGGTGGGGGCGGTCCGGGTCGCGTCCACGTGGACGGCCCCGAACGGCGGCCGGGTCGCCTGACCGCGCAGGTCGCGGCGCGACCTGCGCGGAGCACCGACTCGCTCACCGGCGGCGGACCTCGACCATGAAACAGCCGAATTCCACCGCGCGGACGTGTACCAGCGCCACTGCCGGATCGGCGAAGACATCGCGCAGTGCGTGATGCACCTCGGTGGCCCGCTCCTTGGGGATCTCGATCAGTCTCCCGCCGAGGATGTGACCCTGGGCGCTGTAGGCACGCAGCATCCGGCGAGCACCGTGCAGTTCGGCTGGATAGCCGGTGCCGGAGGGCGGTTCGCCGCATTCCTCGGCGTGAATGAATACCGGACCGCACTCGTCGTACGGGCCGGGTGCAGCGCCTGTCTCCTCCGCCCAGCGGCGCAACGGCGCGTACGAGACGAGGACGATCCGCTCACCTGCTTCGCTGTGCCGCAGACAGCAGCGCAGCGGGGCACCGCCCGCCGGATCGGTGACGGGTGTCCGGGTGCAACCGGCGTCGTCCCGTTCCCGCAGTTGTTCCAGCACGGCCGGATCGATGGCCCGCACTTCATAAGTCGTGGTCATGGCTCCAGCATTCGCAGATGCCCGTCCCCGCGCTGGCGGACATCGGACACCGCCCTTCGGAGCCGCCGGACACCGTGACCTGATGAGGGCCGCAGCAAGTAACTCGGCGCCTGGTCAAAGCAGGTCAACGGATCGTACGGGCGGTTCGTCAGGAACCGCTGACGCCCGTCCACGTCGCGTACAGCTCGCCGACCACCGCCTCGACCGGGCGCAGCCGGGCGGACGGGCATGGCGCCGGAGGCGGCGAGGGGTCGGTGCGGGAGCGTTCCACTGCTTCGGCCAGGGAGTCCAGGCGGTCGGCCAGGGCCTCGACGGCGACGCGGTCCGGGTCGTCCAGCGGGGCCGCCCGTCCGAGGTCGGCGGTGTGGCCGAACAGTCGGTGGAGGGAGGGGAGCAGGGCCGCCGGATCCGGGTGGCGAGGGCGGTGGTGCGTGACGCGCAGGAGGCCCGTCCGGCGGACGGTGTCGTCGAGCAGGCGCAACTGCCGGTCGGCGAGGCGGACACCGGGCGGCGTGGGCCCGTCGGGGCCGGTCGGCCGTTCGGTCAGTACGCGGAGGTGGCCCGCGGCGGCCCGGAGCGCGGCGGCCGTCGAACGCGCCACGTGCTCCGCGCCGTTGACGGGCCAGAGGACGACACCGAGGAGCAGCACGACCGCGCAGCCCGCGGTGACATCCACCAGGCGGTTCAGCGGCAGGGCGTAGGCGTCGGTGGTCAGCCCCGAGACGACGACGAGGAGGAAGGGGGTGAGACCGGCGACCATCACCGCGTAGTTGCGGCCCTGGCCGACCGGGACGAGCACGGCCGCCGCCGTCGCGAGGGCGGCCGCGCCCCACGGGCCGGGGTGCAGGGCGAACAGCGCGGCGAAGACCGTCGCGCCGACGAGCGTGCCCAGGGTGCGCTGCACGGCCCGCAGCCGGATGACGACGGGGTCGGGGCGGAGGACGAGGTAGGCGCTGAACGGCGCCCAGTACCACTCGGCGGTGCGCAGCAGCAGCCCCGCCGCCGCGGCCGCGGCGATCACCGTGGTGACCCGGAGGGTGTAGCCGCCGTCGGCGCCGACGGGCAGGACCACCCGCCACAACGGGGTGCGGGGGAGCGGCGGGGCGGGGGTGGAATCACCGGGCGGCGGCCCGGCGCGCGCGGTGCGGAGCGCGGTGTCGAGCCGCTCCGCCAACGAACCGCCCGTGTCGGGGAAGCGGTCGGGGCCCCGGGAGCGCGTACGGGAGAGCGTCCTCGCGACCGTCCGGGCGGTGCCGCTCGCGTCCGGCTCACGGAGGGCCATGGCACTGAATCGCACCAGCCCGGCGAGGTCCGTGAGACGCGCCAGCCACCGCCCCTCGGCGCGCACCGCGGACGGGCGGGCCGCGCCGAGCTGTTCCGCGCCCTCGCCGGCGGCCCGGAGATGGGCGCCGGCCCACTGGGCGCGGTCCCGGAAGCGAGCGGTGCCGGCGGAGTCGAGCAGCCGCGCGACGCTGCGCCAGACGCCGCGTACGGCCTCACGGCGCGAGCGCACCGGGAAGGGCAGCGCGAGGGCCGTTCCCCAGAGCCATCCGACCGCCAACAGCCCCAGGGAGAGGGGGAGTCGGCCCAGTCCTCCCGGGGCGGCGAGGGCGACGAGGCCGTTGGCCGTGAAGGTGAGCCCGCCGAGCGTGGCGGTGACCGTCCGCACGTACGAGGAACCGACGGCCGCCAGTGCGGCGGAGACGCCCACCGCCGCCCATCCGTGCGCGGCGACCGGAGCCGCCAGCGTGCCCGTCGTGTAGCCGACGAGCATGACGAACCCCAGGGGAACCAGTGTGCGCAGCCGCGCCGGTACGTAGCCCCCCGGGTCGTTCAACTCGGCCTGGTACGAGCCGAGGGCGACCAGCCCGAGGAGTGAGGCCCGGCCGGTGGCCGCGGCGAGGGCCAGCGGCACGCCGACCGCGAGCACCATCCGCGGTACGGCGGTGGGCGCGAAGGGCACTCGGTCGAATCCCAGCACCGCGGAGGAGAAGCCCGGGTGGCGCGGGCGTCCGTCATGGACGGTCATCCGACGGCGAACAGCGGCCCGGTGAGGGTCAGTCCGAGGTCGTGGCCCACGTAGGAGAAGAAGGCCAGCAGCATCAGGCACGCGCCCGCGAGGGCGAAGTCCTTCTGGAAGTGGATCATTTCCTGTTGGCGGGCCATGGGCTCGGTCTCCTGCCAGAACCGGTGCATCGTCAGGGCGGCGGGGACCAGGAAGACCGCCAGGAGCAGGGCTCCCAGGTCCGCCCAGGCACCGAGCAGCAGGCTCAGGGAACCGGCCAGCATCAGCAGTCCGCTGCCCGCGACCGCCGCGGCGGGGACGGGCAGGCCCTTGGCCGCCGCATATCCGGCCATGGCCTTCGTCTTGGTCAGGTGGCCGACGGCGGACGTCAGGAACAGCAGGGCGAAGAGAATGCGGCCGATGAGGACCAGGACGTCCATGACGACCTCCAACTGGCGGGAATCAGGGGGGCTGTCGGCCCGTCGGCGGCAGCAGGCGCATGCCGGGCGGGACGGGGACGGTCCTGTCGCCCGTGGCCAGGGCGGAAAGCTCCTCGGCCGAAAGGTCCTCGGCCGACGCCCGGGGACTTCTTCCTCACCGTACTGCCGCAACCGGTGCCCCGCTGCTTCGGCCGGGCCCCGTACGCGACCATGCCGTGCCGTCCCGGCCTCTCTGCCAGCGGCGATAGCGAATTGTCACTGGAGAACAACGGAGGGGAGGCGATAGTGTGTGCGAGCCGTTCCCCCCACGATTCGACGGTGTCAGCTGTCCGTCAGCCCGTTCCGATCGTGGAGTTCCCCTTGGCCATGCCCACCGCGTCCGCATCCCGTTCCGCCGTCCGTCGTCGGTTCGCCGCAGCCTCCGGGCTCGTGCTCGCCACCGTGCTCGCCCTCGGCGGGTGCACCGGGGGCGACAAGGCGTCGGAAGGCTCCACCACGACGCACACCGCGTCCGCCCCGGTGTCCGCATCACCGTTCCCCACGCGCGAGGCGACGCCTTCCCCGACGCCCGACCCGACGACGGCATCGCCGAAGCCCGAGCCGTCGTCGCACGAGCCCTCGGACGAGCCTTCGGCCGAGGAATCGCACGCCCGCCCCGCCCCGGAACACACCCGCGCCGATGCCTCCACCGGCTCCTCGGGCCGGAGTTCCGGTACGGAGTCCGCCTGCGAGATCCGTTCCAACGCGGGGAACTGCTACCAGGCCGGGCAGTTCTGCCGCAAGAGCGATGTGGGCGCGAGCACCCACGACGCACACGGCCGGCTCATCACCTGCGGCAGCGACAGCGGCCGGCCCCGCTGGCACTACTGAGCGGGGAACGGTCAGTCGTCCGTCTTGATCTTCTTCATGACCAGGTGGGAATCGACCCGCGTCACCGCCCGCAGCCCGATCAGCTTGGTCGTCAGGAACGTCTCGTACGCCGCGTGGTCCTCGACCGCGACGCGGATGAAGTAGTCGGGGCGGCCGAACAGACGGTTGAACTCGAGGACTTCGTCGTAGGAGGCGATCGCGGACTCCAGCTCCTCCACCGTCTGGAGGTCGTTGACGCCGATCTCCACGGCGGCCATCACCTCGAAGTTCCGGCCGGCCGCCGCCGGGTCGATGCGGGCCCGGTAGCCGGTGATGATCCCCTCGTCCTCCAGGCGCTTGACCCGGCGCAGGCAGGGCGGCGGGGTGAGGCCGACGCGTTTGGCCAGCTCGACGTTGGTCAGGCGGCCGTCCTGGCGCAGATGGAACAAAATCTCCCGATCAATGCTGTCCATGTAATTTCATTACCCATCCGGCCCGGTTTCAAGAATGATCCGAAACCATATTACGTCCATCAAAACCTAAAATTGCTATATGAACGCCCCGTCAGCCGCGGCGATAGGCCGCCCCTCCGCCGTCCCCTCCCGACCACCGTCCGACTTCCGGTCGGCCCTCACGGACTCCAGCTCCGTGGGGCTGGCCCTGTTCCCGCTGGGGATCGCCTTCGGCGTGCTCGTCGTCCACGCGGGGCTGGACTGGTGGTGGGCCTCCGCGATCACCGCCTTCGTGTACGCGGGCTCGCTGGAGTTCCTCCTCGTCGGCCTCATCGCCGCGGCGACGCCGCTGGCCCAGGTCGCGCTGACGGCCTTCCTGGTCAACTTCCGGCACGTCTTCTACGCGCTGTCCTTCCCGCTGCACCGGGTCAAGTCCCGCGCGGGCAAGGCCTACAGCACCTACACGATGACCGACGAGGCGTACGCCCTGACCACCGGGGAGTCCGCGCAGTCCTGGAGCGGCCGCCGGATCGTGTGGCTCCAGGCCCTGTGCCAGGTGTACTGGGTCGCGGGCGCCACGCTCGGCGCGCTCTTCGGCGCGCTGGTCCCGGCCGAACTGGCCGGTCTGGACTTCGCGTTGACCGCCCTGTTCGTCGTCCTGGCCGTCGACGCCTACCTCGTCAAGCGCGACGTCCCCACCCCCGTCCTCGCCCTGGTGTGCGCGCTGGCCGCCCGCTTCGTCCTGCCGGGGCAGATGCTGCTCGCCGCGCTCGGCCTGTTCACCGCCGGGCTCCTGGCCCGCCGCGCCTTCGCGTCGCAGAGGGAGGCGGCCCGTGCCTGAGAACACGGCCTACGTCGCCGCCGCCGTGGCCATCAGCGCCGCCGTCACCTGGGCGCTGCGGTCCCTGCCGTTCGCCGCGCTGGCACCCCTGCGGGCCAGCGACACCCTCCGCTACCTCAGCGTCCATATGCCGGTCGGCGTGATGGTGATCCTCACCGTCTACACGCTCCGCGACGTCTCCCCGGGGGGCGCCGCGCCCGTCGGCCTGGCCCTCGCGGCCACCCTCGGCCTGCACCTGTGGCGGCGCAACGCGGTCCTGAGTGTGCTGGGCGGCACGGCGATCCATGTCGCCCTGGCGAGCACGGTCTTCAGCCACGTCTGACGAGAGACCGGCCGGGCCGCTATACAAGGGGGATGACATTCCCGGAGGCGTCCCGGCGCCGCTTCCTGCGCACGGCCGCCGTCGCGGCGGCTCCTCTGCCCGCGCTCGGAGCGCTCGCGCCGCCCGCGGCCGCCCGGTCCGCCGACAGCAGGTCCGCCGACAGCCGGTCCACCGAGGGGAGACGGTGGACCGGCCACTGGCCCGCAGACCTGAAGGACGCCGTGGTGCGGGCCATGCCCGCCGCCGTGGAATGGGCCCGCCCGGCCCGCTGGCCCTTCGGGGCCGTCCTCGTCGACGCCGCGTCCGGGGACGTCGTGGCCGGGGCCCGCAACACCACCGAGAAATCCGGCGACATGACCGCCCACGCCGAACTCAACCTGCTGCGCGAGGCCGCCGCCGCGGGCCGCGACCTCCCCTCATACGTGGTGGTCAGCACCGCCGAGCCGTGCGCGATGTGCGCGGGCGCCCTGCTGTGGGCCGGGGTGCGGGGCGTCGCCTACGGGACGTCCGTCGTCACACTCGTCTCGCATGGCCTCCCGCAGATCGACCTGCCGTTCGGCGAGGTCGTGCAGCGGTCCGATCTGCCGGGGCCGCGGCCCGCGGTGGGGCGTGAGGTGCGCACGGATCTCACCGATCCCCTCTACCGCAGGCCCGGATGACGGGCGGGTCCCCGGCGCACCCCGAAGGGCGCACCGGGGACCAGGGAACGGCCCGTCACCAGATGACGGGAATCCTCGCCGGCATGATGGCCATCCGGTTCGGGTGCCAGGGCACTTCCTCCGCCGGAACCGCCAGGCGGATGTCCGGCAGCCGGTCCAGCAGGACGCGGAACGCCGTGTCCGACTGGCGGCGTACCAGGTGCGCGCCCGGGCAGTGGTGACGGCCGTAGCCGAACCGCAGGTGCGGGTTGGGCGAGCGGGACGGGTCGAACGCCTCGGGGTCGGGGAAGGCCGCCGGGTCGAAGTTGACCGCGTCCAGGGACAGCAGGACCAGGTCGCCCTCCTTGACGGAGGCGTCGCCCAGCTGCGCGTCCCGCGTGACGTACCGCGGGATCGCGTTGCCCAGGACCACGCTGCACCGCAGCAGTTCCTCCACGCACTGCGGCATCGTCTCCGGCCGGGCCCGCACCGCGCTCATCACCTCCGGCTTCTGGAGGAGGTTGAACGCCGCCACCCCCAGGAAGCTCGCGAAGTCCTCGTAGCCGCTGACGAAGAGGACGGAGACGATGTTCGACAGCTGACGGACCGTCAGACCACCGCTGTCCGCGTTGAGGTCGGCGAGGCGGTCGACCAGGCCGCGCGGCTCGCCGGGGCGGCGGGCGGCCATGTACTCCTGCATGTAGAGGCGGATCTCCTCCCAGTTGCGGGCGAGTTCCTCCGGCGAGTACGTGACCATCGTCAGGTCGACGTCGGCCCGGTGGGCCAGCCACGCCCGGTCCGCGAAGGGCAGGCCCAGCAGCCGGCACATGCACTTCGCGGCGACCCACTCCGCGAAGTGGTGCTGCAGATCGCCCGGCGCGCTCTCCCGGGCCATGGCGTCCAGGCCCTCCCGGGTGGCCTCGGCGACCCAGTCGGCGGGCAGCTCCGGCTGGTTGCGGCCGAGCGCCTTGAGCACCTCGTCGCGCAGCCCGGCCTTCTGCAGGTGGTTCATGGCGTCCAGCAGCTCGGGCGCCAGGATCGGGGCGTCCTGCGCCGGGCTCTCGGCCTCGGCGAGGACGGAGCGGGCGAACGCCCGGTCCCGCAGCACGTGCTGGGTCAGCTCGTAGCCGGTGACCAGCCAGGCCTCGCCGCCGGAGTTGGTGCTGACCCGCGCCACAGGACAGCGGCCCCGCAACTCGGCGAGCTCGGGGGCGAGACGGTCGCCGTCGGTGCTGAACGGATAGCGCGGGAGCGGCTCCCGGCGCGCGGCGTCCTCGGTCGGTGCGGTCACGGAGTGCGGGCCCTTCTCTTCCGAATTTTCCGGGGTCATGGACGAAGCGGTCACCAGCGCACCGGCAGCCGTGCCGGGGCGCGCAGCGGCGTCGATTCGTCCCAGGCGATCGTCTCCGCCGGCACCGCCAGTTCGATGTCCGGCAGCCGCTCCAGCAGCACCTGGATCGCGGTGGCGAGCTGGAGCCGGGTCAGATGGCCACCGGTGCAGGCGTGCGGGCCGTGCCCGAACGCGATGTGCGCGTTGGGCGACCGGGTCAGGTCGAGGCGGTCGGCGTCGGCGAACGCCTCCGGGTCGCGGTTGGCGGAGGCAGGCACCGGGACGACCGCGTCACCGGCCCGGATCCGCTGCCCGTGCAGCGTGAAGTCCTCCTTGGCGACAAGGATGTTGATGGCGTTCATCAGCGGGACGTACCGCAGCAGCTCCTCCACCGCGGCGCCGATCCCCGCCGGCTCGTCCCGCAGCCGCCGCAGCTGCTCGGGGTGGGTGAGCAGGGTGAGCAGGGCGTTGCCGGTGTGCTGGATGTTGGTCTTGTAGCCGGCCATGAGCATGGTGACGACGAAGCTGACGACGTCGTCCCGGGTCAGCTCGCTCCCCGGGCGGCGGCTCTCGGCCAGGAGCAGGTGCACATAGTCCTCGCCGGACCCGCCGGAGGAAACCTCCTGCTCCTTGCGGGAGATGAGCTCCGAGGCGTAGTCCTGCAGCGCGTACAGCGCCGTCAGCACCTCCTCCATCGTCAGCCCCGAGGCGCCGAGCAGGGCGAGGGTGTGCGGCAGATAGATGTCGCGGTCCTCGTGCGGCAGCCCGACGGTCTCGCACAGCACCCGCAGCGGCAGCGGATCGACGTACGCGGCGACGAGGTCCGCCGTCCCGTCCTCGGCCCCGGCCACCATGGCGTCGATCAGCTCCTCCGCCATGGTCCGGATCCGCGGGCCCATGAACTCCAGCCGCCGCCGCCCGAACAGCGGCAGGACGGTGCGGCGGACGCGCTCGTGGTGCTCCCCGGTCATCTCCAGGAACGTGGGCAGGCACGGCGGCGGCGCGTCCTCGCCCTCGCGGGGCGGCCAGGCCGACATCAGCGGCCGCTCCAGCCGCGGATCGGCGAATGCGGCCCGCGCGTCCGCGTAGCGGGTGATCAGCCAGCCCGTCTCGCCGTTGGGCAACTGCGCCTTGACGACGGGCTGTTCGGCGCGCAGCCGGGCGTAGGCGCACGGCGGTCCGGCCGTGCCGGGCTCCACGTCCGGGACGGGGATGACGGTGTCGGTCTCGCTCATGCGGTCGTCTCCGAGGGCTCGGCGGCGGGACGGGGCAGATAGCCGGAGGTGAAGAAGTACTCCAGGTAGTGGTCCAGCAGGGCGGCGTCGACCGGCGGGCAGTCCAGTCCGCTGCCGGCCAGCGCCGCCTCGGCGTTGCGCCGTCCCAGCACGGGGAAGGTGTCCTTGAGGTACATCTCCTTGACGGACATGTCCGCCGCGCGGCTGCGGTCGACGCACAGCGAGACGAACGGCGCGGTGGCGCTCGTCGGATGCTCGGCGACGTGCCGCACCAGCTCGCCGACCCACTGCCCGTACGGCATGGTCCGCAGGGCGAAGCCCGCCGCGCGCATCCGGTCCAGGACGTCCGAGAGCATGCCCGGGCGCGGATTGGTGAGGTGGTAGACGCGTCCGTCGGCCGGCTCGTGGGTGGCGATGCGCACGACGCACTCGGCGACATGGTCCACCGGGACGAAGTCCATGGGCAGTTCGATGTCCGGGGCCAGCCCCGTCTCGGCGATCACCTTGAAGAGGGAGCAGATGGCCGTCTCGGTGTTGCACGTGCCGTGCGCGCGGTCGCCCGTCACCTCGTACGGCCGGTACACCGCCACCGGCAGCCCCTGCCCGGCGGCCTCCTGCAGCACCCTTTCGGCGACCCATTTGCTCTCCGCGTAGCCCATGGTGAGCCCGTCGGCGTGGTCCAGCGGCAGATCCTCGTCCACCTCGCGCACCCCGGCCGTGCCGAACCCGGCCACGACGGCGACGGTCGACACGAAGTGCACCGGCACCCGGCGCGGTGCCGCGATACGGACGACCTCCCGGGTGCCGTCCACGTTCGACGCGCGTAACTCCTCATACGGATAGAGGAAGTTGACGCGGGCGCCGTTGTGGAGGACGAGGTCGAGGGTGCGGGACAGCTCCTCCGCCTGCCCGGGCGCGAGGCCCAGACCCGGCTCGGTCAGATCGCCGGGGAAGCACTCCACCCGCCGCCACGCCGCGTCGTCCGGACGCAGCCCGTAGCGGGCGAGCGCGGTGCGCACCCGCTGTTCGGCGTGCGCCCGGTTCGAGGCCCGCACGGGGCAGTGGACGCGCGCGGCCGTGGAGCGCAGCAGCCGGTCCAGGAGGAAGGCGCCGACGAATCCCGAGGCGCCCGTGAGCAGGACGTTCCGCGGGTCGTCCGGGCGCGGGGCCGGGCCCTCGGCGGGCGGGAGGTCGAAGCCCAGCTCGGCCTCCTTGACGAAGTCGACGCCCGGCCCCGCCGCCTCCACGGAACCGCCGCGCGCCGCGTGCACGGCCGCCGCGAAGCCCTCCAGGGTCGGGTCGGCCAGCAGCGCCCTGATCAGGCCGGAGCCCAGGGAGGCGTCCATGCCCAGCAGGGCGAGGGTGCGGGTGACGGCCTCGGAGGCGAGCAGGGAGTCGCCGCCCAGGTGGAAGAAGCCGTCCCGGAGCGCGGGGCGGACGCGCAGCACCTGCTGCCACACCTCGGCGAGGACACCGGGCAGCCCCTCCAGTTCGGCCTCCTCGCCGGGGGCCGGTGCGGCGGGGACCGGCGCGGCGGACCTCAGCCGGGCGCGGTCCACCTTGCCGCCGCTGGTCACCGGGAAGCTCTCCAGGGGCACGAGCACCGGGACGGCCTGTGCGGGCAGCCACTGGGTGCAGTACGCGCGCAGCTCCGGCAGCGGCAGGGGGAGGCCGGGCCCGGCGGCGGTGACGTAGGCGGTCAGCGCGCCGTCCCCGGCCTCCACGACGGCCTCGCCGACCGCGGGGTGGGCCCGCAACCGGGCCTCCACCTCGTCGAGTTCGATCCGCGCGCCGCGCAGCTTCACCTGGCGGTCCAGCCGCCCCCGGTACTCCAGCAGGCCGTCGGCCGTCCGGACCGCCCGGTCGCCGGTGCGGTACAGCAGCCCGCCCGGCTCCACGTCGGGCAGCGCGACGAACCGCTCGCCGGTCAGGTGCGGATCGCCGAGGTAGCCCAGGGCCAGGCCGTCCCCGCCGACGCAGAGCTCGCCCTCCTCGCCGGGCGCCGCCACCGAGCCGTCGGCCCGCAGGACATGGGCGGTGGAGGCGCCGTACGGGCGGCCCAGCGGGACGTGCGTGGCGTCCTCGGGCAGGGGGCTCAGCACATGCGCGGTGGAGACCACCGAATTCTCGGTCGGACCGTAGAAGTTGACCACCGTGGTGTCCGGACAGGCCGCCAGCACGGCGTTGGCCAGCCGCGGGTCCATCGCCTCGCCGCCGGCGGAGACGAACCGCAGCCCGGACATCGCCCCGGGGCGGGTGCGGGCGAGGAGGTGGAAGACGCTCGTCGTCAGGTAGGCGACCGTCACCTCCTGTGTGCGGAACAGCTCCTCCAGCGCGGTGGGCGACAGCAGCTCCTCGCGGTCGGCCAGGACCAGGCACGCGCCGGTGAGCAGCGCGCACCAGATCTCGATCGTCGAGGCGTCGGAGGACAGCCCGTAGGCGTGCAGGACCCGGTCGCCCGGCCCGGGCGGCGGCAGTTCGGGCTCGGAGAGCACGAGGCGCACCACGCCCCGGTGCGGTATCGCCACGGGCTTGGGGCGGCCGGTCGTGCCGGAGGTGAAGGCCACGTAGGCGGGGTCGGCCGGGGACCCGGTGACCGCGCGCGGCGCGCCGGATCCCTCCTCGGCATCGGCCTCGATGCCGTCGAGCCCGATGCTCACGCGCAGCCCGCGCACCGGGCGTTCGCTGCCCGGCAGGGTGACCGCGGCCCGCAGCCCGGCGTCCTCGGCCATCGCCCGCAGCCGGGCCGGCGGCAGGTCCTCGTCGAGCGGGACGTACGCACAGCCCGCCTTGAGGATGCCCAGCAGTGCGACCAGCGCCTCCAGCGAGCGGCTGCCGCACACGCCGACCAGGCCGCCCGGCTCGACGCCACGGGCGAGCAGCCGGGCCGCCAGGGCGTCGGAACGGGCGTCGAGCTGCCCGTAGGTGAGGGTGCGCCCGCCGTGCCGGGCCGCCGGCGCGTCCGGCCGGGCGGCGGCCTGCGCCGCGAACAGCTCGGGTATTCGGTGCTCCCGCGGGTAGCCGGGCGCGGGGCGGGGGAGCGGGCGTGACGAAACGTCGGTGTCGGTCATCGGGTCCTTTTCCGGTCGTGCTCGGTGCTTCGGTGCGGTTTCGGTGGTGTGCGGTGCCGCGCCGGTCAGCCGGCGTCGGCCCCGGCGTCCGCCCCCTCGAAACCGGCCGCGAAGGCGCCGAAGTCGGCGCTGCGCCAGCGCTGCGGGCGCATGCGGAAGGCGATGTCGTCCTTGAGCTGGTCGGCGGTCCCCGCCAGGTAGTCGCGCGCCTCCTGGGGGTCCAGATAGCGGTGCGCCAGCGCCTCGCGCACGGCCGGGTCGACCGGGTCCTCGATCGCGGTGACGGGTCCCTCGACGCTCACGAACCGGTACGGCCGCTTCTCGTCCTGCGCGCAGAGGCTGAACCTCCCCGCGGCGCGCAGCAGTTGTGCCTTGATCGTCTCCCGGCCGGTCTCGACGACGATCTCACCCCCGGGCTCGTAGCCGTACCAGACCGGTACGACCAGGGGTGCGCGGTCGCCGCCCCGGGGGTCGGTGACGCCCAGGACGCCGATGCGGGGCTCGGCGAGGAAACGTTCGCGTGCGTCGTGCGGCATGGCGGGCAGCATGCGGTGGGCTCCTGCTTTCGGTGGTGGTGAGGCTTTAGGCGGTGCTGAGGCTTTCGGTGGTGCCGAGGTGGCGGGATGTGCGCTGTTGCGGCGCTGTCTCCACCGTGAAAAATCTTGGAAACGACGCATCACTCCCCGGCGGAATATCCAACAAACTTATGTTTTGAGCCGAGTTGGATCATGCGAAGGAGGGGGATCGGCGGACGGCGGGGCCGGGGGTTACCGGAGGTTGATCAGGAGGGGAGTGCTTCCCGGGACGCCCCGGACGGCGAGGCCGGGAGCCGTCGTCGACTGGCCGGTGATCACCCCTTGTCAGCTTCGGTGACGCTATGCGTGCGGCGCCGGCGGGGTCGGGATTCCCCCGGCCGGCCTCTTGCCCGCGGCTGCCGGGGTCGTGGAAGGCGACGCTCCGCTGCCCGCGCACGTGCGGTCCTCGTCCCGGGCTAGACTTGCAGAGTTATGCAATTCACTAGTTGTCGAATGAACGGATGGGGGACGTAGTGTGGCCGGGTTCGCGGAGACAGTGCTGGAGCGTGTCCGGATGGCACGCGCTCGTCTCGCGGCTGCGCGGGAAGCCGGTGACGCCTACGAAGAGGCCGCGGCCGCGGACGAGTTGGACGACGTGCTGCGGATCGCCCGTGAGCACGGCATCGACCCGGACGCCGGGACGGGAGCCCGGTGAACCGGGCGGGCGGACGACGGTGATCCGGCGCCCCGGTGCCGGGCACCGCACCGCCCCGGCGGTGCCGGTGCGCAGGCGGACCTGGACGGTGCCGCTGGTGCCGGCGTCGGTGCGGGAGGCGCGGGAGCGTGCGGAGAGGAGCCTGGCGGAGCTCGGACTGGCGCCCGGGGCCTCGGTGTTCGACGCCGCGCTGCTGGTCGTCAGCGAGCTGGTCGCCAACGCTGTACGGCACGCACCGAGGTCCCCGGACGTCGAGGTCGCCGTGACCGTGACCGACGGACTGCTGGTGATCGCGGTCGGCGACCTCGATCCGCGCCTGCCGGTCCCCTTCGGGCGGACCTCGGGGCAGGGGTTCCGGACGGTGACCGACGTGGCCCGCGCCTATGCCGGGGATCTGCGGGTCGAGCCGGATCCCGGGGGGCGGGGCAAGACCGTGATCGTGTGGTTCGCCCTGCCGGGTTGATTCGCCCTGCCGGGCTAAGGCGCCGCGGCGCGCAGGTCCGCCAGGAGCTCGGCCTGGCCCTGGAGGACGCCGGAGAGGATGCTCCGGGCGACCCGCAGCAGCTCGGCGAGCTCGGGGGCGGCGAGGCGGTAGAAGACGTTGGAGCCTTCGCGGCGGGTGAGGACGAGGTTGGCCCTCCGCAGGACGGCGAGCTGCTGGGACAGCGCGGCCGGTTCCAGGCCGACCTCGGGCAGCAGTTCGGCGACCGCGTGCTCCCGGACGCTGAGCAGCTCCAGGACGCGGATGCGGGCGGGGTGGCCCAGTGTTTTGAAGAACTCGGCCTTGAGCTGGTAGAGCGGGGTGCCCGCCTGTGCGTTCGCCGCACTCTCCCGACCGCTGCCGGACCCGGCCTTGTGGCCCGCGCTCGTCCTGCGCACCTGTTCCACCCGCTGCTTCCCGTTCGAGGAGGCGATCGTGGCCGCCTCCGGTGACATCCCGTGACCTCCACAATTGCAGATTCCTGCATATTCCGAACACCCGAGGCCCCGTCCCGGAGGGAATCGGTTCCCCGCCCCGCCCCCGTCCCGCCCCCGCCCGGGCCGTGCGCGGTCGCCGTCCGGCGGTGCCGTCCGGCCGCCGGAGCGACGTCCGCCGCGTCGGACGTCATCATTCCCACATTCTGGGACGGGAAGGGAACAAGTCGGGTCGAACCAACTCACTTCGGCTCCCGATGATGCCCTCCAGGATGCGCCGGACTGGCTGAAAAGGCCATCTGGACAAGCCCGTTCATCTCTGAACGCCCCCGGGCCGGAGCGTCGCCGGCCGAAGTCCGTGCCGCGCGCCCGCTCTCGGCAGCGGTGAAGACGTCGATCAATAGCGGGTGTTCGGCCATTCATCCCCTTCGTCACTGAACAACCGGTTCCGCATGTTGCCTGCGGATCTTGCCGTGTTGACTCCTTGAGCCCGCTCGATGCCGTGCGGTACACAAGTGGCGTTTGTTGCCCAGAGGGGCAAGAGAAAGGGAAGTGATGCCAAAGAGTCCCTTGCCGGAAACGCTGCCCGACGTGCTGAACGTCATCCGCACCCGGACCGTCCTCCGGAATTACGCACCCGGATCCATCGACGACGAACTCGTCGACCGGATGCTGGAGTGCATGCTCGCTGCACCCACCGCCTCCAACAAACAGGCGTGGTCATTCGTCGTGGTGCGCGACCCGGCGAACGTACGGCTGCTGCGCGCCTTTTCCCCCGGCATCATCGGAACGCCCTCGTTCGTCGTGGTCGCCTGCATCGACCGGCGGCTGACGGCCGGCCTCACCGGTGAGATATCCCGGAAGATCTACGAGACCTCGAAGCTCTGCGTGGCCATGGCCGTGGAGAATCTGCTCCTCTCCGCCCACGCCCTCGGCTTCGGCGGCTGTCCGGTGAGCAGCTTCCGCGAGGAGGTGCTGCGCGAACTGCTCGGCCTGCCGGAGCCGCTCGAACCCGTGCTGCTCGTGCCCGTCGGGATCCCCGCGCAGCCGCCCACGCCCTCCGACCGCCGCGACAAGAACGAGGTGATCAGCTATGAAGTCTGGGGAAACCGTGCCGCAGAACCCCTTGCATGAGGACATCGCGCTGCTCGCCGCGTATCTGCTGAGCAGCGGCCGCGGTCTGCTCAACGAGCCCTCGGACTACGGGGCCTTCCGCTGCGCGGACGCCGCGCGCCGGACGCTGGAGATCCTCGAACGGGCCGGCGGCAGCTCGCCCGGGCTCACCGAGGTCCGCGAGCGCCTGGACGGCGTCATGTTCGCGCCCATGGGCGGCGGCATGAACATCGCCGAGATCCTCGACGAACTCTGCCTGAAGATGGCGGACACGCTGAAGAGCGCGCCGTCCTCTTCCTCCCCCTCTTCCCCTTCCTCGTCTTCCTGAACGGATCCATGAACCCCCCAGAGGAGAAATCGTTATGCCCCCGCACGTGCTGACGGAGGCCCCCGGGATCGAGATGCGCGGGGAGCCCCTCGGCGAGAACTGCCGGCGCATCTGGCAGCGCGCGGAACACGCCCTCATAGGCATAAGCGCGGGAAACAGCTATTTCAATCAGGACCGGCTCACCGCGCTGCTCGAATGGGCGGAACGCCACTACGAACGGATCGACGTCGTCTACGTCGACACCGCCTTGGACACCATGCTCCTGGCCGACGGCCGTACGCCGGAGAGCGCCGCGAAATCGGTGAAGGCGACCGTCCGCGACGTACGGCGGCGGATCAAGCGGTCCCTGGAGAGGCTGGAGCCGCAGGCCGGGCGGTTCCGCGTGCGGGCCCTCTCCGAGCTCCTGGACGTGCCCGAATACCGGGCCGTGCGGCAGCGCACGGACCGCGCCTTCGTGGAGGACGCGGAGTTCGCCGCCACCTGCGAGGCGATGGTGCAGGAGATCGTCGCCCACCGCGGCGGCGGGGCCGCCGTCACCGACGCCCATCTGCGGGCCGGCCTGGCCTATGTCCAGGCGGAAGCGCCCCTGTTCACCGACTGCCCGGCCATCTTCGGGGTCTCCGAGTCGGTGGTGCTGTACCACCTGAGGACCCCGATCTCCGAGTACCTCGCGGGGGACCCGCAGGGCTTCCGCGCGGCCCCCGGCCAGGGATTTGTCGTCGTCCGCCCGGCGGAGACGGCGCTCGAGGCCGCCTGAGGTCTTTCGGGAGCGACCGGCGGTGGGGAGCGGGCGATACCAATACACTGGTACCTCACACTCCAACTCCCCATGCCGAGCAGGGAGAAGGCCCCGCACCGACGCGGGTGCGGGGCCGGGGAGCGGGGGCGCCCGTGGACCGGCCGGTCCCGGTGTGCTTGCCTCACACCGGGACCGGTCTCACCCCGCTCGCCAGGCCGTGACCAGCATGGCCACGGAGACGAGCAGGCTGAGCACCTCGTATCGGCGCTCGATCCGGTCCAGAGCGCTGCGTAACCACTCCTTCACGCGTTGCATCGCGGCCTCACCTTCCGGGGGTTTCTCGGATTCCCCGGGGCCGGCCGACCCCGGGGGGCTTCGGCGACCGGAAGGTGCTCCGCGGGGCAGCGCGCAGGCAACGCTACCGCCAAATCGCCTCCGGCGTACGGGGGTTGAGCCGGGCGGGAGGTCGCGGCCCGGAATCGCCAGAATCCGCACACCTCGGGAATGTGTCACTCCGGTCACACTGCTTGAAGGGGCAAAAGCGCATGGGGTTAGCATGTGAGCGCCGCCTAGCTCGAAAGAGATACCCCTGTGACTGTCAACGAGGACACGTTCACCAACTGGAAGAACCGCGAGGAAATTGCGGAGTCGATGATCCCGGTCATCGGGAAGCTGCACCGGGAGCGGGACGTCACCGTCCTGGTCCACAGCCGCTCCCTGGTGAACAAGTCGGTCGTCAGCATCCTCAAGACCCACCGGTTCGCCCGCCAGATAGCCGGTGAGGAGCTCTCGGTCACCGAGACGCTGCCCTTCCTGCAGGCCCTCACCACGCTCGATCTCGGCCCCTCGCAGATCGACATCGGCATGCTCGCCGCGACGTACCGGACCGACGCCGACGGTCTGACCGTGGAGGAGTTCACCGCCCGGGCCGTCGCCGGTGCCACCGGTGCCAACAAGATCGAGCGCGGCGACGGACGCGACGTCGTCCTCTACGGCTTCGGCCGCATCGGCCGCCTCGTCGCCCGCCTCCTCATCGAGAAGTCCGGCTCCGGCAACGGCCTGCGGCTGCGCGCCGTCGTCGTCCGAGGGGGTGGGGATCAGGACATCGTCAAGCGCGCCTCCCTGCTGCGCCGCGACTCGATCCACGGCCAGTTCCAGGGCACGATCACCGTCGACGAGGCGAACAGCACGATCACCGCCAACGGCAACGAGATCAAGGTGATCTACGCCAACGACCCGTCCGAGGTCGACTACACGGCGTACGGCATCAAGGACGCCATCCTCATCGACAACACCGGCAAGTGGCGCGACCGCGAGGGCCTGTCCCAGCACCTGCGCCCCGGTATCGACAAGGTCGTCCTGACCGCGCCGGGCAAGGGCGACGTCCCCAACATCGTCCACGGCGTCAACCACGACACGATCAAGCCGGACGAGCGGATCCTGTCCTGCGCGTCCTGCACCACCAACGCGATCGTCCCGCCGCTCAAGGCGATGGCCGACGAGTACGGGGTGCTGCGCGGCCACGTGGAGACGGTCCACTCGTTCACCAACGACCAGAACCTGCTGGACAATTACCACAGTTCCGAGCGCCGCGGCCGCTCGGCGCCGCTCAACATGGTCATCACCGAGACCGGTGCCGCCTCCGCCGTCGCGAAGGCCCTGCCCGACCTCCAGGCGAAGATCACCGGCAGCTCGATCCGCGTCCCCGTGCCGGACGTCTCGATCGCGATCCTCAACCTGCAGCTCGCCCGCGAGACCACGCGCGAGGACGTCCTCGACCACCTCCGCCATGTCTCGCTGACCTCGCCGCTCAAGCGCCAGATCGACTTCATCAGCGCCCCCGACGCGGTCTCCAGCGACTTCATCGGCTCGCGCCACGCGTCGATCGTCGACGCCGGGGCGACGAAGGTGGAGGGCGACAACGCGATCCTCTACCTGTGGTACGACAACGAGTTCGGCTACTCGTGCCAGGTCATCCGGGTCGTCCAGCACGTCTCCGGGGTGGAGTACCCGACGTATCCGGCGCCGGTGGCCTGACGCCCGGCGGACGGACCGGCCCGCGCCCGGCGGGCCGGACGGCGGCGGTCCCGGCGCGGCCCGTGCGGTGCCGGCCCGCGCCCGCCGTGGGGTGCGGGACCGTCGCCCGCTCCGTAGGCTCGTGGACGTGACCACACCCCGGGACCTGATGATCACCGTGCTGGACGCGCCGGCCGGCCGCCCCGTGGCCCAGGGCGAACTGTCGCTCGCCCTGGCGGGGGCCGAGCTGATCGACCTCCTGGCCGCCGGGGCCGTCACCCTGGACGACGACCGGATCGTGCCCGGCCCCGGGCCGGTCCCGTCCGACCCCGTCGCGGACCGGGCCACGGCGGCATTGATCATCCAGGAGCCGTACGAGACCGTCGAGGACCGGCTCTGGCGCCGGGGCCGCGGCCTGGCCCCGGCCTACCTCGCCGCCCTGGAGGCGGAGGGGGACCTCACCCGGCAGCGGAGCCGGAGCCACTGGAAGCCCTTCCAGGACGGCCGGACGGAACTCGCCGACACCCCCGGCCGCCGCCGCGCGGCCGCCCGCCGGGCCTCGGACGAACCCGTCCTCGCCACCCTCGCGACAGCCCTCGGGATCCGTGACCGGGACGCCGAGGACGCCCCGCCCCCGGCCGACGAGGCGGTGCGGACGGTGCTCGCCGCGGTCGATGACGCGCTGACGGAGCTGGCAGCCCTGCGCCAGCGGCGGGCCATCGAGCAGGCGGCCTTCGACAACATCTGGCGGGGCAACTGACGCCTCGGATCGGATGCAGAAGGCCGGATTCAGAAGGCCGGATTCAGAAGATCGTCAGGACCGTCGGCCCGCTCGCGCTCGTGACCCCGCCCGACAGGCACTGCAGCGCCCCCGGCTGGGGGAGAGGAATGATCTGGAGCACCTTCCGGCCCCGGAAACGGCCGTGCGTCACCGTGCCGGCGGCCGGCGTGACCACCTGACCGGCCAGGGCCGTGCTGCTCCCGGCGATCTCGGCGGTGCTGGCGTCGTGGGCGTTCCAGAAGTAGGTCCGGCGCGTCCGGAAGCCCTCCAGGAGGTTGTTGCACCCGGTGAAGAGGGTGAACTCCTCGTGGTAGCCGCCGCTCCTCACCGCCCCGTCGCCACCGGTGCAGGAGTGGAACCGGCCGTCCACCGTGACGCGGGTGTCCCGGGGCAGGAGGCCGAGACCGGGGTGGTAGGCGACGGTCTCGGTGCCCAGGCACTGCACCTGGCCCGGATCCCGCTCATGGGCCGACGCGGGCACGGGCGCGGCCGTGCCGAGCGCGACCGCGGCCAACAGGACGACCGCGCGAAGGCGTTGTCCACCGAATCGTCCGATTCTGCTCACACTGGGCATCATGGGGCGTCTCTGCCCCGGCAGGACACCCGGGACCCGGGCGTGCCGGAGCGACGGACGGTGCGCGATCCCGTACGGCCGCGCGCGACGGCCCGCGTACGCCTATCCGCGCGGCCCGTCCCGCGCGTAACCTCCTGTCGCATTGCCCTGTGGCGGAGCGATCTGGAGAGCGATGGACACCCTGGAGAGCGGCACGCTGACGGTGCCGGGTGCGCGGTTGTACTTCGAAGTACGCGGCACCGGGCCGCTGTTGCTGCTCATCCCGGGCGGTGCCTCCGACGCCGAGGTCTTCCGGGAGCTGGCCGACGCGCTCGCCGACCGCCACCGCGTCGTCCGCTACGACCCGCGCGGCATCTCGCGCAGCACCCTCGACGCCCCGCCGCCCGAGCCCTGGCTCGCCACCCAGGCCGACGACGCCGCGCGGCTGCTCGGCCACCTCGCCCCGGGCGGCGAACCGGTACGGGTGTTCGGCAGCTGCGCGGGCGGGCTGACCGCCCTGGAGCTCCTGCTCCGTGATCCGCGCCGGATCCGGCGGGCGGTCGTCCACGAGCCGCCCGCCATGGGGCTGTTGCCGGACGCGGCGGAGCACGTGGCCTTCTTCGACGAGGTGTACGCGACGTTCCGCCGGGACGGCGTGCCCGCGGCCATGGACCGGCTCTGTGCCCTCTTCGGCGGGCGAGCCGCCCCGGACCTGCCCGAAGCGGCCGACAACAGCGCGTTCTTCCTCTCCCATGTGATGCGGCCGTCCGCCCGCTGCGTACCCGACGTCACCGCGCTGGCCGCCCTGGCGGACCGGGTGGTGACGGCCGGCGGCCGGGACTCGCGCACCCACGCCGTACACCGGCCGGTGGCCCACCTCGCGCGGCAACTCGGCCGGGAAGTGGCCGAGTTTCCCGGCGGGCACTCCGGCTACGCCAAGTACCCGGCCGCCTTCGCCGCGCAGCTCGATGCTCTCCTGGCCGACGCGGCGCCCCCGCGCGGCTGACACGCCATGCGCATCCTCATGGGCGCCCAGAACTGCGGCTTCGGCCCGGCTTCCGTACTCGTCGCCGTGGCCCGGCAACTCCCGGAGCATAAGCGGGTGTTCGTGGGGGATGATGTCGCGGCCGCGTTCGCGCACCGCAACGCCCCGGCCTTCGACGGCGTTCACGACGGCACCCACGACCTCGACGGGCTGCTGGCCGACAGCGATCTGGTCGTCTCCGCGATGGACGCCGACCTCGTCCTGCACTCCGTCGTGGCGCACCGCCCGGTGGTCCTGGTGGACTGTCTGTTCGGCTTCTGGCAGCACCGCCACTCCCTCGCGCGGATCCGCGAACTGTGCGCCGGCCTGCCGCGCGACTCCTTCCCGGCGGCCCGCCGGCACCTGGCCCGCCTCTCGCCCCACGAACGCGTCCTCGCCGCCCACTTCCTGGCCGACCACAGCGTGGTCCAGAACTTCCCCGGAGTCCCCCGCCGCATGGCCGGGTTCGCCGCCGCCGGCGCCGCCGGAGCGATGCACCTGACCGGTCCGCTCGTCGACCGGGAGGGCCTGCGCGCCGCGCGGGGGGACGGACGGGCGGACGACGGACCCGGCTACGACCTGATCGTCAACACCGGCGGCTTCAAGAACTTCCTCCTCGACTTCGACGACCGCAACGACTACCTCCGGCTGCTCGACCGCTGGATCCCGGACCTGCTCGCCGACTGGCCCCGCTTCGGCGGCGTCCTGCTCTGCGGCGGCCCGTACGCCGGTCACCGCGCCCGCACGCTCCGGACGGCCGGGCGCCGGGTCGACCGCCGGTTCCTGCCGCAGCGCGAACTGCTGCGCCGGGTGGCGACGACACCGCACTACCTGCTCGCCCCCGGACTGTCGGCGCTCCACGAGGCCACGCTGCTGGGCCGCCTGCCGCTGGCGCTGCACGAACAGCACTATGCGCACACGTTCACCGTCCGGCACCTCGCCGGCACCCTCTTCGGCCGTCTCGCCGGGCGCTTCTCGGATGTCCTGCCCGGCCACGCGCCGCCCGAGGACGACCTCGCGGGCACCGAGGCCCTCGTGGCCGTCGCGGGCCGGATCCGGGAGGACGACGGCCTGTACGCGCGGTTCCGCGGCACGTTCAACGAACGCCTGGAGCGCTACCTCGCCCTCACGCCGCACCAACGGCAGGAAGGGGTGACGGAACTGCGCCGCCTCCTGGACGGGCCTCCCGCCCCGGCGGTGATCGCCGGGCTCCTGTCGGCCGGGTGAGCGGCCGCGAGGCGGTGCGCGTCAGCGCCCCAGGGCGCGGGCGATCTGCACCGTGTCCGCGGTCTGCCGGAGACGGACGATCCTGCCGTCGCGCAGGGTGAAGACATGCGCGAAGCGGGAGGTGAAGGGAGCGCCGGTGCTCCTGGCCCGGCCGTGGTAGCGGCCCAGCACGAACACCGTGCCGTCGGCCTCCCAGAACTCGTCGCCCTCGGCCCGGAATTCGTCGAAGTCGCCGGTGAAGGAGAAGAAGTCGTCGACGATGCTGTCGAGACCGTGGTAGACGCCGCCGTTGGGGAAGCCCTCGGCGATGTCGTACTCGGCGTCCTCGGCGATGACCGACCGGAGGACCTCCCGGTCCCCCTTGGCGGCATACATGCGGCGGACGACGTCGGCGTCGGACACGGAATTCCCTTTCTTCGTGCGGGAACGCTGCGCACAGCGACCACGTTACGTCGATCGCACCGACAGCGCCTCGCGGCCATCATGGCCGCGTCCGGGCCACGGAACGAGACGGATCTCGGCCGACCGCGCCGACGACGACCATGAAAGGGAGTCCATGGGACGGAACAAGGACCGCATGCTGGCCGGGGATTGGTATCTGCCCGACGATCCCGAACTCGCCGCCGACACCCGGCGTCGCGCGGAGCTCTGCGCGGCGTACGACGCGGCCACCCTGGCCTCCCCCGAGGAGCGCCACGCGCTGCTCGTACGACTCCTCGGCTCCGTGGGCGAAGGGGTGCGGATCAGGGCCCCCTTCCGGTGCGACTTCGGTTACCACATCCACGTCGGCGCGGGGACGTTCGTCAACTTCGGCGCCGTCTTCCTCGACGCCGCCCCCATCACCGTCGGCGCGGACGTCCAGATCGGCCCGAACGTCCAACTGCTCACCCCCACGCACGCGATGGAACCCGAACGCCGACGGGAGGGCTGGGAGAAGGCCCTGCCGGTGACGATCGGCGACAACGTCTGGCTCGGCGGGGGAGTGATCGTCTGCCCCGGGGTGACGGTCGGCGAGAACACGGTCGTGGGCGCGGGATCCGTGGTCACCCGCGATCTGCCGCCCGGCGTCCTGGCGGTGGGCAACCCCGCCCGGGTGGTGCGCCCGCTCGACGGGACGGACCGGGCGGGGCGATGACCGGGGCGACGGACGGTTCTCAGCGGACGGTTTTCAGCATATGCCGGTGAATGACATATGGTGGTGACATGACTGACCGTGCGATGCAGGAACCGACCCTGCTCCTCCTCACCGCCCTCGCCGACGAGCCGCGGCACGGTTACGCGATCGCGCGCGAGGTGGAGTCGATCTCCGGCGGGCGGGTGAAGATGCGGACCGGCACGCTGTACGGGGCGCTGGAGCGTCTGCTGCAGCAGGGGCTGATCGAGGTGCACAAGGAGGAGGTCGTCGACAGCCGGCTGCGGCGCACCTACACCCTGACCGCTCCCGGCCGTACGGCCCTGGCCGCCGAGGCCGAGCGGATCGCGGCCACCGCGCGCGAGGCCACACGGCGCCTGGGCGCCACGGGCAAGGCGGCCACCGCGTGAACCCCGTCCTGCTGCACCTGTATCCGGCCGGCTTCCGCCGCGCCTTCGGCGACGAGATAGCCGAGTCCTACCGGGAAGCGACCGAAGGGGCGGGCCGACGCGCCCGGCTCCGTGAGGCCGCCGACATCGCCGCGCACGCCGTGCGACTGCGCCTCGGCCTCGGCTCCGCGCACCCGGGCGGACGGCTCTTCGCCGCCGTCGCCCCCTTCGCCCTGGCCGCGACGGCCACCTACGCCGCCTTCAACCTCATCGGGAGTGCCGGAGACTGGTACGTCATGCGCGCCGCGGGCACCCCCGACCGCGTGAGCGCGTTCATGACCCTCATGAACGGCTGCTACCTGCTGACCTTGATCGGCGCGGTGGTCGCGCTGGCCGGGCGCCACCTCCCCGGGGTGCTGTGCGCGGTCGCCGGGGCGGCGGGCAGCTCGGTGACCTTCTTCTACCCGATCTGGCGCATGCCGCCCGACCTGCGGTGGGAACTCGTGGGCTTCCTGCTCGCGCCGGTCCTGATCGCCGCGCTCCCGCTGGCCTGCCCGCCCGACCTGCGCCCGGCCCGCCGGGTGCGCGGCGCGGCGGGGATGGTCGCGGTGGTGGTGTGGGCCGTCCTTCTGGTGGGCGCGGTCGTCGTCATCGACCCGCTCGGGATCGGGCTGCTCTTCCCCTGGCGGTTCGGCGTCCCGATGGCCGCGGCCCTGTTCCTGGCGGGCCGCCGGGCCTTCGCCGGAATCCGCACCACCGCTCAACTCGCCTGCGCCGCCGCGCCGTTCATCGTCACGATGTACTTCTCCGGGTGGGTGCGGGACGAGGAGATCCTGGCGCTCCTCGGCGCCCTCGCCGCCACCGCCACGGTCCTGCGGCTACGGCGTGGCAGCGGCTCCGACACGGTGAACCCCGCCTGAACACCGGCAGGTTGCCGAACTGATGGGACGCAGAGGGGCGGACCGTGAGGTCCGGCGATCAGGAGGCACCCCTCTCTCGTCCCCCTCTCTTCCCCCTACGGACAGCTCCCTCTACGGACGGCCCTCTTCGACCGGCCGCCTGGCCACAGGACTTGCCATGCCCATTTCCGTACCCACCCGAGCTGCCCGCGGCCTGTTCCGGGCCGTCGGGCAGCGCATACCCCGCCCGTCGGCCGGGGGCGGGCGCCTGGCCGCGGTCGACGGGCTGCGGCTGCTCGCAGCCGCAGCCGTGGCCGCTTACCACTACCTCGGCACCCCGACCCCCCGCTTCTGGGGCGAGGCCTACGACCTCCCGCAGGCAGCACCGCTGCTGCACGCGATCAGCGGCTACGGCTGGCTCGGCGTCGAGGCGTTCTTCCTGATCAGCGGCTTCGTCATCTGCATGAGCTGCTGGGGCCGCACCCCGGCGCAGTTCGCCGTCTCCCGTATCGCCCGGCTCTTCCCGCTGTACTGGGCCGTCGTCCTGCTCATCGTCGCCGCCGGCACGGTCACCGTGCTCGCCGGACAGCGGTCGGGGGCGCCCACGGACCTGCGCACCACCCTGGGCAACCTGACGATGATTCCCCGCCCGCTCGGCCTGGATTTCACCGCCGGTGTCGCCTGGACGCTATGGGTGGAAGCCCGCTTCTACCTCCTCATGGGCGCGCTGCTGCTGATCGGCCTGACCTACCGGCGCGCGGTGGCCTTCGGTTTCCTCTGGCTCGTCCTGGCGTCCATCGGCCGCGAACTGCACTCCACCGTCCTGGACGAGATCCTGCTCAGCCAGTACGCCGGACTCTTCGTGACCGGCATCGCGCTCTACCTGATGCACCGCTTCGGACCCAACCTGCTCCTGTGGCTGCTGGCCGGCTTCGCCTGGTGCTACACCCTGACCGTCCTGGACGACCGCGTCGCCACACACACCAACTCCAACTGGGCAGTCGGCGCGGCCGTCCTCACCGGCTTCCTCGTCCTGCTCGCCCTGGCCGGCCCCGGACCGCTGCGCCACCTCCAATGGCGCCCCCTCGTCTACGCCGGCGCCCTGACCTACCCCTTCTACCTGGTCCACCAGAGCCTGGGCATACCCGCCACCCGCGGCATCCTCAAAACGCTCCCCGGTCTCGGCCTGCTCCCCTCGATCGGCCTCGGGCTCTTCCTCTCCCTGCTGCTGGCCGCCGTGCTGAACCGCCTGGTCGACCGCGAACTCGGCCGCCTCCTGCGCCGCCATCTCACCGCCGCCCTTGATCCCGGCCGCACCGAGCCGAACCGGCCCGCACCGCCGATCGCTCCCCGCCCGTCGGCGGAAGAAGGGTGAGCCCAGCCCCCGTGTTGCGCAGCACAGCGCACCGCCGCCGCGGGCCGGGAGTGCTCCCGGCCCGCGGCGGCGGGCATCATGCCGACGGGATCCGTCGGACCGGTCAGACCCCGAAGGGAGCCGCGTAGCGGATGGTTCCGGCGGGCAGCGGACGGTCCGGGTCCAGGCCGAGGGCCATCAGGGCCTCGTCCGGGACGTCGAAGGTCACGCCGATCCCGTGCAGGGAGGCGCGGGTGAAGCCGAAGCGCGGGTAGTACGCCGGATGTCCGAGGACGGTGACGCAGTGCTCGCCCATCGCCCCGGCCGCGGCGAGCGCGGCGCGGACGGCGGCGGAACCGGCGCCGCTCCTCTGGTACTCGGGCCGGACGGCGACGGGGGCCAGGCACAGGGCCGGGGCGTCGCCGATGTGGCAGCGGGTCAGCAGGGCGTGGCCGACGACGGTGCCGTGCTCGTCGGTGCTGACGAGGGACAGACCGTCGATCCAGGAGGAGTCGGCGCGCAGCGCGTCGACGAGGCCGGCCTCCGACGGGGTGTCGAAGGCGGCGAGGACGATCTCGCGGATGGCGGGGATGTCGGCGCCGGTCTCGGCGCGGGTGATCCACTGGTTACGGGTACGCATGACGGGATGACGATCCGTTTCATGGTGAGGTACGTGCAAGGAAGGTGCCTCGCGAGCTCACGCTCCCGGCGAGGCGGCCCCTGTGAGGTGATCCCTGTGAGGTGATCCCTGTGAGGTGATCCCTGAGAGGCGGGACGACTGGCTCAGGCCGTCGCCCGGGACGTGAGGGCGGTCCGGGCGCTGCGCTGTGCAGTGGCCTTCGGCGCGGTCATCAGCCCCACCTCCCTTTTCGTCCTCACATGTGGATCAGCACGTACTCGTCAAACCTAACACACGGATGGAGCAGCCGGGCCGCTGTCGATCTTCCCCCCGGCTGTCCCCGGACGGGGGGCACCGTTGGGCTGACCTGTGCGTATGCTCCCCGCATGGCAGACGGACCGGGGCACGGGGACAGGGGGTGAGCGGCATGGCCGCGAAGAAGGGCAGGGCCTGGGTCTTCGCCGTCGTGATGACCCTTCTGGGGGTGAGCATCGTCGTGGACTGGAGCCGTGGCGAGGGGCTGGACTGGTCCAGTGCCGCCTTGCTGCTGGTGGTCGGCCCGCAGGCGGCAGGGGAGATGCTGCGGGCCCACGGCCGTGTCCGTGCGGCCGCCCGGACCGGGACCGTCGCGAACTGGATGGTGCTCCCCGCCGTCGTGGTCCTGTGGGCGGGCCTGATCTCCGGCTGGGCCCGGGGCGAGGGCACGCCGTGGCTGCCGTTCGCGGCGGCCGTGCTGATGCCGCTCGGCGCGGCGGTGGCGGGCGTGGCGGCCCTGCGCAGGCGGCACATGCGGCCGGGGCCGGCCGACTGATCCCGGGCCTCGCGCGGTGCGTTCAGCCGCCGGGGCGCACCATCACCAGGCGCCGGTCGGGGAGATGGCCGGTGAGGGCGACGGTCGGGCCGTGCGAGAGCACCTTGGGGTCCGGCACGTCGGACGGCATCGGCTCGTTGCCCGCCACGTAGTCGGAGGCGCCGGGCCCGGGCGGGAACGGGGCCGCGGTCCGGATCAACTCCTCGTAGTGCTCCAGCGACTTGGCGCGGTTGACCGTCACCGCGGCCGTGACGCGCCCCCGGTAGCCGTACACCGCGACCAGCCGGCGGTCCCCGGGGGCACCCTGCGCGAGCACGACCTGGTCGGAGAAGGTGGGCACGCCCACGGACTTGATGTTGAGCCCGAACTGGCTGGACCAGAAGGCGGGCACGGACAGGTGCGGCCGCTTGTGCGCGCCCCGGTGGACCATGTTGTGCGCGGCGACCTCGGCCTGGGCGACCGCGTTGCCCCAGTGCTCCAGGGCGAGGAACTGGTACTCGAAGAGCGGGTGCGGGAAGCGGGACACATCGCCCGCGACGAAGACGTCGTCGGTGACGATGCCGTACATGTCGACGACCCGGCACCCGGCGTCGCAGGCCACGCCCTTGGGCCCGGCGGCGAGCCCCGATCCCGCCAGCCACTCGGTGTTGCGGACCGCGCCGAGCGCGACGACGGCGATGTCGGCGTCCAGGGTGCTGCCGTCGGAGAGTTCGGCCCCACTCAGCCGGCCGCCGCTGCCCTTGAGCGAGGTGACCGTCACCCCGCAGCGCAGGTCCACGCCGTGCGAGCGGTGCAGCTCCGTGGCCCAGGAGGCGACCGTCCCGCCCAGCGCGCCGATCAGCGGCGCGCGGCCGCGTTCGGCCACGGTCACGGCCAGGCCGCGTTCCCGGCAGGCGGAGGCGATCTCCGAGCCGGTGAACCCGGCGCCGATCACCAGCACGCGGCGCGGCCCGGCGTCCAGCCGTTCGGACAGGCGTTCCGCGTCCTCGACGGTCCGTACGGTGAACACACCGTCCAGCGCGCCCTCTTCGCGGTTCGGCCAGGGGCGGGCCCGGGTCCCGGTGGTGATCAGCAGCCGGTCGTAGGGGAGTTGCTCACCGTCGGCGAGGAGCACCCGCTTGCCGTCCGCGTCCAGGCCCGTGGCCCGTACGCCCAGCTTCCACCGCGCGCCCGTGTCCCGGCGGGCCGGCAGGGTGCACTGCCCGGCGCGCGCCCGCCCCAGCAGCACCTGCTTGGACAACGGCGGCCGGTCGTACGGGGGATGGGGCTCGTCGCCGACCACGGTCAGCTCACCGGCGAAGCCCTCCTCGCGCAGCGCCTCCGCGGCCCGCAGCCCCGCCAGCGAGGCGCCGACGACGACGATCCGGCCGTCCGTCAGGTCATGCGACACCGGCGGGCTCCCCGGTGAGTTCCAAGGTGTTCAGGACGTTCGGGGCGTACATCGCGGCCTCCTCGCCGTGCGGCTCGTCCGTCTGTGTCCTTCCTACGTTCCCCCGGGCGGTGGTGCAGGCGGTGCTGCTCCATCGGGGGTGCGACCGGTGACCGGTCTCCCTCCGAACGGCCGCCTCCGTGTCGCGTTCCGCGGAATCACGGCATGGCATGGGAGATGGCACGGGAGGAAGCCGAGACGGAGGTACGGATGGTGGGCAGTCGGGCGCGTGGTGCGGGCAGCGGGGCGTGGGGACGGGCGCGGAGGTGTCCGGCGTGGCCGGCCGTCCTGGCGTCCGTGCTCCTCGTGACGGGGATCTTTGCGACGGGGTTTTTTACGGCGACGGACGCCGCGGAGGCGCAGGCGCGCCACCGGGCGCCGGTCCGGCCGTCCGTCACCAAGGAGTCCGACTGGCGGGGAGTGGCGGCCGTGCTCGGCCACCCCGGGCGGGTCGTGGACCGCCGGGCCTACGGGATCGGGTTCCCCCGCGCCGACCTGAAGGTGGTCTGCCAGGGGCACCGGGTCGCGGCGATCGGTTCGTTCGTCTCCTTCATCCGTTACCCCGACCGGCAGACGATGATGATGGGCGAACTCGCGCTCACCGAGCCCGAGGTACGGAAGGTGCACGACGCGCTGGTCGCCCACGGCCTGGCCCAGACGTCCCTCCACGAACACCTCCCGGCCCATAGCCCCCCGTTGTGGTGGCTGCACTTCCACGGCATGGGCCGGGACCCGCTGGCCCTGGCCCGCGGGCTGCGCGCCGTCCTGGACGTCACCGGCACACCGCACGTGAAGGGCACCCCCCACAAGGTGACCCTGGAGCTGGACAAATCGGCCATCGACAGGGCGCTGGGAGCCGCGGGAAGGGCGCAGGGCAAGGTCTACAAGGTCACCTACGCCCGCAGGGAGACCGTGGCCGACCACGACCGCGTCCTGCCCAGGATGACGGGCAGCACCAGCGCCCTGATCTTCCAGCCCCTCGGCGGCGGCAAGGCCCTGCTGAACGGCGACATCGCCGTGACCGCCCATGAAGTGTCCGCCGTGACGAAGGCGTTGCGGCGCGGCGGGATCGAGATCGTGGCCTTCCACAGCCATATGCTCACCGACCAGCCGCGCCTGTTCTACTTCCACCTGTGGGCCGTCGGCGATCCCGTCCGCCTGGCCGGTCACCTCCGTACGGCCATCCGCCACACCAACTCCTCGCCCGCCGCGCCGGACTGACTCAGGATCAGTTTTCGTCCCCGTCGGGCTCCGCGTGGGGGAGCAGAGGGAACAGCCGGGCGACGAGGGCCACCGGGAGGGCGCCCTCGGGGCGGGCCAGGGGGCGGTGTTCGCGGTCCCGGTACGGGGCGAGCGCCCGGCGGATCGTTTCGGCGACCCGGCTCATCTCCTCCGGGGTCAGGTAGGAGATGGCGCTGAACGCCTCGTCGCGGCGCCAGTCGGCGGGTGCCCGGTCCCGCCGGGCGAGCCACTGCTGCCAGCTCTCGTCCTCCAGCGCGCGGGCCCGCGCCTCGAACCCGTCGTCCTGCACGGTCGCTTCGGTCGCTTCGGTGGAGTGCTGCTGCCGGAGACGCCACGGGCGGGCGCGGCCCCCCGCGTGGGGAGCCTCCTCCACGTATCCGTGGCGGGCGAGCTGCCGCAGGTGGAACGAGCAGAGCCCCGAGCTGTAGCCCAGCCGACCGGCGGCTTCGGTCGCCGTGACCGTGCCGACCTCGGCGAGCAGGTCCAGCAGGGCGGTGCGGACCTCGTGCAGGCGCAGTTGTTCTTCGGTCACTTTGCAAAGTCTGCTACTTTGCAAAGCCTGTGGCAAGCAAGAAGAAGAAATGTGGGGGGAACCAGCGATGCCCGTCCGTCATGACCAGTCCGGTGCCCGTGTCCGTCTCCAGGGCCGTCCCGTCGACACGTATCCGGCACTGCCGCCGGAGGCGGAGCGAGGATCCGTGCGCCGGATCACGGTGATCGGCGAGGAGGTCCTCAGCCGCCCGTGCCGGGAGGTGACCGAGTTCGGGACCCCGGAGCTGTCGGCGCTGATCGACGACATGTTCCTGACGATGCACGTGGCCGACGGCGCCGGCCTCGCCGCCAACCAAGTCGATGTCGATCTGCGGTTGTTCGTCTACGACTGCCCGGACGAGGACGGGATCCGGCACGTCGGCCACATCGTCAACCCGGTTCTGGACGAGCCCGATCCGGGCGACCGTCGGCTCATCGACGACGGCGAGGGCTGCCTGTCCGTACCCGGAGCGACCAAGGACGTCCCCCGCGCCGACCGTGCCGTCGTCCGCGGCTTCGACAGGGACGGCAACCCCCTCGTCATCGAGGGCACGGGCTACTTCGCCCGCTGCCTGCAGCACGAGACCGACCACCTCGTCGGCCACACGTACCTCGACCGCCTCTCCACCCGGGACCGCAAGGACGCGCTGCGACAGATGGAGGCCCGGCGGGACGAGGTCTTCGCGCGACGGGCCGCCAGGGCCGACGAGTTGGGCCGCCGGGGTGCCTGATCGCCGGATGTGACAGGCTGCTGCGATGACGCAGCACTTGATAGCGGTGGCGGGCAGCGCCCCCGGCGTGGGAAAGTCGACCCTCTGCCGCGCCCTGACCGCCCGGATCGCCGCGACGGGAGTCGTGGTCGATCACTTCGAGGAGGCGGAGGTCCTCACCCGCCCCGCCTTCCGCCCCGTGGCCGAGGAGTTCGCCGGAGGGGCCCGCGCGGTACGGCCCGCGACCCTGGTCGCAGCCACCCGCTCCTACGTGGAGGAGGCGCGGGCCGACGGAGTGGACGTGCTGGTGACGGACGCGCTGCTCCCGTTCGTTCCCTCGCTGGTGGCCTGGGGACATGACGAGACGGAGATCGCCCGGACCGTCCGGGACGTGGCCGGGGCCGTGGAGCCGACGCGCGTCTGCGTCGTCTACGTCCGGGACGACCCGGAAGCCGCCCTGCGGCGGGCGGTCGAGCGCGAAGGACCGCAGTGGGCGGACTGGTACGTCGACAGGCTCCGCAGCTCCCCGGGCACCGGTTCCGTCCGGGACCTGGAGTCCGCGGCCGGTCATCTGCGGCGGGAGAGCGCCCTCACCCTGCGCGTGCTGGCGGCGACGGGGTGGAAGGTCCTGGTGGTGGACGTCGACGGGCGGGACGCCGCGCAGTTGGAGGAGGAGGCCGGGGAGTGGTTGCAGGGATGGCTCGGAAGGGAACTCCGCCCACCCGGCTGCCGGTGACATGGACGTGGGGCCGTACGCCGTCGGCGGACCGACCGTCCTCCGGTCGGTCCGCCGACAGCCTTGATCAGTGCGCCGTGCGCGTATTCCAGATGGCCTGACTGCCGTCATAGATCACGACGTTGCCGTCGTCCTGGACGGCGAGCCGGGACCCCGGGTGCCCGGCGGTCTTCGAGTTCCACGCCGCCTGTCCGGAGCGGGTGTAGACGACGAAGTTGCCGTCGGTCTGGAAGACGGCCCGCCAGCCCCTGTTGACGGTGGAGGCGTCCCAACGGGCCCGGCCGAACTCGTCGTACACGACGAGGTTGCCGTCCGTCTGCATGACCAGCGTGGCCGTGTCGGAGCTCCAGGACTGGCCCCGCTCCAGCACGGCGGGCGCGTCCAGGATCTGCGTGGCCTTGATTCTTGCCGTGGTCGTGGATCTCGCGTCGTTCACCGAGCTGTGTATGGACGGTGCGGCGCCGGCCTGGCCGGCGAGTGTCAGGGTGGCGAGTGTGGCTACTGCGAGAAGTGCGCTGACCCTCTTCTTCATGAGGAGGGCCCTCCTTTCGCCGAGTCGGTCGTCCACCGGCTTCCCCGCCGGGGACGGCGGACCGCAGTCTGCCACCGCATGACTGGATGAAGGTTCGACGATCGGGGGAAATGACGCGTTCGCATCGCTGTATTGGCCAACTGGCCGCTGTGGACACGGGAATGCCCAGGCGCACCACCCGTGTCCTGTCCGGGGAACCGTTCGCCGGAACACCGGAACTGTCCTGCTCCCGCAGGCGGTTCACGCCCCCGGCGCGGGCCGTACGCCGATGCCGTTCCGCTCGAGGAGGGCCGCGGTGACGCCGTCGCCTGCCACCGGTCTGCCGGTGAACGACCCGTCGTAGACCGACCCCCGCCCGCACGAGGGGCTGCGCGGCGTCAACAGGGCCTGCGTGCAGCCCGCTTGGCGGGCCGCCGCGAGGGCGCGCCGGGCTCCTTCGACGAACTCGGCCGTCACGTCGCGCCCGGTGTCCTCCACGACCCGGGCCGTCCCGTCCAGTACGTCGTGTCCGTCCCCGCCCACCAGCTCCGCGGGCCGCCGGGGAGTGGCGAGCCCGCCGGCCACCTCCGGGCAGAAGGCCACGACGTCATGCCCCGCCACCGCCTGCTCGACCTCCGGGGAGGCCTTGTGCCGTCCGTCGTACCGGCACGGGATGCCCCGCAGGCATGCACTGACCAAGATCGCTTCCACGGTGCCAGGTTAGCCTGCCGCCGCGGCCGGGAGTCCGGTCAGGTGGTCGTCAGGGCCAGATGCCGTCGTTATCGTCGTCGGGGACGATGACGATCAGGCCGTCGTACTTGCCGCCTTTGCAGATGTCGTAGTCGTAGTCGCCCCCATTGGTCGTGATCTCCGTCGGTAGCCCGCCATTGTCGATGCACTGCGCATCGGTGACGGGTTGCGGTTCCGGGGCCGCCGTGGCGGGCGTGGTGCCGAGGGCGGGCACGGCGAGCAGAAGGGCCAGCGGCCCGAGGACGCGGGAGACCTGGTGTATTCGCATGGGAATGCCCTCCTCCTACCGTTGAACGCATGACCTGCTCAGTGTCGCCGTCCGTGTGAGAGGCCGCCCGGTCTGCTGCTCCACATGGGGGACCGGCCGGCTTCGCGTATCGCAGGGGCGAATCCAGCAGAAGGAAACAGACGCCGGTGCCTCCCGAGATCCAAAGCGGCTTCGGGTTGAGGGATTTGAACCCAGCCGCGCAAATGCGGATTACCAGAGAAGTATCCGAAGCCTGTTGCACCGGGAGGCGCCCGGCGTCGTGTGCACCACTGTATCCGTGGCCACGGACGGCACCACTAGTTTTTTCGTCCCGCGCCCGGCAGGCAGGCCCGCTGCCCGCAACGGACCGCGGCGGGGACGGCGGTCTACGCTCGCGCCATGACGATCACATACGAGTGGCGGGGCGACTTCGACAACGCAGCCCTCGACGCACTGCACGCGGAGGGTTTCAATCACCGCACCCTGGGCGTCGATTGGCTGGCCCAGGTGCACCGCCACAGCCTCGGCTGGGTCTGTGCACGCCATGACGGCGACCTCGTCGGCTTCGTGAACGTCGTGTGGGACGGCGGCGTCCACGCGTTCGTCCTGGACACCGTGGTCGCAACGGCCCACCGCCGCTCCGGGGTCGGGGTGGAGCTTGTCGCGGAGGCCGCGCGACAGGCCCGTACGGCCCGATGCGAATGGCTGCACGTCGACTTCGAGGACGACCTGCGGTCGTTCTACTTCGAGGCCTGCGGGTTCAGGCCCACGCCCGCGGGGTTCATTGCGCTCTGAGCCGGCCTCATCGCATCGCTCCTCGGCCATGCAGGGGGCCGTTGAAGGAGTTCGATAAGTCCACTTCAGAGCAGGTGACTTGGTCGTCGCTCTTTCAGGGGGAGGTGGGCGGTGGCCGGCCGACCGGCGTGCTGCGTATGCGACGGATCTGTCCGATATGGAGTGGGGACCCCTTGAGCCTCGCGTGCCGCCGCCGAACCCCGGCGGTCGGCCGCCCAAGCATGGCCGGTGGTTCCAGCGGGCCGTACGGCTGCCCACCGAGCACTTGGAGGTCCAGCTCGCTTTTCCTGCCGTGCTCGACCCGGTCGTGTGGGGGACCGAGACGTCGATGACTGCCGAGGCATCGCCTCTGCGGACAGCCACGGTCCGGCGGGACGAGAACGGGACCAGGCTGTTCTCCTGGACGACATCCGCACCGGCCCTCCACGCCCGGTACCGTCTCGAATGGAGGTTCCGGGCCCGGCCCGAACGCGACGTGAGTGACAAGGAGTTCCAGTGACAACGGTGCGGCCCAGCGAGCAGATGCGTGACCTCGGCGTCGTGCAGTACGGCGCCGCCGTCCTCGCCGAGGCAGCCCACCGCTTCGACCTGCCGGACGAGAAGGGCACTGCCGAGCAGACCGTCGAAACGCTGTTCGCTGCTATGGAGCGGATCGCGCGCGTCCATCCCTTCGCCAAGGGCATGGGCATCGCGGCCCCGCAGATCGGCATCGCCCGGGCGGCGGCCGTCGTCCAGCCCGCTGACCCCATCGCGGCGGCGATCGTCCTGCTCAACCCGCGCATCACCGCCCACTCCGACGAGACGGACGAGCAGTACGAGGGCTGCCTGTCCTTCTTCGATGTCCGCGGCATGGTCCCCCGCCCCCTGGCGATTACGGTGACGACCACTGCCCTGGACGGCACCGAGGCCACCACGGTGTACGAATGTGGCCTCGCCAGGCTCGTCGCCCATGAGATCGACCACCTCGACGGGCTGCTCTACACGGCCCGGATGCGAAGCGGAGTCTCCCCCATCCCCGTCGAGCAATACCGCCAGACCGGCCGCACCTGGGCCTACGAGCAGTAGCAACCTGAGGCGGCGGGCCAGCATCTCGGCGCAGCACGACGAACTGCCCGGCGGTGCCTTCGAAGTCGGCGTCCCCGAATGGATCGACTATCGCAAAACCGGCGGCCAGCCTCTCTGCCTGCCCATCGGCCCGCCCTCACCTCGCCGGACACCCCGCCTACGACGCCGCTCTCCCGGCCGTCCCGGACGACAACTACACCGACTGTGACCACGGGCGATACGCACCCGCGTGCGTAGACCGGTGCCGTGAGTGCGACCTCGGCGATTACCCGATCCTGGCGGGCGTCCCGTCAGCCGGGGTGCGTACTCGGCGAGAACGCCCCCTATGTTCTCCGAACGCCGGTGGAAACGTCTCCGAAGGCGGTCGACGCTCCGGGTGTGGAGGCCATGGCGAAGACCTGTTCCGTTCGACGCAGCGGTAGTGGTCGTGCTGCCGACCGCCCTGTGCAACCCGAGCTACTGCTGCCTCCGTGTCCAGCCGGTGCTGACCGTACCGCTCGACCGTGTGACGAGCACACGGTCCGTGGCGCTCGTGCTGGCAGGATGCCGGCGGACCACGGGTGAAGGCGGCATACCAAGGAGGAACGGCAGTGAGCAGCATCGAGTTCGAAGCCAGGGCACTGGGCATCGACGTCGCGGCCACCATGGCGGCGATCGGGCGATGCGGTGGCGTTCACGTCGCGGACAGGCTGATGCGCCGTTACGTGTACGACATCGTCCCCGGTGTCGCGGGGCGCTGGATCCGACTTCGCGATACGGGAACCGAGGTGACCTTGTGCGTGAAGCACATCGTGTCGGACACGATCGACGGCACGCGGGAAGAGGAAGTCACCGTGGACGACTTCGACACCACCAACACGCTGTTGGGACTCATGGGGTTCACGCCGAAGGCCTACCAGGAGAACCGTCGGAGTTCGTATCTCCTCAACGGCGTGCAGCTGGAGATCGACAGGTGGCCGCTGATTCCTCCGTACCTGGAGATCGAGGGTGACAGCGCTGAGGACGTCATCTCCACCGCGAAGCTCCTGGAGCTGGACCCTGGCCGGCTGACCGCTGTCAACACGATCGGGATCTACGCGCACTACGGGATCGACCTGGAGAGCATCCAGGACCTGCGTTTCCGCGAATGAGCCGTCCTCTTGAGAGGTGAGGAGCCCCGAAGTTTCCGGACAGGCATCCAATAGGGTTGTCCTGAACAGGAAACGAGGAAGAAGAAGTGGCGCCACCCAGCAAGTACACCCCGGAGTTCCGGGAAGAAGCCGTCCAGATCGCGTTGCAGTCGAGCAAGACCGTCACCGAGGTAGGGCGTGAACTCGGAATCAACCCGGAGACGCTCCGCGGCTGGGTGAAGAAGCATAAGCGGCGCAACGAGCCGACGGTCGACGCACCATTGGCGCTTGACGAACGGGCCCGTCTGAAGGAAGCGGAACGGCGCGTCCGTGAGCTTGAGATGGAGAACGCGTTCCTGAAAAAAGCCGCAGCGTACTTCGCGAGGGATCCCCGGTAGCCAGCAAGTTCGAGTTCATCGAAACGATGCGACTCGACACCGAGGAGTACGCCTACACAGTCGAGTTCATGTGCCAGCGGCTCGGCGTGTCCAAATCTGGCTACTACGACTGGCGCTCGCGCTCCGATTCCGCGACGGCGAAACGCCGCGAGGAACTGAAGACGCTCATCCGGAAGGTATTCGAGATGTCGGACAGCACATACGGGTACCGGCGCGTGCATGCCCAGCTGGCCCGCTGGGGCGTGGCCGCCGGCCTGGAGCTGGTCCGCCAGCTGATGCGGGTCCTGGGCCTGGTGACCTGCCAGCCGAAGCCGAAGAGGTTCGGCCTGACCCGGCCCGCGGCCGGCGCGTTGCCCGACCTCGTCGGCCGCGACTTCACCGCCGATGCCCCCGGCGAAAAGCTCGTCGGCGATATCACTTACATCAAAACCGGTGAAGGATGGCTCTATCTGGCGACGGTCATCGACTGCTGCACCAAGGAAGTCATCGGATACGCAATGGACGACCACTACCAGACACCTCTGATATCCCGGGCCATACGCAACGCCGCCCGCAACCGGAAGCTGGCCGCGGGAGCCATATTCCACTCGGATCGCGGCAGCAACTACATGTCAGCCGAGTACGCGGGCGTCCTCTCAGGGCTCGGACTGCGGCAATCAGCCGGCCGCACCGGAATCTGCTTCGATAATGCTATCGCCGAATCGTTCTTCGGCACACTGAAAAACGAGCGAGCATCACGCGTAACTTACCTGACCCGTGAAGCTGCCCGACAGGACATCACCCGGTACATCGAATTCTGGTACAATCACAAACGCCTTCACTCGGCAGTGGGATACCGGCCTCCCCGTGAAGTCCATGCCGAATACCAGAAGTTGCGATCCGTCGCGTAAGAGACCGTCAGACGCTTGTCCGGAGAACTCGCGGCGCCTCAAGGAGCGCCATGAACGACGATTCGGATTCCCTGCCGGTGACCGTGGTGGCGGATCGCGTAGTACCGGGTGAAGATTATCGATGCCTGCGGGCTGGCCTGCGGATTCTGTCACAACGAAGGCACACCTGTGGCTGCGGACAACGCCGGCCAAGCCAGGGCCGGTTCACCGGAACGCCGGGCAGGACAGGGCGGGTCTCGATCTACCTGCACACCAATGGTGCGGACTTCCTGCCCGAACGGATCGAACCGAATGCCGACTGCTCTGGCCCCGGCCGCTGCGCGAGGAGCCGTGGGAACCGACACGGACTGCCAAGAGGGTTACTGCGGCATCCGCATGTATCGAGCCCGGCAGGGGCCGTTCATGGTGGGGGTGTGCATTCAGCGGATGGACCTGTGCACTTCCCTGGGTGAGTTCGTCATGAGCAAGCGGCGGGACGAAGTGCGCCACCTCCGCGATCAGGAACTCCTGCGGCTGCGCATCAAGTACCGCAAACAGATCCACGGCGCGGCGTCGGCCTGAGCAATAGCGCTTTGAGGCCGAGTGATCTGCCTTTCCGTTGAGGTGACTTGATAGGTTCGCTCCATGAGATCCCATCAGGCGGATGTGTGTCATTCGGCTTCGTCCTGGCGGCAGCCCTGCCCTCCGGCGGCCTCCGTGGAGCGCAGCATGCTGGTTGAAGAGGTCGCCAAGCGCATCCTGGCCCTCGGTCAGGGGCGCCTGCTCGTGGGGGTCGATGGCCTCACGGCTGCGGGGAAGACGAGCTTCGGGCATGAACTGGCCGAGTGGATCAGTGCTGCGGGGCGGCCGGTGCTCCGGGCGACTCTCGACGACTTCAAGAGGCCGTGGAAGGACCGGCACCTCCACGACCGGGAGTCCGGTGAGGGGTACTACCGCAACGCGTACGACTACGACGCGGTCAAGCGGCTGTTGCTGGATCCCTGCCGGTCATCGGGAGCGACAACCTGTGCGCTGTGCAGTATCGACCCGCTGACCCAACGGGATCATTCATCGGAAGTGACGCCGCTCGGGGCGGACTCGGTGCTGATCGTGGACGGCGTCTTCGCGTTCCGGCCCGAGATCGATGAGTACTGGGACTTCCGGATCTGGTTGCAGGTGGATGCGGAGCTGTCCGTTCGGCGGGGTGCCGAGCGTGACCAGGACCGGGCCGGATCCGAAGCGGAGTTGATCCATCGCAACAGGTATCTGGTGGCCGAGCGTCTCTATCTTCAGGAGGTCGACCCGTTGCCGATGATGGATGTCGTCATCGACAACTCGGTGTTCGCGCGTCCGCGGATCGTGACACCTTGACGCCGGCACGGTGCAGGCCGCGGCGGGAGCAACCGTGCCATCTTGGCCATGGTTACGGGGGCAGACTTTGCAGAAACGATCGACTGAGATGTTCCGGACAGGGGCCCGGACGGTGCTTCCCGGGCCGTGCCGGACCGGGGCATGGCGTCCCGCTGACAAGTGCATCGCCCTGCCCCCGGCTCGGGGCAGGGCGGCGGTCTCCCCCCTGGTCTCACCCCTGGGAAACATGGGGCTTTGTCAGCACCTTGCCCAGGCGAGCGTCCGAGGAGCCCTTCTCGTTCGCGGTCATCTTCCGGGTCTTGGCGACGACCGCGTTCCGCACTCCGTCGGTTCCGTTGTCGGCGGGACTGACGATGGTGCCCTTGACCTGTTCGTTGATGACCAGACCGTCGGAGTAGAAGTGCCAGGTGCCCGTGACCTTGTGCATGGCCTGGGCCCGGTCGATCCAGCCCACTTCACCAGGCTTCACGGTGATCCCGATGGATCCGCCCTCGGAATGTGAATTGCTCCATGTGTAGCCGTACTTGGCGGAGACGCTCGCGCTGAGAACCTTGTCGATGAGCGTGGCGGTGACCGAGGCGGAGACCTCCACCGTGTTCGTGGAGCCCACGGTGTCCGACCAGTTCAACTGCTGTGTGGCGTCCGAGCTGGTGTAGTTGTACAGGTCGTCGGAGGCGGGGTGGTAGTTCCCGAGGTACGCCTTGTCGACGACAGGGTTGTCGAAAGTGCAGTACAGGTGGTCCGGCTTGTCGGTGACGACCTTCTGGCAATAATCAAGAATTTGGGCGTCGGAGGGGTGATCGATCCCTCCGAACAGCTTCTTCACCTCGGCCTTCACCTCTGCGTTCACATCGGAATTTCCCGGATTCGTGTCGGCGGAAGCCGGCAGGGTTCCCCCGACGGCGGCGGCCGTGGTGACCGCGAGGGCGGCCAGTGCCCGGACTCCGTACCTTCTGGACCAGATCATGTTCACTCCGCATACCTGTCTCGAAGGCCTCCACGGGAAAGAGGCTCCGTCTCAGCTTGACCCGCTCCCGCGTCGAATTTCGACCCAAAAGCAGGTAAATAGAGCGAAGTGAATCCGGGATGGGAAATGACGATTTCCCATTTCTCAGGAATGTGGTGGCCCTCACCCACCCCCCGCCAGCAACCGATACCCCCGCTTCGTCACCGTCCCCACCAGATGCCCGTACGGCCCCAGCGCCGTGCGCAGGCGGCCCACCGCCGCTTCCACCGCGTGTTCGTCGGGGCGGCGGCGGGACGGGCCCGGCCAGGCGCGGTGGAGGAGTTCGGTGCGGCTGAGGACCGTGCCCGGGCGGTCGGCCAGGGCCGTCAGGACGGCGGCGGGGACCGGGGGGAGGCGGAGGACCGCGTCGGGGGCGAGGACGGCCGTGCCCTGGAGGATCAACAGGCCTGCGGGGGTGACCAGTTCGCGGCGCTGACGGTGGATCAGTTCGCGGGTGAGGACGCGGACGAGGGAGCCCAGGCGGCCGCGCTCCGGCCAGACGCAGGGGACGCCGGCCGCCAGGAGGGGGCGGGCGCAGACCGGGCCGATGCAGGCCGGGACGACGTCATGGCGCAGGGCCGCGAGGAGCTCCTCGCGGTCGCAGGAGGCGAGGAACGCCTCGATCGCGGGGGCGCTGGTGAAGGGGAGGGCGTGCACCTCGCGCCGCAGCGTCCGCTCCGCCAGGCGGCGCACGGCGGCCGGATCCTCCGGCGGGCCCCAGCGGTAGACGGGGACCTCCACGACGGAGGCCCCCTGGTGGCGCAGCGCCGCGGCGAACTCCGGCAGCGGTGCGCCGTGTTCCTGCACGGCGACGCGGCGGCCGCGCAGATCGCGGGCGAGCAGCCAGGCGAGGACCTCGTCGAGGGCCTCCGAACCGGGTGCGTACCCCTCGTGCAGCCCGCAGGCGCGCAGCGCGCCCGTCGCCTTGGGGCCGCGGCTGATCAACACGGCCTCGCGGCAGGCCGCGAGGAGCCCTTCGCCCAGCCCCCAGTCCTCCGCCGCGCCGACCCAGGCGCGCCAGCCGACACCGGTCGTGGCCACGGCGTAGTCGACCCCGCCCGCCAGGCACGCCTCGGTCGCCGCGCGCAGCAGGGTGTCGTCGGCCAGCGGCACGATGCGCATCGCGGGTGCCAGGACGACGTCCGCGCCGCGGCGGCGCAGCAGCGCGGCGAGCTCGTCGCGGCGCCGGTCCGCCGTGACGCCCACGGTGAAACCGGTCAACGGCGGCGGCCCCGGTGTCGAACTTCCCATGGGGTGAGGCTCGCCGATCGGCGTTAAGCCCCTGTTGCGGCAGGATCACGGGACCGTGAGGTCCGTGACCGCCGTGGTGCGGGAATGTGTCGTCCGCCTCACAGCGGGCACGCCCTTGCGTGTGGGTGATGTGAGCGGGCGGCAACGCGGCCGTCGCACGCCGGAAACGGGGGACGCGGAAGCTTCTGGCATGACCTCCACGGACACCCACTGCCCCTACTGCGCACTCCAGTGCGGCATGCGGCTGCGCCCCGTCCGGCCGGACCGGCCCGGCGGGCCCGCCGTCGAGGTGGGCGAGCGTCCGGAGTTCCCGGTCAACCGGGGGGCCCTGTGCGGCAAGGGCCGTTCGGCGGCCGCCGTCCTCGGGCGCTCCGTCCGTTTGACGGAGCCGCTGGTGCGCGACGTACGCACCGGCACGCTGCGCCCGGCGGCCTGGGACGAGGCGCTCGACCGGGCCGCGCGCGGGCTCGCGGAGGCCGGGGAGCGGTACGGGCGGGACGCCGTCGGGGTCTTCGGCGGGGGCGGGCTCACCAACGAAAAGGCGTACCTGCTCGGCAAGTTCGCCCGCGTCGCGCTGCGCACGCCGCATATCGACTACAACGGGCGCTTCTGCATGTCGTCCGCCGCGGCCGGCCAGCGCGCGGCCTTCGGGCTCGACCGCGGGCTGCCGTTCCCGCTGGAGGACGTCGCACGGACCGGCTGTCTCCTGCTGGCCGGGAGCAACCTCGCCGACACCATGCCGCCCGCCCTGCGCTATCTGCGCGCCCAGCAGGAGGCCGGCGGCCGGCTGATCGTCGTCGATCCGCGCCGCACCCGTACCGCCGAGGGCGCCGATCTGCACCTGCGCCCCGCCCCCGGCACCGATCTGGCGCTCGCCCTCGCCCTCCTCCACCTGGTGATCGTCGAGGGGCGGGTGGACGAGGCGTTCGTCGCCGCCCGCACCACCGGCTACGCGCACGCCCGCGCCGCCGCCATGGCCCACTGGCCCGAGCGGGCCGAACGCATCACCGGAGTGCCGGTGTCCGCGATGCGGCAGGCGGTGGCGATGTTCTGCGACGCCCCCAGCGGCATGGTCCTCACGGCGCGCGGCAGCGAACAGCACAGCAAGGGCACCGACACCGTCGGCGCCTGGATCAACCTGTGCCTCGCCACCGGCCGGGCCGGCCGCCCCCTCAGCGGCTACGGCTGCCTGACCGGGCAGGGCAACGGGCAGGGCGGGCGCGAACACGGTCAGAAGGCCGACCAGTTGCCCGGCTACCGGTCCCTCACCGACCCCGGCGCGCGGGCGCACGTGGCCGGGGTGTGGGGCGTGGACCCCGATTCCCTTCCCGGACCCGGGCGCAGCGCCTACGAGCTCCTCGACTCGCTCGGCACGGACGGCGGTGTGCGCGCCCTGCTGCTCATGGGGTCCAATCCCGTGGTCTCCGCCCCGCACGCCTCCCATGTCACCGAGCGGCTGGGGGCGTTGGACCACCTCGTCGTCTGCGACGTCGTCCGCTCCGAGACCGCCGAGCTCGCCGACGTCGTCCTGCCCACCGCCCAATGGGCCGAGGAGGACGGCACGATGACCAACCTGGAGGGCCGCGTCATCCTGCGGCAGGCGGCCGTCGCCCCGCCGCCCGGCGTGCGCACGGACCTCGCCGTCCTGCACGCGCTCGCCGCGCAGCTCGGCCGCGACACCGGCTTCCCCGCCGCCGCCGGGGAGGTCTTCGACGAGCTCCGCGCGGCGTCCGCCGGGGGACAGGCCGACTACGCCGGCATCAGCTACGACCGGATCAGGGCCGAGGACGGCGTCTTCTGGCCCTGCCCGGACCCCGAACACCCCGGCACACCCCGGCTCTTCCTCGACCGCTTCGCCACGGCGGACGGCCGCGCCCGCTTCGCGGACGTCTCCCACCGGCCCGCCGCCGAGGAGCCGGACGCGCGCTATCCGCTGCGGCTCACCACCGGACGGGTGCTCGCCCAGTACCAGAGCGGCGCCCAGACGCGCCGCACCCCCGAACTCCGACGGGCGGCGCCGGGGCCGTTCGTGGAGCTGCACCCGCGGCTGGCCGCGCGGCTGGGGATCGCCGACGGGGACCCGGTCGTCGTCACCAGCCGGCGCGGACGGGTCGTCGCCCCCGCCGTGGTGACCGGGGCGATCCGGCCCGACACCGTCTTCATGCCCTTCCACTGGGCGGGACCCGGCCGGGCCAACACGCTCACCAACCCGGCGCTCGACCCGGTCTCCCGGATGCCCGAGTTCAAGGTGTGCGCGGTACGGGTGGAGAAGGCGGCATGAGCGGGGGCGTACGGAGTGTCGCCGTCGTCGGAGCCGGAATGGCCGCCGCCCGCTTCGCCTCGCGGCTCCTGGCGCTCGCGCCGCCCGGCGGCGTCGAGGTCACGCTGTACGGGGCCGAGCCGTACGGACCGTACAACCGGGCGCTGCTGGTCGGCGCGTTGCGGGGGCGGCCCGCCCCCGGGGAGCTCGGCCTGTCGGCCGGCAGGGCGACGGTGCGCACGGGGACGGAGGCCGTCGCCGTCGACGCGGCCGCCCGTACGCTGCGCACGGCGTGCGGTGCCACGGCTGCCTACGACGTGCTCGTCCTGGCCACCGGGTCCGAGCCCGTCCTGCCGGAGCTGCGGGGGCCCGTGCCACGGGCCGGGGTCCACCTGCTGCGCACCCTCGCCGACCGAGGGCGCCTCGCCGCCGGGGCGAGGGTCGTGCGGACCGTCGTGGTGGTGGGGGGTGGGGTGCTGGGCGTGGGGGTGGCGCGGGCGCTGGCGCGGCCGGGGGTGGAGGTGCATCTGGTGTGCGGGGCCTCGGGGTTGATGGCGCGGCATCTGGACGCGGGGGCCGCGGTGGCGGTGCGGCGGACGTTGACGGGGGCGGGGGTGACGGTGCACGCGGGGCCCGTGGTGCGGCTGCTCGGTGACGAGCGGGTCGTCGGGGCCGAACTGGCGGATGGCCGTTGCCTGGACGCCCGGCTGGCCGTGCTCGCGTGCGGGGTCCGTCCTCGGGTCGCGCCGGCCCGGGCGGCCGGGCTGGATGTCGCCGACGGTGTGGTGGTGGACGACGGGCTGGCGACGTCCGCTCCCGGGGTGTACGCGATCGGGGACTGCGCCGAGCACCGTGGCGTCGTCCACGGGCGGGCGGAGGCGGCGTGGGAGCAGGCGGACGTGCTGGCCGCGCGTCTGTCGGGGGCGGACCCGGAGGCGGTGTGCGGGGTTTCCCCACCTTATCTGCGGCTGAGTGCCGGGGAGTTGGAGATCGCGGCGTTCGGGGATTCGGCGGGGGAGGGGACGGGGGTGGTGGTGCTGGCGGATGCGCGGGGCGGGACGTATCGGAGGTTGGTGTGGGAGGGGGATGTGGTGGTGGGGGCGGTGTTGGTGGGGGATTTGGGGATGGTGGGGGAGGTGGGGGATGCGGTGTTTGGGCGGGAGGTGGTGGAGGGGGATGGGGTGCGGTTGCTTTTGGGCGGGTGAGTTTGCCCCCGGCCCGCCCTTTCACCGTTTCTTCCGGGGGCTGCGCCCCCTGCACCCCTGCTCCCGGGGCTCCGCCCCGGACCCCGTTTGTCGCGGCTTCGCCGCTCGTCCTCAAACGCCGGACGGGCTGGATCGGCGCGCCATTCCAGCCCGTCCGGCGTTTGAGGACAACCGCGCGGAGCGCGGTTTCGGGGGGCCAGGGGGCGCAGCCCCCGGTCAACGCGGCGAAGCCGCGTTACGGGCCCGGGGCTTGCCCCGGAAGAAACGGTGAAAGGGCGGGCCAGGGGCAAACCCCCCTCCCACCCCAGCCACAACACAAGGAGAACCCGAGACCCATGACCAACAAACCCCGCCTCCTCCTCATCGGCCACGGCATGGTCGGCCAGCACTTCCTCCACTCCCTCACCCACCGCACCACCGCCTTCGCCATCACCGTCCTCGCCGAAGAACCCCGCCCCGCCTACGACCGCGTCCACCTCACCTCCCTCCTCTCCGGCACCACAGAACACGAACTCTCCCTCTGGACCGACGCGTTCGCCGCCGAGCACGGCATCGACCTGCGCCTCGGCGACCCCGCCACCGCCGTCGACCGCACCGCTCGCACCGTCACCACCCGCTCCGGTGCGACGATCGGCTACGACACCCTCGTCCTGGCCACCGGATCCCGGCCCTTCGTACCGCCCGTCGAGGGCCGGGACACCCCCGGCTGCTTCGTCTACCGGACCGTCGACGACGTCTCGGCCGTGCGCGCCCGCGCCGGGAGGACGGGGGCCGGGGTCGTCGTCGGCGGCGGGCTGCTCGGGCTGGAGGCGGCGGGGGCGCTGCACGCCATGGGGCTCGTCACGCACGTCGTCGAGTTCACCCCGCGGCTGATGGCCGCGCAGGTGGACGACGGCGGCGGCAGCGCCCTGCGGCGCAGGGTCGAGCGACTGGGCGTCGTCGTCCACACCGGCGTCGCCGCGCGCTCCGTCGAGGCGGGGGCGGACGGCGGCGTCCACTGCGTGACGCTCACCGACGACACGGCCATCGACTGCGGACTGGTCGTCTTCTCCGCGGGCGTCCGCCCCCGCGACGACCTCGCCCGCGGCTGCGGACTGCCGGTCGGCGAGCGCGGCGGCATCGTCGTCGACAAGGGCTGCCGCACCGCCGACCCGAGGATCCACGCCATCGGCGAATGCGCGCTCACCAGCGATGGCAAGGTGCACGGGCTGGTCGCGCCCGGATACGCCATGGCCGAGGCGGCGGCGGGGCAGATCGCGGAAGGGCGCGGCGAGTTCACCGGCTCGTACCCGGCCACCAGCCTCAAACTCCTCGGCGTCGACGTGGCCGGCTTCGGCGACGCCCACGCCACCGGCGACGACGCCCTGGAGGTCACCTACGCCGACAGCCGCGCCGATGTCTACAAGAAGCTGCTGCTCACCCCCGACGGGCGGATCCTCGGCGGCGTCCTCGTCGGCGACACCGGCGCCTACGACGTGCTGCGCCCGCTCGCCGCCGCCGGCGCGCCCCTCACCACCCCGCCCGAACGGCTCCTGTTCCCGGGGGGCGACGCGTCCGACGCGCCGTCCGGCCCGGCGGGCCTCCCGGACGAGGCCCTCATCTGCTCCTGCCACCACGTCACCAAGGGCACCATCCGCGCCGCCGTCACCGAGGACGGCTGCACGGACGTCCGCGCCGTCCAGCGCCGCACCCACGCCGGCACCGGCTGCGGCTCCTGCACAGGACTGCTCGCCAAGCTGATCCAGAGCACGCCGGGCGAGGGCGGCGTGCCCGTCGCCCGGGGACTGTGCGAGCACTTCGACCGGACCCGCCCCGAACTCTTCGAGATCGTCCGCACCACCGGCATCACGACTTTCTCCCGGCTCATCGACGAGCACGGGAACGGCAGCGACGGCTGCGACATCTGCAAACCCGCCGTCGCCTCCATCCTCGCCACCCTCAACCCCCGGCTGGGCAACTCCGTCCACATCCTCGACGGCGAACAGGCCGCCCTCCAGGACACCAACGACCACTTCCTCGCCAACCTCCAGCGCAACGGCTCCTATTCGGTGGTGCCCCGCATCCCCGCCGGGGAGATCACCCCCGAAGGGCTCATCACCATCGGCGAGATCGCCCGCGACTTCGGCCTCTACACCAAGATCACCGGCGGTCAGCGGATCGACATGTTCGGCGCCACCGTCGACCAACTCCCGCACATCTGGCGCCGCCTCGTCGACGCCGGCTTCGAATCCGGCCACGCCTACGGCAAGGCTCTGCGCACCGTGAAGTCCTGTGTGGGCACGGACTGGTGCCGCTTCGGCGTCCAGGACTCCGTCGCCCTCGCCATCGAACTCGAACTGCGCTACCGGGGACTGCGCTCCCCGCACAAGATCAAGGCCGCCGTCAGCGGTTGCGCCCGCGAATGCGCCGAGGCCCGCGGCAAGGACTTCGGCGTCATCGCCACCTCCGCCGGCTGGAACCTCTACGTGGGCGGCAACGGCGGCATGACACCCCGTCACGCGGACCTCCTGCTCGCCGACGCCGACCACGACACCCTCGTCCGCACCGTCGACCGCTTCCTGATGTTCTACGTCAGCACCGCCGACCGCCTGGAGCGCACCGCCCCCTGGATCGAACGCATGGAGGGCGGCCTCGACCGTCTGCGGTCCGTCCTCGTCGACGACGCGCTCGGCATCTGCGCCGACCTCGACGCGCTGATGGCCCGGCACGTCGACACCTACGAGGACGAGTGGCGGGCCACCCTCGACGACCCCGAACGGCTGCGCCGCTTCGTCTCGTTCGTCAACGCCCCCGGCACCCCCGATCCCACCGTGCGCTTCGTCACCGAACGCGGGCAGATCCGCCCGGCCCCCGTACTTCTGCCCACCCCCGTCCCCGCCCCCGCCACTGCCCCGGCGGTGGCCCGGTGACCGCCCCGCTCACCGTCGAGATCGACCTGGGCTCCGGCTGGACGCCCGTGTGCCGCTACGACGACCTGGTCCCGGGCCGGGGCGTCGCCGCCCTCGTGGACGGCCGGCAGGTGGCGCTCTTCCGCGACCGCGCCGGAACGGTGTACGCGGTGGGCAACCACGACCCGTTCAGCGGCGCCCATGTGATCTCGCGCGGTCTCCTCGGCACCCGTGAGGGCGTCCCCGTCGTCATCTCGCCCATGCACAAGCAGGCGTTCGACCTGCGGTCGGGCCGCTGCCCCGACGAACCCGAAGCACCGGGCGGGATCCCCGCCCAACTGCCCATATGGCCCGTACGACTGACTCCCACTGACTGACCTCCACCGATTGACCCCCACCGCCTGAACCTCACCGCCTGAACCTCACTGAATGACCCTGCCGAATGACGGGAGACCCCCATGAACCCCACCGTGCCCACCGCCCTCGGGCCACCCCGGGACCCCGCCGCCCCCGACTCCCGCCGCCGCATCGGCGCATGGCACCCCGAGGACCCCGTGTTCTGGGAGACCACGGGCGCGGCGGTCGCCCGCCGCAACCTCGTCTGGTCCGTCCTCTGCGAGCACATCGGCTTCTCCGTCTGGTCCCTGTGGTCCGTCCTCGTGCTCTTCCTCGGACCGGAGTACGGCATCGACCCGGCCGGCAAGTTCCTGCTGACGGCCGTCCCCACCCTCGTGGGAGCCGCCCTGCGGCTGCCGTACACCGTCGCCGTGACCGTCCTCGGCGGCCGCACCTGGACCGTGGTCAGCGCCCTGCTCCTGCTGGTGCCCACGGTGCTCATCGGCGTCGTCCTCCACCCCGGTGTCTCCTACGGCACGCTGCTCGTCACCGCGGCCCTCGCCGGGGTCGGCGGCGGGAACTTCGCCTCCTCGATGGCCAACATCAACGCCTTCTACCCCCAGCGCCTCAAGGGACGCGCCCTCGGCGTCAACGCCGGCGGCGGCAACCTCGGCGTCCCCGCCGTGCAACTCCTCGGCCTGCTCGTCCTGGCCACCGCCGGCGCCGGGCACCCGCGGCTGGTCGTCCTCGGCTACGTACCGGTGATCGTCCTGGCCGCCCTCGGCGCGGCGCTGCGGATGGACAACCTCCCCGGCGCGCGGCCCCCCGGGCGACCGCTGCGCGAAGTGGCCCGGCAGGGGCACGCGTGGGCGGTGTCCCTGCTCTACATCGGCACGTTCGGCTCGTTCATCGGCTTCGGGTTCGCCTTCGGGCAAGTGCTGCTCGTACAGTTCCCGGACGCCTTCCCGACCCCCGTCCGGGCCGCCTCCCTGACCTTCCTCGGCCCGCTGCTCGGCTCGCTGGCGCGGCCCCTCGGCGGGCACCTAGCCGACCGCCGGGGCGGCGCCCGGGTCACCTTCTGGACGTTCGCCGCCATGGCCGCCGGCGCCGGGCTCGTCCTGCTGGCCTCCCGGGAGGACTCCCTGCCGCTGTTCCTCACCGGCTTCGTCCTGCTCTTCGTCCTCAGCGGCGTCGGCAACGGCTCGGCCTACAAGATGATCCCCGCCGTCTACCGGGCCGAGGCCCGCCGGAAGGCCGCGCGGGGCGAGGACGCCGGGGCCGCCGAGGCCCGCGCCCACCAGCACGCGAACGCACTGATGGGCATCGCGGGCGCGGTCGGGGCGCTCGGCGGAGTGCTGATCAACCTCGCCTTCCGCCAGGCGTTCCTGACCGGCGGCACCGGCGAACCGGCCTATCTGGCCTTCCTCGCCTGGTACGTCCTGTGCCTGGCGGTCACCTGGGCGGTCTACCTGCGGCGGCCCGACACGGTGTGAGACGACACGGTGTGGGACGGCCGCGCGGCCTGGGCGACGTGCTGCCCCTTGCCGTTCCCCTTGCCCTTGCCGTGCTCGCCCGGGGTGTTCCCGACCTTCGCCGTGATCCCCGCCGCCGCGTTGGCCGCGGTGAGCTGGTACGGGCCGAAGGCCGGGTTCCTCGGGTTCAGATAGCCCTCGGGCATCGCGGTCTCCAGCAGGTAGTACGTGCCCAGCGGCAGGTTGGTGAAGGTGCAGTGGCCCTGGGGGTCAGTGGCGCAGCCGGTCTCGACGCGCTGGTCGGCGCCGGGTCCGTTGAACTGGAGGCCGGGCTTTCCGTTCGTCTCGCGCCACAGCTCGAACACCGCGCCCTGGAGCGGGCGTTTGGTCCGGGTGTCCGTCTTCTCCAGACGGATCGAGCCGTGCGGCTCCTCCGGTTTGACGTCCGTGGCCGTGGCCGAGACGCCCGTCGCCGCGTTCTGCGGGGTCAGCGTCAGCGGGCCGAAGACGCCCGGGGCGGGGACCAGATAGCCGGGCGGGGCCTGGATCTCCTGCCAGTAGTACGTGCCGGGTTCGACCGTGGCGCGGCACGCGCCGCCCGCGTCGGTGGTGCAGGGCCCGTCGACCTTGGTGTCCGGGCGCGCCCCCGTCGTCTGCAGCCCCGGCATGCCATTGGTCTCCCGCCACAGCTGGAAGCGGGCGCCCGGCAGGACGGCGTGCGTCCCGGCGTCCTGTTTGACGACCGACACCTGGCCGGTGACCGGGGGCGGAGGAGGCGGGGGAGGCGTCGTCCCGCAGTCCGGCAGGTCGCCGTTGAACGGGTAGTTGTGGAACTCCTGCCCGCCGCCACCCGTCGCCGCCGACGTGTGCGTCAGCGAACCGGTGGTGAAGAACCGTCCGTTGATGCCCGGGAGCGAGACCGTCGTCCCGCTGGACGGAGTGCCGATCAGGAAGCTCCCCTGGAACTGGCCCGTCCCCTTCAGCTCCACCTGGGTCGCGTCCGGGATGTTCCACAGCAGCCGCTCGCGCAGCCTGTTGAACGCGTTGTCGTCGGTCAGCGTGCCGCTGTAGGTGTTGATGACGCGCGCCTCGCCGAGGAGGTTGACGAGTACCGTGGCGCCGTCCGGGATGCCGGTGAAACGGACGCCCTCCTGGCCGCCGCCGCGTCCCGCGATGTCGAAGTCGACGTTGAACACCTGGAGTTGTGACGTCCCGTCGCCCGCGAACAGGGTCTCCGAGCCGTTGTTGACCGCTGTCCCCGTCGCGGGGCGGCCCAGGCCGTCGGTTCCGTGGGCGTAGCAGCGGCTCGCGGTGGAGAGCTCCTCGCGGAGGCCCTCGTACGGCTCCGCGGCCTGCGGGTCCTCGATACTGCGCCCGATGACCGTCCCGGTGGCGGGGCCCGCGTGCCGGACCACGCCGCGTTCCGCGTCGAGCCGCTGTCCCGGTGCGACGGTGACGGATCCGCCGGTCGTCAGCCAGTCCGCGCCGTCCGGGGGCGGGACCCGTGAACCCACCCCGGCCAGGCCGATGTTGTAGAGAGCTCCGCCCCGCGACTTGTTCTGGTCGAACGAGCCGAGCGTGACGACCCGGCCCTCCGCCTCGGCGGCGGCGCCGCGCACGAGGAAGTCCCCGCCGACGAAGATGTTGATCCCGTTGTCGCGGCCGGCGATCGGGCCGTTGCTCACGGGCGGGTAGACGGCCGGGCACTGCCCCGGCACGCACGGGCCGAGCCCGCCGGGGAGGGGGACGGGGACGGCGGGCCGTGCCAGCGGTCCGGCGACGGCGAGGGCGGTCAGGGCGGCGACGGCCGTTGTGCGCCACGGGGGTCTGTGCACGGTGTCCTCGTAAGGGTGAGTCGGTGTGTGTTTTTCGTATAGATCGTGACCATATGTCGATGAATTGCCCGGCTCGGCGCGCGGAGGAATGACCCATTCAGTGGAGAATGGTAAATATCCGAACATTTAGCCGCAGGATCGATTTTCCTTACCCGAAAGGGTGAAGGGGTGTGTATCTGTGGACGGCCTGGGGCAACCACGGGGCGACTCGCACAAAACGCCGAGTTTTCGATCAACTCGCTTGAAAGAAAGGGGAATTGTCATGTTGTGTCCTGAACGCGAAGGAAGCCTCGATGTAGAACGAGTCGTCTGACCGCGGTGCTGTGCGGAAGATGAAGGTTTCGTGGCCCTTCGGAGCCGCCCTGCGGGGGGAGGCTCCAAACCGCCTCATGCTGCGTTGGATTGAAGACCGTCGTGGTGAGCGATGAGGAGAAGGCGCCCTTGACGGCGTCAGGTGGGGACCGGGAAGGCGAGCGCAAGCGAACCACTGCCGAAGCGTCGTAAACCCTAGAAGACATCAGAACCGGGGCATCATGACGGTCCCGGGATAAGCCTGGCGGAAGCCCGCCGACTGGCCAGGTGGTGTCCGGCGTAGAGGTGGCGCGAGCCCGGTCTGCGGCTTCCGTACGGAACAGGAGAAGGCGCGTCCCGAGACTGCCCCGGCTGTTGGTGGCCGGGCGAGAGGGAGTGCCCGTGGACCCTTGGGTCCGCGGGCGTCAGAGTACCGTCGGAGCGCGCTGGCGGACCGGCCCGTAGTAGTGACGAAGCCCCTGTAATGGGGGTGGAGCGAAGGGGCCGGGCTGTTCGTGACCCGTTCGTTCGATCAACCGGACGTGCTCCGGGAGGAGTCGCGTGAGCGTGTTGTTGAAGTCCTCGGGCGTCAAGTCGTTCGACATCTCGAAGTGGGCTGTCAAGGAGGCGTGGGAGAAGGTCAAGGCCAACCGGGGTGCACCGGGGGTGGACGAGGAGACGATCGCGCAGTTCGAGGCCGGTCTGAAGGGCAATCTGTTCAAGATCTGGAATCGGATGTCGTCGGGGTCGTACTTCCCGCCGCCTGTGCGCGCGGTGGAAATCCCGAAAGGGCCAGGGAGGGGCATCCGGATCCTGGGTGTTCCCACCGTGGCTGACCGGGTGGCACAGACGGTGGTGGCGGCGATGATCGAGGAACGGGCGGAACCAGTGTTCCATCCGGACTCCTTCGGCTATCGACGCGACCGGTCGGCGTTGGACGCGGTGGCTGTCTGCCGGCGGCGGTGCTGGGAGAGCGACTGGGTGGTCGAGTTCGACATCCGCTCGTTCTTCGACAGCGTGCCGTGGCCGCTGGTGGTCAAGGCAGTGCAGGCGGTGTGTGACGTGCCATGGGTAGTGCTCTATGTCAAGCGGTGGCTGGCCGCCCCGCTGGAGCTGCCCGACGGGACATTGCAGAGCCGGGACAAGGGGACCCCGCAGGGCAATGCCGCGTAGTTAAGAAACGGCGAGGATTTTGATGTCCGGTGGGTCTGGGTGGTGGACTGTGGTTTCGGTGCGCTTCTTTTTCCTGTAGGCGTGGACGTGGATGCGTTTGACGGCTCGTGGGCTGGTGCGGTGGCGCCGGCTGGGGTTGGGCCTCTCCAGAATTTCTGTGAAAGCTGATTCAAGAGCTTTCGCGAGACGGTGAGGGGGAAAAGCCCGCCTGGTCAGTGATCTGACGGCGGATGATGCGCAGTGAGCGGATGAAAGATAGCCGGTCGGGGTCGATATCGGCTTGGTCGGCGGCTTCGCACATCAGGTGCCGGACCGCATAGTGGGTGAGCAGGAGCGCCCAGATCTCCTGCTCGATCATGTCCGGGGATTTTGAACGCAGTACGGCGCCGCGGCCGCGTTGATGGGTTTTGATCTCGTCGAGGCCGGACTCGAATTCCCAGCGTTCCGCGTACGCCGCCGCGAGCTCGGCAGCACTGGCGTCGTCCGGGTCCATGATGGTGGTGATCAGGCAGAAGATTTCTCCTTTGCCTTCACGGTTGGTCACCTCGTACTCGACGACCCGGACCGGGATGCCGGACGGCTCTTCGATGTGTGCTGCCCCTCGGTGACGCTGGACGGCACGCCGGCGGCGTACTTTCGGGTCCAGCAGAAATGACTCGTACGAGCCGTCCTTGAGCGGTCGGACCACCGGCAGATGAGGTCCGTCGGGCATCCGCCACAGAAGATCCGCCCCCGCGGCCGCAGCAGCTTCCCACAGCCGGTAGGCGTAAAATCCCCGGTCAGCAGTGATGAGCATGCCCGGCTCGAAATCCGCCACGAGATCCCGGGCCAGTGTCCCTTCATCCGTACGCCAGGGCCCCAGCCGTGCAGCCACAACGGCATGCGTGCCGCATTCTCCCAGCCCGACAATCTTCACCTGTGGAAACGGGGCAGGATTCTTCTCCCCGCCGGAACGCCCGAACTCCGCGTCATTCGCGGGCGTGTCGGGGAGGTCCAGTACGAAACCGTCAATAGCCATCAGCCGAAAATTCCCCAGCCATGCCCCTTGCGTACCGCGCTGGGCACACGGCAGCGCCACCCGCTCGAACAGCGCTTTCAGCGGCTCAGGCCCCAGACGCCGGCGCGCCTGGGAGACCGCGCTGGACGTGGGAACCGTCCATTCCTTCCGCCATGTCCCCAGGAACCGCAGGCCGTTGACGAGCAGACGGGTCACTTCCTCATACGACTCGCCGAAGAACAGGCACATGGCCATCACGTAATACACAACGACACGTGCAGGCAGCAGACGAGATCTCTTCTCCGTCCGCCCCGTCTCCGCGAGAACCTCATCGACCAGGTCACGGTGCACCAGACGCGTCAGAACCCCGATACCCACCCGGTCAGTCAAACGCTCGCCGGAGATGGCCCCTTCATCTCGAATCCCACCCATGAACGAGAAACATAACCAGATTCGTGGCCACAGCGAAAGAGCAGAACCGCCCCAGGTTGACTGTCCACAACCATCCCCGGCGTGTCGCTGTGAAAATGTGGACACGGAACGCCGAGTTTCTTAACTACGCGGCATTGCCCCGCAGGGCTCCGCGGTATCCCCCGTCCTGGCGAATCTGTTCCTGCACTTCGCGTTCGACATGTGGATGGCCCGGGAACACCCGGGGGTGCGGTTCGAGCGTTACGCCGACGACGCGGTGATCCACTGCCAAAGTCTCGCGCAGGCCAGGCATGTCCTGGCCGCGCTGGACGGGCGGATGACCGAGGTCGGTCTGGAACTGCACCCGGACAAGACACGGATCGTGTACTGCCAGGACAGCAACCGGTGTGGGAAGTTCGAGCACACCGCGTTCACGTTCCTGGGGTACACGTTCCGCCCGCGCAAGGCCGACGGGCCACGCGGCAGGTTCACCAGCTTCAGCCCGGCCGTCAGCAAAGAGGCCCTGAAGAAGATGGGGACGACCGTGCGGTCCTGGAAACTGCACACCCGCGTCGACCTGTCCGGCCGGGACCTCGCACAGTGGATCAACCCTGTTGTGCGGGGATGGATGCATTACTACGGAGCGTTCTACCGCACCGCACTGCATCCCCTCCTGGCACGCATCAACAACTATCTGATGCGCTGGACCCGCAACAAGTACAAACGACTCAGAGGCTGGAAAGCCGCGGTCCAGGGGTGGGAGCGGGCCGTGACACTGCGGCGGGACTTCTTCGCGCACTGGACCTGGGCCAGCCATCCGACACCCCGGTGATCAGAGCAGCACGAGCCGGATGACGGGAGACTGTCACGTCCGGAATCTGTGGGAGCCCGGGGGTGTGATTCCCCCGGGCCACCCGGCCGTCGCTTTGCGATCGGCATCCTGGCGGTGGCCGCACTGCTCGGGGCCCTCGCCACCCCGGCCGGGGCGGAGGACTGGGGGAAGGGCGAAGGCGGTGGGGGCTACCGGTGTGAGAGCACCATGAACCAGAGCCACAACCTCGTCGGCGTCGGCGTCGGCGTCGCCTGCTCCCCCATCTCCATCCTCTAGGACGGACGCGTCACGCGGGAACGGCGCCGCTCGTGGGCCCGGGATGGTGTGGGAGGGAAGCCGTCCGGAGTTCCACGAACGGTCCCGGCCGGTGGTCGTGAACCACCGGGCGGCCGGCCGGGCCATGTGACGCGGTGAGTCGGGCACGTTGTGGTGGGCGGCGGCGCGGGCGTCGCCGAGGCGATCCGCCCGTCGTCCACCCGGACCGGAGGAGTCCGCCCACGCGGCCGGGGCCGCTACGTCCCCGGCTTATGGCCCCACACGTACACCGCGTCCCCCAACTGCAGTACCCCCCACAGCGTCTTCGCATCGGCCACGCTCATGTTGACGCACCCCGCCGAGCCCGCCCCGTCGTACAACTCCCCGGGCCGCCCGTGGAAGGCCTGCCCGCCCGAGAAGAACTGGGCATACGGCATCGGTGCGTTGGCGTAGAGCGTCGAGACGTGGTCGATGTGCCGCCAGTACACCTTGTGCCAGCCCGCGCGGGTCTCCTCGCCGAGCCGTCCCGTCCGCACCGCGACCGGACCGAACTTCACGGGGCGTCCGAGCTGCACCCACATCAGCTGCCGGTCGAGGTCCACGCAGGCCACCTTGCGCGCGGGCGTCGGGACCGGACAGGCGCCCGCCGCGTTCGGGTTCGGACGGGCCTGGGCCAGGAGCATCGCGCGGTAGGTGGCGAGGTTCGCGAAGCCGTCGGCCGGGCGGACGCCCGCCTTGCGCTGGAAGGCGGCGATGGCCGCGCAGTCGGCGGGGGACTGGCGCCCGTCCTGCGGCCGGTGGAGGAACGCCTCCAGCTGCCACTGGTAGGGGCCGGTCCCGGCGGTGCACGCCGCCGCGTGGGCGGGGGCGGCGACCGGCGGCCCCCACCGGGCGGCGGAGAGCAGCAGCGCCGCGGTGATCAGGCCGTACCGTCCCGCGCGTCCGAGGTGCATGTACGACACCTACACAGCGTCCGCCCCCGGGGCACGCCGGGCGGGCCGCACGGGTGGACGGCCGGTCTTTCAGAGCGTCCCGAACTCCTTGAGCAGGGTGGCGCAGAACGCCTGGAGGTCGTCCGGCCTCCGGCTGGTGATCAGTGTGCTGGGGCCCGCCGTGCAGAGGTGGACCTCCTCGTCGACCCAGGTGCCGCCCGCGTTGCGGATGTCCGTGCGCAGACTCGGCCACGAGGTGAGGGTCCTGCCCCGTACCACGTCCGCCTCCACCAGCACCCAGGGTGCGTGGCAGATCGCCGCGACGGGCCGGCCCGCGGCGAAGAAGTCCGCGACGAAGGAGACGGCGTCCGGGTCCGTGCGCAGGGCGTCCGGGTTGGCGACCCCGCCCGGGAGCACCAGGCCGTCGTAGTCCGCCGCGGACGTCCGGCCCACCACCTCGTCGACAGGGAAGGTGCCGGCCTTGTCGAGGTGGTGGAACGCCTGGACGCGGCCGGGGTGGGTGGAGACCAGCCGCGGCGTTCCGCCGGCGTCCGCCACCGCCTTCCAGGGCACGGTGAGCTCCACCTGTTCGACGCCCTCGGGCGCGACGAGGAATGCCGCCTTCATGCCCCTGCCCTCCCGGTCTCCGTCCTCCCGGTACCCGCCGCGCCGGTCGTGGCTCTTCCGGTCGTGGCCCTTCCGGTCATGTGTAGCGGCAGATGCCGCCGGTGCCCTGGGCGGGGGTCCGCGGCGTGCCCGGCTCCAGCACCCGGACGTCGGCGCCGGTGAGCAGGGCGGCCCGCACCGCGACGTCGGCCAGCCGGCCCTCGTGCGGCTCGCCGCCGCCGTCGGGCGGCAACGCGTCGCGGCGCTCGGCGAGTTCGGTCGGCGAGGAGCCGAACCAGGCCGTCCGCTGGTCGTTCGGGTCGTCGGTGACCGCGAGGGTGCCGACGCGGCCGAGGGCCAGGGCGTCGAGGGTCGCGTGGACCCCTTCGACCGCGTGCCCGCCGGGACCCAGCTCGTGCTCCAGCTGCCGCAGGAGCTCGGCGGTGCGCGCATGGCCCGCGCGGGACGCCTCGGCCACCGTGCGCGCGGTGTCGTCGGCCGGTCCGCCGGCGCCGCGGCTGCCGCCGACGTGCCCCACGGTCACCTCGCGGCGCACCCGGGCGGGCAGGTGCTTGGTGACGTACTGCCGTGCCCGTACGTCGCCCGCGAGCAGCAGCAGGGTGGCCGACACCTCGGACAGGGCGGTGTCCAGGGCCCGGGCGACGGCCGTCGCGTTGTGCTCCCAGGAGTCCTCGGCGCGGTGCTGGAAGCGCATCTGGGCCAGGCCCGGGCTGCGGACGATCTCGTCGTCGGGGCCGGTGACCGTGCGCCGCACGGGTTCGGCCGAGCCCTCCGCGAACAGCAGGAGGTCCGCGCCCGTGCGGTCGACGACCGCGACCACGTGCGCCGGGTGGTCCTGCCGCCACTCCAGCAGTGGCAGCAGGTGGGGGACGGGAGCGAACTCGGCGACGTCCCCGTGGGGCGCGCCGGGCAGTTCGGCGGCGTAGCGCACCTCCCCGCCGGCGGCGAACGCGGCGAGGGTGCCGGTGCCCGGCAGCGCGTCCAGGACGCGGGAGGTCAGCGCGTCCACCGTGGCCGCGTCGGCGCCCTCCCTGGCGAGCCGGGCGGCCAGTTCGCGCCAGCGTGCTCCGGCCTCCTCGGCCCGCTGCGGGCGCATCTCGCGGTCGAAGTAGACGGACGCGAAGGGGCCGGGCGCCTCCAGGAGAGCGCGCAGGGTGCCGGTGTCGGTCCGGGTGGCAGTGGTCATGTGGGCTCCTCCTCCCGGGCGGTTTCCACCCACCCTTCAAGCTGACCAGATGGGACAAAGCGGCGCACGCCGGGGCGCGTGCCCGTCAACCACGCCCCGGGAACTGTGATTACGTGTAGTGACTGGGCAAACGCTCTCTGGAATCATGGGAGTTGAGAGGGTCGGGGGTCGCGGGCGTCCCGAGGAGGGGAGGGCGCCCGCGAGACCCTTGTCCCGCCCTGTCGTGGGCGGTTTCTCGGGCGGCTTCACGGGCGGCCCTCAAAGAGATCCTTTGATCCAGTAATGGAAATCTTTATTCGACTTATGGAAGGAACCTCGGTAGCTTCGGCAGTGTCCCAAGAGCCCGCACGGCCGGGTCTCTTGCACATCCCTGCACGTTCCTACCGATGGGCGGTGTCCTGCGGTGACTTCCATGGCGGGCGAGCGCCGAACCGCGTCCCCCTGGGCCTTCATGGCCGCGACCGCGGTCCTCTGGGGCTCGGCCTTCCCGGCGATCCGCATCGCCCTGGACGGGTACTCCCCGACGTCCATGGCGGTCCTGCGGCTCGTATGCGCGGTGGCGATCCTTACGCCCTGCCTGTTCACCGGCCGCATCAGCCGGCTGCGCCGCGCCGACCTGCTGCGCATGGCCGGCTTCGGCCTCACCGGCATGACGGCCTATCAACTCCTGCTGTACGCAGGCGAACGCCACGTCGAGGGTGGCACCGCCGCCATGCTCGTCGCCACCTCGCCCGTCTTCGCCACCCTGCTCGGCATGCTCGTCCTGCGCGAACGGCCCGGCACCCGGGGCGTCATCGGACTGCTCGTGGCGCTCGGCGGCGCCCTTGTCGTCGCCACCGCCGGCGGCGGAGGCGGCGGAACGCACTCCGGCATGGCGATGATCGTCCTCGCGGCCGCCGCCCAGGCGACGTCCTTCGTCCTCCAGAAGCCGCTGCTGAAGCGCTACTCGGGCATGGACTGCATCTTCTACGGCAGCCTCTTCGGCCTGCTCCCGCTGCTGTTCTCCGCCCCCGAGGCCGTACGGCAGACCGCCGGCGCGGGCTGGCAGCAGCTCGCGGCCGTCGGCTGGCTCGGCCTCGGCTGCACGGTGCTGGCCTTCTGCACCTGGTCGCGCGTCCTCAAGGCCGCGACCGCCTCCACCAGTTCGCTCGTCCTCTACGCCGTGCCGGTCGCCGCGCTCGCGCTGGACGCGGCCGTGTTCGGCGCCGTCCCCACCCCCATGGCGGGGCTCGGCGGACTCGTCGTCCTCCTCGGCGTCGCCGTCGCCGCCATGCGCCGCACCCCGCCGCGCCGCGTCGCCGGCTCGGCGCCGCAGGCGACGACGCCCCGGCGGGAGACCGTCAAGTCCGGCTGACGGGGCGGCCGTTCAGCAGCGGCCGCACCCGGGACAGCGTCTCGCGCACATTCTCCTCGGCGACCAGCCCGTCGGCCTCGTCCGGGGCCAGCCAGCGCAGCTCCGCCCCCGGGTGCTCCGGCCGTATCCCCTCCGGCGTCCCCGTCGCCAGGACGAACCGCAGGTCGGCATGCTCGTGGGCGGGCTCGTCGCCCGCCGCCGGCACCGGGACGACCACCACATGCGCGAGCCGGGCCCATGGCCACGGCGCCAGATCGCCCAGCCCCGTCTCCTCCAGACCCTCCCGCAGCGCCACCCCCAGCGGATCGCTCTCCCCGGGGTCGCCGTGCCCGCCCACCAGCAGCCACGAGCCGTGGCGCTTGTGCCACCGCAGCAGGAACCGCCCGCCCGCCGGATCGAGGATCACCGCGGACGCGGTGACGTGCAGGGGCAGGGAACGGTGCCAGGGATCGTCGGCGGACGCCAGGAGCGCGCGCAGCCGGCCGACGTCGGCGCGCTCCCGGTCGTCGCCGGGCCGGTGGGAGTCGAGGGCGTCCGTGACGGACAGGGGTGCGGAGATCATGCCGGGCAGCCTAGGGAAGAGGACGGCCGCGCCCCAGCGAATTTCGCCCCGCGGCCGCGCCCTGGGTCCTGCGGCCTAGTCCCCGCCCCCGCGGCCGTCCCACCACTTCTCGCTCGTCAGAGCCTTCCTGATCTCGAGGCCCGCTCGTTCGAGCTCCTCGGGGGTCCGTTCGCGCAGCGCCTTCCGGCGTTCGTCCTCGGGCAGGCCATGCACGGAGAAGGCGGCGACATCGGACAGTTGACGACGGGGCTCCTCGGTCCCGGTCATGGCGCTCACGGTCCTTTCCTGAGGCATCCGGGCGGGGGCCGCCCGTACCTCCAGCGTCCGCCCGGACCCGGCCGCCCGCCGCCGGACGACCGGGGGAAACGGAGGGGGAACCACCTCGGGCCGACGGACCAGGGCCGCAGCCGGATGTGGTCCCGGTCCTGCGCCCGACGCGCGGGCCGGGCACCGGACCGTAGAGTCTTCACCGGTGGCGGGCGTCGTCGGTGCCCTGACGAACGACATGCCGGACCCTTCGCGGTCGGCTGTCAGGCGCGTCACACGGCGGGGCCCTCAACCCCCGAGAGGGCCCCGCCACCTACGCCCCGCCGCCCGAGGCCCCCCGGCCTCCTCCGGCAGGTGCGGTCCTTCACCGTGACGGGACCTGTCGGCGGCCAACCCCCGCGGAAAGACGGGCGGATGACCCAGCCCGCCCCGGTCGAAGCGCCCACGGCATGGAACGGCCTCGGGTTCGTCGTGATCCGCGGCTGGCCGGTGGACGGCCGCACCGACCAGGAGCGCTCCGCCACGTGTCGGCAACTCGCCGCCTTGCTGGGCACTCCGAGACCCGCGGACCCCGGCACCCCGTCCTCCGCGACTGCTGTGTGTGCGACAAGCAGCACAAGGCGGGGAGACGCTACTGGTCGGCGGCCATACCGTCCGACCGTTGCGCGGTCCTTCGCATTCCCCTGCACCCAGGAGACCTTCTCCGGCTGGACAACACCGTCGTGCTGCACGGCCGCACCGCCTTCACCGACGCGCCAGAACCGCACGCCCGCCGGCGGTGCCGCCCGGCCTGCGGCGTCGGCTTCTCCTGCGGAGCCATCGCGGCCGTTCCGTAACACCGGAGACCGAGGAGGGAGGTCAGCGGCGGCGGGTGCGCGCGGCGTCCACGGCCAGCGCGGCGAAGAACCGGCCGACGTCGTGCCCCGCGGCCTCCAGGGCAGCCGGGTACGAACTCGTGGCCGTCATGCCCGGCGCCGGATTCGTCTCCAGGACGAACACCTCGCCCCCGGCGGTGACGACGGCGTCCGTACGGGAGAGATGGCGGAGCCCCAGCGCCCGGTGGGCACGCACCGCGGCGCGCCGGGCCCCGTCCGCATGGGCCTCCGGCAGGCGCGCGGGAGTGTGGAAGGCGACCGCCCCGGCGGTGTACCGGGCCGTGTAGTCGTACAGCCCCCGCGCCTCGATCTCCACCGGCGGCAGGGCGACCGGCCCGCCGTCCGAATCGGCCACGGCGACGGCCACTTCGACGCCCTCGACGCACCGCTCGATCAGGACGTCGGGGTGGTGGCCGAGCGCGGCCACCAGCGCCGGCGGCAGCTGCTCCGCGGTCTCGACGAGGCCCACGCCGAGCGCCGAACCGCCCGCGCGCGGCTTGACGAACAGGGGCAGCCCGAGCCGCGCCACCACCCGCCCGGCCAGGTCCGCGGCGCCCAGGTCGTGGAAGGCGTGCTGCGGCAGCGTCACCGAATCCGGCGTCCGCAGACCGGCACCCGCGAAGACCGCCTTGGCCGTGGGCTTGTCGAACGCCGCCCGGCAGGCGGCCGGACCCGCCCCCACGTACGGGACGCCCGCCAGCTCCAGCACCTCCCGGATCGTGCCGTCCTCCCCGGCGACCCCGTGCAGCAGCGGCAGCACCACGTCCGGCGGATCCTCGGCGAGGTCGCGCAGCAGGGTGCCGTCCACGTCGCGCTGCCGCGCCTCGACCCCGGCCGCGCGCAGCGCGTGGGTCACATGGGAACCCGAGCGCAGGGACACCTCGCGCTCGGCGGACAGGCCGCCGGCGAGAACCAGCACCGACAGGGGATCGCTCATGCGAGGCCGTCCAAGAGGGAAGGGGGTCAGGGGAGTTCGGGGCCGGGGGACTGCGGCCCGCGGCCGTCCCGGGCGCCGGTGACGCCGAAGGTGTCGCGCAGCGCGATCTCCTGCGCGACGACGTCGCCGAGCCGCCGGACGCCCTCGGCGATCCGGTCCGGGGGCGGGTAGCAGAAGGACAGCCGCAGGTGCGCCCGGCCGTCGCCGTTCGCGAAGAAGCCGGTGCCCGGTACGTACGCGACCCGGGCCGACGTCGCCCGGGGCAGCATCGCCTTCGCGTCCAGCCCGTCCGGGAGCGTGGCCCACACGAAGAACCCGCCCTCCGGCACCGTCCACGTCGTCCCCGGCGGCATGTGCTCGGTCAGCGCCCGCAGCATCGCGTCCCGCCGCTCCCGGTACATCTCCCGGAAGACCTTCAACTGGTCGCCCCACGGCTGCGTCCGCAGATAGCGGTCCACCACCAGCTGCGTCAGCGGCGACTGCGACAGCACCGCCGACTCCGCCGCCAGGACGAGCCGGTCGCGCACCGCCGACGGGGCCAGCGCCCAGCCCACCCGCAGCCCCGGCGCGAACGTCTTGCTGAACGACCCGAGGTACACCACCTCGTCCCGCCCGGCGTCCGCCCGCAGCGGCCGGACCGGCTCGCCGTCGTAGCGCAGCAGACCGTACGGGTTGTCCTCCAGCACCAGCACCCCCGCCCGCCGGCACACCTCCAGCACCCGCCGGCGCCGCCCGGCGGCCAGGGTCACACCGGCCGGGTTCTGGAACGTCGGCACCGTGTAGAACAGCTTCGCCGGACGGCCCTCCGCCCGCAGCCGATCGAACGCGTCGGCGAGCGCCTCGGGGACGACGCCGTCCCCGTCCATCGGCACATGCGCGACACGCGCCTGGTAGGCGGCGAACGTGCTGATCGCCGTGACGTACGTGGGCGCCTCGGTGACCACCGTGTCCCCCGGGTCCAGGAACACCTTCGCCACCAGGTCCAGCGCCTGCTGCGAACCGCACGTCACCACGACGTCGTCCGGCCGCGCGGCGATGCCCTCCAGGGCCATCACCTCGCACACGCTCTCCCGCAGCGACTCCACGCCCTGCGCCGACCCGTACTGCAGGGCCACCGCCCCCTGCCGCGTCACCAGGTCGGCCATCACCGCGCTCACCACCTCCAGCGGCAGCGCGGACACGTTCGGCATGCCGCCGGCCAGGGAGACGACCTCCGGCCGGGATGCCACCGCGAACAGGGCGCGCACCTCGCTGGCGATCATGTCCGCCGCGCGCGCCGCGTAGTGGCCGTGCCAGGGGTCGAGCGTCGGGCGTTTCTCGGGCGAATCATCGGACTGCACGCCGGGCTCCCTCACCATGAAGGTCGAAAACCCTCCGGACGGTAGTGAGTTGGGCCACCGGCGGACCGGTCATCGCGTACGGTTCGCACGGACGAAGGAGCGTGTCGAACGCACCAGCGCCCCATGGCCCGGAGCGTGAGCGCGCCGAGGCCGACCGACGCCGCCGTGGCTACCCGGGCCCCTCGTCGTCGAGGTGCATCTCGTCCTCCGTGCCGGACGACCATGACGTCCGGACACATCCGGACACGTCCGGGCAGGTCACGCCGGATGCGGGAGCGGCTCCGCGCCGGTGCCGTGACACGCCTCGATCAGCGCCCGCAGCTCGGCGCGCGGGGGATCCGGCCGCACCGCCAGGAAGGCCCGCATGACCGGCGCCGGGTCGCTCAGCGGACGGAAGACGACGCCGGGGACGGGCAGTTGGTCGGCGTGGGGCGCGTAGAAGACCGTCCAGGACGGTTTTCCGTAGCCGACCGACGCCAAGGTGTCCTGCGCGGTGGTGAATTCCGGCCCCAGGACGGGAACGAAACCGGCCTCCTCGCACGAGCGCATCACCAGGTCGTACAGGGCCGGATTGCGCGAGCGGCCCGACAGGCGCAGGGGCAGGTCCGCCAGGTCCGCCAGGGCGATCGTGCCCCGCACCGCCAGGTCGTGCCGGGCCGGCAGCGCCACCATGAGCGCGTCCTCCCAGAGCGGGAGCAGCTCCAGGCCGGGAACGGAACGGTCGCCGCGCAGCAGCGTCGCGTCCAGCTCCCCGCTGCGCACCCGCTTCAGCCGTTCCTCCGTGGCGGCGGTGACCAACTCCAGCTGGGCGCGCGGGGCGAGGCGGGCGAAGCCCGCGAGGATCCCCTCCAGCCGGGCGCCGAGCCCGGCGCTCGTGCCCAGCCGCAGCGTCGCCGCCTGCTCGGTGCGCAGTTCCTCGACGGCCTCCCGCGCCCGGGTCCGCGCCGCCAGCACCTCGCGGGCGTGCGGCAGCAGCCGCCGGCCCGCCTCGGTCAGGGAGACCGCGCGCGTGGTCCGCGCGAACAGCGGGACCCCCAGGTCGCGCTCCAGCCTGCGCACCTGCTGGCTCACCGCCGACTGCACGATGTGCAGCCGCTCGGCGGCCCGGCCGAAGTGCAGCTCCTCGGCCACGGTCAGGAAGTACTCGAGCTGTCGGATCTCCATGCCCCACCCCGTTGATCAGTTCCGGTGATGAGTGTAGGCGCGGTTCGGCCGTTGGCCGGGGGCGGCGGTCGCGGTGGACTGGGACCGTCTTCAGCCCGTCCGGCGCTTGAGGACGAACGCGGCGCAGCCGCGTTGCCCCGCGCGGAGCGCGGCGAGAAACGGTGAAAGGGCGGGACCGGGGCACCCCTCGCGACGGCAACCACCCCCCACCCGCACCCCAACCCACACCAAGGAGCCCCCATGCCCACCACAACCACCACCACGACCCACCACGACGTCACCGTCACCTACGACATCACCAGCCCCACCCCCACCGCCCCCGGCCTCGTCCTCATCCACGGCACCGGCGCCGACCGCACCCAATGGGCGCCCCTCACCGCGCGGCTCTCCGACCGCTTCACCGTCCTCGCCCCCGACCTCTCCGGCTCGGGCGGCACCACCGACCCCGGCGGTCCGCTCACCGTCGCCGACCTCGCCGACGAGGTGATCGCCGCCGCCGACCACGCGGGGCTGGAGCGCTTCCACCTCGCCGGGCATTCGCTCGGTGCGGCGGTGGCCGCGCACCTCGCGGGGACCCGGCCGGGGCGGGTCCGCTCGCTGGCGCTGCACGCGGGATGGGCGTACACCGACACCCGGATGGCGGCCGAACTCCGCTACTGGCTGGAGCTGCTCAGGACCGACGCCGCTCACGGGACGGACCTGTTCGTGCGCATGGTGCCGCTGATGGCGTTCGGGCCGCGTTACTGGGAGCGGACCGACGAGGCCGCGCACGAGGCACTCGTCCGCACCCTGGCCGGCGTCATCTCGCCGACCGCGGCCGCCCGGCAGACGGAGACCGACCTCGGCGTGGACCTGCGTCCGCTCCTCGGCCGGATCACCGCGCCCACGCTCGTCCTGGCCAGCGCGCACGACCGGCTCATCGACGCCGCCCAGCAGGACGCCCTGCTGACCGGGATCGCGGACGCGCGGTACGCGGAGATCGACGCGGGGCACGGGGCGCCGGGGGAGGACCCGGAGGGGTTCGCGGCGAAGCTCGCGGCGTTCCTGGACGAGCGGGCGGAGGCGGAGGCGGAGGCGGAGGTGGCGGCCGTCTGACGGGCCGGCTCAGACCTCGAGTTCGGCCTCGATCCGCTTCAACTGGTGGCGGGCCATCGCCAGATTGGCCCGCTGCGTGTCCAGCACGAGGTAGAGGAAGAGGCCGCTGCCACCCCGCCCGGTGAGGAGCCGGATCAGGTGGTACTGCGTGCCGAGGGTGATGAGGATGTCCTCGATGCGGTCCTGGAGGTTGAGCATCTCCATGGCGCGCAGCTTCGCCCGTACGACATCGGTGTTGGCGGCCGCGGCGACGTTGAGGTCGATGTTCTGGGACCCGCCCAGGGTGCCCAGGGCCATGCCGCTGCCGTAGTCGACGAGGGCCACGCCGATGGCCCCCTCGATCGAGCCCATCGCTTCCTTGAGCGCCATTTCGGTGTTGGCCATGAGAATGCCTGCTTTCGCTATGGGGGTGGGTGATAGGTCCTCGACCTGCTCCTGGACCTGCTCCTAGACCTGCTGCGGCCGGTGCTGGAACGCGCCGTCGATCAGCGCGGCGAGCCGGGGACAGGCCCGGCGGGCCTCCAGGTTGAGGCGGCCGACGTTCGCGTCGGCGGTGGCCAGCAGCGTCAGCACGCTGGAGACCCCGGCCGCGTAGGTGGCGACGTATCCGAACTCGCCGTTGACGAGCAGTTCGCGGAAGCCCCCGTGCCCCACGGCCTCCGTCAGGCGTGCCCCCACGCCCAGGGCCGCGGCGGTCAGCGCGGCCACCCCGTCGGGCTCCGCGTTCTTCGCGAGCAGATGGGCGATCACCAGCCCGTCCGTGCTCGCGACCATGGCGCCGGTCAGATACGGCACCCTGACCCGTAACTCCTGTAACTCGGCGAGTACTTCGGGCGGTGCGGCGGTCATCGACTGTCTCCTCACGGCGAACTGCCTCAAGGCGCGCCTCATCATGGGATCGGCGGATTCGGGCGGGTGCACGGCACGGTCACAGTCCTCTCCGGCCCGCGGGTGGTTACCAATGGCGTGTCCGTTGCGACGGAAGGTAATCGAAAAGAGTGCCGGGGTGGGAGGGTTTCGGCATTTTCTCTCGGCACATGTACACGGCGGTGCGGGATGTGAACGGCCGGAAAGCGACGTTTCGTTGAGGAGCACCGAGTGGTCGCGGGCGGCCCCTGACGAAAAGACCGGAGGTTTACATTCCGCGCCGCCGGTTTCTCTGCCGCCGGTTTCTCCGCTGCCGGTTGCTCACAGCGGCCCCGCGCCCTTGAACGCGCGATGGATGGGCGAGGTGCTGGTGCCGAGGACGCCGGGCAGGGCGGCGACCGGGCCGGTGAGGTAGCGGTAGAAGGCCCCGGCGTCGCGCGTGCTGATGCTGGCGTAGATGTTGAAGTCCCCGGTCGTGGCCGCCGCGAAGGACACCTCCGGATGGGCGGCGAGCGCCGCGCCGACCGCCTCGATGGCGGCGGGCTCGATGTTCAGCCACAGGGCCGCGCGGAAGTTGCCCTGGAGGACGCGCGGGGCGAAGTCCAGGTCGAAGTAGAGCACGCCGGCCTCCCGCAGTTCCGCCATCCGGCGTCGCACGGTGGTCGCCGACCAGCCCGTGGCCGCGGCGAGTTCGCCGACCGGCGTCCGGCCGTCCCGCGCCAGCGCGTCCAGCAGTCGGCCGTCGGCCTCGTCGAGCGGATACGCCGGGGCCGGGGCCGGATCGCTGAGCAGGCGGTCCGGCGCGTTCGCGGGCTTCAGCGCGGCGACCTGCTCCGCCGTCAGCGGGCCCGACTTGGTGAACAGGCTGAGGTCCTGGCCGAAGAAGACGTGCAGCAGACAGTGCGCGCTCACGTCCACCACCCGCGGCGTCCTCGGCAGCTTCTCCAGCAGCAGCGTGTCCCCGCCGCCGGTGCCCCCGGGGCGGACGAGACAGGCGATCTCCGTCCCGCCGGAGGTGAGGCTGACCCAGGTGGTGTCCGGCCGGCGGGCCAGCGCCTCGCCGATCGCCCCCGCGGCACCGGGCGCACAGCGCACCCGGACGAACCAGGGCACCTCGCCCAGCCGCAGCGGATCGGTCAGACCCACCACCCGCAGCGTGCCCGCGGACCGCAGCCGGGTGTAGCGCCGCGCCACGGTCTGGTCGGAGACCCCCAGCACCTCGGCGATCCGGCGGAACGGCGCCCGGCCGTCGATCTGCAGCGCATGGGCGAGCAGCCGGTCTTGCTCCCTGTCGAGCACGGGCAGCACGACCCGCCGTTTGTCGAGATTCACCGGTCCACGGTACGAGATGTCGAGTTCCGCCGCCGAACGGCCACCGGCTGTGGCACCGCCCCGTCCGCCACGGAAGCTTCTCGCCAGGGGACGGCGCGGCTCGAAGGCGCCCCCGAAACGAATGGGAGCCCCCTGAAAACGATGGGAGACTGCACAATGCGTAAATGGTGGCCCTTGGTGGCGGTGTGCCTGGGCGCCTTCATCCTCCTGGTGGACGTCACGATCGTGAACGTCGCCCTGCCGAGGATGGCCGACGACCTCGACGCCTCGTTCTCGTCCCTCCAGTGGGTCGTCGACGCCTACGCCCTGTCGCTGGCCGCCCTGCTGCTGGCGGCGGGCTCGGCCGCCGACCTCTTCGGGCACCGAAGGCTCTACGTCCTGGGCCTCGTGCTCTTCGCCCTCGCCTCCCTCGCGTGCGGGCTCGCCCCCAACGCCGGGGTGCTGGTGGCCGCGCGGGCCGTGCAGGGAGCCGGCGGCGCGGCGATGTTCGCGACGTCCGCCGCGCTGCTCGGCGCCACGTACCACGGCCGTGACCGGGGCACCGCCTTCGGCATCTGGGGAGCCGTCAACGGCGCCGCCGCGGCCGCCGGACCCGTCCTCGGCGGACTGCTCACCGAACACATCGGCTGGCAGGCGATCTTCCTGGTCAACCTGCCCATCGCCGCCGCGGCGGTCTGGCTGACCCTGCGCGTCATACGCGCCGACCGGAGGGCGACGTCCGGCAACCGCGGCCGGCTCGACGCGGCCGGCGCCGTCACCTTCACCCTCGCCGCCGCGGCCGTCACCTACGCGCTGATCCGCAGCGCCGAGGACGGCTGGACCTCGGCCACCGTCCTGGTCTCCTTCGCCGTGGCCGCGGCCGCCCTCCTCGCCTTCGTCCTCGCCGAGACCCGCCTCGCCCGCCGCGGCGGCCTGCCCCTGCTCGACCTCGCCCTGCTGCGCCGGCCCTCCTTCGCCGGACTCATGGGCGGCGCACTGCTCTTCCAGGGCGGCGCCTTCGGCTGCCTCGTCCTCGTCTCCCTGTGGCTGCAGTCCGTCCTCGGCCTCGGCCCGGTCGCCGGCGGCGTGGCCCTGATGCCGATGGCCGCCCTCTCCTTCCTCGTCGCCGCCGTGGCCGGCCGCCACGTCCAGCGGATCGCGCCGCGCCTGCCGATCGGCGCCGGCATGCTCCTGGTCGCCGCCGGCATGTACCTGCTGTACGACGGGATGTCCGCCGGTGCCGACCGCTCCTCCCTCATCGCCGGGCTGGCGGTGGCCGGCGCGGGCGTCGGGCTGGCCACGCCGGTCCTGGTGTCGGCGGCCACGGGCAGCGTCCCGCCGCAGCGGATGGGCATGGCGGCGGGCGCCGTCAACACCTTCCGGCAGCTCGGGATGACGCTGTTCATCGCCGTGCTCGGCGCGGTGTTCACGCACACGGCGCGGCAGGAACTCGCGGGTTCGGTCCCCGACGCACACGATGCGGCGTCCGCCCTCGCGGGCGGCCAGGCCCAACGCCTGGTCGCCGCCGCCCCGGAGGGCAGGCGCGCGGCGGCGGAGAACGTCGTCCACCACGCGTTCGCGTCCGGCCTCCAGGACGTCTTCCTGTGGTCGGCGGGGGCGGCCGCGCTCGGCGCCGTGCTGGTGCTGGCCCTGGTGCGCCCGACGCCCTCCCGCCCGGCGGCGGACGCACCCGCGGAGCGGCCGGTGCGGGTGGCGGAGGAGGTGTAGGAACTCCCGGCAGGCACCGCGCGATTGCTTGCTCCGCCCGCATGGCGGCCGGAGCCTCGCCCCCTCACGTGTGACCAGGGCCGACGACCCATGGTCCGGCCAGGGAAAATGTTCCCCTGCGGGTTCGGGCACGTCCGGACCTCATGCCCGGGCGCTCATGCCCGGGCTGCCTCCAGCCCGTGATCGTGCTCGCACGCGGCGTCGTCCAGGCCGTGGACGTCCCAGACGGGGAAAGGGTCGGCCCATGACGTCCCCGATTCGTCCGGCCTCACGAGGCAGGCGGACAGGGCCCGATGCAATGCCTCCGGGCGCAACTCGGTGCCGATGAAGACGAGTTCCTGGCCCTGCCCGTCATGCTCCTGCACACCTGCGGGCTCGAACCGGGCCACGGCCCCGGCCTGCGACCACAGTCCGGCCACCCGGTCCCGCCCGGCCAGCCGGAAGAACCCCTTGGAGCGCAGCACTTGGCCGTAGGCCCCGGAGTCGAGTTCCTCGGTGACGAACGTCCACAGCCGCTCGGGGTGGAAGGCCGGTCCGGCGCGGAAGACCGTCGAGGAGATGCCGTACTCCTCGGTCTCGGGGGTGTGGTCGCCGTTGAGTTCCCTCACCCAGCCGGGCGCCTGCTGGGCACGCTCCAGGTCGAAGAGGCCGGTGCCGAGGATCGCCGACGGATCCACCCGGCCGTGCTCGGCCGGTACGACGCGGGCGGCCGGATTGAGCCGGGCGAGCGCCGCCCGCAGCCGGTCGGCATCCGCTTCGCCCACCGTGTCGAGCTTGTTGACCACGATGACGTCGGCGAACTCGACCTGGTCCATGAGGAGATCGCTCACCGTCCGTTCGTCGTCCTCGTACTGATCGAGGCCGCGCTCCGCCAGGCCGTCGCCGCCCGCGAGCTCGGGTAGGAAGTTCGCGGCGTCGACGACGGTGACCATGGTGTCGAGCCGGGCGAGGTCGCCGAGGGCCGCGCCGTCATCCCGGGGGAAGGCGAAGGTGGCGGCGACGGGCAGGGGTTCGGAGATTCCGCTCGACTCGATGAGCAGGTAGTCGAAGCGGCCTTCGCGGGCCAGCCGGTCCACCTCCTCGAGGAGATCGTCCCGCAGGGTGCAGCAGATGCACCCGTTGGTCATCTCGACCAGACGCTCCTCGGTCCGCGACAGCGCCCCCTCTCCGCCCCGCACCAGTGCGGCGTCGATGTTGATCTCGCTCATATCGTTGACGATCACTGCGACGCGCAGCCCACCGCGGTGGGCGAGGACGTGATTGAGCAGGGTCGTCTTGCCCGCGCCGAGGAAGCCGGAGAGGACGGTCACCGGCAGCCGGTGCTCAGCCATGACCGGTCAGCCCTCCTGGCCCAGCAGCCCGCGCTCGTACGCCTTCACCAGCCGCTGCGGCACCAGGCGCACGGAGCCGTCGACGGTGACCGGGACCAACTGGGGCGTCGTCGCCTTCCACCGGGCACGGCGATGGCGGGTGTTGGAACGGGACATCTTCCGCTTGGGTACGGCCATGGGAACGGGACCTCCGTCGTCGGTGTGTGCCGTCACGCTACATGAAAACGGAAACCGTTACCAAGTGGCGTGTGACTCTTCGTGGAGGACCGCGCCGATCGGGCAACGAGGAGCTACGACCATCGCGAGGGCGTCGGCGGCGATACCTCTTCCGCGGCCCGGGCTCCTCTTATCCGGTCTTATCCGAGTGAGTCCAGCGCCACGGCTCTCCTGAGCCATGATCGAAGCCCCTTACGGGCAGCGATAGTTGGCCCGGTGCCGCATCCTGGGGCGCGCCGGGAAGCCGCGGCGCCGCGCGGGCGACGGGTGGTTGCGTCGGCGGACGCAGTGGTCGAACACGCCTTGCAGGACGTGCAGTTAGGAAATGTATGGGTTCATTGCCGAATGGCGGCGCACGCGCTCGGCACCACTATCGTCGAGTCATGACACGAGCAGCGCGAGTTGCGACCGCTGATCCCCTGCAACGTGTGACTGTCCCGCACTGTGATCGTTGGGGATCGCATGGTACGGGGTGAGATAGAACGAGGGCAGCGAACCCGGCTGTTGACGCGACCGTCGGCCGGTACGGCGGAGAAGCATCCGGGAATCTGCGCACAGCGGAGTCGGCTTCCGCCTCCGGCCGACACGGCGGGCCCGGCGCACCGGACCGGCAGTGCTTCCGCGGGCCGGCTGCTCGGCGTCGACCTGGCCCGTGGTCTCGCGGTCTTCGGCATGTACGCGGCCCATGTCGGTCCCCGCCCGAGCGCGGGCGGGGCGATCGGCTTCCTGATGGAGCTGTCCCACGGCAGGGCCTCCGCGCTCTTCGCCCTGCTGGCGGGCTTCACCGTCGTCGTCATCACCGGGCGCAGCACGCCGAAGACGGGTGTCGCGGGCCGTCAGGCCGTCGCCAAAGTGGTGATCCGGGCCGCGGTGCTGGTGGCCGCCGGTACGGCGCTGGCCATGACCGACCCTCCGGTCGATGTCATCCTGGCCTTCTACGGCGTGTACTTCCTGCTCGTGCTGCCGCTCCACCGGCTCCGCGCAGGGCAGTTGGCGTTGATCGCGACGGCGGCGGCCATCGTCTTCCCCCAAGTGCTGTACGCCCTCGCGCAGATGACCGGCGGGAGCGGGTACGGGAACCAGAACGGGGCCGACGACGTGTTCTCCCTCCTCGTCGGCGGCAGTTACCCGGCCATCACCTGGGTCCCGTTCGTCATCGCGGGCATGGCCGTCGGCCGCCTGGACCTGGCGCGCACCGCGGTCCGCGTCCGGCTCGCCGTCGCCGGTGTCTGCCTCGCGGTGGTCGGCCACGGAGGCTCCTGGCTGGCACTGCGGTTCGTCCCCGGCGCCGCCCGCGCCCTTGCCGACGTGGCCGGACCGGGGGCGGCGAGCGCCTGGTGGTCCGACAGCGCCGGCTACCCCACCTACGACACGCCGGCCTGGCTGCTGGCTGCCTCTCCGCACAGCGAGACGACGCTGTCGATCGTGGGCGGCACCGGAGTGGCGATCGCGGTCCTGGCCCTCTGCCTCATGGCCGTGGACACCGTCCCGCGCCTGCGCGCCCCGGCCCGGCCGGTCATCGCCGTGGGATCCATGTCCCTGACGGCGTACGTCCTCCACTTCGGCGGAATATGGCTCCTGGACATCGAGGAGGCGCCGGGATCGCCCATGCCCGTTCTGCTCGGCTTCGTCGGCGCCGCCACGGTGTTCGCCGTCATCTGGTCGCGGTTCTTCCGCCGTGGACCTCTCGAATGGCTGGTGTACAGAGTGGCAAACCTTGCCCGGTACGTGCCGTAGAACACGAGGAGCGATTCGTCTGTCTCGGTCCGGACCCGGGCCGCGGGCCCGCGGCAGCGAAGTTGCAGGACACTCGGCGTGATGGTCACACGGCCGGCCGACGCGCCGCCGAGCACGCCGCCCCCGCCCCGGCCTGTCCGACGATCAGTCCCGCATTACCGCCCCGTGCCTTGGCGACGCAGCGCTTCCGCGCCCGCGTACCGGGCACTGTCGCCCAACTGCTCCTCGATGCGGATGAGTTGGTTGTACTTGGCGGTGCGATCGGAGCGGGACAGCGACCCGGTCTTGATCTGGCCGCAGCCCGTGGCCACCGCCAGGTCTGCGATCGTCGTGTCCTCCGTCTCTCCGGAGCGGTGCGACATGACGACGGTGTAGCCCGCCCGGTGGGCGGTGTCGACGGTGGCCAGGGATTCCGTCAGGGTGCCGATCTGATTGACCTTCACCAGGACCGAGTTGGCGACGCCGGAGCCGATGCCCTCGCGCAGGAGGGTCTCGTTCGTGCAGAACACGTCGTCACCGGTGAGCTGGCAGCGCGCACCGACCCGTGCGGTCAGGTCCCGCCACCCCGTCAGGTCATCCTCGGCCATCGGGTCCTCGATCGACACGATGGGGTAGGCGTCGATCAACTTGACCAGGTAGTCGGCGTGTTCGGCGGGTGTGCGCCGTACTCCTTCCCCGGTGTAGTCGTAGACGCCTTCGCGGAAGAACTCGGACGACGCCGGATCCATGGCCAGGCCGATGTCCGTGCCCGGCCGGTAACCCGTGCGCTCGACGGCGGTCACCACGAAGTCGAGGGCCTCCTCGGCGGTGCGCAGGGCGGGTGCGAAGCCGCCCTCGTCGCCCACACCCGTGGAGTGCCCGGCGGCGAGGAGGTCGCGGCGCAGGGTGTGGAAGATCTCGGAGCCCATCCGCACGGCCTCGGCGAAGGTCGCCGCGCCGATCGGGGCGATCATGAACTCCTGGAAGTCCAGGGGATTGTCGGCGTGCGCGCCCCCGTTGACGATGTTCATCATCGGTACGGGCAGCAGCCGGGAGTCGGAGCCGCCGAGGTAGCGGTAGAGCGGCAGGCGATGGGTCGCGGCTGCGGCCTTGGCGGTGGCCAGGGAGATCCCGAGGATCGCGTTGGCGCCGAGCCTGGACTTGGCGGGCGTGCCGTCCGCGGCGACGAGGGCGGCGTCGAGACCGGCCTGGTCCTCGGCCTCGCGGCCGGTGGCGACGGCTGCGAGCTCCGTGTTGACGTGGCGCACCGCGCGGTCGACGCCCTTGCCGTGCCAGCGGGCCGGGTCGCCGTCGCGGAGTTCGACGGCTTCGCGGGCACCGGTGGAAGCGCCGGAGGGGACCGCGGCCCGGCCGATGGAGCCGTCCGCCAGTTCCACGTCCACTTCGACGGTGGGGTTGCCCCTGCTGTCCAGGACGCGGCGGCCGGTGACGGAGGTGATGGCGGTCATGGGAGTCCTTCCCGTTGTCGCATATGTGCCGGGTGTGGCTGCGGCGACGGTGGCGCTGGACCCGACACCGCAAACTGTACAGCAAGGCTGATCAGTTCTCCTGTTCAGCCTTGCTGTTCAGCTCTGCTGCACAGCTTTGCTGCACAGTTCTGCTGTTCAGCGGAGCTGCGTTAAAATCCGGTATGCCCCTTCCGGAATCCGCCGCCGTCGCGGCCGAACTGCGCACCGCGATGGGAAAGCTCACGCGGCGCGTAAAGCTCGAGGACCAGATGCCGCTCGGCCAGGTGGCCGTCCTCGGTTCGCTGGACCGCAACGGTGCGATGACGACCAGCGAGCTCGCGGCCGATCAGCGGGTGCGCCCGCAGTCCATGGCCCGGGCCGTCGGACTGCTCATGGAACAGGGGTTGATCACGCGCCGGGCGCATCCGACCGACGGCCGCAAGAGCCTGGTCGAGCTCTCCTCAGCGGGGCAGACGCTGCTGGAGGAGGAGCGGGGGCGCAGGGCGGACTGGCTCGCGCGGGCGATCGAGGCGGAATTGACGGGGGAGGAGCGGGAGTTGCTGGCGCGGGGGATCGGGCTGGTGGAGAGGCTCGCGGCGCACTAGGGCGTGTCCGATGGGGCGGTCCGACCGCGAGACAGCGGGCTCAGCGGGAGCGGATGCGGTTCGAGGCCGCCGAGTCGGCGCGGCTCACGCGTAGTCGAAGTAGCGGTGCCACCACATGGTCTGCCAGTCCTCCAGGTTCCCTCCGTCGTACCGCTCCCTCAGCAGGCGCCCGGGGACATAAGTGCAGCCGAGATCGGCCGAGGCGGTTGCGATCCGGTCCCGGTCCTCCTCGTGCAGCCGCTCGACGGCGAGGGCGCTGTCGCGAGCGTGGCCGCCCGCACCTGCCGTGATCAGGGAGCCGAAGTTGCTCAGCCGGACGATCACCCGCTGCCTGCTCTCCGTCGCCGTGGACGGCACCACGATCTCGCCGCGGAAGGAGGCGTCCTGGACACCACGATCAACCTCGCAGACGCACCGGAACCGCTCCTCGAGCAGCCGGACGAGCGACTCGAACCGGCAGGGAGCCGTACGTCTCGCGTGGTCGCGCGGGAATGCGATGGACTCCGGGTCGTCCAGCTCCCGCAGCACGCCCCGCAGATGGTCGTCGTCGTAAATCACGGATCAATTCTCACTCACTCGCCGTCGGCGCCGTTTCTCAGCTCAGTTGCTCGGCCAGCGCGAGGATGATTCCGCTCGGCCCGCGGAGGTAGCAGAGCAGGTAGCTGTCCTCGTAGCGCGTCACTTCGCCGACGAGTTCGGCGCCGTGCGGGCGGAGGCGGGCGAGGGTGTCCTCGATGTCGTCGACGGCGAACATGACGCGGTGCAGGCCCAGCGTGTTCGCCGGGGTGATCTCCGGCTCGGGGGTGATCGCCTTCGGGGTGTGGTACTTCGCCAGTTCGATCCGGCCAGGGGCGTCCGGGATGCGCATCATCGCGATTTCGCATCGCATGTCGCCGCCGAGCCCGACGACATTTCCCGCCCAGCTTCCTTCGATCGGCATCCTGCCTTCCAACTCCATGCCGAGTTCGGTGAAGAAATCGACGGCGGCGTCGATGTCGTCGACGACGATGCCGACATTGTCCATGCGCTGAATCGTCATGCCCGTGAGGATAGGGGCCGGGTCCGACGCCGTCGGCTCGGCCAGGCCGGCGGTCGGCGCGCGGGGCAGGGGCGTCGGAGATACCGTGGGACAGGTAGTCGTTTTCTACCGGCTTCTACCGGCATGTCCGCTGATGAATCAGCAGGACGCCACCCTCACCCCCAGGAGGGGCCGTGGCTACAGGCAAGGTCAAGTGGTTCAACGCCGAGAAGGGCTTCGGCTTCATCGAGCAGGACGACGGCGGCCCCGACGTCTTCGTCCACTTCTCGGCGATCGAGGGAGGCCCGGGCTCGTACCGCTCCCTGGAGGAGAACCAGAAGGTCGAGTACGACGTCACCCAGGGGCAGAAGGGGCTGCAGGCCGAGAACGTCAAGCCGCTCTGAGCATCTCCGTTACCGAGGCGCTGGGAGGACGCGATGCCCCAACGGCACACCTTGAGCGTGCTCGACTGGCACGATGACGGGTCCTCCACCTCGTCCGTCTGGGTCGTCAGCGCCGATGAGCGCGAACGCGTCAGGGATTTCCTGGGACGCGGCCCGGACATGGAGGGCGTCGTCACCCCGGAACAGGCGGACGAGGCAAGGACGATCACGCAGTCCTGGCTGACCTGCGCCAATGGGGACTCTTCGGCCTGACCGCTGCCGGACCGGCACCGCGGCGCAAGCCGACGACTCCTTAGCCCGCGTGGTGAACGAGGGCTACTGCGGCGGCTTCGGCTTGATGATCGCGAACGGGGCCCCGAACGGATCGGTCAGCCAGCACATCCGGCCCACGTCCGGGACATCGGACGCCGGCATCAGGACCGAACCGCCGCTGCCCTGCACTCTGGCGACGGTCTCGTCCACGTCGTCCACCGAGAAGTACGGGATCCAGCGCGTCTCCTCCGTATCGCCCTGCAGCCCGGCGACGCCGCCGAAGGACGCGTCCTGCTGGTCGCCCTCGCCCGTGGAGAGCACCGTGTACGTCATGCCCGGCATGTCCATCGCCTGCGAACGCCAGCCGAACACCGCCGCGTAGAAGCCGAGGGCACCCGCCGGGGTCGGTGAACTGGGCCGTCCGCCCGGCATCGAAGACGTCGAACGGCGCGCTGCGCACCCGCCCGCCGTGCTGTTCGACGGCCTTGGCCGTGGCGTCCGCGTCCGGCGTCCGGAAGTACAGCGTCCACGCCGGGCTCGCGCCCTCCTCGGTGAGGGGGCCGATCGCCCCGACCGTCCTGCCGTCCTTCCGGAAGAATCCGTAACCGCCGGAGCCGGGACCCGCGGACCGGAACTCCCAGTCGAAGACCGCGCTGGAGAAGGCGACGGCCGCGGCGGTGTCGGGCCCGGCTGGTCAACCAGAGCGCCCAGGGGGAGAGTTGGCAGATACGGTCGCCGGAGGCGGGATACCGCCCCCGGCGCCCGGTCAGCGGGTGGCGAGGAACTCCAGCGTGTCGATCACGCGGTTCGAGAAGCCCCACTCGTTGTCGTACCACGCGACCACCTTGACGCGGCGGCCGTCGACGCGGGTGAGGGCCGAGTCGAAGATCGACGAGGCCGGATTGCCAGTGATGTCGGACGACACGAGCGGGTCGTCCGAGTACTCGAGGATGCCGGCGAGCGGCCCCTCCGCCGCGGCGCGGTACGCCGCCAGCACATCGTCGCGCGTCACGTCGCGGGCGACGGTCGTGTTGAGTTCGACGATCGAGCCCACCGGCACCGGTACGCGGATCGAGTCGCCCGACAGCTTGCCGTCGAGCTTCGGCAGCACCAGGCCGATCGCCTTGGCGGCGCCGGTCGTGGTCGGCACGATGTTGACGCCGGCGGCCCGGGCGCGACGGGCGTCGCGGTGCGGACCGTCCTGCAGATTCTGCTCCTGCGTGTAGGCGTGCACCGTCGTCATGAACCCGTGCTCGATACCGGCGAGTTCGTCGAGGACCGCGGCAAGTGGCGCGAGCGCGTTGGTGGTGCAGGAGGCGTTCGAGACGATCGTGTGCACGGCCGGGTCGTAGGCGTCGGTGTTGACCCCGAACGCGAGCGTGACGTCGGCGCCGTCCGACGGCGCGCTGACGAGTACCTTGCGCGCGCCCGCGTCGAGGTGGGCGCGGGCGGCCTTCGCCGAGGTGAAGCGGCCGGTGGCCTCCAGGACGATGTCGACGCCGAGTTCGGCCCACGGCAGCTGCGCCGGTTCGCGCTCGGCGAGCACCCTGATCCGGCGGCCGTCGACGACGAGGGTGTCCCCGTCGACGGTCACCGGGCGCCCGAGCCGGCCGGCCGTCGAGTCGTAGGCGAGCAGCCGGGCGAGAGTGGCGGGCTCGGTCAGGTCGTTGACGGCGACGATCTCGAGGGTGCTGTCGCGCTCCAGCAGTGCGCGCAGCACATTGCGTCCGATGCGGCCGAATCCGTTGATGGCGATGCGAGTCATGAGTGAGGTCCCTTCCCTTCGCCGCCATGCTCGTCCGCGGCCCGCGCCGCTGACAGTGGCGGGATCGCCACGGTTCAAAAGGATCCCGCCAAAAGGATCCCGCCACGCGGGTGCCGGGCGGGCTACTCGCCCCGGGTGAAGGTGCGCCGGTACTCGCTCGGTGTGGTGCCGAGGATGCGCTGGAAGTGCAGGCGCAGGTTCGCGCCGGTGCCGAGCCCGACGTCGGTGGCGATCTGCTCGACGCTGCGCTGCGAGCGCTCGAGCAGTTCGCGGGCCAGGTCGATGCGGGCACGCATCACCCACTGCATCGGCGTGCAACCGGTCTCCTCGACGAAGCGCCGGGAGAACGTGCGCGGCGAGACCTCGGCCTGCCGCGCCAGTATGTCGAGGGTGAGGGGGTCGCCGAGCCGGTGCAGCGCCCACTCGCGGGTGGCGGCGAACCGCTCGCCGAGCGGCTCGGGGACGCTGCGCGGCACGTACTGGGCCTGGCCGCCGCTGCGGTAGGGGGCGGCGACCAGACGCCGGGCCGCGTGGTTGGACGCGGCCACTCCGAGGTCGCCGCGCAGGATGTGCAGGCACAGGTCGATGCCGGAGGCGGCGCCGGCGGAGGTGAGCACGCTGCCTTCGTCGACGAACAGCACGTTCTCGTCGACCCGGACGAGCGGATGCCTGGCCATGAGCGCCCGCGTGTAGTGCCAGTGCGTGGTGGCGCGCCTGCCGTCGAGCAGGCCCGTGGCGGCGAGCGCGAAGGCGCCCGTCGAGATGGCGGCGAGCCGTGCGCCCCGGTCGTGGGCGGCGATCAGTGCGTCGACGACGGCCTGCGGCGGGTCCTCGCGGTCCGGGAACCGGTAGCCGGGGACGAAGACGATGTCGGCCCAGGCGAGCGCGTCGAGGCCGTGGTCGACGTAGTACGCGAGGCCGTCGCCGCCGGCCACGGGACCGGGTGTCGCCCCGCACATCCGCACCTCGTACGGCATGCTCGCGCGGGTCGTGAAAACCTGCGCGGGAATTCCGACATCGAGGGGCTTCGCGCCTTCGAGTACGAGGACGGCGACGCGATGCAGGCGGGAGGCTGGCACAGGAAGAGATTACGTGGGGCGTGACGCCTCTCTGAGAGGGCGGTACGTACGTGAGTTGATGTCCGGTCCGTCGTCGCAGTTGTTCAGCGAGGGCGGCGCTTGGCGAGGCGGCGAACGAGCAGGGGGACGACGGATCCTGCCAGGAGGGCGGCGAGCGGTACGGCGGCGTTCACCCATGGGGCCCGTAGGGGTTTGTAGGCGGCGATGCCGTCTTTGATCTCGATGTAGCCGCGGGGGCGGGCGCCGGCTCCGCCCCCTCCCGTGCCGGTGTTTGCGGCTCCGGCTTCGGGGCCCGTGCCCCCGGCGAATCCGAAGGCGATTTCGGCGACCGGAATGACGGTGATTCCGCCGCTGGTGACGGGTTCGCCGAAGACGGCCGACACCGAGGCCCGGCTACCGAGCTGTTCGGCCAGGCGTTCCATCAGGACTGCGGCCGTGTCGGCCTGCGGGACGGGCCGGTTCGGTATGTCTGGGCCGGTCATCGGATACCTCCGGGTAGGCGGGTACGGCGGTTCCGAGGATATGGGAGGGCCCGGCATGGGCCGCGTGCGGATCGGTTGTGCGGCGGGGGGCGCGGGCACGCCACTTGCCCTATGGGTGAGGGAAGTTGCGGCGGCGACCTCGTCCAGCAGGGCGGTGCCGTCGGGACGGAGAGCCCCCGACGGCACGCGCGTGCTGCGGCCGATGCGGCCTCAGTGGCCCGTCAGGGCCGCAGCAGTCCGTCGAACTGCTCCCAGCCCGACCACGGGCCGCCGATGGCTGTCTGCCAGCGGTGATACGGGTAGCCGCCGCTGTTGACGCCGAAGAGTTCGACGCGCCCGTCGGCGTTGGTCTCGGCCGCGACCTGGGTGAGCAGTCCGTCCAACTGCTCCCACCCGGCCCACGGGCCGCCGATCCCGGTCTGGGCGCGGTGGAAGATCTGGTCGGCACTGTTCGTGCCGAAGATCTCCAGTCGGCCGTTGGCGCTGCGGGCGGCGGCGATCGAGGTCAAGGAGCCGTCCATCTGCTCCCAGGGCGACCACAGCCCGCCCAGGACGGTCTGCCACTTGTGGAATACGCCACCGTTGCTGTTGACGCCGAAGAGTTCGACGCGCCCGTCGGCGTTGGTCTCGGCGGCAATCTGGGTGAGCCGGCCGTCCAGCTGTTCCCAGGCCGACCACGGGCCGCCGATGGCTGTCTGCCAGCAGTGATAGACGTACCCGGCGCCATTGACGCCGAAGATCTCCAGTCGGCCGTCCGCGTTGCGGGCGGCGGCGATCGAGGTCAGGGCGCCGTCCATCTGCTCCCAGTCCGACCAGGGCTTGTCCGCGGTGAAGGTCTGCCACCGGTGGTAGACGGACCGGCGCCGTTGACGCCGAACAGCTCCATGCGCCCGTCGGCGTTGGTCTCGGCGGCCACGGCGCGCAGTGCGCCGTCGAACTGGTACCACGGCGACCAGGCTGTTCCGGGGTGGCCCTGGAAGCGGTGGAAGACCCCGTCCCCGCTGTTGGTACCGAAGAGTTCCAGCCGGCCGTCGTAGTTGCGGGCGGCGGCTATGGAGGAGCCGAAGACGGCGGCGCGGGCCTTGCTCCCCGCGGCGGCGGGGCCCGGCGCGGTGCCCACGACCGCCAGGGCCGTGGCGATCGCCGTCATGACGCCGACCAGTCGGCCGAGGCGTCTGTGCCGCCTTCTCGGTCTCCCCGGCTTTCTCAGCCTTCTCAGCGTTCTCATCGACTCGACTGTCCTTTCCTGCTGGGGAACGGTGCCATGCCGGTGCGAAACGCTGAGCACGCTACAGCCGCCCTCGCGTCCCGCACAGGCCCGTGCGTCCCACGGGGCTCTTTCCGGCCGGTGAGGAAGTTGGGCCTGCCTCCTGTCAGCGAGGCCGGTGCGTCGACTACCGGAACGGATCCGGGCTCTACCTGTGGTGGTTCGCGTTCAACCGGGGGACGAGAAGGCCCACGCTCCGCAGGAGCTAACTGCCGTCCGCATCAATTCTGTTGTGCCACTGCTTCTTCCCCGCCGGAAGTTCCGTCCGTCCCGGACGCGGTGGCGACGATGTCTGTCCTTCTCGACCCGTCAACTGCAGTGCGAGTACGGGTGGTTGTTGGTGTTGCTCACGCCGCCGTAGGAGAAGTTCCACGTCGAGGTCTCGCCGGAGCATGAGTGCCCATAGGCGGTGAAGTTCCAGTTCCCGGTGTACTCGCGGTTGTTCGTCACGCCGGTCACTGGGATGTACCCGGCGTCAAACCAGTACGTGCCCTTGTTCAGCACCGGCTTGTTCGAGTTCACGGAGCTGTCCGAGCTGGACTTCACGTCGACCTGGCCGAATCTCCAATTGTTGACGTAGTTGGTGTTCCACAGGTTGACCTCGGTGTAGGCGCCGCTGCAGTTCCACCCGAGGTAGAACTGACCGATGGTCTGCGAGCCCGCCTTGATGCTCTGGATGTCCCCGAGCACCTGGCCGCCTGGGGGACAGCTTGCCGCATTGGCGGATCCGGTTCCGACTGTGGTGAACGTGAGGCTGGCCGCGACAACGGCGAGCGCAGCAGAGGCCGTACGTATACGGGTGCATATCCGCATAATTCCCCCTGGAAGTCGTCGAGATGGGCCCTCTTTGGCATGCTCATGCTCCCACTGGGCTTGCGCCTGCCCCAGAGCCATTCCCGGTCATTCGGTCGGCGAATTGAACTCCGCAAACGCGCACTCCTCACCCACTGAAGATCAACACGGTGGGATCACGGACATCGCGACGGAGCCCGGGGCCCTGCTCCGCGACCACCGATGCCGCCGAGTCGGTCGGCTTCGGGAGCCTGGCCACCCTGTGCACGGCGGGCATTCACGCGCTCGTCGGCGACGGCGGGTTCGCCCCCCAACCGCCTCGCAAGGGCGGCCTCGACGCCTACCTCTGGCAAGCTGCCGTCAAAGTCTTGCCCTGAGTCGAGAATCTCCGGGCGGCACTCGCACCGGGGAGGACCGGAGGCGCTTGGTCACGCCTCCTGGGCGGGCCCGGCACCTGGGGGTGTGAGGTGTGCGCGCTTGGCCGTGCGGCCGTCGCCCGAGGAGCGGCCGCGCAGGCGGCGGGTGATCCAGGGGCCGGGGAAGTCGGCGGCCCAGCGCAGTTCGGCGGCGCCGGTGCGCCGGCCGGTGGGCGACGGGGTGGTGGGGGTGGGCAGGGGGTGGGTCCAGGAGTCGTCGCTGCCGGGCAGGGCGAGGGCATGGGCGACGGCGGCGGCGATGCGTCGGTGGCCGAGGGGGCTGGCGTGCAAGTGGTCCGTGCTCCACAGACGGAGGTCGGTGACGACGGCGTGATGACCGGTCTCGGCGACGGCGACGCCGTGCCGGTGTGCGGCCCGGCGGATGCGGTGGTTGAGGGCGGTGACGCGGTGGCGTACGGGCCGGGCCGGCGGGGTGATGCGGGCGATGTCAGGGAAGGTGAGGGTGGCGACGCGGGTTCCCCGGGCGGTGAGTGCGGCGAACATCGCCTCCAGGTGGCCGGCGACCTCGTCGGCGTCGAAGCGGGGCCGCAAGAGATCGTTGACGCCGGCTGCCACCGTCGCGAGGTCCGGTCTCAGGGCGAGCGCGGGGGCGAGTTGTTCGGCGTGGACCTGGCCGGCCAGGCGGCCTCGGACGGCGAGATCGGCGTACAGCAGACCGGAGTTGTGGCGGGCATGGCAGGGCCTCTGTTTCGGTGAGTTGGTGGGGGAGGGGGCCCGAAGCGTCACGTCCGTGATGCGGCGCGCTTCCCGTCACGCGTCGCTGTCGCGCGTTGTTCGAGTACGCGGAGCGCGGTCTCGCCCCACTGGATGTTCTCCTTCTCGAAGGCCATGCCGCGCAGCAGTGTCAGGTACGGCCCGATGCGTTCGGCCTGTGCGCAGTACTCGTCCTCCGTGCGCCCCTTCAGGAGGCGTTCCTTGAGTCGTTCGTACCGGGCGAGCTTGGCCTCGGCCCACCCCATGCGCTCCGTGATCGCCGCCCGTACGGCCTCGGCGTTCCCCACGTCCGTGCACTGCACCTTGACCAGGAGCTCGTCACGGATCGTCGTCGGCTTGCCCGGCGGTTCGGCGACATAGGCGCGCACGGCCTCCATTCCGGCTTCGGTGAGTGAGAAGAGCCGCTTGTTCGGCCGGCGCTCCTGCTCGACGATCCGGGCGGAGACGAGCCCCTCGCTCTCCATGCGTTCGAGCTCCCGGTAGAGCTGCTGAGGGGCGGCCATCCAGAAGTTCGCGACGGAGGCGTCGAAGCCCTTGGCCAGGTCGTAGCCGGATGCCTCGCCTTCGAGGAGGGCGGCCATCACCGCGTTGCGCAATGCCATGAGGGCAGAGTATTGCATCGTTGACTAGTCATGGATATGAGTATTCGGCCGTTGTTGCCGCCTTGCCCGCAGGGGGTGGACAGCGGGCACGCCGCGCCGCCATAGTCTCCGACGCGTCTACTCAACGAATTGACTAGAGGTGAGGCTGTGCACCCGTTCCGCAAGGCCGTCGAGAACCGCGACGAGGCCGCCATCGAAGCGCTCCTCGCCGAGAACGTCCTCTTCACCAGCCCTGTCGCCTTCAAGCCGTACCCGGGCAAAGCGATCACCGCGGCGATCCTGCGCGGGGTGATGCGGGTCTTCGAGGACTTCGCCTACGTGCGGGAGATCGCGAACCCCGACGGCCGCGACCACGCCTTCGTCTTCACCGCGACCGTCGACGGCCGGCAGATCCAGGGCTGCGACTTCCTGCACTTCGACGAGGAGGGGAAGATCGACGACTTCACCGTCATGGTCCGTCCGCTGTCCGCCGCCCAGGCGCTGGCCGAGGCCATGGGAGCCCAGTTCGACCGGATCGCCCACGAGGCCGGACAGGCCGCCGGGTCCGGACCCGACGTCTGAATCCTCATTTCCCCGGCGCCCGGCCACCGCCGGCGCCCATACCGGCTGTGCACGGCTTCATCGCGTGCCACAGCGCGTCAATCCGCAAGGCCGCCGCGTCGCGGGACGCGGCGGCCCCGGCCGGCCCGCCCAAGGAGCCGCACCGTGTCAAAGATCGACGCACCGACCGTCGGCCGGCTGCCCACCTCGCCGCGCACGTCTTCGGCCTGTCCCGTAGGCATTCCCTACGGGACCCCCAGGGGATTCTCCCCCCTTGCGGCCTGGGGGTCGCTCCATGTCCCGGCGGTGTGGCCAACGGGCATGATCCATCCATGACTTCACGGCGAACAAAAATTCGGACTCTGGCCGGCGCTGCGGTCGTCGGCAGTGTGTCCGCCCTGGTGGCTCCGGTCCCGGCGGTGGCCGGCCCCCACAGTGAGCGGGTGCACGGCGGGGCCGTCGTCTCCGTCGAGCAGGCGGCCGACCTCACAGCGGAAGAAGTGGCCGGGAAACTCCGCGGGAAGATCGACTCGTCCCAGGTCCGCTACGGCGTGACCGCCTATCGGGTCACCTACCGCACCACGGACAGCACGGGCGCCCCCACGACCGCGAGCCAGCTCGTCGTCCTGCCCAAGAACGGGGAACGCCACCTGTCCACCGTCTCCTGGCTGCACGGCACCACCGTCTACCGCAAGGACGTCGCCTCGGAGAATCCGAAGTCGGACGACCGGCTCGCCGCCCTGCTGTTCGCCTCGACCGGGCGGGCCGTTTCGGCGCCCGACTACGTGGGCCTCGGCTCGGGCGAAGGATTCCACCCCTACGGTGACCCCCGGGCCACGGTCTCGGCCTCGGTGGACGGCCTGCGCGCGGCCCGGACCGTCGCCCACCGGAACGGCCGGGAGCTGAAGCGGAAGGTTCAGGTCAGCGGGTTCTCGCAGGGCGGCCCCGCGACCATGCTGGTGGGCCGGGCACTTCAGCAGGAGGACGCCGACCGCTACTTCCGGCCGGGGGCACTGGCCCCGGTCGGCGGCCCCTACAACCTCTCGGCCTTCGAGGCCGCCGCGGCCGACGACAAGATCGCCAAATCCGGCATCTACCTCGCCTACTTCGTCACCGCCTGGAACAGGATGTACGGCCTTTACGCCTCACCCGGCGACGCCTTCCGCGCCCCCTACGACCGCAAGGTGGAGGGCCTCTTCGACGGACGTCACACCGCCGAGCAGATCGTCGGCGAACTCCCGGCGGCCTCCAAGGACTTGTTCACCGAGGACTTCCTGAACAAGATCCGCAAGCCCGACGGCGTCCTGAAGGACAGACTGCGCCCGATGGACAACACCTGCGACTGGCGGCCGAACGCGCCGGTGGAAATCTTCCACGGCCGGGGCGACAAGGACGTCGACTTCGGCCATGCGACGTACTGTGCCGACCAGTTGACGAGGAACGGCGCCGCACACCGGCTGACCGACGTCGGCGACTACGACCACAGCGGATCGGTACAGCAGGCCCTGCCCCGGATCATCAGGTTCTTCGACGAGTCGGCGAAGACCGGCTGAGAAGACCGGCTGAGACAGTGACGTCAGCGGCAGGGCATCCTGCTGTCCGTCGCGGTGGTCGTCCTGCTCATGCCCGACCGCCTGAGCACCGGCCCGGACGAGCCGGCGCGGCGCTCAGGCAGTCGGCAGGCACAGTAGGAAGGCCGCGCCGCCCTCCGGGCCGGGGGCGACGGCTTCGAGGGTGCCGTGGTGGCGGGTGGCGATGTCCCGGGCGATGGCCAGGCCCAGGCCCGAGCCGCCCGCGTCGCGGTCGCGGGCCTCGTCGAGGCGGGTGAAGCGCTGGAAGATCCGCTCGCGGTCCTCGGGCGGGATGGACGAGCCGTCGTTGAAGACCCGCAGCCGGGTGGTGCCGCCCGACCGGTCGACGGTGACGGCCACGGTGGTGCGGGCGTGCCGGGCCGCGTTGTCGAGGAGGTTGCGCAGCAGGCGGTGGAGCTGGAGGGGGTTGCCGCGGACGGGGGCGGTGTCGGGCAGGCGGGCCGTGAAGTGCGGGCTGTAGGGGTGCCGCAGGCTCAGCTCGTCGGCCAGTTCGCGCGCGGTGCCCGCGAGGTCGACGAGGGCAGGGGTCGGCTGTGGCGTGTGGGGGCGGGTGAGGAAGAGCAGGTCTTCGGTGAGGGCGTGCAGGCGGCGGGTGGCGGCAAGGGATTCGCTCGTGGTCTGCGGCCAGTCGGTCTGCTCGGGACGGGCGAGCGAGGCCTCCAGCCGGGTCTGGAGGGCGGTGAGCGGTGAGCGCAGCTCGTGGGCGGCGTCGGCGACGAAGCGGCGCTGCTGTCCGGTGGAGTGCTCCAGGCGGTCGAGGGCCTCGTTGGTGGTGACGGCGAGCCGTCGGATCCCGTCCCTGGCCGGGGGTACCGGCACGCGACGGGCGAGCCGGTGCTCGCTGATCTCGGCGAGTTCGCGGCGGATGGCGTCCACCGGGCGCAGGGCGCGGCGGGTCGCGGCGTAGGCGGTGGCCGAGACCAGCAGGGCGATCAGCGGGACTCCGGCGGCGAGCGGGCCGTCGAGCTGGTCGGCGGCGGCCTGTGCGGCGTCGGGCAGGACGAGGACGTACACCGTGAAGGTCCCCGGCCCGGGGCCGAAGACGGTCTCGTCCTTCGGCCCGACGGTCACCGCCGTGCCCACCGCGGTGAAGGTGCGGTGCGCCAGCCGGTCGGCCTCGGCCGGGTAGGGGTCTCCTTTCCGGGCGATCACCCCGCCGGTGCGGACGGTGACCGTGGCACGCCAGTCGTTGGAGGCGCCGGAGGGTGCCGGGGGCAGCTCGCGGTCGTCGAGTTCGATGTCCGCCGCCCCGTTGCCCCCGGTGCCGATCGAGCCCTTGCCGTTGACGACGAGGTACGGCCAGTCCAGGTTGGTCATCGGAGTGGGCCGCAGGGGAAGGTCGTGCGCGACGGTACGGGCCTGGACCCGCGCCTTGTCCACGGTGCTCGCGAACTGGGCGGCGTACACATGGCCGCGCAGCCACCAGGCACCGGCCGAGCAGAGCACCAGCGCCACCAGACCGGCCAGCAGCGCGGTACGCGTCTGGACCGGCAGGCGGCTAAGCACGCGCGGCACCGTCGTCGACCAGGCGGTAGCCGGCCCCGTGCACCGTCTCTATGCTGCGCCGGCCGAAGGGAGCGTCGATCTTGCGGCGCAGGGTGCTGATGTACACCTCGACGATGGAGGTGCCGCCCTGGTACGCGGGGTCCCAGACCTCGTCGAGGACGTCCTGCTTGGCGACCACCTGGCCGCGGCCCCGGGCCAGGCAGGCGAGCACCATCAACTCGCGTGCGGTCAGGGCGATTTCCTGTTCACCTCTGCCGCAGCGGTGTGTGGTGGGGTCGAGCCACAGGTCGCCGGCGCGCAGCGGCCCGCCGGCGCTGCCGCCCTCGCCGCCGCGCCGGATCAGGGCGCGCAGCCGCGCGAGGAGCACGACGTAGGAGAAGGGCTTGGTCAGGTAGTCGTCCGCGCCGGTGTCGAGGCCCTCGGCCTCGTCGTACTCGCCGTCCTTGGCGGTGAGCATGAGGACGGGCGTGCTCACCCCGCTCCTGCGCAGCTCGGCGCAGACCCGGTAGCCGTGCACGCCGGGGAGCATCACATCGAGGATGATCGCCTTGTACGGGTGCTGCAGGGCCAGTTGGAGACCGGTGAGCCCGTCGGTGACGTGTTCCACCGTGTAGCCCTCGCCGCGCAGCCCCTGGCGCAGGGCGCTGCCGATCTGCCGGTCGTCCTCGATGACCAAGATGTCCATGGGTTCCAGCATCGCAGGTCAGGGCTCCGCCTCCTTAAGGGATCTTAAGGTCCCCGAGGCGCTCTCAAGATCTTTAAGAGTTCCTTCGGCATCCCTTTCCTACGTTGTGGCCATCGGTCGACGACAAGGAGAGTCCGTGAGCATGCACGACGACCGGACCGAGATGCTTCCCGCGGTGCGGGCGGAGGACGGGCCCGCGCCCGGTGGTGAGGCGTCGCCGGGCCGTCGCCGGGTGTCCCGCAGGGCCTGGCTGACCGCCGCGGCGGTGGCCGGAGTGCTGGCGGTCACCGCGGGCGGTATCGCCCTGACCTGGACGGGTACGGGCTCCGGCGGCCCGAGGGCGGAGGGTCCCGCCGCCGGACAGACCGCGGAGGTGAAGCGGACCGACCTGAGCCAGCAGAAGTCGCTGTCCGGCACCCTCGGGTTCGGCGCCCCGGCGACCGTCAAGGGCCGGGGCATGGGAACGGTCACCTGGCTGCCGAAGACGGGCGCCACCCTGGACCGGGGCGGGCAGCTGGCCCGTGTCGACGACCGGCCGGTGACCGTCTTCCGCGGAGGCATGCCGCTGTACCGCACGCTCGGCGCGCCGGTCGTGTCCGGGAGCACGCCCGCGGCCGGGAGCACGCCTGCGGCCGGGAGCACGCCTGCGGCCGGGAGCACGCCCGCGCCGGGAAACACCCGCGGTCCGCAGGACACCGGCAAGCCCGGTGCCACGCCGCGGCCGACGGAGCCGGCGGGCAGTGACGCCGCCGTCGGCGAGGTCGCCGGCCCCGGCACCAAGGGCGCGGACGTACGGCTCCTGGAGGAGAACCTCTACGCCCTCGGCTACCACGACTTCGGCCGGCCCGACGAGACCCTCACCGACGCGACCGTCACCGCGATCAAGCGCTGGCAGAAGTCCCAGGGCATGCGGGAACCCACCGGCCGGGTCGCCCCGGGCGACGTGGCGGTGCTGCCCGGCAAGGTACGTGTCGGCGAGATCAAGGCGCACCTGGGCGACAGCGCCACGGAGGACCTGATGGTGGTCACCGGCACCGACCGGGTGGTCACCGTGCCGATGGCGGTCAACGACCTCAACCTCGCGAGCAGGGGGAACAAGGTCACCGTCACGCTCCCGGGCGGCAGGAGCGCCCAGGGCAAGGTGGCCGAGGTCGGCACGGTCGCCACCGGGGGCGGCGGCAACGGGAAGGACGGCCAGGGCGGCGGCTCCGGCGGCGGCGACCAAGGCGACTCCGGCGAGCAGGCCAAGGTCCGGGTCACCGTCGCCCTGGACGACCCGTCGGCGGCGGGCGGACTGGACGGCGCCCAGGTCACCGTCGACTTCGCCAGCGAGAGGCGCGACGGCGTCCTCGCCGTCCCGGTCGGCGCCCTGGTCGCCCTGCGCGAGGGCGGCTACGCCCTCCAGCTCCCGGCCGCCGCCGGGACGAAACCGCAGCTGGTGCCGGTGACGACCGGAATGTTCGCCAAGGGTCTGGTGGAGGTCTCCGGGCCCGGGGTCAAGGACGGCATGAAGGTGGTGAGCACCGCATGAGCACCGCGTACGAAAAGAGCACCGCGCACGGAATGAGCACCGCGTACGAACCGAGCGCCGCGTACGGAAACGGGGTTCCGGTCCTGGAACTCGACGCCGTCTGGAAGAGCTACCCCGGCGGCGTGCACGCCCTGCGCGGCGTCTCGCTCTCCATCGCCCGGGGCGAACTGCTCGGCATCGTCGGCCCGTCCGGCTCCGGCAAGTCGACCCTGCTCCACATCATGGGCATGCTGGACCGCCCCACCGAGGGGCACGTCCGCATCGACGGCCAGGACATCGCCTCGCTCGCCGACCGCGAACTGTCCGCGCTGCGCGGCCGGACACTCGGCTTCGTCTTCCAGCAGTTCCACCTCGTGGACGGCATGACCGCCACCGACAACGTGGCAACCGGCCTGATGTACGCGGGAGTTCCGGCCCGGCGCCGCCGGGCCACGGCCCTCGAAGCGCTGGAGCGGGTCGGTCTGGCCGACCGGGCGGATCACCTGCCGCACCAGCTGTCCGGCGGTCAGAAGCAGCGCGTCGCCATCGCCCGCGCCCTGGTCACCCGCCCCGCACTGGTACTGGCCGACGAACCGACCGGCGCCCTCGACAGCCGTACCGGCGATGCCGTGATGGCGCTGATGCGCGAGCTGCACGCACAGGGCACCACCATCGCGATCATCACCCACGACCGCGAGCTGGCCGCCTCGCTGCCCCGGCAGGTGGAGATCCTCGACGGCCGCGTCCGCCGCGACACCGGGCTCCTGGCCGGGAGCGAGGCCACCGCATGAAGCTGTTGCCCTCGCTGCGTCGGCACCGCCCGCGGTCCGCCGGCCTGCGGACGTACACACCTGCCCGGCTGTCCGTCCGCGACGTGCTCGCCCTCGGCGTGCTGCGCCTGCGTGCCCGCCCCATGCGGGCGGCGCTCTCCGCGCTCGGCATCTCCATCGGGGTGGCCACCATGATCGTGGTGGTCGGCATCCCGGCCTCCAGCAAGGCGGCCCTCGCCGAGCAGCTGGACCGGCTCGGCACCAACATGCTCAAGGTCAAGGCCCAGGACGACCGCACTCCGCTGCCCGAGCAGGCGGACGCCATGGTGGCCCGGATCGGCCCGGTCACCTCCGCCGCCGAGGTCGGCAAGATGCCGAACGTCTCCATCCGCCGCAACGACCAGGTGGACGCCGGCGACACCTCGGGTGTTTCCGTCATCGCCGCGCGCGGCAATCTGAAGGACACCTTCGAGGCCGATGCCTGGGCGGGTGCGCTGCCCGAACAGGGCGCCGGGAGGCTGCCGTCCGTGGTGCTCGGCCCCACGGCCGCCCACAACCTGGGCATCACCAGCCTTGCGCCGCACAACGGCATCGGGCCCCAACTCCTCGTCGGGGACAAGTGGTTCACTGTCACCGGCATCCTTCGCTCGATGCCCCTGCTGCCCGAACTCGACTCGGCGGCGATCGTCGGCTGGCAGGCCGCCAAGGAACAGCTCGGCTTCAAGGGCCACCCCGACACGGTCTATCTGCGCGCCCGGGAATCCGCGCTCGACGACGTCCGCGCGGTGGCACCGGCCACGGTCAACCCGCAGCGGCCCGAGGCGGTCACCGTCTCCCGGCCCTCCGACGCGCTGGCCGCCAAGCAGCTGACCGAGACGACGTTCTCCTCGCTCTTCCTCGGACTGGCCGCCGTCGCCCTGCTGGTCGGCGGGGTGGGGGTCGCCAACACCATGATCATTTCGGTGCTGGAGCGGCGTACCGAGATCGGTCTGCGCCGTGCCCTGGGCGCCGGGCGCGGCCAGATCCGTATCCAGTTCCTCACCGAGTCGGTGGTGCTGTGCCTGCTCGGCGGCGGTGCGGGGGTGCTGCTCGGCACCGCCGGTGTCGCGGGCTGGGCCCTGTCCCAGTCCTGGCCGGCCGTGCTGCCGCTGCCCGCAGTCCTCGGTGGCCTGGGCTCCGCGGTCGTGACCGGCGCCGTCGCCGGCCTCTACCCGGCCGTACGCGCCTCCCGCCTCACCCCCACGGAAGCACTCGCCAACGCCTGAGCCCTGCAACCCCCTTGGCCACCTGCCGACCGCTCCCCGCACAACACTGACAGGAGTACAGACCATGCTGTTCACCACCCCCCGTACGTCCCGGCCGCGCCCGCTCCTCATAGCCGCCACGCTCATCACGTCCGCCACCCTCGCCACAGTGCTCACCGGCTGCGGAGGCGGGGGCGGCGGTGCCGAGGCATCGGGCAAGAGCGAAGAGGTCGCCTCCGTCGAGAAGGACGGCAAGAACGGCAAGGGCGGCAAGGACGGCAAGGAAGGCGGCAACGGCCCGGCGGGCCAGGCCAAGAAGTACAAGGTGGGAAGTCCCGAACTGGACAAGGCCTTTGACGCATGGAAGGCGGAGATGAAGACCTGCCAGACGCGCAAGGCGCAGGAACTGGGCATCGAGACGCAGATGGGCAGCGGTCCCAAGGCGGGGGAGGTCTACCCGAAGGCGACGGACGTGGAGGGCCAGAACAAGTTCTTCTCACAGGTGCGCAAGCCATGCCAGGAGAAGAACCCGGCTCCGGAGGCGGAGGACGACGGCAACAAGGCCGACACCCTGGCCACGGCCAAGAAGCAGTACGAATGCCTCAAGAAGGCCGGTCTCGGCGACCTCCACGAACCGACGAACGACAACCCGGCGCTCTTCACCTCCGAGGGAACGCAGAAATACTTCGGCCAGGAGCCCGACCCGAAGAGCATGAAGATCCTCAAGGACTGCGGCATCGGCTGACAGCCCGGCGGCCGCTCGGGCCCTGTTGGCCGGCGGCCGTCGGCCGCTGCGCAGGGCCGGCCGGTCGGACACCGTGCGAACACGCTGCGGTAGAAGCCCTGGGCTGCGGCGGCGTCGGTGGTGCAGAGCTCGGTCCAGCATGGGCGTTCGGCTCCATGACCGCGCTTGATCGTGGCGAAGAGTGACTCGGCGAGAGCGTTGTCCCGGCACCCCGGCACCCCGGCACCCCGGTGCGGCCGTGCCGGGGTGCCGGTGCGGCGTGCGCAGAAGGGGCCGAGGCCCCTGATCTCGGACGTCCGCCAAGCCGAATCAAGCCCACTCGACGAGACGGTCACGTTCGTCGACGGACTCCGACGCCGCCCTTCCTCGACCGACCGACCGAACTTGGCCGATCAGCGAACCCGATCGATCAGCGAGCCGTTTCACGCCCTGCCCACATGGCGTTGCCTATGCCATATTGCGCAGTAATCCGGATGAAAGGCGTGTCATGAAGATCGCAGTCATCGGCGGTACCGGACTGATCGGTTCGCAGGTCGTCAAGAACCTGAGCACCGCCGGACACGAAGCCGTACCGCACTCGAAGTCCACCGGAGTCGACATCATCGGCGGCCAGGGGCTGGACGAGGCGGTGGCGGGAGCCGACGTCGTCGTCAACCTGACCAACTCCCCGACCTTCGACGAGGCCTCGCTCGCCTTCTTCCGGACCTCGATGGACAACCTCCTGGCCGCGGCCCGGAGGGGCGGCGTCGGCCATTTCGTCATCCTCTCGATCGTCGGCGTGGACCAGGTGCCGGAGCTGGACTACTACCGCGCCAAGGCGCTCCAGGAGAAAATCCTTGTGGCCGGGCCGATCCCCTACTCGATCGTGCGGGCCACGCAGTTCATGGACTTCATGGACGCGGTCCTGTCCTGGACCGCCGACGCCGACACCGTCCGGCTGCCCGCCACGCCCATCCAGCCCATCGCTTCCGAGGACGTGGCCGATGCGGTGGCGGAGGTCGCCGTCGGGGCTCCGCTGAACGGCATCCGCAACATCGCAGGACCCGAGGTCTTCCCCCTGGACGAGCTGGGCCGGATCACCCTGTCCCACAAGGGCGACAGCCGTACCGTCGTCACCGACCCCACCGCCGGCATGTTCGCCGCCGTCAAGGGCGACGTCCTCACCGACAAGAACGCCCGCCTGGCCCCCACCCACTACGCCGACTGGCTCTCCTGACATCTCCGCCTCCTGCGTGTCGGGCAGCTGCGGGCGGAGAATCCGCAACGGGCAGCCGAACAGGCCCACTCGGCAGCCGGCCAGGCGCTACGTCCCGCCGTCCGAGGCCACCCCGCACCCCGCCGGGGCAGCCATCGACATCACCCCGCCACCAACATCGGCTCCCTGCACCGAGCGCGCGCCATGTCCAGTGCAGGGTTCGTCAACTACCCGACCGAGTCGTGGCACTGGTCATACCGTGACCGCTACGGGGCGCTCGTCACGGGTGCACCGGCCGCGGCCTACGGGCCGGTGCACCCGATGAAGGCGTACCAGAACCGAAGCACCTTGCTACTTCACGCCATCCACGAAGCACGAGCGTAGGGGGAAGCCATGACCGTGATCGTCGGCCTGGTCCACGAAGAGCGGGTCCACCTCGGCGGGGACTCCGCAGGCATCTCCGGAAGCAGGCTCACCGTCCGGAAAGACCCCAAGGTTTTCCGCAACGGCCCCTATGCCATGGGGTTTTGTGGAAGTTTCCGCATGGGTCAACTGCTCCACCATGCCTTCAAGGCGCCCAAGCCCAAAGGCGACCTCGATCGCTTCATGACCACGAAGTTCGTCAACAAACTCCGCACGTGCCTGAAGGAGGCCGGCTGGGCGCGTAAGGAATCCGAGCAGGAACAGGGCGGCACGTTCCTCGTCGGCATCTACGGCTGTCTGTTCATCGTCTACGGCGACTACCAGGTGGCCGAGCCCGCCGACGGATACGCGGCCGTGGGCTGCGGCAACGAATTCGCCCTCGGCGCCCTCCACGCCACAGCAACCACGGACCTGGCACCACGCGAACGCCTGACCGTCGCCCTGGCCGCGGCCGGCCACCACAGCACTGACGTCAGCGGACCCTTCACCTACACCACCGCACCCGCGCACAGCGAACTCCTCCGGATCGAAGCAGCCCAGTACGCCACCGAGAAGGTGCCCGCCCCGAGGGAGGAGGAGCCCTCAGATGCATGAACCGGTGGCCCTGTCCCCGGCCTTGTACGACGGAGGCCCGGCGCTGCTCACCGAAGTGATGGCTGTGGTCCGACAAGTGGCCGCTGCGGTGCTCGCGGAGCACGGTGCCGCCCAGGTGACCACGAATCTCGGCGGGTACCAGGAATCGAAACACCTGCACTTCCACGTCATCCACCGGGACACCTGACAAGCGTCTCATCAGGGAGGGGAACGCGTTGGCGAATCAGTGGGTACCGCCCGAGGAGTACGTGAAGCGACTGCCGATGCACTCCAGTTACGGCTGCATGTTCTTCACCGACACCAAGGGCCGGGTGCTGCAGCTGCGCTCGTCGGTCCAGCAGCACTCGCAGCTGTGGCAGTGGCCCGGGGGCAACACCGACAACGAGGGCGAGTCGCCGTTCGAGACCGCCGTGCGGGAGTGCAGGGAGGAGACCGGGATCGTCGTCACCGGCCCGCCGAAGGTGCTGGGGGTGTTCTGGCAGCCCGCGGGCACATGGCCGGTGGCCAAGCTCGGGTTCGCGTTCGACGGTGGGCAGCTCATGGCGGACGAGCTGGACCGTATCGTTCTCGATCCGGACGAGCACGACGAGTTCGCGGTCCGGTCGGTGGACGAATGGGCGAAGGTGATGGACACACGATGGTGGGAACGGCTCGCGGCCGTCCACCGCGCGAGGCAATCCGGTGCGACGGCGTATCTGGAGATGCGGTCAGATGTCCTCTGGTGACCACTTCCTCGTGGGCGCCTGCGTGTTCGTCCAGTGCGACGGCGGGTGCATCCTGAATCGTGCCACCGCGACCGGTCAACTGCCCGCCGGTGAACAGAATTCCGCCTTCAGGAGGTCGGTGCCGGCGCTGTCGGGGACGCCCCAGTCGCCGTTGAGGTTGAGGGCGAGGGTGTGCCGGCCGTCCTCGGTGGTGACGGCCTGGGAGAACGAGCCGATCCAGCCGCCGTCGTTGCCCCAGAGCCACACCCCGCAGGCGGCCTTGAGCGTGGCGATGCCCAGACCGTAGCGGTACGCGGGGTTCTGCGGATGCGCAACGGTCGTCTTCATCTCGGCGAGCTGCTCGGCGGGCAGCAGTTCGCCGCGGATCAGGGCGCTGAAGAAGCGGTTCAGGTCCGCGGCGGTGGAGATGATGTCGCCGTCCCCCCAGGACTGGGAGGCGTTCTGCCGGGTGACGTCGTAGATCTTCCTCGCGCCGGGATCGGTGCCCAGGGTGGAGTAGGCCCGGCTGCTCGGCTCGGGCACGTCCACGGAACGGCCGGGCAGGACGGTGCCCTGCAGCCCGAGCGGCTCGATGATGCGCGTGCGGACCTCGTCCGCGTAACTGCGGCCGCCGGCCTTCTCCATGATCAGGGCGGCCAGGACGTAGTTGGTGTTGGAGTAGCCGTACCGGGCGCCGGGTTCGAAGCCCGGCCGGTGCGACAGGGCGGTCCGTACGGCCAGGTCGGGTGTCACCGTGTCGTAGCGGTGCCTGAGGAAGCCCGGGGCCCGGACGTACTTCTTCAGGTGGCCGGGGTCATCGGTGTAGTCGTAGATCCCGCTGGTGTGGTTGAGCAACTGCCGTACGGAGATCCTCCGCCCGTCGTTGCCGTTGCCCCGCACCACACCCGGCAGCCACCTCTCCACCGTGTCGTCGAGACCGATCCTCCCCTCCGCCTCCTGCTGCAACAGCACGGTCGCCACAAACGTCTTGGTGATACTGGCGATACGGAAACGGTCATCGACGCTGCGCGGCCGGCCCGTCACGCGGTCGCCGACCCCCGACGTACTCCGCCAGACCCCCCTGCGGTCCCTCGCCTGCACCGTAATCCCGGGAACCCCGGCCTGCACCAGCGCGTCCAGGACCCGCTGGGTGGCCTGATGCCCCCCATCCCGTGCCGTGTCACCCGACGACGCCCCGGCAGGGGCGGTGAACGCGCCGACGACGAGGGCTCCGGCAGCCAGCGCCCCCGCTGCACTGCGCGCCATCCGACGAGTTGCCATGCTCCGCTCCTTACGGGTCCTTGTCCCAACGGGGGCGCCGAGCTCGCCTCCGCCCCGGCAAACGCCGGGGTGCAGCATCAACACCCCCCGCACAGAAGAGACTTCACGGCAGCTGCCTTGGTTGAGCCGCACCGCTTTCCGGCTGCCCTGCCCGAGGACACCGGACGTCTCGGCGGCGGTGGTGGAAAAGGATTGGTCCGGAAGCCCCCCGTACGGCGACAATCTTCGCCATGCTCCTGAAGTCCGCCCCCGCGTTCGTCGACGCCCTGCTCGCCACCCTCGACCCGCTGTCCTACCCGCAGCGCATGCACCACATGGCCCTGCGGGCCAGAGAACTGAACGCGAGCGACGGACCCGCCGCACTGGCCGCCATCCTGGCCGAACTGACCCGCCGCGACGGCCACTACGAGCGCGGGCTGGCCGCCCACGCCGCGTGGGCGTGCCGGTACACGGACTGGCACGCGCCCCGCCTGGCCGATCCCGACCCGGTCGTCCGCGGGTACGCCCTGCGCGCCGTCCGCCACGGGCTCGTCCCGGACGCCGCCGTGACGGCCGCGCTGGACGACGCCCCCGCCGCCGTCCGACGCGCGCTGATCCGCGCCCTCGTCACCGGCCGGCGCACCGCGCTCGCCGACGCCCTCGTACGGCCGCTGCGGGAGCGCTGGGGCGACACCGAGGCGGCACGGCTGCTGCCCGCCTGCGCGCCGGAGACCGTCGCCGAGCTGCTGCCCGGCCTCTTCCACGCCGTCGCCGGCTGGGACCGGCTCGCCGTGCGGCACCCCGCCGCCATCCTCCACGTGGCCGAGGAACAGCTCACCGGACTCCCCGAGACCCTGCGGCACCGCTGGTGGCACGTGAACGCCGCCGCCGTGGCGGCCGCAACCGAGGCCGAACCGCTGCGCGTGCTCGGCCTGTTGGAGCACCTCTGCCCCGGCGCGCTGCCCTGGCCGGTCCGCCGCAGGCTCGGCCCCCTCACGGCCGCCGACCCCGCCCGTACCGTCCGCCTGCTGCTCGCCCCGGGGAGGCGGCCGGAGGAGCGCCGTCACCTCGCACGACCGGTGCTGCGCACCCTCGTTCGGCGCGAGCCCGCGGAACTCGCCGAGCTGGCCCGCGCGTTGAGCGACGACGAGTCCGCGCTCGTCCGCCTGCTGCGTGAAGTGCCGCCGGCGCGCCGTGCGCACGTCTACGACGCCGCCGTGGCCGGCCGGGACATGAGCCGCGCCGTGCTGTCGGACGCCCTCCTCGACGTCCTGCCGCACGCCCGGCGCGAGGCGGAGGCGCGGCGGATGGCCGCGCAGGCGCGCGAGCGTGGGGCCGCCTGGCAGACGGTCCTGGCGGCCGTCGCACACCTGCCGGCCGCGGAGGCCCGTGAGGAACTGCTGGCCGCGACCCGCCGCTCCGCCGCCGACGACCGCGTCCACGGGTACCGGACGCTGTTCCGCAACGCCGGCCGCTCCGGCGACCCCGCCGTCGTCACCGCCCTGCTCGCGAACCTGGACCGGCTGCGCAACGAGCAGGACCCGGTGCGCTCGCCCGCGCTGGAGGCCCTCGCCCGGATCCACCCGTCCCTGTTCACGGACGCCGCCGCGCCGCACCTGGAGCGCATCACGACCGACGCGTGCGAGGCACGCGACCTGTCCTGGCAGGGCCGCTGCGCCCTCAACGACCTGGCCGTCGCGCTGCTGCGCGAGCACGCGGTCACCGGCGAACGCGAGCTGACCGACTGGGCGATGCGCACCCTCGGCCGCCTGTGCGGCGCCGACCGCGTGCGGTTCGGCGGGCTGCGCCGCGGCCAGGAGCACAAGGTCTACGAGGCCCTGCGCCACTGGCTGGAGACGGACGCGGACATGGCCGACTACACGCTGGCCTTCACCCTCGCCCGCTCGCTCGACCGGCGCGCCCACGGCCTGCCCGGGCTGCAGGCGCTGCTGCGCCGCGCGATCGCGGAGGGCGACGAGAGCACGGTGCGTACCGCCGTCGGCCTGTGGCTGGAAGACCCCGCGGCGCGCGACGAGCGGCTGGCGGAGGTCCTCGCCATGGACCCCTCCACGGCCACGCTGTACCCCGTGGCCCGGATCCTGGCCCGGCGCCGTACGGATCTGCTCGACGTCCTGCTGACGGGTACGCCGCCGTACGGGCGGTTCCTGCCCAAGGGCAGCCACTGGCTGCCGCCGGTGCACGGAGCGGCCTACTGGCTTCCGCGACAACAGGCCGCCGCCGCACGGATGGTGGAGCACGCCGTGGACGACCTGTCGCTCCACATGCACCAGCGCGTCGCGGCACTCCACACCGTCGCCGCCATCCCTGAGCACGGCACGCGGATCCTGCTGCGCCACACCGATGCCGCCGAAGTGGCCCTGGCCGAGGCCGCGCTCGCCGCCCTCGTACGCACCGAGCGCCCGGGGGACCACCTGCCCGCGCTCCTCGCCCACGCCGGAGGCGACCGCGCACGGGTCGCGGTCTACGCGGCCACCCGCGCGAGCCGCTACGTCGCCCCCTCCCGGCTGGCCGGGATGCTGCGCGAACTGCTGCTCGCGGAGCGGGGTGTGAAGGTGACCAGCCGCAAGGAGGCGGCGCGGCTGGCCGCCACCGTGCTGCCGGTGCGGGAAGCGGCGTCCCTGCTCGCCGAGGCCTGCGCGCGGCCGGGCCTGCACCACGACGTACAGGCCGCGTGCGTGGCGTTCACGACGGGGCTGCTGGCCTGCGAAGAAGCCTGGGACCTGCTGGCATCCGCCGCAGTCGGGCGCCGCGAACTGCGCATGGCCGTCCTGCGGACCCAGCCGTTCGACCTGCCGGAGCAACACCGGCCCCGCTACGCGGAGTTGGTCCGCACCCTGTGCGACACGGACGATCCTGAGGTCGCGGAGGGCGGCTACACGGCGCTCGCCGAGTGGGCCCGCTGGGCGCCGGATGCGGGCGCGGTCCTGGCGGCGGCCGTCACGGACCTGGAGAACCGGGCGAGTTGGCGGGCGGCGGCGGGTGCGCTGTGCAGGGTGGCGACCGAGGGGCCGTCCGTCGCCCCGCTGACAGGTGCCCTGGCGGAGCTCATCGCAGCCGACACGGCAGCGGACACCCCGGACGCGGAGCCCGTTCGGGACCGCCCCGCCCGGCGGCGGGTGCGGCACCTGGCGGGCGGCGTGGCGGCGCGGGGCCCGGTCCGGCCGATGCGTGCGGCGGTGCTCGAGACCGCCGAATTCCTCGCCCGGCAGCGGGACTTCGTCCCCGCCGCCGCCGAGGTGATGGTGCAGGCCGTCGATGTGCACGCCGGGCCGGAGGCTCTGGCGGCGGAGCTGCTGCGGCTGGCCCGGCTGCACGACGGGCGGCCCGCACTCGCGGTGCGGACGGCCGCTTCGCTGGGCGGCCGGATGCACGGCCACAACGACGGCGATGCGGCTTTCGCCGCCGCGGCCGAGGCCCTGGCGGAGGACGGCGGCCACGCGGCCGGCCTGTTCGCGGTGACCCTCACGGCAGCGGGCGGACACCGCACAGGGTGGGCAGCGCCCTGGCGGGAGCTGCTGCGGACATTGCGGCGGCATGCGCACGCGGACGTACGGGAGGCGGCGCTGGAGGTGACGACGGCAACGGAGTGAGAAAAGGGCCTTGGCCGTCGGGACAGTTCACGGCGGCCAAGGGCCCTCACCCGAAGCGGGACCGCCGTGGCGCCCGGCCGGCGTCACCCTCCCTCGCGCGCACCCCGAGGTCGGGTCTCGTCCCGGAAGTCGCCCTCGTCGTCGAACACGGTGGTCAGCAGCATCCGCAGCATCTCGGCTTTCATGCCGTTCGCCTCCGAGATGTGCTCGATGGCCACCACCGAGTAGCACGCCAGCGCCGTGAAGAGACCCACGAGCGCGTCGGGTCCGTCCGCTTCCGGGTCCGCCTGCTCGTTGTAGACGTCGCAGGCGAGCTGCTGCGCGGCGGCCGCGATGCCCTCGGCGTCCTCGTTGCCGAGCGCGGTGCGCATGAACTTCAGGATCCGCCGGCTCAGTTCCGGCGCCATCGCGGCCGCCCGTGCCTCCCGTTCCGCCTCTGTCCCCGCATCACTCATGCTGCTGCCTTTCCGATCTTCTGTGGCCGGTTCGGGCCCGACCGTACGGGATGCCGGCCGCGCCGGGGAAGGGTCCGCGGCTTGAGGGACCCGGCGAGTCAAATGGCTGCTGCATGTCTTCAACTACCCGAATGTATCTGCCCATTTAAGCGGTCTTTGGGCGGGCGCTTCGGCTGCACCTGATCAGAAGGTGTCATAGGGGTAGGGGTCTTGGCTCCACCGGCCCGGCGTCCCCCCGCCCCGACCGTCCTCAGATCAACGGGCTGATCTGCTCCTCGATGCCGAGCAGCGCCCGGCCGTACAGCTCGCTCGTGGCGGAGGGATTGAGCAGTGCGTGCCGGCCGGCGGTCTCCAGGTCGCGCCAGAGGCGCTGCAACGGGTTGGCCTCCGCGAAACTCCTGGCGCCTTCCAGGGTGAGGAGGATGTCCATCGCCTCCCGCGAGCAGCGCGCCACGGCGGCCGCGTCCATGCGCACCCGGGCCCGGTCGAGGAGGGGCATGCGACGGCCGCCCGCCGCCCAGCGGTCGACGTCGTCCGCCGCGCGCGTCAGGTGCAGGGCTGCGGTGTCGATGAGGTGGGTGGCCTCCGCGAGCTGCATCTGGGTGGACGATGCGGCGCGCGCGTCCGCGTAGAAGGTGTGCGAAATGCCGCGGCCCTTTTCGAGCGAGGCCAGCACCAGGTCCAACCCTCCCCGGGCCATGCCCAGTTGCGGGCCGACGAGGGACAGGGCCAGCACGGGGACGAACGCCGAGCGGTACAGGGCCTCGTCCTCGAACTCGGTCGCGTACACGCCCTCCCGCGCCCTGGTCACGGACAGGATGCGATGCGAGGGGACGAAGACGTCGTCGGCGACGAGCGTGTGGCTGCCGGTGCCGCGCATGCCGGCCACCTGCCAGGTGTCCTCGACCGACAGCCGGTCCATCGGGACCAGCGCCAGACCCTGGTCCGGCTGCTGCCCGGACCCGTCGGTGACCGGCATGCCGAGCAGCGCCCAGTCGGCATGGAGACAGCCGGAGACGAAGCCCCACCGTCCGGTGACGACCTGCCCTCCGTCCGCCGCCCTGCTCGTCGCGGTGGGCGGAAGGGCGGTGCAGGCGCGGGCGTGGGGGTCGGTCCCGTACATCTCGCGCTGTGCGCGTTCGGGGTAGAGGCCGACGATCCAGCCGGCGATGTTGATCAACGAGGTGGTCCAGGCGGTGGACCCGCAGCCGCGGCCGAGTTCCGCGCTCACTTCGACGAGGGTGCGGATGTTCGCCTGGCGGCCGCCGAGGCGTCGGGGGACCAGGAGGCGGAACAGGTCAGCCTCCCGGAGGGCCGTCATGTTCTCCTCGGCGATCCGCCGGTCCTCCTCGGTGCGGGAGGCGTTGCGCCGGAGCAGATCGACCAGTGCGTCAGGTGTCCCCACGGATGTCCCCACGGATGTCCCCACAGTTATCCCCATGAGGGGGGACTGTAGCGGGCGCGACGAGCGGGCCCCGGCACCCGATCGCGTGACACCCGCCCCCTACCCGGCGCCGCCACCTCCGCACCCCCCGCCCCCTCTGTCACCGTCACCCCGTGCTCACCGTGCTGTTCGCCGTCCTGGCCGCCCTGAGCAACGCCTCCGCCGTCGTCCTGCAGCGCGCCGCCGCCCGGCGCGTCCCGAAGGCGGACGCGTTCAGCTTCCGTCTGGTGCGCGACCTGCTGCGGCATCCCGTGTGGTTCGCCGGCATCGCCGCCGTGATCTGCGCGGCCGTGTTCCAGGGACTCGCCCTCTCCCGGGGCTCCCTCGCCCTCGTCCAGCCGATCTTCGTCAGCGAGCTCCCGTTCGCGCTCGTCCTCGGCTGCCTGGCCTTCCGGCGCCGGCTGCCGGGATACGGGTGGGCGGCCGTCGCCATGGTCGCCGTCGGGCTCGCGCTCGGGCTCGCGGCCGCCGCGCCCGCCGGCGGGCACGCGCGCGTCGGCACCGTGCGCTGGCTGCCCGCCGTCGCCGCCTCCCTGGCCGCGATGGCCCTGTGCGTCGGAGCGGCCCTCCCGCGCCCCCGGGGCAAGGCCCGCGCCGCCCTCTTCGGGGCCGCCGCCGCGATCGGCTACGCGCTGACCGCCGCGCTGATGAAGGACGCCACCGGCGCCTTCGCCCGGCAGGGCGCGGGCGCGTTCTTCACCAGCTGGCAGACCTACGGCTTCGGCGCCGCCGGGGCCGCCTCGCTCTTCCTGCTCTCCAACGCGATGGAGTCCGGCCCCCTCGTCGCCTCGCAGCCCGCCCTCACCCTGGGGGACGCGCTCGTCAGCCTCGCCCTGGGGCTGCTGGTGTACGAGGAGCGGGTGCGCACCGGACCGTGGGTCGTCCTGGAGGGCGCCGGAGTCCTGCTGATCACCGTCGGGGTGCTGATCCTGCCCCGGGTGGAGCCGGGGCCGCCGCCGGACGCTACCTCCTGACGGCCCGCAGGACCACGAACTTCGGATCGCCCGCGACGACCTCGCAATTGCCGAACAGCTTGCGCAGCATGACGTGGTACCCCAGGTGACGGTTGCCGACGACCCACAGCTCACCGCCCGGACGCAGCACCCGCCGCGCCCCGGTGAACATCCGCCGCGCCGTGGTGTCGGTGGTCGCCTGGTGGGAGTGGAACGGCGGGTTGTTCAGCACCAGGTCCACCGATCCGTCCGACACGGGGGACAGTCCGTCGCCCACGGTGAACTCCGCCGCCCGCCCGGCCCCCGCGTTCGACCGGAACGTCGCCTCCGCCGAGGCCACGGCCTGGTGCGACTCGTCGACGAACACCACGTCCGCGTCGGGGTTCGCCAGCGCGGCGGCCGTGCCCAGCACGCCGTTGCCGCAGCCGAGGTCCACCATGCGCTCGGCGCCGTGGCGCCGGGGGAGGTGGTGCAGGAAGAAGCGGGTGCCGATGTCGAGGCGGTCCGCGCAGAAGACGCCCGCGTGGTTGACCACGGTCAGCCCGGCCGCCGGGCCCGCGTCGTCGCCCAGGACGTACTCCAGCGGCCAGGGGTTCGGCCCGCGCTCCAGGTCCGGATCGGGCGAACAGAGGATCAGCCGGGCCTTCTTGGCGGCCAGCGAGGTCCGCGTGGGCCCCAGGATCCGCTCGAAGAGCCGCAGGGTCGAGGTGTGGATCTCGGTGACCTTGCCGGCGCCCACGACCACCGTGCCGGCGTGGACCGCCGGCGCCAGCCGCAGCAGCTGGTCCTCCAGCAGCGCGAGGCTCTTGGGCACGCGGACCAGCAGGACGTCGATCCGGTCCGGCGGGGTGTCCCTGGTGGACAGCAGCCGCACCGCGTCCGGCGCCACGCCGTTGCGCGCCAGGTTGGCCCGCGTCGCCTGCTGCCCCAGGAACGAGTCGGTGATCTGCGCGGGCCGGTGGGCGGCGAGGGCGGTGGCCAGGGCGCCCCACCGGTCGCCGACGACGACCACGGAGCCGCCGAGGTCCGCCCGCGCCGCGGGGGTGCCGTCGGCGGCGGCGACGGGGTCCGCGAGATGCCGCAGGAGGTACTCGTCGGCGGCGTCCCAGGGCAGGAGCCGGTCGCGGGGGTCCTCGGGGAAGCGGGTGAGGTCGAACTCGCCCATAGGCGTGGAAAAGCGCTTCATCGTGGGACTCAGGCTATCGGAGCGGTACGGCGGCCCGCCGCCGGGAGTGCGCGGCTGCTGATTGAATGCCCCGCATGCACCTGATGTTCGTCGGCGACTCCATGACCATCGGCAGCGCCGGTGACCTCACCTGGCGCTACCGCATGTGGCAGCACCTCGCCGCCTCCTACGGCGGCCCCTTCCGCATCGTCGGCCCCCGCCGCACCCTCCACGACGTCGCCGCCGACGACGCCGTCTCCCTCGACTACGGTGCCCCGGACTTCCCCGAGCGCGCCCGGGCGCACCTCGCCGGCTGGGGGGAGGGCTGGTACCACATGGCCCCGCTGATAGAGGACGCCGTGCGCGCCCACCGGGCGGACACCCTCCTCGTCTCCCTCGGCCTGATCGACCTGGGCTTCTACACCGACGCCGGGCAGACGGCCGACAACGTCCGCCGCTTCGTCGCCGGGGCCCGCGCCGCGAACCCCCGTGTACGGGCCGTCTTCCTGCCCGTCATCCACAACGTCCGCGCCCGCGACGAGCCGGGGTTCGCCGCCGAGTGCGACCGCTTCAACGAGCTGCTGGCCAAGGCCGTCGCCGACCTCGACACCTCCGCCTCGCCCCTGCTCCTCGCCTCGGTCCCGCCCGACTGGGACATGGACCGCGACACCTACGACGGCACGCACCCCAACGCCCGGGGCGAGCACCGCCTCGCCGCGGCGTTCGCCGACGCGATGCACCAGGCGTGGGAGGTGGGGGCGGAGTACGAGCCCGTGCCCGCTCCCCGGGACGGCCGCCGACGCTAGGGCGTGTCCGATGGCTGTTGCGGAAGTGTGTGCGGCGCTGGGCGCGACGTAGTACATGTGGAGGGTCCTGGACGCATGCCTGTTCTCATCTGGAGTCGTCGATGTCCGTTCGCCGTGTCGTGCCCAACATCCGGTCGGAGGCTGCGCAGGAGAGCCGGGAATTCTATGGCCTGTTGGGCTTCGAGGAGGTCATGAACCACGGCTGGATCATGACGCTCGCCTCCGCGTCCAGTCCGGCGGCGCAAGTCAGCTTCATGACCAGCGACAGGACCGCGCCGGTCACTCCCGACATGAGCGTCGAAGTGGACGACGTGGACGCGGCCTACGCGGCCATGCGGGACAGCGGTGCGGAGATCGTCCACCCCCTGCAGGACGAGGAGTGGGGCGTGCGGCGGTTCTTCGTCCGCGACCCCAACGGCCGCGTGGTCAACGTGCTGGGCCATCGCTGACCCTGCTCCCGCGTGGCGCTCCCGGCGGTCGACCGGGTCGAACGGGAGGCACCATGCCGTCGGGACCGGACGAGCACGTTCACGAGTTCCGACAGCGTCGGATCGTGTGAACAGGCCGATCGTGATCACCGTCCGTGCGACTGCCGGTCGGTGCGCGACCTGCGAGCACTGGCGCGCGGCGTACGAGTCGATCGCGCCGGGCCTGGCCTCGTACCAGTGGCACGCCATCGAGGTGTACGCCGCAACTCGGCTGCGCTGAGCCGGGACGGGGGACGGGGCCGCCGCCGCGGGGGTGCGGCGGCGGCCCCTGCCGGATCGGGCCACTTGCCGGTTCCGTCGGCATAGGGCCCGCAGCTGTCGCGGAACGCCCGGGCGAGGTGCCGCTTCTCGTCGCCCCCGGCGCCGCCCGCGAGGGGCGGCGCCGGGGGTGACGGCGGGTCAGACGCCCGTCCGCCGGTCGATGACCGTGCGCAACTTGCCGCTGCTGGCGGCGCGTTCGTAGCCGTCCCGGCCGACCGCGTCGACCCGCAGGTCGAGCAGGCGCTCCTCGGTGACGGCCGCGTGGAGCTCCGGGTAGTGGGCGAGGAAGGCCGCGGCGGCCTGGTCGGTGTCCGTGCCGGTCATGCGCAGGACGACCCTTTCCCGTGCGGCCCCCGGTTCGACGAGCATCTGCAGCTCGCCGCCGTAGCCGAGGTGCTCCTCGGCGATGCGGGAGAACCGGCGGTAGTTGAGGAAGTAGGTGCCGGTGCGGATCACATCGCCGGTGCGGCCGAGCAGTTCGAAGCGTGGCGTCGTGCGGCCGCACTCGCACACCCCCTCCACCCAGCGGCCCAAGTCCCCCTGTTCGTAGCGGGAGATGTCGGGAGCACTGCGGGTGTGCGGGGTGAAGACGATCCGTCCGGTCTCCCCGGGGGCCACCGGCTCGGTGCTGTCGATCCCGAGGATCTCCAGGGTGAACAGGTCGTTGAAGAGGTGGTAGACGGAGCCTTCGGCATGCTCGCACTGGTGGCCCATGGTGCCCAGGTCGCTGCCGCCGTAGGCGAAGCCGCGGATCACCTCGATGCCGAACTCCTCGGCCAGGTGGCGGCGTTGCTCGGCGCCGAAGTGCTCACCGCCGTAGAAGACCTTCCGGATGCCGCCGTAGGCGCGCAGGGTGTCGCCCGCGTGCTGGAACAACTGCCGGACGTACGAGGGCATGGCGAGGATCGTGTTCGCGCGGTGCCGGATCAGGACGGCCGCGTCGCGCTCGTAGTCCGTGCTCCCGGCGACCGGCAGCTGGGTCGCGCCGATCTCCTCCAGGAGGCCGTTGCCGTACAGGAAACTGCCGTACATGCCGCCGGCGAACAGCAGGTTGGCCACGCGGTCGGTGCGCACGTCGAACCCGGCGGCGACCAGGCCCTCGCCGCCGCGCCGCAGCTGGGTCGTCCAGTCGGCGTAGGAGTGCACGGCCAGGGCCGGGCTGCCGCTGCTGCCGCCGCTGCAGATGTGCAACTGCTGCTTGTCGGCCGGGACGTCCGGGTTGAGCCGCTGAACGTCGGCCTTGGTCATCACCGGTCGAGCGGCGGAGGGCCGCTGCCAGGCCGCGGGGCCTGCCGCGGCGCGCGGATGCAGGTCGTCCAGGCGGGTGTCGTGCGCGAAGCGCTCGTCCAGGCGGACGCTGACGCGGCGGCTGTAGCGCTGCAGCGGATAGAGGCCGTCGTGCGGCTCGCCCGGGTAGCTGTCCAGCATCGACCCGACCGGGGTGACGCGCAGCACGCCCGCGGTGAACAGCCGCTCGGCCAGCTCGGGCACGTCGGTGCGGGCGGCGGCCAGCCCGGCGGTCTGCAGATAGCGGCGCATCGGCCGCAGCGTGGCGGTCAGCTGCTCGCGCGGCAGGGGCTTGACCCACACCGTGCGGTAGAGGGGCGAGGCGCGCAGGGCGGAGCGGTGGTCGACCAGGATGCGCCAGGCGTCGGCGGTGCCGCCGTACGTCCTGGTGAGGCCGAGATGCTCCTCGCTGCGGGCGACCAGGAGCGTGGTGGTGATCTCCGCCTGCTCGGCCACACCGGGCGGCATGGCCGGGAAGGCGGCGCCGCGCCGGTCCAGGGCGGTGCCCAACCGCTCGGCGAATGCAGCCAGTTGCGTGCGGTCGTCGGTGTCGAGGTAGACCACCTGGGGGCTGGAGCAGGCCTGTTGGTCCAGGCGGCAGACGCTGTCCGCGACGCCGTCGAGCACCTCCTCGTCGGCCCAGGCGTCGGCGGTCAGATAGGCGAAGGAGATGCGGTGGCCCCAGGTGATCAGACGGCAGCCGGCCGGCACGTGCTCGGAGACGCCGCTGACGGCCTCCTCGCCGCCCCAGACGGCGACCGCGTCCGCCGGGGCGCACAGGAGCCGGAGCCAGTCGGTGCGGGCCGAGGAGAAGCGCAGCACGATCAGCCGGGAGGCGACGGTCCCGTCCGGGTCCTGCTCGCCCAGCGCCTCGAGGATCAGATGGGTGAACAGCGAGCCGCCGCCACTGGTCTTGAGCACGTTGACGTTGCCGGCGAGGAGCCCCTCGACCGCGCTGAAGACGCCGACGATGGGGTCGTTGCCGGCGGTGACGTGCGTCAGCAGGCCCACCGGCGCCCAGGACTCGAACACCGGGGTACGGAAGTCGGCGCGCCGCAGGCTCTCCGGGTCGGTGCCGCCCAGCTCGACGCGCAGCTTGCGCTCCAGCCCGTCACGGCTCAGGAACTCCGCTATCTCCGCGATGCTCTGCCGGGCCGACGCCTCGTCCGAACCGTCCTCGACGAGGCGCGCGAACAGACGCCGGTGGACGGCGCTCTCCGCGTCGGACAGGAGACGGGAGAGCCGCTCGCAGGCGGCGACGACCTGACGGGCGGGCAGCGGCCGCGCCAACTCCTCACCGACCAGAGACGGCAGCTCGGCCAGCAGCTTTCCGGCCTCGGCGTCGTCGATCCAACGCCCCTGCCACAGATGGTCCTTGAGCTCGGCCATCACGCCGCTCCCTTCATGAGTTCGGCAGCGGCGACGGCGCAGCTGCGGTTGGTGCTGGTGCCGGCCCGGCCGTGGATCTCGAACCAGTCGGTCTCCAGACCGCAGCCGCACGCGGAGCCGGGGTGGACGGAGACCAGATCCCCCATGAGCACGCTGTGCACGGGCACGGAGGTCATGAACGGCGAGACGCAGTGCAGATAGCCCTGTTCGCCGTACGGCAGCGGGTCGAGCGTCGCCACGTTCCGGGAGAAGATCCGCGACCAGACCGGGGCGTGCAGGCGGTGCCGGGCGCATTCGGCGTAGGTGACGCCGTGCTCGACCGCGCCGTAGCTGTCGCGCACCCGCTCGTGGGGGATGCCCAGTTGCTCCTCGATCCGGTCGTACAGCTCCGTCTTGCCGATCTGGCGGCCCGCGTGCCCCTTCCAGCCGCCACCGAGATAGACGAACGAATCCGCGCGCAGCTTCAGCGGCGGAATGCCCAGGGCGCGCATCCGCTCCAGGGTGAACCAGAGGAACGAAGGGAAGCCCAACAGGCGGACCGGCAGGTCCTGTTCGGCATAGCGCACAAGGGTCTCGACGCAGCCGAAGGGATCGAAGACGTGCTCGTCGCCGACCGCGCGCAGGGCGTAGGCCCGCTCGTTGACCGGAGCCATGTCGCACAGGAAGTCGTCGGTGAAGGCGGTGCCGAGCTTGAGGCCGTCGGCGGGCTGGTAGCTGTAGAGCAGGTAGTTGGCGGGCTGGCCGGGGGTGACGAAGCCGTAGTGGTCCAGGACGAAGGCGGCCATGCGCATCACCGAGCCGATCGACCAGGAGTCGAAGAACATCTGCGACTTCTGGCCGGTGGTTCCGGAGGAGGTGAAGTGCGCGGCGATGTCCTCGTCCGGGATGGACTTGACCACATGCGTCTTGAAGAAGTTGGCGTGGGTCAGGGGCAGTCGGGCCGCGTCGGCGGCGGTGCGCAGTTCGGGCTCGCCGTGGGCGCGCCAGACACTGCCGTAGAAGTCGGAACGCTCGGCGTGCCAGGTGTTGACCTCGGTGAGGGCCTGGGCGAACAGGGCGTCGATGTCGGGACCGGTCGCGTACGGGGTACGGAGGTCGCCCAGTTGCTGCAGGTGCGGCAGGCGCCCGGCGTCGGGCACCGGCAAGGGGGCGAAGTACTTCTCGTGCGGGGCCGTCGGGGCCGTCGGGGCCGTTTCGGGTGTGGTCATCGAGGGGGCTCCGGGGTGAAGGTGTTGAGGTAGGTGGCGGTCCAGGACCGGCTGTACTGCTCCACGTAGGGGGCGAACGCGGCGTCGGCGTCCAGGGCGCGGAAGTCCGGGCGGCCGGAGGCGTACGCGAGGAGCACGTGGTCGTGCCACGTCCCGTTCTCGTGCCGCATCGCCGGGTACAGCGCGCTGGGGACGAAGCCGTGCGCCAGGTAGTGCTCCAGACGCTCGTGGTCGGCCAGCGGCAGCAGCGTCTCGACGTACGCGGCGCCGTGCTCGGCCATGGCGTGCACGACGTCGCCGAGCGCCTCGCCCAGCGGCGCGGTGGAGGGGGCGACGTCGAGCAGCGTGCCGCAGCCGCCCTCCCGGTCGATCACCCCGTAGGCCTCGAACCGGCCGTCCTCCGGGGTGAGCAGCACATTGGGCGGGCTCAGCGGCAGCGACGGCACCCCGCCGCAGGCGTGCTGCGCGTAACGGCGCCGTACGAAGCCGGTCGCCTGGATCACCTCGATCGGCTCCGCCTCCGGCCGCGGGCACGCCCGCCGGGGAGCCGGTCGCGGCCGGACACCGGTGAAACCGAGGGGCCCCGCGGCGCGGTCGGCCGCCTCCAGCAACGGCACGATCTGCTCGGGCACTTCACGGACCGGCGCGCGCCGGTCCAGCACCCCGTCACGGTGCCGGATCACCAGGGCCAGCGTCTCCCGGCTGCGCAGCTCCACCGCTCCCGGCAGGAGTCCCAGCGGCCGGAAACCCTGCCGCATCAGGGCCCGTTGGGGCACGGGGGAGACGCAGCGGGCGGTGGCGTACACCGAATCCAGTACGCCGTGGGGGCCGAAGGCCTCCTCGCACAGTCCGGACAGCAGGGCCCGGGCGATGCCCGCGCCCGCGTGGCCGGGGTGCACGGCGAGGCCCTCGACCTTGCCGATCCGCGCGGCCAGGTCACCGCGCAGCACGGCCGAGCCGACGACGTCGCCGCTCCCGGCGTCCCGGGCGACCAGCCACCGCACGCCGGGCGCTTCGAGCGCGGCCGTCATCGCGGCCGGGTCGGTGCCCAGGCGCAGGGGGTAGGAAGGGCCGTACACGGCGAAGTACAGCTGACGGAGCGCGGCCACGTCGCGGGCTTCGGCGGTGTCGATCAGCACGGTGCCGCGCCCGCCGGTCCGGGGCAGTAATTGAGATTGGGTCACAGGAGCTCCGTTCATCGAAGTCATGCGTCGAAGTCGAAGAAGTCGAAGAGTCGAAGAAGAAGGCCGAAGCCGGGTTCAGCGGGCGTCGGACGGAGCCGAGGCGCGGGCCGAGGACCGGGCGCGGGCGAAGAGGACCGCGGCGACCGGCAGCAGGCCCACGGCCTGGGTCAGGCACAGCGTCCGGGCCGACACCACGTCGCCGATCAGGCCGAAGACCAGGGCGGCCAGCGGGAAGCTCGCCCCCAGCAGCGCGAGCATCGCGGCGAAGAACGCCGGCCTGGCCGCGGCCGGCACGCTGCGCTGGAACAGCGCCACGAACACCACGTTCGTGGCCCCGACCGCCCAGCCCGCGACGACCAGGCACACCACGAACAGCTCGCGGTCGGCGACGAGTCCGGGCAGGACGAGGGCGGCGCCGAACAGGGCGATGCAGGCGGCGCCGATGTGGCCCGGGTGACCCGGCAGACGACCGCCGGTGAAAATGCCCAGGAGCATGCCCAGCCAGAGGGAGCCCTCCAGCAGACCCAGGGTGAGGGCCGGACCGTCCAGGACGTTCTTGGTGTACAGCGGCAGGACCAGGAAGGTCGCGTTGATGAAGAAGTTGGCAGCAGCGAAGCAGATCAAGGCCAGGCGGATGAAGGGCAGATCGGCCAGCATCCGCCACGTACGGCCCAGACCCCCTTGCGCCTCCTCGTCGTCCGCACCTTCGAGGGGCGTGAAACGGGCCCGGGTCACCAGCAGGGCCGCGCCCAGGTAGGCCAGCGCTCCGGCGGCCGCCACGCCCGCCAGGCCGACGAGTTCGACCAGCGCGGCGCCGAGCAGCGCGCCCGCCATGCCCACCAGGGAGAACGTCGACTGCTCGAAGGCGGTGGCGTCCTCGATGTCCGCGTCGTCGACCAATTCCGGTACGGACTTGGACAGACACGGGTCGAAGAGCGCCTGACAGGCGGCCAGGCCCAGCATCACCGGATAGACGGCGAGCATCGGCAGGTCCGCCGACGCGGCACAGGCGGCGATCGCGGCGGCCAGCACGGCTGCGGCGGACACCGACGACCGCAGCACGCTGCGACTGGGGTGCCGGGCGATGGCACGGGCTATCAACGGGGCGCACAGCACGGGCGGCAGTGCCGCGCACGCCAGCAGGATCCCGGACGCCAGGCCGCGCTCGCCGGCCGTGACCTCGCCGAGAATCCACCACATGACACCCATCTGGTACATGCGCGTGGCGCTCTGGCTGAGCAACTGCGCCCCCCACATCCGGGCGAAATGGTGGTTGCGCAGCAACAACGGGCGACGTCGGTCCGGAACTCCGGCGTCTTCGGGTGAAGGGCTTTCGGTGTCGACGGGCTTTATACCCGTATCGACAGCGTCTACAGGAGGGATTGTTCCCTTGCTATTCATCTTCCGCCAACCGGAATGAGGGCGCCCCCGTAGGCGCCGAGTGAGATGGAGAGAATGAGGAATGCGGCCGCGTGTGGCCGCGGTCTCGTGCGATTCGTGGTTCCGGGAGCGGAACTCTCGGCATTCCTCACGTAGGGAACGAGAAAACGCGGGGGCACCGGTGATGACACCGGCCCTGCGGGGCGCGGCGGGGAAGGCCGGGCAGTTCCCGTGCAGGGGAAGAGGGAGGGGAAGACGCGCGGGGAAGTCGGCGCGGAGAAGGGGAGTTACTGCGGGGGAGTGCTATGAGGTCCGATAGCGGGTGGACGGACATATGGCCTTGCCTAGGGTCGACGAAGACACTGCATGGGCGCGAGGCTCAGCGGGGATGGGTGGCCCGAGGCCTGCTTTCGGGGTGCGTGAAATACAGCACACCCACGCGTTTCGCGTGAACGTCGGTCTGACGTTCCTTCACGAACGCGGCGCCTCATTGAATATAGCGCACGGTTGATCGCTCCGCGTTAACCGTTGAATCTTGAACCAGGGACTGTTGGCCGGAAATCGGCCCCGGGTGTCGCGCCATGTGTGAGTGGGTCCGTCTGTGCCTGCTTCCTGCATTCCGGGTCGCGTGAGAATCCTTGCTCATATGAATGCGGTATGGGGTATCGGCATTCGAAAGGCCGGAGTCCCGCCGGAAAGTGCGCTCCTCGTCGGTGATGGCCGCAACTGTGCCCTGCTCTGCGTCGGGACCGCCCTCGAACGGGCCGGGGGAGGGGGCGACTGGGGCGCGGGCACGTCAACTCCCCCGTAGCCCACCCGCTTTGTGGCGACCGTTGCCAGTTGGCGGACGGGATACAGGGACGCGCGGGTTGCGCGCGGTGGGCAGCTCCCGGTTGATGGTGCCGGCGTCCCTCCCGTCCCTGGGCAGTCGCAAGTTCCGCCAGGACTTCCGGCAACGCCGACTCGTCGGTCGTGGCAACCGGGAAGACGGGCAGTTTCCCTCCCCGGCAAGCTGGGTGGTCGGGGCGGGTGTGCCGACGGACGTCCGTCCCCACGTCGTCAGCGAGACGCGGTGGATCTGAGCCGGGGCGGTCGGGAGGTGGTCCGCTCCCGGGGATCGTTTTGCGTTCGGTGGGGAGTGCTGCAGGGTTGGCCTTGTGACAAGGAGCCAAGACGTGACGACAGAAGAGGCCCGGACTCTCACTCCCGACGAGTACGAGCGCGCGTATGACCGGCTTACCGCCGTGGCCGTCCGCAACGGGGCCCTGCTCGGTGCGGACGCCGCCCACCAAGCCCTGACCGAGGCATTGGCCGCCGTCGGTGTACTGGCTCCGGCCTCTGAGCCCGAGCAGGAAAGCCGCACCGTACGACGGACGGCCGACGCCGTGATGTGGCTCCTCGGCAGCGACGAGGACATCCGGCACGGCGGGTTCGTCCTCGGCCGTCTTGCCGATGGCACGATCCCGGCTTTCACCTCCGAACACGCGCGGTACGAGCGGCGGTTCGCCGATTCCTCCGCGGCCTTCGGCGGCGCCTGGGGCGGCCCCGTTCCCGGGGCCCCGGCCGAGCAGCCCGTGGCTCTCGTCCCCGGGTGTGCGTGCGGATGGCGCGGCCCTGATCTCCCCTACGATCCCGCAGAGGGGTTGTGCGGCAACGGCACCTGCCACAACGGCCAGGCCGTCCACGCCCACCGGCTGTGGCAGGAGCACGCGACGGCCGAGCTGTCCGCAGGCGCTTCCGGGGAGCATGGCGTCCGCCCGACCGCGGTCACCGCATCAGTCGGTGAGTTCACCGACGGATGCCGTCCCGGGTCTCCTCAACCGGAGTTCCCGCGCTGATCGCGTCACGGACGGGAACGGCCGGACCGTCCGTCACACCGAGCTTGCGTCAGGGCTTGCGTCAGGCTTCGGCGGACCGGTCGCCCGGCACGGCGGCGCACCGGCACCAACATCGGCTGCCGCGCTGCCGCCCCGGCCGTCGTGTTGCCCGGCTCGATGCGCTGTTCAGCCGCGCTTGGTGAGGGTGAGGAGCACCGCCGAGTCCTCGATCGCGTCGAGGCTGTGGCGGGCCGGAGGAACGGGGATCAGGTCACCGGCCCGGCCCTCCCAGGAGGTGTCGCCCTCGGTGAGCCGCACATGTCCGCGCAGTACCAGAACGGTCGCGTCACCGGGGTTGTCGTGCTCGGCGAGGTCGGAGCCGGCGGTCAGGGCGAGGAGGGTGTGCCGCAGCCCGTGCTCGTGACCGGCGTAGATGGTGGTTGCGCTGCGTCCGGAAGGGGCAGTTGCTGCACGCTTCAGGTGCTCGTCGGCCTGGGTGTCCAGGGAGATCGTCTGCATGGTCCCAGTATCCGGGACGGTGGACGGCTGCTCGGGTCCGGGTGGGTTCAGGTCCGGGGGCAGGTTCAGGCCGGGGAGAGGTTCGGGGCGAACACGGTCCCGGTGCCGGGCGGATTGTCATCGGAGGGGAGCCGGCGCCGTGGCGGGCGGCGACCGGCCTCGGGCCGCTTCCGCCGGCGTCGCGGCTGCGGGACTCGTCGAGCCGGGTGAGGTGCTCGAAGATCCGCTCCCGGTCGGCGGGGGCGATGTCCGGTCCGTCGTTGTGCACCCGGGTGTGCCAGGTGTCCCCGGCGCGTTCGACTGTGCAGCGTCACTCGTCAACTGCCGCTGGACACCACCCCCTTGCCGACAGCAAGTGAAGCGGGCAACTCACCTGGGCATGTGGTGATTTCACTCGGAAGAGCGGTTTGGGGTTTCCATGAGGTGGTAGTGCGCCGTGGTGCGCCGGTGCGGGTACAGCTGTCCGGAGGTGCATCCGACGCCTCGCGAAGGGCAGAGTCATATGACGCCAGAACTCTCCGCGCCCGGGGTCTATGTCAAGGAAGTCCCCAGCGGATTACGGATCATCACCGGCGCGGGCACTTCCACGCCCGCCTTCCTCGGCTACCCGGTCGTCCGGCCCGAAACCGGCAGTACGCCGCAGCCCGTGCGGAGTTGGAACGAGTACGTGGACGCGTTCCACTTCCGCTCCGGGCTGACGCTGAAGGAGGTCGACGAGGCGCTGGCGGTCTTGAACGAGCGCAGGGACGCTTTCCAGGACGCGACCTGGTCCCTCATGGGCCAGGCCGTTCCTGATCACATCCCTGACGGTGCCACATATGCGCGTTTCGTCGCGCTGAAGGAGGTGCTGGGGACAGGCCATAAAATCTCCGACGATGAGAAGGCGTTCGTCGACGAGACCGATGGGAAGGTCCAGGACCTCTCGGAGTACAAGGGCTGGGAGAGCAAGGGCAAGTCCTGGTGGCCCGTGATCGCACGCCATCTTGAGCTCACCGAGGTCAAGAAGAATCTGGAGGCCGGGCAGCAGTACGCCCTCGCCGAGGCGGTCTACGGTTTCTTCGCCAACGGTGGGACCAAGTGCTACATCGTCGCCCTCGACCACGGAGCCGACCTCAAGACCGAGGTCCAACTCGGCCTCACCGGACTGCTGACCGTCCCGGACGTCCACATGGTCGCCGTACCGGACCTCTGGACGAAGAGCCAGAACCCGGCGGACGGGAAGGTGGTCATCGACGCTGTCGTGGCGCACTGTCTGAAGATGCGCAACCGGCTGGCGATCGTGGAACCACCGCCGGGCAAAAAGCCGTCCGAAGCCGGCGCGTTCGCAGAGGGATTGGCATCTCACGACAGCACGGACGCCGAGTTCACCACCCTGTACTACCCCTGGCTCGACGTCCCCGGGCTGAACGGTGTGCCCCGCACCGTGCCGCCGTGCGGCCACATCGCGGGAGTCTGGGCGCGCACCGACGCCGAACGCGGTGTCTTCAAGGCCCCCGCCAACCAGAACCTCCGCGGCGTCCTCTCCGTCCCGACCGTCCTCACGGACGGGCAGAACGGGGAGCTGAACGCGAAGGGCGTCAACTGCCTACGGGTGTTCCCCGACCGGGGGCTGCTGGTGTGGGGTGCCCGGACCCGGTCGAGCAGTCGTGACTGGAAGTACCTCAACGTCCGTCGCCTGGTGTCCTTCCTCTCGGATTCGATCCGTCAGTCGTCGACGTGGGCGGTGTTCGAGCCGAACGACGAGCGGTTGTGGGCGACGTTGCGGCACGCGGTCTCGTCGTTCCTCACCGACCAGTGGCGCCAGGGCGCCCTCGTCGGCCACAAGCCCGAAGACGCGTTCTATGTGATCTGCGACGCCACCAACAACAGGCAGGACAGCATCGACGAGGGCAAGGTCATCTGCGACATCGGTGTGGCGCCCGTGCGCCCCGCCGAGTTCGTGCACTTCACCATCACCCAGATCGCCGGCCAGCCCGGCCAGACCAGCTGAGCGAGGAGACGCCGCCCATGTTGACCGGTGACAGCTTCAGCAGCAGCACCTTCGCCGTCGAACTCGGGAAGTTCCAGGTGGAGACCGTCCAGAGCGTCTCGGGGCTCCAGTTGGAGCAGGACGTGGTCGAGGTCCGACAGGTGTCCCCGACAGGCGAACTCCTCGTACGCAAACAACCCGGGTCCCGTAAGTCGGGCGAGATCACCATCACCCGCGGCATGGACAAGAGCACCGCCTTCACCGACTGGATCAAGGCGACGCTCGTCAACGCCGACCTCGACGCCGCCCGGCAGAACATCACCATCGCCCTCAAGGACGCCAAGAAGCAGACCGTCCGCCGCATCCACCTCAGCAACGCCTGGGCATCGCGCTGGGAAGGGCCGTCGCTGGGCGCCTCGGAGTCCGGACCCGCGACGGAGCAGGTGACCATCACCTACGAGGACATCAGCGTCGAGTAGCCACGCCACCATCACTCAAGGAGCGCAGATGCCCAACCCGAACCCACCCGGGGTCTTCGTCAAGGAACTCCCCAGCGGCGTACGCACGATCACCGGGGCGAGCACCTCGGTCCCGGCGTTTCTCGGCTACACGAAGGTATCCATCAAGGAAGATCCGAACGAGACGCTGAAGCCGTTCACCGAGGCGGACCGCAAGTTACCGCAGAAGATCGGGAGCTGGCGGGAGTTCGCCGCACGCTACGACATGGCGGGGATCGCCGAGGAACTCGCGGAGGCGAGCGACCCGGTCATCATCCGTACGCTGGAGCGCTGCTTCCTCTTGGCCGAGGCGGTCTACGGATTCTTCGCCAACGGCGGACGGACCTGCTATGTGGTGGGCTTCACCAGCCCGAAGGACGCCGTGTCTCCCGAGGACCTCAGGGGGAAGCAGGACGAGCGGACGGGCCTGGCCGGACTGGAGACCGTCCCAGAGGTCACCATGGTGGCTGTGCCCAGCCTGTGGGACATGACCACGGCCGTCTCTACCACGGTGGTCCAGCCCGACCCGGATCAGGGCAAGGTCAGGATGGACGAGGTGCTGACCCACTGCACCGCGCTGCGCAACCGGCTGGCGATCCTCGACCCCCCGCCCGGCCTGAACCCGGGCAAAATGCAGGAGTTCGCCGGAAAATTCGGCTCGTCCGACGACGCCGCCGCCTTCACCACTCTGTACTACCCGTGGGTCACGGTGCCGGGCGTCAACGCCCAGGAGCGCACCGTCCCGCCCTGCGGCCACATCGCGGGAGTCTGGGCGCGCACCGACGCCGAACGCGGCATCTTCAAGGCTCCGGCCAACCAGAACCTGCGCGGCGTCCTCAAACTCGGCACCCTTCTCACGGACGACGAGCACGGGGAGTTGAACGCGAAGGGTGTCAACTGCCTGCGGGCGTTCCCGGACCGGGGCCTGCTCGTCTGGGGTGCCCGCACACGGTCGACCACCCGTGACTGGAAGTACCTCAACGTCCGTCGTCTGGTGTCGTATCTCTCGGATTCGATCCGTCAGTCGTCGACGTGGGCGGTGTTCGAGCCGAACGACGAGCGGTTGTGGGCGACGTTGCGGCACGCGGTGTCGTCGTTCCTCACCGACCAGTGGCGCCAGGGCGCGCTCGCCGGCCGTACACCCGACGAGGCGTTCTACGTGATCTGCGACGACACCAACAACAAGCCCGAGACCATGGACGAGGGCAAGGTCATCTGCGACATCGGTGTGGCGCCTGTACGTCCCGCCGAGTTCGTGCACTTCACCATCACCCAGATCGCCGGACAGTCCGGCCGGACCAGCTGACGGCTCGCCCTCCGGCCCCGCTCCGGCGGGGCCGGAGGGACCGTCCGCCACGAGGACTCCCCATGCCCCGACTGTTACGCGCAGGCGACCTCGTCATCCCCCAGGCGCCGATCCTCTCGACGAAGCCGACTCCTGACCTGCCGGGGACGCTCATCCCGATCCCCACCCCGCTGCCGGGCTCCGCCGGATTCCTGGTGGAACACCAACCCGCGTGCGTACCGGACGACATCGAAGAGCTGAGGATCTACCTCTCGTACTCGACGCCGGCCTATCCCGTCTTCGGCGCGGGTGAGGCACGGCTGCGCCTGACGCCCGCTCACCGCTCCCGCCATGCCCGCACCAATCATGGCACCGAGGTCGTCCTCGACGGCGGCCCGGTCGACCTGGTCTTCACACCCATGCTCCCCGCGTCCAACCCGACCGGCACGCCGCCGAACGACCCGTCCACGGAGTACATGGGCAAGGCCGTGTTCGTCCTGCCCCCGACCCGCGCCGTACTCGCCGGGGCCCAGGGCTGACTCAGCCCGGCGGCAGCACCGACTCGTCGAAGTAGCGCCCCAGCTTGACGTATTCGTCGCGCACGGCGTCCAGCAGATCGCCGGTGCCCACCGGGCGGCCCGTCTCCGCCGCCCGGTAGGCCGCCGTCAGCGCACAGCAGCGAATCGCACCGCCGGGCAGTTCGAACGCGTCCGCCAGCAGCCCCAGATCGAGCTCCGGGGAGCGGGGCAGGGCGGGGCCCAGACAGCGGTCCCACAGCGCCCGGCGCTGCTCCGCGCTGGGCAGGCCGAAGGGGACGACCAGGTCGAGCCGGCGCAGGAACGCGGAGTCGATGTGGTCGTGCACATTGGTTGTCAGGACGGTGAGGCCGTCGTAGGACTCCAGGCGTTGGAGCAGGTACGCGGTCGTGGTGTTGGCGTACCGGTCGTGCGCGTCGACGGGCCGGGACCGCTTGCCGAAGACGCCGTCCGCCTCGTCGAAGAGGAGGGCCGTGCGGGCGGGATCGATCCCGGAGAAGAGGAGTTCGAGGTGCTTCTCGGTCTCGCCGATGTACTTGTCGACGACGGCGGAGAGATCGACGACGCGCAGCTCCAGCCCCAGGTCCGCGGCGACGACTTCGGCGGCGAGCGTCTTGCCCGTCCCCGACGGACCGCTGAACAGGGCGCCGACGCCCCGGCCCCGCCCGCCGCCGGGGCGCATCCGCCAGTCGCCGAGGACGCGTTCGCGGTGCCGGACCCGGCGGACGAGGTCGCGCAGCAGCGCGCGGGAGCGATCGGGCAGGACCAGGTCGTCCCATCCCACGGCGGGGACGATCCGGCGGGCCAGGCGGCGCGAGGGGTCCGGTGGGGGCGGCGGCGCGGCGAGGCCCAGCAGGTGGTCCGTCACATGGTCGGGGACGCGCAGGGAGCGTGTCAGGTAAGGGCGTTCGGCGTTCTCCACCTCCAGCAGGCCGCGGGCGCGGAGCGGTCTGGCGGGGTCCAGGGCCGCGCGCCCGCGCGGGTCGCCGGGGTGCAGCCCGCACAGATGCAGGGCCAGGCCGACGGTGGCCCTGCGGAGGGTGACGTCGTCGTTGAGGTAGCCGTAGCAGCGCTCGTAGGCGGGGTCGAGGTCGGGGGCGAGGGCCACCAGCAGGAGGTCCCTCTCCAGCGGGGAGAGGGAGAGGTCCCGCAACGGCGATGCGGCACCGGCCCGTTCGGCGGCCTCCAGCTCCTCGGCGGCCCGCTGCTCGGTCTCGTCCGGCGGCAGTGGCGCCGGGACGGTGCGCAGCAGGTGCGGCGCCAGGTCGTCGGAGATGTACAGGCCGCGGAACGGGTCGTCCAGCGGCTGCGGATCGCCCTCCGCGCGGGCGGCCACCGCCCGCCGGACCCGGTGGCGGAGGAGGTCGAGCCGGGCGAGGAGGGTGTCGGCGGGGGTGGGCGGACGAACCGGGGTCGTGGTCACGGCAGCGGCTCCCCGTCCGGCTGCGGCGGCCAGTTGTCCCAGACCGGGGGTGGGTCCGCGCGGGGCAGCTCGACGCCGAGGACGAGGGGCAAGCGGACGTGGTCCTTGTAGCGCTCGGGGGCGAAGCTCAGCAGTGGGACGATCACCGTGACGTGGAGGGCGGGGACGAGCCTGTGGCCGACGGCCGACCACAGCTCCTGGACGGCCCGGTCATCCACGGGCGGCGATCCGATCTCCAACCGCGCCACCAGGCCCATCTCCTCCAGTTCCTCGGGCAGTTCGAGCTCGAACTCGCGGTCCGTGGACAGTCCGGTCAGCAGCTCGCCCAGCATCCGGTGGGACGTCATGGGGTCCGGGGCCCAGGCCGTGAGCAGGTAGGACAGCCGGGTGTAGCGGGGCGGGTCGTGGTGGGCCAGCTTTGCCGGCCTGTCGGAGCCGGGGAGCGGGCCATAGCGGTGGACGAGCCCGGTCATCCGCCGGTCGAGATCCTCGCGGATGTCGTGGAGATAGATCCCGACGGTCTCCGTGCCGATGGTTCCGCCGGGTGCCGTGCCACCGGACGGCGGGCGGAACTCGATGGTGTAGGTCTCCGGGTAACGGAGGTCCTCCTGCACGCGCTTGCACAGCGCCCTGTCGACGACGTCGATCACGCGGAGGTTCCCTTCGTGATGCGGACCTGCCGCAGGTCGATGCCGACCTCCGGGGCGGTGCCGACGGGAACGTGCTCGGCCATGTCGGCCACGACGAGGGCCGGGGCGCCCGCGTCCACGACGTACAGCCGCCGGTCCGTCGTCCCCGGCCGCAGGGCGAGGCCCGCGAGCCCCGTACCCGCGTGGACGGTGCGCCGGACGGCGCCGCTCGCGGCGTCGAGCACGCGGAGGTCGCCGCCGCTCTCGTCGGTCACATACACCGACCTGCCGTCGGCGGAGACGAGGAGGCGCCGGGGAGCTGAGGTCCCGGGCAGCTGCCAGGCGCCCGGGAGCACCTGCGGCGCGCCCAGGCCGAGGCCGCGGAGCCGACCCTGCTGCCCGAGGAGCGCGCCGGAGCCGTCGGGCCGGAAGGCGACGGCCCCGGCGTCGGCGGACACCGTGCCGACGAGCTGCGGACGGGCGGGATCGGTGAGGTCGAGGAGGTGGACGCCCTTGTCGTCGGTGCTGACATAGGCGTGGCCGCCGAGCGGGTGCACGCGGACCGACCGGGGGCGGCCGGGCAACGACAGTTTTGCGCGGGGGCGTTCGAGGGGTGCGTCCGGTGGGGCGGACAGCTCCAGTACGTGCAGGACCGCGTCGTCCGCCCCCTCGGCGGTGAGGGCGTAGAGATGGCCGGGGGCGATGGCCAGGCTTCGGACAGGCGGGAGGCCGACCGGGAAGGCATCGGTCACCGTGGGCCTCTCGGGGGCGGTGACCGCGAGAGCCCAGAGCGTGACGGCGCCGCCCAGGGTGCCCGTCGCATAGCCGTGGGTGCCGTGCGGGTGCAGGGCGAGGGCGGTTGGGGTCTGCTGTCCGTCGGACAGGGCAACGGCCTCCCCTAGAGCGGGAGTTGCGGGGTTCTCCAGGCGTACGACGTGGAGTACGGGCTTGCCCTGATCCCCGGTGCCGGGGAGGTAGGCGAACCCGCCGCCCGGATGGATCGCGACATCGCACGGCCCTCCCGGGACGGGGAGTTGTCGTCCGTCGTCGGCGCCGGTCAGCTTGACGGGGCACAGCGCGTCCTGCCCCACGCGGTAGGCGTACGGGGCCGTGGGATGCACCGCGAGGGACAGGGGGACGGCGGGGTCGGCCGTGCCGATGGAGTCGTCGGTCAGTTCGGGGCCCCGGCGGAGGACGGTGACGGTCTTCGCCCCGGCGCAGGCCACATAGGCGCGCAGCCCGTCCGGGGCGCAGGCGACCGCCACGGGGTCCGCGTCGACGGGGAGCGTGGCCGACTTTTGCGCGGTGGCGAGGGAAACCCAGTGCACGGAAGGGGCTTTGGGTGAACGGTCGGCGACGTACGCGTGGCGGCCGTCCGGGGTGCAGATCACCTCCCAGGGGCGGGAGTCGTCGGAAGCCCTGACGGGGATGGGCGTGACGCCGTGGCCCAGCACGCTGATCTCCTTCCGTAGATAGTCCGCGATGTAGAGGGTCTCGTCGTCACGGTCGGCCACGATCACCCAGGGATGGTCGGGGAGTGGTTGCCGGGGTTGCGGCACCGGGGCCGCCTTGAGCCGCGATTCGTCGAGGGTGACGGAGATGAGGCCCGCGTCGGCGGCATCGCGTTTCTCGGTCACCAAGTGGAGGGTGTCTTTCCCGCGGCACGAGACGCTGCGCACCCACGGAGCCTCGACTCCTTCCACCTTGGTCATCGGCTTGTCCGAGCTCTGGGGGACGGCGATTCCGTACACCAGACCCGCGGAGTACCGGGTCGCGTACAGGAACTCGCCGTCCGGTGACAGGGCCAGGGAGGCGGGCACGTGTTCGTTCTGGCCGTGCTCGATGGTGAGCCAGCAGTCGAACTGCACCTGGGAGTTGTCCGTGACGGTGAACTGGGCGACTTTGCCCTTGTCCGCGCTCGACACATACAACTTGGCCGTTTCGCCGGGGCCTTTCCCGGACAGGGCCAGTCCGTGCGGCTGGGTGACCTCGCTGTGTCGGATTCCCGCGCTGAAGTCCCAGCTATTGCCGCTCCGTTGGAGGATGGACACCCTGTCCGGGCGGTTGGTGCCGCTGTCGTAGTTCGTGACGTACAAGTGGTCGCCCTCCGCTGAGAGCGCGATCTCGTGCGGACCGGTGAAGTGGCCGTGGTCCTTGTCGATGGAGCCGTCGTGGGTCCAGCCCGAGCTGTTCCGCCGGAGGACGGCGATCTGCCCCTTGGGGACGTCCGACGTCTGGTCCACGTAGTCCGCGACGTACAGGGTGTCGCCACGGATCGCCAGCCCGACCGGTATGGCGCACTGCACGGTCCCCTGGGGGATGGTGCCCGAACCGCCCCTCAGATCGATCCGGGAGGCGGACCCGGTGCCGGAGTCGGCGGTGACGGCGTACCGGCCGTCCGGGGTGACCGTCACGCCGTGCGGGTGTGCGTCCTTCGCCAGGTCGGTGGCCTTCACCGTCACCGTGGACGTGGCGCCGAAGTCGCTCTTCGGGCGGAGCGTGAGGAGCTGGTCGGTGCCCGGGCTGGTGACACAGGCGAAGTCGGGGCCCATGGCGATGCCCCACGCTGTCGTCCCGGACGGCAGGTCGACGGTGCCCTTGTGGGTGCCCGCCGTGAGATCGGCGACGGCCACGCGGGCGCCCGACTCGTCGGTGGTGCACGCCCACAGCCCGTCGGGGGTCACACCCGTGGCGAAGGGCTGCCTGGTGGTGTCGCCCACGCCGATCCGGCCGTCCATGACCACCGGCCCCATGCGGAGGGTGTGGATCTCCCCGGTCGCCTGGTCAGTGATGTAGGCGAACCGGCCCGCGCTGTCGGTCGCGAGGCCCGAGGGCAGTACGCCGACGGCGATGTCCGTACGCGAGGCGGGCGCGGCCGGGGAGACCGTGCTGAGCACGCCCGTGGTCCGGCCGAGGACATGGGCCCGGGTGCCGTCCGGGGAGAGGAGCACGGCCGACGGGCGCCGGACGACCGGGAGAACGGTGAAGGCCCCCGGCTCTCCGGTCCCGGCGTCGAGCGCGGCCACCCACAGCTCGGCGGATTGCTGGTCGGCGATCCAGAGCCGGCCGTGTCCGACGGCGGCGGTCCAGGGACCGGGCCCGACGGGGTGGGGCGTCGTCGCCGTGGCACCGGCCAGGTTCACCACCACGACGCCGGCCCCGTCGCACAGCGCGTAACCGAACTCCCCGTCCGGGTACACGGCCACCGCGCGGACGGGCGCCGGCAGGGCGACGGAGGCCGCCTTCGGCGCACCCGGTGCGCCGACGTCGACGACGTACAGCCGGCGGGCCGATTGCTCGTCCTTGTCGTGCGCGACGCAGACCCATCGGCTCCCCGGGACGGACGCCAGCGTGAACGGCCCCTTGCCCACGGGCACTTCGCGACGGCCGGTCCCGTCCTCCGCCAGGACGTGCACCGTGTCGCCCGCCCAGGCCGCCACGCAGACCTGCCCGGCGAAGAGCCCGGCCGCCACCGCGCAGGGCGCGCCCGGCAGGGGAACCACAGTGGACCCGCCGCCTGTGACGACGACGGACAGGGTGTAGTCGTCGTAGCAGGCGACGTACGCGTGGGTGCCGTCCGGGCCGAGCGCCAGCGCGCGGGGACCCTTGCCCACCGGTATGTGCGCCGGCGTGACCGGCGTGCCGTCCGCCGCGAACCCGGCCGTCACGAGGCGGTCGCAGGCCCGGTCGAGGGCGAGGAGGTACCCGTCCATGAAGTGCCTTCCTGTTCAGGGGGTTTCGGCGACGACGACGCGGTGCTCGACCGAGTAGACGGTCTGTTCCTCGCCGCAGTCGATGCGCAACGCGGTCCCGACCTCCGCCCCCGAATCCATGTCGGTGCCGTGCAGCACCACGGAATCGACGCGGGCGATGCCCTGCACCCGCTCCAGGACGCGGTACGCCTCGCCGGTGTACACCGGCCGTCCCAGCGGCCAGCCCTTGCCGTCGGGCCCGCCGTCGACCGGGTTGAACCAGCGGTACAGCGCGCGTTCGGCGGCCATGGCCAGGGCGGCGCGTTCCGTCGCGGTCAGATAGTCCTCGGGCACCACCCGGGCCTCGCCGCGGAGGCCCACGTAGCGCGGCGTCTCCAGCCACACCGGGACGCCCGCCGGATGCAGCGCGCGCAGGGAGCGCTGGACCGTGTCGCACGCGTCCTGCGTGGGGATGAGCATCGGGAAGGGGAACCAGCCGCGCTCGTCGGCGGTCACGAACGGGACGACCTTCAGCCGGACCCCGGCCTGGAAGGTACCCCCACTGGTGTCGGTGAAGCCGTCGGCGCCCTTGCCGACGGCGGTGTTGCGGATCGATATGACGCCGTCGGGGCGGTTCCAGGCCGTGTCCGCCGGGATGGCATTGCCCTTCGCACCCGCCGTGCAGCGATAACTTGCCACAGTGACCGGGGAGTTCGCCTCCGGAATCCTGCCGTGCTGGACCGTGCGCCCGGAGCTGTCGCGGACGGCGGGGCCGAAGTGGACCTGCCCGGTGGCGGCGTTCAGCACCACATGCGCGTCGTCCGCGCCGGATGTCTCGAAGGACTCCCGCACGGACCACTCCTCGCCGCCGACCAGGACCGTGGTGGGGAGGGGGGTGCACAGCTGCGGGGTCATGAGGGCGATCACCTGGCCCGGTTCCTCCCTGCCGGTCTCGGCCGAGGCGTCGGTGCGGGTCGCGTACTGCAGGGCGCGCACCGGGCCGGTCGCGCCGTCGTCGATCGCGACCGTGTACGTGGTGGTGTCCGTGGCCTTCGGGTCGCGGATCTGGAGGGCGAGCCAGAAGCCGTCCCCGGAGCCGTAGTTGTCCCCGCGGCGGGCCACGGCGTCGTCCACGCGGGTGACCGGCCGGTCGACCGTGGGCCGCCAGCGGGGGGAGCCGCCCAGCCGGACGGGGTGCCACAACTGGGGGGTGCCGTCGACGGCGGCGGGGGCATCGCACGCGTAGGCCGCCGGGACCTCGGGGTCCCACCACGGGACGCCGGCGCGCGGGAGGAAGACCGAGAGCGCGATCCGGTCCTCCGCCGCGACGGTGCGGTCCGGACGTGCCCAGAGGACGAGTTGGCTCAGCTCGACGTCCGCGGGAAGATGGACGAGTGCCAGGGTGACGCCGGCACCGGTGCGGTACGGGCCGCCGACCGGCCCCTCCGCGAGGTAGTCGCCGGCGGCGAGGACGTCGCGGGCGCCGGTGACGCGGGGATCCGGGAACAACCGGGCCACACCGGCGATCCGGGTGGCGGCCCTCGTGGCCTGTCCCTGGGTGGTGAACACCACGCCACCGTCGCGCGTGGTGACTTCGGTGTCCTGCGGCAGGGACGGCGTGCTCGCGTCGAGGACGAAGTGGAGCGTGGTCTCGGCCGGTTGGGCCGGGGCATAGTTGTGCGCCGGGTCCAGCGTCCCGTCGTCGTCCGTGCGCACATGGTGGATGCGGGCCATCCCGGCCGAGGCGGCCAGCGCCAGCTGCTCGTAGTCGCGCGGCGTGACCGCCCGTTCCGGGAACGGGGAGCCCAGGGGCAGCCGTTGGGCGTACTCGGCGGGCGTCTCGGCGTCCGTGCCGCCGGTGGCGGGGGCGGGGTTGGTCACGGCGGACACGTACGGCAGCGGGGTGCGCAGCACGGTGACGGTGCGGGCGGGGACGTTGCCCCCGGCCCCTCCGCCGGTCAGATAGTGCCGGGCCCGGACCGTCGCCCCCGTCGGCAGGGGCGCGCCGTGCCGACGGGCGCCCTTGCCCGTCCCGACGACCGGGGCGAACACGGCCTCGCCGGTGCGGGTGTCCAGGGTGAAGTGCCGGTCGTCGGGCCCCGATCCGGCGAGCGAGGGCACATACGTCCAGCGGAACGTCCGTCCCGCGTCGGTGGCCTCGACCGCGAGGGTGTCGGTGGCCCGCAGCATCGGCGGGTGCGCGAAGCGCAGCCGTTCACCGGGAGTCCCGGTCGCGGTGCCCAGCTCCTCGCCCGGGACGACGTGGGCCTGCACCACCGGAACGGTCACCGACAGGGCGGGATCCAGGGCGAGTTCACGGACACCCGTCCCCGGTGGCGCGAGCCGGACGAGGCCGACGTCGCGCAGCTGCCGGACCGCCTCGCCGTCCTCCGGCGGGTCGAGGAGCAGCCGGGCGGGGGCGTGTGTGACGGGTACGTCGAGCGTGACCCGGGTCCGCCCGTCCTGGCCGACGGTCCGGCCGGCCGTCCGGCACACGGCCCAGTGCGTGCCCTGCCACGCCTCCCAGACGCCGTCGGCGTCCGGCGTGATGTCGAAGGCGATGCGGGTGCCGGGGACGGCGACCGAGAGCACGGCCAGTACGTACTCGGCGGGGGCGGCCGGCGGCCGGTCGTCGACCGGCGTCACGTCCTCGTAGGAGGGGAGGTTGAGGTGGAAGGGCGCTCCGGCGAACGCGCCACCGCTCTTCGCCTTCCCGGCGAACGCCACGAGTGTCCCCTCCACCACGCCGCCCCCCGCGCCCCGCTGTGTGAACCGGCCCGCCGCGACCAGCACGCACGGATTGACGACGGCCTCGGCCACGGTGCTGAAGACCACCGGGTCGCCCGCTCCGGGCGGAGGGTTGGTGGACACCTCCAGCCCCACGGGGATGTGCACGGGTTCGGGCGCGGGCGCCGCGAGTTGGAACAGCACGTCGGTGCGGGCGGGCGCCGCCGGGTAGGGCCGCGGCCCCAACAGGCCCAGCAGCTCCAGCCGGTGGCGGTCGGGGGCACGGTTGACCCGGTCCCGCAGCGCCTCGGCCATGTCGGCGCACGACTCGATCAGGGCCCGGCCCGGGTCGGCGGGGTTCCGGCCCGTCCAGGCGGGGAGTTCGGCGCGCACCGCGCGGACCGCGTCGCCGACGATGTCCGCGCGGCCGCGTCCGTCGTGGGCGGGGATCGGCAGTGTCATGGTGAAGGGCTCCCTGGGGACGGATCAGCCGGTGACCACGGTCTTGAAGGGCAGGTGCGCGGGGCAGTGGGCGGCCACCAGCCGGGTCAGCCGGCGTTCCGCGGCCGGCCGGTCCTCGTCGCCGCGCAGGGTGAGCGTCACGGTCAGCATCCGGCCCGCGGGCGGGCGCCGGTCACCCGTGAAGACGCCCCCGAGGTCCTGGACGTCGAGGGTCCAGCCGTAGATCTCCAGGGCTTCGCGCAGCAGCGCGCGCTTGGTGCCGCGGTGCGCGGCCAGCCACGGTGCGAGGGCGACGGCCGTCCTCCGCTGGAGCTCGGTCCAGTCGGGCTCGACGCGGGCACCGGTGATGTGCGCCAGCCAGTCCAGGAACGGGGTAGGGGCCGTCCACGGGCCGAGGACCTCGGCGAGCCGGTCCAGGCAGTCCTCCGAGGGCGCGAGGGCGGCGCCGATGCCGGCGGCGAAGGCGTGGGCGACGCGGTCGCCGGCGTACACGGCGGGCAGTGTCGGCGGCCGGGGGGAATCGGTCATGACACCTTCTCCTTCCGGGAGTTCAGTCCGTCACATCGATCGCGCAGGTGGTCAGCAGCACCAGCCCGTTGTCGGGAACGTCGACGACCTGTCCGCCCCGGCCGCTGTGCACCGACGCGTCCAGGACCGTCCGGACCTCCGGCACCGCCTCCAGGGCCGCGAGGACGTCACTGGCGTGGACGCGACGGCCCCAGGGCCAGCCGGTGCCGCCCGGACCGCCGGAGACGGGGTGGAAGTACCGGTACAGCGCGTGCCGGGCCGCCGCCTTCGCGGTGCTCTGCGATGTGGAGGCCCAGGCGCGGATCCTGGCGTGTGCCTCGAAGGGGCGGTAATCGGGAGGGGCCACCTGGAGGCGGTCGCCCAGCAGCCGGGCGCCGTCCAGCAGCCCGCCGACCTCCTCCAGCATGGCGTCGGTCACCGCCAGGTCGGCCTCGTGCAACGGCTCCGCCGGGTCGGCGGGCAGATGGGGGACGAGCAGGACGCGGAGCGCCGCGTCCTCGGGGAGCCACAGGGTGGACTCGGTCCGGGGCCCCTTGAAGAAGTGGAAGACCCCGTGCAGGGTCACGACCGCGTCGGGGCTCCGCGCGCAGTGCGGGGACAGATGGGGGAAGGACTCGGCGATCAGGGACCGCACCCCGCGCCCGCCGGAGGGCTGCAGCTTGCTGCCCTGATAGGTGAACCGCCGGTGGTAGAAGCTGTCGTCGCGGAAGAGGAACACCTCGTAGTCGGCGCCGCCGTAGGCGAGGGCGGCGACGGCGTCGACGCCCTCGTGGAACGGGGCGGGCACGCCCTGCAGGTGGTCCGCGATCGGCTGCGGACCGGCGTCGCCGGTCCAGCCGCAATGCCCGCCGGAGAACCACAACCTCGGTCCGTCTCCCGACAGTTGGAGTACGGCGTCGAGACGCGTCCTGGCGAACTCCGGTGGCTCGTCCTGGCCGTTGGGAGGCGCGATCGGGCTCAGCGGCACCCGCTGGAACGCCACGTCGCCGTACGCGTCCAGGTAGTAGTGCACAGCCCAGCCGGGCTCGCGCACGGCGACGGCACAGGCTGTGACGGTGTCCGGCCGTTCGGGCGGGCACAGCGCCTCCGGCACCCGGGGGTCCTCCGGCCGCACGCTGTCCAGCACCAGGACGCGGGCGACGGTGAACGCCCGCTCGGCGAGGACCCGTTCGTGGTCGGCGGCGGTCACCGCCCGCCGCGGCGGCGCCAGTCCGAGCGCCGCCCGCTCCAGCGCCTGCCGCCAGTCCTCCGCGTCCCGGCCGGGCGCGACCACCTCCTCGACCACGGCCGGCGGGGCGTCCCCGACGAGTTCCGTACCGGGGGAGACGGCGTCCCCCGCGCCCCGGAAGGCCGCGTAGCCGACGCGTACGGCCGCCCCGGACGGCGGGAGCGCCCCCAACCGCCGCTCCCCGCCGGCGAAGGGGACGAGCGGGCCGAACACCACGTCCCCCACGGCGTCGTCCCACCAGTAGCAGGGCGTCTCCGGGCCGGCCCCGGCGAACGACGCGACCGGCGGCCACTCCTGTCCGTCCACCGTCACCTCGGTGACCGGGGAGAGAACGGGCGCGGCCGCGGCCGGACTCCAGGGCCGGCGGGACGGGGCGAACCGCTGCCCCGGGGTACCGTCGGACTTCCCCAGCTCCTCGGTGACCGTCTCCGGCCGCTCGACGGCCACGACCGTCGCGCGACCGGACGCGGGCACCCGGACCGGAGCCGTCGTACGGAGCACGAACGGACGCTCCCGGGGAACGGTCAGCTCGGTCCCCGCGGGGACGAGCCGCGCGGCGCCCGACCCGGCGAACCGGACGACGACCCGGCACGGCACCGCCGCCATCGGCGTGACGCCCATCAGCGCCAGCAGCCGGGACCGCTGCTCCGGCGTCATCCGGTTCGCCCGGTAGACCAGCGCGTCCACCCGCCCGGCGCAGAGCTCCAGCAGTGTGACGCCGGGGTCGGAGACGTTGTGGTCGGTCCAGGACGGCGACCGGGACGGCAGCGCGTGCTTGGCCGCGTCCACCAGTGGCTGGAAGCGGAGGTCGTCGAGATCGGGAACCGGGAGCTCCTGCATACGGGCCGTCACCCCTCCCGGGGCAGTGTGGAGAACGCGAGGACGAGGGGGCGCGGTTCCTCGGTGATTCGTCGTCGGAGGACGCGCTCGCGGAAGACCGTTCCGGCGGAGGAGTCCGCCGCCCGTGCCGTGAAGGGGGATTACGCCATGTCGTCCTCCAGCTTGTCGCGCACCTGGAGGACCGCGGTGGTGGGCGGTTCGTTGTCGCCCCAGCCGATCTTCAGGAGGACGTCCTCCTCCGCCTTGCCCGCCAGTACGGCGGGGAAGACGACCTGGCCGGTCCAGTCCGTCTCGCGGACGCATTCACGGCTGCCGTCGAGGAACGTCGCTTCCTCGGAGAGGATCCGGCAGGTGAGCGGGATTCCCGGGGTCGGGCAGGCGTCGGCCACGAATTCGGCGACGAGGGGGACTTCGGCCACGGCACCCGGGGTGATCTTCTTGACCGGCTGGATCAGCAACTGCGTCTTGCCGAAGGAGGAGTTGCCCAAAGCCGAGAACGGGTACCGGCCGAACTTCTTACCCGTGGGGTTGGTGTACCAGATGACCTTTTCGGACGTGTCGAGACAGATTCCGGATGCCTCGCTGCCCTGGGGCAGATCTTCGGAGGGGAGGGCGCGGGAGACGTCCCTGGGGAAGCAGTAGATCTTGTCGGTTCCGGCCACCCAGATATTGCCGTCGGGGCCGAAGGCCAGCTGACGTGGTTCACCGGTGATGGACGGACTCACCCTCCATGTCCGCTCGTTGATGTTGTACCGGAGGATCCGGTTCGGGTTCCGCGCGCTGATCCAGAGGTAGGGTGTCTTGTCGTCCTTCTTCTCCCCGAGGCCCGCGATGACATGGATGGGTACCTGGTCGGGGTGGCCCGGGAGCCTGATCTCCTCCCAAGCCGGATGCTCATCGGCGGTCGAGTACCGGTACAGGGCGTTGGTCGTCCTTGTCAGCGGCTTGATGTCTCGTTTCTGCCCGGTGGCCCAGCAGGTGTACTTGGTCTCGGTCGGATCGGTGGTGACCGCGACCGACCAGAGCCAGGTGTCCGCGTCGGCGACCGGGCGGTGCTCCGCGCCGGTCTGCCCGACCTCGACATAGCCCACATCCGTGTGCACGGGCTCGGCGAACACGATGTAGTACTTGTACGGGAGTGACGGGTCGAGGCTGCTGGACTTGACCTTCACGGTGGTGATGGTCTGTGCCCTGGCGTCGTTGTCGAGGCGGTGCTTCCTGACGATCTGGCCCTCGGCGACATCGAACTCGTAGATGGGGTCGTACTCCTGCTCGTGAGCCGGCGAGGCGAACCACACGATCTTCCGGTCGTCCGAGCACTTCGGATCGCGGAGGATCCCGGCGGTGAGCGTCGGAATGGAATCGGTGTACACGGTGTTTGCGCGCGGATTTTTCCTGTCGATCTGTACGAGAGCATTGTTGCTGGTCGTCACCCACAGGTAATTGTCCGGGCCGACCGTGATGGAGTGGGGTGCGAGGGGGGCCGTGGGCTTGCCGACGGGGTATTCCTCGATGGTCATGTGCGATCCTCCGGGTCCGATCCGATGATGGTGCGCGGATGTCCGGCGAGAATCCGCCGGTTGCTCATGGGGTGAAGGAATTCGACCGGCCGGCCTTCGACCGGCGCTCCGGCGAAGGACACGGCCGTCACCCCTCCCGGGGCAGGGTGTAGAAGGGGAAGACGAGGTTGCGCGGTTCGTTGGTGGTCCGCAGCCGGTAGCGGACGTCGACGTAGAGCACGCCCTCGTCCGTGGAGTCCATGCTGAACAGCAGCTCGTCGAGCTCGATCCGCGGCTCCCAGCGCTCCAGCGCCCGGCGCACCTCCAGCTCGGCCCGCGCCACCGTCGCGGCGTCGAGCGGGGCGAAGACGAGCCCGTGGATGCCGCAGCCGAACTCCGGCCGCATCGGCCGCTCGCCCGGCGCGGTGCCGAGCACGAGACCGATGGCCTGCGCCACGTCGTCGCCGCCGGTGGCCAGCGCCACCTCGCCGGAGGGGGTCAGGGCGCCGGGGAAGGCCCAGCCCGCGCCGATGACATCGCTCCCGATGCGTTCCATGTCTCCTTCACCTGCCTTCAGTTGATGTCGACGGGGGTGCCGGTGATTCTCGTCTTTCCGCCCTTGAGGGTGAGTTGGGCGGTGCCCTCGACGGTCACGGTCTTCCCCGCGATCCGGAGATCGTCCTCGGCCTCTATCCGTACGGTGCCCGCCGTGACGACCACCGTGCCCGTCTTCCCGGCATCGACGGTGACGGTCCCCGTGCGCGCGTCGATCCGGAGGCGCAACTCCCCGGCCTCCAGGGAGATCGCGGTCTCCTTGCGGTCCAGGTGCGCCGTCAGCTTCCCGTCGCCGGACTTCAGCCGTACGCCCTGGGGGCCCTCGGACGCGCTCAGCAACTCCAGTCGGTCGCCCGCCCGGGAAGTGACGGACCGTCGGTTCAGCCGCCCGGTCCCCGCGTCGACCAGCGGCAGACCGTGATCCGTCGGGGCATCGACCCCGTTGTAGAGCCCGCCCAGGACGTACGGGCGGTCCAGCCGGCCGTGCTCGAAGCCGACGAGCACCTCGTCCCCCGTCTCCGGAGCGACGACGCCCCCGCCGCCCGCACCGCCCCACTGCACCGTGCGCACCCAGTCGGTGACGTACTCCTGCGACAACCACGGCAGTTTGAGCCGCACGGCACCGCGCTGCCCCTGCCCCGGCTCGCGGACGTCCGTCACGATCCCCACCGCGACCCCCGTCCCGCACAGCGGCGGCGGGGGCGGCACGACCGGCGGCGGCAGCGCCCCGACCCGGACCCGGGTCAGAAAGCCGTGCTCGCCGTCGAACGTGTGCAGACAGGCCGTCGCCGTGTACTGCCCGGCGAACGGCGCGCCGGTGCCGCTCACCGTGAACGGCACACCCGCGCGCAGCTCCGGCGTGCCCGCGACCGTGGCCTCCAGGTCCGCCATCGCGGCGGCCGTCTCGTCCGCCAACGCCTTTGCTGCGGCGTCCACTTGGGACGCGGTGGTGTACGGGCGGCCCGCTACCAGCAGCCCCGGGCGGTCGCCGAAGGGCCTGCCCAGCTCCCCGGGCGTCGTCCCCAGCCGAAGCCGCTCCGTGGCGGCGGCCGAAGTCCGGGCGGTCACAGGCGACTTGGCCGCCTCGTCCCAGCCTCGCACCTCGACCTCGCCGACCTGCCCGGCGGAGGAGACACCCGTCCGCAGGGACAGCAGGTTCACCCCGTACTGGAGGACGTACGGGCTGCGGTCGGCGCCGGTCGCCGGCGGGGGAGCCTGGGCGGCGGGGGCGAGCCGGCGCAGCTCCACCGTCCGTCCCTCGACGGCGAGATGGAGACCCTGCTGGTCGGCGAGGTGGGTGAGCAGCTCCCAGTCCGTGAGGTTGGGCTGGGACAGATGGCCGATGCGTCCGCCCGCCGCCTCGACGCGGCCGGCCCGCAGACCGTGCCGGGACGCGGCCTGGGCGACGACCTCCGCGACGGTCGTCTCGACGTACGCCGCCACCCGGCGGCCGCGCGTCAGCCGGTGGCCCCGGTCGGCCGCCCGGACGGTGGTGAACGCGCCGTCCGGGCCGACCTCCTTCTCCAGCCCGGTGACCTCGCCGTCGAAGAGCGGCGTACGGGCCCGCTGCCGGGCGGCGGTCACCGACACCGTCACCGCCGTGCCGACCGCGACGCGCACTCCGGACAGCAACTGGTGCTCGGGGTCGCGGAACCGCAGCCACACCGTGGCCGGCAGCCCCGTCGCCGTCGCCACAAGCGCCGCCGCCAGGCGCTCGCTCCACTGCTCCGGCAGCGCGACGCCGTCGAAGGCGACCACCGGCTCGGCCGCATATGCCCGTTCCGTCACCGGCCGTCCTCCAGTACGGGCAGCAGCAGTTCGCTGCCGGGGCGTATGCGCTCCGGGTCGTCGATCCCGTTGGCGCGGGCGATCGCCCGCCAGGACGCGGCGTCCCCGTACGTGCGCCACGCGATCCCCGGCAGCGTGTCACCGGCCACCACGACGTGCGTGCCCACCGGGCCGTCCGCGCCCGAGGTCGGATTCTGCCGAGGCGTCGAGCCGCCCACCTCTTCGAGCGTCAGCGAGCACTCCGCGCGCACGGGCGTCCCGTCGGTCCCGAACCGCGTGTAGACGGCGTTCACTTGGGTGACGACGGCGAGGAACGCGGTCGTGCGGGCCTTGCCCCACTCCAGGCGCACCCACGGTGCGGAGGCCGGCTTCGCGGCGGCGCTCTGCGCCGTCGGCGCGCAGCACCCCAGCAGCGTCTCCACCTCGCCCTGTACACCGGAGCCGCCGCCGGGCGCGTCCAGGAACACGTCCAGCGACATCGTGCGCGGCTCGGCGCCGATGAACTGCGGTCTGGCGGCCGCCTCGTTGGACGGGGCCCGGCTGCGGTCCCAGCGGGCCTGCTTGCCGACGGATATGCGGTCGGGGTTGAAGTGCAGCTTGACCCGGGCGCGTTCGGGTCCCGGTGTGCTGCCGGTACCGGCCGGCGGGTCGTAGATCACCAGGGAGGCGCGGACGGGGGTGCCTCCCACGGGCAGAACGGCCATCGGCAGCGGTCCTTTCGTGTCGCGGACGGTCAGATCGTGACCCCGAGGAACCCGTCATGGGCGATCTCCAGCGTTTCCCGGGCCGGGAGGGACTGGTCCGTGTCGAAGGACGGACCGCTCCACCGGACCGGCAGGACACCGTCCAGCAGCCATCGGACGATCGGCTTGCGGTCCGGTCCGAGGGCGACCAACTGCCCCGGCATCCGCACCGGTTTGTCGATCTGCTGCTGGATCCACGCCCACACGAGCACGGTGTCCTTCGTCAGCGGTCTGCCGAGCGTGACGTTGGAGTACCGGAGCCGGGTCGGCAGATGCCACACCCGCCCGTTCATCCCGCCCTCCGTCCGCTCCTCGACATCCATGGAACAGCCCAGCCCCTCGCACGAGGTGAACGTACCGAGCTCACTGGTCCCGATCGTCAACTGGAACAACGAGCTGACGGCGAAGTGCTGGGCCTGATCCGGCATGACGGCTCCGTCCGGGGGTGGTGACGTCAACGAGGGGCGTGGCCGGGAGAGGGGTGGTGCGGCATCGGCCAGTCGATCCGCTCCGGAAGCCCGAGCGCGGGGAGCACGGCACGGGCGATCACATCGGCGTGGGCCTCGGCGATCCTGCGGGCGAGGAGGGCGGGGTCGGGCGGTGGGGGCGGGGACGCCCCGGGACGGGAGGGAGCGGGGGACGGAGGAGGGGGAGCGGGCGGTTGCGCCCGGGGCGGGGGCGGGGGCGTGCCGGGCCGGGGGCCTTCGTGCCCATGGGAAGGGGGTTGGTGGGGCGGTAGGGAGAGCGGCACGGCGGTCGGCGGCGCTTGGGTCAGAGGACGGCCGAGGGGAGGCCGGGGTGGTGGGAGAGCGTCCGACGGCCGGGTGGGCGGGGGACCGTCCTGGAGCGGCCCGTTCTGCGGGAGGACGGGCGACCTGGGGGAGGAGATGGGGAGAGAGGGGTTCCCATGGTCCCCGCGCACCACCCGGGCCCGGGGCGGCCGGGCGGGCGCGGGAGCGTGGGGAGGGGGCGGTGTCTGGACCGGTCGCCAGGGTGTGGCATGGGGGGCATGGGGTGCGGGCTCTGGTGTGCGGGCCGGGGCCGGTGTCTCCGGGAGGGGCACGGCGCCGGGGGCGTGCCGGTGCACGGGTGCCGGCGCGGGGAAGACGGGCGGGCGGTGGGGTGAGGGGAACGACGGCCGGGGGGTGGCGGCGGTGTACGGGTGCTGAGCCGGTGAGGGGGCGGGGGCGGACGGGGTGAGGGGAGGTGCGGGCGTGACGGAGGGAGCGGTGACGGGCCCGGGGGCCGGGGCGGGGGTCCCGGGGAGAGCCGGGACCGGTGGTGGGGCGGGTCGGTGGACGTCCTGCGGGGGTGTTGCCCGGGGGAACGCCGGACGGAGGGCCGGAGCGGACACGTCGGGGAGCGCAACTGTGCTTTCAGAAGCGGGCGTTGGTACGTCGGGCGGCGGGACGGTCGGCCCGGGCGGCGGCGCGGAGGGGGCCGGAGGGACAACGGAAGCGCGGGGAAGCGGCGCCGGCGTTTCCGGAGAGACGTCGCGCGGATGGTACGTCCGAGCCGGGGGCTTGATCGGCTGCGAGGGCTGGGGAGTCACGTGGGCGGGCGGAGAGACGGGAGGGCCTCCGGTGAGGCGCGGTACCGGGGATCCGTGGTCAACCGGTGCGGGGGCGGGCGCGAAGACGCTCGACGCGGGCCTGGAGGGGCCGGGCCCGTCACCCGAGGACCATGGAACATCCGCAGCGGGCGCGGAGGTGGGAGCCCTACCGGTGAGGGCGGGTGAGGGGTGCGGTTCCGGGGAACCGTGGGCAGCCGGTACGGGTGGGGGCGGCGTAGAGATGCCTGGCGCGAGTCCGGAAGGCTCGGGTCCGTTGACCGATGCCCTCGGAACATCCGCGTCGCGCCCGGCGGAGCGAGCTGTTCCGTCGGCTCCGTACGACAGGGGACCGGCCACCGCGGCGATCCGGCGCCCCGCCGGTTCCCGGACGGCGGACCGCCCCCGTAACGTACCGAGCGCACTCCCCACCGCGTGAACCACCGTGCGCCACAGAGGCATCGGCACCGGCTCGGGTGCCGGCGGCTCCGGCGGTGGTCCGGCGAAGGGCAGAGCCTCCCCCGTCCCGTACGGACGCCACGCCCGCCCGCCGGAGGAGAAGCCCACCCGCCCGCACCCCACCCGCACCCCGCGCGGCAGCAACGACCCGTGCAGCGCCACGGCCGGCACCGGCTGCCATGCCGTCAGCGACCGCCGGAACCCGGGCAGGGGGCTGCCCGGCAGGGTCGCGCGGGGTGCCCACGGCGGCAGCGGAGGCCGTGGCGCCGCCGCCGTGGGCCGCAACGGGCCGCGCTCCGCGCGCGGCGGCCGCCGCCGGAAGAGCGGGGAGAACATCACAGGCCCCCGTCCCCGGCGGCCGACGCCGTGTTGATCCGGGCGATCTCCCGCACCCACGCGTGCCGTTCCCCGTGCGGGAGGGCCAGAAGATCCGCATACGCCCAGTGGAAGTGGTAGGCGATATAGGCGACTTCCGCACGGAGCCGGTCGGCGGGGTGCGTCATGATTCCCCCAGGCGTTCACCGGGCACGGGCTCGGGGACCGCGAACGCCGTCCCGCACGAGGGGCAGGCCACCGCGCGGTCGCCCTCCAGCCCGTTGACCCGGCGGTAGAAGTCCTGGAGGTAGGCCAGGTCGGTCGCGAAGAGCGACTCCACCACACCGGCGTGGATCTCGGGCACGTTCCCCAGCCGGGTGATGACGAGGCTGAGCAGCACGACCCCCAGGTACGCCGGGTTCTCCTTCACCCGCTGGTCGATCAGCGGCGCCAGTTCGTCCCGCGCCGTGGCCAGACGCATCCGGCCCCGGCGGTGGACGGCGCCGGTGCCGTCGACGTAACCGCAGGGCAGCTCGAAGTCGAACTCGGTCCGTAAGCCTGGGGGTTGCTGTGTCATCGGCTCTCCTTCCGGTCCGTCCGATCTTTCCGGGTCCGTCGTCAGAGGACGCGCTCGCGGAACACCGTTCCGGCGGAGGTGTCCGCCGCCCACGCCTCGACCCGGACGCGCCCGGCCTCGGAACCGGCCATCAGGGCCGGGGAGGTCGCGACGCCGGTGTCGTCGCCCGGTACGACCGCGATCGGCCCGCCGTCGAACGAGGCCAGGTCGTCGTCCACGACGCGGAAGGTGACATCGACGGCCGGTACGGGCGCGCCGTTGGCGTCCACCACCGTGACCTTGAGCGGTTCGGCGAACTCCGTGCCGCGCTCCGTCTCCTGGCCGGCCCCCGAGAGATAGCGTGTGTGGTCGGCGGGACCCACGGCCGCGGTGACGGTGATGTTCTCGAAGCGGGTGAAGACGCTCTCCTGCTCCCACAGGGCCGAGATGTCGCACTCCCCGGCGTGCTTGGCATGGAGCACGGAGCTGGTCGCGATGCCATCGGCGTCAGTGGTCCGGACGTCGGTCGTCCTGTCGCCGTCGAAGCGGGCCTGGTCGCCCTTGATGGTGAAGGTGATCGTCGCGCCCTGCACCGGGCCGCCGTCCAGCCTGGCCGCCTTGACCTTCAGCGGGTTGGGGAACTCCGTGCCGACGGCCGCCTGTTGGCCCTGTCCCGAGACCGGGGTCAGCTGGACCTTCGAGACGCGGAGCATCTGCCCGGTCCCGGTGAGCCCGACCCACAGCGTCCCGTCCCGGTCCACGGCGAGGCTCGACGGCTCCGTCCCCTTGCCGGTCGAGAGGGTTCCGGTCAGACCCGTCGCGCCCGGGGCGAAGTAGCCGATCATGTCGCGCGTGGGCATGGTGAACCACAGCGAGCCGTCGGGCAGGCCGTAGACACGATGCGCGACCGCGGGGACGGTGATGGTCCTGTGCGACTTGGTGTCGAAGTCGTACCGGATGATCCTGGCTTCCGGGGTGGTCGCCCAGAGCGCCTTGCCGTCGGCCTCGGTCAGCGCGATGGAACACGGCTTCAGCTGGCCGAAGTTGATGGGGGACAGGTCGAAGTCCCCCGTCGAGGCTTCGTAGCGGACCACCTGGTGACGGTCGGGGCAACTGACCCAGTAGTCCTGGGCGTTGCTCGTGTCCACGGCCAGCCCGTGCAGCGGCTTGCCGTAGTCGGTGGAGATCGAGACCTGACCCCTGGCGTCGATGAAGGTCAGCGACCCAATGCCGTCGAGCGTCGCGACGAGGCGCTGATTGTGGTTCCTGTCCGAGCCCAGGGCCAGGGCATGGGTGGCGGCCGGTGCGCCGATGCCGAGGGGCGGATACTCGCCCGACGTCGGGCACTTGACGGCGTGTCCGTTGGTGGTGTCGTGGACGTAGGTCCAGACGGCCTGGTCCCAGAGCGCCAGGTTCTCGGCCTTCTGACCCGAGTGGATCGGCTCGAAGACCACGCTGTCGTAGGGGGCGCGCGGAGTGAAGCGGCCGATCTTCGCGTCGGGCGTGACGAACCAGACGTTCCTGTCGGCCGGGTTGTAGGCGAGTGCCACGGGCTTGGCGTTCCCCGTGAGGTCGTGGATGTTGCCGGATGCGGACGGCACGTCCGGGCTCCTCTCGTATAGCTCGTGCGGCTCGTGGAGCTGGACCGGTTACGCCCCGTTGTCCTCCGGCTCGTTGCGCACATTGAGGATCACGGTGGTGGGCGGTTCGTTGTCGCCCCAGCCGATCTTCAGGACGGCCTCCTCCTCGACCTTGCCCGCGTGCACGGCGGGGAAGGTGACCTCGCCCGTCACATCCGTCTCGATGACGCATTCCCGGGTGCCGTCGAGGAACGTCGTCTCCTCGGAGGTGATCCGGCAGGTGAGCGGAATGCCGGGAATCGCGTTCGCGCCGGCCACGAAGGAGGCCACGAGCGGCACTTCGGCGATGTCGCCCGGCGCCACACTGGTGGTCGGCTGGACCACCAGCTGGGTCTTGCCGAGGACGGACTTGCCGTCCTCCGGGATCGGATACTTGCCGATCTTTTTCGCCGGGCGGTTGGTGTACCAGACGACCTTGTCCCGGTCGTCGATGCAGATGGCGTTGGCCTCGCTGCCCGGCGGCAGGGAAGGACTGGGAACGAGCGTGATGGCGTCGTTCTTCCTGAAGCGGTAGATCTTGTCGCTGCCGGCCACCCAGATGAGGTTGTCCGGACCGAACGCGAGTTGCCGTGGCTCACCGGTGATTTCCTGGCTCTGCTTCCACGACTTGTCCTTGACGTCGTACCGGAGGATCCGGTTGGGATTCCGGGCGCTGATCCAGAGGTACGTCTTTTTCTCCCCGTCCTCCGTCACGTCGCCGGCGATGATGTGGATGGGGATCTGGCCGCCCGGCATCGGAATGCGCCGCCATGCCGCATTGTCGTCGGCCGGAGTGAAGGTGTACAGACCATTGGTCGTCCTGGCGGGCCTGTCGTGCTGCTGCCCGGTGGCCCAGTAGGTGAACTTCGTCTCGGTCGGGTCGACAGTCGCCGTCACCGACCAGAGCCAGGTGTTGAATCCCGGCTCCTCCTTGGGCAGCGCGTGGAAACTCGCGCCGTTCTTTCCGACCTCGACGTATCCCACGCTGGTGTACACGGGCTCGGCGAACAGGATGTAGTCCTTCTTGGGGGCCGACGGGTTATTGGGGTCGGTCTTGATCCGCACGGTGGCGATGGTCTGTGCCCGGGCGTCGTCCTGGAGGTTGTGCTTGTTGATGATCCGGAGCTCTTCGACGTCGAACTCGTAGATCGGGTCGTAGTCCTGCGGCCCCGCCGGCGAGGCGAACCACACGACCTTCCGGTCCTTCGGGTCCTTCAGGATTCCGGCGGAGTACGTGGGAATCAGGTCGGTGAACACGGTCTGGGCGCTCGGATCGCTGCGACTGATCTGCACGAGGCTCTTGTTGTCGGTGGTCACCCACAGCCAGCGGTTCGGGCCGATCGCGACGGAGTGGGGCACCCGGGTGCCGCCGGACTGGGTGATCGGGAATTCCTCGATGGGCATGTGCGATCCTCCGGATCCGTTCCGATTGCGGTTCACGGCTGTTCGCGTCGCACCGCGCCGCCGTGGGCGAAATGGCCATGCCGGAAGCACATGCCAGGACGGCGGTACGTGAGCATTGATGCTAGCGGCTCGCTTGCAGCCGTCAACAGCCCGCGACAGAAAGGGAGTTCACTCTTTCGGGCTACTTCCGGGGGGCGTCGGGTGGGCGTACCCTCCCTCGGAGGGACCGGAATTCGACGTTTCGTTTTGCGGGAAACGTTTTTCCGTGGAGGTGTCGGCCGTGTGGCGAGAATTCGCCGGTTATCCATTGCGGGAAGGAATTCGATCGGCCAGTCTTCGGTCATCGCCTCGAGATGGTGAGGAATCATGCGCCGGAGCGATCACGCCCACTTAGGCGGGCATTCCCCCGGGCCGTCCCGCCGGTCCGCGGCGGCGGAACCCCCCTCGTCCGTCAGGGCCGTGGCGGCGCTGCAACTCCGGGCGGGGAACGCGGCCGTCAGCAGACTGATCGTCGGTATGCCGCTCGTCGTCCAGCGCATGGTCCGGCCCGCGCGCACGGCGACGCTGGGCCGCTGGGAGAACGAGGTCGTGTGGGAAGGGCCCGACTGGGGACCCTTCGACCGCACCGGCGGAGGCCGGTCGGTACGCGTCACCCTGGGGCCGGGATCCCGGGCCCCGGAACGCAGCTACGGCGGATCGCCGCCGGACCCCAAGGAGTGCACGGTCGTCAACGCCCTCATCGCCCGCGACGGCCGGGTCTGGGTCCGGGGGCACCTCTGGAACGACCACCTCGGCGGGCCCGGCACGTCGTGCAACCTCACACCCATGACGTCCGAGACGAACAGCCGGTTCAACAAGGCATTCGAGGAGCCGCTCAAGAAGATGCTCTGGGCGTGCATGCGGCACGCGCAGGACAACCCGACGGCGGAGCACTGGTACGGGGTGCGCTTCCATGTGACGGCGGAGGGACGGCGGTCGACGGCGAAGGCCGAACCGGACTACCACGTGGCGGAGGAGTTCGACCACGCGGCGCGCTACGTCCGGAAGGACAAGCGGACGGGTGCGGTGACCCTCGCCGGGGCGGCGGTCCCAGCCGGTTTCCCGGCCGAACTGCTGTGAGACCGGGGGGCGCGGGCTCCGACCGGTCGGGGGTATCCGAAGACGTCCGCTCTTGAGGGGAGTGCCGGTGCGCGCGCACGACGGGAAGCACGACCGAAGCCGCAGTCGGTTCACGGCAGTTCGTCCGGCGGGACCGGAGGCCGGCGCGACCGCCGCCGTGCTGCATGCCCTGCAGCGCACGGCGGGCAACGCGGCCGTGTCCCGGGCGGTCGCAGGCACGAGCCCGGTCATGGTGCAGCGGACCGTGGACGAGGGCCTGCGCAAGGCGAAGACTCCGGACGAGATCGTGGCCGCCCTGAAGAAGTCCGGGCACTCGCAGGACGATGCCTGGGAGTTGATGCGCTATATGACGTCTCAGCAGTTCCCGGCCGGTGCGGGGCAGGGCGGGTTCGACATCCTCGACAGCATCAAGCGGGCTTCGGACGAGCCGATTCCCAGGATCCGCAAGACGATGGCGGCGGGGTTGATGGGCAAGCGGTGGACGATCCGCCACTACACCGGCGAGGATCCCGGCAACCCCCCGGGCTTCAAGGAGATCGCATCGACGTACGAGAACGCGGCGGCGGGCAGGCCGGGCAAACACACGAATGTCGCGGACTGGCGCTCGCTCGGGAACATCAAGTTCACGTTCTACCTGGTGGCCGTGGACGGCAAGGTGCCCCCGCGCAAGTGGCTCAACGACACGCACTGGTACGCCGAGTGGGACCTCGACGAGATCGGTGAGTGCTGGGTGTCCCCGGACCTGCTGGAGACGATGAACAAGCCCAAGGACGCGAAGGGCGCGCGTGAGGCGATGAAGGGGGTCAAGGCGTTCCGCGGTACCGGCAAGGAGCTCAAGGAGCTGCTCGCGACCAAGGCATTCGGCAGTGGCAACGATCCGGCCGCCGCCCTGGACACCGTGATCGGCGGCGCCTTCGAGCTCAAGGTCCCCGGCGGGCTGCCGGTCGCGAAGTGGCAGAAGAAATAGGCGCGTTCGAGGGAGTGGTCGGCCGGCCTTTGCTCGCTGAGGCCCGCTCGCGGCCACCCGCTTCGGTATCCGGTCCGCGAGCAGCGCTGCGTGTCGGCGAACGGCACAGCCGGAGAAATGAGAGATGGCCCAGGCGACACCGCCTGGGCCACCGGCGTTCCGAGGGCGGGCGGGCCGGGCCGTACACGACGCCGCAGCGCAGGGCTGCGCGGTGTGCGGGCTTCGGGTGTGGTGAACCGGACTTTCCTGCGGCGGGGTTGCGGGGGAACGCCAGGGGTTTGGCGTTCCCCCGCGGGGTCGTGCGGGTGGCCGGAACCGGCGGATACGGTGAGGACTCCTCCGGCAACGCGAAGGGTTACGCGTTGTCGCCCTCCGGCTGGTTGCGGACGTTGAGGGTCACGGTGACGGGCGGTTCGTTGTCTCCCCAGCCGATCTTCAGGGTGACGTCTTCCTCCGTCTTGCCGGCCCGGACGGCGGGGAAGGCCACCTGGCCGGTCACCTCTGTCTGGAGGATGCGTTCCCGGGTGCCGTCGAGGAATGTCGTCTCCTCGGATTCGATGCGGCAGGTGAGGGGGATCCCGGGGGTGGGGCTTCCGTCGGCCACGAACGATGCCACGAGCGGCTCCTGGACGACATCACCAGGCGCCACACTGGCGACTGGCTGGACTACCAGCCGGGACGACCGTGCCTGCGTCCTCCATGCGATACTTGCCGATTTTCTTCGCGTTGAGGTTGGTGTACCAGACGACCTTCCGGTCGTCGATACAGAGCCCTTGGAGGAAGGTGGCATCCGGTACGTCGGGGCTGGGGAGGAGCGTGATGTGGTTGTTCTTCTTGAAGCGGTAGAGCTTGTTGGTACCGACCACCCAGATCAGTCCGTCGGGACCGAACGCCAGTTGTTGCGGAGAGCCGGTGAGCGTTTCGCTCGTCTCCCACGAACCGTCTTCGATGTCGTACCGGAGGATCTGGTTGGGACTGGACGCGCCGATCCAGAGGTAATTCCTCGTCTCGCCGCCGTTCGTCGCGGGTCCGGCGATGATATGGCCTGGGACTTGGCTGGGGTCGGGCAGCGGGATCCGCTTCCACGGGTTGTCGTCGGTCGGCGTGTAGGCGTACAAGCCGTTGACGGTCTGCGGATCATCACTGCGTTTCCGTCCGGTGAACCAGTAGGTGTATCGCGTCTGGTCCGATGCGACGGTGACTTCGCCCCGGTAGGGCGAAGTGTTGAATCCATCGGTGTCGATGGGGAGTGGGACGAGGTTCATTCCGCCCTTTCCCAGTTCGATCCAGCCCACGCAGTTGTGCTGGAAGTCGGGGAACAGGATGTAGTGGACGGATGGGGCTGACGGGCTGTTGTCGGCTTTGATTCGTACCATGCTGATGCCCCCGACCGATGCGTCCTTGAGGAGGCTGTGTTTGTGGTTGATCCGGTACTCGTCGACGTCGAACTCGTTGATCCGGGCATAGTCCGTGTACTTCTCCCCCTCCTTCCGGCTGGAGGAAGGGAACCACACGATGTTCCTGCCCGTCGGGTCGTTCAGGATTTGGGTGCCACTCGGGGGAGTCTGACCGCTGTGCAGGGTTTGGGTGCGTGGATCGTTTCGGCTGATCTGCACCAGGCTGCCACCGGGGTTGCCGCCGGAGGCGTGGTTGTCGTAAGTGGTCACCCACAGGTGGTCGTCCGGGCCGACCGTGATGTAGTAGGGCCATCGGTTGGCGCCGGTCTGGTCGATGGGGAATTCCTCGACGGGCATGTGCGATCCTCCGGATCCGTTTCGATTGCGGTCCACTGGTGTTCGCGTTGCGCCGAACCACGTCGGTGACGCTTCGATGCCAGGAGCACATATCGGAATGGGAGTGCGCGGGGATTGATGCTAGCGGTCCGGCTATAGTTGTCAACTGCTCGTGGGAAATCGTTTCCCGTCAGTGGTGGGGTGGCTGAACTTTTGGGCGAGTAATCGGAACTCGACGTTTCGTGTGCAAGAAACGTTTTAGCTGGGGGTGTTGGTCGAATGGCGAGAACTCGCCGGTCATCCATTGCGGCAGAGACGCCGAAGGGCCACCCTTCATCCATCTCTTCGAGTTGGTGAGGAACCATGGGCCGGAGCGATCCAGTTCATTTGGTTGAACGTTCCCCAGAGGCGCGCCGGCGGATCCCGAAGTCGATTCTTCCGTCCTCTCCCGAGGCCGTGACCGCGTTGCGGTCCCGGGTGAGTATCGCGCGTCGGCCGACTCGTCGGAGGTCTTCCCGGCGGGGCGGTGCACCGGCCCCGCGAGGGGCCGCCGGGGGCGGCCGGTCTCCATACCGGGGTGTGCCGTGCCCGTCCACCGGCGCATGGAGGAGCCTGTCCGGAACGACCGCCTCGGCCGGCCGGATACGTCACGCAACCTCGCGCCCATCGCCTCCGCCACCAGCTCACGCTTCAACCGGCCTGCGGAGGACGTGCCTCTCCACGGCCCACCCCGGCCCGCTTTCCCCACGTGCCCGGGGCGGGCGCTCGGCCACGCCGCCGGGCCAGTCGAGAAGGTCCCCCAGCGCGTGCGCAGACCCACGACATACCCGGCGGGAATACTGGGCGAACGGGTCTACGGATCATGGGAGTTCACCGGATCGCGCAACGCTCCCGCCTCATCGTGCGGCCACGCCTCGTACGCCGCGGCGCCGACGGCTCCCGCCAGGTGCAGCGCGTACGAGACAGAGTCGAAGCAGATCCCGCCGCTCAGCAGGCGGCACTCCGCAGGGGGGAGGGAGAGGACCTTGCGCAGGACAGCCTCCCGTACCGCTTTCGGTCCCGCTGTGGCCATGGGTGCCTTGGAAGCGGCAATCCACCGTGGGTGTTCCGCGAAGGCGAACATGAAAGCGTCCTCACACCAGGGCAGGTGCGGCTCCTTCTGCTTTGCCCCGGTCGGGAGCCGCATCGACACGACTTGTCGTACCCCTCTGCGACCATGGCGCCATGGAAGAAGAAGTGATCCCGATCCTCCGCGTCTCCGACGCGGCCACGGCAGTCGACTGGTATGCGCGCCTGGGCTTCGTGAAGCAGTGGGAGCATTGCTTCGAGCCGGAACTCCCGGCGTTCGTCGAAGTGGCGCGTGGGCGGGTGCGGTTGTTCCTGTCGGAGCACGCCGGTGATGCCCGGCCGGACACCCTGGTGTACTTGCGGCTGCGCGACATCGACGCGGTGGCGGCCGAGTTCGGGGCGCCCGTGGCGGACGTGCCGTGGGGACGCGAGGTCGAGCTGCGCGATCCGGACGGAAACCGGCTGCGAGTGGGCAGGCCGGCCGACGGGTAGCCGGCATCGGAAAGGGGACGCCGGCCCCGGCCTCCCGCAGCCGCACCGGATCATGGCGTTCACGCCGTGCTCGCCGAGCCACTCCAGGATGAGGAGGGTCATGTCCTCGACGCCATCGGCCTCTTCTCCCAGGAGGCATGGTCCCGACCCCATGTACACCTCTCAACGACAGCTACAGAGAGGCCCAGTCATGCGTGCACACCGCCCTGTCACGAATGCCGGACCCGTCGAGAAGAAGTCCGTGGCGCGGGCCGTCCCCGCCTCGCCGCGGCCGACGCCGGCCGATCTCCTGGCCCGGCAGCGCGCCGCGGGGAACGCGGCCGTGGGCCGCTACGTCCAGCAGGTGCTCGCCTCCCCGGGGCGCCCGCTCGCCGAGCCGCTGCGGTCGGAGATGGAGGCCCGCCTCGGTGCCGACTTCTCGGACGTCCGCGTCCACACCGGGACCAGCGCCCAGCGCTCCGCCGCCGAGATCGGCGCCCGCGCCTACACCAGCGGCAACCACGTCGTCATCGGCGAAGACGCCGACGACCGGCACGTACTCGCCCACGAGCTCACCCATGTCATCCAGCAACGCCAAGGGCCGGTCGCCGGCACCGACAACGGAAGCGGGCTGCGTATCTCGGACCCCGGCGACCGCTACGAACGCGAGGCCGAGGCCAACGCCACCCGGGTCCTGTCCGGCGCGGCTCCGGCCGCCTTACCCGCCCGCGCGGTCCCGGCCCCGGGCGCCGGGGCCGTCCAGCGCATGCCCAAGGGCGGCGCCAGGGCGAAGGGGAAGGCGGCCACTGCCAAGGCACCCGCCGAGAAGGAGAGTACGCAGCTCGGGGACCAGACCATGCTGAAGGAAACGGTGGACGGAACCCAGGTGACGATCGTCCTGGACACCCATCAGAACAAGCACCAGAACCCGAAAATCGCAGAACTGGGCCCGTACAAGGCGAAGATGGGAACGACGTTCGGCTCCCAGCAGGGACTGGAGTGGCACCGGAAGAACACGGCGGCCTTTCTCCTGGGGTGCGCGCGGGGGCTCATCAACGGGGAGGCCGCGGCCGGCGGGCTGGAGTGGAACTGGAGGAAGCAGGGAGCGGGGAAGGTGGCGACGAACAAAAAGGTCGCCGTCGACGTCAATGGCCAGCAGGTGATTTTCGACGCCGTCGCGGAACTCAAGGACAAGAACCTGGTGATCACCTACCACTGCAATCCGCCGGAGTAGCCCGCCCTTCCGCCCTCCGTCGCAGCGCCCGGTCGAACGCCTCGAAGTCACCCGCCGTATCGGCGATCCTCCGCTTGAGGAACGGGACCAGGAGGCCGGTGAAGCGTCCGCTCTGGACCAGCCGCGTCCCGCCGCCGTCCAAATCCGTGAGGACGAAGCGGTGTTCACCGTCGAAGAGGCCCGGTACGAGCAGCCGCCCGCGCCAGCGCAGCTCCCGCTCCGGGACGACGGCGCGCACGCGCGGGTGGAAGGTCATCGGACGGCGGTGCGCCGGGTGCATCCTCAGCCGGAGCCGGGAGCCCACGGTGACCGACCCGGAGGCCTCCCGTACGAACGGGTTCCAGTCGCGGTAGTGCTCCAGGTCGGTGAGCACCTCCCAGACGCGTGCGGGAGGTGCCCCGATGTCGGTCCAAGTGGCTATCTCACGCATCTCACCCCCGATCCTCTCGCCGTTCCCCCGTCACCGCCACATGGCGGCGACGATCCCCAGCGTCACGAAGACCAGAGCGTGCACCCCGAGCACCGTACGCAGCACCCACCCGGCGTCGGCCGGGGCCCCGGCGGCCGTCCGGGCCGGGGCTGCGGTACGGACCGCCGCGCCCCCGCCCGCCGCGCGCTCCGCGACCGGGGCCGGCGCCCCGGCCGGCCCGGGCGCGGTCGTGGCCAGCTCCGCCGCCAGCGCGACGCGGGCGACCGCGGCGCCCGAGGCCAGCGCGGCGCTGACGTTCTGCACCGCGACCAGGTGCCCCGCCGAGTACCCCAGCGCCTGCGCGGCACCGGCCTGGCTCGCCGCGAACATCGCGTTGGCCCCCGTGTTGGAACCGGCCAGGAAGCCGCCCACCGCGCCGATCCACGGCGCGAGGACGAGGTAGGCGCCGCCCAGCGAGGCGCAGGCCTCGGCCAGTTCGCGGCTCATGCCCGTCACGGTGAGCAGCGTGCCCAGCGTCAGGAAGACCACCGTCGTCAGGGTCACCTGCCACCAGCGCCCCAGCGCGGCGCGCGCCGCCGCGCCGAGCACCGGGCCGCGGGCGCCCAGCAGGGCCGGTGCGAGCACCCCGGTCAGCGGCAGCCAGCCGCCCGGCCCGGCGAGCACCGCCCACCAGCCGTCCTCGATGCCCGCCGCGGCCAGCGCGGCCCGCCCGGCCAGGAGCCCGGCGACCAGGAAGGCGTAGGGGGCGAGTGCCCGTCCCACGGGCTCCCTGTCGCGTTCGACCGTGCGGGAGACCGACAGCAGGACGACGACGGTGGCCAGACCGCCGAGCACCCCGGCCAGCGGTACGCCGACGAAGGTGTTGACCGACCACACCGTCACCCACAACACCCCAGCTGCCAGCAGGAGTTCCCCCATCGCCGCCAGGGCGCGGCGGAACCCGAAGGAGATGATCAGCGCCGCCGCCCCGCAGATCAGGAAGACGGGCGCGGACAGCAGGGCGGAGTCGACGCCCAGTTGCCGGAAACCGACACCGCCGAGCTCCGCCGCCACCAGGCTGCCCGGGGCCAGCGACCCCCACGGCACCGTGACCAGTCCCAGGAGCCCGACGGCGGCCGCCCTCGCCGGTGCCAGCCCCAGGCTGCGCAGCAGGGGAACGGCGACCACGACCCCGATCCCGAAGCCGGTGAGCGATTCGGCGAACGGGGTCACGCCGAGCATCACCAGCAGCACCGCGCGCGCCGGAGAACTGCAGGCGGAGCCGATCCGGTCGCCCAGCCGCGCCTGGGCGCCGGTGCGGTTCATGAGCTCGCTCAGCAGGATGCCGCCGAAGAGGATCGCGGCCAGTTCGACGACGGTGGGCAGCATGTGGAGCTGTGCGTCGCCCAGTTCGCGCGGCGCGGTGCGGAAGACGGTGGCGGTGAGCACCACGGCGGTCCCCAGCGCGGCGAGGCTCGCGTACAGGGCACGCACCCGCAGCGCGAGCAGGGCCAGGGTGACCAGGACGGGCAGAGCGGCCAGCGCGGCGTTCACCGGGCGCGCCCCTCACCGAAGACTCCGGATGCGTACATTTCTGCCCCTCCTCGTTGCGCAAGCGGACGGCCCGTCGGAAGGAAGCCGACGGGCCGGGATCCGCACTGTGGGCGAGGGAGGCGCGGCCGGGCAATGCGGGGTGCGCTACTTGGTCAGGTCGGCGCCGCAACCAGCTACTTTCCAAAGTGGAAAGTGGATGACATGCCGGCAACCGGGAAGTTCGGAACGAGAACCAGGGGGTTCACCATGGCCGGACACATCGACGCCGCAGCCGCGTTGCGCGGCGCCGCGCGCATCGAGAACGCGGCACGCGGCAGCAGCCATTGGTACGCCGTGTATCTATGGATCTTCGCCGCATGGCAACTGGCCTTCGTCCCTGCCGTCGTGCTCTGGCACGCCGGGACGGCCGCGAGCGGCGGAGCGAATGCCGCTCTGGTCTCGGGGCTGTCGGTCTACGCGGCGCGCCAGCGCGTCGTTCCGCGCGGCTTCGCCCGCCGGCACTGCACCGTGATCGGGACATGGGCCGCCCTCTACGCCCTCACCATCGTGCTGTCCGTCACCGTCCTCCGGGACAACGTCCTCTTCGCCGCGGTCGCCGCGCCGGTCTGCGCCCTGCCGTTCGCCGTGGCGGCCGTGGGGGAGCGGAGGCGTCGGACGTGAGCGACCGCCACCCGCGGCACCGGCTCGCGCCGCTGCTGGCCTCCCCGGTGCGGCTGTCGGTCGTCGCCGCCCTCGCCGCCGTCGGGAAGGCCGAGTTCGGATATGTGCGGGACCTGGTGGAGGTCACCGACTCCGTGCTGTCCAAACAGGCCGCGGCCCTGGAGGAGGCCGGCTGGATCGCCGTGGAGAAGGGCCGGGTCGGCCGGCAGCCGCGGACCTGGCTGGCCGTCACCGACGAGGGGCTCGCCGTCTACCGGCGCCATCTCGATGCGCTGCGGGACATCGCGGGCTGAATCAACCCCCAATCAACGCCGGGCATCGGCGAGCGGGTTGGGCAGCAGCGCCCACCGGTCGCCGCTCCCCGGCTCCAGCCGCATCAGCGTCAGCGCCTTCGCCGGCAGCCGCTCGGTCCGGAGCGCCCGCAGGTCCGCCGTCGCGGGGAGGTCCCGGGCGGCGGTCTCCAGGACCGCGCCCAGCGTTGCGGCGTTCCCCGCCAGCGGGCCCAGGGCGCCGGTGATCAGGCAGCCGAAGACCTTGCGGCGGAGGGCGACGGGATCGTCGTTCAGCAGCCGGCCGGTCAGTGGCGGTGGCGGGAAGCCGTGCCGCCGCAGCCGGGCCGGGCTGATGCGGATGTCGGCGAGGTCGCGGTAGACCAGCCGACGGGCCCACCCGTCCGCGTCGACCACCGCGAGCAGGTTCTGCCCGTGCCCCTCCATGGCCACCCCCAGGTCGAGCAGGTCCAGGCAGACGCCGAGGGCCAGGCGTGCGAAGGCGACGACCCGCTCCGTCCGGGCGCGGGGGCCGTAGTGCGTGAGCAGGGAGGGCAACTCGGCGACGGGGACGACCTGTTCCCCCGGCCCGGCGTACGCGTACGGCGACTCCCGCAGCACCGCCGCCAGGTCCGGCGTGCCTGCCCCCGCCGCGGCCAGTGTCCGCGCGATGTGCAGTCGGCCGTCCAGACGCCCCGCGACGGACTCGATGACCCCCGAGGTGGCCAGGGCATGGTCCACCGAGTAGGCGGAGATGTCCCGGACGGCGGAGGTGAGTTGGGTGCTGAGCGCGGTCTTGACATGTGTCCTCGTGTCGAGGGCGAGGGATCTCAGGGCCAGGAGCGGATGGGCCTCCGGGCCCGGGAGCAGCGGCAGGCCGGTCAGGACGTGCTCGGCCTGCCAGGGGTGTGCCGGGATCAACACGGCGTCCCCGTCCCGCAGTTCCGGCGGCCATGGGCCCCGTACCGTCGCGTTCCGGACGGGCGCGAGCCGCAGCCCCACCACCGGGCGGTGTTCCGGCGCGTACGCCAGCTGCTCGGCCGCCGAGAAACCGGGCCGGGAGCGGCAGCCGGGATGGTACGGATGGCCGTCCGGGGAGCGCTGTTCCCACTCCCAGGGAACCGTCGGCGGGCCTGCGGGACAGGGTGCCGTCCTGGACAGCGCCAACGACGCCACGCCGTGGTCGAGTTCGGCGGCGAAGCGCTCGCCGCCCGGCACGGCCAGGGCCGTCAGCAGGCGGGCGGGGTGGTCGTACGCGACGCCGTCCAGCTCGACGGCCCCGACCGCCCCGCCCGTCGTCCAGGGATCCGACGGCGGACCGTGCAGCCGCCGCCCGTTGGCCAGCCGCAGCGTGATCCCGCCGCCCCCGGCCGCACGGTCCGCCACCCAGGGCAACGGCTCGTGGACCAGCCCGCGCCACAGCCGGGCCAGCACCGCCGCCCGCGCCCCGGGGAGGGCGGCGAGGTACGCGGCGGACAACTCGGGGCGGACGCTGTCCAGTTCCTTCGCGAGGTCACGCTCGGCGACGGTGTGGCACACGGGCATGTCCTACCGCACTCGAACACACTCCACACATACTGATGCCCGATGAATGCCTTCGCCCGGACAGCCGACGCCCTGGCCGTCGCGCCTCTCCTCAACTGCCTGCTCCGCGAGGCCGCCAACGCGGCCGGGGAGCCGTCCGCCGGCCGTGCCGTCCACCGCCTGCGCACCGGCGGCCGGCTGCTGCGCGTCCGCACCGGCCACCGGCCTTCCGCCCCCGAACTGTGGACCGGGGACACCTGGCAGCCCCTGGACCACGCCGCCCTCGTCGCCCTCGCCGCCCGGGAGATGGGCGCCGCCACCGGACGCCCCAATGACGCACTGGTCGCCGAGATGGCCGCCGGGCGCACGACCGTCGAGGCGCTCCTCGCCGCCCGCGCCCGCGCGGCCCCGCCCGACGACCTGTGGCTGCGCTCCGAACAGGCCCTGGTCATGGGCCACCCCTTCCACCCGGCCCCCAAGGCCCGTACCGGAGGCGGCCCTCCGGACGTCTGGCTGCGCTACGCCCCCGAGGCGTACGCCCGTTTCCCGCTCGTCCTGCTGGGCGTACGCGAGGACGCGGTGGCCGACGACGGGGACACCCGCGCCCTCGACACGCTGGGCCAGGCCCCGCCCGGTTACCGCCTGTTGCCCGTCCACCCCTGGCAGTTCGACCTCACCCGGCACCTGCCCGCGGTGCGCGCCGCGTTCGCCGAGGGCCGGCTGGTGCGGCTGGGGGTGACGCCCTGGGAGGCGCGGGCCACGTCCTCGGTCCGTACGGTCCACGTCCCCGCGGCCCCCGAACGGCCGGATCTTTTCCTCAAGTTCAGCCTGGACGTACAGATCACCAACGACATCCGGCGGATCCGACGGCACGAACTCCGTGACGTGCGCCGCACCGACCCGCCGGTCACCGCCGCCTTCCGGGCCATGGGCGGCCCCGCGGCCTGGCTCTCCGAACGCGGCCACCGCACGGTCCGCGGCCTGGAGGAGACGTTCCCCGTCCTCGTCCGCGACGGCCTGGACGGCCATCTGCTCCCGGGCGCCACCGCCGTCCTGGGCGCCGCACTCCCCGAGGGCTTCGACGGCAATCCCCTCGACCGCGTCACCGACCCGCTGTCCTGGTGGACGGCGTACCTGGACAGCGTCGTCCCTCCCGTGCTGGAGGCGTACGCCCGGCACGGGGTCGCCGTCGAGTGCCATCTGCAGAACACCCTGGTCGCCGTCGACGCGGACGGCGTCCCCGTCCAGGCCGTCTTCCGCGACACGGAGGGCGCCAAGGTCGTCCCCGACACGCCCCGCGAGACCGCCCGGCGGCGCCTCGTCTACTGCCTCGTCGTCAACAACCTCACCGAGATCGCCGGCGCCCTCGCCCACCGCTTCCCCGGGGCCGCCGACGAACTGTGGCCCGTCGCACGGCGGGAGTTCGAACGGTACGACAAGGAACGCGGACTGCCCGGGACCGAAGAGCTCCTCGCCGCCCCCACCGTCCCGGCCAAGGCCAACCTCCTGTCCCGGTGGATCGACGCGGACGGCACCGACCCGCGCTATCTGCCCGTCCCCAATCCGCTCGCCCTCAACGGTGCTGCGGGGCAAGCGAGTTGACCACTGTCTCCATGACGGCGTACCAGTGCTCACGTCGTTCCGCGCGGGCGGCCGCGTCGGGCAGCCGCTCCTGGTGGAAGCGGAGCATCGCGCCTTCGCCGCGGGGTGTGACGGTGACCTGCACCGTGGTCTCCGCGACGGCGCCGGAGGGCCGGTGGGTCAGCCGGAGGCGGGCGCCCTCGCGGAAGCCGCGCACCTCGCCGGTCGTGCCGTCGGCCGTCGTGTACGAACTCCCGTGCTCCGTACCGATGTCGGCGCCCTCGCCCAGCCACAGGGCCAGGCCCTCCGGTGAGGTCAGAAAGCGCCAGACCTCGGCCGGAGGCACCGGAAGCGTCCGGGAGACGCCGATCTGGAAGCCGGCGTCCTGCGTCAGACCCGTGGGGCGGTGGTCGTGGTTCATCGGGCGGTCTTCTCCTCGGTCTCGCGCCGGGCGCGCAGGGCCCGGACCTTGTGGCGGTTCCCGCAGCGCTCCATGGAGCACCAGCGGCGTCGGCCGGGGCGTGAGGTGTCCACGAACACCAACTGGCAGTTGTCCGCGCCGCATTCGCGGATGCGATCGGCGGACGGTCCGGTCAGCAGGTCGACGGCGTCGCGGGCGACGGCGGACAGCGCCTGCCCGCCGGTGACCGGCAGGGCCCAGGCCCGGGTGCCGTCGGCGGTGATCCGCGGGGCGGGCGGGGGAGCGGCCGCCGCCCGGTTGACCTCGGCGAGGTCGCCGGGATCCGGCCGGTCGCCACGGACGGCGGACCGCGCGAGGCGCCACAGGGCGTCCCGCAGGGCGCGGCCCGCCGCCAACTCCCCGGCGGAGACGGCCACGTCGTCGGGGCGCAGCCCCAGCCGGGAACGCCCCAGCCAGTCGGCCAGGTCCCGCGGCTCGTGCAGGGACTCCCAGCGGGCGAGCCCGCCCGGCCCGCCGGTGCACAGCAGCTCCAGGCACAGGGCGCCCGGGTCGAAATGGAAGCCGGTGCCGTCGGGGGAGCGGAGGAAGAGCCCGCTTGCCGTCGTGATCATGTAACCACTATAAATGGTTTCGGAAAAGATCGGATAGGAGAGGGGCGCGCCGCCGGAACCGCGGGCGCCCGGGACAACCGGAGGAAACTTCCATGGCCGTGCACTGGAAACTCGTCGTCGACTGCGCCGACCCGCAGCGTCTCGCCGGCTTCTGGGCCGCCGCCCTCGAGTACGAGGTGGAGGACCACGGCGTCCTCATCGACCGGCTGCTCGGCCTCGGCGCGATCGACGACACCCAGTGGACCGCCGTCGGCGACCGCAAGGCGTGGCGGCACGCGGCGGCCTGCCGCCACCCCGAGGACCCGGTCGACGCCGCCACCGGTGTCGGCCTCGGCCGCCGCCTCCTCTTCCAGGCCGTCCCCGAGCCCAAGCAGGGCAAGAACCGCCTGCACATGGACCTCCACTTCGGACCGGAGCGGCGGGACGCGGAGGTCGGGCGTCTGGAGGGGCTGGGAGCCCGGGTGTTGCGGAGGGTGGCGGAGCACGGCAGCACCCATGTGACGATGGCGGACCCCGAGGGCAACGAGTTCTGCGTGCAGTGACCGGCTCCGGCACCGCGAGAACCCGTTCAATCGGACGCGGACGGCTCCTGCCGTGCCGCGTACCGCCGCGCCTTCGCACGGTTCCCGCAGACGCGCATGGAACACCAGCGCCTGCTGCGGTTCTTCGAGACGTCCCAGAAGACCCAGGCGCACGCTTGCTCCGCGCAGCGCTTCAGGCGGGTCGACTCTCCCGTGACGACCAGCTCGCCGGTGCTGGTCTCGGCGGTCTCGCTGGCGCTGACCCTGCCCTGGCTGCTGACCGCCCTGCACATCGGCGTGCTCGTCGACCGCGCGGACCGGCGCCGCCTGCTCTGGCTGGCCGACGGCGTACGGCTGCTCGCCGTCGGGACGTTGGCCGCCCTGACCGCCGGCGGGCGCGGCGGCATCGCGGCCCTGGTCCTGGTCGCCCTGGCGCTCGGCGTCGCCGAGGTCGTCGCGCTGACCGCGGCGGCGGCGCTGGTGCCCTCGCTCGTCCCCCGGGCCGGACGCGCCCGCGTCAACGCCTGGATCGCCGGGGCGGAGACGGGCGCCAACGAGTTCGGCGGTCCCTTCCTCGGCGGGCTGCTCTTCGCGATGGGAGCGGGGGTCGCGCTCGGCGCGGCCTGGGCCGCGTATCTCGGGGCCACCTGTCTGCTGGTCCTGCTCGTCGGCCGCTTCCGGGCCGTGCGGCGGGATGCCCCGGGCGACGCGTCCGGCGTGCACCGGCAGATCGGTGAAGGGCCGCGCCACTTGTGGCGGCACCCGCTGCTGAGGGTGATGTCCCTCACCCTGACGGTGCTGTGCGCCGGTTGGGGCGCCTGGATGGCCCTGATGCCATTGGTCGCGACGGGGCGCATGGGACTGTCCGCCCGGGAGTACGGCGTCGTCGTCAGCGCCCTGGGGTGCGGCGGGCTGGCGGGCGCGCTCGCGGCCGGGGTCGTCGACCGGCTGCTCGGCCGGCGCCGGGCGCTGCTGGCCGATCTGGTCACGACGTTCGCGATGCTGGCCGTCCCCGCCCTGACGTCGAACCTCTGGGCGGTGGCCGGTGCGGCGTTCCTCGGCGGCCTGGGCGGCACGCTGTGGACCGTCAACGCCCGGCTGATCGGCCAGAACCTCGTCCCGGAGGACATGGCCGGGCGCCACAACGGTGCCTACCGGCTGCTGAGCTGGGGCGCGATGCCGGTCGGGGCCGGGCTTGTCGGGGTGCTCGCGCAGTGGTTCGGCGACCGCGTCGCGTTACTGGTCTTCGCGGGAGCCGTCCTCGCGGCCGTGCCGGTGTTCCTGCGGACGGTGACGGAGGAGGCGGTGCGGGAGGCGGGTTGAGGGTGGGGTGCGGGATGTGCGCTGAGGCGTCGTATGACGGGTGTTCCATCAGCCATTCCCGGCCAACTCGTACGCCTGTGCCCATGCGGCAATCCGCTAGGCACCAGCACCGGGAGTCACACAGGCGTTCCCGAGCGTGGCCGATCCCTTTCGGGGGGTAGTGCCAGGCGCCCCACAGGTCCCTACTCTCCTCCGCCATGCGCCCTACAACACGCAGACGCCTCGGTCTCTCCAGTGTCCTCGCCCTCGCCCTCGGCCTGCCCGGCCTGGTGGCACAGCCCGCCTCGGCCGCCCCCGCGGCGCCGATGTCGATCAGTGTCGACAAGGCGAGCGCGACGCCCGGCTCGACGGTCACCATCACGATGACCTTCACCAACGACCAGCAGACGAACACCCAGTTCGTGTACCAGTCGATACAGCCGACCTGGAACACGACGCAGGACCCCGGTCTCAAGTACGCGTTCAAGTCCTGCACCGGTGAGACCGTGCAGTGCGATGTGAACGGCACGAGCGGCACCGTTCGTTACATCGTCCCCGTCATCCCGGGCGCCACCCGCACCGTCAAGCTGACCTACGACATCGCCGCGGACTCGGCCTGTGGCCCGAGCCGGCGCATCGACTTCTACTCGTACGTCTACTACGAGTTCCAGGGTGGCCAGGCCAAGAAGGACGGCGTGTACAACACGGGCACGGACATCGCGTGCAAGACGCCGGCGGCGGCACCGGCGACGAAGGGCGCGGTGAAGGCGCCCGCGAAGGCGGCCACGAAGGCGTTGGCGAAGCGTCACTGAGGCGGCGTGCCGGGGCGGGTCGGGGGTTTTGCCCCCGACCCGCTCTTTTCCCGTTCCCGGGCCACGTTTGTCGTCCGCCCCCGGACCCGGCCGGAACCCCGGCGGCAGCGAGCTGCAACTAGGCTGTTCGGCCACCTCACTCGACGGCGAGGAGAGTCGCCATGCGGACCGGCATCGTCATGACAGCAGGGCCGGGTGTGGAACACCTGGCCGCCCGCGCGGAGGAACTCGGCTTCGACAGTTTCTGGGTGTACGACACGCCGATGGTCCACGGCGATCCGTTCGTGAGTCTCGCACTCTGCGCCAAGTCCACCCACCGGATCAGGCTCGGCATCGGTGTCACCTCACCGGCACTGCGTTCCGCGCCCGCCGCGGCGGCGGCCGTCGGCAGCCTCAACGCCCTCGCCCCCGGCCGCATCATCTGCGGGGTCGGCACCGGCAACACGGCGCGCCGTACGCTCGGCATGCGGCCTGTGAAGACGGCGGAGCTGGAGTCGTTCACGGCCGCCCTGCAGGCCCTCACCGCGGGCCGCGAGTCGGACTACCGCGAGGGGGCCCGGTCCAGCAGGGTGCGATTCCTGCACGTCGGGCCGTACGTCAACACCGAGGCTCCCGTGGAGTTCGTCGTGGCCGCGTTCGGCCCGAAGGCCGCTGCGGTCGCCGGACGGCTCGGCGCGGGAACGATCTCCTTCGGGCTGCACGACCCCGCTGCCTGGTCCGCCCTCGGCCGGGCCCGGCGGGCGGCGGCGCGGGACGCGGACAGCGCCGGGAAGACCCGTTCGTATCTCATGTCCTCCCTGCACGTTCTCGCCGACGGCGAGGACCGCTACGGCGATCCGGTCAAGGACTCGATGGGGCACATCGCACTGAGCGCACTGATCCTCGGCGCGGAGAACCCCGCCTTCCGCGCGGCCCTCCCCCCGGAAGAGGCCGCGGCCGTCGACCGTCTGCTCCAGTTGCGCGGCACCACCCCCACCGATCCCAAGCGTCACCAGGCGCTCTACCGCAACTATCTGGACCGGCTGTCCCCCGTGGACCGCGAGCTCATCGTGCCCTCCCTGGTGGACACCTTCGGCCTGGTCGGTACCAGGGGCGAGGTTGTCGGGCGGATCAACGCGCTGGAGAAGTCGGGGGTCGACGAGCTGGTGATCCAGCCCGTTGTGGACCCGGAGGCCGAAATGGCCGAGTTCGCGCGGTTGATGGCCTGACGCCCGGCGGGGGACGGCCGCCGGATCGTCCGGCGGGCGGCTCGGGCTGCCCGGCATGGCGGGTCCGGGGCAGGGCGACCCGCCGGAAGGGCGAACCGGGAAGAGGCCCGATGCCGCGGGGGATTGGGCACCCCGGCCCCCTCCCGGTCCGGTGATCAGGATGGGCCGCGGGACCGCGCGCGGCGTAGGGCCGAACGGCCCTGACAACCTGACGGACCGTCACAGCACATTCCGCACCCCCATCACATGGGCCGAACGGCCCCACCCCCCGGGGACCTTCGGGCAGACCCGCCCGGTGCCATACTGGCGCGCGCCGCCCACCGGGCAGCCGGCCCGTATCACCCCGCCGACAGGAGTACCCCCATGCCCCGCCCCACGCCCGCGAAGGGGTGCTGACCCGTGCACACCGTCGGCGACGAGTACCACGGGCTGCTGGCCCGCCACGACGCCATGCGGCTGCGCCGCTCCCTGCTGTCCCCGGGGCAGCCCGAACGCCCGGCGGCCGCCCCGGCGCCGGAGCCCTACGACGGCCGGGCCGACCAGCGGGTGATCCAGCGCGGCCTGGACCTCGTCTCGCCCTTCGACGACCTGATCGCCGAGCTCTACGCCGAACTCTTCGCGCGCCACCCCTACTTGCGCTCCCTCTTCCCCGAGTCGATGGAGTTCCAGCGCCGGCACCTCGCGCACATCTTCCGCTACCTCGTCGAGAACCTGCACGACCCCGACCACGTCACCGCCACCTTCACCCGCCTCGGCCGCGACCACCGCAAGCTCGGCGTACGGCCCGCCCACTACGAGGCGTTCGAGGCGGCCCTGCGCGAGGCGCTGCGCCGTACCGCCGGCTCGCGCTGGACGTCGGTCATGGAGGAGGCCTGGCTGCGGATGCTGCGCTTCGCCGTCGGCGCCATGGTCGAGGGTGCCGAGGCGGCGCTCGGCGAGCCGCCCGCCTGGCGGGCCACGGTCGTCGCGCACGAGCGGCGCCGCCGGGACCTCGCCGTCCTGCGCGTACGGACCGGCGAGCCGTACCCGTACCGCGCCGGACAGTACGCCGCCGTCCAGTCGCCGCTGCTGCCCCAGGCCTGGCGGTACTACTCGTTCGCCTGCGCCCCCCGGCCCGACGGCGAACTCGAGTTCCACGTACGGCTCGCCGGGCCCGGGGGAGTGAGCGAGGCCCTCGTCGAGCGCACCCGCGTCGGCGACACCCTGCGCCTGGGTCCGGCCAGCGGCACCATGACCCTCGACGAGGACCTCCCGCGCGACCTGCTGCTCGTCGCGGGCAGCACCGGCTGGGCACCCCTGAAGGCCCTGCTGGAGGAGGCGTCCGCCCGCCGGACCGGGCCCCGGTCCGTCCATCTCTTCCTCGGCGGGCGGCGCTTCGCCGACCTGTACGACGTCGAGACCGCGACCGGGCTTGCCCTGCGCCGCCCCTGGCTGCGGGTCGCCCCCCTCGTCGCGGACGAACCGGAGCCGCGCGCCTGGGAGTCGCTGGCCGGTGCCGTGCTCCGGCAGGGCGACTGGTCGGGCCACACCGCCTACCTCGGCGGCCCGCCCGCCCTCGTCGCGACGGCCGCGGCCCGGCTGACCGCCGCCGGGATCCCCGCCGGGCACGTACGGCACGACCCGCTGCCCGCCACTCCCGGCCTCGCCCTGGCGGGCTTATGAGGCCGTCGGTGCCTCCTCGTCGCCGACGTCGCCCGCCCGGTCGTCCAGGACGATCGTGACGGCGGCCCCGGAGCGGCCCCCGCCGCCCGTCCGCTCGACCGCGGCGGCGATCCGTACGTACAGCTCCACCGCCAGTGCCCAGTCGCCGGTGGCGCCCCGTCCCGAACCGGCCGTGTGCCACAGGCTGGTGAGGACGGCGATCAGCGACCGGCCCGACAGCGCGGCCTCGACCCGGTCCCCGCCCGGGCTCAGGACCTGGCCCGGGGCGCGGAAGTGCCGGTCCCTGGCGGCCTGTTCGAGGACGAACGCCCAGGTGTCCCGGTGACAGAGCAGTGTCGCCGACGCGATGCCGGCCGCGCACCGCAGCAGCCCCGGCAGCCGCGCCGCGTCCAGCGGTGCGCCGTCCCGGCCGACGGGCTCCTCGCCGTCCTCCGCGGCCGCCGCCGGTGCCGGTGCGAGGGGCTCCGGGTCCGGCGGCGCCTCCAGCAACTGGCGGCGCAGGGACTCCATATCCGTACGGGCCCGGGCGATGTCCTGCCGGGCCTCGGCCAGTTCGCCCACCGCGCGGTCCAGCCGCCGGCGCAGCTCGCGGTTCTCGGTCCGCAGGTCCGCGACCCCCGAGGTGACCGCGTCGAGCAGTTCCTGGCGTATGTGGCCCAGCGTGCCGCGGAGTTCGGCCAGGCCCGAGCCCAGGGCGTCGCCGACCTCGCGCCGGGCCGCCCGGTTGTCCTCCAGGACGGCCGCGGTGTCGCTCCTGTTGCTCCACGCCATGCGAGGTCCCCCCGACTCCCGGCCGCCGACCTCCCGGCTGCCGACGCGGAGAAGTCTTTCCGCGGTTCTTCCGTGCGAACCGTCGCCGACGCGGGGAATCCCGGACGTACGACGCGTCCGGTGCGGGAAGCGGACGAATCGATGGGACCGGCGGGTCAGCGGGTGCGCCACGAGCCGTCCGCCAGCGCCTCCGTCACACGGCGCTTGACCGCCGCGCGCGCCTCCACATCCAGTAACTCCCGGTCCAGCAGCCCCGGACGGTACTCGTACGGGGCCAACTGGGCCCGGATCCAGGCGTACTCCTCGGAGTACAGCTCCGCCAGCCGCCGGCCCGCCCGGTCGCGCGCCTCGGTGTCCGCGACGCACCGGGGGTCCTCCCGTCCCGCCCGGCCCGCGGCCGCGGCCACGTGCCGGGTGCGGTGACCGCACTCGACGCGCCGCTGGAGCACGGCGGCCATGAAACGCCGGGCGTTGAGCAGCCGGAACAGCTCGCCGTGCGGCAGCGCCGCGGCCGAGGACGGCAGCGGCCCCAGCGCGCACGGGCTCCCGGCGCCCGCCAGCGGGAACGTCATCTTCGCCAGCTCCCGCAGCGCCTGGTCCCACCGGCGCAGCAGCAGGGGATGGAACAGTGCCGGCTCGCGGCCCTCCTGCCGGCGGGCGTCGTCGGCTGCGGCGTCGCGCACGGTGCGTGCCGGGGCGGTCAGCAGCCCGTTCACCCCCGGGGTGAGCGGGGCCTCGATCCAGCCGCGCCGGTAGGCCAGTTCGATGGAGTCGTAGACGTCCTTGACGGCCGGTTCCTCCAGCGGGGCGAGGCCGTGCGCCGCCCGTTCCTCCGCCAGGAGCTTGGCGAACTCGTCCATGTGGAGCTTGGACAGCCAGTTGCGGGCGGTGTGGCAGGCGTCCCGCATCGGCGAGCGCAGCAGTCCGCCGTGGTGCGCGCGGCGCCGGAAGTCGGCCGCGACGCGATGGGCGGCGGTCAGGGTGCTCCGCACCCGGCGCAGGCGGTACTCGTTCCGCGCCGCCCGCGGATCGCCGGTGCACAGCATCCGCTCCACCGACACCTGGAGCTCGCCCTCCGCGTACTTGAGGGCGTCCAGCCAGTCGAGATGCCACTCCCGGCGGCGCAGCAGCCGCCGCGTGGACGACGGGACCCGCATCGTCGCCTCGGCGATGGCCACCGTCACCAGGGCGGTGAAACTCCGCTCGAAGAGCGGGATCAGCTCGGCCGTCGGCATCACGGCGACGTCGCCGAGCCTGAGCCTTGGGTGTGCCGATGGTCCGTCCACGCTTCCCCCTCGCCGGCCCGGTGGGCAATCGCGAACATTCTGTCCCGCGGGGAGCCCGGAAGGGGGCGGTTCCGGCAGGGCGCCGCCCGCCCGGGGCATCCTGGGCGGGCGGACGGCGCCGTTGCGGGCCGGAAGCCCGTCACGCGGGGGTCGGGCACAGCGGATGCCGGGCGATGATCCCGGTGAATCAACTACGGGAAAACGGACGGAAGTTGGCTGCACAATCCGGCCGGGCCGGTATGCGAGGACGCGCGGCGGGGCCCGCCTCCGCGCGGAGCCCGGGCCCCCGGCGCGTCCGCGCGCCACCGGGTCAGAGATGAATCTCCTCGCACGCCCGCCCCCGCGACTGGAACCCGCCCTTCACATGCTCCCACCCCTCCGCGCACACCACCGCCCGGTTCGGCAGGTCCCGCCCCACCGGCACCGTGAACTGCTGGTGATAACCCCAGAACGCCGTCCGGCTGTTGGTGTCCAGGCCCCCGCCCCACACATGGAAGTGCCCCGTGAAGTCCCCGTTCCACGTCGTCGACGCCGACACCGAGTCGACGTGCAGCCCGCTTCCGTCGACCGAGATGCACGTACGGTGGTTGCACCCCCGCGCCCCCGCCTCCGCCGACGGTGCTCCCGCGACCAGCAGCGTCACCGCCCCGGCCGCGCCCAGCGCCACCCGTACGGCGCGACGCACCCTCGCCCTCCTCGTCCCCATGAAGCCCACGCGGCCCACGCTCCCCATCTCGCACCGGCATCAACAGGGCCGACCCTGTCAGTGATCCGGCCCGGGGCCCTCGTCCGGCGGCCGGATTCCACCCGATCGACTGAGGGGTGCGCCGTACGGTGAACACCGCGGCCGGAACGGGGCAGTTCGCCTCCTCGCGCTTCCGTCCCGTGCTTCCGTCCCGTGCTTCCGTCCCGTGCTTCCGTCCCGTGCTTTCGCGCAAGCGGCCCCCGCGGGGCCGAACCGGTGACGGCGCGCGCGGCGTGCCGTGCCGCGTCCGCCCGCGCTCCTAGCCTGGCCGGATGCGCATCAGCACCGTCATCCTCCCCGTCTACCGATGGCCCACCGCGCAGGAGCACTGGCGCCGCGCGGAAGAACTGGGGCTGCACGCCGCCTACACCTTCGACCACCTGGCCTTCCGCAGCTTCCGCAGCGGTCCGTGGCTGGGCGCCGTGCCGACCCTGGCCGCGGCGGCGCTCGTCACCTCACGGATCCGGCTGGGCACCATGGTCGCCTCGCCCAACTTCCGCCACCCCGTGACCCTGGCCCAGGAACTGATGAGCCTGGACGACATCTCCGGGGGCCGGGTGACCGCGGGGATCGGCGCCGGCGGCGAGGGCTTCGACACCACCATCCTGGGCGGGCGGCCCTGGGCCCCGGGGGAACGGGCCGACCGGTTCGCCGAGTTCCTGCCCCTGCTGGACCGGCTGCTGACCCGGCCGGCCACCACCTCCCACGGCACCCACTACTCGGCCGTCGAGGCCCCGATGATCCCCGGCTGCGTCCAGCGCCCCCGCGTCCCGTTCACCGTGGCGGCCACCGGCCCCCGCGGGCTGGCCCTCACCGCCCGGTACGGGCAGGGCTGGGTGACCTTCGGCGACCGCCGGCAGGCCGCCGAGCAGAGCGGGGACGCGGCCGCGGCGTCGGTGCGCGACCAGGTGACACGGCTGAACGAGGCGTGCACCGCGCTCGGCCGTGACCCGGGGGACCTGGAGCGGGTCTATCTGACCAGCTTCACCAAGGACCCCTGGCAGGACTCGGTCGACGCGTTCGTCGACCTCGCCGGCCGCTACTGCGGCCTGGGCATCGGCGAGGTGGTGCTGAACTGGCCGGTGCCCGGCACGATGTTCGACGGCTGCCAGGAGACCTTCGAGAGGATCGTCACCGAGGCGCCCCGGCAGCTCGCCGGCTGACCGGTCCGCCGGGGGGCGCCCTGGTTCAGGACGCCCCGGTTCAGGACGCCCCGTCCGGCACCAGGACGAGTGCCGACACCTCGCCGTCCGCGGTGTCGTGGACGTCGTCGATGACGAGTCCCGCCGCGGCGGCGAGGGCGTTCCACCGGGCCAGGGTGCGCTCCTGGCCACCGGTGATGGCCATCATCCAGATGTCGGCCAACCGCCCCCGGTCCGGCCCCCGTTCGGACAGCACGCGCTCCAGCAGGACGATCCGTCCGTCGTCGTCCAGGGCCCGGTGGCAGCGGCGCAGGACGGCGACGGCCTCTTCGTCGGCCCAGTCGTGCAGCACGCTGCCCAGCGCGTAGGCGTGGTGCCCCGCGGGGAGGTCGGAGCGCAGCATGTCCCCGGGCCGCAGGACCAGGCGTTCGCCGAACCGGGCGCGCGTGGCGTGCGGGACCAGCTCGATGACCTCGGGCCGGTCGAGCAGGGTGACGTGCAGCTTGTCGTCGGCGGCCAGCAGCAGTTCGGTGAGACCGCCCGTGCCGCCCGCCACGTCCACGACGCTGCGGAAGCCGCGCTTGGCCAGGTACGGGACGAGCGGCGCGTACAACTGCGCCGCCCGCACACGCATATAGGCGTGGAAGGCGGTCAGGGACGCGGGGTCCCGGCTGATCCGCTCGAACAGGGCGCCGCCGCGGGCCCGTTCGTAGCTGGTGCCGCCCCGCGCCACGCACTCGGCGAAGGCCCCCCAGCCCAGGAACATGTCGATCTCGGCGAACTCCGGCCGCAGGGTGTCCGGGTGGTCGGAGCGCAGCAGCTGCCCCCCGGCGGTCAGCCGCACCGTCCCGGATGCGTCGACGCGCACCACGCCGAGCGTCTCGGCGGCCAGCACCAGCCGGGACAGCCGGTCCGGGTCCGCCTCGGCGGCGGAGGCGAGCCGGTCCATCCCGGTGCCCTCGGGCGGGATCAGGTCGGGGACGGCCAGGGCGCACAGGGCGTGCAGGATCCTGCCGGGCGCAATGTCGAACAGCTCGGCGAGCCGCCGCCGTTCTTCCTTCACTTCCGCCTCGTCCATGGTCTTCGCCGTTCCTTTCACGCGGTCGGGGCGGTCGGGGCGGTCGGAGCGGTCAGATCGGTCAGGGGCGTCGCCCAGTCGAGCTGCCGCAGCAGGCCCTCGTCCAGGTGGGAGAGACGGCGCAGCGTGCTCCGGCCTCCCCGGGCGTTCGCGATCGAGATCCAGTCCGGGGGGCCGCTCGCGGTGAGCAGGGCGCTCACGGCGATGTTCCGCTCGGCGCGCGGTCTGCGGTGATGTGCGTAGAGCTCCAGCGCCGCCTCCCGGTGCGGGGCGTCGCGGAGCGCCTTCGCCAGGACGACGGCGTCCTCGAACGCCATCGACGCGCCCTGTCCGGTCGCCGGCGGCGCGGCGTGGGCGGCGTCGCCCACGAGCACCACCCGCCGGCTGTGCCAGCGGACGCCGGGGGTCAGCCGGACGGCGTTGGTCACCATCAGCTTGTCCTCGGTGGCCCGCACGATGTCGGCGGCGGGGGAGCGGTCCGGGCGCAGCAGGGCGACGAGCCGGTCCCGCCAGGTGCCCGGCGGGGTGACGGCGGCCTCCTCGGCGCCGACCGCAGGGCCCCGCAGGCGGGCGAACCAGAAGGTCTCCCCGACGGGCGAGACCAGGCAGCCGAACAGCACCCGGCTGCCCCTGACCATGGTGAGGGTGTCCGGTTCGAGGACGGCGCCGGCCGCCGGGTCGCGGGTGTAGCCGTAGAAGATGCTCTGGCCGGCGTAGACCGGCAGCGCCGCCGGGTCGAGGTGTGCGCGGACGGCCGAGCGCAGCCCGTCGGCCCCCACGAGCAGCTCGCCGGTGGCCGAACTCCCGTCGGCGAAGCGGGCGGTGACGCCCTTGTCGTCCTCCTCCAGGGCCACCAGGCGGGCCGAGTAGCGGAGGGCCAGCCCGCGCCGGTGGGCCTCCTCCTGGAGCGCGGCGCCGAGTTCGGCGCGGCGCATGCAGCGATAGTGCAGCGAGGGTTCGTCCTCGCCCAGCGGCACGGACTCCAGCCGGGTGCCGCTCTCGTCGAGGAAGCGCATGCCGGTCACGGGGAAGCCATGGCCGGTGACCGGCCCGGCCGCCCCGATCTGGGCGAGCGCCTGCATGCCGTTGCTCGCGAGGGTGAGGAACGCGCCGATGTCCGCGCCGGTCCTCGGGTGCGCCTCGTGGACGGTGACCTCGAAGCCGGCCTTCTGCAGGGCGAGTCCCGTGGCGGAACCGGCGACGCCGCCGCCGATGACCAGGATCCCGGACACGGCCGTCAGCAGCCTTCGGCGCCGTACATCATGCGCTCCCAGTCGGTGACCGCACCGCAGAACCGGGCCCACTCCTGGCGCTTCATCCGCAGGAAGAGATCGGTGAGTTCGGGGCCGATGCCCTGGATCAGCACGTGGTCGGCGGCGAAGAGGTCCAGCGCCTCGTCGAGGGCCAGCGGCAGCGTCCCGAACCGGTCGGTGACGGGGCCGTCGGTGGTGCCGCGGGCCGGGCCCGGGTCGATGCTGTTCTTCAGCCCGTCCTCGACCGAGGCGAGGATCGCGGCGTGGGAGAGGTATGGATTGACCATGGCGTCGGGCGACTTGACCTCCAGCCGTCCGGCGGCCGGCAGGCGTACGGCGCAGGTCTTGTTGTCCATCCCCCAGTTGATCTCCTGGGGGGCGAACTGGCCGGTGGCGACATAGCGCTTGTAGGAGTTGACCGTCGGCGCCATCACCGCCGCGGCGGCCGCGGAGTGGGACAGGATGCCGCCGAGCGCGTGCCGGCCCGTCGTGCTGAGGTGCAGCCCGGGCGTCCCGGGGTCCAGGAGGACGTTGCGGTCGCCCTCCCAGAGGCTGATGTTGTGGTGGCAGCCGTTGCCCAGCTGGTTCTCGGCGGGCTTGGGCATGAAGGTGACGGAGGCGCCCAGCTCACGGGCGACCTGACGGCAGATCAGCCGGTGCAGCACCAGCCGGTCGGCGGTCCGGTCGGCGCGGTCGAACATCCAGTTGAGCTCCAGCTGGCCGGGGCCCTCGCAGTTGCTCTCGATCATCTCGAAGCCGAGCTCCTGCCCGTAGGACATGACCTTCTGGTAGACCGGCCGCAGCTGTTCCAGCTGGCCCACGTGGTACATCGGGTGCGGGGTGCCGGGCACGTGCTCGGCGGAGTGCCCCGGGACCGTCCAGGTGGCCTCCGGCTCGCAGCCGCTGCGCAGCTCCAGCCCGGTGCGGGCGGTGAACGCGGCGTGTGCCCGGGCGAAGCTGCCGCGCGCGTCCAGCGGCATCGGCCGGCCGCCCGCCCCCTCGGGCGCGCCGGCCGGTTCGTACATGCGGCAGAAGAAGAAACCGGTGCGCGGGTCCCAGGGCAGGACGGCGAAGGAGTCCAGGTCCGGCATCACCACGCACTCGCCGCGCTCGGGGCTGGCGGCGAGCAGGACACCGGCGGCGTCCATCTGGAGGTCGGCCATGACGCCGGGGTGGGCGCGCAGCCCGTTCTCGACGTTGCGCACCAGCTCCGTGGCGGGGGCCACCTTGCCGACGACCCGGCCGGTGAGGGTGACCACCTGGTAGTACACATACTCCACGCCCGCCTCGGCGATGCGGGCCCGGACCGTCTCGATCGCGGCCTGGTCGCCGTTGCGCTCGTAGTGCTCGTCCAGCACGGACTGGGTGGCGGCGGTCGTCATGCGGGTCTCCCGTGGGTGGTCGCCGTACCGGCGGGCGGGCGGACGCGGAGGGGGAATGCGGCCGGGCGGTACGCGCCGCCCGTCGGCGGGGCCGGAACGCGTGCCCCGCGGGGCACGGTCTGCCCGGGCCCCGGACCACGTTATGCCACGGTCCCGTGCCCCGCGCGGCCAACCACCGGGGCACATAGCCCGTTAGGGGGACATTCCCCTCCCGTCGCATATCGCCATCGACGGAGGGAACACGGTATCCGCTCGCTTCCCGCCCATGGTGCGGGAGCGCCGGGCTCATTCCAACTCGCCTTTATTTCCTCAGGAGTTGGGCCTTTCCTTCCGCCCGGGGAGAGCGTGTACGGCCACCGGCCCCCGGGTGCCGTGCGAACCGGTCCTGAGCAAGGGAGCGAGGGGTTCATGGTGCTTCACCGCATGGCGCGCAGCGGCATCAGACTGGGCACACTGGTCGAGCGGGCCGCGGCCCGCCACCCGGCCAACGTCCTGGTCCTCGACCACGACCTGGACGTCGCCCCCCACCTGGGGCGCCGCACCACGGTCGCCGAAGTGGCCGACCTGGTGGCCGACCTGGCCTCCCGGCTGTGGGCCGCGGGCGTCCGCCCCGGCGACCGCGTCGTCGTCCACAAGTCGAACAGCCTCGACATCACCCTCCTCGCCTTCGCCGCCGCCCGCGCCGGCGCCGTGCCCGTCCTGCTCTCCGCCCAGCTCGACGGGGACACGGTGCTCCGGCTGCTGCGCCGCGCCGAGCGGCCCTTCCTCGTCACCGACCAGGACAAGCTCGACCGGGAACTGCCGCCGCCGGTGTTCGAGGAGGCCGAGGAGGTGCTGGTCGTACGCGGCTCCTATCCGCGCGCCATCGGCCTGGAATCCCTGGCCGGCGCCGAGCGGATCGCCCCGGTGGCCACCGCCCCGCACCGCCCGGCCCTCATCACCCACACCTCCGGCACCACCGGCGTCCCCAAGCTCGCCGTGCACACCGGGGTGACCCAGCAGATCCGCTACCTCCTCCAGGTCTCCGCCCTCGCCCCCGTCGTGCCGCGGCGGGAGACCATCGCCATCCACGCCTCGTTCGTCCACTCCCGGATGATCAGCGTGCTCGCCATCGCCCTGCTGCGCGGCCTGCCCATGCTGGTGCTGGCCGACGAGGACCCCGAACGGGCCGCCGAGCACTTCGCCCGGATGCGCCCGGGCATCGTCGAGGCGCACCCCAACTCCTTCATGGCCTGGGAGGCGATGGCCGACGACCCCCGCCGCCCCCTCGCCAACGTCAAGCTCTTCAGCAGCACCTTCGACGCCCTCCACCCGCGCACCGTGCACCGCATGCTGGGCGCCTCCCGCCGCCGCGCCCCGCTCTTCGGCCAGATGTACGGCCAGACCGAGACCGGCCCCGTCGTCTGCCGCGGCTTCACCCGCCGCCGCTCCCGCAGCGCCGACGGCCGCTGCGTCGGCTTCCCCTTCGTCGGCACCACCGCCGTCCGCGTCGTCGGCCGCGACGGCCGGCCGCCCTCCGCCCGCACCCCCGGCTTCATCGAGGTGCGCAGCAAAGGCCACTTCGTCACCTACCTCGGCGAACAGGAGCGCCACGACGGCCAGTTGTCGGCCGACGGCTGGTGGCGCACCGGCGACGTCGGCTACCGCACCCGATGGGGCTGTGTGCACCTGCTGGACCGCGAGGTCGATGTCATCGAGGAGTTCGGCAGCACCCTGGACGCCGAGGACCGGCTGCTCACCGGCGTCACCGACCTGACCGAGGTCGTCATCGTCCGCGGCGCCGACGGCCTGGCCGTCCCGGTCGTGTGCACCAAGGACGACCGGCCGCTGGACGAGGCGGCCTGGCGGGCCGCGGCCGCCGCCCTGCCGCCGATGGCCCCGCCGGTGCACTGGCGCGAGGACGAACTGCCCAAGACCGCCACCATGAAGATCAAACGCTTCGAGCTGGCCCGGATCCTGGCCGAACGGCAGAGCGACGCGGCCTAGCACGCCCCAGCGCTGCCGACGGAACCCAGGAAACCCCAGGAGACTGTGACGTGGCAGAGATGCGAGCCATCCTCAAACAGGGCACATCGGTCCGGGTCAAGCGCGTCCCGGTACCGGAACCCGAGGCGGGCGAAGTGCTCATCCGCGTCGCGGTGGCCGGGGTCTGCCGCAGCGACGTCAACGCCGCGCTCGGGCTCCTGCCCTGTGCCGACCCCCTCGTCCTGGGGCACGAGTTCTCCGGCGTCATCGCCGGACTCGCCCCGGACGTACGGGGGTTCGCCGTCGAGGACCGCGTCAGCGTGATGCCGCTCATCCCCTGCATGCAGTGCGATCGCTGCGCCGACGGCGAGACCGAGTGCTGCCCCTACCACGAGTGCCTCGGCTTCCGGCGGCCGGGCGCCTTCGCCGAGTTCGTCACCGTCCCCGCCCGGGTCGTGCACCGCATGCCGGGGGCGCTCACCTTCCGCGAAGGCGCCTACGCCGAACCCGTGTGCTCCTCGCTGGGCGTCCTCAAGGCCGAGATCAAGCCCCCCGACCGGGGCCTGGTGCACGGAGCCGACCGCACCGCCCGGCTCACCGAACGTGTCCTGCGCTCCTACGGGTTCACCTCCCTCGACGTCCGCGGCACCCGCACCGGCGAGGACCTCGCCGGGCGCATCCCGCCGGACACCTACGACTTCGTCGTCGTCAGCGAGCCCCGGGGCGAGATCCTCGACGAGATGATCCGCGTCGTCCGCCCCGGCGGCCGCATCATCGTCCGCGGCCGCCCCCTGGAACCCGTCCCCATCGACCTCGACGCGGCCCTCCGCAAGGAGGTCACCCTCGAATCGGTCTCCTACGGCACCTTCGCCGAATCCCTGGGCTTCCTCTCCCAGGAGACCGGAACGATCTCGGACCTGCTCGGCAGCGTCCGGCCCCTGGAGGACTTCGAGGACGTCTTCTCCGCCGAGAGCGAGAGCCAGCGCCTCAAGAGCTTCTTCTGCCCCAACTTCGCCGCGATCGGCACGGACGAGATCGAGGCGTGGGGGCGGCTGATGGGGCCGGGGGGCTGAGGGGGCCGGGGGGCTGAGGGGCGCTCGCCCTCCGGTCCGTCCCGTTCCGGGCAGTACCCGTTCCGGCCATGGCCGGTCCTTCCCTTGCACGAGTTCTGCGCAGCCGCTGGAATCCATGCGCGGGACCGGGGCGGTGCGCGTCCCGCGCCCGAGGACCGATGCCCGAAGACTTGATGCGCGAAGACCCGATGCCCGAAGACCCGATGCCCGATGGAGGAAGCAGCGCATGAACAGACGCAAGAGCCTTGCCATCGTGACAGCCGCCGTGGCACTCGGCGGCGGCCTGGCGTTCGGCGCTCCCGGCGCGCAGGCCGGGCAGCAGGACACCCCCGGGCCGTCCGACGTCTCGATCCGGCAGAGCGCCGACATCGGCAGCTGGCGCTACCAGCGGTGCGGCGACGAGAACTGGTTCTGCCTCTACTACTCGCCCAACGCGAACGGTGCCGGCTGGGGCTACACGCATGCCGACGCCAACGTCCACGACCTGCTCAACTACCGCTTCAACAACAGTGGGGCGGGAGCCGGCCAGGTGGTCGGCAACAACGCGGCGTCGGCGGAGAACGCGTCCTGGTGCAATGTCGGCATCTGGTACCACGCGAACTTCACCGGTGACAGCAACTGGCTCGCCCCGTACCAGGGCGGCAACCTCACCTCGTGGATGCGCAACAACGAACGCTCCATCAGGGTCAAGGACGACACCCGCTGCCCCGGCAAGGGTGACGGCTGACACGCGGCGCGGGCCCGGGGCGATCCCCGGACCCGCCGTACGTACCCCGGGAGACGTCTGATGGTGCGCACGCGAACCGCACAGTGCCTCGCCCCGGTGGCAGCCCTCCTGACCGCGATGCTCCTCGGCGTGTGCGGGGCGGAGGCGGAGCACGGGGGCCTGCACCGGCCCGGACCTTCGCCCGCACCGCCCGCCCCCACGACCGGCAGCAGCCCTGCCCCGCACCTGCCGATCGAGGACTACATGCTGTCGGCCGTGCAGATCACCGAGTACGAGCACGTCATGGACGCCGTCGTCAACGCGTGCATGCGCCGTTTCGGACACGGTTACCCCGTCGCGGCCCTGCCGAGGCCCGGCAGCATCGCCGTCACCAGCCGTGAAGTGACGTACCGGCGCTACGGGGTGACGGACGAACGCGGCGTCCGCCGCTGGGGGTACCACCTGCCCCACGACCCCCCGACGGCCGATGACAAGGGATCGATACCGCCTCCACGCCTGAGCTCCGCGGCCCGCCGCGTCCTGCTGGGCACCGGCCCCGGTGAGTCGAAGTCGGGCCTTCCCGAAGGGGGTTGCCTCGGCGAGGCGACGCGGGCGGTCAACGGCGACGTCCCGGCCGATCTCCAACCGGGCCACGGCGACGCCGGCATCGTCGCCGGGCTCAAGGCCGAGAGCTTCCGCGCGTCCTCGGCGGACCCTCGTGTCGCCCGCGTCTTCGACGGCTGGTCGGCGTGTATGAAGGGCAGCGGGTACGCCGTGAAGGACCCGCTGGAAGCAGGCAGCGGACTGCCTTCCCTGCGCGCCCCGGAGCCGGACGCGGCCGAAATCGCCCGGGCGGAAGCGGACGTCCGCTGCAAGCGCCGGACCGGGCTCGTGGAGGTCTGGTCCGCAGTGGAGTCCGAATACCAGCGCACCGCGATCCGAGAGCATGCCGCCGGGCTCGCCCGGGCGCGCAGGGCGAGGGACGTCCAGGTGGCGAACGTCCGGCGCCTGCTCCGGGGTTACGGCCGGGGCGCCGCGCCGTCCGGTGGTGCCGCGGACGGGACGGCCGGTGGTGGAGACAGAATCCGCGGCCCGCGCCCGTCGGTGAGAACTGACACCGCCGGGTCACGCCAGATCGCCCCAGGGAGCCGGTGGAGCCGAGGCGAAGAAGCGGAGCAGGCCCAGGAGTCGGCCGGCCGGAGGGGCGGTCCAGTGGCGTTCGCCGGGGCGCGGGACGGGATCGGAGAGACGGCCGAGGGCCCAGGCGAGGTGGAACCACAGCACACGGGCTTCCCAGGCCGGTGTACTCGTCGCGGTTCGTTCACCGGCTTCCTGCCGGTAGCCGTCGAGCATGGCCGGGATGTCGGACAGGGGCATCTTGGCGAAGTCGGCGGCGGGGTCGGACCATTGGGCGTCGCCCCAGTCCACGATCCCTGTGAGCCGCATCGTCCTCGGGCAGACGAGCAGGTTCTGTGGGGCGGTGTCGCCGTGGAGCAGGGCCAGGGGTGGGTCCGCGGGGAGGTGCGGTGAGAGCCGGTCGAACCATCCGACGAGCCAGCGGGCGCTCTCGGCGTCGATCCAGCCGTCAGCGAGGAGGCGGTCGGTGAATGCCCGGGGGTCCGTGGGCCCGTCGTCGTCCATGGGGACGGTGCGGAGATCGGGTGCGGTGGCCGGGGTCAGCCGGTGGAGCCTGGCCAGCTCCCGGCCCAGCTGGCGGAGGATGTGCTCCCTGTCGGCGGTGGACAGTTCGAGGCGTGCGAGGTCTGCTCCCGGCGCCCGGGTGAGCACCATGTAGGGCACGTCCACTGCCGAGAAGGAGTCGTCGAAAGCGACGACTTCGGGCGTGCCCACGCCCGCGTGCCGGGCGGCGGGGATGACTGCGGCCTCCTTGACCAGGTCCGGGAGGAACCGCTCGGTCCGCGGGATGCGCAGGACCAGGTCGTCACCGAGAAGGAAGACACGGTTGGCCACCCCCGAGGGAAGGGGGCGCACTTGCTGGGCGGTTGCCCCGTGCCGGCCGGCGATGGAGGCCAGTGTCTCGTCGCTCGTCTCGTATTCCCGCATGATCGAGCATGCTGGCACGGAGAGCCGGGGCCCTTCTCGTTCTTTTCGGCGGAGCTGTGACAGTCGTCGGCGGAACCGGCCGACGGCCCAGTCTCCCGTCCCGGCTCAGCGCAGCCGGGTTGCGGCGTACACCTCGATGGCGTGCCACTGGTACGCGGCCAGGCCCGGCGCGATCGACTCGTACGCCACGTGCCAGTGCTCCTTCTCCACGCAGGTACGCCCGATCGCGCAATATTCCTCGGCGTCGGCGGGCAGGCCGGTGGCCGGCAACCCGTCCAGCCGGATCATCCGCGCCGTGCGCTCGCGCTCGTCGGCCTCGGTTTCGGCCTTGCTCCATGCCGAGGTGCGCCGTTCGACACCGATCCGGCTGGGCATCCTTTCTGCCTGGTCAGAGGCTGATGGAGGCTGACGTCGAGGACGTGTGCCGACGACTGCGGCCGATGGGGCGTGATGGCGGTGCCGGCGAGGCTGCCCTGAGCGTCCTGGGTCCTCAACCCCCGACCGCTATCCGGCCGTCAGAGGTCGACGGCCGCTCTCCGGCGCCGGGACGTACGCCGGCTCCGGCGCCGGCCGTGCCGCGTCAAGCGGAACGAACGCACGGGGGCGGGTCGGGCGACCTCGGCGGACCTGCCTGGACCTCGATCCATGCCGGCCGACTGTGGCGTCGCAGAGCCGGACGATGCACACGCCGGCGGCCGCTACGCACAGCGAAAGCGCGAGACGCGTGCGTAACCGCCCGCGGCCCGGCGGGCGCGTGGGGCTGCGAGGGGGCGCAGAGCGAGCGAGGCTGGGATATGGGGCTGGCGAGGAGAACCACGATGACCGGTCGCCGTGACCAGCCGGGCCCGGCTGATCCGCTCGGTGAGGAACTGGCAGCGGTCGTGCACCGCACAGGCACCGCGCTGGGAGGCGCTCTGTACCTGCGGGACCCGAGAGAGCCTGTGCTGGGTCTGGCGGTGGTGTGCGGGAGACTGCCCGCCGAGATGACTGCGCCGTGGCGTCGCCTGCTGTTGACCACGCCCAGCCCGGCCACGGATGCGGTGCGGCAGGAACGCCTGGTGTGGGTGGCGTCCCAGGAGGACATGGCTCGCCTCTACCCTGCCGTGGCGGCCTACGTTCCGTACCCGCTCGCCGTCGCATGCGCCCCGCTCAAGGGCAGGCGTCACTGCTGGGGCGTACTGGTCCTGCTGTGGCCCGCCAGTCATGGGGCCCATCTCGGTCTTCGCGAGCGCGAGCGTATCGCCGTCAATGCCCGGCGCATCGCACGTGCACTGGACAAGACCACCGGCCCACCGGAGATCCCGGAGCAGCCCCGCGAAGTCCCCCTGCACCGTCCCGCCGAAGAGCCGGAGCATCCCGCACAGGCGGCAGCCGATCTGATCGAACGTCTGCCGGTCGGCATGCTCGCCTTGGACAGGGAAGCGCGTATTACGCTCGCCAATCCCAGCGCCGCTCGCCTGCTGGGCCGGTCTGTCGGGCAGTTGTACGGCAAGCAGCCGTGGCAATCGCTGTCCTGGCTGGACACCCACACCTGTGCGGATGCCTACCGCACCGCCCTCAGCAGCCGCGAACCATCCACGCTGACCGTTCTCCGCCCACCGGACCATTGGCTCGACTTCCGCCTCTACGCGGATGACGACGGCGTCATCATCCTCATCGGCCCCCATCCCACCGGGGCGGACTCCACCCGGCTCTCCAGCGCGTCACATGTCGGCCCGGCGTCGGCAGGAGGGATCTATCAGCTGATGCACCTGGCCGCCGCGCTCGCCGAGACCGTGCGGGTCCAGGACGTCGTCGACCGGGTCGCCGACCAGATCCTCCCCGCCTTCGGTGCCCAGGGCCTGATCATGGGGACCGTCGAGGCCGACCGGATGCCGGTCGTCGGACACCGCGGTTACGACCGGAAGATCATCGAACAGCTCGACGGCCTTCCCACGGACGCGGCCCTCGCCCCCATCGCCCGCTCTCTGGCCGTCGGCACCCCCGCCTTCTTCGCCGACCGCGCCGAACTGGCCCGCGCCTACCCCGAGTCGCCACCGGTCAGCGACAAAAACGCCTGGGCGTTCCTGCCGTTGGTCACCTCGGGACGCCCCATCGGCTACTGCCTCCTCGCCTACGACGAGCCCCACGAATTCACCGCCGCCGAGCGTTCCCTCCTCACACCGCTGGCGGGTCTCATCGCCCAGGCGCTGGACCGCGCCCGTCTCTACGACGCCAAGCACGGCCTCGCCCACGCCCTCCAGCAGACTCTGCTGCCCCAGGCCCTGCCGACCGTGGCCGGGCTCGATGTCGCCGCCCGTTATCTGCCCTCCAGCCACGGCATGGACATCGGCGGCGACTTCTACGACCTCATCCGTCTCACCGACACCACCACCGCCGCCGTCATCGGAGACGTCCAGGGCCACGACGTGACGGCCGCCGCCCTCATGGGACAGGCCCGCACCGCCGTCCACTCCCACGCCACCGCCGGCGCACCCCCCGACCAGGTCCTCGCCCGCACCGACCGGGACCTGGCCGACCTGGACGCCGGCAGGTTCGTCTCGTGCCTGTACGCCCACCTCGACCTGGCCCGCCACCGGCTGACCCTCGCCAGCGCCGGCCACCCGCCCCCACTCCTGCACCACCCCGGCCACCGGGCCCACACCCTCGACATCGACCCCGGCCCGCCCCTCGGCCTCGGCCTGGGAACCCCCTCCTACCCCCTCACCAGCCTGGCCCTGCCCGAAGGCTCCCTTCTCGCCCTCTACACCGACGGCCTCGTGGAAGTCCCCGGCGCCGACATCGGCCAGACCACCGCCGACCTCGCCCGGCACCTGAACGCGTCGAGCGATCTCCCCCTCCACCAACTCATCGACAGCCTCGTCGACCACACGTGCCCAACTGGGCGGCACACCGACGACATCGCCCTTCTCCTGCTCCAACCCCACCGCTCCACAACCCCATGAAGCCCCCGGCGCAGTCACCGCCCACCGCGCGTCCGAACGGCAACCAGCGACGAGGCTGTGCCATTGGACGGTCTTCCACGGGCCGAACCGTTCGGGCAGGTCACGCCACCGCGACCTCTGACACCTCCCCCTGCGCCCCGCCGGATGGCGGAACTCACCGGGCGCCGCCGCCCCGTCACCGGGTGACGGGAGCGGGGCATGGCGGAATGTCCCCAGCAGGGGGCGGTCCGCAGCCTTGAGGAGGACGGTGTGAGAGGCCGTATGTTCCATGCCCGGCCATGGCGGTACACCACGGTGCTGTCCGCGGGCTCCGTGCTCGTCGCGCTCGCCCAGCCCTTCCCCGCGCACCCGCCGGAGACGGCCGCGGCCCCGTACCGCGACGCCCGGCTGCCCGTCGAGCGGCGCGTCGACGACCTGCTCGGCCGGATGACGCTGGAGGAGAAGGCCGGGCAGATGACCCAGGCCACCCGCGGCACCGTGGACCCCGACGCGATCACCCGCCTCGGACTCGGCGCACTGCTGTCCGCCGCCGGTACCGCCCCCACCCCCAACACCCCCGCCGCCTGGGCCGACATGGTCGACGCCTACCAGAGACGCGCCCTGGCCACCCGGCTGCACATCCCGCTCCTCTACGCCACCGACTCCGTGCACGGCGACAACAACCTCCTCGGCGCCACCGTCTTCCCCCACAACATCGCCATGGGCGCCACCCGCGACCCCGCCCTCGTCCGGCAGGCCGCCCGCATCACCGCAACCGAGACCCGCGCCAGTGGGCCGCAGTGGGTCCTCGGCCCGTGCCTGTGCGTGGTCCGCGACGACCGCTGGGGACGCACCTACGAGAGCTACGGCGAGGACCCGCGCCTGGTGGAGAGCATGGAGACCGCCGTCGACGGGCTCCAGGGCACGAACACGAAGGACCTCGCCCGCCCCGACCACGTCCTCGCCACCGCCAAGCACTTCGCCGGCGACGGCGACACCGCGTACGGCACGTCCACCACCAAGGACTTCACCATCGACCAGGGCGTCACGGTCACCGACCACCCGCACTTCGAGCGCGTCGACCTCGCGCCCTACCGGTCCGCCGTACGCCGTCATCACGTGGGCAGCGTCATGGCCTCGTACTCCAGCGTCGGTTGGACCGACCGGGCCGACCGCCGACCGGTGCGGATGAGCGCGCACAAGGAACTCCTCGCCGGCGTCCTCAAGCGCCGCATGGGCTTCCCGGGAATCCTCGTCAGCGACTGGGAAGCCATCCACCAACTGCCCGGCGACCCCGCCACCCGGGTCCGTACCGCCGTCAACGCCGGGATCGACATGCTCATGGAGGGCGCGGACGCGGCGCGCACCGTCCCCGCCGTCGTCACGGAAGTACGGGCCGGACGCATCCCCCTCGCGCGCGTCGACGACGCCGTACGCCGCATCCTGCGCGCGAAGTTCCAACTCGGCCTGTTCGAGCACCCCTTCACCGACCGGCGCAACGCCCGCACCATCGGCTCGGCCGCCCACCGCGCGCTCGCGCGCCGCGCCGTGGCCGAGTCCCAGGTGCTGCTGAAGAACGACCGCCACGCGCTGCCGCTGCGCCCCTCGCAGCGCCTGTACGTCGCCGGGTCCAACGCCGACGACCTCGGCGACCAGGCCGGCGGCTGGACCCTCACCTGGCAGGGCGCCTCCGGGCACACCATCCCCGGCACCAGCATCCTGCGGGGCATCCGGCGCCACGCGCGCCACGTGACGTACAGCGCCGACGCCTCCGCACCGATGCGCGGCCATGACGTCGGCATCGTCGTCATCGGCGAGACCCCCTACGCGGAGGGCGAGGGCGACGTCGGCAACCACGGCCGCTCGCTGAACCTCTCCGCCCGCGACCGCGCCGCCGTCGACCGGGTGTGCACGGCCGTACCCACGTGCGTGGTCCTCGACGTCGCCGGCCGCCCCCAGATCGTCACCCGCGAACTCCGCAGGGCGGCCGCGTTCGTCATGGCCTGGCTGCCCGGGAGCGAGGGCGAAGGCGTCGCCGACGTGCTGTTCGGCAAGCGGCCGTTCACCGGGAAGCTCCCGGTGAGCTGGCCGCGCAGCCAGGCGCAGGAGCCGGTCAACGTCGGCGACCGGCACTACGACCCGCTGTTCCGCTACGGATACGGGCTCACGACGTCGTCGCGGACCGGGCGTCCGCCCTCTCGTACAGGGCGTTGATCTGCCCGGCGTACTTCTCGGCGATCGCCCGGCGCCTGAGCTTCATGGTCGGGGTGAGCTCGTCGGAGTCCGGCAGCCAGTCGACGGGCAGGACGGCGAACCGCTTGATCTGCTCGACGCGGGAGAGCCGCGCGTTGCCTTGGTCCACCGCCTCGGCGACGGCCTCGCGCACCCGGGGGTCGGTGGCCAGGGCGGCGGGCGAGGCGTCGGGCAGGCCGTGGGCGCGGGCGAAGGCGGCGCGGGCGTCGGGATCGAGGACGATCAGAGCGACGTTGTACGGGCGGCCGTCGCCGACGCAGACGCACTGGCCGATCAGCGGACCGGCACTCTTCACCGCGGACTCGATGACGGCGGGCGACATGTTCTTGCCCGCCGCGTTGATGATCAGCTCCTTCTTGCGGCCCACGATGGACACATAGCCGTCGCCGTCGATGGTGGCGATGTCCCCGGTGTGCAGCCAGCCCTCGGCGTCGATCACCTCGGCGGTCCGCTCCGGGGCGTTGCGGTAGCCGCGCATCACGACCGGCCCGCGGGCGAGGAGTTCGCCGTCCCCGGCGAGCTTCAGCTCGACGCCCGGCAGCGCCCGGCCCACCGTGCCGGGCCTGGACGCGTCCGGCGGGTCGAGAGAGCTGAGGCCGGACAGCTCCGTCATGCCCCAGCCCTCGCGGACGGGCACCCCGAGGGCGGTGAAGAACTCCAGCACCGCCGGTGCGCACGGCGCCGCGCCCGCGGCGGCCGTCCGTAACCGGTCCATCCCGAGCAGGGCGCGCAGCGGCGCCAGCACCTCTTCCTCCGCCCGGGCATGACGGGCCAGCAGCCCGGCATCCGGCCCCGGACCGGGACCGGTCAGTGCGGCCCGCTCGGCGCGCACCCTGGCCCGGCCGGTCTCGATCGCCCCCAGGACTGCCGCGCGGCGCGCCCCGTCCGGCTCGGCCGCGATCCCGGCGAGCAGCGCCGCCCGGAATTTCTCCCACACCCGCGGCACCCCGACGAACAGCGTCGGGCGGGTCTCCCGCAGGGCCGGGGCCAGTTGGGAGGCATCGGCGAGCGAGGTGATCTGTGTGCCGCTCGCCACCGCCGAGTAGTGCGTGATCAGCCGGTCCACGGCGTGCGCGGACGGCAGATAGGACAGGGTCGTGTCGCCGGGGCGCAGCGGGTTCACCCGCTGCCGCGCGCCGTACATCGCCAACTGGTTGGCGTGCGTGATCTCGACCCCCTTGGGCGGCCCGGTGGTGCCCGAGGTGTAGATGACCGTCAGCAGGTCCTCCGGCCGCACCGACCGCCACGACGCCTCGAAGTCCAGCCCGCCGTCGAGGGTTTCGACCTGCTCCAGCGACAGCACGTCCTCGTCCGCGCCGTCGACGCCGATCAGATGCCGCAGACCGGTGTGCCCGCGGACGGAGCGGACGCGGTCCAGGAACGTCTCCTCGGTGATCAGCACCGTGGCGCCCGCGTGGCCGAACAGATACCTGAGCTGCTCGGCCGAGCTGGTGTTGTAGACCGAGAACGGTATCGCTCCCAGGTGCAGCACGGCCATGTCGGCCAGATGGAACTCGGGCCGGTTGCGCAGCATCAGCGCCACCAGGTCGCCGCGGCGGACCCCCAGCGCGGCGAGCCCGGCCGCGATCCGGCGCACCCGGCGGCCGTACTCGCCCCAGGTGATCCGCTGCCCGTCCCCCGGCGTCCGCAGCGCGACCGCGTCCGGCCGCGCGGCCACCGTCGCCTGGAACGCCTCGCACACCGTCGTTGCGCTCATCACCACATCCCTTCGTCCCCGCAGCAGGCGGATCGGACGAGAAAAGGGTCTTGTGCCGGGGGAGTGGTGTGCCAGAGAGCATCCTGCGAAAATTCGGCCATTTGTGAAGGGCGGTGTCCTCAAGGGCGGCGTCCTCAAGGGCGGCGTCCTCAAGGGCGGTGTCGTCAAGCGGGCCGCCGATGTCAGCCGACCCTGATGGCGTCGAGCTTCTCCCTCAAGTAGCGGTGCGAATCGACACCGCGCACATCCGTACCCGGATTGCACTCGTAGAAGTAGACCAGGGACATCAATTCCTCGGCCGGCTCGTCCACGGGCGGTGGGAGTACGCGGTGCCGGCCCGAGCGCCAGCGGCCCCCGGTCCACAGCGCCATGAGATCACCGATGTTGACGGTGAGGGCATCCACGTCGTATGGGGCGTCCTGCCAGCCGTCGTCGTCGGTGAAGACCTGCAGCCCTCCTCGGCCCGGCTGCCGGTCGAGGACGGTGACCGTGCCGAAGTCGGTGTGCGGCCCGATCCGGAACTGACCGGGCCGCGGGGAACCGACCGTCTCCGTGCCCGGGTACCGGTTGATGTTGAATCCCCATGTGGGGTGAGTGGTGTGCCGTGTGAAGAAGTCCTCGTCCTCGCCGAGCGCGACACCCAGCAACTCCAGAATGCCCTCCGACAGAGCGCGCATCCGGGCCAGATAGGAGGTCACCGGGGGCCGGAGCGAAGGGACCTCCGCCGGCCAGGTGTTGGGCGCGAACCACTCGGCACCCACGCGCGGGTCCCTGCCGGGCCCCTCCGCCGCGAAGGAGAGCGACTCCTTGAGATCGGGCGGCGTCTCGGTGCCCTCCGCATACGCGTTGGCCTCGGCCCCCGGCGCCAGCCAGCCGCGCCCGCCGACCTCGACGGAGTACGGCCGCTTGGCCTCTTCCGGCAGCCGGAAGAACAGCCGGGCCTGCGCACGGACGGCGGCGCGCAGGTCCGGGGCGATGCCGTGCCCGGTGACGAGCAGGAACCCGGCGGTGCGCAGCGCCCGGTCGACCACGGCGGGGCTGCCGTCGGTCCGCCAGGTACGGATGTCGACGCTGGGGATGGTGGCCATGCAGCGACTCTTCTCGTCGGCACGGGGCGCCAAACCCGCGTGCCCCCCAGGGCGTGCTCCGCCGGGCGCGGGCCGTCGCGACGACAGCCGGCACGGTCTCTTTCCCGCCTGCGCCGCTCCCACCCCCGCCTTGCCCGGCCCTTTACCGTGCGCGGGAAGCCCCGGAGCGGCCCTGAAGGACGTATGCCGCGGAGGTGCCGAGCCCACGGGGCTTCCCGAGGGCGCCGGCCGTCGTCCCGCCGAAGCGGCCGGTCATCTCGTGCCACAAGTACGAGCCCGCCAGCGCCTCTTGCAGCGCGGTGACGAACCGGTCCGCCTCGGGCGGTACGGCCTCCGGTGCCGCGGCGAGCGTGTCGACCCTGGCGGTCAGCAGGGCGTCGACAAGGGCGTCGGCGTCACGCAGGGTCAGCCCGAGGGCCTTGCGGGCGACCTCCACGCCGTTGTTGCCGACCGTGCCCTCGTCGACCTCCCGGTCGTAGGACACGATGTCGTTGTGGAGACTGACGGCGTCCACGAACGCGTCCACGGCGGTGCGGAACTCCCTGCCGCGGTGCACGTGCGGGGAGAGCTCACCCATCGCGTGCTCCATGAGCACGGCGGTGAACTGCAGACCGCCGAAGTCGCGGCGGGCTCCCAGGTATTCGATCAGGTCGGTCACCGCATGGTCGACATGTTCGAGCTCCCACAGCACCCCGTCCAGGAAGCGCCGCACGCTGCCGGTGAACCGGTCGCGCCACAGCGGGGACATCGTGGCGGCCGTGCCGGTCCACAGATCGGCGAAGGCCCGCTCCACGGGATTGGCCGGGACCAGCGGCCGGGGTAATCCGTCCAACGGAAGGAACTGCATCAGCCGTTCCACCTGGGCCGCCGCCGACGCCTGGTCGTGGTCGCGCCGGTAGAGCGGCAGGAACAGGTCGTCGACGAACCACAGGGCGACGTGCCAGGCGGTCACCAGGTCCAACTCGGAGGCGTCGGCGTCCGGATGGGTCAGGGCGATGAACAACGGGAAGTCGGCCTCGTCGAACTTCCTCTCGCTCCACCTCTGCGGCCACTCCAGGTACTGCTCGTCGAACATGCCCATCCGCCGGGCCCATTCCTTGGTGTGGGTACGGGCCCGGTCGACATGGGGATTGAGACGGGACGGGAACGGCATGTGGAACTGCTGTCGCGAAAGAGCCCTCATGATCGGATGCTTCCCGTTCCGGACCCGCGCAACCCCGGGGCCGTGGGTGCCGTGCCATGCCGCCAGGGGTGGGGGCGGCCGCTCGGGGGCGGTGGGGCGGGGAGCTGTACCCGTAGGAGTGAACTTTCCTCGGTGAGGCTCTACTTGACGACCCCAGTGGAGAGATCGTCGGTGCTTGCGCACACGATGGAGGTTTCCCTTGACGGTGGCAACGGCCCGACGCATGGTGATCGGGGTCAGCCCCTTCGGCGAGCCGGATGCCCGGCTCGCCGCTGCCGTCAGCAGCGCCGGAGGGCTCGGCGTCATCGACCTCGGAGGTGACGGCAGAGCCGCCCGGGACGCCCTGGACCTCGCCCGCCTCTGGACACCCGGCGCCTTCGGCGTCCGCGTCCCCGCCGACGGCGCGCCGATGCTCGACGAGCTCCGCGCCTCCGGCGGCGACGGCCCGCAGGTCGTGCTGGCCGCACCCGGATTCCCCCTGCACCGAGGGGAGTTGTGCCCGGGGACCGTCATCGCCGAGGTGCGCAGCCTGCGCGAGGCCCGTACGGCCGTGGCCGCGGGGGCGGACGGGCTCGTCGCGCGCGGCGGCGAGTGCGGCGGACCGGCCGGTGAACTCTCCACGTTCGTCCTGCTCCAACAGCTCCTCGGCGACGACCGCATCACCCTCCCCGTCTGGGCCTGCGGCGGCATCGGACCGCACACCGCGGCCGCCGCCGTCCTCGGCGGCGCCGCCGGTGTGGTCCTCGACGTCCAGCTCGCCCTCCTCGACGAGGCCGGCACCGCGCCCGGACTCGCGGCGGCCCTGCGGCTCCTGGACGGAACCGAGACCCACTACGCGGACGGCCGGCGCACCCTCGACCCGCACCGGCCGGGCCTGCCCGGCACCCTGCGCGGCAGGCCGCTGCCGCTCGGCCAGGACGCCTTCCTCGCCCGCCGTTTCGCGCGGAAGTACGGGACCGCGGCCGTCGCCGTGCGAGCCGTCCGGGACGCCGTCGAGCGGGCCGCACGGGACGGGAGCGCGCCCGGCGCGCTGCGGCCCGGCTCCCCGATGAGCCGCGCGCTCGGTACCGAACTGCCCGTCGCCCAGGGGCCGATGACACGCGTCAGCGACCGGCCCGGGTTCGCGGCGGCCGTCGCCGACGCGGGAGGGCTGCCCTTCCTCGCCCTCGCGCTCGCCGGACCCGAGCGCACCCGGGCCCTGATCGAGGGGGCCCGTGCCGCGCTCGGCGACCGCCCCTGGGGCGTCGGCCTCCTGGGCTTCGCTCCCGAGGACGTCCGTACCGCCCAGCTCGCGGCCGTACGCGACCTCCGCCCCACCCACGCCATCATCGCGGGCGGCCGGCCCGCGCACGCCGCCGACCTGGAGCGGCACGGCATCCGTACGTTCCTGCACGTGCCCTCGCCCGGACTGCTCGAACAGTTCCTCGCCGCGGGCGCCCGGCGCTTCGTCTTCGAGGGCGCGGAATGCGGCGGCCACATCGGACCGCGCAACAGCTTCCCCCTCTGGGAGGCCCAACTCGCCGTCCTCGAAGACTTCCTGGACGCGCGGCCCGACCAGGACCGGTCCGCGGTCGAGGTGCTCTTCGCCGGCGGCATCCACGACGAGCGCTCGGCCGCCATGGCCGCCGCGCTCGCCTCCGGAATCCGTGCGCGCGGCGCCGCCACCGGAGTGCTCATGGGCACCGCCTACCTCTTCACCGAGGAGGCCGTCGCCCGCGACGCCATCCGCCCCCTCTACCAGCGGCAGGCGCTCGCCGCCGAGAGGACCGCCGTCCTGCGCACCGGGCCCGGCCAGGCGACCCGCTGTCTTCCCAGCCCCTACTGCCGCACCCACGAGGCGCACCGGGAGGAACTGAGCGGACGGGGCGTACCCGACCGGCAGGTGTGGGAGGAACTGGAGCGGCTCAACCTCGGGCGGCTGCGCATCGCCGGCAAGGGCGTCGAGCGCGTCGGCGACACCCTGCAGGACGTCGACGAGCGACGGCAGCTCGACGAAGGGCTGTTCATGGCCGGCGAGGCGTCCGTCCTGCGCACCGCCACGACCGGTGTCGCCGCCCTCCACCATCAAGTCGGGCACGGCGCGGCCTCGTTCTACGAGGAACGGTCCCGCGCCCTGGCGCCGCCGCCGGACGGGGAACAGCCGGCGCCCGAGCCACTGGAGATCGCCGTCATCGGCATGGCCTGCGTCTTCCCGCAGGCCCCCGACCTGCCGGCCTTCTGGGGCAATGTGCTCTCCGGCGCCGACGCCGTCACCGAGGTGCCGCCCGAGCGCTGGGACCCCTCCGTCCACCACGGTCCGGAGGCGACCGCCCACGACGTGTCCACCTCCAAGTGGGGCGGCTTCCTGCCCCGCGTTCCCTTCGACCCGCTGCGCTACGGCATCCTCCCGGCCTCCCTGCCCGCCGTCGAACCCGTCCAGCTGCTCGCGCTGGAGACCGCCGCGCGGGCGCTGGCGGACGCCGGCTACGACCGCCGGGAGATGCCGCGCGACCGCACCTGCGTGATCTTCGGGGCGGAGGCCGGCAGCGACACCTCGGACGCCGCCGCCCTGCGCGCCGTCCTGCCGTCCTACCTCGGCCGCCTCCCCGAGGAACTGGCGGCCCGGCTGCCCGCCCTCACGGAGGACACCTTTCCCGGCATGCTCGGCAACGTCATCGCCGGGCGCATCGCGAGCCATCTCGACCTCGGCGGCGCCCACTACACCGTCGACGCGGCCTGCGCCTCCTCCCTGGCCGCCGTCGAGGCGGCCTGCGCCCAACTGCGCGGCGGCGCCGCGGACCTCGCCCTGTGCGGGGGCGCCGACCTGCACAACGGCATCAAGGACTACCTCCTCTTCTCCTCCGTCCGTGTCCTCTCGCCCACCGGCCGCTGCCGCCCCTTCGACGCCGATGCCGACGGCATCGCGCTCGGCGAAGGCGTCGCCTGCCTCGTGCTCAAGAGGCTCACGGACGCCGAGCGCGACGGCGACCGCGTCTACGCCGTCATCGAGGCCGTGGGCAGCAGCGCCGACGGACGTTCGCCGGGGCTGACCGCGCCCCGCCGGGAGGGACAGCGCGCCGCCCTGGAACGGGCCTACGCGCAGGCCCGCGTCCGCCCCGCCGAGGTGGGGCTCGTCGAGGCCCACGGCACCGGTACGGCCGTCGGCGACCGCACCGAACTCGCCGCGCTCACCGAGGTGTTCACCGCGTCCGGTGCCGAGCCGGGGAGCTGTGCCGTCGGATCGGTCAAGTCCCAGATCGGGCACACCAAGTGCGCCGCCGGGCTGGCCGGGATGGTCAAGGCGGCCCTCGCGCTGCACCGGGGCGTACGGCCGCCGACCCTGCACCTGCGCCGGCCCGACCCCTCCTGGCGGCCGGACGCCAGTCCGTTCGTCTTCCACGACAGGGCGCTGCCATGGGCACGGCCCGTCGAACGGCGGGTCGCGGGGGTGAGCGCGTTCGGCTTCGGCGGCACCAACTTCCACGTCGTGCTGCGGGGCCACGGCGGGAGCGCGCCGCCGTCCTGCGGCCACGACGTCTGGCCCGCCGAACTCCTCGTCCTGCGGGGCGCGGACGACGCGCGCGAGCTGCTGCGGCTGACCGGGCTCAACGACGGCGCCGGGCGCCCCTGGCGACTGCGCGACCTCGCCCTGACCGCCGCGCGGCGCACCGGCGGACACCCGGCCGGTGCCGCCGTGGTGGCGACCTCCCTGGACGAACTGCCCGATCAGCTAAGGGCCGTGGCCGCTGGGGAGCCGGGACCGGGAGTCCACCTCCCGGACCGGCACGACGCCCCGGCGGGCGAGGTCGCCGTCCTCTTCCCCGGCCAGGGCAGCCAGCGCCCCGGCATGCTCGCCGAACTCTTCGTCGCGTTCCCGGAGACCCAGCGCCATCTGCGCCGGGCACCGGCCGACGTCCTCTTTCCCCCCGCCGCGTTCGACGCCGGGACCCGGGAGGCGCAGCGCGCCCGCCTCGCCGACACGCGTCACGCCCAACCCGCCCTGGGAGCCGTCTGCCTGGCCGTCCACGACGTGCTCAAGAGGCTCGGCGTACGGGCCGGCATGGCGGCCGGGCACTCGTACGGGGAACTCGTCGCCCTCGGGGCCGCGGGGGTCCTCTCCTCCGAGGCCGTGCTGGACCTCAGCGTCGCGCGCGCCGAGGCGATCGTCCGGGCGGCGGGGGACGAACCCGGTGCCATGGCCGTCGTCGCGGCGGAACCGGGCAAGGCCGAAGCGCTGCTCGACGAGGGCGGACTGCTGGGGAGAGCCGTCGTCGCCAACCACAACGCGCCCGCGCAGAGCGTGGTTTCGGGGGATGCCCCGGCCGTCGAACAGGTTCTGGCCGCGGCGGCGGACGCCGGGCTGAGCACACGCCGTCTCCCCGTTCCCTGCGCCTTCCACAGCCCGCTCGTCGCGGGAGCCGTGGAGGAGTTCGCCGCATCGCTGGCCGGACTCCCGGTCCGTACGCCCGCCTTCCCGGTCTGGTCCAATACGACGGCCGACCGCTATCCGGAGAATCCCGCGGACGTGCGGGAGCGGCTCGCCGGGCAGATCGCCGCGCCCGTGCGCTTCGTCGAGCAGATCGAGGCGATGTACGAGGCCGGGGCCCGGGTGTTCGTCGAAGCCGGGCCCGGTACGGTGCTCACCGGACTGGTCCGGGCCATTCTCGGGACGCGCCCGCACCTCGCCGTTCCCTTCGAACCGCACCCGGACGCCGGGCTGGCCGGACACCTCCAGGCCCTGGCCCGCCTCGCGGTGGCGGGTGTCCCGGTGGCGGCGGAGCGGCTGTTCACCGGGCGCGACGCGCGCGTCGCCGACCCGGCCGCGGTACCGGAGCGGGCGGGCTGGACGGTCGACGGCCACCTCGTCCGCACGGCCGACGGGGCGCCGCTGCCCGGGGGACTGCAACCGGCCCGGCACATCGGGCCGCTCGCGCCGCCCTCCGCGCGGACGGACGACCCCGGCCTGCTGGCCGAATTCCTGCGCACCAGCCGGGAGATGGTGACGGCACAGCGGGATGTGCTGCTGGCGTACTTCGGCGCCGGGCAGGCCGGACACGCCAGGCGGGGGCCGGACGCACCGGATGTGCCGGCCCTCCCGGAGCCCGTGCCTGTGCCCGCGCCCGTGCCCGTGCCCGCGTCGGGGCCCGGGACCCCCGTCACGGCCACCGGGCCGGATCTGCTGACCACGGTCCGGACCGTGATCAGCGAGCGGACCGGCTATCCGCTGGAACTCATCGGGCCCGATCTGGACCTGGAAGCCGAGTTGAGCATCGACTCGATCAAGCGCACGGAGATCGTGGGCGAACTCGGCCGGCGGCTGAGAGCGGCGGCGGGACCGGACCGGGACGCGTCGGCGGAGCCGGAGCTGGAAGACCTGCTCCTGGCCCGTACGGCGGCGGCGCTCGCGGACCGGCTGGGGGCAGGGACGGGCGGAGGAGACCGGGCGGAGGGCGCCGCCGCGACCGGCCGGAAGGAGGCGCCCGCCGCGGACCCCCGCCACGACCGGACGCCCGGGGGAGCCAAGAGCACCGCGCGATACCTGCTCCGCGACGTCCCGCTCGCCGGTGCGCCCGAACCCGACGACGCCGTCCTGCGCGGGCGCCGCTTCCTGGTGCTGGCCGAGGACACGCCGCTCGCGCGCACCCTCGTCGAACGGCTCCGCGGACTCGGGGCGGCCGCCCGGTGCGACAGCCGCCCGGACCCGGAGGAGAGCCGTCCGCACGACGACGGGGTCATCCACCTCACCGCGCTCACGCCCGGTACCGCCCCCGTACTGCCCGCCGGATTCCCCGAGTTCCAGGCCGTCCTGCGCGGCGGACCGCGCTGGCTGCTCTGCGCCCGGCCCGCCGGGGAGGACACCCGTACGGCAGGGCTGGGCGGATTCTTCCGGACCGTCGCACAGGAATACCCCGGCACCCTGGCCCGCGTCGTCACCATCGACACCGACCGCCCCGTCACCGCACTCGCGGACGAGCTCGTCGGTGAACTCCTCGCCCCCGACCGCTGTCCGGTCGTCCGCCGCACCTCCGACGGCACCCGGCTGGGACCGGAGCTCCACCCGGCCCCGCTCGACTGCCCGGACGACGGCGACACCGTGAAGACCGCCCTGGCCGCCGGCCTCGGCCCCGGCAGCGTGGCCCTCCTGGCCGGCGGGGCCCGGGGCATCACGGCCCGCGTCGCCGTCACCCTCGCCGCCGCCGGATGCCGCGTCGAACTCCTGGGCCGCACCGACCTGTCCGGCACCACCGAGGACCCCGGCCCCGCCCAAGCCCCCGACCTCACCGCCCTCCGCACCGTCCTCGCCGGGCGCGGCGGCCTCGCTCCCGCCGACGTCGACCGCGAAGCCCGCCGCGTCCTCGCCCGGCGCGAAGTCGCCGCCACCCTCGGCGAGATCGCCGCCCTCGGCGGGGCGGCCCGCTACCACTGTCTCGACCTCCGGGACACCGACGCCGTGCGCACGGCCGTCGAGGAGATCCATGCCGGGACGGGGCGCATCGACGCCGTCGTCCACGCGGCGGGCGTCGTCGAGGACCGGCTGCTCGCCGACAAACGGCCCGACTCCTTCGCACGCGTCCACGGCACCAAGACGGACGGTGCCCGCGCCCTGCTCTCCGCCGTGCGCCGACTGCCCGAACCGCCGCGCCTGGCCGTCCTGTTCGGCTCCGTCGCCGCCGTCCTCGGCAACCGGGGGCAGGCCGACTACAGCGCCGCCAACGACGCCCTCGCCGCCCTGGGCCGGCACTGGCGGCGGACCACCCCGGGCCGCGCGCTCACCGTCCACTGGGGTCCCTGGGCACCCGACCCGCACCACCCCGGCATGGTCGGACCGCAACTCGCCCGCGACCTCGCCCGCAACGGGATCGGGCTGATCGACCCGGAGGCCGGGGTGCGCGCGCTGTTCCGCGAACTCGCCCACGGCGACGCCGACATCGACGAGGTGGTCCTCGCCGCCCCGGGCCGGCTCCTGTGACCGCGGCCCGCGAGCCCGTCGCGATCGTCGGCATGGCGGTGACCCTGCCCGGAGCGGGCGACCTCGGCACGTACTGGCGCAACCTCGTCGACGGCGTCGACGCCATCACCGGCCTCCCGGAGGGGCGCTGGCACCCGGAAGGCATCGCCTGCCGTCGCGGCGGCTTCGTCGACGGCCTCGTCGACTTCGACCCGGCCGCCTTCGGCATCATGCCGACGGCGGTGCACGGCACCGAGCCCGACCAGCTGATCGCCCTGCGCACCGCCGCCGGGGCCCTCGCCGACGCGGGCCCCGACGCCCTGCCCGCCGACCGCACCCGCATCGGAATCGTGCTCGGCCGGGGCGGCTACCTCACCCCGCGGACGGCCCGCCTGGGCCAGCGCGTACGGACGTCCGCCCAACTGGTGCGCACGATGAGGGAGGTGCTGCCGGACCTCGGCGAGGAGCAACTCGGCCTCCTGCGCACGGCCTTCCTCGACGCCCTGGGCCCGTACAGCCCCGGCGACGGGCTCGGCCTCGTCCCGAACTTCGCCGCCTCCCGCGTCGCCAACCGCCTCGACCTGCGCGGCCCCGCCTACACCGTGGACGCGGCCTGCGCCTCCTCCCTCCTCGCCGTGGACCACGCCGTCACGGAACTGGCGCGCGGACGCTGCGACATGATGCTCGCCGGGGGAGTGCACCACTGTCACGACGCCACCATCTGGAGCGTCTTCGCCGAACTGGGCGCCCTGTCGCCCTCCCAGCGCATCCGGCCCTTCCACCGCGACGCCGACGGCATGCTGCTCGCCGAGGGCACGGGCGTCATGGTGCTCAAGCGGCTCGCCGACGCGCAGCGGTCCGGCGACCGGGTGTACGCGCTCGTCCGGGGCGTGGGCATCGCCTCCGACGGGCGCACCGCCTCCCTGGTCACCCCCGACCCCGCAGGACAGGCCCGCGCGGTACGGCTCGCCTGGGCGGAGGCCGGGCTCGACCCCGCCGCCCCGGGCGCGCTCGGCCTCCTGGAAGCTCATGGCACCGGTACCCCGGGCGGCGACGCCGCCGAACTCGCCGTCCTCGCCGAGGTGTTCGGGTGCCAGGACCGCGAACCGGACGCCGTCGTCGGCTCGGTGAAGTCGATGATCGGGCACACCATGCCCGCCGCCGGCGCCGCGGGCATGGTCAAGGCGGCGCTGGCGATCCACCACGGAATCCTCCCGCCGACCCTGCACTGCGACGTCCCGCACCCGGCGCTGCTCGACACCCGCTTCCGCCCGGTGGCGGCCGCCCGCCCCTGGGAGGCCGAGGTCCGGCGGGCAGGCGTCAACGCCTTCGGCTTCGGCGGCATCAACGCCCATGCGGTGCTGGAGGAGCCGCCGGGGCCCGCCCCGGTCCGCACCTCCCCGGCCCGGCGGGCCGTCGTCACCGAACGCGAACGGGTACTGCGTCTGGCGGCGGACGGCCCCCGGGCCCTGGCCGCGCTGCTGGACACCGACGACGCGGCGCTGCGCGCCAGGGATACCTGCGGAAGCGGTCCGGCCCGGCTGGCGGTCGCCGGGCCCGGCGCCGGACAACTCGCGCTGGCCCGCAAGGCCGTGACCAGGGGCCGGCTGTGGGGCGGCCGCGGCGGCCTGTGGTTCGCGCCCACCCCGCTCCTCGGCCCCGGCGGCGGACGGGCGGCATTCCTCTACCCCGGGCTGGAGGCCGAGTTCGCCCCCCGGGTGGACGACGTCGCCGACCACTTCGGACTGGAGCGCCCGCGCATCGGGCAGTTGACGGACGACGACGTCGTGGGCCGTGCCGCGGCCCTGTTCGATGTCGGCGGACTGCTGTCGGCCGCCCTCGGCCGCATGGGCATCCGGCCGGACGCCGTCACGGGCCACAGCGTGGGCGAGTGGACCGCGATGATCGCGGGAGGAATCTTCCGGGAGGACCGGCCGGGGACGGCGCTGCGCGACGCCGTCACCCGTCACTTGCGCCTTCCCCCGCTCACCTTCCTGGTCCTGGGCGCCCCGGCCGCACAGGTCGAGGAAGCCCTCCCCGCCTTCCCCGGCGTCGCCCTCTCCCACGACGACGCCCCGCACCAGTGCGTCGTCTGCGGCCCCCGGGAGCAGGTGGAGGCCCTGGCGGCCCGGCTGCGCGGCGAGGGCGTCCTCGGCCGCGTCCTGCCCTTCCGGTCCGGGTTCCACACCCCCATGCTGGCCCCCTATCTCGACGGTCTGACGGAGGCGTTGCCCCGCTTCGCCGTGCATCCGGCCGACGTGCCGGTGTGGTCGGGAACGCTGGCGGCGCCCTTTCCGGACGACGAGGCCGGCATCCGGGAACTGTTCATCCGCCACCTCCTCGAACCGGTCCGCTTCCGGCAGTTGACCGAGGCCCTGTACGCGGCGGGGTTCCGGGCCTTCGTCCAGGTCGGCGCGGGCCAGCTGCCGGCCCTGGTCGGGGACACGCTCGCGGGCCGCGAGCACCTGGCCGTCGCCGCCGACTCGCCGCGCCACAGCGGCCTTTCCCAGCTGGGACGGCTCGCGGCGGCACTGTGGACGATCGGCGCGGAACCGGACTTCACCGCGCTCGGCCCGCGCCGCCCGACCGTCGGCCTCGACCTGGGCGCAGGGCCGGTGTCCCTCGGACCGCGGGCCGGGGAACGGCTGCGCGCGGCACTCGGCCGGGCCCGGGAGGGCACGGCCACCCCGCTGCGCGACCTCGCCCGCCGCGTCCCCGCCGCCGCCGAACTGGAGGCGCTGCTCACCGAGACGGCCACCACGGCGGCCGAGCTGTTCGCGGCCGCGGAGCGCCCCGTCGAGGGCGGGCGGCCGAGGCCCCGCGGGGCGGATCCCACCGTCGTCCGCCGCACCGTGAAGGCCGACGTCGACCACATGCCCTACCTCCTCGACCACTGCTTCTACCGGCAGCGTCCCGGCTGGCCCGAACTCGCCGACCGCTGGCCTGCCGTCCCCGCCACCACGATCGTCCAGCTCATGCTGGAGGCCGCCGGCACCGTCGGAACGCCCGTCGCCGTCCGCGACGCCCGTTTCCTGGAATGGACGGTCGCGGAACCGCCCGTCGCCGTGGAGCTGACGGTCGCCGCCGGAGCGGACGGCGACGGATGGCACCGGGCCGCGTTCGGCCGCCACGCACGCGCCGGCATCCGGACGGCCGCCGACCACCCGGAACCGCCCGCCCCCTGGACGCGCGACGAGCCCGAGACCGCGCCGTCCGTCTCCGCCCGGGAGATGTACGAGCAGCGGTGGATGTTCCACGGACCGCGCTTCCAGGGTGTCACCGAGATCGCCGCGCTCGGGGAGCGGCATGTACGAGCCGTCTTCACCTGCCTGGACACGCCGGGGGCTCTTCTCGACTGTGTCGGCCAGCTGATCGGCTACTGGCTGGCGGCGACGCACGTCGAAGGAGTGGACGTCCTCCCCGTGGGGATCCGGGAGATCGTCCTCCACGGCCCGCACCCTCCCCCCGGCTCCCGTGTCGACTGCCATCTCCGGATCACCCGGATCACGGACAAGCTCCTGGAAGGAGACGCACAGCTCACGTTCGAGGGCCGGGTGTGGGCCGGGATCCGCGGCTGGCAGGAGCGCAGATTCGACTCGAACCCCACGACCGTCGCCGTCATGCGAGGGGCCGACCGCCACCCGCTCTCGTCCCCTCAACCCGGCGGCTGGCAGCTCGTGTTCGACCACTGGCCGGATCCGGCCTCGCTGGAGATGATGATGCGCTGCCAGCTCGCAGGCGAGGAACGGGCCGCCTACGCGCACCGTCCCGTGCGCGGCAGACGGCAGTGGCTGCTCGGCAGGTTCGCCGCCAAGGACGCGGTGCGCCGCCATCTGTGGGAGCACGGGGCGGGGCCGGTCTTCCCCGGTGAAGTGCGGGTCCGCGACGAGCCCTCGGGGCGTTCCCGGCCGGAAGGGGTGCACGGGCGTCGCCTCCCTCCGCTGGAACTGTCCCTCGCGCACTGCCGGGAGGCGGCCGTCGCACTGGTACGGCCCGGAGGCACCCCGGTCGGGATCGGCGTCGAGGAGATCGCCGACCGCACGTCCGAGTCGGTGTCCCGGTTCCGGGCGGCCAAGGAGGCGGCCGCGAAGGCGGAGGGTCTCCAGGGCGATCCGCACGGCTTCCTCGTCACGGCCGAGGATCCCGGCCGCGTCGACGCCCTCACCGTCCGCGCGCCCTCGGGCCGTTCGTACGCCGTCCGGCTGGCGCGCATCGACAACCCGCCGGGGCTGCCGCCCAGGAGCTATGCCGTCGCCTGGACCCTGCCGGACGAGGTCCACCCTCCCGACGAGGTCCACCCTCCCGTACAGCCGAAGGGAAAGCACTCATGACCGCCACGCCCACCGACACCGACGCGTCCGCCGTCCTCGCCGGGGTCACCGACGCCCTGCGGCTCGTGCTCCACGACTGCCCGCCGGATCCCGGCACCGTCACCATGGGGACCCGGTTCGTGGAGGACCTGGACCTGGAATCCGTCGACGTGGTCGCCCTCACCAGCGCACTGCGCGACCGGTACGGCGAACGCCTCGACTTTCCCGCGTACTTCGCCTCGCTCGACTTCGACGAGATCGCCGATCTCACGGTCGGGCACCTGGTCCGCCACATCATGGACCGTCTGCGGTGACGGTGCTCGACATCGGCAGGGTCCGCCTCAACGTCGAGCGCCTGGGCGACGTGGACCGGCCGGTCGTGGTGCTCGTCCACGGCCTGACCGCCGGCAGCCTGGCCTCCTACTACTTCAGCGTGGCCGGCCGGCTGGCGGCGGCCGGACACTGCGTCGTGATGTACGACCAGCGCGGCCACGGCCGCAGCGAACGGCCGCACACGGGCTACCGGCTGGAGGAGTTCACCGCCGATCTCGTCGCACTCCTGGACGTGCTCGGCGTGGACCGCCCCTTCTCCCTCGTCGGCGAATGCTTCGGCGGGGCGGTCGCCATGGACTTCGCCGCCCGGTATCCGCACCGGCTGACCGGCCTCGCCCTGATCGAGTGCCCGCTCCCCACCGGCGCCTGGGCCCGGGGACTGGTCGGGCTGCTCGCCCAGGGGGCGGAGCTGACGCGCGACGCACAGGCGATCGACCGCATCGGGCGGGAGCACGGCCGCTTCGCCGCGCGGGCGGTCCGCCGCTCCCGTCCCCTGCTGCTCGACACCACCTTGCTCGAAGAGGTGGCGGACAGCCGCACCCGCGAGGAGGACGACTGGAGCTCGCTCGACGTACCGGTACTCGCCCTCTACGGGGGCGACTCCACCCTCGTCGGGAACGCTCCCGTCATGGAGCGCGTCCTGCCGCACTGCCGTACCGTCGTCATCCCCGGCCATGGGCACCAAGTCCTCGTCGACGCCCGCGAGTCGGTCGGCCCCCTGCTGGTCGACTGGGCTCTTGAGGGCCGCCGACGACAGGAGGGGACGCCTACGCCATGAGCCGGTTCCTCTTCGTCGTCCCCCCACTGGCGGGGCACGTCAACCCGGCGGCCGCCGTCGCCGCCGAACTCGCCGCGCGCGGCCACCGCGTGGCCTGGGCCGCGGCCCCCGAGGCCGTACGGGACGCTGTCGGCGCCGATGCCGAGGTGTACCCCTGCGCGGCCCCGGCGCACGTGCCCCGGCCGCCCGGCCTGCGCGGGGCCAAGGCGCTGCGGTTCCTGTGGGAGGACTACCTCGTACCGCTCGCCGAGGCCATGACTCCGGGCACGCGGGAGGCCGTCGCCGCCTTCCGTCCGGACGTGCTCGTGGCCGATCAGCAGGCTCTCGCCGGAGCCCTGGCCGCCGAGCGGTCCGGGGTGCGCTGGGCCACCTCGGCCACCACCCCGGCGGAGGTGGGCGGTGCCGTCACCCTGCCCGGGGTCGAGTCATGGGTCCGCTCCCGCCTGGCGGGGCTGCGCGAGCGGTTCGGCGACCCCGGGGCCACGCACGATCCCCGGTTCTCCCCGGATCTCGTACTCGCCTACACCGTCGCCGAGTTGGCGGAGGCGACCGTGCCCGGTGTGCGCTTCGTGGGTTCCGCCCTCCACACCCGCCGGATGGTGCCGGACTTCCCCTGGGAATGGCTCGACCGGGACCGGGTCACCGTCCTGGTCTCCCTCGGAACGGTCAATACCGACAACGGCGGCCGCTTCCTGGCCGAGTGCGCGGCAGCCGTACGGGACCGGGCGCACCGCCTGCAGGCCGTGATCAACGACCCCGGTGGAGTGCTGGACGGGGCGGCGGACGACAGCGTGCTCACCCTGCCGGGAGTCCCCCAACTCGACCTGCTGCCCCGGGTGTCGGCGGTGGTCTGCCATGCGGGCCACAACACCGTCGTCGAATCGCTGTGGCAGGGGGTTCCGTTGGTGGTCGCGCCCATCCGTGACGACCAGCCCTTCGTGGCCGACCGGGTCGCGGCGGCGGGCGCGGCGGTGCGGGTGCGCTTCGGCCGCGCCGACCGCGCCGGGCTGGGAGCGGCGCTCGACACCGTGCTGGACGGGCCGGACCACCGGGCCGCCGCCCGGCGCCTGCGGGACCGCCTGCGCGCGGCCGGCGGCGCCGGTGCGGCCGCCGGGCACCTCGAAGCGCTCGCGGCACGCGCGTGACCGGAGCGTTTCAGCTCCGGCGCGCGAGGAGCCGGTAGGCGTTGGAGAGGGCCGTGCGCCGGGCGACCGGGGCGAGGCACTGGTCGAGCCCGTAGGCGGCCGCCAGGGCGGGCGAGCCGCTCGCCCACAGGAGCTTCCGCACGCGCCGGGCCGTGGTGGTCGGCCGCCGGGGGTGCCAGGGCGCGTCGTCGTGGGGCGCCAGGCGGGAGAGCAGGAGCGCCACGGCGCCGGCGAGGTCCGTCGGCCGGTGCGCCACCCTCCGGTCGGCCTCCAGCACGGTGAAGCCGGTCTTCTCCAGGGCCTGTCGCAGGTTGCGGAAGGGCATCATGTGCAGGTGCTGCGGCTGGAGCCACGGCACCCACCATCGGCCCAGCAGCCGGGAAAACGCCGATTCGGGGTCCGGGACCTCGATCTGGAGCAGGCCGCCGGGGGCCAGCGCGGTGTGCGCGGCCTTCAACTGCGCGCGGGGATCGGGGGTGTGCTCCAGGTAGTGGTGCATGCTCACCACGTCGTACCGGCCCGCCAGGGAGGGGGCCAGGTCCGTGAACAGCCCCCGCAGAGCCTTGTCGATCCGCCCCGACGCTTCGGCGAACTCCACTCCCTCACCCTGGTCCAGGCCGTGGAACACGGACGTGGGGAACACCTGCCGTGCCGCCTCGGGGAAGTGGCCGTACCCCGTGCCCACATCCAGCCAGCGTTCGGGATCGACGAAGGGCCGCATGAATTCCGCGGAGACGCGGTGGCACTTCAGGCTGAGGCCGGCGCCGAGCAGATTCTCCGCGAACTCACGGCCGAGTCCGTCGTAGCAGTCCCGGTAGTAGAACTCCAGGCCGTCCTGGTTGAGTCGAGGGTTCTGGAAGTGGTGGCCGCAGGCGAGGCACCGGTCGATGACGAAGGTGCCGGGCTTGTGCTGGAGGAGGTCGGGGGTCCGCAGGCGTTCGCGCAGCCGGTCCGACGCGCACCAGGGGCAGGCCGTCCGTCTGGGCCCGAAGAACCGCTCCGTACCGGAGGCCAGGTCACGCTGGTAGAGGGGGCGGAGAACGGCGACTTGCTCGGCTCGCGTTGTCACGCCTGCTGTCGTACCACTCCGATGTCCCCGCCGAGGCCGTGTCCGGCGCCTGGCAACCCTAAGGAGCGTACGCGACGGCCGCTACGGCACCACCGCCCGCTCCCCGAACGGATCCTCCGGCCGCGCCCGCCGCCCCAGCCCCACCGACAGGCACTCCCGGGCGATCGCGTCCGCGTCCCCCAGGATCACCGAGTCCACCCCCGGCCGTATCCCCGCCGCCGTCACCCAGTGCACCGTCTCCGTCGGCACCCCGAAGGCGAACCGGTACGGGTGCGGCCGCCCCGCCGCGTCCACCAGCCGGTACGGGCGCGGCGTCACCATCAGGCCCCCCGTCTCCACATGCCCGTCGTGCCCGGTCGGGATCAGATACGGCCGGCACGCCCCCCGCGCCCGCAGGTCCCGCACCAGCGGGTCGGTCGTGAGGCGCACGTCCACCTCCGGCAGCCGCGCCTCCACCAGCGTCGTCACCCGCCGCTCCGACCCGGGCACCGCCGCGGAACTCACCGCGAACCCCTCGGGCACCGGAACCACCCGCATCCCCGGCCCCACCAGCTCCACCACCCCCGCCTCGACCAGCGCGATCAGCTCCTCGATCCGGCGCGGCGGCGGGCCGATCGACAGGAACGCGTTCAGCGGCGTGAACCAGGTCTGCAGCTCGTTGCGGTATGACTCCCCGGTGATCCCCGCGTGGTCCACCGCCAGCCGCACCTCGTTGCGCAGGTCCCGCAGCACATCCAGGGCCGCCTTCAGCGGACCGTCCACATTGCCGCGGCGCGCCTCGGCCAGGTCCTCGCGCAGATAGCCCAGCAGCCACTCCTGGTAGGCCGCCGGACCCGTGAACTCCCGGCTCCCGTACGGCCGGCAGATCCGTTCCCAGTCCCACGCGTCGTCCCGCACGATCCCGAACCGCTCCAGCACCCGCTCGTCCACCGGAGTGCCGAACGGCTGCCGCGTGTACTCGTGCAGGAACGCCTCCCGCTCGGCCCGGCGCGCCCGCTGGGCCAGCAGCGTCGAGAAGTACACGGCCGTCACCTCGCGGTCGATCAACGGCCATACGTCCCGGCTGAATTGGATCTGCTCCCCGTCCCGGCGCCGTCTCCGCAGCGCCGCGATCCGCTCCTGGGTCAGCACCACCGGCCGGTGCCGGCCGAACGCCCCCTTCTGGTTCTCGCCCCGCGCGTGGTACGGAACGCCGCGCCGCGACCCCGCGAACAGCCGTGGCTCGTCGCCCGACGGCCGGTAGCGCAGCTGCCCGCGCACCCGGCGGAAGGCGCCGCCCCGGCCCTCCGTCAACAGGGCCACATAGTCGAAGAAGTTGAGCCCCAGCCCGCGCAGCGCCACCCGCTCGCCCGCCGTCACGGCCCCCAGATCCGCCTCCGCCGGACTGGCCGGCGGCAGATAGCCGAACCCGTGCCGCTCCGCGTGCTCCAGCAGCTCCGTCTCCTCCGCGCACCCGGCCGCCGGCATGTCCAGATGCCCCTGCGCCAGGACCACGCAGTCCACCAGCAGCCGCGCCCCCGTGTCCAGTGTGACGACCTGCGCCGCGCCCTCCGCCTCCGTCAGCCGCACCGCCCGGTGCCGGTGCAGCCGGATCGTCACGCCGTCCGGCGCGGTGCGCACCAACAGGTCGAGCACCCACGTCAGATAGCGGCCGCAGAAGGCCCGCGACGGATACGACCCCGGGCCCAGTTCCGCGGCCTCCGCCCGTACCCAGTCCGGCACCGCGCCCCGCGGCTCGCCCGGCACCACCTGCTTCGCCCAGTCGTACAGGCTCGGCCCCGGCCGGATCGGACCCTCGCAACTGACGCTCGGATCGGTGAACATGGTGACCTGCGCGGCCACCGTGTTCATCAGCAGCCTCTGCGACTGCGTGCTGCGCCACACCCGCCCGCCGGTCCCGAGATAGGGATCGACGGCGTGGACGACGACCCGCCGGCCGGACGCCCCGGCGTTCGCCGCCAGCCGTTCGACGACCGACAGCCCGCGCGGGCCCGCGCCGATCACGGCGATCGTCCTGGCCCGGGCACCGTCCACCACGGCCCTCGCTTCCGTACGGCTAACGGCAGATCATTACGGCTGACGGCAGATCATGAGGGAGCTGCGGGGCGCCTGCTGGTAGTCCGCCCAGAACGCGGTGGACCAGCGCTCGTCGGGCGGTGGCGTCCGCGTCGACTGCCACCGGACAGTCCCGAACCCCGCCTCCCGCGCCGCCTGTTCGTAGTCGGCGCGCTGCCACTCGTAGTACGCGAACGGCACCGGCGGATCGGACAGGAACTCCATGCGCATCAGCGGCGCCTCCCCGCCCGGGACCCGCTCCACCAGCCGGGCACCCGTCGCACCGGCCTCCTCCAGGAACGGGCCCGTGTTGGGGACGACCGCCAGCAGCGTCCCGTCGGGAGCCAGGTTGGCCCGGACCGCCGTGAACATCGCGCGCTTCACCGCCCGCGTGGGCGCGTAGTTGAACAGATAGCTCGCCGTCGCCACCGCGAAGCTGCCGAGCACCGGCAGTTCGGCCGCGTCCGCCACCAGGTACTGGATCCCCCGGGGGTCCTGCCGCTCCAGGGCCCGGGCCAGGCGCACCATCTCCGCGGAGACGTCCACCCCGATCACCGGGGCGGCACCCCGCCCGGCCAGCAGCCGGGAGATGTCCCCGTGCCCGCAGGCCACGTCCAGCGCGGGCCGCCCCCGCAGGTCGCCGCAGGCCCGGAGCGCGTCGAGGAGGGTGTAGGAGTCGGCGACGCAGAACGCCGCGTTCTCCTTCATCTCCGCGTACCGCCGCCCGATCACGTCGTACTGGGTCTTCTTCGTCATCTGCCTCACCTCGTACGGACCGGACCGGTCGTGCGGTGGACCGCCGCCCGCCGCATCGGGCTCCCCGCGGGATCCCCGCCCGGCAGGGCCTGGACGGTGGCGGCGGCCTTGAGCAGGATCTCGGCGTACTCCGCGGCCGGATCGGAGTCCAGCAGGATCGCGCCGCCCGTCCCGGCGGTCAGGACGCCGTCGTGCAGGACGGCGGTGCGGATCACGATGCTCAGATCCGCCGGGCCCGAGGCGGACAGATAGCCCAGCGCCCCCGAGTAGATGCCGCGGGGCCGCTGTTCGAGCCCGTCCAGGATCTCCAGCGAACGCAGCTTCGGCGCGCCCGTCATCGACCCCCCGGGGAAGCACGCCCGCACCCCGGCCACCGCGTTCACCTCGGGGCGCAGCCTGCCCCGGACCGTCGACACCAGCTGGTGGACCGTCGCATAGCTCTCCGTCGCCAGGAACTTCGGCACCTCGACCGTGCCGACCTCGCAGACCCGGCCGAGGTCGTTGCGGAGCAGATCGGCGATCATCAGGTTCTCGGCGCGGGTCTTGGGGTCCTCCCGCAGCGAGCGGCACAGCGCCTCGTCCTCGGCCGGGTCGTCGCTGCGCCGCGCCGTTCCCTTGATCGGCTTGCTCTCCACGGTCCGTTCGCGGTCCACGCGCAGGAAGCGCTCGGGGGAGGCGCTGAGCACCCACGTCCCCCCGAAGCGCAGCAGCGCGCCGTACGGGGCCGGGTTGAGGGCCCGCAGCCGGGTGAAGCAGGCGAGCGGGTCCTCGGGCGCGGGCAGGGTGACCGTGTTGGTCAGGCACAGTTCGTAGCTCTCGCCCGCGTACAACTGCCGTCGGCACGCGGCGATGTCGTCGAGGTAGGTGGCCTCGGGACGGGCCAGGGCGCGCTCGGCGCGGCGGGTGGCGGCCCGGACGTCGGGCGGCCGGGCGGGCGCGGACGGGCGCCGGGTGCGCGGCAGTTCGCGCACCGCCCGCGCCGTCGCCTCCAGCCAGTCCTCCGCCGCCTGCGGCTCGCCCGGCTCCTCCGGGCGGCACAGCGCCACCAGATAGGTGCGCCGTTCCTGGTGGTCGACGGCGAGGAAGCGGTCGCAGAACAGCCACTGCGCGTCCGGCGCGGCGGCCCGGTGGCCGTGCGGGGAGCCGCAGTCGGCCCGTAGTTCGTAGCCGAAGTAGCCGACGTAGCCCCCGGCGAAGTCGAAGGGCAGATCGTGCGGCGGGGGGACGGAGCGTACGCGCAGCCGCTCCTCCAGCACGTCGAAGATGCTGCCGGGGCAGGCGGTGGTCACGCCGTTGCCGTGCCGGACGGCCACCCGGCCCTCGCCGACGCGGTAGGTCAGCAGCTCGCCGAGCGGGCCCGAGGCGTCCCCGAGGAAGGAGAAGCGGGAGAGCCCCTCCTCGACATGGGCGCTGTCCAGCCAGAAGACCGGGTCGCTGTCGCGGTACAGGGCCGTGAAAGCGGCACGGGTGTCGGTCTCGCCGGGCAGGACGACGTACTTGACTTCCAACAGCGGTGCGCCAGGGGCATGTTGGGGGAACGCGTGGCGGGGGAGCGTACGTTGCGCCTCCCGCCGCGGGGGCCGGTACGCGGCACGCGCCAGGGAACGGAAGTTGTCCATCAGACGGGCGCCGTGCTCCGACGCCACCGACTCGGGGTGGAACTGCACGCCCCACCAGGGCCGGTCGCGGTGGGCGACCGCCATGACCACGCCGTCCTCCGCCCGCGCGGTCACCCGCAGCGCGTCCGGCACCGGCTCGGCCAGGCACAGGGAGTGGTAGCGCACCGCCGTGAACTCCCGGGGAATTCCGGCGAAGAGCGCGTCGCCGTCGTGCGTGACGGTGGTGAGGTGCCCGTGCCGGGGCCGTGGCGCCTGTACGACGTCGGCCCCGGCCTCCGCGCCGAGGCCCTGGTGTCCCAGGCACACCCCGAGCACCGGGAGGCGGCCGTCGAGCAGGACGTCGCGCGAGCGTCCGAAGTCCCGTTCCCTGCCGGGGCGTCCGGGTCCGGGGGAGATGACGGCCGCGTCGTAGGCGCGGAGATCGATGTCCGCCCATGCGGGGTCGTCGTTGGTGAGGACCTGGGGTTCCGTGCCGTATTCGGCGGCTATCAGCTGGAACAGGTTGTACGTATAGGAGTCGTAGTTGTCGACCAGGAGGACTTTGATGGCGGGCTCCCAGGGTTCGCACGGGACGGGGGACCCCTGCTGGGTCTCCCGTCGCCCCCGCTTCAAAAGCGGACGGAGCCCGGGCCATACGGATGGGTGCACGGCGTCGGCCGTTCGCCACGGCCGGGTTGCGGTCCGGCGCCCGCGCTGTTCAGGGGGATGCCGGGCCGGTGAGGGCGGTGCGGAGGGCGGAGCCGTCCGGCGGGCCGCCGCGCCAGCGGGCGGCGATGTGGCCGTCGGGCCGGACGAGCAGCGCCCCGTGCGGGCCGAGGCCGCAGGCGTCGGCGTGCTCGTGGGGGAGGGGTTCGACGCGCAGTGGCCACGGTGCGGTGCTCTGCCCTTCCCAGCGGGCGGGGTCCGGGGTGAGCAGGGTGAACCATGTGCCGAGGACGTCGAGCGTGGAGCGGTGGTGCGCGAGCGGGAAGTGGGGCATGCGGCGGCCCGGTTCCGCGGTGGGGACGTAGTCCGTGCCGCTGTCGGGCGGTGTGCCGCCGTCCGTACGGACGGCGGCGGAGCGGTAGGTGACGCCGAGCACGAGGCCGAGCTGGGCGAAGTACCGCTCCGACCAGGGGAGTTCGAGCCGCTCCGGCGCTGATCCACCGGCGCGGAGCTGCTCGCGGCGCCGCTGCTGCACCTGGAGCATGAGCTGGGTGTTGGCCACCGCCTGGCGGAGGGTCCGATGGGCGACGGGCCGTCGTTCCTCCTCGTAGGTGTCCAACAGGCCCGGATCCGCCCACCCTTGGAGCACACCGGCCAGTTTCCAGCACAGGTTGTGCACATCGGCGACCCCGGTGTTCATGCCGAGACCGCCGACGATGGGGATCGCGTGCGTGGCGTCCCCGGCCAGCAGGATCCGGCCGTGGCGGAAGCGGTCGGCGACGAACGCGTTCATCGTCCAATGCTGGACCCGCAGCACGTCGGCCCGTACGACGGTGCCGGTGCCGAGGGCCCGCGAGACGCGTCCGGGCCAGTCGGCGTGCTCCGCGTCGTCGGGCGTGGGGGCGAACCAGGCCCAGCCGCCTTCCGGGTAGAGCGGGGCGAACAGTCCGTGCGCGGTGAAGTAGACGCCGGCGGGCTGCCGGGCGCACCAGCGGCTCAGGTCGGCGTCGAACACGACGGTGGTGAAGCCGCCCATCGGGCCGGGGCCGGCGGTGCCGATGCCCAGCCGCTGCCGGACGGTGGAGTTCGCACCGTCGGCGGCGAGGACGTAGCGGGCGCGGACGCGGGTCCGTCCGCCGCCTGCACGGTCGGCGAGCAACGCCACGACGCCGTCGGCCTCTTCGGCTTCGGCCGGACCGACGAGCTCGGCCCCGAACCGCACGGGTGCGTCCGCCGCGGAGAGGAGGACGGGTTCCAGCCGGTCCTGCGAGGTGGCCACGCCGGTCACGGGACTCTCGGGCACCGGTGCGTTGATCCCGATCATGGGCGCCGTGGCGAAGTCGGGGTCCTGCAGGGTGTCGCGGAAGCGGATGCGGCCGTACTCCGGCGCGAACGCACGGGCCGTGATCGTGTCCGCGATCCCGAGCCCGCGGAAGATCTCCATCGACCGCACATTGATGAGCCGGGACCGGGGGAAGGGCGACAGCTCGCCGTGCTTCTCGACCAGCAGGGTCCGCACGCCCCAGCGCTCCAGGAGCGCCCGGGCGGTGAGCCCGACGGGCCCGCCGCCGACGATCAGCACCGCCACCTCGGTGTCCGCCACGGGCATGTCGGGCTCCCTTCCGCTCACTTCGCAGTGTGCGCGGTGTGCCGGGTCGTCGCCCACAGGAGCAGGGCGGCGCAGCTGAACGCCGCTCCCAGCGCCGTCACCCCCGGCCAGCCGGCCGCGGCATACGCGAGCGAGGAGCCGATGGCGCCCAGCGCGCTGCCCGCCGAGTAGAAGACCATGTAGCCGCCGATGATCCGGCTGCCGGCGTCCGGGCGCACCTCGTGGATGAGGGTCTGGTTGGTGACGTGGACGGCCTGAACGGCGAAGTCCAGGAGGACCGCTCCTATGGCCAGTGCCCATAGGGACTGCCGGGTCAGCGCCAGGGGGATCCACGACATCACGAGCAGCCCCAGTGCGACGCCGGTGGTCCGCTGCGCGAGGCCGCGGTCGTTCCAGCGGCCGGCGGCCCCCGCCGCCACGGCTCCGGCGGCCCCCGCGAGCCCGAACGCGCCGATCGCGGTGTGCGACAGCGACCACGGGGGACCGCTGAGCGGCTGGGCGAGGCTGCTCCACAGCGTGCTGAAGGAGGCGAACAGCAGGAACGCGAGCCCGCCGCGGATCCGCAGCAGGGGGTGGCGGGCGAACAGGGAGACGGTCGAGCGCAGCAACTGCCGGTAGGGCACGCCCGGTTGCGGCGGACCGCCGGCGGGCAGCGCGCGGCGCAGGAGTACGGCCAGCGCCGCGGTCACCAGGGCCGAGGAGAGGTAGACGGCACGCCATCCGGCCAGGTCGGCCAGGATGCCGGCCACCGTGCGGGCCAGCAGGATGCCGGTGATCACCCCTGTGGTCACCGCCCCCACGACCCGGCCCCGGAGGGCCGCGGGGGCGAGGGCGGCCGCCGCGGCGACCATCGTCTGGGTGACCACGGCCAGCAGCCCGATCACCGCGAGGGCGGCCAGCAGGACCGCGGCGCCGGGCGCGAGCCCGGCGGCGAGCAGCGCCGCCGACAGCAGGCCGAGCTGGAGCGTGATCAGCGCGCGCCGGTCGGTCAGGTCCCCGAGGGGGACGAGAAGCAGCAGGCCCGCCGCGTATCCGGCCTGGGTGAGGGTGACGACCACGCCGAGCAGGCCGGAGCCGAGCGAGAAGCGTTCGCCGAGCGTGACCAGCAGGGGCTGGGCGAAGTAGACGTTGGCCACCGCGCAGCCGCAGGCGACGGCGAAGAGCAGCACGAGGCGCGCGGGAGGCGGGCCGGGTGGTGCCGCAGTGGCCGGTGGTGCGGTCTTGTGTCGTGTGCTGGGGCCGTCGCCCGGCATATGCCCTCCCAAGTTGGTTGCAACTTGCTACCCGGGTGACCGTAGACGCTTGAGGTAGCATGTTGCAACCAAATCGAGGAAGGGGGGCGCGATGGTCGCCCGCACCAGGTTCGACACCGACCCGTGCCCGGTCGCCCGGTCGGTGGACTCGATCGGCGACTGGTGGTCGCTGCTCATCGTGAGGGACGCCTTCGACGGCAGCCGCCGCTTCGTCGAGTTCCAGCGCAGCCTCGGCATCGCCAAGAACATCCTCGCCGCCCGGCTGCGCACACTGGAGGGGGCCGGAGTGATGCGCCGGACGCCCGCCGCCGACGGCGGCGCCCACCAGGAATATGTGCTCACCGAGAAGGGGCGCGACCTCTTCCCCGTCGTCGTCGCGCTGCGCCAGTGGGGCGAGGCGCACTGCTTCGCCCCCGGCGAAGCGCACTCACGGCTCCTCGACCGCGAAACCGGGCGCCCGCTGCGCCCGTTGGACGTCCGGTCCGAGGACGGACGTCCGGTCGGCCCGCGGGAGACGGTCGTGAAGAAGCTCGACGGCGGTGGCGCCGCCGCCCGCTGACGGCGGCGCCGTTACTCCGGCTTCCTGCCCTGGACCGAATACATCAGGCACGACGTCGCGAGGAAATCGGGGTGGGTCATCACCCGCCGCGCCGCGTCCAGTTGACCCTCCGTCAGCCCTGCGGCGAGGAAACGGTCGCGCAGGTGGCGCGTGTTGTGCACCTGGAGCGCCGTGCCGGGGGAGCCGGCGCGCCACTGCTGGACGTCCGGCTCGGCGTCGATGCCGGTCAGGCCCGCCTCGTGCATCACGGTGGCGGCGCGGCGGCCCCAGGTCAGATCGACGCCCGCCGACTCCAGGAGGCGCACCTTGGCGTCCAGGTAGGCGCGGTACGCCGCGGCGTCGGTGCAGCCGCCGACGGGGATCAGCGGGCCGTACGTCGTCTCGTCGAAATCGTCCAACTGGAGCCAGCCGCCCGGGCGGAGGGCGCGCACCAGGCGGTGCAGGACCGCCTCCCGCTCCGGCAGGTGCAGCAGGACCAGGCGGGCGTGGACGACGTCGAAGGCGTTCTCCGGCAGGGGGTCGGCCGTGATGTCGTGGACGGTCACCCGCAGGCCGGGGGAGGGCGGTACGTGCCCGGGCTTGATGTCCGTCGCCAGCACCGAGCCCGCCGGGGCGACCCGCGCGGCCAGCCGGCGGGCGACGCTGCCGCCGCCCGCGCCGACCTCCAGACAGCGGGACCCCGGGCCCAGCGGCAGCCGGGACAGCCGGCGGACGGTGAAGCCGTCGTACGCCGCCGCCAGGCAGCGGTGTTGCTCGGCGGCGTGGCTGTTGTCGTTGTCGAAGGCGTAGCCGGGCGGAGGTGTCGTGGCCGTCATGCCGTCCCCGGGGTCGTCGTCGTATGCGTCGACCGTACCGGTTGTACGTGCGTTCTGCGCCGCATGGCGTGAACTGTCTTGCAATCAAAGGCAATTGCCGGGGTCTGATGGTTGGTGGACGCTTGAATCACGTCGTTCATCCATGGAATCCGGCCGTTGGGGCTCTCCCGGCCGACCGCTGGAGAGGGAAGCGCCCCTAGCATCGTGCGCGGCTCCCGGGAACTTCCCGGGCGCATGTGTCAGGGAGGTATTCCTGTGCGCACCTTGAAGGCAGCCGTAGCCGCACTCGTCCCGCTGGCCCTGGGGGCGTCCCTCGCCCTCCCCTCGACCGCCTCGGCCGCCGCTCCGGCGGGTCCGGCGGCGTTCGGCAACTTCCTTCTGCAGACCGGCACCGCCCTCCACGAGACCGACGACACCTTCGCCACCACGACCACCGACTGGGACCGCGACGGCCGCCCCGACCTCGTCGCGGTCAAGAAGAGCAACACCGGCACGAACAGCACCGAGGTGCACATCCTGTCCGGTGCGAGCAACTTCCAGCGCTTCGCCCTCCAGACCGGCACCGCGCTCCACGAGACCGACGGCACGTTCGCGTTCGCCTTCACCGACTGGGACCGCGACGGCAGACCGGACCTCGTCGCGGTGAAGAAGAGCAGAACGGGCACCGGCAGCACGGAAGTCCACATCCTCTCCGGTGCGAGCAACTTCCAGCGCTTCATCCTCCAGACGGGTACGGCGCTGCACGAGACGGACGATTCCTTCGACTTCGCGGTGACGGACTGGGACCGTGACGGGCGTCCGGACCTGGTGGCGGTGAAGAAGAACCGGACGGGCACCAACAGCACCGAGGTGCACATCCTGTCCGGTGCGAGCAACTTCCAGCGCTTCAATCTCCAGACGGGTACGGCGCTGCACGAGACGGACGACTCGTTCGACTTCGCGGTGACGGACTGGGACCGTGACGGGCGTCCGGACCTGGTGGCGGTGAAGAAGAACCGGACGGGCACCAACAGCACCGAGGTCCACGTCCTCTCGGGCGCGAGCGGCTTCCAGCGCTTCGCCCTCCAGACCGGCACCGCGCTCCACGAGACCGACCGGACCTTCGAGTTCTCCGTCGCCGACTGGAACCGCGACGGCCGCCCCGACCTCGTCGCGGTCAAGAAGAGCAACACGGGCACCCACAGCACCGAGGTCCACATCCTCGGCTGACCTCCGCACGTCCCGCGAAGGCCCTCCCGGCCACTGGAACGGAAGACGGACCGGGAGGGCCTTCCTGCCCGGGTGCGACGCCGGGCGGCTCGCGTTACCCTGCCCCGCCCGTCCCGCCCGGCTTGCGGGCCTCGATCAGGACCCGGGAGGAATGCGCCACGAACGGCCCCTCCTCCTCGATCCGGTCGTGCAGTTCGCGCAGCCGGTCGCGGTACTCCCCGACCGTGAAGCCGGGCACGGTCCAGATCACCTTCCGCAGGAAGTAGACCACCGCCCCGATGTCGGAGAACTCCATGCGCAGCCGCTCCATGCGCACATCGACGACGTCGAGGCCCGCGGCCCGCGCCGCGGCCGTCTCGTCGTCGGGGTGGCGCTTGCGGCGCGCCGCGGGCTGCGGGCCCAGGAAGTACTCGACGAGCTCGAAGACCGAGGCGGGGCCGACGTGCTGGGCGAAGTACGTGCCGCCGGGGCGCAGCACCCGGGCGATCTCCGGCCACCACACGGTGGCCGGGTGCCGGCTGGTGACCAGGTCGAACGCGGCGTCCGCGAACGGCAGCGGGGGCTCGTCGGGGTCGGCCACCACGACGGCGCCCCGCGGGTGCAGCAGGGCGGTCGCCCTGGCGACGTTCGGCGGCCAGGACTCGGTGGCGACCATCGTCGGCGGCAGCCGCTCCGCCCCCGCCAGGACCTCGCCGCCGCCGGTCTGGACGTCCAGGGCGGCCGAGGCCCGCGACAGCCGCTCGCCCATCAGCCGCTGATAACCCCACGAGGGGCGCTCCTCGGTGGCCCGGCCGTCCAGCCAGGAGAAGTCCCAGCCGTCCACCGAGACGGACGCGGCCTCGGCCACCAGAGCGTCGAAGGTATGTGACATAACCCCATCCTTACGGCAAAACCGCAGGTCGGCCAAGGGATTTTCGCCCGCCCCGGCGAGGCCGGAAACCGCCCCCGGCGGGCTCTCCGAAGCGCGCACGGCCCGCGCACCCGGCACTGTGGAAGGGGTGGCCGAGTGAAGGAGACCGGCGATGGCGGACGGACCGATGACGCTCTTCAGCGAGAGCCCGGAGGACCCGTTCTCGGCCGCCCACGCAGCCCTGGCCGTCGTCGACCACCGCGGCGTCGTCACCGGCTGGGGGGCCCGCACCGAGGACCTGCTGGGCCACCGCGCCGAGGACGTGCTCGGCAAACCCGCCGCGGACGTGCTCGTCGCCCACCGCGACCAGGAGGACGTCGCCGCGGCCGCCGCCGACTGCGTGCGCGGGCACGGCTGGTTCGGCGTCGTCCCGCTCCTCCACCGCGACGGCCGGCGCGTCCACGTCGGCATCCGCGCCCGCCGTGTCATCCGGACGGACGCGTCCCCCGAGTGGTTCCTGGTGGGCGCCGCCGCCGAGGCGGTCGTCCAGTGGGAGACCGACCGCTCCGTCCTCGACGGCCTCTTCCGCCGCTCGCCCATCGGCATGGCCGTCCACGCCCCCGACCTCAGCGTCCTGCGCGTCAACCGCGCCGTCGCCCGTATCGCCGGCATCCGCCCCGACCAGGCCGTCGGCCACCGCACCGGCGACTTCGTCGTGGCCGCCGACGCCGAGACCGTCGAGGGCCGCCTCCGCCAGGTCCTGGAGACCGGCCGCCCCATGATCTTCACCGAGCAGCCCTGCCGGCTGCGCTCCGACCCCGTACGCGGCCGGTACGTCTCCGTCTCCGCCTTCCGCCTCAGCGACTCGGCCGGACACGTCCTCGGCGTCACCCAGCTCGTGGAGGACGTCACCGAACGCCACCGCGCCCGGCTGCGCCTGGCCCTGCTCAACGAGGCCGGCACCCGCATCGGCACCACCCTCGACGTGGCCACCACCGCCCGCGAACTGGCCGACGTACTCGTCCCCGAACTCGCCGACTGCGCCTCCGTCGACCTCCTCGAACCCGTCAGCCGCGGCGAGGAACCCTCCCAGGGCGCCGCCGGCCCGGTCCGCCGCTCCGCCCTGAGCTGCGTCGTCCCGGGCGCCGAGGAACTGCTCCACCCCGTCGGCCGCCGCATCGAGTTCCCGCCGGGCAGCCCCCAGGCCCGCTGCCTCACCGAGAAGCGCCCCCTCCTCGTCCCGCACGGGGCCGGACCCACCGGGGTGGCCGCCGTCGCCCAGGAACGCGCGGGCCGGGCCCCGGACCCCGCCGTCCACTCGCTCATGCTGGTGCCGCTCGTCGCCCGCGGCCTCGTCCTCGGCCTCGCCGTGCTCTGGCGCGCCGAACGCCCCGAGGCGTTCGAGGCCGACGACCTCACCCTCGCCGGGGAGTTCGCCGCCCGCGCCGCCGTCTGCATCGACAACGCCCGCCGCTACACCCGCCAGCACCAGGCCGCCCTCTCCCTCCAATGGCGGCTGCTCCCGGGCGAGATGCCCGACCTGCCCGCCGCCGAGGTCGCCCGGCAGTACATCCCGGCCGGCGCGGCCGAGGGCGTCGGCGGCGACTGGTTCGACATCATCCCGCTCTCCGGCGCCCGCGCCGCCTTCGTCGTCGGCGACGTCATCGGCCACGGCATCGACGCCGCCGCCACCATGGGACGGCTGCGCACCGCCGTCCACACCCTGGCCGAACTCGACCTCGAACCCGAGGAGGTCCTCTCCCACCTCGACGACCTCGTCCACCGGCTCGCCGCCGAACAGGAGGCCGCCAGCCATGACTTCCCCAACGACCAGGTGACCGGGGCCAGTTGCCTCTACGCGGTCTACGACCCCGTCTCGCGCCGCTGTTCCCTGGCCCGGGCCGGCCACCCACCGCCCGCGCTGGTCACCCCCGACGGGCAGGTCACCTTCCCCGACCTCCCCGCCGGTCCGCCGCTGGGCCTGGGCGGTCTGCCCTTCGAGGCGGCCGAGCTCGAACTGCCCGAGGGCAGCCTGCTGGCCCTGTTCACCAACGGACTCATCCAGCAGGCCGTCATCGACATCGACGCCGCGCTCGCCCGGCTGGCCGACCAACTGCACTCCGTCGACCGGCCGTTGCCCGAACTGGCCAAGGCCGTCGTGGAGGCCCTGCTGCCCGCCCGCCCCCTCGACGACGTCGCCCTCCTGCTCGCCCGCACCCGGGTGCTCGGCCCCGAGCACGTCGCCACCTGGACCCTGCCCTCCGACCCGCGCGCCGCGTCCAGCGCCCGCGGCCTGGTCGCCGACCAGCTCGCCGCCTGGCACCTCGACGAACTGGCCTTCGCCACCGAGCTCGTCGTCAGCGAACTGGTCACCAACGCCTACCGCTACGCCGACGGCCCGGTGACCCTGCGCCTCATCCGCGGCCCCCGCCTCATCTGCGAGGTGTCCGACACCAGCAACACCTCCCCCCACCTCCGCCGCGCCCGCAGCACGGACGAGGGCGGCCGCGGGCTGTTCCTGGTCGCCCAGCTCACGGAGCGGTGGGGGACGCGCTACGAGCGCGAGGGCAAGACGGTGTGGACGGAACAGCCCCTGCCGGCCGGGGCGGACACGCCCCAATGACCACCGCTTGCCCTACCCGGCCGCCCGCGGCGCCATGAGCCGGGCACCGAGCTCACGGACCGCCACGCGGTCGGCGGGCCGGGCGATGCGGGCCTCCGCGTCGGCCAGGACGAGGCGGACCTGCCCGTCGACCGCGGCGCGCCGGTCCGCGTCGGTGACGGACGCGGCGGCCGTGGTCAGCAGGCGCAGCAGCGCCAGGCACACGGCGGGCTCGCCCGCCCCGTAGCGGCGGATCTGGCCGCAGGCGAGGTCGAGGTGGTCGGCGAAGGCGGGCCCCGCGACGGCCACCCTGACCACGCCGTCCCGGTCCGCCCGGACGTCGTCCCCGAGGGGCCGCCCGGCCAGCATGCCGACGACCACGGAGAGCCGGTCGAGCGTCTGGACGCCGGTGTACGGGTCGTTGACCGCGGGGGAGAGGGCGCGCAGCGCGATGTCGACGAGCTGACGGATGCCGAACATCGTGTCCTGCCGCAGGGTGCGCTCCGGCCCGATCTGCACGGTGTGGTGCAGGGCGCGGGCCAGCGCGGGGACGTCCCGCGGCGGGCCGCCCCCGCGCGACCAGGCCAGGGCCAGCGGCTCCGGCCCGGCCACGACGTGGTCGCCCACCCGGGCGACGAGCGCGACCACGGCGTCCTGCGCCGCCGCGGCCCGCAGCAGCACCTCGGGGTGGACGGTCTGGACGTAGCCGGAGCGCGGGGCGGTCAGCACGACCGCCTCCGGGGGCGGGGCGGGGCCCGTGCGGTCGGTGCCGGGGCCCTTCGCGGTGTAGGCCCGCACGGTGCGGGCGGCGGCCGCCGCCACCGAGTTCATGATCGTGTCGATCTTGATGGAGTGCACGATGTGGTGCACGAAGAACACCAGCATCCCGAGGCTGAGGAAGAGCAGCGCGATCGCCCCGGTGACGGCGAGCCGCGGGAAGTCCGCGGTGCCGGTGGCGCGGACGGTGTAGAGCCCGGCGGCGCTGTAGGCGAACGTGGCGATGAAGGTGGCGAGCACCACCTGGTTGGGGCGGTCGCGCAGGAAGTTGCGCAGGAGCCGGGGGGAGAACTGGGTCGAGGCCAGCTGGAGCGTGACGATCGTCAGACCGAGGACCAGCGCGATCACGGTCACCACGGTCGAGGCGATCGCGATCAGCGCCTGGCGGGCGTCGTCGGCCGTGCCGGCGAAGGCGAGCGGGCGCAGCACGGAGTCCGGCGGGATCCGCACCCGGGAGAGGAGGCTGCCCGCCACCAGCGCCAGCGCCGCGGCCGCCGCCGGGAGCGCCCACAGGGCACCGCGCAGATACTCCCCGAGCGCCTCGGCCCGGGTACCCCGTCGCACCGGCCGCATATGTCGACCTCCTGCCGGCTGGCTGCCGTTCCTTGCGGCCAGGCTCTCCCGCGCCCCTCCCCACCGCGCGCGCATCTCCACCGGACGGCCCAACCGGACGCGTCCTGCGGCCCGGTCTCAGCCGGATCCCGCGGGGACGGGGCCGGCGGGGTGCGCGCTGCGGGTCCGGCGGCGGAAGGAGACGAGGCCGACGGCGCCGGCCGCGGCGAACCAGAGCAGCTGGAGCCCCAGGCAACTCCAGACGGGCGCGGTGCTGAAGCCGGCACCGGCACCGGCCTGCACGGCTCCGTAGGACGGCAGGTACTTGATGAGTCCGCTGCCGGCTCCCGGCATGTAGGTGGGGTTCTGCAGGCTGACGTCGATGCCGCTGGCCATGACGATGACGAACATGCCCTCGACCTCGCGGCGCAGGAGGGAGGCAAGGGCGATGCCGAACGCCCCGTACGTCACCGTCGCGCACAGCAGCGCGAGGGCGAGGGGCACGGGCTGGCGGGGCGTCCAGAAGAAGCGGAGGAGAAAGGTGGCGTAGAGCGCGACGACCGCCGAGGCCGCGGTGAGGGTGGCGAGTTTGGCGAGGATCGGATGGTTTCTCATGGCTCGTCGATCACGGCGGGCCGGGGCAGCCGGTGATCAGGAAGCAGCCGCGAACAGCTCCTCCGCCTCCGCCACCGCGCGTGCCAACACCCCGGGGTCCGGCCGCAGTTCGGAGACGATCGCGTCGACGCCCCGCAACCCCGCCCGCTCCAGCAGACGTTTCTCGTTGGTGACCCACTCGCCACGCGCGGCCAGCACCGCATGTGCCGTCTCCGCGGCGGCGACGGCCAGCGCGCCCGCGACCTCCGTGGCCCGGCCGTGGCGGACGTGGGCGGCGCCCGCGTATCGGAGCGTCATGGCCGCCCGGCCGCGCCACATCGGCGGGGCCGTCGCGCGCAGCGCCTCCGGGTAGCCGGGGCGGGGGAGGGAGCCGCTGAGCACCGTGTTGAGGGCGAGTTCGGCGACCACCAAGTAGCTCGGGATTCCCGCGAGATGGAACATCAGCGGCTCCCAGTGGAAGCGCCCCCGGCGGGCCTCGGCGAGCTCGTGCTCGACGACGTCGAGGTCGCGGTAGTGGACGTCGACGCGCCGGCCGTCGACGGTGAACCAGCCGCCACCGTTGAAGACCCCGCCGCCCCAGCCGCCGATCCCGGACACCTCGCCGTCCCAGCCGACGGCGCGCAGGTCGTCCGGATCGAAGCCGCCGCGGTAGTACAGGGCCAGGTCCCAGTCGCTGTCCGGGGTGTGGGTGCCCTGGGCGCGCGATCCGCCGAGGGCGACGGCGTACACGCGGGGGAGCGCGGCGAGTTGACGGGTGAGACGGTCCAGGAATTTCTCGTCGTTCATGATGCGCCCATCGTACGGAGGTGGGGCGGCGGTGCTGCCGCCCCTCGCGCTGTCGGTTCGCGGTACCTCACTGACGGTCCCCGACGGGAGAATGTGACAGCCCTGGGCCGACGCCACCCCGGACCCCTGACCCGTCGGGCACGCCCTAGGGTGGGCACATGTCCGAAACCTGGGATGACGGCGCCACCGGCGTCCTGCGGCTGCCCTCCGGCCGCCTCGTCCGCGGCCGCGGCCTGAGCCGCCCTCTCCCCGCCGGCCCCGGGCCCGGCTTCGCCGTGTACCTGCTCGGCAAGGAACCGCCCCGAGTCGACTGGGAGGCGCGCTGGTTGCGCTGGCCCGACTTCCGGCTGCCCGCCGACGACGACCGGGCGCGGGCCGTCCTCCGCGAGGCATGGGAACGGGCCGCCGGCGAACGCGTCGAGGTCGCCTGCGGCGGGGGCCGGGGGAGGACGGGTACGGCGCTGGCGTGCATCGCCGTGCTGGACGGCGTCCCCGCCGGGGAGGCGGTGGCGTATGTGCGCCGGCACTACGACGCGCGTGCCGTCGAGACGCCCTGGCAGAAGCGGTACGTCCGCCGTTTCTCCCCCGCCGGGTGAGCAACACCCGCTCCCGCGCGGCCGGTTCGGCCGTCACTCCGGGTCCGCGAGGTGCTCGACGATGACGAGCGTGCCCCGGCTGCCGGGGCCGACGGCGTGCTCGACGCCCGCCCCGACGACGTACATCTGCCCCGCGCACACCTCCACCCCGACCCCGTCGGCCACCAGGTGCAGCGTGCCGTCCAGCACCAGCAACGCCTCGGCCGTCCCGTGGGACTCCGGCTCCAGGGCACGCCCGTCCATCCGCAGCACCTTCAGCCCGACGCCACCGATGCCACCGACGCCACCGGCGCCCCCGATGCGCCCGAGCAGGCGCGAGTTCCAGGCGCCGGGCAGTTCCGCGGCCGTACTGCGCAGGTCGACAAGGCTCATGGCATACCTCCGGCGGGTCGCTCCGCAGGGGGCGACCGTGTTCGTGATCAAGGGATGGCAGTGACGTTAGGGCACGGCGCGGGGGCGACGGTCGACCGTTCGGCAAAACCTCCCGCCGGGTGACCACTTCGCGCCGTGGACGGCGGCGTGGCCGGTGAACCGTGGTTCGGCTGTGCCCCCGGTACACGGGGGCGGCGAAGCCGGTGTGCGCGGCCTCCATGTCTTCGGGGTATGGCTCGCGTATCGATGTGCTCCGCGAGGGGCCGGAGGAGGGCGAGCGGATGAGTGAGACGGCCTGTCACGAGGATGCTGCCGACACGTTCAGCGTGATCGCCGGTGGCGACGTGCTGGTCCACCCGCCGGTCACGGACCAGGCCTTCGCCGACGCCGGGGCGGCCGGCGGTACGGAGCCCGACTTCCGGCCGATCCTCGCGGGGGTCAAACCGGCCGTCTCCCGGGCCGACCTGGCGATCTGTCACCTGGAGACCCCGCTCGCACCCGCACACGGCCCCTTCGCCGGATACCGCCGCTTCAACGCTCCGCCCCAGATCGCGGCGGCCCTGAAGGACCTGGGGTTCCACACGTGCTCGACGGCCTCGAACCACACCCTCGACCAGGGCGAAGCGGGCGTGCACCGCACCCTGGAGGCACTGGACGCGACCGGGATCGGACACACGGGGTCGGCCCGGAGCGCGGCGGAGGCCGACCGGCTCAACGTCATCGACGTCAAGGGGGTGCCGGTCGCCCACCTCTCCTACACCTACGGCTTCAACGACACCGCCCTGCCGGACGGCCGTCCGTGGCTGGCCAACCTGTACGGGGACCGCGTCCTCGCGGAGGCGCGCCGGGCCCGGGCGGCGGGCGCCGAAGCCGTGATCCTCAGCATGCACTGGGGCCGCGAGTACCAGAGCCCGCCCAGCCCCCGCCAGATCCGTATGGCCGCGGAACTGACCGCGGGGCCGGAGATCGACCTCGTCATCGGCCACCACACCCACGTCGTGCAGCCCTTCGAGAGGGTCAACGGCAGATGGGTGGCGTACGGGCTGGGCAATCTGATCGCCCGCCACCGCGTCCCGCGGGGGAGCACGGAGGAGGGCGCCATGGCGTGGTTCCGGTTCGTCCGCGAGGGCGGGCGGTGGCGGGTCCGCAGCGCCCGCTGCCTGCCCGTCCTCATCGAACTGGACCGGGAGATCCGTACCGTCGACCTGGCCGCCGCCCGCCGTGATCCGGCCCTCCCGGCCGACCGGCGCCGCCGCTACCGGCAGGCCGGCGACCGCATCCGCCGCGCCGCCCTGGGCCGGGGAGCCGGGAACCCGGGTCTGCGGGAGCCGGGTTGAGCCCTGCCTCAGGGGCGCTCGGCCATGGGGAACGCGTCCTCGGACCAGACCGCGCGCCCGTCTTCCCACAGGGACAACTCCGCCTCGATGTCGAGGAGGGGCACGGCCAGGGGAGCCTCGTGAGGGGAGAGGCCGCGCCGCGGCAGGTCCGAGAGGCCGAAGTTCCGGCAGATGAAGCGCACCGCCGGGCCTCCGCAGGATCCAGGGCCCCTCGCATGTCCGGGGCGCATGTCCGGGCCGTCTCAATAGGGACAATCGTGTCGAATCGCGGCAACGGCTCCGTCGTCGGGCCATGCGGCACCGGGATCATCCGGTGGTCTGTTTCCGGCATGGATGGAATGGCAGGGCCGGGCGTTTCCCGCGCGGGGAGGCGGTGCGGCACGGTGAGGGGGCCGGCCCGTCCGGGACGGCACCGTCACCGCCCCTGCACGGACAAGAGGCCCGCACCATGCCGAAGGTACTGATCACGACCGGCGACGCCGGCGAGGTCCTGGAGGTCCTCCACCCGTACTGGCGGCTCCAGGAGGAGGGCCACGAGGTGCACATCGCCGCCCCGTCCCGCAAGCGGCTGCAGCTGGTCGCCCACGACGGTGCCGCCGGTTTCGACACCTTCACCGAGAAGCCCGCCCACACCTGGCCGGGCGACGCCGCCTTCGGCGAGATCGACCCGGCCGACTACGCGGGGCTGGTGGTCCCCGGCGGCCGCGCCCCGGAGTACCTCCGCCTCGACGAGGACTTCCGCCGCATCGTGCGCCACTTCTTCGACCGGGACAAGCCGGTGGCGCACATCTCCCACGCGGCCGTCGCGCTCGCCCCGCTCGGCGTCCTGGCCGGCCGGCGCACGACCTGCTGGCCGGCCTGCGCACCCGACGTCCAGGCAGGGGCCGGCACCTTCGTGGACGAACCCGTCGTCCTCGACGGCGCCATGGTCTCCGCCCAGGCGTGGCACGCCCAGGCGCCCTGGATGCGCCACTTCGTGGAACTGCTGCGCAGCGGCGTCCACGCCGCGGTCTGAGACTCCGCACCGCACCGGCGAGCCGCCGCCGCCTCCCTCGCCGCCCACCGCCCGGCGGCCAGAATGACGATCACCAGTGAGAAAGAGGAATCCCGTCATGACCGTGAACCCGACCGTCACCCTCAACAACGGCGTACCGATGCCGCAGCTCGGCTACGGCGTCTTCCAGATCCCCGACGCGGAAGCGGCCACGGCCGTCGGCACCGCCCTGCGCGAGGGCTACCGCAGCGTGGACACCGCCGCCGTCTACGGGAACGAGGAGGGCACCGGCGCGGCCCTGGCCGCCTCCGGCATCCCGCGCGAGGAGCTGTTCGTCACCACCAAGCTGTGGAACGGCGCCTCCACCACCTGGACCCGCGACCTCGTCCTGCGCGAGTTCGACGCCTCCCTCACCCGCCTCGGCCTGGACCACGTGGACCTGTACCTGATCCACTGGCCGCACCCGATGCGCGACGAGTACCTCACCATCTGGCGTGCCTTCGAGGAGATCGCCCGCAGCGGCCGGGCCCGGGCGATCGGCGTCAGCAACTTCCAGCCGGCGCAGCTGCGCCGGCTGATCGCCGAGACCGACACCGTCCCGGCCGTCAACCAGATCGAGCTGCACCCCTGGCTGCAGCAGGCGGAGCTGCGCTCCCTCCACACCGAGCTCGGCATCGCCACCGAGGCGTGGTCGCCGCTCGGCCAGGGCAAGCTGCTGGACGCCCCGGTGCTCGCGAAGATCGCGGCCAAGCACGGCCGGACCCCCGCCCAGGTGGTGCTGCGCTGGCACCTGCAGCTCGGCAACGTCGTCATCCCCAAGTCGGCCACGCCCTCCCGCATCCGCGAGAACATCGACGTCCTCGGCTTCGAACTGGACCAGGACGACCTCGGCGCGATCGCCGCGCTCGACAACGGCACCCGGCTGGGTCCCGACCCGGACACCTTCGACGCGAGCTGACCGGGCTTCCCCTCCCAGGACCCCGTACACACATCGGCCACCGACTCGGCCACCGGCAGAAAGCAAGATCATGATCTTCATCACCGTCAAGTTCCCCGTCCGTCCCGAGCGCAGCGAGCAGTGGCTCGACATCGTCCACGACTTCACGACCGCCACCCGCGCCGAGCCCGGCAACCTCTTCTACGAGTGGTCCCGCAGCGTGGACGACCCGAACGAGTTCGTCCTCGTGGAGGGCTTCCGGGACGGTGAGGCGGGCCGGGCCCACGTGGAGTCCGACCACTTCAAGAAGGCCATGGAGGACCTCTCCTACGCGATCGCCGCGAAGCCGAAGATCATCAGCGTCGAGCTCCCCGACCGCCAGGGCTGGGACCTGATGGGAGAGCTCTCGCCGCGCGAGGCGTGACGCCCCCCGCGGAGGCCGGGGGCCGGTGACCGGCCCGCCGCGGACACAGGCGACACTGGACGGGGAAGAACCGAAAGGAGCAGGCGTCATGCCAGGTCGGACCGGGCCGCGGGCAGCGGACCGCACCCTCGAGGTGCTGGAGATCGTCGCCGAGGCGCCTGCTCCGGTATCGGCCAAGGCACTGGCCCGCAGCCTCGGCTGCGCCCTGTCCACCGTCTACACCCTGCTCACGCCGCTCACCGAGCGCGGATATCTGGTCCGCACGGACGGCGGCTACACCCTCGGGTACCGGATCCCCGCCCTCCACCGCTCGTTCCAGCACCAGATGGGCCTGGACGACGGCATCCACGGGCTGCTGGCGCGGCTGCGGAACGCCACCCGCGCCTCGGCCAACTACGTGGCCTACCAGGGCGACGGCCTGCTGATCGCGGACATCAGGACCGCCGCTGTCGACGGCGACGAAGGCCCCGACCTCGCCGTCGGGGTCGACCCGCGCAGTCACGCCTGGGCCCACGGCAAGATCGCCCTGGCCTCCGCCGGGGCGGCGGCCCGCCGCCGCTATCTGGAAGAGCCCGGACTGCGCCGCTTCACCCCGCACACGATCGCCTCCGCGGAGCGGCTCGACGGGGAGCTGCGGCAGATCCGCAGGACCGGCGTGGCCCTGGACCTGGAGGAGGCGCAGGAAGGGCTGGCCTGCCTGGCCTCGCCCGTGCTCGGGGCGGACGGGTCCGTGATCGGCTCCGTCTCGCTGTGCGTCCGCCCGGACGACCTGCGCACCCGCCGGCAGCAGTTGATCGCCACCGTGCGGGAGACGGCCCAGGAGGCCACGCAGGTCAATCGGCGCTGACCCATGTCGACCGCGGGTGGGTCCGGGGCGGCAGCCGGCAGTCCACGGCGGTAGGTCGGCACGCCACAGCAGACTTGTGCAGAGGGGCCGTTCAGCACGTGGACAACCGTCACCTCTCCAAGATCAAGTAACATTCCGCTGTTATCACCCACTGTGTCCGTGCAATTCCTGCGCGGTGCTGAAGATCGAGGGCTTCCGTGCGAAGAGAAGTGAGCGGACGCACGGCGTACGAGGTGTTGACCGGCCGGCCCGGCGACCCCGGTATGACGCCCGCACTGCTGGAGCAGATGTTCCGGCTCCGCTACGAGGTCTTCCATCAGCGGCTCGGCTGGGAGGTCAGCGGTGAAGGCGGCCTGGAACGCGACCGGTTCGACGAACTCGACCCCGTTTACGTCATCGCAAGACACCGTGCCGACCACACGGTCGTAGGGTGTGTCCGCCTCTTGCCGACGACCGGCCCTTACATGCTGCGCGATGTCGACGCCTTCCGGCCCGCCCTCGCCGGCCACCCGGCACCCCGTTCTCCCCGCATCTGGGAAATCAGCAGACTGGCCGGCACATCACCGAACGGCCCCACAACGACGGCCGATGCAATATCCCGGCCTGCCGAGGCCGGACTCGGTCCCATACCGCGCGCCCTCCTGACGGCAGTTGGTGACTACGCGGCAGGCCATGGGATAGACAGATTCGTCACCCTTTCCGGACTCCGTGTGGAACGCCGCGCCAATGCCAGCGGTATCCCGAGCACCCGGCTGGGGATGCAACGGCCTACCCGTATCGGTACGGTGCTGTGCACCGCCTACAGCGTTTCCGCCACTGCATTGGCCGCACTTTCCTGAGAACTCCCGGGAAATGCCCGGCGGATTCCGCTACGGGAGCAGCAGGCCCCAGTACGCCGCCCATGGGATGAAGACCGCTCCGGCCGAGAGCTGGAGCCACAGGTGGGCGCGGGTTCCCGGGGCGAGCCCGGCGTGGTGGCGGTGGAAGGAGATGGCGGTAAAGGCCGTCGCTGCGACCGTTGCCGTGGCCAGGAGTTGGAGGAGCAGCCACAGGAGGGGGCGGCCCAGCAAGGTCGGGCCGACGAGGTTGGCTGCGGTCAGGGCCATGAAGGCGAAGTAGGCCAGGCAGCCCAGGACGGTCGTCGCGCCCAGTGCCGCGAGGGTGCGGGCGGGGCGGCGGGTGGGCAGGGGCGCGGTGCCGCGCAGGCGGCGGACGGCCGCCGCCACGGGGTGGCCGAGGAAGGCGAGGGCGAACAGGGCGAGCGCGGCGAGCTGGCCCCACCCGTTCTCGTACCAGGCCAGTGGCGCCAGTTCGCGGCTGGTGCCGTCCTGTTCGGGCCGCAGCGCGCCCGGGGCGACCGGCTCGCCCTTGACGAAGGCCGCCGCCATGTCCGCGCCGCCGGGCGCGAGCGGGTCCGGGCGGTCGAAGCCGTTGTCCGAGGTGATGTGCAGGTTGTGCCGGGCGTCCGGGACGAACCGGGTCAGGTGGTGACGGTTCCCTCCCCGGTCCAGGGCCGCGCCGATAATGCGTGCGCTCTCGGCCGGCGCGGCCTCGCGGTCCAGGGTGCCCCACAGGTTGAGCACGGGCTGCCCGACCCGCTCCCACACCGGCACGGGGTCGTACGTCGCCTCAGGGAACAGCCCCGCACCGACGAGTTGGCGAATGCCGGTGTCCTGCATCATCCCCGGCAGCGAGCCCCGAACCCCGCCATGCCGCAGGTACTGCCCGTACGCCCACGCCTGCTGCCGCGACGGCGACAGCCCCACGGCCCCCACGGTCACCACCTTCGCCACGTCCGCCGAGCGGGCGGCGGCCAGTGAGGCCACCCACGCGCCTTCGCTCAGCCCCCAGACGCCGACCCGCCCCGGGTCCACGTCGGCGCGGGCGCGCAGCGTCCGCACTCCGGCGAGGGCGTCTTCGGCCAGCACCGAGTAGTCCCGGTGGAAGGACGAGTACCCCTCCGTCCGCTTGTCGTAGATCAGGGTGACGATCCCGCGCTCCGCGAACGCCTCGGCCTGCAGGCGGAGTTCGGCCCTCTTGGTCGGCCCGGCTCCCGGGACGAGTACCAGGGCGGGGTGCCGCCCTGCCTGCCGCGGGGCCAGCACGGTGCCGTACAGCGCGGTGCCGCCGCTGCCGGCGAACGTCACGTCCGTGCCACGCGTCACCGCACCGGCGACCGGAGCGCCCCCTACGGTCACTACAGCCATGACGAGTACGGCGATGAATGCCAGTGCCCTCGGAGCTCTTACGGTGGGGTGGCGCACGGTTGTCCCTTCGGCGTTCGGCGGCGGGCTCGGCCGTCCGGCCCGCGTCCGCCATCAGGCTTTCACCGTGCGGTTTCATGATCCAGGGCCTTACCCGGTGTGCTCCGGGCAGGGGTTCCCCTCTGCCGGGGGTGGGGTTCTCCCCACCCTGCGGGCGGGGCGCGCTACCGTACCGGCGAGTAGGAGGGGCGGCCGTCCTGTGTGGTGCGGTCCTGCGTGGCGCGAGGGGAGAGGGCGTGGAGCGGCAGTGGAGCCTGGAGGAGAGCACGGTCGTCGACGCGCCGCCGATGGTCGTCTACCGGCTGGTGTCGGACCTGCGGAACATGGGGCGTTGGAGCCCGGAGTGCCGGTCCGTGTGGGTGCTGCGGCCTCCGGCGCGAACCGGAACGCGGTTCGTCGGATTCAACAGGCGTGGGCCGTTCGCCTGGTTCACCCTGGGGCAGGTGATCCAGGCGCGCCAGGACAGCGAGTTCACGTTCGACATCGGTGTCCTCGGACTGCCGATCGCACGCTGGGGCTATCGGTTCGAGCCGGAAGGCGAGGGAACGCGGATCACCGAGTTCTGGCAGGACCTGCGGACCGGCGGGTGGCGGGCCAGGGGTGCCGATCTGCTCGGGACCGTCTTCGCCGGGACGAACCCCGCCCGCCGGGTCGCACTCAACCGGGCCGGCATGCGTACCACTCTGGCGCGCATCGCGCAGACCGTGGTCTCCGGGGTCTGAGCCTGTGACGGCGGTCGCCCGGCGGTCCTGCCGGAGATGTCCGGGCATGGGCCGTCACCCGTCGGGATTGGCCTCCAGGCACGTCAGCTCGATCTCGTCGACGAGCGCCTCGTAGGTCTTGCCCGTGAGCTGGGCGACGTTCTCCATGCCGACGGCGGCCCAGCCGGCAAGGCTCATGACGAGCGACCGCAGTCCGTCCGTTCCATGCTCGGCCAGGACGTCGTCGGCGACGTACATCGCCTCCTCCGGCACCCGCTCGGCGGGCTCCAGGCCGACCACCGTCCGCAGCAGACCGACCGTCCGTCGGCTGATCTCCGGGGCGATCGCGCGCAGGCGGCGGTCCTCTTCCTCGTCCATGCTTCCCTCTCGGTCGGGCGACGACGGGGAGGTGTCTACCAGAAGGCGGCCGAGAGCTACCAGGCCGGAAGCGCGGCCGAGTTGGGGTCGCGGGAGAGCGGAATTGACGCCTCCAAGCTTTGTCCTGCGGTGCTGGGTGAGCGGTCTCACTCAGGAGGGTGAATCTGTGCCGCCTGTCGCGGGGGCTCGCCTGGCGGGTGGGGTGGGAGGGGCGGGGGTGTACGTGATCGGTAAGGTTAGCCTAAGCTAATCCCGGTCCGGGTGGTGGGAGCCTGCCGTACCTCGTCCGAGAAACGTCGAAGCCGTCGGTGATCCCGGCCGCCACGACCGGGAGACGCAGGCCGACGAACGACCCAAGGACGGGACATGGTGCGCATAGCTGTAGCGGGCGCGAGCGGATACGCGGGCGGTGAGGTGCTACGGCTGTTGCTGGCGCATCCCCACGCCGAGATCGGCGCGCTGACCGCGGACTCCAACGCCGGCCGGACGGTGGGGGAGGTGCAGCCCCACCTCGCCCCGCTCGCCGACCGGGTCCTGGAGAAGACCACCCCGGAGGTGCTGGCCGGTCACGACGTCGTCTTTCTCGCGCTGCCGCACGGCGCCTCCGCCGCCATCGCGGCCGACCTCGGTCCTGACGTTCTTGTCGTGGATTGTGGGGCGGATTTCCGGTTGGTGGATGCGGGGGAGTGGGAGCGGTTCTACGGGTCCGCGCATGCGGGGACGTGGCCGTATGGTCTGCCGGAACTGCCCGGTGGGCGCGAGGTGTTGGTGGGGGCGCGGCGGATTGCCGTTCCCGGGTGTTATCCGACGGCGGTGTCGTTGGCCTTGTGGCCGGTGTATGCGGCGGGGTTGGCGGAGCCGGAGGCGGTGGTCGTGGCGGCGTCCGGGACGTCGGGGGCGGGCAAGGGGCTCAAGCCCCATCTGCTCGGCAGTGAGGTGATGGGGTCGATGAGTCCGTACGGTGTCGGGGGTGCACATCGGCATACCCCGGAGATCGTGCAGAACTTGTCGGCCGTCGCCGGGGAGCGGGTGGGCGTCTCCTTCACGCCCGTGCTCGCGCCCATGCCGCGCGGGATCCTCGCCACGTGCAGTGCGAAGGCGCGGGACGGTGTGACGGCCGGGGCCGTGCGGGAGGCGTTCGGGAAGGCGTACGGGGACGAGGCGTTCGTCAGGTTTCTCCCCGAGGGGCGGTGGCCGGTGACGGGGGCTGTGGTGGGGTCGAACGCGGTGCAGGTGCAGGCGGTGCTGGACGAGGCCGCGGGCCGGATCGTGGTCGTGAGTGCGATCGACAACCTGACGAAGGGCACCGCGGGTGGCGCGGTGCAGAGCATGAACATCGCCCTCGGTCTTCCCGAGGGTCTGGGTCTTACCACCATGGGAGTGGCGCCATGAGCGTGACGGCAGCACAGGGGTTCACGGCGGCGGGGATCGCCGCCGGGATCAAGGAGAGCGGCAGCCCCGACCTCGCCCTGGTGGTCAACCAGGGACCGCGCCTGGCAGCCGCGGGTGTCTTCACCGCCAACCGCGTCAAGGCCGCTCCGGTGCTGTGGTCGCAGCAGGTGCTCAGGGGCGGGCAGGTGGCCGCCGTCGTCCTCAACTCGGGCGGTGCCAACGCCTGCACCGGCCCCGAGGGCATGAAGGACACGGAGGCGACGGCGCAGAAGGTCGCGGACGCGCTGGACTGCGCCGTGGGTGAGGTCGCCGTGGCGTCGACCGGGCTCATCGGGGTCCGGCTGCCGATGGACCGGCTCCTGCCGGGCATCGAGAAGGCCGCGTCCGAACTCTCCCCGCACAGCGGTGAGAAGGCGGCCATCGCCATCAAGACCACGGACACCGTGCACAAGACGGCTGTGGCCAAGGGCGAGGGCTGGACGGTCGGCGGCATGGCCAAGGGGGCGGGGATGCTCGCGCCGGGGCTGGCGACGATGCTCGTCGTCCTGACCACCGACGCCGACGTGGACCCGGCCGGGCTGGACGAGGCACTGCGCACCGCGACCCGTACCACCTTCGACCGGGTCGACTCCGACGGCTGCATGTCCACCAACGACACGGTCCTGCTGCTCGCTTCGGGCGCGTCCGGGACGACTCCCGCCCTCGACGCGTTTGCGGAAGCCGTCCGCGCGGTCTGCGACGACCTGGCCCGTCAGCTCATCGGGGACGCCGAGGGCGCGAGCAAGGACATCCGTATCGAGGTGGTCAATGCCGCGAGCGAGGACGACGCCGTCGAGGTCGGCCGTTCCATCGCCCGCAACAACCTTCTCAAGTGCGCGATCCATGGCGAGGATCCCAACTGGGGCCGGGTGTTGTCCGCGATCGGCACGACCTCCGCCGCCTTCGACCCGGACCGGCTCAACGTCGCGATCAACGACGTCTGGGTCTGCCGCAACGGCTCCGTCGGCGACGACCGCGACCTCGTCGACATGCGGGACCGCCAAGTCCGTATCACCGCCGATCTGGCCGAAGGTGACGCGTCCGCCGTCATCTGGGCCAACGACCTCACCGCCGACTACGTCCACGAGAACAGCGCCTACTCCTCATGAATCCGGACATGAACCCCACCCACATACCCAAGGCCCGTACCGTCATCGAGGCGCTGCCCTGGCTGCGGCGTTTCCACGGGAAGACCGTCGTCATCAAGTTCGGCGGCAACGCGATGATCGACGACGAGCTCAAGGCCGCCTTCGCCGAGGACATGGTGTCCCTGCGGTACGCGGGGCTGCGCCCGGTCGTCGTCCACGGCGGTGGCCCGCAGATCAGTGCGGAGCTCGACCGGCACGGCATCGCCTCCGAGTTCAAGGCCGGGCTGCGGGTCACCACGCCCGAGGCGATGCAGGTGGTCCGCATGGTGCTCGCGGGGCAGGTGCAGCGCGAGCTCGTCGGACTGATCAACCGGCACGGGCCGTTCGCCGTCGGCATGACCGGTGAGGACGCCCACACCATGACGGCCGTGCGGCGCATGGCCGAAGTGGACGGCGAGGCGGTGGACATCGGGCTGGTGGGGGACATCGTCTCCGTCGACACCTCCACCATCGAGGCGTTGCTCGACTGCGGCCGCATCCCCGTCGTATCGCCCGTCGCCCGTGGTGCCGACGGCGAGATCTACAACATCAACGCCGATCTCGCCGCCGCCGCGCTCGCCGGGGCGCTGGGCGCGGAGAAGCTGGTGGTCCTCACCGACGTCGAGGGGCTCTACGCGGACTGGCCCCGCAGCGACGACGTCATTCGCCGGCTGACGGTGAGCGAACTGGAGGCGATGCTCCCGGGGTTGGCGAGCGGCATGGTGCCCAAGATGGAGGGCTGTCTGCGGGCGGTCAGGGGCGGGGTGGAGACGGCCCACGTCCTGGACGGCCGTGTTCCGCATTCGCTGCTGCTGGAGGTGTTCACGGACGAGACCGTGGGGACGGCGGTCGTGCCCGACCCGGTGCTCGCCGCCGCCGAGGAGGTGATGCCCGTATGAACGACCGCATGAACGACCGGGACCTGACCGCGCGTTGGCGCGGCGCCATGATGGACACCTACGGCACCCCGCCGCTGACGCTGGTGAGCGGATCGGGGGCGACGGTCCGGGACGCGGACGGCCGGGAGTACACCGACTTCGTCGCCGGCATCGCCGTCAACGCCCTCGGGCACGGCCACCCGGCGGTCGTGGAGGCGGTGGGCGAGCAGATCGCCCGGCTCGGCCATGTCTCCAACCTCTATATGGCGGAGCCTCCCGTGGCGCTGGCCGAGCGGCTGCTGGGGCTGGCGGGCCGGGAGGGCAGGGTGTTCCTGTCCAACTCCGGTGCCGAGGCCGTGGAGGCGGCCTTCAAGATCGCGCGGCGGACCGGGCGTCCCCATATCGTCGCGGCGCAGGGCGGCTTCCACGGGCGCACGATGGGCGCTCTCGCGCTCACGGGACAGCCCGCCAAGCAGGAGCCGTTCCTGCCGCTGCCCGGTGGCGTGACGCATGTGCCGTACGGGGACGTGGAGGCGCTGCGTGCCGCGGTGACCGAGCGGACGGCGGCCGTGGTCCTGGAGCCCGTCCAGGGGGAGAACGGCGTGGTGCCGGCCCCGCCGGGCTACCTCCGCGCCGCCCGGGAGATCACCGCGGCCACCGGGACGCTCCTGGTGCTGGACGAGATCCAGACCGGCATCGGGCGCACCGGGCACTGGTTCGCGCACCAGGCCGAGGACGAGGGCGCGGAGCCGGACGTGATGACGCTGGCGAAGGGCCTGGGCGGCGGTCTGCCGATCGGCGCCACGGTCGCCTTCGGCACGGCCGCCGGACTGCTGGCCCCCGGTCAGCACGGCTCCACCTTCGGCGGCAACCCCGTCTCCTGCGCCGCCGCCCTCGCCGTTCTGGACACCGTCGAGAAGGACGGACTGCTGTCCCACGTCCGGCGCGTGGGGGAGCGGCTGCGGGCGGGTGCCGCGGCGTGCGGGCATCCGCTGCTGCGCGAGGTGCGCGGTGCCGGGCTGCTGCTCGGGCTCGTTCTCGCCCGGCCGGTGGCGCGGGAGGTGCAGCGGGCCGCGCTGGAGGCGGGCTTCCTGGTGAACGCGGCGGCTCCGGACGTCGTCCGTCTGGTGCCTCCGCTCGTCGTCACGGAGGAGCAAGTGGACGCGTTCGTGCGGGCGTTGCCGGGGCTTCTGGAGGCTGCCGACGGCAGCTGAGCGGGGCGCCGGACAGGGCCGGGCGGAGCGCGGGACAGCGCTCCGCCCGGCCCTTGTCTTCACCGGGGAGGGGTGTCGGCGGGCCGTCAGGAGGGTCCGGTGGGACGGAAACCGACTCCCCGGACTTGCCACTGACCTGGCGAGATAGTTAGGTTAGGCATACCTAAGCATTTGTGGTCCTGGGTCGCCTCACCGGCCCAAGGCCCGGCCAACAGGTTCCCATGGCCCGGCCAGGAGGCGGAAGGGCCCGTCGGGACCGAGCGGCACAACGAGAGGACGAGCATGTCGGCACGGCGCGGGGAGACCGCGAACACGGCGGGTGGCCCCATCGAGGATCTGGTCGGCATAGGCTTCGGCCCCGCCAACCTCGCCCTCGCCATCGCGATCGAGGACCACAACCGCCGCAACCCCGGCAGCGCCATCCACGCGGGCTTCCTGGAGCGCCAGGAGAGCTTCGGCTGGCACCGGGGCATGCTCCTCGAAGGCGCCACCATGCAGGTGTCGTTCCTCAAGGACCTTGTCACCATGCGGGATCCCAGCAGCCGCTTCTCGTTCCTGCGCTACCTCCAGGACCGCGGCCGGCTCGCCGACTTCATCAACCAGAAGACCTTCTTCCCCACCCGGGTCGAGTTCCACGACTACTTCGAGTGGTGCGCCGCCGAGTTCGCCTCCGCCGTGGACTACGGCCGCACCGCCGTCACCGTCCGCGCCGAGGCGGGCGACGGCCCGGTGGAGAGCGTCGAGGTCGTCTCCCGCTCCGTCGCCGACCCGGCCGACGAGACCGTGCGCCGCACCCGCAACCTCTCCCTGGGGACGGGCCTCACCCCCCGCCTCCCGGAGGGCGTCCGCCTCGGCGAGCGCGTCTGGCACAACCGCGACCTGCTCTTCCGCGCCGGCGAGCTCACCGTCCGGCCGCACCGCCGCTTCGTCGTCGTCGGCGCGGGCCAGTCCGCCGCCGAGAGCGCCGAGTACCTGCACCGCACCTTCCCCGACGCCGAGGTCTGCGCCGTCTTCTCCCGCTACGGCTACAGCCCCGCCGACGACAGCCCCTTCGCCAACCGCATCTTCGACCCCGCCGCGGTCGACCACTACTTCGACGCCCCCGAGGACGTCAAGCAGGGCCTGCTGTCCTACCACGCCAACACCAACTACTCCGTGGTGGACGGCGAGTTGATCGAGCAGCTCTACCGCACCACCTACCAGGAGAAGGTCCGGGGCCACGAGCGGCTGCGGATCCTCAACACCACCCGGCTCACCGCCGTCGAGGACATCCCGGGCGGCGCCCGCGCCGTGGTCCGCTCCCTGACCTCCGGCGAAACCTTCACCCTCGACTGCGACGCCGTCGTCCTCGCCACCGGCTACCGCCCCGCCGACCCCCGTGAACTCCTCGGCGACCTCGCCGCCGAGTGCCTCACCGACGAGCACGGCCGGCTGCGCGTGGACCGCGACCACCGGGTGATGACCACCGACCGCGTCCGCGTCGGCATCTACGTCCAGGGCAGCACCGAGCACACCCACGGCATCACCTCGTCGCTGCTGTCCACCCTCGCGATCCGCTCCGGCGAGATCTGCGACTCGCTGCTGCTGCGCCGCACCGAACGGGACGTCCTGGCCGGCCGCGACGCCGCCACCGTCTGAACCCGCCCTTTTTCCCGAGGAATTCGATGCCCACCGCTACTCTCGACGACCTGCGCAACGACGTCGCCGACGTCCTCGGCGAGGACCCCGCCGACCTCCCCTTCGACGAGGACCTGCGCGACCTCGGCCTCGACTCGATCCGCCTGATGACCCTGGTGGAGCGCTGGCGCGCCCGCGGGCTCACCGCCGACTTCACCGAACTGGCCGAGGCCGAGCCCACCCTGACGGGCTGGCACACGCTGCTCACCGCCTGAACCACCCCGACGTCCGTCGACCCGCTCAAGGAGAACCATGAACACCCGTGCCGTCGCCCGGCGCCCCCGCCGCGCCGCCGCGGCCGTCCTCGCCGCCGCCGCCCTGCTGACCGTCACCGCGTGCGGCAGCGACAAGTCCGATGACGCCAAGCCCGCGGCCGGCGACGGCAAGGAGCGGGTGATCGAGGCGACCAACGGCAAGATCACCGTCCCGGCGGACGCCAAGCGCATCGTCAGCCTCTCCTACGCCACCGGCGCCCTGCTGGATCTGGGCGTCGAGCCGGTCGGCACCAGCGCCATCGACGAGAACAACCCCATGGAGCTGCTGCCCTCGCAGGTCGAGAAGGCCAAGAAGATCACCTCGATCGGCTCGGGCATCGAGACCAACATCGAGAAGGTCGCCTCCCTCAAGCCCGACCTCATCATCGTCGAGGGCGCCAGCGCCTTCGACTGGAATATCAAGCGGCTCGAGGGCATGGGCATCCCCACCCTCTACTTCGGCATCAAGACCCCCGGCGACCTCTACGCCGCCCAGGAGAAGATCGCCAAGGCCGTCGGCAAGGAAGATGTGTTCGCCAAGCTCAAGGCGGACTACAAGGCCAAGGCCGACAAGATCAAGGCCACTTACGGGGACAAGCTCAAGTCCAAGAAGTGGGCCATCGCCTCCTCCTACGGCAACGGCGAGTTCATGGTCGACACCCGCACCTCCTGGGTCGGCCGCATCCTCGCCGACGTCGGCGTCTCCTTCGCCAAGGCCGCCGACGAGGGCAAGGACCACGAGGTGACCTACTCCATGGAGAAGATCAACGTCCTCTCCGACGCCGACGTGATCCTCGTCCCGAAGGCGTTCGCCACCGGCGAGGTCCCCAAGGAGACCAAGGAGCTCCAGGACAAGCCCTCCTGGAAGCTGCTGAAGGCCGCCAAGGACAACCACGTCCTCCCCGTCACCTACGCCACCAGCGACCGCTACGGCACGTCGATCGACGTCCTCGACCAGATCGAGAAGATCGCCAAGGGCCTCTAGGCCCCCTGTTCGCCCCGGCCCGTCGGAACCCCCGCCGGGCGGGCCGGGGCAGCACCACCCCTTCGCTTCCTCCCGCCGCGCGCACCGCCGCGGCGGTCTCCCGCACCACGAACGACCCGGAAGGCGCCATGCCAGAGGTGACCAGCGACGCAGCACGGACCCTGGAGCTCACGCGAGCCCAGGAGGGTGTGCTGTCGGCGCAGCGGATCGACCCCGAGAACCCCGGCTACAACGTCGGCCAGTACGTGGAACTCAAGGGTGAGCTCGACGTCGCCGCCCTGGAGGAAGCCCTCCGCCGCACCCTCGCCGAGGCCGACGGGCTGCACATCCGCCTCGCCGAGGAGGACGGCCGCACCGTTCAGGTCCCCGTCCCCTTCGACGCCGCCGCCTGGCACCTTCCCCGCCTCGACACCACCGGCGCCGTCTCCCCGGTCGACGCCGCCGTCGAGCTCGTCCGCGCCCAGCTCGACTGCCCGCCGCGGCTGGACGCCGCCGACGGCGGGGCCCCCGCGCTCACCGGCTCGCTGCTGGTGACCGTCGCCCCCGGCCACCACCTGTGGTTCCAGTACTTCCACCACCTGGTCGTCGACGGCTACAGCGTCGCCCTGTTCACCCGCCGCGTCGCCGCCGTCTACACCGCCCTGGTGCGCGGCGAGGACGTCCCGGCCACCCCCTTCGAGCCCGTCGCCACCCTCGTCGGGGCCGACCGCGCCTACCTCGCCTCCGACAAGCCCGCCGCCGACCGCGCCTACTGGACGCAGCGCCACGACGGCCGGCCGCGCGTCACCGGCCTCACCGAGCAGACCGCCCAGGCCTCCTGGACCTTCCTGCGACACCGCACCGGCCTGGACGCCGAGCGCTCCGCCGCCGTCCTGGCCGCCGCCGAATCCGTCCGCTGCACCTGGGCCGAGGCCGCCACCGCCGCCGTCGCCGGCTACCTGCACCGCATGACCGGCACCACCGACGCCGTCCTCGGCATGCACTTCATGGCCCGCAGCGCCCGCGGCACCCTGCGCGTGCCCGGCATGGCCGTCAACGTGCTGCCCGTCCGCCTCGCCGTCCAGGGCACCGACACCCTCCCCGACCTGATCCGGCGCGCCGCCGGCGAACTCAAGGACGCCCGCCGCCACCAGCACTACCGCGGCGAGGACATCCGCCGCGACCTCGGCCTCGTCGGCAGCGACGAGCGGCTGTACGGGCCCATGCTCAACCTCAAGCCCTTCGACCTCGACCTGGACTTCGCGGGCATCCCCGGGCACACCGTCAACCTCGCCTCCGGACCCGTCGAGGACCTGTCGGTCTCCGTCAGCAAGAGCCCCGACGGCCTCCTCCACCTGGAGTTCGACGCCAACCCCGCGCTCTACGACGCCGCTTCCCTCGCCGGCCACGCCGAGCGCTGCGCCGACCTGCTGGCCCGCCTCGCCGCCGATCCCGCCCTCACCCTCGACGAGGCTCAGCTCCTCGCCAACGCCGAGCGCGAGGCCGTCCTGCACACATGGAACGCCACCGAGCGCCCCGTGGCCGCCGCCACCCTCGTCGAGCGCATTGCCGCACGCACCGCCGCCACGCCCGACGCCACCGCCGTCGTCTTCGAGGGCACCACCCTCACCTACCGCGAACTCGACGCGCGCGCCGAGGCGTTGGCCCGTACGCTCACCGCCGCCGGGGCGGGCCGCGACGCGATCGTTGCCGTGGCCGTGCCGCGCTCCGCCGAGCTGATGGTCGCGCTGCTGGGCGTCCTCAAGTCCGGCGCCGCCTATCTGCCGCTGGACACCGACTATCCGGCCGAGCGGCTCGCCGCCATGGCCGAGGACGCCGCACCCGTACGCGTCGTCACCACCGCCGCCGTGGCCGACCGTCTCCCGGCCGCCGCGCGGGACGTCGCGCTGCTGCTGGAGGATGTGAAGGAGTCGGACGCCGCGCCCGCCGCCCCCCGGCCCGACGACGCCGCCTACGTCATCTACACCTCCGGCTCCACCGGCCGCCCCAAGGGCGTCGTCGTCACCCACCGCGCCATCGTCAACCGTCTGGCCTGGATGCAGCACGCCTACCGGCTGCGCCGCGACGACCGCGTGCTGCAGAAGACCCCCGCCAGCTTCGACGTCTCCGTCTGGGAGTTCTTCTGGGCCCTGTGCGAGGGCGCCACTGTCGTCCTCGCCCGCCCCGAGGGCCACAAGGACCCCGCCTACCTCGCCCGGTTGATCGCCGCACAGAAGATCACCACCGTCCACTTCGTGCCGTCGATGCTCCGCGCCTTCCTGGAGGAGCCCGCCACCGCCGCCTCCTGCGCCGGACTGCGCCGGGCCTTCTGCTCCGGCGAGGCGCTGCCCGGCGACGTCGTCGAGCGCTGGCACGAGACGCTCCCCGGCGTTCCGCTGCACAACCTCTACGGCCCGACGGAGGCGGCCGTCGACGTCACGTACCACCGCACCCGCCCCGGCGCCGGCGTCGTCCCCATCGGGCGGCCGGTGTGGAACACCCGGCTGTACGTCCTGGACGCGGCCCTGCGCCCGGTCCCGGTCGGCGTCCCCGGCGAGCTCTACCTCGCCGGCGTCCAGCTCGCCCGCGGCTACCTGCGCCGCCCCGGACTGACGGCCGGCCGCTTCGTCGCCGACCCGTTCGGGCCGCGGGGCGGACGCCTGTACCGCACCGGCGACCTCGTTCGCTGGGCCGCCGACGGTTCCGTCGAGTACCTCGGCCGCACCGACGACCAGGTCAAGGTCCGCGGCTTCCGCATCGAACTCGGCGAGATCGAGGCCGCGTTGGAGGCCCTGCCTGGCGTCGCCCAGGCCGCCGTCACCGCCCGCGAGATCACCCCCGGCGGCGCCCGCCGCCTCATCGGCTACGCCGTGCCCGCCGCCGGTGCCGCCCTCGACCCGGAGGAGCTGCGCACCGGGCTGGCCGCCACGCTGCCCGAGCACATGGTGCCGCCCGCGATGCTCGTCCTCGACGCCCTCCCGCTGAGCCTCAACGGCAAGCTGGACCGCAAGGCCCTGCCCGACCCCGAGCCCGCCGCCGCCACCGCCTCGCGCGCCCCCCGCACCGAGGCCGAGCGTGTGCTCGCCGGCGTCGTCGCCGAGATCCTCGGCCTGGACGCCGTCGGCGCCGACGACAACTTCTTCTCCCTCGGCGGCGACAGCATCTCCGCCATCCAGCTCGGCAGCCGCGCCCGCCAGGCGGGCTGGGGCATCACGCCCCGCGTGGTCTTCGAGCGCAAGACGGTCGCCGCGGTCGCGGCCGTCGCCGAGCGCCTCGACGGCGGCGGGACCCGGGACGCCCGCGACGACGCCGACGGGCCGGTGCCCGCCATGCCCATCACCGAGTGGCTGCGCGAGCGCGGCGGGCCGATACGGCGCTTCGCGCAGACCACGGCCGTCACCGTCCCGGCCGGGCTCGACCCGGAGCGTCTGACGGCCGCGCTGGGTGCCCTGACGGAGCGTCATGATGCGCTGAGGCTGCGGCTGGTGACGGAGTCCGGCGGCTACGGGGCATGGACGACCGAGGTCCGCCCCGCCGCCCCCGTGCCCACCCTCCACCGCGCCGACCTCACCGGCCTCGACGGCGACGCCCTCGACGCCGCCCTCGGACGCGAGCGCGACGCCGCCGCCGACCGGCTCGACCCCGCCGCCGGCACCGTCCTCGCCGCCACCTGGTGCGACCTCGGCCCCGGCACCCCCGGCCGGCTCGTCCTCGCCGTCCACCACCTCGCCGTCGACGGCGTCTCCTGGCGCATCCTCCTGCCCGACCTGCGCGCCGCCTACGAAGGACGCGACCTCGCCCCCGCGAGCACCCCGCTGCGCCGCTGGGCCCGCGGCCTCCACGACGCCGCCGCGAGCGACGCCGTCCAGGCCCAACTCCCGCTCTGGCGCGAGATCCTGGCCCCCGGCACCGGACCGCTGCTCGGCGAACGGGCCGTCGACCCGGCCCGCGACACCGCCGCCACCGGGCGCACCCTGCGCCTGACGCTGCCCGCCGACCGCACCGCGCCGCTCCTGGCCGAGGTGCCCGCGCTGCGCCACGCCGGCGTGGACCACGTCCTGCTCACCGGCCTCGCCCTGGCCGTCGCCGGCCGCCGCCGGGAGAAGCAGGGCCCCGCCGCCCGCGCCGACCTGCTGCTGCGCCTGGAGGGCCACGGCCGCCAGGACCACCTCGTGCCCGGCGCCGACACCGCCCGCACCGTCGGCTGGCTCACCAGCGAATTCCCCGTCCGTCTCGACCTGGACGGGATCGACCTCGACTCCGCCGCCGCCGGCGGGGACGCCGCGGGCCGCGCCCTCGGCCTCGTCAAGGAAGCGCTGCGCGCCCTGCCCGACGACGGCACCGGCTACGGACTGCTCCGCCACCTCGACCCCGCGGCCCGCGCCGAACTGGCCGCCCTGCCCGCGCCGGAGCTGCTCTTCAACTACCTCGGCCGGTTCGCCGCCGACGAGGCCGAGTGGACGCCCGCCGGCGACGCCTTCGCCGCCGCCACCGACCCCGGACAGCCCGCCCTGCACGCCCTGGAGATCGGCGCGTTCGTCCACGAGCGGCCCGAGGGGCCGGAGTTGACGTGCGTGCTCACCTGGCCGGAGGGCGTCCTCACCGAGGACGCCGTCCGCGACCTCGCCGACCGCTGGTTCACCGCCCTGGACGCGCTCGCCGCCCACGCCGCCGGCGGCGGCACCGCCCGCCTGACCCCGTCCGACGTCCCGCTCGCCGGCCTCGGCCCGGACGCGCTGGACCGCGTCCTGGACGCCCACCCCGGCACCGAGGACGTCCTGCCGCTCTCCCCGCTCCAGGACGGGCTGCTCTTCCACTCCCTCTACGAGACCGCCGCGGACGACCTCTACACCTCCCTCACCGGACTCGAACTCACCGGCCCGCTCGACGAGGAGGCGCTGCACCGCGCCGTCGACGCCGTCGTGCACCGTCACCCGGCCCTGCGCGCGGGTTTCGACCACACCAGCACCGACCGCCCCGTCCAGACCGTCGAGGCCCGGGTCACCGTCCCGTGGACCCTGCACGACCTCACCGGCACCCCCGCCGAGGCCCTCGACGAGGCCGTGGACGCCATCGAGACCGCCGAGGCCACCCGGCCCTTCGACCTCGCCCGGCCGCCGCTGCTGCGCTGCGCCCTGCTGCGCATCGCCGACGAGCGCCACCGCCTGGTGCTGACCCGCCACCACATCGTCATGGACGGCTGGTCCACCCCGGTCATGCTGCGCGAGATCCTCGCCGCCTACGCGGCCGGCGGCGACGCCTCCGCGCTGCCGCCCGCCGCCTCCTACGCCGACCACCTGGCCTGGCTGGCCCGCCAGGACGCCGACGCCCACGCCGCCGCCTGGCGCACCGCGCTCGACGGGCTGACCTCGCCGACCCTGCTCGCCGACGTCCTCCCGGGCGACGGGGCCGACGGGACCCGGGCCGGTGAGGTGGACCTCCCGCTGCCCCGGGCGACCGCCGACGCCCTGACCGCGCTGGCCCGCAGCCACGGACTGACCCTCAACACCCTGGTCCAGGGCGCCTGGGCGATCCTGCTCGCCCGGCTGACCGGCCGCACCGACGTCGTCTTCGGCGCCACCGTCTCCGGCCGCCCGGCCGACATCCCCGGCGTCGAGTCCATCGTCGGCCTCTTCAGCAACACCATCCCCGTCCGCTTCACCGTGAACGAGGACGAGACCGTCGCCGACGCCCTGGCCCGCCTCCAGGACGACCAGTCGCGCCTCCTCGACCACCAGTACGCCTCGCTCGCCGGCATCCAGGCACAGGCCGGACTCGGCACGCTCTTCGACACCCTGCTGGTCTTCGAGAACTACCCCATGGACGCGGACGAGTTGACGGCCGGCGGCCTGGCCGTCACCGGCATCGGCAATCGCGGTGCCACCCACTACCCGCTCACCGTCCTGACCCTGCCCGGCGACGCCCCGCAGATCACCGTCGAGTACCGGCCCGACTCGTTCAGCGGCGAGCAGGCCGCCGAGCTGGGCGGCCGCCTGCTGCGCCTGCTCGCCGCCATGGCCGAGCAGCCGCGGGCGACCGTCGCCTCGCTCGACGTCCTCGACCCCGCCGAGCGCGACACCCTGCTGCACACCTGGAACGCCACCGCCCGGCCCGTCCCCGACGGCACCGTCGTCGACGCCTTCGAGCAGCAGGTGGCCGCCACCCCCGATGCCACCGCCGTCGTCTGCGGCGACCAGCGCTGGACGTACGCCGAACTCGACGCCCGCGCCGACGCATTGGCCGCCCTCCTCGCCGAGCGGGGAGCGGGACCCGGCGCGACCGTCGCCCTCGCCCTGCCCCGCTCCGCCGACCTCGTCGCCGCCGTGCTGGGCGCCCTCAAGTCCGGCGCCGCCTACCTGCCCGTGGACCTCGACCACCCGGCCGAGCGCGTCGCCCTGATGCTGGAGGACGCCGCACCGGCCGTCACCCTGACCACCCGTCAGGTCGCCGGGGAACTGCCCCTCGACGCGACCCTGTTCGCGGAGGACGTGCCGCAGGCCGCCGCCCGCCCGGCAGGCCTGCGCCGCCCGGCCCTCGACGACCTCGCCTACGTCATCCACACCTCCGGCTCCACCGGCCGCCCCAAGGGCGTCCAGGTGCCGCACCGCGGCCTGGTCAACATGCTCGACCACCACCGCTCCACCGTCTTCGCCCGCGCCGTCGAGGCCGCCGGCGGCCGTCGGCTCCGCGCCGCCCACACCGCCTCGTTCTCCTTCGACTCCTCCTGGGAACAGCTCCTCTGGCTCATCTGCGGCCACGAACTGCACGTCTACACCGAGGAGTTCCGCCGCGACCCGCAGGCACTGGCCGCCCGGCTGCGCGCCGACCGCATCGACACCCTCGACGTCACCCCGTCCTTCGGCCGGCAACTCGTCGAATGGGGCCTCCTCGACGGCGAGGGTCACCGGCCCGTCCTCTTCCTGCTCGGCGGCGAAGCCGTGGACGAGGCGCTGTGGACCCGAATCCGCGGGACCGAGGGCGTCATCGGCCACAACTTCTACGGCCCCACCGAATACACCGTCGACACCCTCGGCGCCGCCCTCGACGACAGCACCACCCCCTTCGTCGGCCGCCCCATCGCCAACACCCGTGTCTATGTGCTCGATGCGCGACTCCGGCCGGTCCCGGCCGGCGTCGCCGGCGAGCTGTACATCGCCGGACCCGGCCTCGCCCGCGGCTACGGCAACCGCCCCGGACTGACCGCCTCCCGCTTCGTCGCCGACCCCTTCGGTGACGAAGGCACCCGGATGTACCGCACCGGGGACGTCGTCCGGTGGCGCGCCGACGGCACGCTCGACTACCTCGGCCGCGACGACGACCAGGTCAAGATCCGTGGCTTCCGCGTCGAGACCGGCGAGATCGAGGCCGCGCTGGCCGGCCTGCCCGGCGTCGCCCAGTCCGCCGTCCTGGTGCGCACCGCCGCGGCCGGCGTCAAGCGCCTCGTCGCCTATGCCGCACCCACCCCGGGCGCGACCCTCGAACCCGCCGCCCTGCGCACGACGTTGGCCGCACGGCTGCCCGAGTACATGGTCCCGTCCGCGGTCGTCGTCCTGGACGCGCTGCCGTTGAACGTCAACGGCAAGCTCGACCGCCAAGCCCTCCCGGAGCCGGACGCCGCCCACTTCACCACCACCGGCGGCCGCGCCCCGCGCGACGAGCGCGAGGCCCTGGTGTGCGGGGTGTTCGCCGACGTCCTCGGCCTGCCCACGGTCGGCGCCGACGACGACTTCTTCGCCCTCGGCGGCCACTCGCTGCTCGCCACCCGCCTCGTCGGCCGCGTCCGCACCGCCCTCGGCCACCCGGTCACCGTCCGCGACCTGTTCGAGGCCCGCACCCCGGCCGCCGTCGCCCGCCGCCTCGACGCCACCGGCGCCGACCGGCCCGGCCCCACGGCCCGCCCGCGCCCCGAGGAGGTGCCGCTGTCGCCCGCCCAGGCCCGGCTGTGGTTCCTCCACCAGCTCGGCGGACCCAGCACCGCTTACACCATCCCCTGCTCCCTGCGCATCGAGGGGGAGCTGGACGCCGCCGCGCTGCGCGCCGCGTTCGCCGACGTCGTCGCCCGCCACGAGGCGCTGCGCACCGTCTTCCCCGACCGCGACGGCCGCCCGCACCAGAAGGTGCTGACCGCCGACGAGGCCCATGTCCCCTTCGAGGAGCGGGAGGTGGCGCCCGGGCACCTGGACGCGGCCGTCGCCGAGGCCGGAGCCCGCGCCTTCGACCTGGCCGCCGCGCCCCCGGTGCACGCCACGCTGATCGGCTCCGGCGACGGCGTCCACGTCCTGGTCGTGGCCCTGCACCACATCGTCGGCGACGAATGGTCCGAGGGCGTGCTGCTGCGCGACCTCGACGCCGCCTACGCCGCCCGCCTCCGGGGCGAGAAGGAGCCCGACTGGGCCGCCCTGCCCGTGCAGTTCGCCGACCACACCCTGTGGCAGCGCGAGCTGCTGACGGACTCCGCGGACGGCGAACGCCTCACCGCCTACTGGACGGAGCGCCTCGCCGGCCTGTCCGACGAGCTCGCCCTGCCCGCCGACCGCCCGCGCCCGGCAGAGCCCAGCGGACGCGGCGGCGCCGTCCGGCTGACCCTGCCCGACGCCCTGCACACCGCGCTGCGCGACTACGCGCACCGCACCGGCGTCACCCCGTTCATGGTCACCCAGGCCGCCGGCGCCCTGCTGCTCGGCTCCCTCGCCGGGGCCACGGACGTCGCCCTGGGCACCCCGGTCGCCGGACGGGCCGACGAGGCCGTGGAGAACGTCGTCGGCTTCTTCGTCAACACCCTCGTCATGCGGCACGACCTGACCGCCCCCGAGGGCGCGGCCGCTCCCACCTTCGACCAGCTCGTCGAGCGCTCCCGCGAGACCGTGCTGGGCGCGCTCGCCCACCAGGACCTGCCCTTCGACCGCCTGGTGGAGATCGTCAGCCCCGAGCGCTCGCTCGGCCGCCACCCGCTGTTCCAGGTCATGGTCCAGCACCGCAAGGAGGCCGCCGGACTGGACGCCCTGCTGGGCGCCCGCACCGAGCTGCTGCCCGACCCGCTGCACGCCGCCCGCTTCGACCTGGCCTTCACCTTCCTGGAGTCCGCCGACGGCGACCGCACCGACCTGACCGTCATCCACTCCTCCGACCTCTACGACCGCGCCACCGCCGAACTCCTCGCCGACCGGCTCCTGCACGTCCTGTCGCAGGCGCTCGCCGCCCCCGGCCGCACCGTCGACCGCATCGGGACCATGAGCCCGCGCGAGAGCCGGGCCCTGGCGGGGGAGTGGAACGCCACCGCGCACGCCGTGCCCGGGGGTACGCTCGTGACCCGCTTCGCCGAGCGGCTGGCCGCCACCCCGGATGCCGTTGCCGTCGTGTACGAGGGCACCGAGCTGACGTATCGTCAACTCGACGAGCGGGCCGGTGCGCTGGCCGCCCGCCTCGTCGCCGAGGGTGCCGGTCCGGACCGGATTGTCGCCGTGGCCGTGCCGCGCTCCGCCGAACTGATGGTCGCGCTGCTGGGTGTTCTGAAGTCCGGCGCCGCCTACCTGCCGCTCGACCTCGACTACCCCGCCGACCGCCTGGCCGGCATGGTCGAGGACGCCGCGCCGGTCTGCGTCGTGACCGTGGCGGACGAGCGCGACCGGCTGCCGCGGTTCGGTGACATCCCGGTCGTGCTCGCCGACGGGCCCGCACCGGCCGTGGACGCCGAACTGCCCGTCGCCGGGCCGCAGCACGCGGCCTACGTCATCTACACCTCCGGCTCCACCGGCCGCCCCAAGGGTGTCGTCGTCACCCACGAGGCGATCGTCAACCGCCTGGACTGGATGCGCGAGCAGTACGGCATCCGGCCCGAGGACCGCATCCTGCAGAAGACCCCGGCCAGCTTCGACGTGTCGGTCTGGGAGTTCTTCCTGCCGCTCGTCAGCGGCGCCGCCGTGGTCCTCGCCCGGCCCGGCGGCCACCGCGAGCCCGACCACCTCGCCGCCCTGGCCGCCGAACACGGCATCACCACCGCCCACTTCGTCCCGTCCATGCTCACCGCCTTCACCGTCGCGGCCGAGCAGGACGAGGCGATCCGCACCGGCTTCGCGGGCGTGCGCCGCGTCTTCTGCTCCGGCGAGGCCCTGCCCGCCGCCGCCGTGGACCGCTTCGCCGCCCTGTGGCCGCACATCGAGCTGCACAACCTCTACGGCCCGACCGAGGCGGCCGTCGACGTCACGTACCACCGTGCCGAGCCCGGTACCGGTGTCGTGCCGATCGGCCGCCCGGTGTGGAACACGCGCCTGCATGTCCTGGACGCGGCCCTGCGCCCCGTTCCGGTCGGCGTCCCCGGCGAGCTCTACCTCGCCGGTGTCCAGCTGGCCCGCGGTTACCTCAACCGCGCGGGCCTGACCGCGGGGCGCTTCGTCGCCGACCCGCAGGGCAGCGGTGAGCGCATGTACCGCACCGGCGACCTCGTCCGCCGCCGTGCCGACGGCTCCGTCGAATACCTCGGCCGCACCGACGACCAGGTCAAGATCCGCGGCTTCCGCATCGAACTCGGCGAGATCGAGGCCGCGTTGACCGACCTGCCCGCCGTGGCGCAGGCCGCCGTCGTCGCCCGGCCGCTGGCCCCCGGCGGCGCCCGCCAGCTCGTCGCCTACGCCGTCCCCGCCGCCGGTGCCACGCCCGACCCGCAGGAGCTGCGCGACGCGCTCGCCGGCCGTCTGCCCGAGCACATGGTGCCCGTCGTCGTCGCCCTGCTGGACGCGCTGCCGCTGAGCGTCAACGGCAAGCTCGACCGCAAGGCCCTGCCCGAGCCCGGCCGCACGGCCCGCCCGGCCTCGCCCCGAGAGGAACGGAACAGCCCGGCCGCCGCCATGGCCGCGGTCTTCGCCCAGGTCCTGGGGCTCCGCGATGTCGGCGAGGACGAGAACTTCTTCGCCCTGGGCGGCGACAGCATCGTCTCCATCCAGCTCGTCAGCGCCGCCCGCAAGGCCGGTTTCACCGTCGCCGCGAAGGACGTCTTCCAGCACCCCACCCCGGCCGCCCTGGCCGCCGCGGGCGGAACGCCCGTACCGCAGGACGCGCCCGCGGCGGCCGTCCCGGACGCCGACGGCGAACTGCCGCCGCTGCCCGTCGTCCACTGGCTGCGCGAACGCGGCGGCCCCATCGGCCGGTTCAACCAGTCGGTGCTCCTCACCGTCCCCGCCGGCCTGCGCCCCGACGCCCTGCGCGCCGCCCTCGCCGACCTCGCCCGCAACCACCCGGCCCTGCGCCTGCGCCTCGACCGCACCGACGGCCTGTGGACGCAGGAGATCCTGCCCGCCGACCAGGCACCCGCGGTGACCGACCCGGCCACCCTGCGCCGCGCCGACCTCACCGGCCTGGACACGGCCGCCCGCGCCGAACTCCTCACCAAGGAGGCCGACGCCTCGGCCGCCGCCCTCGACCCGGACCACGGCACCGTGCTGCGCGCCGTCCACCTGGACGCCGGGCCGGACACCGACGGCCGCCTGCTGCTGACGATCCACCACCTCGCCGTCGACGGCGTCTCCTGGCGCGTTCTGCTCCCCGGGCTCGCCGACGCCTACGCCGCCCGCGCCCAGGGCCGCTCCCCCGCCCTCGAACCCGAGGCCACCGGACTGCGCGCCTGGGCCACCACCCTGCTGGAGCACGCCCACAGCCGCACCCGCACCGCCGAGACCGCCCACTGGCGCACCGCGCTCGCCGGACCGCAGGCACCCCTCGCCCGCACCCCCGCCGACCCGCGCCGCGACACCACCGCCACCCTGCGCACCCTGCGCCTCGCCCTGCCCGCCGACCGCACGGCACCCCTGCTGAACGCCGTGCCCCAGGCGTACTCGGCCGGTGTGGACGACGTCCTGCTCGCCGGCCTCGCCCTCGCGGCCGCCGACTGGCGGCGCACCACCAACCCGGCCCTGCCCGCCGCCTCTACCGGCGCCCTCCAGATCGACCTGGAAGGACATGGCCGCGGCGGCAGCGACACGGCCGGCATCACCCCGGACCTGTCCCGCACCGTCGGCTGGTTCACCACCGTCCACCCCGTCCGCCTGGACGTCTCCACCCTCGACGTCGCCGCCGCCCTGGCCGGCGGCCGTCCCGCCGGGGACGCCCTCAAGCTCGTCAAGGAACAGCTGCGGGCCGCCCCCGACCGGGGTCTGGGCCACGGCCTGCTGCGCCACCTCAACGCCCAGACGGCGCCGGTGCTCTCCGCCCTGCCCGCCTCGCAGCTGCTCTTCAACTACCGCGGCCGCACCGATCACCAGGGCGCCGTGACCGGCTGGCCGTTCGCCCCCGACGCCGAGCGCGCCGCCGTCACCGAGGGCGCCGCCCCCGACGCCGGCATGCCCGTGCCGTACCCGCTGGAGCTCGACGCGGTCGTCCGCGCCGACGCCGACGGGAAGCCCGAGCTGGCCGTCGAGTGGTACTGGCCCGCCGCCCTCTTCACCGAGGAGCAGGTCGCCGCCCTGGCCGACCGCTTCTTCGCCGCGCTCGACGCCCTCGCCCGGCACACCGCCGACCCCGACGCGGGCGGCATCACCCCCTCCGACGTGCGCCTGGTCGCCATGGACCAGAAGCGCATCGACCGCCTCGAAGCCCGCCTGCGCAGGCGCCGATGACCGACGACCGCGGCCCCGCGCCGACCCCGCAGACCCCCGCCACCCGCGAGACCGAGAGCGCTCCCATGACTGAGACCCCCGACCTGATCCCGGCCGACGACCCTGCCGCGGGGTCCGCGCTCGAGGACGTCTACCCCCTGTCCTCCCTCCAGGAGGGCCTCCTCTTCCACGCCGTCTACGACGAGGACGCCCGGGACGTCTACGTCGTCCAGTCCCACCTGGACCTCGAAGGCCCCCTCGCCCTCACGGACTTGGCCGCCGCCACCGACGCCCTGCTGCGCCGCCACGCCAACCTGCGCGCCGGCTTCTGGTACGACGACGGCGAGGAGCCCGTCCAGTTCATCCCCCGGCACGCCGACACCCCGCTGCGCGAACTCGACCTCACCGACCGTGCGGACGACGAGGCCGTGCGCGCCGCCATGGACGAGGACTGGAACCACCGCTTCGACCTGGCCGAACCGCCGCTCCTGCGGCTGACGTTGCTGCGCCTGGGCCCCGACACCGCCCGCCTCGTCGTCACCTGCCACCACCTGCTCCTCGACGGCTGGTCCATGCCGATCCTGATGCGGGAGCTGATCACCCTCATCGGCTGGCGCGGCGACCTCATGGGCCTGCCGCCCGTCCGTCCCTACCGCGACCACCTCGAACTCCTCGCCACCCGCGACACCGACGCGGCCCGCCGCGCCTGGACCGCCGCCCTCGACGGCGTCACCGAGGCCCACCCGGTGGCCCCGGGCGCCGCGCTCGGCGCCCCCGTCGAGCCCGCCACCGTCGAGACCGAGGCCGACGCCGACCTGACCGCCGCCGTCAACGCCGCGGCCCGTGGCCGCGGGCTGACCCTCGGCAACGTCGCCCACACCCTCTGGGGCGTCCTCGTCGGCTCCCTCACCGGCGCCACCGACGTCATCAGCGGTACCACCGTCTCCGGCCGCCCCGCCGACCTGCCCGGCGCCGAGACCATGGTCGGCCTCTTCATCAACACCCTGCCGGTCCGCGTCCGCCTCGGCGCCGACGCCACCCTCGCCTCCACCGCCGCCGCCGTCCAGGCCGAACAGGCCGCCCTGATGGACCACCAGCACCTCGGCCTCGGCGGCATCCAGCGGCTGACGGCCGTGGACGGCCCGCTCTTCGACACCCTTCTCGTCGTCGAGAACTACACCGGCAGCGACGACGTCTCCGACACCCTCGCGCTGGCCGCCGGCGGTGCCGGCCTCGCCGTCACCGGCCTCGGCGCCCGCGACGCCACCCACTACCCGCTGACCATGTCCGTCCTGCCCGGCAGTACGCTGCGCCTCGAACTCGGCTACCGGCCCGACCTGTTCGACCGCGCCGCCGCCGAGCGCATCACCGGCCGCTTCCTGCGCCTGCTCGCCCTCTTCGCCGAACAGCCCGACACCCCGCTCGCCCGCCTCGACCTCCTCCTGCCCGGCGAGCGCGAGCAGCTGACGGCGGCGACCGACGGCGGTGACCACCCCGTCCCCGACGGCACCGTCATCGACCTGTTCACCGCGCAGGCCGCCCGCACCCCCGACGCCACCGCGCTCGTCGGCCCGGCCCTCGGGGGCAGCACCGAGGACCTCTCCTTCGCCGTCCTCGACGAGCGTTCCGACCGCCTCGCCCGGCTCCTGGCGGCCCGCGGCCTGGGCACCGAGCGCACCGCCGCCCTCGCCCTGCCGCGCTCCACCGACTCCGTCACCGCGATCCTCGCGGTCCTCAAGTCCGGCGGCGCCTACCTGCCGATGGACCTCGACCACCCCGACGAGCGCCTCGCCCTCCTCCTGGCCGACGCCCGGCCCGCCCTCCTGCTCACCACCCGCAAGGTCGCCCCCCGGCTGACCGCGGGTCCGGACACCACTGTCGTCCTCCTCGACGACCCGGCCGTCCGTGCCGAGCTGGACTCCCTGCCCGCCGGCCCGTTCACCGACGACGAGCGCGGCGGCCCCGTCGAACTCGCCCACCCCGCCTACCTCATCCACACCTCCGGCTCCACCGGCCGCCCCAAGGGCGTCGTCATCGAACACCGCGGCCTCGCCGCCCTCGCCCACGACCACCTCGACACCGTCTTCGCCGACGCCGTCCGCGCCACCGGCCGCGACCGCCTGCGTGCCCTGCACACCGCCTCGTTCTCCTTCGACTCCTCCTGGGAACAGCTCATCTGGCTGATCGGCGGCCACGAACTGCACGTCCTCGGCGAGCACGAGCGCCGCGACGCCGAGGCCGTCGTCCGCTACGCCACCGGGCACCGCATCGACACCCTCGACGTCACCCCCTCCTATGCCCAGCAGCTCCTCGACAGCGGACTGCTCGCCGGGGACACCCGGCCGCAGGTTCTCCTGCTCGGCGGCGAGGCCGTCTCCGAACCCCTGTGGGCCCGGCTCCGCGAGGAGCGAGACCTCACCTGCGTCAACTACTACGGACCGACCGAGTTCACCGTCGACGCCCTCGTCGCCCACCTCGCCGACAGCACCACCCCCACTGTCGGCCGTCCCCTGCGCAACACCCGTGCCCATGTGCTCGATTCGATGCTCCGCCCCGTCCCGGCCGGTGTCCCCGGCGAGCTCTACCTCGCGGGGGTGCAGCTGGCGCGCGGTTACCTCGACCGCCCAGGCCTGACCGCCTCCCGCTTCGTCGCCGACCCCAACGGCCCGGCGGGCAGCCGCATGTACCGCACCGGCGACCTCGTGCGCCGCCGCGAGGACGGCACCCTCGACTTCCTCGGCCGCACCGACGACCAGGTCAAGATCCGCGGCTACCGCATCGAACTCGGCGAGATCGAGGCCGTGCTGGCGGACCGGGAGGACGTCGGACACGCCGCCGTCCTCGTCCGTACGACCGGCGCCGGCATCAAGCGCGTCGTCGCCTACGTCGTCCCCGCCCCCGGCGCCACCCCCGACGCCACCGGGCTGCGCGCCGCCTGCGAGGCACGCCTGCCCGAGTACATGGTCCCCTCGGCCTTCGCCGTCCTCGACGCCCTCCCGCTCAACGTCAACGGCAAGATCGACCGGACCGCGCTGCCCGACGACGCCCTGGAGTACGCCGCGGGCGCCGAGGACCGCGCACCCGCGACCCCCGACGAGACTCTCCTCTGCGAGCTCTTCGCCGAGGTCCTCGAACTGCCCCGGGCCGGCGTCCACGACGACTTCTTCCGCCTCGGCGGCGACAGCATCACCTCCATCCGCCTCGTCGGCGCCGCCCGCGCCGCCGGACTCGCCCTCAGCCCCCGCGACGTCTTCGAGGGCCGCACCCCCGCCGGGCTCGCCGCCCGCACCGGCGAAGAGACGCCCGCGAACACCCCGTTCACCGCCCCCGCACTGCCGGAGCCGAGCGAGGAGGCCCGCGTCGCCGCCCCCGGCGACGCCGAGCTCTGGCCGCTCTCCCCGCTCCAGCAGGGCCTGCTCTTCGAGGCCCTCTACGACGAGGACGCCCTCGACGTCTACACCTCGCGCGACGTCGTCTCCCTGCGCCGGCCCGTCCCCCTGGACACCCTGCGCACCGCCGTCACCGCCGTCCTCGACCGCCACCCCAACCTGCGCGCCGGTTTCCTGCACGACGGACTCGACCGGCCCGTCCAGTTCGTCCCGGACACGGTCGACGTCCCCGTCACCGAGGCCGACCTGCGCGCCCTCGCCCCCGAGGCCGCCGACGCCGAACTCCGCCGCCTCCAGGACGCCGAGGCCCGCACCCGCTTCGACCTCACCGCCCCGCCGCTGCTGCGCCTGGTCTCCGTCCTCACCCCCGACGGCCGCCAGCACATCCTCGTCACCAACCACACCCTGCTGTGGGACGGCTGGTCCTCCGGCCTTTTCCTCCAGGAGCTCCTGGCCTGCTGCCACGCTCTGGTGACCACCGGCGACCTCCTCCCGGCCGACGAGGAGCCGCTGGCCTACCGGGACTTCCTCGCCTGGCTGCACGCCCAGGACACGGCGGCGGGCGAAGAGGCCTGGCGCACGGCCCTGTCCGGGGTCGAGGAGCCCACGCTGATCGCCCCGCACGCCCGCGAGCGCGCCTCGCTCCTGCCCGAGGAGCACAGCACCGAGCTCACCGCCGAGCTCAGCGCCCGCATCGCCGGCTGGGCCCGCACCCACGGCCTCACCCTCAACACCGTGCTCTCCGGCGTCTGGGGCCTCCTGCTGGCCGGACTCACCGGGCGCCAGGACGTGGTCTTCGGCACCACCGTCTCCGGCCGCCCCGCCGACCTCCCCGGCATCGACCGGACCATCGGCATGTTCCTCAACACCGTCCCCGTCCGCGTCCGTCTGGACCGCGACGAGACGGCCGCCGCCTTCCTCACCCGCCTCCAGGCCGAACAGGCCGCGCTGCTGCCCCACCACCAGCTCAGCCTGGGCGCCATCCAGCGCACCACCGGCCTCGGCCGCCTCTTCGACACCCTCCAGGTACTCCGCAACACCCCCGTGGACCAGGAGGAGCGGGACCGGGTCGGCGAGGCGCTCGGCGTGGAGGGCGTCACCGACGTCGACGCCACCCACTTCCCGCTCATCTTCACCACCAACCCCGGTGAACGCCTCGTCCTGGAATGGAAGTTCCGCCCCGACGCGTTCGACCGCGCCACGGTGGAGGAGCACGCGGGACGGCTCGTCTCCCTGCTGGAGCGCATCACCGCCGACGTGCCGGTCCGCGCCCTGGACGTGCTCACGCAGCGGGAGCGCGACGTGGTGCTGGGGGAGTGGGCGGACACCTGGCGCGAGCTTCCGGACGCTTCGGTGGCCGAACTGCTTGCGGAGCGGGCGGCGTTGACGCCGGAGGCGACGGCGCTGGTGGACGGGGACCGTGTGTGGTCCTTCGCCGAGCTGGACGCCCAGGTGAATCGTCTCGCGCGGTTGTTCCTGGCGCGGGGTGCCGGTCCGGATCGTGTGGTGGCGCTGGGGTTGCCGCGTTCGCTGGAGATGGTGGCGGCGCTGTTCGCGGTGCTGCGGGCGGGTGCTGCTTACCTTCCGCTGGAGCTGGACTATCCGGTGGACCGCCTCGCCTTCATGGTCGAGGAGACGGGACCGGTCGTCCTGGTGACCCACTCCTCCGTCCGCGACAAGATGCCTTCGGGCGTGCCGGTGGTGGAGCTGGACGATCCGGTCGTGTCCGCTGAACTGGCCGGATTCTCCGGTGAGTCGGTGGATGCGGTGGTGGATCTGGATGCGGCTGCGTATGTGATTTTCACGTCGGGTTCGACGGGTCGGCCGAAGGGTGTGGTGACTCCGTACCGTGGTTTGACCAATATGCAGCTCAATCACCGTGAGGCGATTTTCAACCCGGTGGTGGAGTCGGCGGGTGGGCGTCGTCTGCGGATTGCGCACACGGTGTCGTTCTCCTTCGACATGTCGTGGGAGGAACTGCTGTGGCTGGTCGAGGGGCATGAGGTCCATGTCCTGGACGAGTCGCTGCGCCGTGACGCCGAGGGCCTGGCCGCTTATTGCGCCGAGCATGCGGTGGACGTCATCAATGTGACGCCCTCGTACGCCCAAGCGCTCGTCGAGTGCGGTCTGTTGGACGAGGGCCGGCATCGACCGGTGCTCGTCCTCCTCGGCGGCGAGGCGGTGTCCGAGGTCCTGTGGAAGCTTCTGGCCGAAACGCCGGGACTGATCGGCTATAACCTGTACGGTCCGACCGAGTACACGATCAACACGCTGGGCGGCGGCACGCTCGACAGCGACACTGCCACGGTCGGCCGTCCGATCTGGAACACCCGCGCCCACGTGCTCGACGCCTGGCTGCGGCCCGTACCGGTCGGTGTCCCCGGCGAGTTGTACGTCTCGGGCGTCGGCCTGGCCCGTGGGTACCTGGATCGTCCGGGTCTGACGGCCGGCCGGTTCGTCGCGGATCCGTTCGGTGCGCCGGGCGACCGGATGTACCGCACGGGCGACGTCGTGCGGTGGCGTCGGGATGGTTTGCTGGACTTCCTGGGGCGGGTGGACGACCAGGTGAAGATCCGGGGTTACCGGGTCGAGCCCGGCGAGATCGAGGACGCGCTGACGCGGCTCGCCTCGGTCGCGCACGCGGCCGTCGTGGTCCGTGAGGACACCCCGGGCGTCAAGCGCCTGGCCGCGTACCTTGTCCCCGCAGGTCCCGACGGGATCGACGTGGCCGCCGTCCGTGCGGCGCTGGCGGCCGAACTGCCGGAGTACATGGTCCCGTCGGCGTTCGTCGTGCTCGACGCGCTGCCGCTGACCGTCAACGGCAAGCTCGACCGCAAGGCGCTCCCCGCGCCCTCCGGCGAGGGAACCGGACGGGCGCCCCGCACCGAGCGGGAGGCCCTGCTGTGCACCCTCTTCGGCGAGGTGCTCGGCCTCGAATCCGTCGGCCCCGACGACCACTTCCTCGACCTCGGCGGTCACTCCCTGCTGGCCACCCGCCTGGTCAGCCGGATACGGACGGCGCTCGACACCAGCCTGTCCATCCGCGACCTCTTCGAGGCGCCGACCCCGGCCGCGCTCGCCGAGCGCACCGCCCGGACCGACGGCGGGCACCCCGCCCTGGTCCGCGGCGACCGGCCGGCCGCCCTGCCGCTGTCCCATGCCCAGCGCCGGATGTGGTACCTGCAGAACCTCGACGCCTCGGGCGCCACCTACAACGTCCCGCTCGTCGTCCGCGTCAGCGGCGCGCTCGACCTGGACGCCCTGCGGCACGCCGTGGCCGACGTGACCCGGCGCCACGAGAGCCTGCGCACGGTCGTGGGACGGCGCGACGGGCAGGACGTCCAGCTCGTCCTCGACGCGCCCGACCCGGCCGACGCGCTGTACCTCGCCCCCACCACGGAGGCGACGCTGGACGCGGACGTGGCGGAGGCCGTCCGGTACGGCTTCGACCTCGCGCGCGAACTGCCGCTGCGCGTCACGGTGCTGGAGGCCGGGCCCGAGGACCACGTCCTCGTACTGCTCTTCCACCACATCGCCGGCGACGAGTGGTCGATGCTGCCCTTCATCGACGACCTCACCGCCGCGTACACCAGCCGCGCCGCGGGCGGCACTCCCGATTGGGAGCCGCTGCCGGTCCAGTACGCGGACTACACCCTGTGGCAGCGCGAACTCCTCGGCGACCCTGCCGACGAGCACAGCCTGCACGCCCGCCAGGCCGCCTACTGGAAGCAGGCGTTGGCCGGGCTCCCGGAGGAGTTGGCGCTGCCCACCGACCGGCCGCGCACCCAGGCCACGAGCCACCGCGGCGACACCGTACGGTGCCAGGTCCCCCCGGCCGTCTACCGCGGGCTGCGCGACGCCGCCGCGGCCACCGGCACCACGACCTTCATGGTGCTCCAGGCCGCCGTCGCGACCCTGCTGCACCGCCTGGGCGCCGGGGACGACATCCCGCTGGGTGCACCGGTCGCGGGCCGCTCGGACACGGCGCTCGACGGGCTCGTGGGCTTCTTCGTCAACACCCTCGTGCTGCGCAACGACCTCTCCGGCGACCCGACGTTCACCGAACTGCTCGGCCGCGTCCGGGAGAACGACCTCGCGGCCTTCGCCCAGCAGGACCTGCCCTTCGACAGCCTCGTCGAGGCGGTCAACCCGGTGCGCGTCCCCGGGCGTCACCCGCTGTTCCAGGTGATGCTCGGCTACCAGAACAACGACGGGCAGGGCGGCCGCCTCCTGGGGCTGGAGAGCCGGATCCTGCCGTTCGAGCTGGGCGCCGCCAAGTTCGAGCTCGACTTCAACTTCGAGGAGACGCCGAGCACCGAAGAGATCGATATCGCCTTCGAGTACCGGACCGACCTCTACGACCGCTCCACCGCAGAGGCCCTCGTCGAGCGCCTGCTGTCCCTCCTCGCCCAGGTCGCCGAGGACCCCTCCCGCCGCATCGGCGCGCTGGACGTCCTGACCGAGTGGGAGCACGGCGCGGTGCTGGGGGAGTGGGCGGACACCTGGCGCGAGCTGCCGGACGCCTCGGTGGCCGAACTGCTTGCGGAGCGGGCGGCGTCGACGCCGGAGGCGACGGCGCTGGTGGACGGGGACCGTGTGTGGTCCTTCGCCGAGCTGGATGCCCAGGTGAACCGTCTCGCGCGGCTGTTCCTCGCCCGGGGGGCCGGGCCGGACCGGGTCGTGGCGCTGGGGTTGCCGCGTTCGCTGGAGATGGTGGCGGCGCTGTTCGCCGTCCTGCGGGCGGGTGCCGCTTACCTTCCGCTGGAGCTGGACTATCCGGTGGACCGCCTCGCCTTCATGGTCGAGGAGACCGAGCCAGTGGTCCTGGTCACCGACTCCACCGCCCGTGACCGGATGCCGGACTTCGAGGCGATCGTCGAGCTGGACGATCCTGCTGTGGCTGCTGAACTGGCCGGTTTCTCCGGTGAGTCGGTGGATGCGGTGGTGGATCTGGATGCGGCTGCGTATGTGATTTTCACGTCGGGTTCGACGGGTCGGCCGAAGGGTGTGGTGACTCCGTACCGTGGTTTGACCAATATGCAGCTCAATCACCGTGAGGCGATTTTCAACCCGGTGGTGGAGTCGGCGGGTGGGCGTCGTCTGCGGATCGCGCACACGGTGTCGTTCTCCTTCGACATGTCGTGGGAGGAACTGCTGTGGCTGGTCGAGGGGCATGAGGTGCATGTCCTGGACGAGTCGCTGCGCCGTGACGCCGAGGGTCTTGCCGCGTACTGTGCCGAGCACGAGGTCGACGTCATCAACGTCACACCTTCGTACGCCCAAGCCCTCGTCGAGTGCGGCCTGTTGGATGAAGACCGGCACCGTCCCGTGCTCGTCCTCCTCGGCGGCGAGGCCGTGCCCGAGTCGTTGTGGACGCGGCTGTGCGAGACGCCGGGCCTGATGGGCTACAACCTGTACGGTCCGACCGAGTACACGATCAACACCCTTGGTGGTGGCACGCTCGACAGCGATACGGCGACCGTCGGCCGTCCGATCTGGAACACCCGCGCGCACGTCCTGGACGCGCAGCTGCGGCCCGTACCGGTCGGTGTCCCCGGCGAGTTGTACGTTTCCGGCGTCGGCCTCGCCCGTGGCTACCTCGACCGTGCGGGGTTGACGGCCGGGCGGTTCGTCGCGGATCCGTTCGGTGCGCCGGGTGACCGGATGTACCGCACCGGTGACGTCGTGCGGTGGCGTCGGGATGGTCTGCTGGACTTCCTGGGGCGGGTGGACGACCAGGTGAAGATCCGGGGTTACCGGGTCGAGCCCGGCGAGATCGAGGACGCCCTCACGCGGCTGCCCGCCGTCGCGCAGGCCGCCGTGGTCGTCCGGGAGGACACCCCGGGCGTCAAGCGCCTGGCCGCGTACCTCGTCCCCGCAGGTCCCGACGGGATCGACGTGGCCGCCGTCCGTGCGGCGCTGGCGGCCGAACTGCCGGAGTACATGGTCCCGTCGGCGTTCGTCGTGCTCGACGCGCTGCCGCTGACCGTCAACGGCAAGCTCGACCGCAAGGCCCTGCCGGTGCCCACCGCCTCGGACATGGCCGCCGGCCGCACGGGCCGGGCCCCGCGCGACCTGACGGAGAAGACGCTGTGTAACGTCTTCGCCGAGGTGCTGGGCCTGCCCGACGTCGGCATCGACGACAGCTTCTTCGACCTCGGCGGCCACTCCCTGCTGGTGATGTCGCTGCTGCACGGGGTCCGCGAGGCCTTCGGCCCGGACCTGGGCGTGGCCGACCTGCTGGCCCGGCCCACCGTGGCCGACCTCGCGGCCCACCTCGCTTCCCGGGAGGCGACCACGGACGCCCCCTGACCGGCACCGGATCACCAATAATCGACGAACGTCTGATCGACACCACTTTTCACAGAGGAGCACCACCATGAGCGCCACCAACCCGTTCGAGGACACCGACGGCCGCTACTTCGTCCTGGTCAACGCCGAGAACCAGCACTCGCTGTGGCCGACCTTCGCCGAGGTCCCCGCGGGCTGGACGGTCGTCCACGGCGAGGACAGCCTCCAGGGCTGCACCGACTACGTGGACGCCAACTGGACTGACATGCGCCCGGCCAGCCTCGCGGCCCGGTCCTGACCGGACCCCGCACCCCTGCACCGCGCGGTCCGGACCGGGACACCGGTCCGGACCGCGCGGCCGAACCAACCTGCTGAGAGCGGATACCTGACGTCGTGAGCACCCAACCCGCCAAGCCGGAGCAGCATCCCGGCCCTGCCGACCGGCCACCGGGCGACGAGCCCCTGGAGCAACAGTCGCCCACCGCCCCCGCGATGGACGACGAACGGCCCGACGACGAGCGGCTCGACGACGAGGACCTGAGCCCGAAGGAGCTGTCGGCCGAGCGCCGGGCCCGTGCCCGCCGGCTGCTGCGCGGCGCGCTGCGCCCGCACCGCGGCACCGTCGCCCTGGCCATGGCCGCTGCCTGTCTGCGGCAGCTCTCGCTGCTCGCCGTCCCGTGGTGCGTCAAGAAGGCGCTCGACGACGGCATCCAGCCGCCCGGGGACAACGGGGCCCTGCTGTTCTGGGCCGGTGCCACGGCCCTCGCCGCCTGCCTGCAGTTCGCCGGGCTCTACGGCTGGCAGTACTGGTCCGGTTCGGCCGACGCCAAGGTGGGCGCCGATCTGCGCTCGCGGCTGCTGGAGCACCTGTCCGTCCTGGACCGGGCCGCGCTCGCCTCGCGCGGCCACGGCGACCTGGCCATGCGCGCCACCCGCGACACGGACCTGGTGCGGGAATGGGTGCACGGTCTGGCGGTGTGGGTGGTGCTCGCCACCACGTTCGTCGTCGTCCTGCCCGGGCTCGCCGTCCTCGACCCGGTGCTGCTGCTGGTGACCGTGGGCATGCTGCCCTTCCTGGTCTGGGTCAACCTCTACTTCCCCCGCCGCTTCGGCGCGGCCAGCGACGAGCTGGCCCAGGCCCACGGCGAACGCGCCGAGGCCGTCACCGACCTGCTCCAGCTCGGCACCGGGCTGCGCGGCACCGGCGGTCACCGCCCGCTGGTGGAACGGCACGACCGGACCAGCGCGGAGGTCACCACGCGGACCGTCGTCGCCGCCCGCATCGAGGCGTCCTGGGCGGCCGTGGCCCCCTTCGTTCCCCGGGTGGCCGTCGCGGTCGGCGTGGGCGTCGGCGGACTGGCGGCCCTCGACGGCCGGCTGACCATCGGCGGGCTCGTCAACTTCACCTCGTGGATGGCCTACATCACGCTGGCCACCACGGTCCTCGTAGACCGGCTCCGCGAGCTAGGGCAGGCCGACGTGGCCGCCGCGCGGATCGACGAGGCGCTGTCCATAGCCGCCACCGTCACCGACCCGGCCGAGCCGGTCGCACTGCCCTCCGGCGGTGACCTGGAACTGTCCGGGGTCAGCGCCGAGCGCGACGGCACCACCGTCCTCGCCTCCGTCGACCTGACCGTGCGGCACGGCGAGTTCGTGGCCGTGCGCGGCGCCACCGGCTCGGGCAAGAGCACCCTGCTCCGGCTGCCCGTGCGCCTGGACGACCCGGCCACCGGCACCGTCCGCTATGGCGGGACGGACCTGCGCGCCGCCGCCCTGGACGACGTCCGCCGCCGCATCGGCTACGTGGCCCAGCGGCCGCTGCTGCTCTCCGGCACCGTGGCCGAGAACCTGCGGCTGGGCCGCGACCTGTCCGACGAAGAACTGCGTGCCGCCTGCGGGACGGCCTGCATCCACGACCAGATCGCCGCCATGCCCGACGGCTACGACACCCAGCTCGGCGAGAGCGGCACCGCCCTGTCCGGCGGCCAGATCCAGCGGCTGGCCATCGCCCGCGGGCTGCTCGGCGACCCCGAGGTGCTGGTGCTGGACGACTCCACCTCCGCCCTCGACACCACGACCGAGAAGCTGGTGCTGGAGCGGCTGCGCGGCTGGGCCGACGGCCGCACGGTGATCTTCGCCACGCACCGGACGGCCGTCCTGGAGGCCGCCGACCGCGTCGTCACCCTGCCGGACCGATCCGCCGATCCCGCCGATCCGACTGCTCCCGCCCTGTCCCTCGCGACCCCGGAGGCCGACCGTGGCTGAGCCGGTCCTGCTCAACGACCAGCCCGACGAGCGCCATGTGCTGCGCCGGGCCGCCCCCTATCTGCGTCCCCACCGGCGGGCCCTCGTGGTGGCCGTCGCCGTCGGACTCGCCGACTCCGCCGCCCTGGTGGCCGTCGCCCCGCTCGTCGGACGGGCCACCGACGCGCTGCTCGCCGACGACCGGACCGGGCTGCTCTGCGCGGCCGGCGCCCTGCTGGCGCTGGCCGTCGTCCAGCTCGGCCTGGCCCGCGCCGGTGAACTCCTGCTCGCCAAGGCCGGCGAGAACGTGGTGCGCACCCTGCGCGAACGCTGTGTGGAGAACCTGGCCTCGGCGCCGCTGCGCTTCCTGGAGTCGCACCGCACGGGCGAGTTGCTGCGCCGCACCACCAGTGAGGTCGCCGCGCTGGCCTCGTTCGTCCGCATGCACCTGCGCAACATCATCTCGGCCGTGGCCACGCTGGTGTTCACGCTGGTCGTGCTGTTCGGGTACTCGTGGCAGCTGGCCCTGGTGCAGCTGGTGGTCTTCGTGCCGCCGGCGCTCCTGGTGATGCGCTGGTTCAGGAAGGACGCGCCCGGCGCGTTCGGCGGGAAGGCGGCGGCCGAGGCGACGGTGGCGGCCACTTTCACCGAGACCCTCACCGTCCGGGAGGCGCTGCAGAGCGCCCGTGGACTGCCGGGCTGGATGCGGCGGTTCGGCCGGGAGAACTCCGTGGCGGTGGGTGCCGCGCGGCGGGCGATCCGGGTGGAGAACCGCATCGACCTGGTGAGCCTCGTCGAGGGGCTGGCGATGGTGGCGCTGCTGCTGGTGGGCGGCTGGTCCGTCTCCCGCGACGCGATCAGCGTCGGCACCGTTGTCGTCTTCATCCTCGCCAGCCGCAACCTCTTCGACTCGTTCTCCGACATCTCCCAGCTGGTCGGCCATGTGCAGACCGCGCGGACGGGCCTGGCCCGGCTGCTGGACCTGCTCTCCGCGTCCGACCGGGCCCGGGAGGGCGAGCCGGAGGCCGAGGAGCGGCCCGGCCTCGCGCTGCGCGGCGCACTCGACTGCGAGGCCGTGGGCTACTCCTACCGCGACGGCACCGAGGTGCTCGGCGGCGTCACGCTGTCGTTCGCCGTGGGCGACCGCGTCGGCGTCGTCGGCGAGACCGGGTCGGGCAAGACGACGCTGTCCAAGCTGCTGTGCGGGCTCTACACGCCCGACCGGGGCGCGGTGCGCTTCGCCGGGGTGGACCTCAAGGAGATCCCCGAGGCCGAACTGCGGCGCCGCGTGGTGCTGGTGCCACAGGAGGTCCGCATGGTGACCGGTACGGTGGCCGACAACCTGGAACTGGTGCGTTCCACCCCTACCCGCGCCGACATGGAGCGGGCCGTGGAGGAGCTGGGGCTGGGCGATTGGATCCGCGACCTGGGCGGTCTGGACGCCGAGGTGGGAGTCCGCGGCGGGCGGCTGTCGGCGGGGGAGCGGCAGATCGTCGGGCTGCTGCGGGCGGCGCTGGCGGACCCGGCGGTGCTCGTCCTCGACGAGGCCACCGCCGACATCGACCCGGTGACGGCGGAGCGGCTGGAGCATGCTCTGGACGGGATGAGTGCGGACCGCACGCTGATCGTCATCGCGCACCGGCCGGCGACGATCGCGCGGCTGCCCCGGGTCGTGGCCCTGGAGAACGGACGGGTGGTCAAACAGATGGCGCATGCACGGTGATGTAGGTTAGGGTTGCCTTACCTTGGTTGGGGGGTGGTTCCCCCGACCTGTCAGACGAGCCGCCGGCGATTCCGCGCACCCCCCTTCGCGCGGAGCCGCCGGCGGCACGGCGTCGGCACCGCCGCCCGCCCGGCCAGATTGGGATGATCGATGACCGTCGACACGCTGCCTCCCCGCATGCGGATCGTTCGCCACCCTCTCAAGTACCGCTTGCTGGAGGTCCGGAAGGTCGACCGGATCAGCCCTTCCACGGTACGGGTCACCTTCGGCGGCGAGGCCCTGGAGGGCTTCTGCGAGCAGGCGCCCACCGACCATGTGAAGCTCTGCTTCGCCGAGGGCGGCGCCGAGCTCCCCGTGGAGCCGGTCGTCATCAACGACACCTGGATGGACGCCCCGGTGGAGCCCATCACCCGGGACTACACCGTCCGCCACTACCGCCGCGACAGCCGCGAGCTGGACGTCGACATGGTCCTGCACGGCCGCGGCGTCGCCTCCACCTGGGCCGAGCGGGCCGAACCCGGCATGCGACTGGGTGTGTTGGGGCCGCGCGGCTCCGAGGTCCTGCCCATGATCCACGACTGGTACCTGCTGGCCGCCGAGGAGACCTCGCTGCCCGCCCTCGCCCGCTGGCTGGAGATGCTCCCCGCCGGCGTGCGCGTCCTCGCCTTCGCCGAGGTGCCCGGCCCCGAGGACGAGCAGGAGTTCCGCACCTCCGCCGACCTCACCATGACCTGGCTGCACCGCGGCTCCGCCCCGGCCGGCACCACCGACCTCATCGAGCGCGCCGTCCGCGCCGCCGAACTGCCCGCCGAGGGCCTCGGGTTCGCCTGGGTCGCCGGCGAGGCCACCAGCCTCAAGCCCGTCCGCCGCTACCTGCGCAACGAGCTCGGGCTCCTCAAGGAGCAGGTGGACGTGGACGGTTACTGGAAGCGCGGCGTGGAGAACCACGACCACCACGAGGACGACGAGCACGGGCACGCGTGAGCACCACAGTCACGGCCACCACCGGCGCCCCGGCCCCCGCCCCCGCGCGGCCCCGGGCCGGACGCGCCTGGCACGCCCGGCGGGCCGCCGGGCTGCTGGCCCTCCTCGCCCTCGTCGTCGTGCTCGCCGTCCTCGGCATCGGCATCGGCGCCAAGACCATCGCCCCCGGCGACGTCGTCCACGTCCTCCTCAACCGGGAGCCCGGCAACGACGACTGGATCGTCGTCCGCACCTCCCGGCTGCCCCGCAGCCTGCTCGGCATCACCGTCGGCGCCGCCCTCGGCCTGTCCGGCGCCCTGATGCAGGCCCTGACCCGCAACCCGCTGGCCGATCCCGGCCTCCTCGGCGTCAACGCCGGCGCCGCCGCGGCCGTCGCCGGTGCCACCTCGCTGCTGGACCTCTCCAGTTTCAGCGGCTATGTGTGGGCCGCCCTGGCCGGTGCCGCCGTCGCCTCGGCCGCCGTCTACCTGCTCGGGAGCCGGGGCCGGCAGAAGGCCACCCCGGTGCGCCTCGCCCTGGCCGGCACGGCCATATCCGCCGTCCTCGTCGCCTTCGTCAACGGGCTGGTCCTGCTCGATCCGCTCACCCTCAACAAGTTCCGGTTCTGGCAGATCGGCACCCTCGCCGGCGTCAACTCCTCGCTCCTCGGCCAGGTCATGCCCTTCCTGGGCATCGGGCTGGTGCTGGCCCTGCTGCTCGCCCGGCCGCTCAACGCGCTCGCCCTCGGCGACGACACGGCCCGCTCCCTGGGCGCCCACCCCGGCCGCACCCAGCTGGCCACCATGGTCGCGATCACCCTGCTGTGCGGCGCCGCCACCGCGGCCGTCGGCCCGATCGCCTTCGTGGGCCTGGCCGTTCCGCACCTGGCCCGGCTGATGGTCGGCCCGGACCAGCGCTGGCTGCTGCCCTACAGTGCCGTCCTGGCCGCGGCCGTGCTGCTGGCCGCCGACATCATCGGCCGCGTGGTCCTCACCCACGGCGAGATGGACGCCGGCGTCGTCACCGCGTTCCTGGGAGCGCCCCTGTTCATCGCCCTCGTCCGCCGTAAGAGGATCGCCCAACTGTGACCAGCAGCCGCACCCCGCTCGCGCCCGCCGCCGGGCGCGCCCCCGCGCCGGCTCCGGGGCACCGACCGCACGCGCTGCGCCTGCCCGGCCCCGGTCTCTCGGTGCGCTGGGACCCGCGCGCCACCGCCGTCGGCCTCGCCCTGGCGGCGGCGGCCCTCGCCGTCGGCGTCTGGACGCTGACCACCGGCGACTTCCCCATCCCCGTCGGCGACGTCCTCAAGGTCCTCGCCGGGAGCGGATCGCCCGGCGACGACTACATCGTCAACGAACTGCGGCTGCCACGGCTGTTGAACGCCCTGCTGGTCGGCTGCGCCATGGGGCTCTCCGGAGCGCTCTTCCAGACCCTCGCGCGCAACCCGCTCGGCAGCCCCGACGTCATCGGCTTCACCGTCGGATCCGCCACCGGCGCCCTCGTCACCATCCTGGTGCTGGGCGCCGGCGCCGCCTCGGTAGCCCTCGGCTCGATCGTCGGCTGCGCCCTCACCAGCGCGGCCGTCTATCTGCTCGCCTGGCGCGGCGGGTCGGCCGGCTACCGGCTGGTGCTGGTGGGCATCGGCGTCAGCGCCCTGCTGTCCTCCGCCAACGCCTATCTGATCGCCCGCGCCTCCTTCACCGACGCGCAGAGCGCCCAGGTCTGGCTCACCGGCAGCCTCAACGGCCGTGGCTGGGAGCATGTGTGGACGATGACGGCCTCGCTCGCCGTCCTCGCCCCCGCCGCGCTCGTCCTGGGACGGTCGCTGCGCATGCTGGAGATGGGCGAGGACGCGGCCGCCGCCCTCGGCGTGCGGGTGGAGCGCACCCGGGGCTGGTCCCTGGTCGTCGGCGTGGCGCTCACGGCCGTGTCCACGGCGGTCGCCGGGCCCGTACCGTTCGTCTCGCTGGTCGCCCCGCAGGTCGTCCGCCGGCTCACCAGGGCCACCGGTCCCAATCTGCTCGGCTCGGCCGTCATGGGCGCCCTGCTGCTCGCGGTCAGCGACCTTGCCGCCCAACGGGCCCTGGCGCCCACCCTGTTGCCGGTCGGTGTGCTCACCGGTGTGGTGGGCGGCTGCTACCTGGTCTGGATGCTGGCCCGGCAGTGGCGGTCCGGCCGGGGCTGAGACGCAAGAGCCACCGGGCGGGAGAAGATCCGGGAGCCGCGCGCGGGATCCAGCGCCGCCGCCCAGGCGCGCGGCGCCCGGGCGGCCTCCGTCTCCCGGAACCCGGCGCGGACGAACGACTCGCCGCCGCCCGTCGTCGCCGCGAACACCTCGGTCACCGAGCGCGCGGCGGCGTCCGCCAGCAGGGCGGCGAGCAGCCGGGAACCGACGCCGCGGCGCTGGCGGTCGGGGCGGACACAGAAGTTGTGCAGCACCGCCGGCAGCGTGCCCGGCACCCCGTCACCGGCATGGACGCCATCGGCATGGACGCCACCGGCGCGGACGTCACCGGGGTGGAGGCGCAGGGCCACACACCCTTCCATCACCCCTTCGGCGTCCTCGGCGACGAAGAACTGCGCCGCCGTCGCCCCGTACAGCCCGGGGGAGCGGCGGCGCAGCGCGCCCGAGCGCATGAACGGCTCGGACAGCGCGTACAGCGCGGCGGCGTCGGCGGGACCGGCCGTCCGCACCCCGTCGAACCCGGGGGCCGGGCAACGGACTTGCTGGGGGGACGCCGTGGTCACGGGGGCACCTTTCCTCGCGGGGTCCGGGAGGGACGCCCGGAGCGATAATAAGGCTAGCCTAGCCTAAGTTGACCTTGGTGATGTGGGGCCTCCCGACGGTCCCCCCGGGCCTTCCCGGCCCAAAACCGTATGACGTCAACCCACTTGGCGGTCTAGCGTCCGATCATGACCACGTTGGAGTTCCGCACCCTCCCGAAGGCCCACCTCGACCGCGCCCTCGACCTGGCCGACCTCGCCTTCCACGGGAGCCCCGAGGACGAGGAGCGCGAGAAGCACCGCGAATACCTGCGACGCTGCGACCGCGTCGGCGCCTACGACGACGGCGAGCTCGTCGGCATGCTCGGCGCCTTCCCGCTCGCCCTCTCCGTCCCCGGCGGCGAACTGCCCTGCGCCGGAGCCACGTTCGTCGCCGTCGCCCCCACCCACCGCCGCCGCGGCATCCTCAGCGGCATGCTCGCCGAACTCTGGCGCCGCTGCGCCGACCGGGGCCGCCCGCTCGCCGCCCTGTGGGTCTCCCAGGCCGCCATCTACGGCCGCTTCGGCTGCGCACCCGCCACGTACGGATACACCGTCGAGATCGACTCCGGCCGCCCCCTCGCCCTGCGCACCGCCCCCGCCGACCTGCCCCTGCGGCTCGTCGCCCCGGAGAAGGCCCCCGGCGCCGTCGGCCCCGTGCACGCCGCCCAGCGCGCCCTGCGCGCCGGCCGTGTCGCCCGCGACGACTACTGGTGGCGCGCCCAGGTCCTCCCCGAGACCGACGAGGACAACGACGAGCTCGGCCCGCCCCGCGTCGTCACCATCGGCACCCCGCCCGTGGGCTACACCGTCTACCGCACCGAGTCCGGCGACGACGAACCCGGCGCCCCCGGCGGCGTCGTCCACGTCCTCGAACTCGAGGCCGACACCCCCGCGGCCGCCGCCGCCCTCTGGCAGTACCTCGCCTCCATCGACCTCACCTCGAAGGTGCGGGCCTGGGGCCGCCCCCTGGACGACCCCCTGCTCCTCCTCGCCGCCGACCGCGACCAGGTCCGCGTCACCCAGGAGTTCCCCGCCCTCTGGCTGCGCCTGGTCGACGTCGCCGCCGCCCTGGAGGCCCGCTCCTGGGCCGCACCCTGCGACCTCGTCCTCGACCTCACCGACGACGCGCTGCCCGCCAACGCCGGCCGCCACCGCCTCACCGCGGGCCCCGCCGGCGCGGCTCTCACCCGCACCGACGACGCCCCCGACCTCGCCCTCGACGTCCGTGAACTCGCCGCCTGCTACCTCGGCGGCACCGAACTGCGCCACCTCGTCCGGGCCGGACTGGTCACCGAGCACACCCCGGGCGCCGCGGCGGCCCTGGACGCGGCGCTGCGCACGGCGTATCTGCCGCACACGACCGACGAGTTCTGACGTCAGCGGCACAAGGACGTGTCCACGACGCGCTCCAGACGCCGCTTGGCCGCCTTGCCCGGCTGCATGGTCACCGCGACGTCGGCGGCACGGCCCTTCTCGGTGACGCCGCCCCGGGTCTCGTACCCCGTCATGCTGCCGCCGTGGCCCCAGTAGACGCCGCCGCACGACAGGGGCCTGCTCACGATCCCCAGTCCGTAGCGGGCGCCGGGGCCGAGGTCCTCGGCGGGGACGGTGGTGCGCATCTGGGCGAGCTGGGCCGCGGGGAGGAGACGGCCCGCCAGGAGCGCGGTGAAGAACCGGTCGAGGTCGGAGTTGGTGGAGATCATCTGGCCCGCCGCCCAGCCCCAGGAGGGGTCCCATTCCGTCACGTCGACCAGGGGCCCGCCTTCCGACTCCCGGTAGTAGCCGTGGGGATGGGGCTCCCGGAGGGTCACGTCACCGGGGGCGGGGAAGGAGGTGTGGCGCAGCCCGAGGCGCTGGACGATGCGCCGGTCCACCTCCGCGGCGAGGGCGCGGCCGGTGACCTTCTCGACGATCAGGCCGGCCAGCACGTAGTTGGTGTTGCTGTACGCCCATTTCTTCCCGGGGGCGAAGTCGGCCTTGTACCGGAGGGCGATGTCGAGAAGGTCGCGAGGGGCGTAGTACCGGGGCTGGAGCTCCGCCTTGTCGCTGTAGTTGGGGAGTCCGCTGGTGTGCTGGAGGAGCTGGCGGACGGTGATGCGGCGTCCGTCGATCCTCTTCCCGCGGACGAGGCCCGGGAGATAGGTGTCGACCGGGGCGTCCAGGCGGACCTTCCCCTCGCCGACCAGTTGCAGCACGACCACCGCGGTGAAGGTCTTGGTGTTGCTCCCGATCCGCACCTGGCCGTCGACCGGCACTCCCGCCCCGGTGGCCAGATCACCGACACCGGCGGTGTACGAACGGGTACGGCCGTCACGGCCCGTGACACTCGCCAGCGCGGCCGGCAGGCCGTCGGCATGGACCAGTGCCTCCAGGCCCCGCTGGACCGAATCCGGCCGGGACGCGGCGGCCACCGCGGGCGGCGCCGGCACACCACCGACCGTCATCATCCCCAAGACCGCGGCCGTAACGGCTGCGCGACGGCCAAGGCCCTGCCATATCTGCTTACGCATGAGTCAACTCCTGTTGGATAATTGATGGTTACTTCTTCTGCCCGGCCGATGCCCGGCAGGTCAGGTCCCCGGCCGGGAGCCGGCCCGTGGTCAGGTAGAGCGCGGCGCTCTTGTCCGCACAGGAGTTGGTGCCGAAGACACCGTGTCCCTCTCCGCCCGCGACGGTGACCATCCGGGAGCCGCGCAGGGCGCGGTGCATGCCCCGGGCGGAGGCCAGGGGCGTCTGGGGGTCCCACTCGTTCTGCAGGATCAGTGCCCCGGCCTTGTTGTTCACCGTGGTCGGGAGCTCGCTGCCCGGCTTCCAGAAGGCACACGGCTTGATGCCGGACGCGAAGTCGCCGTACAGCGGGTACCGGGCCTTGTCGCGGATCGTGTCGCGCCGGTACTGCTCGGGGTCGCGCGGCCACGAACGGGAGGTGTCGGCGCACATGACCGCCCAGAGACCGGCGATTTCGTTCTCCGGGGGAAGCTCGGCGGCGGACGCGGCCGGGGCGGGCTTCCTGCTGTCGGCCGCCTTCTTCAGCCCGGCGACCCAACGGGCGGCCTTTTCCACGTGGAAGAACATGTCGCGCTGGGCGCGGATGTCGTCACCGGAGAGGGACTGCTTGTCGTCACCGATGGGTGTGCGGTCGGCCCGGGCGACGATGTCCCGGAAGGTCTTGCGGACCTCGGCCGGAGTACGGCCCAGCTTGTATGCGGTATGACGCCCGGCGGTCCACTTGCTCCACCTCACGAAAGCGGACTCGGTCGCCTCCGCGATCTGCTGGAACGACCTCCGTCCGAAGCGCGTGGGGTCGGCCGCGCTGTCCAGTACGAACCGGTCGGCCTGCCGGGGGAACATCTGCAGGTAGACGGCGCCGAGGTAAGTGCCGTACGAGGCCCCCAGATAGGAGAGTTTCTTCTCGCCCAGTACGGCACGGATGACCTCCATGTCGCGGGCGGTGTTGCGGGTGGTGAGGTGCCGCAGCCTGTCGCCGCCCCTGGCCCGGCACTTGTCGGCCACCGTCCGTGCCCACGTCACGTCCTTCGCGAAGGTCCCGGCGCGGTAGGGGCGTTCGGGGTTCAGCTCGTCGGGAGCCAGGCCGCAGCCGAGGGGGGAGCTCTTCCCGATGCCCCGCGGGTCGAAGCCGATGCGGTCGTATTCCTTCTTCACCTGCGCGGGGAGATCCGCCTCCAGCCAGACGGGCATCTGCAGGCCCGGCCCGCCGGGACCGCCCGGGTTGAGGAGCAGAACGCCGCGGCGTTCCTTCGCGCCGGTCGCCTTCAGCCGCGACACCGCGATGCCGATCTGCTTGCCGCCGGGATTTCCGTAGTCCAGCGGCACTTTGAGGGTCGTGCACTGCAGGGCGGCGGGACTCCCCGCGTCGCAACGACCCCACTTCAGGTTTTGCCGTGTGAACTGCCGCAGGGGGTCCTCGGCGGCAGACGCTGTTACGGGTGTCAGTGCCGGGACGAAAGTCGCCGCGATGCCGACGGCCAGAAGAGAAGTTATTCGTGCGTTTCGCACCATGATGCTCGTCCTTGCTGGTGGGAGTTTCGACCGGGCAGGGAACGATCATGGATCCCGGGGGTGCGGGCGCACATCGCGAGAAGGCGGGAAAAAGTCCTCCCCCGATCGAGGGAGGACCCCGGCGGGCCGAACCGGCCATACTTGGACCCACTATGATCAGGGGAATCCGCCCGCTTTTGCGTGGCTCCACGTATTCGGGCGCGCTGTTCGCCTTTTCCGGCGCGATGGCGAGCCTTCCCTTGCTGCCTATCGCCATGCTGCCGGCGCTGGTGTGGCCATCCGCCCCGTATGAAGTGCGGGCCGCCGTCACCCTGTTGCTCTGGGCGGTCCTGGTGGCCGCGGTCGGCCTCGCCCGTGCCGCGCGGCGGGTTCTGACCGCGTCCGCCCGCCGTCTGCTGAAGGTGCAGGTGCCGGATCCCGCGGCCGTACGCGAGCGCGACACGATGTCCCGCGCCGACCGCCGGCGGACTCCTCTCTGGCTGCTGCTGCATGTGGCGCTGGGGTGGGCGGGGACGCTGGTGGGCGGTCTGCTGTTCCTCGCGGGTCTGACCCTCCCGTTCGGCGCCGAGGCGGGGTTGAGTCTGTCCGGCCGCTCGGTGCGGGTGGCGGGCGGCTGGCAGGGCTGGGCCGCGGCGCCCGTCTGTCTGCTCCTGGCGGCGTTCGTGTGTGTGGCGGTGACCGGTGCCCTGCGGTGGCTGGCGCCGAGGCTGCTGGGGCCGTCGTCCGCCGAGCGGCTCGCGCTGGCGGCCGAGCGGGAGCGGCAACTGGCCGAACGCAACCGGCTGGCCCATGAGTTGCACGACTCGATCGGGCACACGCTGACGGCGACCACGATCCAGGCGGCGGTGGCGGCCGAGGTGCTCTCCGCCGACCCGGTGGCGGCGCGGGCCGCCCTGCGCAGCATCGAGGAGTCGTCGCGGACGGCTCTGGAGGACCTGGACTATGTGCTGGGCGTCCTGCGCGAGGAGAGGCCGGGGCATGGGGAGGACCCGGAGGCGGCACCGGCCCGGACCCTGGCCGACCTGCCCGAGCTGCTCGACCGGTTGCGGCACGCGGGCGCAGTGGTGGAGCCGGAGCTGTCGGGCGGGCTGACGCAGGTGCAGGGGACGCTGTCCCGTGCGGCGTACCGGATCCTGCAGGAGGGGCTGACGAACGCCCTGCGGCACGGGGCGGGCGGTACCGTCCGGGTCCGGGTGGCGGCCGGGCCGGACCGGCTGGAGCTCGGCGTGGTCAACCGGATCGGGACGGGAACGGACCGGGGCGCCTTCCCGACGTCCGGGCACGGCCTGCCCGGGCTGGCCGAGCGCGTCCGGCTCCTGCACGGTGAGATCGAGGCCGGCCCGGACGGGCGGGGACACTGGCGGCTGGAGGCCCGGCTGCCGGTACGGTTGCCGGCATGACCGACTCCGACGCGGGCGCAGCCGCCACGACCCTCCTGATCGCGGACGACGACGAGGTGACCCGCAGCGGACTGCGCACCTTGCTCGCGGCCCAGCCGGGGATCGCGGTGGTCGGCGAGGCCGCCGACGGTGTCGAGGCGGTCGAGCGGGCGCGGCTGCTGCGGCCGGACGTGGTCCTGATGGACGTGCGGATGCCGCGCCGCAACGGGATCGAGGCCACCCGGGAGTTGCTGACCGAACCGGATGGGCCGCATGAATCGGATGAACCGGCCGGACCGCCGAAGGTCGTGGTGATCACCACCTTCGAGAACGACGACTACGTCACCGCCGCACTCGGCGCGGGGGCCAGCGGCTTCGTGCTCAAGCGGCTTCCCGTCCGGCAGATCGCCGAGGCGGTGCGGATCGTGGCGGCGGGGGAGGCCATCCTCTTCCCGGCGGCCCTGCGCCGGATGGTCACCGCCCGCCCGCCGGCCTCCGCCGAGGCACTGCCGAGGGCGGCCCTGACGGGGCGCGAGGAAGCGGTGCTGCGGCTGATGGCCACCGGCCTGTCCAACCCGGAGATCGCGGAATCGCTCACGGTGAGCCTGGAGACGGTGAAGACCCACGTCGGGAACGTGCTGACCAAGCTCGGCGCGCAGAACCGGACCCACGCGGTGGTGATCGCGTACGAGTCCGGGCTGGTGGTGCCGGGCTTCACCGGCTGACGCGGGATGCCCCGATTTCCGGCCCGAGCTCCTTCTCCAGCAGCGTGAAGGACTTGGGCGCCCCGCCCGGCTGCGGCTTGCCCTCCTTGCGGCCGACGACGCGGTAACCGGCGTTCCGGTAGTAGGCGTTGAGCTGTGGATTGGTCGCCAGGCAGTCCAGGCGCACGCAGGTCCGTCCCGCCGCCGCCACCCGCTGTTCCGCGGCGCCCAGCAACAGCCGCCCCGTCCCGGGCGCGGCGACGTCCCGGTCCACCATGAGCCGGTGCACATACCCGGCCACGGGCGGCTGCGGACCCCAGGCGGCCTCGTCCTCCCACCACAGCTCCCAGGCGCCGGCGATGCGCCCGCCGGCCTCCGCGAGCCAGACCTCGCCGTGCGCCATGACCCGGCGGAAGTGGCCCTCGTCCAGCTCTCCCGGCCGCCACTGCCCGGTGACGCCGCGGCTCAGCAGCCGGCGTGCCGCGCCGTCGCGGAGGCGGACGAGGCCGGCCAGGTCGGCCTCGGCGGCCGGGCGGATCCACAGATCGTTCACCCGGGGATCTTCGCACATCCGTCCGGCGTCGGTCTCCACCGGAAGTGACGGCGCATCAAGTCCTTGCGGGTTTACCGCAAATAGGCGTGTGACCTGCAACTACCCGTGTTCCAGGCCGCGTTCCGGCGCCTTCGATGTGACATGCGCAAACCATGTGTCGTAGGGTCTCGGCGAGTTGTTACTCAAGGTACTGCCGTGGCCAGTGATGGGCGGTCGCGGCGGCCCTCCCCCCTCACAGCTCCACCACGGCGCGCACAGGACCGGAATCCGGCCGCACGCGCCGCAGAAAGGCATGTCCATGTTCCGAATACGGATGCCGAGACCCGTCGCGCTGGTCGCGGCGGGCGGCATCGGCGCCTTCGTCGCCACCCTCGCCGTGCCCTCCGCCTTTGCGGACGCCCCCACCTCCACCGGCACCTGCACCCTCCGCCCCGCGGGCCAGAACTCCGAGGCGCCGCCCAGCTGCCTCGGCGTCACCGCCTCCCTCGACCGCCTCCCCGCCGTCGGCGAGCGGACCACCCTCACCGTGGACGTCAGGGCGCAGACCGCCGTCGAACGCGCGGGCCTCGCCCTCCAACTGCCGCCCGCCCTGCGGATCGTCGGCGACGACCGCGCCCCCGCGGCGGACGCCTTCGGGCAGCGCACCAGCCGGACGCTCGCCCTCACCCCCGGCACCCGCACCGTCAAGGTCGCGGTCCGGGCCGTCGCCGCCGGACCCGCCCAGATCCAGGCGGACATCAGCGACATCGACCGCCCCGACCCGCGCCGCGCCGGCCACGCCTCCGTGGAACTCACCATCGGCAAGGCCAAGGGCAGCACCACCAAGGGCGTCTCCGTCACCGAGGCCGCCGCCACCCGGGTCGACGGCCCCACGGCGCACGACCGCCCGGCCCGCCCGGGCGCCGCCGCCCCGGCCGCCCCGAGCGCGCCCCCGCGGGCCGCCGCCCCCGCCAGGCGCTACGCCCCGGTCTGCGTCAGCGGCACCCTGCGCAACCGCTTCCAGTCCTCCGAGGGCGGCAGCTGGAACCGGAAGGCCAACCGCGACCTGCCCGTCAGCAACGCCAACGTCACCCTCTGGGGCAGGGCGACGGCGAACGGCGGCACACAGAAGCTCGCCACGGGCCTGACCGGCAACGGCGACGGCCGGTTCAACCTCTGCTACACGCCGACCACCTCCGTCACCTCCCGGGTCTGGGCCGAGTTCCAGACGCAGGCCGGCACCATGTGGTCGGTCGTCGACGGCTCCAACCGCCGTTACGCGACCACCTCCAACGCGCTGAGCAACGTCTCCGGCAACAAGAGCCTGGGCGACGTCTACGCCAACAGCGGCCAGAGCCGCGCCTGGCACGCCTTCGACACCCTCAACAAGCTCTGGTGGGACCGCGGTTCGACCAGCACCTGCTGGACGAGCAACCAGCAGAACGGCCGCTGCACCCCGATCACCGTGCAGTGGTACCCCGGTTCCCGGGACGGCACGTACTGGACGAACCGCGACGACAAGGTCCACCTCGCGGACAACGACCCGGACTCCGGCCACACCACCGTCCACGAGGCCGGCCACTCCCTCATGGGCAAGCTCTACAACGGCTGGTGGCCCTACGTGACCAACTGCTCGCCCCACTACGTCAACCGCACCTCCTCCACCACCTGCGGCTGGACCGAGGGCTACGCGGACGCGGTCGCGTTCCACACCTTCAAGGACACCGTCATGACGTGGGGCAACGGCAGCTCCATGAACCTCGGCAACGACCGCACCACCCGCGGCATCGACTGGGGCGACGCCTGCGAGGCCCGCGTCGCCACCGCGCTGGTCGACCTCTGGGACCGGGTCGACGGCGGCTGGACGAAGAGCAACACCATGATGTCGCGCGAGCGCTCGTCCACCTTCCGCGAGTACTTCCTCACCGACCGGCCCGCCCACGGCCTGGACAGCGGGGCGAAGGCCCGGAAGGTCCTCTACGACCACACCATCCAGTACTGATCCGTCGGCGGCCGCCCGGCCCGGGCGGCCGCCGCGGACGGATAACGGCTGGACAGCGCACCGGACCCGCCCTCAAGATCATTTACATGACGAACCCCGGCCCCCGCGCCGAACGCGCCGTCGCCCTGGCCACCGAGGCCGGCCGCCGGCTCGGCCTGCGCGCCGACGAACCCCGTGTCCTCCACGACGTCTTCAGCGTCCTGGTGCACCTCGCGCCGGACCCCGTCGTCGTCCGCGTCCCCACGCTCGCCGTGGCGGACCCCGCCGAACTGGCCGGGAAACAGCGGCGGGAACTGGCCGTCGCCGGATGGCTGGCCGACAGCGGCGCCCCCGTGGTCGGCCCCAGCCCGCTGGTGCCCCGCGAACCCGTCGAGGCCGGCGGGACGTCCATGACCTTCTGGGAGTTCGTCACCGAGACCGACCCGCTGCGCGACCTCCCGCAGGACGACCCCGCCGCCCTGGAGGACCGCTTCGCCGAACAGACCGGCTGGACCGCCGAGTTGCACACGGCCCTCGCCGGTTACCCCGGCGACCTGCCGGTCCTGTCCCCCCTCGTCCCGGCCGTCGGCACGGCACTGGAGGGACTGCGGACGGATCCGCAGTCCCTCACCACCGCCGACCTGGACCGCGCCGAGCGCGAATACGCGGCGCTCGAAGCCCTCGTCGCCGACTTCCCCGCCCGCTTCCCGCGGGCGCGCCTCCAGGCCCTGCACGGCGACTCGCCCGCCTACAACCTCCTGCGGACCGCCGGCGGCCACCGCTTCGCCGACTTCGAGGACGTCACCCGCGGACCCGTCGAATGGGACCTCACCTTCACCGGCCCGCGCGGCATCGAGGCGTACGAGCGCGCGAGCGGCACCCGCGTCGACCGCGAACTGCTGGACCTCATGGAGGGCGCACGCCTGCTCCAGGGGCTGTCGGCGCTGACCCTCGCCCCGAAGGTGCCCGAACTGGGCGCGATGCTCGCCCCCATGGTCGAGCAGTGGCGGGCGCGTACGCCACTGACGCTCAGAAGCCTCTAGGGGCGGGTGCCTACGAGGGCAGCTCGGCGAAGACGTACACGGAGCGCGCGTTGAACGACTCGGTCAGCGTGCGCCCGTAGCCCGCCGCCGCCTCCTCGGCCGTCACGCTGCGCGTCCGCCAGCCCAGTTCCGACAGACGGTCCGCCGGGGGAGTGCGCTCGTCGGAGTGGACCAGCTCGGCGATGTCGATGCCGAGGGGGTTCATGCTCCCGGCGATCGCGGGCGCGTCGACCGTCCTCGACCGGGCGCCGAAGGCCTCCACCGCGAGCCGGCTGCCCGGGGCGGAGAGCCGGTGGATCTCCTTGAACAGCTGCTCCTCCGCCTCCGCGGGGAGGTACGGCAGAAGTCCCTCGGCGAGCCAGGCGGTGGGACGGGAGCGGTCGAACCCGGCCCTCTCCAGCGCGGACGCCCAGTCCTCGCGCAAGTCCACCGCGACCGGCCGGTGTTCACAGGGGGCGACCGCTCCCCGCTCGCGCAGCACGCGCAGCTTGAAGTCCAGCACCAGCGGCTGGTCGATCTCGTGGACGACGGAACCGGCCGGCCAGGGCAGCCGGAACGCCCGCGCGTCCAGCCCCGAGGCCAGCACGACCACCTGTGCGACGCCCGCCTCCGACGCCTCGGCGAAGTACTCGTCGAAGGCCTTGGTGCGGACGGCCAGATAGGTGGACGCGGCCGGCCAGTACTGCAGGGGATCGGCCGCCGCCTCGGCCTCCGTCGTCGGCATCGGCACGGGCGGCCGGGCCTCCTCGACGAACGGGAGGGCGTACGGATCCTGGATCAGGGGATCAGGCCGGTTGGTCTCGACGGCTCTGGCGGCCGCCACGGCCAGAGCGGTGATGCCGATTCCCGAGACGATGTCCCACTGCTGGCCCGAGCTCACAAACTCCTCCTTGCATGGATAAATCTGTTGAACGCCTGATCATGCTAGATCGCGTCGGCTGCGGGCATCGTCGGATTTCGGCCGGATCTTGTGCCGGAGCGGCCCGGCCGCTCCGGCAGGACGGGTCAGTGTCCGCGCTCCAGCCATTCCGGGCGGCCCGAGCCGCGCGGAACAAGGACGGTGCGAAACCTGCCGGGGGTCTCGGACATGACGACCTGGTCGGTGACGCCCTGGTAGCGGCCGCACGGGGTGTCCGCGGTGAAAGTGTCCGGATCGAGGTAGGCGTGCCGCTCGCCGGTGCCGGCGAGTTCGCGCGCGTAGTCCTTGTCGAGGACGCCGAGGCTGAGGATCCACAGCGCGACCCGGGTCAGCGAGACGTGCACACGGTAACTGCCGCCCTCGGTGGCGCGCCGCATCAGGGCGGCGATGATGCCGGTGGTGGCCAGCCAGGGCACCAGATAGTCGTTGACGACCTTGATCGGGGGCAACGCCGGGTTGTCGTCGGTGCCTTCGAGGTTCATCATCCCGCTGACGCAGCCGGCGGTCTGGTCGAAGCCGACGCGGTTCGCCCAGGGGCCGTGCCGGCCGTGCAGGCTGACGGTGGCGTGGATGATGCCCGGCCGGACCTCGGCGGCCTCCTGCGCGGTCAGCCCCATGCGCTCCAGATAGCCCGCGCGGTGGTTGGCGTAGAACACGTCGGTGCCGCGGAGCAGTTGGCGCAGGACCGAGGCGGCCTGCGGGTCCCGGGCGTAGTCGAGCGTGGCGGAACGCACACCGACCTGGGCGGTGTAGTAGAGGATGTCGTTCTCGAACTGGCCGGGCCGCCAGACGTTGAGCGCGTCGGCACCGTGCTGGGCCATGGTGCGGCCGATGGCCGCGCCCGCGATGACGTGGCCGAGGCCCAGGGCGCGTATGCCGTCCAGGGGCTGGGTGGCACCCGGCGGCAGCGGCTCGGGGTCGCTGTCGCCGATCTTCTCGATCTCGATGAGGGGCATGCCGGCCAGGACGTCGCGGTACTGCCGGGTGTCCAGGAACTCCCGGGTGCTGCGCAGCATCGGCATGACGACGCCGGCGTCGGCGCCCGCCCGCTCCAGCTCCGCGCCGGACCGGCGGGCGACGGCGCCCGCGATGGCCAGGGCGTCGTCGGGGACGCCCAGCAGCTTCAGGGTGCGGGACTTGAGCGCCGGATAGACGTTCAGGGGCATCACCCAACGGCCGTCGCCGGCACGGTAGAAGGAGAGGGCGAAGGGGTCGTCGGGGGCGGCGACGGGGTAGCCGTTGAGCTTCTCCCACTTGCCGTCGTAGAAGGGGCACAGCCGGTGCGGGGCCTTGCGCAGGTCCATGGCGATGTCCTGGCCCGGGCCGCCGCGGTGCTGCCACAGCTTGGCCAGGGCGACGGACTTGGCGGTCAGGCCGAGGGCGGGCGCGGCGGCCAGCCGCAGGGTGGAGGGGACGACCGGGTCGGCGCCGGTGAAGGAGACCGTCCCGCCCGCGTCGTGCGCGGCCATGCCGACGCCGCCGAGGACGTCGTCGAGCGCGGCGTGGATGTCGAAGTCGTCGCCGGACGCGGCGGTGACCGGCTTGTCGAGCGCGGCCGTGATCCTGTCGGTGAGTTCGGTGTGCATCAGGCGTGCCTTTCCGGGGCGTTCAGGCCCGGGCGTTCGTGTCGGGGGTCTTGGCGAGGGCGCGCATCAGGGCGATCTGCGCGCGGTCGCGGCGGGCGGCCAGTTCGCCGACGGGTGCGTTCCCGAAGGCCTGCTCGGCCTGTTCGGTGAGCCGGGCGACGGTGGCCGCGTCGAAGGCGGGGCTGCCGAGGCCGGGCCAGGCCTCCTCCATGGCGCGGCCGAGGTGCCGGAGGAAGTGCGGCAGGCCGCCGGGGCCGCCGCCGAGGTGGAAGGTGCGGAAGGGGCCGGCGGCCGCCCAGCGCAGGCCGATGGAGTCGGTGACGATCTCGTCCAGCTCGGCCTCGGTCACCACGCCTTCGGCGACCAGGTGCACGCATTCGCGGAAGAGCGCGGACTGCAGGCGGTTGGCGACGAAGCCGGGGATCTCCTTGCGGAGGATCTGCGGCTTCTTGCCGAGCGCCGTGTAGAAGGCGTGGGCCCGCCGGAGGGTCTGCGCGGAGGTCCGTTCGCCGGGGACGACCTCCACCAGCGGGACGAGGTGCGGCGGGTTGAACGGGTGCCCGACGACCAGGCGTTCCGGCTGCCGCATCGCCTCGGCGATCGCGGTGGCGGGGATGCCGGAGGTCGAGGTCGCCAGCAACGCGCGGTCGGGCGCGGCCTGTTCGACGGCCTTCCAGATCTCCTGCTTCACGGCCAGGCGCTCGGGGCCGTTCTCCTGCACGATGTCGGCGTCCGCGACCGCGCGGGCCAGGTCCGGCTCGAAACGGAGCCGGGACGTCAAATCCTCGGTGGGCAGCCCGAGTTCGGCCAGGGCCGGGGCGATCTCCGCCAGCCCGGCCAGGACCTGCTCCTCCGCGTCGGGGCGCGGGTCGCTGACGACGACGTCCAGGCCGTGGGCGAGGAACAGCCCGGCCCAGGAGATCCCGATCACGCCGCCGCCGATGACGGCCGCCTTCCGGTATCCGGCGAGCGGGTCGGTGGTGCTGGAAACGTGTGCGTTCATGGCGTGTGTGCCCCCTTCTCAGTGGGCGAGGTAGTCGTGGACGACCGTGGCCGGGCTCAGGGTGAGGTCGGTGAGGATGTGGCTGGCGGAGACGACCTCCAGCACCGGCAGGTCCGCGAGCGGTGCCAGCGCGTGGGCGAAGAGCTCCAGCCGGGCCGGGCCGCGGAAGGCGCTCTTGACGGTGATGTCGGTGATCTGCGTGCGGACCAGTTCGCAGATGCGAGGCCGGCCGTCGTAGCCGGGGACCGCCTTGACCATGAAGGTGGGGACGCAGATCTCCGCCCGGGCCTCTTCCGGGTCCATCGGGTGGTGCTTGTAGCCCATGGTGGCGGTGGCCACCCGCAGCGAGCCGTAGTCCAGGGTGCCGACGAGGGTGTCGGAGTCGGTGTAGAGCCTGGGCGAGCCGGCCTTCTTCGGGTAGGCGCCCAGCTCCCGGCCGCTCGATATCGCCGGCACGCTGTCGAGGTACATCGCCAGGTTGTACTCGCCGCGCTCGCCCTCGTACGCGACGGGCACGACCTGGCCCGCCTCCGTGTAGTCGCCCAGCCCCGTGACGTCGGGCATCCGCATGATCTCGAAGCGCACCAGCGGCTCGGGCACCGACAGCGGCTCGGGGACGACCCGGCGCAGCGCCCCGGGGTCGGTGCGGTAGGTGATGTTGAGGTACTCGCGGTCGGTGAACCGGTACCGGGTGGGGGCGAAAGCGGGTGCGTCCAGCGGGGTGGTGAACAGCTGGGCGACGTCGTGCATGTCCATGAGTGGCTTCCTTGGAGACGCCTGTGCCTGTCGGGGCGGGGAGCGGATCCGTCCGCTCAGCGCCCGACACCACTGCACTCCACAGGGATCATGTCTGTCCAATATATGTTTCCGGAAGATTCGATAGGGTTTTGCCTATGGAGTTCACCCAACGCCTGCTGGAGCAGTTCCTGGCCCTCGCCGAGGAGCAGCACTTCGGCCGGGCGGCGGAGCGCCTCTCGATGAGCCAGCCCCCGCTCAGCCAGGCGATGCAGCGACTGGAGCGCGGGCTCGGCGTGCGCCTCCTGGACCGCGGACCCGGCGGGGTGCGCCTCACCCCCGCGGGCACCGCCTTCGTGACGGAGGCACGGCGGATGCTCGACGTCCGGTCCGCCGCCGTCGAGCGTGTGCGGCGCGTCGCCCACGGCCTGGAGGGCGACGTGCGCGTGGGATACGTGAGCATCCTCAGCCACCGCCACCTGCCCCGGCTGCTGCGGGCCGCCGCCGAGGAACTCCCCGGCCTGCGCATCCACCTGCACCAGGACTCCACCGCCACGCTCGTCGAGACGATCCGCTCCGGCGCCCTGGACCTCGCGTTCATCCGGGACCCCTCGCCCATAACGGACGACCTGACGGACGAACTGGCCGTCCACGGCTTCGCCGAGGAGCGCATCGTCGCGGCCCTGCCGGACGAACACCGGCTGGCCGGGACCGACTCCGTCGCCCTGACGGACCTCCGTGACGACGACTTCGTCCTCCTCAGCGAGACGGCCCTGCCCGAGCTCGCCCGGCAGGCCCGTCTCGCGTGCCGCGAAGCGGGGTTCACGCCGCGCTGCCGCGCAGACGCCGACGACCTCACCGGCCTGCTCGGCTACGTCGCCGCCGGGCTGTGCGTCAGCCTCATGCCGGAGGACCTGCGGGACTTCCCCCTCCCCGGAATCTCCTTCGTGCCGTTCCGGGAGGAGTCGCCGTATCTGCGCACGACCGTCGCCGCCGTGCACCGCACCGACGCGGACGCGGCCGTGCACCGCCTCCTGGACCTCATCACCCGGCACGCCCGGCCGTGAGCCCCGCTGCTCAGCGCTCGGCGGCGAGCCACTCCAGTGCCCTCAGACTGGGCATGAAGCAGTACTCGCCGCCCCGGACGGTGACGAAGCCCGGCAGCCCTGTCAGACGCCGGCGCACCGGCCTGGCCGGAATGACGTAGGTTCCGGTCCCGTCGTTGGTGCCGACGAACGGGTCCTTCGTGTGCCCCAGGCCCGCGAAATCGCCGTTGTTGATCCAGACTTGAGTGATGAACTCGAACTGCCGGGCGAGGTCCGCGCCCATGAAGATGAAGAACAGTCCCCGCTCGACCCCGTCGTCGTCGGTCCGCCCCTCGGGCAGGGGAGGGCCGTAGAGGGCGCCGCGCCGCACCATCCGGTGGATCCGGGTGTCGACGATGCCCCCGGTGAGCGAGTCGCGCGGATTGACCCGGCGGATGTGCGAACCCTGCGGCACCCGGAGGCCGTCCGGATCGCTCTCGTGGTAGGCGAAGTCGTTGTTGCGCCGCGGATCCGCGCCCAGTTCGGGGTCGTCCCGCTCCGGCGCCAGGACGAGAGGCGCACCGCTGCGCCAGCGGCCGACCATCTTGGCCGCGAGCAGTTCCTCGTCGTCGCGGGAACGGGCGTGCTCCCTCAGGTAGGTGCGGAACCCGGCGACGTCCGTGGCGAACTGCCGGAAGGCGACATAGGTTCCGTTGCGCCCGAGGACCTCCGGGGACGGCATGGGGGAGACCCGGCCCGACTCGTCCTCATGGCCGAGGACGAACTCGCCGGGCATCACATGGTCCTGGCCGGGGAGGGGTTCGATACCGCTGCCGATGACGTACGGGCCGCCGATGCTCTCCCGGAAGCCGAAGTGCTCGCGGCCGCTGGAGGGCATGTAGACGTCGCGCTGGTAGATCCGGGAGACGCCGTCGAGCCCGGCGGCGATGGCGAGCGGCTCCTCCAGCTCCTCCTCGGCCGTGGTGATGATCACGATGCCGATGTGCACGTCCTTGCTCCCCAACGGCGGTACCCAGCAGGCGGGATCGCCGTCGCCCGTATCGCCCAGGACCTCCTTGCGCGCGGCCATGCCGGCCCGGAACTCCTGCGGAAAGCTCGCCAGGGAGTCCTCCGGGACACCGAGCGCCGCCAACCCGGTATAGGTGAAGGCGATGTTGAAGGTGAAGGGGCGCGGCCTGTCCATGCCGGTGGCCGGGGTGACGGAGGGAAGGACCTTGCGCAGCGCCCGCCGGGCCGCCGCGGGGTCGTCGATCCGGTACAGCTGGTACACCCCGTGGCACGCCCCCGGCGGGGGCCTCAGCAACGTCCCCTGGATGTCCCCGAGTTCGAGGCGGGGCTCCCGGCGCTCCGGTGCGCCGCCGCTCATGCCTGCGCGGCGTCGAGGAGTTCGCCCAGGGCGGCCAGGGTCCGCTGCCCGCGGGCGACGTCCCGCACGGTGGCGTCCTCGTTGGACCCGTACCACACGCTGGCCTCGACCTGATGCTTGGCGATGTAGGCCAGCGCGTCCGGTGACTTCAGGCCCGGATAGCCCTCGGCGACGTCGGTGAACATATGGTCGATCCACGGTGTCGCGAAGTTGATGACGTCCACCACATACGGATTGAACTCGTCGCTGTATGTCGCGGCGAACAGGATCTGCGTGCCGTCGTTGATCAGACAGACGCGCAGGTCGTGCACCGTCCCCAGCTTGCCCTCCCAGTAGGCGGCCTCGATCTGGGCCTTCTCGACGCGCTCGCGGAAGATCTCCGCCCCGCCCGGTCTGACCGGCGCCACCAGCGTGAACTCGGCCTTGTTGCCGACCCGCAGCCCCGTGCCGTCGGTCTGCCGGCGCGTGGGCTGCGTCCACTTGCCGATCTCCGCCGCCATGACGTCGGGCGAGATCGGGACGTAGTCCTGCTCGGTCATGAGGGTCCTCCTTCGTCCGTCGTTGCGTGAGCCGCGCCGGAAGGCGGCGCGAGCAGGTCGGAGGCCTCGTCCGGCTCTGCGCGGACCTGTCCGTTGAGGCGGTGCCGTTCCACGGAGGACCGTCGGTAGACCTCCTTGCGGAGCCGCTGGATGCTCCCGACCGGGGCGTGCTCGGCGGCGCACCGCCACGGCGTGATCGAAATGCCGTCGGCCGCCGCCAGGTTGCCGTCGCCGCCGATGTCCTGCCGCGGGAAGCGGAGACGGGCGACGGTGACGAAGGGCGACAGATCCTCGGGCCACTCGACGGTGAGGTCGTCGATGGGCATCTCCTCCAGGGATCGGCACAGCTGCACCTGGAAGTCGAACTCACAGCCGTGCCGCGCCAGTTCCTCGACCAGCGCGGGCCGGAACACCTCGGCCTCGCCCGACGGGTCGAGATCACGGATCCCGATCGCGGCCGCCGACGCCTCGGTCGGCCTGATGCGCAGCTTGGCGATGTGGTCCCCGTGGCGCACGGCCCCCATCGACCAGAAGGATGACAGCAGCAGGTTCTGCCAGCGCGCCAGCATGCCGACGCGCAGCAGGGCGCCGAGCTCGTCCCAGGCCCAGTCCTCCGGCGGGAGCGTCCCGTAACCGGTGACCCAGTCGTGGAACAACTGGTGGTTCCCCTTCTTCCCGCCCGCCCGGTACTTCGGAAGGTCGATGAAGATCCTGGCCAGGAACCGGTAGTGCGCAGCGGTGTTGCAGAAGAAGACCGGAGCGTTGATCATGTTGAAATCCATGGTCCCGGTCCGCGGCTCGTCCTCCAGCGCGGTTTCCGCCTCGATGCCGAAGACCTTGGTCGCCATGCCGACCACCTTGCCCAGACCGCGGTCGGCTCCCAGATGCGAGAGTCCGTTGGAGTACCGCACCAGGCAGTCATGGGTCCCGGGGCGTGCGTAGACGCCTTGGGCGTACTCCGGCGGGATCCCGTCCAGGATCTCGAAAACGCCTCTGACCAACCCGTACGCCTTGGCATGGGCGAAGCGGACGGCGCGGTTTCCACCCTCGGAGCGCACGGAGTTCCGCTCGAACTCCAGGATGGTGTCGATGACTTCCTGCTGGCTTTCCTCGAACTGCGGCTCGGGAGGCTCGACATCGGGTGAATAACCGACCGGACGCGCCAGTGCCATGCGTTTCCCCTAGTGCGTGCATACGGTACGCAGTAAATACCGGGGGATCGTAGGACGGGGCGGAGCCGGTGCGGCGGCGGACATCCGGCCGGTACGCCGGACGCATCCCGGAATCACCCGGACGGCCTCACACCCGAGGTCCGGCCCTGCAGCCCCCGCACGGTGTCCCCGAAGGTCCAGCCCCTGGAACCGTCCCAGTTGACCGACCAGGTCATCAGGCCCTTCAAAGCACTGCCGTAGTGGTTCCACGCCTGCGCGACGAGGTCCGGTGACATGTAGCCGCCGCCGGCACCGGGCTGGGCGGGCAGGCCCGGGACCTGCTTGTCGTAGGGCACCCGGATCGTCGTGCCCTGCACGACCAGCCCCTTGTCCAGGCAGTCGGTCTGCGCGACGAACCCCTCGACCGTACCCGCGGAGTACGAATCCCCGGAGCAGCCGTACATGTTGCCGTTGTAGTACTGCATGTTCAGCCACCACAGGCGGCCGTTGTCCGCGTACTTCTTCACGATCGGCAGGTACGCGCCCCAGATCGACCCGTAGGTCACGCTGCCCCCGGTCACGTACGCCGTCTCGGGCGCCATCGTCAGCCCGAACCCCGCGGGCATGCGCGCCAGCACCCCGTCGATGATGCGGACGAGGTTGGCCTGCGAGGCCGACAGCGTGCCGATGCTCCCGCCGCCGGTCAGCCCGGTCTCCAGGTCGATGTCGATCCCGTCGAAGTTGTACTTCGTCAGGATCGGCACAATCGTCTCGACGAACCGGTCGGCGACGGCGGAGGAACCGAGGTCGATCCCGGCCGCCGCGCCCCCGATCGAGAGGAGGATCGTGGCGCCCGCCGCTTTCGCCGCGCACATCTCGGCCGGGGTCGCGACCTTGACGGTCGCGTCCATCCCGTCCTCCCACAGCGCGGTTCCGTCCGAACGGATCACGGGGAAGGCGGCGTTGATCACGTTGTACCCGTGGGCGGCGATCCGCCCGTCCGTGATGGGGGTCCAACCGAAGGGCGGGTGAACGCCGTTGGCCGCGCCGTCCCAGTTCTCCCAGTAGCCCTGGAGGACTTTGCCGGCGGGTCTGGGCTTGGTGGGACAGGTGTCGTCGTCGCGTGGTGCGGAGCGGGCGACGGCGGTGAGGGCGAAGGTCAGCGCGAGGGTGAGGAAGGAGACCAGGACGTGGCGCAGTGGGGGTGTTGTTCGGCCGATGGTCATGGCACGGAAGGTAGGAGGGGGTGGGTGAACCGTCAATAGGTCTGGACCAGCTGTGGACACGGGTGATCAGGCCGGACGGTCCTGTGGGTCCGGCATCGTCGCAGGTCTGTGTGGTGCCCGGTGCGGAGGGTTTTGTAGGGCGTCCTTGTACCGGGTGACGGGTCAACAGCCCTTGTGCGGCTGGTCGATGTGCGGAGTAACGTCGGTTATGTCTGGATGCGCGACCCGCATCCTCGCGGGATGCGCATGGACCCGCACAAAGAGTTGGATTGGGTCGACATCATGACAGCTAGATCAGATACGGATATCCGGGGACGGCCCCGATGGCCCCGACGGCCCCGACGGCGTCGTGCCGCGGCCCTGCTGGTGGCCGCTGCCGCCGCCACCGCCGTGAGCGTCACCGCGGCGGGTGCGTGCGGCGGCGGGGACGACGGACACGGCCGGGGCGGTGAGCGCGGGTACGTCGGAGGGCCTGCCGCGGTTGCCACGGCACCCGGTCATGGCGCGGACCATCAGGGTCCGGCGGGCCACATGGGTCATATGGGCCGCATGGGGCGTATGGATCACAGGGGTGCGATGGGCCCGATGGGTCCCACGACCCCGAGCGCACCGGCGGCGGCCAACCAGGTGAACATCGCCGGCTTCGCGTTCTCGCCGTCCACCCTGACCGTCAGCAAGGGCACCACGGTGACCTGGACCAACAAGGACCAGGCCCCGCACACGGTGACCGGAGGCGGGCTGAACTCGCCGACGCTCGGCAACGGTGCCACGTACAGCTTCACATTCAAGTCCACCGGAACGTTCAACTACATCTGCACGATCCACCCGAACATGCACGGCACAGTCGTAGTGAAGTGAAGTGAAGTGAGGTGAGGCGTGGCGGACGGCCCTTGCGGCGAGGTCTCCTCGACCGCCGGGGCCGCGGCTGCCGCGTGCCGACATGTGGCTGCTACGACTGCTGACCGCGGCGGGGCTCGCCGTCGACGCCTACGTCCATGCCGAACTGGCCGGTACCTACGACCCGGTGGGGACCGGTTTCACCGAGGGCACGCTGTTCCGCGCAGAGGCCGCGGCCGCCGCGCTCGCGGCGCTTCTCGTGCTGGTGGCCGGCAGGAGCCGCCTGGTGTGGGTGTTCGCCTTCCTCGTGGCCGTGTCGGCCCTCGGCGCGGTGCTCCTGTACCGGTACGTGGACGTGGGCTCCCTGGGCCCGCTGCCCGACATGCACGAGCCTGTGTGGTACACGAAGAAGGCCGTGTCCGCGGTGGCCGAGGCGGTGGCGGCGGCGTCCGCGGCCGTCGCCCTGGTCGTCCTCGGCCGCCGTCGTGCGGCGGCGGGCAGGGAGGGGTGACGGCTCCGCCCGTAGGCGTGGCGGTTCCGGACGGCGGCCCGGCCGGTGGGTAGGGTCGGCCCGTTTCCGTACGCGCGCGATGCGCAGAGCGATGGGGCCGACGACATGACTCGGGCAGACACACCGACCTGGACACGTGGACGCCGCATTCCGGCCGTGCTGATGGCCGTCACCGCGGCCGTCGTACCACTGGGCTGCTCCGGGGGCGGGGGCGGCGGCCACGCACCGGCCTCGTCGGCGGCGGCCCCCACCTCGACGTCCCCGACGGCCGCGCCCTCCACCCCGAAGGCGGCCACGAAGGTGACCATCGTCAACTTCGCCTATGATCCCTCGCCGTTGACCGTCGGCAAGGGCACCACGGTGACCTGGACCAACAACGACGAGGCTCCGCACACGGTGACCAGCGACGGTTCCGGCCCGCTGCACTCCCCGACGTTCGGTCGCGGCGGTACCTACAGCTACACGTTCGACTCGGTCGGAACGTTCACCTACTACTGCACCGTTCACCCGAACATGCACGGAACGGTCGTGGTGAAGTGAGGTGATACGCCCGCGGGCGGCCGGTGCACGCGCCCGCCGGGGCGCGCGGCCCGAAGAGCTCGTCACCGCGCGCGGTCAGGGGCAAGCTCAAGAGGTCTTCTGCAGCAGCCAAGCGTTCGGGGTGAAGGAGGAGTTGACGAAGACCACGCAGCCGCCGCTGTAGTAGGTCTGGACCTTGGTCCAGCCCTTCGGCGGTTGCGCGCTGGCGCAGGCGTTGACCTGGGTGCCGACGGGGAGCCCGTCCAGCTGCTTGATCATCTTGATGTTCGAGCCGCCCATCACGCGGCACGAGGCGCTGGTGCCCCAGTTCACGTCGACCCAGCCGTCCGGGGTCATCGAGTCGGCGCACACCGTGCGGGTCTCGCCGGGCGACGCCTGGGCCGGGCTCGCCGCGACGGTGGCGACGAGCGTCGCGCCGAGAAGTGCCAGACCCGCGGTGCGGAGTCGTCTCATGGGGGTGTCTCCCAAACGTGAAGAATGCACTGATGCGCTGATGAGTGATCAGTGTTGGCCAGGGCATTCAATGGCTTGTGTGAAGGATTTGAGGAGAGCGTTTTCGGCCATAAGGCGCCCGTCATGACGGCCGCCCACCGAACTGCCAGTTGTGCACCTCGATGTCGGCGTACAGGTCCGGGGTCAGGACGGCGCGTGCCGTGTCCGGGCCCTGGGCCCGGACCAACGCCGCCGTGCCCAGCCAGGTGGTGCCGTCGTCGGACAACAGCGGCCCGTAGGCGATCAGTTCGTCCCGATCGGGCGGTAGCGCGAGGTCGGCGGCCCGCCCCGTGGCGAGGCCGAGCGCAGGTCGACGATGCGCACGCTTCCGTGAGTGTGTCGCCGTCGTCGGCGAAGGCCGCCCACGGGCGATCATCTCCTCCGCGTACCGGTCCATATAGGCCCCATGCTCTTCGAGCAACTCCTCACGCAGCGGCAGGGAGCCGGCCCGGTTCCCGCCCGCCCGGATGCCGGTGCCGCCACACCCAGAAGACCGCGGTCGACACCGCCGCCCACACCGCCAGCACCGCGAACGGGAAGACGTGCTGGTGGCCGCCGAAGTACACCGCCGTGTGCTGGGCGTTGACGGAGGCGCCCGGCGGGAGCCAGCGGCCGATGACGCCGAGGGGGGAGGGGAGGAGGGGCCAGGACACCGCGCCGCCCGAGGACGGGTTGCCCAGGATGACCATCAGGCCCCAGGTCGGGATCATCGCCCAGCGGCCGAAAAGGGTGTTGAACATGGTGAAGACCATGCCGGTGGTGAACATCGTCAGGGCCAGGATGAACCAGGACTCGGCGAACGGGAGACGCAGGGCGCCCAGGACCCAGTCCACGACGGCGCAGATGGCGAAGCCGCCGAGGGCGGCCAGGGCGAGGATGAAGGCGATCCGCTCCGGCGGGTTGAGATCACGGGCGTTGACATTCAGCTGGATGGCGCCGACGAAGCCCAGGATCACGGCGGCGAGCGTGATGTAGAACAGGGCCAGCCCCCGCGGGTCGCCGCTCTGGAGGGGCTTGATGTCGGTGACCGTGACGGGCACACCGGTGGCGGCGCCCACCTTCGGGGCCGTCTCGGCCAGCAGTTGGGCGACGGTGGCCCCGGAGGCCCCCGAGACGTCGAGCATCGCCCCGTTCCCGTGCGGCCAGAGGACGGCGAACACCTGCTGCTGGTCCACCGCGTTGCGTGCCGCCGCGTAACTGTCGTAGCGGAGCAGCTCCAACGAGGTGTCCAGGGCGCTCTCCATGCCCTCGACGAACTTCAGCTGCTTCTCCTGGGACACCGGCCGTGAGGTCACGGCGGTGGGGATGCGGTGCGGGGTGGGATTGGCCATGGCGTAGGTGTACGAACCGGCGAACAGCCCGGCCGCGGCCGCGACGATGAGGACGATGACGGTCGCGGGGAGGAAGGGCGAATGCCGGAACCGGGCCCAGGGGCCCCGCTCCTCGGTCCGGCCCTCCGTCGCCATGCGGCCAAAGTAAGCCCATGAGGCCCGTGGTGCGGCATGGGAAGGAGCCGACCGGGGTACCCGGGGCGTATGAGCGCGCACTCCCCCCGCACCCGCGTCGCCGTGGTCACCGGCTCCGACTCCGGCATAGGCCGCGCCACCGCCGCCCGCCTCGCCGCCCAGGGCATGGACGTCGGCATCACCTGGCACAGCGACCACGAGGGCGCCGAACGCACGGCCGCCGAGGTACGCGCCCATGGGCGCCGGGCGGCGATCACGCGGCTGGACCTCACCGAACTGCCGGACGCCGCCGACGTCGTCGACCACTTCGCCGACGAGCTCGGCCGCGTCGACGTCCTGGTCAACAACGCCGGCACCGGCTCGGCCGACCTCTTCCTCGACCTCACCCTCGAGACGGTCCGGCAGGTCGTCGACGTCGACCTCGTCGGGCCGCTCCTGCTGGCACAGCGCGCCGCCCGCCACATGATCGCGCAGGGCGACGGCGGCCGGATCGTCAACGTCACCAGCGTCCACGCGCACCAGCCGCGCGTCGGTGCCGCGCCCTACTGCGCCGCCAAGGGCGGACTCGGGCTGCTCACCCAGGTGATGGCCCTGGAGCTGGCCGAGCACGGCATCACCGTCAACGCCGTGGCCCCCGGGGAGATCGCCACGCCCATGACCCGGCAGGCGGACGTCGACGTCCACCGGCAGCGCAGGCCCGGCATCCCGCTGGGCCGCCCGGGGGACGCCCGCGAGGTGGCGGCGGTCATCGCCTTCCTCAGCGGGCCCGACGCCTCCTACGTCACCGGGGCGTCCTGGCCCGTGGACGGCGGCATGCTGCGCATGGGGCCGCACGCCGGATCACACCTGTGGGACGACGCCTGGCGGCGCGGCTGGCACGCGGGGGACGCGTCCGGTCCTCAGGACTCCCCGTCCTCGTAAGTGACCACCGGCTCGTCGGGGACGATGTGCATCGCCGCCTCCTCGGCCGAGGCCGCGCCGCCGTTGACCCCCACGTCCCGGGCGAAGACGTCGTTGCGCCGGGGCGGCAGGACGTCCAGGGTCGCGGTCAGCCGGCCGGCGCGTACATCGCCGACCTCCTCGTCGATCGGCTCGCCCTCCCCGCCCGGCTGGTCGCCGATGCCGTCCCCGTCCGGTACGGCGATCTCGGGCAGTTCCTCGGACAGCCGCTGGTCGAGGCTCTCGCGCTCCCTCTGCTCGCGCGCCGTCGTGCCGTGGCGGCCGACGCCCAGCGGCTTCTCCGGGGGCGACCAGCCCTCGTCCAGCACCTCGTCGAGGAGGTCGCCGTCGAGCGCGTTCTCCAGGTCCAGGTCGGCGACGTTGTCCCGGCGGTCGGAACGGGCCGGCTGGTAGACCTCGTCACCCATCACGTCGTCGGACATGCTGCGCTCTCCTTCCTCGCGCGCGTCCCCGCGGCGACGGCACACCTCCAGTTTCCTCCGTACGCCTGCCCCGCGCTCCTCGGAGCGGAACAGCACGTCGGCGGAGGGCTCAGCCGGCCCGGGAGGCGCTCCGGCGGCCGAGCAGCTCGACGACGGCGGCCATGTCGCCGTCCCCGTACCCCGCGGCCACCCCGCGCCTCATCAGTTCGAACACCGGCGCGAACAGCTCCGTGCTGACCCCCTGCGCCCGGCTCACGTCCCCGATGCTGTCGTGCGAGACCTGCATCGCCAGGGTGGAGCCCGTCGCCGAGTAGTCACCGGAGTCGACCTTCGCCGCCATCCCCGGCAGGATGCCGCCGATCGCCCGCAGCCACGGCAGGAGCAGGTCCTCGGTGAACCCCGCCACGGGCAGGCCCGCCGAGCGCACCAGCGCGGCCGCCTGGAAGAAGCCGCCGAACATTCCGTACATCCCGCTCAGCAGCGCCAGATCCGCCAGCGGCGCCAGCCCGGGGTCCGTACCGAGGTGGACGGGGCGGGCCGGGGCCTCCAGCACCCCGCTCCACCGTGCGAACGCCTCCTCGGGGCCGCTGTAGAGCACCAGGGCCTCCGGCCCGCCGATCATCGCCGGCACCGCCATGACGCCGCCGTCGAGGTACTCGGCCCCCAGCGCCGCCACCCGCTCCGCCAGGACCCGGGCCTCCCCGGGCGAGCCGTTGGTGACGTTGACCACGGTCCTGCCCTTCAGCCGCGGACCGGCCTCCTCCACCAGGAGCGTGGCGGCGCGGTAGTCCAGGACGCAGACGACGATCAGTTCGGCGGCCTCCGCCGCGTCCCCGGGGGACGCCGCCCGTACGGCGCCGCGCGCGACCGGGCCGTCGGCCTTCGCGGCCGTCCGGTTCCAGACCGTGACGCGGTGCCCGGCGGCGAGGAACGCGTCGGCCAGGGCCGTGCCCAGGCTGCCCAGGCCGAGGACGGCGACGGACGCGGGGGTGGTGCTCATCGTGAACTCCCTTGCTCTGCGAGCCCGCTCTGTTGAACTTGCTCTGGTGAACTTGCTCTGCGGTGACGGTGGTGGCCATCCGTCCCGATGGCCACGACATCAGTCTCGGAGTGGCGGGAGATCGCGCCAAGTACGCACTTTTTTGTGCGCACTTACCTTCAGGTCCGTGCGGACGGGCCGGCCCTGCCTTGACTTCGCGTGCGCTCCAACTCCTAGCCTCACGCCCATGAGCACTCGGCAACACCGCCTCGGATCCGGATTCGGGGCCCGCAGCACCACCGACGACGTCCTCGCCGGGACCGACCTGACGGGCAGGACCGCCCTGGTCACCGGCGGCGCCTCCGGCCTCGGACGGGAGACGGTCCGGGCCCTGGCCCGGGCCGGGGCGCACGTCCTCGTCGCCGTCCGCGACCCCGCGGGGGCGGCGGAGGCCCTGCGCGGGATCCCCGGGGCGGAGCCCCTCGCCCTCGACCTCGGCGACCCGGACAGCGTCCGCGCCTGCGCCGAGCGGGTCCTGGCCGCCGGGCGCGTCCTCGACCTCGTCATCGCCAACGCGGGCATCATGGCCTGCCCGGAGACCCGCCTCGGCCCCGGCTGGGAGGCCCACTTCGCCGTCAACCACCTCGGCCACTACGCCCTCGTCAACCGGCTGCGCCCGGCGCTGAACCCCGCCGGTGCGCGCGTCGTGGTGGTGGCCTCCTCCGGGCACTTCCTCTCCGATATCCGGTGGGACGACCTCCACTTCCGCACCGGCTACGACCGGTGGCTCGCGTACGCCCAGTCGAAGACCGCCAACGCCCTGTTCGCCCTGCGCCTCGACGCGCTCGGCGCCGCCCACGGACTGCACGCCTTCGCGGTGCACCCCGGCAGCATCCTCACACCTCTCCAGCGGCACGTCCCCCGCGAGGAACAGGTGGCCCAGGGGTGGATGAGCGAGGACGGCACCCCGGCCGAGGGCTTCAAGTCGCCCGCGCAGGGCGCCGCGACGACCGTCTGGGCCGCCACCTCGCCCCTGCTCGACGGCCACGGCGGCGCCTACTGCCAGGACTGCGACATCGCCGGACCCGCCACCACCGACGACATGCTCGTCGGCGGGGTCAAGCCCTGGGCCACCGACCGGGACGCGGCGGCCCGGCTGTGGGAACTGTCCGCGGAGCTCACGGGAGTCGACGGCTTCACCCCGTGAACACCGCGGCTACGCTGCGGACATGAGCTCACCAGCCGTCACACCCGCCCCTGCCCCCGCTCCCGTCCTCCTCGGCCGCACCGCCCTCGTCACCGGTGCGGCGAGCGGCATCGGCGCCGCCTGCGCCCTGCGACTGGCCGCCGCCGGGGCGCGGGTGCGCGCCCTGGACCGCGACGCGGGCGGGCTCGCGGACCTCACCGCCCGGGCGCACTCCCTCCCCGGAGCGGTCGAGGCGGAAGTCCTCGACCTCACCGACCTCGACGCGGCCGAACGGGCCGCCGCCGGCACCGACGTCCTCGTCAACAACGCGGGCATCCAACTGGTCCGCCCCATAGAGGACTTCCCTCCCGACACGTTCCACACCATGCTCACCGTCATGCTGGAGGCCCCCTTCCGGCTGATCAGAGGAGCGCTGCCGGGGATGTACGGGCGCGGCTGGGGGCGGATCGTCAACATCTCGTCCGTCCACGGTCTGCGGGCCTCCGCCTACAAGTCCGCCTATGTCACGGCCAAGCACGGACTGGAGGGTCTCTCCAAGGTCACCGCGCTCGAAGGGGCGCCGCACGGCGTCACCTCCAACTGCGTGAGCCCCGGCTACGTCCGGACCCCGCTCGTCGAGAAACAGCTCGCCGACCAGGCCGCCGCGCACTCCCTTCCCGTCGAACGCGTCCTGAACGACGTCCTGCTGGCCGGCTCCGCGGTCAAGCGGCTCGTCGAGCCGGAGGAGGTCGCCGAGGCCGTCGCCTACCTCTGCGGCCCGTATGCCATGTCGGTCACGGGCACCACCATGGTTCTGGACGGCGGCTGGACCGCGCGCTGAGAGTGGCACCGGGGGCCGTGGCGCGCCCCCGGCCGTCACGCCCCGTGACGGGGGTGGAGCATCCCGCCGTCCTGTTGGATGATCTTGGTGTCATGCCCGCAGGACCACGGCTCCACCGCAACCGCAGTCCAGAGAGGTCTGTTTCATGCAGCACGAGACGAACACCCCGTACGAGACCGGCCCGGAGGCGTACGACACCGCCACCTTGAGCGAGGTCTCGCAGCGCGTCCTGTGGCTCGCCACCGCGATCGTCGACGCCGCCAACCGCGGCCGGCCCAACGACACCGGCATCAAGGTCGGCGGACACCAGGCCTCGTCCGCGTCGATGGTCGACATCATGGTGTCGCTGTGGTTCCACGAACTGACCGCCGAGGACCGCGTCTCGGTCAAGCCGCACGCCTCGCCCGTGCTGCACGCCATCAACTACCTGCTCGGCGACCTGGATCCCGGCTACCTGACCACGCTGCGGGCCAAGGGCGGGCTGCAGAGCTACCCGAGCCGGCTCAAGGACCCCGACACCGTCGACTTCTCCACCGGCTCCGTCGGCATCGGCGCCACCGCCACCGTGTGGGCCGCGATGGCCCACCGCTATCTGCTCTCCCGCTCCGACGCGACCCCGCCCGCGGGCCGGTTCATCGGCCTGATCGGCGACGCCGAGCTGGACGAGGGCGCGATCTGGGAGGCCGTCGCCGACCCCGCGGTCTCCTCGCTCGGCGAACTGCTGTGGGTCGTCGACCTCAACCGCCAGTCCCTGGACCGCGTCGTGCCCGACGTCCAGATCGGCCGCCTCCAGGGCATGTTCGAGGCCGCCGGCTGGCAGGTCGTCACGCTCAAGTGGGGCCGCGAGGTCACGGAGATCTTCCGGCGCCCCGGCGGCGAGGAGCTGCGGCGCCGGCTGGAGGACATGCCCAACGAGGAGTACCAGCGCCTCCTGCGCGCCGACGACGCCGAACTGGCCGGACGGCTAACGGGGGACGCCGCCGGCCCGGCCCTGCGCGCCCTCGTCGACGAGCTCGGTCCCGCCCGGCTCCACCGCGCCCTCCGCGACCTGGGCGGCCACGACATCGGACTGCTGCTGGACACCTACCGCACCGTCGACCCCGACCGGCCCACCGTCGTCTTCGCCTACACCGTCAAGGGCCGCGGCCTGCCGACCGAGGGGCACCCGAGCAACCACTCCGCCCTGCTGACCGGCGAGCAGATGACGGCCCTCGCCAAGGCCTGCGGCACCGACGAGGCCGACCCCTGGCGGGCGTTCGACCCCGGAACCCCGGCGGCCGAGCTGTGCGTCCGCCGCGGCGCTCACCTGCGCCGTACCCCCGTCGTCCCCGAGGGGCCCGCCGCTCTGCCCACCTCCTTCGGCCGCCCGCACAAGGCGGCGATCTCCACCCAGGCCGCCCTCGGCCGGTTCCTCACCGACCTCACCCGCAAGGTGCCCGAGGCCGCCGCCCGCGTCGTCACCTGCAGCCCCGACGTCGCCTCCTCCACCAACCTCGGCGGCTGGATCAACAAGACCGGCGTCTGGTCGGCGGAGGAGCGCCGCGACTGGTTCGCCGACGACGCCGAGCGGCTGCTCAAGTGGTCCGAGGGCAGCGGCGGTCAGCACATCGAGCTGGGCATCGCCGAGGTCAACCTCGTCGGGCTGCTCGGCGAACTCGGCGCCACCTGGAGCCGCTGGGGGCAGCGGCTCATCCCCATCGGCACGCTCTACGACCCCTTCGTCTCGCGCGCCCTGGAGCCCTGGTCGTACGGCATCTACGCCGGCGGGCAGTCGATCCTCGTCGGCACGCCGTCCGGTGTGACCCTCTCCTCCGAGGGCGGGGCCCACCAGTCCATCACCACCCCCTCCATAGGGCTCGAACAGCCCGGCTGCACCGCCTGGGAACCGGCGTTCGCCCAGGATCTGGAGTGGTGCCTGCTGGAGGCCATGGGGCAGGTCGGCGTCCCCGGCGGCACCTCGGCGTACTTCCGGCTGTCCACCCGGCCCGTCGACCCGGCACTGGCGAGCCCGCCCGCCGACGAGGCGCTCCTCGAACGGCGCCGCCGCCAGGCCGTCGCCGGCGGCTACCGGATCACCGCCCACGACCCCGCCGCCGAGCAGGTCACCCTCGTGGGCGTCGGGGCCATGATGCCGGAGGTGGTCAGGGCCGCCGAGCTGCTCGCCGGTCAGGGCGTCACGGCCGGCGTCGTCTGCCTCACCAGCCCCGATCTGGTCTTCCGCTCGATGCAGACCCGTGGCCGGCTCTCCGGCGGGGACGGCGGCGGCATCGTCGACGTCCTCTTCCCGGCCGGGCACCCGGCGCCGCTGGTCACCGTCCTCGACGGGCACCCGCACACCCTGGCGTTCCTCGCGGGCGCGCGGGGCGACCGGATCCGCTGTCTGGGCGTCACGGAGTTCGGCCAGTCCAGCGACCTGCACGACGCGCACGCGCTGCACGGCATCGACGCCGTCTCCGTCGTGGACGCCGCGCTCACGCTCCTCGGGCGCTGAGGCGCCTACCGGTCTACCGGCGGCAGCCGCCGGTAGACCGAGGTCAGCAGATGGTCCTTGGCCGGGCCGGTGGTCCGCCAGCGCAGGTGCCACTCGTCCGGCGAGACGACCGTGAACGTGCCGTCGTACCGGTCGGCCGCGCAGGGGTGCCGCACCGTCCACCGGCCGGTGCGCAGGTCCAGGCCGTGGAACGGCCGGCCGTCGGCGAACGTCACCTCGGCCGTGCCGTCCGGCGCCGGGTCCAGGCCGAGCGTGCGGCCCGCGCGGACCGCGGGGGCGTCGCCCCAGCGCAGCTCCCCGTCCTCGACGTGCAGCACGCGGCCGTCGTCCCCGGTCCGTGCGAAGCGCGCCGTGCCGCGGAACGCGCCGGCGGTGTCCGTCCGCAGGTCGAGCAGCTCGCGCTCGACCGCCCACCGGCCGGTCAGATAGGCGACGGCGTCGGGGACGGGATGCGGTGCGGCGGGGCTCATGTCTCCATTGTCCCTGCCGCATCGTCCGTCCCTGCCGCACCGTCATGCCCTGCCACGCCTTCATGCGAAATGGCCGGTTGATCGACATCTGCGAAGCTTGTCGTATGAAGACTCGGTTCCGCTCGCTCGCCGTGCACTGGCCCACCGCCGTGCCGGCCATCGCCTTCGTCATCCTCGCCCTGACCTGGGGGAGCTCCCTGAACGGGGGGATGGTGGCGCTGGTCGGCTGCGCTCTGGCCGGGGCGGTGCTCGCCGCCGTCCACCACGCGGAGGTGATCGCGCACCGGGTCGGCGAACCCTTCGGCTCCCTGGTCCTGGCCCTCGCCGTGACCGTCATCGAAGTGGCGCTCATCGTGACCCTGATGGCCGACGGCGGCGACAAGAGCAGCTCGCTCGCCCGCGACACCGTCTTCGCGGCCGTCATGATCACCTGCAATGGCATCGTCGGACTGTCCCTGCTGGTGGGCGCGCTCCGGCGGAAGGTCGCGGTGTTCAACCCCGAGGGCACGGGGGCGGCCTTCGGGACCGTGGCGACGATCGCCGGACTGAGCCTGGCCCTCCCCACGTTCACCACCAGCACCCCCGGCCCCCGCTTCTCCCCGCCCCAGCTCGTCTTCGCCGCCCTGGCCGCGCTGATCCTCTACGGCCTCTTCGTCGCGACGCAGACCATCCGGCACCGCGACTACTTCCTCCCCGTGACCGCCGAGGGCGAGGTCATCGACACCGACGACCACGCGGACCCGCCCTCCACCCGCACGGCCCTGGTCAGCCTCGGCCTGCTGGCCCTCGCCCTGGTCTCGGTCGTCGGCCTCGCCAAGGGCGTCTCGCCCGCCATCGAGTCCGCCGTCGCCGCCGCGGGCCTTCCCGCCTCGGTCGTCGGCGTCGTCATCGCCCTCCTCGTCCTCCTGCCCGAAACCATCGCCGCCGTCCGCGCCGCCCGCCGCGACCGCGTCCAGACCAGCCTCAACCTGGGCCTGGGATCGGCCATGGCGAGCATCGGCCTGACCATCCCCGCGGTGGCCGTCGCTTCGGTCTGGATGGAGGGCCCCCTGGTCCTGGGCCTCGGAGCCTCGCACATGGTGCTGCTGGCGCTGACGGTGGTGGTCGGAACGCTGACGGTGATCCCGGGGCGGGCGACGGTGCTGCAGGGGGGTGTGCATCTGGCGCTGCTGGGGGCGTATGTGGTGCTGGCGGTGAGCCCTTGAGGGCTGGTGAGCCCTTGAGGTTCCGATGTGCCCGGTCCCGCACGGGACTTCCGGAGGGTCGCCGCGCCGGGCATGATGCCCCGTCGGGGAGGCGTCCCGGCCGTCCCGGCGCGGTTCCGCGGCCGACCGGGGGCCGACCGCGGCCGGGGCCCTGGCGGCCGCGGAACCGCCGCACCGGCAGCCCGCGGGCTCGGCGCGCCTGTCGTCCTCAACGACGAGGTGCACGCCGTCCGTTGGGTGCGCAAGCCGCGCAGCACGAGTACCGCGTGGGCGGGCGCGCATCCTGACCGCGCCTGCACGCGGCACCGCCGCACTCCCGCCATGGCCCGGCGCGGCCCGCGTCACCCTCCGTCGCGTCACGTCCGACGACGGGGCGCTCCTCGATCGGGCCCGTGGGCGCCCTGACCGGACGCGTCCCGGTGGCGCCGGGCCCGAGGAGAGTGCGGCGGCCTTCGTCGGCTATGCCGTGCCCGTCAGACGCCGTCGCGTCCGGGCCGGGGCCGACGCGGGGAGTTCCGCGAGGAGGTCGCCGATCGAGACCCCGGCGAGGCTGCTCCGCCATGCCTCGTGCGCCGCGGCCATCTTCCGGGCGATGAGGCAGGGCCTCCGGCACTCCTCGGCGGGGAACGCCCCCCGCCCCTGCTGACGGATCTCGCGGCACTCGTACGGCGACGAGGCGCCGTCGACCGCCTCGACGATCTGCAGGAGTGTGATCTCGGAGGCCGGCCGGGCGAGCCGGAAGCCGCCCCGCGGTCCGGTGCTCGCGGCGAGCAGGCCCGCCTTGACCAGCGACTGGAGCTGCTTGGCGAGATACGGCGCCGGCAGGTCGTAGTACTGCGCGAGTTGGGCCGCCGACGCGGTCGCTCCCGGTTCGAGCTGTGCCAGCGTCGTGGCGCAGTGCAGCAGCCATTCGGTGCTCACGGGAAGCTTCATGGCCGGATTCTATCCCGGACTTCATAGATCCCGGATATTGTGGATCCATGAGGTCCGGGATAGCGTCGCCGGGACCGACAGGAACAACCAGGGGAGAACGTCATGCGCATTGCCGTCGCCGGTGCGACCGGGAACATGGGGACACTTACCGTCGCCGCCCTCGAACGCGACGGGCACGACGTCGTCCGCATCAGCCGCTCGCTCGGCGTGGACCTGACGACCGGTGAGGGGCTGGACGAGGCCCTGGCCGGGGTCGAGGCGGTCGTCGACACCACCAACTGCATGGCGGCCGACCCGGACGAGGTCGTCTCCTACCTCGGCACCACCACGCGCAACCTGCTCGCGGCCGAGGAGCGGGCCGGCGTCCGCCACCACGTCCTCCTCTCGATCGTGGGGATCGGCCAGATCGAGGGCAACGCGCACTACGCGGGCAAGCGGGAGCAGGAGCGCTTGGTGGCCGAGGGCGCGGTGCCGTGGACGACCGTCCCGGCCACGCAGTTCCACGACTTCGCGGCCATGGTGGCCGGCTGGACCGAGCGGGACGGGGTCGCCGCCATCGCGCCGCTGCTGGTGCAGCCGGTCGCGCCCGCGGACGTCGCCGACATCCTCGCCGAGATCGCCGCGGGCGCGCCGCAGGGCCGGTACGCCGACGTCGCCGGGCCGGAGCAACTGGAACTGACGGACATGGCCCGGCGCACCTTCGAAGCGCGGGGGCGTGCGGTGAAGGTGGTGCCGACGTGGTCGGGGCTGTTCGGCACGTCCATGGCCGGTGAGGTGCTCCTGCCCGGCGAGGGCGCCCGCATCGCGCCGACCACGTTCGAGAAGTGGCTCGACGGACAGCGCTAGGGGCCCTGGGGGCTCAGCGCAGCGTGGCCAGCCGTTCCAGCCCCGGACCCGGGGTCTTGGCCGTGCCGCAGTACTCGGCCTCCAGCAGCGCCGCGAGGTTCCCGCCCCAGTCGCCGTTCAGATTGAACGCCGCGGTGTGGCCGCCGCCGCGCGTGGCGGCGACGAGGGACGTCGAGCCGTGGATGCCGCCGCTGTGGAACCAGACCGTGGTGCCGCACGAGAGCCGGGACCGGGCGATGCCGAGACCGTAGGCGGACATCTCCTGTGCCTGCACTGGCACGGTGGTCAGCAACTCCCGCTGCTGGTGGCGGGGGAGGAGCCGGCCGTCCAGCAGGGCCTCGTAGAAGCGGGTGAGGTCACCGGTGGTCGAGATGATCTCGCCCGCGGCCCAGCCCCAGGACGGGTTGAGCTCGGTGGTGTCGTGGACCTTCGCGTCCGGGGCCGTGGAGAGGAGCTTGCTGTAGGCGCGGCCGTGGGGGTCGGGCATGCGCGGCGAGGTGCCCGGGAGGGTGGTGTTGCGCAGGTCCAGCGGGCGCAGCACGCGGCGCTCGATCTCGGTCGCGTAGGGGTGGCCGGTCACCTTCTCGATGACGAGCCCGGCGAGGATGTAGTTGGTGTTGGAGTAGTGCCAGCCCTTGCCGGGCTTGAAGTACGGCCGGTGCCTGAGCGCCGTCGCCACGAGCTCGGCGGGCCTGGCGGTGTCGTAGCGGTGCTGCGGGAAGCCGACCGAGAGCTTCTCCGCGAAGGCGGGATCCTCGGTGTAGTTGAAGATCCCGCTGGAGTGGTTGAGGACCTGGCGGAGGGTGACGCGGCGGCCGTCGTTGCCGTTGCCCCGCAGCACGCCCGGGAGGTACTCCTCCACGGGGTTGTCGAGGTCCAGCCTCCCCTCGGACTCCAGCTGGAGCAGGACGACCGAGCTGTAGACCTTGCTGATGCTCCCTATGCGGAAGCGGTCCAGGGAGAGCCGCTGCCGGTGCGTGGTGAGGTCGGCGACCCCCGCGCTGCCGTGCCACGAGCCGTGCCGGTCATGGGCGCGGCCCAGGATCCCGGGCACCGCGCCGGGCCCGGTGGTCTGGGCCTCCATGGCCGCCTGGGTGGCGGCGTGCCGGCCGGTGCCCCCGTCCGCCGGTGCGGCCGACGCGGCGGGGGCGAGCGCCGTGGCCGCCAGTGCCGCCGCGGCGGCCACGGCGGTGAGGGCTCTGCGTAACGTGGGTAACGTCCTTGCGGCCGAGGTTCCTGTGGCCGGGGTCCTTGGGGTCATCCGTCTCTCCGTTCCCTGTGACGATCGGGTGCGTACGAGAGGAAGAACTCCGTCCGGGGCCGTTCCGTTGAGCATGATCCGGCCATGAAGGGGACGCTCAGTCGCGGGAGTTGCCGAAGAGGATCCGGTAGCCGATCAGCAGCACGAGGGAGCCCACGATCGCCGCGCCCCAGGTCGGCGCGTCGAAGAAGTGCTTGCTGATGGGCCGGTGCAGGAACTTGGCGGAGAGCCAGCCGCCGAGGAAGGCCCCGGCGATGCCGATGGCGGTCGTGCCGATCAGCCCGCCCGGGTCCCGGCCCGGCAGCAGAACCTTGGCGATCGCGCCGGCCAGCAGGCCGAGAATGATCCAGCTGATGATGCCCATGATGGTGTTCAGTCCTTCCGGGGGTGCGTGCGTACGGGAGGACGCCCGGCCGCGGAGCGGTGGTTGCCGCACCGCGGCCGGGCGCCCCGGTCAGCCGAGGGTGACGCCGTAGTCGGCGGCGATGCCGGCGAGCCCGCTGTCGTACCCCTGGCCGATGGCCCGGAACTTCCACTCGCCGCCCCGGCGGTAGAGCGCCCCGAAGACCATGGCGGTCTCGGAGGCGGCGTCGTACGAGAGCTCGTAGCGGCACATCTCGCGGCCGGTGGCGTTGTCGACGACGCGGATGTACGCGTCCCGCACCTTGCCGAAGTCCTGGCCGCGGGCCGCGGCGTCGTGGATGGAGACGGTGAAGACCACCTGCTCCACCCCCTCCGCCGCGTCCAGGCCGTCGAGGTCGACGGTGATCCGCTCGTCGTCCCCCTCGCCCGCCCCGGTGGTGTTGTCGCCGAGGTGGCGCACCGCGCCGCCGGGCAGGACGAGGTTGTTGTAGAAGACGAAGTGGGCGTCGGAGAGCACCTTGTTGCCCGGGCCGCAGACCAGGGCGGCGGCGTCGAGGTCGAAGGCGGCGTCGCTCTCGCCGACGTCCCAGCCCAGACCGACGGTGACGTCGGCGAGCGGGGTGCCGTCCTGGGTCAGGCCGGCGTTCTGGCCCTTGGTGAGACTGGTGCCCACGGCTGTCGGGAGATCCTTTCCTGAGGGGTTGTCCATGGATCCTGAGGGGTTGTCCGTGGACCGGGTCAGACCCGGACGCCGAAGTCCTGGGCGATGCCGTGCAGCCCCGACGCGTAACCCTGGCCGATGGCGCGGAACTTCCACTCCCCGCCGTGCCGGTAGAGCTCGCCGAAGACCATCGCGGTCTCCGTGGACGCGTCCTCGGTCAGGTCGTAGCGCGCCAGCTCGCGGCCGTCCGCCTGGTCGACCACCCGGATGAAGGCGTTGCGCACCTGGCCGAAGCTCTGGCCGCGCTGCGCGGCCTCGTAGATGGAGACCGGGAAGACGATCTTGTCCACCTCGGCGGGCACCGTGGCCAGGCTCACCTGGATCTGCTCGTCGTCGCCGTCGCCACCACCGGTGAGGTTGTCACCGGAGTGCACCACGGAACCGTCCGGGCTGCGCAGGTTGTTGAAGAAGACGAAGTGCTGGTCGGAGACGACCTTGCCATTGGCGGCGCACAACAGGGCGGAGGCGTCCAGGTCGTAGTCGGCACCGGTCGTGGTGCGCACATCCCAGCCGAGGCCGACCGTGACGGCCGTCAGGCCGGGGGCCTCCTTGCTCAGCGAGACGTTGCCGCCCTTGGCCAGGGTGACTGCCATGAACTTCCTCCAAAGAAGACGGTGAAGAGGGTCCGGAACGTGCCCCGGTGACACGTCGTGACACGAGAACGTGAGGTCGGAACGGATGGTTCCCGGATTGCGCAAACAGTGAAGTGGGGTGCCGGAACGGCGGATCGGCCATGCCTCGCCCCCTCGTTCTTCCGCTTGCGCAACATCTAAAGTGTCTCCATGATGCATGCCGAGATGTCGAAGGCGGAGACCGCCCTGCTGGTCGGCGGCCCCGCGGCCGGAGCCCGTGTGCGGGTGACCGGCCGGCCGGGGGTGCTCCAGGTCACCCGCCCCTGCGCCGTGGAGGAACCGGCCGACGGGGTGCGGGTGGAGGCGCTGTACATCTACCGGCGCGACCTGGGTGTCGCCGAGGAGCCGCTGCGCTACGGCTACGACGCGGTCAGCCCCTGACCCTCCCGTCCCGTGGATCACGCCCTCCTCAACAGTTGCTATATTGCGCAACTGAAAAAGCGACGAGCGGGGTGGGATGACACGCGCAGCAGTGGCCGAGCGCCGTGAGGGGCGACGGGCCGACGGACGACGGGCCGAGCGGCTCAAGCAGCGACGGCGCGGCCGCGCCCGCCTCATGGGCGCGATAGCCGGCTCCTGCGCCCTCCTGCTGGCCGGGGGCGCCGCCTGGGTCTACTACGAACTCGACGGCAACATCGACAGCTTCGACGCCAAGGGCCTCTCCAAGGACCGCCCGGCCGGCGGCTTCGGCGGCCGGAACGTCCTCGTCATCGGCTCCGACTCGCGCTCCGGCGCCAACAGTTCGCTGGGCGGCGGCGAGGGCGACGTCGGCCGCTCCGACACCGCGTTCCTCCTGCACGTCTACGGCGACAGCGAACACGCCGTCGCCGTCTCCATCCCGCGCGACACCCTCGTCGACATCCCGCCCTGCCGCCTCCCGGACGGCACCTGGACGAAGACGCAGACCGGCGTCATGTTCAACTCGGCCTTCTCCGTGGGTCTCACGGCCAAGGGAAACCCCGCCTGCACCCAGAACACCGTGGAGAAACTCACCGGGCTGCGTGTCGACCACACCGTCGTCGTCGACTTCGCGGGCTTCTCCAAGATGACCTCCGCCGTCGGCGGCGTCCAGGTGTGCCTGCCCAACGATGTCTACCAGGGCGATCTCAATCCCCACCGCGGATCGCGCGGCGAGCGCATCTTCGCCAAGGGACCGCAGAACGTCTCCGGGCAGAAGGCCCTCGACTACGTCCGCCTGCGGCACGGCATCGGCGACGGCTCCGACATCGGCCGCATCCAGCGCCAACAGGCCTTCGTCTCCAGCCTCATCAAGAAGGTGAAGGGAGAGGGGTTCGACCCCACCACCCTGCTGCCGTTGGCCAATGCCGCCACGAAGTCCATGACCGTGGACCCCGGACTCGACTCCGCACAGAAACTGCTCTCCTTCGCGATGTCGCTGAAGAACGTGGACCTGCACAACACCAAGTTCGTCACCCTGCCCTGGCGTTACCAGGGCAACCGGGTCGCCGTCGTCCACCCCGACGCCGAGGCCCTGTGGGAGTCGCTGCGCAACGACCGCACCATCGACGGAAAGAACGCCGGTGGGAAGAAGAACGGTGGAAAGAACGACGGTGGAAAGAACGACGGCGGCAGGCCCGGGGCCGCCCCGAGCGCGTCCCCGGAGCCCACGTCCGGCGCCGGCATCAGCGTCACCGTCCACAACGGCACCACCGTCAAGGGACTCGCCGCCCGCGCCGCCGACATGCTCAGGAAGGACGGCTTCACCGTCACCGGCACCGCGACCGTCCCGGAGCCCGGCCGGACCGCCACCCTCGTCACCTACGGACCCGGCCTCAAGAGCCGGGCCGAGAACCTCGCCCGGCGCTTCCCCGGCGCGGAACTGCGCCAGTCCGCCGCCGGGGGACTCGTCGTCACCCTCGGCCGGACCTACGCCGCCGACCCGTCGCCCGCCCCGTCCGCGCCGGCCCCGACGGCCGTCCCCTCCCGGGTCGCCGAGAAGGCCCGCTCGGCCGACGACGACGTCTGCTCCAACCTCTCCTACGGGTGACCGGGCCCACGGCGCCCCGCCGCACACCGCTCCCGGCCGCGGGCGGGGGGACCGCCCGCACCGGCCCGGCCGCGCGTACGCTGGGACCGCCGGACCGAGCGCACGGGGAGGCAGGGATGGCGTCGCCGAGCACCGGCACGGAGGACCCCTCGCCCGAGGAACTCCGGCGCGCCGCCGCCGTCTTCGCCCTGCTGGCCTCGCCGGTCCGCCTCCACGTCCTGTGGCTCCTCGCCCAGGGCGAACACCACGTCACCAGCCTCGCCGAGCGCGTCGGGCAGTCCCTGCCCGCCGTCAGCCAGCACCTGACCAAACTCCGGCTGGCCGGCCTCGTCGACGCCCGCAGGGCCGGCCGGCACACGGTCTATCTGGCGACCGACCCGGCCGTCGGCGCCGTGGTGGAGCGGGTCCTCGGCCACCTGGCGGAGGACCGGGCCGCGGTGCGTCCGGCCGCCCGTGCCCGCTGAACCGGACCCGCCGGGCCGCCGTATGCCGGACGAGGACGGACGGAGGGCGGGCGAGGGGCGGACGCGCAACTCCCGCGCTCCCGGGGGCGCGTGCCCCGGAGCGCGGGCACGGCCGGTGCAACGGCCTGAACGCGCGCCGGACCGCGGACCGTTGCGGCTGTCCGGACCCACCGCCGTAGCCTGGCCGTTCATTCGGTCACGCCCCGGGTGACGCGTCGCGACGAGGGGACGCCGCCGTGCCGCGGGCGGAAGCGGGTCCTCACCGCGACGACGGGGAAAAGACGACGGGGAAAAATCGGCCAGTTGACCCCACGGCCCCGTGCGCCCGCGGGTCCGCCGCCCCCGCCGGGCCGACGGGGGACCTTCCCGGAAAGGGGGATCGATGGACGGCTATGTGATGGCGCGCGGCCGGGCCCGGGACGACGAGGACCACGGCGTCCCGGACGAGAACCACGGCTTCCTGGGCGCACGGCCGCCGGGCGCCTGGTGGCGCTCCTACACGGGGAGCACCGACCCCGACCGGCCGACGCTCCTCGTCGAGGCGGACGCCGGCGGCTGGCGGGCCTACCTCGGCGGCATACCCGCCGGGCCCCTCGGCGCGGAACCCGCGCCGGACACCGCTCCCTCGGGCTTCGCCCTGGCCTTCACGGGCGGCCCGGGGGAGGAGGCGGCCGGCGGGGTCGTACGACTCGTCGCCCGCTGGCTGGAGGACCTCGCCGAGGGCCGGCCGGACGGGCCGGTGAGCGCGTGCCTGCGACGGCACTTCCCCGACGGCACCGTCGAACGCCTCGGCGACACGGACACGGCGGGGGAGACCCGGCTGCTGCTGGCACGCACCCTGGCGGACGTGGCGTGGCTGCCGGCCCCGGGGGACGCCGGGGGCCCGGACCTGCCGGCCGCCGGGGGCGACCCCCCGGCATGGATCGGGACCGTGCACCACCGCTCCTCGCGCGAGCGCTTCGTCATGCGCGTCGAGGAACTGCTCTCCGGCGTCGAGGGCCGGGCCCTGCTCCTCAACCGGGTCGGCGGCCCCGAACAGGCGCCGGCCGGACGCCCCGGAGAACGGCTGACCGTGCTGACCGACCGGCCCGCCGGTACCCTCGGCGGCGGTCCGGTGGCCCTGGCGGGCGGGAGGCCGCCCTACGGCGCGCTGTCCGCGAAGGCACTGATCCTGGCGGGTGCCGTGGTCGTGGTCGGGTGCTTCGTGTGGGTGCTGTGCATGACGGCGGGATGAGGGGGCGGTCGGGGCCGCGCCCCGTCGGCGTCCCAAGGGCACGGAGCCGTCGGCTCCGGCGCGAGGGACCACCGCCCGTCCGCTCCCCGGGAATCCGTGCGCGTGCGCATTTCCGCTCCGCCGGGCGCATTCGGCGTTTGACGGGTCCCTCACGGGTCATTCGTGTCGTGTCGGCCGGTGACGGGCAGAAAGGCGAACGGACATGGGCATCATCGCGTGGATCGTCATAGGGCTGATCGCCGGAGCGGCGGCCAAGGCCATCATGCCGGGCAGGGACCCCGGCGGAGTCTTCGTGACCATGCTGATCGGTATTGCCGGCGGTCTCCTCGGCGGATTCCTCGGCAAGGTGATTTTCGGGATCCATTCCCTCACCGGTTTCTTCCACCTCTCCACCTGGATCGCCGCGATCGTCGGATCGCTCGTGATCCTCGCCCTCTACCGGCTCTTCGCCGGGCGCCGCTCGTCACGGGGGTGACCCGTCCGGTCACACGGGGTGGGTGGCGAGGAATGAAGAGCGTCTTCCGGGGCAGGCGCGTGCCGGTCAGTACATCCGTCGCACGCACTTCGCTTCGTGGAGGAATTCATGCTGCTCGCCCACCCCGCCGTTCTCCGTGACCTCGTCGAGCGCCACACCGCCCTCGAGCGCGCCGCGGCATCGGGTGCGGCGGACCCGGGGATACGGCAGGAGCTGGCGGACGTCACCTACACCCTGTGCGTGACGACCGGGACCAGGGACGCCGATGCCGCGCTGCGCGTCGCCCGTCACCGGCTGGCGAAGTCCGGCGGGGACCACGAGGACGGGGCGGTCCCGGGCGGGCGCTGATCTCGATCCGTGATCACAGTCGGCTCGGTTCGCCCCTCGGCGGGTGCGCCGCGCGGTGATGGGATGGAGTCATCCGGCCCGGGCGGTCCGCCCGGGCCCCTCCTTCTCGCACTGCGGAGCGTTTCCATGCCTCTCATCCAGGTGAAGCAGACCCCCGGCAAGACGGCCGAGCAGAAGGCCGCGCTGGTCCGTGAGCTCACGGACGCCTATGTGCGGGCCACCGGCGGAAAGCCGGAGAGCCTCTGGGTCACCGTCGAGGAGGTCGCCACGGACAGCTGGGCGGTCGGGGGCGAGACGCTCGCGGCCCGCGCGGCGGCGGCACAGGGCTGACCCTGCCGACGGAGCGCCCGATTCATCCCCTTCGGGGAAGGAATCGGGCGCTTTTCCGTTCACGTTTCGTGAGGAATACGTCGCTCGGAGTCGCGCGAATGCCCTCGCGCTGTGAGCCCGGCCATGGGACGTGCGTCACTTACTGCTTTGTTTAGTGAGTGCGGTCGGCTCTGTGGTGGGAATTCACGCCGGTGCGGGTGGGTGTGGACGGTGGTCGGTAGTAGGTCACAGGCATTGTCAGGGGTTTTCCCGGCCGCTAACAATTGCTGGACCCGCTGGGGCGCCGTCGGATTGCGGCGCTCGTTTCGTATCGGATCTCCGGAGCGGTGCGGTTCCGCGATACGGGAAGAGGTTCTTCTTCGCATGCGTTCCACTCACTCCGGTTATACCCGTCTGTCCAAGGTCCACAAGATTTCCGCCGCTGGTCTCGGTGCTGCTGGTGCGGCTGCCGTGGCGTTCGCGGTGGTTTCGGGTGGTCCGGCCGCCGCCCAGTCGGTGGCCGTGAAGCCGGTGGCGTTCGACGCCAAGGCGTTCACCGCGGACGAGCAGGGCCGGGGCGAGCTCGCGCAGCAGGCCGACGAGGCCGCCGCGCAGGCGCGGACGGAGGCCGCCGCGACGGTCAAGGCCGATGGTGAGGCGAAGGCCGCCAAGGCCGCTGCGGACAAGGAGCGCGCCGAGAAGGAGACCGCGAGCCGTTCCGCCGCGCGTCAGCCGGTCAAGGCCGCCGAGCAGGCCCCGGCCGCCGCTCCGGCGCCGAAGGCCTACGGCAACGACCTGGACGGCTGGATCAACCAGGCGCTGGACATCATGCGGGCCAAGGGCATCCCCGGCTCCTACGAGGGCATCAAGCGCAACGTCCTGCGCGAGTCGACCGGCAACCCCCAGGCGATCAACGACTGGGACGTCAACGCGGTGAACGGTGTGCCGTCGAAGGGTCTGCTGCAGATCATCGACCCGACGTTCCAGGCCTTCCACGTGGACGGTACGTCCTGGGACATCTACGACCCGGTGGCCAACATCGTCGCGTCCTGCAACTACGCCGCCAAGACCTACGGCTCCATGGACAACGTCAACTCCGCCTACTGATCAGTTCAGTCGAGGCCCAGCAGAACGCGGCCGCCGCCCGATATCCGGGCGGCGGCCGCGTTCTGCTGCCCGGGATGCCGGGATCCGGCGGGACAACCACCCACCTCCGGAAGGTAAGTAACCGATCAGTAGGGTGATCCCCACCGGACAGAGGGGAACGCCATGAGCAGCGCATCACGGCACGCGGTCGTCATCGGGGGGAGCCTCGCCGGGCTCCTGGCGGCCCATGTGCTCAAGGACCACGCGGACACCGTGACCGTCGTCGAGCGCGACCGCTACCCCGACGGACCCGAGCACCGTCCGGGGACACCCCAGGACCGGCACGCCCACATCTTCCTCAAGGGCGGGGTGCAGGCTCTGGACGCCCTGCTGCCGGGCCTTCCGGACGAACTGCGCGAGCACGGATCCCCGAGCCTGGGCATGCCGGACGACCTCCTGCAGTGGCAGGGCGGCCAGTGGTTCCGGCGCACACCCGCCGCCACGCACATGCTCACCGGCTCCCGCCCGCTGACCGACTGGCTCGTGCGCCGTCGCGTCCTCGCCGACCCCCGCATCACCGTCCTGGAGGGCGCCGAGGTCACGGGCCTCGCCGGTGACGCCACGCGCGTACGGGGCGTCCGGATACGCCCCAGGGGCGCCGGCCAGGAGACCCGTACCCTGGCCGCCGACCTTGTCGTCGACGCGTCCGGCCGCTCCTCGCGCGCCCCCGACTGGCTGCGGGCGATCGGCGCCGAGCCGGCGCCCGAGGAGACCATCGACGCGGGTCTCGCCTACTCCACGCGCTTCTACGGGGCCGGCGCGAACCCGGACGGAGCGACCTTCCGGGGCATCTATATGGCCATCGACGGCGAACACCCGCGCGGCGGGCTCCTGTTGCCCGTGGAAGGGGACCGATGGGTCGCCCTCCTCTCGGGATTCAAGGGGAACGAACCGCCCACGGACGAAGCGGGGTACCTCGACTTCGCCGCCAGTCTCCCCGACCCGGTCATGCGCGAATGGCTGGACAAGGCCGACCCTCTCACCCCCATACACGCCTACCGCAGAGCGTCCAACGTCCGCCGCCGCTACGACCGGCCGGGCCGCCGCCCGGCGGGCTTCCTCGCCACCGGCGAGGCGCTGTGCGCCTTCAACCCCGTGTACGGACAGGGCATGTCGGTCGCGGCCCTGTGCGCCGTGGCCCTGCGCGACGCCCTGGACGACCGCCGCCGTACGCCCACCACCCGGCGCGTGCAGCGGGCCCTCGTCGCCGTCGCGCGGCAGGCGTGGGACATCTCCGCCGGAGCCGACCGCGCCGTGCCCGGAGCCACCGGCAGCGCGGTGCGGCCCCGGGCGGTCGACCGGCCCGCCGCCTGGTATCTGCGCCGCGTCATCGAGCGCGTGCCCGGGAACCGCGTCGTGGGCGACACCTTCCGGCAGGTCGGCTCCCTCGCCGCCCCGACGACCGCGTTCTTCGCCCCGAGGGTCGCCAGGGCGGTCCTCTTCGACCCCGTCCCCGCGTCGCCCTCCTCGCCCCCGCTCCTGCCGGAGACGCCGGACGCCGGGCACTGACCCCGACGGGGCGGCGGCTCCGGGCCCGTCAGGCCGCCGTCCCCTTCTCCAGCCGCTCCAGGAAGTCCAGCAGCGCGGAGCTGACCTCCTCCGGGCGCTCCTGCTGCGTCCAGTGGCCGCACCCCGGCAGCGTCACGTCGTCGTGCAGCAGCGGGGCGATCCGGCGCAGCCCGGCCCGCAGTTCGGCCACGCCGGCCAGGGACGTCACCATGTCCCGGTCGCCCACCATGTACAGGGCGGGCATCTCGATGCGGCGGCCGTTGAAGGGCGTCAACAGCTCCTGGTTCCGGGCGATGTTGCGGTACCAGTTCAGCGGTCCGGTGAAGGCCCGGTCGCCGTGTCCGGCGTAGTCGTCCACGAACGCCTCGATGTCACGGTCCGTCAGCCATGCGGGCAGCCGTTCCGGATCCGGCATGCCGTCCAGCAGCCCCTGCCCTTCGGCGACGATCCATGGGCGGGGACGGGAGTTGGCCGGGTTGTCCCCGGAGCCGCCGAACAGGACGCGGCGGAACGTCGTGGCGGGATCGCGGGCCAACTCGGCGTCGGCCACGCCGGGTTCCTGGAAGTAGTTCTGGTAGTAGCCGTCACCGTAGTGGGCGCGCGTCACCGCGGGCGGTGCCATGACCGCCGGCGGAAGCGTCGGCGGCACGCTCAGGCCGACGACGCCGCGCACGAGGTCCGGGCGGAGCATCGCCGTCGTCCAGGCGACCGGCGCACCCCAGTCGTGGCCGACGACCACGGCCTGCCGCCCGCCCAGCGCGGCGATCAGTTCGGTGACGTCGCCGGCCAGGTGCAGCAGCGTGTACGCGTCGGCACGCCCGGGCTGCTCGCTGCGGGCGTAGCCGCGCTGGTCGGGGGCGACGACCCGGTAGCCGGCCGCCGCCAGCGGCCCGAACTGGTGGCGCCAGGAGTACCAGCTCTCGGGAAAACCGTGCAGCAACAGGACCAGCGGGCCTTCGCCCTGCTCGGCGAGGTGCAGGCGCACGCCGTTCACTTCCACGGAACGGTGGGTGACGGACGGATTCGCAGCGGTCTCTTCAATGGTCACCCGTTGATGTTCGCCCCGATCGGCCCGGGAGTAAACGCCGGTGTCCGGCACCGGGTGGCGCCGGACACCGTGACATCGCGCCGCCTCAGCTGCGCAGCGGTCCCTCGCACAAGTAGTCCGCACTGCCGGCGGTTCCGTCGGACCAGACGTCCACGGCACCGAAGTGACAGTTCATGTCGGCCAGATTGGTGGAGGCGGGACGGGCCCGCTCCAGGATGAAGTAGTCCACCGTGCGGGACATGTCCTGGAACACCCGGTCCGTGTCACCGGAGGCCTCCAGGCGCGCGGTGATGCGCCCGGTGCAGACGAAGCGCCGCATCGCCGGGTCGGGGCCGGCGGCGCAGGACGGGGTGAGGTACGTCGCCCCGGCGAAGGACGCGCGGACGGCCTCGGCGGAGGCGTCGCGCAGCCGGTCGTTGGGGGTGAAGTCCGTGCTGGGCACGTAGAGCCCGTCCACCTGGGCGATCTGCCGGTCCAGGAAGGCGTCGTAGGAGCGCTGGAGCGAGGCGTCCCGGCCCGTACGGTCGCGCCACGCGTCGAAGCCCTTCGGGTCGTCCGCCCGCAGCAGGCCGTACATCTCGCGCAGCAGCGAGGGGTGTTCGGTCCACAGGAACTCGAAGAACGTGCCCGCGTAGTCGTAGAAGCGGAAGCCGTCGCCCGCGTAGGTGGCGTGCAACAGCTTGTCCATGCTCATGCGCGGCCCGCCGCCGGACGTGTCCCGGATGACGCCCCGGACCAGGGACTTGCGGACCTTCACCCCCTCGTCGCGGGTGGACCCGGCGAAGAACTCGGCCGTGCCCTCGTCCATCGCGGTGGTGCGGTCGCCCTCGTACCAGGGCCCTTCCCCGAACAGACCGGGCACCGCCCAGCGGCCGTTGAGATAGTGGGTGTACTCGTGGCGGAAGAGCTCCTCCAGGGTGAGCGAGGAGTCCTCGGGGACGCGCCGCTGGTAGGTGTAGAAGGTGGCGCCCTGCTCGATGTACATGCCGCCGTTCTCGGTGGACAGTCCGGTCAGCACGGTCTGGAACGCCACGTAGTGCGCACGGGAGTCGTAGAGCACGATGTGCAGGGTGGAGTTGGTGTCGTCGGGCAGCGGCCGGTCGGTGCCCAGGACCCGGAAGTACTGCTCCTTGACCTGCTTGCTCGCGTAGTACAGCCGGTCCACGGTCGCCCGGTCCAGCGCGGTGCGGACCGTGATGCCGCCGCCGTCGTAGGAGTACGTGCGCGGGAACAGCCGCTGCTCGACGTCCGGTTTGCACACGTGGTAGGCGGAACAGGCCTGGTAGTCGATCAGCCAGGCCACCGCCTTGGCCCAAGGATCGCCGAGGGCGCCGAAATTGCCCTCGGTGACGGACAGCAGGGCCCCGAGCCCGGAGACGGTCGCGTCGCGCAGCTCCGGGATCTCGCCGAAGCGGCCGTACTCGCCCACGGCGTCGCGCACCACCCACTCGTTGGGCGTGCCCCTGAGATGGGTGTAGTCGGCGAACTCCCGGAAGGTGTCCCGGTACGCGGCGTCGCGCGCGGCCGCGGCGCGGAAGGCGGTGTCGTTGTTGCCCGGGTAGATGCCCAGGTAGTTGACCGAGAGCCCGGCGAGGGCGGCGCCCGCCCAGGAGGGGTCCTTGAAGGTGGCGGTGTGGTGCGGGTCCATCGTGGCCAGCACCTTGCGGATCAGCGGGAGTTGGGACTGGCGCAGATCCTTGGCGCTGCCCGCGTAGAGCGCCTCGCGCAGGCTCTCGGCGTTGATGCGCGTGACGTCGAAGCTGTGGGCCGCGGTGCCGAAGTCGTCGATCGCCCCGCGCATCGCCTCATGGGTCGCCGGGTCGGCGATGTCGACCTCCGCATGCGAGAAGGCCTGGTACGCCACGGCGTGGAGGTAGGTGAGCAGCTCCAGCAGGTGGCTGCCGTCCTGGCCGTCGTGCGTGGGGGAGAGGGCGGATATGCGCCGGGACGCGGCCTGGATGTGGGCCCGGGACATGACCGGTGCGAGCCGCGGGTCCCACGTCCAGATCAGGCCGCGCAGGCAGCCGTCGGCGGTGACGGCCGGATCGGCGAGGAAGTCGGCGAACTGTTCGGGGCCCAGGCCGGTCACGCCGTCGAGGGTGCAGGGCGCGACGGCCGGCCGTCCGAGGTTCTCCGGCGGGACGGCGGGGGGACGCGGTCCGGGTATGCGGCCCTCGGGCAGCCCGCCGGGCGCGGGGACCGATCTGCCCCTGGCCTTCGGCGACTTGGCCAGGTGCGGCACCTTGTCATGGGTGCCGCGGTGATCTCCGTCATGGGTGCCGCGGTGCTCTCCGGCGACGGGTGGCGCGGGGTGCCGCGGCGCGGCCGCCGCGTCGGTGAGCAGGTTCGCCGGAGCGAGGAGCGCCGTGGCGGCCGCGGCCGCCAGCAGGGTGCGGTGAACGGATCTCCATCGGGACACAGGGTCTCCAGAGTGGGGGGAATCGTCGGACAACGTCCGTGTCGGAGGGGCAACTTGGGCCGGACGGCGCGGAGGCGCCGTGCGAGGGGTACCGTAGTAATGTGACATTGCACTGACAAGGCGTCTGCATCTCCTTTACCGACTCGTGCACGAGAGGAAGAGAGCCGATGAACCGTCAGGAACCTCCTCAGGTGTCCTTGGGCCCGCGGACCGCAAGCCATGACCTCCCGCCCTCCGACGAACTCCGGTCGGCCATGACCCGCGGCTGGGCCACGGATCCCCGCACCCCTCAACCACCCCTCCTGGAAGGGGATATGAGTGGCGCGCGGCGCGCCCGGCTCTCCGCCCGGTTCCCCGGCGAACGCCTGGTGATCCCCGCCGGCGCCGCGGCCGTCCGCTCCAACGACTGCGACCACCGCTTCCGCCCGCACAGCGCCTACGCCTGGCTCACCGGGCTCACCGGAGAGGAACAGGCGGGCCACGTCCTCGTCCTGGAGCCCTCCGGACCGGCCGGTCACGAGGCCGTCCTCCACGTCCACCCGCACCCGCCGCGGCGGGAGGACGGGGCGGGGGCGTTCTACCGCGACCGCCGCCACGGCGAGTTCTGGGTCGGCCACCGGGCCGGACCGGCGGAGACGGAGGAGCTGACCGGCATCCGCTGCGTCCCCCTGGACACCTGCGGGACCGGCGGCCCGGGGCGCGACGCCTCCCACGACCCGGAACTGGCCACGGCGCTCGCCGAGTTGCGGCTGGTGAAGGACGCATGGGAGGTGGAACAGCTCCAGCAGGCCGTCGACCACACGACGGCCGGCTTCGAGGACGTCGTCCGCGACCTGCCCGCCGCCCTCGCCCACCCGCGCGGCGAGCGCCGGATCGAGGGCGTCTTCGCACTGCGCGCCCGGGCCGAGGGCAACGGCACGGGGTACGAGACCATCGCCGCCTCCGGAGCGCACGCCTGCGTCCTGCACTGGACCCGCAACGACGGCCGGCTCGACCCCCGCGAGCTGCTCCTCCTGGACGCCGGGGTCGAAACGGACTCCCTCTACACCGCCGACGTCACCCGGACCCTGCCGCTGTCCGGACGTTTCTCGCCGGTGCAGCGCCGCGTCCATGAACTGGTGCTCGCCGCCCAGGAGGCGGGCATCGCCGCTGTCAAACCCGGCGCCGCCTTCCGTGACTTCCACCACGCGGCGATGCGCGTCATCGCCGACGGGCTCGCCGACTGGGGCGTCCTGCCCCACGCGCGCGGCGACCTCCACCGGCGGTACACCCTGTGCGGCAGCGGGCACATGCTCGGCCTCGACGTGCACGACTGCGCCCGGGCCCGGGCGACGGCCTACACCGACGGCGTCCTGGAGGAGGGGATGGTGCTCACGGTCGAGCCGGGCCTGTACTTCCAGCCGGACGACACGACCCTGCCCGCCGAACTGCGGGGCATCGGGGTGCGGATCGAGGACGACCTCGTCGTCACCGCGGACGGCGCCCGGCTGCTCTCCGGGGCGCTGCCGCGCACGGCCGACGCGATCGAGGAGTGGATGGGCGGCCGGTGACGGGGTGCGGCCGGCCGCCCGGGAGCGGCTACCGCCTGGGCTGGCCCAGGCCGTCGCTCCGGTGGAGCCACAGGGTCGCCCCCGGGTCCGCGTAGGGGGCCCGGGTCCGGGTGCTGTCGTGTGCGCAGCGCAGGCTGACGGTCGTCGGGCCCGTACTGGAGAAGGCGCCCTGGGCGCTCACCGAGGCCGCGTAGACCCCGCTGCCCGCGCCCGTGGCCGCGCTGCCGATCATGCTGGTCGCCCCGCCGACGGCGGTCTCGCCCGCGTAGAGCGTGCAGCGGGTGTAGTCGCTCGGTTCCCAGCTGACCAGCGTCGCGTTGGCGGACAGCACCCACGAACCGGCGGACACCGTCTCCGAGATCACTGTCGTGGGCACCCCGCCCGTGACGCTGAGCAGCACCCCGGACGAGGTCTGTCTGACCACGTCCTGCGAGGTCGTGAGGTGCGGCTCGGCCACGACGGACGTACTGCCGGCGCCGGCCGAGGCCGAGGAGGCCGTCAGGAGGCTGCCGGCCACGAGGCCGCCGACGCCCAGCAGCGTCATCAGCCGGGAGGACTTCTTCATGGTCCTGTTCCCTTCGGTCGGAGCGGGTGCGTGCGGTGCGGACTGTGCGTGTCGTGCGGGCTGTGCGTGTCGTGCGGACTGTGCCTGCCGTGCGGGCTGTGCGTGCCGTGCGCGCCACAGGATGCTGGGCCGAGGGACGGGAGGGACAGGGCGAGTTCGGCCGATCGCCGGAGGGGGCGATGCGTCCCGGGAACGTCCAACTCCTCGTACGGTGAAGGGGCTTCGTCCCGTCCGGCCTCTTGGCACCGACCAGTGCCATGTGAAATGGTACCGGCCGTGTCCCAGCGAAAACCTCCGGACGTCATCGTCGTCGGCGCGGGAGCGGTCGGCGCGGCCTGCGCCTATCACGCGGGCCGGGCCGGCCTCTCCGTCACCGTCGTGGACCGCGGCCCCGTCGCGGGCGGGACCACCGGCGCCGGCGAGGGCAACATCCTGGTCTCCGACAAGGAACCCGGACCGGAACTCGAACTCGCCCTGCTGTCCGGGCAATTGTGGCGCGAACTCGCGGATGCCCTGCCGCCGGACATCGAGTACGAGCCCAAGGGCGGCCTCGTCGTCGCCGACGACCGGGAACGCCTCGACGCCCTCCGCACCCTCGCCGCCGCCCAGTCGGCCGCGGGCGCGGAGGCGCACGAGGTGCCGGCCGCCGCCCTTCGCGACCTGGAACCCCACCTCGCCCCCGGCCTGGCGGGAGCCGTCCACTACCCGCAGGACGCCCAGGTCATGCCCGCCCTCGCCGCCGCCCGGCTGCTCCGTGCCTCCGGGGCCCGGCTGCGGCTCGGCGAGGAGGTCACCGGCCTGCTCACCACGGCGGCCGGACGGGTCCGGGGAGTCCGCACCACCCGGGGCGACCTCCACGCCCCGGCCGTGGTCAACGCGGCCGGGGCCTGGGCCGGTTCGCTCGCCTCCGGCATCGGTGCGGGGCTCCCGGTGCTGCCCCGGCGCGGCTTCGTCCTCGTCACCGAGCCGCTGCCCCGCGTCGTCCGGCACAAGGTCTACACCGCCGACTACGTCGCCGACGTGGCCGGTGACACGGCCGCCCTGCGCACCTCCACGGTGGTCGAGGGCACCGCCGCCGGACCCGTCCTCATCGGCGCCAGCCGCGAACTGTCCGTCTTCGACCGCACGTTGTCGATCCCGGCCCTGCGCCGGCTCGCGGCGGGGGCCGTCGCCCTCTTCCCCGTACTGGCCGGGGTCCGCGCCCTCCGCGCCTACGCCGGCTTCCGCCCGTACCTCCCCGACCACCTGCCCGCCGTCGGCCCCGACCCCCGCGTCCCCGGCCTCGTCCACGCCTGCGGGCACGAAGGCGCGGGCATCGGCCTCGCCCCCGCGACCGGACTGCTCGTCGCCCGTGCGCTGACCGACGGTGAACTCCCCGGCTGGGCCCGGGCGTTCCGTCCCGAGCGCTTCGCCGCCGCCCCGAAGGAGGCCCGCCCTGAACCGCGCTGAACCCCCCGCCCCGTTCACCGTCACCCTGGACGGCCGTCCCCTGACCGGCCTGCCCGGGCAGTCCCTCGCCGCGGTGCTCCGGTCCGCAGGTGTCCTCGCCTGGCGCACCACCCGCAACGGCGGCGCCCCGCGCGGCGCCTTCTGCGGCATCGGCCACTGCCACGAGTGCCTCGCCACCGTCAACGGGCGGCCCAACCGCCGCCTGTGCCTGCTGCCCGCCCGCCCCGGCGACGCCGTCACCACCCAGGAGGGAACCGGCCGTGCCGAACTCGCCGTCTGAGCCGGCCGACGCGTCCGATGCGTCCGGCGATTCCTGTATACGCGACCTCGCGATCGTCGGCGCCGGGCCCGCCGGACTGTCCGCCGCCGTCACCGCGGCCCGGCTCGGGCTCACCGTCACCCTGCTGGACTCCGGCCCCCGCCCCGGCGGACAGATCTGGCGCCGTCCCGCGCCCGAATTGCGTGCCCGGCCACCGGTCCAACTGGTCCTTCGCGCCGAACACCACGGCCTCGTACGCCACTTGCCCCGCCACCACGTGTGGAGCGCCGTCCGCCAGGAACCCGACCTGTGGACCGTGCACGCCGTCACCGGCGACGACGGCGACGACGGGGACGGGGACGGCGAACGCCCCGTACGCATCACCGCCCGGACCCTCCTCCTCGCCACCGGCGCCCACGAACGCCACCTCCCCTTCCCCGGCTGGACCCTCCCCGGAGTCGTCGGCGCGGGCGGGGCCCAGGCCATGCTCAAGTCCGATCTCGTGCTGCCCGGGCGGCGCGTGGCCGTCGCCGGAAGCGGACCGCTGCTGCTCGCCGTGGCCTCCTCGCTCGCCGCCGCCGGCGCCCGGGTCCCCGCCGTCGTCGAGGCCTCCGGCTACCTCGGCTACGCCCGCCGGCCCCGCGCCCTCGCCGCCGACCCCCGCAAACTCGCCGAAGGCGCCGCACACGCCGCCGCCCTCCTGCGCCACCGCGTCCCGCTCCTCACCCGCAGCGCCGTCACGGCCGCGCACGGCACCCGACGCGTCGAGGCCGTCACCGTCACCCGGCTCGGCCCCGACTGGCGCCCGCTGACCGGCACTTCGCGACGCATGCGCTGCGACGCCCTCGCCGTCGGCCATGGCCTCGTCCCGCAGACCGACCTGGCCACCACCCTCGGCTGCGCCACCCGCCGCACCGCCGACGGCAGTTTCGCCCTCCTGCTGGACGACGACCTGGAGACCACCGTGCGCGGCGTCTGGGCGGCGGGCGAGAGCGCCGGCGTCGGGGGCGAACGCGTCGCCCTCGCCGAGGGCGAACTCGCCGCCCGCGCCATCGTCCGCCGCCTGCGCCACGTCGCCGCCGTCACTCCCGCCCTGCGCCGCCGCCGCGCACGGCTGCGCGCCTTCGCCGACGCGATGACCGCCGTCCACGCCCCCGGCCCCGGCTGGACCGGCTGGCTCACCGACGCCACCGAGGTGTGCCGCTGCGAGGAGGTCACTGCCGGCCGCATCCGCGAGGCCGTCCACGACCTCGGGGCCCGGGACGCACGCACCGTGAAACTCCTCACCCGGGCCGGCATGGGCTGGTGCCAGGGCCGCACCTGCGGGCAGGCCGTCGCCCGGCTCGCGGCCCCCGACGGCCTGCCCACCGCCCCCGAACGCCGCCCGCTCGCCGTCCCGGTCACCCTCGGGACGCTCGCGGCCCTCGACGACGGCGCTCCATGAAAGACAGTGTCCTATGAAAGACAGTGTCCTATGAAAGGAAGTGGAATGAGCATCAACTCCTGGAACCACGAGCACCCTTGGCGGGGCGTCATGGTCGCCACCGCCCTGCCGCTGCGCGACGACCTGTCCATCGACCACGACGCCTACGCGGCCCACGTCCGCCACCTCCTCGACCAGGGCTGCGACGGCGTCGTCCCCAACGGATCGCTGGGGGAGTACCAGTCCCTCACCGCCGACGAGCGCGCCCGCGTGGTGCGCACCGCCGTCGAGGCGGCCGGCGACGGGGCCAGGGTGATGCCCGGCGTCTCCGCCTACGGCAGTACCGAGGCGCGGCGCTGGGCCGAACACGCCGCCGAGGCCGGCTGCGGCTCCGTCCTGCTGCTGCCGCCCACCGCCTACCGGGCCGACGACCGCGCGGTGCTCGCCCACTACGCCGAGGTCGCCGCCGCCGGACTGCCCGTCGTCGCCTACAACAACCCCACCGACACCCGCACCGACCTCACCCCCGGCCTGCTGGCCCGGCTGTACGACGCCGGGCACATCGCCGCCGTCAAGGACTTCAGCGGCGACGTCCGCCGCGCCTGGGAACTGGCCGAACGCGCCCCGGGACTCGACCTGTTGGCCGGCGCCGACGACGTCCTGCTCGAACTGGCCGTCGCCGGCATCAAGGGCTGGATCGCCGGATACGCCAACGCCTTCCCCGCCGACTGCGCCGCGCTCTACCGCGCGGCCGTCGCCGGCGACCTGGAGACCGCCCGGCCGCTGTACGCCGCGCTGCACCCGCTGCTGCGCTGGGACTCCCGGACCGAGTTCGTCCAGGCCATCAAGCTCTCCATGGACCTCGCCGGCCGGCCCGGCGGCCCCGTCCGGCCCCCGCGCCTCCCGCTCACCGGCGACACGGAGTCCGCCGTACGCGCCGCCACCGAGAAGGCCGTCGCCGACGGCCGCCGCTGAACGGGGACCCATGCGCACCCGTCACGTCCTCCACGCCGTCGACTCCCACACCGAGGGCATGCCCACCCGCGTCGTCACCGGAGGCGTCGGTACGATCCCCGGCGCCACCATGGCCGAACGCCGGCTCCACTTCATCGAGCACCTGGACCACCTGCGCACCCTGCTGATGTACGAACCGCGCGGCCACGCCGCCATGAGCGGGGCGATCCTCCAGCCGCCCACCCGGCCCGACGCCGACTGGGGCGTGCTCTACATCGAGGTCTCCGGGGTGCTCCCGATGTGCGGACACGGCACCATCGGCGTCGCCACCGTCCTCGTCGAGACCGGCATGGTGCCCGTCACCGAACCCGTCACCACCGTCCGCCTGGACACCCCCGCCGGGCTCGTCTCCGTGGACGTCCGCGTCGAGGACGGCGCCGCCCGTGGCGCCACCTTCACCAACGTCCCCGCCTACTGCGCCGCGCTCGACCGCACCGTCGACGTGCCCGGGTACGGAACCGTCCCCTACGACCTCGCCTACGGCGGAAACTTCTACGCCTTCGTCGAACTCGACGCCCTCGGGCTGCCGTTCGACCGCTCCCGCAAGGGCGAGCTGCTGGCCGCCGGACTCGCCGTCATGGACGCGGTCAACGCCGCCGACCGGCCCGTCCACCCCGAACAGCCCGAGATCAACGGCCTCAAACACGTCTACCTGGCCGCCCCCGGCTCCGACGCCCGCCATTCGCGGCACGCCATGGCCATCCACCCCGGCTGGTTCGACCGCTCCCCGTGCGGCACCGGCACCTCCGCCCGCATGGCCCAGCTGCACGCCCGCCAACTCCTGCCGCTCGGCCGGGACTTCGTCAACGAGTCCTTCACCGGCACCCGCTTCACCGGCCGCCTCGTCGCCGGGACCGCGCTCGGCGGTCTGCCCGCCGTCGTCCCCACCGTCACCGGACGCGCCTGGATCACCGCCACCGCCCAGTACCTCCTCGACCCGGACGACCCCTTCCCCGGAGGCTTCCTGCTGTGACCACCGTCGTCTCCCACAACCCCGCCGACCCGGACGAGACCGTCGTCACCACCGCGGCCGCCGGGGCCGCCGCCACCGCCCGCGCCGTGGACCGCGCCCGCGCCGCGCAGGCCGTCTGGGCCTCCGGCGGCGCGGCCGCCCGCAGCACCGCCCTCGGCCGGGCCGCCGCGGCGATCGAGGACGCGGCCGCCGACCTCGCGGCGCTGAGCGTGCGCGAGGTCGGCAAACCCCTCGCCGAGGCCCGCGCCGAGGCCGCCCGGACCGCCGCGATCTGGCGCTACTACGCCCAGTTCCCCTACGAACCCACCGGAGCCGTCCACGAGAGCGCGGACGGCGCGGGACTGCTCCTCACCCGCCGCCGCCCGCACGGCGTCGCGGGGCTCATCACCCCCTGGAACTTCCCCCTGGCCGTCCCCTCCTGGAAGGCGGCCCCCGCGCTCGCCGCCGGCAACGCCGTCGTCCTCAAACCGGCCCCGCAGGCCACGGCCTGCGCCCTGCTCCTCGCGGAGACGCTTCAACGTGCCCTGCCCGACGGGCTGTTCACCGTCGTCCCGGGCGGCATCGAGGAGGGCACGGCCCTGGTCGGCACGGCCGATGCCGTCTCCTTCACCGGCTCCACCGCCGTCGGCGCCACGGTGGTGGGCGCCGCCACCGCGCGCGGCATCCCCGTCCAGGCCGAGACCGGCGGGCTCAACGCGGCGATCGTCCTCCCGGACGCCGACATCGGCCGCGCGGCCGCCCACATCGCGACGGCGCTGGCCGGATACGCCGGACAGAAGTGCACCGCCACCGGCCGCGTCATCGCGGTCGGCACGGCCCTGGAGCCGCTGCGTGCCGCCCTGGCCGAGGAGTTGGGGAAACTCCCGGTCGGCGACCCGGCCGACCCGGCGACCGTCTGCGGGCCGCTCATCTCCCGCGCCGCCCGCGACCGGGTCCGCGGGGCCGCCGCGGGCCTGCCCGTCGTCGCCGCCGGCACCGCGCCCGACGCGGCGGGCTGGTACACGGCCCCCGTCGTGGTGGAGGCGCCGGACGGCCATCCGCTGCTGCGCGAGGAGGTGTTCGGGCCCGTCGCCGCCCTGCTCCCCGCCCGCGACCTCGAAGAGGCCGTCCGGATCAACAACTCCGTGCCGTACGGGCTGGTCACCTCCGTCCACACGGCCGGGCTGGACGCGGTGCTGCACGTCCTCGACCGGCTCGACACCGGCATGATCCGCGTCAACGCCCCCTCGGCGGGCGTCGACTTCCACCTGCCGTTCGGCGGGGCCAAGGCCTCCGGCCACGGACCCCGCGAACAGGGCCGCGCCGCCCTGGAGTTCTACACCGCGGGCCGCACCTACACCCTCGCCCCGGCTGCCGGGAAGGCAACGTGACATTGTACGCTGGGGCCTCCCCGGCACAGGGAGGCAAGCGCATGGGGCGACTGCAGCGCCGCGCACCGATTACCGCCACGGAACGCCTGCGCGACCAGGTGGCGCACGCCCTGCGGGCCGCACTGATCTCCGGCGAACTCCGCCCGGGCGAGGTGTACTCGGCGCCCGTCCTCGCGGAGGACTTCGGTATCTCCGCCACCCCCGTACGGGAGGCGATGCTCGACCTGGCGCGCGAGGGCCTCGTCGAGCCGGTGCGCAACAAGGGCTTCAGGGTCACCGAGGTCGACGAGCGCGACCTCGACCAGTACACCGAGATCCGGATGCTGATCGAGGTCCCCGTCACCGGCCGCGTCGCCCGCACCGCCGCCCGCGCGGACCTGGAGGCCCTCCGCCCGATCGCCGAGGACATCGTGCGCGCCGCGCGCGACCACGACCTCATCGGCTACCTGGAGGCCGACCGCCGCTTCCACCTCACCCTCCTCGGCCTCGCCGGCAACGAACGCCTGGTGGAGACCGTCGGCGACCTCCGCAAACGCTCCCGGCTCTACGGCCTGACGGGCCTGGACGAACGCGGCGAACTCATCCCCTCGGCGGAGGAACACCTCGAACTCCTGGATCTGATGCTGGCGGGCGACGCGGAGGGGGCGGAGGCGTGCATGACCCGGCATCTGGGGCATGTGCGCTCGCTGTGGGCGCGGGACCGGGGAGGTCCGCCGGGCGACGAGTGAACCGTCTCCGCCGGGGGCCTGCCCTTGATCTGAACTCAGGAAGTGGTGCAGGCCTCGGCGATCGACACGCTGTTCTCGTAGAGATGGTGCCGGGTGATCCGCCCCTCCTCGACGGTGAGACGCAGCGCGAACGGGCCCCCGAAGGACTTCCCCGTCGCGCGCACGGTCCCCGAGAGGTGCCCCATCAGGACGGCGTCGGTGCCGTCGACGAGGAACGCGTCGACGGAGGCCCGTGCGTCCTCGGCCACCGTGTGCTCGGCCAACTCCGTGAACTGGGCGGCGCATTCGGCCGGGGTGGAGCGCGGCCGGATCCACGGGACGGCGGGGTTCTCGGCGAGCAGCCAGTCGACGTCGTCCGCGAAGAGCCCGACGAGCCGCTCGACGTCGCCGGCCATCCGGGCGGCGAGGAACTCCTGGACGACGTGGCGGGTGGTACCGGTGACGGAACTCACGGTGGTGTCTGTGGACTTGACGGGCATGGTCGCTCCTCGGGCCTGGGGCCGGAACCTTCGTCGGGGGAACTCGTTGACGCGCACCACGCTGCCGCAGCAGGGGAGCGTGGTCGATGACGTCAGGGGTAAGGGCCGGCGCAGCAGGCGCGGGAGGCGCCCGGTGCGGCGGCGGCCGCGCCGGGGACCTCCGTGCGCCTCACCGCATCGCCTCCCGCACCTTCGCCGTGTCCACGAACTGCTCGAAGCGCACGATCAGTCCGCCGCGCACCGTGAAGTGGTGCGCCACGCGGACGTCGATCGCCTTGCCCGTCGCCTTGTTGACGGCGGTGTAGCGGGCGAGGACGACGACGTTCTCGCCGTCGGCGACGTAGGTGTCGTCGTGCACGGCCCAGTCGTCCCACTCGGCCGCCAGCCGCTCCATCACCTGTGAGGTGACGCCCTCGGGCGTGCGGTAGGTGCCCGCGAGCGGGAAGCCGGCCATCTCGGTCCACTCCACGTCGGGGGCGAGGGTGGAGCGCAGGGCGTCGAGGTCGCCGGCCGCCGAGGCGAGGTACTGGCGGCGCACCACGTCGGCGGGGGCGGGGGAGGTGTCGAAGTCGTAGGTCATGGTGATCAGCCCCAGGTCATCTCGCCGGTGGCGACCTTGGCACCGATCTGGGCGGCGATCAGCATGCCGTGGCCGGGGAAGCGGCGCACCAGGGCCTCGGTGAGGGAGGCGCCGTCGGCGGCCTTCGCGCGCTCCTCCTCGAAGGCGACCAGGTACGCGCGGGTGCCGGTGATCGCGCTGAGGTCGGCCGGGGTGTCCGGCAGCCGGTGGCCGGGGACGACGAGGCGCGGGTCGAGCGCCGCCATCTCGTCCAGCAGGCCGATCCAGGCCTCGCGCTGGCCGGGGCGGGAGGTGTCGGCGGTCCAGACGTGCTCGTGCTGGAAGAGGAGGACGCCGCCGAGGATCGCGCGGTGACCGGCCTGCCACAGGTAGTGGCGGTCGGGCAGGGCGGCCGGGCCGCCCCGCAGCTCGAAGCGGTGGCCCTCCAGCTCCAGGTCGCCGGTCAGCGGGGCGAGGTCCACCAGGCGGGTGGGCAGGTTGGCGCCGGCCGCGGCCCACGCCTTGAGCTTGCCCTCGTAGGAGCGGCGGATATGGGCGATGACCGGCTCGGTGGCCACGAACCGGGCCTCGGGGAAGGCGTCGGCGACGACCTCCGCGCCGAAGTAGAAGTCCGGGTCGCCGTGGCTGATGAAGACGGTCCGCAGCTCCTTGCCGGAGTCCAGGAGCGCGGCCACCAGCCGGTGGCCGTCGGCGCGGGTGAAGCCGGCGTCGACGAGCAGGGCGTCCCGCTCGCCGGTGACGAGCGTGGCGGTCTTGTTCCTGCTGCCGACCGGGAAGTCCAGGTCGAGGATGGTGAAGTCGAGCGTGTTCATGGCAGGCCCTCGCAGACGTGGGGAAAAGCGATTCGCCTGACTCAACAGTGACTGACCAGTCAGGTATTTCGGCGAGGCGATGTGAGCTGCGTCTCTCCGTCCGGCGGGCTCAGCGCAGCCGCGGCAGCTCGTCCCGCGCCGCGTGGCTGAGGATCCGCAAGTCCTCCGCGAACCGCTCCAGATGCCCGGCCGGCAGCGGCGCGACGAAATAGCGGCGGATGTTCTCCACATGCACCCGCGCCGCGCGCACCGCCGTCTCCTCGCCCAGCGGCGTCAGCCGCACCAGGCGCCCGCGCCGGTCCGACGGATCCTCGGCGCGCTCCACCAGCCCGGCCGCCGCCATGCGGTCGACCAGCCGGGTCACCCCGCCCGTCGTCAGCACCTGCTCCCGGCCGATCTCCTTCATCGACAGCCCCGGCCCGCCCGCCCGCGCCAGGATCAGCAGCACCTCGAACGTGAGGTGGCCGATCCCGCACTCCTCCTCCAGGGCCCGCCCGAGGATGTACTCCAGGCGGCCGGCCGCCCCCTGGAGCCGGCCGAACGCCAGCACCAGTGCGTCGTCCGCCGCCTGCCGCGCGGTCGTGATCTCCGTGGCTCCGTCGTGCACCGGCTGTGCCGCCTCTCCTCGTCCGGGGCCCGGCCCGGCGCCCTCGCGCGGACCGCCGACCGGATGTGACCCGGCCAGCATGCCCTGCCGCCGGACGGCGGCGGGCAAGTGGAAGGAGTCGCACCGGACAGACCCTAAGGTTGTCGTCCTGACCATTGTTCCGAATCACGAACAGCAGTGCGCGCACGCCCACCCTCGTGCGGCCAGCAGAAAGGCGGTCCCGAGGTGGAGGCTCCGCGCGTCCGGTTCAAGGTGCTCGGACCCCTGGAGGTCGTCGCCGACGGCCGTGCCCTGCCGCTCGGCGGATCGAAGCAGCGGACCCTGCTGGCCACCCTGCTCGTGCACGCCAACACCCCTGTCCCCGGGGAGCGTCTGTGCGACGCGGTCTGGGGCGAGAACCCCCCGGCCTCCGCCCAGGCCAACATCCGCAGCTACGTCGCCGCACTGCGCCGGGTGCTCAACAAGGCGGCCGGGGAAGACCGGTTGAGCATGGGTCACCGAGGCTACGAACTGCGGGTGCGCCCCGACGAAGTGGACCTGCACCGCTTCGAGGACCTGGCCGAACGCGGCCGCGCCGCCCTCGCCGCGGGCGAACACCGCGCCGCCGCCGGACATCTGGGACGGGCCCTGGACCTCTGGCGCGGCGAGGCCTTCGACCGCGTCGCCCACCACGAGGCCCTGCACATCGAGGCTGCCCGCCTGGAGGAATCCCGCCTGGTCGCCTTCGAGGGCTACGCCGAGGCCCGCCTCGCGCTCGGCGAACACCTCGACGCCGTCGCCGTGTTGCAGGCCCAGACGGCCCGGTACCCGCTGCGCGAATCACTGTGGGCCAAACTGATGGTCGCCCAGTACCGCTGCGGCCGCCCCGGCGACGCGCTCACCTCCTACACCCTCGCCCGCGCCGCCCTCCGCAACGAGCTCGGCCTGGAACCGGGCGCCGAACTGCGCCGCCTGCACCGCGCCGTCCTCACCCGCGACCCGGCCCTCGGGGCGGCCCCCGCCCCCGTACCCCCCGCCCGCCCGGCCCCGTCCTGGCGGACGGTCAGTCAACTCCCGCTGGACACCCCCGACTTCACCGGCCGACACCTCGTCATGTCGCGCGCCGCCGCCCTCCTGGAACCGGCCGCCGACGCGGGCGCCGCCCCCTCGCCGACCACCACCCCCGTCGTCGTCCTCACCGGCCCCTCCGGCACCGGCAAGACCGCCCTCGCCACCCGCCTCGCCCACCTGCTGCGCCACGCCTTCCCCGACGGACAGCTCTTCCTCCGCCTCGACGGCGCCCGCGGCATCCGCCGCCCGCCCGGCGCGCTCCTGTCCGACCTGCTGCTCAGCCTCGGCGTCGCCGGCTCCTCCCTGCCCGAGGCGACCGTGGACCGCGCCGCCATGTTCCGCTCGCTGCTGTGCGGCCGTCAGGTCCTGCTGGTGCTCGACGACGCCCGCGACGAGGCCCAGATCCGCCCCCTGCTGCCCGGCTCCTCCCGCAGCGCCGTCCTGGTCACCAGCACCGCCCGGCTCGACGGACTGGAGGACGCGCACCTCGTCGACGTCCCGCCGCTCGACGACGAGGAGGCCCAGGCCCTGCTCCGCCGCCTCACCGACTGCCGCCGCCTGGACGCCGAACCGGCCGCCGCCCGGCGGGTGGTGACCGCCTGCGCCGGACTGCCGCTCGCCCTGCGGGTGGCCGGCGCACGGCTCGCCGCCCACCCCCGGCTGCCGCTCCAGGACCTCGCGGACGGACTCGACGCCGCACGGTACGAGACACCGGACGGACACACCGACGAGGACCGCACCGACGAGCAGCGCGCCGTCCGCGCCGCGGCCGCCGTCGGCTACCAGGGCCTCGGCCCCGACGCCGCCTGGGCGTTCCGGGCCCTCGGCCTGCTGCCCTCGCCCGAGTTCCCCGGCTGGGTCCTCGCCGCCCTCCTCGACGAACCCGACACCGACCGCTGGGCCGACGCCCTCCTCGACGCCCACCTGATACAGGTCTGCGCCATCGATGCCCAGGGACAGCCGCGTTACCGCATGCACGACGCCCTGCACGCCCACGCCGCCGAACGCGCCCTCGCCGAGGAACCCCCCGCCTGGCGGCGCGCCGCCGTGGCCCGCGTCCTGGACGGCTGGCTCCTGCGGCTGCGCACCGCCGGCGACCGCCTCGTGCGCGGCGGCCCCGCCGACATCGTCCGCGGCGGCACCGTCGACCCGTTCGGCTGGCTGGAGAGCGAACGCACCAACCTGGTCACCGCCGTCGAGTTCGCCGCGGCCGACTCCGGCTACGGCGCCCAGGCCGCCGCCCTCGCCGCCGCCATGGAGAACGTCTGCCACCTGCGCAACTGGTGGGAGGAGTGGGAACGCGTGGCCCGCGCCGCCCGGGACCGCGCCACCGCCGACGACGACCCCGTCGCCGCCGCCGTCGCCCAGGGCTCGCTCGCCCGCGCCGCCGCCGCCCGCGGCCGCGTGGACGACGCCGCCGGCCGCTTCGCCACCGCGATCGACGCGCTGGACGCGCTCGGCGAGGAACACCACGCCGCGCTGCTGCGCGTCCACCGCAGCTTCGCCGTCGCCGACCGCGGCATGGCCGAACTCGCCTACCGGGACGCCGAGTCGGCGGCCGCCGTCCTCGAACGCCTCGGCGACGCCCCCGGCCGCATCACCGCCCTGCGCAGCCTCGGCTACGCCCTGGTGTGCCGGCAGCGCGACGCCGAGGCCATCGAGGCGGGGGAGGCGGCCCTGGCCGCGGCCGAACGCCTCGGGCACCCGCTGCTGCTCGCCGACGCCCTCCAGCTCCTGGCCGTCGCCGAGATCGGCCACGGCCGCTTCGGCCGCGCCGCCCGCCATCTGCACCGCGCCCTGGCCGAGTACCGGCTGCTGCGGCACCGGCCCGGCGAGGCGTACACCCTCCTGACGATGGGCCGGCTGCACGTCGGCCTCGGCCCCGACCAGGCGCCGCGCGCGCTGGGGCCGTTGGGGGAGGCCGCTGCCGTCTTCACCGAGCTCGGTGAGCTGCGGGGGGAGGCGCTCGCGCATTACTGGCTCGGCCGGACGCATGCGGCGCTGGGCGATCCGGCGCGCGCCGCGGGCCACTTCACCGAGGCGCTCGGCGGCTTCCGGCGGCTTCGGATGCCGGTGTGGAGGGAGCGGGCGCAGTTGGAGCTGGATGCGGTGCAGCGGGCCACGGTGGAGTCTGTGACCGCCTCCTGACGTGGCGTCGGGGATTGAGTCTGCCCCGGTCCCGCCCTTTCACCGTTTCTTCCGGGGCTCCGCCCCGGGGCCCGGCACCGCGCTGCCGCGCGGTGGGGCGGGGGCTGTGCCCCGCTTCCGGGGCTCCGCCCCTGGCCCCCGTTGTCGCGGCTCCGCCGCTCGTCCTCAAACGCCGGACGGGCTGAAATAGCCCGTCCGGCGCTTGAGGACTCCGCCCGAAGGGCGGATGGGGTCCGGGGTCTCCCCGGAAGAAACGGTGAAAGGGCGGGACCGGGGCACACACCCAGCCCGTCCGGCGCTTGAGGACAGCGCCCGCAGGGCGCCTCGGGGGGGCCAGGGGGCGCAGCCCCCGGTGGGGCGCAGCCCCCGGTGGGGCGCAGCCCCCGGTGGGGCGCAGCCCCCGGTGGGGCGCAGCCCCCGGTGGGGCGCAGCCCCTGCGGAAACGGCGAAAGGGCGGGCCAGGGGGCTCTTGTGCGTTTCTCATGCGCTCGAAGCGCACCGTGGATCCCAGTCCACGAAGGGAGGCGCGGTGTCCGATCACGCCGCACCCGATACCGCCGTACGTGACAACGAAGAGGCCGCAACCCGCGTGGTCCGGGAAATCCTGGGCCACCAGCGCAGAATGCGCGACGGCGGCTGCGACGGAGACGTCTGCCCGAAGTGTGCCGCATATCACCTGGACTTGGTCCGGGCGGCCATGGAGAGCGGACGGCCCATCGAGTTCGTCCTGCCGGCGTTCCCGACGAAGTCCCCCAATCCGGCCAAGGTCCTGGGCCCCCTGCCCGACCTGGCCGAGGAACTCGCGCTGCGGTTCCTCAACTCCCTGTGCGAGCGCATAGCGCGGATATACCCGCCCGGCGCCGTCATCCGGATCTGCTCCGACGGACGGGTCTTCAACGACCTGCTCGGCGTCGACGACGCGCATGTCACCGCCTACGTCACCGGCATCGACCGGATGATCAAGGACATCGGTGCGACGCACCTGGAGCAGTTCACCCTCGACGAGGTCTACACCGGCTCCGGCCACGAGGACATGCGCGACCTGCTCTCCTCCGGCTACGCCCCCTCCGTCGAGGAGTTGCGCGAGGAGGTACGGGCCGGCGGCGCCCCCCTCGCGATGTACCGGGGCATCACCCGCTTCATGCTGGAGGACCTGTCCGGCCCGCAGTGGACCGGCACCCGCTCCGCCCTCCAGCGCAAGTGCCGCGACCTCGCCTACCGCGTCATCCAGCGCAGTCGGGCCTGGGGCGACCTGCTCCTGGAGCTGTTCCCCACGGCGGTGCGGCTGTCGATCCACCCGCAGCCCTGCTCCACGGGGAAGATCGGCATTCTGCTCGCCGACACCCCCGATGCCTGGCTCACCCCCTGGCACAGCGTGGCGGTCGACACGGGCGAGGGCTTCACCCTCATGAAGCGCGCCGAGGCCGAGGAGGCCGGCGCCGTCCTCCGGCACGTCGACGGCCGTCCCAGCCACTACGTCCTCGCCCCGGCCGCGTCCCGGGCCGCCTGACACCTTACGGAGACCACCATGAGCAAGGACAACACCACGCTCGCCGACAGCCGTTGGACCGTCGAACCGGTCAGCCCGTTCGGCCGGGCCCTGCGGGCCACCGCCCCGGGCACGCATGTGGACGATGTCCCCGTCGAGGCCCTGCGCGCCCTCGTCCGGGAGCACCACCTCGTCCTCCTCCGCGGCTTCGACTCCTTCGAGGCCCCCGAGCAGTTCTCGGCCTACTGCGAGAACTGGGGCGAACCCGCCCAGTGGCCCTTCGGCACCGTCCTCGAACTCGTCGAGAAGGAACAGCCCGAGGACCACATCTTCGACTCCAGCTACATGCCCATGCACTGGGACGGCATGTACCGCGACCACATACCGGAGTTCCAGGTCTTCCAGTGCGTGCACGCCCCCGGTGCCGACAACGGCGGCGAGACCACCTTCTCCCACACCCCCAGGGTCCTGGAGCGCACCGACCCCGCCGTCGTCGACCGGTGGTCGAAGGTCACCGGCACCTACCACCGGGCCATGGAGTTCTACGACAGCGTCACCGTCTCGCCGATCGTGACGTCCCACCCCGTCAGCGGCACGCCCGTCATCCGCTACAACGAGCCCACCGCCGCCGACGACGAGGGCTTCGTCAACCACCCCGACCTGAAGTTCACCGGGCTCGACGACGACGGCATCGCCGAGGTGCACCGCAGCCTGCGGGCCGCCCTCTACGACCCGGAGCACCTGTACGCCCACGCCTGGCAGACCGGCGACCTGGTGTTCACCGACAACTACACGCTCCTGCACGGACGCAACGCCTTCACCAGCGGTGCCCCCCGCCATCTGCGCCGCGTCCAGGTGCACGGAAATCCGCCGCTGGCCAACCCGGGACTGGTGAAGTGATGATACGGACCGACCCGACCCCCGAGACCAACGCCCTGATGACGGGCGACAGTTACCTGGAGAGCCTGCGCGACGGCCGCAACGTCTTCCTCGACGGCGAACGCGTCAAGGACGTCACCCGGCACCCCGCCTTCCGCAACTCCGCCCTGTCCGTGGCCCGGCTCTACGACGCGCTTCACGACCCGGCCACCTCCGGCGTCCTCACCGGCGTGGACGACCAGGGCATCCGCACCCACAAGTTCTTCAAGCCCAGCAGATCGGCGGCCGAACTCGCCGAGGCGGGCGAGGCCATCGCCACCTGGGCCCGGATGGGGTACGGATTCCTCGGCCGCACCCCCGAGTACAAGGCCGCCTTCATGTCGGGCCTCGGTGTCAACGCCGACTACTACGGCCCGTACGCCGACAACGCCCGCACCTGGTACCGGGAGTTCGCGAGCAAGGCGCTCTACCTCAACCACGTCCTGATCAACCCGCCGGTGGACCGCAAGCGGGCCATCCACGACATGGAGGACGTCTTCGTGCACGCCGTGCGCGAGACGGACGCCGGCGTCGTCGTCAGCGGCGCGAAGATGCTGGCCACCGGATCGGCGATCACCAACGCCGGATTCGTCGCCCCGGTCGGCTCCGCGGCCCTCGCCCCCGGCAAGGCCGAGGCGTTCGCCCTCGTCTTCCTCGTCCGCATGGACAACCCCGGCGTCAAGCTCATCTGCCGCACCCCGTACGCCACACAGCACGCCACCCCCTTCGACGCCCCGCTCAGCAGCCGCTTCGACGAGAACGACGCCGTCCTCGTCCTCGACGAGGCGCTGATCCCCTGGGAGGACATCCTCGTCTACCGGGACATCCAGCGCGCCACCGGCTTCTACGCCACCTCCGGGTTCCCCAACCTCTACAACTACCAGTCCGGGATCCGCCTCGGCGTCAAGCTGGAGTTGATGGCCGGGCTCCTCTCCCGCGGCACCCGGGCCAACGGCACCGACGAGTTCCGCGGCGTCCAGGCCGCCGTCGGCGAGGTCATCACCATGCGGCACATGGTCGGCGCCCTCACCTCCGCCATGGCCCACGACCCCGAGCCGGGCAGCGGCGGCACCGTCGTCCCCCGCCTCGAACACGCCTCCGCGATGCGGATGTACAACGCCCAGATCTGGGCCCGCGTCCACGAGATCTTCGAGACGAACCTGGGCGGCGCCCCGCTGGCCGTCCCGTCCAGCGCCCGCGACCTGGCCAACGACGAACTCCGGCCGCTCATCGACCGGTTCTACCGCGGCTCCGACACCAGCGCCCAGGAGCGGATCAAGCTGCTCAAGCTGTGCTGGGACGCCATCGGCACCGAGTTCGGCGGACGCCACGAACTCTACGAGCGCAACTACTCGGGCAACGGCGAACAGATCCGCCTCGACGCCCTCAAGTGGGCCACCAAGCGCGGCGGTCTCGCCCGCTACGAGGCCCTCGTGCAGGACTGCCTCGACGACTACGACCTCGACGGCTGGCGCAGAGGCCCCTGGGAGACCCCGGGCCACACCGACCGCTGAACGACCGACAACGGAGCAAACCATGTGCGGCATCACCGGATGGGTCGCGTTCTCCCGCGACCTGTCCCAGCAGTCCGCGGTCGTCGGCGCCATGACCGACACCCTGGACCACCGCGGCCCCGACGCCCGCGGCCTCTGGCTCGGCACCCACGCCGCCCTCGGCCACCGGCGGCTGTCCATCATCGACCTCGAACACGGCACCCAGCCGATGCTCACCCCCGAGCAGGGCCCCGACGGCCTGCCCCGCGCGGTGATCTCCTACGGCGGCGAGATCTACAACTTCCGCGAGCTGCGCGAGGAACTCGCCCTCCTCGGGCACCGGTTCACCACCCGCAGCGACACCGAGGTCGCCCTGCGCGGCTACCTCCAGTGGGGCGCGGACCTCGTCCACCGCCTCAACGGCATGTACTCCATCGCCATCTGGGACACCGCCCGCGAGGAACTCCTCCTCGTCCGCGACCGGCTCGGCGTCAAGCCCCTCTTCTACTACCCCACCGACGACGGCGTCCTCTTCGGCTCCGAGCCCAAGGCCATCCTGGCCAACCCGCTGGCCCGGGCCCGCGCCGGCGGCGAGGAACTGTGCGACGCCCTGCTGTTCCTGCGCAGCCCCGGACGCGTCCCCTTCCGCGGCATGCACGAGGTCAAGCCCGGCCACCTGCTGCGCATCGGCCGCGACGGCATCCGCGAGGAGCGCTACTGGTCCCTGGAGGCACGCCCCCACACCGACGACCTCACGACCACGATCGCCACCGTCCGCGACCTGCTCGACGACATCGTCCCCCGGCAGATGATCGCCGACGTGCCGCTGGTCTCCCTGCTGTCGGGCGGACTCGACTCCAGCACCGTCACGGCGCTCGCCGCCCGCACCCGCGCCGCCGAGGGCGCACAACTCTCCACCTTCTCGGTCGACTTCACCGGCCACACCGAGAACTTCAAGGCCGACGCCGTCCGCCCCACCCCCGACGGCCCCTACGCCCGCGAAGTCGCCCGGCACGTGTCCAGCGACCACCACATGATCACCCTGGACCGGGGCCGGCTCCTCGACCCGGCCGTCCGCAAGGCCGTCCTCGGCGCCTGGGACCTCCCGTTCAACTTCGCCGACCTGGACGTCTCCCTCTACCTGCTGTTCGCCGCCGTCCGCGAACACGCCACCGTCGCCCTCTCCGGCGAGGGCGCCGACGAGGTCTTCGGCGGCTACCTCTGGTTCTCCGACCCCGGCGCCCGCGCCGCGGAGACCTTCCCCTGGCTCAAACTCGGCGCCCACCGCGGCCTCGACCCCCGCTCGCTGTTCCACCCCTGGTTCATCGACGGCATCGACCTCGCCGAGTACGAGGCCGACCTCTACCGCACCGCTCTCGCCGAAGTCCCCGTACTGGAAGGGGAGAACGCCGAGGAGCGCCGCACCCGCGAACTCGGCCACCTCACCCTCACCCGCTGGCTGCCCATCCTCCTCGACAAGAAGGACCGCATGGGCATGGCCAGCGGCCTGGAGGGCCGAGTCCCCTTCTGCGACCACCGCCTCGTCGAATACGTCTTCAACGTCCCCTGGGAGATGAAGAACTTCGGCGGCGAGGAGAAGGCCCTGCTCCGCGCGGCCGCCGCCGACCTCCTCCCCGAATCCGTGCTGCGCCGCAAGAAGGCCGCCTACCCCTCGATCCAGGACCCCGCCTACGACCGGGCCCTGATCACCGGCCTGGCCACCGCCGCCGACGGCGAGGGCGGCGCACCGCTGGCCCCGTTCCTCGACGGCGACGCCGTCCGCCGCCTCACCGACAAGACCGCCGGGGGCAGCCTGTCCGAGTTCGAGCGGATCCTCGTCGAATCCACCGCGCGCATGGACGACTGGCTGCGCACCTACCAGGTCGAACTGACCGGCATAAAGGGAGTCAACTGATGCACGCGATCGAGATCCGCGAGACCGGCGGCCCCGAGGTCCAGCTCTACGTCGAGAAGCCCGACCCCGGCGCGCCCGGCGAGGGCCAGATCCTCGTCGAACTCGCCGCCGCCGGAGTCAACTTCATCGACCTCTACCGCCGCGAAGGCCGCTACCCGCTGCCCGTGCCCTGCGTACCGGGGGAGGAGGGCTCCGGCACCGTCCTCGCCGTCGGACCCGGCGTGACCCGCTTCCGGCCCGGCGACCGCGTCGCCTGGACGACCGTCCTCGGCAGCTACGCCACTCGCGTCCTCGTCCCCGAGGAGAAGGCCATCGTCGTCCCCGACGACATCGACCTGCCCACCGCCGGCGGCGTCCTCGTGCACGGCATGACCGCCCACTTCCTCGCCCACGACTCCTACCCGGCCCGCGAGGGCGAGACGGTGCTCGTCCACGCCGCCGCCGGGGGAGTGGGCCAGCTGCTCACCCAGATGCTCACGCGACGTGGCGTACGCGTCATCGGCACCGTCTCCACCGAGGAGAAGGAGAAGCTCGCCCGCGCCCACGGCGCCGACGAGGTCATCCGCTACACCGAGACCGACGACCTGGCCGGTGAGGTGCGCCGGCTCACCGGCGGCGAGGGCGTCCACGCCGTCTACGACGGCGTCGGCGCGGCCACCTTCGACGCGAGCCTCGACTCGCTGCGCACCCGGGGCACCCTCGTCCTGTACGGCGGCGCCAGCGGCGCCGTGCCCCCGGTCGACGTGATGCGGCTGCTGTGGGGCGGCTCGCTCACCCTCACCCGCCCCTACCTGGAGCACTTCCGGGCCACCACCGAGGAGTTCGAGCGGCGCGCCGGGGAGGTCTTCGCCGGCATCGCCGACGGCACCCTGCGCTTCACCGTCGCCCGCACCTACCCGCTGGCCGAGGCCCACCGGGCGCACACCGACCTCGCCTCCCGCAGCACCACCGGAAAGCTGCTGCTCGTCCCGTAACCACCGCACCCAGCAAGGAGGTTAACCCATGGGAGACATCGTCGGCGCCGGTCTGCTCTCGCACGCGCCCGTCATCATGTTCCCCGAGACCGCCCGCATCGAGGCCAACGAGGGCAGCGACTTCACCCTCGCCACCGGTCTGCAGGAGCTGCGGCGCGAGGTGTTCGACACCACCGAGTACGACGCCGTCGTGGTCCTCGACTCGCACTGGGCGACCACCACCGAGGCGGTCATCACCGCTCATCCGCGCCGCGAGGGCCTGTTCACCTCGGACGAGATGCCCGCCGCGATCAGCCGGCTGCCGTACGACCTGCCCGGCGACCCCGAGCTGGCCACCGCGGCCGCCGCCCTCGCCGAGGAGCGCGGCGTCTGGCTCCAGTCGAACGACGACCCCTATCTCCCCGTCCACTACGCCACGCTCAACCTCTGGACGTACCTCGGCCGCCCCGGCACCCCCTGGCTGTCGGTCTCGGTCTGCCAGACGGCGACCACCGAGGACTTCCTGAGCATCGGCGAGACCCTCGGCGAGGCCGTCCGCGGCCTCGACCGCAAGGTGCTGCTCCTCGCCTCCGGCGGCCTCTCCCACCGCTTCTGGCCCCTGGCCGAACTGCGCGACCGCATGGCGGGGGACCCGGCCAACATCATCACCCCCGAGGCGCGGGAGGCCGACGAACAGCGGCTCGCCTGGCTGGAGGAGGGCCGGCACGACCGGGTCGTCGCCACGATGCCCGACTACCGCCGCTTCGCCCCCGAGGCCCGATTCGGCCACTACCTGATGCTGGCCGGCGCGCTCGGCGGCGAGCGCTTCACGGGCAAGGGGCGCCGCTTCGGCGCCTACGAGAACGGGATCGGGACGGGCCAGGCGCACGTCTGGTTCACCGTCTGACACCGAGTCCGACACCGCGTCCGACACCGGGGCGCCGGGCCGTACGGCCCGGCGCCCCTCCTTCTCCGGAAAGGAGCGGCATGCCCCCCGAGCACGACGCCCGGCAACTGCGCACCTGCCTGGGCCACTTCGCGACCGGCGTCACCGTCGTCACCTGCGAGGCCGACGGCGCCCCGCACGGCGCCACCGTCAACTCCTTCACCGCAGTCTCCCTGGACCCGCCGCTGGTGCTGGTCTCGCTCCACCGCGACAGCCGGGCCGCCCGCCTCCTGGAGGGCCGCCCGTTCACGGTGAACGTCCTCGCCGAGGAACAGGCCGCCCTCGCCCGGCACTTCGCAGGGCGCGCGGCCGCCACGCCCCGCTGGATCCCCTCGCCCTCCGGCCTCGCCCCCCGCCTCGCCGGGGCCCTCGCCACCGTCTCCTGTGCCCCCTGGGCCGTCCACGACGGGGGAGACCACCTGCTCTTCCTGGGCCGCGTCGAGGAGTTCGCGGTCCACCGGGACGGCCGTCCCCTGGTGTTCTACCAGGGGGAGTTCCAGCGGCTGGGCCCGTCCCCCGCGGTCTTCCGGGCGCGCCCCGCCGCGGAGATGATGGATGCCACAGGCAACGTGGAGCGGGGAGGCGACCGGACGTGAGCGGTACGGGTGGTACGGGTGGTTTCGGCAAGGGCATCGACACGGCCCAGGCACGGATCAAGTGGGATCCCGCCCCGCTCGGCGCCACGCCCCACGATCTCGACCTGATCGTGGCCGTCCACGCGACGGGCGATCCGCACGGCGCGCCCGTCCAGCTCGTCCACTTCGGCCGCCGCTCGACCGACGGCACGGTCTCCCTCGACCGGGACAGCCGCACGGGGAAGGGGCTGGGCTGGGACGAGGTGATGACCCTGGAGCTGTCCCGCATGCCGGACGCGAGCGGCCGCGTCGTGATCGGGGCGGCCATCCAGCAACCGGACGGCACGGCCGTCCGCTTCGCCGACGTCGCGAACCCGAGGGCACAGATCACGGCCGGGTACGACGTCCTGGCGGAGCAGGACTTCACGGCGGTCGCCGGCTCGACGGCCGCGACGGTGGGGGAGTTCGTCCGCGACGCGGCCGGGCTGTGGACGTTCCGCCCGTTCGTGCGCGGCTTCGACACGGATGCGGTGACGTTCGCACGGACGATGGGCATGGTCTGAGGGCGGCGCGGCCACGATGCGCCATGGGCCGGACGGCCCATGGCGCGATCCCGTACGGACCGGCAGGCTGTCCGGCGCCAGCATGATCAACTCGGCGCGTCATCCCACCCATGACTTAAGGACAGTTCTGTGGCTTTCCAGCAAGTACGTTCACGCGCAGGCGTTTTCGGCACCGTCGCGATAGCCGCGGCCGCCCTCTGCGGGCCGCTGGCGGTCGCCCCCGCGGCACAGGCGGCCCCCGCCGCGCCCGCGAGCCGGACGACGACCTTCACCGTCCCGGCGGGAGTCTCCACGGTCTCGAAGACCATCGGCTCGGCGCATGTCTCGGTCACCAGAGCGACGGGCGTGGGCCCCCTGCCGATGGTCACCTGCACGCTCTCCTCCGAGGCGCCCGTGCACTTCATGAGCATCGTCTACGGCCGCGCGAAGATGCAGTGCTCGGCGACGATGCAGAGGATCGAGCTGACCACGTCCCTCTACCGCAACGGCACCCGCGTCGCCACGAAGGGCCCGGAGTGGGGTTCCTCCACCAAGAGCGTCGAGAACCAGGCATACGTCACCTACGAGGCCGGGAACTACTACACGGGCGGCGAGAGCAATGTGACCTTCCCGGTCGGCCACATGCCGCCGACGGGCAGCGTGGGCAACTACAGCGAGAAGGTGGATCTCTGATCGCACGCGCCGCGCTCGCGTCCTTCGTCTGCGCATAGGCATGGAGCGGGGAGGCCCGGGGCGATGCCCCGGGCCTCCCCGCGGGCCCGCCGCACGGCGCGCACCGTTCCTCCTGGAACCGCCGACTCCGCCCCAACCGCCCGGAGACGGTACCTTTGGCCACGGACTGGAAGTACGGCCGGTTCGTGACCAGGTCGTTCCGCCGCGTCGGAACAGTCCGGCACGCCCTCCCCCGGAGTTCCGCTCCGCCGCTGTTCCGCCGAACAGAGGGCCCCGCTGAACGAAGACAGACAAAGACGTCAAGGCATGAACGTTTCTCACACCGACGCCGCCGCGGGCGCCACCGCGCCGGGCGGCCGCGCCACCCGCGTGGGCGTACTGGTCACCGCGCTGCTCACCGCCTGCATCGCCTTCCAGCTCAACGCCAGCATGCTCAGCCCGGCGCTCAAGAGCATCGAGGACAGCCTCGGGGCCACCTCCGCCGAGATCGGGCTCACCCAGACGGCCTTCTTCACCTCGGCCGCGCTGTTCTCCCTCTTCCTGCCCCGCCTCGGTGACCTCCTCGGGCGCCGCAAGGTGCTGGTCGGGATGCTCGCCCTGATGGCCGTCGGCTGCGTGGTGGCCGCGCTGGCGACGAGCGTGCCGATGCTGTTCGTCGGCCGCGTGATCCAGGGCGCCTCCGGCCCCACCGTGCCGCTGTGCCTGATCATGCTGCGCCAGGAGGTCACCGAGCCCAAGCGCTACGGCACCCTGCTCGGCATGATCACCGCGGTCAACGGCGGTATCGCCGGTGTGGACTCCCTCGCGGGCGGTTACCTCGCCGACAACCACGGCTTCCAGTCGGTCTTCTGGGCGATGGCCGTCGTGGCGCTGATCGCGACCGTGATGGTGGCCGTCATGACCCCGGAGACCAAGGTCCCGGAGGCTCACCGGATGGACTGGCCGGGCGTCGCGATGCTGGTCGTCTCGGTCGGCGCGCTGCTCGTCGCGCTCAACGAGGCCGGAAAGCTGGGCGCCGCGAACTGGGCGATGGTCGGTGTCCTCGTCGCCGTCGCCGCGGCCGCGTTCGCCCTGTTCTGGCGGACCGAGGGCCGCACGCGCCACCCGCTGGTCTCCACCCACCACCTCAAGCAGCGCAGCACCTGGGCGATCCTGCTGACCACGGTGCTCACCATGACCGGTGTCTTCGCCGTGATGAACGGTCTGATCCCGTCCTTCGCCCAGGACGCCGGGGCCGGTCTGGGCATGACCGCCGAGGAGTCCGCCTGGTGGACGCTGACGCCGTACGCGCTGGCGGGCCTGGCCATGGGCCCGGTCGCGGGCCGGCTGGCCGCCACCCACGGCTACGGCCGCGTCCTGCGCTTCGGACTCGTCGGCTCGGTGCTGTCCGTCGTGCTGATGATCCTGACGATCCCGGCCCACTCGCGCGTCATGCTGCTGGTGACCTCGGTCCTGGTGGGCATCACCTACGCGGGTGTGGCGAACATCGTCCTCAACGGCCTGGGCATCGTCCTGTCCCCGAAGGACAACCCCGGCTTCCTGCCGGGGCTGAACGCCGGTGCGTTCAACCTGGGCGCCGGTCTGAGCTTCGCCGCGCTCTACGCGGTCAAGACGGCGACCGTGCCCGCCGACAGCTCGTCGGCCGAGGGCTATGTGACGGGCATGATCGCCGGCGTGGTGATCCTGGCCGTGGCCTTCGGGACGTCCCTGCTGATCCCGAAGCCCGTCGAGGCCGAGGCGCACGAGGACTGATCCCTCCCGGCACCGGATTCCTTCCCGGCATCGGATTCCCTCCCGGCACCGGAACGAGCCGGGGGCGGCCCGCACAGGCCGCCCCCGGCTCGTCCCGTACCCGCGGGACTCATGCCGCCGGGCACTGCTTCCAGGCGAAGCGGTAGAGCGTGCTGATGTTCCCGTCGGTCGAGTCCATCGCCAGGAAGCTGGTGGTGTGGGCGGTGTCGGAGGTCCCGGCGTCCACCCGCAGCTCGGTGTTGATGTTGAGGAACCGCATGGCCCCGCAGGGCGCGTAGACCAGGGCGTCGATGTCCGTGGAGTCGGACACCTGCCAGTTGTCGTTGACCGGGCCCGTGAACGGGTGGTTCACAAACGCGGTCTGCTGCATGCCCTGGAAGTAGTAGTTGGCCCGCTCCAGCCCCGCGGCCCCCTTCTCCAGGTGGGCGAAGCCGCGGTAGTCCGCCCTGGCGACCGCGTAGGTGAACCCCTGCGGGACGTGGACGTTCAGGCTGAGCTGGCAGTTCTTGCGCATGTCCGTCGGCTTGGAGCCGACGCCCACCTGGGCGACGTAGTCGCTGTAGGAGACGGTGAAGGCGGTGTTGTCCGGCGAGACGGCCACGTTGGCCGTCCCCGCGGGACATCCCGAGCCGTTCACGGTCACCACATCGATCACGATCTTGTCAGGCGGGGGCGTGCCGTACGGGTCCGCGGCCGCTCCGGGCGCCGCCGCCGCGAGCAGCACCGCTGCCGCGGCGCCGGTCATCGCCGATCTGAGCATGGGGCTCCCTCCCCTGCGCTGTGCGGGCGCCGGTCAGGGACATTGCTTCCAGGCGAAGTGGTAGAGCGTGTTGACGCTGCCGTCGGCGGAGTCCATCGCCATGAAGCTGGTGGTCGCCCCGGGGTCCGAGGTGCCGGCGCCGACGCGCAGCTCGGTGTTGACGTTGAGGATCCGCTGGGAGCCGCACGGGGCGTAGACGAGGGAGGCGACGTCCGTGCTGTCGGTGGTCTGCCAGTCGTCGCTGAGCGGGCCGGAGAAGCGGTGCGTCTGGGACGCCGTCTGCGACATGCCCTGGAAGTAGTAGCTCGCCTTCTCCAGGCCGTTGGCCCCGTTCTCCAGGTGGGCGAAGCCGCGGTAGTCGGCCTGGGCGATCGCGTATGTGAAGCCCTGGGGCACGTGGACGTTCAGACCGAGCTGGCAGTTCTTGCGGAAGTCGGTCGGCTTGGAACCGACGCCCACCTGGGCGAGGTAGTTGCTGTAGGAAATGGTGAAGGCGGTGTTGTCCGGGGCGACCGCCACCGCCGCCGTGCCGGCCGGGCAGCCCGAGCCGTTGACCGTCACCACATCGATCACGATCTTGTCGGGCGGGGGAGTGCCCTGGGTGCTCGCGCCCGCGCCCGGCGAGAACGCGGTGGCGAGGAGCGCCACGGCGGCGCTGCCGGTCAGGATGGATCTGATCATGGGAAGGCCTTCCGCTGCTGAGGAATGACGCCGGTCATGCCACCACTGGCAGAAGGTCATGTACAGGTCAGCTTTGGCCGACTCCGGCCACCCGTCCATAAGAAACCCGTCACCCTGGAGCCGGTGACTTGTTGAATCACGCATGATTGGCTCGGCACGCCGTACCCCCGCTCATCACCGCGAAGGAGCAGCGTGTCCACCGTCTGTCAGCCCGTGCTGTGCCTGCCCGACCACACCCTCGCGCTCGACGACGTCGTCGACCACATGGCCCGGCGGCACGCCGGGCACCCCAGGATCCGCACGGCGACCCAGCTCATGCGCAACACCTCCGTCCGCACCAGATCCCTCGTCGACCCCTTCGAGGAGGTCGTGCGCGGCAGAAGCTTCGGCGAACGGATGCGCCGCTACGCCGAGGCCGGCACCGACCTCGGGTCCCGGGCCGCCGAACGCGCCCTCGCCGCCGCCGGCACCACCGTGGACGAGGTGGACCACCTCCTGGTCGTCTCCTGCACCGGATATCTGCTCCCGGGGCTCGACGCCCACCTCGCCGCCCGGCTCGGCTTACGCCGCGGCGTACGGCGCCTCGCCTTCACCCAGGCGGGCTGCGCCGGCGGCGCCTACGCCCTGGCCCGGGCCCGCGAACTGGCCGTCGCCCACCCGGGATCGGTCACCCTCGTCGTCGCCGTCGAACTGTGCTCGCTCTCCTACCAGCCCGACGACGACCGGATCGCCTCTTTCGTCTCCACCGCGCTCTTCGGCGACGCGGCGGCCGCCTGCGTGGTGCGCGAGGACCGGCCCGGCCTGCGGCTGGAAAACGCCTACGAGGACCTCGCGCCCGGCACCCTGGGGCACATCTCCTACGACGTCGACGAGTCGGGCTTCCACTTCGACACCAACCCCCGGATATCCCGCGTGGTCGCCGAGGCCATGCCCGGCCTGCGGGACTGGCTGCGCCGCGAGACCTCCGTCCTCGCGCCCCAGCCCGACGTCCTCGTCAGCCACACCGGCGGACCGCGCATCATGTACGAGGTCAGCAAGGGCCTGGGCATCCCGCCCGCCCTGTTCGAGCTCAGCGGGAACTCCCTCGCCGAGCGGGGCAACACCGCGAGCGCCGTCGTCCTCGACGTCCTGGAGCAGACCTTCGCCACCCGGCCCCGGCCCGGCGCGCAGACCCTCGTCCTCGCCTTCGGCCCGGGCGTCACGACCGTCGCCGTGACCGGCACCTGGACGAACTGACGCCGCGTGCACGGGACATGACCGAGGGGCGGGACCCGTCCGGATCCCGCCCCTCACCGTCGCACCGGCCCTACGCCGGGGCCCGCACCGCGCCCTCGACGGCGCTTGCCGCCCGCGCGGCCGCCTCGGCGCGCCGGCGCTTGCCCGTCCGGATCGTCCAGGCGACCAGCAGCGCGACGACGACGGCCGGAAGCGCGTTGTTCACCACTACCATGACCCCGGTCGGCAGCACATAGGTCAGCACCACCCGCACCACCGCCTCCAGCAGGAAGGCGACGCCCCACACCGCGGTCATCACGTACTGGGTACGGCGGAACCCCGGGTACTGCCACAGCCCGTTCCAGCGGGCCAGGCCCTCCGGCGTTCCGTCGGTGGCGAACCGGCGGCCCAGGTAGAACATCAGCGGCCGCGGCAGCGCCAGGCTGCCCAGGTACACCAGCCCCAGCAGACCGGTGATCGCCGAGTCCTTGACGAAGACCAGCTCCGTCGAGTTGTAGGCCAGCGCGCTCAGCGCGCCGAGCAGCATCAGGGCCAGCATCATCACGCCGAACTCGTCCACCCGGCGCCGCACCGCCAGGGAGATCAGCGTCTCCACGACGGGCCACAGCGAGATCAGCAGCAGGGCGCTCACCTTGCTCACCCCGTGGTCCGTGAGCATCCCGTACGTCACGAACGGCAGGACCACGCCGAACAGGATCGACGGCCCCCAGTTCATCAAGGCCGACCCACCGGATCCGCGCCCACGCTCTTGCGTCATTCCCCCGTTGTTCCTTTATTTTGTGCTTACTCGAACAAGAGCGAGAGGTTAACAGACCGTCAGCGCGGCTACCGCCGCCGCCCGCACTCGGGACAGAACGCCGCCCCCTCGGGCAGCACCGCCCGGCAGCCCCCGCACTCCGTCCGCTGCGCCAGCTCCGTCCCGCACGCCGGGCAGAACCGCCCGCCGTGCGCCTCGGCCCGGCAGTGCGGACACACCAACTGCCGCGGCGTGCGCACGTCGTGCCCCTCCGCCTGCCGCTGCCCCTCGTCGTAGGCGCGCTGCGTCACCGCGTCGTTGACGCCGCGCTGCCGGGCGGCCAGCTGCTCGCCCGCGGTGTCCGGGGCACAGGTGAAGCAGAGCCCCTGATCCGGGTGCCAGCACCGGCCGCACACGTACGAGGCGCAGCGCGCGCAGCGGTTGAAGTGCCCCTCGGCCGCGGCGATGGCCCGCCGGAACGACGCGTCGCGCGCGGTGCCCCACCCCGAGTCGGCCAGCCCGCCCACGGCCGTCGAGACCTCGCTCACCGCCCTGCCGAGCACCCCGGAGGCGGCCCCGATGCCCTTGTTGAGCCAGCTCGCCAGCCGGCCGCTGCGGTACGGCTCGAAGGACGACCGCCAGGTGTCGTGGCAGCGCCAGCAGGAGAACTCGAACTGGAACCCCGCCGCCGTCCCGGAATGCTCGCACAGATCCCGGTAATTGCCGCCGAAATAGATCTCTTCGCCCATGGCGCGTCCCCCCGTGCTCCGATCGGTAGGCGCAGTGTGGCACAGCACGCGGACGAGGGTCGATCAGGGTGCGGAGGACCTGCGGGCGCGGATCTCCTCCGGTGTCGGACAGGCGTCCGTGAACTCGAAGTCCCGCAGCGTCGCCCGGTGTCGGCCCTGGAACCCGGTGCGCACGCAGTCGTCGCCCGCCACGGCGTTCAGCAGCCGGTTCGTCGCCGTCCGCACCCTGGCGACACCGGTCCGCAGCGCCATCAGGTGGTAGCCGCGCGCCACCGCCCGGGCGGGCAGGCCCGTCAGCCGCACCCCCAGCGGCCGGGAGACCGCGTCCGTACCGCCGAGGTCCACCACGAGCCCCAAGTCCTTGTGCGCATAGGGCCGCAGGGGCCGCCCGCGCGGCTGCGCCACCACGTTGTTCGCGGCCACCCGCCCCTGGCGCAGGGCGTGTTGGGCCGTGGGCGGGCAGACGGCCCCGCCGCCCGTCGCGACGTCCGGCACCGCCGCGGCGTCGCCGAGCGCGAAGACCCCGTCGAGACCGGGAACGGCCATGCGGTCGGTGACGACGAGACGGCCCCCGACGGTGTCCGCGCCGAGCGTGCCCACCAGCGGACTGGCCGCCACCCCCGCCGTCCGGACCAGGGTCCGGCACGGCAGCTCCCGCCCGTCCGTCAGCGTCACGCTCTCCCGCTCCACCCGTTCGACCGAGGTGCCCAGCGAGACCTCGACGCCGCGCCGCCGCGGTGGTGAGACGCTGCAGACAGGCGGCCGTCTCGGTGCCCGCGTAGCCGCCGCCCACCACGACGAACCGCAGCCGGGCGGCCCGTTCCGCCTCGTCCGCGGCGGCGTCGGCCAGGTCGAGCCGGTGGTCGAAGGGGGCCGTGAGCGTGATCCGGGCCTCGCCCGGCCGCAGCCGGCGCTCCAGGCGGCGGGCGCACGCGACTCCGGCGAAACCGCCGCCGGCGATGAGGATCCGAGGAGACGTCATGCTCCGGAGCATGCTCTCCCGGCGGGAGTTCAGTGCTCCCGTGCCGGACGGACCGCCCGGTCCGGCACGGGAGCGGGGATTGCTAGACCTCGTCGGCCGTCACCGGGGCGACGGGCGCGGGCGGTCCGTCCGGCACGGGGAACTGCTGGAGCTGGCGGGCGACGAGGGCGCCGACCCGGCCGGCGTCGGCGGCGGGCGGTACGGCGGACGCCTCGGCCCCGTCGTCCTCGTCGCTGCCGGCCAGGGTGTTCCACATGTCCTCGGCCGCCGCGACCACTTGGTCGAGTTCGTCGCGCAGCGCCTCCCACGCGCCCTCGCGCAGGGCGGTCTCGACACGGGAGAACGCACTGAGGAGCTCGACGTAGTCGTCGGCCAACTGCTCCTCTACCGGATCGGCCTCAACAGCGGGGAACACCTGAGCGATGGTGGACACACCTACCTCCAGCGGGAAAGTGCCATGGGAGTGGCGGGACGAAAACCCTCGACGCATGGTCGCGCGTCCGCCGGACCGATCAGGGGGAAAGACCCCATAGGGGACGGACAGATCACCCGCCCGGGTGCGGAGGGGCCGGGCCCGCCGCCGGGGTCAGTCGTCCGAGGTGCCTCCGTCCAGGGCGCTCGCCCCGTTGCCGGCGCGGTGCCGCGACGGGCGCAGCAGAGGGAGGGTGAGGTCGGCGACGACGCCCAGGACCGTGGCGGCGAAGACCGCGTAGGCGCGGGCGCGGCGGCGGTGGTCGGGCCGGAGGTTGGGCTGGGGCGTGGACGCCGAGGGCTGTGAGGTCACGTTCACCTTCTTTCTTTCTTCGATCGGAAATGATGGCGGTATGGACCTTTGGGTTCCGTTTCCATCACGCAACCTGTCACAAGCCCCGGCAACTGGGAAGATCATGCGAAGATTCCCCACCCGGCCGTGGAGAGGCCGGGATGACAAGGGGAAACTTCGTGAAATCAACGACTCTCAGATCCGCCGTGGGCGTCGTGGTGGCCGGCGCCGTGTCCGCCGTCCTGCTGCCCGCCTCGGCCGCGGGCGCGGCGACGCCGCGCCCCGCCACCGTCGACAAGGCCACCGCCGACGCGTTCGGCCGCGTCGCGGCCGCCGTGCTGACCGAGCGCACCGACGCGCTCGTGGACGGCCCGGCGCACCGAATAGCCGGCAAGGGCGGGCAGAAGGCGGGTCTTTCGGCCCGTATGGCCCGTACCGAGGGCTCCGACGTCTCGTCGCTGCGGACCCGCAAGAAGCGGCTGGCCGCCCTGGGCGAGGTGTACACGGCGGGCGCCACCAAGGTGTCCGTGGACGGCGTCCGGGTCACCGGGAAGCGCGCCACGGTGAAGGTCACCGAGACCACCACGTTCACCTACAAGAGGATCCGTGGTGACGAGCCGGCGTCGACCGGCTTCAAGGCCCACCACGAGCTGGGCTTCACCGCCGCCAAGGGCGGCCGGTGGGAGCTGACGGGCATCAAGGCCACCGACGACGGCCCCCGGGCCGTCAACGCCCCGGCCCCGAAGCAGGCGAAGGTGGCGGGCGTCGCCACGACGACGCCCAGCGCGCCCAAGGCCGACACCTCCTGGCCCGCCCGCGCGGTGCCCAAGCAGCGGACCTCCTACGACTACGCGGCCATGGCGGCGTACTCGGAGAAGTACTGGCGGAACTACAACCCCGACTACCGCAAGTTCAACGAGGCCGGCGGCGACTGCACCAACTTCCTCAGCCAGGCCCTGAAGGCCGGCGGCTGGAAGCCCGAGACCGGCAAGTCGGCGGACTACCGCAAGTGGTGGTACGACGGCAAGGGGCAGTCCGACAGCTGGATCGGCGTCAACGAGTGGTCGTGGTACGCGCTCAACTCCAAGCGCGTCACCCCGCTGGCCAACGTCTTCCAGATGGAGGTCGGCGACGTCCTGCAGATGGACTTCGACGGCGACGGGTCCAAGGACCACTCCATGATGACGACGTACCGCAGCCGTTACGGCATGCCGTACCTCACCTACCACTCGACGAACACCTACCGGAAGTCGATGGCGAGCATCCTGGCGTCCTACCCGGACGCGGACTACTTCGCCTACCGCACCTGACGGTCCGGCCCGTCCGGCCTCCTGGCACCAGGGGGCCGGACGGGCCCGGTGGTCCGCCTGTGATACTGGAGGTAGAACATCCGTTTTGGTGCCAGGGGGTACGAAATTGTCGACGAGAACCGTGCACACCGCGTCGGCTCTGGTCACCGTGGCCGCTCTCGCCCTCGGGCTGTCGGCCTGCGATTCGGGAGATTCCGGGAACAAGGCGGACAAGGCCGATGGCAAGGGCACGCCGTCCGCCTCCAGCGGGCCCACGGACGCCCCGAAGAAGGACAAGAGCAAGAAGAAGCCCGAGGAGAAGTGGGACGGCAAGGTCCGGGTCCTGGGCGACGGATCGACCTCCAACACGGGACCGCAGCCCAAGCAGCCCAAGCCCCGCAAGCTCAAGCCCGGTGAACGGCCGCCGCAGTTCGTCGTCTTCTCCTGGGACGGCGCGCTGGAGGGCGACGACCACCTCTTCTCGCACTTCCGCGAGGCCGCCAAGGCGAACGACGCCCAGATGACGTTCTTCCTCACCGGCACCTATCTGCTGCCCAGGTCCAAGGCGAAGATGTACAAGCCGCCGCAGCACAAACCCGGCGAATCCGCCATCTCCTATGCGACCGACGAGCACATACGGGACACGCTGGAACAGCTGCGGGGCGCCTGGCTGGACGGCAACGAGATAGGCACGCACTTCAACGGGCACTTCTGCGGCACCAAGGGCGGCGGCGACTGGAGCCCCGCCGAGTGGAAGAGCGAGATCGACCAGTCCTACTCCTTCGTCGAGAACTGGAAGACCAACACCGGCTACAAGGACCTGCCCCCGCTGCCCTTCGACTACAAGAAGGAACTCGTCGGCGGCCGCGCCCCCTGCCTGGAGGGCCAGAAGAACCTGCTGAAGACCGCCAAGGACTACAACTGGCGCTACGACGCCAGCTCGCCCGGCGACTTCCAGATCTGGCCCTCGCAGATCGACGGCATCTGGAACTTCCCGCTCCAGCTCCTGCCCTACCCCAGGAGCGAGAAGCAGGTCCTGTCCATGGACTTCAACTTCCTCTACAACCAGTCCGGCGACAACACCAAGGGCGACCCCAAGAAGTACGCGGAGTGGCGCAGGCTGACCCGCGACGGCTACCTCAACGGCTTCGAGCGCGTCTACAACGGCAGCCGCGCGCCGCTGTTCATCGGCAACCACTTCGAGGACTGGAACGGCGGCATCTATATGAAGGCCGTCGAGGACGTCATGAAGTCCGTCTGCAAGCGCGAGGAAGTGCGCTGCGTCTCCTTCAAGCAGGTCGCCGACTGGCTCGACGAGCAGGACCCCGAGGTCCTGGCGAAGCTGCGCGGGCTGGACCCGGCGCAGTCCCCGGACTGGAAGACCCTGGTCAAGTAGTCCCTGTGAGGGGCGCCGGGCCCCGACGGCCCGGCGCCCGGCCCTACTTGGCGGTCATGTACCGCGTCCACAGATCGAGTGGCAGGGAACTGCCCGCCGTTCCCTCGGGCGTTCCGCCGATGCCGTCCAGCGGCAGCAGCTCCTGCGTCTTCGGGTCGATCCGGGCGAGCGAGACCGCCGTCGACAGCGAGCCGCGGTAACCGACGAACCAGGCGGACTTGTTGTCCTGCGCGGTGCCCGTCTTGCCCGCCGTGCCCGCTCCCGCGGCCCGCGCCGGCTTCGCCGGGCCCTTGCGGACCGCCTCGCGCAGCGCGTCGTCCACGGCCCCGGCCACCTCCCGCGGCAGGACCTGGTCGGTCTCCGGCCTCTTCACGGGAACGTCGTCGCCGTTGCGCCGCAGCCCGGCGACCGAGTACGGCTCGGTGTGCCGGCCCCCGGCGGCGAACGTGGCGTACGCGTCGGCCATGCGGATGGCGCTGGGGGTGGACGTGCCGAGCGAGAAGGACGGCAGCTTCTCGCCGAGGCTGCTCTCCAGCAGGCCCGTCTGCATGCCCACCTTGCCGACCTCGTCCAGCCCCACGTCCATGCCCAGCTGCATCATCGGGGTGTTGACCGACTGCGCGACCGCGTCCTTGAGCGAGATCTTCCCCCAGGATTTGTCGCCGTCGTTGACCGCCTTCACGATCTTTCCGGACCGGTCCCAGTAGGGGCCCTCCGGGGTCTGGAGCGAGATCTTGTTGTTGCCGTCGTAGACCGTCGCCGGGGTGACGCGCGTACGGGGCTTGCCGCGTTCGCGCTGCACGCCGTCGCGCAGGGCCGCGGCGTAGACGAACGGGGTGAAGGCGCTGCCCGCCGGGACGACGGAGGAATTGGCGTCGTTGAAGCCCTGCTTGAGGTAGTCGGGCCCGCCGGACAGGGCGACGATGCGGCCGTCGGTGGTCACCGAGGCGGCGCCGATGCGCACATCGCGGTCGGCCGCGCGGCGGTCCGGGGCGAGACCGCCCCGCGCCTTCTCGACGGCCCGGGTCAGCGCGGCCATCCGCCGCTTGTCGAAGGTCGTGCGCACCTGGTAGCCGCCCCGCGCGAACTCCTGCTCGGAGACGTCGGAATGGGCGAGGAGGTAGGCGCGGGCCGTCTCGACGAGATAGCCGGTCTGGCCGGTGAGCCCGGTGGCCTTGGGCGGGGCGATGGGTTCGGGGAAGCGGGTGTAGCCGGCGCGCTCCTGCTGGGAGAGCTTTCCGGTCGCCACCATCCGGTCGAGCACCCACTTCCAGCGCTCCTCCGCGCGCTTGTGGTTCTCGGCGCCGACCGCCGGGTCGTAGAGCGCGGCCCCCTTGAGCAGGGAGGCCAGGAAGGCGCCCTCGCTCGCGTTGAGCTGGGAGACATCCTTGCCGTAGTAGGCGTGGGCGGCCCGCTGGATGCCGTAGGTGCCGCGCCCGTACCAGCTGGTGTTGAGGTACTGCTCGAGGATCTCGTCCTTGCTCAGCTTGTTGTCGAGCTTGATGGCGATGAACATCTCGGTGAGCTTGCGCGTGAAGGTCTGCTCCTGGTTGAGGTAGGCGTTCTTCACGTACTGCTGGGTGATGGTCGAGCCGCCCTGGGTGTCGCCGCCGCCGATCATCTTGGAGACGGCGCGGAGCATGCCGCTGGGGGAGACCCCGCTGTCGGAGTAGAACGTCTCGTTCTCCGCGGCCAGCGCCGCCCAGCGGACCTTCTCGGGCACCTTGTCCAGCGGGGTGTCCTGACGGTTGATCTCGCCGGTGCGGGCCATCTCGGTGCCGTCGGCCCAGTAGTAGACGTTGTCCTGCTGTGTGGCGAAGGCGTTGAGGTCGGCGGGTATGTCGGTGCGTATGTACATGATCGTCAGCAGGGCGGCGACGACGGTGACGGTGGAGCCGAACAGCCCCAGCGTCTGGCGCCACGACGGAACCCAGCGCCTGAACCCCGTCCGGCCCGGGCGCGGATAGGCCGGGCGGAACCGCGGCCCGCGGCGGCGGCGCCCGGTCCCGCGATGTCCGGTTCCGTGGCGGCCGGGCTCGCCGTGTCCGGCCTTGCGGCGGCGGCTGGAGAAGGGACGACGCAGCAGCGGGGGGAGGAGAGTCAGGGCATCCACTCTCTTGCGACGATCGCTCACGGACCGACCCTATGGGATGAAACTGAGAGCGGATGTTTGGATTCCAGTCCACGCATATTACGGTTCAGGGTCATTTGGCCTCAGTGGGCCGTGCGCTCCGTCCGCAAGGGCCGGACGGTCCCGTCCGGCCCTTGCGGCGGATCCCTTACGCGCGCTCCACCAGCGCACGCTCCCAGTGCTGCGTGTCCGCGTACTCCCGCATGCCGACGATCCTTCCGTCGCGGACCGTGAAGATGCCGGTGTTCTTCTGGTCGTACGCTCTGCCGGTCCGGCCGGTCGCCCAGGAGTCCCACTCGACGAGCACCTGCTCGCCCTCGCCGAAGAGGTTGGTGATCCGGATGCCGATCTCCCGGTCCGGGTCGAGGTGGGCGAAGGCGGTCGCCAGGAATCCGTCGATCACCCGGTCGCGGCCCTGCCACGTGCCCGAGATGGGGAGGTCGCCGCCGTACCAGCAGCTCCCGTCCTCGGCCCAGGAGTCACGTACCGTCTCCTGGTCGCCCGCCGCCAGCGCCTCGAAGTAGCGCCGCACCACGTCCTTGGGTTCCGTGCCGGTCATCGCCGATCCCCGTCCTCTGCTCGTTCCCGGCGGTCCCTCCGCCGTGTTCACAGTCAAGCCGCCGGGGGAGCGGCGGCCAACGGCCGCTTCGTGCGGGCAGTCATCGCGCATCGTGATCAATACGCCCTAGCGCTTACTCGGATCCGAGTAGTAGGGTCCGAGTGAATCGTCCGCTGCGACCGAACGGAGCGCGATGTCCCCCCGACGACCCGCCAACCCCCTGGCCCTCGCCGTCCTCGGCCTCCTCCTCGAACAGCCCCTGCATCCGCACGCCATGGCCACCGCCCTGCGCGAGCGCGGCATGGACCGGGCCTTCAAGGTGACCACGGGATCCCTCTACGACACCGTGCGGGCGCTGGCCCGCGACGGCTGGATCGAGGCGGACGGCACCGAACAGGTGGGCGGCCGCCCGGCCCGTACCGTCTACCGCCACACGCCCGACGGGCGGCGGCAGTTCACCGAGTGGCTCGACGAGCTGATCCGCGAACCGGCCGAGGAATACCCGAAGTTCGTCTCGGCCGTCAGCTACCTCGGCGCCCTCGGCCCGCAGCGCGCCGCACAGGCGCTGCGCGAACGGGCAGCAGCCCTGGAGACCCGGATCGAGGAGGGCGGACGCGCGTACCGCGCGGCCCGCGAGGAGCACGGAGCACCCCGGCTGTTCGTCATCGAGGCCGAGTACGCGCGGGAGATGGCGCGCGCCGAGCTGCGCTGGGTGCGCAGGACCGCCGAAGAGATCGAACAGGGCGCCCTGGAATGGCCGGAGAAGGACCGCCATGCCTGACGCCGACGTCCTGATCGTCGGAGCCGGACCCGCCGGGCTGGCGCTCGCTGGCGAACTGGGCCTGGCCGGGGTCCGCACCCTGCTGATCGAACGCGACCCGGCCCCGCCCGCCCGCTCCCGGGGCTTCACCCTCCACGCCCGCGCCCTGGAACTCCTCGACCGCCGCGGGCTCGCCGCCCGCTTCCTGGCCGAGGGCCCCACCGTGCCGAGCACCGCCTTCGTCGGCACGGCCCGCCTCGACCTGGCCGCCATGCGCACCGGCCACCCCTACGTCCTGGGGATCTCCCAGACCCGGGTCGAGGAACTCCTCACCGAGCGGGCCACCGGGCTCGGCGTCCGCATCCTGCGCGGCCACCGCCTCACCGCCCTGCGTCAGGACGACGGCGGGGTGACGGCCGAAGTGGCGGCACCGGACGGGCCGTTGCACCTGCGCGCGCCCTGGCTCGTCGGCTGCGACGGCGGCCGCAGCGCCGTCCGCACGCTCGCCGGCATCGCCTTCCCCGGCACGCCCCCGCGCCGCTTCACCCTGGCCGGGGACGTGGTCCTCGCCGACCCCGGGGCCCTCCCCTTCGGGGTGACGGGCGGGGTGTTCGCCGTGCCCCGGCCCGGATTCGTCCGCCTGATCACCGCCGACCCCCGGCCGCCGGAGGACCGGGACGAGCCAGTCACACCGGCCGGTTTCCGGCGGGTGGTCGACGCGGCGCTGGGGCGGCACCTGGAGATAGCCGAGTTCCGGTGGCTGACGCGGTTCGGGGACGGCGCCCGGCTCGCGGAACGGCTGCGGCACGGCCGCGTCCTGCTGGCAGGCGACGCCGCGCACGTCCACCCGCCCGCCGGTGCCGTCGGCGTCAGTGCGGCGGTCGACGACGCGGTGAACCTCGGCTGGAAGCTCGCCCTGACCGTCCACGGGCAGGCCCCCGACGGCCTGTTGGAGACCTACCACACCGAACGGCACGCGGCCGGAACGGCGTTGCTGCGCAGCACCCGCGCCCAAGCCGTGCTCAACCGCGAAGGCCCCGAGGGCGAGGCCCTGGCCCCGGTGCGCGAACTCCTCGCCCACCTCGCGACGTCCGAGGACACGGCCGGCCCGCTCGCCGAGACCGTCACCGCCGTGGGCACCCGCTATCCGGCCCCGGGCAGCAGCGGCCACCCCTGGGACGGCCGCATGGTGCCGGACGTCCCGCCGGCGGGCGAGGGCCTGCTGCCGCTGCCGGCGCGCACGGGCGGCGGGGTGCTGCTGGTGGACGGCGAGGAGGAACCGGCGGTCGCCGCCCCCTGGGCGGACCGGGTCGCGGTCGCCCGTACCCGGCCCGGCGCCCTGCCGGGCGTCCGCGCCGTCCTGGTCCGGCCGGACGGTCACGCCGCCTGGACGGGAACGCCCGGGGACGGTGCTCTCCGCGAGGCCCTCGCCCGCTGGTTCGGCCCGCCGGGGCCGGGGGAGTTCAGCGGCGCGCGTCCGAACGCGGGCGCTGCAGGGTGAAGGTGTCGACCGGCGTGAGGTCGCCGTGGGGCCCGTCGAACGTGTAGTAGGTGACCCGCATCCGCGTCAGGCCGTCGCGGCCGTCGCCGGGATCCACGTCGAACGCGGCGAAGCCGCGGTTGTACTTGCGGTCCTGGACGGCCGCCCACGGCGCCTCCTCGGGGATCCACACCGCCTCGCGGTGCCCGGAGGAGGACTTGTCGTCCTTGAGGCCGACCAGGACCCGGGCCCGGGGCGTGTCGAAGAGGTCGTCCTGGCTCGTGGCGATGTTGCCGCCGGCGCCGATGACCATGTGGACGGTGCCCTTGCCCGTGTCGATCAGATCGGTGCGGGTGGAGACCGGAACCGGCGTGCGGGCCTCGTTGGGGAGGGTGCCGCGCACCGGGTGCGACCGCTCGTAGTGGTGCTCGTGCCCGCTGACCACCAGGTCCACCCCGTACGCGTCGAACAGCGGGCCCCAGGCCCGGCGCACCCCCAGGTCGCTCCCGGCGCTCCGGTGGCTGGAGATCATCGGCTGGTGCATGCACACCACGATCCAGTCGACGCCCCGGTCCGCCCGGGCGGCCTTCAACTCGCGCTCCAGCCAGCGCCGCTGGGCACCGCCGGAGTAGCCGCTGATGTAGGTGTCCCCGCCGTCCTGAATCGCCACGTCGTCGTTGGCGAGGCTGATGAAGCGGACGCCGCCGACCGTGAAGGCGTACCACATGCCCCGGGTCTCCTCGTCGGAGGAGGCGGACGAGGAGGGCAGCGCGAAGTAGGTCTGGTAACCGGCGGCGCCGATCGGGCCGTTGTCCTTCTCGTTCTCGTGGTTGCCCGCGCACGGCATCCACGGACGCAGCCGGGTGGAGCGGCTGTTGTTGATGAACCAGTCCGCCCAGGTCGCCACCCGGCTGGTGCCCCACGCACCGGCGATCGCCGCGTAGCACAGATCGCCGTTGACCAGGTTGAACAGGGGCGCGACCCGCTCGACGGCGGAGACGATGTCCGCCGAGGCGGGCGAGCCGACCTGGCTGCTGGTGTGCAGCGGATAGCGGTTGACGGGGGAGGGGACGCCGTCCGGCAGGTGGACGACCCGGCGCAGATTGGGCGTCGCCTGGTCGCCGAAGCTGGTGAAGGTGAAGGCGGCGCGGCCGCGCGGCGCCGTGGTGAACGAGCCGGTCTCCGGGGACGCGCCGTCGTGCCCGGCCGTGTAGAGGTACGTGGTCGAGGGGCGCAGACCGGTGACCCGGGCGTGGTGGACGTACACCTCCTCCTTCGACAGCCCGTCCCGGTACGTCCGCGTCTCGGCGTCGACCACCCGCCCGCCGTGCCCGCCCCCGGGCGAACCGAGCCGCACCTGCGGCCGGCGGACCGACTGCGGGGTGATCCAGGAGACGGTCATCTCGGAGGACGGGTCCGAGCCGAACTGCAGGTGGACGCCGAGCACTCCGGGCGCGCCCAGCCGGTGCGGCCTGCTCTGCAGCAGCGGCCCGGCCGCCGGTGCCGCCGGGGAGGCGGAGGCTTCCCCGGCGGCACCGGCGACGAACGGGACGGCGGCAGCGGCCGACGATCCCTTGAGCACGGATCTACGCGTGATCGCCATGAAACACCCTGTTCCTGTGGGGGAGTTGGTGGTGGAGGGCACTGTAGGTGATCAGGGTGCGATCCGGCCATGATCAAAAGAACACTGCGTCAGGAGTGGCCGGCAGCAGTGGGCAGCGGTCAGTAGCGCAGGGCGTAGGCCAGGCGCCGCCGCCAGGAGGCGGCACGCTGCGCGCTGTGGTGGCGCGCGTCGGCCTCGATGAGCTCCCGGGCCCGGCGCACCCGGTCCTCGGCGACGGCGATGGCCTCGTCCAGGGGCATCACCAGCGGGAGTTCGAAGATCTCCACGATGCGCTCGACCCGCTCCCGTACGGAACCGCCCACGACGTGGTAGGGGATCTCCATCTCCTCCAGGGTCTCGACGAGCAGGGTGTCCGAGAGCCTCCGGAACCGTTCGGACACCGGCCGGTGCCCGTCGGGCCGCAGGGGGAACTCCACCGGGAGGTGGACGTAGGCGTCGTAGACGCGCTTCGCCCGGTCCTTGACGATCCGCCCGTAGGCGTTCATGTACCCCTGGTAGAAGGGGCGGGAGGGCAGGCCCGCGACGGTCTTGACGGCCCGGTGCAGGAAGCCCGCCCCGGGGTTGATGCCGGCCCGCATCCGCGCCTCGCCGTAGATCCACTCGTGGATGACGGAGCCGTCGGAGACGAAGGGGCCGGGCCCGGACTCGTTGTGGATGCGTTCCTCCAGCCGGCGCAGGCCCAGCATCAGCAGCTCGTCGGCGTTCAGTTCCTGCACCTGCTTGCCGGGCACCAGGTCGAGGAGGATCTCGCGCGAGGTCATGGCGTGGGTGCGCGGGATGCCCGTCGCCACCGAGACGGCCTCGGTGGTGGTGCTCTTCCCGCTGGAGTACGTGCCGGATATGGCGAGACGGAGGCCGCGAGCGGTCTCCGGCGCCGGTTCGGATGTCATGGGTTTCCTTCCGGGTGCTGGAGAGAAGGCGGTGGGACGGGCGTTCACGCGGCGGCCCCCGGGCGCGGCCCGGCCCCGCCCGCGGCGTGCGCCAGGGCCGCGGCGGCGGTGAGGGCGATCTCCGCGAACAGCTCCTCCCGCGTGGGCAGTCGGCCCGGGACGGGCGGGCGGTGCGCGGGCCGTGCGCGGCCGGCCGGCTCGTCGCCGGGGTCCGCGGTCACCGTCGTGCCCCCGCCCGTTCCGCCGCCGCGGGGCAGGCCGTCGCCCTGCCGAAGGTCTGCTGCACGACCGCCGCCAGATGCCCCGGGGTGAGGACCGCCGAAGGGCGGCGCCGCGCGAACCGGATCCGGGGCTGCCCCGGCGCCGGTTCCCCGTGGTCGAGGAGGAGGGGCGGCAGCAGCGCAGCGGGCCGGCGGGCGAGGAGGGCGTCCGTCCGGGACAGGAAGTCCGCGCCGCGCCGACGGTGCTCCGCCGGCAGCCAGTCCAGGAACGGGACGGTCAACTCCACCACCTCGGCCCCGGGTTCCGCCGCCACGCCCAGGGCCGCGCGCAGCGGCTCCGGCGCGTGCTGCCACTCCTCGCGCAGGACGGGAACGGCCGCCGCCCCGTCGAGGACGACCAGCAGCGGGCAGCCGCACGCCAGATGGGCCGAGAGCTGCTCCCGGTGCCGGCGCTCCGGCCACAGGCCGCACGGAATCCAGGTGCCGCCGCCCCGGTGGTGCCACAGCAGGCGCTGCGGCCCTTCGCGGACGACGACGGCGTTTCCGCAACGCGTCATCGGTGTCGGTGTCATGTGCTGTCCCCCGTGAGTTCTTCCGCGTGCTGTCCGCCCGCACGGGCCGTTCCCGCCCGCACGGAAATTGCGCGCCGCGCAATGACGGAGCGGATCCGTGCAGGAATGCGGGAGGAATATGAAACGGTGTTTGAATACCGCGCGGTCAGGCCGCCCTGTGCGCCGGCAGCCGGTGCGCCACCGAGAACGAACCGTGAATGCCGCGGAAATCGTCGACCGCGCAGTCGGTGGTCCGCCACAGCCCCCCGTCCCACGACAGGAGGCGGTTGTGCGTGGCGCGCGCCCGGACGTCGAAGGGCCCGTCCACCGGGCGCACCGGGGTGTCCGTCCCGATGGTCATGCGGCGCATCCACAGCGTGTTGCTGCCGGCGCGGTCGAGCCCGTCCTGCGCGTACAGCAGCGCCTGGGCGAGCTGGGCGGCGCCCACCAGCCCGTCGACGACGGTCACCGACGGCGCGTAGGCGGCCTCCAGGCCGTGGCGGACGGGCGGCGCGTCCGCACGGCGGACGAGCCGCTGGCGGGCCCGTACCCGCCGGTGCGTCAGATCGACGGCGACGTCGCCGGCCACGTGCCGGTGCGCCTTGTGCGCCGCGCCGTACACCCGGGAACCGGCAGGTCCGAGCACATCGGTCACGGAGCCGAAGACATGGGCGTCCGGCCGGTCCCCGCCGGTGCGGGCGCCGCGCTCGTGGACGAGGACGCAGCGGGCCCTGAGCCCGCCGACCCGGCAGTCGTAGGTGCTGTGCAGCGGCCCCGGCTCCCCGTCCGGGGCGGGACGGCTGTCCGCCAGCCGGCCGCGGACCGGGAAGTCCGACAGCGTCTCGTGCGGCCGGCTGCCCGCTCTGACGTCGGCCGACCGCAGCCACGCGCGGCCCAGTTGGTCCGGCGTCAGCCCGTGCGCGGTGCTCAGGTGCACCTCGCAGAGCGTGACGGCGAGGAGCAGGACGTCGATGCTGCTCACATGCGGACGCAGCTGCGGGGCGGCCGACTTGCGGGACCAGTCCCGCGGGTAGTCGAGCGTCGCCCAGGCGTGGATCTCCGCGCCCGGCGCGGTCGAGCCGTACGAGACGATGTGGTCGAGGTGCTGCGACACGCGGGTGTATCCGCTGCCGAAGAAGCGCGATTCCCCCGGGCCGAGGCAGGCGTCGAAGGAATCGAAGAGCAAGAGATTCTGATTCATTTCCCCCGTGGTCCTTTCCGCAGTGCGGCAAAGCGCACGTATAGGCAGGACGGTGATGCGTGTTCGAACAGGCTAGCACGGGGGAAAGATCGAAAAAGGAAGCCGCCCGGTGCTTCCGCGGCGAATGGGCGGCGGTATTTCGCGGAATTATTTATTCGGCATGAAACGTTCCGCGCCGCGGAGCGCGGCCGCCCAGGTCGGGCCGGTCCGCGGTCATTCGCAGGCGATGACCCGGGGCCACTGTCCGGCCAGCAATCGGCCGAGAATCAACCTGAGTTGCTCGCGGTCCTCCTCCGGCGCGCCGGCGAGGAACTCCCGCTCGACCGCGTCCACGGCCGCCCCGGCGGCGGCCAGCACGGCGCGGCCCCCGTCGGTCAGCCGCAGGATGTAGCGCCGCCGGTCGGCCGGGTTGCGCCGCCGCTCCAGATGGCCGTTGCCCTCCAGCTCGTCGACGAGCGCGACCATCGTCGTCGGGTCGAGGTTCAGCAGCCGGCTCAGGTCCTGCTGCGAGAGGTCGTGGCCGCCCTCCAGGGCGGCCAGGACGTAGAAGTACCGCATGCGCAGGCCCTGTTGTTCCAGGGCCCGGTCCGCCTCCTGCATCAGCAGGGTGCCCGCCTTGTGGAGCAGATAGCCGGTCCGGTGGACCAGGGGGAAGTCGAGTCCCGGGGCGTCCTGCCGGGCGGGTGAGGGACGAGGTGACATGGCGGACCGTTCCGGAGCAGTAGGGGAGGGGGCGGACCCATTATCACCGGCGGGCGCCGGGCGGAGCTCCGCCGGTCACGGCCCGCTCTCGACGGCCGCCGGCACGCCCTCGGGAGCGCTGTCGCCGTACGGGGTACGGCCGTTGGCGGCGGCGGGCTCCTCCTCCCGGGTGTCCAGCGCGCTCTCGTGCAGGTCGCGGGTGCGGATGGCGGCGAAGCCGACGATCGCGCCGAGCACGGCCAACGCGGCGCAGGCGAGCACGACTTCGGTGAGCCCGTCGGTGAAGGCGGTGCGCGCCGCCTCCTCCAGCCGCGCGGCCAGCGCCGGGTCCCGCACCGAGCGGGCCGCCTCCGCGCCCCCGCCGGCCGCGACCGCCCGGCCGAACTCCTCGGCCCGCGGCCCCAGGGCGTCCGCCGCCGCGGAGTGGGCGAACAGGTGCGTGACGCGCGACTGGAACAGCGCGCCGAAGGCCGCGATGCCCACCGCGACGCCCACCTGCTGGAAGGTCTCGCCCACCCCGGAGGCCATCCCGGCCTTGGACGGCTCGACCACCGCGATCGACAGCGACGCCCGCGGGGGGTTGAACAGGCCCATGCCCAGGCCGATGCCGAACATGCTGGGCAGCAGCGCCGTCCATGCGCTGTCCGCGTCCACCAGGGTCACCAGCGACAGGCCGGCGGCGATCAGGGTCAGGGCGGTGCCGACGAGCACGCGCTGCGGCACGCGCGTCGTCAGACCGCCCGCGAGGGCGGCCGCCACGAAGAGGCAGAGGGTCAGCGGGAGGAACCGCACCCCGGTGTCCCAGGCGGAGAAGCCCATCACGTTCTGGACGTAGGAGATCTGCAGGAAGATCGCCGACATCGTCGCGGCGCCGCACAGCAGCGTCACGGCGGATATCCCGTTGAAGGTGACGTTGCGGAAGAGGGCCAGCTCGAACATGGCCCGTTCGCCCAGCCGCCGTTCGATCCGCCAGAAGACGACGAACAGCGCCACGGAGACGGCGAACATGGTCAGGATCGGGACGCTGTCCCAGCCCTGGGCCTCGCCGCGCAGGAAGCCCAGGACCAGCAGGCCGAGGGCGGTGGAGAAGAGCAGCAGGCCCCGCCAGTCCACGCTGCGGGCCCGCGGGTCCCGCGACTCGCGCATCCGGGCCGTCCCCACGGCCAGGGCGGCCAGGCCGACCGGCACGTTGACGAGGAAGATCCAGCGCCAGCCGATGCCGTCCGTCAGCCCGCCGCCGATGAGGGGGCCGAAGGCGATGGCCAGGCCCACGACGCCGCCGAAGATCCCGAAGGCCCGGCCGCGGTCCCTGCCCCGGTACTCGTGCCCGATCAGGGCCGGGCCGATGGCGAACAGCACGGCCCCGCCGATGCCCTGGACGCCGCGCGCCGCCGACAGGAAGAGCGCGTCGGGGGCCGTCCCGCAGGCGAGCGACGCCAGGACGAAGATGACGAACCCGGCGTTGAACACCTTCTTGCGGCCGAGCCGGTCGGCCAGTGAACCGGCCGTCAGCAGGAAGACCGCCAGCCCGAGCGCGTAGGCGTCCAGGACCCATTGGAGCTGGGAGAAGGACGCGTCGAACGTGCCGCGCATGTCGGGCAGGGCGACGTTCACCACGGTCAGGTCGAGCATGAGCATGAACGTCGCCGCGCAGACGGCCGCGAGCGTCCATCCGCGGCCGCCTGCGGGCCGCGTCGGATCGATGTGCTGGGACATGGTTTCCCCCGGGTGCGTGTCCGCTCCGCTCATTGATTTCTGAATCAAATCATCTGCAATGCCGATGATTTGTGGAGCATACCATGGAGAACCCCGACGGAGTCGGCCGTGCGTTCCCTCAACTCGGCGCGGAGCATGGTGATTTGACCTGGCCCTCGTCCTGTCGCCCGGCGCCGCGCCGGCGGTGGCCGCCACCCCCGGCGGGAGGCCCATCGCCGAGTCCGCGGAACAGCTCTCGGCGCTCACCCTCCGCTGATCCGCGTCACGCCGCCTCCTCACCCTTCCCAGGGAAAGCCGCAAAGAGGGAAAATCCGTAAAATCCCTATCGGATCAGTTCGGCCGGAAGAACCCCGCCGCGTGCGGGCCCTCGAAGGAGGCGGCATGACGACCGATCAGCACCGGTCCGGAACCACCGGCACCCCCGTGGGTGTCGCCCACGACTTCTGGGACCGGCTTCCCTTCGACGTCAGGGACCCGGCCTTCCACGCCGACCCCTACCCCTCCTACGAACGGCTGCGCACCGAGGCCGGCGGCCCTGTGATGCGCCTGCCCGACGGCGTCCTCGTCGTGACCGGCCACCGCGCCTGTACCACCGCCCTCGGGGACGAACGCCTCGGCTTCGGCGCCCTCGACACCGGGGCGCAGTCGTTCCTCATGGTCGACCCGCCCGAGCACCGGCGGCTGCGCGCCCGCGTCGCGGGGCCCTTCGCCGCCCGCGCCGTCGAACGCCTCCGCCCGGCCATCGAGCACCGCGCCGCCGAACTCCTCGCCGCGGTGGACCGTGCCGCGGAGGTCGACGTCGTCGCCGATCTGGCCGAACCCCTCGCCCTGGACGTCATCTGCGCCCTGGTCGGCGTCCCGCCCGCCGAACGGGAGGAGTGGGTGGAGGCCCTGTCGTGGATGGTGACCGGCTTCGACCCGGAAGCCCTGCGCGACCCCACGACCAGCTCCCGCGTGGCCTGCGCCCGCCTCGACTTCGCCCGCCACCTGCGCGGACTCGCCGAGCGGCGGAGGGCCGCCCCGGCCGGCGACTTCGTCAGCGCCCTCGTCGCGCCCGGCCCGGACCGGACCCCGCTGCCCCTCGAACAGGTCGTCACCGCCGTCGCCCAGCTGGTCACCGCCGGCTACGAACCCACCGTCAACCTCATCGTCAACGGCTTCCACGCCCTCCTGTCCCACCCCTCCCAGCTCGAACACCTCCGGACCCGGCCCCAGGACGCCCCCGCCGCCGTCGAGGAACTCCTGCGCTACAACCCGCCCATCCAGCTCCTCACCCGTGTCGCCCTGCGCGACGCGGACATCGACGGCACCCCCGCGCCCGCCGGGACGGTCGTGGGCCTGCTCGTGGGGGCCGCCAACCGCGACCCCGCGGTCTACGAACGGCCGCACCGGCTCGACATCACCCGGCCGTGCCGCCACCTCTCCCTCGGCTGGGGCGACCACTTCTGCCTGGGCGCCCGGCTCGTACGGGTGCAGGCCGAGGTGATGCTCACCGCCCTCGCCCGCTGCCGGGCCGTGTCCACCGGAGAACCCGTCGGCTTCAAGCCGACGCTGATCAGCCGGGGGCTGGAACGGCTTCCGGTGGTGCTGACGGACGGCGGTCCGCACCACCCGTAGCCGCGGCGTCCCCGGAGGGCGGGGCCAGCCGGCGCAGACAGCGCCGGGCCAGGTCGCCCACCGTGGCGCTGCCCAGGATCTCCACGGCGGGCACGTCGCAGCCCAACTGCCCGCGCAGGGCCGTCATCAGCTCCGCTCCCATCAGGGAGTCGAGCCCCAGCTGGTCGAGGCGGTGCTCGGCGCGGACCCGGCCCGGCTCCGCCTGCAGCACCCGCTCCAGCAGCGCGGTGACGGCCTCCGTCACCCGGGCCAGTGCCTCCTCGGGACCGGCGTGGGCCAGGGCCTGCGCCAGGTCCCGCGCCTGCCGGCCCTCCGTGCCGTCCGCCTCCGGCCGCGCCGGCGCGAAACGCGGCGCGGCGACGGAGCCCAGGGCGTACCGCAGCCGGTCCCAGCCGATGCCCGCCACCACCGCCACCCCGCCGTCCCCGGCCACCCCGCCATCCCCGGCCGGCAGAACGTCCCCGGCCAGCAGGCCGTCCAGGAAGTCCAACGCGCGCCCGGCCGGCACCGGGGGCAGCCCCACCTTCTCCATCACCGCGCCCAGACCGTGCCGCGCCACGTGCCCGGCCCCGTCCAGCGCGCCCCAGGCGACGGTCAGCGCGGGCAGCCCCGCCGCCCGCCTGGCCCGGGCCACCGCCTCCAGGGCGAGATTGGCGCCCGCGTACGTCGCCTGGCCCGGGTTGCCCAGCAGCGCCGACGCCGACCCGTACAGCACGAAGAAGTCCAGCCTGCGATGGCGCGTCAGACGGTCCAGGACGCGGGCGCCCTCCGCCTTGGGGGACAGCACCCGGCGCGCGGAGGCGTCCGTGATCCCCGTCAGCGGGCCGTCGTCGAGGACCATCGCCGCGTGCACGACCCCGCGCAGCGGATGCCCGGGGGTGTCCACCTCGTCCAGCAGCGCCGCCATCGCCGCCCCGTCCGCGACGTCGGCCGCGTGCGCCGTCACCTCCACACCGGCGCGCCGCAGTTCGCCGAGGAGGGCCGGTGCCTCCGGGGTGTCCGCGCCGCGGCGGCCCACCAGGCACAGGCGCCGCGCCCCGCGCTCGGCCAGCCGTCGCGCCGTCGCGGCACCGAACCCGCTCAGCCCGCCGGTGACCAGATAGCAGGCGTCCGGGTCGAGCGACACCCGGCCCGACCCGCCGCGCACGCGCGGGGGAGTGTCCAGGGAGACGACGACCTTGCCGATGTGCCGGGAGTGCCGCAGCGCCTCGAACGCCTCCCCGACCCGGTCGGCCGCGTAGACGTGGTGCGGCACCGGGCGGTACGCGCCCTCGTGCACCCATCGCACCACCTCCGCGAACTCCTCGGCCACCGACTCCGGCCGCTCCCGCGCCAGATGGGCCAGATCGACGGCGCTGAAGGCGAGGTTGGCGAGGAACGGGCCCAACGGCAGCCGGTTGTCGGCGTAGAGGTCGCGCTTGCCCAGCTCGACGAAGCGGCCCCCGGTGGTCAGGCACTCCAGCCCCCGGCCGATGGCCTCGCCGGCCAGCGAGTTGAGGACGACGTCCACGCCCCGCCCCCCGGTCAGCGACCGCACGTGCTCGGCGAAGGCCATCGAGCGCGAGTCCACGACGTGCTCCACGCCCAGCAGGCGCAGCAGTTCGCGCTTGGCCGGCGTACCCGCGCTGGCGACGACCCGGGCCCCCGCCCGCCGCGCGTACTGGAGGGCCGCCAGGCCCACACCGCCGGCACCGCCGTGCACCAGCACCGTCTCGCCGGGGCCCAACCGGGCGACGCGGTGCAGGGCGTGGTGGACGGTGAGCAGCACCACGGGCAGCGTCGCGGCCTCCGCGAAGCCCATGCCGTCCGGGATCCGGCCCGCCGTCGCCGCCGGGACCGCCACGTGGGAGGCCAGGGTGCCCGAGCCGAAGGCGAACACCCGGTCGCCGGGGGAGAGTTCCGCGACGCCCGCGCCGACGGCGGTGACGACCCCGGCGCACTCCATGCCCGGACGGTGCTCCCCGCCCGGTGCGTCGAGCGGCATGACGCCCTGGGCCTGGAGCACGTCCCGGTAGTTGAGCGCGGCGCAGCGCACCGCGACGACGACCTCGCCGGGCGCGGGCCGGGGCACTTCGGCGGCGGTCCACTCCGGCCGGTGCGCGCCGCCCGGTTCGCGCACCCGCAGGGCGAAGGACGGCGCCCCGGAGCCGGCGTCCGCGTCCGTGCCCTCGCGCAGGCGCGTGACGAACCGTCCGGCGGCCGTCAGCAGGACCTCGTCCTCCTCGCTATCCGGTCCGGCCAGTTCGGCGGCCAGCCGGGCCGCGTCCTCCTCGGCGCGCCCGGTGGACTCCAGCGAGACGCGGCGGACGGTGAGGCCGGGGTGCTCGTTGGCCAGGCAGCGGGCCGCGCCCCAGGCCGCGGCCGCCCCCGGGGCCAGGGGGCGCTCGGGGCCGGGCAGGACCCCGGTGGGCGGGGTCACCAGCCAGAGCGCGGGGCGCGCGTCCGGCAGGCGTTCGGCCGCCACGGCGAGCGACCGCAGGACGGCCGTGCGGCGGGCCTCCCGGTCCAGGGCGCCGGTGCCGTCACCGTCATCACCGCCGTCGCCGCTGTCGCCGAGGAGGAGCAGGACGGCGTCCGGGAAGGGCGACCAGCCGTCCGGATCCGTGCCGGGCGCCGTGCGGCGGACGGTGGCCCCGGCCGCGGCGAGCCGCCCGGCCACGGCGGCGGCCAGGGCCTCCTGCTCCGGCTCGGCGGCGACCACCCAGGTGCCGCCGGCCGCGGGCGGCGCGGGCGGCGGGGCCGGGCGGCCGAGGTCCGGGCGCCGGGCCAGGAGGACGGAGGCGCCGCTGCGGGCGGGGTCCTCGGCGTCACCGAGGACCACCGGGTCCCGCCAGCCCCCGGCGGACAGCAGCCGCTGCCAGGCGACGGCGGACAGCAGCGGCCCGCCGTCGCCCTCCCGCCGGTCCCAGAAACCGGGCCGCAGCCCGGACAACAGGGCCAGGGGCACCGGGTCGTGGGGCTCGGTCAGCAGCAACTGGCCGCCGTCGTCCAGCAGCAGGGCGAGATGGCCGAGCGAGCGGCGCGGATCCCGGGCGGTGTGCAGGACGTGCGGGGCGACGACGAGGTCGAAGTCGCCCTCCGTCCAGCCCTGTTCGCGCGGGTCGCGGTCGAGGTCGAGGACGCGGAGGCCGAGCGCGTCGTGGTCCGCGAAGCGCTTGCGCAGCCGGGGGAAGCGGTCGTCCGAGCCGTCGGCGCACACGTACCGGGTCCGCTCCGGCGGCAGCTCCGGCAGCAGGAACGCCGTGGCACCGCCACTGCCCGCGCCGACCTCCAGGACCCGCAGCGGCCGGTCCGCCGGCCAGTCCCGGACCAGCCGCCGCAGCACCGTGCGCGCCGCGCGGTGGACGAAGCCGCGCAGACAGCCGTCGGTCGACAGCTCCTCCAGCAGATGCCGGTGGGCCTCCGAGCGCAGCAACTCGCCCCCGTCCCGGTGCCCTTGCAGCACCTCGCCGAGCCGGGCGCCGCAGGAGCCGAGCAGCGCCAGCTCCACGGCCAGCCCCGGCAGTTCCCCGGCGGCCGCCCGGAACCGCTCCGCCGGAGCGGCGGGACGCACCACCCGCCATCCGCCGTCCACGGGCTCGACCAGCCCCTCGGCGTGCGCGGCCCCCAACAGGGCCTCCAGCAGCGGCACATGCTCCGGGAGCACGCCCGCCGCGACGAGGCCGTCCACGCCGAGGACGTCCCCCGCACCGCGCCCCGGCAGCGAGGCGAGCGCCGCCGCCCCGAGATGGGCCGTCAGCTCCCGCAGCCGCGCCGCCCCGGCCCGGTCCGCGGCCTCCCGCCCGGCCCGCAGCTCCTCCGCGCACGCCCGCGCCACCTCGCCGGGCGCCGGCAGCGGCACGGGCGACGGTGCCGGGCCCGGCACCGGGGCGGCCCGGCCCACGGTCGTCAGGAGCCGGGGCCGCACCCGGCCGCCCTGGTCGAAACGGCGCAGCCGGCAGCCCTCAAGAGTCAGACAAGTCAGCCCGTTGGGCGCCAGCACGGTCACGTCCCACAGCGCCTCCCGCGCGGACACCTCCCGCGACCGCACATGGAGGTGACCCGCGGCGGGCATGCGCCGCCACGCCCGCACCCGGTCGACGGAGACCGGCAGGAACGGCACCCCATCCTCGGCCACCTCCTCCAGCAGGGCGGACCCCGCCTGCAGGGCGCCGTCCAGCAGCGCCGGGTGCGCCTCGAAGTCCGACGGGCCGTCCCCGCCCGCGTAGTCGGCCAGCACCTCGGCCCCTCCCACGCGCAGGGCCCGCAGCACCCGGAACGCCGGGCCGTAGTCGAGCCCCTTGCGCAGCGCGGCCCGGTAGTGCTCCTCCGGCGTCCTCGCCCGCGGCGCCCGGGCGGCCAGCGCGTCCAGATCGGCCGGCGCCGGCACCGGGGCGTGGAGCCGGCGCAGCCGGCCGCGCGCATGCTCCCGCCAGGAGGCGTCCTCCTCGCCCCGGGCGGCGATCCGCACGATCCCGTCGTCGGCCGCCAGGGACGTCTGCAGATCGAGCCGCCGGCCGTCGTCGAACGGCAGCACCAGCGCGGCCGACATCACCACCCGGGTGATCTCCACGGGGGCGTCCAGGAGCCGCCGCCCCGCCGCCAGCATCATCTCCAGATAGCCGGAGGCCGGCATCACCGCCGCCCCGCCCACCCGGTGCCCGGCCAGCCACGGCACCCGCCCCGGATCGAACGGCCCGTGCCAGACCGGATCCGCCACGGCCGCCCGCTCGCCCAGCAGCGGATGGTCCACCGTGCCGTCCCCGCAGCCGCCCGCCCACGCCGCCGGGCCGCCGTTCCAGTGCTCCTCGCGCTCCCACGGGTACGCCGGCAGGTCCACCACCCGGCCCGGGCGCGGGAAGAACGCCGCGGCGTCGTACCCGGCCCCGCCCGCCACCAGCCGTGCCACCGCCCGGTCCAGCGCCTCCGGACCCGGCACGTCCCGCGACAGCGTCGGCACCGCCAGCACCCCCGCCCCGCCCGCCGTCCGCCGCAGATACCCGCACAGCACGGGATGCGGACCGATCTCGACGAACACGTCGCAGCCCTGCTCCCGCAACTGCTCGACCGCCGGCGCGAACAGCACCGGCCGGCGCAGGTTGTGCCACCAGTAACCCGCGTCCAGCTCCGGCCCGTTCAGCACCGTCCCCGTCGTCGCCGACGCGTACGGCACGGCGGCCCGGCCGGGCTTGAGCCCCTCCAGCGCCGCCACCAGCCCCTCCTCCAGACCGTCCATGGCCCGGCTGTGGAACGCGTACGCCAGGTCCAGCGGGCGCACATGCACCCCCTCCCGCCGGCACGCCTCGTACAGCTCCTCCAGGGCGTCCCGGTCACCGCTGACCGTCACGTCCCGGCCGCTGTTCACCCCCGCGACCTCCACCCGCCCGCCGTACGGCGCCAACAGCGCCCGGGCCCGGGCGACTTCGGCGCCCAGGGCCGCCATGCCCCAGTTCCCGGCCGTCGACGCCTGCGCCCGGGAGCGCGCCACCACCACCCGCGCCGCAGACGACAGATCCAGCGCCCCCGCCGCCCACGCCGCCGCCATCTCGCCCGAACTGTGCCCGGCCACCGCCGCCGGCACCACGCCCCGGGCGCGCAGCGCCGCCACGACGCCCACCTGCACGGCGAACAGCAACGGCTGCACCACATCGGTGCCGTCGCCACGACGGGGAGCGGCCAGCTCCCCGGCCACCGACCAGCCCAGCCACGGCCGCAGCGCCGCGTCCGCCTCCCGCACCGCCCGCCGGAAGACCGGGTCGTCCGCCAGCAGGTCCGCCGCCATCCCCGCCCACTGCGAACCGTTGCCGGAGAACACGAACGCGACCGTGCCCCGCGCCGCACCCGTCACCCGCGCCCCCGCGCCGTCCCCCGCGGCCACGGCCCGCAGCCGCGCCGCCGCCGTCGCCGGGTCCGCGGCCAGAACCGCGATCCGCTCCTCGTGCCGGCCCCGCCGCCGGCAGGCCGTGTACGCCACGTCGTAGAACTCCTCCGGCGCGCACCCGTCGAGCCGGTCGGCCATCCGCCGCGCCGCCTCCGCCGCCGCGGCCGGTGTACGGGCCGAGACGACGACCGGCAGCGGCCGCCCCGCGGGAGGCGGCGCGGCGGATGGCCGCGGCGCCGGGGCCGCCAGGACGACGTGCGCGTTCGCCCCGCCGAAACCGAAGGAGTTGACCCCCGCCACCGCCCGCCCGCCGGGCACCGGATCCAGCGCGGACTCCCTTACGACGGGCGCCAGTTGCAGCCCCTCGAAGTCGATGTCCGGACTCAGCGGCAGCGCCCCCGCGTTGGCCGGCACCCGGCCGTGCCGCAGCACCAGCAGCGCCTTCAGCAGCCCCGCCATCCCCGACGCGGGCTCCAGATGCCCCAGATGCCCCTTCACCGACCCCACCGGCAACGGCCGCCCCGCACCCCGGCGCACCCCCAGCGCCCGCCCCACCGCACGGCACTCCACCGGATCGCCCACCGGCGTGCCCGTGCCGTGCATCTCCAGGTACACCAGCTCGTCCGGCGCCACCCCCGCCGCCTCGTACACCTCCCGCAGCAGCGCCTCCTGGGCCGCCGCGCTCGGCTGCGCCAGCCCCGGCGTCCGCCCGTCGGCGTTGACCCCGCTGCCCAGGATCACCCCCTGCACCGGATCCCCGTCCCGCACCGCCGCCTCCAGCGGCTTGAGCACCACCACCCCGCCCCCCTCCGCCCGCACATAGCCGTCCGCCTCCGCCGAGAACGGCCGGCAGCGCCCCGTCGGCGAGAGCATCGACGCCTTCGCGAACCCCACGAACTCGAACGGGCTCAGCAGCACATTGACCCCCGCCGCCAGCGCCAGGGAACTGCGCCCCGAACGCAGCGCCTCGCACGCGTGGTGCAGCGCGACCAGCGAGGACGAACAGGCCGTGTCCACCGCCAGACTGGGCCCGCGCAGGTCCAGGAAGTGCGACACCCGGTTGGCGATGTTGCAGGCCGCCCCGCCCGTCATCGTGTACGCGTTGGCCGACCGGGGATCCAGCCCCTGGAGGAACGCGAACGCCTGGCTGGACGCCCCGACGTACACCGCCGTGTCCGACCCGGCCAGCGACGCCGGAGCGATGCCCGCCCCGTCGAGCGCCTCCACCGCCATCTCCAGCAGCAGCCGCTGCTGCGGGTCCATGCGGCGCGCCTCGCGCGGCGACACATTGAAGAACCCGGCGTCGAAACCCCGTACGTCCGGCAGGAATCCGCCCACCGTCGCATACGCCTTGCCCGGACGGCCCGGCTCCGGATCGGTCCAGCGGGCCGCGTCGAACCGGTCGGCGGGGACCGGGCCGACCAGGGAGCGCTCCTCGCACAGGGCGGCCCACAGCGCGTCGGGCGTGCACAGCCCGCCCGGCAGACGGCACGCGACCCCGACGACGGCGACGGCTTCAGGGGAGGACACCACGGCGACTCCTCGGGACTCGGGACGGCGCGACTTCCCTGGTGGCATGCCCCACCGCGCACCCGGGCGCCGCACTTTTCACCCGGACGGCGGTGCGAGGGGTGCCCCCGCGGGTGGTGAGGGGAAGCCGCACTGCATGAACACCGCCCTCACCCCCGGTCCCCTCACCGTCCCCCTCCTGGGATCCCCGCCGGACATCGCCCCCACGGCGTTCGTCGCCCCCACCGCCGTCCTCGCCGGATCCGTCCGGATCGGCGACCGGGCCAGCGTCTGGTACCACACCGTGCTCCGCGCGGACGGCGACGAGATCCACCTCGGCCCGGAGAGCAACCTCCAGGACGGCACCGTCGTCCACGCCGACCCCGGCTACCCCGTCCGCGTCGGCGCCCGCGTCTCCGTCGGCCACAACGCCGTCCTGCACGGCTGCCGGCTGGAGGACGACGTCCTCGTCGGCATGGGCGCCGTCCTCCAGAACGGCGTCCGCGTCGGCCCCTGGAGCATCGTCGCCGCCGGCACCGTCGTCCCCCCGGACCGCCGCATCCCCCCGAACACCCTCGTCGCCGGCCCCCACGCCGCCGTCGTGCGCGAACTCACCGACGAGGACAGGGCGTTGATCGTCGCCGCCACCCGCACCTACCTCGGACTCCTGCGCCTCTACCGCAACGCCGACGGCGCGGACCAGGTCCCCGTCGGATGAGCGGCAACCACGCGCGCCGCCGCGTCGGGCCCGCGACCGCGCTGGCCGTCGTGTCGAGCTCGGTCTTCATGGCCATGCTCGACAACCTCGCCATGAACAACGCCCTGCCCCGCATCGGCACCGAGATGGGCCTGGGAGTCAGCGGACTGCAGTGGGTCGTCGCCGGCTACACCCTCCCCTTCGCCGCCTGCCTGCTCTCCGGCAGCGTCCTCGGCGACCGGCTCGGCCAGCGCCGCGCCTTCCTCGCCGGGGTCCTGGCCTTCTGCGCCGGCTCCGCCTTCGGCGCGCTCGCCGCGAACGGGGCCTGCCTGGTGGCCGGACGCGTCGTCCAGGGCCTCGGCGCCGCCGTCCTGATGCCCCCGAGCATGGCCCTGCTGCGGCACGTCTTCACCGACCCGCAGCTCCGCACCCGCGCGATGGGCGTGCGCGGCGGCGCGGGCGGACTCGGCGTCGCCCTCGGACCCACGGTCGGCGGCCCCCTCGTCGACGCCCTCGGCTGGCGCAGCATCATGTGGATCAACGTGCCGGTCGGCGTGGCCGTGTTCCTCCTCGCCCTGCGCACCCTGCCCGACGTGCCCCCGGCCCCGGCCCGCTGGGACCCCCGCGGCCAGCTTCTGGCCGTGACCGGACTCGGCGGCCTGGTGTACGGCCTGGTGCAGGGCCCGGTCGACGGCTGGACCGACCCGGCCGTCCTGGCCACCCTGGGCCTGGCGGCCCTCGCCCTGCCCGCCTTCGCCGTCGCCGAGGCGCGCGGCACGGCACCGATGCTGGAGGTCCGGCTGCTGCGCGACCCCGTCACGGCCGCGGCCGCCACCGCCTGCTTCGCCGCCGGCCTGGGCCTGTTCGGCTCCGTCTTCTTCCTCACCCTCTACCTGCAGAACATCCTCGGCTGGTCCGCGACCGGCGCCGGAGCGGTCTTCCTGACGGCCTCCGCCCTGATCGCGCTCACCGCCCCCCTCGCCGGGGCGCTCTGCGCCCGCCACGGCGTCCGCCTGCCGCTGGTCTGCGGACCGGTGCTGTGCGCCGTCGCCCTGCTCGGCCTGAGCGGCCACGGACGCGACGCCGCCTACGGCTCCTACGGCTGGCTGCTGCCCGTCCTCGGCACCGGCGTCGGCCTGACCTTCGTCTCCGCGGTCATCGCCACCGTGCAGCGCGCGCCGGCCGACCGGACGGCCATGGCCTCCGCCTTCATGGACACCCTGCGCGAACTGGGCGGCGTCGTCGGCGTCGCCGCCCTCGGCGCCGTCCTGACCGGCCGCATGCGCCTCTCCCTCCACGACCGGGCCGTCGCCGGCGGGCTCCCCGAGGGCCGCGCCCACGACCTCGTCGAGTCCGTGCTCCGGCACGGCGCCGCGGCCGGCCTGGAACGGGCCGCGCCCGGCAGGGTCACCGCGGCCGCCGGCACCTGGGTGGAGCAGTCCTTCGTCGCCGGGCTCCATCTGGCCCTGTTCTCCGGCGCCCTCGTCCTGTTCGGCGCCACCGCCGTCGTGACCCTGCTGCTCCGCGGCGACCGGGCCGTGGCCGCCGAACAGCCCCTTCCCCAGACCGGCTGAGCCGGGACGGCCGGGACACCTGCGCACGACGCCGGAACCGGCCGTCCCGCACCCGTCCCCATCGCGCCTGCGCACGAGGACGGAGCGCACCCGGCCGCAGGGGGCGCACGGCCGGCGCCGCACCCGGCGGACGGGACGGACCGCCACTCCCGTGGCCCGTGCCCCGCCCCCGGCCGCACCCGGGACGGTTCCCCCGGCCACAACGTCAGTTGTGCGCACGCTCCCACTGCCCCACGCCGGTGCGACACTCGACGGCCAGGGGCGTCGAGGACACGGCCAGGGGCGTCAACGACCGCACTGCGACGCCCCGTCACGGGGGAAGCACACGAACGAGAGCAGGTCGCACCGTGCCGGACCAGACCGACCACCGCGCAGGAACCCGCTGCCCGGCCCTGTCGTCCGCCGCGGTCTCCGCGGCCTTCCTGTCACCGGCGTCCGCCGGACTCCACCCGCTCCTCAAACAACTCCGCGACGACGCACCGGTGTTCTTCAGCGAGGAACTCGGCGTCTGGATCGTCACCCGCTACGACGACGTGCTCCGCGTCCTCAAGGACGCCGAGCTCTTCCCCGCCTCCACCCGCTCCGTCATCCTCGGCGCCTACCCGCCGGAGGTCCGCGACATCCTCGCCGCGACCGCCACGTTCACCGCGCCCAACATGGGATTCGACGGCCGCCCCACCCACGACCGCCTCCGCAGGCCCGTCGCCCCCTACCTCTCCGACCGGAACGTCGCACGCCTCGAACCCCGGATCCGGGCCATCGCCGACCGCTGCGCCGCCCGCCTCCCGGACACGCCCCCGGCCGACCTCGTCGCCGCCTACGCCCGGCCGCTGGCCACCGCCCTCGTCATGACCCTGGCCGGATTCCCCGACGACGACCACGACCGCGTCCTGCGCTACCACCGAGCCGTCAGCGGGTTCTTCTTCGGCAGCCCGCCGCCCGACCGCCAACTCCCGTACGCCCGGGACGTCCAGGAGTGGGAGGAGTACCTGTCCGCCCACATACGACGACGACGCCGTCACCCCGAGGACGACATCGTCGGCTTCGTCGCCGCCCAGGACACCTACACCGAACGCGAACTGATCAGCTTCCTCAGCTTCGACATCGTCACCGCCGGCATCGGCCCGACCGGTTACGCCCTGACCGTCCTGTGCCGGGAACTGCTGGAGGACCACCGCCGCCGCGACGCCCTGGCGGCCGAACCCGCCCTCTTCGACACCTACTTCGGCGAGAGCCTGCGCCGCTCCGGACCCGCCCTGGGCGTCTTCCGCACGGCCGCGGAGGCGACGGAGCTGGGCGGCGTCCGCATCCCGGCGGGCGCCGCCCTGTGGGCCCTGATCGCCTCGGCCGACCGCGACGAACGGCGCTTCGAGCGCCCGGACGACCACGTCCCGGCCCGCCCCCGCCTGGGCGCCAGCCTGCACTTCTCGCACGGCCTGCACTACTGCCTCGGCGCCAACCTCGCCCGCACCGCGGTCCGCACGGCGGTCACGGCCCTCCTGCGCCGCCGCCCGGACCTGCGCCTGGTCCCGGACCAGCCGCGGGTGTACGAACCGGGCATCAACGTCATCGCCCCGGCGCGGCTGCTCGTCGAGTGGTGAGGGGGCGGCTCGCGGGCGTCAGCCGCCCAGCGGCGTCAGCGTCCTCTTCACCAGCTCGTACCCCGGGAGCATCTTCCGGTGCTCGCCGGTGCTCACCCCGCCCAGGTCCACGACGAACGCGCCCTTCGGCGTGTTCACCGCGAACGCGCGCTGCTCGCGGTCCTCGTCCATCAAGGGGCTGTTGAGCACATAGACGGCCTCCACGGCCGGGAGCCCGGCGACCGTGATGTCCCGGTACTCCTGCTTCACCAGATGCCGCTTCGCCTCGGTGACGAAGGTCTCCATGACCTTGCGCGGGGAATCCCCGCGCCGCGGCGCGGTCCACAGCGTCATCGTGCCGAGTACACCAGTGGGCTTGGCGTCGAGGTTGCAGACGGCCCGGACGGACTTGTGCTCGGTCAGCCTGCCCATGAACTCGGCGGTCTTGCCCGACAGTTCCGTCACCTTCCAGCCCTTCGCCGGCTCGAACGTCACGGGGAGTTCGCACGCGGAGCCGGGCTCGCCGAACTTCGCCGGACCGGCGGGCTTCCGCTCCTTCGGGGACTCCGGGGACTTCGGGGACCCGGACGGCACATCGGCCTTCTCCCCGGCCGCCTTGTCCGCCTTGCTCTCCTTCGCGTCCTTGCCGTCGTCGCCGGAACCACAGCCGGCGAGGGCGCCGACCAGCAGCGCGACGGACACGAGACCCCCGGTGAATCTGCGCATGAACCTTCCCTGTCGAGAGACAAACGGCGACGAATCTAAACCACCCGGGAGGATCCGCTCAACTCCTTTTCCCGCCGCACCCCGCCGCCCCTCCCACCCCAGCCATTTCATACCCTTAAGCATGGATATCGCCCTGCGTGCCCTGACCCTGTCCGACGTCCCCGCCCTGACCGCCCTGCGCGCCGCCGCCGAACACGCCGACCGCTCCGGCATGCACTTCGACGAGACCGACATCCGCTCGGAACTCACCGACCCCAAGCTCGACCTGGCCGCCGGCACCGTCGGCGCGTGGCAGGGGACGCGGCTGGTGGGCTTCGCCGCCCTCTACGAGCCGGAGCGCGTACGGGACGTGGCGCGCTTCGAGGCCTCGGCCGCCGTCGACCCGGCCCTGCGCCGCCACGGCATCGGCACGGAACTGATCGGCTGGATGCGCCAGCGCGCCCGTACCGTGCACGCGGAACGCGGCTACGACGCCCCGGGCGAACTGCACCTGTCCGGCGTGGCCACGAACACCGGCCTCGCGGCCCTGGCCCGGCACACCGGATTCACCCCCTGCCGCCACTGGGCCGGCATGACCCACGACCTCCGGGACGGCGGCATCCCGCACGCCGCCGTTCCGGAGGGCCTGCGCCTGGTGCCCTACACCCCGGCGTACGAGGAGGCGACCCGCCTCGCGCACAACGACGCGTTCACCGACCACTGGGACTTCGGCGGGGCCGACGCCGAGGACTGGAAGGCATGGGGCCCCGCGGGCCACTCCTTCCGGGCCGAGCTCTCGGGCCTCCTCCTCGGCGCCGGCGACCGCGTGGCGGCCTACCTCCTCACGGACGAGTACGCCGCCGACACGGCCGCCACCGGACTCCGGTCGTGCACCCTGGCCTTCCTCGGCACCCGGCCGGACCACCGCGGGCGGGGCGCGGCCCGCGCCCTGCTGGCCCACACCCTCCACGAGGCCCGGCGGCTCGGCTACGACCGGGCGGAACTGGTGGTGGACACCGAGAGCCCGACCGGGGCACCGGCCCTGTACAGCTGGGCCGGCTTCCGGCCGGGCATCCGGTTCGTCACCTACTCCGGGCCGCTCACGGGGTGTTGAGCGGGTTGCCGGCCGGGTTGCCGGTGGGATTGCCGGCCGGGTTGCCGGTCGGGTTGTTGAAGTGCACCTCGGGGTTGGCCGGCGACGGGCCGTCGAGGAGCGGCTGCGGCAGGTGCCGCAGATGCCGGTCGAAGAAGGCGGCGGTGTAGGCGCGCGTGACGGCCACCGACCGCGCGGCGGACAGCGCCGGCCTCGGGACCGTGGGCGGGAAGATCTGCTCGGCGAAGACCGGGGAGTCGGTGAAGGTGAAGTGGTCGGCCCGGTCGACCGTCAGCCACCGCTTCCCGCCGCCCAGGCGCGGCCACGCCTCGTCCCAGGAGGTGTCCTTGCCGCCCGGCCGGTGCCACTCGTCGTTCGTGCCGAGCATCATGAAGGGCCGCCCGCCGAGTCCTTCGGCCGGAATCGCGCCCTGGAAGGCCCCGTCCATGTTGACACCGGCCCGTACCCGGCCGTCCGCGGCCATGGTCGCCGCCGCACCCGCCCCGCCGATGGAGTGGCCGGCCATCCCGATCCGCCTCTTGTCGATCATCCGCGCGAACGGCCGGGCCGCGCGGGGGCCGGTCAGCCGGTCGAGGACGAACGACACGTCCTTGGCGCGCCCCGTCACGACGTTGTGGAAGTCCTCCGGCGTCTTCGCCGTCTCGCAGGCGACACAGGTCAGGACGCCCCGGCCGGGGAAGGCCACGCCGTAGGCCTCGTAGGCGTGGTCGACGGACGCGACGACATAGCCCCGGCTCGTGAGGTCCTCGGCCAGGGACGTGAGGGTGTAGCGGGGAACGCCGAAACCGGGGGAGAGCACCACCAGCGGATGCCGGCCGCCGTCCGGCCGCGCGCCCGTCCGGACGTCGGTCCGCGTCCCGGCCATCGCCTCCGGCGGCACGCCCTCCAACTGCCGCGCGGCCAGCAGCACGCGCATTTCCTCGGTGGTGGCGTACGGTGCGGGGCTGCCGGTGCCGCGGACCGCCGGATAGAAGACGTCGACCATCACCTCGCGGCCACCGGCCTGCGGCACCCACGGGTCCTTGCGGCTGTCGTCGGTGAGGTGCAGCGTGGTGCGGCCGATCCCGTACGGCCCGGTGGGGCGCGGCAGTTGCGCGCGCTCGGACGCGGCGGTCGCGGATGCGGCGGGGGACGGGGCGGGCGGCGAGGCCAGCGCGGTGCCGGGAGCGGCGAACGCGGCACAGAGGGCGAGAGCGGCGGCCGCGGCCGTGCGCATGAGTCTGGTCATGGCCCGAAGACTAGGCCGCTCCTCCGCCGCCCCGGTCGCCGGGCGGACGCGATGGCCGGGAACGGACCGTCCGCCCGCGCCCGCCGAAGCACCGCAAACCTGACAAGGTGCCACATCCCCCGGGCACAAAGGAACCCGGTGGTGCGGGAGCGCACCAGAGGTGGTGCAGGATGACATCTCGCGCCGGGCACACCACCGTGACCGGCGCGTTCGTGATCCCGACGGGACAGGCAGGTACACGTGACGAACCATCGCTCCGGGCTTCCGGCGGCCCACCCCACCACCGCATCCGAGGAGGACCGATGAGCCGGGACCTGACACTGCACGACATCATCGCCGCCGGCATCGCCGTGGCCGCCGGCCTCGCCGCGGCCCTCGTCCTGCGGGTGGTGCTCCGCTGGCTCGGCGAGCGGGCCCGCAGGACCAAGTGGAGCGGGGACGACATCATCGTCGACGTCCTGCGCACCGTCGCCCCCTGGGCCGCGATCGCGGCCGGCGTCGCCGCGGCCGCCGCCGCCCTCCCGCTGACCCGCGCCGTCGGACACACCGTCAACCAGATCCTGACGGCCGGCGTCATGGCGACCGCCTCCTTCGCCGCCGCCCGCGTCATCAGCGGCCTGGTGCGCACCGTCGCCCAGTCCCGCTCCGGAGTCGCCGGATCGGCCACCATATTCGTCAACATCACCCGGATCACGGTCCTGGCGATCGGCTTCCTCGTCATCCTGGAGAGCTGCGGCATCTCCATCGCCCCGCTGCTCACCGCCCTCGGCGTGGGCGGCCTCGCGATCGCCCTCGCCCTCAAGGACACCCTGGCCAACCTCTTCGCCGGCGTGCACATCCTCGTCTCGAAGACCGTCCAGCCCGGCGACTACATACGCCTCAGCAGCGGCGAGGAGGGCTACGTCGTCGACATCAACTGGCGCAACACGGTCGTCGAGCAGCTCTCCAACAACCTGGTCATCATCCCCAACGCCAAGCTCGCCGGCACGAACATGACCAATTTCAACCGCCCCGAGCAGAAGCTGTCCGTCACCGTCCAGGTCGGCGTGGCCTACGACAGCGACCTGGAGCACGTCGAACGCGTCACCATCGAGGTCGCCGAGGACGTGATGCAGCACGTCGGCGGCGCCGACCCCGAGCACGAACCGGCCGTCCGCTTCCACACGTTCGGGGACAGCCGCATCGGCTTCAGCGTGATCCTCGGCGTCGGCGAGTTCAGCGACAAGTACCGCATCAAGCACGAGTTCATCAAGCGCCTCCACCAGCGGTACGGCACGGAGGGTATCCGGATCCCCGTACCGGCCCGGACGGTCGCCCTGCAACAGGCCGCCACGGAGGCGGCGATACCGCGGCCCCGGGTGCCGTAGGGACCTTCAGCCGAAAGGGACCTTCAGCCGAACCGGCCGGGTGCGCACGGGAGTTCGGTGACGGCCTGCGGAGCGGCATGAGGCAGGCCGAGGCGGCGACGGGCGTCGAGGACGGCGCCGACCTGTCGCCGCCCGTCCGGCCCCCAGTCGAAGAGCTCGGCGGCCTGCTCGGGGGTGGCGAGGAGCCGGGCGTACGTCAGGCCGGTGGCCGGATCGGGGGCCGCGGGGCCCACGTCCGTGACCACCGCGGCCGGCCGTACGCGGGCGCACGGGCCGGGCGGGTCGTACGCCGCACCGGCGCCGTCGTACAGATACCCGAGCGGCACCGGTGCGCCGATCCGTACGCGCGCCTCCTCGAACGCCTCCCGCCGCAGCACGGCCGCCGGGTCGCCCAGGTCGTCCGGCTCCGGCGTGCCGCCCGGCAGACAGGCGGACCCGGAGTCCGGGCCCACCAGCACCAGGACCCTGCCGTCCGGGGCGAAGAGCCACCCCCACGCCTGCGCGGTCCGGAGCCCGGCGGGCGCCGGACCCGCCTGCCACGGCCACCGCTGGGGCTTCCGCGGGGTGCGCAGCACCCCGAGCCGGTCGAGCACCGTCGGATCGGTGGGCACGCCGTCCTCCAGGAACGAGGGGCCGGACCGGTTGATCCGGGCGCGCAGCGCGGCCAGGGCCCGCCGGGCGTCGCGCGGGCCCATGCGCCGGGCGAGCAGGGCCGGTTCGACGAAGCGGACGGCGGTGACCTCCCGCCCGGGCAGCCGGAAACCGGCGATGTCCTCGTCCCTCAGGACACCGCCGTCGAAACAGGTGACCACCTCACCCGGGAACCGCACCTCGGATGCCCTCTTCGGCGGCGCCCAGTCGACGGCAAGGACCCGGGAAAAGGACCGGCGCAGCCCCAGCTCCTCGAAGACCTCGCGGCCGGCAGCCGCCGAGGGAGCCTCGCCGGGCTCCACAGCTCCTCCGGGCAGCAGGCGGGCGGCGCGGTGGTCCACCTCCTCGACCAGGACCCGCCCGGATGCATCCGTGAACAGCACGGAGGCCCCGTTCCGGACGACGCCGCGCGACGCCGCGTACTCCGCGTCGGTCATGCGAGGACAGGGAAGGGGAAGAGGCTCGCCGGGACCGGCGCCGGACCGCAAGGTCACTGTTCCTCCAGCAAGTTCGGACACGGAAGCGGTGATGTGTGCACGGATATGTACCCATCTCCTCGCCGAAGCCCCCGGCCGGCGGGCAGGATGCGACGGGTGAGAGCCTCGGCGCCTCCGGGAGAATGAGGACATGACGACGACAGCACCACCCGACTGGGAGCAGCGCGTAGCCGCCCTGTGGGCCGCCATCGAGGACCACCAACCGGGCGACTTCCGCGCGCAGATGACACGGCTGGCCGACGAGCTGCCCACCGGCCACCCCCTCGCGCTCTTCGAAGTCGCCTCCGCGAACGACAGCACCGGAGAACCCGACGCGGCGGCACCCCTGTACCGGCGGGCACTCCGGGCCGGCCTGACCGGCTACCGGCGCCGCCGCGCCGTCATCCAGCTGGCCAGCACCCTCCGCAACCTCGGCCGAGCCGACGAGAGCGTCGCCCTTCTGACGGCCGAACGCGAGCTGGATCCCGCGTCATTGGACGAGGCCACGGCAGGCCTGGGCGACGCCGTCGACGCCTTCCTGGCCCTGGCGCTGGCCGACAGCGGGCGCGAACGCGAGGCCGCCGCCCTCGCGTTGAACGCCCTGTCCCGGCACCTGCCTCGCTACAACCGGTCCCTGGCGTGCTACGCCGAGGCGCTGTGCGACGGCCCGGGCCGCTGACCGGCAGGCCGTCGGCCACGGAGCGTTGGACTTCGACGTTCGGCTGCAGGCCGGGCGGCGTGGGGCGACGTGGCGGCCGGATGGTCGCGCGGGGCCCGAGGAGGAGCAAGGTGCCGGGCCTGAAGCCGTTCGGCACTGATGAGCGGGGCGCGTCGGAGCGGAGACCGTCGCGCGCGGTATCGTGCGCGAGCGCCATCCGCAGGAGCCGGTCTCTAGGATCCGACGAGAACGGCTCGCCTCGTGATCGTCAGGTAAAAGCGGGAGCGGGGTGTGAACGTGACCGGCCGGGGCCCGGTCCGAAAGGGATTTCCGGGAACGGCGGATACCCCTCCCCGCATCTTCCCGATTGAGTGCAACTCCCCGGCAGCAGCTAGGATTTGGTCGTTCTTGCGAAGGGGAGCTGATGGGCACCAGGTTTATTGAGGTAGACGAATCGCGGCAGGACGAGCCGGGCGTGCAGAGGGGAGGGAGGACGTTGACGGTGGGAGACCAGTCCATTACCCAGGAGACATGGGTGAAGGTCGAAGCCTATGACGACCTCGATCCGACCGTGACCGGGGACGTCCATCTGCACACGTTCGCGGTCCCGGGTATGGAAGTCCGGGTCGGGGCCGCGAAGGGTGACGAGGACGGAAGCGGCGAATTCGAAACCAGGTTGGTCCCGTCCGTCCAGTATTACCAGATCGAGCTCGGGCCCGACTCACTGAACAAGCTCCATGATGCGCTCCGGCCCTTCATCGCGGCCGCGCAGGAATGCGAGCCGCCGAAGGGCCGCAAGGCACGCGCCAAGTAGTCCGCAATGTCCCCTCCCGCGAGGGGGCATTGCCGTATGGCAGACGGCGGGGCCCGCCTTGTCGGAACAGCCGCCATGCTTTCCCTCCGTCCGCGCCCCCACCACAAGAACCGCAGGCGCAACTGCTCTCCGCCCACGTGGGGCCGGCCTGTTATGCGAGGGGCCGTGGAAGCCACGGGGCCTCATGACCTCCACGGCCCTGTCGAAGCTGCTTCTCCTGCGAGCCGAGGCCGATGCTCGCTGTCAGACTGCCCGGAAGCTCAAGCGCGGTGCCCAGGACTGCCAGGTGTGGAAGTCGTTTGCCGGCTCCGAAAGGACGCTGCCCGTGCAGTCGGCGTTGGTGTACATGTCGAGCCGCTTGTCGGCCAGGTTGAACACCCCATAGGCAGGGAAGGGAAACGTGACGCAGTTCGACCCGGGATCGGCGTGCCACGACGTTCTCCCTTCCCAAGGGGTCTCGTAGAAGCACGCGGATCCGTTCACGCAGACCGGTTCACCCGGCTTCCGGTTATCGAGACTGTCGGCCGAAGCGGGACCGGCGAGAAACGTCATCGAGAATGCCGCCGCCGAGGCGCCGATCGTGAGGGCGGATTTGATGCGAAGAACCATGACTGCCTCCGTGAAGTCCAAGAAGTGAGGCGAGTCAGGCGCTTTTGTGAGGACGGGGAGCTTCCTTGTTCCGCCTCGATGCAGTGCTCAGCGTAGAGGCGCCTGAGCCCTGTCGACTGCACTGTTCTGGCCTGGACGGGGAGTTGAACGTCCGGTTCAAGTCAATGGACGCAGTTCTGGTAGGCGCACGTTGCGAAGAGGGTACCGGCCTGCGGATCAGGACCGAGATGGTGCCCGGCGTGACGGACGCAGGTCGTGGCACGGCACTGCACGGCCGGGAAAGCGGTGTTCCGGCCGGACCGTGTGACGCGGCCGGTCTGCTCGGTGTCCGCCGGGAGTTCAACGGGGGGTGTTCCGCACGGAAGCCGGCGGATTCGGAGGCGGCCTGCCGGGCTTCGGCCTCGGCGGTCTGCCATCGCGAGTGGTCGAGCGCCGTCCGGGCCGCGTTCTCGCCCAGGAGCAGGTGGGTGGGGCGGTGGTCGCGCTTGGCCACGCGGACGGAGACGCCCGGGGAACCGAACCGACCGGGACCCTCACCCGGGCACGGCCGCCCCGAAGAGCTCCCGGGCGTTCGCGTCGAGAATCCTTGCCGCCTGCCCCGGCGGGAGACCCGATTCCTCGACATAGGCGACGGCGGTCCGGAAGAGGTCCCCGTTCTCGTAGGGGAAGTCGGTCCCCAGGACGATCCGGTCGGCGCCGAGCGACTCCACGGCCGCCCACAACGCGGGCGCGTGCCCGTGGCCGACGCTGTCGTACCACAGGCGACGGGCGGTCGCGCTGGGCTGTTCGGCGACGTCGGGCGCCTGCCACTCCCAGGCGTGCTGGTTGTCCATGCGCCGGAGCAGCATCGGCAGGGCCCCGCCCAGATGGCAGACGACGAACCTGATGCGCGGGAACCGGCCGGGGACACCGGCCCGGATCAGATGGGCGACGGCGACGGTGTCCTCCAGCGGCGCGCCCACGGACCAGGTCAGATGGAAGTCCGTGACGAGCCTGCTGCCGGCGCCGCACCCGGCCGGGTGGACGAACAGGACCGCCCCGCGGCGGTCGAGCTCGGCGAGGACGGGCGCGAATGCGGGGTCGGTGAGGGAACGGTCCAGGACCGAGGTGGTCACGCACGCCCCGTGCAGGCCCAGTTCGTCCAGGGAACGGGCGAGCTCCTCCAGCGCGGGACCGGTGTGGGGGAGGGGCAGGGAGGCGAGGGCCAGGAACCTCTCCGGCCAGTGCGCGACGACCTCGGCGTACTGGTCGTTGACGAACCGCGCCGCGTGCAGCGCATGGCGCGGATCGGCGAAGTGGGGCGACTGGGGCGGGGCGGAGAGCACCTGACGGGTGACACCCGCCGAATCCATCAGCGCGAACCGCGCCTCGAGCTCCGTCCCGCCCAGCCCCGCGCCCATGCCGCGCTGGAAGGCGGTGTCGGTCCGCCCGTACCCCTCGAGGAGATCGAGGTATTCGTCGGTCCACAGATGGGCGTGGACGTCGATGCGCATGAACCGCCTCCTTCGGCCGGCGGCAGAGGACTTCAGCTGGCGGTCCCGACCAGGCCGCCGTTGGCGTAGACGGTCTGCGCGGTGATCCACTTCGCTTCCGGCGAGGCGAGGAAGCGGACGAGCGGCACGATGTCGTCGGGGTCCCCGATGTCGCCGTTGACGCTCATGCTCTTGAGCCAGGCGATGTTCTCGTCGGTCTCGGCCGGGTAGAAGAAACTGGTCTTGAGCGGGCCGGGAGCCACGCAGTTGACGGTGATGCCCCGGCCGCCGATCTCCTTGGCGAGCGACTTGGTGTAGTGCTCCACGGGGCTCTTGCTGCCCGCGTAGCCGCCGTACGTCGGGGCGGTGACCGCGACGATCGTCGTGATGAGGTTGAGGATCCGGCCGTGGTCGGCCATCCTCGTCGCCGCCTCCCGCATCAGGAAGAACGGAATCTTCGCGTTGACCGCGAACATCCGCTCCCACTCGTCCTCGGTGAACTCCGCCACGGGCTTGCGGACGATCATCCCGGCGGTGTTGACGAGGATGTCCCACCGCCCGAACTGTTCCAGCGTCGCGTCCACCAGCGCCGTGACCCGGTCCACCCGGGTCAGGTCCCCCTGCCAGGTGGCGGCCTTCACGCCCAACCCGGTGAGCTCACCGGCCACTTGCGCGGCCTGGTCGCGCTTGTGGTCGCTGTTGTAGTGGACCATCACGTCGGCGCCGTCCCGGGCGAGCGCGGTGGCGAACTTCTGCCCGAGATTGGCGGACGCGCCCGTCACGACGGCGGTCCTGCCGCTCAGTACACCGGTCATGGTCTCCTCCTCCTCACGCCGCATCGCGGAACTCCGCCGGGCGACGCGGGACTTCGCTTCGGATCGGTACGCAGCCGGGTGGCTTCCACGCCCGTGTTCCGTGAGCAGGGGGGTGAGGAGGGGCGGCGGCCGTCGGCGACCGCTCCTGGCGCGGCGACGACGACGCGACGGCCACGATCCGTGATTTCCCCTGTGCACGATGCACTCCGCATACGTTCGTGCAACCGGCACCGAGAACGCGGGCACAGAGCCCACCGCGGACTGCCGAGGTCCCCGGGCCCGCCGGTGACCTGCAGGGAAGCCCCCGGTAAGGCCATAAGCGGTTCCCCTCGCGCGAATGCGGACACTCCTACCAGGCTGAGCCGCCGCGGGGGCGGCCGCAAACGCACACCGGCGGCAGCCGCGATCCGCCGGCCCGCAGGCCCGGACCCGCCGACGGGTCGCACCCGCGTCCTGGCCGATCAGGCCCCCTGGCGCCGCTGTCCCCGACCCCGCACCCTGGTGGCGGAGATGCCGTCGGGACGCCCGGGAGGACACATGCTGTACGCCTTCGGCTTCGAGCGGATCGGCGTGGTGGCGAGCGACCTGTACTTCGTGGACCCCGACCCGATCCCGGGACAGGAGGGCGCCGAGCGGGGGGTACGGCTGGAGGTCCGCGTCCTGCGGCCCGGGGACCTCCCGGGAGGCATCTACGCGTCCCGGCCCATCGTGGTCGACCGTCCCGTGTGGCGGGCCGACCTCCTGGAGTCGGTGGCGGGCCCGGCAGGCAGCCTGGACCGGGCGCACCACCACCCGGGCTTCGAGGGCTGGGAGCCCGGCGAGCGCGTCTTCGACGACGCGTTGTCCGCCGCACCGCTGGACTGGGTGGCCGGCAGGCTGGCCGACCTCGGCACCCTCCTGGCGGAGGCGAACGTCCCGCCCTCCGGCGCGGGACCGCACGACGCCGCCGACCTCCGCAACGCCCTCCCCGACATCATGGCGGCCGTACGGAAGTTGCTCGACGGCGTGGCCAAGGGGGAACTGGCCCGTCCGCCCGCGGGCCGGGAGGGGGAGCCCCTCACGGACGCCCGCGTCAGCTGGCTGTGACGGGCGGTACGAACCCGGGACCGGACGCGCAGCTGTCGTGACGGGAGGCGGCGGGGGCCCGGTCCGCCGCGGGAAGGGCAAGGAACTCCACCACGAGGGCGGCGAATTCGTCCACGAGAGGGGAGCTGTTGCCGGCGCTCCAGGCAAGGGCGACATGGTGGGGCGTGATGTCACGGACGGGGACGTGGGTGACATCGGGGCGGGTGTAGAAGGTCGCGACGGACCGGGGCAGGATGACGACGCCTTCGCAGGAGGCGACGTATTCGAGCTTCTCCTCGACGGCCCGGGGAAAGCGCCGCGCGTCCCCGGACCGCGCGTCCGGCGGTACGGGTATTTCGCGCCACTCCGGGACCGCGTCCGGGTCCTGGAGCGGCCGCTCCCCGGCCAGATCGGCGAGGCCTATGGACTCCCTGCCCGACAGGCGGTGGCCGGCGGGCACCACGGCCACGCGCGGTTCGCTGTAGAGCGGGCGCAGACGGAGCCCGCGCTGGTCGAGGGGCATGCGGACGAACGAGACGTCGGCCCGGCCGTCGAGGAGGGAGCGGGTCTGGTCGTCCCAGGAGGTGCGGACGACGTCCAGGGTGATGCCGGGGTGCCGGGCCGCCATGGCCCGTACGGCGTCGGTGACGGTGATGCCGGGCATGAATCCCACGGTGAAGCGGGCCGGTTCGCCGGCCGCGCGGCGGACCCGGTGGCGCAGGGCGTCGGCCGCCGTGAGCAGGGGACGGGCGTCGTCCAGCAACTGGCGTCCCGCGGCGGTCAGTTCGGTGGAGCGTCTGTCCCGCCGGAACAACTGGGCGTGCAGCTCGGTCTCCAGGGCGCGGATCTGCCGTGAGAGCACGGGCTGCGCGATGTGCAACCGCTCGGCCGCGCGCCCGAAATGGAGCTCCTCGGCCACGGCCACGAAGTACCGCACCTTCCTCAGGCTGAGGTCCATCCCGGTTCCCCCTCTTGCCGGCCGACGCCTGACGCCCTTGATACCCCAAGGGTATGACAGCGGGCGGAACAGGTCTTGGACGGCATCGCGCGGCGCGGAGCAGGATCGAACCGATCCCGAATCCGGCTCCACGGAAGGCTTTTGCCATGACTGCCAACGACTTTCCCACCGGCACTCCCATCAGTACGCTCACCGGCCGGCGCGTCGTCGTCCTCGGCGGCACCTCGGGCGTCGGACTCGCCACCGCGGCGCTGTCCGCACAGCACGGGGCGGATGTCGTCGTCGTGTCCCGCAACCCCCGGAGCGTGGAGCGGGCGCAGGCGTCCCTCCCGCCGACCGCCACGGCGGAGACCGCCGACCTGACCGACGCCGCCCAGGTCTCCGCGCTGATGGAACGCCTCGGCTCCTTCGACCACTTGGTGTTCACCGCGGGCGAGCCGCTGGAACTCACGCCCCTGGACACGCTCGACGTGAAGGCGGCCCGCGAGTTCTTCGGACTGCGCTACTTCGGAGCCCTGTCGGCGGTCACCGCCGCGATCCCGCATCTGCGCCCGGGCGGTTCGGTGGTGCTGACCTCCGGTACCGCCGGACAGCGGTCCGGACCGGGATGGGCCGTCGCCGCGAGCATCTGCGGAGCGGTCGAGTCGCTGACCCGGGCCATGGCCGTCGAGCTGGCCCCGGTCCGGGTCAACGCGGTACGTCTGGGCATGGTGCGCACCCCCCTGTGGTCGCACATGCAGGAGGACGAGCGGGAGGAGATGTACGCCCACATCGGCCGCTCCCTGCCGACGGGACGCGTGGGCGGCGCGGAGGAGGCCGCCGAGGCCTATCTGTTCCTCATGAACCAGCGCTTTGCGACCGGCTCGGTCGTGACGGTGGACGGCGGGGGACTCCTGGTCTGAGCTGCGCCCGCCATAGGAGCACGCAAACTCAGTGCTTCGAACGCATGGCGTACGTGGTGCGTACGGCAGATGTTCGGGCTCCGTACGGTTCGTGGGGTCCGTGGGGTAGATTCTGGCCCAGGAGGTGCCCCATGTCCGAGTTGTTCGACGCGGTCGACGCGTTGGTCGCGTCCCGTTCCCCGCTGCCGCCCCCGGCGGAGCGCAAACGGCTGCGGCAGGCGCACGGCCTGACCCTGGACGAGGTGGCGGGCGCGCTCGACGTACGCCGGGCGACCGTCAGCGGCTGGGAGGCGGGCAGGACCGAGCCGCGGCCGCCGGAGCGTGAGGCGTACGCGCGTCTCCTCAGGCAGCTCGGGGAGCTCTACCCCGCCCCCGCCGACGGCATCCTGCCCGCTCAGGACACGGCGGTGCCGCAGACGGACACCCCCGCGCCCGCCCCGGCGGAGGCGCACACCTCCCCGGCGCCCGCCCCTGCGACCGTGACCGCCACCGCGCCGGACACCACCCGGCCCCGCCCGGTCGTAAACGACACCACCGACACCACCGCCACCACGGCTGCACCGCCGCGTCCGGGCGCGGCCGTGGCGAAGCCCGCCCCGAAGAAGCCCGCCCGGGAGAAGTCGGCCGCCCCGCCCGCCGCCGACCCGCGTTTCGCCAACGGCCCGCTCGCCGTGATCGACACCGACTCCGACGGCCGGGTCTCCGCCTACTGTGCCGACGGCCTGATCCTGGACGTACCCGCCAAGTCCCTGCCCTCCCTGGTGGAATGGGCGCTCACGGAGGCCCGGCTCGGCGCGCCCCGGCTGAGCCATCACGGCCGCGACGCCGACCCGCTCCTCGTCCTCACCGATGCCGCCGCCACCCGCTACGGCCTCCCGGCCCGGCTGTCGGACGAGGAGCGCCACGCGGGCCGCCTGCCGGAGGACCACAAGGCCGTCAAACAGCTCACCAGGGCGGACTGGCAGCTCACCCGGCGGGGCCTGGGGCCCTGGGCGTGGATCTACCGGCCCGCCCAGGGGTCCCGGCGCATCTGCGTGCAGCTGTGCGTCCTGGGCTGGGACGCGCTCGACCCCCGCTCCTGGGGCCACGCCGCGTCCCTGCCGCCGGCCGAACTCGCCCACCTCCTCGGCACCTACGCGACTCGCGTGATCACCCCGCGCGGCTCCACCGCCGTGAACGGCCTGGAGCTGATGACCGCTCTGCACCCGCCGACCCGGGCCGGTGCCCCGGACGCCGACGGCAGACGCCACAGCGAGTACAACCCCGGCTCCCTCGGCAGTGCGCCGGTGGACTGCGCCCCGCCGGAGGCCCCCGACGGGCACCCGCTCCTCGCCGGCCTGCCCCGGTTCCACCAGCGCGGCCCGGCCGAGATGCTGCTGGAAGAGGCGTACGACTGGGCGCGGCCGCTCACCGACGACGAGTACCACAGACGTTTCCTCGTGGGCATCGACGTCAACATGGCGTTCGCAGCCGGCGCGAACGGCGCGGTGGTCGGCCTCGGCGCCCCGGTCCACGTCAAGAACCCGGCCTTCGACCCGAAGACGCCCGGCTCGTGGCTGGTCGACCTCTCCCACGTCGAGCTCGACCCGCGCCTGCCCAACCCCTTCACACCGACCGGGGAACGCCCGGACGGCCCGGCCTGGTACGCCACGCCGAGCGTGGCGTACGCGGTCGAGCTCGGCCACGCCGTCGCCCCGGCCGAGGCGTACGTCCGGCCCGAGAACGGCCGCTACCTGGACGCCTGGTACCAGCGGCTGCGCGACGCCTACATCGCCACGATGGCCGACCTCGGCGTCACCATCGGCATGGAGCCCCAGGCGTTCCTCGACGCCATGGCCCGGCACAAGCGGACCGACCCCGACCTCGCGGTCCTCCTGTCCGTGATCAAGGCCACGGTCAAGGGCGGCATCGGGAAGCTCCGCGAGCGCCCGCGGGGCGGTGGCTGGCGCCCGGGGCAGCCGTGGCCCGCCCTCCAACGCCCGACCTGGCGGCCCGACATCCGCGCGGCGGTCATCTCCCGTACGCGCGTCAACATGCACCGCAAGATGCTCAAGCTCGCCCGGGCCACCGGCCAGTACCCCGTCGCGGTCCTCTCCGACTGCGCCGTGTACGCCTCCGACGGCCCGAGTCCGCTGGACTTCCTGCCTTACGAGGACGGCAAACCGCTCAAGGGCGGCTTCCAACTGGGCGTCTCCCCGGGCATGGTCAAGCACGAGGGAACCCAGACCGTGCTGTGGTCCGAGGAAGTGCGCGAGCAGTACGGCCAGGACCTCAACCTGGCCCGCTACATCAAGGACGGCAACGTCACCGCCAAGGACGACGGACAGTAGGGGACGAAGACGATGGACACGGTCGGGGAGGGCCTCGACAAGGCACTCCAGAAGGCGTTCACCCGCCCGGTGCCCAAGTCGGCCGGTGCGCAGATGCGTTACCTCGTCAAGCAGCACAAGGGCAGCACCAAACAGGTCGCCCAACTGCTCGGCGTCACCCAGCGCACCGTAGAGCGGTACGTGAAGGACCAGATCAGAAGACCCCGCCCGGACCTCGCCGCGCGCATAGAACGGGAGGTCAGGAAGCGCTGGCAGCCGCAGGTCAGAGCCAGGGCGAAGGAGGCAGCGGCCACCACGGACGGCATCATGGTCGACACCCGTGCACGCTTCGGCTACACCGCCGCCCCCGGGACCACGGACGACGCCCGGCTGCGCCACCTCACCGTGGCGCTGCCGCCGCAGTACGCGGCCCGGCTGTTCGAGGCCCAGGACGCCGGCGCGACGGAGCCGCAGTTGCGCGACATCGCCGCCGAGGGCCTGGGCGAGGTCTACTTCCGCGACCGCAACCGCCGTGCCCATGGGCTGCTGGTCGAGCTGACCGACGTCGAGCACATCGAGTTCGAGCTCTGAGCGCTCGGACACGGCACGGGGCCGGAACGTGGTGTGACTGAGCACTACTCGGCTGTCGGATGAGCGCAGCAGTTGGCGGACTGAGCGTCCCGATCGGCGGAGGTCCGTTCACCGCGCATGCGGCCGGCGTCAGGGCCCCGGGGGCGTGGTCACGGTCGGGGCCCTGGGCAGTGGACGGGTCAGTAAGCCTGGGCGGCGGCTCCGGCAACATGGACGTCCTGGTCGACCGTGCCGCCGGAGACGCCGACGGCACCGACCGTACGGCCGTCCGCGTCCACGATCGGCAGTCCGCCGCCGAAGGAGATCAGGCCGCCGTTGCTGTGCTCAATGCCGTAGGCGGGCCCGCCGGGCTGGGAGATCTCACCCAGGGTCGCGCTGGGCATCGAGAAGAGCACCGAGGTCCTGGCCTTCTTCAACGCCAGGTCGATGGAGCCGAGCCAGGCGTCGTCCATCCTCGTGAAGTGCAGCAGGTGGCCGCCGGCATCGACAATGGCGATGTTCATCGCGGTACCTGTCTCCTCGGCCGCACTCCGACCGGCGGCAGCGATGCGAGTGACATCATTCAGGGTGAAAGCAGACACGTTTGTGCCTTTCATAGGGGTGGGCCGTTGTGTACGCATCGAGCCTCGCGCCCTCGCCGCGGCGCCACCAGAGTGTGCTGTGGCGGGCCACAGCGTTCCTGGGGATGACAACCCCAGGAACGCCCCACTGGCCGGATGCGACACTTACGGGCGTGAGTGAGCTCGGAGACTTCCTGAAAGCCAAGCGGGCGCAGATCGCCCCCGAGCGGGTCGGGCTGCCCGCCGTGGGCAACCCCCGTCGCGTTCCCGGCCTGCGCAGGGAGGAGGTCGCCCAGCTCGCCGCGGTGAGCGTCGACCACTACACCCGCCTCGAACAGGGCCGGGTGGCTGCAGCCTCCGACAATGTCCTTGCCGCCCTCGCCCGGGCTCTGTTGCTCACCGACGACGAACACGCCTACCTGCGGTTGCTCGCACATGCGCGGCCGTCACGCCGCAGCCCTATGACACCGGTCAGGGTCGCCCCGCCGGTGCAGGACCTACTGGATGCGCTGACCGGCACCCCGGCGTTCGTGCTCGGCCGCCGCTCCGACATCCTCGCCTGGAACGTCGCCGCCACCGCGCTGTTCTGCGACTTCGCCGCCCTGCGGCCCGAGCACCGCAATCTGGTCCGGCTGGTGTTCCTCGAGCCCCGCATCCGCGGGCTGTACGAGGACTGGGCGGCCGTCGCTGCCGAAGCGGTGGCCCGGCTGCGCATGGACGCCGCGCACAACCCCGAGGATCCGCGGCTGACCAAGCTGGTCGGCGAGCTGTCCGTCCGTGACGCCGACTTTCGCCGCTGGTGGGGCGGACACGGCGTGCGCACCCCCACCGCAGGACGCAAACGCCTGAACCATCCGCTCGTCGGCAGCCTCGAACTGGACTGGCAAGCAATGCGGATCGGCGCCTCCCCCGACCAGACCCTGGTCACCTACACCGCCCCGGCAGGCTCGCCCACCCGCGACGCTCTGGCCTTCCTCACGTCCTGGCAATCCCCCACAAACGCCGCCGACCACCCGGCATAGCTACCGCGCTCATCCGCCGGCTGAAGCGCTCAGTCAGACGTGGGCCGGGAGGACTACCGTTGTGCGGGAGCCCGGCGGAGATGGTGACTCACATCACCGACGAGGTTGATGCGGACTCGTCGTTCCACGAAGCGCCACTGCTCGTCACGGCGCTCGAAGCGGTCGTGGTAGCGGCCGCCGGCAATGGGTTGCAGTGGCAGGCCGGGCAGTGCCTGCAGCACGGTGACGTACGAACGCGAGCTTGCCGTGCTCGCCTGTTCGTCGACCTCGATGGCGATGTTGGTGATGACGTGCTGGGTTCGCGGGGTGCCGTCGGCGTGGACGATCAGGGTGTCCCGGAACATCTTCTCGATCGCCTGGCGGCTGCTCACCGGCTCGCCGCTGCCGATGAAGGTGGCGTCGGCGAGAAGGGCGCCGAGTCCTGCGAAATCGCCGTCGTCCACGAGCTCGGCGTAACGTGCGATCAGGTTCTCGATGGCCCGGTGGCTCAGTGCCGGTTCGGCAGGGATTCGGACGGATTTGGACATGAGCTCCTCCAGGCGGGACGGGCGGTCTTCAACGCTGCTTTGCTGAAACAAGGCTGCAATTTTGACAGTTGTGACAAGTAGCTTGCCGTGTCGGTGACACCCACCGTGCTTCGGCACAGCCAGGCACTCACCTCGCGACGGACGGAACCGGCGTGCCGATATCGTCCGCCGGAACCACCGAAAGGAACCCCGCCATGCCTTCCACGCCTTCCACGCCCGTCACACCCGACACCGAACGCTCCGTCGGCTCGCCGATCACACGGTTCGGCCTGGGCACGGCAGCGGTCGGGCGGCCCGGCTACATCACGCTCGGCCGTGACGTCGACCTGCCGGCCGAGCGCACCGTCGAGGCGCTGCGCGGGCGGACGCACGCACTTCTTGACGCCGCCTATGCGGCGGGAGTGCGCTACTTCGACGCGGCCCGCTCCTACGGCCGCGCCGAGGAGTTCCTCGCGGAGTGGCTGACGTCCCGGCCGGAGGCCGCGGCCGACGTGACGGTGGGCAGCAAGTGGGGCTACACCTACACCGCCGGCTGGAGAGTCTCCGGAGTGCCCGCGCACGAGGTCAAGGAGCACTCGACGGCGGTGTTCGACCGTCAGATCAGGGAGACCAGGACACTGCTGGGCCGCCACCTGAACGTGTACCTGGTGCACTCCGTCACTCCGGACAGCCCGGCGCTGACCGACCCCGCTCTGCACGCCCGCCTCGCCGAGCTGGCGGCGGAAGGCGTCCGGGTCGGCCTGTCGACCAGCGGCCCGGAACAAGCCCGGGCCATCCGCGCGGCGTTGGGGGTGATGGTCGACGGCCGGCCGTTGTTCGCCGCTGTCCAGTCCACCTGGAACCTGCTGGAGCCGTCCGCCGCTCCGGCACTGGCCGAGGCGCACGCGGCGGGGTGGCTGGTCGTGGTGAAGGAGGCCATGGCCAACGGCCGCCTCGCAGGCCGCAATGCCACGGGCCCTGACACCGCGGCGCTGCGTTCCGCGGCGATGCGCGCGGGCGGTTCGTGCGATGCCCTCGCACTGGCCGCGGCCGCTGCCCAGCCCTGGACGGACATCGTGCTCTCCGGCGCGGTCTCCCCGGAGCAGCTGGCATCCAACCTCACCGCGGCCGACCTCCCCGTCACCCCCGGCATCCTGGCCGGGCTCGCGCCGCTCGCCGAGCCGGCGGAGACCTACTGGCGCACTCGCGCCGCACTGCCCTGGGCGTGATGAGCCACCCCGGTGTGCCCGTTGGTAGCAATGATGCGGCTATGTCCTGCTGTTGACGATGTGCTTGATGAGCAACAGGTGGCGCATTTTGTACCTACTGCTGTAGGTGATGCTTGTGGCGGATGGGGCGTAACCGCTTCAATGCGTCTTGTTGCTCGACAAAGCTTCCTCACCAGGAGCCTCCTGACGGCCCCACCGGGAAATCGGAGTTCCAAATGCCGCAACGTCCAGCGAAGAGACTTTCCCTCACCGCCCTCGCGGGAGTGACCCTCGTCCTGCCCGCCCTCGCCCTCGGCGGGACGTCCGCCGCCTCCGCCGCGGCCCCGGCCGTGGGATCCGGGCTGTCCGCCCGTATACAGGCTGCCGCGCCCGGACTTGACGACCCCCACAAGAAGGACATCGCGATGCAGCTGGTCTGCAGCGCGGAGAACTCCTCGCTCGAGTGGCGCAAGTACTTCGCCTACATCGAGCCCTACGACGACGGCCGCGGCTACACCGGCGGCATCGTCGGCTTCACCTCGCGCACCGGCGACATGCTGGAGCTGGTCGAGAACTACACCAAGGCCAAGCCCGGCAACCCGCTCGCCGCGTACCTGCCCGCCCTGCGCAAGGCCAATGGCTCCGACTCCCACTCCGGTCTCGGCAAGCCCTTCGAGGAGGCGTGGCGGAAGGCCGCCCAGGACAAGGCGTTCCAGGACGCCCAGGAAGCCCTGCGCGACCGCATGTACTTCAACCCCGCCGTTAAGCAAGCGAAGGACGACGGGCTGCGTACGCTCGGCCAGTTCATCTACTACGACGCGATCGTCATGCACGGCCCCGGCAACGACAGCGACAGCTTCGGCGGCATCCGCAAGAGCGCTCTGGCGAGGGTCAAGCCCCCGTCCCAGGGCGGTGACGAGAAGGCGTACCTCAACGCGTTCCTCGACGCCCGCAAGAAGGTCATGAAGAAGGAGGAGGCGCACAGCGACACCAGCCGTGTGGACACGGCCCAGCGCGTCTTCCTCAACGACGGCAACTTCGACCTCGAGCCACCGTTGAAGTGGAAGGTGTACGGCGACTCGTACCGCATCGACAAGTAGAGGCGGGGCCTTCCCCAAGTGTCCTCCTGCGGTCCCCACACACGGGAATCACAGGAGGACAACGGAACCCCTGGTGCTCGTTTCTGTCGTTCCGGCCATGATGTGCGGACCGGCCGAAGACGTAAGCCGGACAGTCCGTTACGAAGTGGCGGTTTTCCCTTGTCCCACCTCTGCCCCTCCACGGGGCGTGCGGGAGACGAGCAGCCCATCGGTGCTCGGACGAGGTGCGCCGGGAAGCCCGGGCGGGGCCGTCACACTCCCGTCCCGGGTCTCGGCAGCAGCGTACGGGGAGACGCCGGGCGTGGACGGACGCAGAGCGGGCAGCGGTGAACCACCACGACCATACGAACGGGGCGGGTCCGTGTGCGCTGTTGATCGCCGGCGCTGTCGGTGTCGGCAAGGCCTCGGCCGCGGACCTGCTGGGAGATCTTCTCTCCGTTGCCGGTGTGCCATACGCGGTAAGGGACTTGGGCTGCCTTTGCCGGTCGTGACCGGTTCCTGAGGGCGTCCTGTTCGACTTCTCTCTGTTGCTGCGTAATTTGCGTGCTCTGACCGCGGACTGCCTTGACGCTGGTGTGTGGTGGTTCGTTATGGCTGGCGGGGCCGGGTTGTGGGGCAGGGCTGCTGTGGGGGCCCTGTACCGGGGCATCGGCGGGAACCTCGCCTGTGGCCGGGGTTCGCCCGCCGAAGTGGTCGGGGGCTGGATGAACAGCCCCGGGCACCGGGCGAACGTCCTCAACTCCGGCTTCACCGACATCGGTATCGGTTTCGCCGGGGGCGGCAGGGCCGGTACGTTCTGGATGCAGCTCTTCGATGCGGTGTGGTGGGGTTTCTCCCTGTTGCCCGTCCTTCCGTCGTTTCTGGCGGGCCCCCCGGCACCGCCGCTTTGCCGCGATGGCCTTAAGCGCCGGCCGGGCCGGATTGTGCGTGCGGGTTGGGCTGTTGCACCTGCTTTGGAGAACCGGCCCGGCCGGCGGATCCACCCCGGCCCGGCAATACCGGCCCGGCCGGGTTCGAGGTCGAGCGGCGCAGCCGCTTTCGGGGCCCGGGGCGGAGCCCCGAAAAACGGGGTGGCTGAGGGGCACCCCTCAGGAAACGGTGAAAGGGCGGGACCGGGGCTCCTCCCTCCCCGGAGGCCTGTCGGCCTCTACTGACTTCCCAACCAGGGCCAGAAGGCAGCAAATTGGCGTGCATTCCACTTGATATACCGCAGGTAATGGTCGACTTGTGCCCATCGGGTGCCGGGGCCTGCGGCTCTGCGCCCCGCGACCCCACCCCAAGTCCCCTTCTGTCCGGACGGGATCCAGCCACTCAAGTCACATCATGGACAAGGTGAGTTGAATGTGTGCCCGCTGTAAAACATGACAGCCGTTGACGGCCCGAGGGTGCCCGATTTTTCTCCGCCGAAGCGGGATTCCGGCTTTATGCAACGACGTTGCGTATGTCACACCTCCGTGCGGATCTTGAATTGTGCGCGTCAAGACTGACAGGGTTTCGAACACCCGGACGCGGAGCTTCCGCCGCTCCGGGCGCAATTGCGACAGCGTGCAATTGCCCCCCCCACGCAACTGCACGAGGAGGAAACCTCGTTATGGCGACACGCAAGCGCGCCGGCAAGCGACGGCTCGTACTGGCGATATCCGCCGCGACGGCCGTCACCGCCGGAGCCACCCTGACGGCTCTGCCCGCCGGTGCCGCGACGCCCAAGGAAGGCGCCGTGTACGGCACGGAGGCCAAGGGCGCCATCGACGGCAGCTACATCGTCATGCTGAAGGACGGCAGAAGCGGTGCTTCCGCCCAGGCCGTCTCAGAGCAGGGCAAGAACCTCACGGAGCAGTACGGCGGCAAGCTGAACCGTACCTACACCTCCGCTCTCCACGGCTTCTCCGCCAGCGGCCTCGACCGGTCCGAGGCGAAGCGGCTCGCGGCCGACCCGGCGGTCGCCAAGGTGGTCCAGAACCACCGCTTCACAGCGAGCGCCAGCCAGCAGAACCCGCCCTCCTGGGGCCTGGACCGCATCGACCAGGCCGACACCAAGGGCGACGGGAAGTACACCTACCCGGACAGCGCGGGCGAGGGCGTCACCGCGTACGTCATCGACACCGGAGTCCGCATCAGCCACAAGGACTTCGGCGGTCGCGCCTCGTACGGCTTCGACGCCGTGGACAACGACAACAACGCGGACGACGGCAACGGCCACGGCACGCACGTCGCCGGCACCATCGCCGGTACGCAGCACGGCGTCGCCAAGAAGGCCAGGATCGTGGCCGTCCGGGTGCTGGACGCACAGGGCTCGGGCAGCACCGAGCAGGTCGTCGCCGGCATCGACTGGGTCACCAAGAACCACAAGGGCCCCTCCGTCGCCAATATGAGCCTCGGCGGCGGCGCGGACGAGGCACTCGACGCGGCCGTGCAGAAGGCCATCGCCTCCGGCGTCACCTTCGCCGTCGCGGCGGGCAACGAGTCCACCGACGCGAGCAAGGGCTCCCCGGCCCGGGTGAAGGAAGCGATCACCGTCGCCTCCAGCACCAAGGACGACCAGCAGTCCGGCTTCTCCAACTACGGCAGCGCAGTCAAGATCTACGCCCCCGGTACGGATATCACGTCCGACTGGAACGACAGCGACTCCGGCAGCAAGACCATCTCCGGCACGTCCATGGCCACCCCGCACGTCGCGGGCGCCGCCGCGCTGTACCTCGCCGCGCACAAGGACGCCACCCCGGACCAGGTCCAGTCCGCCCTGGTCGCCGCCGCCACCCCGGACAAGATCACCAACCCCGGGACGGGCACACCGAACAAGCTGCTCAACGTCAGCAAATAGGGCCTACTTTTACCTGAGTTGATCCTACAGGGCCGGCCGTCGCACCTCACCCCCACGGGGCGCGACGGCCGAACTGCGTTGCACAGCATCAGACCGCCCGCCAGCAGGTCCATGGCCCGGCTCGGCGACATCCTCCAGGTCCGGCGACGGCCGCCCCTCGGACTCGATCGAGGCGCGAGCGATGATGTGCGTCCACGGCGGTGCCGGTTTCGGCAAGACCATGGCCGTCACCAGCTGCCTGCGCGAACTCGAACCGGACGAGGACATCCGCCGCATCACCTTCCACGCCCGCGCCACCACCCGCGCTGTCCGCCACGAACTGCACGCCGCCCTCGAACTGCCGGGCCAGCCCCCGCGCTACGCCAGCGAGTTCGACCACCTCCTCAAGAACGCGCTCGCCACTCATCCGCGCACCCTCGTCCTGGACGAAGCGCAGTGGCTCCAAAGCGACCAGCTGGAGTACGTCCGATACCTCTGGGACGACCCCTATACCCAGCTCGCCGTCATCTTCGTCGGCGGCGAGGGCTGCCACGCCGCGCTGCGCAAGGAACCGATGCTGTCCTCCCGGATCTTCATCTGGCAGCGCTTCACCCGCCTCACTGGTGACGAGGTGTTGGAGGCCATCCCGCTCTACCACCCGATCTGGGCCGACGCAGACCCGGACGACATCACCTTCGCCGACAGGCACGCCGCCCATGGGAACTTCCGTAACTGGTCCCGCCTGACCGCCCATACCCAGACGGCCATGGAACGCACCGGCCGGGCCCGCGTCGACCAAGAAGTACTGCGCTGGGCCTTCAGCCGCCTTGGCTCGGGCGCATAGGCCCGTCTGCCCCGCCCACGCCGTTCTCCAAGCGCATCGCCTGCCCATATGCCAGACGGGGGACCGGGAGTCGTGCTGCTGCCGGCCCCACTGCCCGCCCCCAGCGCCGCTATGCCTAGCGCGTGCCGATCGCTGTCAGTTGCCAGGCCCCGTCGCTGGTTGATCGGAGAGGGTTGGACACCCGGCACTCCGCAGCCAGCCCTTTCCGCCGGAACCTACGCCCACTCTCGAAGCGCGGCCCGTTGCGGTTCGCTCAACTTGCCCCGCTGCTGGCGGGGATGACATGGAAGACCCCTGCAGGGACAGACCCGCCCTGCCCCGCCACAGGCACGGCTCCGTACTTCACACCCATTCGATGCCCAGCTTCCGTAGCGCGTCCAGTTGCTCCGCCGTGAGCTTGTCGCGTCTCGATTTGGTGTTCGATACCCAGACGCCCAGTTTCACGGTCACCGGCCCGGCCTCGCTGTCGACCGCGATCTGTTCGCTGTGGCTCCTCGGCACGGGCCGGTGGGCGCCTTCCCGCTTCACCCACTGTGCGAGGGCCGTGAGGCCGCGTTGGAATGCCTGCTGTGCCTTGCCCTTCGCCGCATGGCCGGTCGCCGGGGCGGGTGACGGTGCTTGGGGCGGCTTGATGCCCAGCATCGTCAGTCGTTGCTGTTGCTCGGGCAGGAGCCGTGCCCAGGTGCCCGGTTGTTTCTGTTGCTGCGCCCATCGTCCGAGGTCGTCGCCGTCGTAGAAGACGCCGGGCTCGATGGTCGGCAGGGTGCCGTTGGGTTCGGTTTCGGTGAGGTTGGCCAGGATGCGGTAGTGGCGTTGCCAGTCGAGTGGCCAGGGGCAGTTCCAGTCGGGGTCGATCTCTGTGAGCTGCGCTGCGCGCAGGGCGGTTCGTTCCGGGTCTTTGCCGAGGCCGTTTTTCTGGCCTTTTCGGCGGAGGTTGGCCATGTGCTGTCCGATCGGTACCTGCGTCCCGTCGGCGGGGTCGGTCCATACGGCGTCCTGGCGGGGTGCGAGGTGTCCCGTGGCCCGCCGGTACGAGCGGAGCGCGGCGAGCTTGTTTTCCCATGCTTCCTCGCCGGGCTCCCAGACCGTCCCGGCCTCGTCGAGGAGTTCCTTGCGGTGGGGGTCGAGTTCGCGGGCGCGCAGTGCCTTGCGCTGTTGGTGCACCCACCGTCCCAGGGGGAAGTCCTTGGTGACGCCGACTTCGGTCTCGGTGTCGTAGGGGACGGCATGTAGGCCGGTGATGCCGTTGTCGGCTCGCCAGCGGATGAGGGCCTGGTAGCCCTCCAGCCACACCAGGGACTCGGGCCGGATGACGCGGCAGCGGGTCAGTGCCGCGATGTCGGCGGCGCTGCGGGGGGCGGCGAAGTTGACCACGACCGAGGTGACACGGTCTGTCTCCCGCTGCGCCTGGCCATCGGGCTCCCCGCCTTCGCCGCCGCCTGTCCCTGCACCGCCGCGGTCGGGGCGGACATGGAGACGCCGGTGTTCCTTCCTGCGGGTCAGGGCGCGGGAGGCGAGCTGTTCGACGAGGCGTTCGGAGTGGGAGCGGAGGGCTTGGAGGATGTCGACGAGGGGTTGGTAGCTGGCGGAGGCGAGCATGTCCTTGGGGTCCTCGCCGGGGGCGAGGAAGACGGGGATGATGATCCGGGCGGTTTTCACGCTGCCGTCGGGGTTGGGCCGCAGGGCGCGTCCGATGTTCTGGACGATGTCGACCTGGGAGCTGCGGGAGCCGACGATGCACACTGCTTCCACCCCGCGCAGCCCGGTGATGTCGACCCCGACCCCGAGTGCTCGCACGGACGCGAGGAACGCCCGGTGCACTCGCCGGTTGTCGGCGTTGATGCCGTTGGCGAACTGGTGGATGACCTCGCGCCGGTGGGCGATGGGGTGGTCGCCGCACAGCCAGTTGGCCCAGACCCGGTCCGGGGGTACGTGACGGCTGTCCTCCAGTTCGTACAGCTCGGCGTCGATGGAGGAGGCCGGCAGCTCCTCTGCGTCGGCGAGAGCGGCCTCGGACGCCTCGGTGGCATACAGCTCGGCGGCGGTCGCCGGCAACTGCTCGGCGAACGCCTCGGCTTCCTCGACCCGCTGGTGGAAGGTCATGACGGTGTGCAGGTTCATCTGCGCCGCGTGTTCCAGCAGCGCGGCCTGGAGGAGTGCGAGCCGCCGGCCGCGCAGCGCGTCCTCGGACAGGCCCAGGATCGGGTCGGGGTCGCGGATCTCCAGCACGTCGATCTCGAACCCCGCGAGGATCGTGCGCTCCACCGCCTCTGCCAGCCCGAGGTCGAAAATCCTGGTGCCGTAGGTGCTGGAGTCGGCCTCCATCGAAGCGACCACCAGCTCTTGCCCGTCTCGGCCCCGCTGCGGCCGGGGCGAGGCGAGGATCCGCGGGGTGGCGGTGAGGTAGAGGCGGAAGTCGATGGGGATGCGGGCGTTGTCGTGGATCGCGGCCCAGGGCCGGCCGATGTCGCCGGCGGTCATGTGCCCCTCGTCCAGGATGGCGAGGTCGAATCCGTCCATCTGCTGCCCGTACAGACCTTTCCCGCCCGCCAGGGCGGCCTCTAGCGGTCCGCGTACCTTCCGCTGGCCCGACGGGTCCTCCGGGTCCTCGCGGTCCACGAGGGAGGCATACGTGGCGAACATGACCACGGGCCCCTTACCGGCCCACAGGGCGAGCCGGATCGGGTTGGTGGTGGTGCGCACCCCGAGCTGCTCCAGGACCTCGTCCTTGTCCACTGAGCAGACGGCGACCATGGGCGCGCGGTGCCCGACTCGGCGCCACGCCTGGGCGCTCTGCACGATCAGGTCCAGGGTGGGCACCATGACGAGGATCCGGCTGCCCGGGAAGCACTCCAGCGCGGACGCGGCGGCCGTGATGGTCTTTCCGGACCCGGTCGCGGACACCCCCGTGGCACGCGCCCCCTGAGGGGGCACAGACGATCTTGCAGGGAATCCTACCCATTTACGGAACGCCGATTTCTGGTCGACCTGGTGTTCCCTGAGCGGAACCAAAGACATTTCCGTACCTCCCTACACCTAATTCTCGTGGATCCTCAGGTGGCCGGGTGCGGCGTGCAGGCCGCACCCGGCGTCGCTCCGGGCCGAGCCGCCCGCCAGATGGCAGCCGCCGGGCTTTCCGTCCTTGAAGGACGGCTCGTTGTGAGGGTCGCAGGGCCCGGCCTCGCGGGTGCAGCAGCGCCTCCAGGACCCGGCGCCGCTGCGTGGTGTTCGGGTGCGTGCGCGGCAGCACGGCCTTGCGGACGAACGTCTCCAGCCGCACCAGGTCCGCCTGTTCAGGCCTCCGCACGTCCGCGACATGTACGGCCAGCTCAGCATCCTCGGCCGACCATCCGCCGCGCCGCGTCCAGCCCCGGTCCGCGATGCCCTCCAGGGCCTCGCTCACGGCCGTCACCCCGCATACCAGCCCTCTCTGAACTCTTCGCCCTTGGCGCCTGTGTACACATTGCGCTCCACGACCTCGCACTGCGCCCCAGCGACTGCTCCGGCCTCCAGCGCGGCCACCAGGTCGTCCGCCTCGCTCGCGGGCACGCCCTGCGCCTCCAGGAGCGCGAACGGCTTCAACCGGGCGTTCACGTCCGCCGTCTGGTACTGCGTCACCCGGCGCACAGAATCGCTGCTGAGCGCGGGATCTGGTCCGGTAGATTCGTGGTGACCGGTCATCTGCGGCCGTTCCTCTCAGGATTCTGAAAAATCTCCGGTGCGCTTGGAGGGTGTCTCGTGTTTTCGCCAACGGTACATGGTGCATCACCCTGATACGCCCGCTACACTAGAACCCGACACGAACGAGCACCCCCACCCCTCCTAGCCAGCCAGGCCCGCGTCAGCGGGCCCAAGTCCTGGAGGCGCAGCCGGAAGGACTATTGCGGCGAGGGAGCGCAGCGGACTCGCCGGCCCGGGTCGAAGCGAAGCGGAGACCCGGTAGCGGGGCAGAACCCCGCAGGCCTGGAAGCGCAGCGAACAGGCCATCAACCTGCTTGCGCAGCAAGCAGGTTGTGCGAGGGGCGCAGCCCCTCGCACGCGCTCCCGCGGAGCGGGAGCGCAACACCCACGCGCAGCGTGGGTGTTCGCTTGCACAGCGCGCAGCGCTGTGGGACCCGCGGCGCGGGA
>NZ_CP167928.1:0-608989 GCF_041519305.1 Streptomyces luteireticuli
ACTCCCATCACTGGAACCGCCCCGCAGCCCGGCGCCCACTACGTCGACACCCTGCTCCGCGACGTCCTCGGCAACGCCCACCGGGCCAAGGCCGCCGCCGCCGGACAGGACTGCACCCTCGCGTTCCCCCTCGACCAGGTCCTGGCCGCCGCCGAACACGCCGTCACCGCCCCCGAGCACGCTCTCGGCCCCGGTGACACCGAAACCGCGCCCCGCCTGTGGTGGATCAAGGGCGACGGCACCTTCCTCATGAGCAACGGCATCCACCACCACACCCCCAACACCCGTGACGCCAACGGCCGCTGGCACCACATCGCCTACGCCGACACCTGGGGACCGGGCACCGACCCTTCCCCCCTCCTCGGCCGGAACGACCTCCACACCACCCTCGACCTCACCCACCCCGCCCCCGACCCCGCCCCCGACCCCGCCCCCGACAGCGACACCGGCAGCGCCCCCGACACCGACAGCGACAGTCAGTCCCTGATCGACCTGCTGCGCACCGCCGCCGCCGACGGCGCCACCCGCCTCCTCCTCCACATCACCCACAACCAGGAGGGAATACAGCTCACCATGACCACCAACTAGCCCACCCCGCACCCCGCAGGCCCCGCGTCCGGACATCCCCGTCCCGGCGCGGGGCCTCGCCGTGTTTCCCGCCAGGAGCATCCGCCACCCCCACCCACATTCCGCCCCCCGGCACCCGCACACCACCCCCGCCCCCGCACGCCCCCCGGGCCGCCTACTGTCCCGACGAACCCACCCAGGGGGCCAGGCCACCACCACAGGAAGGGGGGGGAGCGCCGTGAAGCAGGAGACCACCATCAACGAACTCGCCCAGTACACGGGCCTCTTCAGTACCGTCGACCACATCACGGTCCTCGAGACCGACCCCAACACCGGCATCACCGAAGAGGTCACCCTCCCCCCGCCGCTGATCCGCCGCTCCCAGCGCCGTGACGACACCATCGTGTGGATCCTCACCCCGCCCGGCGTCCACGAGCGCATCTTCGGCCCCGACCGGGCCCCCGCCACCGGCTCCCTCCAAGCCGCCACCCCCACCCACCCCACCGGCCACACCCCACAACAACCGCCCGCCGCCCCGCAGCAGCCCGCCCCCGCGGCCTGGCAACAGCACCCCGCTTACCCTGCCCAGCAGCCGCAGCAGGCCCCCGCCCCACAGTCGGCCGCGCCCCAACGGCCCCCCGCCCCCTGGGCCAACCCACCGCACTGAACCCCACCCCCTCATTCCTCCCCACCCCCCCGCCCCGGCCCCCCCCCCGGCCCCGGCTCCGGCCCCGGGCACCCCCCCCCGGTACCCGGGGGCGCCCCATGGCCCCCCCGGCCCCCCCCGGCCGGCCCCGGGCCGAACAGCACCCCGGCACCCGCCCCGGGCCGCCGGTACACGCACCCACCGGCGCGCGCCCGCCCCGCCCCTCCCCGCGGCGGCGGAGCCCACCCCGCCCGCTCCCCACGACCCCCCGGCGCCCCGGGACGCCCACCCGGCAACGCCCCGGGGGGAACGGGCGGGAGAGGAACAACCCGCGCGCCCCCAGGCACAGGAACAGCCGGACCAGCCACCGGGGGCGCGGCCACCGGCCCCGCCCCCGCCCCCCCGCCCCTGTCCCTGTCCCTCGGCCCGGTACTCGTCGGCCCCGCCGCGCGCGCCCCGTCCCGCTGCTCCCCGTCCTGCTCCCTCTCCCGCTGCTCCCTCTCCCGCTGCTCCCTGGCCTGCCGCTCCCCGCCCCCGGCCGCCCCCTCCTGCGCCCCTTCCGGCCGTCCCGGGACGCCCCCCTCCCTCTTCCCCGGCGCCGGAGTCGGCTCCTGCCCGGCCGCCCCACGGCCCAGCCGCCGCAGCTCCTTGACCCGCTCCACCCCCACGCCCAGCCGCCGCCCGCACCCGGCCACCGTCTCTCCCGCCTGGCCCATCGCCAGCACCACCCGTGCCACCGCCAACTGCGCCTCGTCAACCCGCGCCTGACCGCGCTCGCGCACCTGCCGCACCTCCGCGGCCACCACCGCCGCGTCCTCGACCGCCAGCTCGAAGTCGGCCACCAGCTGGTCGAACTCCGCCTCCCGGCGCCGCCGCTCGGCCTCCGCCTCCTCCGCCGCCCGCCGCTCCTCGGCCATCCGCAGCGCGGCACGCTCCAGCGCCGCCCGCCGCCGCGCCAGCATCTCGCCGGTCTTCCCCTTGCCCTTGGTCGCCACCGCAGCCGCCCTTCCGGCTGTCGAGGGCCCGCCCGTCGCAGGCCACGCCGCGCAAGTCTGCGCCGCCCGGCGCGCGCGTCACCGGGCGCGAGCCGCCTGTGTCCCGGGCGGTAGCACGCCGGTCGCCGGGCCCGGTCCTGCTCACGGGACGGCACTTCGGACCGGGCGGGCGGGGGAGCGGGGGAGTGGGGGAGTCCTGGGGGGGGGGAGGGAGGGGAGGCGGGCTCCTGGTGGACGGGAGGGGTTCTGGTGCCGGGCCCGGGGGTGTGTCTGTCACACAGGTGGCGGGTCGGTGGTGTGGTGTGGGTGCGGCGGGGGTGCGGGTGGTCGTCGTCCGGTGGCGGGTGGTCGGTGGTACACCTCTGGCACTTTTGACGCGCGGGCGTGCTCGGGGGCGGTTTTCCCTTCGGGCGGGACGCGTGGGGAGGTTGTCTTCCGGGCCTTGGGAGGTTCGGTGCCCCGTGCCGGCCGGCACGGGTGCCGGCCGGGTGCGTGGTGGTCTTGTGGCGGTGTGGGGATGACAGCGACAGGTATCTGTTGCCCGGCGCTCAAAATGCCGATGAGTCGGGCATTCACGGTGCCGATGTTTGGTGACGACGACGCCCCGCTGGCGGGGTGCCAAGCGGGGCGTTCATCGGCAAGGTGTCGCTTTCGTCGGCGAGGTGCCGGTTGGTCAGTCGACCACCTCGCTGACGGCCGCGCGGGCGGAGGCGTCGTCGACGAGGTTCTTGCCGGTGGCGAAGGCGGCGACGAGGGACTGGAGGGCGAGGTTGTTGACCGCCCTCGGATAGCCGCGCGAGGTCGTGTGGATCAGCGAGAGGGCGTCCTCGGTGAACAGCTGGTCGGGTCGGCCGACGAGCTTGAGGTGGTGGGCGATGTAGCTGGTGGTCTCGGCGGAGGCCATGCCCGGCATGGTGTAACGAAGGGCGGTCCGCTGTTCGAGGGCGGCCAGGACGGCGAGCTTCATCGTGCGCCGCAGGGTGGGCTGTCCGACCAGCAGGCAGGACAGCGGGGAGTCCTGGTCCATGCCCTGGTTGGTCATCATCCGGACGGCTTCGAGCTGTTCGTAGGTCAGCAGGTGGGCCTCGTCCAGGACGAGGACGGGGGTGCGTCCGCGTTCCTCGCGTTCGCTCATCAGGGCCTTGCTGGTCTGGACGGCCAGGCGGGAGCCCAGGTGGGAGGGCGTCTGCCCGAAGGCGTTGACGATCTCCTCGTAGATGCCGCGGACGCCGATCATCGGGTTGGGCAGGTAGATGACGGTGTATTTCGACGGGTCGAGGGCGTCGAGGCAGGTGCGGACGGAGACGGTCTTGCCGGCGCCGACCTCGCCGGTGACCACCCCGATCGAGCGTTCGGAGATGCACCAGGAGATCCGGGCGACGGCCTCGTTGTGGGCCTGGTGCCGGTGGAGCATGCCCGGCGAGAGGTTCCGGCCGAACGGCATCCGCTCGAACCCGTAGTGGGCTTGCAGTTTCTCGATCACGTGGTGGCTCCGGGGAGTTCGCTGGTGGAGGCTTCCCAATGCTTGATGTCAAGCCGCGGCTGCTGTCGTGGGAGGTGTGACTTGGTAGCACCGTCCATCACGGACCAGGGCCCAGATGACATTGACGCGTCGGCGTGCCAGGGCGAGCACGGCCTGGATGTGCCGCTTCCCTTCGGCCTTCTTCCGGTCGTAGAACTGCCGGGAGTTGGGGTCGCTTCGGATGCTGAAGAGCGCGGAGGTGTAGAAGACGCGCTGCAGGCGCCGGTGATACCTCTGTGGTCTGCGAAGGTTCCCACTGGTCTTCCCGGAGCACCTTGAGCTTCCCCCGAGATGCGGAGTCAGTTGACAGAGGGTCAGATGGGACTCATGAGAGGACCTTCGACCATGGCTGCCCCGAGAAGATATCCGCTGGAGTTGCGTGAGCGTGCGGTGCGGATGTACCGCACCTCCGACCCGAGGCCGCAGATCAAGAAACTGGCCGTCGACCTCGGCGTGCATCCGGAGGCCCTGCGCGGCTGGATCCGCCAGGCCGAGGCCGATGCCGGCGAGCGCGACGACCGGCTCACCACCGACGAGCGGGCCGAGCTCACGGCCCTGCGCAAGGAGAACGCCCAGCTCAAGCGGGCCAACGACGTGCTGCGGACGGCCTCGGCGTTTTTCGCGGCGCAACTCGACCCGACCCGGCCCAGGTGACGGCGCTCGTTGACGAGCATCCCCGCCTGGGGGTCGAGTGCGTACTCCGGGAGCTCCACATCCCTTCCGCCACTTACTACCGCTGGCGCCGCGCGGAGAAGGAGCCGTGCGAACGGCGCCGCCGGGACGTCGAGCTGACCGAGCAGATCCGCACGATCCACGCCGACTCCGGCGGGATCTACGGCTCGCCGCGGGTGCACGCCGTCCTCAAACGGGAGGGCGTCCGCGTGGGCCGCAAGCGGGTCGAACGGCTGATGCGCGAGGACGGTCTTGCGGGCGTGAGCCCACGCCGCAAGAGCGGCTTCACGCGCCGGGACCCGAAGGCCACCTTGGCCCCGGACCTGGTCAACCGGGACTTCACCGCACCCGCGCCGAACCGGCTGTGGGTCACCGACCTCACAATGGTTCCGACCGGCGAGGGGCCGCTGTGGCTCTCGGCGATCCGCGACGCGTTCTCCCGCCGGGTGGTCGCCTGGGAGACCTCCGCCCGCGCCGATGCGGACCTGGTGCTGACCACCCTCGAGTACGCCCTCTCGTCCCGCGAGGTCGAGCCGGGCAAGCTCATTCACCACGCCGATCACGGCTGTCAATACACGTCCATCAAGCTCACGACCCGGTTGGTGCGGGCGGGAATTGAGGCGTCCATGGGGTCCGTGGGGGACTCGTACGATAACGCCCTCGCGGAAAATCTGTGGATGCTGATCAAGACCGAGGGCCTGCGCGGCCGCACCTTCGCCACACGTGCCGAGGCGAACCTCGCGCTCTTCGAGTACATCGACGGTTTCTATAACCCCCGCCGCATCCAAGAACGGCTCGGCTACCTCAGCCCGATCGAGTTCGAGGAGAAGCACTACACCGACCAGGCGACGGCCGAACCAGCGAACCTGAACACCCATCAACCCGTCCCGACCTGCTGATCAGCAACTCTCACGCAGCGGGGGAACCTCACTGTGGCGCATCGCGGAGATGTGCGCGCGGTGCGCGGCCGCCACTCCCGACTGCCGCGTCTTGGACACTGCCCCGCCCCCGGCCCGCACCGCCCCGACCGGGGCGGACCAGGCGGCGGAAGGGCCGGATATGGAGCAGGAGAGGGCAGGCGGCACGCTGGGGGACGGTGTGGCAGCGGTCTTCTCCGACCACGCCCCCTCCCCCGCGGCCGGTGCCGCGTCGTCCGCGGCCGCCACACCGGCATCGGTCCCTCGCGCCCGCGCCGCCGCACCGGGCGGAGCCTCCCGGCGGGCGAAGCCGCGGGGGAAGATCGCCCAGCGGATCGTCCCGCACGACCTCGAGCCCGACGTCCTGCGCCTGGAGCTCATCGAACTCGGGGACGCGTTCCGCACTTACCAGCAGCGCACCGAACCCGACCTCGCCCTCCTCGCCACCCTCCACGAGCGCAAGGCCCGCGCCTTCCGCCTGTGGGCCGACGTGAGCGGCGACGGCTCCCTGCGCCACGAGGCCGCTCGCGCCGAGAAAGCCGCGCAGACCACCCGCGAGATGCACGCCAACCGCACCGGCCAGCCCATCGGCGACATGGCGGACGAAGGGCCGGTAGGGCCGGTGGTGGAACGGCTGATGACCCGAACCCAGGCCGTGCACGCCCGTGCTGTGCTGGACTACGTCGCCGCCCACGCCCCGCACCCGGAGGCCGAGGCGCGCCTGGCGGTCCTCATGCTCACCCTGCGGGCCGCCCGGGCCGGCACCGGGAACGTTACGGGCCAGGACCTCACCGGCTGGCTCCAAGACGACGCCGAGCACGTGGTTGAGCAGTTGGTCGCGGCCGACTGGCTGCGTCTCCCCGGCACCGTCGCCGAGCTGATGGCCTCCCGTTCCGAAGACCCCACCCCGGTCACCGTCCCCACGCTGCTGCCCGGCCAGCCCCTCCCGTTCGCCTTCGGCAAGACCACCCGAGCGAGGATCTCCGGCTGGGCCCAGAAGGTGGTGGGCGACCGGAAGATCGCCGAGTAGCCGAGGGGAGTTTCACCCCTCGGCCCTCACAGATCCGTACGTGACGATCTCTCGTCATACGGCTCTTGTCGTCCTGATCACCAGGCCGAGGCGGGGGCGGTGGCATGCCGCCAGTGCGCGAACATGTGGGGGTGTCGCAGGGCGATCTCCCGCATCTTCGCGATGGCCTTCCGCTTCGCCGCGAGCCGTTTGTACTTCTGGCGGATCCAGCGCACCAGGTAGGCGTTGATGCGCATGAGGAGGGGGTGCAACTCCCAGGGCCGGAACCGCCCGTAGTAGTTGACCCATCCCGCCACAACCGGGTTGATCCGGCGGGCGAGCTCCTGGAAGGACAGGTCAGTGCGCCGGTGGAGTTGCCATGACCGCACCTCGCGGCTGATCTTCTTCAGAGCGTCCTTGCTGACAGCCGGTGTGAACGACACATACTGCTTGCCGTGCCGGTTCCGGCCTCGCCTGGGGCGGAACGTGTACCCGAGGAACGTGAACGCCGTGTGCTCGTAGGAGCCGCGGCGGTTCGTGTCCTTGCAATAGACGATCCGGGTCTTGTCCGGGTGCAGCTGCAGCCCGACTTCGACCAGCCTGTCCCTGAGTGCGGCCAGCACCTGGCGGGCCTGGCGCTCGGTGACGCAGTGCAGCACCGCGTCGTCCGCGTAGCGTTCGAACCAGATGGTCGGGAACTCCCGCGTCATCCAGGTGTCGAACGCGTAGTGCAGGAACAGGTTCGCCAGGACGGGAGACACCGGAGCCCCTTGCGGGGCAATGCCGCGTAGTTAAGAAACGGCGAGGATTTTGATGTCCGGTGGGTCTGGGTGGTGGACTGTGGTTTCGGTGCGCTTCTTTTTCCTGTAGGCGTGGACGTGGATGCGTTTGACGGCTCGTGGGCTGGTGCGGTGGCGCCGGCTGGGGTTGGGCCTCTCCAGAATTTCTGTGAAAGCTGATTCAAGAGCTTTCGCGAGACGGTGAGGGGGAAAAGCCCGCCTGGTCAGTGATCTGACGGCGGATGATGCGCAGTGAGCGGATGAAAGATAGCCGGTCGGGGTCGATATCGGCTTGGTCGGCGGCTTCGCACATCAGGTGCCGGACCGCATAGTGGGTGAGCAGGAGCGCCCAGATCTCCTGCTCGATCATGTCCGGGGATTTTGAACGCAGTACGGCGCCGCGGCCGCGTTGATGGGTTTTGATCTCGTCGAGGCCGGACTCGAATTCCCAGCGTTCCGCGTACGCCGCCGCGAGCTCGGCAGCACTGGCGTCGTCCGGGTCCATGATGGTGGTGATCAGGCAGAAGATTTCTCCTTTGCCTTCACGGTTGGTCACCTCGTACTCGACGACCCGGACCGGGATGCCGGACGGCTCTTCGATGTGTGCTGCCCCTCGGTGACGCTGGACGGCACGCCGGCGGCGTACTTTCGGGTCCAGCAGAAATGACTCGTACGAGCCGTCCTTGAGCGGTCGGACCACCGGCAGATGAGGTCCGTCGGGCATCCGCCACAGAAGATCCGCCCCCGCGGCCGCAGCAGCTTCCCACAGCCGGTAGGCGTAAAATCCCCGGTCAGCAGTGATGAGCATGCCCGGCTCGAAATCCGCCACGAGATCCCGGGCCAGTGTCCCTTCATCCGTACGCCAGGGCCCCAGCCGTGCAGCCACAACGGCATGCGTGCCGCATTCTCCCAGCCCGACAATCTTCACCTGTGGAAACGGGGCAGGATTCTTCTCCCCGCCGGAACGCCCGAACTCCGCGTCATTCGCGGGCGTGTCGGGGAGGTCCAGTACGAAACCGTCAATAGCCATCAGCCGAAAATTCCCCAGCCATGCCCCTTGCGTACCGCGCTGGGCACACGGCAGCGCCACCCGCTCGAACAGCGCTTTCAGCGGCTCAGGCCCCAGACGCCGGCGCGCCTGGGAGACCGCGCTGGACGTGGGAACCGTCCATTCCTTCCGCCATGTCCCCAGGAACCGCAGGCCGTTGACGAGCAGACGGGTCACTTCCTCATACGACTCGCCGAAGAACAGGCACATGGCCATCACGTAATACACAACGACACGTGCAGGCAGCAGACGAGATCTCTTCTCCGTCCGCCCCGTCTCCGCGAGAACCTCATCGACCAGGTCACGGTGCACCAGACGCGTCAGAACCCCGATACCCACCCGGTCAGTCAAACGCTCGCCGGAGATGGCCCCTTCATCTCGAATCCCACCCATGAACGAGAAACATAACCAGATTCGTGGCCACAGCGAAAGAGCAGAACCGCCCCAGGTTGACTGTCCACAACCATCCCCGGCGTGTCGCTGTGAAAATGTGGACACGGAACGCCGAGTTTCTTAACTACGCGGCATTGCCTTGCGGGGTTCCGCGTTCCCGCTCCAGCAGGGAGCCGTCGGGCATGACGAGCGGGGCGGCGAGCCACCGGCGCACGTACAGCTTCACCCAAACGGCGTCGGTGTGAGCTTCCACCGCCTTGACCAGCAGGTCCCAGGGCACACTGTCGAAGAACTTGGCGATGTCGAACTCCACCACCCAGTCCCGTTTCCAGCAGCGCTCCCGGCACCTTTCCACCGCGTCCAAGGCGGACCGTCCAGGCCGGTATCCGTAGCTGTCCGGATGGAAAACAGGATCCACCCTTCGCATCAGGTGCCGGGCCACAACGGTCTGGGCCACCCGATCGGCGACAGCAGGAATGCCGAGTATTCTCGTGCCGCCTCCGTGTGGCTTGGGAATCTCAACCGCGCGCACCGGAGGCGGAAAGTAGGAGCCCGACGACATACGGTTCCAGACCCGATAGAGGTTGTTCTTCAGGTCCTTCTCGAAGTCGTCGATACTCTGCCCGTCCACACCGGGTGCACCCCTATTCGCTCTGACTTCCTCCCACGCCTCCTTAACTTCCCACTTCGAGATATCAAACGGCTTGACCTGAGACTTCAACTGGCCCATCGCACTCCTCCCGGACTGCCGTCCGGTTGATGTGATCAACGCAGTCACGAACGACCCGACCCCTTCGCTCCACCCCCATTACAGGGGCTTCGTCACTACTGCGAGCCGGTCCGCCAGCGTGCACCGCATCGGTACTCAGCCCCTCGCAGTGTCTGCCGCTTGGGGCGCTCCCTCTCGCCCGCCACAAGGACGGGACCGTATCGGAGCACGCCTTCTCCTGTTCCATGCGGAAGCCGCAGTCCGGGCTCACGTCGCCTGCATGCCGGACACCGCCTGGCCAATAAACGGGCACCCGCCAGGCTTATCCCGGGATTCTTACGACACCCCGGTTTTGATGTCGTCTGACTTCCTTTCGACACGTCAGCAGCGATTCACTTGTGTTCGTCTTCCCGGACCCCACCTGACGCCTCTAACGACGCCTTTTCCTCATCGCTCACTACAACGGTCTTCAAACCAATGCAGCATGAGGCGGTTTGAAGTCTCCCCCCGCAGGGCGACTCCGAAGGGCCACAAACCCTTCATCTCCCGCACAGCACTATTTCCAGAAGCTGACCTACAACCAACTCCCTTTCATATTCAGGACACAACGCAAGAAGAAGGCCACCGCCGCCACCCGGCTCTTGGCCCTGTACACCGCCGCCCACACCCGCCCCAACGGCCGCCTCGGGAGCGCCGAGGACGACGGACTCGCCCCGGACCAGGTTGCCGCGTTCTTCACCCTGCCACCCGACCACATCGGCGAGCACGCCGAACTGCTCCTCGCCGCCGACTGGCTCACCGAAGCCGACACCTCCGGAGAACGGCTGCGCGGACAACTCGCCGAGCGGGCCCTGCCGCTGGGAGGACTGCTGTGACACCGGTGGGTCATGCTGTCCTGCTGTTCCACCGCCTGGGCGATGGCAGGTCCACCCGGCGCGGCGGCGCGGTTTAGCGCTGTACTTCGAGCGCGCGGCGGTAGCCGTCCGAGTCGGTCTCCTGCGTCTTGACCGGCCCGGTGGGCGCGGCCGCGGATTGCGGGACTGGGCCGGCGGCCGCCGTTGCAGCGGGCGCCGCGGTATAGGGGCGTGGGTGGCAGGACGTGCAGGCTGCGGACTTCCGTTGCGACCAACTGTTCCCGATCCAGCGCAGCTTCGTGTCGTACGCAGGTGTGCGTGGGTCAAGAGGTAGGAGACCGGGCTTTGAACGAGTGCAGATCGGCTACAGCGAGGGTTTGCTTCGCGTCGTGCGCCTCGAAGGTGCCCATGCGCTGGAAGCCGAGACGGGTGGCGAGCTTGAGGGAACGCTCGTTGGCCGTCTGGGTCACCACCAGGACCGGCTGGTCGGGAAGCTCGTCGGCGGCGGCCCGCAACGCAGCCTTGGCGGCGTCGAAGGCCAGCCCCGCACCCCAACTTCCACGCCGGAGCAGGTAGGTCAGCTCCAGTTCCCCGCCTTCCTCGGTGACGTGTCCGGGAAGGTCGGCGGAGCGGCGGTCGAGTACGAGTGTCCCGATGAGCCGGTCGGTTGCCTTTTCGGCAATGACGTAGGTACCGGGTTTGCCTGCAATAGCGCTGATGCCGTTCGCGTTGAAGTACTGCTCGACGACACTACGGGGCCGCGGGCCGCCGAGGTGGGCACGGACTTGTGGGTCGGTCTGGAGCTCGATGAGGCCGTCGATGTCGGCGTCGTGCGCTTGTCGCAGCCTGAGACGATCTGTGGTGATCTCAGTGGCAGTCAGCGTGGGTAATGCGTTCATGAGATCCATTGTCCCGGCCCATTGGATCGAGCCACCAGTCCGGTTGCGGTGGCCACAGCCCCTCCGGCGGGGCTCACACCTCCCAGCCAGGGGGATACGTGCGGCGCGTAGGGATTGCGGTGGCTGCGCCTGTCGGAAGCCTGGTGGTAGATGGGCGGCGCCTGCTCAACGTGACTCGAACCGGAGCCGGAACCGGGTCACACGGGCTTCATGCGGACGTCGCCCTGGTGTCGCACAGCGCGATCCGGGCGTTGCGTCGCAGACAGGGCAGGTGACGTCGATGACTCGCCACGAGGGCTCGGATGCCGACGGGTTCTGGCGTGCACGCGGCCGAGGGCGCTGCTTGCCCTGGCCTGTGCGGGACTTCTTTTCGTCGGTGATCAGCCGGAGTCGTTCGTCGTGAGGAAGTTGCCGGCGGGGGCCGTTGCCGACCTGGTCGTCGTTGTAGCAGCTCTTGCCCTCAGGGGCGCCGCATCGTGGGCACGGTTTCGTGAACCAGGAGCGGAGCTCGACTTGCTCGTACAGTGACGGCTTCCGCTTCGCTCTCGGCTCTGTTTTGCTCGCATGCGATAGGGAGCTGGTGGTCCGTCGCACCGAGGGGGTCGTTTGCGCAGGGGGCTCGCCCAGACCGGCACGGGTCGCCCATGCGTCGATCTCTTCCCGCTGGTGCATGTCGATCCGGTTGCCAGCCTTCTCCGCCACCAGGAGGAGCTCGCGCACCATCTCGCGCAGCAACGCCGGCCGCTGATCGGCGCCGTGACGCTGCAGAGACCGGAGCAGGCTGCGCACACGGATCCCTGCTCCAGCCGCGTGTCGATCACGGTTCGCCTGCTCCCTTGCCTGGTTCTGCGCCCGCCGCTCGTCGCGGAGTTGCTCGGCGGCCGCCGCGGTGACCGTGTCCTCCTCGTCGGTGCGGTCGTGGTCTGCCGTCGCGTTGACCCGTGCCAGAAGCTCACGGACCAGGGGGATCTCCCGGGCGGCGATCGCCTCCTCCAGGCGGGAGAACAGCTCCCGCCGTACGTCGGCCTGGGCTTTCAGCCAGCGCTGGGCGTCCGAGACGGCGGCCGTCAGCTGCGCCTGTGTGTCCTGGTCCACGCCGGTCACCGAAGCGATGTCGCCGCACAGCCGGGTCACGACGATGACGGAGTCCACCTTGCGGGCGTGGGCCAGCTTCGCCAGCAGTGCCTGGGCCCGTGCCTGCGGGTCGGGTCCTTTCCCGGTGCGCTGTCGCGACCAGGGTGCGGTGGTGGGCCGGGTGCTGCGGGAGCGGACGATCCGTTCGACGGCGGGTGTCGACAGTCCGCGGTCGGTGATCTCGCATGCTTCCAGGGGGAACCATTCGGTGGGCCGGGCGAACGCCTCGGTGCCGATCCGGACCTGGCGGGTCGTTCCCTCGCTGTCCAGGCGGATGCGGTGCACGTACCAGCGGCGGATCACCGTGTCCTGGTCCACCGGCACGGACATCCCCAGCACCGGTTCCACATCCTCCTGGTCCCATACCGGCGGCACCGCCTGGTCCAGGTGCACCCGCAGCCCTCTGTGCCGGAAGCGGACGTCCACCACCGAGCCGATCGGCGCCCCGGCCGGCCGGGCGAGGTCGGCACCGGCCTGGCCGTCCCGGTCCCGGAGCCAGGCAGCGGCCGCCGATTTCACGTACAGGTGGTCGGCACTGTCCACCCCGCGGGCCCGGCGCCCGCACACGTGCGGCTGCCCGTCCGGACCGGGGTGATGAGCGAAGTGGCAGACCCGGTCCGTGTAGAGCTTGGTGGTCAGCTGCCCACCGCAGCCGCCGAGCAACAACCCGCACCAGAAGGTGTCGCTCTCGTGCCGGCGGCGGAAGGCGTCGACTTCGATCGCCTCCATGGGCAGGGCTAGAGGCTCTTCGGAGTCCGCACTGCCCAGCACCGCGGTCTGGATCCGCCGACGATCCCGCACAAGCCCCCCAGCCTGCCGCCCCACCCCCTGACGCAAGTCATCGTGCCAGCGCAGCCGCCGAGCGCGGCACCACGGCGGACATAACGACCGAGGAGTACCCCCTGTGGCCAAAACCTGACGCGTGGCGAACAGCAGGTGAGCCGTGTCAGCTCGACCGCCGTGCGCGTTCCAGGGCCAGCGCCTCCTCGATCGCGGCATGCTCGGCGCACATGCTCTCCAGCCGCCGCCAGCGAGGGTTGTAGTCGGCATGATCGCTGAACCGGGAGGCGGTGCCGCACAACCGGTTCCACCATTGCGCCACGTTCTGGCGCAGCCACTGGACCAGACCGGGGTCCCCGCCCCGGCCCGCGACGACGAAATCGCCCCACATACCGGCGATATCGGACAGGTAGATGCAGTCGGCGCGGGTGACCTCGCTGAGCCTCACCGCGGCGAAGTGCTCAGCACTTCCCTCGGGATGCTGACGGACGAGTTCTCCGAGGCGGGCGCTGAGAAACGCCTTCAACGGTTCGACATCGTCCGTGTGCAGATCGTCGGAGAACTCCAGCTCCTTCACCGGACCACGGATCTCGGACATCGGCGCTCCCCTCCGTTTGACCGATTCGATGACCGCGAGGGTATGGCCCGGGGCGAGCGGCCCGCGCGGCCTTTCCGGAATTCGATGACGAAGCGGGGGTGGAGGGCTGCACTTCGACGTCGGAGGCGTCCGTGGGCAACTCGTGTCCTGCTGTACCGGGCCGGGACGGAAGCACGAACGCGGCCCTTCGCAGCGAGGCCGTGCGGGACGGACCCCGTCGTCATGACGGTCCCCCGCACGGCGGACGCTCAGCGCACCTCCGGCGCGGTGACGGCGTCCCGTGGGCCGGGGACGAAGGTGTCCCAGGCGGCGCGGGCGTAGTCCTGCAGCGTGGCGCCGGGACGGTCGACCGCCGCCAAGGCGGCCAGCAACTTCGCGTAGCGCGGGTCCGTGGCGAGTGCGGCGGCTTCTTCCAGGAGTTCGAACTTGCGGGGGTTGGCCAGGTTCTTGGCGTGGATGCGCGTGGTGGCGCCGGAGGTGGGGCCGCCCACGTCGTGCTCGATGGCGCAGACGGCGCGGCCGCCGTCCTCGATCGCCGTCACTCGCAGCCGGCGGTCCCGCCACGTCATGTCCGGTGCCAGGTCGCGGTACAGCTGGCCCTCCTGGACGTTCCTCACACCGCCACCGCCTGTTCGCGGGCATTGATGGAGGCGGCCTCGGTCGTGCACACCTCGACCACCGGACCGATCAGGCGACCGGCCTTCCAGGATTCGCGCAGCCCGGCGTCGAGGAGATCCTCGCGGGTGGCGAGCATCCGCATCTCCCCCGCGAGGCATCCCCTGGCGGCGGCGTCCGGGGTGACGACGGTGAGCCGGCCCGCGCGGTCGGCGACCAGGACCGCGCGCTCGGACAGGGTGGTCAGCGCCCGCAGGTGCTCGACGCGCACCGTGGCGGGGTACCACCCCGTGTCTACCGGGGTCTGCTCGTGATCACGCTGTGTGGACATCTGATCCTCCGATTCTGCTGGTTCTCCGGCCGGGGTCAGCGTTCGGCCGTGGTCGGGGGCAGGACACGGTCATTGAGCACGTTTCCTCCAACGCTTGATCGTTGAGGACCCGACACCGATTCGAGTTGCCGCAGCCCCCACGGAGAGGTGCCGCGTCGCCTCCACCGCTTCAGCCATCGACGGATAGCCGGCCGCCCGCGCGGTCTGCTCGATTTGTTCCCGCCGTGCTGCTTGCGCGAGGGGAAGGGTGCGGGCCGCTCCTCGGGCACGCGCCGCGCGAACGGCGGGAAGGCTGTCGGTTCCGGCCCGGGCCTCGGCGGAGCGCCGTGCCAGCTCCTCGGCGGGGAGAGCCGCGGCTCTCATCCGGGCGATGATCTCCGGGTCTTGTTCCATCGCCCCGGTGCGCGCGGCGGACAGGGCCTGCCGGGTGCTTCTGGCCATCAACGCACTGGCCGCCGGCAGGCGGTGCTCCGCCCGGTAGTCCGCCGCGCTCATGCCGTGCACCCGACCGAGATGCGGTCCAAGGGACCGGAACCTGCGTCCGCACGACAGGCACGTCACCAGACCGTCCGGGTCCGCTCCGTCGGGCCGCTTCCCCCGGACATCCGCGGTCCGGGTGCCGACGGCCGCCCGAAGGGCCTCCAGGTCGTACAGCAAGGCCCGGGGGTGGTGATCCTGCCGCCCTACGGGAGCCGGCCAGCGCCCTGGGCTCTGCTGCATCAGCGTCTTGAGGCTCCCGGGTGCGTAGCCGAGTTCGGCCTCGGCCTCCCGGCGCGTGACCTGCTGCGTCATTCACTCCTCTTCAGATCGGTGCGGGCTCCACGCCCAGGACGTGTGGCGTGGGCTTTGCGAACCTCCTCGGGGCTGTAGAGGTTCTGGCCGCTGCGGCCGGGCTGGCGCGCGACGGGACGCACACCCCAGCGCGACAGGGCGGTTCGCGCCCCGTTGGGGGTGGCGAGCCCGAGGTAGTTGCGCACCTCGTCAAGCGTCCAGAGCACAGAGTCCGTGCCGGTCATAGTGGAATCTCCCTCTGCACGCCGGAGACGCCCCCGCGCATATGGCGGCGGAGGCGTTGTGGCCGGTGACGGTGCTCAGTCCTGGGCGGTGATCTGCTCCCGAACGGCCTGCGCCGCCTCATCGGTGAGCGTGGTCTCGACGCCCACCTGGCGCCCGGAAGCATTGACGACGGCGCGGCTGTCAGCGACGACTGCATCTTCACCGTCGAGATCGACGAGTTGGCCCGCGAGTACGTCGATGTCGTCGGCAGGAACGCCAAGTTCTGCGGCCAGGTCGCGCGTGGTGATCATCTTGACTCCCTTGTACGAGCATCTCTGACGACATCAACTATGAAGCATTGCGCTTCATAGTTCAAGGTGTCCAGCCATGTACCTAACGTCCCTCACACCCCATCAGCCATCTGACCTGCGCAAAGTTCCTTGAGCCATAGATAGCGGGAGAAGCCGTCGAGCAGGCCCACGCCGACTTCACCGCCCTCCAGTCGGGAAAGTCCGGCCGCCCAGGTGGCCCCCCGGGGCTGCCGGGGCTGGAGTATTCCTCGTCCTCGTCGTCCTCCTCGTCCTCTTGCTCGTCCTCGTCCTGCTCCGGGTCCTGCTGGGCATGCTCGGATGCTTCGTCTCTGGTCGCACCCATGGCCCTCCAGGCTTGTTCTTCGAGCTCGCCAGCCTTGTCCTGCAACTGATCCATGATCTCCATGGCTTGGTCCCTTCGCGATCAGTCCACGTGATCCCAGACTGCCGAAGAACAGCCCGGGCCGCACCTCGACCCCACCGGACCTGGCTCACCGGACAGAAGGAGCATCATCGAGCCGGCCGGTGTCGGTCTCCGGCGGCTCGGGCAAGTCCCGCAAGGCCACGGGGGCGGAGACGGGTGCGGAGCCCGAGACCGGGGCGGCGGTGGCGAGGAGGGCGGACAGGCACAGGGCGGCGGCCGCGGCGGCGCGGCGCCAGCGAAGGTGTGTGGTCACCCGCCTACCGATACCCATGATGGCCAGCGCCTCTCGGGCGGCAACGCGAACGACTGTGAGAAGGAAGGGGAGTTGACACTTCCGCGTTTACATCGCCAGGCCCCCGCCCGGACGGGGCGGGGGCCTGGCGGGCCATGGAAGTAGGCGGCACTCCTGCTCGCGATGCGCCACGGCGCAGTCGGCCGCCTGGTTTCGCAGCGGCGTAGACCGGGCCTGCATAGACGTTGCCCGCGTTCCTGCCCGCAGTACGACGGTGGTGTCGTCCCGGTACCCGGACAGATCAGGAGAAGCGGAGGGTGACGCTGCCGTCGCCGCCCTTGCCTCCGGAGCCGCCGTTGGCCTGGCCGTTGGCGCCGCCGCCCGTGCTGGTGCCTCCCCGGTTCCCGCCGCTGCTGCCCTTGCGGCCAGCGCCGCCGCCACCGTTTCCTCCGCCGTTGCCTCCCCGGGCCCCGTTGGGATGCTGGCCGGCTCCGCCGTTGGGTCCGTCGGAAGAGGAGACGGAGTCGACCCGGGCGTCAGGTTCGTTCTTCGAGTAGACCCCGGACTTCTTGACGACGCAGCTGCCGCTCTCGGCGCCCCGTCCGCCCGTGGCGTCACCGCCCTTCTCGTGATAGCCGTCGTACCAAGCGGCGTTACCGCCCCTTCCACCGCGGTTTCCGGGCTTACCGCCATGGTTGTGGTAGACGTCAAACTTGCGGATACCCTGGCCGTCCTTCCCCGGGTGCCGATATTCACCGCCGCCCCCGCCCCCGCCGCCCCCCGGGTACTTAGCAAGGTAGTTCCTGTCGAGCATGCTGCCGCCGCCGCCTCCACCACCACCTCCTTGAGCCATGGCGTTGAACTTGAGGTCGTACTTCTGCCATCGGACGTTGCTGGTCCCGCCGCCACCTCCGCCGCCCCCCGCGGCGGGCACGACCCCGTTCTTCTTGGACTCGGAGACGGTCGTCTTACGGGCGTCGCCGCCCTTGCCGCCTCGACCGTAGCCGCTTCCCCCGGACCCACCCTCAGGTCCCCGTCCGCCTCCGCCGCCCTCGCCCACAGTGATCCTGAGCGGCAAGCCGACGCTGCGGCCCGAGACGGTGCACTGCACCTGGCTGCCGCCCCCGCCGCCGGCGCCGGACGAATCCTCCCCGCCGCCGCCTCCGCCGCCTGCCCCCTTCACCGTGATGGTGATCTTCTTCGTGCCGGAGGGCGGCGAGCACAGGTAGATGCCCGGCTTGGTGTAGCTGGTGGCGCAGGTGGCGGCGGATGCCGGAGTAGCCAGCGTCAACGGCGTCAGGACGCCCCCCAACAGGGACAGCACCCCCATCGCGGTCCGCAGGGCCGGGGTGGACGGTGAGGCCGAGCGGAAGGCGCGAGCCCGTTCACGACTCATGGTTTTCCTGCCTTTCGGTGTCGCGGTGCCTGCTGCGGCACCGTGATGAACAGCTGCGAGGACCATCCCGAAGGCCCGCGAGCACCTGACTCAGGGCGCCGGTACCGGACGTGCCGACGGAGGCTTGCAGGAACTCCCGGCCCCGGGGCCGACGTCCACAAGGAGGAGGATCGACTACACACAGCCCCCCCGCACGGCACGCGTGGACCTCGTGCTCCCGGAGCGGAAAATCCCTGTGTCCCGCAGCCCGGCCGCGGGACACAGGGAGCCGGCCGCGGCCGCCGGCGGCTGGGGGAGGAAGACCGGAAGCCGGTGGCCGGCCGCGCCGGTCAGCCCTCGTCGTTGTCGGCGCCGTTGAGGCCCTTGTTGCCCTGGTTCACGGTGCACTTGGCCAGGTCGAACAGCGAGCCTCCAGTGGCGTTGGCCTGCTGGGGGACGTCGTTGGCCGCATTCCCGTTCGTGTGCGCCGGCAGCGTGTCGGAGCAGCTGATGGTGTCGGCGGCGGCTGTACCGGCGGAGAGGAATCCGGCGCCGGTGCCCAGCACGGCGACGCACGCGGCGACGGCCGCGGCCTTCTTGAACTTGACCATCGTGGTAACTCCCCTTTTTCCTGCGGGCTGTGGACCGCCCGTGCCCGGCGGGCACGCGGCACCTTGTGAACGCCGCATTCCGGAACCAGGGTGCGCCCGACAACCCGAACGACGGATCATCGGATATTCGCTGACCAGAGCTTCACCCCCGTTGCGGGCGTGGCGGGCAGCCTGGCCGGGCGGGCAGTGCCCGGGCGGGAACAGCAGTGTGGGGTGTTCCGTCCCGTGACCGGGCAGGAACACCCCACACATGCGTGGGGCGGGAAGGTCACCAGGCGACAACAATCACCGCGTCCCCGCCTTTGGAGCCCGCCGCTCCGTCGCAGCCGCGCTGGCCGGCCTGCGGAGAGGTCTCGGTGTTGCCACCCCGACCGCCACGGCCACATCCGACTGTCATGTTGCCGCTGCCGCCCTTCCCGCCACGACCGGCCCCGGCGGGCGGGGTGTAGGTGGAGCCGCTGGGCAGCTTGACTGCCTTGGCGTAGGCGGGCGCTCCTGCGCCCCCGGAGCCCGGAGCGCCGCCCCCGGTCGGGTCGTCGTCGTCCTTCACCACACGGCCACTGCTGATGCCGAGACCCCCCTTCGACCCAGCCTTGACGGGCAGGACCTTCACATCATCCCAGCATCGACCGGACCACGTGCCTTCGCCCCCTGCTCCCGGGTTGCGCGAGCCCCGTCCGGCCGCCGCCCCGTTTTCCGTGCCCCCGTTACCCCCATGACCACCGTGTCCTCCGCCTCCGCCGTAGCCCGCGAAGACGGTGGTGAACCCGAAGAAGCCCTGGCGGGAGGTGGAGTAGTACTCCACATGACTGATACCGCCATCCGACCCCTTGCTGCCCGACGTGCCGTTCTTGCCCATCTTGCCGTCCTTACCGACCTTGTTGAGGCCGCGCGCACCGCCCGCACCTCCCGAACCGCGACTTCCGCCGGATCCGCCCTTGCCCGGGTCCAGCCGGAGAGTCCGCGCTCCTTTCCATCTGGCGATGTCGAAGACGCAGTGCTTGAACGCACCGGTGGAACCGCCGCCCCCACCGGCTCCTCCACCGCCGCCAGAGCCGCCACCGCCCGTCCAGCTGCCGAACCCGGCTGACCCGGTGCCCTCACCGCCGCCACCGCCGCCGCCACCGCCGCCACCACCGGCTCCCCAGACGTAGACGTGGACCTTCTTCACTCCCTGCGGGGCTGTCCACGTCTTCTGCCCGCCAGCGCCGGTGAACACTTGATACCGGGCAGGCGCCGCATCCGCCGGCACCGTCAAGGACGCGGACAACAACCCCGTCCCCGCCAACGCCGCCACCCAGCCTGCCAACCACCGTGTTCGCCTCATCAGCCGTTCCTCCCTCACCGAGGGTCACCACCGTTGGTCACACAGTGCACTCAACCGGTAATCACCCCGATGCGGCACGGAAAGCCCCGAAGATCACCCATGCCAGTCAGGAAACGGCAACACCTGTACAGGAACTCACCCGCCCATCGCTCGACAGGGCTGTGACACTCACCCGGTCTCGCAGGCGACTCCGCATCTTGCTGGCGCGAGTCGCCCCAGACCGAGGCCTGCTGTACCGCCGGCCAGGGCGTCGCCTGCACCTACGGCAACTGGCAAGCACGTAACTCACGTGTCTCCCGAGCATGCATGCCTTCTACCTGCGTAGATAGGCAACAGCACTAGATAACGCTCGACTTGCGCGGTGAGTACCCCGACGCGCGACCGTGCCCTGGGGCGCGGTGTCCATGCCCTGATCCCCGCCGACGCCACGGCTGCCCAGTCTCCGGCGGCGCGCGCCCGCGCCGCTCTGGCAGCTGTTCAGACCGTCCCAGGTGCCGGTCCTCGTCCTGGACGGCATCGCGGGCCTGTTGGACGAGCTGGAACGGCGGGCCGGGGAACGCGACGAGGACACGCAGCAGGCCGCGCGGGAAGCGGCAGAGTACCTGCGCTCCCTCACAGGCTGACCACCTGTTGATCGCCTTCCGCCGTTTCCAATGGAAACGGCCCCATGGCTTCAGCACGGTTCGTCGCCGGGACAGATCAGACGAAGAAGGGTCCGCCCCGTTGGGAGAGCACGGTGGGGTATTCGGTCTGCTCCAAGATGGCGCGACGCCACGCCACGCGGCTGGTGTAGTGGGCGGGGTCGAGGCATTGGGGGTTGTCGTGCCATTCCGCCAGGTGTTGTGCCACGGCGTTCAGCACCACGCTCTGCTCGTCGGTGGCTACTGGATCCAGAGACTGGTACAGGGTGCGGATCAGGCTCTGGGTGGGCTGGTAGCGCAGCAGGAGAGAGGGCTCCTCGTCATCGATACCGTGCCCGAGTGCCACGAGCGCGTCCTGCACCGCCTCCCGGTCGGCTTCGGCCGGCTCCGGGAGGTCAAGCAGCCAACGCAGCAGGACCTCCGCTTCGGCACTGTTCAGCCGTACTCCGCCGCCGGAGAAGGTGTGGTGGAAGATCCGCAGGATCACGTCCAGCCGGCGGGGTTTGGTCCGGCGGTCATGCAGGCAGTGTGCGCACAGCCAGCCCATCCGGGCGAACCGGCGTCCGATCGGCGCGTGGAGACGGCCGATGACGTCGCCCTCGGCCACCGGGCTGGTGCACAGGTTGCAGGTCGACTCCGCCCGGGCCAGCCGGGTGCTCAGCGGCTCGGGCAGACCGCCCGATGGCACCTCGGCCTGGGCCGCGTGGAGGTACGCGGTGTAGGACGCCGGGTCCTGCACCCATGCCTGGGCCTGCCAGATCGCCTCGCGTAGCTGTTCGTCGTTGGCCTCACTGCGCTTTTCCACGCCCATCACGTCGTTGAGCCACAGCTGGACCAGGGGGATCGTGCGGCCGGTGGCGGCGGCGAGCGGGCCGACCCACTGGCTGAGGACCTGGTTCAGCTCTTTGCCGTGCAGCGTGTCGAGCTCGTCCTCGGACAGGACCGGTCGGCGGGCTGTCCCGGTGGGCGGGATCTGTGACGGGTCGGCGATCCACGAGTCCACGAGCGTCAGGGCCTGCGCGAGTTGCTCCATCGACGCGTGAGCCCGGTTGCGCGCCCGCGTCTCGCGGTTGAGTAGGGTGTTGATCTCGCGGGCTGACCGGCCGACGGCGTGCGCGGCCTCGCCGGCCTTGGTGTTGAGTACCTGCCGGGTCCGGTCGTAGGTCAGCAGTACCAGGGGATCGCACTCTCGGCACGCCGCACCGGCTGCCGCGGCCGGCTGCTGGCCGCACCGCGTGCACACGAAGCCCGGGCACTCCCCGCACAGCACGTCCGAGCCCTCGACGATCCCGCCCATGTAGGCGCCGACGGGGAGTTCGGCGCGCAGCCGCTCGCCGACGGACTGGCAGTTTCCTGTGCAGCACTCGGCGACCAGGGCGGTGTCCTCCTGGCGTGCCAGGGCCTCCCGGACGGCGACGGCCGTTCCGCTGCCCGGGTCCGGGACGATGGTGATGTCCTCCTTAGCGGCGGCGCGGTAGGCGACCAGTAGCCGTTCGTCGGCGCCGTTGGCCACCTTGTGGCGAACGTGATCGTCGATGCACCGGCATGGCAACCGCTCCGCGTATCCCCAGAAGGTGGCTCCGAACGAACCGCACTCCGGGCACAGCGTCCACTGGTAGGGGCAGTCGTTCTCGGTGTACATGCCGAAATGGTGCTCGCGCCACGGCCCCTGGGTGAGATGCGGGGACCTGGCGTACCCATCAGGAATCCCGCCGAGGGACAGCAGAGCGCTGCCCTGCCACTGCTCGCCGACCGCGAACGGCGTGGGATCGACATCCGTCTCCTCGTCCTCCTCGTCGGAGTACTTCCACGTATCCCACACCCAGCCCTGGTTGCTGGCGGCGGCCGCGAACCGGCACCACCAGGGCGGGGCGGTCTCCAGCGCGGCGACGAACCACAACCGCTCCCGCGGCAGCCAGAAAGCCGGCGTGCACACGCTCCCGTCGCCAGCCTTGAACGTCGCCGGCTCGTAGGTATACGGCACCTCGAGGTAGTCGAAGAACACCGACCAACGGGCCTCCAACTCGGTACGGAACCGCGCTTCGACCACCTCGTACACCATGACCGCTCCCGCCGGACCGACATCGCCTGATAGGCCATCACGATGACGCCGTGCACCAACCCGGAGCGGCCACCGCCACTGCTTCGGCCTACTGCTTTCCCTCCATGGAAGGACCCCCACGGACTCCAATAGACCAGCTCTCGGCACATCTGTCCTTAGCGTGTCCGCGTACCCACCGGCCCGCTGTACGTGGCGGGGCCCCTGCGACAGCGCCCTGCCGGGCGACGGAGGCTCCGAGTGCACTCGCACCCCGAAGCCTCCGACCAGCCCGTGCTCCATGCGGCGGAACTGCGCAGCAAGGCCGTGGTGGCGGCCAGGACTTCTGACCGCCGGTCCGCCAGGGTGCTCGGGCATGAGTACGTATGCGGACAACTTCACCACGTTGATCGTCGCGGGTGTGCAGTGCGACGGCCAGGACGGGGACTGCACCAAGGTGCTGGAACGCGAATTCCCGCTCGCCAAGCCGCTGCCCGGCCCGGCGTCCGGAGACCGGGACGATCCGACCTGGGCGGCCCTACGGGCTCACGGTGAGCAGGTGCAAGTCCTGGCACAGGGACAGGGGTGGCTCGTCAATGACCAGGGCGAGTACTGCCAGGACTGCGCACTCCACGCCCCCTGCGAGGACGACGAGCCCGTCGGCTAATGGTTCCCGAGGAGGACTTCGTCAGCTGTTGTCGGACCACCGTGAACGGACACCGCCGCGCCAGCTCGGAAGGCTGTAGCGAGTCACCAGAGTCCATGCGGTGCGGGTGGCATCCTCCACCCATAGGTCACCGAGAGACCTCGTGCAGTACGGCAGGCAGAGTGTCCGACTCGGCCTGGGCGAACGCGGCGTGCACCGCCGGGTTCTTCTCGAAGACCGCGATGCCGCCCCACAGCCCGATGAGGTGTTTGACGGCTTCGTCGTCGGGGGCGCCCGCAACAGCATCGGCGAACTCGTGTCGCAGACGAGGAGGAAGGGCACGCAGCACGGCCAAGACGGTGTCCGAGCGACGCGGCCGCTCCGGCTGGCCGTACGGCTCTACGGGCTGTGCGGTCACGAGTTCGCTCCCATCCGGTGATGATCGCGTTGGGCGGGCATCGTGCCTCACGGTATCGCGTTCGACTACTGCTGCGCCGCCCCACAATGCCTCCACCTCGGAGCAGCCGGAAGGCTCGCGCTTGAGCAGGCAGGACCTTCTACGTTTGCGCCATGTCCACGAAGCGCGAGTAGTGGCCCTGGAAGGCCACCGTGATCGTGGCCGTCGGGCCGTTTCGGTGCTTGGCGACGATCAGGTCGGCCTCGCCCGCGCGCGGGGACTCCTTCTCGTAGGCATCCTCGCGGTGCAGCAAGATGACCGTGTCGGCGTTGTCCTCGAGGGCTCCGGAGTCGCGGAGGTCGCTGAGTATGGGCTTTTTGTCGGTGCGCTGTTCGGGGCCGCGGTTGAGCTGGGAGATGGCCACGATCGGTATGCCGAGTTCCTTGGCGAGGAGCTTGAGGCAGCGGGCGATCTCGGAGATCTCCTCGTAGCGGGAGGCGAAGGGGCGGGTGCCGTAGGTGAGCAGGTGCAGCGCGTCGACGACGACGAGCCGGACGTCCTGCTGGCTGTGGAGCCGGCGGCATTGGGCGCGCAGGTCGACGAGGGTGGAGTAGGCGCTGTCCTGGATGTAGAGCGGGGCGGCGGCGATGTCGGGCATGCGGCGGGCCAGGCGGGTCCAGTCCTCGTCGGTCATGGCTCCGGAGCGCATGTGGTGGAGGCCGACACGGGCTTCGGCGGAGAGGAGGCGGGTGGCGATCTCGTCCCGGCTGGACTCGAGGGTGAACAGGGCGGCGGGGAGGTTGTTCTTGAGGCAGGCTGAGCGCAGGAAGTCGAGGGCGAGGGTGGACTTGCCCATGGCGGGACGTGCTGCGAGGACGATGAGGTGGCCGGGGTGCAGGCCCTGGGTGAGGGTGTCGAGGTCGGTGAAGCCGGTGGGCACTCCGGGGAGTTCGCTGGTTCGGGAGCCGGTAGCTTCGAGTTGGTCGAGTGTGCCTTCGAGGATGTCGCCCAGGGAGTAGAGGGGCGGCAGTACGTCGCGGCGCCGGCTGGTGGCGGCGAAGATCTCGGCCTGGGCCGTTTCGATGATGCGGTCGGCGTTCTCGGCGGTTCCCTCGTTGGCGAGGTTCTCGATGTGGATCGCGGCCGACCGGGTGCGGCGGAGCACGGCCAGGGACTGGACCCGGGAGGCGTCTTTCGCCCAGCCGCTGCTGCGTGAAGGGGTGCCGGCGAGCGAGGCGATGTAGTCCGCGCCGCCCGCCTTGTCGATCTCCTCGCGCTTGGCCAGGTCTGCGGCGACCGAGACCGGATCGGGGGTCTGGCCGCCGGCGTAGAGGGCGAGGACGGTGTCGTAGATCAGGGCGTGGGCGGGCCGGTAGAAGTCGTCGCTCCGCAGCACCTCCACGATGTCGGCGATGGCTTCGGTGGACTGCAGCAGCGCGCGCAGGAGAGCCCTCTCCGCGGCCACGTCGTGGGCGCTGTGCGTTGCCTCGAGCTTGTCCTGGCCCATCCGTCCATCCCCTCTTCTTCTCGCCCGCGGGGAACGGGCTGGTACGCATCCGGGCCACCTTAATGGCCGGGCGTCGCCCCGGCCCTCACGGGGTGTCACGCCTCCTCGCCGTGGGACCGCTCGGTGCGGGCCCGCTGCAGGGCACGGGCCCGCACCGAGCGGTCCCGCGAGTCGGCCGCTGTGACGCCGGTGGCGTGGGCGGGTTCCTGTGCCGCGGTCCGGGACTGCCGCTCGGCCGCGGCGCGTACCGCGGCGTCGAACAACGGATCTGCGGACGGCACGGTGGAGACCGTGATGGGTCGAGTGGCGACCGGAAGCGGGCCGTGGTCCGGAAGGATGTGGAGCGAACGGACCCGGTGCTCGCCCAGCTTCTCGTTCACCCGCTGGACGAGTGCCGGGGCGAGCAGTCGGGTCTGCGTCGCCCATGCCGACGAGATGGCACGGACCACGAGCTCGCCACGCTCCGGGAGCAGCGCCACCGCACGTACCCCACGGGCGAGGGGACCCACGGCATCGGCCCACTGGGCGAGCAGCTCCCCGCCGGGCAGGAAGCTGCGCCCTTCGCGCAGCATGAGCTCCTCGACGACAGCCCCCAACGGCACGGGAGATGAGGTTGGTCTTCGTGCTGGGCGGGGTCTGGGGGTCTGGGCTGGTGAGGCCGTGCGGAAGCGCGCGTCGTGCCGGGCGTTGCGCAACGCGATCAGCGCCAGGTCCGGCCCGGGGCCGGGTGCCGCCGAGGTCGGGGCGAGGCCCCGGGGCGGGGAGGGCTTGCTCAACTGGGGCCTCCTGTGCGCCGGTCCGTCAGCGGGTTCCAGGTCACGGCCGAAATCCCGGGGGCATCAAGAGGAGTACGCGCTGCAGGTGGTGCAGGCGGTGTGCTGGGTCGGGTCGTAGTGCCGGCCGCAGGCGCAGCGGGGCCAGTTGAGGCAGGCGGGGCATTGGGTGTAGGGGGTGGTGACGGGGACGCCGCAGGTGCCGCCGCGGCCGGTGCACTCGGTCATCGGTGGCCGGTGGGCGACCGCCTCCTCCGGCGTCCGGTCCGCCGCTGCCGCTACGGCCGGCTCGGCGGGCCGTCCCCACCGTCCCGAACTGGCTGCGGTGTCTGCGGGGGTTGGTCCGGGAGGTTGGGTTGTGCCGCGGCAGACCGTGCAGGGTGCGTCCGGGCGGTCGGGGGCGAAGCCGTCCTCGCAGCCGCCCCGGCACTCCGATGGTGCCAGCAGCCACAGCACTACGTCGTCCGGGCCGTAGCCCTCCTGCTTCTCGACCGCCGGTCGTTGCAGGGGGCGGCTGGACCAGCTGGTCCACCAGCGCCGTTCGATCCGGTCGGTGAGCTGTCGCACGGTGCGGTACTGCAGTTCGTCTCGGATCGTCGCTACCGCCGACGGCGGCAGTACGCCTTCGCAGGCCCGTAGCAACGGGTCCGGGAACGCCGCGAGCACCGCCCGCAGCGGGTCGCGGGAGCCTGCCTGTGCCAGGCAGGCGTCGCACTGGTCGCGGAGGGCTGTCTGGGGGAAGAAGTGCTGGTTCCAGCGCCGTTTGCGGTCCTTGCGCTTGTCCGGCTCGACCACCTCGACGACGTACTCCCGCTCGGGCAGCGGCCCCCGGCACGTCCGGCACTTCCCCTGGCAGGTCAGACACCGGCCTCCCTCAGGGGAGGGTGCCTGGCAGTCCGGGCACTCCCGCCGGCACACTTCACACAGGTGATCTGTCCGGGTGCGGGACCGGCAGCCACCGGTAATCCCCCTGGCACCGGATGCACTTCGCCGGATTCACGTCCTCGTACGGCGTCGGCAACACCGGGCGCCCCGGGCACAGATCGCACCGCACCACCACCCGGTCCCCGGTATGACGTGTAATCACGAAACCCTCCGGCCCAGCGAGACGGCAACCCTGTCAGCCTATCGACCAGCACCCCGCACCAGAGCACCGTTCCTGCCCGGCAGCGATCCGTCCGCAACCGCGGCACCGGCTGCCGCCGACGTCGGCGGTACTTCCGCCGGCCCTCGCCGCGCGATCACCCCGGTCGGCGAACCGCCTCGCCCACTTCGCTTGCCCGGAGGGCGGCTACGGCACCGCGCTGCGGATGCTGCACATCCCGCAGGTGCCCCACGGTCTTCGGACCGTTGCCTGGTCATGCGGCGGTCCCGGAGTAGTGCGCGGCGAGTACGTCCGCGTAGCGTTCGGTGATCGCGCTGAGGACCGCCATAGCGGCGGGCACGCGCTCGTACTCCTCCGGCTGGTCGTCCGGTGCGGGGCCGTAGAGGGCGGCAGCGGCTTCCGCTGCGAGGCGCCCGGCGCGGGCATCGACGGAGGCGATCACGTCGATCTGCTCCCGCACCACGGCCGGCACCACCGGCCTCTCGTCGTCCACCCGGTCGACCGGGGCCGGTGTCACCTCCTCCCCGCTGCTGGGCGGGAGATCCTCGGCGTCCGCGGCCGCGGGGGCGGCGAACCGCGCGCGCAGCACCTCCAGCGGCGGCGGGGGCGCCGCCTCGGCAACAGCGGGTCGGCGGTGAACCGCATCTTGCGCGGCGATTTCGCAGGCGTCGCAGCGGACGTCGTCCGTCGCCTTGCCGAGCACGAGGTTGCGGCACCACCGGTTCCTGCACGGCACCTGGGTCATCCCGCCCGGCCGGTAGGGCAGACCGATGCTCAGCGCCCATGACAGGCCGTTTCGCCGGAACGCGTACGGCCGCCCAGGATCACCGGTAGTGATCTTGGCCAGGCGGTCGCGCAACCGCATCACGATCATCGAGTCGGTCTCCCCGTCGATCAGCAACCCGTTCACCAACCGCTCCAGCCGCCCTTGCTGATACCCGGTCACCCCACCGACCACCTTGGCCAGCAGCCGAGCCGTCCTCGGCGCCCGCCGGGCGAGCACTCTGCCAAGAGGGACGGAGGGGAACTTGGGCTCTTCCGGGTGTTCCCCGCGTAGCGGGCCGTCCTCAACCACCGACAACGCTGGCTCAACAGCGGGGGCTTCACCGTCGCCGGTCTGGTCCTCGCGCACGCACGCGCGCTCCGGCCGACGGCCTTCACCCCTACCGGCTTCGCCGGAACAACGACCAGAGAGCTGCAAGGGGACGACGGGAGTAGCCAGGTGAGGGTGGTTAGTGTGAAGGGTTGCCGTAGCGTCGGGCTCTGGAATATCGGCCTCGCCTGCTCCTGGCTTGTCGCTGACCTGCGGTTTCGTCGCTGGCTTCGATGCCTCACTCGGCCCTGCCGCAACGTCGGGGTATCCTCCGGGCTCCAGGGCCTCCGCGAGGTCCTCCCGGACATCGTCAACGACCGTACGGGCGTGCGCGGCGGCGACCGCCGGTACCATCAACCGCGACCGGTTCGCCAAGCCCGAGCCCGTCCGCAGCCGCACCCGGAGCACCAGCTCCCGGCTCTCCAGACGCTCGACCACCCGCTCCCCCGCCGACGCCGTGCACCCGAGCAGCCGGCCCACCGTCGCCGCCGCCCGCCCGCGCCCGGTGTCCACCTTCCCGCCGCACTGCCGCACCCGCCCGGACTCCCGCGCCTCCAGCACCAACAGCAACAACGCGAGACGGTCCGTCGCCGCGCCCCGACCGGTACGCGTACCGATCAGCCCGGGCGGAGTCACCCGCCCGTCCCGGTGCCTCCAGCCCGGCGCCATCACGGCCTCCACCAGCCGCAGCAGCGTCGCCAGTTCCTTCTTCGTCAGAGCCAGCGGATGCCCGACCACGTCCCGCGCGGCCCACAGCGGCAGCACCCTGCACCTCAGACCGACGTCCTGGCCGTACTCGCCCTCCACCGTCTCCACCGACACCACACCCGACCGGCGCAGCACCGGCAGCACGACGGAGGCGACGTACGACACCGACAGCCCCAGCCACCGGCCCAACTCCGAGGTGCGGATCTCCACCACACCCGACTCCGACGGCGTCCGCGACGCCAGCACCACCACCGCCAACCGCACCGCGTCCACCGCACCCTCGAGGCCGGGCACGTCCAGCAGCGCGTGGACCGCACCGCCCAGCCGGGCACGGGCCTCACGCCCCAGCGCCAGCGGGTGACCCGGCCCACGAACCGGCACCGGACCCGCCTGCGCGGGAACCGGCTCCAACCGACGCCTGGAACGCCGGACCGGGGCCTCGCCGACGGAGTCGTCGACGACCTCCCCGAGAGGACACATGAGCGGGGCGGCCGACGCCGCCACCGCGCTCACCGGCCCACCGCCGTAGCGATCGCGGACCTGAACAACTGCTCGAAGAACATCCCGGCAGCCTCACGCAGGACCCCTGTGGACAGGGCCCGAGCAGCAGTCAGAACCCCGAAGGCTCCCGCCCGGTGGGCAGGAATCTTGATTTCCTTCCCGTGGAGCGGGACGGCCTTCTGGACCACCGCAGCGGTCGACGCCGCCACCGCGTTCAACGGACGCCTCCCGGGCCGGGCAACGGAAGCGGTCAACGGGAGCAAGGAGGAAGGGGTAATCCGCTGAACTTCGGCCGGGAGCGCTGGCTGGGAGACGGGCGCATGCGGTCGGCCGAGCGCACCGAGCCGGCGCTGGTACGCCCGTGCGCGATCACTCGGCGGACGGAGATGTGACGCACACGAAGCCACAATCCACGCCAAATGGACATGCCGGGGCTGACAGGACCCTGAGGTGTAGTGCAAAATGACAGCGCTCCTTCGAGTAGCGCTCTTTCGAGCTCGGAGGTATGCGAAGGCCGCCCTTACGGGGTGGCTGGTTCTGGGAGAACCGAAAGTTGGACCGTTCGAAGCCGGCTGCAACCGGGTCGAGCAATCCCTCCGCGAAGGCCCTGCAAGGCCGGAGCGGAGATCAGATGGGCGCTGAGCCGGGGTGACTGCAATCACCGGAAGGCCGAGCGACCCGGGCGGCTAGAAGCCCCGCACAGCGGGCGCCGCCCCAAGGCCTACGTCATCTCAACCCCCAACCGGGGAGAGGTGTACCCGTGCCCGGACCGGCACGGAAGCATGGGAAAGGCACCGGCCGACCGGAGCGACGAGCGTGTCGTCGCTGCTACGGGGGCGGGTGCCTTGTTGTGTGTCTAGAAGAGGGTGCGGGTACCCTGGGTCATGTCGAGACCGCCTATGAAGGTCTGCGGCCGGGCCCCGGAGTGCAGCCTCGCGGGGCCAAACCATGTCCGTATAGATCTTATCGACGGACACATTACCCCTCTCAGGGCAGCCAGCGACATCCCGGCGCGTACCGTGTCGCCGTGCGCCCATGGCCTCCTGACGAGTCACCAGCCCGACCGTGCTTCTCCCCCACGCTGCTCCACCAGTGCCGACTCCGGCATGATGAGCAGCATGCAGAAGACGCCGACCGACGATCCCCTGGACGTGGCAACTTTCTCGACGCCGGTGCAGCAGCGGCGCTTCGTCACGGCCATGGGTCGGCTTGCCGCTGACCGGGACCCTGGCACCCCGGTGCGCGTCTACGTCAGTGCATCCCCCAGAGCCATGAACGGCCCGAAGTGGGACTCGTGGCTCGCGCAGATCGCCGAAGAGCTGCCCGCCGGCGTCGAGATCCTCCACTACCGGAACACCGTCACGGACGACCGCCCGTACAACTGGGAGAGCCTCGCTGAACACCTCGACGGCCTCGTCGTCGTGGGCAAGCAGAAGCGGGCCGGTAGCCGTGTCTACCTCCTCGGCCCCATCGCTCGCCTCGAACTGCGCTCCCTCATCGCGCAGAAGCCGGTACTTCTGTACGGTCACAACCTTGGCCTCATCCCCGCAATCGACTGCAAGAACCAGGTCCTCCCACCGGGGGACGCTCCACGGCTGAAGCTGATCGCGCCGAAGCGCTGGCAGCAGGACACCACCACGCTCAAGGCCGCACTCTGCGCCCTCACCCCAGTCGGCGTCGAAGCTGGAGAGGGCGAGCGCACGGCTGCGCCAGGACACCTTGCCCATCCGTTCGCAGCCGCGCTTCCTCAATGAGGATTGGACAGGGGAGGCGGTCTGCAGCTGGCGCAGCCTCCTGGCGACGTTGGTCGTCAAACCGATTTTGACGGGTGCTGGCTGCATGAAGCTGCTGATGGCATACACGATGACGGTCATCAAGAGTCCCCGAGCAAATGACGGTTGACTGCCCTGGCATCGGTGGCGAGCTCTGAGAGCTCCTCCACGGCCACCCCCGCGTCCACCAACTGTTCGACACCGACGCAGTCGGCGACAAACAGGGTCGGCTCTCGCCAGGCGATGACGACACGGGGAATGCGTGCGGCGAGGATCCGCTGCGCGCACGGCGTGCGGTCCGCGCTGCGCTGGGAGCAGGGCTCCAGCGTGCTGTAGATCGTCGCGCCTGCCAGCCGCGGGTCGCCTTCGGGGAGCTTGGCGAGGGCGGCCTCCTCCGCATGCCCGCGGGGGTCCGTCTCGCGAGAGTAGCTGGTCGCCAGCTCGGTGCCGTCCCCGCCAACGATCACGGCACCGACCGAGTAGGCGCCCGCAGCTGGAGGACACCGCGCCGCCAATTCGATCGCACGTCGCATCCAGAACAGGTCCTGGTCTCGGTTGGGCGCGGGCATCAGCTGCGCCCCTTCGGGGCGTAGCGGAGCAGGACAACGTCGCCGATCGCTCGGGCCTCCAGCAACTGCATCCGGGCGGTCGACCCGCCCGGGTAGTCGGCGGGGCCTAGGAACTTCGGGGCGTCCGGCTGGCCTACCAGGAGCGGGGCGACGGCAAGATGGACTTCGTCGGCAAGGTTCTGGGCCACCAGCTGGGTGTGGATCGTGCCGCCTCCCTCGACCATGAGCCGGCCGACGTCACGGCGGCCAAGCTCTTCGAGGACCATGTCCCAGTCGAGCTCTGACCCGGTGCTGACGACGTCGGCCAGTCCATTCAAAGTGGCTCGGACTTTCTCTACGGCGCTGTCGACGGTGAAGACGAGTTTGTCGCCGCCGTGGTGCCAGAACTTGAGGCCAGCGTCGAGGTCACCGGATGCAGTCACGGTGACCTTCAGGGGGTATGCGGGCTTTCCTGCGGCGACTCGGGCCGCGCGGCGGTCCTCGGAATTGACCAGAAGCCTGGGGTTGTCGCGGCGCATCGTCGTCGCGCCGATCAGTATCGCGTCGCATGAGGCGCGGACTCCGTCGACCCTGTCGAAATCTTCTTCGTTGCTGAGCAGGAGTCGTTCGGGTGTGGTGTCGTCCAGGTAGCCGTCGACGCTCATCGCGGCAGACAACAAGACGTACGGGCGCGTCGTCATCAGTTTGGAATCCGTTTCGGTCAGGACTCGTGTTCGTGTACGAGCACGGAGTCGAAAGTGGTGCGGAACTCGTTCACCTCGGGGAGGCGCCGCCAGGGCGTGAGTGCTTTGTCCAGACGGGCGAGCTCCTGCAAGATCCGCCCCGAACCGGTGTCTCCCGCCACCACCAGGGCCTGAAGGCCCACGGAGGCCGCTTGCTCCGGGGCGCCAGCGCCGGCATGGGCCGTGGCTGCTCGAGCCAGGTAGACACCGCGGTCGCGATGGTAGCCCTCAGGCAAAGACTGAATCGCCGTCATGAAGATGTCGGCCGCCTGGCCGTGCTTTCCGAGGGCTTCGAGGCCCTGTGCTCGGTGCACGTCCACGTACTGGGGGTTCAGCCATACGCCCCATGGGCTTGGGTCAGCGAAGACGCTGTCCAGGGCGTTGCGGACCTCGTCGATGGCCCTCTCGCTGTCCGCCGCTTTGCCTCGGAGCGCGTGGCCGTACGACTCGTACGTCCGTGCAACCGCGGCGAGTCGGCTGCGGGGCCGTGCCATGCGCCGTGCAGCTTCGGCCAGATCCACTACATCGCCCAAGTCCCGCATTTCTCCAGCGAGTTGCGCTTTGCGGGCCATGACGTACGCCGTCAGATCCCCGTCGCCGACGGTGTGGCTCCACTGGAACGCCCGGTCCAGCCAGAACTGGGCGCTCTCGAAGTCACCCAGGTCCTCGTAGAGCCAGCTGGTGAATTCCGCGTACTGGGTCTGCAGTTCCATTAGGACGTGCCGGTCGGTGCCGTTGGCGTCCCGCCGTAGCTCCTTGATGATGCTGATGTGCTCCCGGGCCGCCTTGATGGCCTGCCCTGGCCCGAGGAGGTTGTCGCTGTCGATCAGTAACCGACGAGTCCGCTGGAGGTACTCCACCGGGGTTCCGCTGTAGGCGCCCGCGAATCGTCGGGGGTGCCGTGACAGCCCCGACGTGACACCCGAGTCTGCGGCCGTCGGCGTCCCCGCGCCGATTGCAGCCGCAGCACCGATGCCGACCCCTCCGCGCAATACTGCGCGACGATCGAGTGCCACGAAAATCACCGATCCATCCCGTAGACGAGCGGGGACAAAGATCCCCTCATCGTCTGACGGTGCCTGGATGGCCGTGGCCTTCGCCAGACCCAACGACGCTTCGGATACATGGAGCCGTGAATCGGATACATGGCCGCGCCCGGATACACGCGGGCTGATGAGCTCCCATGACTCAACCAGGGAGCCGCCCGCGTTCAGCAGCGAATCGACGAACTCGACCTCGGAACGGTACCTGGGAGGACGCTCCCCGTTCTCCCACTTCTGCAGCTTGGAGTGCGAAATGAACGCCTGCGCTGCCAAGGCCCGCATGGACAGCCCCTGGTTCTTCCGAAGCTGTCGCAGCTCGTAGCCGAAGCGATGCTGGGGCGACTGCTCTGGTGTCAGCGCCTTCGGCTGCTGCCCCACCTCGAGCCCCCTCCATGTCTCCACTCGATGTATCCAGCGGCTGGATACATGTCGGATCTAGAAAGCGCTCCTCGCCCGGGCCTACAAATCTCGTACCGACGGCAAACGCGGCGAGGGAGTAGCGGCTATGCACAGCAGCAGGGGAAGGGAGTCAGTCATCGCGCTCCTGCTCAATCTTGTCCAAGCGAGCGGTCAGCTGAGCTACCTGATTCTCAAGTGCCTTGATGGCGCGAGTGGTCGAGTCCTCACGGATGCCATGAGCCGCCTCGCTGACGAACGATCCACGCCCCTGGTGCGAGTAGATCAACTTCGCCGCACGGAGCTCGGCCAGTGCTCGTTGCACCGTTCCAGGGGCGACGCCGTACTCCTCGGCGAGCTCCCGGGTGCTGGGCAGTTTGGCGCCAGCCGCAAGTCGGCCTGTGCGGATCTTGTCGCGCACGCCTTGCACGATCCGCTGGTACGGCTGGACGGCCTCGTTTGTCATGAGCGACATCGTAGAGCGACTCCCTCGACCTAGCTAGCTTCCATAGCTTCACCAACCAACCTGCTTGACACAACCCCGACTGTATCAGCTAAGTTAGCAATGTCGATGAAGGTGGTCGACGGAGCTTCGCACCCTGACAGCGCGCCGGGTCCTCATGGACCCGGCTCCTCCACCCGGAACCGCCAATCGGCGGTGCCGGATGTGGGAGCCGGACCCTCGGCCTCCTGACACCGCCCGGACTTCGAACGCGAAAGCGGGAGGGGAAAAGGCAGCCGTTCCTTGAAAACTCCACAGCGTGATCCACCACCGCAGTACCGGCCGTGACCGCACCGGCCGGGGTGAGTGGAAACCCGTCGCGAGGCGCCATTACCGCTGGTGGTGGCAGCCGGCGCGTGCGACGACACCGCAGGGTTCATTGCTGCGGGAGAGCACGGAGGGTCGACACCCTCGCGACGTTAAAGAACGACGCGGCAGACCTTGCACCGCACTTGCCCGACCGGACGGATCTCCCGGACGGCTCGCGGTCCGCGTCCCTACGAGATCCGGCACCAGGAGCACCGGGGTGCCGCGCAGCCACCACCGCAGCCCCGCGCTGCCCAGTCGCTCACCGACCCGCCTTCGGGTGGTCCGGTGAGCGGTGGAGAGCGCGGAGGACTACCCGCTCCCCACCCCCCCACGCCAGGAGAGCCACAGATTCCCTGATCAACCACCAGTTCTTCGGCGTGACCCCCGTCGTAGGGCAGGAAGGAAGTCATGGACAACGAACTCGAAGCACGGATGGCCGCCTACGCCAAGCGTCAGGACGAGTTGGAGGAGGTGCACGCCACGTACGAGGCGATGGACCAGGCCGAGTACGAGGAGTTCCTGGCTGAGCTGGACGCCCGCGACGCCGAACACGGCTGAGACCTGGACGGACCACCGCGGCCGCCGCCACCCCAACGAACGGGGGCGGCGGCCGCGGCTGCACGAACGACAGCCAACCTGCAGGGCCTCGGCCCTGCCCGGTCGTCACTGCCCTCACCACGCAACCATCCGCGAAGGAGTTGACCATGCCGCTCGGCTACAGCTTCCAGATCACCCCGGAGGAGCTGGAGGAGATTTTCGCCCGACTTCAGCCGTACCTCCCGAAGTACCTCACGAAGGTGGAGCCCCGCTCCGACGGGATCCGCTTCGAGTTCGAGCCGTTCACAGGGCGGGAGGAGGAGCCGTACGAGCCCGCTACCTACGACGACCCGAAGCTCAGCTACGTGCGGGAGGCGGAGGACGAGGCCGAGTACCTGCTCCGGGAGAAGGCCCGCATTGTGCTGTCCAACCTCTACGGACGGGCGCGGGGGGAGTGGAAGGACGCCGCGTACGTCGCGGACCTCAAGGCCGTGGTCCAGGACGCGCCCGCCCTCTGGAAGACCTACCAGCACGAGTTCAAAGCCCTGGAGACGGCGTACGACTACCTGCGCACCCCAGAAGCCGGCAGGGAGTGGCCGTCCGCCGTCTCCCGCCTGGTCGACGCCCAGGACCGCACCATGGCCGCCGCCATCTCCTTCGACCTGCGGGCAGCGGAGATCGCCGAGGTCCAGGACAAGCACCGCTCCGCCGATCTGGGCCACGACGCCGCGCTGAAGGCCGCCGGATACGCGGAGGCCAAGGGCTGGCACATCGCGGACGCCAGCGACTACGGCAAGCGCTACTACAGCTCCTGGGACTCCTACCCGCCGCTGGAGGAACTGGTCCGCCGCCTCGTCGAGCAGCAGGACGCCCACGTCGGCAAGGTGGGCCGCCTGTCCGGCACAGCCGCCGGCCAGTGAGCTGACGAGCGATCACGATCGTCCCCACCGCCTCGGCCGGGTGGAGGCGGTCGTGGCTGCTCGTGCGGCAGCCGAGTCGACTCCCCATTTGGGGAGTGAACGCCGACAGCCCAGGGATTGCGCCCCTGGGCTGTCTGTGTCCAGCCGCTTCCGGTGAGAAGGAGTTGCGACCGTGTCCATCATGACAGCTGCGCCCGCTCGGGCGCAGGACGTGCAACACATGCGGGCTGCGGAGCTCGTCGAGACGGTGATGGCTCGTGGGGCTTGTGGCCGTCCGAACGATGCTCCGCTCCCGGACGAGTGGTTCCGTGACGACGAGTCTGACGCCGAATGGGCGGATCATGCTGAGCGGTTGAAGGCGTTCTGCCGGGAGGTCTGCCCGGTGATGGCCGAGTGCCGCGAACTCGCGCTGCGCCAGGGCGAGGGCCGCTCACGCGAGGACGACGTCGTCCGCGGCGGCCTGTCCGGCTTCGAACTGCTGGACCTCCGAGTCCAGGACGCAACGCGCCTACGGGCCGAGGCAGCCAAGGACCGGTCCCAGCTGGTGGAGTGGCGCCGCTACATGGCCGCCGCAGCCGCAGTGCACGCCGCGGGAGCCGTGATCACGCGGCCCTCGGCCGAGCGCTCGGCCCGTGCCCGCCGCCAGCGGGAAGCCGCCGTCCGCCGGCTCCAGGAAGTCCGCCAGGAGCGGCGAGCCCGGGCCAGGTGGACGGTCGCGCAGCAAGACGACCATGGGCAGGCGGACGAGGCCCTGCGCCGCGCCCGGGAGGCCGACCGCCGCGAAACCGCGGGCGCCGGGGGCGGACGATGACCGACTACGCCCTGGCGGAAGAACGCGCCGCCCGCTCGACGGACACGGTCCGGTTCCTGATCGCCTTCCACGCGGGCAGGACGACGTCGCCGACGGCCGACACCGAGACCCCTCTGAGGGAGTTCCTCCTCGATGAGGACGAGGTGGCGGTCGCCGGGTACTTGGAGGGCCTGGCCGCCGCCGCGCGGACGCGGATGCCGGAGCATCCGGTGAACTGCCGCTGCCAGCACTGCACCCACCGCACCCGGTACGCACAGCTCCAGGCCGCCCGCGCCGCCGCGACAGCCATGCGATCCAGCAAGGAGGCGGTCGTCGATGGCCACCGCTGAGCACCGCCGACGCCGACTCCTCGCCGTGGTCCGTCGCGAGGGCGGGTCCTGGACGACCCGCCGCTGCATGGAGCTATACCGGGCACTGGGCTGGGGATGCCAGCGCTCGACCTCGCGCCACGACCTCCAGCTGTGCGCCCGCCGCGGAGACCTGATCGAGCACGGTCCCGTCAACGGCCGCTGGTACACCGCGAACACCGCCACCAGGACGTGGGGAGGTGCAGCGCGATGACGGAGGAAGAGCGCGCCGAGCTGTCCCGCAAGGTCGCCCAGGCCAACCGGGAGAGCGAGACGAGGCCGCGATGACGACCCGTCCCCCACTCCCCGTCCGACCGATGCCGCACGAGCGCGACGGCCGCGCCGAGGACCCGGGTCCCGCCCGTCCGCATCCCGCAGCCACCGCCGGACACCCGTAACCCGGCCCGTCCGCCCGTACCCGGATCCGCGGGGGCCTATCCCCGGCCCCGCTCGGCCTCAAGGCCGGCACACGACAGCAAGTGGCCCCCGGGGAGGTGCTCCCCGAGGGCCACTTCGCATCCAAGGACCTGATCGGAGGCCCCGCATGCAACGCGACATCGTACGCGCCACCTACGCCCCCTCCCCCAACCTCCCCGTCAACACGAACTGGCGGACCAACGCCGCCTGCCGGGACGAGGACCCCGAGCTGTTCTTCCCGATCGGCACCACCGGCCCCGCTGTGTTCCAGGCGCGAGAGGCCAAGGCCGTCTGCTCCCGCTGCCCCGTCATCGACACGTGCCTCACCTGGGCGCTCGAGAGCCGCGAGGAATCGGGCATCTGGGGCGGCCTGGACGAGAACCAGCGCCGACGGCTGCGGCGCGCCGATGCGCGTCGGCAGACCGGGGGCACCGAAGGCTTCGGGTCGGGCGGTGGACGGTGATGGCCTGCCGCGACTGCGCGACCGGGGATCCGGTGATGCTACGCACCTTCCCCGCTGGCGATCCGCGTTCCGCCCGGCGCGCCGACCGTCGGGCGGCCGAGGAACGCGCGCTGACCGGACGCCCTGTGCACGTCCACTTCGACGCGCACGACGACGCCTTCGCCGTCGTCCGTACCGACGCCGACACCCCGTAGAGGAACCCGACCGCGAGCCGCGCAACATCGCAACGGTCGACGGTCGACGCGGTCTGCCAACCGCATGATCCACCCGCTCCGTCTCCGCGCCGGACAGCCCGGACCACCACCGATGAATCGAGGCATCCCATGCCCCGCCGTCCCACCTTCGCGCCCGACATCACCGAGACGGTCACCGAGTCCATCCGCGACCACCGTGAGTACCTCGCCAGCGGCGCTCGGTGCATCAGCCACCACTCCACCGACAAGGAGGTCGTGGGCCGGTTCAGCGCCGTCGCCGAAGCGGTCGTCGAAGCCGAGCTGCACATCAAGTTCGGCCAGCGCTACAGCAAGACGACCTGGAGCGATGAGGACACGGTCCAGGTCGCTGCGCTCGCCCAGTGCACCGGCCACGGCTGCACCGACCCGTACCACGAGGTACTGACCACGGACGCGTTCCTGCTGGACGCCGACGCCGCCGAGACCGCCCAGGCCGCGCTGCCCCTGGTCGCCACAGTCCGGTCCTGGGCGCAAAAGCACGCCGAGGTCTGCCGCGCGCTGCCGTACGACGGCCGCTGACCCCCGCCACCTCCCACCCACCGGGACAGGACGGGCCACTTCCCGCACACAGCACCGCTTCAGCAGACCGACGGCCCCGTCTCGGACCGTCGGCCCTTCCCGTAGTGCCCGGGGAAACCCCGAGCACGCGTCCCTGGAGGACTCTCCATGCGCCGCACCACCCCGCCCGGCACCACCACGAACGACGTCGGCTCCGCCTGGCGGCTGCCGAACTCCCCGTGCCCGCACACGCCCACGTGCCCGTCGGCCAGCAGCCCGGACCGGGAAGCCGCACACACCGTCGCTGGCCGCCCGGAGCAGGGCTGGAGCCTGCTGTGCAACGGAGTCCTCCTCTTCGAGGACACCGGCGAGCTGCTCCCCGACGGCCAGGTCATCGCCCCGCACCGGACCCTCGCGATCGCGGCCTGACGGCTGCCCTGATCCACCCGCACCGACCGCTGAACGGTGGCGGCCGGGACGGGCGGTGAAGGGGAGCCGGACAGTCTGGCGCGTACGTGACGAGGAGCTACGGATGACCTTCTCCACCCAGACCACCACCACGTTCAGGGTCGATGACTACGTGCTGTACCGCGACCCGGCCAAGTTCTGGCGCGGGCAGCCGGGCCACACCGTCGTCTGCCGCATCGCGGACGCCATCCACTACACCAGCGGCGTCCGCTACGACCTCGCCCCGGTGACGGGCGGCTGGATCAGCGGGGCGCAGGGCGACTACATGCGGCTGCTGCCGCCGGAAGACGCGATGCGCGACATCGACACCGCCCCGCTGCAGTCCGACGGCGACGTCGGAGGCATGACGGCAGCCGCCGTCGCCTGGCTCACCCAGCACACGGCGACCACCGCCCAGCGGCCCGAACTCCCCTGAACCTGCTCCCTCTCCGCGGCCCGCATCGGCAACGACCGGTGCGGGCCCCTTTCATGAACGACGAGACGAGGATGGCGATGGCCGCGCGCTCCGCGACCCGTACCCGCAACCAGAGGAAGAAGACGCCGGCGAAGACCTCGGCCGCGACGTCGACGCCGCCCGCGCCCCGGCACTCCCCCGCTCCGGCCGATCCGTCGGTGCCGGCCGCCCGGTGGCCCGAAGCCGACACCCAGGTCGCTGACCGACGCGATCGCGCCGCCGACCTGCTCGACAGCGCCCGCGAGACCGCCGCGTCCCTCCAGACAGGCAGCGCCGAACGAGACGCCGACGCCCGGGACCGCGCCGCCGACATCCTGGACCTGGCCCGCGAGAAGGCCGACGCCCTGCAGAACGCCGCGTTCGACAAGGCGGCCGACGCCCGGGACCGTGCCGCCGACAAGGCCGACCTCGCACAGCACCTGCTGGACGAGACCGCCCGCGAGGCCCAGGGCGTCGTCGATGCCGCCCGGTCGGCGGCTGCCGACCTTCAGCGGCAGGCCGAGAGCGACGCCGAGCGGCACCTCGCCGAAACCCACCGCCACATCGAGGAACTCCTCGGCGCGGCACGGGCCCAGGCCGAAGCCCTCACCACCCAAGCCGCCCAGGAGGCGGCCGCCCGCCGTGACGGCCTGGAGAAGGAACTGGCCAAGGGCCGGGACGAGGCGGAGCGGACACTGGCCGAGGCTGGTGAGCGTGCCGACAGCCTCATTGCCGCCGCGCGGGCCCGAGTCGAGGAGCTCGCCGCCCTGGCCGCCGAGGACCAGGACGTGACCCGCACCGCTGTCGCCGAGCTGCGTCGGCTGGCCGAGGACGACCTTGCCGAGCTCTCCCGCCTCGTCCAGCAACGCCGCGCGGAGGCTGGCGAGATCCTGGCCTGCGCGCAGCAGCAGGCCGAGGACCTTGTGGCCGCGGCGCAGCGCGAGATTGAGGTGGCCCGCGCTCGCGTCGCAGGGCTCGCCGCTGCGGCGGCCGAGCAGTACGACGCGCGCCGGGCGGAGGGTGAGCAGCTCTACCGCGACGCGGTCGCGGCCGCCGACGCCCGCCGCCGGGAAGCTGAGCAGGCCGCGACCGCTCTCCACACCGAAGCGGAGAACGCCCGCGCGGACTTGCGCACGGAACTGCGCGGCCTGCGGGAGAAGTTCGACCAGGAGGCCGAGACCAAGCGCATCGCCCTCAACAGCGAGCTCGCCGAGCTGAAGCGTGCCTGCGAAGCGCAGCGTGAGCGCCTGCGCCGGGAAGCGGCGGCCGTCCCGCAGCAGCTGCGTGAGGCCGCGGAGAAGGAGGCCGAGCGCGTCGTCAAGGAGGCCAAGGCGAAGGCCGAGGCCATCACCCGCCGGGCCCAGGCCGATGAGTCCCGGGCACAGCGGATGCTCGCCGAGGCCAAGGAGGCCAAGCAGAAGGCGTCCTGGTGGCAGGCGGTGCGCCGTGGTGCTGGAGAGAAGGTGTGGCGGCTGGCCCCGTGGGTGGCACTTGCCGCCGGCGTTGGGCTGGCGGCCAGCGGGGAGTTCGGGCTCGCCCGCATGGCCGGCATCCACGAAGTGATCGCGCCCCTGCTGCCGGTCAGCCTCGACGTCTACTGCGTCACGAGCTTCCGGACCCAGAAGGACATCCCGGCCGCGCTCCTGCTGATGGCGAGCGCGAACGTCACCTACCACCTCGCGGAGCAGGCCGGCGTCGGCGAGCCGGGTCACCCGGCGCCCTGGCCGCTGACCACCTACGTGGTGCTGATCTTCGTCGTGGTCATCTGGCGAGTCCACTCCCTGATGCACCACAGCGCGCCCGACCGTACCGGCGCCGACGACGGAACCCACGCTGGTACGGAGTCTCGTACAGGTTCGGCGCCGGTCGCCGACCGTACGGAGGAAGGGGGTACGGGAGCTACTGGTACGCCCCTGTACGACGCACCGGCTAGTACGGACACCGCCCCCGAGTCCTCCGGTCCGTCTTGTACGCCCGCCGCCCGTACAAGCGGCGAAGCCCAGCCCGGCGGCACACCCGATACGGCCCTGACCAGGACGGACAGCGACCGTACTAGCGCCGTACAAGCAGCCCCGGCGTACACCCCGTACCCCCCGGACCGTACGAGCAAGACCCCGGCGGCCCGTACAGGTACGGCCCGTACGGACACCGATGTCCGCATGAGCCCGCCCGCCCAGGACCGAGGAGTCGGCACCCGTACAAGCCCGGCCCGCCGTACCAGCACCACGGACCGTACGAGCAGCCGTACCAGTACGACGTCGCCCGCACGGGACGACGACACGTTGATCAAGCGCGTGCGCGAACTACCACGCGAAGAGGACGGCTTCGTCAACGTGAGCCGCGTCCGCACCACGCTCGGCTGCAACCGCGACCGCGCGGTGCGGCTGCTGCAGGAGGCCGGCCTGCTCCGCCCGGCCGACGCGGACAAGTACCTCGTCCCGAGGTGAGCAGATGCGACCGCATCCCGCTCCGAGAGGTCCAACGCCGGGTCGAGCTCCGACGTTCAGCCGCGATCCAGAGTCCGGCACCACCAGTGACGACACCTCACGGGTATCGGGCTGGCCCTCGCTGCGACTGCCCCCCACGAACCGCTGTTTCCGCGGTTCCGCCGGCCCCCGAGACGAAGACAGCGCCTCGGGAGCGCGGTAAAGGCGCCGAAACGCCAGGACGAAGCCCCCAGACCGCCCCGCCCCGAAAAGGCCCCCGCTGAAACGTGATCAGCGGGGGCCTTTGGCTTCCCTACTCACGCAAGGAAGGAGCACAGCATGGCACGCACGACGTCCGGGAGCTTCACCCACACGACGGCTCCGCCGGCGCCCGCGCTGGAACCCCCGGCGGTGATCCCGCCGGCCCTGGAGATCTGGGCTCCCGACCCCCCGAACTGGGGGCAGCGCCTGGTCCCCAGGAGGATCCGGTCCGCGATGACTGACCTGGGGCTCTGGCAGGAGCCGCGCCCTTTGAAGCCGTCGTACCACCTCATCCAGGTCATCGAGGTCCTGACCCGCTACGGCTGGTGTCAGAGCTTCGATTTCTCCCCCACCGGACGCATGTGCATCAGGGGTGCCCAGACCTTTCTGGAATCCACCGGGCACGTGACCGCGATCGACCGGGGAAAGGCCGTGCATTACATCCAGGACCAGCTGGCCCGCCAGGGCGTGAACATGCGGTTCTGGGAATGGAACGACCTTCCCTGCAACACCTTCCGGGGTGTGGAGGCCACGATTTCGGCGGCCTCCGATATGGCACGAAAGAACGGAGACTGAAATGACACCGGAAGAAGAGAAGGTGTTCGAAGGTATTCGGGCCGGAATGGCGGCAGGAACGACCTTTGGAAATAGCGAACCTAACGCTTCTCCGTACGCCGATGAAGGGCCGTACGGAACCCCGGTCGCAAAGCACAAGAAGGCCGGTCTGACCCGCCGTGGAAAGGTCGCCATCGCGGCGGCCGGGGTGGCGATCGTCGGTGGCGGAACCATCTGGTTCCAGGTCCATTCGGCGGCCGTCGCGAAGGACGAGAAGGAGGCCGCCGCCCTCCAGGTCCAGATGAAGAAGCTGGAGCTGGAGGAAATGAAGATCCGGAACGAGAAGGCGAGTACCGACAAGAAGGCCGCGACCGCCTCCGCCGACAAGATCCAGGCGGCCGTCGACAAGTGCGTGAAGGACTCCTCCGGCCAGATCGGCAAGGGGTACGGAGCGCCCTCGAGGGGCGACGTCGTGGCGGACTGCAAGCAGCAGTACGAGGCCACCGGCGGCTCCGGCGTGGAAGCCGCCGGCAGTACCCGGGATGCCGGTAACGGAGGGGGTGGCGGCGGGATCAACTCCCCCGCCCTGCTGGGTCTCGTCGCCGGCGGCGGCCTGGCCGTCGCGGTGTTCGCGCGCAAGGGCAAGAAGGCCACCAGTTCGTAACACACAGTAGTCGAGATGGTTACTCCTTACCTACTCCCGATCGCCTGAACAGCGAAAAGGCGTCCCCTGGAGGCGCCCTGGGCGCTCTTTCGGCCCGGAAGCAGGTAAGGAGTAACCACTCTAAGTAACGATCGAGGGAGCACATGCGGCACGACAGGACCGGCCGGAGCAACGCGCACGGGGTGGTCTACGTGATCGGATCCGCGGCCGACCGACGGGTAAAGATCGGCTCTGCGCGCAACGCGCGCAACCGCCTGGTGGAGCTGCAGTCGGGCAACCCGAACCCCCTCCGCATCCTGGCGACCATCGAGGGCGGACGCCTCCTGGAGGGGCTGATCCACGATCACCTGAAGCGATTCCGGGGGATCGGGGAGTGGCTCGACTTCGGGGAGGCAAACCCCGTCCATATGGTCACCGACGCGGTTCAGGCCCTCCGGAACGAAGGGCTATTCCCGCCCCTGGAAGGGCTGGAAGAACTCCGGGAAAGTCAGAAACGATCCCCGTCCACGCCCACGGTCAAGGAGAAAATCCTGGCTGCTCTGGAGGTCATCGGCGCACCGATGACGGTGAATGAGGTAGCCGCAGAAACAGGTGTTCCCGTGCCCCATCTGGCCGTGAAGCTGTCCGAGCTCAAGAGCGCCGGGCTGGTCAGCAATTCGAAGCGCCAGTGGTCGCTGGTGGCACACGAGGAAGGGGAGTAAGAGATGGCGACCGATACGGTGCCCCCGGTCCCTGCGGGACCCCCCGATCCGCCCGCTGCGCCGGCCGCCAGCACCGGGCCGGTACCCGCCGCAGACACCGGCATCATGGCTGCCCTGATGGCCGCGGTGGAGCCTGCCCGACCGGTCACAGCGACCGGCGCCGGAGCCAGGCCGGACGGCGACGACCCGGCCGCGAAGGCGGACCCCGACGGAGTGGTGGACCGCTCCTCCCCGGGCATCACCAGCGAGTCGTTCAAGGCCCCCGAAGACCTGACCGGCGCCGGATCCGACGCCGCCGGCACCCGGCACAAGGAGGGCGTGTTCAAAACGCTGATCTGGGCGGGCGCGACCCGCTGGGCAAAGGGCGGCGGGACAGCCAACAAGCGGCTGGACCTGGAGAAAGCCAGGGCCAGTGCGCACCAGGTGAAAGAGACCCGGACCACCACGGTCATGAAGTCGCCTGGGCTTCCCACCCGAAACGGCTCCGGAGGGGCCGGTGGAGGGGGCCGTAATTCCGGCGGAAACAGCGGCGGGAGTTCGGGTCGTTCCACCGGGAACGGCTCCACGGGTACCGGACGCGGCGGAAGCGGCGGCGCCACCGGAGGCGGCGGGCGCGGCTCGTCCGGCTCGAATGGGAGCGGCGGATCCGGCGGCGGGCGCGGCACCAGTGGAAACGGTGGCGGAGGTTCGTCGAAGGACACCAGCTCCAAGGGGGCGAAGGACTCCGGGAGTAAGGGGAAGGACGGCTCATCGGGGAACGCGGGAGCTGGCGGAAAGGCGGGCAAGGACGGGAAGGCCGGTGCCTCCGGAAGCGGCGGCGGATCGACGTCGGGCGGCTCGTCCGGCGGTAGTTCCGGCAGCTCGAAGGACAAGGCCGGCCAGGGCAAGGGCACGAAGGTCGACCTGAAGAAGGGCGGCGGCGGCCAGGGTTCGGGCGGTTCCTCCGGGAGCGGTGGCGGATCCGGTTCGCGCGGCGGCTCCGGCAAGAACGGCGGCTCCGGCGGCAGCGCCGGGAAGAACGGCGCGGCCGGCCACAGCTCGAACGGGACCGACAACCGGACCCCGCTCCAACGTTCGCGGGAGACGGGGCACGGCGACGGCTCCGCGGTCCGGAACGCGGTCGACCACGTGAAGGCGTACGCGAAGGGCGCGAAGGACGGCTACCAGGACACGAAAGAGGAGAACGGCAAGGAGCACGCCCGGCTGGACAAGGCGCACGCCGACCACAAGGCGAAGCAGCAGGACCCGAAGAAGGACAACCCGAAGGGGACGACGGTCACCGGGCCCAGCGGCCAGAGGCTCGTCATCGCCCCGCCGGACAAAGGAGACGACGGAGTGAGCACCGACGTGAAGCCCCTCCTGGTCAAGGAGATCGACACGAACACGCTGACCCTGGGCACGGAGGGCGCCCGCGGGTCGATCAGCCGGAAGGAACTGCGCAACTTCAAGCAGTACGAACGCAAGCTCGAGGCCAAGGAGAACCACCTGATCAAGGTGGCAGACGCGTGCAAGTCGCTCCAGGCCGCCGCGGAGGACGAGGCGAAGGACTGCCAGGAGCTGGCCGACCAGGCGAAGGCCGTCGAAGGCGGGGAGAAGCTGGCCGCGAAGCTGACGAAGCTGGCCGACGCGGCGAAGGCCCAGGCGACGGAGGCCGCCGAACTCCACAAGCGCGCGAAGCGGGCGGCGGAAATGTGCAAGGTCGTCCTGACCAACATCGGGACCCGGTACGCGCCGCTGTACAAGGCCGTGGTGGACAGCGACGAGACGAAGCCGGCCGAACTGCGCTTCTACAACGACAAGGGCTCCTACGCGCCCGCCGCGTAGGACCAGACGGGAGAGTCGATCATGGCGGAGCTGACGTACAAGGTCCTCGTCCGGAAGACCGAGGCCAAGGAGAAGGCCCTGGCCCGTAACGCGGACGGCGTCAAGAAGGCCGCGGACAACATCAAGGAGCTGGCCGACGACACCGCCTCCGACGCGGACGCGCTGGGCGCCAAAAGCGTGGACCGCGACTCCCTGGCGGAGTGCCAGGAGCTGGCGAAGGTCATCCGAGGGGTGTCGCAGGGCGCGCTCACCTACGCGGCGAAGACGGCCGACACCGCGAAGGCCGCCAAGGCGGCCGGCGACCAGGCCCGCACCACCCACGCCGGGTTCCAGGAAGCCTTCGACCGCTCCGACGTCGACGGCCTGGAGAAGGTGTCGCGCGACTGGTTCGAGCAGGAATAGCACCACCACTACCGGCGCGGCCGGCCCCAGGGGATCGCACCCTGCGGGCCGGCCGCGCCGGTTGCTGATCACCCCGGATCCAGACAGGAGTTGCCCCCCCGATGCTCACCATCACCAAGACCGTGCCGAAGGCGGAGCCGGCCGAGCGGGCCACCGCGGCGCTCCAGATCGTCCTGCCCGTCGGGGTGGGCATCCTGGCCCCCTACCTGGACCCGAACGCGGCGGCCTACGTCGGGTCCGGCTTCGCGGCCGGTGCGACGTTCGCCGGCGCCAACTACATGAACCGGCTGGGCCGCTGGGCGAACCAGCTCCCCGGGATCGACATCGCGCGGGCGCACCGCGACACCATGGGGCTCTCCACGATCACCACCGGTATGGGCCTGGCCGTGGGCCAGCTGGGCGGAGCCGGCACGTCCGAGGCGCTGATGGCAGGCTTCCTCGAGCCGACCACCGTTCCCGGGATCCTGTCGCTGGGCTGGTGGGCCGCGGTCGCCTTCACCGGCTGGCGCCTGCGCCGCGTCTTCGGCCGGCAGAAAGTCGAGGTGGAGCAGGCGCCGACGCCAACCGGTCCGGCCAACACCGGCGCCCCCGCTCCGGTGTCCCTGGCCGACAAGATGATCGCGGCCTGGGGGCGCGTGATCAGCGACCCCAAGACGGGACGCCACCGCAACCAGGTCCTCTCCGACGTCGTGATCTACGCGGACCGCTGGCAGGGACGGATCACCGCGGCCCTGGGCGACTGCGTGAACGTGTCGAAGGAGGCCGTCTCCAGCCTCTTCGGCCGCCCGGTCGAGGACATCGACATGAAGTACGGCGCGCACTCCGGGGAGGCGTTCATCACCGTCTGGTACACCCAGCGCGCGGAGCTGGACCCCTCCACCCTCCAGGGCGCCTGGAAGCGAGTGAGGGCGCGGGTCCTGCCGAAGACCCACCTGGAGGAGGTCGGCAAGGACGAGAACACCGGCGGCCAGGTGGCGCGCGTCGTGGCCGACGACGACCTGGACGCACTCCCCCGCGTCGTCAACGTCGGCGAACTGGCCGGCGCGCTGCGCCGCTCCATCGACCTCGTCTCCTACGAGCCGGGCCGGCGCGACCCCAGGCGCGCGATCATCCGCGTCATGGACCACAACCCGCTGGAGGCCGGCCACGAATTCCAGGGCCTGGACTCCCTGGTGGCCACCCCGGGCGGCTGGGTCAACATCGGGAAGATCGTCTCCGGCTTCCCCGCGAAGATCCAGCTGTTCGACCCGAAGCTGGGCGCCCTCCACGTCGTGATCGCCGGTACCACCGGCTCCGGCAAGGGAGGCACGGGCCAGATGGTCAGCCTGGCGTACCACGCCAACAAGATGGCCCAGATCTACGGCGACCCCAAGGGCGCCAGCAACCCCGCGATCCCGAAGATGGCCGCGTACAGCGGCCTGACGAAGCACGGCGCCCTGGGCGCCATGCGGCTGTCCTGGTGGGTCCTCCAGCACCGGATCGAAGAGGCCGCCCGCCTGGAACTGAAGAACTTCGAGCCGTCCCCGATGCGGCCGTACTGCGCCACCCTGCTGGACGAGGCCGCCCAGATGCTGGCCCCGGGCGCACCGAACCGCAAGGAGGCCGTCAAGATCGTCAAAGACGGCGCCTCCCTGACCCGCTCCATGGGCATGCCCTGGGTCCTGATCAACCAGACCGTGAACCTGGACCAGCTGGGCGGAGAGCAAGCGATCCGCGCCAACCTCCTGGCCGGCGGAACCTGGATCATCCTCCGCACCGACAGCGACCAGGTGAACCTGGGCGACCTTCCCCCCGGCTTCGAGGGGATCGACCCCTCCCTGATCCCGCCGGTATGGGTGGAGGAGGACGACGCGCTGGTGTACGACCCGACCATGGACGAGTCGGACCCTCGCCGCACCTTCGGCCTGGGCTACGTCGCGGCACCCGGCGGGCGCGCCGGCATGATGCGGATCGACACCCTGGAGGACGCCACCGAGCACATCCGGCCGGAGAACATCATGGCCCCGGTCGACGTCCCCTGGTGGGGCGACCAGGCGTACATGGAGGAGCTGGCCCAGACCCCCATCCCCGGTTTCGAGGAGAAGGACGACGAGGGGGCAACCGGCGAGGCGGGGACCTCGTTCGCCGGCGTCGACCTCCCGAAGGCCAAGGAGCTGACGTCGGAGGAGAAGGTCCTGGCCGCCCTCCGTGACGAGTCCGACCCCATGTACGTGGACATGGTCGACGAGGGCGACGAGATCGACCCCGACGACATCGACTACGTGGAACGGGGCCAGTTGCAGGCCGCCTGCGGGGTCGCGGAGTCGACCTTCGCGAACGTGCTGAACAAGCTGGAGAAGAAGGGGGAGATCCACCGGATCAAGGAGGGGAAGGTCTCGAAGGTGGCCCTGGGCGGCCGACCGGAGAAGACCAGCGGCGAGGCCGCCTGACCGAACGGCGCGCTCCCCACCGGGGGCGCGCCGTTCCGGTTCCTACACCCCCACTTCCAGCTCCGGCAGCCACCACCGCGCAGACCACGGCGGCGAGTGCGCCGACCGCAGCAACCCGTCACCGCACAGCACCACGCGCCCCTCCGGACAGCCCCTCGCCGGTGGGGCGCCGCCGTCCCTGCCACCGACCCGCTGGAGGAACAGCTCGCCGCCCTCCAGCGGGCCCTCTCCAGCATCTTCGCTCTGCGCGGCCTGAGCCTGCGTCCGGTCATCAACAACCCGGCTCTCGCTGCGCTGCGGGTCAACATCTACCCTGCGTTCCACTTCCCGCCGCAGCCCATGCACGACCACGACGACCTGGACGACGGACCCGACAACGTTTATCCGCTTGGGCGTTGACCCGCCCGCCACCCATGTCCAGCACCACCACCGAGCATCGAAGGGATTCCCAATGAAGCCGCAGTTGGAGGAGACCGAGTTCTGGGTCGGCACCTTCCACGGGAGCCATGACGGCCTCTCTGCCAAGGCCACCGCGACCCGCGACGACACCCGCCTCGAGCCGTACGTCTGGACGTGCACGTGCGGTGCGTCCAACTCCTTCCCGACCGAGCACGGCGTGTTCGACACCGCCTGGCGGCATACCCACCCCTCCCGCTTCGACCGGCTGCGGTCGTGGGCCACCCGCGGCTTCCGCACCGCCCGCTGACCTGACGCCCCGCCTGGTCCTCGCCCGCCCCGCCCAAGGGATCGGCGAGGACCGGACAGGCCGCCCGGCCGCACGCACCACCCGAGCGAGAAGGCCGGCCCCTGCGCCCCGGCCCCGCTATCCGCACCGCCCTCTCCGGCTGCCCCGGCACGAGCACCGCTGACCAACCGCTATACGCACCGCTCGGCTCACTCGACCACAAGGAGATCCAGCCGTGGCTTCTTCACCCACGCTCAACGCCCACAACCTCGCCCGCCTGATCCGCACAACCGCGCCGCACACGGCGGCGGACGGCGTCGGCCTGGACGCGCTCGACGGCATCCGCTTCGACAGCGACGGCACCCACCTGCACGCCATCGCCAGCGACCGCTACACCGTGGCCGTCGCCCGGGCCCGCCTCATCACCCCCGGTGAGCCGTTCGCCCGCACCGTGCACTGCCCGGACATCGCCGCGCTGCGCGCCTGGGTCGACGCACACCACGGCGAGGCCGCCCTCACCCTCACCACCGAGGCCGGCCGCCTCGTCCTCGACGGCCCGCGCGGCACACTGCGTATCCCCGTCACGGACGGCGAGAAGTTCCCCGACTGGCGAAAGCTGCTGCACACCGCGCTCGCCGACGTCCCCAACGACGCCCCGTGCACGCGCTGGACCTCCAGGCTGTGGGAGCGCTGGCAGCACGCCAACCATGAGGTCCACACCTGGCACGCCGGCGGAGAGAACCCCCTGATCGTGGTCGGCACGGACGTCATCGGCCTGCAGGCACCCCACCGCCTGCGCACCCCCACCCTGGACCAGGCGGACACGCCCGCCGACGCGCTGGACGCATGGAAGACCAGCCTCGGCACGGACACCGGACAGCGCCTCGACCTGGCCGACGCCCTCCCCCAGCCCCGCCGCACCGCGCACACCGCCGCCAGCACGGTCCCGGAGAAGACCGAGGAACTGCTGCGACAGACCCTGAACGCCACCAATGGCCTGTTCAACGCACCCAGTGACGACCCCGGAGCCGTCGCCGCCTACGCCCTGTCCGGGGTACACGCCTGGGCCGCGTACCGGTTCCTGAAGGCCCTGGTGAAGGCCGACCCGGACCTGGCCGCCGACACCGCCGCGGACCTCGCCGAACAGCTCGACTCCGGCGAGATCGGCGAATGGGCCTGGGACGCCGCCGTCGAAGCCGGACACGACCCGCAGCAGTGGGCCGACGACCGTGATCAGGCCCGAGCCGAGAAGCCCAGCACCACGGACACGGCGGCAACGAGCGGCTGAACCAGCAGTACAGACCGTCGCCCCCGGCCACACCGGCCGGGGCGACAGCACTTCGTACTGAAGAGTGCGGCTGCCTGCAGGCCAAGCGCGACGACGAAGCCGTCAAGTCCAGTACCGCCGAAGGCCGCCGAACCGGCCACGGCCGCCGCCGCAGCCGTAACGAACCAAGACCCTGCCCACCTTGGCTCGCCCTCCCCCGACGACGGGCCCCTCTGACCAACCTCCTCAGCAGGCGGCTACGCCCGAGCGGCGTGACCGCCTGCTCCCTCTTCACAACCAGGAGGACCACCACATGACGACCACCGTCCCTACCCCCATCACGGACAAGAACCTCGACAACGCCCTCACGACGGTCGCCACTGAGATCGGCCGCACGGACAGTAAGTCGGCCTTATTGCTCGCCTTCAATGGCGCCGTGCTCGCCGGCCTCGCCTCCGTCGCCGACAAGGACCTGCCGCCCACGACCAAGGCCCTCGGCGCGCTCGCCGTCGTCGCCCTGGGCGCAGCCGCCGTACTGCTGCTCCTGGTCGTCCGGCCCCGCCTGCGCGGCGACGACCGGGCCTCCTTCCCGTACTGGGCCCGCCTGGACGAAGACGAGATCCGCGCTTGCATGAACGACGACACCCGCGCCGCCCGCATCCGCATCCTGTCCACCCTCGCCGTGAGCAAGTACCGCCACCTGCGGCGCTCCATCGACCTGATGCTGGCCGCCCTGGCCCTGCTTGCGCTGGCCGCCGCTAGCCTCCCGCTGTGACGGCGGCCCGGGGCTCACGCCCCGCGCCTGCATCGACCGCGTCCGCGCCTCCGCCGGGATCGTCCAGCTCGCCCTCCAGCAGGTCGAGGACGAACTGCGTGGCGAGATCGACGCCCAGGAACGTGCGGAGATCCTGCGCGAACTCCACTACGAAGACCACCGTCAGGACGGCGTCTTCGGCTCCCTCGCGCAGCTGTTCACCGCCGCCGCGCAGGCCGCCGCGCGGATCGAGCCGGACCGCGACGGCCAGATGTCGTGCGCGCTGCAAGAAGCCGCCGCGCTCATCACCGAGAACGCCGGCCCTCAGACCTACTACGCCACCCGTGCTCTTGACCCGCAGGGAGGATCCGCATGAAGCCGTTCCGCCTGGAAAACGCGCTGCCCGTCGACATGACCATCCCCGACCCGTCGCTGGTGTGCCTGATCGGCGCGGCCGGGTCGGGCAAGTCGACGTGGGCCTCCACCTGGCCCGACACCCAGGTCCTGGAGCTCGACAGGTTCAGGGCCCTGGTCAGTGACAACGCGGGTTGCCAGGAGGCGACCGACGACGCGGTGTTCGCGCTCCAGGCCGTCCTGGAGGCCCGCCTCGCCCGCCGGAAGATGACGGTCGTCGATGCCACGAACTGCGAGCAGGCCGTACGCGCCAACCTGATTGCGACCGCCCGCCGTCACGGCGTGCCGACGGTCGCGCTGGTCATCCCCACCCCGGCCTCCGTGTGCGTTGAACGCCAGGAAGGCCAGCCCGCGAACCGGCGGGTGCCCGAGCGGGTCGTCCTCGCCCAGCACGCCGCCATGGTCAACGCGTGGCCCGGCCTGCCCGCCGAAGGGTTCGACCACGTCGTCGTCGCGGAGAACCTCTACCGCCTGGAGACACTGCTGCAACGCGTCAGCGACGCCTGGCGCGCGGACCTCGGATGGGACGGCGGCGAGGGCCTGGGTGACCTGCTCCTGGTCCGCCGCTACTCCGGCTCCGAGGCCTTGCGGATGTGGCGCTGGCGCGACGGCTCGCAGCTCGCCGACGGCGACCGCGTAGCGGAGATCCGGCTCGGAGCGGACCGCGTCATCCTCGCACAGCGCAACGACGTCGACGGCGCGGGCGACATCGGCTTCGAGGCCCTGGTGGGCTGCCCGGACGACGGCGAATGCGAGGGCACGGCGTGGGTGCCAGTCCATAACGCGACGGATCTCCTGCACGCCCTGACCGGCGAGCTGATGCACGACCCGGACGTGCGCTGCACCGTCCACGGCTCGCGCGAGGACGACGACCAGGAGGACGACCCCGAGGGCCGCGCCGACCTGGAGGAGCAGTACGCGGACGCGGTCCGCGCGTGAGCCGCGCCGCCGACGGGCCGCACCCGCACCCGCTCACCCCGGCCGAACTCCCCGATGGCGACGACTGGTTCCACGGCTGCCCGGACTGCCACCTGCCCATCCAGGGTCGGGGCCGCCGGCCTCACCGCCCACCGCCGCACCGTCCACACCAACGCCGGTGACCCGCGCATCCCCATCACGATCCGGCTCGACCTCTGACTAGGAGATCCGCATGACCGTCCAGACCAGGACCGACACCTTCGCCGCGCTGCGCGACTGCTTCGCCACCGACCTCGCCGCCCTCATCGGCGGCCCGCCGCAGCGCGGCGTCACCCCGAACGACTTCATCGACCTGGTCGAAGAAGTCCGCGACGTCCTCGCCACGTCCAGCCTCGGCCACTGGCAGGACGCCAGTGAGGAACTGGACTCCGCCCTCACCTACCTCACCGACGCACTCACCAGCCCGGACGGCGACCAGCGTTCGCTTCTGGCCTGGGCACGCACCCACCTGCGCGACGGCATCCAGACGGCCAGCTGATCCCCGCCCGAGTTGAGCGCACTCTGTGCCGCCCCGGACCCGCACCGCCGGGCCGGGGCGGTCGCAGTGGCCCCTCAACCACGAACACGACGAAGGGAGATGGACGTCATGCGCCTGCGGTACTACGAGGTCGACGTCCCGATACACCACTCAACGGACCAGGCAAAGCGCGGTCATCACGTCCTCACCGGCCGTGCCACCGGACCCGGTGAGGCCCTGGCGGCCGCGCACAACGCCTACGACAGGGCCGTGCAGTACGTGTCCGCCGGCCGCGCAGTCCCGGACGACTCCAGCGACGGATGGGCCGTTCACGGTCTGCGCCCCGACTGGGTCATGGACTGGCACAAGGCCACCACGAAGGCGTGGATCAACCCCAACAGTCTGATCTGAATTCGCCCCGGGACGGCCGCCAAAGGCCGGAAAACCAGTCGGCCGCCCCGGGCCCACCCATCCCGCATGAGACGAGAGGGAGCCACCAGTATGGCCTCCAACACCCACGCACAGGCCCGCTTCGCGCAGTGCGCCCTGTTCCTGACCACGGTCGCGGTCCCGCTGACCGGCTGGACCGTCCACGCCGTGGCACTGCACCGCCGCCTGGCCGCCGCAGGCCGCGACCCGCTCACCGGCGCCCTGCGCCGCGAAAGCTGGGAACCGCAGGTGCAACGGTTCATCAACCGCTACGGCGACAACGCCCTGGTCCTCGTCCGCGACATCGACCACTTCAAGCGGTTCAACGACGACTACGGCCACGCCGTCGGCGACCTGGTCCTGGCGACCACGGCCGCCCGGATCATTCAGTGGGCGGGCAGCCGCGGCGTCGTCGGACGGCTCGGAGGCGACGGCGGAGACGAGTTCATCATCGCCGCCTGGGTCGGCCCCGGTCGCCGCACCGTCCGTCTCGACCAGCTCAACCAGGCCCTGCACGAGCCGGTCCCCACCGGCGACGGCCACACCGTGCCCGTCGCCGTCTCGGTCGGTGCTGCCTCCGCGGACGTCATCGGCACCCGGGACCGGTCACGGCTGATGCGCGCCGCCGACGCCGCGATGTACGCCGGCAAGCACACCGGAACCGTCATCCAGGCCAACATCGAGCACGCCGACGCCCCGAGCATCAACGGACGCCGCGCCGGGCGGCTCGGCACCCACACCGTGGCGAGGGCCGCGTGACCGCCGCCGAACTCGAGGGCGGCGACTGGATCCGGGGCATCACGATCCGACAGCCCTGGGCCACCTGCGTCCTCGCCGGGAAGAACCCGGAAAACCGGCCCAAGCCCTGGACATGGCGCAGCTGGGTCCTGCTGCACGCGGGGCAGACCCTCGAGCGCACCGTGCTGCACGACCCGCTGGTCGCCACCGCGATCCGCGGCCGCGAGCTGCACCGCGGTGCGGTCATCGGCGTCGCCCGCCTGACTGACTGCCACCAGGACGAAGGCTCTGCGCTGTGCACCAGCCCCTGGGCACAGCGCGACGCCCATCACCTGGTCCTCGCCGACGTCCAGGAGCTCGCCCTGCCCGTGCCCGCGAAGGGCGCGCTCGGCGCCTGGAAGCCGACCCAGGACCTCGTCGACCAGATCCTCCTCCAGCTCCCGCACCTCCGCCCGGAGGCCACACCATGAGCAGCACCCCGCAGGACGACCGCGACCGTGTCCTCCCCTGGCCCCACCCCGCCCGCAAGCAGGAGCCCACCCGATGAAGCGCCTCTTCCGCCGCCCCGGCCGCGCGCCCGGCATCCTCTCCCCCGACGACCAAGCCACCGTCGACGACTTTCGCGCCATGCTCACCGCCGTGCGCGATCCCCAGCCCTGGACGCCAGGCTGCTCCCAGGACATCGCCGTCCGGGTCGGACCGTTCGTCGAGCGCGCGCACCCACGCCCCGGCGACGACCACGGCACCGAGATGATCGCCGTCGCCCTGGTCCACCCCGACACCCCGCACGCCGCGGCCTACCTCCACGGCCGCCAGCTCGGCTACACCGACCGAGGATGGCTGCGCTGCGAGACGACCGCGATCCTCGGAACCTGGCAGCGGGCCTACACGATGCTCACCCACGCCGCCGCGCACCTGCCCCTCCCCGACGACATCGGCATGCCCTCCGCCCACTACGGCGTCGATGTCGAAGCCCGCCGTGCCGACGGCACCGGCTACGCGGTGCTCCGCCTCGGCCCCTACACCCAGACCTGGCTTGCCTCCCGCGACGCCGACGGCTTCAACACCGAACTGGAAGGCCGCGCCGCCCTCGTCGTCCCCGGCTTTACCGTCACCGCGAACGATGCGGTGTTCGACGTCAGCGACCATGACAGCTATATCGACCCGCAGGACGTCGACATCGCGGTACTCCTCGCCGACGCCATCGCGGGATGAGTGCATGACCGCCCCGGCCCCCGTACGCCCTTCCCCCGTATCCACGTCTCGACCAGCATCACTCGGGGTGCCCCTGCAGCAGATGCAGAATGGAGTGAGAGGCCCGATAGGGCCGGCCGTGCCTCACCCCGAAGGTCCGGGCTCCGCTGGCCTCCTGACAAGCGGCTAAGCGGTCTTGAGTAAGTGCGTTGTGTTTGGTGCCAGTGCTGTGGCTCGTCGTGTCATGGCTTGGTCGACGGCAGCGTGCAGCGTGGCGGTGCTGGTGTAGGCGCGGACTGGCATGTCCTCGTACTTCACCGAGCGCCACACGCGCTCGATGTGGTTCAGCTCCGGTGACCTGGGAGGGAGGTAGAACAGGTGGACCCCTATGGCTTCCAGCTCCTCGCGTCGTCCCTTGAAGAGCCTGGCGTGGTGGATCTGGGCGTTGTCCATGACGACCGTGCACGGCCGGTGCCGCCGCCAGGTGGACGGCGGGCCGGCGAGCTGGTCCGCGCCGTCGGGCATGCGGGCGATCCGCCGGCAGACGAAGTCGAGGACCATCCGCGCGTCGATCCTGTGGTCAACGGCAGTCCAGACCAGTTCGGGGTCCGGTCCGGTTCCGCTGAGGGCGCCGAGCACGTTGACCCGGCGGTTCTTGGTGTCCTCGCGCCTGACGACGGGACGTACCCCGGTGCGGGCCCAGGTGAAACCGGTCGGGAGAGTCGGGGAGAACCCCGACTCGTCCAGGAAGTACAGGTCCTCCTCGCCCGCTTCGGCCCTCAGCCGTACAGCCGTAAACCCTCCAGCCGCTCCCACGCGGCGGCCTGGAGGGCCGGGTCGGCCTTGTGCCGCAGGCTGTCGCGGGTGCGTTTCCAGCGGAAGCCGTCCCGGTGCAGCAGGACCGACAGCCAGGACGAGTCGATGTCCACCCGGCGCTCGCGGCGCAGCCACTCGGCCAGTGCGGGCAGTGTCCACGTCGTCCCCGCCTCCGCCGCGGCGTCGAGCATCGCCTCCAGCGCGTCCAGGTCCTCGCGCTTCCAGCGTGGCGGACGGCCCGCGCGCGGTGCGTCAGCCAGGGAATCGAAGCCCCCGTCGAGGAACCGGTGCAGTGCTTTTCGCACCGTGACCTCGTGCTTCTCGACGACCGGCGCGATCTTGGGCACCGTCCAGCCCCTCGCCGACAGGCGCACGCACTCCAGCCGCATCCGCTCGTTGACCGTCAGGTCCCGTGCCCTCAACCGCCGCCGCAACCCGGCAACTTGCGTCGGCGACAGCTCCACCCGCAGTGGCTTCATCGCCATGGCAGCCCCTCCTGCCATGCCATCTACCCAAGCCACACCGCAAATCACCAAGACCGCTTAGGTACTTGCTGACCTCGCAGACGATGGGTCCGGTTCGTCTCCCGAAGGTGGGGATGAACCGGACCCATCTCGTGTTTCAGGGCCCCGTTTCCAATGGAAACGCCCGCTCGGCCAGGGGTATTGCCCCGATTTATGATGCTTGGTCGGCGACGCGAAGACAGGTTCTGGTGACGCCGAGAGGCGACGTTTCCATTGGAAACGCTACTCTCAGGCCGTACTTCTGATCGCAGTCCTGGAGAATCAATGGCAGGCGCGCTCCCGCGGCCCAAGCGCAAAAGCACCAAGTCCACCCCTCAGGTTGCGCCCGAGGAGGTCCTCTACACAGACAAGGACCGCAGCGGCGACACCTTGGATCTGGATCCCGCGACCTTGTGCCCCAACCCGTTCAACAAGCGGGAGATGAAGGGGGTGCCCGAGCTCGCCGCGACCATCAGTGAAGTCGGCCTCCTGCAGAACATCGCGCATATCCGCGCCGAGGTCTGGCTCCAGACCTACCCGGACACTGCCGACAAGATCACCGCACCGAACGTGATCCTCTTCGGCGAGCACCGCTGGCGCGCAATCGAGCAGTTGGGATGGAAGACCATCCCCAGCGTGCTGCGCGACGACAAGGTGGAGGACGCCCGTCTCATCACCCTGATCGAGAACCTGAGGCGTGCTCAGCTCAGCCCGCTGGAAGAAGCCGAGCACTACCACGCGCTCCGCGAGTCGGGCTTCTCCTACGAGCAGATCGCCGAGAAGGTCGGCGAGACCGCTGACGGCGCCATCTCCAAGGGCACTGTCTGGAAGCGCGTCAAGCTGCTCGACCTCGCTCCGGAGGTGCAGCAGGCGCTGCGAGACGGGAGGCTGAAGGTCAGCTCTGCCGAGAAGGCTCAGAAGCTGGACAGCGGGGACCAGCGGGACTACCTCGCCCTCGTACTCGGCGGCGCGCGACCTGCAGAAGCCCATGCCCAGGTCCTGGCCCGCCAACGCCAGGTCGATGAGGCCCTCGATGATGTCACCGTTTCCAATGGAAACGCCGGCGGCGGAGATGTGGCCGCCACCGAGGCGTCATCGGCGAACCACCTCGCCGTTTCCAATGGAAACGGCGAGGTTGAGGCCGACAACACGACATCGCTGCCGAACGAAGAAGCCGTTTCCAATGGAAACGCTGCGGGCAGCCCGCCAGCCCAGCGCAAGCCGAAGCAGAGCAAGTCGCTCGCGGGGAAGGATGAGTCCGACCGCCGGGCTGCAGCAGCAGCCCGGGATACCGCCTGTCGCCTCCTCATCGAGACCGTCGACACGGACGACGCAGCGACCCACGAACTGCTCCTCAGCGTGCTCACCGCCACCCTGCTCGCCCCGCAGCAACAGTCCGCTGCACAGCAGCGTGCCTTCGTCTGGCTGCGTGAAGTCGACCGCCACGGCATCGACGCCACCGACGCCCTGGCCTACTTCGGCGCCGTGCAGGAGTCAGGCGATATCGCCCTGCAGCGCCTTGCCGCCTTCGCGAGTGCCCTGGCCGCTGCAGAACTCCGCACGGTTGCCCGACGCCAGACCTGGACCAGCCGCGAGATCCACCACCTCAGCATCCTCCAGAAGCACGCCGACTACGAACCACAGACCGAGTGGGAGAAGAAGGAACTCGGCCTGGTCGCCGCAGGAGGAGCCCGATGACCGCCACTGCTCTCAACCGCCGCTTCCGCCCCAAGGGCCGTAGCTGGCCCCTCATCTGGTCCTACGTGATCGAGTGCGGCGGCTCCTCGAAGACCACCAGCGTGACCTCGATGGCCGTCACCGCGGCCCTGCGCGAGTACCCCGGGGTCGTCTTCGACCTGGACAGCAACATGTCGTCCTCGCTCGTCCTCGGCTACGACAAGACCGCGCTCAAGGGCAAGAAGACCTCGCTCGACCTGATCTACGGCGGCGCGACGCTGGACGAGGTCGCCCTGCCTGCTCGCTACCGCATCGGTGAGGGCTACGACGACGACGCGTTCGCCCCCATCCCGAACCTCCGGGTCGTGCCCAGCAGTTCGGCCATGGCCGGCGCGGACACCGCCATCGCAGAGGACCCGGACCGCAACGACTGGTTCGCCGAGATCCTCCATGCCTACGAGGGCGACGACACCGTGTTCTACATGGACTTCCCCGCGAGCTACGGCAGGATGCCCTACTCCGTCCTGCGCATGATGGACGAGGACGACTCCGTGATCCCCTCGGTCAAGGCCGACCCGAAAGACGTCCGCCTGGTTCAGGGACTCATCGAGGAGCTGGAGCGAGTACGGGACAAGAACCGTAACCGCCGCTCCGTACCCGGCCGCCCCACGCTCAATCACATGCTCCTCACCGGAACGCCGACCAAGACCTACAAGGAAGCTGCCGCCCGCCGCGCTGCCGAGCAAGCCGAAGCCTTGTACGGCTCGATCCTGCTTCCGTACGTGCGGTACTCGGCCGACGCGAAGAAGCTGTATGAGGACGAGTGCCCGCTGCCGGTCCTCCTGCCGAACAGCAACCCCTCCGTGGACTATCGCAAGGTGATGACCCACCTCGGCTTCACCGAGCGAGCAGCCTGACCGTTTCCAATGGAAACGCCGCGCGTACACCTCGCGGAACAGAAGGGCCGGTTCCCCTCAATGAGGAACCGGCCCTTCTGTTCCTGGTGGTCGGGGCAGGTGGGGCGCGGATGCCAAGGGGAACCTGTCTACGCGTCTTACCGGGCATTGGCCCGAGTCTTCCTGCGCTGCCTAGATGGTCCGGACACTGTCGATATCGTCCCAGTGAGCCACGCATCGGAGGGGGACAGTATGGGCATGCCGCACACGGGTGAGAGCTACAACGGTCGCCACAGCCGATTTCGAGGGCTCGTCTTGGACTTTGCGGGGGTGCTGACAGCAGACCTCCGCCCTGTTCACCGTGCCTGGTGTATGAGCGAGGGGCTCGATCCCGGTGCATGGTGGTACACCCTCGGCGACGACCCGGTTGGTCGCAGCCTGTACGAGCAGCTCGAGGTCGGGGCGCTCACCCAGGAGGAGTGGAACCGGGAGACCGCGCTGCTGCTCGGGCTCGAACAGCATGAGAACTTGATGGGCCGGGTGTGGGCCGACGTCGAACCGGCCGCCGACATGGTGGCCGTGGCGCGGGCGGCCCGTAAGGCCGGGTACAAGGTCGCGATGCTCTCGAACAGCTTCGGCCTGCACCCCTACAACCCGTACGAGGCCCTGGGCGTGTGGGAGCTGTTCGACGTGACGGTGATCTCCGAACGCGAGCGGGTCGCCAAGCCGGACCTCGCGATCTACCGGACGGTGCTGGAGCGCCTGGACCTGCCGGGCGAGGAGTGCGTGTTCGTCGACGACTACGAGTGGAACCTGGCCCCTGCCCGCGAGGCCGGCATGACTACGGTGCTTGCTCAGCCGGGAAGCGGGGCCGCGGCGCGCGTGGAGACGTTGCTGGGGATCGACGCTGGCTGTACCGCTTGAAGCGGCGGTGGGGTTGGTCCACCTGAGCGGAAGACGTATGCCTCGGCGCGACCGGGGAGACGATCGGCGCCGTCAACACGCTGCCGAAGCCACAGAGCTGACACGGTGGGGGAGAGGTATCGACGACGCGGACGAGCCCACCTTCGATACGTCGCCCGCGATGCGTCCTCGGTGCCAGCGGACGCGCGCATTCTCCGCTGGGGCTGCCTTCGCGGTCCGAAGATGTGACCGGGTTCCGGTTCGAGGGATGTGCCGGGGCGGGTACCGTCCGGGTACGGGATCGCAATTCCAGGGGAGCCCTGTGGTGAGCACGGAACCGACGATCGGCGACAACCTCGCCCGCCTGCGCAGTCAGGCTGGCCTGACCCAGCGGGAACTGGCCGGAAGGTCGGGCGTGGGCCTGCCGACTATCCGGGGCCTGGAACGCAACGCGCGGACCACCGCCTTGATGGGCACCCTCGCCAAGCTTGCCCGGGCTCTGGACGTGAAGCCGTCCATCCTGCTCGGGCAGCGCCAGACCCTCCACCAGGACGACGCCCCCAAAGAGGACGGCATCCGCGCGCTGCGACGGGCGGTCCACCCGTTGGAGACCCTGCCAGGTTTGCAGCTGGCCGAGCAGGAGGCGGGCACGCTGACCGCCGCGGACCTGCGAGGCGAGGTCGAGGTGGCCTGGCAGCGGTACTGGGACGGCGCCCTGTCGGAGATGATGGGTGGCCTGCCGGCGTTCCTGGCCGCAGCCCGGGCAGCGGCTGAGGAGCTGCGGGGCGACGAGCGGCGCTCGGCCCGTGCCGCGCTCGCCCGCGGCTACCAGGCCGCCGCGTGGGGGGCGGTACACCTAGGCCAGGACGACCTGGCCCGCACAGCGGTGGAGCGGTCCCTGCTGGCCGCACAGGGCACTGACGACGCGGTGCTGATCGCCGGGGCGTTCAACGCCTTGGCGTGGGTGCTGATGCGCCAGCAGGAGAACGAGATGGTGGCCACGGTGGCGACCACCGCCGCCGACCAACTCCGAGTGCGTTTTATCCGGGAGCACTACCCGGCGGTGCGGATGTACGGGCGGCTGAAGCTGTCGGCGATGACGGCGGCCGCCCGCCTGGAGGACTACGCCACCGCCCACGAGCTGCTGGCCACCGCCAGGCGGTGCACGGCCATCGTGGACGCCGACGCCACCGATCTGGTCAACGGGGCCCACCACGCGGCCTTCGGCCCCTCGCTGGTGACCATGGTCGGCGTCGAGCTGGCCATGGCCGAGGAGAATCCGGACGAGGCCCTGCGCCTGGCCCGGCAGGTGCCACCGACCCGGCGCATTCCTCCGGTCGCCCGGGGCCGGCACTTGCTGGACGTGGCCCAGGCCCATACCTGGCAGGGCCGGTACGCCGAGGCGGTGCGCACGCTGGCGAAGGTGCACGCGATGGCGCCGGAGTGGATGCGCTACCAGGTCCACGCCCGCGAGGTTGTCTGAGGTTCCCCCGCTGCGTGAGAGTTGCTGATCAGCAGGTCGGGACGGGTTGATGGGTGTTCAGGTTCGCTGGTTCGGCCGTCGCCTGGTCGGTGTAGTGCTTCTCCTCGAACTCGATCGGGCTGAGGTAGCCGAGCCGTTCTTGGATGCGGCGGGGGTTATAGAAACCGTCGATGTACTCGAAGAGCGCGAGGTTCGCCTCGGCACGTGTGGCGAAGGTGCGGCCGCGCAGGCCCTCGGTCTTGATCAGCATCCACAGATTTTCCGCGAGGGCGTTATCGTACGAGTCCCCCACGGACCCCATGGACGCCTCAATTCCCGCCCGCACCAACCGGGTCGTGAGCTTGATGGACGTGTATTGACAGCCGTGATCGGCGTGGTGAATGAGCTTGCCCGGCTCGACCTCGCGGGACGAGAGGGCGTACTCGAGGGTGGTCAGCACCAGGTCCGCATCGGCGCGGGCGGAGGTCTCCCAGGCGACCACCCGGCGGGAGAACGCGTCGCGGATCGCCGAGAGCCACAGCGGCCCCTCGCCGGTCGGAACCATTGTGAGGTCGGTGACCCACAGCCGGTTCGGCGCGGGTGCGGTGAAGTCCCGGTTGACCAGGTCCGGGGCCAAGGTGGCCTTCGGGTCCCGGCGCGTGAAGCCGCTCTTGCGGCGTGGGCTCACGCCCGCAAGACCGTCCTCGCGCATCAGCCGTTCGACCCGCTTGCGGCCCACGCGGACGCCCTCCCGTTTGAGGACGGCGTGCACCCGCGGCGAGCCGTAGATCCCGCCGGAGTCGGCGTGGATCGTGCGGATCTGCTCGGTCAGCTCGACGTCCCGGCGGCGCCGTTCGCACGGCTCCTTCTCCGCGCGGCGCCAGCGGTAGTAAGTGGCGGAAGGGATGTGGAGCTCCCGGAGTACGCACTCGACCCCCAGGCGGGGATGCTCGTCAACGAGCGCCGTCACCTGGGCCGGGTCGGGTCGAGTTGCGCCGCGAAAAACGCCGAGGCCGTCCGCAGCACGTCGTTGGCCCGCTTGAGCTGGGCGTTCTCCTTGCGCAGGGCCGTGAGCTCGGCCCGCTCGTCGGTGGTGAGCCGGTCGTCGCGCTCGCCGGCATCGGCCTCGGCCTGGCGGATCCAGCCGCGCAGGGCCTCCGGATGCACGCCGAGGTCGACGGCCAGTTTCTTGATCTGCGGCCTCGGGTCGGAGGTGCGGTACATCCGCACCGCACGCTCACGCAACTCCAGCGGATATCTTCTCGGGGCAGCCATGGTCGAAGGTCCTCTCATGAGTCCCATCTGACCCTCTGTCAACTGACTCCGCATCTCGGGGGAAGCTCAGTCCGCCAGATCCAGGAGTCCAAGGGCCGCCGCCGACTTCCGGGCCTGGCTCCGCTCGCCCGGCACATGAACGTCCTGGCCGCGTAGCCGCCTGGGAAGTGATGCGCGGCGCATCACCTCGCCGACAGCGATCTCAGCAGCACCAACCGTGCCCGTTCCCCGGGCGTGCCCAGCGCGGTTTGCTCGGGTGAGGCCGCCCGGGGCTGGAGCCCTGCGCTCCCCTGGGGCCCCGGGCGGCGCCCTACACAGCGCGGCGGGCTGCCGGAGATGTGGTGATGAGTCGGCGGTCCGTCGCCATCACACCCACGCAGAGGAACCTCCTCGATGAGCCCGACCGTAACTACCCAGACCAGCAACCCGACCCCGACCCGGACCCCGGTGTTCGTCTCCCACGTCGAGCCGTTGAAGAGGGACGTCGTCTACGACGACAGGGCCAGTCAGGCCGCATTGCCCGTACGGGTCCGCTTCCGGGACGGAACGAGCGCCGAGGCCGTCCTAGTCCTTACCTCCGGCCAAGTCGAGCTCCTCCACCTCCAGTTGGAGCAGACGATCGACAAGCGGCGGGACGCGTTGCGGAAGAGGACTGAGGAGCGCGAGGCCGCCGAGATGGCCCGCCGGGAAGGCGGAGACCGGTGAGCGCCCAGCAGGATCTCGGACTTGGGCACCAGGCACACCCACTGCTCGGCCGCCTCGTCGTGGATACCGCCACCGACCGCACCGGGGTTCTGCGCGCGGTAGCTCCTGAGCAGGTCGAGGGCCCCGGCGGCCGGTCGCGCATGGTGACACGGGCCTGGCTGGCCCCCGAGCACGGTGGACGGGAATGGACCGCCCCCGTGGACCGGATCACGGCGGCAAATCGGTGAGCGCCCGGCATGCCCGTGACGACGCCATCGATACCGCACACCCTGCCAGGGCCTTCCTCGCTCTGGCTTCCATCGCCCTCGGCGTGCCCGTCGCCGTGATCCTGGATGGTCACGGCGGCGCGCTCCTAAGCGGTCTTGAGTAAGTGCGTTGTGTTTGGTGCCAGTGCTGTGGCTCGTCGTGTCATGGTTTGGTCGACGGCAGCGTGCAGCGTGGCGGTGCTGGTGTAGGCGCGGACTGGCATGTCCTCGTACTTCACCGAGTGAGCTTCCCCCGAGATGCGGAGTCAGTTGACAGAGGGTCAGATGGGACTCATGAGAGGACCTTCGACCATGGCTGCCCCGAGAAGATATCCGCTGGAGTTGCGTGAGCGTGCGGTGCGGATGTACCGCACCTCCGACCCGAGGCCGCAGATCAAGAAACTGGCCGTCGACCTCGGCGTGCATCCGGAGGCCCTGCGCGGCTGGATCCGCCAGGCCGAGGCCGATGCCGGCGAGCGCGACGACCGGCTCACCACCGACGAGCGGGCCGAGCTCACGGCCCTGCGCAAGGAGAACGCCCAGCTCAAGCGGGCCAACGACGTGCTGCGGACGGCCTCGGCGTTTTTCGCGGCGCAACTCGACCCGACCCGGCCCAGGTGACGGCGCTCGTTGACGAGCATCCCCGCCTGGGGGTCGAGTGCGTACTCCGGGAGCTCCACATCCCTTCCGCCACTTACTACCGCTGGCGCCGCGCGGAGAAGGAGCCGTGCGAACGGCGCCGCCGGGACGTCGAGCTGACCGAGCAGATCCGCACGATCCACGCCGACTCCGGCGGGATCTACGGCTCGCCGCGGGTGCACGCCGTCCTCAAACGGGAGGGCGTCCGCGTGGGCCGCAAGCGGGTCGAACGGCTGATGCGCGAGGACGGTCTTGCGGGCGTGAGCCCACGCCGCAAGAGCGGCTTCACGCGCCGGGACCCGAAGGCCACCTTGGCCCCGGACCTGGTCAACCGGGACTTCACCGCACCCGCGCCGAACCGGCTGTGGGTCACCGACCTCACAATGGTTCCGACCGGCGAGGGGCCGCTGTGGCTCTCGGCGATCCGCGACGCGTTCTCCCGCCGGGTGGTCGCCTGGGAGACCTCCGCCCGCGCCGATGCGGACCTGGTGCTGACCACCCTCGAGTACGCCCTCTCGTCCCGCGAGGTCGAGCCGGGCAAGCTCATTCACCACGCCGATCACGGCTGTCAATACACGTCCATCAAGCTCACGACCCGGTTGGTGCGGGCGGGAATTGAGGCGTCCATGGGGTCCGTGGGGGACTCGTACGATAACGCCCTCGCGGAAAATCTGTGGATGCTGATCAAGACCGAGGGCCTGCGCGGCCGCACCTTCGCCACACGTGCCGAGGCGAACCTCGCGCTCTTCGAGTACATCGACGGTTTCTATAACCCCCGCCGCATCCAAGAACGGCTCGGCTACCTCAGCCCGATCGAGTTCGAGGAGAAGCACTACACCGACCAGGCGACGGCCGAACCAGCGAACCTGAACACCCATCAACCCGTCCCGACCTGCTGATCAGCAACTCTCACGCAGCGGGGGAACCTCAGAGCGCCACACGCGCTCGATGTGGTTCAGCTCCGGTGACCTGGGAGGGAGGTAGAACAGGTGGACCCCTATGGCTTCCAGCTCCTCGCGTCGTCCCTTGAAGAGCCTGGCGTGGTGGATCTGGGCGTTGTCCATGACGACCGTGCACGGCCGGTGCCGCCGCCAGGTGGACGGCGGGCCGGCGAGCTGGTCCGCGCCGTCGGGCATGCGGGCGATCCGCCGGCAGACGAAGTCGAGGACCATCCGCGCGTCGATCCTGTGGTCAACGGCAGTCCAGACCAGTTCGGGGTCCGGTCCGGTTCCGCTGAGGGCGCCGAGCACGTTGACCCGGCGGTTCTTGGTGTCCTCGCGCCTGACGACGGGACGTACCCCGGTGCGGGCCCAGGTGAAACCGGTCGGGAGAGTCGGGGAGAACCCCGACTCGTCCAGGAAGTACAGGTCCTCCTCGCCCGCTTCGGCCCTCAGCCGTACAGCCGTAAACCCTCCAGCCGCTCCCACGCGGCGGCCTGGAGGGCCGGGTCGGCCTTGTGCCGCAGGCTGTCGCGGGTGCGTTTCCAGCGGAAGCCGTCCCGGTGCAGCAGGACCGACAGCCAGGACGAGTCGATGTCCACCCGGCGCTCGCGGCGCAGCCACTCGGCCAGTGCGGGCAGTGTCCACGTCGTCCCCGCCTCCGCCGCGGCGTCGAGCATCGCCTCCAGCGCGTCCAGGTCCTCGCGCTTCCAGCGTGGCGGACGGCCCGCGCGCGGTGCGTCAGCCAGGGAATCGAAGCCCCCGTCGAGGAACCGGTGCAGTGCTTTTCGCACCGTGACCTCGTGCTTCTCGACGACCGGCGCGATCTTGGGCACCGTCCAGCCCCTCGCCGACAGGCGCACGCACTCCAGCCGCATCCGCTCGTTGACCGTCAGGTCCCGTGCCCTCAACCGCCGCCGCAACCCGGCAACTTGCGTCGGCGACAGCTCCACCCGCAGTGGCTTCATCGCCATGGCAGCCCCTCCTGCCATGCCATCTACCCAAGCCACACCGCAAATCACCAAGACCGCTTAGACGAGACCGGCGCCGATCCGGCGCCGTTGGCCCTGCCGCTCTGCGCGCCGGCTGACTGACCCTGCCCTCTCCCCTGGCTGCTCGTGAAGGGGTACACATGTCTGTGATGCTTGAACCTCCGGTGACCGGTGAGCGGCTGGGGCCGCTGATCCGCGCGCTGCGCCAGCGCGGGGGATGGGCGGAGGACGACCTCGCCCGTGCCCTCGTCGCCGTCTCCGGCCGCAACACGATCACCCGTACCGAGGTGTGGCGGTGGGAGGTGGAGTACGAGGGCCGCACGACCGGGCCCTTCTGGCTCCCGCACCTCGCCAGCGTCCTGAACGTGCCCGTCGCCCGCTTGCAGGCCGCGCGCGCGGCCTCGAAGGCGGCCCGCAGGATCGGCCACGTCGCCACCGCCACCCCCGACGAGGTCCTGGCCTCCCTCCTTCCGCCCGGTGAACTCCTCGCCCCGTGCGGCACGCAGGCGGGGCGCCGGGTCGGCATGGACGACGCGGAGGCGCTGCTGCGCCGGGTGCACGGCATGCGCCTGGCCGACGACGTCCTGGCCGGGGGAGACCTGGTCGAGACGTGCGTGCGCGAGCTGCGCAAGACGGTGAACCTGTTCAACCAGACCTCCCACACCGAGGAGGTGGGGCGGCGCCTGCTGGTCGCCGTCGCCGAGATGGCGCAGCTCGCGGGCTGGGTGGCCACCGACACCGGCGGCCGGGTCAATGCCGAACCGCTCTTCCGCCTCGGCGCGTCGGCTGCCCGCCAGGCCGGGGACGGGGCCCTGGCCGCGCATCTCCTCGGCTCCTGGGGCTACTGGGTGGCGAACTCTGGCGACGCGCGGCGGGGCGTCGAGCTGGTGCAGGCAGCCGAGGCCGCGGCCGGTTCCGATGTCCCGCTGGTGGCACGGTCGCTGACGTCGGCCCGGCTGGCGTGGACGAGCGCGCTGGTCAGGGACGACCGGACGGCACTGCGGGCGATGGGGGAGGCGATGCAGCAGATCACTGACGCCGACCCGCGCGAGGCCGACGACCGGCTGTGGCTGTACTGGGTCGACTCGGCGGAGCAGAAGGTCATGCAGGCCCGGGTCGCCACCCAGCTCCACCGCCCGCTGTGGGCCGTCCCACTGCTGCGCGGCGTGCTGGCTGGCTACGACCCGACCCACGTCCGCGAGTACGCCCTGTACACCTCCTGGCTGGTTACCGCGCTCCTGGACGCGAACGAGATGGAGGAGGCGGCCGCGCAGGCGAGCCGCATGTTCGCCATGGCGGCCTCGGTGCCGTCGACGCGCGCGGCCGAGCGCGGCAACGTGGTCCTGGCCGCCCTGCGGCATCACCGCCGCGTGCCGGAAGTCGCCGAGGTCCTGGCCATGTGGGACGCCCCGCCCGCGTGAAGTCCACGCCGAGGTAGTTGTCCCCGCCGCACCACCCGCACTCGAAAACGAACTCCACCCGTCCTCCTCCCCGCGCTTGTCGGCCCGAGGATGCCCGGGGAACGGGTGCGGTGACTACCCGTCCGCCAGCCCCACTCCCCTGCCGTGCGGTGGCGAAGGGCTCCGCCGGACGGCCCCGGCGGAGCCCTCTCGCCGCCGTGCATGCCTCTCCCCCACGCGCCCTCCCGGCCACCACAGCCAGGAGGGCGCTCCACTTTCCGCGTGATCGGAGAATCCCGATGGACCCCCTGCACACCCAGCACGGCCTGCCCGAGTCCGAGGCCGCCACCGAAGCCCACCGCCTCATCGCCGAGGCGTACCGTCCCGAGCCTCAGTTCCCCACCTCCTACCGCGACGACTCCCTCGTCCCCGCGTACGGATCCGCCCCGCCCGTGAAGCAGGACGACCGCCGGATCGTGCCTGCCTGGGCAACGGGGATCGCAGTCACTGCTGTTGGCGTCGGCGCCGGTATCACCGGCATCGGCTGCGGGGCCTGGCTGGTTCCTCACGGCCTGGCTGCTGTCACTCTCACCGGCGTTCTCATGGTCACGTTGCCGCTCACCGGCGCCGCCATACTCGCCACAGCCATCGGCAGCGCCGTCTCCCGTGCCCGGACTGCCGTCTCCACCCACATCTACGAAGGCCCGGTCACCTACACCGAGAACTACAACACCAGCCACCAGCGCGGGATGTTCGCCCGCGCTCACAACGACATCCATCGCTGACCCGGACGTCCTCTCGCCAGTACGGTCCGCGTCATCGACGACTCCACGAGCTCACGGCACCGCGCGCTGCTACGACCGCCCGCCCAGCCCAGGCACCGGGGCCCCGGCCATGGTCGAAGCGATGGGCCAGTGGATACCCGGGAATGCTCCCGAGCAGGGCTGAGAGGTCAGCGGGGCCGGGAGGCGATCTGCCGACGGGCGACATCCCAAGTCTCTTCGAATTCCTGCGAGGTCAGCTCAACGGGCTCGTGGCCTTCCCACTGCGAGACAGGGAGCTCTGCTGTAAGGCCGTACTCCCTCGCGTACGCAGCCAGACATCCTGCCTGCTGGGCCCGCTGCCATTCCTCCAGGGACGCCGCTGTGAGCGGGGTCCCTTCAGGCCCACGAAGCTCGACCTGCCGGGTCACCCAACCTTCGGAATCGACCTCGAAGTAGAACCAGACATCTTCCTCGTCCCAGTAGCAGCGCATCCACGTCGTCATCTGCCCATCATGGGGATCAGCAGTCGTCGCGAACCCGAAGACAGCCCCCAACCTGCAGAAAACGGTGAGCAACGCCGCGTGCAGACCCTCAATTCGGCGAACAGCGGATCATCTCCACGCGGACGGAGAGCAGAGCCGGTCGCCCGGAACGGGTTGGAGTGCCAGCGGTTCACCGCCAAGCAAGCGGAGGACTCAAGCACGGGTGCATCTCCGCAGGGTGCGGATCCTTTGAAGGGAGGATCGGCTCGGTTTCGCGGTTGCTGGCGTCGGCGTGGGTCAAGAAGCGTCGGCGTAGGCGATATGGGTGTCGCATACGGTGCAGCGGAAAAGCATGGCGCTTGCCCCCTGACCGAGGTGGGTCAGGAAGTGTTCCAGCTGGGAGGCGTCGTGCCAGCCGTCCATCCGTAGGTCGAGGCGGAGCTGGTCGAGGGCCTCGGAGTGCGCCGCCAGCTCGGTGTATCCGACCTCGCCGATGAAAGCGGCCGCGTCCTGGCAGTGGACGAGCCAGTGCGGATCCTGCCAGGCGTGGAAGCCCGGGGTGCGGCGGGTGACCTCGTGCAGGGTCTCCTCGCTGACGCCGTCGAGCCCGTAGGCGTCGGTGAACTCACCAGCGAAGCGTTCGGCGGCGGCGCCGTCGGCGATGCACCAGGGGCAGAAGTTCCCGTTGGTTTCTTGGGCGGTGTAGAAGGTCGCGGTGTAGATCCATCCCGTGCTGCGGTCGCAGCAGACGCATGTCTCGGCACTCGCCCGGACGGATCCGGTGGCCAGGGGATCGGGGTGGTAGCGGAAGAAGGGCAGGCTGACGCTCACTGCTGCCCCTGGACGTCGCTGTTGATCTGGGTGCCGACGGCCCCGCCGATGAACTCCATGGTCTGCAGTCTCTCCGCAAGGAGGGGCTGTGATCAAGCGGTGAGTTCGTATTCCTGCTGGTGGGGCCCGGGGTAGAGGCGCTGGTGCTCGCGGGCGGCATGGAAGCGCCAGTAGAAGTCGAAGTCGCCGTTCGCGACGACGGCGCGGAGCTGGAGGACGGCTTCGGCGCCGGCGAGGCCCCAGCGTGCTCCGGTGATGTCGAGACGGTCGGCGATCAAGTGCCGGCAGGCCCCCTCGACCGCACCCGTGGCGATCGGCCAGCCGGCCTCCAGAGCGGTGTCATAGCGGAGTTGATCGAGGTGGCCCGTGAGGTAGCGGTGGCAGGCGTCGACCGCTTCGCGCCGGGCCGCCGACAGCCCGGCCCGGTCGGCCTCGGCGACGATCTCGTCAGCGGTGCGGGCGGCGTGACCGGCGAGAATCGCGGTCAGATGGCCAGCGGCCCACGTCTCGGCCTCGCGGCTGCCTGGCAGGTGGAAGGCGTGCGCCGCAGCCCACAAGTACTCGCTCACGTGCACGAAGTCCAGCAGGACGTGGATGCGGATGCCCCGGCGCTCGGCCTCGGTGTGGATGAGGTCGAGCTGGTGGCGGGCGCCGTCGACCAGCACGATCCAGGTTCTGGTGTGGTGCGGGTCGCGGGCCTCGGCCTGGGCAAAGGCGTTCGCGATCAGGACCTGCGGCGGATGGACGAGCGAGGCGGTGCACCACTTGTGCTCGGCCCGCGGTCCCGGACGGACAGCGCGCTCGCCACTGCGGCCACCGGGCGGGTGGATCACATCATGCGGCCGCCGCGGGGCGGGGCGGGTGTCGAAGACGCAGGCCACGGTGGCCATTCGCTTGCGGTTCGGCTTCTCGCCCGGCGCGAGCCGGCCCCGATGGGTGCCCGCGTTCTTCTCGGCCGCCTTGCGGGTGGCCTCACGCAGAGCCTCGGGCCGCATCACCACCCCCTTGCCGTCCGCCTGGAGAACCAGCGGCATGTCCCGGCTGCACGGAACGGGGACCCTCGCCTGATAGAAGGCGGCGACGTCCACGGCCGCCGCGGTGACGAGTTCTTCCAGGCGGCGTTTGCCGAGCACCCTTCCGCAGCGGCGCTCGACCGCCTCCGCGGCCTGGTCGAAGGAGCCGCGCACCGCCTCGGTGACCGCCAGGCGGCGCAGTCCCATCGAGTGCCGGCCCGCCGACAGCGCGAGCTGCCGGTCGGCTGGGTGCACGTTGGGCAGTCCGGGGCCCCGGTGAGCCACCCGGCGCACCTGCACCAGACCGAACAGGCAGGCCAGGTAACGCGTATGCCCCGGCTCCCGCCAGGGCCGCGTCCGCCCCTCCGGCCCCACCACAGCCGGACGGGCTCCGGCCCGGACCTCGCTCTCCTCCCGCAGAGCACGCAGGTCGAGATGGTCCTGCAGCAGCTGCCGCAGCAGCTCCCGGCCCGCCTCCTCCAGACACTCCTCCAGCTCAGCGTGGGTCCAGTCAGCGGCGGGCGGGCCTGACAGCGTGCGTGTCAGCGATTCGAAGGCACTCAGGGAGCGGGCAAAGGGGTCAGCGGCACTGTTGGCGGCGTACGGTTCCATCCTCGGGGCTCTTCTCGTCCTGCAGGTCACTGGTTGGCACCTACGACTGTAGACAGAAGAGCCCCTCCACTACGAGGTGTTGGGCGATGCGGCCGTCCTGCGGCGCGCAGGCGTGAACAGCCCCGGTTCGTCCTCGTCCAGCCAGCCCCGCTCGACCAGCCGCTTCAGCTTCGACCGCGTGCCCTCGATCTTCCCGGTCTGTGCGGGAAGCCCGATCCTCGGCACGACCTGTTTCGCCCGCACCGGCCCCGGAGCATCCGCAACGACCTCCAGGATGTCCTGGTACACCCGAGGCAGCACGCTCACGTCCATGCCCGGCTGCCACTTCGGCACGGCCAGCACACCCACCACCCGCCGTTCCGCACCCGCGTACGGCGACGGCTCCCGGACCTCGTCCACTGCCTCGGTCTCGGGCCCCTCCGCTTGCACCGCCGGCGCGTCCGCCGACATCTCGGCCATCACCTCGGCGACCGTCTCCCGGGCGATCCGCAACCGCTCCAGCCCCTCCCGGGCCACCTCCAACTTCCCGGCCATTGCGGCGATTTCGGCCTCAAGCCCCTCCACCCGCACCCGGGCGGCCGCCTCACGAGCCTCCAACTCCTCGAACAGCGAGCCCATCCGCCACCCCTCCTCCACCGCCACGGTAGAGACGAGCAGCCCCGAGCACACCCCCGTCAGCGTCCCGCCGACTCAGCCATTCCCTTGAAAGGATCCGCACCCATCTCCGCAAGCGCAGAGACCAACGAGAGATCAGTGCACCTTCGGGCTACGCTACTTGCCCAGCAACACCCTCATCAGCACGCCCCATTCAGCAGAGAAGCACTAAATGTCAGACTCAGCGAAAGTGAGTAAAAACCTCGCCCCCTCGTTGTAAAGGCCCAGGTCACGGCCTGTGGTCCCCGCGCACGCGGGGATGTTCCCGATATCCGCCCCTGACCCGGACACCCTGCGTCGTACTCGAACTTCACCCAACCCGGGAGTCGAGTACGGGGCAGGCCGCCCGAACAGCGCGTACTCAAGCGTCCGCCGCCCGGCCATGCCGCTTTGCTGATCAGGTCCTACCAGGCCAAAGCCCGGCGTCCGACGAGACCGGTCACCGCGAGTAGGCCGGGTTCCACGAACAGCGCGCTGACGAAATCCGCCGCAGCGTCTGATGGTTGCCCGTCCCCCTTTCGCCCCGGCCGACGCCAGCCCGGGCGAAAGGCGGGCAGGGAGCCGGACAGCTTCCGGACCCGCCATCCCAATCAACCTTCTCGGAGGCATCGTTGACCACGCTCACCACCTACCAGTTCACCGAGCTGATCAGGAAGACCCGTCCGCACCTCGGCGTCCATTCCGGGCAGCGCGGGCTCCGCGGCCTGCGCCTGGACAGCGACGGCTGCCACCTGCACGCCATCGCCAGTGACCGGCACACGCTCGCTGTCGCCCGGGAGCCTCTCACCGAGGACTCCGACGGCCCGGTCTGGGCTCGCACCATCGCCGCCGACGACCTCGACACTGTGACCTCCTGGGTGGAAGGCTGCCGGGAGAATGCCCGCATCACCCTCACCGTCGACGACCACACCCTGACCTTCGCCCCGGAACCGGGCCGCTCCCGGCTGCCCGTGGAAACTTCCTCCACCGACTGGCCCGACTGGCGAGCCCTGACCGTCACAGCCCTCGATGCTCCCCTTGAGCAAGTAACGGCCGCCTGCTGGAACAGCAAACTCCTCGCCCGCTGGCAGGCCGGCGGCTACGCCGTCACCACCTGGCAGGCCAACCCCACGGCCCCGCTCATCGTCATCGGCCACAACCTGCTCGGCCTGCAGATGCCCTTGCTGCCGCGCGCCCCCGAGGACACGATGGACCCCGCCGCCGCCCGCGCACAGTGGCAGACCAGCCTCGACCCCACTGCACCGCACGACCGGCAAGTGCTGTCCGGAACGGACGCAAGCGCCAAGCTCGTCGACGATTTCACCGTCGACCTTCTGCAGCAGATCCTGCGGTCCACGACCGACGTGTTCTCCGCCGCTACCGGCGACCCCGCCGCCCTGGCCGCCTACGCCCTCGCCGGAGGCCGGTCCTGGATCGCCTACCGGTTCCTGGAAGCGCTGGCGAAGGCCGCACCCGACCTGCTGCACACGACCATTACCACCCTCGCCGTGGAACTGGACAGCGGCGAGTTCGGCGAACTGGCCTGGCACGCGGCAGAACAGGCCGGCCATGACCCTCAGGCCTGGCACGACGCCTACGAGAAGCACCTCGCCGCATGGGCAGCCCAGAACAGCCCCGCCTGACAGAACACCGCACCGGCAACGACAACAGGCCACGTCTGCCTCCACCGAGTGGGCGGCCCGCACCACCATGCGGGCCGCCCACTCCCGTCCCCGCAACCGCCCAAGAGCCGGGCGCACGTCTATGACGCGGCCTGCGCCGCGGCCCAGGTGGGACTCAAGATGCCCACGGGTGCCCGGGACGGCTGGGGCGCCCACGGCTCCGGCCCGGCTGGGAGCACGACTTGCCAGCCTCGACCGCCGGCCCCTGGAACAGCCCGCACAGCTGGCTCAACACCAGCCCTTCGAGCCACAGCTCCGCCCCGGGACGAACACACAGTGCCATCCAGATGTCTGTCCCAGGCCTCCCATCCCGTACAAGGCGACGCGGTCACAGCGCTGCCTTCGCTGGGCCCGACGTCCGAGTTGCACACCCAGCTGCGGCCTTCGATGTGGCCAGCATCGGATTTGAGCCGTTCTCCCCTGCTGATGGCTGGCGGGGTCAGTTGGGCGTGTCGTTCGCGACTGCGTGAAGGCTGACCCGGTGGCACTGGTGGTCAACTTCCGTTACCTGCACTCTGATTGATCCTCCTTCCCTTACGTGGAGGTCAGGGATGTCGGTGGACTCCGCAGTCAGTTCTGTCATGTGGAGAAGGCCTTCGACATCGGGGGCGACCTGCACAACGACGCCGAAGGGGAGGACCTTTGTGATCGTTCCGCTGATGATCCGGCCTGCCTGGGAGGCGAAGTCGACGAGCGGGTCGTCCTGGAGGGCTTTCAACGAGACGGTGACCTGGCCTTGCCGTGTCTCGGACGTGATCACCTTGGCGGCGATCCGCTGCCCGGATTCCACGGCTTCTGAGGGGGAGGCGATCCGTGACCAGGAAAGGTCCGGTACTCGGATGAATCCTGTGCAGAGGCCATCCGGCTCGCCGTCCAGGTGGACGAAGACCCCGAAGTCGTGAACCTCGGATACCGTCCCCGAGACGATCTGTCCTGGGCGCATGCCGATGAGGAAGGACCGCAGCGCCCGGTTTTCACAAGCCCTTGCTGACAGGTGCAGCTGGCCTTCGCGCCAGCGTCCGATCTCTTCGGCCTCGATCTCCTGGCCCAGCTCGAGGATCTCCGAAGGGTGCTCGATGCGACGCATCGACACCTCAAGCTCGGGGATCCGCCCGACTTCGCTGTTCCGTCCCTCCGTTCCCTCAAGGTGCACGAGGACATCCGGCCCGTCGAAGCCGATGACGTGCGCTCGTCTCACCGGTCCTGGTTCCAGCCGGTTGAACAAGGATCGCAGGCGGGGGTCGGAGGCAGCTTCAGGCACGGGCGAAGCCTAGCCCGCGGCATTCCCCAACTGAGCGCAGAAGCGGTGCAGATGCATCGGCTTCTCGCTGGGGCTTCCTGCGGGTGGTTGCCAGTTCCCGTGTGTGCGGGTTGGGCCCGTCAGTGGGTCACTTGCCCGCCTGTTTCTTTCGTCCTGGGCTGCTCGCATCGTGTGGGCGGCCCGTTCCTTCATCACATGAGGAGTGCTCATGGCCAGGCCTTTGAAGTCCCGTGTGCGGCATGGGATGGCTTCTTGCCGTCGGTACGGATGTGCACGGCCCGAGTGCCGCGCAGCTGCTGAACGCGCCCGTCGGGCTGGTCAATCCGACCGTCGTAAGGGGATCCGGGCTACGGTGCCGGCCCGTGATGCTCAGGCTCACGCGCTGCGTCTGCTGCGGGCCGGTATGCCTGTGCACGACATCGCCGCGCGCGGTGGTCTGTCCGCCTCGACTGTCGCGGGCATCGTCTCGGGCCGTCGCGCGGCCGTCCATCGTGACACGGCTGCTGCCGTCCTGGGGGTGCCGGTTCTGAGGTTCCCCCGCTGCGTGAGAGTTGCTGATCAGCAGGTCGGGACGGGTTGATGGGTGTTCAGGTTCGCTGGTTCGGCCGTCGCCTGGTCGGTGTAGTGCTTCTCCTCGAACTCGATCGGGCTGAGGTAGCCGAGCCGTTCTTGGATGCGGCGGGGGTTATAGAAACCGTCGATGTACTCGAAGAGCGCGAGGTTCGCCTCGGCACGTGTGGCGAAGGTGCGGCCGCGCAGGCCCTCGGTCTTGATCAGCATCCACAGATTTTCCGCGAGGGCGTTATCGTACGAGTCCCCCACGGACCCCATGGACGCCTCAATTCCCGCCCGCACCAACCGGGTCGTGAGCTTGATGGACGTGTATTGACAGCCGTGATCGGCGTGGTGAATGAGCTTGCCCGGCTCGACCTCGCGGGACGAGAGGGCGTACTCGAGGGTGGTCAGCACCAGGTCCGCATCGGCGCGGGCGGAGGTCTCCCAGGCGACCACCCGGCGGGAGAACGCGTCGCGGATCGCCGAGAGCCACAGCGGCCCCTCGCCGGTCGGAACCATTGTGAGGTCGGTGACCCACAGCCGGTTCGGCGCGGGTGCGGTGAAGTCCCGGTTGACCAGGTCCGGGGCCAAGGTGGCCTTCGGGTCCCGGCGCGTGAAGCCGCTCTTGCGGCGTGGGCTCACGCCCGCAAGACCGTCCTCGCGCATCAGCCGTTCGACCCGCTTGCGGCCCACGCGGACGCCCTCCCGTTTGAGGACGGCGTGCACCCGCGGCGAGCCGTAGATCCCGCCGGAGTCGGCGTGGATCGTGCGGATCTGCTCGGTCAGCTCGACGTCCCGGCGGCGCCGTTCGCACGGCTCCTTCTCCGCGCGGCGCCAGCGGTAGTAAGTGGCGGAAGGGATGTGGAGCTCCCGGAGTACGCACTCGACCCCCAGGCGGGGATGCTCGTCAACGAGCGCCGTCACCTGGGCCGGGTCGGGTCGAGTTGCGCCGCGAAAAACGCCGAGGCCGTCCGCAGCACGTCGTTGGCCCGCTTGAGCTGGGCGTTCTCCTTGCGCAGGGCCGTGAGCTCGGCCCGCTCGTCGGTGGTGAGCCGGTCGTCGCGCTCGCCGGCATCGGCCTCGGCCTGGCGGATCCAGCCGCGCAGGGCCTCCGGATGCACGCCGAGGTCGACGGCCAGTTTCTTGATCTGCGGCCTCGGGTCGGAGGTGCGGTACATCCGCACCGCACGCTCACGCAACTCCAGCGGATATCTTCTCGGGGCAGCCATGGTCGAAGGTCCTCTCATGAGTCCCATCTGACCCTCTGTCAACTGACTCCGCATCTCGGGGGAAGCTCAGTTCCGCGTCGTGGCTATCGGAGTGCTCGCGAGGGACTCGTCGACGCCGTCGGGGCGCGTCGTCGGCTTCAGGCTCTCTCGGTGGTCGGTTTCACGCTGGAGCTGCTTGCTGAGGTGGTCGGGGTCAGCGGGGAGACCGTCGGGGCGATCCGGCAAGGGCGGCGTGTATATGTGCGTGTCTCCGTGGCCCAGGCCATCACAGCGGCCTACACCCGGCTGTGGAATGCCGATCCCGTCGAGCTGGGCGTTTCGCGTGCGGGAGTGGTGCGGGCCAAGTCCTGGGCCAGCAAGCACGGTTGGGAGCCGCCTGCCGCTTGGGACGACATCGATGATCCGGCATGCATGCCGGATACCGGTGTGCGGGAGAACTGCGGTCGGGACGAGCTGGCCGCTTACCGGCGTTCGGAGATCGCACACCTGGCGGCCTTCGGTGTCCCCGACGGCGAGATTGCCGCACGGCTCGGCATGCCCCGCCGATACGTGCACGACCTCATCCAGGGCATGCATGCGCCTGGTGCGCGCACTACACGGAGGTCAGTAGTCGCCTGACCGCCGGCCTCGCAGATCTCCCGCCGTGGACTGCTCCGGCTGCACAGCAGGGTGGGGCGCTGGGCGGAGCGTCCGGTGCATCGGTTTTCCGCACCGGGCGCCCCCGCCCCCCCTGGTCCGTGCTCAAGACCAAAGGGCTCCAGCAGCCCTTTTCGTGTGGAGTGTCAGACTCCTCTCCGGCGAGATCGACGAGCTGTCGTGCGTTCGGTGCGGCAGGCTTCCGAGCGGCTGGTGGTCCGGGGGCCTGTTGTGTCACGTCCGGGTTCTGGCTGCGGCGGGCCAGGAGGCGAAGGGCTGGGCTTTCCCGTTGCCGGTCCCTGCTTTGGGCAGCCGGAGCCGGCGGGTTGGGTCTTCTATGTGACTGCAGTCTGATGTGCGGTTGTCACGAGCAGCCTGGCTTCAGTGGGAGCCTGGAGGTTTGTGGTGGGGACGCGTCCGTCGGCTCCAGCCTGTGGGGTGAAGCCACGGGACGGGCCACCCAACCGGTTTTCACAAAGTCTCAATCTATCTTGCGTTCAATCATGCACCAACGCATGCATCAACTCTTGCGGCTCTACGTGCAGAAGCACCTTCTATTGATCATCCATAGAGTCGATCCTCGATGCGACTGTCCTCTCATGCTCTAACTCCTCCATCAACACTCTCGTCAACTCTCACAACAACTCGATCATTACCCCACTCCTGCACTCACACCCTCTTGCTCACTCTCCTCCCCACCAGCATCCGTTCGCTCCCTCCCCCTTTCCTTCCTCTCTTTGTTCACTCGACCGTCCAAGCCCACGTTCACTCCCTCACTCTTAACTTCTTCTATTCGCGCAGCCCTCCACTCGCCCCCTCTCTCCTTCCTCTCTCCATTCACCGAGGCAGTGACCCTCACAGTCGTACGCTCAGCACCTGGTTCATTCATCCGCCCATCCATTCCCCTGGGCATGCGGTCTCTCTTCCATTCGCGCATCCCTGCTCACATCCCTTCACACTCTCTGTTCTTCGATCTCCCCTCCTCTCTTGCATCCGGTCACGCGAGCTTTCTCTCGCACTCACATACCTGCCGTCTCCTACACACCAAGTGATGCACTTGAACGTTCATCCCTGCACACAGTCATGCTTACGGTCACGCACAGGCGCAGGCACTCCTCCGGACACACAGACAGCCATCTGCACAATGCTCACTGCGTTCAGGTGTGCATCCATGCCTTCACGCTTTCCTATGCACGCTCCTGCAGGTACACGAGCGCTCAGGCGTCCGTGCACCTGCTCATGCTCTCGGTCCTGCGATCCTGTTGGCGTACGGACGGCAGCGCGATTGTGCCTGCACTCATCCGCTCGTCCGGTCTTTCCTCCAGGCATCTGGTCTGTCGTCCTGCAATCCGGGCGTGCAGGCATGCGCTGTCTCCTGCGCTCTAGCGGGCGTCCGTCCGTGCTTGCCTGCGTTCTGTCCGGCGGGCTGACGTCAGTGCATCCGTACCGGCAGTCATCCGGTCGCCTCTGCGTCCGTCCCTGCGTGCCGCCGTACGGTGTGACAGACGGGCGTGCGGTTCTGCTTGCGGCCGTTCTGGCAGGCCCTCAGCCGCGCGTCCTTTGGTGCAGACCGGCACACCAGCACCGGTGCTCCCTGACGGACAGTTGCTCCGGCGTTCCTGCGGCCGGTCGGTCCTGCCGTATTCCGGCCGGGCACACACTCCGGTGGATCCCCGTGCGTTCTGCCGGGCTTTCGCTCGTCCTCTCCCGCTCCGGGACGGACAGCGTGACGCCTAGGCATCCGGGCGTCCGGACGATCCGACGTCAGGGCGCTCCTGCGTTCCGTCACTTCTGCAGCAGGTCGGTCAGGCCGGCGCAGCATCGTGCGTTCCGGTGGGCTGTCGGCTGTGCGTGCCGTTGGTCGGTGCTGCGGATTGACGGTCGTTCGCCTGTTTCGGCAGGCGTTCCTGCGGTGTGACGGGCGGGTGGGCCGGCAGGCATTCGGGCGGCGGTATGGCGGTTTGTGCTGTCGTCCGTGCGGTCGTACGGCTGTCCTGGGCAGGTTTCTGGGGGCTCATCAGCGCAGATCAACCGATTTGTCGGTGCTGTCAGTACCGCTATTCATGTGGTGGTGGCCCGGAGACACGCTCATAGCGCCCTCTATCGTGTGGATGAGGGTGAGCTGACTGTTAATCTGTCCGGAGTTCGGTGATGCTGTCAGTCTCAAGTAGGGGTCGGGCGGCGTCCTGTGAGACCGGTCCAGGCGTTGTGCCTGCGAGTGATGCAGATGAAGGGCACCCCATGAAGGTTCTTGTTGTCGCCAGTCAGAAGGGTGGGGTGGGCAAGACCACGACCACCGTGAACATCGGGGCGTCGCTCGCCAGTGGCGGGGCCCGGGTTCTTCTGATCGACCTTGAGCTTCAGGGTCAGCTTGGAGTGTCGGTCGGTGCGTTCGCCAAGAAGCCTGCGGACATCGGTAGTGCTCTGCTCGATTACATCGATGCGCATGACAGTGGTGATCTGGCGTCGATGGCATCGCTGCGGGAGCGGCTGATCGACCGTTCGGTGCTGTTGAAGGGTTTCGACACACCGGGGTCGCTGCATGTCATCGGGTCGGTCATGGGTGTGACGGAGCGCGCCAAGACCGAAGTGGCGAAGCGGGGTTGGGAAGCGACGTCGACGCTTCGGCAGTTGCTGCTGATGGTGAAAGATGACTTCGATTTCGTTCTCATCGATACGCCGCCGTCGGCGGATGCGCTGGCTTCTGTGGCCCTGGCGGCTGCCGACTACGTCATCGCGGTCTGCACGCCGCGGATCGCGACGGCCGATGGTGCCCGTGTTGTCCGGAACAACACTGCCAAGGTTCCCGAGCGGACCGGGGGTGTGTGTCATCCGGTGTTCCTCGGCACGATCCTCAACGAGGCCCGGACGCCGTCGAAGCGCAACGATGAGAGCGATGCGGTGGACGAGTACCTGGTCAAGTGGGATCTGAAGGCCTTCGAGAAGCAGATCCGCACGAGCGACCAGATCTCCGCGTCCTACGGTGTCAGCCGTCCCATCGTGATCGACGAGCCGTCCTATGCGGCCAGCCGGTGGTACGAGGACCTCACGCAGGAGATTCTCGACCGCCTGGCCGAGGTGGAGAAAGCGGGTGACGCATGAGCACGCGCCGGGGTAAAAAGCGCCAGTTCAACTTCGCGGCCGTCGAACATGTGGGGAACGACGCCGACGAGGGCGGTTTCCTCGGAAACGAGGAGGCCGAGCAGGAGCGGCAGTCGGTGATGCCGGTCGACGAGCCGCACGTGCCGTCGCCGGCCACCGAGCCCGCCCCCCGCTCCTCTGCGGATCCCGCAGCAACGGCCACTCCCGCTCCCGCACCGGAGGAGCAGCGGACGTCGGCAGCGGAGGCGCCGCCGGTCGTTCCGTCGCCCGTTGCGGAGCAGACAGTCCCGCAACCCGAGGTGACGCCTGTCGTCTCTGCGGTTCCGGCCGTGTCTGCGGAGATCCCCGAGGCGGCACCCGCCCAGGTGGCACCGGCAGAGCCGACGTCTGCCAAGTCGGCTCCTGCCGAGGTGGCTTCCGCGGATGTGGCTCCTGCCGAGCCGGTACCGGTGTCACCCGCAGAACCGACACCTTTGATCCTCGAGGACGTGCCGGTCGCACAGGCTGCCCCCACGCCCCGGAGGCCTGACCCGGCGCAGCGCACCGTGCGCACGTCGGTGCGGGTGAACGAGGGGCCGACGTTTTCGGCGGTCTCTGCCGAGCCTCCCGTCCTGCGGGCTGCGAAGCCCAAGCGCTCGAGCAGGAAGGAGAAGCCGGCCCAGGCTGCGGTGCTGGCGTCGTTCGCTGCCCAGCGCACCGGCCGGAACTGGGGGATGTGGTCGGGGCGTCTGGTCCCGGAGACTGTTACCCGGCTCAAGGACCGGGCGGAGGCCGATGCCGCTTCGTCGGGGCGCGGCCGTCTGTCGGCGGGGCATTACCTTGACGCCGCTCTGCGCTCGCTGCCGAAGAGCGCGGAGGAGCAAGTGGCGCTGGCCAACGAGTGGTTGATCGAACGGTGGGACGGGGAGCACCCGGCCGGCCGGAGCGCGCAGTTCAGTGTGAGCCCGGTGTCGGCCGAGTTGCTGAACGGGTTGCGGCAGTCGCTGCGGGGCTACCGGCACGGCATCGTCATCGACGTCGTCTGCGCCGCAGTGGACGCGTTCCTCGACGTCCTGGAGGCCGAGGGGCCCATAGAGGGCTGACCCTGCAGGACCCGATAGCCGGAAGAGGCGGACACCATCTGGGTGTCCGCCTCTTCCGGCTATCGGTCTTCACGTCTTCACATTCACTCTTGCGGTCATGCATGCACTTTGACATGCGGTCATGCATGCGATGGGTTCGTCAGTGATGCTGTCGTGCGTTCCCACTGTCCGGCTCCTGCACACACTACGACTCTGACAGTTTCACTTACGCCCTGTCAGGCCCACCCGCTCTTCCTCCGGCAAGCGCTCGAAAAGGCCAGAGATCAAGCATTCAGGCGGATTTGAGGCACTGCCTCCCACTCGGCGGACGCTTCGCCGACACGCCCACTTGGTTCTGTCAGTTCCACAAAGTGAGTCCCGATCAGATACAGTGAGAGCCCAAGGAGAGGGAAAGACATGCGATCCGAGACCTGGTCCCTGCGCAAGATCGCCTCCGAGGCAGGCGTCCTGCCGAAGGTCGCTCGCGACGCGGCGGCCGAAGGCGTCATCGACGCCACCTACCTCGTGGAGAACGACATCGTCCTCGTCCGCCTCTACGGGGCCCTCAAACGTCTCGTCTGGCCCGAGGAACGCCGCCCGGCCAACCAGGACCAGGCACTGCGCGTCTGGGAGGCCATAACGGTCGAGACCGCCCGTGCAGCGATCCCCGACGACATCGCACCGGACAGCGGCCTGTTCATCCATCAGACCGGCTGCACACTGGCCACCGGCCCCGGCCCGTACTGCCAGGCCCTGTTCAAACTCTCCGACGAGCCTTTCTACTTCGCGCCGATCGGCAAGTGGTTCGAGGAACTCCCCTCCCGCCGCCGGGCACGCGAGCAGGCCCCCGAGCCCGCCTCCGCATGACAACCCCGTCCCGCGCCACCAGCGGCCCGCAAAGGCCGTGGGCCCGCCGCCGGTCCCCATACCCGGGTACAGCGGCGCTTCCTTCCGGCACCACAGCCCGGGGGCACCGTCCCCGGGCTTTCCTGTTCCGAGAGCGAGGTGGCGCCACCTCCCACCCCTAGCTCACTGACCCTCACATTCCACGCCCGGCCGGGCAACGCCCCACGGCCCAGGCGGCGATAAGGGTTCCCCTTTTCCACCCTTCGACCGGAGTAGACATGCCTACTGGTCAGAAGGCCGGTTCAGTGTTGCCTGAAACCGGTCCGTACCTCTCTCCCCGGCCCGTCTCCGCACCTGACACCCCCGTGCCTGCCGCCCAGATCCTGGTCCGCGGGAGGCAGCAGGAAGCTCTGCACACCGCCTCCCGTCGCGCCCAGCCCCGCATCTGGCTGCGGGCCGTCGCCTGGCTCGTCGGCGCCGGCCTGCACCCCAAGGCGAACGCGACCACCACCGCACTGGCACGCGACCTTGCTGCGCGTATGGACTACGGCCGTGGCATCGTGCTCTACGACCTCCAGGGCACCGCACACCGTCTGGGCCTAAGTGTTCCCACCGTCAAGCGGCACGCGGCTGTACTGCGCGAACTCGGGGCGCTGGTCTGGCTGGTGCACGGCTCCAAGCGCAACCTGCGCATCCCCGGCCGCAAATACACGGCCACGGCCACGGTCTACGGGGCCGTCATCCCGCCCTGCTACGACACCGCCATGGGCCATATCGTCACCGGAGCCGGTTACGAAGCACGGATCAGCGGAGTTACTCCCCAGGGCCGCGAGCGGGCTGTCGCCGAGGTACGACTGCGGTCCGGTGAGGCAGGACACCACGCTGTTCAGGCGGGGCGTGAGCCCCATTCTCTTGGTCGTACCCCCCAGTCAGGGACAGTTGAGGTGAGTGGTGGGGTAAAAGACACCTCGCGCAAGCGCGCGACGCGTCCAACCACCCCCACATCTCCCTCGAAGAAGTCTCCGCGGAAGCCCGCACGCCACGGCACCTGCGGTGGAACTCATCGTCCAGCCAGGCAGGTGGCCCGTGACATCCTCATCACCCGCCAAGTACGTCCTCTGGTGGGTTGGACGCAAACCGAGGGGCTACGCCGGTTGGCGTTCTCCCTGCGTCCCCTGATCGACGCGGGCCTGGACGTCCACGACATCGCTGCCGAGCTCCACTCGTGGTACCTCGTCTGGCGCCCGGCCAGGCCCGCCGCCTACATCTCCGCCCAGCTCCACAAGCACGGCCGACCCTCCACCGAACCCGCCACTGAACCAGCCGGCGGGCCGCATCTCGCAGTAGCACCCCAGGACAACCCCGCATGGCGCGCCTGGTGCGAAAGCCGACGGACCACTTGCTCCCAGGACGAGGACTCCGCCGCCGTGCGTACCGACGAGGACCGGGCCCAGGCCCGTCTCGCCGCCCGCTACAACCCCCACCTCGTGCTCGACCACATCGACCTGCACGGTGAGGACGACGCCCTCGACCTGTTCGGCACTGTCCTGGTCGCCCAGCTCGTGGGGCTCAGCCACTCCTCCCACGTTCACCTGGGCACTGGCTGACAGCTGCAGCCACACCATCCAACCGTGGACAGGAGAGCCGAGCAGGTGTCGTTGACCAGCGAGACGGCGCATGGAATGCGCCGAAGTGCGTTGCCGACTCCGATGACAGCTGTTCCAGAAGCACGTAGGTCTTCGAATTGGAGGTCGGAGCATCGTGCCCGCATGGCCGTGTGCTGATGATGACCGACCGGCGTCGGCCGGAGCCTGGGTGTGCCACATCTGGCTTGTCTCCCGCCGGTCTCGCTGCTGGCTGGGGCGAGGTATTGCAGGGAGGCAGGCCTTTTCGATGAGAGATGGCCGTCGGTCTGAGTACGAGAGCGGATAGGCCGCCGTGGGCCCTGCGGTCCAGGGTGGGTGTCATGACTGATGGAACCGGTATCACTCGTGGTGAGGGCAGGGGAGTCCAGATCCTGTTCATGCTTGTCTTGACGGTGCTCTTCCTGGCACCGTGCCTGTGGGTGTGGTCGTGGGCTCTCGACGCGTTCCGGTACCCGTCGACCCATGACTGGAAGAGCAACCACGACAACAGCGTCCAGTTCGTGGTGATGTCCGCTGTTGTTTTCGGTGTGCCCTCAGCGGGGCGTTCCTGGGAGGGACTGTTGCAGGCGCGCGTGGCAGGCATGTGGGAGCAGGGGGCGCGACCGGCGCGTGGCTGGGGCACTCAGTCTCGTGATTTGTGGCATCGTGAGGTTCTTCTGGATCCTCAGCCATGCGACGTTCGATTTTTAGCTTGATCTTTAACCTGTGCGCCGTGGGCGAGGGGTGGTTGACGCCTTCTTCTTCTGTTTCGCAGTGTCCGCTTTGCGGACTGTGTGGACGTCGTGGCGTGGGGTGGGGCGAGCGTTCTTGCGGCCTGGCGGCCGTCCCGGTCCTGGGCTGGTGGGTTTCGGTGCGCTGGCCGGGCATGCGGCCTTGGGGCGGAGGTGTCGAAAGTCGCGTCGGACGCGGGTGGGAGTGAGCTTGTGCGGTTCACTGGGCCTCTCCCAGGGGCGACGTAGGTCGGCTGCCAGTGGCCGGGCGAGCCGGAGTTGGGCGTAGACGGCGAGGATCAGCCAGGTCCATCGGTCGGCGGCTTCCGGTGTGCGGATCTTCGGGCAGGTCCAGCCCAGGGGCTGCTTGAAGAACCGGAAGGTGTGCTCGATGTCGAAGCGCCGCAGGAACGCCTGCCAGAGCCGGTCGACGTCCGCGGTGGTGGCGCCGGTGCCCGACCACCACAGCCAGTCCGGCTTCGGGGTGGCTCCGCTGGGCAGGTGCTCGACCCGCAGATGGATCACGGTGCCCTCGATGACCGGGAGGGCGCCCGACTGGGCGGTCCACGCGGAGCGGTGGGTCCGCCGCGGGTGAAGACGATCCCATGCCTGGGCGGCGGCCTTCCCGTAGAGGCGGGTCTCGGCCGTGGTCTGGGCATCGGGTATGCCCCCCAGGTGGACGGATCGCCGAAGACGAACTCGCCGCTGTGGCGTGGCGGGCGGCCCATGGTGTGCGGTTCGCGTGGCGGGACGGCCCGGCGCAGGACACGGTCCGAGCGCATCCGCCCGAGCACCTGCACGGGCAGGTCTTCGAGGAGGAAGGCCAGGCGGGGCACGTCGTAGCCGGCGTCGACCACGATGAGGATGTCCAGGTCGCCCTGGCGCCATTGCCCGGCCTCGATGAGGCGCTCAATGAGCTCGCGCATCTGCCGCGCGGTCACCGTGGCGCCGTCATCCCCCGGAGCCAGCCGTAGCGCACCAGCGGCGCGGTCCACGAGCTGCGGCCCGTCTCCAGCGCGCAGATCACCGAGTACGGCCAGCCCGGAACGGGAATGTGCTGGTCCTTGCCGCGACCGTAGGTGTGGCACAGGATCCGCTCAGGCGAGGTATGGGCATCCGGCCGCAGCCAGCAGGTGATGTCGGCGGCCAGTACCAGCCGACCGTCGGCCGCCCGCGGCAGCGGGACTGTGGCCACGGCCCGCCGCAGCCGGGACACGTCCACCCGACCCGCCGACAGGGCGGAGTACAGGCTGCCGTGCCCACGGCGATGCTCGCCCACCAGCGACAACTCGACCAGCGACCTGACCGGGCCATCCGTGCACAACACCGCATCCGCCAGCTCGAACAGAGCATCCGCACGCGGGGTCAGGCACGAGTAGAGCTCGCCCCGGAAGCGTGACAGTTCGGCGAACGGCTCCGCCGGAGCAGCGTTGTGCAGCAGACTCATCCCACGGCCTTCGTGCTGAGCATGTGTGTCCTTGGTCGGAGCACATGATCAGCCGAAGGCCGCCTGCGTGTACGGAAGTTACCGTCACCAGTGATCAAGTTCGAGGACACATTCGACCCTCGACCTTAAAGATCAAGTTAGGGCGTGTTTGAGATGTGCTTGCGGGGGCCTGACGTGGGTGTGGCTCTTCGTGATGGACCGTGCCGATCAGGCGCTGAGGGGTATCTGTCCTGGTCAGCGTCTGGGAGGACGCAGCGCCGTGCCGTTGCTGGCCCCGACCACTCAGCGCCCAGCCTGCAGCACCGACTTGGCGCGGTCAGTGTCAGTCCGCCAGGCAGCGATAAATCGGACGCGCCATGCTTCAAACGCTCCTAGGCTCTTCCGCATGGCATCGGACCCGAACCCTCAGGAAGCGGCCAAGAGCTCTGGCCATCAGGCCGAGGTACGTCGCATTGCCAACGAGCAAGCAGCGAAGTGGCACGCGCTTCTGGAGCGACTCAAGTGACACTTCACTACCTGAGTACGGCTGACGTCCTCATCGTCGCAGAACCCGCCTGCGGCGAGACCGAGCTCGTGCTCCGTGACGTCAACTCACTTGAATCCGCTGTGCATCGGCCACTCGCGGAAATGTATGGGCAGCAGGTTCATCCTGATCTTATCGACAAAGCTGCGGCGCTGCTCCAGGCCATAGCCATCAACCATCCGCTGTTTGACGGCAACAAACGCACGGCCTGGCTCTCCTGCGCCACCTTTCTGGCGTTGAACGGCATCGACTTGCGGTCGGACATCGATGCCGCAGAACGTCTGGTGATCGCTGTGACAACCGGTGAAATACGCGATGTGCGCGACATCGCCCAGGAGCTGCGGGACCTGGTGGAGGATCCGCCCTTGGATACAGATCTTCCTGCAGGACCGTGCTGACTTTGAGCGGCGCAGGCCGAGAGGCAGCGCGGGACCCCGTGATCGCAAGTGGCATGGAGTACGTCAGACCAGGGACAGGAGCACTGCGAACGGGAGGGGGATCAGTACCGCCGTGCCGAGCCGTGTCGCGAGGTGCTGCCCCCGCCGACGCGGGCGGAGGACGTTGACGACGATCACCAGTGCCAACATGAGCATGCTGAGGTTCCCCCGCTGCGTGAGAGTTGCTGATCAGCAGGTCGGGACGGGTTGATGGGTGTTCAGGTTCGCTGGTTCGGCCGTCGCCTGGTCGGTGTAGTGCTTCTCCTCGAACTCGATCGGGCTGAGGTAGCCGAGCCGTTCTTGGATGCGGCGGGGGTTATAGAAACCGTCGATGTACTCGAAGAGCGCGAGGTTCGCCTCGGCACGTGTGGCGAAGGTGCGGCCGCGCAGGCCCTCGGTCTTGATCAGCATCCACAGATTTTCCGCGAGGGCGTTATCGTACGAGTCCCCCACGGACCCCATGGACGCCTCAATTCCCGCCCGCACCAACCGGGTCGTGAGCTTGATGGACGTGTATTGACAGCCGTGATCGGCGTGGTGAATGAGCTTGCCCGGCTCGACCTCGCGGGACGAGAGGGCGTACTCGAGGGTGGTCAGCACCAGGTCCGCATCGGCGCGGGCGGAGGTCTCCCAGGCGACCACCCGGCGGGAGAACGCGTCGCGGATCGCCGAGAGCCACAGCGGCCCCTCGCCGGTCGGAACCATTGTGAGGTCGGTGACCCACAGCCGGTTCGGCGCGGGTGCGGTGAAGTCCCGGTTGACCAGGTCCGGGGCCAAGGTGGCCTTCGGGTCCCGGCGCGTGAAGCCGCTCTTGCGGCGTGGGCTCACGCCCGCAAGACCGTCCTCGCGCATCAGCCGTTCGACCCGCTTGCGGCCCACGCGGACGCCCTCCCGTTTGAGGACGGCGTGCACCCGCGGCGAGCCGTAGATCCCGCCGGAGTCGGCGTGGATCGTGCGGATCTGCTCGGTCAGCTCGACGTCCCGGCGGCGCCGTTCGCACGGCTCCTTCTCCGCGCGGCGCCAGCGGTAGTAAGTGGCGGAAGGGATGTGGAGCTCCCGGAGTACGCACTCGACCCCCAGGCGGGGATGCTCGTCAACGAGCGCCGTCACCTGGGCCGGGTCGGGTCGAGTTGCGCCGCGAAAAACGCCGAGGCCGTCCGCAGCACGTCGTTGGCCCGCTTGAGCTGGGCGTTCTCCTTGCGCAGGGCCGTGAGCTCGGCCCGCTCGTCGGTGGTGAGCCGGTCGTCGCGCTCGCCGGCATCGGCCTCGGCCTGGCGGATCCAGCCGCGCAGGGCCTCCGGATGCACGCCGAGGTCGACGGCCAGTTTCTTGATCTGCGGCCTCGGGTCGGAGGTGCGGTACATCCGCACCGCACGCTCACGCAACTCCAGCGGATATCTTCTCGGGGCAGCCATGGTCGAAGGTCCTCTCATGAGTCCCATCTGACCCTCTGTCAACTGACTCCGCATCTCGGGGGAAGCTCACAGCCTTCCGGCACGGTCCGCGTACACCGTCAACACCATCGGGCCGCCGCACCGCACCGCGCCCGGTCGCGTACTGCCTGGCCGTCCGGTGCCGAAGTCGGGGGTGTGCCACGCGCAGCCGGCGGCGCGGCAGGCGCACCACGCCTCGCCGCGCGGCCCTCCGCCTGCGCGGATGCGGGCCAAGTGCTCATTGACGTGGCCGATCGCGGCCTTGCGCCCCTCGGCGGCACCGCCGGGGAAGCGCTGATCGGCGCAGGCCGGGCGGGAGCAGGAGAGCCTCACCGCGCCGGCGGAAGGACGGCCGTACGGATCCAGGCGCACCGTCCATACCCGCCCCGCGACGTGCTCCTCCTGCCGTGTGCCAGCCTCCACCGCCACGTGCGCACCTCCCGCATTCCGTTTCCCAGAGCGGTCCCCATCATCGGGGATACCGACCGATCAGATCCCGGAGAACGGGCTTTCGGGCCCGGCGTGCCCTGTTCGCACGCTGGCTGCGGACTCACTCGGGGTCCAGAGGCACACCCGAGTCCCGTTTCCAGTGGAAACGGTCAGGCTGGTTGGCCAGGGTGGTACCGCCCGTACGCTGCCGGTGTCCGGGCGGGATGTGTGACGGCTCCTGCCCGGACGCGGACGCCGTCGTCAGTCGCGGCAACCGCGTACGCGCTCCGGCGCGGACCACTACGGTGGTACGCCTGAGGAGGTGCACTGTGAGCGGTATCGCCCCCGCAACCTGGACCACCCACATCGACGGCGAACTGGTCGAGATTCCCGCGACGATCGACACCGTCCGCACCGCGCTCCTCAAGGAGCAGCGCGTGGTTTTCGACGCCGAGGTGGGGTCTGCGCCGGCGGACCAGTTGCCGCTGGTGCTCGCGTCCTGGGCGCTGTCCCTGACGTCCGCGGGCGAGGAGGACGACGCGGTCATCGCCCGTCTGCGGGAGATGACCGCTCGCCAGCAACACCAGGTGGGAGCAAGCTTGTGAGCGCACAGCCTGTAGAGCCGTACGGTCGGGCGGAGCGCCCGCGTCGCCCGGATACCGTCCTGGCCGTGCTCCGCGCCCTGCCCCCGCGTCTGCGTCACGAGTTCGCCGACGCTGTCGCAGGCGCCGTCGACGACGACGCGGTCAAACACCTCATCGGGCTGTGGGGCGGCATTGCGGTCTTCGAGCAGAACCCGGCGGTGCACGCCGCGTTCGACCAGGCCGAAGCCGATGCCCTGCCGGCCGTTCCCCACGAGGCCGTGCGGTGACCTACCGCATCGCCCTCACTCCGGACGCGGACAAGAAGTACACGGCGCTCGACGAATACGACCAGCGCCTCCTGGACGCCGCCCTCGCCAAGCTGGCCGCAGACCCCTTCGACGCTGCGGTATCCATCGCCTACCCAGGACGGGGGAGCGACGACTTCCGCTCCGCCTTCTTGTACGGGATCGCCATCGTCTACGTCGTCTCCCGTGGCACCGAATCACCCCGCGTCACGATCACCGACTTCGACCTCTAGCAGCAGGGCGAACCAGTTCGCCAGCCGCCAGCTGACCATCCTGCCCGGCCGGATCCCCTCTACACGCTCCACCCTGGCTGCGCGGTTCCGCCGCATGGAGCGGCAGCGGCCGACCCACCGGGCGGCTCCGGTGACCATCGCGCCGCCGCCGGAGCAGCTGCGCTTCGCCGCCGCCTTGCACGAAGCGCTCGAGGAGCGGGACTGGCTGGACGGCTTCATGGTCTTGGACGAGGTAACCGAGAAGAGGGTCTGCGGGATGACCGGCCGTCAGATCGAGAGGTACCTCGGCCACCAGGGATACCCGGCGACCACATTCCCCTCCTCGCCTTCGGCGACCCTGCGATGGGCATCAGCGAAGACGAGGGTAGAAGGACTTCGCTGCGCCTGCACAACCTGGCCCAGGAAGCGCTGCGGGCTCGAGCCTGGAGCACGGCCCGCACGCCGCCCTCGAACCGGTGCCGGTCTGGCAGAGTGTGACGAGCGTCGAACAGGCGACGGACCTGCTGCTGATGGACGGCCAGCTCGTCCAGGGCGGCGTGCGATGCCCTCGCCGCCGGGGCCCCGTCAGGTCCGGCCGCCGCGGCGAGCTCATCGAGGGCGCGGCGGAGGCGCTCCAGGCGGCCGACGGGGGCGGGGCGAGGCAGGTGCACAGCGCACCCTGGCGGTCGTGGTCACGGAGCCTCCCGCTCGGCGTGCTTCCGCTCCGCCTGCTCCTCCCGTGCCTTGAGCAGGCTGCGGGCGCCCTCGACGGCGTCGTCGATGTCGGTGTGCCGGACCTGCCGCCACCGGTCGGTGTCGTAGCCTTCGGCGGTCTCCCAGGGCCAGATAGCGAAGATCACCTTGTTCCAGGCGGCCAGGCGGGACTTGAGCGTCGCGGGCTCCTCGTCGTCGAAGCAGTAGGCGAGTTCGTCGATCTGCGTGGCGACGGACTCGTGCAGGACCTGGGCGGCGCGCTCCTCCGGGCTGCCGGCCGGGTGGCGCTCGCGCAGTTCCTCGACCCGGGCCTGCAGGAACCGCCGGAGCTGTGCAACGTGCTCCTCGGTCAGCTCGTCGGCGTTGAACGGGGCGACGCGGGGCTCGTCGTGGAAGAAGTAGAACATGTCGGCCGGTTTCCCCTCCCTGCCAGGCGACGCTACCGACGGGTCGTCATGTCCGTTTCGTCGCGTCAGATAAGGGGAGATTATCCGACGCTCTACCACCCGCCGGGCACAATTGTCAGACCGTGTGCCCAGAGTCGTCGGCCTAGGCAACGAAGACGCGCCTGGAGCAGAACCGCCTCATCGAGGCCGCCAACACGTCGGCCGGCCGGACGGTCGTTCACTCCGTGTGGATCCTGCCACCCGTCGCAGTGCCGGTGCCCGAGCCGGCCGACGCCGATCCGGCGCCCGCGCCTGCGCCCGCCGGTCCGGTGCATACCCAAGAGACCGCCTCGGACGGCTACCGCCGCGCCCTCGCCGCACACCGTCAGGCCGCGGCACCGCGCCGATTGGACCCGGCCAGTGCGAAGGCGTTCCCCGAACCTGAGACCGCCCCGGAGGATAGGCCGGCCCCGATGAAATGGGAGCGCGGCCACCACGGCGTCACCCCGCTCGGCGGCACGGTGGACCGGGATGGGCGGGTGCTGCCGCAGCGGGTATTGCCGATAAACCCTGGCCTGTTGTCAGACCAGGCGCTTAACCTCACGGGGAGTGATCTACCTGTGACGGGTGCGGCGGGCGGGATGCAGCCCCGCCCGCCGGCCCGGACCTCCAGCACCACGACCAGCACGTCACCGGCAGGAGGCACCACCCAGCATGTCGACCCGCAGCACGCAGGCACAATCGGCCGCCCCGGCGGCCCCCGCAATCGCGCCACACATCCCGCCGCAGCAGACCGTCCCGGAGCCTGCCCGGCAGGCGGCGGACGACCACGTCCTGCCCGCCCCCGCCGATCCCGTCGCCGAGGAGGAAGCCGGCGGGACACGCTGATGGGAAGGAGGAGATACCGGTACGACGACCGGAGAAACCGGTACGACGACGACCGGGTGGAGGACGTCTACGGCCAGAGCGCAGGCGCGATCGGCGGACTGGTCATCGTCCTGGGCATCTTGTACGCCATCAAGGACCAGACTGGTCTGCCGTGGCCGGCTGCGGTGCTCCTCACCGTGGGCGTCCTGGTCGGGCTCGGGTATCTGGCCTGGCGGATCAAGGTGGAAGTCGTCCGCAGATGGGCCAGACAGCCGGCCGAAGCGTCGTCCGAGGTCCTGGCGCAGGAGTCCCCGCCTGCGGTCGGGGTCGTGCCCCATCCGGAGCTGACCCGTGCCCTGGTCCGTACGGGGGCGATCGGGAAGGACGACGTGATCCCCCTGCACGACGTCGACACCAGGGTGTTGGACGTCGGGACGCAGTACACGTTCCTTCTGCCCGAGGGCGGCACCCACGAGGACGTGGCCAAGCGGCTCGGGCCGATCGGCTCGATGCTCGGCGTGACCCGGCTCCACCTGAAGCTGGAGACCTCCCGGGACACGGAGCGCCGGGTCAGGCTCCTGGTCCTCAAAGAGCCGCCGTTCAGCCGCCTGTTCGACCCGCCGAGCCGCGAGCAGATCCGCGCCTTCGAGGGGATTCCTCTGGGGCACGATGTCACGGGCGCGCTGTTCGGTGTGGAGACGTTCGACGGAGCGTCCATGCTCATTGCGGGCATGAGCCAGATGGGTAAGACCACGCTGCTCAATGGGCTCGTCACCTGCCTGTGTGTCGCCTACGGTGATGACTTCGACATGATTTTGCTGGACGGCAAATTCATTGGCCTGGCCAGGTTCGCGAAAATCGCCCTGCGCTACGAGTCGTCCACCGATCCGGCCGTTCTGGAAAACATGCTTGATGACCTGATCGCCGAAGTGGATAATCGGTACGCGGAGATCGAGAAAGCAATCCGGGCGCGGCAGCAGAAGCCCCGGTTCAGGCGGCTGTTCTTCATCGTGGACGAGGCGGCGGACTTCTATGTGTCCAACGGCAGTAAGGAATCCCGGGAGTTGGTTTCCCGGGTTGAGGACAAGTCGCGGTACGTGGTCGCCAAGGCGCTTGAATCCGGTGTCTCCGTCATCTTCCTGACCCAGCGTCCCGACAAGGATGCGATCCCGGTTAATGTCAGGGCGCAGTTCCAGTACCGGGCGTGCCTGTACGTTGACTCCGAAGGCGCCGCAAAGGTCACCCTTGGTGACTCGTACTTCACCACGATGGCGCCGATCAACCCCGTACTTCTCAACCCGAAGCACAAGGGCCAGGCCGTGTTGTTCGTACACGGGACGTCCACCCACATCCGGGGCTTCAACTTCCCTGACGACTTCATCTGGGAAGTCATCGACGACGCGCATGACCGGCGCCAGAAGCGGCTCAGTGCGTCCCCGGATACCCCGCTGAAGCAGGCCATCGAGCTGATGCAGAGCAAAGAGCTGGACTTCATCGCCACTGCCGATCTGGCCCCGGTCCTCGGAGTCGTGGAAAGCGATTCGACGGAGCGCGGAAAGAAGCTGAAGGCACTGCTCGGAGTGCCGGCCGGTAAAGGCGCGAAGGGCGTGCGGGGCTACCGGCTGACTGACCTCATCGCCGCTGCTATGTCCGATTCGTGACCGCCACCCGGCACCGCCTGGGCACCGCCCACTGCACCGCCACCCGGCGGTCAGGGTGGCGGTCGGGTGGCGGTGCGGTGGCGGTGCCGGGTGGCGGTGCTGACCAGTACAAACACCGAAAACGGAGGGATGGGGGGAGTCTTGAGATCTGGCACCGCAGCGGTGGCGGTCGGCGCGGGGGCGACCGTGCTCGTCATTGGGGCCGCGTTCGTCCAGGCCGCCGGCGACGACGCGGCCCTGAATGCCGCGCTCAGCTTGAGCGTTCCGTCCAAGTACCGAGGTCTGATCGAGAAGGCGGGGAACACCTGCCCGGAGATTACGCCGAATTTGCTGGCTGCACTCCTCAGTCAGGAATCCGAATTCAAGCCCAAGGCGAAATCTCCTGCCGGGGCGCGGGGGATCGCGCAGTTCATGCCGTCCACGTGGGAGAAATACGGAGTCGACGGGAACGGGGACGGCAAGCGCGATATAGAGGATCCCGAGGATGCCATACCGTCAGCAGCGGGATACCTGTGCACCCTGGCCAAGGACGTGAAAGACGTACCGGGTGACAAGCAGTCCAACATGCTCGCCGCCTACAACGCCGGACCCCAGGCAGTGATCGACGCCAAGGGCGTTCCGAACATCCCGGAGACGAAGGACTACGTCCGTGCCATCAACGCCCTGGCCAACCAGGCCAGCAAGGAAGGAGGAAAGGCCGGAACAACCGTCACGGCCCAGCAGGGTGTTACGGCCGTGAACGCGGCTCAGGAAATGCTGGGCACCCCGTACTCGTGGGGCGGGGGCAGCCAGTCCGGCCCGAGCACGGGAACCTGCTGTTCCCCCAGGGGCCGTTCCGGGGCCGGTATCAGCGGTTTCGACTGCTCCGGCCTGGTTCTCTACGCGTACGCGAAAGTGGGGATCGCCCTGCCGCGCACGGCGGAGGCGCAGTACGCGGCATCCAAGCCCGTCGATCCGAAGGACATGCAGATCGGTGATCTGGTGTTCTACGGATCGAGTGCGTCGAGTATTCATCACGTCGGCATGTACATCGGCGGCGGCTACATGATCAACGCTGCAAAGCCCGATACGAAGGTCCGTTTCGACCCGCTCGATTCGATGCGTGACCTGTTCGGCGCCGCCCGCCCCATTCACGGCACAAAGGAGATCTGACCCATGCTCAAGCCTGTCATCCTCGCCGACACGGTGCAGCTCGCCAAGCCGACCGACTTCTCCGTCGGATTCGTGGACTTCTTCAACTCCATCGGACTGACCGGCGCCGGCCTGGTCACCAAGGCGATTGCGGCCGTGATCGCCGTGATCGCCGTCCGCATGCTCCTCCAGACCGCCCACGACCCCCGGCGCGCGCTGCGGACCGGGTCCATGGGCATCGGCGTCCTGTTCGTCGCCGTGATCCTGGCGATGTACGGCGCCGACCTCTTCTCCACGGTCACCTCCGGGCGGCAGTAATGGCGGACCCGTGTGACCTGCTGAAGGGCTCGCCGGCATACCCGTACTGCGTCAGGAAGGACGGCGGGGGCGGGGGAGGGCACACTCCTCCCGGCCCGGGGAAGGGGCTCACCGACGGAGCCTCCGACCACGTCAAAGACCTCGCCAACTGGCTGATCAACAAGATCGAAGGGCTCATTGCACCCAACAAGGCATGGGCGCCGGAGAAGGCCACGGACGAGGTGTTCACACCGTTCCTGTGGCTCGGCCAGCACCTGGCCGTCGCGATCTTCACGTGCGTCGTGGTTGTGTGCGCTCTGTCCGCGTGGCAGGGTGCGCCGCGCCTCAGGCAGTTGGGGTACTCGACCGGCTGGACGCTGGTGGCCGTGGCCGGCATGGCCTCCGTACCCGGCGTCGTGATGCTGCTCAACAAGGCCGTGAGCGAAGGCTTCAAGGCTGCGTTCGACTCGGATGAGTCGACGCTGTTCGGCGTCATCCCCCAGGACCTCAAGCACGGCGCAGACTCGGGAAACCCGCTGGCGATCCTGATCATGGTCGCGGCCCTCTGCGTGGCGCTCGGCTTCGCTGCGCTGGTCTTCGTGACGCGCAACCTCGGGATCCTGGCGTTCGTCTGCATGTCGCCGCTCGTGCTCGCGTCCCTGGCACGTGGGGGTGACACCAGCGCCGTTCAGGCGTGGGCACAGAAGCTGCTGGGTCTGATGTTCGCGCCGTTCGCGCTGCTCCTGGTCAGCCCGTTCGTGGCCCTCGCCAGGGGCTCGCTGGTGGTGGACGGGGTGCTCCTGGTCGCTGCCGATGTCCTGATGCTGCGGATGATCTTTCACGGGGTGCCGTACTTCGGGCCCCGGATGGCCCGGGCCGCGCGGTCGATGGTGGAGAGCCGCACGTCCAACCCCCTGGTCCGCAAGGTTGTTCGGGCGGGTGCGCCGGACTTCTACGAGCAGGAGAACAGCCCGCGCGGGCCCCGCCTGGTGACCACCCCGGGCCGGGGGATGGGCAAGGACGCCGACGTCCTGTTCGCCTCATACGGGGCCAGACCGCGCCCGCGGCCGGGGCGGCTGACGACCAACTCGGTCACCGACCAGATCAACGCCGACGCCGCGCGCACCCAACAACTCACGGAGGCACGCCGTCGGGCCCGCGCCAACCAACCCGCAGGTTCGCGCAGGACACCCACCACCGCTCCCAACACCAACCCCGCGCCCAGGCCAGCGTCACCGACGTCGACGCCCAGTTCGCCGCCGCAGCCTCGGTCGGGCGGATCGGGCGGCGGGCCGGCCACCCCCTGAAGGAGGGTTCGATGTACTCCCTGACCCCCGGCTACCGCGTCCCTGCCATCCAGCGCGGGCTCAGCCCCGCGGAGGCCGTGCTGACCAAGGCGAACGCCGGGGCAGGGGCCGCGATCCTGGCATCGGTAATGCTCCAGCCGCCGCCCCTCTGGGCGTTCGGCATCGTCGCCGGGATCGCCTCACTGGTCAACGTCGCGCCCGGACACCGCTCGGTCGCCCGGTGGGCGACGGTCGGGGTGCGGCACTGGCGCGAGCGCCGCACCACCCCCGCCCTGGCCACCAGCGCGGGCACGACGAGGACGTGGACGCTGTACCCGCACCACGGCACCATGCAGGACCCCCACGTGAGGGAGAGCTTCCACGCGGCGTTCGCCCGTGCACTGACGTTCGCGGCCGGCCAGGCCCGAACGGCGGGAATTCAGGTGCATGTCGCTCACCACGCCACGGTGGGCGACTGCACCGATCACGAGCAGACGGTCTCCGTGCACATCCCCAAGGGACTGGTCGGGCAGCCCGAGCGCGTTCTCGGCACGATCGAGGGCGAGTTCGCCGCGCTCGGCGTCCTGACCCCCGCCACCCCTCAACCGGTCCCCGCCGTGACCGGCCGCTCCGCCACCTGGGCCGCGCTGGAGGACGGCCGGTACGCGGCCACCGCGCGGATCACCGGCTGGCCCGCCGAGACCGGCGGCGACCTCATGCCCAAGCTCCTCCTCGGCCGGGACGCGGACCGCTCCTTCGCGGTGCTCTACCGGCCGCTGCCCGCCGCGCAGTCCCGCCGCTCCGCGAAGTGGCAGGCCGCCGCCGGCGCGGCCTTCCCCACCGACACGATCAAGAAGGAGACGAACGAGGCGGCCAGCGACACCGTGCGCGACGCCCTCGTGCAAGGCGCCTGCCTGGTCGACGTCGACGCCTACCTCACCGTGTGGGGCGACAGCCCCGAAGAGGTCACGGACGCCCGCTGGAACGTCTCCCTGACCGCCGACCGGCACCGCATCTCCCTGGACTGGCTCACCGGCCAGCAGCAGCGCGCCCATGCCATGACCACCCCGCACGGCGCACCCACCAGGAAGGGGGCCGTCCTGTGATCCGTCTGCCCGCGACACAGGCCGCCATCACAGCGCCCCTGGTCGCCTCCGACGCCCGGTTTCCCGGCGTCCCGATCGGCCGCTCCGAGACCGACGGCCGCCCCTTCCACCTGACCCCGGTCCTGGTCGATGCCGCCGTCCTGCCCGCCACCAACAGCCTCGCGCTGGGCGGACTCGGGTCGGGCAAGTCCACCACGGCGAAGGTCCGTGCGCGTCGCGAGATCCTGCACCACGGCCACCAGTACGTCGTCATCGACTCCTTCGGGGAGGAGACGGATGCCGGCGAGTGGGGCAAGCTCACCCGATCCCTCGGCGGCCTGGTCATCGAGGCCGGCGCCTTCACACTGAACCCGTGCAGCCCCGAGTTCGAACCGGACGTCCGCGAGCAGCTGATCCGCTCGCTGATCGCCGCGGTCGAACCCGCCGCGCTCACCCCCCAGTCCACCCATGCTCTCCAGCACGCCCTCAACAGCCCCAAGGCCGACCGGCTCGGCGGCCTCGTCGACGCGCTGGTGAGCCCGGAGGACGGACGGTGGCCGGCCGACAAGCTCGCCGCGTGGGGCGAAGGCGTCGCCATCGCCCTGTCCCGCTACACCGAAGGATCACTGCGCGGCCTCTTCGACGGCCCGGACGCGAGTCTGCCCCCGACCGACCTGCCCATCGTCTCCTTCGACTTCTCCAGTCTCGACCGCAACAGCCCCGCGATCCCCGCCCTCATGGCCGCGATCACCGCGTGGGTCGAGCACGTGTGGCTGCGGCAGTCGACAGCCGTGCACCGGCACCTGGTGCTCGAAGAGGCATGGCAGATCCTCCTCTCCCCGGCCACGGCCGAGCTGATCCAACGCTTGCTGAAGAACAGCCGCAAGGCGGCGTTGTCGCTGGACGTGGTCATGCACACGCTGTCCGACCTCGGCGACGGCCGCGCCCAGGACCTGGCCCGGCTCTGCGAGATCGCCCATGTCGGACGCCTCGGCCCCGAAGAGGCCGCCATCGTCGGAGCCATCCTCGGCCTGCCCGCCTGGGCCATCGCCAAGATTCCGACCCTGCAGCCTGGACAGGCCGTGTGGAAGGTCGGCCCCGACTACATCGACGTCGTCCAGACCACCCTCGACGAGGACGAGGCCCGCCTCACCGACACCTCAACCCGCCGCCGCAAGGCCCAAGAGGCCCTGGCCCCCGACGAGGAACCCGTCGCGATCCTGGAGAAGGAGGCGGTGCCCGAAGAGGTCTACGAGGACGAGGACCCCCGCACCGATGACGGGCCGGGCTCCGACCTGCCGCCCAACGCCGCCGACACGGCACCGCAGCCCGACCACCGGCATTACACCGTTCTGCAGGCCGCGGGCGAGGGACGGTTCAGCGAAGCCGCCGAACTCGCCGCGCTGGGCGAGCGGGAGGACATCACCGCCCACGGCATCAACTCCCCCCAGGTCGCGGCCTGGCTCCTCACCCGCGCCGAGGTCGCCGAACTGTCCGGGAATCGAGCCCAGGCCGCTCAACTGCGCGCTACCGTCGCCCGAATGGGGAACAACGACGGCACATCCTGGTTCGAGCAGACCGACGACTCCACCGCCCAATGGCACCGACTCCCCGAGCCTCCTGCACCCGCGCCCACGGCCGACGACGCCCAGCCGCAGCCCCGCGCCCGTCGCCGTACCTGGCCCTACGTCGCCGCCATCGCAGCTCTGGCAATCACCGCAACCGGCGTATGGCAGAAAGGGGAGAACGACACCAGGAGCGATGAACGTCAGCAAAAGGCCGCCGCCTATAAAGGAAGGTCCGGCGCCAGCCTGACCGTTGACTCAGTCGACGCCGATGTAGTCGCCCACTGGACCCGAGACGGAGACGCCGTCATCGTGGAATTGAGATCGTCCTTCAACCCCGACGCCAAATATCTGCGCCTTGATGCAGACGGAAAGAGCGCCCAGAGCATCAAAAAAGACTGGTACCCAAAAAGTCCAGAAATCGAGCTACCGGTCAAAGATCGCAACGCCGATGTGATGGTTCGTGTGGCGATAGGCGGAAAGAGCTGGAAGGAAGGAAGCCGCGCCACCTCCCGAACCATCAGGCTCTCGCCGACCGGCGTCGCGTACGACGGAGAGACCGGGGAAAAGCTCCCCTCTGACCTCTGATGGACTGTCCGGCCGTCGTGGCTCTCCTCGGTACGGCGGAACCGCCCGGCTCCGGGAGGCGACCGGGCTGGGCCCCTTGTCTGAACCAAGACCCTTCGGAAGGGGATCGATGACGACCAAGATGTTCACCCTGGGAGCCCTGGCCGGCGGTAGCGGCGTGTTCCTGGCCCTCGGGATCCGGGCCTGGCTCACCCGAGGCACGGGATGTCCGCACTGCGCCGAGTTCTCCGGCCACCCGGACAACCGGCACGACCCCCGTCTCTGCCGCGGCTACGTCCAGGAGCAACGGCAGCGCCGACTCGACCGCATTGCTACGACGGGCACGTGGGAGCCCAGCTCCTTCGGCAACCTCTGGCTGCTGCCCGGCGAGAGCCCCGAGCCGGCCGAACCCGCGCGGGCTTCCGGCAGGTGACCCTGCGGCCACCGTGCCCCGTATCCGGCCCCGGGCATGCACGACGATCCCCAGGTCGGCTGAAGGCCCCTTCGGTACGGCGGAGCCGCCCGGCCCTGGGAGGGGGCCGGGCGGCTCCCGTCGTGGTCGGCGGCCGGGGTCAGGCGGCTTGGGGGAGTTCGGGGGCCGGTGCTGTCGGGGGCCGGACGCCGGTGAGTACCTCGGCGCGGTCGGTGACCCCGTGGCCGCCGATCAGATGGCTGATCGAATATCTTGCTCCGCTTTCGTCTGCGCGGCCGGTCGGGCGAGCGATTGCGCGACGGCGGCAGCGGTCGGCCGGGCGGATGGATCGTCGGCCAGGCAGGCGGTGATGAGGTCCTCGATCTGGGGGAAGTGCCATGGGCGTGCGGTGGCCAGGTCGTGGAGGCGGTCTCCGTCGGCGATGTCGCGGAGCATCCCGGCGCGGCCGGCGTCGATGTCGCGGTACGTGACGGGGCGTTCGCCGGTCCAGCACCAGAACAGGGTGGCGCCCAGGGCCCACACGTCGGCCGGCGGGAGCGTCTGGACGTGGACGCGCTCGCCGGTGGCCAGGAGTTCGGCGGCCGTCTCCGGTGCGGTGGTGTGGGTGAGCGCGCCCCGGTACGGGACGCGGCCCGCGTGTTCTTCCGGTCCGCAGGCGAGCGCGTAGTCGAGCAGCACGCCGGTGCCGTCGGGCGTGACGCGGATGTTCGTCGGCTGCACGTCGGCGTGCGTGAAGCGCACCGCGTGCAGCTCGGCGAGGGCTTCGGCCAAGGTGGCCGTCACGGTGGTCAGGAGCTTCCGGGCGGCGGGGGTGTCCTCGTCGCGGGCCTCGGCGAGGGCCGGCCACATGGCGTCGCCGTCGATCCAGCGGGCGGCGACCCAGCGGGCGCCCGGCGGGGAGGTCTTGGCCGCGGCGAAGTACGTGCGGTCGATGGCGCCGAGCGCGGTGAGCCGCTGGAGGACCGACGCTTCGCGTTCGATCTCGCGCTCCTTGTCCCTGCCGTGGCCGTCGCTGGTTTCGGTGTTCGCCTTCACCACGTACGTGCCGGCGGTCGTGGTGACCTTCCACGCGGTCGAGCCGCGCCGGTCCGACACCACGGTGGACGAGACGATCGTCTCGTCCACCACCATCGTGAACTGCTCGACCGGGTCAGTCATGTTGGTCTCCCCTCGCCTGGTGTGCGGCCCACGCTCGTACGCGGGTCCATGCGTGTTCGTCGATGCGCTCGCCATCGTCCAGGACGTCGCCCAGGACGTCGCGGTCGTCATCGTTGGTGGCGGCGGCGATGATGTCGCCGACGTCCGGATGGGACGTCAGCAGCTTCGGGTCGCGGGCCCGTACGGCCGGGCGCAGCGACAGGAACGTGATCGGGGGGACGGGGACGGGGCGCCCGCGGCGGTCGGTGTCCGTCTCGCCCGCCCAGAACTTGCCGACCATCACGCCGACGGGCGCGTAGAGGAGTTTGAGGGCCCAGTGCGGCCACATCAGCGCCAGTCGCTGGTCCTCGGTCGGGGCGTCCCAGCGCACGGCGACGTTCTCGCACACCAGTGGTCCCAGGGTGCGGGCGCGGGCCCGTACGCGTTCGGCGGCCATGAGGCCGGCGGCGAACAGCGCGGCCTCGATGGCCTGGGGCACCGCGGCCCGGTCGGCGGGCTCCCACAGCTCCCACCGTGTCAGCTGCCGGGCCGTCGAGGGGCCGAGGTAGGGGCAGTGGGCGGCCACGGCGGCGGTGTACGGGCCGAGGCGGTGGTCGAGCTGGCCGGCGTCCGGCGTCGGCTCCGTCAGCCGGACGAGCGTGGAGACCGAGACGGGGCGGGCCCCGGAGCCGGTGCTCCGGGGCCCGCTGTTGCTGGTGGTGCTCACGCGGTGGTGTCCTCGGTCACGCTGCCGTCGCCGTCACCGCCGCCGGGGCCGCAGTTCCACGACGCCTCGACGCGGCCCGTGGAGCGGTACAGCTCATAGGCGGCCTGGTTGATGCTGCCCGTGGCGGCGGCGAACCAGATGACGGGCAGGGCGCCGAACCGGGCCTCGTAGTCGCTGGTCCACTGGACGAAGCCGCGGCCGAGGGTGGAGACGTGCGTGACCTGGCGCCCGGCGTGGTCGGTGCAGAACTGCGCGCATGCCTGGGGGTCGTCGTTCAGCCGGTGCCAGGCCGCGTCGATCCGCCCGCTGAACATCGGCATGAGCGAGGTGTCGCCGGCCGCGGTGCGGTCGGCGTGGAGCTGGAAGAACTTGCCCAACTCGGCGAGCGCCTGGCGCTCGGTGGCGGACTCGACGTCCGTCGTGGTGATGGTGCTCATGTGGTGTTCGCCTTTCTCGTCGTCGAAGTGGGTCAGGAATCGGTCGGTGTGCTGTCCGCCGGACATGACGGCCGGTCGTGCCGCTACCGGGCCAGCAGGTCGGTGAGATACCGGCAGGTCCGGGCGATCTCCTGCAGGTACTGCACGGCCGACTGCCCGGTGTTGCCGCGGCGGGCGAGATCCATCTGCCCCCGGTTCAGCACCGCGGCCCAGTGCCGCCGGGCTTCGCCCTTGGCCTCGTCGCGCCGGTGCTGGGCCGCTTCGACCAGGAGCACGAGGTGCTCGTGGAGCGCGGAGGTCAGCTCCCGGACCTCCGCGCGGCGGGGAACGGACGCGCGCTCCTGCAGGGCACGGTCGGCCGTCGCCCGGATCGTCACGAGGTCGACCGGGCGGGTGTCACCGGTCAGCATCGGCGCGATGACGGGCACGTCGCCGTCCGCGCCGGCCACAGGACGGTTCACCGGCCGCCTGCCTCGGCCAGCAGGGCGCGCCGCTGCTCGGCCGCCTGCCCCAACTGCCGGAGCAGGCAGGACAACTGGTCGGGGCCGAGGACCAGCAGCGTCTCGGTGCTCGTCTCGTCGCGGAAGTGCACGGTCACGGGGACGGCGGCCTGGGCGGCGCGGTGGTCGTATGCCACGTCGCGCTGCGACGGCGCCACGTGGGAGACGAAGACCGGCGTCCTGGTCGGAGCAGGGGGAACGGGGGACGGCGGTGTGGTCACGACGGTCTCCTTGAGCGAGCGGAGGGCCGCGCCCTGGGCGGCCCGCCGCGAAGGGGAGTTGTACGGACAGGCAACCCCCGCACGCCGTCCAATGCCCCTACCGGAGCGCGGTTTTCTGCCCGCACCACCCCTATCGAAATGACCCGCTCTTTACCTGCCGCAGGAGGCTCCCGGCCCCTACCGTTGGGGCCCGTGAGCACCCAGCGCAGGCGCAACACGCCGTTGGTCGAGTGGATGGGCAAGCAGGGCCTGAGCGCCCCCGACCTGGCCCGAGCGCTCAACTCCGAGATCGGTGCCATCACCGGCCGGGAGGGAAGACTGACCGAAGGCACGGTCCGTAAATGGCGCTCCGGGGAGACCCAATGGCCCAGGGCCCTCCAACGCCGTGCCCTCGCCCAGGTCAGCGGCCTGACCGCCGCCGACCTGGGCTTCATCCACCCGTCCGCACGCCCGGAGGAGGGACCGGTGCACCGCCGCACATTCATCACCGGCGCCGGCGCCGTCAGCGCGACGCTGGCCATCACGCCTGCCGCGGGACGGGGACGCTGGCGCACAGGAACCTCCGACGTGGAAGACCTGCGCGAGCAACTGGACCGGCTCACCCGGACCGACCAGACCCAAGGCGGCCAGGCACTCGAACAGGCCGCCGAAGCGATCTGCCACACAGCGACCGCCGCGGTCAACGCCGGCGGCTGCTCCGACCGCATCGAACGCATGCTTTATGCCGTGGCCGCCGACGCGGTGGCAGCCAGCGCCTGGTACGCCCTGGACGGCCACCGCACCGCCACAGCCGCCCAGCACATCGACGCCGCCACACGCCTGGCCGCGCTCTCCCGGGACCCCTACGCCCTGCTCCACGCCTGGAACTCCCAGGTGCACTACGCGCTGACCACCGGGCGCCGCGCCGACGCCAAGGCCGCGGCCGAGAAGCTCAGCACGCTGCGGGCGGCCCGGCAGGACCCGCTGTGCCGGTCCCTGGCCCAGGCCCGGCTCGGCACCGCCGCCGCCCTGCTCGCCGACCGCCGGCGCGCGGAAGCCGCCTTCGACCGCGCCCACGACACCCTCACCCACAGCCAGCCCGTCCCGCGGCCCCGGTGGCTCGGCTTCTACGGCACCGCCGACCTCCACTCCCTCCACGGCAAGTCCCTGCGCATCCTCGGCCGCCCCCAGCACGCCGAGACCCACGCGCGCACCGCCCTGGCCACCGTCCACGCCGGATACCTGCGCGACCGCGCCCTCTACCGCGTCCACCTCGCCGAGGCACAACTCGCCCAGGGCGAACGGGACGCCGCCGCCGACACCATCGACCGCGCCGCCCGGCTCGCCGCCGGCCTCCCCGGCAGCGCCCGCGTCCACACCGCCATCCACCGCCTCACCACAACCCTGGAAGCCGCCCGATGACCCAAACCGCTCCTGACCGGTTCACCCGCACCCCGCTCACCGACGAGACCATCGACGCGATCCTCACCGTCTACGTCGACGCCCGCGCCGAACTCCAGCACCTGGAGCACTACCAACCACCCCGCATGCGCGCGCAGTTGAAGCGCCACGCGACGCGCCCGGGCTGCCTGGCCGCACTCGCCTGGCGCGAAGACGAGCCCGTCGGCTACGCCTACGGCTGCCCGCTCGGCGCGGAGAACACGTGGTGGCCCAGGGTCTACCCGCCGCCCTCGGCGGACATCGTCCGCGAGGACGGGCAGCGCACGTTCCGGCTGGACGAGATCGCGGTCCTCACCTCCCGGCGCGGCACCGGCACCGCCCGGACGGTCCACGACCACCTCCTGGACGGCTGGACGGGCCGGGCAACACTCATGGTCAACCCACTCGCCGGGGACGGGAAGGTCCAGGCCGTCTACGAGCGGTGGGGGTACGTGCCCGTCGGGCACGCCCAGCCCCAGGACACCGCGCCCGTCCTGACCGTCATGATCCGCCCCAGCCTGTCGGCCGTCGCCGGGAAAGCCGGATGACCCCCGTCCCACCACTTCCTGCCCCGCCGCGGCAGGCCGTGGCTACGTACCTCCCGGAGAGCGACACAGCCACGCCGCCAGGGGTACGCGCCGGTTCGACATCCCCCGGGACGTCACCGTGCACTCCCTGCGCACCGCGCTCGGCCTCGGCGTCAAACTCGACAAGGACGCCCGCAACGAGTTCCTCGACCGCGTCCTGCCCCCGACCACGACCGAATGCTGTACCCCCGCTGAAGAGCCGGAAGGACCGGAGGACAAGATGTCCACACAGCGTGATCACAAGCAGGTCCTGGTGGAGTCGGGGTGGGCTCCCGCCACGGTGCGCGTTGAGCACTTGCGGGCGTTGACCACCCTGTCCGAGCGCTCGGTCCTGGTCGCCGATCGCACGGGGCGGATCACCGTCGTCACCCCGGACGCCGCTTGGAAGGGCTACTTCGCGGGGGAAATGCGGCTCCTTGCCCACCGTGAGGACCTCCTCGACGCCGGGCTGCGTGAATCCTGGAAGACCGGTCGCCTGACTGGGCCGGTGGTCGAGGTGTGCACAGCTGAGGCTGCCTCCCTCAACGTCCGCGAGCAGGAGGTGGCGGTGTGAGGAACGTCCAGGAAGGCCAGCTGTACCGCGACCTGGCACCGGACATGACCTGGAGGGACCGCCAGCTGCGGGTGACGGCAGCTGTACAGGGCATTTGACTCTTCACATGGTCAAACCGCAGGGCCTTCCCAGGTGGGGTCGGCGGCCGTACGGTCGGCGTCGACGAATCCCGGGGAGCGGAAGGAGTGCTGTGGTGCCGGAGCGGTCGGAGTTCGAGAAGGCGTGGGAGCGGCGGGAGCTGATCGGCATGCAGCAGCGCATGCTCGGGATCTCGCTGGCGATGATCCGGGACCCGGCCGCCGAGCACGACATGGGGGAGGACGTCGATATCGCGGAGTTCGCGATCGACTGGGTGGACGAAGTCGCGCGGAAGTACGGACACGACGGCCTGCGGGTCCTCGCCGTGTGCCTGGCCGGGGGCTGGTGGGAGCAGGCCCGCCGGCACGCCTCCGTTTACGGGGCGCCCATGGCCCAGACGGTCGACGCGGTCGTCCCGCCGTTCCTCAAGGGGCCCGTCCCGCAGGACGATGACCTGCCCAGGCTCCGCGACGGCAGCCCGGACTACGAGACCATCGACGCCATGGACGCCGCGCTGGCGGACCTCGACGAGGACAACGGCACGCTGGACACGGAGACCGGTTCCCGGGGGCTGGAACGTCCGCAGGCCGGCCCCGGCGTCTGACCGGGGCGCGGCCTAGGATCCTCGATCATGGACACGGCAGTACTCCTCTTCATCTTTCCCCTCATCGGTCTCCTCGCCTGGACTGTCGAGAGCCGGATCGAACGCGTCAGCCGCAAGGTCGCGCGGCTCGAGCGCAAGGTCGACTTGATCCTTGACCAGTTGGGCATCCGGCAGGAGGAGCATGAGCTGGCCCGGATCGCGGAGCTCGCGCGCAAGGGCGAGAGGATCAAGGCCGTCAAGGCGTACCGCGAGCTCACCGGGGACGGGCTGAAGGACGCCAAGAACGCGGTTGACCAGTTGGCCGCGCGCGCCTAGACGCTCCTCCAGTTGACGTTGATGAATCCGGCGTTGCCGTCGCGGGCGTCGAGTATGTCTCCTGCGCCGCGGCCGCCGGCGCCCTGGGTGGGGAGCAGGCCGAGGCCGGGGGGTGTGGGGGTTCCTGCCAGGCCACCGCTGCCGCCGACGGCCAGGGAGAGGAGGGTGGAGCCCTTGCCTCCGTCCTGGCCCGGGGCACCGTTGCCCGTGAAGTAGGCGCGGCAGGTGCCTCCGCCGCCGGTACCGCCGCCACCGGCGGCGACAGCGGGTCCACCGTAGGTGCCCGCAGTGCCCCCGAGGGCGCCGTTGCCGTCGAAGCTGCCCCCAGTTCCCCCGGCGCCGCCGGCGGCCGCGCCGCCACCACCCCCACCGCCGCGGCCGTCGGCCAGCAGGGCCACGGCTGCGACCGTTGATCCGGCGAAGACTCCAGAGGCACCGCCGCCTCCACCGCCTCCATTGATGCCGTTGGCGCCGCCGGGGGTTCCGGTGCCGCCGTGACCGAGGCCGTTGAGGGCACTCGTGCCCCCGTAGGGATACGACTTGCCGCCGTTGTCCCCTCCGCCGCCGACGACAACGGTCAGGTTGGTTCCCCCAGGCACGGTCGCCGTGCACACCGCGGTGCCGCCAGCGCCTCCGCCGCCGCCACCGATGAGATCGCCGGTGCTGGTGGCGCCGTATTCACCGCCTCCGCCGCCGGCGCCGCGGACGGTGAGCGTCACGGTGAGCTGCTCGGCCTCGGTGGGCAGGGTGAGGATGTACTCCCCTGCTCTGGTGCAGTCGGCCGAACCCACGACGGGGTCGGCCAGGGCGGGGGCAGCCACCGAGGCGGGGCTGCCTGTGGCTATGGGCATCAGGAGGGATCCGGTGAGGGCGAGCAGACGGGTCGCCAGGCGGATGTCCGGTCTCCGGCGCCGAGCACGCGGATCCGGGGAGGAGAGGGTGGCTGGGGTCTTCATCCGACGATCGCCTTTCCAGAAAACGGACAGGGCGGGATCCTCCAGCTCGACTCGAGGAGACCGGACCGGGGAGCCCCATACCCCCGGCTGACCGAGGGCGGTGCTCCGCTCTTCAGGTTCGATCGTTCCGCTGGGCGGGCGCATGCGCATTGCACCAGATGAGTGAACAGCGCACCACGCACCTGTAACGGCTCCTGCACGGACGTTTGCCGTCACCGCCCCGGACCGCACAACGGGAATACCGAGAGAGACCAGGAAGTAACGTTACGTCAATATTCTTGTGTGCTCGGCTGGACGTATGGCGCCTCGGCGACGGCATTAAGAGGTGAGAGCGCCGTGCTCTCCCGGGTCTCGGTGGGGGCAGGGACCAGGTGTCCAGTACGAGACATAAGGACAGCAATGTTCTACGGCACGCCGCCCTACCGGGGGGAAACCACCGGACGGCGCGAAGAGCAGATCCACCTGCACCACCCGGCCACCGCGACCAGTACCGTGCGAGGGCCGGCATGAGCGGCCGCCACACGGTACTGCGCACCGTGACCACGGAGCACCACGCGCAGGTCGCGTACGAGTCCTTCGTCCTGGGCAAGCGCGAGGGGTACGTCACCTGGGCCTACACCCGGCTGTACTCCATGGAGGACGCCCGGGAGATGGCCAACGAGGCGTTGTTCCAGATCTACCTGAAGTGGGACGACGCGCTCGCCAGCGACAACACCGACGCCTTCTGTTTCAAGATCCTCCGGAACACGGTGGCGGACGAGCTGCGCAGGCGTGACCGCCGCCCGGTCATCCCCGTCGGGCTGATCTTCGAGGCGTCGACCCGGCCGGTCGCCGCCGTCCCGGACGAGGAGATCGAGCGCGCCTCCCGCCGCCTGGAGGTCCACTACGCGGTCTCCCGGCTCCCCGGACGGCAGCAGACCTGCATCGCCCTGCACTACCTCCAGGACTACTCCACCGAGAAGATCGCGGACCTCACCGGCCTCGCCGCCTCCACCGTCCGCTCGCACCTCGCCGCCGGCTGCGCCGCTCTGGCCACGACGCTGACTCCCCCCGACGGCGACACTCCCGGCCACACGAAAGGGCACCACCAGTGATCGAAATCGAAAGCGCCCTGCAGGATGCGCAGACCCGAACCCCCGCCTACACCGGCGAACAGCGAGCCGAGGACGACCACAAGCTCTTCGCCCGCATCCACCAGGTCGAAGAACGCCGCGCCCGCGCCGTACGGGACATCTCCGGCTGGCTCGCCCCTACCTCCCCCGAACTCGCCGCGCTCGTCCTGGAATCCGTCGAAGGCCCCACACCGGCCGCGCCCCGCAAGCTCAAGCAACGGCTGCGCCGCGACCTGAAGGGCCTGTGCCGCCAGATCATCAAGGCCCCCGGAGCCGCCCCCCGGCTGTTCCGCTTCGTCGGTGCCGAGTGCCCCACCGACCCGGTCGGCGCCCGCGGCCTGGGCTGCCTGCTCTACCTCAGCGGCGCCGGCGAAGAAGGCGCCCGCTTCTGGTGGCGCTACGCCGCCGGCGCCGACGACGCCACCGCCGCCTACCTCCTCTTCCTCGACAACCTGCTGCGCGGCCAGCCGACCGAGGCCGTGCACTGCTACCGCCAGCTCAACGCCGGCGCCTTCCTGTGCGACGAGGACTGGGAAACCCCCGCGAACCGCCCCTCCCCGGCAGCCGATCCCCTGCCCGTCGAGGTCGGCAGCCACATCCGCGAGGTCACCGCCGGACCCGCGAACGCCTCCATCTCCATCCCCGAGGGCTACCTCGACAACGTCTCCCAGGAAGAACTCGACGACCTCGTCTGCCACCGCTGAACCCAGCACCCGCCCCTGCCCGGTGCCCTGCGGCCGCCCGCAGCCGCAGGGCACCGGCACGCCGTGCTCCCACCGGAAGGTGCACTGTGCTCCGACGTCGCCCTCCCCGCCTCGTACAACACCACCACCCGTCCGGAAGGGCCCCCTGCCCCTACTGGGCACAGATCACCGCCACCCTCCTGAGCAGCGCCCTCCCGATCCTCACCGACTTCTTCAGCCGATATATCGGCTGAGGGGCCGCTGTGAGGAAGGCTCTCTGTGCTGGCCTGACGGCGGTGGCCCACGGGGACCGAACGGGTGAGTGTGGCCGTTCGGACGCGATATCGTGAGGGGCCTGATGACCGCCGCTTTTCATGATCTGGCAGGAGCGCCCCGCGTGGCCGAGGACCCCATCGCCCAGAGCGAGATCGCCGCTCTCACCCGCCGCTATGAGCAGGCGCAGGTGACGACGGAGCGCGAGTTCGGGATCGTCAAGTCCGACCTGACCGCTCTGCGGCTCCAGGTGGGCAACCTCGATCAGAAGGTCGGCAACCTGGACGAGAAGGTGGGCGGCCTGGAGGAGAAGGTCGACGCCTTGTCGGAGAAGATCGACCGCAACCAGGCGAAGATCGTCGAGTTGCTGAGTGCTCTGGTCGGTAAGTCTCCGGACGCCAGCTGATCATTCTGAAGTTGGGCTCGGACTCCCGTGACGGGGGTCCGAGCCCTTTTTCGTGCCCGCGTGAGATCACGGGTGGATTCGGCCGGTGTGGGTGCGGCGGGTGTGGACGAGGTGCTGCCAGCGGGCGCGCACGCCGTCGGGGCCGTCGATCCAGCGCGTGGTGGTGGGGCCGGGCAGGGGCAGGCCGGCCATGAAGTGGGCGATGTCGGTGAAGTAGGCGAAGTCGCCGGTGGCGGTGAGTTCGCGCAGCCGGTCGATGGTGGCGGCCAGGTTCTGGTCCTCGCCGCGGACGGCGTGGTGGAAGGCGAGGCCGAGTTCCAGGAACCGGATCAGGTAGGGGAGCCCGGCGTTGTCGATGTCGGCGTGCAAGCCCTGGGCCCGGTCGGTGAGAGCGTCGTCGGTTCCGGCGTCCTTGATCAGGGCGACGACCTGGGCGAGGAGGGTGTTGGAGAGCTGGTCGAGGCCGTCGAGGAGCTGGTGGGCGAGGGCGAGCTCGTCGTCGGCGCGGTCGGGGTCGGCGAAGGAGACGGCGAGGGCGAGGCGGACCTGCGTCATGGCGCGTTCGCCCGGGGCGCCGTGCTGCTCGGCTTCGGTGCGGCCGGCTTCGAAGGCGTCGATGGCCTGGACGGTGTTGGCGTGGGACCAGTGGATGTCGCCGAGGACGCGGTGGTGGCGGCCTTGCCAGCCCAGGGTGGGGACGGCGGCCAGGGCGGTGGGGAAGTCGCCGGCGAGGCGGGCCAGGTTGGCAAGGCCCCGGCGGGCCTTGGGGGCGAGGCGGCCGCCGGTGTCGGCGACCTGCTGCATGCCGGCGCGGGCGGCGTCGTTCTGGCTGAGGTCCTTGTGGGCCTTGGCCCGGTAGTACAGGGCCATCTCGGTCAGCGCGGCGGGCAGCAGGCCGGCGGCCAGGACGGCGGTGAGACGGTCGGCAGTTTGCTGGCGGTGCTCGTGCTGGCGCCGGGCGATGGCGGTGAGAAGCTCGGCCGCGGCGTCGGCGGGGGTGTCCGGTGCCTCCTCGGTGGGGGTGGGCAGGGTGAGGGGTTCCCAGACGGAGTCGTCGGTATAGACGAAGGCGGCGTCGATGATCCAGCCCAGGCCACTCAGGTGGTGGTCGCGGGCCAGGCGCAGGCCCTGGCGCAGGCAGGCGACGAGGAGCATGCGGCTGGGGGCGAGGGCGGCGGCCTTCGTCCACTGCTCGCCGAGGGCGGCCAGGGCGCGGGTGGCGGCCTGGTGCCAGTCGGCCGGTGTCCAGCGGTCGTCGCTGTGGTCGTCCTCGCGGACGGCGCTGCGTATCGCGCGGTGCAGGTGGTAGGGCCACAGGGCGTAGGGGTTCTCGGTGACCAGCGGCCGCTCGACCAGGCGCCGGGCGGGGGCCTGCTGGGCGAGACCGGCGGTGCGGGTGGCGAGGTCGAGGTCGAAGGCGTCCAGCAGGGACACGCTGCGCAGCAGGTGCCGCTCGTCGGGGGTGAGGTCGGAGAGGGTGCGGGCGAGGAGGGCGGGGAAGGTGCAGTCGAAGTCCGCGGGGGTGGGGGTGCGGCCGGTGCGGTGGATCTCCAGGAAGCGGCTGACGGCGAGGTCGAGATGGAGGGACAGGCCGTGGGAGCGGGCGGTGATCGCGGCGCGGATGTCGGCGCCGATGAGGGGCTGCCCGTCGAGGGTGAGGCGGCGGGCGAGATGGGTCTCGCAGTCCTCGGGGGAGAGATCACCGATCAGGTGCTGGCGGCCGCCCCGCGTGGCCGGCCTCGGCCGCGGAGCCGCGGGGGAGGAGGTGGTCAGGCCGGGCCAGGCGGCGGGGCCGGTCCAGTCGAGCTGGCCGTGCAGCGCGGCATCGGCCCACTGCAGGCGGCTTCGGCCGCCGATGACGAAGAAGGTCTGTGGCATGAGCCAGACCAGGCGCTGCAGCAGCCGCTCGAAGTCGCGGTGGCGGTCGCCGGTGTCCTCGAAGGTGTCCAGCAGGACCACTGGGGTGAGGGCCTTCTTCACGGGCAGCCGGCTGAGGTCCCAGGCCAGCGCGGGTAGTAGGACAGCGCTTCCAGCCGGGGTGGCTTCCAGCAGGGCCGCGGTCCGTGTGGCGCCCGCCAGGGCCTGGGCGCGTTCCTGGCGCTCACGCAGAGCCGTCACGAGCGCCGAGGTGAGCTGTCCGGCCGCGGAGCCGACCAGGCCGGGCAGCTCGAGGGCGGCGGCGACCTCGCCCACCCCCGCCTGCAACTGCTGGGGCAGCATCTTCGCGAAGCGGCCCGCCAGCCCGGTGCGCCGGACGTACTCGTCCAGTGGCTCACCCGGGTGGACGTGTTCCCAGTAGTGGCGCAGCGCCACGTCGAAGGAGGGCAGCGTGCGGCCCAGCGCCCCGGCGAGCGCGAGGCGGATCGTCAGGATGACCCGTTCGAAGTCCGAACCGGTCGACGCGGAGCGGGCCAGGTCGATCCGGATGGGCAGGAGCCGCTGCGTCCATGTGGGTGCGCCCCACTGGTCGGGGCGGTGCTCGGCGGCGGTGAGCGCGGCTTCGATCTTGCGGAGCAAGGTGGACTTCCCGGCCCCGCCCACCCCGTGAAACATGATCAGGTTGGTGCGGGGCGCTTCGAGGTCTTCCACGTCGAAGCCCGGGGCACTGGTGCGGCGCAGGTGCTCCTCCAGCGCGGCGGCCACCAGGGCCCACTGGTACTGCCGGTCGGTGAACGCCTCCGCAACGTCGAACGCCGACGGGTCGTTGGAGCTGAACAGCGCACGCAGGTTGTCGGCCATGGTCCCCCCACAGGTGATCGTCTCGGCCCAACCTATTCCGCGCTGCGCCCTGGCGGCGGCACTCTGGCGGGCGCGGCCCGATAGCCGCCGGTGGTGGACGGGAATCCGGCCACGGCCGACAATGATCCTTTTGTTGTTGCTTTTCCCTGTGAAGGCTGATCATCGTGCGTGATGCGGTACCCCCCTTCAGCGTCCCCGAGCCCGATGCCGACGAGGCTGTGAGGCTGGTGATCGCCTGGTACGGCCGGGAGATCCTCGCCGAGCGACGTGCCCCCGCCTGCGACCCTGGGCGGCTGGAGCGCCTGATCGCCGAGCACCGGCAGTGCCTGGAGGACCAGAGGCGGCTGAAGGACGCCGGCTCCGAGGAGAGGGCCCGCCTCACCGCCCTCTACGCGGCCCGTCTGAAGGAGTTGGAAGGCACCGGGCCGTAGGCATCATCGGAGGGGTCCGCGTCGCCGCGGGGCAGGGGCAAGGCAGCCACCGCGGCGGGCCCGGGAAGCCGTCGTGGCCGCAGGTGCGCGGGCATCAGTGGCCGCGCCAGGCAGGCGATCTCCTCCACGTCCTGGCGGTAGTGCGGCAGCTCGGCCCGCAGCCGGCGCTGGATCGCCCAGAACCGCGCCGCCTCCTGGGGCGTGAAGGGCCGGGCCTGCTCGGCGAGCAGGGCCTCCGCCGCACCCGCCGGCCGCGCCCAGGCGCCCCCGGGTGTGCGGGCGTTGCGGTAGAGGACGGTGCCATCGCGCCTCCACACCATGACCGAGTCGGCCACCTGCCCCTCCTCGGCAGCGGCTACCGCGTCGGCGAGCGCCGCGAAGTGGCGGTCGTGCCCCTGCGCGGTGGTGAACCGGGCGGGCAGGCCAAGCCGACTCATCCGTGCGCAGCGCTCGGCGGTTCCCTGCCGGGAGTCCGCGGCCCGCACGGCCAGGACCACCAGCTCCACCCGGTAGCCCGCCCGCCGGTAGAGCATCGCGCCCTGGACGAACGCGGCCGCGCTGCCGGGGGCGATCTCGATGACCACGTCACCGCGCATCTCCCGTACGCGTGCCTCGGCCATCGCCTGCCAGGCCCGGTAGTCCGCCCGGATCCGGTCGCTGGCCGTACGGGGCTCCTCGCCCAGCAGGGTCAGGTAGTCCGGGTGGGCCGCCTTGAAGTCGTCACCGCTGATCTGGGTGGGCCGTCCCCGCAGGGCCCTGCGCAGCATCGGGGTCAGACTGGTCTTGCCGGAGCCGGGCTGTCCCACCACATATACCGCGACCGGCCGCTCCTGCGGCGTGATGCCCTCCAGGAGGGACGGGGCGATCAGCACGTCGAAGATCCAGCGGTGCTCCTCGGCGGAGAGCCGGTGATAGTCCGTGCCGGGCGCCTCGCGGCGGGCCTGGGCGGTGCGCCGCAGTGGCTCGGCCAGCGCGGCGGCGCGCTCGGCGTCGCGCCGCACGGCCAGCGACCAGTCCTCGGGCAGCCGCGGATCATGCGCACGCCGGTCGGCGTCGGCGAGCTGGCGGCGGAAGGCGCCGGTCTCCGCCGCGTTCCACGGGCGTAACCGCTCGGTCAGCAGCGCCTCGCGCGCACCGGCCGGGTGGCGCCAGTGGCCTTCGGGGGTGAGGTCGTTGGCGTACAGGACCTCGCCGGCGCGCCGGACGACGACGACCCGGTCGGCCAGGCGCCCGGCCTCGAGGTCCGCGAGGGCGTCGGGCAGCGCGGCCGCGCAGGCGTCGTGGTTGCCCCACCCCACGTACCGGGCCCGGCCCTCTTCGGCGAGGCGCAGGTACCGGTCCAGGACACCGAGCTGGGACACGGCCTCCGGCACCGCCAGGGCGACCACCTCGACCCGGTAGCCGGCCTCGCGGTAGACGGCCACCGTGGCCAGCCACGACGCCGGGTCGGCCAGGGCCTCCTCCGCCACCATGTCGTACCGGCCCGCGCGGGCGCGGGCTTCGACCTCGGCCTGCCAGCGGTAGGTCTCCGGCCGCACCCGCACCCCGGCCGTCCGCACGTCCTCCACCAGGAAGCCGGGGTAGTGCGGATGGACGGCCTTGTAGGTGTCCCGGTCCACCCTCACCGCACCACCGCGCCTGTGAAGGGCGGCGTGCACCAGGTCCATCACCAGCGTCTTGCCGCTGCCGGCCTGTCCGAGAACGAACACCACCACCGGGTGCTCCTGCGTCACCGCGTCCGCCGTCAGCCCGGGCACGATCACCTCGGCGAGCAACTCGCCGTACTTCTCCACCGACGTCTCCCGGCCGTGTTCGAGATCAATAGGTCCGATCCGGTGTGCCGTTCCGCCCGCGCGCGACGATGCCGCGGGCGGAACGGCCGGGACTGCCTACTCGGCGTCCAGCTTCTGGCGCAGCTGGTCCAGGGTGGAGCCGTCGGGCGTGTGCCACAAGGTCCAGCCGTTGATGACGTTGCCCGTGACGGCTTCTGCCGCCTTCGACGGGGAGGGGAAGGGCGAGGGGTGGCCGTCGACGATGAGCTGGCCCTCGGCGGTCACGACGGCGCGGCCCGACCGGTTGGCGCGGCGCTGGTGGAAGGTGAGGACAGTGTCCGGCGCCAGCAGCCCGGCCTGCATCAGAGCGGCGAGCGGTCCGTGCGGGATGACGGGCGCGGCCGGGCCGTCGGGGGACTCGCCGCCGAGGGACAGGGTGACGTGGATGGTGTCGTCGCCGCTCGCGCTCGTGAGACGGGCGATGACGGCGGGGTCGAAGTGGATGCTGAGCGTGGCCATGCGGTCTCCTGCCGGTGGTGGCCCAAAGGCCTTTCGCTTACTTCAGCTTTGATCTTAAGCAGAGCAAGCAACTTGTTTCAACTCTAATTCTCAGCAGTTCAGCAGAAGTTGAGTCAGGCCCCCGGGCACCCCTCAGCCGAACGTGCTCATGGCCACTGCGATCTGGGTAAGTCGCTGCCGGCCCGGCCGAACGGCCGGCCATACGAGGCGCGGAGGAACACCTGCATGAGCGTCACCACCAGCTACTTGTCCAAGGCGGAGGTCCAGGGCCTGCTCGGGGTCACGGCCTTCGGCTTATGGCGGATCGCGAGGAAGTACGAGGACTTCCCCACGCCCGAGAGCGACCCGGGCCCGTTCGTGGCGAAGGACGAGGAGACCTGGGACGGCACCGAGGTCTACCGCTGGACCGCCAAGACTCCGGAATTCGAGCACCGCGGCGCGGCGCTGCTGCGCCCGCTCCCGGACGACCTCCCGCCGGGCAAATGGGCCGGATACCAGGACACCGTGAAGGGGCCGGCGCTGGACTGGCAGACGGCCCTGGGGACGATCCGCCTCGTGCACACCAGCAAGGACCAGACCACCTCCGCCGTCGCCACCGACCTCGGGCAGCGCGGCAACCCGGACGGCGTGACCACCGTCTGCGCCCTCTACGGGGACGTGGGCTTCAGCGGGCCCGCGCTCGTCGCCGCCGACACCGCCCACCCGGCGATCGAGTACGAAGCCCAGTGGGGCGTCGTCGCCCAGCTCGCCGGACAGGACCTGCCCTGGTGGCCCGACCTGCTGCGCTCCGCCCGGATCATCCGCCAGTGGCACCCCGGCGCCCCGGCCCTCGTCGCGGAGGTCTCCGCCAGCACCCGGGAGCGAACCCTGCGCCGGGCCGCGGCGAACGGCGTCTTCGATGCCACCGCGCAGGCCGCGCTGACGGACATGGCCAACGACATCCGCAACGACCGCGTGCACGACACTGAGCACGACATCGACATCTTCCACCGGAATTCCACGCACATCGTCATCGGCGCCCGGCCCGACACCAGCACGCACCCCCTGCCCACCATCGACGACCGCCCGGCCCTCGCGGCCGCCTGGAAGTCGATCGCCGCCAGCAGCCACCCGGACGCCGTCGCCGCCTTGGAACTCGTCCTGGCGCGCGATCCCCGGCTGCTGCCCTTCGGCGTGCTCACCAAGGTCGCCCTGCGCCCTGGCACGATCGCCGAGCAGTGGGCCCGCCGGCTCACGCTGTGCGACCCGACCGCCGCCCACGCAGCCCTCGCCGAGGACCGGCCCGTCGACGCCTTCTTCATCGACCCCCTGACCGACATGCCGGTCCTGTGGACCACCACGGGCGACACCCCCGGCCTGCGGTTCTACGCGCCGCTGGCCCTGCCCGCCGCCGGCGCCGAGCTCACGTCGGTCGTCCTGGACGGCACCGTGTGGGTCAAGACCAGTGACGGCCAGGTCCACCCCGCCCCCTGCACCCCGAACGAGCACCTGTGGTGGGGCGACGGCTGGGGCGATAAGCCCAGCGAAGCCGCCACCGTCATCAACACGCTCCTGGACGACCTCGGAGCTGCCGTCGATCTCCGCGAGCACTGGAAGGCCCCGCGCGGCCTGACCACCCTGCTCGAGAAGCAGGCCAAGCCCGGCCCGACCGAGATCGCCCGCCACGCGCTGCTGCACGCCCGCATGACGACGCCCCCGCGGACGCCGCACGACGACTGAGCGGGAGTTGCGGACCGCCGCGCGCCGGTGCCGGGGATGGCAGCATCGCGCCGTGCTCACCGTTCGGCGGCGCTGTTCGCGTCGTCGAACGGCTCGGCTCGTTGGGTCCCGGCGATGCGGGCCGCCCTGGCCCCGAGGCGAGGACGCTGCTCCGGCAGCCCCCGTCTAGGCTGGATCCAGGCCGGGCAACTCTGGCGCTTGAGGATGGTTGAGGGTTCTGGACCGGGGGAGGAGGACGTACTCGTGCACACCGTGCCCTGGTTTCACGTCGTTGCGAGGCACGGTGCGGTGCCTGTCGATCTGCTGCTCTCCCGTGACCGGCAGGACATATGCGGCGCGTCTGGCCGGCCGGGAGATGCGCGACACGGACGCGGTCTTCCAGCAGTTCTACGATGGACTGAGGTTTCCTGATTACTTCGGGTGGAACTGGGATGCCCTCTCCGACTGCCTGCGCGATCTGAAGTGGCTGTCCATGGACCATTGCGTACTGATCGTCGAGGACGCGGATGAGGCACTGCCAGCAGATCCCGCCGGACGGCGGCGGCTGCTCTTCGAGACCCTGCTGCGGGCAGGACAACGATGGTCCAACACGCAGCGGTCCGAATACGTAGAGCTGACTCCGGGGAGAGCTACGGCCGTTGACATAGAGCGTGGCAGGCTCGTGGTTGTCCTGTCGTGCGATGCCGCATCCATCCCGTCCCTGCAGGGACAACTACGATCCATCGTGGAAGAGATGGCCTTGTCATAGGGGCGGCCTCACCTTCCTCGTAGCCCGTACCGGCGAGTCCCACCTGAGGCGTCGCGAGGCCTGCCATCCCCGCTGCGCCTGCTGTCCTGGTACGCGAAGTCCGGTCCCTGGGCCGCCGGTGGTCGGTGCGGCTGTCTGCGGGCCGTGGGGGCCAGGCCATGGGACGGTGCGGTGGGCGGGAGTTCGCCGTCAAGGTCGGGTGCTGGAGGCGAAGATCCGCCCACCGAAGCGTTCGCGCGGATGTGGACCTGGCCGACTGCCAACGGTCCACCGTGCATCACGGAGGCGGGATCAGCCGGACGACAGTGAACCTCTTGCATCCTGGCCCTTGAAGGGTGAAAGGGCTGTTCAGATGGGGTGACGCGGCAGGGCCCCTTGTCGTTGGCGTGGTGATTCCACTCATCACACCGGCGTCCAAGAGGCCCTGTTGGTTCCGTATCCTGCTCGATGTCCCGTACCAGCTCGTCGAGCACGTCTCGTGGCTGATCCACGCCCGCCGGTGTGAACTGAAGTCGCCCTGGCGGAGGCTGGGTTGCTTCAAGCAGGCGCTTCTGGTGCTGGCGCATCTGCGGAAGAACGAGACGTTCGCGCAGGTCGGGGCCGGTTTGGGAGTGTCGGAGTCGACGGCCTGGCGGTATGTCGACGAGACCCTCGGGATCCTCGCGGCCTTGGGCACCCGGTCTCCGCGAGGCGCTGGTGGGCCTGGGTGAGAGCGGCTTCGCCATCGTTGACGGGACACTGATCCCGACCGACCGGATCGCCGCGGACGAACCGTACTGTTGAGTCGGCACGGAGCGCAGTGCTGGTGTTGCCACCGGTCCGTTTCTCCGTGCCGCTCGCCGAACCCGGCGTGCGGCTCTCACCGCACCGGGCTCTCCACGGTCTCTGCCGTCAGGCGTGGTTGAGGGGCCAGGGGCTGGGGATCGTGTTGCCCCGGTAGCGGTAGCGGGTGACTGCGACCGAGACCATGGGGAACAGCTCGATCCCGTCCACCGACAGTGGTCTCCACCGGCCGTTGTGGTCGGTGAAGCGTCGGCGGAGGTCCTTCCACCTCCAGCGGTGCAGCACCCTCCACCAGCTGGCCACCCGTCGCCACACGAAGTGGTCCAGGGCCTTCAACGTGGTCTTGCATACTGCGTGCTTGAAGTAGCTGACCCAGCCGCGCATGATCTGGTTGAGCCTGATCAGTACGTCCCTGGGGACCTGCTGCGACGTCCTGTTCGTCAGGGCACGGATCTTGTCCCTCAGCTGCCGGACAGGCCGGTCGGCGATGAAGGTGTAGACGTACCACTGGTTCGAACCTCGCTTGCGGCGCCACTGGATACGGAACCCCAGGAAGTCGAACCCGTCCGACATGTGCACGACCTGGGTCTTGGCCGGTGAGAGCCGCAGCCCCAGAGGGAGCAGTGCGTCGGTGATTGCCTCGCGCAGTTGGACCGTGTCGTCGCGTCCGCCGTCGATCAGAACGACGAAATCGTCCGCGTAGCGGACGATGCGCCAGTTCGGTCGGCCGTACCGGCGGCGATGCGCCCGCCTGCCTCTGGTGGACATCGACCCGCCTGGCTTCCATGGCTCCATCAGGTGCTCGTCGAGCGCCGACAGGGCGATGTTCGCCAGCAGCGGGGAGAGGATGCCGCCTTGCGGGGTGCCGGTCAGGGTCTCCGCGCGGTCGCCGGCCTCGGTGAGGACGCCAGCCTTGAGGAACGCCTTGACCAGTCGCAACACGCGCTTGTCCTTGACTCGCTGCCGCACCCGGTCCATGAGGGCCGTGTGGTCGATGGAGTCAAAACACGCCTCGATATCCGCATCCAGCACCCATCTGTAGCCGTGGGTGCCGTAATAGTGGATCTCGGCGATGGCGTCGTGTGCTCTCCGCATCGGCCTGAAGCCGTAGGAGACCGGCTCGAAGTCGGCCTCGAAGATCGGCTCCAGCACCAGCTTGAGCGCCGCCTGGACCACCCGGTCGGAAATGGTTGGGATGCCGAGTTTGCGCAACTTCCCGCTCCCGCCGGGTTTCGGGATCTTGCGCTCCCGCACCGGCAGCGGGCGGAATTCACCCGTCTTGAGGGCATGGCGCAAGTCGTCCAGGTAGCCCGGGAGGCCGAGTTCCCGCTCGACGTTGACGGCTGTGAGACCGTCGACGCCCGGAGTTCGGGCCCCCTGGTTGCCCGCGACCCGTTCGAATGCGACAAGCAATGTCGCCGGGTCGCTCACGAGGTTGAACAGGTCGTCGAACCTGCAGCCGGGATCGGCCGCCGCCCAACGGTGAAGCTTGGCCTGCATCCCCGATACCCGCTGGCGGGGCCCTACTTGGGCTTCCAGCGGAGCACTGCTGTTCAGCAGCGCGTCTTTCGGCATTGCATCCTCCTTCCCTTCGCGATACCGCTGCCGCCCTTCCCCATGTGCCGGGCTCTCCCCGGCTCCGAGTACTACGGCGGCTCCGCCCCGTCCCGGACCGCTCGGCCGACGGTGGGCCCAGCCCCGAACCCGCGCCGGGCGCGCGATGTCAGGGCAGGACCGGGACGGTTCCCGTGTTCACTCGCTGTCGATTGACGAAGGAGGAGCCCGGCTATGCCCCCGCGGCCTCGCCACGGCTACCCCGCAGCACTTCACCGTGGCCTCCCCACACGACGGCAATAAGCCGTGCGACGAGTTCCCCACCGAGCAAGTAGTCGGCGGGGACGTACCGCATCCAGCCCAGATCCACCAGGTTCGAGCTGGCGTGCCTTAAGGAGGCGTAAACGCCGGTTCCTCGCGTACTCCTCTCCGTCTCGCTTGCCGGACCCGCACCATCTGGCAGTACCGACACGTCCCGGCTTCGTCGGGGCCGCTTGCCACCCTCCCCGGCACCTCCCGGCTCAGGCTGCCCCCAGCTTCAACCACCCTGCTGCGACAGGGCGATGGTGGTGGTCTTTCACCTCCACTCGAACAACGAGCACCTCACGGCGCACACAGCCAGAAGCACAAGCGGCACGGGATGAACGTGCAGGTCATCGCCCGCCCGGACGGAACCCCGCTGTGGTTCTCCCGCGCACTGCCCGGCCGCACCCACGACCTAACCGCCGCCCGGGCCCACGGGATAGTTCAGGCCTGTCTGACCAGGGAGATCCTGGTCCTGGCCGACCGCGCGTATCAAGGTGCCGGCGCAACCGTCCGCACCCCCTACTACGGACACCGCGAACTCCCCGAGCACTACCAGAGGTTCAACCGTGTCCACGCGCGACTCCGGGCGCCGGGTGAACGCGCTTTCGCCCGGCTGAAGACCTGGCGCATCCTCCGCCGGGCACGATGCTCCACCAACCGCATCAGCCGCATCGTCCAGGCCGTCCACACCCTGACCAGCGACTATTCAGGATGAAAAACGTTCATTCACAAGGACGTAGACCGGAAGAGCTCTTTCTATCCCTCAGAAGGAGGCTTATTCATGGCGATCTTCATGTCAACATCGCCGCAGGTCACAAACTTGCCAGGCGCTTGGATCAGGTCCGTGAATAAACCTCAAGGAACTTCAGTTTCTTCAGCTTTCCTTAAGGTTGTCTGTGCGATGTTGTTTCCCTGAAGTTGCAGTCGAGGGCAACCGGAGTGCAGATGTCGCAGCGCGAGTCCATGTCCAGCTCTGATTCGGCGGGTCGGCCAGCTGGCGATTGCCCGCTTCAGCTCGTCCCGTTGGGAGAGCAGGAGTACCTCGCATGGATCGACACCTCGCTCTGCAAGTCCCGTGGAGGCATCGGTCCCAGGCAGTGCCCTTCGTGGGGGCGATCCCAGAATGGCTGGGTGTCAGAAGTCGTCGGATGGAAGACTCCTGGTGGCCGTTTGGTGGGTGCGGCTCTGGTTCTCTCCCGGTCACTACCACGTTTGCGCGAGCGATTCTGCTATATCCCCGACGGCCCGAACATAGCCTGGACCACCCCCTATCCGGACCGCTGGCTCAGTCCTCTAGTCGATCACTTGGCGACCAACGGAGCTTTCGCCATCCGCATGAGCCCTCCGCTGCGGCGAAGCCTCTGGCAAGCCAGAACCGTACAGGAAGCAACCAGGTCACGAACGCCCCGGAAACTCGGCGACATAACCCCCGATGCCATAGATCCTATCGGGTCCACGGTGACAGATTACCTCATCACGCAAGGATGGACACTTGTTATTGACGACACGTCCCCCCACTACACCATCCAGCTGCCACTTGTAAATAGAAGTATCCACAGCCTCTGGAGTAATCTCGACAGGCAATGGAAGGGATCCATTGAATATGCCCAGGAAGCAGGCCTTGAATCCTTTCAAGGAGGAGTAATAGACCTTTCGGGTTTGCGTCGCCTGATGCTCGCAGCCGAGGAACATCATGGCCTCAGCCCTGACCTGAGCTTCTTTTCTCTCCGGCGGCTATACCATGGGATGAACGCTGAGCGTGCTGGGCGTATGAGACTTTTCCTGGCTCAATATCACGGAAAGATACTGGCGGCTCACTTCCTGGCTTTCATCGGCGACCAGGCCTGGTACCTGCATGGTGCAACCAATAGCCGCCGTTCCCTCTATCCCGGCCACGCCCTGCAGTGGCAGATGATCTGCCACTCACTCACGCGTGGCGCATCGGCTTACCACGCGCAGCGAGTACCAGGCACCCTCGACATCCATGCTGGCGACAACAGTGTGCTACGCCGGAATCTTGGTCTTGGAGGCCACGTCGTCGAGCCCCTCGGGCACTGGCAACTCATCCTCAACCAGCGACTCTACCGAGCTTTTCGCCTCTGCCGGTCCGGAGAATACAAGAAATTGTTGCGCGCCGACATCTGACACCAGCTCTTTCGGCGGATAGGGGGATGCTCATTCATAACTACCAGCACAGGCCGGAAGGCTGCGCCGCCTGTGACCGCTGTACCTACCGAGCAGCGCCCAAGCTCGACAATAACCATGCCCAACCGGTGACAGAGATCCTCAACGCCCCACGACCCGCAGGGACGTGAAGCAGGATTCAGATGCTCGGGACCCCGCTCAGAAGGAAGGCTCCTTCTACATATGCATTGGCCCAAACAGGATCACGCCAGTCGCTGCAGCGATCCTCATCCTCAGATCTATACGTGAAGAACTCCGCAAGCAGGAGTGTTTCAAAAGTTCCGGGCCGATTCACCTGCAGACAGAATGAAAGCAAGAGAAGAGATACCCATGACAGCCCCGCGCACCACCTCCCAGCCCGCTCTGCGTGAGAACACGGATCCCCTCGCGCGTCTGTCCATCGCCGTGGGGATGTGCGTACTCCTACTCACCGCCTGCTCCGATGGTGAACAATCGACGAGTGGTCCGCGGCAGGACTCGAAGCCGACCAAGGCCACAGCACCAGCTGAGCCCAGCATCCCACCCAGGATCACCGGCGGACCCGAGCTCGATTTCGACCTTATCCCCGCCAATCGCACAACCGTCGGCACCGGCCAGCCCATCGCGTTGGAGTTCGCCCAGCCCGTAAGGAACAAAGCGGCCGTCGAAAAGGCCCTGACCGTAAAGACCTCCGACAACACCGAAGGCGCCTGGGGCTGGGTCACCACCCCCGTCGGCCACGATCGACTCGACTGGCGGCCCAAGAACCCCTGGAAGCCCGGCACCACCATCCAGATCAAAGGCGACCTGACCACGGTGGACCCCGGCAGCGCCCACTTCACCCGTACCCTCGACCGTTCCTTCACCATAGGCCGCGACCAGCGACTGCTGGCCGACCTCGACACCCACACCCTGACCGTCACCCTCGACGGAACAACCGTCAAGACGATCCCCATATCTGGTGGCGAACCCGTCCCCGGCCGAGCTTCCCGGCCCGGAACTTTCGCCATTAAGTCGCAGGAGCACAAGGTCCGCATGACCTCTGCTTCAGTGAACGGCCCCAAGGACTACGACAAAGACGTGTACTGGGCCATGCGCTTTAGCGACTCCGGCGGCTACCTGCACGCCGCACCCTGGGCCGACGAGAACGGCGACCTCGGCCAACGCAACGGCAGCGCTGGCTGCATCGGCATGTCCGACACCAACGCCACCTGGCTGTTCAAGAACTCCCTCCTCGGCGACCTCTTCACGATCAAAGGAGAGGAAGCCACCGCCGAGCTCGGCGGCCCCGGAAACGGCTACGCTGATTGGAGTCTCACTTGGGAGCAATGGCAGCAGAAGAGCGCCCTGACACGCCCTGAGACGCCATCCACTGAACGTGCAATGCCGCGTGGTTAAGAAACGGCCAGGGTGTGTCAAGTTTTCGGCCCTGTCTCGCATTCGGTGGTGACGGAGAGTTGTAAGGGATCGTTGGCGTCTATGTGATGGATGTCAACGAGTTTGTGGGGATGGTGTTTTCGGGGCTGTCTCCGCTGGTCATCGAGGATGTGGTCGACGAAGGTGAGCGGATCGTAGTGCGGGCACGCACTCCACGGGACACCGCGGTCTGCCCGGTGTGCGGTGCGTCGTCCAGGGCTGATTGAAAGTCTTGATGATCGGGGATCGTTGCTGGTCAGGGCAGGGTGGTGAGGTCGAGTGGGCGGGTGTGGGGCTGGTAGGAGAGGTGGTGGAGGCCGGCGGCGATGTTGCGGTGTCCGGTGGTTCGCAGGGTGCTGATCGCGAGGTTGCGTAGGGTGGCCATGTTGGCCGGGCTGTGTCCGCTGCGGATCCGTGAGGCGTCCTCGGTGAAGACGGTGTCTCTCACGTGGTGCACGGCCTCGATCTCCCACTGGGACCGGGCGAGTTGGGCGATGGTGTCTGCGGAGGTGCCTGAGCCGCCGGGAGGTCGGTGATCGCGTGGACCGTCTTGCGGGTGGCCTTCCCGGTCTTTACGCAGACGCGGTATCGCATGATCTTCGCTGCCTGCACGACGTGGGGGAAGTCCGGGCCGAGTCCGGTGACAGTCAGCGCGCGGACCGAGCGTGTCTCCCGGTGCCCGTGACCGGTCCCGCGGTCGTAGCGGCGGGCGGGGCCTGCTTCCAGGGCAACGAGCGCAGGGCAGCATGCAGCGTTGGCTGGTTGCGTTTGACGACCATCAGGTAGTGCGCCCTCTTGGCCTCTACCAGCCATTTCGCGTGGTCTCGGCAGGTGTGCAGGGCGTCGGCGGTCACGGTGATACCGGCCAGGTCGAACGGGGCCGGGAGCGCGGTGAAGGCGGTGACCTCGGTGGTCTTGTCCGGCACTCGCAGCTGGGCGACCGCATGCCCGCCGGGCAGGACGGCGCAGAGCAGGTGGGCGGCGGCAGCGGTGTCGGTGCGTGATCCCCGGGCGCTCTTGCCGTCCACCGTCAGACTCTCCGCGCCGACGGGGTCACGGCCGAGCAGGTCGGCCAGGCCACCTGGGCACACCAGGGTCAGTACCCGGCGGATCGTGGAGGTGGCCGGAGCCCGGCGTACCCCGAGCGGTCCGAGGGCCCTGACTCCGAGCCGGGCCAGGGCATCCTGCGGTGCGTTCGCAGCCCACTGCCCGACAGCCGCGTACGAGCGGACACCCGTCAGGACCGCACAGCAGGCCGTGAGCAGCACCGACACCAGCGAATGCCTCCGGCCGCGCCGGTCCCGGGGATCAGGCAGCACCGCGAGCCGGTCCGCCACCGAGGGCAGGGCGCGCTGGGAGTTGGTGGGCGACTTGACGAGGCAGACCATGGCAGACTTGCGGCACATCGAAGCAGTGGTTCAGGGCGACTTGGGAAGGTCACCCCGGACAACCGGAGCTTCGTTGCGTTCGACACGGCCCACCCGGTCCCTGCCACACCAGCCCGACCTGCACATCCACATGATCACCAGGACTATGAATCAGCCCTGGTGCGTCGTCGGGACGCGTGCACGACTATCACTGGCGGACGCTGGCCGATGTACCGGTCGATGGGCGGCGGGTGGTGGTCGGTGTGAGGGTGCGGCGTCTGGTGTGTCCCACGCGCGGCTGCCGCCACACCTTCCGTGAGGAGGTGCCCGGGGTGCTGGAGCGATACCAGCGACGCACGGCCCGTCTGACCAGGAACGTCAAGGCCGTTGGTCAAGGACTTAGCGGGCCGGGCGGGGGCACGTTTGCCGGCGGTACTCGCGATGGGCCTGTCGTGTCACACGGCCCTGCGCGTCCTGCTACGCATCCCGCTGCCCGCCGGGCGGGTGCCCCGGGTGATCGGCGTCGACGACTTTGCTCCGCGCCGGCGTCACCGCTATGCCACCGTGGTGATCGACGCCGACACCCTGGAGACGTGGCTGCGCGAACATCCGGGCGTGGAGGCCGTGTGCCGCGACGGCTCGGCGACCTACGCCGAGGTCATCCGCCGCGCCCTGTGTCCGACGCGGTCCAGGTTGGTGATCGCTGGCATTTGTGGCACAACCTGTGCGAAGCCGCCCTGAGCGAGGTGAAGGCGCACAGCACCTGCTGGGCCACCGTCCTGGACGCGCCCCTGTACGACGGGCCCCGGGCGCAGACCACCCTGGAACTGGCACTAGGTCCATAACCTGCTCGGCCAAGGCGTGAGCCTGCTCGAATGCGCCCGTCGTCTGCAACTGGCCCTGAATACCGTCAAACGTTATGCCCGCGCCGACGGGGATGAACACGTGGCGGATGCGCGGGTGCCACACCAGCCACTCACGGGTGGCCTTGCTGTTGTGGGAGGAGAGGCTGTCGGTGACGACCACGATCTCCCCGGCGGGGTTGGCGTCTTCTACCAGCTGCAGGAACTGCTGGTAGAAGACGCTGTTGCGGGAGGAGGCGGTCATCGTGATCTCCTGCCCGTCGGCCGGCCGCAGGGCGCCGTAGACCCAGGTCTTCTCCGGTCTGCGGGCGTAGTCGAGTTCGGCCTTGATCCGGTGCCCGTCCGGTGACCAGCCCGGGGCGGGCGGGAACGTGCGCGGGATGACGGGGCCGAGTTCGTCCGCGCAGATCACCATAGGAGATCACTGAAAATGTTGCGGGTTCTGGCCTTGGCCCGGGTGGGTCGGGGCCAGACTGGTTGGTATGCATGGGGGACGAGTCCAGGGGGCTGGTCGGGCCCGATGTGTGGGAAGTCTGCCGGGAGTTGATCCCGCAGCGGAGTGTGTTCGCGTTCCTGGCCGAGCACCGGCGGGCGCTGTTCCCGGTGGGGATGTTCGCGGACATGTACCCGTCTGTCAACGGGCGGCCGAGTTATCCGCCGCAGGTGCTGTCCACGGTGGTGCTGCTGCAGGTTCTCAACGGTCTGTCGGATGCGGAGGCCGTCCAGGAACTGCGGTGCGACCTTCGGTGGAAGGCCGCCTGCGGGCTGGGCCTGCTGGATACTGGTTTCGATCCGTCGCTGCTGACGTACTTCCGGCGCTGGCTGCAACACTCGGCCGAACCGGGCCGGATCTTCACCGCTGTGAGCAAGGTCGTCAGAGCGACCGGAGTCCTGCACGGCCGTCACCGCCGGGCTCTGGATGCGACCGTCTTCCAGGACGCGGTGGCCACCCAGGACACCGTCACCCAGCTGGTCGCCTCCATCCGCCGGGGCGCCCGCAAGGTCCCCGGCGGCACCGAGACCGTCAGGGCCCACTGCACCGGGCACGACTACCTCGCCGGGCCGGGCAAACCGAAGATCGCCTGGAACGACGAGGAAGCAGGGGCCGAACTCGTCAATGCCCTGGTCACCGACGCCCTCAACGTGCTGGCCCACCTGCCCGACCAGCAACTGGGCGAGCGGGGAGCCGACGCGGTCGGCATCCTGGCCCTGGTCGCCGGGCAGGACGTCGAACTGGCCGAGGGATCCGACGGCACCGATGGCCGGTGGCGCATCGCCCGCCGCACCGCCGAAGGACGCGCCGTCTCCACCGTCGACCCGCAGGCCCGGCACATCCACAAGACCGTCCACCAGCGGACGGACGGTTTCAAGGGCCACCTCGCCCTCGAACCCGAGACCGGACTGTCCACCGCGGTCGCTCTCCGCCCCGGCAGCGGACCCGAACACACCGAAGGCACCGTCGCTCTGGATCTGCTGGCCGGGGAGAGCAGACCACGTGAGGTCTTCGGGGACACCGCCTACTCCGGCAGCCGCTGCCGGGCCGCTCTGGCCGCGGCCGGACTGAGCTTCCCCCGAGATGCGGAGTCAGTTGACAGAGGGTCAGATGGGACTCATGAGAGGACCTTCGACCATGGCTGCCCCGAGAAGATATCCGCTGGAGTTGCGTGAGCGTGCGGTGCGGATGTACCGCACCTCCGACCCGAGGCCGCAGATCAAGAAACTGGCCGTCGACCTCGGCGTGCATCCGGAGGCCCTGCGCGGCTGGATCCGCCAGGCCGAGGCCGATGCCGGCGAGCGCGACGACCGGCTCACCACCGACGAGCGGGCCGAGCTCACGGCCCTGCGCAAGGAGAACGCCCAGCTCAAGCGGGCCAACGACGTGCTGCGGACGGCCTCGGCGTTTTTCGCGGCGCAACTCGACCCGACCCGGCCCAGGTGACGGCGCTCGTTGACGAGCATCCCCGCCTGGGGGTCGAGTGCGTACTCCGGGAGCTCCACATCCCTTCCGCCACTTACTACCGCTGGCGCCGCGCGGAGAAGGAGCCGTGCGAACGGCGCCGCCGGGACGTCGAGCTGACCGAGCAGATCCGCACGATCCACGCCGACTCCGGCGGGATCTACGGCTCGCCGCGGGTGCACGCCGTCCTCAAACGGGAGGGCGTCCGCGTGGGCCGCAAGCGGGTCGAACGGCTGATGCGCGAGGACGGTCTTGCGGGCGTGAGCCCACGCCGCAAGAGCGGCTTCACGCGCCGGGACCCGAAGGCCACCTTGGCCCCGGACCTGGTCAACCGGGACTTCACCGCACCCGCGCCGAACCGGCTGTGGGTCACCGACCTCACAATGGTTCCGACCGGCGAGGGGCCGCTGTGGCTCTCGGCGATCCGCGACGCGTTCTCCCGCCGGGTGGTCGCCTGGGAGACCTCCGCCCGCGCCGATGCGGACCTGGTGCTGACCACCCTCGAGTACGCCCTCTCGTCCCGCGAGGTCGAGCCGGGCAAGCTCATTCACCACGCCGATCACGGCTGTCAATACACGTCCATCAAGCTCACGACCCGGTTGGTGCGGGCGGGAATTGAGGCGTCCATGGGGTCCGTGGGGGACTCGTACGATAACGCCCTCGCGGAAAATCTGTGGATGCTGATCAAGACCGAGGGCCTGCGCGGCCGCACCTTCGCCACACGTGCCGAGGCGAACCTCGCGCTCTTCGAGTACATCGACGGTTTCTATAACCCCCGCCGCATCCAAGAACGGCTCGGCTACCTCAGCCCGATCGAGTTCGAGGAGAAGCACTACACCGACCAGGCGACGGCCGAACCAGCGAACCTGAACACCCATCAACCCGTCCCGACCTGCTGATCAGCAACTCTCACGCAGCGGGGGAACCTCAAACGCTGACCGGAAAACTCAGCGGTCAGGTGGGCATGGCGAAGTAGCCCCCGGTGGCGTGTGCTGAGAGCGTCGAGTGTTGTCAGGCGGCTGCCGGGGTGAGGGTGACGTCGTGGCCGAGGGCCTTGAGCTGGCGGACGAGGTCTCGGCTTTTGCGGCCCGGGTCGAGGTTGCGGGTGTGGAAGTCGGCGCCGAGGTCTCGGTAACGGGCGGTCGGGTCGTTCATGAGGTGCCAGACGGACACCAGGATGGAGCGGGCGACGGCGACCAGGGCTTTCATGTGGCCACGGTGTTTGGTGATCCTGCGGTAGCGGGCGCCGAGGAAAGTGTCGGTCCGTGCGGCGGAGATCGCTGCTTCGCCGAGGGCGCCGCGGAGCCAGGGGTTGCCCCTGCCGGTGGGGCCGGAGGTGTTCCTGTTTCCGGACTGCAGGGTGCGTGGGGAGAGTTTCGCCCAGGACACGAGATGGCCGGCGGTGGGGAAGACCGACATGTCCAGGCCGATCTCGGCGAGGATGACCTGCGCGGTGCCGGGGCCGACGCCGGGGATCTCGTCGAGGCGCTCGGTGTCGGTGATCGGCATCAGGGTGCCCTGTCCGGGGCCTTCGTCGTCCTCGGTGGTGGACAGTTCGGTCAGACGCAGGGTGATCCGGGCGGTGAGCTTGTCGATCTGCACGGTGAGGTGGTCGACGGTGTCCAGCAGCATCCGGCACATGAATGCGTGGTGCTCTTCGAACCGGCCGGTCAGGGCCTCGGCCAGGGTGCTGTGGCTGGCCTTGATCGTGCCGTGGGCCAGGTCCGCCAGGGCCTTGGGGCTGCGCTCGCCCGCGATCAGTGCCTCCAGCATCGCGCGTCCGGAGACGCCGAAGATGTCGGCGATCACGGTGGACAGCTTGATCTGGGCGTCCTCGAGGAGTTTCTCGGTGCGCTGCTTGTGGCGGGTGCGCTCGTGCGTCATGACCGCCCGGGCCCGGGTCAGATCGCGCAGTTCACGGACCGGCTTCGGGGGCACGAACGAGGGCCGGAGCATGCCGCGTTCGGTGAGCTTGGCCAGCCAGACCGCGTCCAGGCGGTCGGTCTTGGGCCGGCCCGGGACGTTCTTGACGTCACGGGCGTTGACCAGCCAGCACTCCAGACCACGCGACTCCAGCAGGAAGAAGTACGGCTTCCAATAGGTCGACGTCGCCTCCATCACCACCCGGGTGACGCCCTGGCAGATCAGGTGGTCGGCCAGGTCCAGGATCGCGCCGCTGGTCGCGACGGTGTTGAAGACCCGCTGCACGCGCTTGCCGGGCTTGTCCTCATGCGGCACCCGCACACAGACCATGCCCGACGCCTTGGCGATATCGATCGCCGCGACACGGGCCACGAGCTCCTCGGCCTGCTCGATCTCCTCGACGCCACCGCTGTCGTCGGTGTCCGCCATGCGCCACTCCCCGGTATCGATCCGTACGGGCCGACGCCTGCCCAGGGGGCCGCGGGGGGAGCGAGAATCTGACCGGCGTGCTCGATGGCAACAGTGCGTGGCCCCTCTGCGGCCCCGGCACCAGACTGACCTACGGGCTCAACGTCCCAACGAGCTACCGGCATCGGCGGGCAGGCGCCGCAGCCATGTTTTCACGCCGGCAAGGCGCACCCGAAGGGATCAGGGGGACTGACCTGTTGAGCCTTCTCTGCCTTCACCTCTGGCTGGTACTACAGGACTTCGAGAGCTTGGCGTCGACGTTTCTCGTAGTGGATCTCGCGGGTGATGGCCTGGTGGGCTCGGCGCCAGAGGGAGGGTGTGGGGGAGTGTGGTGATGTGATTGGGGCTGGTCCGGACGGTGTCGAGGGCGTGCCGTCGTTTGAGCTTGGTGAAGGCGCGTTCGGCGGGGGCGCGGAGCTGGGCGAGGGCCGCGTTGGCTTTCTTCTCCCGGCCGTTGTGCGTCTTGTCCCTGGGGGGCTTGGTGGGGGTGCGGATGGTTCCGCCGGCGCCGTGGTGCCCGGGGTCGGTGGTGGTCTGCGCACCGGCGTCGGTGACGGCCCCGATGATGCCGTCGGTGCGGGCCGTGGTCAGGTCGTGGGTGGGACCCGGTCGTGCTCCGCCGGGGAAGACCGGCTCGCTGGTGGTGTCGGTGAGGGCTGGATGTTCATGCCGTGCCGGCGGTGTTTGCCGCTGTGGAGCGGGTCCGGGTTCGCCGCGGTGGTCACGGCCGCGTATCTCCGGGTCGGGATGAGGGTGCCGTCGAGCAGCGGACGGTGTGCGTCGACGGGCGTGGGTGTGCGCGGGGCGGGGGCCTCGATGCCCTCGTTGACATATCGCCATGCTGTGTCGGTGCTGACCCCGACATGGGCCCCGAGCCGGGGAAATGTGTCACCTCTGGCGAGGAGGACCAGCAGTATGACGGCCTGGTCCCACGAGGTCAGGACCCGCCAGTTACCGGCGGCGTCACTCCTTCGGGCGGCGATCAGGTTCTCCAGCCAGGAACCCAGGTCCGAGGACACGTTCAGGGTGGCATGGTAGGAGACTACGAAGCTCCTTGCTCCGCAGGATGGTTGGCACCCCTGCAACGTGTCACGACCGGAAAAGCTCATTCGGACGTGGTCGGCAACCAGATCGGACCGATGGGCGGTCAGCAGGGCCAGGTCGGCGGTGAGCCGGGCCGACACCTCGATGGCTGCGAAGTCCCGTCGGTATCGGGCAGTTTCGGCGATGACATAAGCGTCGCGGGCATCCGTCCTGGCCTCGCCCCGGTAGGCCCCGGACATACGGTTGTGAGCTTCCCCCGAGATGCGGAGTCAGTTGACAGAGGGTCAGATGGGACTCATGAGAGGACCTTCGACCATGGCTGCCCCGAGAAGATATCCGCTGGAGTTGCGTGAGCGTGCGGTGCGGATGTACCGCACCTCCGACCCGAGGCCGCAGATCAAGAAACTGGCCGTCGACCTCGGCGTGCATCCGGAGGCCCTGCGCGGCTGGATCCGCCAGGCCGAGGCCGATGCCGGCGAGCGCGACGACCGGCTCACCACCGACGAGCGGGCCGAGCTCACGGCCCTGCGCAAGGAGAACGCCCAGCTCAAGCGGGCCAACGACGTGCTGCGGACGGCCTCGGCGTTTTTCGCGGCGCAACTCGACCCGACCCGGCCCAGGTGACGGCGCTCGTTGACGAGCATCCCCGCCTGGGGGTCGAGTGCGTACTCCGGGAGCTCCACATCCCTTCCGCCACTTACTACCGCTGGCGCCGCGCGGAGAAGGAGCCGTGCGAACGGCGCCGCCGGGACGTCGAGCTGACCGAGCAGATCCGCACGATCCACGCCGACTCCGGCGGGATCTACGGCTCGCCGCGGGTGCACGCCGTCCTCAAACGGGAGGGCGTCCGCGTGGGCCGCAAGCGGGTCGAACGGCTGATGCGCGAGGACGGTCTTGCGGGCGTGAGCCCACGCCGCAAGAGCGGCTTCACGCGCCGGGACCCGAAGGCCACCTTGGCCCCGGACCTGGTCAACCGGGACTTCACCGCACCCGCGCCGAACCGGCTGTGGGTCACCGACCTCACAATGGTTCCGACCGGCGAGGGGCCGCTGTGGCTCTCGGCGATCCGCGACGCGTTCTCCCGCCGGGTGGTCGCCTGGGAGACCTCCGCCCGCGCCGATGCGGACCTGGTGCTGACCACCCTCGAGTACGCCCTCTCGTCCCGCGAGGTCGAGCCGGGCAAGCTCATTCACCACGCCGATCACGGCTGTCAATACACGTCCATCAAGCTCACGACCCGGTTGGTGCGGGCGGGAATTGAGGCGTCCATGGGGTCCGTGGGGGACTCGTACGATAACGCCCTCGCGGAAAATCTGTGGATGCTGATCAAGACCGAGGGCCTGCGCGGCCGCACCTTCGCCACACGTGCCGAGGCGAACCTCGCGCTCTTCGAGTACATCGACGGTTTCTATAACCCCCGCCGCATCCAAGAACGGCTCGGCTACCTCAGCCCGATCGAGTTCGAGGAGAAGCACTACACCGACCAGGCGACGGCCGAACCAGCGAACCTGAACACCCATCAACCCGTCCCGACCTGCTGATCAGCAACTCTCACGCAGCGGGGGAACCTCATTGACTGTTCTGCCTGGCACGTAGACGGCCTGCTGACCGTGGGCGGAAAGCAAGGCCAGCAGCAACGCGGAGGCTGTGCCGGAGATGTCCACGGCCCGGCTGACCTCGTCGGCCAGGCCCAAGATCTCGCCGATGGCGACCAAGATCGCGGACTCGTCGTTGTCAACCTTCTTCGACCACACGGTCGCACCGGTCTCATCGACCACTACGGCCCAGTGGTGGCCCTTGCCTGCATCGGTGTCGGCCCAGAGCCGGTTGTGCCGTTGGATCACTCGCCCCTCCTCGTCCGCGCAGCATGCCGTCGGCCCGAGGACACCCCGCCATCAGCTCCGTAAACAGCGACCATTCCGCGTATTTCAATCAGCAGCCAGGGTGTCCAGGAGGGTCGGACAGCCACTCCTCGGGAGTCACTGAGGCAAGCCCTGTTTAGCCACATCCGGCCCTCCTGGGCCAGCCAACAACTTACGGAGCCCCGTTGGTTCAGTCTGGCATGCCCGCACGCGCCGATGTCGGCGGAGAGGCTTTCACTGCCGGGCACTTGGGGGAGTTGACGCAGATCATCACGCCGTCGCTGGTGGATGGGTGCCGGCGAAGGCCGGGCGGGTGCAGGCACAGGCGCGGAAGCTGCCTTCGCGTGTGGTTGTGTACTTCGTGCTGGCCATGGCGCTGGTCGGCGAGTGCGGGTATCGAGGCGTGTGGGCCGCACTGGTCGCCGCGCCGGGCATGCCGGACGTCGATCCGTCCGCGGCGGCACTGCGTCAGGCCCGGCGTCGGCTCGGTCCGGCGCCGCTGTCCTCGTTGTTCGATCAGGTGGAAGGGGGCGGTGGTTGCTGAGAATGCGGTGGGATCGTGGCGGCGGGGGCCCGGACGGCTGCCGTCCTGTCGGATACTGGTGGCATGCAGAGATTCTCCCTGGACTCACAGGTAAACGAGCTTCTGGAACGTGCCTCTACCGCTTCCAGCGGGCGCAGCGCCACGACTGTCTACGGTGGCCAGGAGCAGGTATTGCGTCAGGTGGTTCTCGCTCTGGCCGCGGGCTCCTGTCTTGCTGAACACGACAATCCCGGTGATGCGACTGTGTTGGTGCTGCGCGGCCATGTGCGGCTCGTCAGCGGTGAGGCCTTTTGGGAGGCGCGTGCCGGTGAGTTGATCGTTGTTCCTCAGGCCCGTCACCGCCTTGAGGCGACGGAGGACTCGGCTGTGCTGCTCAGCATCGCCAAACGTACCTGAGGCTAGGTCTTCGACCGGACTCGTGTCGCGGCGGTGCCGGATGCCGGCGACCGCATGCGCAGTTGTTCAACCGCGTCCACGCCTGTTCGGGCGACGGGGAGGTCCAGGAGGAACGCGGGTCCGGTGCCGGGCGGGGTGTCGTCGACGGAGAGTCGGCCGCCGTGGCGGGCGGCGATGTCGCGGGCGATGGCTAGTCCCAGGCCGCTTCCGCCGGCGTCGCGGCTGCGGGACTCGTCGAGCCGGGTGAAGCGCTCGAAGATCCGTTCCCGGTCGGCGGGGTCGATGTCCGAGCCGTCGTTGTGCACCCGTGTGTGCCAGGTATCCCTGGCATGGTCGATGCTGATGGTGACGGTGGCATGGGCGTGCCGGAGCGCGTTGTCGAGGAGGTTGCGCAACAGTCGTGTCAGGTGCAGGGCGTGGCCGCGTACGGGTGAGACGTCGGGGAGGCGGAGGGTGATCGCGGGTCCGCCGGGGCGTACGGCCCGTGCCTCGTGGGCCAGTTCGCGGACCAGGCCCGCGAGGTCGACCAGGGAGTCCTGCCGCGGGGAGGCGTCGGGCCGGGTGAGGAAGAGGAGGTCGTCGGCGAGCGTCTGCACGCGGCGGGCGGCCGCCAGCGCGTCGCGGGTCGCCCCGGGCCAGTCGGTGGCGTCGGGGTGGGCGAGGGAGATCTCCAGCTGGGTGCGGAGCGCGGTGATCGGGCTGCGCAGTTCGTGCGAGGCGTCGGCGACGAAGCGCCGCTGCTGTGCGGCGGAGCGCTCCAGGCGGTCGAGGGTCTCGTTGGTGGTGACGGCCATGCGGGAGATCTCGTCCCGGGCGGGCGGGACGGGCACGCGGCGGTCGAGCCGCCGTTCGCCGATCTCCGCGAGTTCGGAGCGGATCGCCTCGACGGGGCGCAGGGCGCGCCGGGTGGAGAGGTAGGCGGTGCCGGCGACGAGCAGGGCGGCGAGCGGGACGCCGGTCCACAGGGCGGGGGTCAGGTCGTCCACGGCGGCCCGGGCCTCGTCGGGCAGGACGAAGACGTAGACGGTGTACCGTCCGCCGTTCCGGCCGAAGATGGTCGTCTCGCCCGGCGCGATCTCGACGGACGCCCCGACGGCGGTGAGAGAGCGGTGGGCCAGGGGAACACCGGAGGATGCCGTGGTGTCCACTCCGCCGGGGAAGACCCGGGTTCCGTCGGGCTCTGTCCGGGGGGTGGGTGTGCCGGTCGGCGGGCGCTCGGCGTCGCCGAAGCGGACGATGCGGGTGATGGTCCAGTCGGGCGGCGCGTCGGCCGGAGCGGGCGGCAACTGCCCTGTCAGGCCCTGGTAGTTGCCCGCGCCGCCGCCGTGGGCGCCGATGGCGCCCTGCGGGGTGACGACCACGTACGGCCAGTGCGGCTGGTCGGTGAACAGGCGGGTGGGCAGCTTTCCGGGGGTGAGGTTGCGGGCCACCGCGCGGGCCTGGAGGTGGGCCCGTTCCTCGACGGCCGCATAGCGGGTGTCGTACAGGTGCTGCTGGAGCCACCAGGCGCCGCCGCCGAAGAGGGCCAGCGCCGCCGCCCCGGCGAGGATCGCGGTGCGGACGCGGGTGGGCAGGCGGTCAAGCACGGTGGGGTCCGTTGTCGACGAGCCGGTAGCCGGCGCCGCGCACGGTCTCTATGGAGCGGCGGCCGAAGGGTGCGTCGATCTTGCGGCGCAGGGTGCTGATGTAGACCTCGACGATCGACGGTCCGCCGTCGTAGGCCATGTCCCACACCTCGTCGAGGATGTCGGTCTTCGACATCACGGTTCCCGGCGCCTGGGCCAGGCAGGTCAGGACCGCGAACTCGCGGGCGGTCAGGGCGATTTCGGTGTCGCCCCGGCCGCAGCGGCGGGCGACGGCGTCGAGCCAGAGGTCGCCGCAGCGCAGCGTCCCCGTGGTGGTGCCGCCCCGGCGGATCAGCGCCCGCAGCCGGGCGCACAGCACGACGTACGAGAATGGCTTGGTCAGGTAGTCGTCGGCGCCGGTGTCCAGGCCCTCGGCCTGGTCGTGCTCGCCGTCCTTGGCGGTGAGCATCAGTACGGGGGTGTGCACCCCGGCTGCGCGGAGCTCGGCGCACACGCGGTAGCCGTGCACGCCCGGCAGCAGCACGTCGAGGATGATCGCGTGGTAGGGGCGGCGCTGGGCCAGTTGGAGTCCGGTGAGGCCGTCCGTAGCGAGCTCCACGGTGTAGCCCTCGGCCTCCAGCCCGCGCCGGAGGGCGGCGCCGACCTCCGGGTCGTCCTCCACCACCAGGATGTTCAGTGGGTTCATGGAGACAGAATCGCAGATTCGGCCATCTGTTCTCTTAAGGGATTTTAAGGATCTTCGGCATCGCTTAAGCGCCCTTCCTGCACTGTGTGCACAGGCGGCGGCCGTTACGCCGCCAAGGCACCGAGCATGGGGAAGGCCACCGATGGACGACGCACGAGACGACACGACAGCGCTGCCCATCGTGCCCATTGCGGTCGGGGGCAAGCGACTCCCGGCGATGTACGAGCCGGACGAACCGGAAAGAGATCAGCCGGACGAACCGGGAGGGGACCGGCCGGACGGACGGGCCCGGCGCAGAAAGATGCTGCTCGGCGCGGCCGTGGTGCTCGTCGTCGCGGCCGTCGGCGGAGGCGTCGCCTACACCTGGCTCCACGACCGTCCCGCACCCGAACCGCCCCGGGGCCCCGGCGCGGCGCCGGAGGTGGCCGTGGTCAAGGCCGACCTCAGCGAGCGCAAGACCGTCCCCGGCACACTGGGCTACGGGGAGACGACGACCGTCAAGGGCCTGCGCCCCGGCACGGTCACCTGGCTGCCGAAGGCCGGGGACACGGCCGAGCGCGGCAGGCCGCTCGCCCGCGTCGACGACCGGCCGGTGACGGTCTTCTACGGGGACATGCCGCTGTACCGCAAGCTCGGACAGCTCCCCGAACAGCCGCCCCGGAAGACCAGTGAGCCGACGCCGTCACAGAAGCCCGGCAAGAGCGGCTCCGGCGGTACCGACAAGCCTTCGCCCGCCCCCGGCAACACCCCCGGAACCGTCAACGACACCACGGCCGCGGCGACGGCAGAAGGCACCGAGGCAGGCGGCGTCGCCGGCCCCGGCACCCGGGGCGCGGACGTGCGCATCCTGGAGGAGAACCTCTACGCACTGGGCTACCGCGACTTCGGCCGCCCCGACGACGTCCTCACCGAGGCCACCGTCACAGCCATCAAGCGCTGGCAGAAGGCCAACGGCGACCAGCACCCCTCCGGCGTCGTCGCCCCCTCCGACGTTCACATCCTCCAGGGCAGGGCCCGCGTCGGCGAGGTCAAGGCCCACGTCGGCGACCGCGCCGACGGCGACCTCCTCACCCTCACCGGCGGCACCCGCTCCGTGACGCTCCCCCTCGCCGTGTCCGACAAGCCCCTGGCACCCAAGGGCGCCAAGGTCACGGTCGACCTGCCGGGCGGCGGGAAGAGCACGGGCACGGTGCGCGACGTCGGTACCGTCGCCGCCCAGGACGGCAAGGACGACTCCGGCGGCCGGGGCGGCGCGGGGGCGGGCGGCCCGGCCGGCGATGCCAAGATCAAGGTCACGATCGCCCTCGACGACCCCGGTGCCGCCCGCGACCTCGACGGTGCCCCGGTATCCGTCACCCTCACCAGCCGCGCCCGCGACGGCGTGCTCGCCGTCCCCGTCGGCGCCCTCGTGGCGCTGCGCGAAGGCGGCTACGCCGTGGAGATCACCGGACGCGGCCCCGGGAAACCGCACCTGACATCCGTGAAGACCGGCATGTTCGCCCAGGGGCTGGTGGAGGTGTCCGGCCCGGAGATCAAGGAGGGCGTCCGGGTGGTGACCGCCCAGTGATTCCCACATACGGAACCCCCGTCCTCGAACTCGAAGAGGTCTGGAAGAGCTACCCCGGCGGCGTCCACGCCCTGCGCGACGTCAACCTCACCATCACCGAGGGCGAACTCCTGGGCATCGTCGGCCCGTCCGGCTCCGGAAAGTCCACCCTCCTGCACCTGATGGGCATGCTCGACCGCCCCACATCCGGCCGCATCCGCGTCCGGGGCCACGACATCGAGCGGCTCGGCGACCGCCGGCTGTCCGCGCTCCGCGGCCGCTCCCTCGGCTTCGTCTTCCAGCAGTTCCACCTCTCCGACGGCATGACCGCCACCGACAACGTCGCCACCGGCCTCCTCTACACCGGCACACCCACCCGCCACCGACAGGCCATGGCCCGCGAGGCACTGGAGCGCGTCGGCCTGGCCGACCGCGCCCACCACCTGCCGCACCAGCTCTCCGGCGGCCAGAAACAACGCGTCGCCATCGCCCGCGCCCTCGTCAACCGCCCCGCCCTGGTCCTCGCCGACGAACCGACCGGCGCCCTCGACAGCAGCACCGGCCACGCCGTCATGGACCTCCTGCGCGAACTGCACGCCACCGGCACCACCATCGCCGTCATCACCCACGACCGGGAACTGGCCGCCTCCCTGCCCCGCCGCGTGGAGATCCTCGACGGCCGCATCCGCCACGACACCGGCACCCGGCCGCCGACCAAGGACCCCGCATGACCTCCCGCATGTTCCCCGCACCGTGGAAGGCCGCCCGGCGCGGCGGCGAAGAACCCGGCACCGCACCGCCCGGCCTGCTGCGCCCCGCACGTCTGCCGGTACGGGACATCCTTGCCCTGGGCGTCCTGCGCCTGCGCACCCGGCCCGCACGCGCCCTGCTCTCCGCCCTCGGCATCTCCATCGGCGTCGCCACCATGGTCGTGGTCGTCGGCATCCCCGCCTCCGGCAGACAGGCGCTCGCCGACGACATGGCCCAACTGGGCACCAACCTGCTGAAGGTGCAGAAGTCCACGGACGCCGGCAGCGTGCGCAGCCAGGAACTCCCGGAGCGGGCCGCCGCCATGGCCGCACGCATCGGCCCCGTCCGGGCCACCACCGCGGTCGGCAGACTGCCCGGCCTCACCGTCGGCCGCTCCGACCGGGTCCCGGCGGGCGAGACCTCCGGCGTCTCCGTCGCCACCGCGCGCGGCGACTTCCGCGCCACGCTCGGCACCCGGGCCCACGCGGGAGCCCTGCCGGGCAGCGACACCGACCAGTTCCCCACCGTCGTCCTCGGCGCCACCGCCGCCCAGCGGCTCGGCATCACCGACCTGGCACCCCGCGACGGCACCGCGGGACCCCAGCTGCGCATCGGCGAGCACTGGTTCACCGTCACCGGCATCCTGCGCACCCAGCCGCTCCTGCCGGAGCTGGACTCCACGGCCCTGGTCGGCTGGACCGCCGCCAAGGAGAAGCTCGGCTTCTCCGGCCACCCCTCCACCGTCTACGTCCGGGCCCGCGAATCCGCGCTGGACGACGTACGCGCCGTGCTCGCCGCCACCGTCAACCCCGAACGCCCCTCCGACGTCACCGTCAGCCGCCCCTCCGACGCCCTGCGCGCCAAGCGGATGACCGAGACCGCCTTCTCCTCCCTCTTCCTCGGACTGGCCGCCGTCGCCCTCCTCGTCGGCGGGGTGGGCGTCGCCAACACCATGGTCATCTCTGTACTGGAGCGCCGCACCGAGATCGGCCTGCGCCGGGCCCTGGGCGCCTGCCGCGGCCAGATCCGCGTCCAGTTCCTCACCGAGTCGGTGGTGCTGTGCCTCCTGGGCGGCCTCGCCGGCATCACCCTGGGCATCGCCGGAACCACCGGCTATGCCGCGTCCCAGGGCTGGCCCACGGTCCTTCCCCTGCCCGCCGTCCTCGGCGGCCTCGGCTCGGCCCTCGGCGTGGGCGCCCTCGCCGGCCTCTATCCGGCCGTACGGGCCTCCCGCCTGACCCCGACCGAAGCACTCGCCACGGCATAAGAACGCAACCCAAGAACTTTTCCCCCTGAACGGAGCCGATTCATGACGGAACCAAGCCACCCCTGCTACCACCGGGACCGAGCCCCACTTCTCGCACAACAGGACTCCGACGCACCCAGCCCCTCGGGTAAGCCAATGTCATGAAGAGCGCACTTGACCCCGGCCCCCGGCACGCTCCTGCGACGACATGCCAAGAAAGCCGGCAATGCGAGCGCTGGCCTTGGCTCCAACCTGGGGCATGCGCCGGACTGTGCGATCGACCCGGACAACGTGCCGACCATGTGTCTCGACCGGGAGCGCCGGCAGTGCTGAAGCGCCTGGGAGGTGACTGTGACCGGCAATAGCCACCGCTGGCACCCCACGCGGACCCTGCCACAATTTGCGCCGGGTAGACCACTTCTTCCTTACTTTCAGGAATTGCGCGGCATATAGAACCGGGCCAAGGTGGATATCCAGCCGCGGTCAACCTCACCCGGGGGAAATCCACAACCGAAAGCCAACCGCATCGCTAGAGGCCAGGACTCTGATCCTTAACGTGGCACTGATTCCAAACGGGTTTCTGGGCAGACAGCTCCGTGCAGGGCAACGTCACTGACCAGCATGCTCGGCAGGGCATTCGCAATCTGGACCAGACGCACCGAATTGCTACAGCATCATAACAACCCTGAAATTCCTCTAAAAACAACCGTATGCCATACACACATGCTCATGGAGTTAGCCACTCACCCTGAGCTGGCAATGACGCAATCCTGTCAAGCACCCCTGGCCCCTGCCTCTCTGGAGGATCCATGAACCCCCTTACCCACCGGGCAGCCCTGCCCGCCCTGACCGCCGCGCTCATCACCGCCCTGCTGACCGGCTGCAGCGGCTCGACTGCGAAGAACCAGGACAAGAGCGACGGCGATGTCGTATCCCTGCGGACCCCCGGAGACGCAGCCACCTCCCAGAACCCCACCACCCCCTCGGGAAAGAAATACAAGCCCGGCAGCAAGGAATTGGACCAGGCCGTCGATGAATGGCGCGCCAAGATCAAGTCCTGCGTGGCCAAGGCTGCCCAACAGCACGGCATCCCCGTGACCGAGGGGACCGGAAAGAACGAGGGCGACCTCGTGGCAAAGGGACCGGACATCGGATTCGGGCAGGACGTTGACGGCAAGCCCACTTACACCAGCCCTCTCGCCAAGAAGTGGTTCGAAGAAGTCCAGAGCCCGTGCCGCAAGGAAAACCCGGCACCGGAACTCGATGACGACAAGGACACCGCAGCCCGCCTCGCGGAGGCCCGCAAGAAGTACGAATGTCTGCGCAAGGAAGGACTGGACGAACTGCACGAGCCCACCGCGGACGCACTCGCGCCCTTCACCCCCAAGGGCACCAGCAAGTACATGGGCCAGAACCCCGACCCCAAGTCCCAGCAGGCCCTGAAGAAGTGCGGCCTCAACCACAGCTGACACACCCGCCATACAACCCTCTCGGGACCCACCACACACAGTTCCCGAGAGGTGCACCACAGCCGGGCGCCGCACCCTGTCCCCGAAGCCAACGCCCGCACCCTGAGGCCTTTCCATCTGTGCGACGGTGGCGTGGCGAAACGGGGCGCCCGGCTGGCTTGGGCGAGTCGCCAAACACACCCTCACTTGCGGAGGTGCCACGTGTTCCTCCTGCCCTACGGCACGAGATCCTGACGAAGATCACCTCGAACTGTTCTCGGCGATGACAATCGCCGTCTGCGACAGGGACTGTGCTGGCAACTGAAACTTGGCCTCTACACCCGACTCTGGTCTGCCCGTTTTAACACGATGCCCTCGAACAGCTCGGGCTGGTTTCGTGATCGGCGTGAACAGGATCTGGCGCTGTGTGTGCGACATGATCGGATCTTCGCCGCCTAAGCACTCTCGTCGGCGGAAGTGTTCAACCGGACATCAGGTCGGCGCTACGGTGCTGTCAGACAGCACCGTAGCGGGAACCGACCACATCGCCGCAACGGGCTCATGTCAGCCGCCATAGTTCATCCCACCCTCATGATCCACAGTCGCAAAAAGCTCCACGCCGTCCCTCCCAACGAAATTCAGATGGCCGAATGGCCGAGGCGAATCCCAGAGGACGGGTGGTTAAGTAGTGAGGCATTCATCCAACGCAGCGCGTCACAGCCTGCCAGTGCATCCGCAGACATCTGCAATGAGGAGGAAGAGGTGCTGCACTCGCTGTACCTGGTCGGGATCGCCGCGTTCGCTGCTAGCGGGGTCCTGGCCGCCCATGAAGCGCGGCTGGACCCATTCGGCGGGTTGGTGCTTGCCTTCGCCGCGTCGATCACCGGGGGTACTCTGCGGGATCTGATCCTCGACCGGCACCCGCTGTACTGGACACACGACTGGATCCTGTTGGCAATCATCGTCGGCACCGCCACATTGACGATGGTGATCTTGCGCTACGGAACGCTGCCGCGCCGCTCATTGCTGACCATGGACGCGGTGGGCCTGTCAGTAGTGACGGTGATCGGCGCCCGGGCGGCTGTGGACGCGGAGGTCACACCATTCGCCGTGATCATGCTGGCGGTACTGACAGGGGTCGCCGGCGAAGTCGTACGGGACGTCCTGTGCGGGCAGTACCCGCCGCTGCTGCTGAGGGAGGACATCTATGCAACGGCAGCCGTGGCGGGGGCAATGTGCTACCTCCTGCTTAACCGGGCCGGTACGGACCCCACTTCCACAACCCTCATCTCCGCTGGCACGGTCTTCGCCATCCGGATGGCCGCCCTGCGCTTCGGCCTGCACCTGCCTCGGCTCGCGCCTCGCCGGATGTAGTTGCTCTTGCTGTCCGACCTGCAATGAGGCCCTGGCGTGCCACGAGACGTCTCGACTCCCGACCGGGGGGCGAGCCCTTTTCCTCCGGCCTGTCGCAGCAGCCCGAAGAAGCTGAGAGCAAGCCCGACCGCGGAGACACGCGCGGGAAGGGTAAGAGCGGCTCTGAGCCGGTGATGACCACGGGGCCGCGTACATCGTTGTCCAGGCCCGCGGAGGGGGGCTTGGCCCAAGGCCGGGTAGTTAAAGGGCTGTTCGGGGTGTTGTTCCCGCATCTGGACGAGCGGCAACGGCGGCTGGCCATAGGAGCACAAACGCGGTTGCTGGGGCACGGCGGGATCCGCGTGGCCACCGCCGGGCGCTACGTGAACGACACGATCGAGCGGCTGGCCGCGTGCGCCCCATCGTTGACGGAGGCGCTCACCAGCCACCACACGGACGGGTACCTCCTCCTGGACGGCACGGTCGCCGGGACCGACCGGGTCGCTGCCGCAGGTCACTTCTCCGGCAAGGTCCGCCGCGAGGGCGTGAACCTGCAGGTCATCACGGCCCCGGAGGGAAAGCTCATGCGGCTGTCGCCAACGCTGCCCGGCAGCACCCACGACGTGAAGGACGCCCGTGGGCACGGCATCATCGACACCTGCGCGCAACTGGACCTTGAGGTCCTCGCAGACAAGGGCTACGGCGGCACCGTGATCACCCCTATCAAACGCCGCCTCAACACCGAACTGCCCCGGAAACACAAGAAGTCGAACACCGTCCACGCAGCCCTGCGGGCTCCTGTCGAACGGACTGTCTCCAGGATCCAGCAATGGAGGATCTTCCGCCACGCCCGTATCAGGCCGAACAGACTCACGGCAACCGCCGTAGCCATCCTCACCCTCATGATCTACACGTGAAAAAGGCTCCGGGGTCAAGCCCCGACGAATGCCCGTATCACAACAACGAATCCCCCCAGCGGAAGCAACACATTAATCAACTACAAGTCTGAAGGACGCCTCACGACAGGCCGCTCACCAAGACGGATGCAGCATGCCTACAACTGTGTAGACGGCGCAACCGGCCAGCATGTTGATGAGCAATGGCGCCTGTCGCCAGGCGGTGACGGTGATCGTCGCTGTCCCTGCCACTACAGCCGGGCACGGTGCCGCCAGCGCGTTGCTGGTCACGGAGGGCAGAGAGGCTACAGATGATACGGACAGCACCAGGAGTACAGACAGGGGTACATGACGCATCCACATGGCCTTCTCCAGACGCCGACCATTAATGAGGACGCCGGTCAGCCGCATCAGCAGCGTGCCAACCGCGCTGACCAACATGCACACCAACACCACATGCGTTCTCACCCTGGCCTCACCGTCTCCTGCTTTTGCGATGTCTGCCTGAAGGGGTCCGTCGTCGGAGCCTGTCTGCCATCGTCAGCAAGGTGGTGACGGCTGATGTCGCCACCAAGCTCCCGCAGGGGCCCATCGCCCTGCACACCGTCACCAGGACAACTGTCGCTGCCGTCACCCATGTTCGGCGTCCGCTTTTGATCGGGCGGAGCTCATTGACGGCGAGAGTGATGAACAGAGAGGGGAGAGCGAATGCCGTCCAGGTGCTCGGGAGGATCGGGCCCAGTGTCACTCCTGCCGCTGTGCCCCCTACCCACGCCGTCCAGCAGGCAGTGTGGATGCCACGGTGGAATCCGATGGGCCGGCGGTCTTGCCGAAGGTCTAAGGCAAACACCTCGTCCGTGAGGGTGTGGGCCAGCAATAGGCGGTCCGTGCGGGAAGCCCGCCGGAGAAGTGGAGCCACGAATAGACTCATAGGCACAAGCCGTATATTGATCACTAGGATTCCTGCGGCAGCTGCCATCGGATTCTGTCCGGCAGCGAGTGCCTGCACCCCTGCCATCTGCCCCGCACCGGAATACATGCAAATCGACATCAACACCGGAAGCCACGATGATATCCCTGTCTGGACAGCTACTGCTCCGAATACCATCCCTACGGGGAGATAGCCTGCGAAAACTCCCGCTGAGCACGCCACCCCCCGCCAGAACAGCTCGCCGCCTAGAGCGTCTGGGCGAGTGCGGTACGTGGGAGCCGGGGAGGATTCTTGTGCGGAAGGCATAGTGGCCCCCCAAGAGTGCTGGAAATGGCTCACCCCATATAGTAGAACGAGCGCGCGCACCGTTCGCCCAGCTTAATAAGTTTTCCCTCGGACAGCCTAACAGGGCAAGCTGCAATCAAGCCGTACGAACCGCCACGTTCTCATTACACACCCGACGACATTATTATGCTAATGGCATATTTTTCCCAACCTCGCCTAATGTAAGTATCGGATGATCCGGATCGCTGGACCCAAGGTGGCTCCTTTGCAGTCCTCAACCCTGACGCCCTGGTCGTCGAATACGGAGGACGCGTATGCCAACGGGAAGTGTAACTTATCCAGTAGCATGAAAAGCTTCTGAGTAGACTGAGCGGGCGCACGACATGGCCGCCCGCGAAGTTCCCGTCCATCTTCGACTCTTCTTGATGAAGTTCCGTTTAGCCATGAACTTTTGAGGTAAGGATACCTTGCCGTTTGGAAACTTTGGGGCCATTGGAAGCGCTGGAACACGATGCGGTCATCTCGCGATGCTAACCTCAGAGAAAAAACAGGACTGATCCCATGATGCAGCTGAAATGGCAGAATTGGCGAAGCGTTTCACAGAGATCTCGTCAATTGGCGAGGCGCGTGAAAACAGCTTACCGCACATGCAGCTTGGCATGGTCTCGGCTGTATCGCTGGTGAAACTTCTTGATCGCAATCGATGGAAGCTATTACCAGTGGCCTGTTAGTGCCCGGCATTCCGTCGGGGCTTGGCCTGAGGCGGGTAGTTAGGGCCTGTAAAGAATCAACGCGTTGCTTCGCGGTTCTTCTGTCGTTGGTGTGGTATGCGCATACCGAGCGAGGTTCGTGACCAACTTTCCCTGAGATTTGGGGTGTTGTTCCCTCATCTCGATGAGCGGCAGCAGCGGCTGGTGCTGGCCACCGAGGCCCGGCTGCTGGGGCACGGCGGTGTCCGGGCCGTCGCGCGTGCCGCGGGGGTGAGCGAGACGACGGTGCGCAAGGGGGTCTTCGAGCTGGAGGGCGGTGAGGACCCGCTGCCCGAAGGCCGGGTCCGCCGGGACGGCGGCGGCCGCAAGAGCGCCGAGGAGCTCGACCCACTGCTCGTTCCGGCCTTGCTGGCGCTGGTCGAGCCGGACGAGCGGGGCGATCCGATGTCGCCGCTTCGCTGGACGACCAGGTCGCTGCGGTCCCTGGCCGGGGAGCTCGCCCGGCAGGGCCATGCCGCCTCGGCGCCGACCGTGGGCCGGCTGCTGCGGGAGAACGGATTCAGCCTGCAGGCCAACGCCAAGACCCTCGAGGGCGCCCAGCACCCCGACCGGGACGCGCAGTTCCGCTATATCAACGACCAGGCCAAGACCCATCAGGCGGACGGTGAGCCGGTGGTCAGCGTGGACACGAAAAAGAAGGAGATCGTCGGCCAGTTCAAGAACGCGGGCCGCCAATGGCGGCCGGCGGGCGATCCGGTGCGGGTCGCCACCCACGACTTCCCCGATGCGGAGCTCGGCCGGGCCGCCCCCTACGGGATCTACGACATCACCGCGAACACCGGCTGGGTCAGTGTCGGCTGCGACCACGACACCGCAGCCTTCGCGGTCGAATCGATCCGCCGCTGGTGGAACGGGCAAGGACGCCTCGACTACCCGGGCGCCACCCGCCTGCTGATCACCGCCGACGCCGGGGGCTCCAACGGCTACCGCACCCGAGCCTGGAAGTTCGAACTCGCCGCTCTGGCCGTGGAGACCAGGCTGGAGATCACCGTGTGTCACTTTCCTCCCGGTACACAATGCCGTTGTTTGACTGTTCATCAGTTCGATGGTGGGGACGTGCTGGACCCGCCGGGCGTTGACAGGTCATGCATCCGTGGATAGGGCGATCCGATGACGTGCGGCTGGGTGCGCTCACCGCGTGGGTGACGCCGGAGCTGGTGGATGACGTGTTGGCCGAGTGTGGTCGGGGTGGGGTGAAGCCGGGGGCGCTGTCGCCGCGGTTCATGGTCTACTTCACGCTCGCGCTGGCGCTGTTCGCGCAAGACTCCTACGACGATGTCGCGGAGAACCTGGTCGGGGCACTGGAGGGGATGGACGAGACGATCCCGAACCGGGCCTCGTTCTCCCGTGCCCGGCAGCGCCTGGGGCCGGAGGTGTTGGAGGCGGTCTTCCGCCGGGTGCGTGGACCGGTGGCCCCCGCCAAGGTGGGCAGGGCGTTCTGGCACGGTATGCGCTTGGCCGCCGTCGACGGCTTCGTACTGGATCTGCCGGACAACAAGGCCAACCGGGAGTTCTTTGGTGGGTGGAGCGACGCGCGCGGGGCGCCGGCCGGGTTTCCGCAGGTGCGGGTGGTGACGCTGACCGAGACCGGCACGCACGCCTCGATCGACGCCCGGATCGGAGGCTTCAACGGTGGCGAGCGGGAGTTGGCGGTGCAGATGGCCTCCTCCGCGGCCGGGATGCTGGTCATCATGGACCGCAACTTCCCCGGGGTGGAACTGTGGAAGGCGTACACCCACGCCGGAGCGCATCTGCTGCTGAGGGCTCGGTCGACGGTCGCCTCCCGGCCGCTTGAGGTGCTGGCGGACGGGAGCTATCTGGGGCGGATGAGCCTGGCCGGGCAGCGGGCCTCGCACCCGGGCGGGGTGACGGTCAGAGTCGTCGAGTACCGCATCGACGGCGGCGAGCTGATCAGATTGCTAACCGATCTGCTGGACGTCGAGGCCTACCCGGCGGCGGAGTTGGCCGCGCTCTACCATGATCGGTGGGAGGCTGAATCGGCCTACCGGCAGGTCAAGACGTTCCAGCGTGGCCCTGCGCAGGTGTTGCGCTCGGCCACTCCGGCGCTGGTGCACCAGGAGGTCTGGGCCCATCTGGTGGTGCACCACTGCCTGAACGGGATCATCATGCAGGTCGCCGACGGTGAGGAGACCGACCCGCATCGGATCTCCTTCGTCAAGGTCCTCAAGCACGTACGGCGCAGCGTGATCCGGCAGACCAAGGACGCCGTCTCGGCCGTCGGGGCATTCCTGGCGATACTGGAGGCCAAGGTCCGCCGCAAACTCGACACCGGTCCTCGCCGCAGCCGCAGTGCGCCACGAGTCCTCAAACGCCCGGACTCGAAGTACTCGCCTTCGGTGAAGAAGCAGCAACACGGACCCACCCGGCGGGTACCCACGAAGGTGATCACCCTCAGCCCGGCGATGCTTCAGTAGCTCAAGCAACGGCATTGCCAGGGCAGTCCAAGAAGTACGCGGGCTCCTGGCCGAGCGGGGATACGCTGTCCCTAACCGTCCTGGCCTGCGGTTACGGACGTTGGTGGACGTGTTCGCCTATGCCCAGGCCGAGGGCATCGAGCTCCGCCTCGACGCCACCGAGATCCAGGTCCGCCGCCCCGCGGCCGGCCGAGGCGGACGGCGCGCGTTCGTCTCCGGGAAGAAGAAGACAGGACACCATGAAGGCCACCGTGATCGCCGACGGACATGGCCGCACGCTATGGCCGATGCCCTACGTCCCGGCCGCATGCACGACGCCACGGCCGCCTGCAGCGAAGGCACCGCCGATTACTTCCAGCACTTCCCTGACGCGGAAGTCCTCCTGGACGACGGCTACCTCGGCCTGCGACGTGATCACCCCGGCCAGGCCATCACACCACCGAGGAAACCACGGCCCGGGGCACTACCCGGGAGAGTCGAGCACTGGGAACGCGACCGGCACGGGCACTCATCCGACCGCATCACCGTCGAGCACGCCCTGGCCGAGCACAAACGCTGGAAGCAACTGATGCACTGGACCCACCGCCGTGACCGCCTGCCCGACACCTACCGAGCCATCGCCAGCCTCGTCTCCGACCACACCGCCATGACCTGAAACCGCCCGCGAGCAGGCCAAACGCACCCCACCCGCTATCACACACCAACTCGTAAGGGTTCGCAGAGAATCAACCTGTTGCTTCCCGTGATCCGGCTCGTTGATGTGGTATGGGCATATCGCAGCAGACTCGTGATCAACTCGCCGTGAGATTCGTGGCGTTGTTCCCGCACCTGGACGAGCGCCAGCGCCGTCTGCTGATGGGGACCGAGGCCCGGATCCTGGGACACGGCGGGATCCGGGCCGTCGCGCAGGCGGCTGAGGTCAGCGAGACCACCGTCCGCAAGGGCGTCGACGAGTTGGAAGCGGGGACGGAGCCGCTGGGCCGGGTTCGCCGCCCCGGTGGCGGGCGCAAGAGGGCCGCCGAGGTGGATCCAGGGCTGCGGCCCGCACTGTTGGCACTGGTCGAGCCGGACGTGCGTGGGGATCCGATGTCGCCGTTGTGCTGGACGACGAAGTCGACTCGCAAACTCGCCGGCGAACTCACCCGGCAGGGCCACCGCGTCTCGGCGGACACTGTCGGGGACCTGTTGCGCGAGGAGGGCTTCAGCCTGCAGGCCAACGCCAAGACGATCGAGGGTATGCAACACCCGGACCGGGACGCCCAGTTCCGCTATATCAACGAACAAGCCCGCGCCCATCGGGACGCCGGGGAGCCGGTGATCAGCGTGGACACCAAGAAGAAGGAGCTGGTCGGCCAGTACAAGAACGGCGGCCGTGAGTGGGCGCCGACCGGCGGGCCCGTGCAGGTCAAGACGCACGACTTCCTGGACCGGCAGGGGCCGGGCAAGGCCATCCCGTACGGGGTCTACGACGTCGCCGCGAACACCGGCTGGGTCAGCGTCGGCACCGATCACGACACCGCAGCATTCGCGGTCGCCTCCATCCGCCGATGGTGGCAGGCCCGCGGCCGGCACGACTACCCAGGCGCACGGCGCTTGCTGATCACCGCCGACGCCGGAGGCTCCAACGGCTACCGCACCCGCGGCTGGAAGACCGAACTCGCAGCACTCGCCACCGAGACCGGCCTGGACATCACCGTCTGCCACCTGCCGCCAGGGACTCAATGCCGTTGCTTGAGCTACTGAAGCATCGCCGGGCTGAGGGTGATCACCTTCGTGGGTACCCGCCGGGTGGGTCCGTGTTGCTGCTTCTTCACCGAAGGCGAGTACTTCGAGTCCGGGCGTTTGAGGACTCGTGGCGCACTGCGGCTGCGGCGAGGACCGGTGTCGAGTTTGCGGCGGACCTTGGCCTCCAGTATCGCCAGGAATGCCCCGACGGCCGAGACGGCGTCCTTGGTCTGCCGGATCACGCTGCGCCGTACGTGCTTGAGGACCTTGACGAAGGAGATCCGATGCGGGTCGGTCTCCTCACCGTCGGCGACCTGCATGATGATCCCGTTCAGGCAGTGGTGCACCACCAGATGGGCCCAGACCTCCTGGTGCACCAGCGCCGGAGTGGCCGAGCGCAACACCTGCGCAGGGCCACGCTGGAACGTCTTGACCTGCCGGTAGGCCGATTCAGCCTCCCACCGATCATGGTAGAGCGCGGCCAACTCCGCCGCCGGGTAGGCCTCGACGTCCAGCAGATCGGTTAGCAATCTGATCAGCTCGCCGCCGTCGATGCGGTACTCGACGACTCTGACCGTCACCCCGCCCGGGTGCGAGGCCCGCTGCCCGGCCAGGCTCATCCGCCCCAGATAGCTCCCGTCCGCCAGCACCTCAAGCGGCCGGGAGGCGACCGTCGACCGAGCCCTCAGCAGCAGATGCGCTCCGGCGTGGGTGTACGCCTTCCACAGTTCCACCCCGGGGAAGTTGCGGTCCATGATGACCAGCATCCCGGCCGCGGAGGAGGCCATCTGCACCGCCAACTCCCGCTCGCCACCGTTGAAGCCTCCGATCCGGGCGTCGATCGAGGCGTGCGTGCCGGTCTCGGTCAGCGTCACCACCCGCACCTGCGGAAACCCGGCCGGCGCCCCGCGCGCGTCGCTCCACCCACCAAAGAACTCCCGGTTGGCCTTGTTGTCCGGCAGATCCAGTACGAAGCCGTCGACGGCGGCCAAGCGCATACCGTGCCAGAACGCCCTGCCCACCTTGGCGGGGGCCACCGGTCCACGCACCCGGCGGAAGACCGCCTCCAACACCTCCGGCCCCAGGCGCTGCCGGGCACGGGAGAACGAGGCCCGGTTCGGGATCGTCTCGTCCATCCCCTCCAGTGCCCCGACCAGGTTCTCCGCGACATCGTCGTAGGAGTCTTGCGCGAACAGCGCCAGCGCGAGCGTGAAGTAGACCATGAACCGCGGCGACAGCGCCCCCGGCTTCACCCCACCCCGACCACACTCGGCCAACACGTCATCCACCAGCTCCGGCGTCACCCACGCGGTGAGCGCACCCAGCCGCACGTCATCGGATCGCCCTATCCACGGATGCATGACCTGTCAACGCCCGGCGGGTCCAGCACGTCCCCACCATCGAACTGATGAACAGTCAAACAACGGCATTGACTGCCCTGGTGACGGTGGAGCGGTCGACGCCGAACAACAGCCCGAGGACGGCGTGCGGGAGCGTGTGGGAGGTCGTGCCGCAGGTGAATGGGCGTGGCCACAAGCCGGTCGACGAAGACCAACCGGTGGCGGGCGCCGGCACCGGCGGCCCGCTTTCTCGCCCCGCCTCGTACTTCATGGCGACGGCCTTCGGCTGCGGCCTGTCAGGGCCGGGCCAACTCCTGGGCCAGACAGCCCAGATGACGCCGGGAGATCCCTGTGAACAGCCGATGCGCAAGGATCCCCCGATTGCCGTGATCGTCACAGATGGATCATGCCATCCACCAGCGCGGACCCTTCACCCGCCATCACACACCAACTCGTTAGGGACCGATCTTGCTATGAGAGATCAACTACCCAAGAACCGTCGACCTTTGATGACCTTCTATGCCACTCTCGTTCGTACGAACCCATACGAGTGATCGGCCGCACTTCAGTGCACATCGGTCGCCGCAACGGGGTAGACCACAGTAAGTAACCCATCTGCTTATAGCTTTGGAGATGATCATGCGCAACACCTTCCGATGCCGGTTAGTCGTGGCTTCCCTGTTAGCCGCAACTGCTGTCATTCCCTTGGCGGGTCTGTCAGAGGCCTCCCCGCTCACCCCTGGCGCGGTACAGGGGGCACCCCGCGACCATGAGCACGACCACGGTTGCGGGAACCACGTTGACACCTATGTTCACGGCCACAGGGACGATTGGAATTCTTTCGGGAACTTTAACTTCCTCAACAACATTCTGAACTTTTCCAGCTTCAACGGCTAACCACTCACACTGCTGTGGAGGGTAGAACATAGCCTCCACAGCAGTTTCTGCGTCGCAACAGCATCATCTTCATGGACATCCAGACCTCTGAACAGCACGTGGAACCCTTGGCGGGAGGGGACTTGCGACAGTTCCTGCCGGTCCCAGGAGGCTTCACGTGGTCTCTCATCGTGACTTGTCCGATGTCCAGCGTCCCGTGGTCCAGTGCTTCGCCCTTCTGCTTGCCGGATACCGGCGTGCGATCGGCACCCGTCGTGGGACAGGGGCACTGGGCCCGTTCGGGCAAGTGGTGCTCGTACTGCGCTGGTTCCGTGACCACACATGCATCCGCTGTGTGTCCGGGATGCAGGAATCTCCCTGGCCACCGGCTACCGGTATCTTCACGAAGGCATCGACGTACTCGCGGTCGAAGCCTCCGGCCTTGCGGGAGTTCTGGGACAGTGCCGGCACGAGGGTCTGCCGTTCGTAGTCCTGGACGACACCCTCATCCGGTGTGACCCTGCAGCCAAGGAACCGAACACGGCACCGGACTCTAAGCTTTTCTCACGTGTAGGCCGGCAGGGTGAGGATGGTCGCGGCGATTGACGTGAGCCTGTTCGGGCGGCGATTGCTCCGGGTGGTGCTGCTGTCGTCGACGCCTTGGCAGTCCATGTCCGCTAAGACCTCCGAGTCCAGCTGCGTGCAGGCGTCCGCAGTGCCGTGCTCGCGGGTAGCCTTCACACCGTGGGCCTGTCGGCCAGAGTGGGTGAGACCCACAGAGGCTTCCCTTCCTCTGCGGTGATGACCTGCAGGTTCATCCCCTCACGGCGAGCCTTGCCGGGGAAATGGCCTTCGGCCAGTAGCCAGTGTCGGTCTCGGCGACGGTGCCGTCCAGCGGCACGTAGCCGTAGGCGTGACGGTTAGTGAGGGTCTCCGTCAGTGAGGGCATGAACTGGGTGAGACGTTCGAACGTGTCGTTCGCGTAGCGCCAGGCCACCATGCCGATGGCGAAGCAGGCGGCGGTCTGTTCGAGGATGGCGTGGTTACACAGGTAGACGTAGACCAGAGCACACCAGGCCTGGTCGTACGGGCGCAGCCGACGCCGTCGGCTGACCCCACATGAAGCGATCGCCATGGTGACCAGCTCCAGGAGCTCCTTATCAACACATATACGGCAAGATGGGAGACCACGGGGTGTTTCCGCAGTTCAGGCCAGTTGTGGCGACCTGCCAACCCGCGGGATGCCTTGTACGTCACGCCACCGTCGACACACTGCCACTGACCCACTCGCACGCCGTACAAATGAAAATGGCTCCCACTGCGGTGACCAACCGACGCAAGGCTTCCTGCGCGGGGATTTCGCGTATCGAAACCGTTTCACGGCGGGTTCACGGGCAGCCCCGACCCTAACGGATCCCCCTTTTGGTCTAATGCTTCTTCACGGCTGGTGATAACCCGCGTCACGTGGCGGCAGGCTCCCGACGCCGTCCGTGCGCGGCCCTGGGCGATAACCAACGAGCAGAACGCAGAGGCCGGCGCCTTGCAAGGGTGGGAAGCACTGTGCTGTTCTTCTCGGGCACCGTACTCCCGGTTCATCGGGAAGAGAGGAAAGAGTGGCCTTGATGCACCTGAAAAGAAGAAGATGTCCGAGGGTGATCGCATTCTGCTTCCCCAAAGGACGTCATCGTCGGTCCGTAAACCTGCACCGAGATATCCTCCGCGATCTCCCAAAGGGACTTTTCGGTCCCGGCGAACCACGCGGCCGGCACGCCTTCCCGTCCCAGCGGGACGGAATGGCGGCCAAGAAGCTCACCGCGTCCGGCACAGCGTCAGTCGAAAAGACGTTTCCGCCTTTTCCTCTTGGGAGGATTCGAACACGCGGTCAAAGGTCAGAACAATCCTCTACGGGGCTCTGCCCTTCCCAGCGCTCAAGAGGATCTGCCACCCGACCCTCCCGCACGTGAAGGCTTAGCGTCAAAGGGGGGAGCCCCCTCGTCGGCACCCGTCGCGGCCCGTGCAGTTAACTGGCGTGAGGCAACCTTCCGCAGCGTCCAGCCTCTCCGGGCCGCCTCGGAAAGAGGAAGAAACACCCGGCCCCTGTGGATGGCGGACGGACGCACCGAGGGTACTGCGAGGGCTTGAAATGCCGCGGCCTTCCGCCTCCTGCATAGCACTTGTTTGGCTATTGCGAAGTCCTCCGAAGTGAATTCCCATGTCCGCTGCTGCGTGGCCTCGTGTGTAGCTGCAGCTCATGATCAGACAGTATTCATCCTGTGTATCTAAACGGCGGCAAGTCGGCGATCTGGGCGCATATACCCGACCTGTAGTGATCTGGTATACGAGTTTCAAGCACGCACGCCCTCGATGAAGGGACCTGCATGGCAACAGATACGATGGAGCCGTCTGAATTTCGGAGGTCATCTCCATTCATCCGGCCTGGGACAATCTTTGCCCTGGGGATCAGCGCACTTTTGTGCGCCATGCTCCCCCCTAATGCGCAGGAGGCTTCAGCTCTCGAGGCCAGGATCGTTGCACTGCGCATCGCTCGATCATTGAAGGGTGCACCTTATAGGTGGGGAGCCGCCGGTCCCGATGCCTTTGACTGCTCAGGACTGACTCAATACGCCTATCGCAAGGCAGGAAAACGAATTCCCCGAACTGCTGCAGCTCAGTTCTATGCCACTCGGCGTATTACAGCGCAGCAGCGAAAACCCGGAGACCTAGTCTTCTTTCCCAGGTTCGGCACTATCGGTCATGTCGGCTTGTATGCAGGAAATGGATCCATCTGGCATGCTCCCAGGCCCGGCGGACACGTCCGCCGAGAGCACTTATGGACCAGACATGTTGAGTACCATGCGGTGCGTTGACCCCACATGTGCTCCCAGGGTGCTCCGCTTCCTGAACCGCCCTTTCTTTGTCTGAAGCCTCAGCTGCGCAGCGGTGTTGTATCGGGCGTCCCACAGGGATCACCCCCATGGACTGAAGCTAGCTCCAGTCCAATCTCAGTAATGCTTCGAGGCGGGTTCGCGGCGTGTTTGCAACGAGGGTTGTGCATCGAGGACCTGGCTGAGAGATTGGCCGTGCACTGAATAAGCTGGCCGGATCCGTACACGGTATGGTCGCCGCGAACGGTGGATTCGTTCCTGCGCCGCGCGAGCGGGCAAAGGGCGCGCTGACACTGGCCGAGCGGGAGGAAATCTCCCGCGGCCTGGCCCGCGACGATTCCTTGCGGACGATAGCTGTCTGGCTGGGCCGGGCGCCCCTCTCAGGTCAGTCCCCCTGATCCCTTCGGGTGCGCCTTGCCGGCGTGAAAACATGGCTGCGGCGCCTGCCCGCCGATGCCGGTAGCTCGTTGGGACGTTGAGCCCGTAGGTCAGTCTGGTGCCGGGGCCGCAGAGGGGCCACGCACTGTTGCCATCGAGCACGCCGGTCAGATTCTCGCTCCCCCCGCGGCCCCCTGGGCAGGCGTCGGCCCGTACGGATCGATACCGGGGAGTGGCGCATGGCGGACACCGACGACAGCGGTGGCGTCGAGGAGATCGAGCAGGCCGAGGAGCTCGTGGCCCGTGTCGCGGCGATCGATATCGCCAAGGCGTCGGGCATGGTCTGTGTGCGGGTGCCGCATGAGGACAAGCCCGGCAAGCGCGTGCAGCGGGTCTTCAACACCGTCGCGACCAGCGGCGCGATCCTGGACCTGGCCGACCACCTGATCTGCCAGGGCGTCACCCGGGTGGTGATGGAGGCGACGTCGACCTATTGGAAGCCGTACTTCTTCCTGCTGGAGTCGCGTGGTCTGGAGTGCTGGCTGGTCAACGCCCGTGACGTCAAGAACGTCCCGGGCCGGCCCAAGACCGACCGCCTGGACGCGGTCTGGCTGGCCAAGCTCACCGAACGCGGCATGCTCCGGCCCTCGTTCGTGCCCCCGAAGCCGGTCCGTGAACTGCGCGATCTGACCCGGGCCCGGGCGGTCATGACGCACGAGCGCACCCGCCACAAGCAGCGCACCGAGAAACTCCTCGAGGACGCCCAGATCAAGCTGTCCACCGTGATCGCCGACATCTTCGGCGTCTCCGGACGCGCGATGCTGGAGGCACTGATCGCGGGCGAGCGCAGCCCCAAGGCCCTGGCGGACCTGGCCCACGGCACGATCAAGGCCAGCCACAGCACCCTGGCCGAGGCCCTGACCGGCCGGTTCGAAGAGCACCACGCATTCATGTGCCGGATGCTGCTGGACACCGTCGACCACCTCACCGTGCAGATCGACAAGCTCACCGCCCGGATCACCCTGCGTCTGACCGAACTGTCCACCACCGAGGACGACGAAGGCCCCGGACAGGGCACCCTGATGCCGATCACCGACACCGAGCGCCTCGACGAGATCCCCGGCGTCGGCCCCGGCACCGCGCAGGTCATCCTCGCCGAGATCGGCCTGGACATGTCGGTCTTCCCCACCGCCGGCCATCTCGTGTCCTGGGCGAAACTCTCCCCACGCACCCTGCAGTCCGGAAACAGGAACACCTCCGGCCCCACCGGCAGGGGCAACCCCTGGCTCCGCGGCGCCCTCGGCGAAGCAGCGATCTCCGCCGCACGGACCGACACTTTCCTCGGCGCCCGCTACCGCAGGATCACCAAACACCGTGGCCACATGAAAGCCCTGGTCGCCGTCGCCCGCTCCATCCTGGTGTCCGTCTGGCACCTCATGAACGACCCGACCGCCCGTTACCGAGACCTCGGCGCCGACTTCCACACCCGCAACCTCGACCCGGGCCGCAAAAGCCGAGACCTCGTCCGCCAGCTCAAGGCCCTCGGCCACGACGTCACCCTCACCCCGGCAGCCGCCTGACAACACTCGACGCTCTCAGCACACGCCACCGGGGGCTACTTCGCCATGCCCACCTGACCGCTGAGTTTTCCGGTCAGCAGTGAGGTGGGCCGGCACGGAGGCCGCGAGGAGTACCGTGCGGCAGTGGCCGACGAAAAGGCGTGGGAGAGCTGGAGGACCTGCACGGTCCCGCACGTGGCACGGTCGACCTCCCACTGCACGTGATCTGGTCAGGTCGACGCTCGTTCGACGTGGACGCCGTCCGCCCCCGGATGGGCCTGTACCGGACCGTCCTCGCCGAAGGACAGCAGCAGGACGTAGTGGACTTCTTGAACCGGGAGCTGCTCATCGCCCAGTGGCCGGTGCTGCGGACCCTGATCAGCCGCCTGGTCCGGGACGTGTGGGAGGACGCCTTCCCCGAGCTGTCGCTCCTCCGGACCATGACCGCTGCATGAATCTGAGCGACCTGCACCGCCTCCTCCTGGGCGACATCCTCGCCAATCGGCACCCTCTATTCCCTGGTCGTCACCGGCGGCTACGCGGTACAAGCGCACGGGTTGGTCGAGCGCCTGAGCCAGGACCTCGACGTCGCCACCGCGAACCCCGCCCCCATGGACGAGATCATCCGCACAGTCACCGCCGGTTTCAGCGAGCGTGGCTGGACCGTGCGACAGATCGAGACCGATCCGCTGTCCGGCCGGCTCAATGACCCGAACCGGTGAGGAGTGCGAGGTCGACGTCCTCAAAGAGGCTTTCTGGGCTCCTCCGGCCACCACCGAGTACGGACCGGTCCTCCTCCTCGAAAACGTGATCGGAACCAAAGCCCGGGCCCTGGCCGACCGAAGCGCTGTCCGCGACCTCATCGACGTCCACGCAGCCTCCCGGCACCGCACCACGGACGATCTCGAAACCCTCGGCCGCCGCCACGCCCGCACCGAGTTCAACCTCCACGAACTGCGCGACCACCTCGTCAGCGCCGAGTGGTAGGACGACCAGGCCTGCCACGACTACGGCCTCACCCCCGAGCAACTGGCTGACCTGCGTACCTGGGCCAACGCCTGAGCAACCGACCTCGACAACCGCCTGCACGTCGAAGAAGACCCCGACTTCGACGACGAATAGGCCGGCCCGAGGCCCTGACCTGCCTGAGGGAACCCAAACCCCGGGCGACACTGTCAAGTCACTGCTCGTGCAGGTGAATTGTGGCGTGTCGGCGGACCTCATGGCCAGCAATCGAGGCCCTGCGCGCTCGGCGGGACACCTGCCTCGGGGATCGTCTCGCCCCGGTACCGGCCCGGCCCGGACAGCCGACGGCGCCCGGCCGCCCAGACCACCACCGGCACCATCCAGCGCGCTGGCGTCACCCACGGCATCACCCAGGCTCCGCCGCCACCGGCCCGTGAACCGGCAGGGGCGTCAGCTGCCGCGGGACCCGGTCAGCGGGGTCGGCCCGGAGTCAGGACACCGAGGAAGACCGGCCGGCCCTACAGGCCGGTGCCCGGCAAGCCGGCCAGCGACTGCTGGCTGTCGACGCCGAGCACGAGCACCCGCTCCCCACAGCAGGCCATCACCATGACGGCCCCGAACGGCGAGAGCAGGGCAGCCGCCTCGGCGAAAGCTCGGCCCCGTTGCGGACGGAACACCGCAGACGGAACGGAGGCCTGAGCGGTCACGAGAGGCCCTTCGCCGAGTACGGGGCGACTGCCTACCAGCGGACGGCGCCGGCCCCGTCACTCGAAACCGGTCCGGCCAGTGCTTCGCCGTGGGAGTCCTGCTGGTGGTCATGAGGTCTTGGCGAGGAGCTGGTTGATTTCGACGAGGTCGGAGTGGTCGGGATCGGTGATCGCAGCGAGGAACTCACCGTAGCCCCAGGGACCGCCGCAGCCTTCGGGAGGACAGGCCCGGCGCCCGGTAAGGCAGCGCGGGTAGACGGTACCGGGAACGCGGGACAGGATCTTCTCGATCTGGACATGGTGCACCCAGTCGTCACCGAAGTCGTAGGTGTAGCCGATCTTGTCCCCGACGGCCGAGGCCACAACGTGCAAAGGGACCTTACGTTCGTCCTTGTAGCCGAGCTCGGTGTCGGGCCGCCCGAAGTCTCCTTGCGGGGTTTCGAAGGCGTGCATGTGGCAGTCCTCCCAGCCCATCGCGGCCTGGATCACCTGGTGCAGGCGGCCGAGCGGGACGTCTGCAGGCACCAGCAGGCGCCGCCAGACAGGGGGCCGGATATGAGCCAGGGAGACCTTGACCTGGAAGACAGAGTCGGCGGGCATCGGGTTCCTCGCAAGACCGGCAGTCGGGCGTGTCCGGACCAGTGTGCCCGGGCCGTCTGCCGCAGTTCCAACGGAACGCACGAACCGTCCGGTTGCACTCGACGGTCAAGTCGGCGATCTTGTCCAGCAGATACTGCCGACAGGCGAACACCGTGCTGGAGAGCCCGGCGGACAGGACCAAGAAGAAGATCTCATCGGGTAGGACCGCTGCATCGCTGCCGTGGCCCCCGGAGCCTCTTCACTACGCGGCGTAGGGGTTGATGATGGTGTCCGGTCGCTGTGCGGTAGCCACCACGGTTTCTGGGAAGGCGGGGCCGACGACCGCAGTGGCAGCCCTTCGTCCGCCCCAGGGTCCCTTGCGCGATCAGGATTTGTCCGGATTCGTCAGGTGAGGCCGAGGGCGGTCAGGGATCTGCGACAGTCGCTGGCGGCGTAGCGGAAGGCGGCGGCGATGTTGGTACGGCCGTCCTGACGTTGGACGCCGATGGCAAGGTTGCGCGGGCCGGCCATGATGCGTGGGAGGCAGTCGGTGCGCTGGAGTCTGCGGTGGTAGATGACCGGCCGGTGGAGGTCGCCGCTGACCTTGCCCGAGTCGCGAGGGGCCGGAGCGACGCCGGCAAAGGCCGCCAAGGCGTCCGGGGAGTCGAACTCGTCCAGGCCGCCACCGACAGCGGCGAGGAACTCCGCGCCGAGCACGGGGCCGATGCCCGAGACGCTCAGAACGATGTCAGCGAGTTCGTGCTCGCGAAACCGGCCCTCGATGAGCTTGTCCATCCCGGTGACCTACTCGTCGAGGGCCATCACCTCCTCGGCCAGGGTATGGACCAGCTTGGCGACGGTCTTCTCCCCCGGGGACGGCGTTGTGTTGCCGCTCGGCGGCCCCGACTGCCACTTCGGCCAGGAATCGCGCGTTGCCGACCTTGTGGTTGGCCAGCCACTTCGTCAGCCGCCCGCCGATGCCGACGGCACTGTGATCACCCCCATCAAGCGACGACCGCACACCGAACCGCACGACAAACACAAGAAATCGAACAGGGTCCACGCCTCACCACGGGCGCCCCTCGAGCCGACGATCTCCAGGATCAAGCAGTGGAGGATCTCCCACCACGCCCGCACCAGCCCGAACAGACTCACGTCAGTCGCCGCACCCATCCTCACCCTCATGACCTACACGTGAAAAAGACTCCAGGAAACATCCTCGGCTGCCGACACCCAGGGGCTGGAACCCAGAGCGATCACAGCCCTGAATCCATCTCCCAGCTCTATGAAATCGCTGGTCACCGGCTCGCATTTGGACGGACAGCGACTGAAGCGACTGAAATACGACATCTATGACGCGCGCATACTGGGGGAGTGCTGTCATAGTCCTGCACCTGCGTCGCTTCGGTCGCTGGCACACCTAAACCAGCATGATGATGCAACCGCACGGAATCCCTTGATGCCTCCACCAAACCCGGAACAGTTTACGGGCTCAAGCGCGAGCCGTGGACCCAGCCGCTCAACGACTCCGCACACCCCGGCAGTCGAGACACCGAACAGCACGGCGGCGACCTGCCGCATCGTCAGGTTCGTGCGGTATTAGACCGCGACCAGCAGCACCCGCTCGGCCAGCGGCAGGGCCCACGGCCTGCCTACCCGCGGACCGCCCCGCTCCCACACCACCCGCAACAGCCGGTCGAACTGCCCCGATGAGCGTCTCCACCCACACCCGCTCGGCCTGCAACACCCCATCCACACGGGTAAGTTGCCCGCCCACCGGGTTGCGGAACACGCTTTAGCCCGTACTCAGCACCGAGCACCCTGTCACCCGGACGGACTGCGGTTAGTGGACACAACGCCCAGCCAACCAGCAGGCTCCACGAGCACAGAACACTTCACCAAGAGACAAGACTTGAGTCGCTTCAGTCGCTGCAAGGAGGACGTATGCCGACTGACCTGCACCCTTCTCACAGCGACTCTCAACACTCCCCCTTCCACGCAACAAGCTTCGCCGCCCCGGCACCGTCCCGCCCCGACATGCTGGCCCTGGCCCAACAGTGCGCCGCATCCGACTGGCCTGTGCACCCCCTGGCGCCGGGCCGTAAAGTCCCCGTCCGCAATTGCCCCCCGTGCTCGGCACCCGGCCACACCCGCCACGGATGCCCTTGCCTCGGCACCGGCGGCTGGTGCCACGGCTTCCACGCTGCCACGACTGATCCCGGTCTCATCCGGTCATGGTGGACCACAGCCCCTACCGCCGGGGTCGGGATCGCCTGCGGCTCCGCAGGACTGGTCGTCATCGACATCGACACCCACCCTGGCATCGCGCCGGACCGCAACCGCCTCCTGCCCGGCATCCCCATCGACCGGAACGTCGACCTGACCGGCTTGAAGAACGGCTTCGACACCCTGGCGCTCCTCGCAGCACTACGCGGGGCTCCTGACCCTGCTCACGACGAGACGACCCTGCGTGTGCGCACACCGTCCGGCGGACTGCATATCTGGTACACAGTCCGCGACTCCCCTGGATGGCAGTGCTCCTCCGGTTCCGGGACACGCCGCGCACTTGCCTGGCAAGTAGACATCCGCGGAATCGGGGGATACATCATCGCTCCCGGAACCCGCACAGGCGCAGGAAACTATGCCCCCGTCGGCCCCTGCCACACACCAGCCCCCCTGCCCCCCTGGATCGCTCAGGAGCTCCAACGCACCGGTCACAGCCCCACACATCGAACTTCACTCCAGCACCGAACATCTTTGTTTCCCCACACGGCTACCTTGGCCCCAAAAGCCCCTGCACTGACACAACGAGTGCTGAGGAACCTTCTTGCCGATGTGGCCAGCTGTGCGGCAGCACCCGAAGGAGCAAGCTTCTCTGAAAAACTGAACCGCGCCGCATTCACTGCCGGCGGCCTGATCGCATCCGGCCACCTCACCCACACCGAAGCGCACCAACTCCTCCTGGAGACAGCACACCAGGCACGCCCCGGACAACAGAGCCGCTCCACTCGGATCATTCACAACGGGCTGACCGCCGGAACCTTGCGCCCCTTCTCTCCCGGAGGCCACCGGTGACCCTCCCGTCTTCAGAGGCCTTCGACGCTGTCCGGGCAGCACAACAGATCCTCGCCCAATCACTCGCTCCCGTGTACACCCCCAACACCACCACACCGTCGCCGAACACCACGACACCCTTCCGGACAGCCAGCACTGGCCTGCTCCCTGACTCGCTCACCGACCGCGGCATGGCCAAGGTCTTCGCCCACCTCTACACAGGCGACTATCGCCACATCAACGGCCTGGGCTGGTACAAATGGACAGGCTTCCGCTGGGAACCCGACGAACATGACACCATCATCTGGGCCGCCGGCGGCCTCGCAGAAAACCTGGCCGCCACCGACCCCGCAGGTATCTATACCGACACAGAACTCCGTCACGAACGCCGACGAGCCATGTCAACCTCCGGCATCAAAGCCATACTCCAGCAGGCAAAGTCAGCCGAAGGCATCCGGCTCGATGCCCGACGAATGGACGCCGACCCCTATGCCCTGTGCACCCCCCACGGCGTGGTCAATCTACGCACCGGCCGCATCAGCACTCCCAACCCCCACCACGACCTGCACTCCCGCTCGACATCAGTAGGCCCCCAGCCTATGGCGACACCACGCTGGAACCGCTTCCTCACCGACACCTTCGGCGACGATCCCCAAGGCCGAGAAGTCATCGCATTCCTCCACCTCCTGCTCGGCTATTCCATCACTGGAGACGTCGGCGCCCAGATCCTGGCCTTCCTCTACGGCCTGGGTAAGAACGGTAAAAGCGTGCTCCTCGACGTCCTGGTCAAACTCCTCGGCGACTATGCAGATGCCGCCCCGCCCGGCTTCCTGATGGCACGCCCCTTCGAGGGGCACCCCACCGACCTTGCTGAACTGCACGGCCGCCGTGTCATCGTCTGCAGCGAACTCAAAGCAGGCGACCGTTTCGACGAAGCCCGCGTCAAGCTCCTCACTGGCGGTGACATCATCAAAGCCCGCCGTATGCGCCAGGACTTCTTCTCCTTCATTCCTACCCACAAACTCTTTCTCTTGGGAAACCACCGACCAGAAGTCGGCACCGGAGGCTTCGCCTTCTGGCGCCGCATCCGCCTAATTCCCTTCGAACGAACTGTTCCCGATAGCCGCACCGTCGACAACCTCGCCGACATTCTCGTCACCGAAGAGGGCCCCGGAATCCTCACCTGGATCATCAACGGAGCCACCCGTTACCTGAGCGGCGACAAAGACCTCACGGGCCCCGAACAGGTCCGCATGGCCACCACCGCCTATGCCGAAACCGAAGACCACATGGGCCGATTCCTCACAGAATCATGCACTACCCGCACAGGGCTTCGAGCCGAACAAAAACATCTCTACCTCGCCTACATCCGCTGGTGCGAAGGAGAAGGAGCCACCCCCGTATCCTCCCGTGTATTCGCCGCTCGGATCCGTGAAACCCTTGGCCTTAGATCCCCCTCTCAAATGGCTACCTCAAACTCAAAAAAGTACTACCCAGGTATCAGTCTCAACACCCATCTTACGAAGGAGACCCGATGCGTCTCCTGAACCAAAAGGCAGGCCAAGAGGAACTGACTGGGGAAAAGGTGACCCACTGCATGAGCGCACTGATCGACCCTCAGGACCTCGCTCACGAAACGGAGCTCGTGTGGCTAGAAGACACGATCCCTCTGGACTATGTCCGCCAGGCCCTCGACCGCGTCACAGGCCGCCGACGCCAGCCTCCCTACCGGCGCGACGGCCGTCTTATCGGATACGCTGTCCTGGGCCCCACCGCGAAACCGTCCCCCGCCTCCGGAACCTATCTACGACGGGTCTTCTGGCTTGCACCCCACGACCGTGACCAGCAGCCTCGCGGCCTGTACGCCACGACTGCCCCCGCAGAGGCGGTCGATCCACGCACTGTCACAGTGGGCGTCAAAGGGCATAAGACCAGGCGATCTGAAGGCGTACTGTCATCTGGAAGGGAAAACATTGCATTACTAAAGAGCTAGTAGGGCGTGTCCGAAATATGGGTCTTCCGGGATTCTCGTAGCCAGTGATCGTGTGAACTGGCTGTGGGTCGCGGGCGTTGATGCTGACAGCGTGTGCCATCGGACTGGAGGACCTTACTGCCACAGCTGGCCATGGTGGAGGTCGAGACGACTGAGGCCGGTGAGAATCTGGAGCCTTTTTCACGTGTAGATTATGAGGGTGAGGGTCGCTGCGGTGGCTGACGTGAGCCTGTTCGGGCTGATGCAGGCATGGCGGGAGATCCTCCACTGTTTGATCTGGGAGATGGTCTGCTCGACGGGAGCTCGTAAGGCGGCGTGGACTGTGTTCGACTTCTTGTTTTCCCGGGGAGTTCGGTGTCCGGGCGGCGCTTGATGGGGGTGATCACAGTGCTGCCGGCGCTCTGGTACCTCCTAATGAGGTTGTCAAGCCGCTGCTGTGACTGCGAGTTCGCGGTGGAAGCACCGTCCGTCACGGATCAGGGCCCACAGGACGTTGACCCGTCGTCGGGCCAGGGCGAGGACGGCTTGGGTGTGCCGCTTGCCTTCGGCGCGCTTGCGTTCGTAGAAGCGGCGGGACTCGTCGCATTTGCGGATGCTGATCATCGCGGACGTGTAGAAGACGCGTTGCAGGCCGCGGTGGTAGCGCCGGGGGCGGTGCAGGTTGCCGCTGATGTTGCCGGAGTCCCGGGGGACCGGGGCGACGCCTGCGAAGCTGGCCAGGCGGTCGGAGCTGCCGAAGCGGCTCATGTCGCCGTTGGTGGCGGCGAGGAACTCGGCGCCGAGGATGGGGCCGATGCCGGGCATGCTGGAGATCACTTCGGCGAGTTCGTGTTCGCGAAACCGGGCCGCAATGAGCTTGTCGATCTCGGTGATCTGCTCGTTGAGGTCCGTCACCTCCTTCGCCAGGGTGTGGATCACCTGTGCGGTGATCTTCTCCCCGGGGACGGCGGTGTGCTGGCGCTCGGCCGCTTCCAGGGCTGCCTCGGCGAGGGCTTCGGCGCCGCGGACCTTGCGGTTTCTGAGCCAGGTCTCCAGGCGGCTGCGGCCGGTGCGGCGCAGGGCGGCCGGTGTCTGGTAGCTGGCCAGCAGGACCAGCGGGCCGACGTTGCCGAGATCGAGTGCACGCTCCAATGCCGGAAAGATGCTGGTGAGCTGGCCGCGCAGGCGGTTGATCCGGCGGGTGCGGTCCGCGTTGAGATCGGCACGGCGGTCCGTGAGGATCCGGAGCTCGACAGCACGTTCGTCGTCCGGCCGCAGGATCGTCAGGTCCCGTCGCATCCGGGCCTGGTCGGCGATGACGGTGGCGTCCTTGGCGTCGGTCTTGCCCATGCCCCGGTAGCCGGCGGATGCCCGGTTGACCGCCAGGCCGGGTATGTAGACGAGCCGCTGTCCGTGGTTGAGCAGAATGTTGATCAGCAAGGTGGCCATGCCGTCGGCGACATCGACCGCCCAGACCACATCTTCGTCGGTTGCCAGTACGTCGGCGAGAAGAGCCAGCAGCTCCGGCTCGTCGTTCAGCACCCGCCGCGACAGCAGCCGCTTGCCCTCGGCATCCAGGACCACGCAGTGGTGATGCGTCTTGCCGATGTCCGTACCCGCCCAGATCCGGACCACCTGTTCCTCCGGTCGTTCGATGCGCTGTTCTCCCGGACGACCTCGCCAGCGTGGTCCTACTCAGCGATGCACCCGCAGGGGCCCGCAGCTCCTAATCAGCGGCCGAGTCGTCGTGAGACACCGGGCGGCCAGGTGCCAAAAACCATCGAGGGCAACCCCTTGAAAGCCATACCCGGTGTCTCTGGATCTCTGGACCTTACGACGGCCCGTCCAACCCACGAACAACGTAGGACCCTCCTAATGGGGCGTATCGGGTTGTAGCAGACTCGACGTCGTAGCCGCTGGCAGGTGAGCACTACACCCTCGGAGCCGTTCGAGTTCTGTAGTCAGACCGTGCCCCTGCCGCTCGGCCGGGAGGCCATGACTGCCGATGAGATGGCGTGCCCGCCGGGGTGCCGGGCGTGAGCACTGGATCCACTAGGGCGCGAGCTGTGTCTTCCGCTTGTTGCCCGGCACGGCGGTGAGCACCTGGACGTGTCCGAGGTGACGATCGGCATCGAGACGGACCGGGGCGCGTGGGTGCAGGGCTTGATCGCTGCGGGCTACCGGGACTTCGCGGTCAACCCGCGTCAGGCCGGTTCAAGGAACAGTATGCGACCTCCGGGGCCAAGAGCGACGCGTACGCGCTGGCGGACATGGTCCGTATCGATCACGCCCAGCTGCGTCCGGTCGCGGGCGACAGCGACCAGGCCCCAGGCTGTCAGGGTCGTCGCACGCGCCCATCAGACACTGATCTGGGAACACATCCGCACCTTCCAGCGGATGCGCGCCGCGCTGCGCGAGTATTACCCCGCCGCCCTCACAGCCTACGCCGACCTCGCCCGGACCAGCACCGATGCCCTGGAACTGCTCATCAAGGCCCCGACCCCGCGGGCGGGCGCGAAGCTGACCCGCACGCAGATCACCCATGTGCTGGCCCGCCACCGCCGGCACCACCGGGACGCGAAGGCCAGCACGATCCAGACCGCGCTGCGTGAGCGGCAGCTCACCCTGCCTGAGCCGGTCACCGCCGCCTACGTGGCCGCGGTGACCGCTCACGCCAGAGTGCTGATCGCTGAACGAGCAAATAGAAGCGATAGAAGTGCAGGTGAAGGCGCATTTTCGCGCGCACCCGGACGCTGAGATCTACCTCTCGATGCCCGGCATCGGCGAGGTCACCGGCGCCCGGGTGCTCGCCGAGTTCGGAGACGGCCCCACCCGCTACACCTCCGCGAAAGCCCGCAAGAACTACGCCAGCACCAACCCCATCACACGCGCCTCCGGCAAAGTCCGCACCGTCCAGGCCCGCTTCGTCCGCAACAACCGCCTCGCCGACGCCCTCCAGCGCCAGGCCTTCTGCGCACTCCAGAACTCACCCGGCGTCCGCCGCTACTACGACCGGCAGCGTGCCCGCGACCTCGACTACAACTCCGCCCTCCGACAAGTCGGCAACCGCCTCGTCGGCATCCTCCACGGCTGCCTCAAGACCCCCGCACCCGCTACGACGAAGCCACCGCCTGAGCCCAGTACGCCCAGGCCCCCGCTTGGCACCAAACACGATGAGATGTCTGACCTGCAGCGCTACTCAGGGTGAAAGAGGTTTACTGACAGCACCACCTCAGCTGTAACCTCGCGGCATTGCTTTGCAACAGCCCTATATTGCGGCCTAATGTGCTGGAGACGGCTAAACAACCGTAGGCCATGATTGGGTACTAGCTCTTTTAATATCCAGTGACGCCGGTACCGAATCGGTCTATCCACGAGCCCGCTTCTTTGGTTGATGTCCAGTCCCAGAGCGAGAAGGACTCACGGTTCAGGTCCTTTCGAAGCTCGGGTGGCGTGTTTGATATCTTCCTAATGCAGTACTTCATGAGTTCAGTGTAAAATTGAAGTATCTCCTCATCTGTAAATCTCAGGGAGTGGTAGAGCTTTTCTGATGGACTTGTGGTAAGCATGTCAACAAACTCATTAACGAGGGAGTCTTTCAGTCCCATAGAGTGAATCTTATTTTTTCTTACCTTGATTGCCGCTTGTATTTGCAAAACGGTTTTTGCCTCGTTGGCAAGTGATAGCCACTCTCCTTTGCTAATGAGCGGGGATGATGTTACTTCTTTTTCAAGCTGCTCAAGCATTTGCTTTGATACCTGCGACTCTAGGCTTGTGTTCCAAACCCCTGCAATCCTTTCGTACGGGTGCTGGAGAGATTTGTAGCGCTGATGAAAATCGACCCTAAAGTCCTCGTGCAATGTATTGAATGCGACAGCCAGTTTTTCGCCCATATCTTTCACGAATTTATCCGGGGGGGGAATTTTCGTTCCCCAGTGCGCAAGCATGTAAATTACAGCTGGCGCGGCCAGGGCCAGTCCAGCCGGGCCGGCCCAGGCAGTGAACGCAGCATACTTCAGGGCAAGGATTGCTATGACGTCTGCTGTTAATCCCAGGACGTCGAAGGTCAAGGCCCATATATCAATATTCTCTTGAGTGATATTGTTGGCGAATGAGAGAAGGTTTGCGAACAGCGATACGAATGGCGTAGCTCTCCCAATCATCGTGGCGCCGGCTTCGTACCCCAGTCTGCTCATGGAGTTTGCGATCAGAGGCATGGAGACAGCTATACTGGATCCTGCTGCTACCATTTTGGCCAGGCTGTCACCTTCCACCTTTCCGCCAGCAAATATAGAAACTCCGAGGTTGGTAGCCATTAAGATCGTGAAAGCAGCGTTTAAGGCTTTTGTCGGAACTGCAGGGATCTTGATGCGGTCGGTTCTTACATGACCCTTGCTGCTGTTTACTTGAAGCTGAAGTTCGCCGACTTCCTTGTGGAATTTCTTCTGGGCGGCATATAAGGCGTCTGTTGCTTTAGTCCACTGCTTCCTGTAGCTTACAGTCCAAAAGTCAGGCTTCATCTCCTTCAGGTCGGCAAGGACTTCCATTTCGCTCGGGAATGGTTTACTTGTATATTTGTCTGGATAGACGTGCCGGTGGAATATTCTTGTTTGATTGATTCTGCTTATATACTCGTCCCCTGAGGCTATTGTCTTCTTCGCCTGGTCGATGAGAGGATTGCCCTTAGAAGGGGTCTCAAGCATGCCTTTTAACGTCACCCTGCTGAGGTCGTGTAAACCCTCACCAATTTTCAAATCTTGGGCGACGCCGAGCAGAGGGTCAGTTGACCGCGCTAGCCCTCTCCAGTCGAATGAAGCGTCGACTTCGCTATACCCCTCCTGCACTAGTTCATCGAACCAATCTTCCGTCTTCTTCAGCTGGTCATTTTCTTCGTACCGAATGTTCTGGGGGTAAGGTTCGAGTACTTCTCCCTGATCCAATCCGTGCGGAAGAGCACGTTTTTCAAAGCGGTTTGTGACGATGGCACCGACGGCAATGTAAGAGAATCCGCGTCTTGTCTGCTGCACGTCAAGTGATACGGGGTGCCATTCGTTGTCCATTGAGATGATACCTATCAGCCCCTTGTACCTGCCGAGGCCGACCAGAGCCAGTATGGGAAGTCGCTCACCCGTAGTGGAGAGTGGCGGTGGACACTTCACTTCCGCTCCCTTAGCTGTCCACCTGAATTCACCACCTTGAGGCAGAGAAAGGAATGCAGATGAAGTTTTATTTAGCGTGAAGACTTTCCCTGAGCCGAGTCTATCTTGGAGGCCCAGGCCCGTTGGGGTGACATCCAGGAGATAGATTTCGCCGGATTGGTGAACTGTTGGCGTTTCCTGAGGGCTCCCGGGCGGCCCGCTGGGCGAGTCTTCGCGAAATATTCCGTACCACTCTCCTAGAATAGTCGCCGACATGAAGGCGTATCCGCTGTAATCTTTTCGCAAAATTCCAAGATGGGTTCTTTCTGCATTATCGGAGCCTTGCATTGCAGAGAGGCGACTCCTCACGAAGTCTATAGTTTGCTTTCTGACGCTTGCGGGTACCCTTGCCTCCATTTTATATTGTCTTTGATTTATTATCTCCTTCATCAGGTCAAAATTAGCGACAGGCGAGGTGCCTTTGTTTTTTCCGGTAGCTTCTGCTTGCCGTCTTATCCTGGATCTCGTCTTGGGTTTTTTTAGCCGCCGCTTGGCGAAGGGGCGTCTGAGCAGCATCCGATAACCTCCGAATGCCTTCCTGGTGCGCTGTTCTTCCTGCGTTATTTCTTCCGCTCTTCCTACAACTACGCGAGAGATGTTGGTTAGGGATTCCGTACCGGGGGCATAGTAGCTCGTATGTGCTTTTTCCAGATTCTCGGCGATCCCTATTTCCTCCCTCCAGTGATAGTCGGCCTTCATGCGAGTGACGTTGCCATAGTTTTTGTGTGTCGGGTCGATACTGAACCAGTCGAGCACGCTGACTATATCTTTGCCAGTGGCGGCGACGAATATATTGCTCGGAGGGACATTGAGATGTTGGGCGCGAAGGCCTGTGCCGGGGCTGCCAAGGAAGACGAGATTTTCGGGGGCGGCACCTGCCACGGCGGCGTGGCCGGCAACGACGCTTCCGTAGCTGGCTCCGCTGATCGTTAGTATCGGCTGGGCAGGAAGGTTCGCGCGGCGTCGTGCAGGATTTTCCTTTTCCTGCCAGTAATGACGCCATATGCGGAGATCCTCCTTGAGGATTTTTGCGCCTTCCTGGGCTGGCATCTCCCCCATGACCTCCAGATGGCCTTGCCGGATGTCTTTGGGGGCCTTGTACCCCATCCAGGCCACGATAGCGACTCTGGCCCCGGGACGGGTGCGCAGGCATTCAGTGTGGAGGTTGCGCGCATGTCGGGCCAGCTCTGGAAGATCCTTCAGTGAATTGCCCATGCCGGGGACCAGGACCGCAACGTACTCCGCTGTAGCCATGTCTCCTACAGCCAGGGCTGCGCGGCCGCACCCATCCCCGAAATCTGGTTGATAAGACAGTAGAGTTCCCTCTCTTCCTGTCCCCGCCATCGATATGGAGCCCCCAACCGCGACTATTGATTCCATCACGATCTTGGCGGCGTCTTGTTCACTCACACTTCCCGACGACGCGTCACTGACACAACGTATCCAGTTGAGCATGTGTGCGTTGATGAAAGGGTCGTCTTTGCCTACCGGGATATCTAAGGTCTCTTTCTTGATAGCTTCGGCCTCGGGTTCCTCCCGCTGGTTTCCCAGTGCCGGCAGGTGCTCAAGCGTTGGCCAGCTACTGATAACGTGTTTGGCAGAGTGGCTGCCTCCACTATCCCAGGTACCGAGGCTGCCTCCACGATAAAAAGCTTCAATAGAAGGACCACTGACCCCACGGTGTTGGTCTCTGAATCGCCGCGCTCGGCTAAGCTTCTTCTCCACACGGTCCATAAGGTTCATTGGCTTACGGGACTTGCGTGCCTGTGCCACAGCTCTGAGAGACTCTATGTTAGTTCCAGCCTTTGCTGCCTCGTAGGCACCTTTTGAAGCGAGCTCCTTGACTTGTTCTCCAGCAGGTATCTTGTCAGCGAAGCCTGTTGCTGCCGCCTCCACACCAGCCTTAAGAAGCTCTTCCGCGGCATGAGGTACAAACTGCCGTACAAATCCTCCAGCCCCCTCCACTGCCACTAAGGGATGGGCAAGACCACGCTCAACGTTCCTCCGCATAGTCTCCAAGTTTCTTCTTCCCTCAATCCGGCTCCCGGCGTACAAAGCGCTACTGTGAAGTTTTTTCAGATACTTAGCTGGTTCCTTAACAAATACACCGGCAGCCAGGTCTACAGCATGCCCGGCTGTACTCAAAATTCTGCGTTCGGCTTCGTTCGCGCCTTCCCGTTCAAGAGCGGATCTGGAAACCTCACCTGCATTGTTTATAAAGCCGATCACTTTCGATCCCCATCCCATCCCTTCCCAGAGGTACTTCTTTTTCCCTAAAATAGAAGGAATCTCTGGAGTGAGAAGGTTATAGAACGCGGATTCCCCTGCTGTCTGACGCGGATTTCTCGCCATTGTGTTCGTGATCTCAAGCGGATCAGCAAGTAATTCATACTGGGCCCACAGATGGTTCTGCGCGCCCCCCGCCACAGGCGACTTCGGAACAGGTAGATCACGTTCCTTTGCCAGACTCCGCCACGTGATCGATGCAGCCTGAGCACGAACCATATCGAGCTCTTGTACAGAAGCAAGAACCGACCCCCATTCCTCAGCATCCAGAGTACCTGCCGCGATTGCCTCCGAAAGACGATCCGCGAAATCTGCTGCCTTCACCGCAGCAAGCCTCACATGTGGAAGAGGTCCCTCAGGATTCTCGCCCGACGTCTTTAGATAGTCCCGCAGTGCTACCTCGTTACCGAGAGCTGCCCACTCAGTTAGAGAAGCTGAAGCCAACTCGAAGGACGTGAGATGTTTCAGAGAACCCACAAGCTTCAGCTCTGACTCCCACGGATTCCAGCTCCCGCTGAGAACATGCGTGGCCATAGCCAACTGATAGCCAAGCATGACATCTGGGCGCTGAAGCGTGCCCTCCCGCTCTTCAATCACCCCGTACGGCACCGACAGGACAGCCCACGTCCCCGACCCATCCTGGGCCTCCTCGAAATCACCAGGAAAAACATCACGCCTCGACGCATTCCTGCCCGCATTAGCAATAATGATCCTCAACCCGCTCTCCCGTAGCCTGAAAGGTGATGACAGATCAACCTCCTCCAGGACCTGCCGACTACGGCCAGTACTTTCATCCCGACTATAAGCTGCCCGCTTGCTTCCACGCTCACCCCCCCAAGCCGCCGGAACGGGAATAAGTTTTCTCACCGAATCAATCAAAGCCGACCCCGATTTGTATGGGGCCCCCCATTCCGTCGAACTCAAAGGCTGCGTCGCAAGCAACTTCAAGAGACCCTTCACATACCGTGGAAAATCCTCCCGATCCGCACCCTGCTGTGCTCGCTTCTCCTCGGCCCTTCGACCCACCCGCTGCGCTCGCTGTACCTCGCCTTGTGCATACTTCTGGATACCCCTTCCTCCCTCCCGCGGATGGACCCCTACCGCACGTAGGACGTCCAGTACATCCGCTCCTGTGCAACAAATTCCACCCCCGAGATCCACTACATCTAACAAACGCCTTCCGCCGTCAGGCCCCAGACCAAAATAAAGCGTTACTTTCGTTCCCGCCCCGCCTTCTACGACCGCAGTGCCCTCAGCCTCATTGCTCTTGCGCCAGCTTCTTTCCTCATCTGACAATGCCTTGTCCACCGGGCCATAAGAACGATAAATATCGGAAATCTCTGCTAGCTGTCGAGGAGCTCGCCCTTCCGTAGGATCTCTCTCCGTTGCCAACAGAGCAGTGAACGTTTCCTTGTTGAACCTAGCGCGTGGAGAACTCCCTCCCGGAGCCACACCCTGGGATCCTCCCGTAACGGCACGATCTTGCTGCGACTCCGGCGAAGAGTGCTTCGGACTGATGTTTTTCATCGCGCACCTCTGCTGCTCAGTAGGGTAAAGAGCCAGTTACTGAGTTTTTCGGCGTGAGGTCGGGGTGTGTCCGGTGATCGCGAGGCCGGTCTCGGCGAGACAGCCGTCGATCAGGTCAGGGCGGTACTGCAGCTGTCGAAGACCATGGCGGAGGGTTCGGGTGAGGTCGTCGGGGCCGGTGAAGGCTGCGTTGGCCTTGGGCCCTGCCCCAAGGCCGGGAAGTTAGAAGCCATCTCATTTGGCTATAGGCTTCGGATCATGGTGGGGATCGTTGAGCGGCTGGTGCCGGACGAGTTGTGGGAGCTGTTCCAGCGGGTGGTGCCGGAGGCGCCGATGCGGCCGCAAGGCGGTGGCCGGCGACGGCACGGGGACCGTGAAGTGCTGGCCGCGATCGTGTTCGTGGCCACCTCGGGCTGTACATGGCAGCAGCTTCCGGCGGCCTCGTTCGGGCCCTCGGGGGCAACGGCCCACCGGCGTTTCACGGAGTGGACCAAGGCCCGGGTATGGGCGAAGCTCCACCGGCTGGTCCTGGACGAACTCGGCGCCCGCGGCGAGCTGGACTGGTCGCGGTGCGCAGTGGACTCGGTGAACATGCGCGCGGTGAAAAGGGGGATCTGACCGGCCCGAACCCCGTGGACCGCGGTAAGTACGGCTCGAAGATCCACCTGCTCACCGAACGTACCGGCCTGCCCCTCTCCGTCGGGATCTCCGGGGCGAACCTGCACGACAGCCAGGCCCTCGAACCCCTCGTCAAAGGCATACCGCCCATCCGCTCCCGCCGGGGTCCCCGCCGCCGCAGGCCCGCCAAACTGCACGCGGACAAGGCCTACGACAACGCTCACCTGCGGCGATGGCTCCGCAGCCGACACATCACACCCCGCATCGCCCGCAAAGGCATCGAGAACTCCCAACGTCTGGGACGCCACCGCTGGACCATCGAGCGCACCATGTCCTGGCTCGCCGGATGCCGTCGGCTCCACCGCCGCTACGAACGCAAGGCCGAACACTTCCTCGCCTTCGCCGGCATCGCCGCCACCCTCATCTGCTACCGCCGACTCACCAAATGAGATGGCTTCTTAGCCTCGCGCTTTCGCGGGCTTGGTCATCCGTGTGTTGACGGCGAATGAGAGAAGTGCTCCTGGCCTGCAACGATGGGACTTGTCGAGGGTCCTGTTGCTGCAAGGAAAGAAGCACTTCTCAGGTGCGGAAGCGTAGCGGGTTCTACCCGTGTGTACGTGTGCAGAGCGGTGGTTCTGCCGTGATCTCCCGAGCGGGGGCTGTCCTGTTGACCGAGACGGTCCGCAAGTCCGGCCTGGACAAGGCGGTGTCGGCGGCGCTGGTGCCGTGGCGCAAGCCCCGTGCAGTGCACGATCCGGGAAAGGTTCTGCTGGATATGGCGCTCGCGGTGGCGCTGGGAGGGGACTGCCTGGCCGATGTCGCGATGCTGCGGGCCGAGCCGGCCGTGTTCGGGCCGGTGGCCTCGGACCCGACGGTGTCCCGGCTGATCCGCACCCTCGCCACCGGCGGGACACGCGTGCTGACCGCGCTCCGCCGGGCCCGGGCCCATGTCCGCTGGCGGGTCTGGGCATTGGCCGGGAACGACAGCCCGGACGCGGGCGGTGAGGTGACCGTAGACCTGGACGGGGTACTCGTCATCGCGCACTCCGACAAACAGGACGCGGCCGCGACCTGGAAGAAGACCTTCGGTCATCACCCGATGACCGCCTTCGTCGACCATGGGCCGGGCGGATCCGGCGAGCCGGTGGCCGCGGTGCTGCGGCCGGGTAACGCGGGCAGCAACACCGCCGCCGATCACATCGCGACCACGCGCCTGGCCCTGGCCCAGCTGCCGAAGAAGTACCGGCGTGGACGCCGCACCCTGATCCGCACCGACACCGCCGGTGGCACGCACGAGTTCGTCAACTGGCTCTCCGCGCGGGGCCGGTGGCTGTCGTACTCGGTCGGCATGACTATCACCGACGCCGTCCACCAGGCGGTGCTGAAGGTCCCTGCCACCGCGTGGACTCCTGCCATCGAGCCCGGCGGCGAGGTCCGCGACGGGGCCTGGGTGGCCGAACTCGCCGGGAACATCCTGGCCGGCTGGCCACCCGGGATGCGCCTGATCGTCCGCAGGGAACGACCGCACCCCGGGGCCCGGTTGCGGTTCACCGACGCCGACGGCAATCGGCTGACCTGCTTCGCAACCAACACCAAGGACACCCCCATCGCCGCTCTCGAACTGCGGCACCGTCAAAGGGCCCGGGCCGAGGACCGCATCCGGGCCGCGCGGGCGACCGGCCTGCGCAACCTCCCCCTCCACGACACAGCACAGAACCAGGTCTGGCTGGAGATCGTCCAGACTGCCCTCGACCTGCTCGCCTGGATGCCCATGCTCGCCCTCACCGGCCCGGCCCGGTGCTGGGAACCCAGGCGCTTGCGCTTCCGGCTGTTCTCCGCCGCGGCCCGCCTCGTCAGCACCGGCCGACGCCGGATCCTCAAGCTCGCCCGGCACTGGCCCTGGACCAGTGTGATCACCAATGCCCTGGCACGACTCGAAGCCTTGCCGAACCCCGGCTGACCAGCACCTTCCCGTCCCAGCGAGCAGCATCACCCAGACCGGAGCCGTGGAACCCGGCGCCCACCCGACACGACAGCCGGGCCCACGGCATGCCCCTCAACAGCCCGAGCAGCCAAAACGGCCCGCCAGAGAAACCGACGGACCGTCATGAAAGATCGAGGCTAGTCGGTCGCTGCCGATCTCGGAGTGAACACCGAGACATTGCGGAACTGGATCCGGGCTGCCGATGGACGCCGCTCCGGTGCCCACTCCGCGCCGCCGGCCGCTCCGCAGCCTGGCGGTGACGCCGTCCAGGCGGAGCTGGCCGCCGCGCGGAAGAGGATCCGGGAGCTGGAGGAAGAGCGCGACATTCTCCGCAAGGCGGCCCGGTATTTCGCGGGGGAGACGCGCTGGTGAACCGCTGCCAGTTCGTTGACGATCACCAGCGCCGGTTCGGCGTCAAGCGGCTCTGCGACATCCTCGGGATCGCGCGCTCGAGCTTCTACTACTGGCGCCGCACCGCTCCCGCGCGGGCGGCACGGCAGGCCGCCGACGACCGGCTCGCGGACCGGATACGCAAGGTTCACAAGTACTCCGACGGCACCTACGGAGCCTTTTCCAATCTTAGCTGTGGGTGTGGAGGTTGAGGGTGAGGATGGCGTGGACAGTGGGGGTGATGCGGGTGGTGCTGCAGCGGAGCTTCCGGAGAAGCCGCCAGTTCTTGAGGGTGGCCATGGCGCGTTCGCCGATGGCGCGGATCTTCGCGTGAGCGCGGTTGACGGCCCGCTGGCCGCGGGAGAGGTTCTTCCGGCGGCCTCGGTAGGGGACGCGGACGGTGCCGCCGGCTCCCTGGTAGCCCTTGTCGGCCCAGCAGGTGACGCCGGCTGTGGCGAGGGCGTCGATGATGCCGTGCGTCCGGGCGGCCTTGATGTCGTGGACAGTGCCCGGCAGTGCTGGTGAGGCCCAGACGATCCGGCCGACTGGATCGGTGACGACCTGCACGTTCATCCCGTGCCGCTTGTGTTTCCCGGAGTAGTAGGGCCGGTCCGCGGCCACGCGGTCGATGGGCAGGAGGGTCCCGTCGAGGATCACGAACGCCTTGCCCGTGGCCGTCTGTACCGCCTGCTGCAGGGTGGGGGCGAGGGCGGCCAGGACGTCGATGCCCTCGTGGACGTAGCGGCAGACGGTGGCGATGCCGATCGCGAAGCCCGCCGCGAGACGGGCGTAGGTGTCACCGCACCGCAGATGTGCCAGGACCACCAGCGCCTGCCGGCCCGCCGACAGTCGCCGCCACCGCGTCCCGGTCTCCCGGCGGCGCACCACCAGCTCACGGGCCAGGAACCGCAGGTGCGAGCTGGACAGATCGATCGCCGACGGGTAGACAAGCACACGAAGCTCCTGGCTGGACACGGTTGATCTTGGTCGACAACCCGTCTACCAGGAGCTTCGTCGTTCCGTCCAGCTCAGCACCCCCACTGCCCCACACCACAGCACCAGGTTGGAAAAGGCTCAATATAGTCGTGCAGCAGACTCACCCCACGGTCTTCGACTGGACCCATGCCGTCTGTGACGGAGCACAGGATCCAGACGAAGGCCGCCTTGCTGTCCAGCAGTTATCACCACGAGTGATCAAGTTCGAGGAACGATTCGACCAGCGACGATAAATCGCAACATCCTCTACCAGAACTATCGCGACCCCCTCGGCCGCTTCCCCGAAACCCTCGACACCGTGATCCAGCTCGAACTTCTCCGCGCTTGGACCAACACCAAGATCAACCACTTCTGAATAACCTTCCCGGCAGGCCCCTTCCTGGATAGTCTTCTACGTTTCGTAAACACCCTGTCCTGTTATCCAACCATTTTTTATTGCTTCGGCGCGACTAAGCCCTGGCCATGGCCATTGTGTAACCGGCGAGTTGATGGCGATGTGGATGAGATTCTGTTTCTTATTGGGGGCAGGGACAGGGAAAGTATGTCGGCCTGGTTTAGTAAACCTTACTAAGGTGGAATCTTTACCGAAGCCATTGCTCACTACGATGCCGGCCGGCAGTTTTTTGGGGATATTAATTACCATATCTATCGAGTCGTAGCTGAAATCCGCAATCGTTTCTCCGGTGTCTTTCTGGATGATTGAGAAAAGGTCCCCGAAAACCACTTTTGGGAAGTTCTCCCCTCGTTTGATCGAAAGTTCTTCGATCAGCGTGAGCTGATCTTGACCCCGGTGTGATTCTTTTTTGTAAGATGCGATCTTTAGGTCGTGTCCGCAGTTATTCCGGATGCTTGCTTTCACCTTCCCCTCGGGTTCGGGTCTCCCGTAGCTTTCATGAGGTTTAGGCTTGTTGAGCAGACTTTTCTCCAACTGGTAACAGTGGTATACAGCACTCTTGAGGAGTCCGAGCTCGTATTTAGTGAACGCACCGTACTTATTCCAGCTTGCGTAGATGTCTCCGGCAACCGCGTCTTTAATGTTACCCCAGGCAAACTGGACTACCGAGAGTAATGAATTGGCTACGTCCGTGCTGGGTACAGGATTATAGTTTTCAGCCTTCGATGTGGCGTTACTCTTCAATCCTTCCTGCAATTTTTCGATAAAAGTCGTACTTTCGGTATAGTGGAGATACTTGAGTGCTTTGTCTACGACATCAGCTTCGGCGGGGTAGTTTTTTCTGAGCCATGCGAGGTCGGAATTCCTGATTCGGTCGACCAGCCCAACAGCTTGGATTCCTAAATCGACTGGTTTTAGAGGTGGGATTGCCTGTGAGAATGCTCGCTTAAGTGCAATGTCCCAACCCTTACGTACTCGTGCAGCCTTACCGAAACCGATCACAATCTGCTCGTTGGTCGCAGGCAGCCCAGGTGTACCGCGAAGGACGTGGCTGAATCTGATTTCGAGAGGCAAGTCCGTATCTTTTATTATACCCTTGGAGACGAGAGTGTCGTATGAATCGGAGATTTTGATTGATTTTCCTTCGTTATTGGCTTTATTGGCGTCATTGATTTTCTTGTGCAGTATTGCCAGTCTTTTGAGTACTGCGGCCGCAAGGTATGCCAACTTGTCCGGCGTTACTTTAGTCATATCCGCCACACTCGGAAGTTTTTTATCAAGCATAAGTGAACCTTCGATCCCAGTCTGCACACTCAAGTCACTGACCGGGTCGGTGGCTTGTTCGGGAAGCGCGGATGAAGAAAAGACTGGCCCGAGAGCGTTTGCTAAGTACCCGGCAGCATTCTCTGCAATTTTGTACAAATCGGAAAATGTTGAATACCATTTGTCGGGAACGTCCATGACTCGGAAATGGAAATCGGGGTCGAATATCTGAAAGTCCCTGCGGAATTGATCCCCGATATCGCGCCTCCTTCGCTGTCGACCTAGCTCTCCACTTTCAAGTCGCTGAGCGCTGGGGAGCTGGGTGAGGGGCGCGGAGTTTTGTTTAATATCTTCGATAGCTGTCGCTGCCCCTGAGGGTGATGTGCCAGTCCACGGTGGAGGATTATGAGGCAGTTTGAGACTGTCTGAGCCGTATAGGGCCATAACGAAAAAATCTCGCATTGATTGAATGCGCGGGATGAATGGTTGCTGCTGTTCGGTATCGCCTGCGCCTATATGCGACCGGCGAATTGCGTCGTCTAGTTCTCTTTTTTGCTTATTTTCATCTTTCTTTCTCTCTTCGATTTTTTCTCTTCGGGTTTTACGCTTCTCTCTGATGCGAGGAGCCATGGTTGCCTACCTATTCTCTGCTTATAGAAAGGGTGGTGTCGGTCGGTGGAAGCGGTTGAGCTAGTGAGGGGCTCGGTGAAGACTTCTGCGGTTATTCGGTAGTCGAGGATACATCGTGGGCGTGCGTTGAGTTCGGTTGCCACTGAACGTCTTTCGTGCGCCCAGTAGAGCAGGAGGTGGCACCGTGACGTAGCGGTGTTGTTGCTGTTCGGAAGCTCGTCGTCGCCTGCCGGTGGGAGTCCGGTCCGGGTAGCTGCCAGGAGGCCCGGTAGCAGGCTGGCGGCGACGGAGGGAAACTCCGGCGTCGAAGCCCAGCGTCAATGGCCCTGTGACAGGGGGAAGTGCCGTATCCCCTTCTCCGGCGCATCAACGAGTACTTGGTGCGTTGGGCTTGCCGGAAGTACAAACGACTTCACCGCCGGGAGAAGAAGGCGAGGGAATCCGAACCTCTTCGCCCACTGGCGGTTCGGTCTCAAGCCTGATGGCTGGGCGATGGGAGCCGTGTAAGCCGAGAGGTTTCCGCACGGTTCTGCGAGCGGCGGCGGGTGAGATTCCCGCTGCCGACTCTCCTCGTGGCCCTGTGCCACACGGAAGAAGAAGCGAACACGGTCAGGAGGCGGCTCGGAGAGTGGTTGGCCCCGCGGGGACTCGCCTTCAACACGGAGAAGACCAAGACGGTCCATCTGAATTAAGGTTTCGATTTTCTCGGGTTCAACGTACGTCGGTACGACGGCCAACTGCTCATCAAACCGACAGGGCTGATTCATAGTCGGGGTGATCATGTGGAGCTGCTGGTCACGGCCGTGTGGGGGCTCTGAGGATGGCCGTGACGAACGCACCGAAGCTCCGGTTGACGGGGTGACCTCTCAAGTCGCCCTGAACACCCGGAGCTTCGATGTGCCGTCAGTCTGCCACCGTTTGCCTCGCCAAGTCGCCTTCGCGTCAACAGCGCGGACTTCCCTGCATGGCAGCCCGGCTGGCCGTCCTGCCCGACCCCCGTGACCGGCGCGGACGCCGCCACCCCCTCACCTCGGTCCTGCTGGCCGCCGCCTGCGCGGTCCTGGCCGGCGCCCGTTCCTACCTGGCCATCGGCCAGTGGACCCGCCACGCACCCCAGGACACCCTCGCCCGTCTGGGATTTCCTGCGCGTGGACCACTCGGCGTGCGCCGCCCGGCCTCACTCTCCACTCTGCGCCGTGTGCTGACCCTGGTGTGCCCCGGCGGGCTGGCCGACCTGCTCGGCACCGACCCGGCAGGGGCCGACAGTCTGGCCGTTGACGGCAAGAGCGCCCGCGGCTCCCGCACCGACACCGCCCCGGCCGCCCACTTTCTGTCGGCTGTCACGGCCGCCGGCCGCGCCGTCAGCCAGCTGCGGGTGCCGGACAAGACCAACGAAATCACCGGCTTCACCGCTCTGCTGGCCCCGTTCGACCTGACCGGCACCGTGGTGACCGCCGACGCCCTGCACACCCAGCGCGAGCATGCGAAATGGCTGGTGGAGGCGAAGCAGGCGCACTACCTGCTGATCGTCAAGGGCAACCAGCCGGCCCTGCACGCGGCGCTGAAGTCCCTGCCGTGGAAGGAGGTGACCGCCCGCCGCTACGACCGCGAGGCCGGGCACGGACGGCGCGAGACCCGCTCGGTGCGCACGCTCACCGTCACCGGTCTCGGCCTGGGCTTTCCCCACGTGGTCCAAGCGGCGAAGATCCTGCGGCACCGCACCGATCTCAAGACCGGCAAGGTCACCCGGCAGACGGTCCACGCGATCACCGACATGACGCCGCGCGAGGCATCGCCGCAGTTCATCGGCCGTCTCGCCCGGTCACAATGGGGCATCGAAGCCGTCCACCACATCAGAGACGTCACGTTCGCCGAGGACGCCTCCAAGATCCGGACCGGATACGGACCGGAGAACATGGCCACGCTGCGGAACTTCGCGATCAACATCCTGCGGGATGCCGGCCACCGCAGCATCGCCGCCGGACTGCGCGAGGTCTCCTACGCGCCGTTCGCCCGCCCGCTCGACCTGCTCGCACTGGCCTGACCTGCAACTCGACATGATCACCCGGACTTTGAACCAGCCCTGATCAAACCGAGTCGCACGGCAATCAAGAGAATCAAGGAGCGGCTACGGGAAGAGGTCAAGGCCCTGCGTGGCTCGAACGCTGCCGCGCTGATAGCCAAGCTGAGTCCCACCATCCGGGGCTGGTCGGCCTACTACCGCGTCGCGGTGTCCAGCAAGGTATTCAGCTTACTGGACACCTACGTGTGGCGGCTCACCTTCAAGTGGGCGCGACACACGCATCCAAGAAAGTCGAGGACCTGGGTAGCCAACAGGTACTTCGGCAGATTCAACCCGTCCAAGGACGACAAGTGGGTGTTCGGCAACCCCGAGAACACCTCCTACCTGGTCAAGTTCGCCTGGACAAAAATCGTGCGCCACGACATGGTCAAGGGATCGGCATCAGTGGATGACCCCACCTTGGTCGACTACTGGGACAAAAGGCTGCACAAGACGGTACCGACGACGCTGGATAAGAAAACCCTTTCGATGGCCTACCTTCAAAAGGGAGTCTGCCCAGTGTGCCGTCAAGCGCTGATCGCCGACGCGGAATACCGGCCCGACAATCCGCGCGAGTGGATCGAATGGTTCGCAACGGCAAAGAAGAGGCTGGAGAAACATCACCTCGTCTATCGAAGTCTCGGCGGGTCGGACGCACGGACAAACCTCCGCCTTATGCACTCGGAATGCCACCAACATCACCACGCAGGTGACAGGTGGGAGAACGGCAGGATTGCCGCTGCACGGCCCTTGCGGTCTGCTTGAGCCGGATGCGGGGATAACTCGCCAGTCCGGTTCTGAGGGGGGCCTCCCGCAGCAATGCGGGGGACCTACCCGACGGGGCGATGAGCACTGGCGCAAGCCCCTCACGAGCACCAAACGCACCATGACTCGCCATGACGCCGCTTCGGTGGCGATCGGCAGGCGCGCCCTCGGACATCCGATCCGGCGACGGACGGCACCGCCCCACGACGACCGGAGCGATCGTCGCGGGCATCGGACCGTCCAGGCCGATCGTGGTGTCCCAGGGCGTGAGGAAACCCGCCCCCGTATTCCCGGACCACGGACACGATCCGTGCAGCCGGATGCGGAGCGAAAGCGGGCGACCAGGGCACCCAAAACCGTTCGGGATGCCCGCAGAGACCAGGCGTGGGCCCAAGACTCACTCCTGCTCACTGAATAGGGACTGAATAGGAACGGTGGGGGTCTGATTGCTGAGCGGCAGGCTGTCCGGGAGCGGGTCCGGCTGGAGGCCGGGGAGCGGTTCGCCCGTGGTGAGAAGACGGCGGTGATCGCCAAGGGCCTGCGGGTGAGCGAGTGTTCGGTGGAGCGGTGCGTGGCGTGAGTGGCGTGAGGGCGGCAGTACCGTGCTGAAGTCGGCGGGGCCGGTGAAGCTGCCGAAGCTGTCCGGTGCTCGGTTCGCCCGGCTGGAGGAAGAGCTGGCCAGGGGGGCCGGCCGCGCACGGCTGGGAGGACCAGCGGTGGACGCTGGAGCGTGTCCGGACGGTGATCGGCAAGAAGTTTTGCATCACCTGAGCCTTTTCCAACCTGGTGGTGTGGTGTGGGGCAGTGGGGGTGCTGAGCTGGACGGAACGACGAAGCTCCTGGTAGACGGGTTGTCGACCAAGATCAACCGTGTCCAGCCAGGAGCTTCGTGTGCTTGTCTACCCGTCGGCGATCGATCTGTCCAGCTCGCACCTGCGGTTCCTGGCCCGTGAGCTGGTGGTGCGCCGTCGGGAGACCGGGACGCGGTGGCGGCGACTGTCGGCGGGCCGGCAGGCGCTGGTGGTCCTGGCGCATCTGCGGTGCGGTGACACCTACGCCCGTCTCGCGGCGGGCTTCGCGATCGGCATCGCCACCGTCTGCCGCTACGTCCACGAGGGCATCGACGTCCTGGCCGCCCTCGCCCCCACCCTGCAGCAGGCGGTACAGACGGCCACGGGCAAGGTGTTCGTGATCCTCGACGGGACCCTCCTGCCCATCGACCGCGTGGCCGCGGACCGGCCCTACTACTCCGGGAAACACAAGCGGCACGGGATGAACGTGCAGGTCGTCACCGATCCAGTCGGCCGGATCGTCTGGGCCTCACCAGCACTGCCGGGCACTGTCCACGACATCAAGGCCGCCCGGATGCACGGCATCATCGACGCCCTCGCCACAGCCGGCGTCACCTGCTGGGCCGACAAGGGCTACCAGGGAGCCGGCGGCACCGTCCGCGTCCCCTACCGAGGCCGCCGGAAGAACCTCTCCCGCGGCCAGCGGGCCGTCAACCGCGCTCACGCGAAGATCCGCGCCATCGGCGAACGCGCCATGGCCACCCTCAAGAACTGGCGGCTTCTCCGGAAGCTCCGCTGCAGCACCACCCGCATCACCCCCACTGTCCACGCCATCCTCACCCTCAACCTCCACACCCACAGCTGAGATTGGAAAAGGCTCACGGACGAGCAGGCTTCACCCTTCCTACGCCACCACATCCTCCTCGGATAGCAGCACGCTCCGTCACCACCAAAAGCGAGAGGGCCGCTGATTGGACAGACCCGACGCGGCCACTCTTGAAGATCCCGTTATGGAACGAGGGACTCCAGATCGATGTCCACAGGGAAGGGGACAGAGGCCTTCAACCGTCCTCGATGGATCCCAGTGGCCACATAGGATCGGGTGACGACGTCCAGCTCATAGATGTGCACGGCAGGGGAACCGTCTTCATCTTCCACTCGCCAAAAGTGTGGAATACCGGCTTGGGCGTATTTGAAGGGTTTGATGGAGCGGTCCCGGTCGGCTGACTCATCCGACACGACTTCGATGACTAGGACGACTTCTTCCGGCAGGTATCGTGTGCGGTGGGGATCATAGGGGACACGCGCTGCCAGGACATCGGGTTCCGGGCGGCTCTTTTTGTCGAGGCGCACGGTCATTTCACGTTCTACCTCAATACTGTCAGGTGCGGCCTGCCGGAGGCTGAAGGTGATGTTCTCCACGAGACGGGAATGCCACGACCGCTGCGGGGACATCATGAAGATCAGTGCTCCGTCGATGAGTTCGGTATGGCGGGGAGCGTCCGGCAGGTGGTCGAGGTCGTCAGCCTCCCACCCAGTCGGGCGGGGTGGGATCATCCATTCGGGAAATTCAGCGGCCATGTGATCCTCCTGCAAGTCTTCCCAGAAGCCTACAGGGCGAAGGTCACGAACGGCGATGTTTGCCTTCCTCTCCCGGCCATCGTGGCTCGGGAGTGTCTGATTAACGGGCCTGTCTCGCTTTTGGTGGTGACGGAGCGTGCTGCTATCCGAGGAGGATGTGGTGGCGTAGGAAGGGTGAAGCCTGCTCGTCCGTGTATCTGGCGTGCGATCCGCTTGGTCTTGGTGTTGACGCATTCGGTCGGGCCGTTGCTGTACGGGAGCGTGAACGCAGCGATCACAGCGTCGCGGTCTCGCTCCAGCCCCCCAGGTGAAGGCATGCAGGTGGGGCAGGGTGGATCCGCGGACCGCCGCGATCCAGCGCGTGAGTGTACTCCAGTTACGGTTCGCTATCGTCGCTGGTCAAAGGCTTGTTTTCCAGTGCAGCGAGCTGACTGGCCATCAGGCAGGGTTGATGCGTTCTCATCCATCGAGATGAGCTGTTCGCGTGCATGTGGGCTGGTGCTGGCGAGATGCCCGGGGTGGAAACGGCGAACGCGACCCCCGATGATCAAGGTTGTCGAAGCCTTTGATCACGGACAGGGCTCGCGTTCGCGCATCATCTTGCCTGATCGGTGTCTTGCAGCGCCACTGCGTGGACGCCGACTTGAGCTGCCCGGCCGGGGGGCTCGTCTCGCTGCGCGAGGTGCTGGAGCGGCTTCCGGATCCCAGACGGGTCCGGGGCCGCCGCTACCGGCTGGGGCCCCTGCTCGCTCTGTGTCTGCTCGCGGTCCTCGGCGGCGCCAGGCCCGTGGCCGGCATCGCCCGGTATGCCGCCGACGCGTCCCCCGCGGTCCGGGCCGGGCTCGGCCTGACGCGTCTCCCGCATGTCACCACACTGGGGCGCCTGTTGTCCCGCATGGACGGGGATACCGTCGACGACGCGGTGGGTGCCTGGCTTGCCCGGCACGTGGCTGACCCTGACGACGAGCCGGCCCTGGTGGGCCCGGCTGTCGACGGCAAAGCCGTCCGTGGCAGCCGCCACGGCGGCCAGACGGCGGCCTATCTCCTGGCCGCCATCCTCCACGAGAGCCAGGCAGTGGTCTCACAGCGCCAGATCGCTGCGAAGAGCAACGAAATCCCGGCCTTCGCCCCGCTCCTCAGCCCGCTCGACCTGCGCGGCCACGTCGTGCCGCCGACGCTATGCACACCCAGGCCGGCCACGCCGAGCAGATCACCGCCCAGGGCGCCCACTACATTCTGACCGTCAAGGGCAACCAGAAGAACCTCCGCCGTCAGCTGCGGAGCCTGCCCTGGCGCGAGGTCCCGCTGCAGCACCGCACACGCGAGCAGGGACACGGCCGCCGCGAGATCCGGCGCCTGAAGGCCTGCACCGCCCGCCCCGGACTGCTCTTCCCCCACGCCGTCCAGGCCATCGAGGTCAAACGCCGCCGCGCCTTCCGCACCACCGGCAAGACCACCCTCACGACGGTCTACACAGTGACCAGCCTCGCTCCCGAACAGGCCACCTTGGCCCGCCTCGCCGAGCTGATCCGCGGACACTGGCAGGTCGAGGCCCTGCACCACATCCGGAACGTGACCTTCAACGAGGACGCCTCCCGCATCCGCACCGGCACCGCACCACGGGCGATGGCCCCCCTCCGCAACCTCGCCATCGGCCTCAGCCGCCAAGCCGGATGGACGAACATCGCCGCTGCCACCGACCACTACCGGTCACGAACCGACCACGCACTCCAACTACTCGGGTGGTGGGGTGCGTCCGAGTTTTCGGAGTTCGTCGTTGATGGCGTTTTCGAGGTCGTTTTGTGTGAGAGGTCGGGTGTTGCGGGCGGCTATGTGGTAGGCGGTGGTGATGGCGCAGTTACGGATGCTGCCGCCGGTGAGGTTGTGGGTGGTGGCGAGGGTTTTGAGGTCGATGTCGGGTGTGCGGGGGAGGGTGGAGGGTAGGCAGGTGCTCCAGAGCCTGTGGCGGAGATGTGGAGTGGGCGGAGGGAAATGGATGATGAGGTCGAGTCTTCGGGTGAAGGCTTGGTCGATGTTGGCGGAAAGGTTGGTGGTGAGGATGGCGATGCCGTTGAAGGTTTCGAGGCGTTGGAGGAGGTAGGCGGTTTCGATGTTGGCGTAGCGGTCGTGGGCACTGGTGGTTTCTGAGCGTTTACCGAAGAGGGCGTCGGCTTCGTCGAAGAGGAGGAGGGCGTCGGTGTTTTCGATCTGCTCGAATACTTGGTCGAGTCGTTTTTCGGTTTCGCCGATGTATTTGTCGACGATGGTGGCGAGGTTGATGTGGCAGAGGTCGAGGCCGAGGGTGGTAGCGATGGTTTCTGCGGCGAGTGTTTTTCCGGTTCCGGATTCACCGGTAAACATGGCGATGGTGCTGGTTCCGCGCATGGATCCGGGGTTCATTTTCCAGTCCCTGAGGACTTGTTCGCGGTATTGGGCACGGTGGATGAGGTCCTGGAGCTGGCGTTTGGGGAGGTCGGGGAGGACGAGGTCGTCCCATCGCGCGGTGGGTTGGATTCGGCGGGTGAGGCGGCTGGGGGGGATGGGGCGGTGGCGGCGTGCGGCGGTTTGGAGGTGGGGGGTGCTGAGGGGTTCGTGGCGGGCGAGGGCCAGGGCGTGGGCTGTGCGGACGGTTTGGGTGATGTCGGTGGGGCTGAGCCGGTAGGGGCGCAGGGTGTTGATGGTGGTGTGGCGTTCGGTGGGGTCGGGGATGTGGGGGCGGAGTTCGTGGTCCCATGCGGTGGTGCGTTCTGCGGTGGTGGGGGTGGGGCAGGTGAGTTCGAGGGGGCGGCGGGTGCAGCCGTAGGGGGACCAAGGCCGGCTGTCGGCTGTCACAGTGGGTACGGGGGTGTCGGAGAGGGGGGTGAGGGGTGTGTTTGGGGTGGTGTCGGTGTCGTCGGAGGTAGTTGTCCGGGGTAGGGGGCTGATGAGGAGGCCGCAGTGGCGGAGGCGGGCTTCCAAGGTGGCTTCGGCCACGGCTGCCTGGGCGGTGGCAGGGTCGTGGAGTTGGCTGAGGTCGAGGTGGATCAGAGTGGGGGACAGGGTGTGGAGTGCGGCTTCGGCGACAGTGTGCCGGCAGCTGTCGACGGGGCCTTGGAGATGGACCAGCTTTCCTTGGGCCAGAGCGGTGTGTACCTGGTCCACGAGGGTTTTCGTGGCCGGTGAGGGTGGTGGGGGGGCGGTGCTGTGGGTGAGGGTGATGCCGGGGCTGAGGGCGTGGGGTGGCCAGGGCTGGTCCAGGAGGTGGGCGGTGATCCGGTCGGAGAGGATCAGGGAGCGGGCGGGGAAGGGCCAGTCGGTGTTGGAGACTTGGAGGAGTCGGTGGGTGATGAGGGGGCCGTGGGTGAGGCGGCTGCGGGCGTGGGGGTCGTGCTGTTCGGCTGCGCAGAGTTGGAGGGCGAGGCCGCAGGAGGCGTGCTGGCGAGTGCTGTCGTCGTGGAGGTAGCCATAGAGCTGTCCGAAGCGGGGGTCGATCTCGGGGGCGAGGGCGGCGAGAAGGACCAGCCGGTCAGCTGGTTCGAGGTCGTACGCGGTGGCCAGGTCGCGCAGCGGTAGGGGTATCCCTTGGGCCTCGGCGTTGTCGGCGAGTTCCTCGGTCTGTTCGACCCAGGTGTCCTCGGTGGGGTCCGTGGTGACCGGTTGGGTCGGGCAGGCGGACAGCTGGGTGGCGGTCTCGTCCGAGATGAACAGGCCTCGTGGCAGTGGTGAGAGGCCTGTGGTGGTGTTGGAACGGTCGGTTACCAGCTGGTGGATGCGCCATTGCAGTACAGCCAGGTGGCGCAGGGTGTAGTCGAGCCCGGTGCGGATGCGAGGAGCTGTCTCGGTGTCTGTGTCGGCCTGTGTCACGACGGCCTCGGCCCAGTGCCCGGTGCATGGTCGCGGGAATCTGCCCCTATGAGTACGGACTCGCGGTCCTTGACGTAGTAGTAGTGGACGTGCTCTGTGACGGCGACGGTCATCGGCACGGTGACGGTGAGGTTGAGGAATGGCATGAGCGGATTGTGGAACGTGCTCCACAGTTCGGTGAGGATCCGGTCCTGAACAGGGGGCAGGCCTACGTCGATGATGATCTGGTCCCCGTTCTCGAGGTACTGGGGAGGGCGCTGGGCAAAGGCGGTGAAGAGTGCACCCAGCCACTCGTGGGCGACAGGAGGGTCGCTGAACCAGGCTGTGATCATGTAGGAGAGCTTGAGATACCGTGGGGGATCCGTCTGGCGTGGGGGACCGCTGGCGAGGTTTTTTGGGTTGTCGGACCGGTTGATGACGCGACATGTTGACCGGCGTTCCATGTCCTCGTGCAGTTCGTAGAGGTAGACGTTGATGGAGCTTATGCCGCTATCGGGTGTAAATCCAGGTTTCATGGGCGTCTTGAAGCTCACCTGGATGTCTCCATCACCCACCAGAGTCGTGATGGTCTGCTCCAGGAGCTGGTCTATCTCTTTGAGTGACATAGGTGTGGTCCTTGTACGTCGGAACGGACAAAAGGCCTAGCCTCAGAAGGGAGGAAGGGCGGTCACTTTTTGGGTGACTTTCTCATTCGATGTGCTTCCACTTCTCGGTATCCGCCTTGATTTCGGCTCCGGGTGGGATGGTAAAGGTGTAGGTGGGAGGATTGTTCGGGGTTTTCTTCCAGAGCAGGGTGATGTGCTGCGGATCTGTTTTGCCTTGTGGGATGAACGTGTATGTCACGCTGCCTTGTGAGGGGAGCGACGAGATGGTTGTGGTGAATTCTATGCTGCTGGTCCCGCCAGCATCTATGGTGGGTGCAGGTGTGATTTTTATGGTGGAGTTGTCGGAGACTGGCTGGTTCTGTGCCAGGGTCAGGGCGAACGGGAGGTGGTTCTGCCAGGTCTCCACGATAGGAGGGTGCTGTGTGTCGGTGAGGCTCACGGTGGCCTGCGCGTAAGGTCCGTTCGGTGAGGGTACCGGGGTTACGGTCTGGGCAGTGGTGCTGAGCAGCGTGCTGGGGGCGAGTGTTACCTGGATTCCTTTGGGCCCTGTGGCTGTGTAGGAGACCTCTCCGCCGTCCGCCATCGCCCAGGTAACGTTAACCGCGCGGCGGTCGGTGCTCGTGAAAGTCAGCGTGCCGCTCATCGCAACAGTTTTGCTGGATTCCTGAGTGTAGGTAATGACCTGGGCCTTCTGGTTCGTGACCGTCGGATGTTCAGAGAGCGGGACGCTGCTGGTGCAGTCTTTGAGTGTCTGCTTGGTGAGGTTCCAGTTGTCGTTCTTGTCGGCTCTGAAGGTCAGGGCGATAGTGCGTGCATGGACTGTGAGGGGAAGAGGGGGAGCCAGCGTGCTGCCGTCCTTGCCGGTGAACTCGATTTGATAGCTGCCGGCAGGCAACGCACCCAGGTCCACCTTACCGGAATCATCATGGGCTTCCTGGTACGCTATTTCCCTGTTGTTCTGTACTGCTCTGATGCGGTTTTCCTTGACCTTGGAATCCTTGTCGCTGAACTGCGTCTTGTATCCGATAACAATATGGTCGCCGAGCGTATAGGTCTTCCCGCCAGGGATTTCAATGGATCCTGTCTCTCCCGTGCTTGTGTTGCGCAAGAAGGTTTTCGGCTGGGCGAGCAGTGCTCTCGATCCTCGCGCCGTATAATACAGAGTATATCTACCTGGTGTGAGGTCACTCAGGGCGATGATATCTCTTCCCTGTTGCGCCGGATGTTGCAGGAACGGGGCTCCGTCGGGTTTCTGTAGTGAGGCCCCATCGTAGGCGCCTTCATAGATCTCAAGCATGTCGCGCGGGCTGGAATAGTCTGTTCGGTAAGTTGCTGTGATCTGGTCAGTGATGTTCTCAGAAGGGTCGATAGTCAATGCCTCGGGGAGCGAGGGAAGCGTGGCACAGAAGGGGATCGGTTCAGCCAGGCCTCCTCCGCCGCTGCCGGTGAAGTGGATGATGTAGTCCCCAGGTGCCCAGGGGGAAGCCTCGGAGAAATCGCCTGCCCTGATCGTGACGGAGCCGGACGGCGTTGCAGTGCCGACCACGTGGATGGCGCTGGAGCCCCAGGACTCCTTCCGCGTGTTAATTTGCGGTCCGGCCTGAGCGTCGGATGTTTTCTCAAATATAGAGATGATGTTCGCGCTTGTCGGGATGTAGGTAGTGGAGTAGTTCAGGTTTATATCGGTGCCGCTGCTCGGTTGTGCTTCCAGCTTGCCGTACCAGGCACTGTTCGTGGTGACAGTGAAGTCCAGTTGATCGGCGAGGAGCAGGAACTCGTCTTTGGGGGACCACCGGGCTGTGTAGCCGCCGGGCAAGAAGGACTGTGTGGTGTACTGTCGCTGGTCTTTCCCGATGGATTCCCTTGACACGGGGTTTCTGTCCGGGGTGTAGGGGTCTTGCCCAGCGAAGATGCATAACATGCCGTCGGGCCACGGGTAGTTGTCGGCTTGCCCCGGGGTGAGATCGAAGGTGACCGTTTCGTCTGGAGGGACTGATGCAGCGTCTCTTCCCCTGAGTTTCAGGGTTCCACGTCCATGCGGCGGCAAGTCGATGACGAGGGGAGCACCGTAGGTAAGGGTGGCTCGCCCGCCGCAGGCAAGGAGGAATGCGGCGTAGAGCCCGGGTGGCAGGCTCGGATTCGGAATCGTAAGGGTCCCAGAATTATCCGAGAACTCATGCACAGAGGGTAAGAGCGTAGGCTCGGAGGCGGGGGGCGTGGACGCAACAACCCTATTGTTCTGCTCGAATAGCCGACTGTTTTCTGATTGCCTGTAAAAGGCGACCGAGGCACCCTCGCGCCATTCATCCTCAGGGATTAGCCAGCCGCATTCTATCGCGGTGCCACATGTTGCAGGGTTGCTGTACACCTCGAACTGGCAATTCGAAAGAAGACTTTCGGGGAGTATGACCGTAAACTCGTGAGGGTTGGATGACCATGAGTCGAAGGAAGGAGATCCGTAGTAGAGGGCATGGATGCCCGGTGTCTTGATTGTTGCATGTGGAATTATGATGTCGCCGCTCACTCCGGATGCTTTTATTTCAGCCAGGAAGTTTTTTAACGTGTGCACATTTTCGACAGTGACCCCAGGGCCGGTGTGCAGGTATACAGTTCCATCTTTCCATGGGGAGCGGGTGTAGTAGGAGACACGGACGTCCTCGCCGAAAACGATGAATTCGGTTGTACTGAGGGATCCTCCTCCACGTTCGTGAGAGGAAGTGTGGATAGGAAGGCCGGGCCACAGGTCGCGAATAAGATGGGATGCCTTGAAGGTGAAGCCATCGATCTCAGCACACATCGGGCCGGAGATCAGGTAGTGGACGTTCTCCTGGTAGGGGTCATCGACCACAGCAGTGAGATCGTGCACATACTGCTCGGGTAGGTTCGGCGAATAGAGCTGCTGGATCTCGATCCGATTGTTCTCCCCACCCTGTTCTCCGAAATGTTTATACCGGTAGCACGATGTCCCGCTGAACACATGCAGGACCTTGTTCCCGCCCGGCTGCGCGGCGTACAGAACCCCTGAGATATGTGATGTGCCGAGTCCGGGAAAAAGGTCGCGCGTAGACTCTATGGAGGTGAAGCTGGCCGATTTCTCGTCCCAGCGGGCTGCCTGCTGTCCGGAGAAAAGAAAGAAACCGTTGGCCTCGGGAGAGTACACCGCGGCATCGATGGAGCCTTGCGCAAACTTTCCCTCTCCCCGATTGTTCAGGCCTTCCCACCGTTCGGCCAGGGGGGACGGCCCGGGGACAGGGTGCCGACTGGCCAGGTTGTAGCCGACAGTCTGGTCAGCCGGAGCGGTCGGGCCGTAGAAAAACACGGTCCTGGCATCCCCCGAGACAGCATGGCTGGCGGCCGGGAGCGTCAAGGCGGCGGTGGGGGAGTTGCCTTCTCCGACCAGCACTGTCACCGGTAAACTGGCAGGAGAGTTATCGCGTGCGAGCCTAGTCAGCCGGTCACGCACACTGGGCAAATCCAGAGAGGATTCCGGGGGCCAGGCTATCGCCACAGCCAGCGGAAATCGCCTCAGATCAGCAGGCATGTCCTTCGCTGGCTGAGCCCAGCCCGGATCGGCGACCGATACCTCCCAGCCCAGAAGGGAAGCTTCCTGCAGGAGCGCGGTCAGCGTGCCGCGGCTGACAGCCAAGCTGGGCGCACACTCGATAGCGGCACGCTGTGCGGCTTCGTCCCACTGAGTCAGATCCGGTGCACCACTGACCTGCGAGAGCCAGGCCAGCCACGCCGGGTCAGTGCGCCAGGCATCCAACAGGCGGGGGAAGTCCGCCAGAACACGACGGAAAGGCGCCAGCATACGGCCCACCGCCATCGCGAATTTCTGCATGGCCGGGTCCTGCGCCAGCACAGTGGGCATATCGGGGGGAGCAGACGGGTCCTGAGGAGTCATAGCAATCCCAATCGTCACAGCATGCGGCAGTGGAAAGATGCCAGCAACGGCGGATGAAGAGCTGATGAAGGCCCGGCGGACAAGGAGCGACAGCACCTAGGCCAGCAACGCCCGGGTCGGCCTGCTCCCGAAAGGCAGCAGCCCAGCTGGCGGTCTGCCCATATCCCCGGAGGGCACATGTCAACGTGCCAGGGGATCTGCACTTCACGGTCTGCAAATAGTCGGCTATTTGAGACATGCCCCTCGGGCCGGAGGCCATTGCCACTGACGGCGCTTGTCAACGGCCTTGCCGTCAAGAGGTGAAAACCACCGTGTCAGCATTCTGGGCGCCGACCGAGGGACACTTGATAGTGTGGTGACCCGAACAGAGCAACCCGAACTCGTCAGGAACCACAGCGGTGCTGGCGGAGACAAAGACCGCCTGCTCCACGCTCTCCAGGCCAGCGACACCCGCCAGCGCCTGGTGGATGTCCCCGACATAGGCGCTTTGGCCGACGGGCCATCCCTGGCCCGCGGGCCCGGCACCGGGCAGGGGACAGAAGTAGCGGTGTAGTGCTGCGCAGGCGTTGCGGACGAGCTCTTTGCGTTCTTCGGAGGAAGCCCAGGTCCGGGACCGCACGGTAACCTCGGTGCTGACCTCGGTGATGGGGAAGGAAGAAATCACCAACATGGTGCCCGATGGCAGGCGGGGACCGATTCCGCGCCGGATGGCGTCTTCAGCATCACTGGTGAGCCGTAGCTGAGAAGAGGAGATGCGGTCGAGAGCGTCGGCCCGCACAGTGGGCAGGACGTTCAACTGGACGGTAGGGGAAGAACGCTGGGGATTGGCGGGAAGACAGCGAACGACAGCGATGCCCAGGCCCAGGAGCAACGCTAGCTGTTCGAGTTCCTGGGCGGTCGCCAGGGACACGGTGGGACCCGGGGAAGCCCGGTACCAGGAGGCGGCCGGTACAGGTTCACTGCCGCCGGTCGCGGCGTCGGGGTTGGTGACGGCGGTGATCTCAGGTCGCGGGTTCTTGAGGATAGTGATAGTGCCGGGTGCGACATTGCCGCTGGCGCCTCCACCGCTGTGATACAGCGGAATGCGCAGCACGCTGCCGGCCGGAGGGCTGCTGCCGCGCTGAGGGCTGGGGCTGAAGCGGATCCGGCCTTGTGCGGCGTCGGCCATGAAGTGGCGGTCTGTAGGCTGGGAATCGGCGAAGGAGTCCACCATCGTCCATATCTGGGTTCCAGTGTCCTGGGCGGCTTCCAGGTACGGGCGCCGGTAAGTGGTGGAGATCGGGCGGTTGAGCCGGAAGGCCTGCCCTGCCGTACCGTCGGAGCGGCCCAGCTGCTCGCCTCTGACAAGTTCGCCTTCGACGGCGTCGGCCCAGCCACGGACAGTGACCGGCACTGTGTCGTCGGCCAGAGTGAAGGTGCCGGTCAAGGGTGAGCAGCGCAGTAAGCTGATGGCTTCATGGCGGGGAAGTTTTCCCGTGGCGGGGAAGACGCATGCAGTGTGCGCGGAGGCCACTGGGACGGCGAATTCGGGGGAGCGGGGGGCTGCCGACAGGCCTGTACCAGTGTTGGTCCCGCATGGAGTCCAGCCGTTAGTATGCCAGGCCTCCCATTTCAGGCTTCCGGTCTCGGTGCCTGGTTCCAGGGGCAGGGAGACCTGGCAGGTCATGCCGGGTAGAGGCCGGGAGAAGACCAGGATCAGACACTGTTCCGGGCCTACCTCGGTGCCTTTGCCGAGAGGGGTGAACGACGCTGCCTGCTTGGCTGCGTCGCTGTGGTCGGGGTGCCAGCTGGCAGGCAGCAGCCCGGTGGTGATCAGAGAGGCGGAATGCAGAACGTATTCGCCGAGCGTGGTGAACGCCATAGAGGTTCCGGGCTCGCTGGAGGAGGTGGCGAAGGTGGTTCCTGCGGGCAGCATGACGGTCTGGTCCAGGCCCGGTGCCAGGTCGAGTGCCATCGTGACGCGGGCCGGGGCAGCGAGGGGAGGATGCAGGCCCAGGGCTCGAGCCATGGTCAGTAGGCCGTTCTCGGCGAGTTGGTTGAACTTGTCTGCGAGAGGCGCCAGCATGCGCTGGAACACCAAGGGGAAAGGAGGGGATTTTCTGCTAGATTCGGTGTCGAGGCGGGTGATCAGTGGGGGAGGCCGGAGTCTGCCCACCGCCCCTGTAGCAGACAGAGGCATGGTGATATCGGGCATCGGGGGAGCCTTTCCTGGAGAGGGAGTGTCTACCAGTAATTCCTTAAACCCGTCGGTAGAGAGCCATGCCGTGGCTGGTGGTGACCGCGTCGATTAGGGTCTGGAGCTCTGCGAGAGGGGCTATGCGAGGTGCCAGCGGAAAAAGGAATCAGCCCCCGGGGCGGAACTTAGCGTCAGGGAACGGGCACGGTTGAAGGAACAGGACCAGTATCCGAGAACTTGAGATGGAGAACGCCTTCTTGTGAAAAGCGCCTGATCTCAACCGGTCAGTGCAACACTGCCGCGGGCCTATCAGCCGGGGTTTCGTAACCGAGGATTCGGCAGGGGCGGGTGTTCAGCCGCAGTGTGACGGCGTCGAGGCTTTCTTGCGTGTGGAGGGAAAGCTCGGTGCCTTTTGGGAAGTACTGCCGGAGGGGACCGTTCGTGTTCTCGTTGGGCCCCCGTTGCCATGGGATTTTCGGTCGCAGAAGTAGACCTTGACGTCGGTAGCGATGGTGAAGCGTTTGTGACCGGTGAGTTCGGCGCCCCGATCCCAGGTCAGGGTTTTCATCAGTGCACCTGGGAGGATCCGGACGTGCTGCGTGAAGGCGGTGACGACGCTGTCGGTGTCCTTGCCGGGGACCTTCACCAGCATCACGTAACGTGCCCCTATCGTTTTCGTCAAGCGGCGATGGCGGTTGGGGGCTCGTAGAAGGTGCCGTCACGGAGCATGGCGAAGAGCACGTCGATGCGCCGCCGGGCGAGGCAGACGAGGGCGGCGACGTGGTGCTTTCCCTGCCGTCGCTTCTTGTCGTAGTAAGTGCGTGATTCGGGTTGGGACAGTGATGCGAACGCAGCGAGGTAGAAGGCTCGTTTGAGCTGCTTGTTGCCTCGTCGGGAGGGATGCTCGCCGCGTATGGAGGAGCCGGAGCTCCTGGTCACGGGTGCCAGTCCGGCGTAGGTGGCCAGGTGGCCGGCCGTGGAGAAGGCGCTGGCGTCGTCGACGTCGATGAGGATGCGGGCTGCGGTCCTGACCCCGATGCCGGGCATGGAGGTCAGGACCGGGGAAAGAGAAAGTGGGCCTCCAGCAGTTCCTCGATGCGGGCGGCGAGGAGCTTCTGAGGTCTTCGCTTTGGGGTGACGGTCATGGTGGGGCGAGGGTGAGCCCGGTCTCGGCGATGAAGCCGTCGAGGAGGGCGGAACGGTACTGTATTTTCTTCAGCCGGGTCCGGATGTGTGCGGCGAGTTGGTCGATGGTGCCCGCGGCCAGGTTGGCCAGCGCTTTCTTCAAGTGGGCCCACACTCCCTCCGCCGTTAGCCTCGATTCTTCAGCGGTCGAGATCGCTTGACCGGCTTGGTCGTTCGCCCTGTTTGTCCTGCGTGGTCGCGTGCGGGCCTTCGCGTGTCGCTGCGGCTGCGCCGGGGTTCCACGGCACCCGGAGGTCGTGCGGGTCTGCTTCCCTCCCTTGTCTCGTCGGAGTTGGTGGTCCGGTCGTCAGGTGACGGCGGGCAGGTTGGTCAGTCGTTGCCAGCAGGTGGTGAACGCTTGCGCCCAGGGCCAGGTCCGTTCGATCCGCAGGAAGCGGCGGCGGGCGTGGTCCGTGAGGCGGGCGGGCAGGTGGTAGAGGCGGAAGCGCATGGTGTCCGGCTCCGCGTCGGCCAGGCCGTCGATGTCGTGCAGGGCCAGCAGCCTCACCCACGCGTCGAGATCGGCGGCGAGGTTCGCGGCGAGCATCCAGCCACGGTTGACTTCCCACGAGGCGGAGGGCAGGTTGCCCAGGCCCATCGCCTTGTTGGTGCGGACCCGGTCTTCCACTGCGGCGTGGGAGCGGTGCAGTACGTCCAGGAACTGGCTGTGTCCTGAGCCGGCGATGCCCCACATGTGCCGGATGTTGGTGGCGGTCACGCAGTAGCGCCAGCCGGCCTTCTTCTCGAACGCGGTCAGTTTCCTCAGGTGCCGCCGGGTCGGGCGGACCCGCCGCACGATCAGCCGCGTTCCCTCCGGCCAGCCCTCGCGGGTGTTCACCCCGGTCAGCTCCGCGACGAAGTAACCTTCCTGAAGGCTGCCGTCCTGGTGCAGGGAGGTCTCCCACGCGGTCTCGGGCAGCTTCGCGATGGCCTGTTCATCCTCTCCGGTGATCTTCCACCCGACCGTGTAACGCACTGTGCGACGTGCGGTGTTCAGCGCTTCGAGGTGTTCCAGCAGTCCGTGGGTGGCTCCGGCTCCGTCCACCCGGACGAGGATCTTCGCCGTCGCCGATCCGGGGATCTGCGCGAGGGCATCGGTGAGCACGGTGATGTGGTCGCTCACCGTGTTCGTTCCGGCGTTGCCGGGGCGCAGGAGCATGGCCAGGGACTCGGTGGTGTTGGCGCACCAGGCGGCCAGGGGGTGGAACCCGAATGTCTTTTTGAAGGTGACCGCGGCCCCGGTCTTCTTCGATGCCGAGGTGATGACGGTGGCGTCGATGACGATCCAGCTGGTCAGCCGCTTGCCCGCCACTGTCAGCCATGGGAATCCGCCCGGCCGCAGACACAGCAGGCTCCACACGTGCCGGCGCACCCGCGCCCGCACCTTCATGATCCGCGCCAGGGCCAGCTCGTCGAGTGCGGCCAGTATACGGCGGGCGGTGGAATCCGAGGCCGCGATCCCGAACAACGCCCGGTGATGCACCTGGAGTTGCTCGGCATCCGAAAGGTTCCTGGCCCCGAGCGTGATCGCGACCGCCAGGTGAACCAGCACTGCCGCACGGTCCCGCCAGCCGGCCGCCGCGCTGGACGGCAGTACCTTCGCCAGCGCGTCCGTCAGCCCCGTCCGGTCCGCACACCGGCGCAGCAACACCACCCCAGCATGCCCGATCAGCTTCCTCCCGTCAGCAACCACCGACAGCCGACGGCCCCACCCTGTACGCTCAACCACCAGAAAGGTGCCCTGACTTCTGCAGTGGATACGACCTAGACACCCGCATCCTCGCAGGTCAACGGCACCTTTCGCTATCGGGGCGTCAGGCAGTCCAATTCCGCTGAATACCCAGGGTTAACCTCGATCTTTCATGACGGTCCGTCGGTTTCATTGGCAGGCCGTTTGGGCTCTTGGCTGTAGTTGCGGGTGTGGCGAGGGCCCGGCTGTCGCGTCGGGTGGGCGCCGGGTTCCACGGCTCCGGGGTGTGGTTCAGCTCGTCGGGGTGGTGGGTCAGCCGGGGTGGGGTATGGCGTGCAGCCGCTGGTGTGCGGTGGTGATCAGGTTGGTCCAGGGCCAGTGCTGGGCGAAGCGGAGGAGGCGCCGGCGGCCGGTGGTGATCAGCTGGGCGGCGGCGGGGAACAGCCGCATGCGCAGGCGTTTGGGTTCCCACAGCCGGGCCGGGCCGGTGAGGGCGAGCATGGACATCCAGGCCAGCAGGTCCAGAGCCATCTGGACAATCTCCAGCCACAGTTGGTTCTGTGGGGCATGATGCAGGGGAAGGTTGCGCAGGCCGGTAGTGCGGGCGGCGCGGATGCGGTCCTCGCAGCGTGCCCGTCGGCGGTGCCGCAGTTCAAGCGCGGCGATCGCTTCGCCGGAGGCGTTGGTGGCAAAGCAGGTCAGCCGCATACCGTCGAGGGTAGTGAACCGTAACCGGGCGCCGGGGTGGGGCCGTTCTTTCCGGACGATCAGCCGCATCCCGCCCGGCCAGCCGTGAAGGATGTCACCGGCGAGCTCGGCCACCCAGGCGCCGTCGCGGATCTCGCTGTCGCTTTCGACGGCTGGGGTCCACGCGCTGTCCGGAACCTTCAGAACTGCTTGATGGATGGCGTCGGTGATGGTCATACCGACCGAGTACGACAGCCAGCGGCCCCGTGCCGAGAGCCAGTTGACGAACCCATGCGTGCCCCCGCCGGAATCGGTGCGGATGAGTGTCTGCCGTCCGCGCCGGTACTTTTTGGGCAGCTGTGCCAGGGCCAGGCGCGTGGCCTCGATGTGGTCGGCGGCGGTGTTGGAGCCGGCGTTGCCGGGCCGCAGCAATGCCGCAACCGGTTCTCCCGACCCGTCGGCGCCATGGTCGACGAATCCCACCAGCGGGTGATGCCCGAAGGACTTCTTCCAGGTCGCGGCGGCATCCTCCTTGTCGGAGTGCGCGATGACCAGTACCCCGTCCAGGTCCACGGTCACCTGCCCTCCCGTGTCGGGGGCCGCCGCGCCGGCCAGTTGCCATACGCGCTCGCGGACTTCGGCCCGCGCCCGGCGCAGTGCGGACAGGGCCCTGGTGCCGGCCGCGGCGAGGGTGCTGATCAAACGGGAGACGGTCGGGTCGGAGGCGACAGGTCCGAACACCGATGGTTCGGCCCGCAGCATGGCCACGTCCGCCAGACAGTCTCCGCCGAGCGCGACCGCGAGCGCCACGTCCAGCAGGACCTTCCCCGGATCATTCACGGCCCGGACCTTGCGCCATGGTGCCAGCGCACCTGAAATCGCCTGGTCCAGCCCGCACTTGCGGACCATCTCGACCAACAGCACGGCACCGGCTTGGGAGACCGCTCCACGACCGCTGCCCTCGACACGCACACACGGGTAGAACCCGATACGCTTCCGCACCTGAGAAGTGCTTCTTTCCGTGCAGCCAACAGGACCCTAGACAAGTCCCATCGTTGCAGGCCAGAAGCACTTCTCTTGTTTGCTGCCAGCCTTCGGACGGCCCACCCCGCGAAAGCGTGAGGTTAAGGTCCGGTGCGTACGCGGGGAGACGGAAGACGGTCAGCCAGCTCTCGCGGGCTGCCAGCAGTTCGCGCATCGTGGCGTCCTTGTGCTGGGTGGAGTTGTCCCACACCAGAACGATTCTCGAGCCGAGCTGCTGGTGGGCGGAGTCCAGAAGGGCGGCGAAGTCCGCCTCCTTGAACCCCTTCTTCTCGGCCTTGCGGCCGTGATGGACGAGCATCCTGAAAACCAGGCGGGCCCGGCCCCCAGGGCTTCGGCAAAGTTGCTCGATGTCCGGTTCGTGATCACATGAGTCCGAGGAGGGCGAGCGGTCGGCAGGCGTCGCGGGCGTTGTGTCGCAGAGCGGAAGCGATGTTGGTTTTGCCGGCCAGGCGGAGGGCGCCGATGGCGAGGTTTCGCCAGGTCGCCATGGCGCGGGGTGCGGTGCCTGTCCGCAACTGGGAGGCGTCTTCGGCGAAGGTCACGTCGCGGATGTGGTGGAGTGACTCGATCTTCCAGTGATCGCGGATGAGCGCCGCGAGCTGGGCCGGGGTGACCTGCTCCGCAGTCAGGTCTGTGACGGCGTAGACAGTCTTGATGCTGACCTTGCCGGTCTTCCGGTCGACCCGGCGACGCTTGAGCTGCGTGGCCTGACGCGCCCCGGGGAAGAGCAGGTTGTTCACGGTGCATACCTTGATCCGGCGGATCTCACCTCGGCCGTGGCCGGTGCCGCGGGTGCGGCCCTGCATCGGGATCCGCTTCCAGGGAAGGGACTTCAGCTGGGCGCGGAGCTTTTTCTGGTTCCCCTTGGCGATCACGATGTAGTGCGCGCACCGGCCGAGTAGGTATTCGGCGTGCTCGCGCTGGGTGTGCATCGTATCGCTGGTCACGACGGCGCCCGCCAGGTCGGCGACGGCCGTCAGTAACGGCTGGAAGCAGGTGATTTCGTTGGTTTTCTCACCCACGTCGAGCTGTGCCAGGACCAGGCCGGTGGTGTGCTCACAGGCAGCGAGCAGGTGGATCTTGCGTCCGGTCGCCCTGGCGGCGCCGCGCAGGCTCTTGCCGTCGACCGCCAGTCCGCGCAGCCGCCCCTCGGTACTGCCGCGCCGGTCGGCCAGCCAGCGGCCCACCGACTGGTCCAGTGCGTCGCCGTCGATGCGGCCCAGTAGCCGCCTCACCGTTGTTTCCGCAGGCAGACATCGCTTCGGGCATAGCGGATCGGGTCGTACGCCAAGGTGTTCCAGGAGATACGGCGGGGCATCAGCGATCCACTCGCCGACCGCGAGCAGGGAGGTCGCTCCGGCCAGCACCGCGCACGCGGTCAGCGCGAGCACGACGACCAGAGCGTGCCGCACACCGCGCGGATCTCGCGGATCGGGCACCTCGCTCAGCCGCTCCAGCAGGCCCGGGATCTCCTCGGGCACGGCCCTGGGATGACGGCGGAGTTGGTCAAAGGCAGGCGGGATCGGGGATGATGCGTCGGCAGGCACGGTCTTCCACTCGGATCACGGGGCGTCGAGAACTCCATGATCTTGGAAGCCGTGCCTGTCACATTCCCGGAGCCTCACCGAGCCAGCAGATCATCACGAACCGGACGTCAAGCAACCACGCCGGAGCCCTGCCTCCAACCCCAGGGCGCGAGCGTTCTCAGGTGGTGGGCTTGATCAGGTCGAGTGCGTGGTCGGGACGTGACCGGTAGTGATCGGTTGCTGCGGCGCAGTTGGTCCAGCCGGCCAGGTTGGCCAGGCCGATCGCGAGGTTGCGGAAGGTTGCCAGGGCCCGGGGTGCGGTGCCGGTACGGACCCGGCAGGTGTCCTCGGTGAAGGTCACGTCTCTCACGTGGTGCACGGCCTCGATCTGCCAGTGTCCGCGCACAAGGGCCGCGAGCTCGGCGGCGTTGGCCTGCCCGGCCGTCAGGCTGGTGACCGCGTAGACCCGTTCCAGGGTGACCTTGCCGGTACGCACGTCGCGGCGGCGCCGGACGATCTGCAGGGCCTGGACGGCGTGAGGGAACGGCAGGCCGGAGACAGCGGCGGCTTTCAGGCGGCGGATCTCATCGCGTCCGTGCGCGGTGGCGCGCGCCTTGTGCAGCAGCGGCACCTCCCGCCAGGGCAGCTTCTTCAACACCGCACGCAGTGTGGGGTGGTTGTCCTTGACCAGGGCGATGTAGTACGCCCTCTTCTCCTCGACGAGGAAGCGGGCGTGGCCGGCCTGGGTCAGCAGTGCGTCGAAGGTCACCACGGTGCCGGTCAGGTCCATCGGCCGCAGGAGCGGCTGGAAAGCGGTGATCTCGTTGCTCTTGGAGTCCACCTGGCGCTGGGCGATGACGGTACGTTCGCCGTGGACGACGGCCGCCAGGAGATGCACCGCAGTCCGCAGGGCCGTGCGCGAACCGCGCAGCGACTTGCCGTCTACCGCCACGGCCCGCAGCCCGGGCCGGTCTCCGGGGCCGAGCTGGCGGGCCAGCCAGCTGCCGACCGCCTGGTCCAGCGCGTCGCCGTCGACGCGTGCCAGGAGCCGGCCCAGCGTGCAGGCCCGCGGCACCCGTCGCCCCAGGCCGAGGCGGGCACGGACCTCATCAGGGGCGGCGGCTGCGAACCGGGCGATCGCCGCCAGCGTGGAGCAACCGCCCAGGACCGCGACGGTGCACAGGGCCAGCAGCGGGCCGAGCCGGTAGCGGCGGCCCTGACGCCGCCGCGGGTCAGGCAGTGCGTCCAGGATTCCGGCCAGGCCGGTCATCTGCTCAAGAGGCGGGACGGCCTCCCCGTCCGCGATGTGGTCACGGCGGCAGGAGAGGACTTCGATCGTGGACACTGAGCCTTTTCCAACCTGGTGGTGTGGTGTGGGGCAGTGGGGGTGCTGAGCTGGACGGAACGACGAAGCTCCTGGTAGACGGGTTGTCGACCAAGATCAACCGTGTCCAGCCAGGAGCTTCGTGTGCTTGTCTACCCGTCGGCGATCGATCTGTCCAGCTCGCACCTGCGGTTCCTGGCCCGTGAGCTGGTGGTGCGCCGCCGGGAGACCGGGACGCGGTGGCGGCGACTGTCGGCGGGCCGGCAGGCGCTGGTGGTCCTGGCGCATCTGCGGTGCGGTGACACCTACGCCCGTCTCGCGGCGGGCTTCGCGATCGGCATCGCCACCGTCTGCCGCTACGTCCACGAGGGCATCGACGTCCTGGCCGCCCTCGCCCCCACCCTGCAGCAGGCGGTACAGACGGCCACGGGCAAGGTGTTCGTGATCCTCGACGGGACCCTCCTGCCCATCGACCGCGTGGCCGCGGACCGGCCCTACTACTCCGGGAAACACAAGCGGCACGGGATGAACGTGCAGGTCGTCACCGATCCAGTCGGCCGGATCGTCTGGGCCTCACCAGCACTGCCGGGCACTGTCCACGACATCAAGGCCGCCCGGATGCACGGCATCATCGACGCCCTCGCCACAGCCGGCGTCACCTGCTGGGCCGACAAGGGCTACCAGGGAGCCGGCGGCACCGTCCGCGTCCCCTACCGAGGCCGCCGGAAGAACCTCTCCCGCGGCCAGCGGGCCGTCAACCGCGCTCACGCGAAGATCCGCGCCATCGGCGAACGCGCCATGGCCACCCTCAAGAACTGGCGGCTTCTCCGGAAGCTCCGCTGCAGCACCACCCGCATCACCCCCACTGTCCACGCCATCCTCACCCTCAACCTCCACACCCACAGCTAAGATTGGAAAAGGCTCAAGGTATCGGTCAACACGGTCGCGAAGACCATGGCTGAGCTCGGGCTGGCCGGCCGCGTCAAGCGGCGCCGGCGGTCGCTGACCCTGCAGGGCAAGCGTCCCGTGGCCCCGGACCGGGTGGGCCGCGTCTTCACCGCCCCGGCACCGGACGTGCTCTGGTCCGGGGACATGACCGAGATCGTCACCGGCGAGGGCAAGCTCTGCCTCGCCACCGTCATCGACCTGCACTCCCGCCGCCTGCTCGGCTACGCATGGACGCCCACCACGACGCCGAACTGGTCGTCGCGGCCCTGTCGATGGCCTCAGCGACCCGCGGCGGCAACGTCGCTGACGTGGTGTTCCACTCGGACCGCGGCAGCGAGTACACGTCAAAGCTGTTCGGCGACGCCTGTGACCGCCTGGGCGTCGTGCAGTCCATGGGACGCGTGGGTTCGGCGCTGGACAACGCGGTCGCCGAGGCGACCAACTCAACCCTGAAGGTGGAGTACATCCACCGGCAGCGATTCCGGACCCGGGCCGAGGCCCGCATCAAGATCGCCACCTGGATCACCGACTGGTACAACCGACGCCGACGGCACTCCGCCTGCGACTGGCTGTCACCCATCGACTACGAGAACCAACACCACGCCAAAGAACAACAACCCCAAGCCACTTAACGAAACTCTCTACGCTCAGAGGGGATGGACAAATCAGACACTCCCCGCTTCCACCCAATCTTCACCACCACGCAGCCTCACCACTTTCTGGTCGAAGCTGGTGATGTATAGCCAGCCGTCGTTGCTTAACGCTAGACCGTAGGGACGGTTGAGGTCGGTGATGACGTCGTGGGTAGTGTGTTCGCTACCGTCTGCGCGTACCCTCACCACCTTTCCGTCGCCAGGGCTGGTGATGTATAGCCAGCCATCGTTGCTTAACGCTAGACCGTAGGGACGGTTGAGGTCGGTGATGACGTCGTGGGTAGTGTGTTCGCTGCCGTCTGCGCGTACCTTCACCACCTTTCCGTCGTCAGGGATGGTGATGTATAGCCAGCCGTCGTTGCTTAACGCTAGGTCGTAGGGATGGTTGAGGTTGGTGGCGAAGTTGTGGGTAGTGTGTTCGCTGCCGTCTGCGCGTACCTTCACCACCTTTCCGTCGTCAGGGATGGTGATGTATAGCCAGCCGTCGTTGCTTAACGCTAGGCCGCAGGGATCGTTGAGGTTGGTGGCGATGTAAACGATATCTTTCTCGTTACCGTTTGCGGGCATCCTCAGCACCATTTGTTGGAAGGCGACGTAGATCCAACCGTCGCTCCACGCTATACCCCGGGCAGTGCCGAAGTTGTGATTGGGCTCCGAGTAGGTGATGATGGTCTGGACTTCCTCATTTTTACCGTTCGTGCGCGCCTTCATCACCGTGTGCCCGCCAAAGTTGCTGATGTATAGCCAGCCGTCGTTGCTCAACGCCAGACCCATGGGCTGTACGAGAAGAGAGGTAACGATGTCCTTGGGGATGCGACCATCAGTGATGAAGAGCGGGTTGGTGGCGCCTGAGAAGTTTTCATTCTTGACAGCGCGCACGGCGACGCTGTACCTTCTTTCTTTTAGGTCGGAGGCTACGGTGGTTTTGGCGTCTTTAGCGGACTGTGTGTGCACGTCGGTGGCGGACGTATAAGTGATTTGGTAGGCGGTCTCTTTGTCGGCTTCGGTTGGGGGCTGCCATGATAAAGTTTGACCGTCGGTTTCAATTTTAAGGTTGCTTGGAGGGGAGATTTTCCCTCCTTCGAGGATGATGCGGATGCTGCTGGGATCAGGGTTATTTTCTGTGGGAATCAGTGAGCCATTGTTGCTCATGGTTCCTGCCTTTCAAATGCGAGAGTGACGTGCCTTGAGCCTGACGGACGCGGACTCACGTAGGGTTCGAGAGAGTTCCGGAAGGAAGAGGAATTGTCGAGCAAGTCCCCGAATTATTCGCCTGAGCTGCGGGCCGAGGTTATGAAGGCCGTCCTGGAACCGGTGACAGTCCGCGAAGGCGGCTCGTGCTTTCGACTTGGTCCCGGAAACTGTCCGTACCTGGGTACGGTGGGAAAAGGGGCAGGTCCGGGGGAATACGTCGGAATTACGCGAAGTGCGTGACCGCGCCGGGCTGGTCACCGGACGGACACCGGAAGGTTATTCAGAACTGGTTGATCTTGGTGTGGTCCCGGAGCCTTTTTCACGTGTAGATCATGAGGGTGAGGATCGCTGCGGCGACTGACGTGAGTCTGTTCGGGCTGGTCCGGGTATGCCGGAGGATCCTCCATTGCTTGATCCGGGAGATGGTGCGCTCGACGGGGGCGCGCAGTGCCGCATGCACTTTGTTCGACTTCTTATGCTTGTCGGCGAGTTCGGTGTCCGGGCGGCGCTTGATGACGGTGCCGTCGGCACCCTGGTAGCCCTTGTCCGCGAGGATCTCGAGGTCCAGCTGTGCGCAGACGTCCATGATGTCGTGCTCACGGGTGGCTTTCGCGTCGTGGGTCCCGCCGGCCAGTGAGCCTTTTCCAATCTTAGCTGTGGGTGTGGAGGTTGAGGGTGAGGATGGCGTGGACAGTGGGGGTGATGCGGGTGGTGCTGCAGCGGAGCTTCCGGAGAAGCCGCCAGTTCTTGAGGGTGGCCATGGCGCGTTCGCCGATGGCGCGGATCTTCGCGTGAGCGCGGTTGACGGCCCGCTGGCCGCGGGAGAGGTTCTTCCGGCGGCCTCGGTAGGGGACGCGGACGGTGCCGCCGGCTCCCTGGTAGCCCTTGTCGGCCCAGCAGGTGACGCCGGCTGTGGCGAGGGCGTCGATGATGCCGTGCATCCGGGCGGCCTTGATGTCGTGGACAGTGCCCGGCAGTGCTGGTGAGGCCCAGACGATCCGGCCGACTGGATCGGTGACGACCTGCACGTTCATCCCGTGCCGCTTGTGTTTCCCGGAGTAGTAGGGCCGGTCCGCGGCCACGCGGTCGATGGGCAGGAGGGTCCCGTCGAGGATCACGAACACCTTGCCCGTGGCCGTCTGTACCGCCTGCTGCAGGGTGGGGGCGAGGGCGGCCAGGACGTCGATGCCCTCGTGGACGTAGCGGCAGACGGTGGCGATGCCGATCGCGAAGCCCGCCGCGAGACGGGCGTAGGTGTCACCGCACCGCAGATGCGCCAGGACCACCAGCGCCTGCCGGCCCGCCGACAGTCGCCGCCACCGCGTCCCGGTCTCCCGGCGGCGCACCACCAGCTCACGGGCCAGGAACCGCAGGTGCGAGCTGGACAGATCGATCGCCGACGGGTAGACAAGCACACGAAGCTCCTGGCTGGACACGGTTGATCTTGGTCGACAACCCGTCTACCAGGAGCTTCGTCGTTCCGTCCAGCTCAGCACCCCCACTGCCCCACACCACACCACCAGGTTGGAAAAGGCTCAGTGCGGGGGAGATCCACAGCAGTTTCCCTTTCTCTGCGGCGATGATCTGCAGGTTCACCCCTTCACGGTGGACCTTGCCCGAGAAGTGGCCTTCGGCCCGCACCCGGTCGGTCTCGGCGACGGTGCCGTCCAGCAGGACGTCGCTGTCGGCGTGATGGCTGCGGAGGGCCTCCGTCAACGAGGGCGTGAACGCAGCGAGACACCCGATCGTGTCGTTGACGTAGCGCCATGCCGTGGCCACTCCGATGCCGAAGCCGACGGCGAGCTGTTCGAGAGTGTCGTGCTTACGCAGGTAGACCAGGGTGCACCGGGCCCGGTCGTACGGGCGCAGCCGGCACAGCCGGTCGCCCTCGCACGAAGCGATCACCATCGTGACCAGCTCCAGGAGCTCCTCGTCGACGTCGCATCCGGCAGGATAGGAGAACACGGGGCATCTCCGCAGGTCAGTCCCCCTGATCCCTTCGGGTGCGCCTTGCCGGCGTGAAAACATGGCTGCGGCGCCTGCCCGCCGATGCCGGTAGCTCGTTGGGACGTTGAGCCCGTAGGTCAGTCTGGTGCCGGGGCCGCAGAGGGGCCACGCACTGTTGCCATCGAGCACGCCGGTCAGATTCTCGCTCCCCCCGCGGCCCCCTGGGCAGGCGTCGGCCCGTACGGATCGATACCGGGGAGTGGCGCATGGCGGACACCGACGACAGCGGTGGCGTCGAGGAGATCGAGCAGGCCGAGGAGCTCGTGGCCCGTGTCGCGGCGATCGATATCGCCAAGGCGTCGGGCATGGTCTGTGTGCGGGTGCCGCATGAGGACAAGCCCGGCAAGCGCGTGCAGCGGGTCTTCAACACCGTCGCGACCAGCGGCGCGATCCTGGACCTGGCCGACCACCTGATCTGCCAGGGCGTCACCCGGGTGGTGATGGAGGCGACGTCGACCTATTGGAAGCCGTACTTCTTCCTGCTGGAGTCGCGTGGTCTGGAGTGCTGGCTGGTCAACGCCCGTGACGTCAAGAACGTCCCGGGCCGGCCCAAGACCGACCGCCTGGACGCGGTCTGGCTGGCCAAGCTCACCGAACGCGGCATGCTCCGGCCCTCGTTCGTGCCCCCGAAGCCGGTCCGTGAACTGCGCGATCTGACCCGGGCCCGGGCGGTCATGACGCACGAGCGCACCCGCCACAAGCAGCGCACCGAGAAACTCCTCGAGGACGCCCAGATCAAGCTGTCCACCGTGATCGCCGACATCTTCGGCGTCTCCGGACGCGCGATGCTGGAGGCACTGATCGCGGGCGAGCGCAGCCCCAAGGCCCTGGCGGACCTGGCCCACGGCACGATCAAGGCCAGCCACAGCACCCTGGCCGAGGCCCTGACCGGCCGGTTCGAAGAGCACCACGCATTCATGTGCCGGATGCTGCTGGACACCGTCGACCACCTCACCGTGCAGATCGACAAGCTCACCGCCCGGATCACCCTGCGTCTGACCGAACTGTCCACCACCGAGGACGACGAAGGCCCCGGACAGGGCACCCTGATGCCGATCACCGACACCGAGCGCCTCGACGAGATCCCCGGCGTCGGCCCCGGCACCGCGCAGGTCATCCTCGCCGAGATCGGCCTGGACATGTCGGTCTTCCCCACCGCCGGCCATCTCGTGTCCTGGGCGAAACTCTCCCCACGCACCCTGCAGTCCGGAAACAGGAACACCTCCGGCCCCACCGGCAGGGGCAACCCCTGGCTCCGCGGCGCCCTCGGCGAAGCAGCGATCTCCGCCGCACGGACCGACACTTTCCTCGGCGCCCGCTACCGCAGGATCACCAAACACCGTGGCCACATGAAAGCCCTGGTCGCCGTCGCCCGCTCCATCCTGGTGTCCGTCTGGCACCTCATGAACGACCCGACCGCCCGTTACCGAGACCTCGGCGCCGACTTCCACACCCGCAACCTCGACCCGGGCCGCAAAAGCCGAGACCTCGTCCGCCAGCTCAAGGCCCTCGGCCACGACGTCACCCTCACCCCGGCAGCCGCCTGACAACACTCGACGCTCTCAGCACACGCCACCGGGGGCTACTTCGCCATGCCCACCTGACCGCTGAGTTTTCCGGTCAGGCTAGTTGTGGTGACCTGCCAACCAGCAGGGTGGCCCGTTCGTCACCCCACCGTCAACACCCCGCCACCGCCCCACCCACAAGCCCTAGGGTCAATACTGGTGACTTTGTGAGGCGTGGGTCGTTGGGTGTGGTGTGCCGCGCCCTGGTCAGTTGAAGTCGTCGTCGGGTGAGCGTCTGTCGGACCGGATCGCTCTGGGGGTACTGACGCGGGTGTTCCCGCCGGATCTGGTGAATGAGGTGGTCGCTGAGTGCGGGCGGGTGGAACAGCGGTCGCGTCTGCTGCCGGCCCGCGTGGTGGTGTACTTCGTGCTGGCGATGTGCCTGTTCTCCGGCCAGGGCTATGAAGAAGTCGCCCGGTTGCTGACGCAGGGGCTGGAGCGGGTGCGGCAGTGGGAGAAGCCGTGGCGGGTGCCGACGACCGGGGCGATCGGCCGGGCCCGCCGGAGGCTGGGGCCGGAACCGCTGAAGGTGTTGTTCGACCGGGTGTGCCGACCGGTTGCCGGCCGGCAGACGGCGGGTGCCTGGTATCGCCAGTGGCGGCTGGTCGCGGTGGACGGCACCGTCCTCGACGTCCCGGACACCGACGCCAACACCGAGTTCTTCGGCTGGCCCGGATCAGCGCGTGGGCAGCAGCGGAGCGCGTATCCGCAGGTGAGAGTCGCGGCTCTGGTCGAGTGCGGGACACACGCGGTGTTCGCCGCCGCGACGGGGCCGCTCTCGGTTCATGAACAGCACCTCATTCCCGCCCTGCTCCATCGGCTTCAGCCGGGCATGCTGGTCCTGGCCGACCGGGGCATCACCGGCTTCGAACTGTGGAAAGCAGCCGCGGACACAGGTGCTGATCTGCTGTGGAGAGTCCGCAAGAACATCGTGCTCCCCGTCCTCGAGCACCTCGAAGACGGTTCCTACCTGTCCGAGATCGTCGCCACCGACGACCGCAGCCGACGCTGCCATCCCGCCGTGGTCCGCGTCATCGAGTACACACTCAATGGCCGTGACGACGGCATGGCCTACCGGCTGATCACCACTATCCGCGACCCCGGCAAGGCACCTGCCACCGATCTCGCCGCCTTCTATCACCAGCGGTGGGAGATTGAGAACACTCTCGACAAGATCAAGACCCACCAGGGTGGGCACATCTCGTCCTACGCTCGCGGGATCCCCGCGGTGTCGAGCAGGAGGTCTACGGATTCCTCCTCGTCCACCACGCGCTCCGGGACGTCATGCACCACACCGCCCACCAGGCCGGCCTCGACCCGGACCGGATCTCCTTTACCCGCACCCTCAACGCCACCCGTCGCCATGTCACGGACCAGGCGGCACTTTCCCCCCTCCCGACTCAGCCGGGCCCTGGCACACACCGCCCGTGAACTGCTGGAACGGCTCCTGCCACCCCGCAGACCACGCACCAACCCCCGCGTCATCAAACGCAAGATGTCCAACTGGCACCTCAAACACCCCCACCACCGCAACCCACCCCACCCCCCGGACCCCGTCCCCAGACTGGTGCCACCCACCAAAGCCACCAGCAAACGCCAGAAACATCCTTAGAGGTCATCTCATTTGGTGAGTCTGCGGTAGCAGATGAGGGTGGCGGCGATGCTGGCGAAGGCGAGGAAGTGTTCGGCTTTACGTTCGTAGCGGCGGTGGAGTCGGCGGCATCCGGCGAGCCACGCCATGGTCCGTTCGATGGTCCAGCGGTGGCGTCCCAGACGTTGCGAGCTCTCGATTCCCTTACGGGCGATGCGGGGTGCGATGTGGCGGCTGCGGAGCCATTGCCGCAGGTGGCGGTTGTCGTAGGCCTTGTCGGCGTGGAGTTTGGCGGGCCTGCGCCGGCGTGGCCCACGGCGGGAGCGGACCGGCGGTATGCCTCTTGACGAGGGGTTCGAGCACCTGGCTGTCGTGCAGGTTCGCCCCGGAGATAGCGACCGACAACGGCAGGCCGGTGCGGTCGGTGAGCAGGTGGATCTTCGAGCCGAACTTGCCGCGGTCGACGGGGTTCGGGCCGGTCAGATCCCCTTCTTCACCATACCGCCAAATGAGATGACCTCTTAAAATAGCGGTATTGGCCCTAGTGTGATGCGCCAGAAATCAGAGGCGTAAGTGGCTAGGGAGTCTTGGTGTCGGGCGGGGCGATCTTCGCGAGGTAGTCCGCGAGCGAGTTGAGGATCTCGTCGGCGGTCTTGGTCCAGGTGAAGGGCCGTGGGTTCTCGTTCCACGTCTCGATCCATGCCCTGATGTCGTCTTCCAGGGCCTTCACAGAGCGGTGGACACCGCGGCGGATGAGTTTGTCGGTCAGCAGGCCGAACCACCGCTCCACTTGGTTGAGCCAGGAGGAACCGGTGGGGGTGAAGTGCACGTGGAAGCGGGGATGCCGGCCCAGCCACGTCCTGATCTCGGGGGTGTTGTGGGTGGCGTAGTTGTCGCATACCAGGTGCACATCGAGTTCGCGCGGCACTGCCTTGTCGATCGTGACCAGGAACTTCTTGAACTCGATGGCCCGGTGACGGCGGTGGAGTTCCGATATGACGGTGCCGTCGGCGATGTTGAAGGCGGCGAACAGGCTGGTGATGCCGTGCCGGAAGTAGTCGTGGGTACGCCGCTCGGGCATCCCCGGCATCATCGGCAGGACCGGCTGGGAACGGTCCAGAGCCTGGATCTGGCTCTTCTCGTCCACGCACAGCACTACCGCCTTCTCGGGCGGGTGGTGGTACAGGCCGACGACGTCGACGACCTTGGCGACGAACTGCGGGTCGGTGGAGAGCTTGAAGGTGTCCTGCAAGTGTGGCTTGAGATCGAACCGCTTCCAGATCCGCCCGACCGTCGACTTCGACAGGCCCGAGTGCTTCGCCATGGAGGCCCGCGACCAGTGCGTGTCCCGGCCGGGCGTGGACTCCAGCGTCGCCACGAGGACGTCCTCGACCTGGTCCAGCAGGATCGACGGCGGACGGCCCACGCGCGGCTCGTCCGCCAGTCCGTCCAGACGGCGGGCGATGAAGCGGGACCGCCAGCGGTTCACCGTCGCATGGGCAATGCCCAGCTCGGCGGCGACCTGCTTGTTCGTCCCGCCTTCCGCGCACCGCAGCACGATCTTCGCGCGCAGAGCGAGGTACTGCGCGGTCTTCGCCCGCCTCGCCCAGCGCGTCAGCTGGACATGCTCCTCGTCGGTCAGGACCAGTCCCGCCTTGCGCCGGCCCGGCCGCGGCGCGTCCGTCAGAGCATCCATCCGCCGCTCAGCGAACCGTGTTCGCCACTTGCGGACCGTGTCCGCCGTCACGCCGAGCTTCGCCGCCACACGCACGGTCGGCAGCCCCTCGGCGCAGGCCAGGACAATCCGCGCCCGTTCCGCCAGACGCGCCCCTGCCGCCCCGTCGGCCCACCGCGTCAGCTCCGTGAACTCCTCAGCGGACAACACAATTTCAACAGCACGAGGCCCTGGTGACATGAGAAAACCCTAGCCACTTACGCCTCTGATTTCTGGCGCATCACACTAGGGTGTGTCCGTGACTCGGGTCTTCCAAGATTTTCGTAGCTGGTGATCGTGTGAACTGGTCTGTGGTGCTGGGGTGTTGATGGTGGCAAGCTGTCCGCGTGTGCCATCGAGCTGGAGGACCTGCTGCCGCAGCTGGCCGCGGTGCAGGTCGAGACGGTTGAGGCCGGCGGGGATCTGGTACGGATCACGGCGCGGACGCGTGCCGGTGTCCCGGTGGCTTGTCCGGGGTGCGGGCAGGCGTCGGACTGGGAGCACTCCCGGTATGTGCGGCATGTCGCGGACGAGGCGGTGGGCGGACGCCCCGTCGTGATCGACTTGTCGGTACGCCGCTTGTACTGCGAGAACCCGGACTGTTCCAGGAAGACGTTCGCCGAGCAGGTGGACGGGCTGACCGTGCGCTACCAGCGGCGGACCTCGGCCCTGCAGCGGGTGGTGGAGGCGGTCGGGGTGGCGCTGGCGGGCTCGGCCGGGGCCCGGCTCCTCGCCGTGCTGCACTACGCGGTGGCCTGGGCGAGCGTGCTGAACTGTCTGCTGCGCATCCCGTTGCCCGCCGTGACCATGCCGCAGGTGCTGGGCATCGACGAGTTCGCGCTGTGCCGAGGGCACCGCTACGCGACGATCCTGATCGACGCCGAGACCGGCAGGCGTGTCGAGGTCCTGCCCGACCGCAGGACCGAGACGGTGACCGCCTGGCTCACGGCCCACCCCGGCACCTCGGTGGTGTGCCGGGACGGAGCCGGCACCTTCGCCCAGGCCGTCACCGCCGCCGACCCCGCCATCGTGCACGTGCTGGACCGCTGGCACCTGTGGCACGGACTGGCCGAGGCGGCAGCCAAGGAGGTCGCCGCGCACAGCTCCTGCTGGGCCAAGATCGGCCCGCCGCTGCACGAGGGCAAGCGCGCTGCCAGCACCCGCGAGCGCTGGCAGCAGATCCACCAGCTCCTGGACGCCGGCGTCGGCCTGCTGGAATGCTCCCGCCGCCTGGACCTGGCCCTGAACACCGTCAAACGCTACGCCCGCCACGCCGAGCCCGAGCGCATGGTCCGCGCCCCGAACTACCGGCCCACCCTGGTCGACCCCTACCGCGACCACCTGCGACGGCGCCGCGCCGAGGATCCCGCGGTGCCCGTCACCCACCTCCTGCACGAGATCCGCGAACAGGGCTACACCGGCAGCGCCAACCTCCTGGTCCGCTACATCACCCAGGGCCGCGTCGAGGCCGACCACTCCGCCCTCTCCCCACGCCGGGCCGCCCGCTACCTGCTCACCGACCCCGCCCACCTGCGCGAAGACCAGCAGGTGTTGCGTGACCAGCTCGCCGGCGCCTGCCCGCAGATGACCCAGCTCGCCGCCGCCGTGACCGGCTTCGCCGCCCTCCTCGCCCCACGCGCAGGCAACGACGAGGCCCTGACCGGCTGGATCACCCGCGTCCGCGCAGCCGACCTGCCCTTCCTCCATGCCTACGCCACCGGCCTGGAACGTGACCGCGCCGCCGTCGACGCCGGCCTCACCCTGCCCTTCCACAACGGGCGCACCGAGGGCGTCAACCACAAGATCAAACTCCTCAAGCGCCAGACCTACGGCCGGGCCGGCTTCCCGCTCCTCCGCCACCGCATCCTGCTCAACTGACACTCCAGCGAGCCCGGCGATCACCAACTACGAAAATCTTGGAAGACCCCGTGACTCCGTGTAAGTCCTGGGGTTTCAGTTGAGGGTAATACGGTCCTGGAAGTAGATCGAGAACGCGTTCAGCGCGGCCTTCCAGTGCGGCGCGACGTGTGTCTTGCTGCGGGTCTTCGGCTCGATCAGCTCGCGGATGGCCAGGTAGAGCACCTTGACCGCGGCCTGTTCCGTCGGGAAGTGGCCGCGGTTGCGGGTGACTTTCCGCAGCCGCGCGTTGATCGACTCGATCATGTTGGTGCTGTAGATCACCTTTCTGATCTCGGGCGGGAAGGCCAGGTAGGGCACGAAGTCCTGCCATGCCTGGGACCAAGTGCGGACCACAGCGGGGTACTTGTGTCCCAGGTCAGAGGCGGTGAACTCCTCCATCGCCTGCTCGGCGGCCTGTTCGGTCGGCGCCGTGTAGATCTTCCGCAGCGCCGGCACGCGCTTGCCGTGATCGGCCTTCGACGCGTATCGAAGAGAAGCCCTGACCAGGTGAAGCCGTCAAGAAACAACCTGGTGGTTATCGGCGCCGACTGAGGTGAGCAGGTCGGCTGCGGTGGGGTGGCGGTGGCCGGCGGGGGCGATGTCGATGCGATGGTCGTCGAGGATCGACAGGACGTCGCGGATCGCGTTCCACAGGGGTGCTTGCAGACGCCGAACAGCTCGGCGAGAGCGTCGAGGCCGCAGACACGGCGGCGGTAGAGGATCGTGGCGAGGATCCGGTCGCCGTCGGTGATCTTCTGCCGGAACACGCCGCCGCGGGTGCCCGGACGCCGGTTGCCGCCGCGCTGGCGGTGCCTGCGCTCTTCGATCGTGGCGGCATAGGGCACGATCAGCTCTTCGAGCAAGGCATGCAGTGCCTCGCGGGACATGCCGGTCAGAGCCGGGTTCGTCAGCGCCTGGCGGGTCGGTGTCGCGGGAGCATGCTCGGCCGGGCCGCTGCCGGTGGCCCAGGCGCGGAGGTCTTCGGCACGGGTGAAGTAGCGCACGACGGTGGGCGTGATGCTGATTTTCCGTTCGTCCAGCAGCTTCCGGGTGGCCTTGATGCCGTGGCCGACGGGTTCATCCCGAGCAGGTCGCCCAGCACCTTCTGCGGGCAGACCTGCCGTAGGTAGATGACGGTGAGCAGGACTTCGTCCGCATCTGACAACAGGGATCGGCTGCGGCCGGTGGTGGCGACGCGTCTTCCCTTGCGGAGCATGTAACGGTGTTGTTCGGCCGCTGCCGCCTGGGCCGGGGCCAACTGGGCCCGCAGCGATTCCAGTTCGTCTGGGCTCATGCCGGTCAGGCGGGGGTCGGCGAGCATCTGCAGGGCCCCGGCGCGGGCCTTTGCCCGTTCGTCGGCGCGCGGTGCGGGGGCGGTGGTGCCGGTCGGGTAGGAGCCCTCGTCGAGAGCGGCCTCGACACGCAGTCCGCTTCGGGTCGTGGTCGCGGCGATCGTGTTGAGAACGACCTCGTGGCTGGTCAGGGGGCGTCCGCGCCAGTTCATGGTGATGTGGGAGAACAGCCGGTGCTCGATTTTGTTCCATTTCGACGTACCCAGACGTACCCGGAGGAAAGTGACAGACCGTCACTGTCAGGCCGGCATCGGCGGCGAACGCGGCCAGTTCGGCCTTCCATACCCGGTAGCGGTAGCTGTTGGAGCCCCCGGCGTCCGCGGTGATCAGCAGCCGGGATGCCGCGGGGTAGTCGTACTGGCCGCGCGCCTGCCACCAGCGTCGGATCGACGAGGCGGCGAATGTGGCGGTGTTGTGGTCGGTGCCGACGTTCACCCAGCCGGTGTTCGCGGCCATGTCGTAGATCCCGTACGGGATCACGGACTCCACGTGCGGGCCGGCGAAGAAGCTGTGGTCCCTCGACTTCAACGGGCTGTCCGGCCGGCCGCCATTCTCGCCCGGGCATCGGCAGCTGCCCGATCTGTTCCTTCTTCTTCGCGTCCACGCTGATCACCGGCTCGCCCGCGGCCTGGTGTTCCTTGACCTGCTCGTTGATATAGTGGAACTGCGCGTCCCGGTCCGGGTGTTGATCGCCTTCCAGGGTCTTGGCGGTGCCCTGCAGACTGAACCCCTGCTCTTTGAGCAGCCGACCCACCGTGGGCGCGGTCACCCGATGCCCTTGCCGGGACAACTCGGTGGCCAGGTGCCGCAGCGACTTCGTCGTCCAGCGCAACGGCGACATCGGATCACCGCGCTCATCCGGCTCGACCAGCGCCATCAGCGCCGGAACCAGCCGGGGGCCGACCGCCTCGGCCCGCATCCGCCCGCCACCAGGACGCCGGACACGTCCCTCGGGCAGCGGATCGGCCCCGGCCTCGAGTTCCCATACGCCCTTGCGGACAGTCGTCTCGCTGACCTCGGCTATCCGCGCAACCACACCGACGCCTCCATGCCCGAGCAGCCGGGCCTCGGTCGCCAGCGCCAGACGCCGCTGACGCTCGTTCAGATGCGGGAACAGAACATCGAACCGCCGCGCCAACTGGACGCGAACCTCGTCGGATATGCGCATACCACATCAACGAGATCGTCTCCGCGAAGCAACGCGTTGTTTCTTGACGGCTTCACCTGGTCAGGGCTTCTCTTCGATACGCGTCGAAGGCCGATCACGGCAAGCGCGTGCCGGCGCTGCGGAAGATCTACACGGCGCCGACCGAACAGGCCGCCGAGCAGGCGATGGAGGAGTTCACCGCCTCTGACCTGGGACACAAGTACCCCGCTGTGGTCCGCACTTGGTCCCAGGCATGGCAGGACTTCGTGCCCTACCTGGCCTTCCCGCCCGAGATCAGAAAGGTGATCTACAGCACCAACATGATCGAGTCGATCAACGCGCGGCTGCGGAAAGTCACCCGCAACCGCGGCCACTTCCCGACGGAACAGGCCGCGGTCAAGGTGCTCTACCTGGCCATCCGCGAGCTGATCGAGCCGAAGACCCGCAGCAAGACACACGTCGCGCCGCACTGGAAGGCCGCGCTGAACGCGTTCTCGATCTACTTCCAGGACCGTATTACCCTCAACTGAAACCCCAGGACTTACACGGAGTCACGGACACACCCGACCCGATCAATGTGAGGGCTGTACCTTCCATGACTGGCCGGGCTCGATTTTGGCATTGGCCGGGGTGGTGATGGTGAAGGAGGGGGGATTGCTTGACGAACTCGACCACTCCACGGTGATGTCACCGGATCCTGCCTGGTGGGGCAACGCGTAATGATAGGTCGCACGCCCTGTCATTTTATCGGAGGTGGTGTCGACAACGGCTGAAAAATGCGCTACCGCTGGGATACTAAGAGGTGGTTCCGAGGCCCAGTATGCATTTTGCAGGTCCTTTATAACGTAGGACAGGGTAACGGGGAGGCGGTTGTGGATCGTGACGCTGACCTGACGGTGAGAGGTGTCTCTGAGGGCGATCTGCGCGCGGGCCCTCAAACCGCCCCCTTTCTGGTCTGCACTCCTGGCTACTGGCTCGTTCGGAGGGAGATCGTTGCCGTCGAGGGTGAGCTGGACTTTGTTCGTGCTGGAACAGGTGTAGGTGACGGTGCCGTTGGGAGCGGCGCTCCACTTGAGTGTGGCGGAGTGTATGTCGGAGGTGTGGGCGGTGGCGGTGGCCGTGTACAGGACGGTGCCGGACATCGGGTCCTTGAAGTTGGCTGCTGTTGCGTTCAGGACAAGGTCCTTGACCGTGGGTGCCTCCTTAGTGCCTGTGGGCTGAGACGGCACCGCTATCCATTGGTCCTTGCTGATGTCCGTTGCTTGGATGGTAAGCGAGCGTTGGAGCGACGTGCCGAGTGTGAGGGTGAGGTCTGGGTGTGCGTTCTGGCCGCTTCCGCCGAGGACCTTTCCGGTGATCATGGCGGGAAGGGTTGTTCCCCGGTCTGGGGACAAGACATGGTCACCGCCTGTGAGTCTGGCGGAGACCTGTTCTGTGGCAGTCAGAGTGTAAGTGTTGTCGCCGGAGGGTGGGTTGATCCAGGTCAGGGTTGCGCTTTCCGATGTGCCAGGCAGTTGGAAAGTGACGGACCCGCTGAGGGTGACGTCCCGTTCTGAGGCCTGACAGGCCAGGATGGTGTTGCTGTTGATGGTGACGGGGGGCTCCTTGAACCAGATCCCACCGGACAGGCCCGGGTGGAGCACGGTCCAGCCGTAGCTTGAGTTATTGACGGTGAGTTTCAGCCCGCGGTCCGCGCCGGTGCCTCCTTGCAGGTCGAGGACCGTGGAGTCGAAGTAGCGAATTGTGTTGATGGACAGGTCCAGAGTGCCCAGGTAAGGGAGCCAGGGGCCCTGGGGCTCTCCGGGAGCGGTGAGGTCGGGCTCTGCGCGCAGGCGGATGGTGGGTACTGTGCCAAGGGCGGCTGCGATGTCGCCTGGTGTCGGGAGGCGGAGGAGGGGCCAGCCGTTGTGGTGGGGGCCGCCGGTCGCCGGGTGGAGTGCGTCGATGAGTGTGGCACGGATCCGGTCGCGCAGTTGTGGGTAGCCCCGGGCGGGGATGTCGGTGATTAGGTCGGCGGTGACTTTCACGGGTCGGCAGACGGGGCCCGCGAGCTGGAGGCGTGTGCCCAGTAACCGCAGCCGGTCCAGTAGCTCACGTGCGGCGCTGAGCAGGGGAGCGGTGACCCGGAGGGAGCGTGGGGAGGGTGGGGTACCGAGCGGCAGTTCCGGGATGAGGACGACACGTAGGTCGTAGTGTTCCGGGGCGTCTGATGGGAGGCATACGGCCTTGGCCAGGCCTGGAAGGCGCTCGTGCAGTACCTGTGTGATGTCGTCATCGGTGACGGCCCGGGCGGGTAGGTTGATGCCGACGGCAGCGTTGCGGAGTAGATCCTCGGGGGTTTCCGGATCACTGCCACCGACAGCAGGGGCGAGGTTGGTCACGTCGATCAGGCTGGAGCTGTCTCCGGGCAAGTTCAGGCAAGTCAGGGTGTGGGCAGCGACGTTGCCACCGGAACCTTTGGTGACATCGGCTTCGAGGGTGACCTCCGCGTTTGGTTCCGGGACCCGCCCGCATTGTTTGGCGCCCTGGCTGGTGGTGATGAGGGGGCCGAATCGGAGGGTATTCGCGGCCGGGTCGAGGATGTAGTAAGGCGTGTCGGGGCCGGCGGTGGCGAACGACTCGGACTGGGTCCACGTCTGTGTCGGATAGCCTCCACCACGGGACACGAGGACCTCCGCGGACGACAGGGTTTCAGGCGCCAGGAAGCTGGCGATGGCAAGGCACTGACCGGGAGCACCGGTCGAAGTCCAGCGTTGCTTGGAGGCACGTGTGCTCTGGACGGCTGGGACCGGTTCGGAGATGGCGTCGGCCGGTGTAAGGGAGGCGATCGACCACGTCGCGCTCGGCGGACCGTCGACCGTGACCCGCAGGGCAAGAAGTCCCATGGATCCCTCTCCGGTGAAGGACGGCCTTGTCTTGTCCGGGTACCGGCGTCCCGTCAGCCGGAGCGCAGGCTTGATCAGCACCCGCTGCTCCACAGGTGTGGGGAATGTGAAGGGTGCGGGAACGGAGAGCCGGCCGGGCATGCCGTTGTCGAGGGCGTTCATGGGCACCCAGCCTTTGGAGATGCTGAGTGTCTCCCAGTGCACGGTGGCCGACTGCTCCGCTGTGGGCGGGTTCAGTGACAGCGCCATGTAGAGGGTGAGGAGTTTTCCCGGCCCTGGGTCGGGGACCAGGACCAAGGCGCCGTTGCCTGTGCTGTGATCGCCTGCCGATCCCCTGCCGACCGGCATGATGGCATCAAGATCGAGGGTCTCGGAATAGTCCTGGCTGTCGGCGGTGGGGAACCTGCTGCCGCTGGGGCGGCCGTAGGCGTAGATGGAGTGGGCGGGGAGTACGGCAGATTCCAGCATGGTGAAGCCGATGACGGGACTTGCTTGGGGATCGGTGGTCACGATGGTCCCCGCCGGGATCGTGATTGGTTCTGCGGCTGTGGTGCCGGGTGTGCGGGTGAAGGTCAGCAGGGTGCGTGCGGCGGTGGCCGGGCGGGGTGGCGGGGCCAGGAGTTTCAGCCAGGCGTCGCGTACGGCGACGGGTATCCGGCCGAGTTGGTAGGAGAGTTTGTCGGCCTCGGTGGCACAGGCTTCCAGCAGTGTGATGCCGGGGTCCGATGCGTTGTGGTCGGTCCACTGCGGGTACAGGGCTGGGATCAGCCGTCGTGCATCGTCCACGAGGTCCTGGAATCGCAGCGTGTCCAGTGTGGTCTGTTCTTCTGCGGTCCCGGCAGGATCGGATCCGGCCGGGGCAGGGGAGGAGTTGTCGGGTGGGGGAGGAGAAACGGTCATGGCGTGTCCCGAGCGTGTGCGGGGATGACGTAGAAGGGGAAGACGAGGTTGCGCGGATCGTTGCTGCCGCGTGGGTGGTACCGGATGTCGATGTACACCCGTTCTTGAGCAGTTTCGTCGCCGAGGACGCTCACGTCGTCGATCTCCGCGCGCGGCTCCCACCGTTCCAGTGCCTGTCTGACGGTCTGTTCCATCAGCCCTGCGGTACTGGCATTGACGGGGGCGAACACCAGGTCGTGGATGGCACAGCCGAACTCCGGGCGCATGGGGCGCTCGCCGGGCGCAGTGGCGAGGATGAGGTACATGGCCTGTTCGATGTCGTCCGTACCCGTGGCGAGCCGCGCATTCCCGTCGGGTTCCTCTTCTGCGGGGAAGGCCCATCCGGCCCCGATGATGTCAGGAACAGACATGGTTTCCTCTCTTTCCCTGCCGTTCAGTTGATGTCGACTGTGGACCCGCCGATTTTCACACCATTCTCGGACTTCATGGCGACTCCCAGGTCTCCGCTCAGATTCAGGTTTTTTTGGGCCGTCATCTCCATTTTTTCGGTGGCCTTGAGGCTGATGTTTGTCCCTGTGATGGCGATGCTGCCGTCTTTTCCTCCGGAGATGCTGAGCGTGTTGGTCTTTTGGTCGAGCTTGATCTCCTGTTTGTCTTTTCCTGAGGTGATCTGGGCGCACTTTTTGTTCCGGTCGAGGAGGATCTTGACTTGATCGGCGTCGTTGTCGGTGCCGGAGGCGAGTACGGCTTGCTGGCCTTTGTGGTCGAGGGTGAGTGAGATGCCGGTTTGGCTGTCGGTTCCTGCGTTGAGGGTGAGGAGGTTTCTTTTCTGACTGAGGAGGATCTTGACCTGCTCTTTGTCCTGGTCGGTGCCGGAGGCGAGTGTGGCTTCTTTTTCTTTGTGGCTGAGGGTGAGCGAGACCGTGGTCTTGTCATCGGTTCCTGCACTGAGGGTAAGGATTTTTCCGCCCTGGTCGAGCAGGATTTTGACTTGCTCTTTTTCTTGGTCTTTTTCGGTGCCGGAGGCGAGTACGGCATGCTTTTTGGCGTGGTCGAGGGTGAGGGAGACGGCGTTGTCGTCCGTTCCAGAGAAGACGGTGACAGCTTTGGCGGACCGGTCCAGCAGGAGCGAGGAGCGGTCGGGGTCCTTGCCGGTGATCAGGCGGATGCCTTGTGCGCCTTTGGCCGGGGTGAGGATTTCGATGCGGTCCCCGTCCCGGGAAGCCAGCGACCGGCGGTTGGCCTTCCCTGTTTTGGGGTCGACTAGATCCACGCCGTCGTGCTCGCTGGGCGTGTCCTGTCCGTTGTAGAGGCCGCCGAGTACGAACGGGCGGTCCAGACGGCCGTGTTCGAAGCCCACCAGCACTTCGTCGCCCGGCTCCAGGGGCAGGACGCCTCCGCCCCCTACCCCTCCGTACTGCACACTTCGTGTCCAGTCCGTCACATACGTGGGCCCCATCCAGGGGAAGTTGAGCCGCACCATGCCGTGCTGGCCCTCGTGCGGTTCCTTGGTATCGGTGACGACCGCGATCGCCACCCCGTGGGCGGACAACGGAGCAGGCGGTGGAACCGGTCCTGCGGGCACGGCACCCACCAGCACTCTTGTGCGGAACACCGCGGTTCCCGGCGCACTGAGATCGATCCGGTGCTGGCAAGACGACACCGTGTACAGGCCGTTGAACGGTTCGCCGACACCAGTCACGGTGACCATTTCTCCTGCCTTCAGCCGGGCATGGCCGACGGCTTCCGCTTCCAGTTCCGCGAAGGCGGCCGCGCAGTCGTCGGCCAGGGCACGCGCGGCGGTGTCCACATCATGGCCTGTGGCGTAGGGCCGGCCGCTCACCAGCAGTACCGAGTCCTCGCCCGTTTTGAAAGGAGTGCTGGTGTCGGCGGAGGTGATGCCCACCTTCACCCGGTCTTTTCCTTGAACCTTCTCGGATTTGGCGAGGGCTTTCTTGGCTTTCACTTCCCAGCCTCGCACATTGACCGCGTCGACTTGACCGATGGAGGTCAGCTGGGCCCGCAGGGACAGCAGATTCTTCCCTCGTTCCAGGGCAAAAGGGACTGATGCCTGTTTCCCTGCCGCGCGTCGCAGACACAGCACGTTCCCGGCGGCCCCTTCCACGCTCACCCGCAGCCCCCGTTCGCAGGCAAGGTGCTGGAGCATCTCCCAGTCGGTGACATTGGGCTGGGCTAGATAGGGAATCGCTTGCTCGTCGGCCTCTACCTCCCCGCATCTCAGCCCAGCCCGGCTGGCAGCAGCACCGACGACTTTCTTCACTGTGGTGTCCGCGTAGGTCAGTACACGCCGGCCTCGGGACAGACGGTGACCTCCGTCCATCGCCCACACTGCGGTGAACGTTCCGTCCTGGGTGTCAGCAGAGGTCTCCAAGGCCGTCACCTCTCCGGCAAACACCTGCTCCGCAGGTCCGTCCGAGGTCAAGAAACCGATCGTGAGCTGCACACCGATCTTTGCCTTCAAGGTCCCCAGCAGCAGATGGAAAGGGTCCTTGAAGCGCAGGTAAGCCTTGGCAGGTTGGGCCAGTGAGGTGTCGACACACACCTCTGTCAGAGCCTGTACCCACTGCGGGGCAAGGTTCGCACCGGCCAGCTGCACCACCGCCTCGGCCGTGTTAGGCACGCCGTCCACCCCCCAGAGCGCGCAGTGGGGAGGGCAGCACCAGCTGACGCCCCGCCTCCACCAGATTCGGGTCATCCACTCTGTTGAAATGCGCGATATCCCGCCAACGGGTCGGATCCCCATACAGGTTGTAGGCGACCGAAGCGAGGGTCTCTCCGCGCAGCATGCTGTGGGCAGCAGTTCCGCCCGCTCCGCTGGCCGTGGGACTCTGCTCCTTGCGTACCTCGCCTTTCTCCTCCAGACTCACCGAACACTGGGCCCTCAATGGCAACCCGTCCGGAGCGAACATGGTGTAACTGACGCTGACATGGGAAACAACAGCGGTGAAGGCAACTGTCTTCAGTTTCCCCCACTGCAGCCGCACCCATGGAGGCGAGCTCTGCTGGAGCTTGACGCTTTGAGGAGTAGGGGAGCAGCAACCCATCAGGAGCTCGACGATATCCTGGACAGTTCTCTTCCCCATGCTGGAATCGAGGAAAATATCCAGACTCATCGACCGGGGCTGCGCCCCGGAGAATTCTGGCGGGGTTGCGTCCGGGGAATCCGTCGATAAATGCCGTGGCCAGCTCGATTGCTTGCTGACCTGCAACTGCTCGGGGTTGAAATGAAACTCCAGCCGGTCGTATTCCTTTCCGGGCGTATTTGCCCCCGGCGGCGGAGGTTCAAGCAGGACGAGTGCGGCACGCTCCAGGGCACCGCCGGGAGGGAATGACAACACGGCAACATCCTTCTCTGTCGTAGACGAGGAAGACGGCGAGACTCCCGACCGGGCCACTCGAGACCGGAAACGGGGCTCACACGGTCACTTCGAGGAACCCGTTGTGGGCGATCTCCAGGGTCTCGTTCGCGGCCTGGGCCTGGTCGGCGGAGAATGAAGGACCACTCCATCGCACCGGCAGCACACCCTCCAGAGCCCACCGCACCAGCGGGTGCCGGTCGGGGCCCAGCGCCACCAGGGAACCGGGCAGCCGCACGGGGTGCGCGGCCGGCTGGCTGACCTGCTGAAGCCACAGCCAGATCAATGTGGTCTGCCGGGTCAGCGGCCGGGACAGAGTGAGGTTGGTGTAGCGCAGCCGGCCCGGGAGCTGATGGACCGCGTTCGGAAGGCCGCCTTCCCGGCGCTCTTCGACCTCCGAGTAGCAGCCCAGCCCCTCACAGCTGGTGAACGAGCCCAGGTCGTGCGAGCCGATGGAGAGAGTGAACAGGCAACTGACAGCAAAGACAGGGGGATTCATCGTGATCGTCTCCTGAAACCCGAACCCGCGCGCCCCTTCCTCATCCAGGGCTGATTCAAAGTCGCGGCCGCCTTGCACCGTGGCTGGTCAGCAGAGTGCGGCAGATCGGCAGTGGCAGCAAGCGAGGGACTGGCCCCGTGTCAGGTGCAAAGGGGGGTGGCCTGTGAGGCCCTCCGACCTGCGGTGACACTCGAGCGAACGTACTTGAGGTCCCTGATGGGGGCTGGTGCCAGAGGGCTATGAATCAGCCCTGCTTTCTCATCGGGGTGGATCTGCAGAATGTGACGGCGGTTCGAACCCCACCCGGTGACGGTCGAGATGAGACAGCCGTTTGAGCACCGCCCAGGTGATGGCCTCGGTATGGTCACGTGAAATCCGCTGCGCGACCTCTGCGGGATCGACGGGCGACGCCTTCCCGGCATGCGTCCCTCCTACAGAGGGACCGGGAAGATCGGCAGCCCACGGTGCGGGACGGGACAGGGCATCGTGCCCCGGCTGTCCGCCAGACGGTGGGGTGTCTCCTGCCCTGGCACCTAACGGGGCACTGGACAAAGGCCGGGCCGTCGGGATACCGGCCAATGCCCGGGGGAGTGGTGGTTGCAGGCCTCTGAGGCCGGAATGGTCAGGAGGGGGCGGAGCGGGGGCGGGTGCGTGGATGAAGGGGAGTGAGGCGGGATCTGGCGGGTCAGCGGCTGGGGACAGTGGCCGACGAGGAAGAGGCGAGCTGGGGCCGGACGGTCGGGGGGCGGACGGCGCGGGGCCGAGGGCGTGGATGAAAGGGAGTGAGGCGGGATCTGGCGGGTCAGCGGCTGGGGACAGTGGCCGACGAGGAAGAGGCGAGCTGGGGCCGGACGGTCGGGAGGCGGACAGAGCCGGGCCGAGGGCGGGGGGTCGGGGGTGCCGGGCCGCAGCGGAAGCGGCCCCGGAGCCGGCACCCGGGGTGGTACCGACGCTGTTCTGTGTTTCCGGAGGAAGGCCGGGTGGCTGCGGATCAGTAGGCGATGGGGAGGGGGCGGGCGCGTGGACGAAGGGGAGTGAGGCGGGATGCCCGGGAACGGCCGTCGAAGGCAGAGACCGATGAGGCCAGGCGAGGCCGGACGACCCAGAGTATTGAGAGGCGCCGGCGGGCGAGCCCGCGTCGTCATGGCTCGTGCCAGAGGACTCCCGTGGCAGCAGGCCGGGGGAGAGAGGCGGAGGCGGATCGGGCTGGTCCTGGTGACCCGGTGCCCGAGCAGGCGGGGAAACACGGCGACCGGCAGCCGGCCCCTGAACCGCCGTACCCTCGCTGGTTTCCGTGGCCGGGTACAAAGCACGGGAGCCAGCCCTGCGGAGGAAGGGCTGAGGCGATGGCCCCGGAGGGATCCCGGAGCCGGGCGGCGGTCGACGGGAAGCTAAAGCACCGGGAACAGGCTGTACTGAACTGGCCCCGCCCGTCGAATGGTCCCCCCGCCCCCCAGGGCTGCCACTTGCTGCAGCATGATCATAGGAATCCGGGCACGGGACCGTACGGGATCGCCGCACAGGACGCCCTGGCCCGGAGTCCGATGGGGTAACTCCCCCTCCGGCACTTCCCTGAGGCGCCGCTTCTGAGAAGCCGGACACACCGCTTGCCGGAACCGGCGCAGACTGCGACACCGGAAGTCCTGACCACGGATTCTGCACAGGCCACAGCAACGCAACCCACGAAGACGACCGCAGTCCAGCAGACCGCCGCCTGCCACCCGGCCAAGGCACCGTACTCAAAAGAATGCCCCGGGGCACCAACAGGCCTCTCCTGCACACGGCCACAGAACGCCAGGCAGCCAGGTGCTGGGGCAACGACGCCAGCCCGCTCAAGGCCGGACGGCACACCCCCGCCGACAGCACCAGCCCAGGAGCCTCCGCCTGGTTACGGGATGAGGCACCAGGAACGACCACCGACACAATTCCTCCGCCAGAATCGAAAGGACACAGAAGGAAGAAGAAGACCCAAACCCCCGAGCGGGGAACAGCGCAGAAGACCACGGAAGCCCTGATGGAACGCCCCTCAGGGCAATGCCGCGTAGTTAAGAAACTCGGCGTTCCGTGTCCACATTTTCACAGCGACACGCCGGGGATGGTTGTGGACAGTCAACCTGGGGCGGTTCTGCTCTTTCGCTGTGGCCACGAATCTGGTTATGTTTCTCGTTCATGGGTGGGATTCGAGATGAAGGGGCCATCTCCGGCGAGCGTTTGACTGACCGGGTGGGTATCGGGGTTCTGACGCGTCTGGTGCACCGTGACCTGGTCGATGAGGTTCTCGCGGAGACGGGGCGGACGGAGAAGAGATCTCGTCTGCTGCCTGCACGTGTCGTTGTGTATTACGTGATGGCCATGTGCCTGTTCTTCGGCGAGTCGTATGAGGAAGTGACCCGTCTGCTCGTCAACGGCCTGCGGTTCCTGGGGACATGGCGGAAGGAATGGACGGTTCCCACGTCCAGCGCGGTCTCCCAGGCGCGCCGGCGTCTGGGGCCTGAGCCGCTGAAAGCGCTGTTCGAGCGGGTGGCGCTGCCGTGTGCCCAGCGCGGTACGCAAGGGGCATGGCTGGGGAATTTTCGGCTGATGGCTATTGACGGTTTCGTACTGGACCTCCCCGACACGCCCGCGAATGACGCGGAGTTCGGGCGTTCCGGCGGGGAGAAGAATCCTGCCCCGTTTCCACAGGTGAAGATTGTCGGGCTGGGAGAATGCGGCACGCATGCCGTTGTGGCTGCACGGCTGGGGCCCTGGCGTACGGATGAAGGGACACTGGCCCGGGATCTCGTGGCGGATTTCGAGCCGGGCATGCTCATCACTGCTGACCGGGGATTTTACGCCTACCGGCTGTGGGAAGCTGCTGCGGCCGCGGGGGCGGATCTTCTGTGGCGGATGCCCGACGGACCTCATCTGCCGGTGGTCCGACCGCTCAAGGACGGCTCGTACGAGTCATTTCTGCTGGACCCGAAAGTACGCCGCCGGCGTGCCGTCCAGCGTCACCGAGGGGCAGCACACATCGAAGAGCCGTCCGGCATCCCGGTCCGGGTCGTCGAGTACGAGGTGACCAACCGTGAAGGCAAAGGAGAAATCTTCTGCCTGATCACCACCATCATGGACCCGGACGACGCCAGTGCTGCCGAGCTCGCGGCGGCGTACGCGGAACGCTGGGAATTCGAGTCCGGCCTCGACGAGATCAAAACCCATCAACGCGGCCGCGGCGCCGTACTGCGTTCAAAATCCCCGGACATGATCGAGCAGGAGATCTGGGCGCTCCTGCTCACCCACTATGCGGTCCGGCACCTGATGTGCGAAGCCGCCGACCAAGCCGATATCGACCCCGACCGGCTATCTTTCATCCGCTCACTGCGCATCATCCGCCGTCAGATCACTGACCAGGCGGGCTTTTCCCCCTCACCGTCTCGCGAAAGCTCTTGAATCAGCTTTCACAGAAATTCTGGAGAGGCCCAACCCCAGCCGGCGCCACCGCACCAGCCCACGAGCCGTCAAACGCATCCACGTCCACGCCTACAGGAAAAAGAAGCGCACCGAAACCACAGTCCACCACCCAGACCCACCGGACATCAAAATCCTCGCCGTTTCTTAACTACGCGGCATTGCCCCTCAGGGCACCGCCGGCAACAGCCACCTCAGCTGGTGCGGATACCGAGAGACGCAGTTCACCCAGAACACCATCCTGGTACGCCGCAAACCTATTGCGTAGCAATGCCCAGGTCCCACAACTCAGCCCGCCCCCTGATCTCTCAGCCTCTGCGCTCTTCCCGCAGACGGACATGGATCCTGTTGATCTCACGCACCCAACCGAGCCGTTCGGCGTGCGTCATGCCCAGCACGTCCACACGCGGCCAATGGAAGTGGTAAGCAATGAAACCGACCTCTTCCCGCAGCCGCCCCGGCGGGTACGTCACGATTCCCCCAGGCCGCTCCCAGAACCCTCCGGCACTGCGAACGCAATACCGCAGCCGGGACAGACCACCGAATCGGCCTGCCCCAGACCATTGACGGACCGGTAGAAATCCTGCAGATAAGCCAGATCAGCGGCGAAGAGCTGCTCAATGACACCAGCATGAATCCGGGGCACCGACCCCAGCCGGGTGATGACAAGACTGAGCAGCACCACCCCCAGATAAGCAGGGTTCTCCCGCACACGCTGGTCGATCAATGGTGACAGCTCATCCTGTGCCGTAGCCAGACGCATCGTGCCGCTCCTGTGCACAGTGCCGGACGCATCAACATAGCCACACGGCAGGTCAAAATCAAAGGTTGTCCGCAAAGACGAAGAAGCCGCAGACTCCTGGGACATGGAATGCGCGCCCCTTCAGTCTAGGCTCGCTCGACGGCGATGTCTTCGTACGTGATGGTGACCTGCTCCGTCGCTGCCGTAGTGCTGGAGGCATCCAGGTCGGCTGTCTTGAGCTGAGAGGCCCAGGCATTGGTGAGGTGATAGCGCAGCACAGCCTTCTTGTTCGTGTCATATTGTACGATCGTCACATTCTGCCGAGCGTTGTCGATATCTCTCTTCTCAAGCGTCGTATGGATCCAGTCGGTGAAAGCCGTGCTGCGGTCCATGCCGCGCGTGACAGTGATCTCCCCACTCTGCGGACGCGGAGCGGGCTGCTTACGAATGATCGGCTCGCCCGTCGCCGACACCTGCCGGGTCTCGACGACCTCCAGCTGAACCGAGGGAACCGACACACTCTGCACCGTCTCGACCTTGAACTTTCCAAGCTCGACACTGAAAAGATTGGAAGGGAAGACATCTCCGGTGGCCATGAAGACTCCAAAGGAAAATTGAGACGACCCGCAATGGGCCGGACGCGACTGGTGGGATCCCGGAGCCGACATGCCGTAGGGCGTCACCGGCTCCCGTACCGCCGACAGGCAGCCAACGCCGACGGCACGGGCAACACGATCACAGTGCTACGCGTGCCTGCTCCGACACGGGGACTTCAGGAAGTTTTGCCAGCAGTCTGCTGGATGGCGAAGTGGACGAACTCCGCCGGTCGGACAGGAGCTACGTAAATGTCGCAATGGACCTCGCCCTTGTCTCTGCTCTCCTCGGGGTTGTTGCTCTCGTCGCACACAACATGGAACGCCTGGTCGGGAGTCGCGCCCTGCAGGGCACCCAGGCGCCACTGGTCCTTAAGGAAGGCGGAGGCACTCTGGCGCAGGGTGGCCCACAAATGCTCGTCGTTAGGCTCGAAGACTGCCCAGCTAGTGGACCGGTGGATGGAGTCCGACAGGAAGCAGACCAGTCGCCGGACGTTGAGGTACTTCCAGTCACGGTCCGACTCCTCGGCCAGCGTGCGGGCACCCCAGACCATGAGCGGCCGGCCGGGGAAGCTGCGCAGGCAGTTCACTCCTAGGCTGTTGAGGTCGGCCTGCTCGTCGTCACGGAGCTGGGTCTTGAGGTCGATGACACCGGCGAGCGAGACGTTGGCTGGGGCCTTGAAGACCCCACGAGTGGTGTCGGTCGCAGCCCAGACACCGGCGACATGCCCGACTGGAGGAACCCAACGGACGGTCCCCCTAACGCCGTTCACCTGGACCCATGGATAGTAGAGGCTCGCGAACGTGCCGTTGCCGACCGTTAGTTCATTGCGGAATGCAATTGCTTGATCGTGATCCATTGCTGCCGTTTGCTTGATTACGTCTGGGATGTGGAGGATCGCTACACGGTTCTTCATTCTCTCGCAGTGCTTCACCACGGCGGTCGCGAGCGCATTAGTCTTCTTGGCTGCTTCTGGCGCGGTTGATGCGGTGGCGACATCTTTGGCGAGATGGAGGTCAGGCACCGCGACCATCGCGACGTCACACGCCTCCAGGCTTTTGAGCGCAGCGGTGAGGGTTGCTTCGGTGATTTCATTCACAAGTGCGACGTAGCAGGAAGAACCGCCATTCGCGAAAAATCCGAGAACTGCGTCTGCGAGACACCCGTCAGTGTTCGGGTCAGTGCCCAGTTTTCCGTATGTTGCAGCTAAGACCTTAACATCCTTTAGGTTGAATCGATTCCTAGTTTGTTGCGTGATGTCGGCGAAAGTGCTGTCGAAGTTTTTAGCGTGAGATTCCGCTGCGGTGGAGGTGGCTTCGGCTGTTTCTTGTGCAACGGCAAGGGCCTTTGCCAGGGCGTCCTCGGTTTTGCTGGTGTTGTAGTCTGTTAAGATCTTCCATGCTGTATTGATAGATTGAGCGGCCGCCGACTTCTGCGGATCGCCACCTTTGGTTGCCCAATTTTCGACTGAGGTTTTCGCGTCGTTCAAGGCTGTACGGATTGTTGTATCGGATGTTTCGAAACCGTAGTCCTTGGCGACATTAAATAGACTCTCGACCTTTCTTGCGAATTCTTTGAAATTGGATTCCGCCGATCCCTGATCACTGTTGGCTGCTGTTGCGTGCGTTTGATCGTCTTTGATTGATTTTGCTAATGAGGCCACGGCGGTGTGTGCGGCCGTGTAGGAATCCTTCGCGGCAGTGAGAGCCGCCTTGATGGATTCGGCTGTGGGTAGGGCGAAACTGGCAAATTCATTCCAGTTGCGTACCGGAGCAGGATTTTGATGATCGGTTCGGGGGGATAGTCCAATGAAGGCTGGAGTGGATGTCCCGGCTCCGATGATTGAGCGAACTCCGCTCGGGACTTCCTTCACGTAAACGCCGGGAGCGAGAGGGGTAGTCATTCCTGTGTCTCCTTCAGGTGGGGGATCGGAGGTGAGAGCGGAACAAATGGACTCGCCCTCCGGGTCGGGGGCAGAGTTGCAGAACATGGTAATATACTATGAGAAAAAGGTAACGCTGTTCCGGCCAGGCGTGTGTTCAGGTACTCGGAGCACTGACCTCATGAGCGGTCTCTGCGAAATCCGGCCTTCCCCGACGGGGCGGTGAGAGTCTTCAGCCTGCGGGCGTTCTGCACGAGGTACTGCATGCTGTGCACTAATATCCCGATGCTCTGTGGAACGTGCATCGGACTGGCCAGGATCCGTAAGGAGCAGCCGACCAGTAAACAGCCTGCACCGGTGACGGCTATAAGGAATACAGGGCTCCCGACCCCTCGGGGGGCAACCGTGTACGACAAGAGGCCCGCCACAGCGGCCCCGGGAAGACCGGCAGCCAGGGTGCGAAGGTGTACCGCGGTGCTCGCGTGGCCGGGCCCGAATGCGTTCTTGAGACGCAGACCTGGCACGGCATCGGCTGCCGGAGCTCCCGGTTGCTGTGCCCGGTGTGACAGTAGTCTGCTGGTGACAACTGCTCCGGTCATGCAGGCGACGGTATGGGCTGCGGCCATCCCGACGGCAGCCCAGCGGGTGGGCAGCACCATGTAGGCGACGGTACTGCCGGCCACGTTGAGGACACTGCTGACGCAGGTCAGAAGGGCAGGAGTGCGGTTGTCGCCCAGGGCCTGCAGGGCGCGGGCGTGAGCGTACTGAGCCGACATGGCTGGCAGTCCTGGCGCGAAGGCGGCGAGGATCTCCGCGATGATCATACAGTCGTCCGCGGTGGTGCGGCCGTATCGGTAGGCGAGGGCAGCAATCTGAGGGGCCATGACGCCCATGACCAGGGCAACAGGAACCAGGACGGCCGCGAGGGACTGGGTGAGGTCAGTGACGAGCTCGGCGAAGGCACCGCGGTCATGCTGTACCACCGAGCGGGTCAGCCGGGGAAGCGCCGCAGTGGTCAAGGAGACTGCAACGATGCCGTGAGGCACAATCCACAACTGGTAGGCGCTCAGGTAAGCGCTCAGTCCCACACCGGCCGCGAGGTGCTGGCGGGCAGCGTCCTGACTGAGACCGGTCGCCATACGGGTGATGGCCCAGAACGCCAGCTGGCCGACCGTGAGAGAAGCACCTGCCCAGCCGGCCGAGCGCACGATGCGGGTCAGGCCTTGGCCGCGCCAGTCGAAACGGGGTCTCCAGGTATGACCACTCCGGCGCAGGCTTGGCCACAGGGCCAGAGCCTGCACGGCGATACCGAGAGTGCTGCCCAGGCCCAGGAGCGCGGCGCTGTTGGAAGAGATGTGATCTGCTGCATGCGCCCGATGAGTGACGGCGATGAACGTGGCGAAGACGGCGATGGCCACGAGGTTGTTCAGCACCGGCGTCCAGGCCATGGGGCCGAAACGGTCTCGAGAGACGAGGATCTGACCGAGCAGCGTGAACAAGCCGTAGAAGAACAGCTGAGGCAGACAATACCGGGCCAGAGACACGGACAGGTCGAGCTGTTGCCCGGTAAATGCCGGGGCGTATGCGTGGATCAGTGCCGGTGCCGCACATATCACCCCTGCGGTGGCCAGGGCCAGGACGATCAGACAAGCTGTCAGGAAGCGGTCGCAGCACGCCACGCCGCCGTCGGCATCATGGCGTGCCCGGACCAGTTCCGGTACCAGCACGGAGGTCAGAGTCCCGCCCATCAACAGCATGAAGATGGTGTTGGGCAGGGTGTTGGCGACGGTGTAGGCGTCGCTGAGCAAGGCGGTGCCCAGAGCTGCGACGATCATCGCGTTACGGATGAACCCGGTGATCCGCGAAACGAGTGCTCCCAGGGCCATCACGCTGCCCGCGTAGGCGGCTGATGAGGGACCGGGCAGTGAGGTCCTGGCTGGACTCATGGCTGTGTGCCGGGGAGGAGAGGCCCAGTGGAGTCTGCCGATACCGGCAGGTCGGGCTGGGCTGGCACAGCAGCTTTAGAGGTTTGTTGAGCCATGTTGCGAGCTCTGCGGTGATGCTGGTCCGCTGCTGGTGGGCGCGTCAGGCTTGGGGGCGATGGCGGTGCCAGGTGGCCCGGTGCAGGAGGTGCTGCAGGGTGCGGTTGGGGGTGGAAGGGATGGTGTGCCGCGGCTGTCCCGGCCTCGCGGAACCAACGCTCCGAGGCGCCGCACCTAGTCCTCGCCTGTGTTGTGTGCCCAGACCGCGAGGCGAGTGAGCAGGTCCGGTTTGGTCTGGCAGCACCATGATCGCAACTGCATGCAGAGGGCCCCGCCCACTACTACCCCGCCGAGTGCGAGGCCAATTATTATACTGCGTTGCTTCATATGCATGGATTCGCTCTCTCGTGGGGTTAGCAGACGACACATCAAGTGGTGGGTTTTCAGACGAACGATTCCATCTTGCGTTGCCACCATTCGGCGACTCGGGTGCAGGTGCGAGTGGTAAAGGGAACTTGCGTGGAGGCTGACCAGGTAGCCCAGTCCATATTCCACGAGTTAAGTCCATTGGCTGGGTCGACCACGGGGGCGGTCGATCCGGAGACGATGATGATGTCGCCTGGACGGGAGTGGTCGAAGAACCAGGCTGCGGGGGTATGGGGATCGGGCGTGCCCTGGGTGTCTTCTAGTCCGATGCAGCCGTGGCTGGTGTTGGTGGTTCCGAAAGCGTTTTTCGGGGTCCAGTAGTTGCCGTGGACGAACGTCCCGGAGTCGGTCAGGCGCATGGCGTGGGGGACATCAGGGATGTCGTAGCCTCCCTGCTCCTCGGGGAATCCGACGCTGGCACCGTTCATGCGGATTTCCTGGTGTTTCTCGGAGATGACCAGGGTGCCGTTGTACGTCGGGTGGCTGGAGGAGCCGGCTGAGACAGGCAGGATTCTTAGTAACTCGCCGTCGCGTGTGACGGTCATCCGGTGGCTGCGCACGTCGAGTGTGGAGATCTGGGCGTGACCTGTGGAGAAGCGTACGGTTTCGTTCTGGACTCCTTGGACACCGGGGCTGGTTTCGAGTCCGTCGAGGCTGATGTCGACGGTGATCTGGCTGTGGGGGTGCCAGTACTCGCGGGGCCGGAAGTCCAGGCGCCGGTCGCCGAGCCAGTGCCCGATGGCCTGCTGTCCGCTGCTGGAGTGGACGGTGATTCCAGAGAGGACGGCTTCTCGGTAGTGGATGGGCCTGCTAAAGGTGAGGGAGACCGGCATGCCCACGCCGACAGTTGAGCCGTTCTGGGGGGTGCAGGTGACGATGGTGCTGTGCTCGGGATCGGCGGTCGTGAAGGACACGGAGGCGCCATGGACCGTGCCATTGTTCTCGTCGGCGGCATTGGCGGTGATGGTGTACGTGGTTCCCAGTTCCAGGTCCTTGTTCGGTTTCCAGCTTCTTCGGTCGGAGGCGAGAGAGCCGGGGATCTCCGTACCGTCCTGGGTGGTCATGTGTACCTGTGTGAGTTCGCCGTTGGGAACGCTCACTCCTGCGCCGTCGGCCGTGATGCCTGCGGTGGTCGAACCGTCCCGTTGCCTGAACTTGATCAGCGGTCCGGAGGTGTCCTCCGCGGTCGTGTGTGTCGTTCTGGTGCGCTCTTTGTTCTCCTTCTTCGCTTCGCAGGCGATGGTATTGATAACGAGGAGACCGCACAGGGCCAGGGCCGCAATCAGGTACTTGGTGTAGTTGTCCACGTTCTTCTCCAGGGTGCCGCTGACGGTCCGGTGTTCGGTTCTCGGCGAGGGGCGAGAATGGGGGAGGCCGGTGGGATGAGACCACCGTTCTTGTGGTGGTGCTCAAGGCCGTTCTGGGGTCTGGGGCTCGGTGATGTTGGGTGGTTGGTCCGGCCGGGAACAGGGGGCGTTGGGCGCAGGTGCCGACGGGAGCGCTGGAGGATGGAGGGCAGGGAGGCTCTGATGGGAGGAGAGCCGGGTGGTGAAGGTGATGGTTGCCTGGCCGGCGCTTCCTTGGACGGGCACGCAGTGCCGGCCGAGGCGTGCTCCGCCCTGCCACCAGACGGTCCCGTAGGCGAGGGTGTTGTCCGGGCTGCCGGCGGCGCCGCGGTGGGTGATGTCGGTCTGGATGGCGAAGGATCCCGCGGCGAGGAACGTGAGGGGGTGGTGGAGGATGTTGGCTCCGGGGCGTCGGCTGTGGGCGCGGGCTGGGGAGCGTTCCCATACGGTGTGGGGGCCGCTGGTGTCGGTGGTGATAGTGATGCTGCCGCAGGGGACGGGCCAGTAGCCGGGGGCGCCGGGGTGCATGGTGATGCGGATGGCGGTGAGGGTGAGGTCGTAGAGGCTCGGGCGGGCGGTAACGGCGGCTCCGGCCAGGACCGGTTGGTGGTCGCTGTAGTCGGTGTAGTGGCAGGTGTTGGCGGTCCAGGGGATCCGGGAGACGAGGACGCGACTGTTCCAGCGGGAGGGGCGGGTGTGCCCGCGGCGCAGAACGATGTGGTCGAGGTCTTGCGAGGGGCTTCTGAGTGTTGCGTTGGCGCGGGTGTGGCGGCGTCGGGCGATGGTGTTGTTCGTGGTGTCGAAGGAGTGGGGCCAGCCGAGTTTGGTGGTGGGGGGCTCGGCTTGGAGCATGTCCAGCATGTGGGCGTATTCGTTGCTCCCGTAGGGAGTGTTCAGGGTGCCGGCGATGATCACCATGTCCTGTGGAGGCAGCGTGCCGTTCGCCTCCTTCTCGGTGAGGAAGCGGGCGAGGTGGGCAAGTTGATACTGGCGGATGTCGCGGCAGGCGCGGTCCTGGCCGGCTTGCAGGTGGGTGCTGACCACGTGGAGGGTGCTGCCCTGGGCGTGGATGGCAGCGTAGGCGAATCCCTGGTGCAGGCCGGCGCAGGATTTCCGTGGCGCCGGGTAGGCGTGTTCTTCTGCCAGAGTGATGGGGTGCCGGCTCACGACAGCGTTGCCCCCGTTCACGGTGCCGTCGCCGGTAAGGCGCCCCGCTGTGGCGCTGTGGGAAAGTACTGGGTGGGGTACTGCGGGAGTCTGGTGGGTGAAGCCGCGACGGGCGAGCGCGGTTAGCAGCCGCAGGGAACTGGTCGGTTCGATGAGTTCTTGGAGAGCGATGATGCCGGCGTCCTGGAGGAATCGCGCCGAACCGATCAGTCGTGCCCTGCGGTCATTGGCGAAGTCTCGTTCTCCCGGCTGAGGGGCAGAGAGCATCGTGTTGTAGCTGATGACTTTCCAAGTGTCGAGGTTCTTCACCCGCCTGCCTTTCTCGCAGCAACCGAACCGGCCGACCCCATGATCCGCTCCTGCGCGCACGTGTGAGAAGTCCGGCATGTCCGTGCCCGGGATGGGGCGCGCGGGGTGTGTGCCGCCGCGGGCGGCCCCTGGAAACGGGGCGGTGCTGCAGGGCAGGCGGCAGTCCGTCAGTCTGGCCTTACGGATCCAAGGATCCTCTGCGGGGCCTGGTCAGGATGTCTGGTGAGGAGGTGTGGGAGGGAGCACGCGTACCTGTTCGGCCTGCGCGCCCCGCTCTGTTTCCGTGACGACGAATTCGACCCTCTGGTCCTGCTGGAGGAGCCTGTATCCCGGCATATCGATCTGTGTGTGATGGACGAAAAGGTCGGGTCCTTCATCGTAAGCAATGAACCCGTAGCCTTTGTCTGGGTTGAACCATTTCACTGTGCCAGTGGCCATGATCATGCCTGCCTTGCCAGGTGTGCGGGACGGACGACGATGAATCGGTGAACCCCGGGCCCAGGACGGAAGGATTTCCCGTCAAAGGAGGGGGCGGAGAAGGACGTGACGATGCAGGACCGGGTCCTGGGGGTATTGCGGAGCCCCAGGGGTATCGGACATTTAGGGCCATCGGATGATGATCTGCGACAGTCCGGAGCAGGTCTGTGGCCCTCAGGAGGGCCGTCCCCCAAGGCGTGGATCAGTGAGGACTCCGGCGGTGCTGGCGATCGTTGATAAGCGGCCGAGCACGCCGCTGCAGTGCTCTCTGTATGCCGGGGTGCTCCCCAGGGCTGGGTGGCGGACAGGCCGAAGCACGTCCTGCCAGTCGGCGTACGCGTGGATCGTTTGCCGACTCCGGACGCGGTATCGCCGCCAGATCGTCCAGGTGCCAGCACGTTCTGATGGCATAGGCCCCGGAAGAAGGCCACAGCGGATGAGCACGAACCATTGTGGACGTTTCCACTGCTCAAAGGTGCGCATTGCATCATGTCCGGGTGTGACCACCAGAGGACACCGCGATGGTGGGGAGAGCTACTCGTTCGTGGTGAGTGTGCCCCCATTGCTGCGCTGGCGTTTGCCGAACTGTCGGCGCCGCTGCCCACGGCGGCGTAGCCACAGGGGAAGCCTGATCCACGGACCGGACATGGCTCGGCTGTTCCTGGCCTGAGAGCGGTCTTGCGGCTTGTGGGGCTGGCTGCGCTGGGGTGCAGAGCTGGGCCGAGGCTGGTGACCGCTGTCTTGGGGCGGCGGTCTCCGACGGCCAGGGACAGGGCCTGCAGTCGGCCGGGCAGGCCCCTGCTCCTGCACACAGAGGCGGGCAGAGGCGCGGCGGCCGCGGCGGACGCGTTCGGCCTGCAGCACGTGGTCTTCGCGGTACAGGTTGTTCCGGCCTTGCCGGGCGGTGGGAACGAGGTAGCCGCGGCTGGTCCACTGGCGGATACACGCAGGAGTGACCTGAGCGATGGCAGCGGCTTCCTGGGTGGTCAGGAGTCGGCGGCGGGGAGAGGCGCTGCGTAGTGCAGCTGCGGCAACGTTTCGACGTGTGGGGGGCATGATGTGCCTCTGCGGCTGAGTTGACGGCATGGGCTGTCAGGGGCTGGAGTCGGGAGCGTGGTTGCGTTGGTTCCCGGGAGGGGGCGGACGGGGGGTGTTCTGGAGACGGGCATGAGGAGGCGATCCGGGGGCGTCCCAGTGGTTGGGCATGAGGAGTGGCTGGTCCGATCATGAGGGAGAGCTGGGTGTTTGCCGTGGTGGAACGGCAGCGGCCGGTTGAAGCATGGGGGCGTGCGGTCCTGCGGGGCAGGGGCGGAGCTGTCTGCCGTGGGGAGTGCCGGGTGGCCGGCGGTCTCAGTGCGGGAAGCGGGAGTGGCACGAGTGGCAGGACATGCCGGTGCGGTCGCGGTAGAGCGAGCGCAGGTCGCACGTAGGGCAGGGGGTGGTCAGGCGCTCGGGCGCGTCGTCCTGGTGCAGCAGGCGCAGGGCGTATTGGTAGGCGTCCCAGGTGGCCTGGGGATGGTGGGGCTGAACGGGGGGTTGCAAGGACGCGGGCAGGTCCTGGGCCAGGAGGCGGCACAGGTACTGCAGCAGGTGGCCTGGGCGGACAGGGGCGTCGGGTAGGCAACGGGGGAGTGCCTGGTGAGCCCATGTGTGGACGGTGTGAACAGTGTGTTCGGCATGAGCAAGGAGCGGCATGCGCACCGGGATGGGAGAGGGACGGTATTTCCAGGCCAGATGCTTGGTGGGGGTGCCGCTGGGGTTACGGGTGGCCCAGCGGGGGAGTTCGGTGTGCAACTGGACGTAGATGGCGGGGAGTTGGTCCAGGATCTGCCGGAGACGGGCCAGGCAGGTCTGACATGCAGGGACGGAGCTGTCCTCGTGCAGGGGAGTCGCGCAGACGCAGCAGACTGCTTCCATGTGGCTGTGTTCCTGAAGGCGGCTGGGTCGGGAAAACGGATACGGCAGAGGCGTCCGGCCAGGGCAGGCGCGCCGCGATTGCCTCTGGAGGCTTCGGACGCACCCTGCAGGCTGCCGCCCGGGGTGAGCGGTGGAGGAGCGACGGGTTCCTGTCCGGCACCAGGGCGAGGGCGTTCCCGGTGTCGGTCCCGGTGGAGGGGACACCGGAACCGACACCGGGGGTCTGTAGCCTCCTCCGGTTCGGAGTCGGCAACGCTAGCCGGTCAGCCGTCCAGCGGTGACAGGCGCGAGTCCGTGCGTTGACCGGGGGAGAACTTCGGCTCCTTGCGGTGGGGATGGCCGGGAGGACAGGCTCGTTCGGGTGGGGGGCAGCATGTCTCGACAGCGGCCAGATCAGCCGGGGTGAAAATGGACTGCTCTGCGGCCGCACGGGCTTCCGCGATATGGCGGGGTCGGGCTGCAGTGACCAGCGCCGAGGTGATGACCGGATCACGCAGGACCCAGCTCAGGGCCAGCTGGGCCAGAGTCTGCCCCCGCTCGGTGGCGATGCGCGACAGAGCGGGAAGGGGAGGAATGTCCTGTCGGGGCTCTGACCAGACCGGGTCGGAAAGGGCACCGTGGGCCAGCGGAGCCGCGGCGACGCATCCGACACCGTGACGCTGCAGGATGTCCACCACGCCCTCCTCGATCCACCGGTCGAGCAGGGAATAGGAGGCCTGATACGAGACCAGGGGGACGCCCAGCTCGGCGAAGTGGGGCAAGGCCGCTCGTACCATGGAGGGGGCATAACTGGAAAGACCAGCATATAGGGCCTTTCCTTGCTGCACTGCAGACGCCAGAGCCGCAACGGTCTCCTCCAACGGGGTTCCTGTGTCGTAACGGTGCGCGTAGAGCAGGTCGATGTAGTCCAGACCGGTGTGCAGCAACAGACTGTCCAGCCCTGACAACAGACTCTTGCGGGAACCGAACCCTGTCATCCCCCCCTGCCAGCTGTTCAGGCCCACACGGGCCGAGAAGACCAACGTGTCACGGTACGGGAGAACCGATGACAACGCGACAGCAATAGCCGCCGCGGAGCCCTCAGGATTTCGGGTGTCAGGGGTGATATCGAAGTGGGACACCCCTGCGTCCATGGCGTGACGCAAGAGGTCGCGCAACGGCACCGGAGCCGACGGAGCAGCAACGCAGCCGCCCATGCTGAGACTGACCGCCGACAATCTCAGCCCATGGCTGCCACTACGGCGATGGGGCATGATTCCCCAGGAACTCTGGTTCGAAGAGCGGGACATCATCATCCTTCGGACAGGAGGCGACACGGGGCCAGACAGAGGAAAACGAGCAGACAGACAACAACCGCAACACGAACGCCACTGAGCCAGAGCACCGCAACCAGCATGAGGCGTGAGGGACTTGAACCCCCGACCGTGGGATTATGAGTCCCATGCTCTAACCAGCTGAGCTAACGCCTCCCTAACCTCCTTACCGACTGCAGCAAACGCTTCCAAAGACGCCCCCACGACCGGGACGCACCAACCTCACGCGTCATGACATGTGCAAGGTGCCCGCACCGGCATCGGTGGTGTAATGGGCCAAGGCGATACCACGCGAGACCAGAAGACGCTGACAACGAGGACACGGACGAGCCAGCAACGGCGCGCCGGCCTTGTTGAGGCGCGCCACATAAACCACCGCCCCGCGCCGTGCGGCCGTGCTGCGCATCAGCATTTCTTCCGCATGAAACGTTGCGTGACGGAAGTCTGTGCGGGAGCAGTTGCGCCGGCGATTGCACGAGCGGCCCAGCACCCGTCCGCCCTTGACGAGAACGGCCCCTACACGGAAGCGACATTCCGAGCGCGCGGCCTCCTTGAGCGCGATCGCCAAGTACCTGCCGGCCACCGGACGGCCTCCTCGCACGAACGAAACGCACATCCCCACAGCCAACAACCCACTGCCTACTCATCGCTTCTCCTGGCCACGTAGCGCATCCAGCCGACTCTGTCGATTCCTGTGCAGGCTCGATGCCTGTCCGGAAAGGGGTGGGCGAGGTGGGATTCGAACCCACAAGCCCCTTCGGGGCAGCGGATTTTAAGTCCGCGGCGTTTGCCGGTTTCGCCACTCGCCCCAAGCCGCACCTAGTGCTCCTGCTCGCGGCCCACAACCGTGCCCTGATCCCCACCTCGCCGGTGGGCCACCAGCCCCTCCCCGGCTGCAGCCGACGACCGGGAGCATCGCACCGACTCCTTGCTACGCGCCTCGGCCCGGGCACGCTCCAGCAGATCACGCCAGGACACTACGTCGGGCCGGCGAGCGAGTAACTCCCTGCGCCACTGCGCAGTCGCCCCGCCGTACACCCCCTCCGGAACGCGCGCGTCCAGAGCGTAGGCCAGGCACTCGGTCGCCACCGCGCACCGGCGGCAGATCTGTACCGCCTCCTCCTGGTACGCCGACCCCTGATGAGCGAAGAACAGACCGTCGCTCTGCCGGTGTGTGCAGGCGCCGTGCTGGCGCCAGTACGGATCCCAGCTCTGCGTACTCACCTGGCCGAGCCTGCCCACAACGTGTGCCACATCTCGGCGTCCGGAAAACCGCTCGCACGCTCCCCACGCCGCCCGTGGGCCAGCTGGAACCGCGTACACACAGCCCGCAGCTCGTCATCCCACTCCCGGGCCACCTCCCACCCGTCCTCCTGCTCCAGAGCCTCCCGCTGCTCCGGCGCCCACCCCGTGGTGATCAGCTTCAGACGCAGCAGCAAGACCCAGATGTTGGCTTTCCCCGGACCGAAGTATGTGTGTCCCGGGTATTCGGGAGACACCTCCGGAGGCAGGGCGCCGCGGCTCGGGTGCAGCCAGGAGCCACTCCCCCTGACCAGGGTCATCTCGCCCGGCGCACAGTTGGCTTCCTCCGTGGGGGCGTCGGACGCAGTCAGGGAGGGGGCGGAGTTGGACGGGCAGAAGCGGCAGCATCGGCTGGTCCCACACGGGGACAGGCTTCTTCGCGACGCCCGGGTCCGGGGGCCGAGCAGAGTGGTGCATCGTGTGTGGCGGGCATGCATGATCACAACAATTCCTCACCTGTGTGTCGGATGGGATTCCGGTTGGCGCTCAATTTCCTGCTGTCTTCGGTGACTTGACCGCGGACGGCAGGACAGGCCGCGACCTGCCCCCCCGCAAGGAGGTACATCGAGAAGCACAGCTGACCCCAACGGTGGACAAGGGGTCTTCGAGGCGTGAGCGGCTCACCGGGATCGAGAGGGTCAACTGCCCTCTGCAGGCGGGCGGCAGCACAGCCGACGGCCTGAGTCATCGTGCAACGGTGGTCGGAGGGGGAGGCCTCAGCGGGCCGTCCTGCGCCGAGCTGTCGTGGTAGGGCGCAGGCCGGCAGTAGGGGATCGGTGCGTTCAGTGGTGTCTGCAGCCCAGGTACATTACCCACACCTCGTTCTGGCGGCGTGTGGCGTCCCAGGCGTCCCGCTTGAATGCGGGATACCCGCCGCTTTTGACACGGGCGACGATCCGGTCCGCCTGATGCCGTGTGTACGTGCCGAAGTGCACGAACACACCTGGTCTCTTGCGCGCCTCCTGGGCTGTCTGTGCGGCCCGCAGTTGCATCAAGCGGGCGTTGAGACGAAGGGAGGGCGGTTCGGAGTGGTTGGACACCGTCTTGGCCTTCCGTGCGGAGAGGGGACAGGGGCCGCTCCCGACGCGGTTCTTGCAGGTGTCGTCACTCCGTTCCTCAACCGGGCCGGCCGGTCTTGGCGTTGGACGGCGCTTGCGCGTACAGACGGCCTGCTCTCAGCCGGATCGGGTGCGAACAGTTCATTGGTGTACACCCCTAGCACAGAAGCCATCCGCCATGCAGTAACCTCGCTGACTCCGCGCTGGCCGCTGGCAACCAGCGAGATGAAGGCCTGTGAGACGTGGACCTGGTCAGCGAGCCTCCGCTGGGAAAGCCCTTTGAGGCGGACGAGCTCTTCGAAACGCTCTGGGTGCCGAAGGCGCATGAAACTCTCCTTGAGGACACGGGCATGGTGCCGTGAGTGACGCACGATGCGTGCCGTCCCTGACCGGGCGGCGTCACGGCGAAGACCACCACAGTTATTGCAGTCACCGCAATTGCTGCCGTTACCCCCACGGGTGACGGTTATCAAACATCTCAACTCCCCATCGCTGTACGGGGCATGAGAATGCCGTGGTGTCATATACGGATGGCATGTCACAAGGGCGGGAAAGTTATCGTCACCTACGTAGGCCAAACGGTGGTCTGGAGTCCTCTGGGCCTCCGACCAGTTATCTCGCCCTTCACCTGTAGACCTCTGCTGGCTGGCCGCAAAAAGTTGCAGTCTGTACTCGCGTGATCCTTGAGTGACGACACCGATGACGACGTATCAACGCACGTTGTCGAACTCGGAAAGATTTACGAGAGATTACAGTGACAAGGTCGGGGTAACCGGCACCCTCGTGAGCAACCGAACTCCCGGAGTGTCACGAGGGTGCGGCCGCCTACTGGTGAGCCTTCCGGCAGACGAGACGAGACGAGACGAGACGAGACGAGCGGGAGCCGCTGGACCCTGAAATATGTGGCCGACAAGTCATGAGCCGGACATCAGATGCCCGATCCGTAGCCCAGAACGTCGTGCAGTGAACTCTGACGCGGGCACTCGAAGCTCTGGGGGTTTTGGGACAGTTGCTGGTCCCAACGGCCGACGCTGACTGGCCCCCCTGTTCTTGTGGGTACCGGCTGACGAGCTGGCCGCGGACCGTGCGTCAACTGACGAGAGCCGTCGATGCCAAAACCCAACCGCACATTGTCATTGGGCCCGAGACGCTTGTACCCGGTATGAGGCGGAAGGCCTGTAACTCCGCCCCTCGCTGGATAGCGGCCGAGGTGCTGTTTGCACAATCGGAGCGACCCGCGCTCCCGCCAGGCGCCAAGCCGTAGTCCGGTCTCATGCAGCGAGATAAACGCCGTAACGGGGCTTGAGTCTCGCGACCGGTTTGCATGGCCTGACTGCCTTGCCCTGTTCTTCACTGCAGGATTCTCCCGGGCACCCTCGATCGCCTGGATCTCGACCATATGGTGCAACGGGCCCCGTTATGGGAAATCGTCCGCATCTGGGGGCGACAGCACAGGGTCACGTCCGGCCATATACCAGCTCACCAGCACTGCCCGGCATTAGCTGGTTACTGGTGCCCCATCCATCAATGCTCGCTGCGGAAAGACGCAAGCCGTACATAGGCCACGGGTCGCTCGGGGAAGTCACACGCTATGAATCAGCTAAGCCGTACGGCTGCAGTGACAGGGCGCAGATGCTGAGCGGGCGCGAGCCTCTCACCTGCCGGACTCGGGCATGTCACCGCTATGTAACGGGAAAAGGCTGCACTGCAGCACCCTGTAAGGAGAGAGTGACAGCTGTGGCTCAAAAAGTCAAACGCACCACATGGCTTGTGATGACTCAGGACCCCGCTCGTAGCGACTCCCGCCGGTCCCGATGGAGCAGGCTCTTTGCGACAGAGGTCTGCAGCCGCCTTGTGGCCTGCTACACCTGAGCTGCCTGAGTAACAGCGGCTGGGTAGGACTGGTCTGCATACCGCAGTCCACCTCCCGCACGCGATGCTGCGCGACAATACCTCCCGCATGTGCCCAGCTGAGACAGACGGTTGCGGACATGTCGCGCAGGGAGAACTGCGTCACTCCGAGCGAAGTTCGCATGCGTCAAGTGCGGTTTGATGGAGTGCTCAGCCGCCCCGGCTCGAGCAGGCGGCTGAGCATGCAGATCCGTACGCGTCGGGGGAGGGCGAAGGCGCCGGCGTCGAGGGCTTCTTTCTCGGGCGGGTGGATGTTGCAGATCGCGGTGACGAGCTGGTCGTGGGTCATGTCCGGGCCACCGATCGCGGCCGGGGCCTCGGCGTCGAGCATCGCCTCGAAAGACTCGTACTCCTCCACCCCGGTCACGCAGCGGGTGAGGGTGTCATCACCGCAGCTGATCCGCAGGAGGTCTCCGGCGGTGATTCTGCAGATTGGGATGGCCGACATGGACCTCGATGGTCCTGGCACCGCCGACGATGAGGCCGACGCAAACGCAGGGCTTGCGGATGTTGAGAGTGTGGGCGCCTGCGGCCGGGGTGCTCAACGGTCTCCTTGAGGAATTGTCAGGGTTGTGGAAGCGAGGGTGCTGGGTGAGTCGCCGGGCGAGTTGTTCAGCGTTGAGGGTGCGGATGGCGGTGTCGACGGCGTTCTGGTCGGTGAGGTCGATGCCGCGGCCGGTGAGGAGGGCGGCGATCTGTTTGGCCGGGCCCCAGGCGGAGTGGTCGTCGAAGGCGTCCTGGAAGCCGGGCAGGTGGACCCCGACGGCTGCGATGACGGGGGGCGATCCAGCGTGGTTCGACGCCGCGTTCGGTGAGGGCGAAGCGTACCCACTGCTTGAGGACGTCGGGCAGGAGCGTGCGCTGGTCGTGGTCGAGGACGGCCTTGCAGGGCAGCCAGTCGGCGAGGAAGAGCACTGCCTGGCCGGGGCTCCAGGCCAGGGGGCCGGTGGTGATGTAGTTCTCGCCGTAGTCGAGGAACAGCTCGGCCAGCGACCGGATGGTGTCGGCCGTTTCCGGTCCGGTGCCGACGGTGGCGGTGAATGTACTGAGAAGACGGGCGCGCTCGGCGTCGGGCAGCGGCCGGTGTTCGGGCCGATCGGGAAGGCGGTCACGGCAGCGTGCCCAGGCCAGTGCCCGCAGTTCGACGAAGTCTTCGTCATCGTGGCGGGGCCAGGTCATGTCCGTCGTCCCCAGGGCCGCGGCGAGATCGGCGAGAGCCGCGGACACGCCATGGCCGGTCAAGGGCATGGGGATATCGTCCCCCGATCCGGGTCCAGGCAGTGGCCGAGTCCGGGGTGAGGAGGCCGAGTTGGTCGACCATCGTGCCGCCGACCTCGGTGATCTGGGCCATCAGGGTGTGAGGGGTGGGCCCGTCGTAGGCGATGAACAGGACGCGCTCGCTGTCCCAGACATCCACCGCGCGCCAGGCCCGCACCGGGCAGCGGCTGGGGCTCGGCGAGATGGTCACGGTACCGGCCAGCATCGGCCTGCTGTCGACCGGCGCCATCCGTTCCATTGCTGCCACGGTGGCAAGGCCAGCCGGGGACGGCGTGGTCGAGGCCCCGGCCCGCCACTTCCAGGCACAACCGTTGCTCGGGTTCTCGCTCGGCGAGCGGGGCGTCCAGCCATGCCTGGCCAAGCGAGCCGTTGGCCCACGCCTCTGCCGTCAGCAGTTCGATGCTGCTGCCGAAGCACCGCCGGGCATCGCGCATCACCTGGTCCGACAGCCTCAAGGCTTGTGCTGCTTCTTGCCGCCGGAGGACTTGCAGCGGCCACGGCTCTTCGGTAAACTGGTAAGCCTGTCACATCCGGGCCCCGGCCGGCCCGCCGCAGAACTGGTCAGACAGCAGTCAGCAGCTTCTCCTCACCCTGTCCGGGACGCTCGACCCGGCACCCTGCCTGGAAGGGGGTGCCGCAGGCGGTCAGCCCGTGGCGTCGAGCGTGGGCCAGGGGCGGCCGGGAGGCTGAACCGCTCCGGGTTCGGTGGCGTCGTATGTTTGGTGAGTCCGCCTAGTGTGATGCGCCAGAAATCAGAGGCGTAAGTGGCTAGGGTTTTCTCATGTCACCAGGGCCTCGTGCTGTTGAAATTGTGTTGTCCGCTGAGGAGTTCACGGAGCTGACGCGGTGGGCCGACGGGGCGGCAGGGGCGCGTCTGGCGGAACGGGCGCGGATTGTCCTGGCCTGCGCCGAGGGGCTGCCGACCGTGCGTGTGGCGGCGAAGCTCGGCGTGACGGCGGACACGGTCCGCAAGTGGCGAACACGGTTCGCTGAGCGGCGGATGGATGCTCTGACGGACGCGCCGCGGCCGGGCCGGCGCAAGGCGGGACTGGTCCTGACCGACGAGGAGCATGTCCAGCTGACGCGCTGGGCGAGGCGGGCGAAGACCGCGCAGTACCTCGCTCTGCGCGCGAAGATCGTGCTGCGGTGCGCGGAAGGCGGGACGAACAAGCAGGTCGCCGCCGAGCTGGGCATTTGAGCTTCCCCCGAGATGCGGAGTCAGTTGACAGAGGGTCAGATGGGACTCATGAGAGGACCTTCGACCATGGCTGCCCCGAGAAGATATCCGCTGGAGTTGCGTGAGCGTGCGGTGCGGATGTACCGCACCTCCGACCCGAGGCCGCAGATCAAGAAACTGGCCGTCGACCTCGGCGTGCATCCGGAGGCCCTGCGCGGCTGGATCCGCCAGGCCGAGGCCGATGCCGGCGAGCGCGACGACCGGCTCACCACCGACGAGCGGGCCGAGCTCACGGCCCTGCGCAAGGAGAACGCCCAGCTCAAGCGGGCCAACGACGTGCTGCGGACGGCCTCGGCGTTTTTCGCGGCGCAACTCGACCCGACCCGGCCCAGGTGACGGCGCTCGTTGACGAGCATCCCCGCCTGGGGGTCGAGTGCGTACTCCGGGAGCTCCACATCCCTTCCGCCACTTACTACCGCTGGCGCCGCGCGGAGAAGGAGCCGTGCGAACGGCGCCGCCGGGACGTCGAGCTGACCGAGCAGATCCGCACGATCCACGCCGACTCCGGCGGGATCTACGGCTCGCCGCGGGTGCACGCCGTCCTCAAACGGGAGGGCGTCCGCGTGGGCCGCAAGCGGGTCGAACGGCTGATGCGCGAGGACGGTCTTGCGGGCGTGAGCCCACGCCGCAAGAGCGGCTTCACGCGCCGGGACCCGAAGGCCACCTTGGCCCCGGACCTGGTCAACCGGGACTTCACCGCACCCGCGCCGAACCGGCTGTGGGTCACCGACCTCACAATGGTTCCGACCGGCGAGGGGCCGCTGTGGCTCTCGGCGATCCGCGACGCGTTCTCCCGCCGGGTGGTCGCCTGGGAGACCTCCGCCCGCGCCGATGCGGACCTGGTGCTGACCACCCTCGAGTACGCCCTCTCGTCCCGCGAGGTCGAGCCGGGCAAGCTCATTCACCACGCCGATCACGGCTGTCAATACACGTCCATCAAGCTCACGACCCGGTTGGTGCGGGCGGGAATTGAGGCGTCCATGGGGTCCGTGGGGGACTCGTACGATAACGCCCTCGCGGAAAATCTGTGGATGCTGATCAAGACCGAGGGCCTGCGCGGCCGCACCTTCGCCACACGTGCCGAGGCGAACCTCGCGCTCTTCGAGTACATCGACGGTTTCTATAACCCCCGCCGCATCCAAGAACGGCTCGGCTACCTCAGCCCGATCGAGTTCGAGGAGAAGCACTACACCGACCAGGCGACGGCCGAACCAGCGAACCTGAACACCCATCAACCCGTCCCGACCTGCTGATCAGCAACTCTCACGCAGCGGGGGAACCTCAATTGCCCATGCGACGGTGAACCGCTGGCGGTCCCGCTTCATCGCCCGCCGTCTGGACGGACTGGCGGACGAGCCGCGCGTGGGCCGTCCGCCGTCGATCCTGCTGGACCAGGTCGAGGACGTCCTCGTGGCGACGCTGGAGTCCACGCCCGGCCGGGACACGCACTGGTCGCGGGCCTCCATGGCGAAGCACTCGGGCCTGTCGAAGTCGACGGTCGGGCGGATCTGGAAGCGGTTCGATCTCAAGCCACACTTGCAGGACACCTTCAAGCTCTCCACCGACCCGCAGTTCGTCGCCAAGGTCGTCGACGTCGTCGGCCTGTACCACCACCCGCCCGAGAAGGCGGTAGTGCTGTGCGTGGACGAGAAGAGCCAGATCCAGGCTCTGGACCGTTCCCAGCCGGTCCTGCCGATGATGCCGGGGATGCCCGAGCGGCGTACCCACGACTACTTCCGGCACGGCATCACCAGCCTGTTCGCCGCCTTCAACATCGCCGACGGCACCGTCATATCGGAACTCCACCGCCGTCACCGGGCCATCGAGTTCAAGAAGTTCCTGGTCACGATCGACAAGGCAGTGCCGCGCGAACTCGATGTGCACCTGGTATGCGACAACTACGCCACCCACAACACCCCCGAGATCAGGACGTGGCTGGGCCGGCATCCCCGCTTCCACGTGCACTTCACCCCCACCGGTTCCTCCTGGCTCAACCAAGTGGAGCGGTGGTTCGGCCTGCTGACCGACAAACTCATCCGCCGCGGTGTCCACCGCTCTGTGAAGGCCCTGGAAGACGACATCAGGGCATGGATCGAGACGTGGAACGAGAACCCACGGCCCTTCACCTGGACCAAGACCGCCGACGAGATCCTCAACTCGCTCGCGGACTACCTCGCGAAGATCGCCCCGCCCGACACCAAGACTCCCTAGCCACTTACGCCTCTGATTTCTGGCGCATCACACTAAGCGGTCTTGGTGATTTGCGGTGTGGCTTGGGTAGATGGCATGGCAGGAGGGGCTGCCATGGCGATGAAGCCACTGCGGGTGGAGCTGTCGCCGACGCAAGTTGCCGGGTTGCGGCGGCGGTTGAGGGCACGGGACCTGACGGTCAACGAGCGGATGCGGCTGGAGTGCGTGCGCCTGTCGGCGAGGGGCTGGACGGTGCCCAAGATCGCGCCGGTCGTCGAGAAGCACGAGGTCACGGTGCGAAAAGCACTGCACCGGTTCCTCGACGGGGGCTTCGATTCCCTGGCTGACGCACCGCGCGCGGGCCGTCCGCCACGCTGGAAGCGCGAGGACCTGGACGCGCTGGAGGCGATGCTCGACGCCGCGGCGGAGGCGGGGACGACGTGGACACTGCCCGCACTGGCCGAGTGGCTGCGCCGCGAGCGCCGGGTGGACATCGACTCGTCCTGGCTGTCGGTCCTGCTGCACCGGGACGGCTTCCGCTGGAAACGCACCCGCGACAGCCTGCGGCACAAGGCCGACCCGGCCCTCCAGGCCGCCGCGTGGGAGCGGCTGGAGGGTTTACGGCTGTACGGCTGAGGGCCGAAGCGGGCGAGGAGGACCTGTACTTCCTGGACGAGTCGGGGTTCTCCCCGACTCTCCCGACCGGTTTCACCTGGGCCCGCACCGGGGTACGTCCCGTCGTCAGGCGCGAGGACACCAAGAACCGCCGGGTCAACGTGCTCGGCGCCCTCAGCGGAACCGGACCGGACCCCGAACTGGTCTGGACTGCCGTTGACCACAGGATCGACGCGCGGATGGTCCTCGACTTCGTCTGCCGGCGGATCGCCCGCATGCCCGACGGCGCGGACCAGCTCGCCGGCCCGCCGTCCACCTGGCGGCGGCACCGGCCGTGCACGGTCGTCATGGACAACGCCCAGATCCACCACGCCAGGCTCTTCAAGGGACGACGCGAGGAGCTGGAAGCCATAGGGGTCCACCTGTTCTACCTCCCTCCCAGGTCACCGGAGCTGAACCACATCGAGCGCGTGTGGCGCTCGGTGAAGTACGAGGACATGCCAGTCCGCGCCTACACCAGCACCGCCACGCTGCACGCTGCCGTCGACCAAGCCATGACACGACGAGCCACAGCACTGGCACCAAACACAACGCACTTACTCAAGACCGCTTAGATGAACGGTTGCCTGCAACACCACGAGACACTCACCCGCATCTCTCGTTTGTCAACTCTGGTCCGAAAATGAAGGGTGAGCCCTGGCCAGCGAGGGATGCGACGGTGGCGCGTCTATGCGGCTTCGATGGGGTCGAAGCGGACAGAGAAGCCGAGGGCGTTGGCCTGGCGGGTGATGTGGCGTATGACGCGCTCGCCAGGCACCGGTGGTAGCGGGCGCCGAGGCCACTCCTGTGTGGTAACGACGGAATCAGTAGTACCGCATGTCCGGCTACCGCAGCAGACGGCCGGATATCGGTCTTCCGTTGCCTGTGCCGGGTTGCGAGGGTCCGTTCCCGTATGTGGGCCGGGGTAGTCCGGTCAGGAGCGGTGCGGAGGCCTGATGCAGCATTCACTGTGTCCGTGTGCGGGGATGCGCCGACCGTTCGAGCGGGTGTTTGCCCGGCCTGCTCGACTGGTGCGGGGCGGGGTCTGTGGTTATTGGGGCTGCCGGGCCCTGACCGGAGCTGGGGCTGGGCTGCGAGAGTTGAGAGCCGCGGCTGTGGGGTTGGTGATGAACTTCGAGGCGCCCGCGCTGGCGACGGGGGCCCGGCCCGGGCCAGTTCCTGTGGTCTCGCTGTGGCCCGGGATGCGGGCTTGTGCGGTGGTGGGGGAACATGCCGGGAGCGTGTGGATGGTGGAGGTGCTCCTCACGCCGTTGATGGCCTATACCCTGCTCGGCCGACACCTGTCCGAGATCGCGGGATCTGCTGTCGGGCTGTCCGCGCTGCTGCGCCCCGGTGAGAGGGAGAGGCTGGAGGGTGTCCTGGAGGCCGGGTCCTGGCCGGCGCGGTTCGCCCTGGTGGATCGGATGATCATAGACCGGTACGGACGCGGAGTTCCTCCCGCGCCGGAAGTCACTGCCGCCTGGAACCGCCTCGCCGGTACGGGCGGGCAGGTGCCCATCGCGCGCCTGGCCCGTGACGTCGGCTGGAGCCAGCGCAGGCTGGAACGCCGTTTCGGGCAGCAAACCGGCCTCACCCCCAAAAAGGCTGCGCGTATTCTGCGGCTGCTGCGGGCGGTGCGGATGCTGGCCGACGGTTCCTCACCGGCCGCGACCGCCTCCGCGTGCGGCTACTACGACCAGGCACACTTCACCCACGACTGCCAGCTGCTGATCGGCTGCGCCCCCAGGCAGCTGCGTTTCCCCCCTCTTGGGGCCGGTGTCGCATTCTTACAAGACAGTGCCTCCCGGGCGGTAGCAGATTCTGGGGCAGCAGATACCCGTTGGCGCTCTCTGTGAGGGAGGCATGCGGCGATGAGATACGCCCGAAGCAGAATGGGTACGCAAGGGGCTGTTCTCGCGGCGGCGGTCATGGCCGTCGCCTGGGCGGCTGTGGGGCCGGTTTCGGCGTCGGGGCAGGACGGTTCCGTTCCGGTTGTCTACCGGTGCCGGGGCATGGGCATAGACCTCAATCTCACAGCCGAAGTCACGGTGACGGCTCCCGTGAGTGTGCCACAGGGCGGCACAGCGGAGCTGAGCCTGGACGTGTTCATGGGGATGAACTCTCCGATCAGTGTTCCTGCCAGGTCGGTCAAGGGAACGGCCGGCCTGTCCCTCGGCGGTGCACAGACAGGGCAGATGAATGCCACAGGGCTGACGAACCCCGATGCCATAGCGGGCGGCAAACCCGTGATCCTGAGCGGCGGCAGGGCATCGGTCCGCCTGGACACCCCAGGGAAGGTCACTGTCACCCCGGGCGACATGAGCTTCACCGCCATGGGCATCATCGCCAGCTGCATGCTCAAGGGCACCGCACCAGCCGCCGCCACCGTAGAGGTCACGTCAGGCTACCGGTAGTTCATTATACCCGGCGGTAGGGATCAAGAGGTCTGCCGGTGGTGACCGCGTCGAGCAGGGCTTGGAGTTCGGCGGGAGGGTCCTTGTCCGTCCAGGCCCGCCACCAGCGGTGCGGGGCGACGGGCAGGGTGAGCCAGGAACGTACGGCGCGTAAGGCCCTGGGCCAGCAGGGTGGTTGGGGCTGGTGGGGTGTGGTGGGTCCCCCTCTCTGGCCCGTTGTCGGGGCAGGGGTCCGGTGCGGTGGCGTCCAGTGGCCCGGGTGGGGCGAACCACTGGTCCCAGCAGAAGGTGAACGCGCAGGTGACCAGGGTCTGGTGGCGGCGGATGGCACGGTCGGAGCGGACCTGGAAGTCGGCCCAGCCGAGTTCGTCCTTGATCTGTCTGTAGCTCTGCTCGATCCAGGGCCGCAGTCCGTGGAGGCGGACGATCTCGGCGAGGTCGGCCGGCGGGTGTGGGGAGGTGTCTGCGTGGGGTGCGTCGGGGTGGGGCAGGTTGGTGGCCAGGTAGGTGGCCTTGTCCGGCAGCGTGGCCGGGTCGGTGGTGGCCACGACCTGGCGGCACGGGCCGTGGGGCTGCCAGCCACCGAGGGTGGCATCGGCGGCCCACCAGGTCTCGGCGCGGTCATCACGAAAGCAGCGTTCGACAGGCGTCCAGTCCCCGGGGTGTATCAGTATCCCGCCCCGCCAGGCCAGGGCACGGGCGGCGTCGACGGGGGTGTGCGGCTGGTCGGCTCGCGCCCAGGTGCCGCGGTGCGGCTTGAGGTGAACCACGCAGGGCAGGCAGGCCTCGCGCAGCGTGAGGTACCAGTCATCGCTGACGGAGTAGGCGCAGTCGGCCACCACTGCCCGGCAAGGAAAGCTGGCCTGGCTGCCCGCGGCCGCGAGGGCGTCGGACAACTGCGGTTTGGTGCGGAAGGGGATATTGGAGAGAGGGGGTCAGCCTTTCTTCCGGGTGGTACCCCCGTACTGCCTGAATCGGTGAGAGTGAGCTGACCACGGTGGGTGACCTCTGATCTGCCCCCCCGGTGTGTGGCAGCCGAAAGCCCCGCCCGACCGCTGTGGGCCGAACGGGGCTGGTTCGCTTCGCTCTTGCCGGTGGGGGGCAGTCGCCGTACATCTCGGCGCACTGGTCGCACTGTCCCCGGGCCTGCTCGGCGTCGCGGCGCTCCATGCACATCACGTGCACGGTGTAGCGGCTGGGGAGAGAGACGGGGTCGTCGGCAACGAACTCCATGCGCACGGTCTCCGCTTCGGCGGGACTGTAGAGCGTGGCTGCGATGCACTCGCAGTCGTAGAACACGCCGTACTCGGTCACTGCTGTCCCTCCGCCGTCGGTTCCATCCCAGGCCACCAGACCGGGGCCACGGGGGCTCCGTTGCTGCCGAGGCAGTACATCCCCATGCGCCGGTGGCTGCGGAACTTGTGGTCCCTCTTCCTGATCAGTTCGGTGGTGTCGCACGTCGGGCAGGTGCCGCGCCCGGCGTAGTGGGCGCTTCGGGGTCCGGCCTTGCTCACTGTTGTTCCCCTTCCACGGGGTGCTGCCGGGCGGGCGGTGCGTCGTCGGCACGCCGGTGTCCGGGGCAGGCGTAGAGGCTGTAGCCGGGGCCGCTGGTGCCGGGGATATGCGTCACGAACGTCCATGCGTGCGTGGTGGTCCCGCATCGGTAGCAGACCTCGGGCCGGTGCACGGTGCGTTCGATGTCGGGGAAGTGGTCGGCGAGGTTCATGCGGACAACCGCCTGTCCGCGTGGCGGGCGTACTGCTCGAAGTGGTCGTTCGGGCACCTCGCCGGGTAATCGATGCCGATTGCTTCGAACCGCACGGCCCAGCGGTGTTGCCGCTGTTCCAGAGTGAGCCCTTGATCCTCTTCGGCGTGGAAGATCGCTCGGACCTGAGCGGAGGAGGGGCCGCGCCACGGCTTCTGCCACGCGGAGACGGGGGCGGGCGGGGGCGTCGTCGCGGTGGTGCGGTGCTCACCGTGGGCCGGTAGCAGCAGCCCCAGGACCCATTGGAGGACGCGGAGGATACGATCACGCATGCGTCGTTCAGCTCCTATGCAAGCTGGGTGGCGAAGCCCCGGCAGTGCCGTTCCCGCGGTCTGTCGGGGCGCTTTCGTTTTCGACGGTAAGGCGACTGGTCTACCTTCGTCTACCTCGGTAGGGGGACGTATGCCGCGTTACGCAAACATGGCCGATTGTCTACGGTTAGGGGCATGCCTGTACCCGAGGTTGACCACGAGTCTCCGACGCCCGTCTATCAGCAGATCGCGGCGCTGATCATCGCGGACATTGAGCGTGGCACTCTGACCGTGAACCGGCGCATCCCGTCCGAAGCATCGTTGGTGCAGCGCTTCGGCGTGGCCCGGGAGACTGTGCGGAACGCCGTGAAGTACCTCCGGGAAGAGGGGTACGTGTTCACTGTCCCGCAGCGCGGTACCTACGTGGCCGACCGGAGTGCGCCCGCCAGCGAGGACGAGTCCGCCGAGTAGGGGCCCTAGCTTTGCTGCGGGCGGCTCTTTTCCGGTCGGCCCCCAGGGAGGCGGTCGCGTGTTGGCCGTGGGGTCACGGAACGACCAGAGAGACCCGCCCGCAGAACGGCGAACGGGGCGCGGTCGCGGTCGCGTCAGCCGCCGAGAGCGGCAGTCACAGCAGATGGGCCGGGGAAGTCCTCGGGCAACGCGTCCATGAGGATTTCGTCCACAGGCTTCCCGAGCCAGTATCCGGACTGCCGAAGGTGTCCTACCTCGCGGAACCCGGCCTTTTCGTAGGCAGCGATCCCGGCACGGTTGGGCTCCAGCACCTTCAACCACACCATGCGCAGGTGCGCAACGTGGAACGCCCAATCCAGGGTCAGCCGCGTCGCCTCTGCTGCGTGCCCCTTTCCCCGCTCCTCCGGGGCGAGCACGATCACGAACTCAGCTGTACGCACGTAGGTGTTGACTTGAAGGACCGTCATCCCTACGGCTGCTTTGTCCTTGAGTCGCACTACCTCGAACTGCTGATAGCGCTCGTTCGCACGCTGCCGCTCGTATCCAGCGGCGCGTACCTCCCATGCCTGTGCCCACTGGTTGCCGTATCCGATGACGGTCCCGAGATCGTTTTCCCACTTGTGGTACTCGGGCAGCATGTCTTGGCGGGGCATCCCCAGTGCAAGGCTCTCGCCGGCTAGGAGGATGTGCGGGTCACTCACGGTCGTACTCCTCTGTCGGCCCTTGCCGGGCCTGGTCCGTCCGGTGTGTAGGTGGGGGTGTAGAGAGCGGTGTCCGCTGGTTCTTCGACTGGTTTCCCTTCCGGGTTGGCAATCCAGGCGTGCAGCCGTACCGGGTCGGTGGCTACGCCGTGGCGCCATTCGGCCCGGCGCCGGGCCACCGCCAGCAAGAGCGCTGCGGCGGTCGAGTCCTCCAGGCACGCCCAGCGCATCGGTAGTACCCGCGCGGCCCAGCGAACGGCGCACACAGCGTAGCGAGACTGACACTCTGTTGCCGGGGGCAAGTCGCGCCCTGCACAAGCCAGCCGTACGAGTCGGGAGAATCGGCCACGGCGGGTGCCGACCGCCCATGTCGCAGCGGTGACGAGTACGACCGGCACTGCACCGACGCGCCACCGCAACGGGATGGGCACAGGGGTCGGCAAGACCGCCGACTGTTCGACAGTTCCCCACGACAGGGCAGCATCCCGGAGCCGCACGACCGTCGCGCCCATGTGCGCGGCAGCGTCCGAAGCAGGGCGTAACTCGGTGTGTCCTGTGTCGTAGTCGATAAGCACACAGACATGTGTGGTGAGCGCAGCCACCGTGTTTTTACGGCTCATCGCGCACCCGCCGGGGCTGGTGCTCGCTCTTCCCACTCGGTGCCGGGCGCGCGTTCGACCGCCTGTAGCCATGCCTCGGCAGCGAGGGCGGCAAGCAGCGGGGGCCAAACGGTCTGTGCGCCGAGTGCTGCCGCGTGAATCGCCGCACGCAGCGGGGCGGGGTTGATGAGTCCGAGGGAGGCCAGACGCCCGTCAGAGAGTCCGAGCACGCGCCGCAGGTTGACACGGAGCCCCTGGTGGAAGTCCCCGACGAACACCCCCTTCGCGGCCCGCTTGCGGTGCGCCTCTGGCAGCAGATCGGCGAACGTGTCGGCGAGCAGCGGCTTGTACCGGTGCGCCGAGTACCGCTGTTCGACGGGTGCCGAGACCACAGCATCCAGAACGGCCCCGTCAAAGTACGGGTTGTGCAGTGCCACGCCGAGCGCGTCCGCAAGCTGGATTTCCGCGTACGCCGACCGTGCCACGTTCCGGAGGGACGCGACGAAAGCCGTGTCCGGATCGGTGCCCGTGGGGGTGTTCGCGTCCGGTACGGAGACGTTGAGCCACGGAGGGCGGGGCCGCACTGCGCGGCCGATGTGCGCCGCGTTGCCACGGAGGGCGGCAGCGATCAGCGGGCGCGGGCTCTCCCGACGCAGCCGCGCCCAGTCCATTGCGTCCCCGAGCATCCGCAACCAGTGCCCACGGTGCGCGAGACTCGCAAGGTGGGTCGGGGCAGACAGAAAGAGGTTGTCTCCGCCATCGCCGGTCAGGTGGCAGACGGAACCCGCGGCAGCCATCATCCGTAGTTGCTCAGAGAGCATTGCCCACACGGCAGTTGATGGAGCCGGCGTGTCTGTTGCGGGCAACGCGACATTGGTCGCGGTAAACGGCAGATGCCGCACGCCGAGAGGGAAGAACGTACGGTTCAGACCAGGCACGTTCAGCGCTCGGGCATACTCCATATCTCCGCCGCTTGTGACACCCGTCGGGTGCAGCGTCACACCAGTGATCGGCCCGTACTGCGCAGCAAGCACCGCCACGGTCGTTGAGTCCATGCCTGCCAGGTCCGTGGTCGCGGACACTCCCTCGACCCGCACACGGACCCCCTCGCCGAGCGCGTGCCGAAGCGCTGCCGAAACCTCGTCGGGGGTTCGTCTCGCCGGTTTCCACCACGGGGCCAGCGACGTTCCGCCCTCGGCGTCGAGCGCCAGCAGGTGTCCGGCGGGAACCGGGGCCACGCCTGCCCACGCGCTCCGGCCCGGAGCAGGCGTGCGCTTGTCCCGCAGGTACGCGGCAAGCCACCCGGTATCGACATGTCCGCCGACGAGCGGGGAAAGCGCGAACGAGCTGGACCCCCACACCGTCCCGCCCGAGGTGCTGACCGTATAGAGGGGAGACGCTGCGCACGTGTCGGCGAGGACTTCCACATGGCCCCGCTCGGTTATGCGGACGATGGTGTGAGAGCCCGCCCAAGTCCGCGCGACCGTCGCCAGATCGGGGGCCGACAGGGCATGGGCCAAGTCGTGTTCGGTGGCCGAGCACGGGCCGAGTACGGCGATTCGCGCGCTGCCGAGTTCCACGCTCCGAACGTGCTCGGGCTGCCAGTTGCCCGAGACCCACAGAGCGGGATCACTCCAGAGCAGACGTGCGCCTACCGGTGTCGCAGCGGGTCGGTTGCCTGGTGCGCTCCCGCCGTACCACCGCGCTTTGCGTTCTTCCACTTCGTCACCTCTTCCGCCGCTACAAGCCGGAACGGCCCCCGTGGGGATTTCTCCCGCCGGGGGCCGCCATCATTTCGATCAGTCGTACGGTTCCTGCTTCGACTCGGTGCTGTTCTTGTCGCTACCGCGCGTCAGCGTGGCAGCGTCGCCCAGAACGATGACCGAGGGACCGGCAAGGGGATCTGCGTCCTTCACCGCGTCCGCTGCGTGGTGCTGCTGCGACATGCGCTCTTCCTCCTCTCCAGATCGGTTGTGACAACAACCCCTTGCACGGTGTAAGCCCCCAACGTTGCGTGCAAGGGGAAGACCGGTCAGGGCGCCCAAACTCGTCGGGGGTGTCGAAGCCGCGCATGACTGATGCGGCGGACTCCTCCCGGCGGGACGGAGACGTGGGGCCTTCCGGCTGTCCCCCGTACAGCCGGAAGGGGGGCTCGGCCGGCCACAGCGGGGGGCACGGTGACCGGCCGAGCGGGCCCGCCTCTCGGAGGTTGCCGACACACGACCAGGGGGGACCGTTCGGTATCGGATGAGCAGAGAGGCGGGGGTCTAGAGGACGAGCGCGAGCAGCGTCACCACGGCGACGACCAGGACGACGACGAGCACCAGGGCGACGGCGAGCCGGACGTACCGGTCACTCGTTCCAGTGGTCACCACGCCCCCGGGTGCCGGGTCGTGTGGTGTTTGACGTAGGCCCCCGCGAACTTCTGAGCCATCGCCTCGTCGCCGTTCTTCTGAGCCCTCCGCCATCCGCTGTCGAGCCGGGCGCAGAGGGCACAGCCCTTGACCGGGGTCGGCATAGCCGGGGGACCGCTGCTGTGCGGCAGGGGGATCACGGCGTGTTCTCCCCGGGCTTGCTCTGGGCCGGCTCCGTAGGGAGTCGGGCGGCGTCCTGGTCCCCGACCGGCACCGCATCACCCCCTCGGCATGCGGGCCGGGACTGGCCGGTCACGCCGATCAGGGGCCGGGGGAACTGGTAGGTGGCGCGCAGATCGGTCACGGGCGCACCCGCTCGATGCCGCCGTACTGGTTGCCGACGAACACGGGCCCCTTCGGGGGGTGTTCCTTGGCGTTCGCGCGCTGCGCCTCGTCGGCCGTCGCGGCACGCACGCCGTTCCTTGGGACGGACCACTCCTTGCCACCGCCGGGCGGACGCAGGTAGTAGACGCCGGGAAGCTTGGCATCCATCACGCGCCCCACCTTGTTGTGCTGCGTGTCTACCAGCCACGCACCACGGGTATAGGTCGTCTTCATCTTTTCGAACCTCCGTGTGTCCCGCACCAGTTGGGCGGGCATCAACCGTGAGGCACAGACTCCAACGGCGGCGGCGCGCTGAACAGGGTATGTTTCATTCCATCTCCCCACCGAATATTGGGAGTTGAACTTATGAGCGAATCCGATGACGTCCCCAAGGTCAAGACGCCGGCGCAGGAGTTCGGCGAAGAGATCAGACTTGCCCGGCTGGCAAAGGGCTGGACCCAGACCCAGCTTGCCGAAGAGCTGTGGTGTCAACAGCCCATCGTGAGCAAGGTCGAACGCGGCGAACAGCTCGCTTCGGCGGTCTTCGCCGAGCAGTGCGACCGGGTGTTCGGTACGCCAGGGACCTACGCTCGCATGCGTCAGAAGGCAGCGGACGCAAGCAACCCCATCTGGTTCATCCCGTTCTTGGAGCAAGAGCGCCAGGCGCGGGCTATCCGTGACTACGCCCCCACTCTGGTTGCCGGAATACTCCAGACTCCGGAGTACACCGAAGCCGTCTACAGGTCAGCTCGTCCGCAGGACTCGGCAGCCGCGATCAAGAAGTGGGTGGAAGATCGCATGCGACGCCGGGAGGTGCTCGATCGCCCCAAACCGCCATCGCTGTGGGTGATCCTGCACGAGTCCGCTCTATGGGCTGGTATGGGCGGGCACGATGTGATGCGGGGGCAGCTTCAACACCTCGTCTCGGTATCCGAACACCCGCACATCACAATCCAGGTGTTCCCGATCACTGGTTCTCCCCCGCGAGCAACGCCGTTGGGTGCGGATCCTTTCAAGGGAATGGCTGAGTCGGCGGGACGCTGACGGGGGTGTGCTCGGGGCTGCTCGTCTCTACCGTGGCGGTGGAGGAGGGGTGGCGGATGGGCTCGCTGTTCGAGGAGTTGGAGGCTCGTGAGGCGGCCGCCCGGGTGCGGGTGGAGGGGCTTGAGGCCGAAATCGCCGCAATGGCCGGGAAGTTGGAGGTGGCCCGGGAGGGGCTGGAGCGGTTGCGGATCGCCCGGGAGACGGTCGCCGAGGTGATGGCCGAGATGTCGGCGGACGCGCCGGCGGTGCAAGCGGAGGGGCCCGAGACCGAGGCAGTGGACGAGGTCCGGGAGCCGTCGCCGTACGCGGGTGCGGAACGGCGGGTGGTGGGTGTGCTGGCCGTGCCGAAGTGGCAGCCGGGCATGGACGTGAGCGTGCTGCCTCGGGTGTACCAGGACATCCTGGAGGTCGTTGCGGATGCTCCGGGGCCGGTGCGGGCGAAACAGGTCGTGCCGAGGATCGGGCTTCCCGCACAGACCGGGAAGATCGAGGGCACGCGGTCGAAGCTGAAGCGGCTGGTCGAGCGGGGCTGGCTGGACGAGGACGAACCGGGGCTGTTCACGCCTGCGCGCCGCAGGACGGCCGCATCGCCCAACACCTCGTAGTGGAGGGGCTCTTCTGTCTACAGTCGTAGGTGCCAACCAGTGACCTGCAGGACGAGAAGAGCCCCGAGGATGGAACCGTACGCCGCCAACAGTGCCGCTGACCCCTTTGCCCGCTCCCTGAGTGCCTTCGAATCGCTGACACGCACGCTGTCAGGCCCGCCCGCCGCTGACTGGACCCACGCTGAGCTGGAGGAGTGTCTGGAGGAGGCGGGCCGGGAGCTGCTGCGGCAGCTGCTGCAGGACCATCTCGACCTGCGTGCTCTGCGGGAGGAGAGCGAGGTCCGGGCCGGAGCCCGTCCGGCTGTGGTGGGGCCGGAGGGGCGGACGCGGCCCTGGCGGGAGCCGGGGCATACGCGTTACCTGGCCTGCCTGTTCGGTCTGGTGCAGGTGCGCCGGGTGGCTCACCGGGGCCCCGGACTGCCCAACGTGCACCCAGCCGACCGGCAGCTCGCGCTGTCGGCGGGCCGGCACTCGATGGGACTGCGCCGCCTGGCGGTCACCGAGGCGGTGCGCGGCTCCTTCGACCAGGCCGCGGAGGCGGTCGAGCGCCGCTGCGGAAGGGTGCTCGGCAAACGCCGCCTGGAAGAACTCGTCACCGCGGCGGCCGTGGACGTCGCCGCCTTCTATCAGGCGAGGGTCCCCGTTCCGTGCAGCCGGGACATGCCGCTGGTTCTCCAGGCGGACGGCAAGGGGGTGGTGATGCGGCCCGAGGCTCTGCGTGAGGCCACCCGCAAGGCGGCCGAGAAGAACGCGGGCACCCATCGGGGCCGGCTCGCGCCGGGCGAGAAGCCGAACCGCAAGCGAATGGCCACCGTGGCCTGCGTCTTCGACACCCGCCCCGCCCCGCGGCGGCCGCATGATGTGATCCACCCGCCCGGTGGCCGCAGTGGCGAGCGCGCTGTCCGTCCGGGACCGCGGGCCGAGCACAAGTGGTGCACCGCCTCGCTCGTCCATCCGCCGCAGGTCCTGATCGCGAACGCCTTTGCCCAGGCCGAGGCCCGCGACCCGCACCACACCAGAACCTGGATCGTGCTGGTCGACGGCGCCCGCCACCAGCTCGACCTCATCCACACCGAGGCCGAGCGCCGGGGCATCCGCATCCACGTCCTGCTGGACTTCGTGCACGTGAGCGAGTACTTGTGGGCTGCGGCGCACGCCTTCCACCTGCCAGGCAGCCGCGAGGCCGAGACGTGGGCCGCTGGCCATCTGACCGCGATTCTCGCCGGTCACGCCGCCCGCACCGCTGACGAGATCGTCGCCGAGGCCGACCGGGCCGGGCTGTCGGCGGCCCGGCGCGAAGCGGTCGACGCCTGCCACCGCTACCTCACGGGCCACCTCGATCAACTCCGCTATGACACCGCTCTGGAGGCCGGCTGGCCGATCGCCACGGGTGCGGTCGAGGGGGCCTGCCGGCACTTGATCGCCGACCGTCTCGACATCACCGGAGCACGCTGGGGCCTCGCCGGCGCCGAAGCCGTCCTCCAGCTCCGCGCCGTCGTCGCGAACGGCGACTTCGACTTCTACTGGCGCTTCCATGCCGCCCGCGAGCACCAGCGCCTCTACCCCGGGCCCCACCAGCAGGAATACGAACTCACCGCTTGATCACAGCCCCTCCTTGCGGAGAGACTGCAGACCATGGAGTTCATCGGCGGGGCCGTCGGCACCCAGATCAACAGCGACGTCCAGGGGCAGCAGTGAGCGTCAGCCTGCCCTTCTTCCGCTACCACCCCGATCCCCTGGCCACCGGATCCGTCCGGGCGAGTGCCGAGACATGCGTCTGCTGCGACCGCAGCACGGGATGGATCTACACCGCGACCTTCTACACCGCCCAAGAAACCAACGGGAACTTCTGCCCCTGGTGCATCGCCGACGGCGCCGCCGCCGAACGCTTCGCTGGTGAGTTCACCGACGCCTACGGGCTCGACGGCGTCAGCGAGGAGACCCTGCACGAGGTCACCCGCCGCACCCCGGGCTTCCACGCCTGGCAGGATCCGCACTGGCTCGTCCACTGCCAGGACGCGGCCGCTTTCATCGGCGAGGTCGGATACACCGAGCTGGCGGCGCACTCCGAGGCCCTCGACCAGCTCCGCCTCGACCTACGGATGGACGGCTGGCACGACGCCTCCCAGCTGGAACACTTCCTGACCCACCTCGGTCAGGGGGCAAGCGCCATGCTTTTCCGCTGCACCGTATGCGACACCCATATCGCCTACGCCGACGCTTCTTGACCCACGCCGACGCCAGCAACCGCGAAACCGAGCCGATCCTCCCTTCAAAGGATCCGCACCCAACGCCGTTTATTGTGCTCACGGGGCAGGACGAGACCGATGTCCTGTACGAGGAGACGTACGAGCGTGGGCAAGTGAACGACGCATCAGACGCTGTCGGCGAGGCATGTGCAGCGTTCGACAGGTTGCGTGCAAACGCTCTGTCGTTCGATGAGTCTCTTTCCTGTATCCGGCACGCCATGGAGGCACACAGTCATGAGCACCATCCCGGACCTCTTCCACGCCATATGGGTGAAGTCCAGTTACAGCCAGGGCAACGGCGGGGCCTGCATCGAGTGGGCCCCCGCGTTCGCATCGTCCGGCGCCGTCCCCGTCCGTGACAGCAAGGTGCCCGACGGCCACGTCGTCACGGCCTCGTCGTCTGCCTGGTCTGCGTTCGTGGCGACCGTCAAGGGCGGCGACCTGTAGCCTGGTTACCGGAGTCCCGGCCTGCTACCAGCGGGCCGGGGCTTTCTCGTGCGGTCGGTGGAACATGGTGAGCGATCGGCAGATGTGAGCGGGGGTTGCTGTTTGCTCACGCTGGAAGCCCTTCCGCCCCTGCCTGGTCCTCGGTGTATGGGTGGGCCCCCGGTCGCAGCGGCGCCCGGGGGCCCTTCGTTGTCGGTGTGCCGAGGTGGTGTTAGCGCGTCGGCGTGGGGGTGGTGTCTATGAGTCGCCGGATGTGGGGTGAGGATTCAAGGACGGGTTGGACCTTGCGCCATGTGCCGTCGGCTTCCCAAAGGTCGAGTCGGGCGCGGCAGGTGTAGCGGCTGACGCCGAGGGCGCCGGGAATGTGACTCCATGGGGAGCTGACGGCGGTCTCCGTAAGCGAGGCCGTTGACAGGGAGCCGAGCAGTTGGACGTGGATGATGCCTGCAAGGATGGCGCGGGCGTCGGCGGGCTTGCGTCCGCCGTTGCGCTGCGGCGGTCGCTTGGGCAGCAGAGGGGCGACAGTCGCCCATAGCGCGTCGGGGAGAACATGTTCGGTGGCGTTCTGTCGTTCCCGGAGGGCGTGTTCGTCGGTGGGGGTCTAGCGGGCGGGCGGGCGGGCGGGCGGGCGGGTGCGGTGCGGGGGGCCTGGGCCGGTGGTGATCTGTCCTTTGCCGACGCGGGGCGATGGTGGTCCCAGCTGGTCAGTGTCTGTCAGGTACGGCCTGCTTCACTCCTTCGGGCGGCGATCAGGCTCTCCAGCCAGGAACGCGGCTCGGAAGGCACATCAAGAGTGGCACAACAGGTGACCGCGAAGCTCCTTGCTCCGCAGGGCGACTGGCATTCTTGCAACGGCAGGGTGAGCTGAACTGCGTCATGGGTCACCCCATCACCCGAACCCGTCACGATCGGAAGAGCTCATTGCCCACGAACGAGCAGTGCTTGGGTGACGGTGCCATGAGCCAGATGGGGGCCTGGGTTCATGACACCGTCTCACCTTCACCGGCAGGGATTCACGGCCGACACACTACGGCAGCTTCAAGGGGGGGCCGGACGGTGCGTTCTTCACCGTGAGTCACCTGCGGAGAGCAGGGCATCACGGATTCGGCCATGGCGGCAAGTGCTGCAGAGACGGCTGTGCTGAGCTGTCCCCGCCCGGGTTCTTCCCATCTGGGCTGGTCACCGGTCTTTCACCATGATGGTACGGGGAGGCCCGGCCGGAGGAAGATTGGCCCGATTGGCGCAACAGTGCAGCGGCCTGGTGCCGCTGGGAGCTGGGCCCACACTGTCACTCACGCGTCCTTGTTCCCGACCGTGCGTGTATGTCACGGGCCGATAGCATGCTGCCGTGCGGTTGCAGTGGCGACAAGACATGAAGGTGTCGCTTCGCTGCATACCTGTTCCCCCGGCTCGAAGGGCATCCGGCCATGGCGCGTATCCTCCAGATCGTCGAAGCGGACGAACCTGCCGGGCTGAGGAGGCCCGGGGTGATTGAGCGCGTTGTCCCAGCCGCGTTCATCACATGCGAGGCCGTCTTTCTGCCCGGAGATCCGGCCCGGGAGGGCCGCATGGCGTTCTGGCGGGCGGACGGCGGCGAGTTGCCCGACTGCGATGTGGAACCGGAGGAGTTCACCGTCGTGCGGCCGCACGGGAACGGGGCCCGCCGTCGCAACGTGACCGCAGTGCTGCTGCCGGTCGCACAGTCGGTGCCCGTGCTCACCCGTGCTCGCGTCACGGTACAGAGCGGCAACGCCTCTGCTTCTGCCGCGTTCTGGGGAGCAGGAGCTCTCGTCGCGCTTCGGCTCGCCGCGCGGGGGCGGCTGCTGCCGGGGGTGAGCCCTGCCGGGTTCGACGCCTGGCGTTTCGGTCCGCTGGAGGGCGACGATGTGCGCCGGATCCGCGATCTCGCGGCGGCGATGCCGCCGGAGGCGCGCGCAATCCCGCTGCCGGGCGCGTCGCCCGTAGCGCTGCCGGCCGCCGAGCCGCTGCTGCGCGCATTTCTGGACGCGGTCGCTGACGGCCTGCCGCGCTCTCCGGCAGCGCATCACCTGGCCACCGGTCCGGCCTTCGCCGCGCGGATGCCGATACCCATCCCCGAACAGCGGGAGTGGGCTGCCGAGGTGGCCGTAGGGATGGACGCGGGCGTGCGGGTCTCTCTCCGTCTGGAGGACGACAACGACCTCCGGGGCGGGCGCCTGTACGGCGAAGATTACGGCGACAGTGGCGGCTCCGGGCCAGGGTTCCGGGCTGTGGTGCAGTTGCATAGCTGCGCCGACCCCACCTTGGTCGTCGACGCGGCCGAGATGTGGGCCGGGGACGCAGGTGTTCCGGAGCAGTTCGGCACCCGCACTCGTACCGATGCGCTGCTGGCGCTGCGCCGGGGCGCGAAGGTATGGCCGCCGCTGTCGCGCTTGCTGTCCGCTACCGTGCCCGATGCGCTGCAGTTGGCCGACGACGAGCTGCTGGGTCTGCTCGGTGAGGCTGCGGAACGGCTGGCCGCAGCCGGAATCCAGGTCCATCTGCCCAAGGGCCTGGCGACGGAGCTGACCGCGACCGGCCTGCTGGAGCCGCCCCGGCGCCAGAAGGCGCAGTCGGATCTGGAGACCTTCCTCTCTTCCGGTCAACTCCTTGAGTTCCGCTGGCAATTGGCTCTGGGCGGGGAGTCTCTGACCGAGGAGGAGATGGACCGCCTGGTCGAAGCGCACCGCCCGGTGGTGCGGCTGCGCGACCAGTGGGTGGTGGTGGACCAGGCGTTGATCCGCAAGGTCCGCAAGCAGCGCGGCCGCGAGCTGACTGCGATCGATGCCCTGGGCGCGGCGCTGACCGGCGAGGTAGAGATCGACGGCACGTCCGTGCCGGTCACTGCGGGTGGTGTCCTGGAGCAGTTGCGCGCGCGGATCGCTGATCCGGAGGCGGGGCCGGACGCCGGATCGGCCACCAGCAGCCAGCCTGCGATGCTTGCAGCCACCCTGCGCGACTACCAGCTCCGGGGTCTCGCCTGGCTGGACCGGATGGCCGGCCTCGGCCTGGGCTGCTGTCTTGCCGACGATATGGGCCTCGGCAAGACCATCACCCTCATCTCCCTGCACCTGCGCCGTCATGAGCGATCGGCCCACGGCCCCACCCTGGTGGTCTGTCCGACGTCCTTGCTCGGCAACTGGGAGCGCGAGGTACACCGCTTCGCACCCGGCATCGCAGTACGTCGATTTCATGGCGCGGGCCGCACGCTGGACGACCTTGCGCCAAATGCCTTCGTCCTCACTACATACGGCACGCTGCGTCGCGACGCCCAGCGCCTGGCCGATGCTGATGTGTCGTGGGGCCTGCTGGTCGCGGACGAGGCGCAGCACATCAAGAACCCGTACTCGGACACCGCGCGGGCGCTGCGCACTGTCCCTGCCGCTGGGCGTATCGCTTTGACCGGCACCCCGGTCGAGAACAATCTCTCCGAGCTGTGGGCCCTGCTCGACTGGACGACACCCGGGCTGCTCGGCACGCTCGCGTCCTTCCGTGACCGCTATGCCCGCGCGGTCGAGGCCGATGGTGACCAGGAGACCGCGAACCGTCTCGCCCATCTGGTCCGTCCCTTCCTCCTGCGCCGTCGCAAGTGCGACCCCGGCATCGCCCCCGAGCTGCCGCCCAAGACCGAGACCGACCAGCCCGTCTCGCTGACGAAGGAGCAGACGTCCCTGTACGAGGCGTTGGTGCGCGAGTCGCTGGCAGCGATCGGTGAGGCAGACGGGATGGCCCGGCGCGGCCTGGTGATGAAGCTGCTCACCGGCCTCAAGCAGGTCTGCAACCACCCGGCGCAGTATCTGAAGGAGAAGGGCGCGAAGCTCGCCGGACGTTCCGGCAAGCTGGAGCTGCTCGACGAGTTGCTGGACACGATCGTGGCCGAGGACGGCTCGGTGATTGTTTTCACCCAGTACGTCGAGATGGGACGGTTGCTGGAGCAGCATCTCGCAGCCCGCGGCACTGCGGCGCAGTTCCTGCACGGTGGGACACCGGTGAAGCAGCGTGAGGAGATGGTCGACCGCTTCCAGCGCGGCGAACGGCAGGTGTTCCTGCTCTCCCTCAAGGCTGCCGGCACCGGCCTCAACCTTACCCGTGCCGGCCACGTCATCCATTTCGACCGCTGGTGGAACCCGGCAGTCGAAGAGCAAGCCACCGACCGTGCCTACCGCATCGGCCAGACGCAGCCGGTACAGGTGCACCGGCTGATCGCGGAGGGAACGGTCGAGGATCGGATCGCGGAGATGCTCAAGCAGAAGAAAGGGCTCGCGGACGCCGTGCTGAGCCAGGGTGAGGCGGCGCTCACCGAACTCTCCGACGCCGACCTGGCCGACCTGGTGGTAATGCGCCACAATACCCCGCCTCGGGGCGCGATCTGTCGGAGCAGCGCCCGGGGAGGCCGCACGTGAGCACGCGCCCGACAAAGCCCCCGCAGCGGACCCAGAAACAGCTCAGCCGCACGTTCCCCCCTTTCCCTCCGGCTCCCAGCCGCCGGAACGGCTTTGCCTCAACCTGGTGGGGTGAGGCGTGGGTGTCGGCATTGGAGGAGTGCTCACTCGATTCCGGTCGTCTTACCCGCGGTCGCACCTATGCACGGCGCGGGGCCGTGGGCGAGGTGACAGTGGTCCCGGGCCGGATCAGCGCCCCGGTGCAGGGCAGCAGGCCACGGCCCTACCGGGTGTCATTGACGATCCCCGTCCTGGGCGACGCGGAATGGGACCAGTTCCTCGACACAGTGGCAGCGCGCGCCGGGCACATCGCCGCACTGCTCGATCACGACATGCCCACCGAGCTGGTGCAGGACGCGCTGGTGCCAGGCGTGCGGCTGCTGCCGTCCGCGAACGACCTGGAGCCGTTCTGCTCCTGCCCCGACTGGGGCCATCCGTGCAAGCATGGCGCCGCGTTGTGCTACCAGGTCGCGCGCTTGCTGGACGAGGACCCTTTCGTGCTGCTGCTGATGCGCGGCCGCGGCGAACAGCAACTGTTGGACGAGTTCACTCGCCGCAACGCCGCCCGCGCGGAGACAGAGGCGGCCTCGGCGCCGGTTCCATCCCCGCGTACTCTCACCGCACCGACAGGCATACCGGCCCAGGAGGTCTTCGCGGCGCGTGCTGACCTGCCACCGCTGCCCGAGCCGCCGACGCTGCCCGAACGCGCTGGGCGTCCGCCCGCCTTCGTCACGTCCCGGCCCGCCGAACCGGGCATCGATCCGGAGGCGCTGGAGATCCTGGCCGCTGACGCGGCCGAGCGTGCCCGCCGCCAACTCGCCACCGCACTGACGGACGAGACACCGCTGGTTCCAGCCGATCTGACGGAGTGGCAGGATGCTGTGCGCATCGCCGCCGAGCACCCGCAGCTTGAAGTCTTCGCGCGGATTGCTCAGAGCATCGATCGCCCGCTGTCCGAGCTCGCCCAGGCAGTACGGGCCTGGCGCTACGGCGGCATGGCCGCACTCACGGTCCTGGAGGATCCCTGGACCCCGGACCCGTCCGTGCTGGCCCGCGCCCGAGCCTCCCTCGCCAGAGACTGGACGGACGGGCGGCCTCCCCAACTGCGCGCGTGGCGCAACCGCTGGACCGTCGTCGGACGCGACCGACAACTGCGCTACGGCCACGACGCCCGCTGGTATCCGTACCGGAAAGAGGCGGACGGCACCTGGTGGCCCACCGGCCAACCCGACCCCGATCCCACCACAGCCCTCACAACACTACTCGCACTCCAAGATCACCGCTCGTGACAGTAACGACACCTCAAGAGGCAGGATTCCCAACAGGTTCGCCAGGCCGGCTGCGCTGGCCTCCTCGGGGAGGAAAATGGGGCCGAGCGCTCGGCAAGCCGAAGACTCTGTGATGCCGGTCAGCGCGCCCAACAGGATGGCGATAGAGATCTGTTGTGGGATTTGGGTTTGCGCCACGGCGACCGCGCGGCGGCCGGGAGCTTGTGTGTCAGACTCAGCGACTTCCCAGATCCTTCCGCACGCGCTCACTGGAATGAGCGCGTGCGGAAGGATCTATCGACGGCCAGACAGGATGTGAAGGACGAGGTCCTCTACCTGCGGGCAGCAGGGCTAGACCTGGGCAAGAAGTGCCTGCTGGCCTGTGTGCGGACACCGTGCGCGAAGCGGGCGGGAACCTGAACGCCGGGGACTGCGAGCGATCACGAAATTACGTGATCGCTCACACCTGGCCGGGCAGTCCTTCGCCGACCCCGACGAGATCGACCCCGCGACCAAAGCCGCCACTGCCCAGCTCAACGCGTGCGCCAAACCCTGGATCCGGGGGCCGCCCCGCACCAGCCCACCAGCTCCGACGCCGTTTCGAGTATCGCCTTTGAGGAATGGGTCTGTGAAGTTCCTTTTACAGGTGGGCGAGATCGCTGCGCTGATCACCTCGGTTACGGAAAAATGGGGCCGGGTGTCCCGGCCAGCCGGTGGGCCTGTGATGCGAGCGAGCTCGTTTTACAGGATGGCGATGGGGGCCGACCAGGGGACCACGGACTGTTGCCAGGGCATCGGGAGCCTTTTCCATCTGTAGGGCCTGTGGGTGAGGTGGTGACGGCGTGTTGACGGTGGCGTGACGAACGGGGCATCCCGCTGGTTTGCCAAGTCGCCAAACACAGCCTGACCTGCGGAGATGCCCCGTGTTCTCCTATCCTGCCGCATGTGATGTCGACGAGGAGCTGCTGGAGTTGGTTACGATGGTGATCGCTTCGTGCGAGGGCGACCGGCCATGCCGGCTGCGGCCGTACGACTGGGCCCGGTGTGCCCTGGTCTACCTGCGCAAGCACGACACCCTCGAACAGATCGCCGCCGGCTTCGGCATCGGCACGGCGACGGCCTGGCGCTACGTGAACGACACGATCGAGCGTCTCACCCGGTTCGCGCCCTCGTTGACGGAGGCCCTCACCAGTCACCACGCCGACGGCTACGTCCTCCTCGACGGGACCGTGGCCGAGACCGACCGAGTACGGGCCGAGGGCCACTTCTCCGGCAAGGTCCGCCGTGAGGGAGTGAACCTGCAGGTCGTCACCGCGGAGGAAGGGAAGCTGCTGTGGATCTCACCCGCGCTGGCCGGCGGGACCCACGACGTGAAGGCCGCCCGCGAGCACGGCGTCGTCGACGTCTGCGCGCAGCTGGGCCTTGAGGTCCTCGCGGACAAGGGCTACCAAGGTGCCGGCGGCACCGTCATCACCCCGATCAAGCGCCGCCCGGACACCGAACTGCCCGACAAACACAAGAAATCGAACAAAGTGCACGCCGCCCTACGCGCTCCCGTCGAGTGCACCATCTCCCGGATCAAGCGGTGGAGGATCCTCCGACATGCCCGCACCAGCCCGAACAGACTCACGTCAGCCGCCGCAGCCATCCCCACCCTCATGATCTACACGTGAAAAAGGCTCCGGGAGACCGTTGCCGGGAGCACGTGTGTCAGACTCCGCCTACTCCCTTGGCCCCTCCGGGGCATCCGCCGGACACGGCCGTACCGGGCGGGAGAACACGATGCCCCGGCTCCAGGAGGTGAAGGACGACATCATCATCCATCTGCGGCCCGCAGGCGTGGACTTGGGCAAACGGTTCGTGCTCGCGTGCGTCCGCACGCCCTCCACGAGCCGGGCCGGCAACTGGTCGCTGGAGACGGAGCGGTTCGGCACCACCACCGCCGAAGTGCGGCGCCTGCTGGCCTGGCTGCTCGAGCGGCGGGTCGAGGTCGTGGTGATGGAGGCGACCTCGGACTACGGGCGCGGCGTCTACTGCTGCAGCCGCACCTGAACCTCATGCTGGTCAACCCCGCTCACCTCAAAGGGATCCGTGGGCGCAAGACTGACCCCAACGACGCGGCCTTCCTGGCCCGGGCCGGCGCCGCGGGCATGGTGATGGCCTCTTTCGTTCCCGAGCGCCGCATCCGCGAGCTGCGGGATCTGACCCGCCGTCGCACTGAACTGGCCCGGGCGGCAGGATGGGAGAACCAACGCCTGGAAAAGGAGCTCGAGGACACCGGGATGAAGCTCTCCGCCGTCCTCACCAACGTGACCGGGGCCAGCGGGTGGGCCATTCTCGAAGCCCTGATCCGCGGCGAACGGGATCCCGCCCGCCTCGCCGGTCTGGCCCGCGGCCCGGGCCCGGAACAAGATCCCTGCCCTGATCGAGGCGCTGGACGGCGAGTTCACCGCGCACCACGCGTTCATGATCCAGCACTACCTCGACGAGATTGACCGCTGGAACACCGTCACCGCCGCCTTCGACGCCCGCATCGCCACTTTGCTGGCCGGCCGTGAACAGGACCTGGAGCTCCTCGTCACCATCCCCGGCGTCGGCCGTCTTGGCGCTGAGATCATCATCGCCGAGACCGGGGGCGACATGGCCCAGTTCGCCTCCGCTCACCACCTCGCCTCCTGGATCGGAGTCTGCCCCGGCCAGAACGAATCCGCTGGGATCAGCAAGTCCGGCCGCACCCGTCCCGGCAACGCCAACCTCAAACGTCTGCTCGGCATCGCCGCCATGGTCGCGCTCAAGAACAAGGACTCCTACCTCGGCGTCTTCTTCCGCAGACTGGCCGCCCGGCGCGGCGGCAAACGGGCCCTGGTCGCCGTGATACACAAACTCGCTATCGCCATCTGGCACGTCCTGCACGATCACGAGCCCTACCGCGAACTCGGCCCCTGGGCATTTCACCCGCCGTGACCCCGAACGCGCCATGCGCCGCATGACCAAGGAAGCCAACAGCCTCGGCCTGACCGTCCGCTTTGATCCCATCGCCACCTGAGCTCCGATCTCACGTCATTTTTGTGTCAGTCCCGCGTCTGCGCTGGCTGTTCTACATGTCCGCGCAGGTCGCCATGACGATGCCGGGGCCGTCGCAGGAGTACTACCGGAAGAAGCGTCGTGAGGGGCTGATCCACACCCAGGCACTGCTGTCCCTGGCCCGTCGCAGGGTAGACGTGCTGTGGGCAATGCTGAGGGACAAACGCCTGTTCACGGCCGCCGTACCGGTACCTGCGGCGGCTTGACTTCTGCATTGAGATGCCTCAGGCCCGTATGAACGCGAAACACGCGACCACACTCCTGCGGGTGTCCGCGTACTGACCAACACCGAAGTCGGCCGCTGACGGACGATCACCCGCAGGCGATCAAACTCCCGACTGGAACGAGCACCCCAGCTACACCTCACACCAGCCCCACGAACAGCAACTTCAGGATGAAACTCTCTCAATGGGCAATGTTCGTGCGGCGTCCTTGTAGCGTAGTGGCGACGGGTGGATGATTAGAGGCGGAATGGACGGCGCAGTCGTAGACTGGAGACCGCACGGTACAAATCCACGAGAGGCCAGAGCCCTGGATCAGATTGGGAAGCTGTTTCCCGTCATGAGGCCTGCAGAAGCTGCAGGGCCTGAGCTACACCTGTTTACTCTCGAAATCGTCAGAGTTAAGGCTTGCCAGTCGAGTTGGACATCTCCGAGAAGGTGAGCGATTATGTACGCCACGCGCCGTGCCCCTGTGACCCGAACTCCCGAGAATAGCAGGGGCCTTGGACTTAATCCTGATACCACAGTTCGACACGGAACCAGGCAGGAGGAAGGCCAGGACACGAGGAGGGCCATGGCTTCCACGTATGCAGCCTTGCAATCTATGAACTCCAGGCCTGAAGAAAATCGCAGAATGTACTGAGCTCTTCCGATCTACGCCTTGTGAGCAAGGCTGGTTCAAGGTCGTGGTGGTCAAGAGAACGTGCTGGTCCTGGTGGCGTGGAGGGCGTGTCTGGGGGTCGTGACGGATGCAACGATGCTCCGGTTGAAGGGGTGACCCGTCAAGTCGCCCTGAACGGCCGGAGCTTCGATGTGCCGTCAGTCTGTCACCGTCTGTCTGGTGGAGTCACCCACGCGTCACCACCGCGGGGTCGTGGGGCTGGAGAGGGTCGGCTGGGGATGTTGCTGGCCCCGTCTCGGTCTCCGGAGCGCACCGGCTCGCTGCCAGTGCGGCAGGCGCCCAGTACCTCGACCGTCCGCAGAGTCCTGGCGGCTGTGTGTCCCAGAGGCCTTGCCGACCTTCTCGGATCATGCACCGGGCGAGGCCGGTCCGATGGCGGTGGACGGCAGGAATGCCCGCGGCTCACGCCACGGCGGCACCCCGGCTGCCCATCTGCTGGCCGCCGTCACCGGTACCGGGCAGGCCGTCACCCAGCTGCGGGTGCCGGACCGCGGTAATGAGATTGCCTGCTTCACCGCGCTGCTGGACCCCTTATACACCGGCCTGGTGATGACGGCTGACGCCCTGCACATCCAGCGCAACCACGCGACATTCCTGGTGGAAAGCAAGCAGGCTCACTACCTGCTGACCGTCGAGGGCAACCGGCCCCGACTCCACGCCGCGTTGCGCGTGCTGCCGTGGACACAGTGCGCAGCCGTCCGCCACGACCGGGAGGCAGGGCACGACAGGCGCGAGACCCGCTCCGTGCGTGCGCTCACCGTCACCGGCCCCGGCCCGGACCTCCCGCACGTGGTCCAGGCTGCGAAGATCCTTCGGCACCGCACCGACACCAAGAACGGGAAGACGACCCGGCAGACCCTCTACGCCATCCCCGACACCTGACCGCGCACGAGGCCTCCCCACAGCGCATCGGGCACTTCGCCCGGTCACAATTGGTGATCGAGAACCGGCTGCATTACATCCGCGACACCACCTTCGCCGAGGACGCCTTAAAGGTCCGCACCGGCCACAGCCTCCGAGACCATGACCACCCTCCGCAACCTCGCCATCAACACCCTCCACGAACACGGCCACACCAACATCGCCGCCGGCCTCCGCGAGGCCTCCCCCACCAACTCTGACCAGCACCGATAAGACTTTTAAATCAGCCCTGCCTGCTCGATCATGTCCGGGGATTTCGAGCGCAGAATGGCGCCACCGCCCCTTGGTGGGTTTTGATCTCGTCGAGGCTGGACTCGACTTCCCAGCGTTCGGCATAAGCGGCCGCGAGTTCGACGGCGTTGGCTTCGTCCGGGTCCATCCCTGATCTTGCGTGGGTATCCCCGGCTTCAGCCGGACCTGCCCCGAATGTGGGAACGTCTCAGCGGAGAACCGGCCCACCCAGGAGAAATTCCACTGCGTCTCATGCGGCCACAGCACGCACGCGGACACGGTGGGCGCTCTGAACGGCCTACGGGCCGGGCTGGTCCGTCGCGACGCCAACCCGGTATAGCGAGAAGCCCCCGGCTTCAGCCGGGGAGGAGCCACGGGTTTCTCCTCGGATGGATTGTGGTCTGTGGCCTGCTCGGCTTCGAGCCGCCTCGCGACGGCGCGGCGGGGGTGCCCAGGGCCAGGGACAGGTGCCCCAGACGGGGGGCGAGACATGGGGGGCGACTCGAGCCCGCACAAGCGGCAAGTCCCAAGGGCCTGGGGATGGGGGTGGGTTACGGGTCGGATGTCGTTCGAGTGATGTCGGCGATATTGATGCGCGTGGCGCCGTCGGCGAGCTGGCCGAGCGCGGCCAGGACCTCGTCGCGGGTACGGTGGCCGGAGAAAGCCAGTCGCAGTCGTCGTCACTGAGACCGAGTTCGCGCCGGGCGACCTCGTCGACGTAACTGCGCTGGTTCGTGTCGGGCCGGTAGGTGATTCTGGACGGGGCGAGGGTTGTGAGGCCGGTGAAGTGCGCGGTGTATCCGGCGACGCACAGGGTGGTGCCGCAGTGAGCGGGGGCGCCGAGGTCCTCACCGGGGTGCAGGACCCAGGCGCAGGTGTTCTCCACGATCTGTATGTCTCATGAGACATCCGCCGCCTGGCGTACTCAGGTACGACAGGGGGCCTCGCCGAAGCAGGCCCACATCAGGCAGCGGCAACGCTGAGACGCAAGAGCCCCCTAGGGGCGTGTGGCGCACATCATATAACGGCACCTCTTTAGTGCCGCCGCGGGGCCGGTGTGTACGCCGAGATCTGTTCGCGTAGATCGGCGATATCGATGGCCAGACGCTCGGCTGTCTCGGGAAGCCGGACGCCGGGGACTGCGGCCGCGAGGCGGAGTGCGTCGTCGTGCAGTGCGCATTCCAGGTGGGTGGCGTCTCGTAGGTGTGCCCGCGCTTGTGCTGCGGCATCGCTGATGAGTGCGTGGATCTGCTCCGGCTGTGGTGCAGGTGTGGGGGGAGCCGCTTGAGCCGGGAGGTTTGGCACTGGTTCATCGGTCAGCTCGGGTGTGTAGGTGGGTAGGAGGGGCGGTTCGGCGCATTCGCGGTACCACGCCCATGCGTGGTGGGCGGGGATGTGGACCTTTCCGCCGGGCGTTGTGCGGGTGGTGGTGACCGGCTGGTGCGTACTGGTGTCGGGGTGGTGTTGCGGGGGGTCTGCGGGTAGTCCGCGCAGCGTGGCGAAGTCGGCTGGGTGGGTGGTCAGGAGTGCGGTGACGGCGTGGGTGAGGGCTGCAATGTGGCGGCATGGCGAGTTTCTGCAGTCGCAGTTGGAGATGATCTCTCCAGGCGCGGGCTGGGTGGGCACGCCGCCGGTGTGAGCCGGGTTCGTCAGGCATTCGGGGAGTTTGCCGGCGTGGACGGCTTGGTGGTGGCCGCAGGTGGGGGAGGCGGATTGCCAGGTTGTGGTCTGGTCGTCGGTGAGGACCGGCATGGTGATCGTTGGGTGTGCTGGTGTGGTGTTGTGCCGGTCGGTGGCGGTGGCGTGTGCTCGGCCGGTTTCGAGGGTGAGGTGGGTGAGGCCGCCTGCGGACAGGTCGTTGTGGCCGGCGAGCCAGAGGGCTTCGTCGTTGATGGTGGCTCGCAGGAGGGATTCCCAGGTGTGGGCCCATGTGTTCGGGGTCATCGCTGTGCTCCCAGAGCGATCAGGTCGATGATCTGGTCGTCGGTCAGTTCGGTGAGGGCGGAGTAGCCGTCGGCGAGCACGGCGTCGGCGAGGGCCCGTTTGTGGTTGAGGAGTTCGTCGACGCGGTCTTCCAGGGTGTTCTCTGTGATGAGGGGGTGCACGGTGACGGTGCGCTGCTGGCCCAGGCGGTGGGCGCGGTCGATGGCCTGGTTCTCTTTGGCTGGGTTCCAGGGGCGGTCGAAGAGCACGACGTGGCTGGCTTGGGTGAGCGTGAGGCCGGTACCGCCGGCTTTGACCGTCATCACCATGAGCTGGCCGGAGCGGGACTGGAAGGTGTCGATGATGCGTTGGCGTTCGCGGACGGAGGGGATGTCTCCGCTGTAGTAGAGGGGGTCGTGGCCGTGGCTGCGCAGGTGCCGTACGAGGCGTTTGGCCATGGACCGGTACCGGGTGAAGATCAGTGTGGATTCGTCGGGGGAAGTCAGGGCGGGCAGCAGGTCGTCGAGCGCGCCGATCTTGCCGGACCGGGATGCCGCCTGCTCGGGGTCGTAGTCGTCCTCGAGGGGGTCTTTGAGGTACTGGGCGGGTGAGTTGCAGATCTGCTGCAGCTTGTTGAACAGTTCCAGCAACAGGCCTTTGCGGTGGACCCCTTGGGCCTCACGGATCTCCTGGAACGTGTCGTCGGCTGTCTGTTGGTAGAGCTGGATCTGTTCGTTGCTGAGGCTGACGATGCGCGGCCGGATGTCCTTGGGTGGCAGCTCGGTCAGGATGCCCGGGTCGCTCTTGCGGCGGCGCAGTATGAACGCGCTCATGAGGCCGGACAGCCGTGTGGTTCGCTCGGTGTCGGCGATGTTGTCCTCGATGGGGCGGGCGAACTGATCGCGGAAGACGCGCTCTGTTCCGAACAGGCCGGGGTTGAGCCAGTCCATGAGGGCCCATGCCTCGGTGAGGTTGTTCTCCACCGGGGTGCCGGTCAGTGCCACCCGGACGGTGGTCCTGATGCGGCGCAGGGCGCGGGCGGTGGCGGTGCGGTGGTTCTTGACCATCTGGGCTTCGTCGGCGACGACCAGGTCGAAGTGCAGCAGGGCCAGCAGGTCGACGTCGCGGCGGAGCGTCTCGTAGCTTGTGATGACGATCGTGCGCGAGGTGGCGTCCTCGAGGGTGCGGTCGGATCCCAGGTAGCGCAGGGTCGGCACGGTCGGGGCGAACCGGTGGACTTCGCGCTCCCAGTTGATGATGACGGAGGCCGGGCAGACGATCAGGGTCGGCCCGGTGGCGCCGGAGGCGGATTCCCGGCGGTGGAGGTGCAGCGCCAGAGCGGTCAGGGTTTTGCCCAGGCCCATGTCGTCGGCGAGCATCGCGCCGAAGCCCGCGTTGGTGGTGTTCGCCAGCCAGGCCAGGCCCAGATGCTGGTAATCGCGCAGCGTTGCCTGCAAGGCTCCTGGTGCGGGGACGGGTGTCGTGCGGGAGCCGGTGCGCAGGAAGTCCACGAGGTCGGCGAGAGCGGCCGCTGGTTCGCAGGGCATGACCTGTCCGTCGACGTCGATATACCCGGTCAGGGAGGCTCGTAGGGCTTGTTCCGAGGAGATCGGGCCGATGCGGCGGTCGGTGGCACGGCGGGCGGTGTCTTCGTCGACCATCACCCACTGGTCCCGGACTTTGGCCAGGGGCCGCGGTGCCTGGGCGATGTCGTCCATCTCCTGGTCGGAGAGGTCTGTGTCGCCGAGCGACATCTGCCACCGGCCGTCCAGCACGTCGTCGAGGGAGAACCGCGGCCGGGGCACGGCCGCAGACGCGTCGGGTTGCTGTCCGACCACTACGCGTGTGCGCAGCCGGTGGGCCCACTTGTGGTGCCAGTGCACGCTCAGGTCGGCCCGTTCCAGTTGATCCCGCGTGGCGCCCAGCAGCAGGACGGCCTCGCCGGCGAGCAGCGTGAACCGGTCGGGCACCGGGCACTCGAGGAGCCGCTTGGCCGGCTCCCACACCTCGGCGATGCGCCGCAGCCGTCGGCGGATGTGCCCCATCAACCCCTCGTCGCCGGTCACCTGGGTAACCGGGCGGAACAGCTGCTGCTTGCGGCTTTCCGCGGTGGGCTGGGCGACCAGCAGCTCGGCCCACAGCAGTTCGGTGTCGTTGGGGCTGCCCTTCTTCGGGGCCTGGACGGACAGCTTCAGGTCCACGGCCGATGTCTCGGCGCGATCGTCCTCGGCGTGATCGGCCCACTGGTGCAGGGCGGTGCTGCTCTGCTGCTGCGGAATGGGGGCGGTGAACGGGGCGTGTCCCAGGACCGCTGAGGCACCAGGGCCCCGCAGCATCGCCTCGGCGACCGCGTCGAGCCCGGCCCGGATCGCGACGCGCGGCGCCCACAGGAGGTAGGGCCTGGTGTCGGTGGCTGCCCCGCAGTGCGCGGGAGGCACCATGGCCTGTCGTAGTTGCCGTGCGCGCTTGCGCTCGTGCTCGTTGAGCGGGCCCAGGCGCCACACGTCAGCACCGTTGCTGTCCAGCGTCGGGTACACCCGGCCGTCGGCCACCACAGCCAGCCCCAGCTGGATCACCTGATGCCACACCTGGACGGACGGTGCGATCTTGTCACCGTCAGACGTCCGGGCCATAGCGTTGGCCAGCAGCCGCACAGGGACCTGCCAGCATTCCACCGGACGGGGGCCGACCGCGACGCCCCGGCCGGGCAGGACAAGGTCGGCCGTGCAGCATCTGATCGGCTTGTGACAGACGGCCCCCAACGGGATCCCGTCGGTCCGGTAGAGCAGGAACCGGCCGGCGCCGTCCTGCAGATCAATGGTGATGTCCGTACCCTGCTGCAGCAGTTCGTTCAGCGCATCCTCGGCGGCTGCCGCCTCATCGCGGTCCGCAAGAAGTCCGGCCGGATTGCGGTGGGCGCCTACGGCTCCCGCGCCGGCGGCTGCTGCGGCCGCCGGCTCCGCAGCGGTGGGATCGTTCTGGCCGCGTTCCTGTCCCTCCACAGGAGTGGCCAGCAATTCGATCATGGCCTCCGCGGCTCGGCACTGTGCTTCGCGCTTGGTGGGCCCATGACCGAGGGTCTCCAGCCACTCCGCGTGAACCTTGCAGGTGATCCGTCCGACGAATCCTGCGGAGTCCTTGTCCGGGTCCTCGATACTCAGCTTGCTGATCTTGCCACCCTGTTTGAGCTCGTTCAGGAGCATCAGAGGGTTCTTGCCGCCGAGCTCCGGTACCGGGATGCGGCCCAGACGCAGACCGCGGCCTGCCTTCATGGCGCGCTGGACGGTACTCAGCAGTTGACGCGCGGCCGACGACCGCGTGCTGGAGCGGCCCAGCCCCCGCTCCGTAACAGTGAGCAACTCATCACGGTGTACGCAGGCGGCGACGCACACGAACAACGGTTCCAGACCTGTGATTCCGGGCGCGCTCTTGAATACGGGATCGCTGATCGCGCCGGCTTGGGCCAGTGCCATCAGTTGTTCCTGCGGGTCCTTCTCCTGCACGGGGTCATTGCCTGTCGCCGGGCGGGGCCCCGCGGCATGGATCGGCAGCGGCGCTTGCACTGGCAGGCCGGCCAGTTGGGCCAGCAGCCGGTGTGCGGCGGCTCCGCGTGCCTGCCGCTTGTTGTTGCGCCATGGGCCGAGCTCGCTGATCTGCTCTCCGTCGATGACGCAGGTAGCGCGCATGCGAAAGAGCGGCGGATCGCTTTTGCGTACCTCTTCCGTATAGGAAGGCGTCGGCCCGTAGCGCAGTGACTGATGCAGGGTCAGCACGGCCACAGCGACGCCGGGATCACAAGCCGCAGTCAGGACCGCCTCGCGAGCGGACTGCCATGCCGCAGCCCGGGCGGTGAACAGAACCGCGTGGAGGTCGCGCGGGATCAGCCCTCCTGCGTTGATCCGCAGCACAACCTCGGCCACTTCCGCCGGCGCGATCTGGGGGCGGTCCAGAGCTTCTTGAAGGCGGGTCGGGAAGGACACGTCCCTGGCCTGGGCCGGCGGCGAAGCCGATGAGAAGCGGCCGGCGGGCACCCATCCAGTGAGGGCGCTGTCCTGCTCGACCTGTTCGGCTCCGCAGAGGTGACCGAGCAGGCTCACGGCCGCGCGCTGGTGGGCGGCCTTGCGGCTGGGGCGCGTCACCACGGCGCCATGGGCGTTCGAGCCGGGCTGTCGCCATCCGGCTTGAGCGCTGAACAGCTTCGGGTTCGCCTTGTGCACCTCACGGATCACGAAGGCCGACGGAGTGCCGATGTCCTGGCAGTGGGTATGGAGCACGGAGGTGGCCAGCTCGGGGCGTGCCGAGACGATCGCCCACGCACCGGCGACGGCCGCCTGGGCGGAGGGGAGCGACGAGGCCCGCATCAGCAGCAGGCGCAGATCCTTGATACCGAGGCGTCCGGACCCTCCGCGTGCGGCGGCCTCGGCGGCGAGCTCGGGAGGCATATGGCGGTTTTCCCACGCTGCCTCCAGCAGCCGGGAGAAGACATGCGGATCCACCGACTCGAGAGCAACACGGGAACCGGCCGCGGGGCGTGGCACACGGGCGGTGGAACTCGGTGGTACAGGGTCCATCTCAACCTTCGCGAAGAAACATGGAGAAGCGGTGATCTGGCAGGTCAGCACCGTCGTGCTCGGTGTCCGGCGAACAAGACCTGCCACGGTCTGGGACAGGAACCTGTTGACCAGCAAGCTCCTGAGCACAGTGGTCAGCCAGGAGAGACAGAGCGCGCGCGGCCACGGCGACTGTCTCGTTCGGGGGGGGAGGAGGAGGTGCAGCGATTGGAACAGTGCGGTGTGCGGTTCACGCATCAGGAGGACGGGCGCACGGCGCGCCCTCCCGCACGTCCCTGCGTCGGCAGGCGGTCAAGGCCTGTGGAGGCAACGAAGGTCGCGGGGCAGCTCAGATGCTCAGCCACTCGATGGTGTCGGACAGCTCCTTCTCCGCCTCCGAGCCCTGGCTGGCGCTGACGCGCTTTTTGTGGAACGCGACGTCTCGACCGTTCCTATTGGTGCAGCTCTCGCCCGAGGCGGCGCCACAGAAGCCGCAATCCAGATCCAGCGGCAGTTGTTCGAGCCGGTCTTTGAAGTCCGCGATCCTCACATACCGGTGGTTTCGGCACGCGAAGACTCCCTGAGGGACCGTACAGGCGCCACCGTCGCCCACGGGGTAACGGCACAGTTCGTCGTCGCGGGGATCATGATGTGGGCACCGGTCGCTTCCCGCACGACGGTCGAAAGGGCAGCGCAGCCCGCCGGAGTAGCGGATCCAGCGGGAGTCTCCGAGTTCCTCGTCCAGCGTCACGATGCACCGGTCCGGGAAGGGATCCGGGCTATCGGTGGGCAGTGGCCATTGGTGTTCGACGCAGCGCTCGTTCGGCGCGCTGACGACCGCCCCGCATGGGCCCCAGGCTGGATAGTTGGAATACCGATCTGTGCGCGACGATGCCCAGTAGCACACTGGTCGAAGAACGGCAGCGAACTTGTCCCGTAGCTGACGGGCCTCGGGAGCTGGCACGAATTGCAGGAGTCGGAAGGCTTCCTCCACCTCTTGGGCGGAGATTTCGACACGTCGAGCGGCTCCATTACGCCTGCGCGCGATCACGCGTGCCGGTTTAGGCGGAGTGGGGGTGGTCCTCACCATAGAGGCGATTTGTACCGCAGCGCGGCGATGTCGGCACGGTATACACGCCGACACCGCCCACGCTGCAAAGAATCAGCGCCTGAGCGCTGCACGCACACCGTAACCGCAATTCAGCCGAAAGTAGCGGAAGGTGGGCCGTGTCAAACCGGCGGATTGACGTAACATATCCGGCTCTGTTGCTGTTCACGGTGTGAGAGGCCTTGTGTTGATCCCGGAATACTGCCCCTTCCACCAGGTCGAGGACGCCTGCGGGCCCATGGCTCGGCTGCTGGAACAGGCTGGGCTGCTCGCCCTGACGCCGAATGCTCCGGCCCATCCCGGCCAGGAGGCGCCCGCTGGTGGCGACTCCGCCTTCGACGTTCCCATGGCGGAGGTCTCGTTGCGGCGGATCGTTGCACGGATCAACACCTGGGGCCGGAGCGCTCTCGACCCCACCATTCCCCGCCTGGACGTGGCTCCCGGCGACGTACGCTCAGTCCGTTACGCGCTGCAGGCCCTGTACGAGACGGTCCAGGAGAAGGCCGGCGTCGACGCGCAGTGGTGGCGAGTGAAGGACCGGCTGGCTCAGGCGCGTACCATCCTCGGCCGCGATGCGCTGGCCGATGCCGAGGACGATCGGCTGTCCGCCTATGTGGCGGCCCTGCACGTCGACCGCGCTTACACCGTCTGGGAGACAGAGATCAAGACGGACCTCGGCTCTTGACCCGGCCGATGCTTCTGCACCCCCTGTGAGCCCTGGCCGACAGCGTGCGGGATGGGAACGAGGCCCGTGCGCTGGTCCGGGCAGTGCGTGTGCGCAGTGCCGTGCTGACCGCAGGCCGGCCTTCACAGGGCACCCTGGCCAGATGATGCGAGGCCTTTGGCCGCCTCGCTGGGAGGGGCGGACGGCTCGAAGGCGGCCGCCTGAGGCGTGTCCTAACGGGCCGACGTGTCCTCCGTGACCGTACGAGTGCAGAGGTCGCCTCGGGGGCATGCGGAGCATCCCCGGCACTGCAGCCAGCCGCTCGCGTGCACTTCATCGAAGATCTCTTTGATGTCGCCGATTTCGTCACCCCAGTCGGCGGTCTCGGCGAAGCCTTCCGGCGTCCCTTCCTCTCCCTCGGCCATGCACACAGGCAGGTAGGCGAAAACGGCAAACTGCCGCGTAGTCATGTCCTGCAGGGCCGCGTTGGGGATGCATGCCTTGGGACCGTCGCTCGGTTCGACCTCATCCATGAACACCCACGCATCCCCTGGGCACTTGGGGCGGCGTGCGACGGGTCGCACGAGGGTCGCTCCGTCGATCGCCTCAACCAGGGAGGTTATGCAGAAGTAGTTGATCTTGGCGAGTTGGTCGCTGGATACAAGATCGGTCCCCTCGGCGTACCGTACGGGGTGTCGAATCCTGTGCGGACGCTCGGGGGGACCGATGCGCTTCCATCGTACTACCGGCTTGAGTCCGTATCAGCTGTCCTTGCTCGTCGGCCGGGTGGAGCGGTGGCTGCCGGACTGGGACCGTGCGCTCGGGCGGCCGCATGCGCTGCCGTTGTGGAAAGCGGTCATCCTGCTGTGCTTCCTGTTGCGGCATGATGCCGTGCAGGAGATGGCGGGTGAGCTGTTCGGCTGCTCGCAGCCGACGGTCTCGCGGTACGGGTCGCTGCTGCGGCCGGTGGTGCGTGACAGCCTGAAGCGGCTGGGGTTCGGGATCGGCCGGCTGCCTCGTGGCGAGCCGGTGCTCGTTGATGGGTTCCTCGCACCGTGCTGGGACTGGAAAGCTGCTGAACAGCTGTTCTCCGCCAAGCACCGCCGGTGCGGCCACAACATCCAGGTGATATCCGACCTCCGAGGCCGGCTCCGGGCCGTCGGCCGGCCCCTGCCCGGTGCCCGGCATGATGCCTTCGCCTTTACCGCCTCGGGCGTGGAGGCCGCCGTCGGCAGACACCCCGGCCTTGCGGTGACAAGGGTTACCAGGGCAGCAACCTGTTGACCCCGTACAAGAAACCCCTGCACCGCCCGCTCACCGACGTGGAGAAGGACTGCAACCGGGCCCACTCCTCCATCCGCTCCGCGGTCGAACGCTGCATCGGCCACCTCGAGAACTGGAAGATCCTCTCCGAGAACTACCGAGGCCCCCTCGACCGCTTCCGCGAGATCCTCGACACCGTCACCCAGCTCGAACTCCTCCGCACCTGGACCCCACGATCCATCACTTCTGAACAACCTTCCCGGTGGATGTGCGACGTGAATCTGCTGACCGATGAGGAACAGCTGCTGCCGTATGTGGTCGGTCTGAAGCTGAACAGCGCCATTCTCGCTGCGGCTGCCCGGCTCGTGTGGTGACTGACGACCGGCCGCCGGATGGAAATTTGCACCAGGAGCATTACCTGATCTGGATCGTTTTCCACAGGTTGGCTCTGCAGCCGGTTCGCGCCAGCAGCGCGGTCGTAGTGGATCAGGACGCTGACTTATGGCGTGGGTCCTCGTCGAGACGTCGCTCTAGCTGGTTGACCTGGTCCTGGAGGGTGATGATCAGCCGGTGCAAAGCCTGGATCGATACCAGGGAGATTCCTTTTGCATCGACGCAGTAGATGCCCTCGTATTCATCACCCAGGCCGAAGACGCGCTTCCAGTCCTGCGACATTGGGCCGATGTGCCGGACATCCTCGCCTTCCCACTGGTACCGCCATGTGCTGATCGGCAGGGAGATGACCTTGTCGAGGATGTCGAAGCCGTTGACGGGCGCCGAGCCGTCCCCGGCGATCGGGCCTGCCTGCAGTGCGTGGGGACGGTTGGCTGAAGTGGCGGGGGCTGGCTGGCCCGCACGGGCCAGCCAGCTGAAAACACGCTTCAACAGCGCGCCCAATCGATTGCGACCTCGTCGGCCTTCAGGACACGGTCGCTCGGGTCACGGCTGTCACCGCCACGGAAGAGGTCAATGCCCTTCTGCGACTTAGAGATGTCATTGTAGTGACAGTCGGCCCCCGGCAGGCCGCCACCCTCCTTCAGGCAGTCGGGGCTGTCAACTGCCGCAGTCGTGATGTTGTTCTCGGCGGCGGACGAAACTCCGGTGAATGCGACCAGCGCGGCTCCCGCACCCATGATGGCGGCAAAAGCCCTCTTCAGGTTCTTCACTTTACTCCTCGGATTTGAAAGTCTCTTGCGGGAGTTCCGTGCAGAGAAACGGAGGGGCGAGAATGTTCGCCTCCCTGAGTCCATCATTGGCTAAGGGGTCGAGAGGATGGCGAGGAGATGGTTATGGTTTGGGCATGACTAAAGTGATAGAGGTGGGTGGTCCAGGAACAGGGCAGTGAACGTCTTTCGTGCGCCCAGTAGAGCAGGAGGTGACACCGTGACGTAGCGGTGTTCTTGCTGTTCGGAAGCTCGTCGTCGCCTGCCGGTGGAAGTCCGGTCCGGGTAGCTGCCAGGAGGCCCGGTAGCAGGCTGGCGGTGTCGGAGGGAAACGTCCGGCGTCGAAGCCCAGCGTCAAAAGCCCTGCGACGATACGGTCCGTAGCATCACGCGAAGCCTGCGGCGTCGTTACTCAGCCACCCTTTCGGGTGGAACGAGGGAGTGCCGAGCCTCTCGAAATCGGGGCGAAGGCCATGGAAGCGGTGAAGATCCTGGACGGGCAGCCGTGAAGGACTCCCCGGCGTATGGGGCGCGGAACGTATCGAAGGTGGCGGCGGGAACTGGGGAGGCCCTCCCCGGCCCGATGACCTGCGGATATTCGTCATCGGAAGCTGTGCGTCCTATAACCGGTGATCCCGGGAAGTGGGCGCGGGCCGGGTGGGCGTCGGAGGTGGCCGTAGTACCGCTTGGAGCCGGGAGACAACACAACTCCCGGTGAGGGAAGGGCCACTGCTTCGTCGGTGTGTGTGGTGTGAAGGAGGGGCTCGGTGAGTGCCCGTGTGGCTAGTCCCGCCGTCGGGGGACGTTCTCCCTCGGATCCGGTCCGTGCCTTGCAGCATGCGCTTTACTGGGCGGCCAAGGCCGATCCCGGACGACGGTTCCACGCGCTGGCGGACAAAATCCACCGCAGGGATGTTCTGCGGCGCGCGTGGGCTTCGGTGCGTGCCAACAACGGCGCACCAGGCATCGACAACACCACCCTGGCTGCGGTCGAGGAGTACGGCGTTGACCGTCTCCTCGTCGAGCTGGCCGGCGAGTTGCGGGCGGGCCGGTATCGGCCGCTGCCTGCCCGGAGGGTGCTGATCCCCAAGCCGGGAACAGCGGGGGAGTGCAGGCCGCTTTCCGTCCCTTCGGTCCGTGACCGGATCGTGCAGGCCGCGCTGAAGATCGTGCTCGAGCCGGTCTTCGAGGCGGACATGCTCGGCTGCAGCTTCGGGTTCCGCCCGAAGCGGTCGGCGCACGACGCCCTGCAGGTGCTCGTGGACGAGCACGCGCGAGGGCGCCGGTGGGTGGTGGAGACGGACATCGCCGAGTGCTTCTCGACGATTCCGCATGACCAGTTGATGCACGCGGTTGAGGAGCGCGTGTGCGACCAGTCCGTCCTCAAGCTCCTGCGGCAGATCCTGCGGGCCGGAGTGATGGAGGACGGCCAGGTGCGGCGGCCGGTGACCGGGACACCGCAGGGCGGTGTGATTTCGCCCGTCTTGTGCAACGTCTATCTGCACCGGCTCGACCGGGCCTGGGACGAGCACGACGGGATCCTGGTGCGTTACGCCGACGATGCCGTCGTGATGTGCTGGTCGCGCAGCCAGGCCGAACGCGCACTCGCGCGGCTGACCGGGCTGCTGGCCCAACTCGGCCTGGAACCCAAGGCGTCCAAGACCCGCATCGTGCACCTGCAGACGGGCGGGGAAGGTTTTGACTTCCTCGGATTTCACCATCGGCAGGTGCGTTCACGCGGGTTGCACGGGCGCCGGCGGTTCGAATTCCTCGCCCGCTGGCCCTCGGACAGGGCCGTGCAGCATGCCCGCGACCGAATCCGGGAAATCACCGGACGGCGCTGGCTCCCGCTGCGAGTCGAAGCGATCGTGGAGGAGGTCAACATGTTCCTCCGGGGCTGGATGGCGTACTTCAAGTACGGCCATCCCGCTCGACGCTTCAGCAAGATCGGCCGATACGCGGAGAAACGGATCGCGCACTTCATCAGCAAGAAGCACTGGCGCAGCCGGGCCTTCGGCTGATGGGTGCTCGCGGTCTCGTCCTCGAACCGGCTCGGTCTGATCAGCCCATATGGAACCGTTGTTGCACCCAGGGCGGGCAAGCCCTGGCGGGAGAGACCGAATACCGCCGGTGAACGGCGTCGGTGAGCCGGGTGCGGGAGAACCGCATGCCCGGTTCGAAGCGGCGGGGGCTGGAAACGGAGCGGACGTACTCCGCCACCGCGCCAGCCCCCGACCCTACATCTTGAATAGCTGCGGGTGAGGAGGGTGTGGACGGCCTGGACGGTGCGGCTGATGCGGTTGGTGGAGCATCGTGCCCGGCGGAGGACGCGCCAGGTCTTCAGGCGGGCGAAAGCGCGCTCGCCGGGAGCCCGCAGGCGGGCATGGACGCGGTTGAACCGCTGGTAGTGCTCGGGGAGTTCGCGGTGCCCGTAGGAGAGGGGTGCGGACGGTGGCGCCGGCGCCCTGGTAGGCGCGGTCGGCCAGGACGAGGATCTGCCGGGTGAGGCAGGCCTGGACGACGCCGTGGGCGCGGGCCGTGGTCAGGTCGTGGGTGCGTCCGGGCAGGGCTCGGGAGAACCACAGCGGTGTGCCGTCCGGGCGGGCGACGGCCTGCACGTTCATCCCGTGCCGCTTGTGCTTCTGGCTGTGTGCGCCGTGAGGTGCTCGTTGTTCGAGTGGAGGTGAAAGACCACCACCATCGCCCTGTCGCAGCAGGGTGGTTGAAGCTGGGGGCAGCCTGAGCCGGGAGGTGCCGGGGAGGGTGGCAAGCGGCCCCGACGAAGCCGGGACGTGTCGGTACTGCCAGATGGTGCGGGTCCGGCAAGCGAGACGGAGAGGAGTACGCGAGGAACCGGCGTTTACGCCTCCTTAAGGCACGCCAGCTCGAACCTGGTGGATCTGGGCTGGATGCGGTACGTCCCCGCCGACTACTTGCTCGGTGGGGAACTCGTCGCACGGCTTATTGCCGTCGTGTGGGGAGGCCACGGTGAAGTGCTGCGGGGTAGCCGTGGCGAGGCCGCGGGGGCATAGCCGGGCTCCTCCTTCGTCAATCGACAGCGAGTGAACACGGGAACCGTCCCGGTCCTGCCCTGACATCGCGCGCCCGGCGCGGGTTCGGGGCTGGGCCCACCGTCGGCCGAGCGGTCCGGGACGGGGCGGAGCCGCCGTAGTACTCGGAGCCGGGGAGAGCCCGGCACATGGGGAAGGGCGGCAGCGGTATCGCGAAGGGAAGGAGGATGCAATGCCGAAAGACGCGCTGCTGAACAGCAGTGCTCCGCTGGAAGCCCAAGTAGGGCCCCGCCAGCGGGTATCGGGGATGCAGGCCAAGCTTCACCGTTGGGCGGCGGCCGATCCCGGCTGCAGGTTCGACGACCTGTTCAACCTCGTGAGCGACCCGGCGACATTGCTTGTCGCATTCGAACGGGTCGCGGGCAACCAGGGGGCCCGAACTCCGGGCGTCGACGGTCTCACAGCCGTCAACGTCGAGCGGGAACTCGGCCTCCCGGGCTACCTGGACGACTTGCGCCATGCCCTCAAGACGGGTGAATTCCGCCCGCTGCCGGTGCGGGAGCGCAAGATCCCGAAACCCGGCGGGAGCGGGAAGTTGCGCAAACTCGGCATCCCAACCATTTCCGACCGGGTGGTCCAGGCGGCGCTCAAGCTGGTGCTGGAGCCGATCTTCGAGGCCGACTTCGAGCCGGTCTCCTACGGCTTCAGGCCGATGCGGAGAGCACACGACGCCATCGCCGAGATCCACTATTACGGCACCCACGGCTACAGATGGGTGCTGGATGCGGATATCGAGGCGTGTTTTGACTCCATCGACCACACGGCCCTCATGGACCGGGTGCGGCAGCGAGTCAAGGACAAGCGCGTGTTGCGACTGGTCAAGGCGTTCCTCAAGGCTGGCGTCCTCACCGAGGCCGGCGACCGCGCGGAGACCCTGACCGGCACCCCGCAAGGCGGCATCCTCTCCCCGCTGCTGGCGAACATCGCCCTGTCGGCGCTCGACGAGCACCTGATGGAGCCATGGAAGCCAGGCGGGTCGATGTCCACCAGAGGCAGGCGGGCGCATCGCCGCCGGTACGGCCGACCGAACTGGCGCATCGTCCGCTACGCGGACGATTTCGTCGTTCTGATCGACGGCGGACGCGACGACACGGTCCAACTGCGCGAGGCAATCACCGACGCACTGCTCCCTCTGGGGCTGCGGCTCTCACCGGCCAAGACCCAGGTCGTGCACATGTCGGACGGGTTCGACTTCCTGGGGTTCCGTATCCAGTGGCGCCGCAAGCGAGGTTCGAACCAGTGGTACGTCTACACCTTCATCGCCGACCGGCCTGTCCGGCAGCTGAGGGACAAGATCCGTGCCCTGACGAACAGGACGTCGCAGCAGGTCCCCAGGGACGTACTGATCAGGCTCAACCAGATCATGCGCGGCTGGGTCAGCTACTTCAAGCACGCAGTATGCAAGACCACGTTGAAGGCCCTGGACCACTTCGTGTGGCGACGGGTGGCCAGCTGGTGGAGGGTGCTGCACCGCTGGAGGTGGAAGGACCTCCGCCGACGCTTCACCGACCACAACGGCCGGTGGAGACCACTGTCGGTGGACGGGATCGAGCTGTTCCCCATGGTCTCGGTCGCAGTCACCCGCTACCGCTACCGGGGCAACACGATCCCCAGCCCCTGGCCCCTCAACCACGCCTGACGGCAGAGACCGTGGAGAGCCCGGTGCGGTGAGAGCCGCACGCCGGGTTCGGCGAGCGGCACGGAGAAACGGACCGGTGGCAACACCAGCACTGCGCTCCGTGCCGACTCAACAGTACGGTTCGTCCGCGGCGATCCGGTCGGTCGGGATCAGTGTCCCGTCAACGATGGCGAAGCCGCTCTCACCCAGGCCCACCAGCGCCTCGCGGAGACCGGGTGCCCAAGGCCGCGAGGATCCCGAGGGTCTCGTCGACATACCGCCAGGCCGTCGACTCCGACACTCCCAAACCGGCCCCGACCTGCGCGAACGTCTCGTTCTTCCGCAGATGCGCCAGCGTCAGCAGAGCCTGCCTGAAACAACCCAGCCTCCACCACTGTGACTTCAGCTCCTGACCACGGGCGTGAATCAGCCACGAGACATACTCAACCAGCTCATAGGGGACATCGAGCAGGAAGGATACGGAACCAAGCGAGACTCCTCGGGCGAAGCGCGGTGCGTAGAGCTTGCATCCGCCACGCCCCCCAGACACGCCCTCCACACCACCATGACCAGCACGTTCTCTTGGCCACCACGACTTTGAACCAACCCTGGCGATAGGCCTGACCGGGCAGGTCATCAGCATAAGCCCCCATCTTCACTTTGTCAGGGTTACTGCCACGTCGCGAAGTCCACGCCAAGTGCATGAAGTTGCAATTAGCTCGGAAAATAGACTCTCAAGAGCATTTTTCACTTGTCACTCGTCAGAGTGGCAGCGCATGAGGTCCTCGCGATCAATTTTCGCAGGCCACAAGTGATTTCAACAGGATCCCCAGGGTCACTCGCAAGAGGTCGGGCAAAAAAGGCTTCAGGTGCCTGTCTGGAAACGTGAGGGCCCTCAACGACCGGCCAAGTCACCATACCTAGCGGAAATGCAGGAACTCAGGGAGGAGATAAACTTGACCGCGATTTTTCAAAGGGTGCACGCCATAGATTGGGTAGCCTCTCGCGGCCCACGGGATGACCAATTGGCCTTCATTTTATCCAGTGAAACCCTTGATGCAGAAACGGCATGAAGCCTCCACTCATGCGATGGGATGCTGTCCGGACCTGCCTTCTTCGGTGCTTCTTCGGTGCTGGCGAGGCGGAGTATTTGCTGAGCCCGAGACTCTCCCGGCGCTTCACTGATGTGCTGGCCGTGCCAGAAGAGCGAAACGTCAGGCACCTCCACTCTGAAAACTGACTCTGCTGGGCCAGCTAGGAAGTAGCCCTCGGAGCCATCTTCTGGCTACAATCAGGCCATGGCAAAGCAAGTAGTAACCACGTTCACGGATGACCTCACTGGCGAGGCAACCGAAGATGTCGCAACACACACCTTTGTGCTCGATGGCAAAGAGTATGAAATCGACCTTAACGCGAAGAACTTCAGCACGTTGTTCGAAGTGCTCCGGCCGTACGTCAGGAACGGACGACGCGTGAAGGGGAAGGGGCAGACTCGCCCTGCTGGCCGCGGCTCTTTGAACCGCTCTGACGAGACCGCCAAGATTCGTGCATGGGCCAAGGAAAACGGCTACAGCGTGAACGATCGCGGCCGAGTCCCCGCCGAGATCCGAGAGGCCTACGAGAAGGCCAGCAACTAAAGACAATCCATGGCCCCTCGATGCCATCGAGGGGTCTCACCGTATTCGGTATCTGGAGAACATGGCAATCCCTCGGAAGCGTGGAGGCTTCTCCTATGCGGCTCGGGCTTGTGAACGGGCCTCTGCTCGCTTGTGGTTGATGACTCGTTCGAACTCGACCGGTGGCAGTCCGTCGGCGGCGTGTGTTGAAGCAGTCCGCGATCCACGTGGCGATCTTCAGCCGGGCCTCGGCGCGGGTGGCGAAGCGGTGCCGGCGGATGTACGGCCTTGATCGACGAGTGGAACGATTCCGCGGCCGCGTTGTCCAGAGCAGACCCGACGCGCCCCATGGACTGCACCACGCCCAGGCGGTCACAGAGGCTGTTGTAGGCCTCACTCGTATTCCGACCCGCGGGCCGAGCGGAAGATCACGCCGTCCACGGTGCCGCCGCGCGTCGCAGCGGCCATCTGCAAAGAGGCACTGAAGGGCGGCATCGTACCGCTCGCCCATCGCGTAGCCGAGCACCCGGCGGGAGAATGCATCGTGAACGGAGGCGAGGCAGAGCTTGCCCTCACCGGTTTCGATCTCCGTCATACCGCCCCACCACAACACGTCCGGAGCAATCGCCTGGAAGCGGCGAAGCACCAGGTCACGGGCCGCTTTCCGCTTGCCCTGACGGGTCAGGTTCCGACGCCGTCGCGGGGGCTTGCGGCCCCCCATGGCCGAGCTCGGCCATGACCTGGGCGACGGTGTTCACCGAGACCTGCCAACCTTCAGCCCACAAGTCCAGCGTGATCCTCGGCGAACCGTAGGTGCGGCCCGAGGCGTTGAGAAGTGGGTGATCCGCTCGGCCAGGGCGGCCCATCCGGCCTCACGCCTCGTCGGCTGCTCGGGTCGGCGACGCCACTTGCAGAACCAGGACTCGGACACCTCAAGCGCCCGACAGGCGACCCTGTGCGGGACGTGGTGTCCGGTCTTCTGGTCGGCGATGAAGCCCGCAACCGTCACTTCGTCGCCTCCTTCACCCACAGGACCACGGAACGCCTGAGGACATCACGTTCCATCCCGATCTCGGTGTTCTCCTTGCGCAGCTGCCTGTTCTCCTCACGCAGCCGACGCAGTTCCTCACGCTCGGACTCGTCCAGCCCGCCCGCGGTCTCCGCGGCTGCGCGGGCCTTGGCGCGATGGACCCAGGTCTGCAGCGTGCCCTCGTGCACCCCCAGATCCCGCGCGACCATCGCCGCGGACTTCCTCGTCTCCAACACGATCCGTACCGCACCCTCGCGAAAAAGCGCGTCGTACGACCGTCGCTTCCCACCCATGCCCCCTCAGCTCCCCCTTCAGCCACACCTCCACGTTACGAGGGGAAGGCCAAAGATGTCCTCACCCGTTTCCAGGAAAACTCCACCCCCGCATGGAGTGGCCCGTGCGCCCTCGCTCACTACCGTGCTCTCACACGGAACCGCTGTACCTCTCGCCTGTCGAGGTGGGCAGCACTACGGTCTTCACACCCGAAAGGAGTGCCACAATGCGAATCTCATTCGCCGCCGTCACGGCCGCCCTGCTGGGGTCCACGGCTATCATCCCGCCCAGCGCCGCACAGGAACGCCCCTCCTCTCCCCAAGCCAGTGCCATCACATTGACCTGCCAGGTCAATGCTGAGGCCGTCTTCAAGAACAACGGAACGGGTGTGGTAAATGCCGACTACGTGGGGTGCCTTCGTGCCCCCGGGCCGCAAGATGTGTCCGCATGGACCGTCACCCGTGGGACCGCGAAACTGACTTGTTCAGTTATCCCGGGTAAAGTCAACCTCCACGCAGACGCAACAGCCGTGTACACCAACCGGGACACAACCACGTTCCAAGGTATGGAGAAAGCCGACGTCACGGTGGACACCAGCACCATTCCCGCCACGGTGAAGGAAACCGTCAGCTTGTCCGGCGGTCCCTACGACGGGTACGTAGCCACCATCATCGTACCGACAGGTATTGCTACTGTGGACCCGGGCCCGCCCAGCAGCTGCGGTATCAGCCGAGTGTCCATCGGTAGTGTCCAAGGAGCATTCACGAAATCCTAACCTCGCCCTTTCACTTGGGTACGGACGTGAGTGGGGAGGAAAAGCGAAAGTGCCTTCCTGGCTTGGGACGATGAACCTTGCTGATGGGTTCCGTCGGTCCAAGCGGAAGGCACTTTCTGTGTGAAGGAGGCTTAGACCCAGGCAGGGCCGTTCCAAAGTCATTGAATCTTGGTGAAGTTGCTGTTGTTGAGGGCGTCCTTCCATCGCTGTGACCAGCGTTTGCTTCCCTTCCCGGTGGGGTCAAGGCTCATGATGGCCATGTAGACGGACTTGAGGGCTGCCTGCTCGTTCGGGAAGTTCTCGCGGGCCCGGACGGCTTTGCGGATCCGCGCGTTCACGGCCTGGATGGCGTTCGTGGTGCAGACGATGCGCCGTATCTCGGTGTCGAACGGGAGGAAGGGCACGAACTCGGCCCAGGCGTTCTCCCACCGCTTCACGATCGTGGGATACTTCCCGCCCCATGTCTAACAGAATTCAAGGAACTTCTCTTCCGCGACGTCCTGGGCCGGGACGGTGCAGACGGGCTCGAGTGCCTTGGAGATCTTGTCCCAGCCCTGGCGGGCCGCGTAACGGAACGACGCCCTCAATAGGTGGAGCCGTAAGAAAATTATTTGTTGGTGGTTGTCATGCTCACCTGCGGTGTCAAGAGGCAGAACCCGCGAGTAATTTCCTTACAGCTCCGGTGAACCACGCAGGTCTGCGTGATCGCTTGCGGCCAGACCGTCTCGATCGCGTCCGGCAGGCCTTTCAGCCCATCGCAGACGACCATGCAGACGTCTTCGGTTCCGCGATTCTTGATCTCGGTGAGGACCTGAAGCCAGTACTTCGCCCCTTCACCGCCGTCGCCGGCCCAGAGCCCGAGGATTTCGCGGTGCCTTCGACCGCCACGTAAATCGGGCGGTTGGCGACCTGGCCATCCCTCCAGACCTTTACGTGCACACAGTCGATGAACAGAACCGGGTAGACCGAGTCGAGAGGCCGGTTCTGCCATTCGTGCATGCCCTCGATCACCTTGTCCGTGATCGCGGAGATCGTGGTCTTCGAGACTTCGGCGCCGTAGACCTCGGCGAGGTGGGCGGAGATCTCGCCGTGTGTGAGACCGCGGGCGGAAAGCGAGAGGACCATTTCGTCGACGCCGGTCAGTATGCAGTCCCAGCTCTTGCTTCATGCGGGGTGTGTCGGTTCCTCCTTGACGGTCCGCCCACATTCTTGACCGGTCTCCCCGTCATCGTTAGGGCATGGGTGAGACTCAGGAGTCTGCAGGGACTCTGAATAGTGGAATACCGGTTCCAGACCGTCGTGGAGGTCCTGGACAGCCCTCCGGTGGCTGAGGTCGCCCGCCAGCACGGCACGTCGCGGCAGTCCCTGATGCCTCGTTGGTTCCGTATCCTGCCTGTGAAGATCCTCGCGTGCCAACCGCCGTGGTGGCACGGGCGATCGGCTGTAAGGAGCGGTCCCTGGCCACCGTGCTGGCCTGCGCCCTGACCGGTCGGTGCTGCCAGCTCGTCCTCGGCGCCCACACTGCCCACCACCTTCCACACCTGGGTACTACCGTCGATGGAATCGTGATCGGCAGTGAAGAAGCCTGCGGACCGACCATCCGTGGACCGCCGTCTACACCACCCCCTGAAGGCCGCTGGGGGTGGGTGGGCCGAGCCTCTCCACCCGCCTCCAGCATTCACCCGCACAAATGAATAAAAGTGCTACGAAGTTGGCCATCGGGGGTGAAGTATCTCTGCAGGTCAGGCTAGTTATGGTGATCTGCCAACTCGCGGGATGCCCCGTTCGTCATCCCATGGTCAACATGCTGTCACTGCCTCACTCACAGGCCGTACCGATGGAAAAAGGCTCCTGCGGAGACAACTGCGGAGGTCACGGTCGGCGGATCGGTAAACGTCAGCGCGCTTCCTCAGAGGTTCCTGACTCGGGGCGCACTACTTGGCCGTTGACAGGCTCCCTAGTGGAGGTCGCATCGGGCAGGATAAGAGAGTAAACAGGGGACGCTCACGCAGATGAGGAAGTGGTTTAGGCCGTCGTGTCGTTGTGCCGCCGTCAGCACCTCACCGCCCCCACTCGCAAGTTTATACGAGCAGAGAGGGCTCTGGAGGAAAACTCTGTGCCCAGAGCCATATCCGCCCTCGCCGCAGCCGTCGTCCTGACTACTTTGGTTACCCCCACCACGGAAGCGCACTCGTGGCCTGGAACATATGTCGCGATTGGCGACTCGTACGCTGCCGGCTCTGGTATCCCCGTGCAGGCCGCAGGGCTGTGTATGCGCTCCGATCACAGCTACGGCCATCTCGTCGCGACTGCTCTCGCTTTTACCTCGCAGCGGGACGTCACTTGCGCGGGGGCGAAGGTCGAGGCGCTCGCACGCACCCAGACAGACGCGGGTATTCCGGTCAACGGCCCGCAACTTGACGCCATCAGCCAGGACACCACGCTGGTCACCCTCACCATCGGCGGCAACAACCTTGGTACGTCCGACCTCGGCTTCGTCGACGTCGTAGCCGCCTGTACCGTGCTGGCGCTGACCAATCCACAGGGTGCCCCCTGCCGCGACTTCTACAGAAACACGCTGACCAGACGCCTCGACGCGGCCGCGAAGGATCTGTCAAAGGCGCTCCAGCGAATCCGCGTAACGGCATCACGTGCGAAGGTCCTGGTGGTCGGGTACCCGTCAGTCCTGCCCGAGAATGCCAAGAAGTGTGTGGGCAAACTGCCGACGACAATGGGCGACACCGCGTACCTGTACTCCGTCCTCAGGAGGCTCAACAGCAACCTTGTTGAGACGGCGGCAGCGAACGGTGTCACCTACGTCGACACTGCCACCCCGACAAAGGGGCACGACAGTTGTTCGTCCGACCCATGGATCGAGGGGGTCATCCCCATGGATCCGACGATCCCACTGCACCCGGACACAACCGGTGAGCGGGTGATGGCCGAGGCGGTGCTGGAATCGCTGAGAGGTAGCTGACGTTGAAATCCGCGGACGGTTGTCTGTATCGAGTCGACGGTCCTCACGCTGTTCGGCGAGCTCCTGGGACGGTGCGACTCGGGGATGAGCCGGCCTGTGAGATGCTGCGGTTCGCTCCGTCCACGTACTACGCGGCCAACCAGCGCGAGGGCCAGCCACGCCGACGGCAGCTGCGGAACGAGGAGCTCAAGACCGAGATCGAGCGCGTCTATGACGAGAACCCCTGCACCGGTCGCTCACCGCGGTGGAGAAGGACTGCAACCGGGCCCACTCCTCGATCCGCTCCGCGGCCGAGCGCTGCATCAGCCATCTCGAGAACTGGACCCTCTCCTAGGTAACGAGTGTTCCCGTTCATCGAGGAGCTTGTCGCCCGGGCCCAGGCCGACGGGCTGCAGCTGACCGGTGAGGGCGGGCTGCTGCAGCAACTGATGAAGCGGCTGCTGGAGTCCGCGCTCGACGGCGAGATGACCGATCGTCTCGGCTATGACAAGCACAATCCGGCTGGCAAGAACGGCGGCAATTCCCGCAACGGCAAGCGGTCCAAGACCGTGCTCACGGACGTCGGTCCGGTAGGGATCGAGGTGCCCCGGGACCGGGAGGGCTCGTTCGAACCGCAGATCGTCAAGAAGCGCCAGCGCCGGCTGACCGGTGTCGATGAGACGGTGCTGTCGCTGTCCGTGAAGGGGCTCACGCACGGTGAGATCTCGGCTCATCTCGCCGAGGTGTGCGGCGCCGAGGTGTCCAAGATGACCATCTCCACGATCACCGACGCGGTGATGGAGGGCATGGCCGAATGGCAGTCCCGGCCGCTGGACCGAGGGCTCCGGTTCGGACGGCGACTTGGCAGGTCATCCGTCCTAAACGGGAGTCCCGGTCCGTTCGACACGGCCCTGACGCCCTGCGGCCAGCACACTCACATGATCACCACGGCTTGTCTCTATGGTCACGGGCGTGGTCTTCCGAGAACGCGGAGCCCTTTCAGGTTCAGAGGGATTCGGCTTGGCGGTAGAGGGCTTCGGCGGTCTTTCCCAGCCGCGTCCCGTACATCCGGCCGCCAGTCCCTAGGGAATTGACACCGACAATGGTGCCCAGACCGGTGCCTTCATCGAATCCGGTCAAATGCGGGCCTCCACTGGCTCCTCGGCCCAAGGGACATGTTTCCCGCAGAGAGGAGTGGACCCCTTCAGGGGCTCCAGTGGCTGAGCCGCTGCAGCTTACCAGTCGCGCGCCCTGATTCTTGTTCCCAATCTCGCCCTCGTAAGGGTAGCCGAAATTGTAGATTTTCTGGCTGGCACTTGGCTCTTCGGTGAATGCGATGGGCATTGCTCCGGCAGATTCAGCCGCAGTGCGTTTGTCCTTGCCGGTGTTCAAAGTCACCATTGCAGCATCGTGGCCTTCACCGATCGGATTCCGCGACGTGGTCCACGCCTTATCGGTGATCATCTGCCGTACGGTGAAGCCACCGTACGGCATGTATTTATCCTTGCTCTGCTCGTCGCCCTTGTAGCCGGGGACAAAGTACAGGTTCTGGTTCCACTGCCCCGGATTGAAGGTCGGGTCGGTGGGGTTACCGGTGCGTTGCAGATCACCGCCGAGGCAGTGGGCGGCGGTGACAACGGTGGTGCCTGTCCTGCCTTTGGTGATCGTCGCGGTGCAGGATCTGTCCATGTGGTCGGACGGGGTGGTGAAGAACAGCCGTCCCACGGCCTTGGAGACGAGCCCGGCCTTATTCCACTCCGCATCAGTGGGTTCGCGCGGGTCCTCCGGCCCCGGGGCACCGACCGCGATCATGCGCTCGAGTGTCCAGTACGCTTCGACTTCCTGCTGCTGCGTGGCGCTGACAGCCGCAGGCTGGACAACAGTGTCTGGAGCAGATTCATCAATGGGGTTGGCCAGGGCAGACGGCACGGCGCCCAGGAGCAGGACCGCTCCGAGAACCGGTACGGCGGTTTTGCACGCGAACCCAGTCTGTGTGCGCATCCGGATGTTCCTTCAATCGTGAGTAAGTGATCCCGAGCCAGCCTCGTCAGGGAATGCAGAGGCGCTGCCAGGTTCTTGACATCCTGCACGCTGCTCGGTGCAGGCCGGTACACGGCCGCGTCATCCTGTGCGTCACCCGGCAGCGACTCTCCCCATAATCGGTCCCGTCCCGGATGGCGTAGCAGCCGTAAGTTACGCACAGAGTGCAGCAAGGCGCCCTAAGCGAAGCCTAAGATTCTTAAGATCGCTTCAGCTGAGGTTCCCATCGAATGAGCTCGAAGGCTCGGTTGGACTAGGGATGTCATCAAAACGAACGGCGGATCGTCACCGCGGATGGAGTTATCCGCATGTTCAAGGAGGTCGGCAGGTATGCGCCGAGCCGGGCCAGAGTCCCCTACGGGGCGTTGCTGCCCACTGCCCGTTCGCCGCGTACGAATACGCGCCCGCCACCACGGCCGAGGCGGCAATCAGTCAGCACCGCCACGAACGGGTGACGCAAGCCCCGCCGCCGATGCGGATCTGGCAGCCCGACCAGCAGATCCAGGGCTGATGCAAAGTCCTGTCGGTGCTGGTCAGGGTAGGCGGAAGGCCGAGGGGGTGGGTGAAGGAGGTCTGCACGGTCAGCGTTACAGCCCCCCGTCCTGCGTATCTCTGCCATTGAACTTCCCCACAGCAGACATCTCCACACTACGAGAGGAGGCACAACTCCGTCCATGTGCTGGGGTGCGTTGCTGCCGCTGAACAGGTCCCGCAGAACTTGGTTTGCCAGGGTTGCTGGGGCCGGCGGTTCTTCGCGGCCGGTGGTCATTGGGCGGAGCACATGCCTGAGAGTGCCCGTTGGAGTCCTTGTGTGTGGAGGTTGTTGAGGTGCTGGTCGTGGACGAGGCTGTCGGTACTGTTGTCACGCAGTGTGGGACACAGGGGCGTGCGCAGAATGGACTGGCTCTCCTGCAGGGCCGTCAGGATTGCCGTGTTGGCACGGTTGATCTCGTCTCGGATATGGTCGAGATCCGGTGCGCTGTCAGGGCGCTCCTGAGGGTAGTCTTTCCACCGGTCGTGCAGTCCTTGCTGGACAAGCTTATTGGCTTCGATCTGGTCCTTGAAGATTTGCCGCACCACAGCTTGATCGAGATGGAGCCGTTGTGCTTCGGCGTTCATGGCCTCCAAGACCTGTTCTTCTCGTGCGGAGTCCTCGATGGGCTTGCCCGAGATCCATTTTGACGCGGCGACCTGGTCCGCCGTCATGAGCCGTTCGGCTGCCAGGTCGACGAGTCGCGCCAGTGCCTTCGTCGCCTCGGCGCTCTCGTAGTTCGTCTCGGTGGACCTGCTGGTTGCCGGAGGTCCCTCGGCGTGGGCTGGGCTGGCTGCTATGGGGCCAAGGGCGAGGAGTCCGCCTATAACCAAGGTGACGAACGGCTGGGTTACACGGCTTCGTTGATCATGATGCAGAAACACAGTACTGGCCTTCCATATCCTCGGGCTCGCTGCGCAGCCCGGTCGTCGAGAGGTCCCGGCTTCCTTATGGCACCATCGTGACGCACGAGAATGGTTGGAAAATATGACCAAAGTTATACGAAAGGGCGACGAAAGTCAGGCAGGGGCTTGACCGATGGGCTGCGGGACCTTGCGGGAGCCGACCAGAGCTGTGTCATGGTCGGTCATGTGTGGCTGATCCCGGTCTGGGGGCGAACTATCGGGGGGACCAGGAAGGATATTCAAAACTCTGCGAATCTTGGATAGTTGATTATGGAAAGGGAGATCGGTCCCCTCGGCGTACCGTACGACGTGTCACCGCAAATACGGACGCTTGAGGGGACCGATGCGCTTCCACCGTACTACCGGACTGAGCCCACATCAGCTGTCCCTGCTCATCGGCCGGGTGGAGCGCCGGCTGCCGGACTGGGACCGGACGACGGGACGGCCGCGCGTGCTGCCGTTGTGGAAGCGGTGGTCCTGCTCTGCTTCCTTGCTGCGGCACGATGCTGCAGGAGATGGCCGGCGAGCTCTTCGGTGCCTCCCAGCCCACCGTCTCACGCTACGGCACGCTGCTGCGGCCGGTAATCCGCAGTGCCCTCAAGCAGTTGGGGTTCGGCATCGCCCGGCTGCCCTGCGGCGAGCCCGTCCTGGTCGACGGGTTCCTCGCCCTCTGCTGGGACCGGAAGGACGCCGCGCAACTGTTTTCTGCAAAACACCGGCGCGCGGGGCACAACAGGCAAGTCGTCTCCGACAGGGCCTCCCCCTGTGGGGTGGACGCCTCGATCGGCCCGTGATCAGGGCCGGGGAGGAGTCATCTCGTATGGTGATGAAGGTGTACTCGCCGGAGTTCAAGGCGGATGCTGTCGCGCTGTACCTGTCGGACCCGGACCACTCGCTGATGCGGGTGGCGAAGGACCTGGGAGTGAGCCGGGGCACGCTGCGGGACTGGGCAAGGGCTGAGCGGTCTCGCCGCGGCGAGCACAGCACGACCAGGAAGACGATGAAGGAGCCGGCGGCCGTGGACGAGACGACACGGGAGGAACTGGAGGCCGGGATAGCGGCCCTGCGCGCGGAGCTGAAGGCCGTGCGGAAGGAGAACACGACGCTGGCCACCGGGCGGGACATCCTGCGCAAGGCGACGAAGTTTTTCGCCGCAGAGATGAATTGGTGAACCGCTGCCGTTTCATCGAGGACCACCACCGCGCCTGGGGCGTGAAGCGGTTGTGCCAGGTACTGGAAGTCGCCCGTTCCAGCTTCTACAAATGGCGGCGCGGGCGCGCGGGATGTGCCGAGAGGGAGCGTGCGGACCAGGCCCTGGCCGGCAGGATCCGGGGCATCCATGCGGACTCGGACGGCACCTACGGTGCCCCGCGCATCACCGCCGAGCTGCGGCAAGCGCATGGCATGCGGATCAACGAGAAGAAGGTCGCCCGCGTCATGCGCAAGTTCGGCATCACCGGCCTGCACCTGCGCAAGACGGTCCGCACCACCGTGCCCGAACCGTCCCCGGCACCAGTGCCGGACCTGCTGCAGCGCGACTTCACCGCCAACACCCCGAACACGAAGTATGTGGGCGATATAACGTATCTGCCGGTCGGGGACGGGAAGTTCCTGTATTTGGCGACGGTGCTGGATCTGTGCTCGAAGCGCCTGGCGGGCTGGTCGATCGCCGACCACATACGAACCGAGCTGGTCACCGACGCACTGCGGGCAGCCGCCCGCACCCGCGGCGGGAACCTTGACGGGGCGATCTTCCACAGCGACAACGGTGCCCAGTACTGCTCGAAGGAGTTCGCGAACGCATGCCGCGAACTCGGCGTGACCCGCTCCCGCGGAGCCGTCGGCACCAGCGCTGACAACGCTGCCGCCGAATCCTTCAACGCCACCATGAAAAGGGAAACACTCCATGGAAAGAAACGCTGGCCAGGACCGCGCGAGGCCCGTCTCGCCGTCTTCCGGTGGGTGACCCGCTACAACACCCGCCGACGGCACTCCGCCCTCGCCCACACCAGCCCCATCGACTACGAACAACGAACGGCTACGCTAGCCGCAACCGCATAACAAACGGTGTCCACTTCGCAGGGTGAAGGCCCGTGAGGGACTCCCATGGCCGGGTAGTCACGGAGCGTGCCCTCGTAGTCGTTCTCGGGATTGGGACGGGAGACGACCTCGATGGCCAGGTGCGTATGACGTGGGTCGATCGCGTCGACATCGGCCCGCTCCATCTCCTCGTCGATGACGACAAGGTCCGGAATGCGGAGGATCCCAAGACCGGGATCCTCGACATCGGTCTCGAACATGATGATGAGGCCGCTGCCTTTCAGCTGTGAGTCCAGCTGGGCTCACAGCCGGTTGGATACCCGCTGGTGATGTAGCGCGGGGCTCATCATCCACAAGAGTTGGCCATGGCTGATCTCTGGTGGGCTGAAGCGCGGTGTGTGACTGAGTTCGTGACGATGGTCACGGAGGTGCTGATAAATGGCCTGCTCGGTCATACTCCCCACTCTATAGAACCATGCCGGGAAGCGTAGCTTGATCATCTCGTGGGTTGGGCCGGGTCTGTGGTCGGGATGGTGTGTCCTGGGTGATCTCGATTCCGTACTCGGTGATCTTCTTGCTGTGACATGCCGACCGAGTTCGACGGACACGGACCCGCGCAGGAAGGGTCTTTGCGTGAAGTGGTCTTGTCCGGGTTCGTCCGGTGAGCCCGAGGGCGGTCAGGGGCCGGTGGTGGTCGTGGGCGGTGTGGGAGGGCTGCGGCGATGTCGGTGTGGCCGTTCTGGCGCACCGTGATGTTCCGTACCGGGCCCGGTACGGGCTGTACGGCCAAGAGTGTTTCCCTGGTGGCAGGGCGAACTTGCGGGTGAACGTCCTGAGGACGGTGCCCGTGTCGCCGACCTCCGGTTCCTTGACGTCGTCGCTCTGAACGACGGCGGGCAGCGGGCACCGCCCGCGCACCCGCAGCCGCTGGGGTCCCGCTCCTCGCAGTTCTCCGCCGGGAGGACACTATGCCGCACGTCGCCGTCATCGACGCCATGGTCATCCTCGAACGCGACGGCCGCGTTCTCCTCGCCGAAGGCTCCGGCGCCGACCGTCTACTCAACCTCCCCTACGCAAAATCGATTCCGGTGTGCCTCCCCTCCTCCTCGTAGCAGGTGTTGGCGCCCAGGTTCGCCGCGGCGCACTGACCAGCGGCCATGCTCCGACGGTTTCCCCCTCCCGCTCCGGGGGCTGCAGCACGGACGTCTGGCAGGACCAGCCGTGCCTGTTGAGCAGCTTCGAGACCCCTTGGGGGGTGTACTGGACATGAAACATCCGGCCGATCACCGTCTTGATCCGGTTCAGTGTCCAGCCCTGATCGTCAGCGAAGCCGTGATCCAGTGGTCCGCGCTTCAACTCCGCCTCCAGACACTCCCACTGATCAGGGGTCAGACGCTCCCGCGATACCGGACCCTTTGACCTCAATGCCGCCGCCCCGCCCTCACGCCACTGCCGATGCCACTGCCGCACCGTGCTCAGGGTCACCCACACCTCCGCCGCAATCGCATCAGTACTCTCACCCTGCTCAAACAACTCGGCGGCCCTCAGGCGCAGCCGTTCGCACCACTCCTGCTCGGCAGGCGAGTAACCGCCCCGTTGCGCATACCGCATGAAACCGGCATACCGCAGGGATCATGAAGCGTCACCCCATTGAGGTAGGAGGCCCGGCCTCAATGCCATGGCTGAAAGGTGTGCAACTGCCCAACTCAATACAACTATAGGTGAGTTACCGGTGGTTCGTTAAACCCGGCGGTAGGGATCAAGAGGTCTGCCGGTGGTGACCGCGTCGAGCAGGGCTTGGAGTTCGGCGGGCGGGTCTTTGGTCCGTCCAGGCTCGCCGCCAGCGTTGCGGGGTGATCGCGGGGGTGAGCCAGGAACGTACGGCGCGTAAGGCCCTGGGCCAGCAGGGTGGTTGGGGCTGGTGGGGTGTGGTGGGTCCCCCTCTCTGGCCCGTTGTCGGGGCAGGGGTCCGGTGCGGTGGCGTCCAGTGGCCCGGGTGGGGCGAACCACTGGTCCCAGCAGAAGGTGAACGCGCAGGTGACCAGGGTCTGGTGGCGGCGGATGGCACGGTCGGAGCGGACCTGGAAGTCGGCCCAGCCGAGTTCGTCCTTGATCTGTTTGTAGCTCTGCTCGATCCAGGGCCGCAGGCCATAGAGGTCGTTGGAGGAGATATGCCCGAAGGGCGCCCCCATGGGGGCGCCCTTCGGGCATATCTCCTCCAACGACCCTGGTGGACAGGAATCTCCTGGCCGGCCAGGACGTCAGGTGGCAACGGCCTGCTGCCCTCGCCCGTGACGTCGGGCTCGCCGCTGTGATCGAGACGGTCACGGACGCGGGCCTGGAGGGCGTCGGCGAGGGGGGTGCTCAGGCGATGCAGACCTCGCCGCCTTCGCCGTCGGGCAGCAGCGTGATATCGCTGACCAGGGTCCGCAGCAGGCGTTTGCGGTCCTTGGCGCTGGTGGCCGGGTCGTTCCAGGGCCTGGCAGGTCGGCTACGGGTTTCTCCAGGACTGCGCGGCCGGGCAGTGCTGGGCGGGCCTTGCGGGTGGTGACCAGGATGGCCTCGGCGTCGTTCGGTACGGCCAGTTCCGTCTCCCAGCGACCCATTTAGCCTAACCTGCATGCGCCCTTGACGATTTTATTTTACACTCACTGTGGGGGATGAATGTCGATTGGAGAACGATATGGGCGATTTTGTCATCAGGACCGGAGATACCCTAACCGTGACAATCCCCGGAGGAACTATTATTCCGGCCGCCGCCTCCCCTGTACCCCTCGCAGGATCAAGTGTGAAGATGAAGGTGGAGAAAATGGCGGTGTGTCTGGAGGGTGATGAGCTTCCTCAATCATTAAAGGTCCCGTTAGCATACACGGCAGGGTCGTACACTACTCCAGGCCAGGGGACCCTGACGTTGACCTTGACCCCCACCAATAAGACATCCAAGACGAAATGCGAAGGCAAGCACATCTTGATTAAGGGCGGAGATTTTCCGGCCAAATTCGTCGTCGGCACCCCAGCCCAGCAGCCAGGTTCTCCGCCGACCCCAGACCCTCAGCCAGTAAAGAATGGGACTGCAAAGTTTACGACAACCAACACAACCAGCAAGGCGGGATAGTCAGAAGGCCCCAGGCCCCAGGCCCCAGGCCCCAGGCCCCAGGCCCCAGGCCCCCGGCCCCCGGCCCCCGGCCCCCGGCCCCCGGCCCCCGGCCCCACGCGGGGCGCGGGCCCGGGGCCGGGACATGAACACCTCCCGCCACAGCTTCTTCGGCTACCGCCACCACCCGCTCGCCGAGGCCACCCGTCCCGACGGCGGTCCCCTGCGCCTGGCCTTCCGCACCAGCCCGCGTATCCGCACTCATGAGGACATCTCCGAGGCCGCCTTTGCCGTCGGCAACCGCCAGGACGCCGACGGCAACGGCCAGACCTGGCCCGCCGACATCTGCTCCGTCTCCGTCGGCGACGTCGTCAAGGTCAACGGTCCCGACCACTGGATCGTCTACCTCAACGTCGACTCCGTCGGCTTCTCCGCCGTCCCGGAGCCCACCACCCTGGTCAACCTCACCGGCACCTGTGCCACCAGCCGCCACTGACCCCGCCCGGGCACTGGCCCCACGCGGCCCCCAGGCCGGGACGCACCCCCCTGTCCCGGGCCGGGGGCCGCCCGCGCATCCGAGCCCAGCCCGTTCCTGCGCCGTCGCACTCTGCGCGACACGGCCCGCCTCGCAGGCCTTCACGGCCCTCGCCACCGGAAGCCCCGCCGCTCTTGCCCGGCTACCCCTCCCGCGTCACACAGTCGTCCCGCACCGAGCAGAGGTCCGGCCCCCTGTCCGGCTGGCGCCATCGTCGGATTCATCGGCCAGGGGAGCGATGACACCCCCCGCTTCCCGGCTGTCCCATCCCCGCACCTCATTGCCAGGGAGCACCTGTGTTCATCCCCATCCCCATCCCCATCCCCATCTCCGTCACGGCCGAGCCGTCCGAGACCCGTGTCCCTGCCCGTGACGGGAACGCCGGCGTTCGGGCCTGTCTCGACCGGGGTGTCCATCCCGCCAGCCGCTTCCCGCTTCTGGCTGGTTCCCCGGCGGGTTGTGGGGACTGTGCTCTTGCTGTCGTTCAGGTCCTGACCCGTGCCGACCCTGACACCAATGCCGTCGGGTTGGTCGGGAACCGGCTCACGTGTGCGGCTGCTCCTGTGTCCCGCCGGGGCCGCCGGGGCCCGGACCTGCGCCCCGAGACTCCCGTGTGCGAGCGGCTCCGCAGCCGCCACGACACGCACCCGGTCACCGACCCCGACATACCGGACTGGCACTGCACCGTGTGCGGGCGCAGTGGTGAGGGCCGCCGAGACCGCGCCGCCAACGCCTGTGACTGCCCTGGAGGGGACCCTGTCCAGGCACTCGGCTGACAACCGCCCCGGCCGCGGCCCGCCGTACCCACAGGGCCGGGGGCGCATATCCGGGTGGGCCGCCGCCAGGCGCTACGCCCTGCTGCGCTAGCCCTGGCGACCGCGAAGTTCAGCGCACTCGGCCCGCGCCCGGCGGGCCCGGCCGCCGCAGATGGCTGTGCCTGTGCCCCAATCACCCCTTCGGCCACCGCTTCCACACCCCGCCGTGGCCCAACAAGCAGCCCCGCTGCGAGAACTGCGGAGCACCGGCCCGTGAATGAGGCCCCCCGGTCTTCGCGCTGGCCCCCGGTACCGGTGCCTCACGGTGCGGGGGCCGTGCTGTGCGCGTGCTGCCGGGTGGCCGGGCAGCGGGAGCTGCGCGGAGCCCTATCAGGGCCGGTAGGAGCGCCGCCTGCCCTGCGGTTGCTGGGCTAGCCCTCCGCTTCCGCACGGTGAGCCCACACCGCCACCGGCACTGAAACGGAGTCTCCTGTATGTCCGGTTCCGAGTCCGCTACTGTCCGTCTGCGTACCCCCGCCGATGTTGCCGAGGCTCTGCCGTATCTGCTCGGCTACCGCCCCCGCACGTCCCTGGTCGTCGCTGTCTTCCACGGCGCCCGGCTCACCGGCGCCGCCCGCCTGGATCTTCCGGCGGGGGAGTCGGCCTGGTTCGACTTCGCCGCCGAGACGGCCCGCGGGCCGATCTCCATGCTCGACGATCGGGACCGGCCCGTACCCGACTCGGTTGTGCTCTACCTCGTCGACGACCCCGCGCCCGGCCGGCCCGCCCGCACGGTTGCTGCCCATCTCGCGCCCTTGGCCGGGCTCCTGCGCGCCGCCTTCACCCACCACCACGTCACCGTCCAACTGGTCCTGTGCATCAGCTGCCACCAGTGGTGGGACCTGACCCTCGACATCACCCCGGGCCCCGGCACCGCCCTGGCGGACACCACCCCCGGACCCGCAACCGTCGCGTTCACCGTCGCCGGAAGGCGCCCTGCCTCCAGCGAGGACGCCCTCACCGCCACGTTCACCCCTTTGGCCGGCCCCGCCGCCGATACCCTGCGCACCGCACTGGACACTGCCGCGTCCGCCCATTGCCCCGGCGCCGCCGCACGGCCTGGCGCCGCCCACGTGCTTCTGGAACGCGCGGCCACCGCCTTCACCGACCCGGCCACCACCGCGCTCCCCGTGGCCGACACCGCCACCCTCCTGTACGCCCTGAGGGACCGCCTGGTCCGTGACTGGGCCATGAGCCTGCCCGACACCCACACCATCCCCGCCGCACGCCGCCTGTTCACCTACCTCGCCACCGCCGCCGTCGGCCCCCACGAAGTGCTCGCCTGCGCCCCGTTGACGCTTCTGGCCGTCACCGCCTGGTACGACGACGACCAAGCCCTGGCCCGCCTCGCCCTGCGCCGGGCACACCACCTCGACCCCGCCGCCCGCCTGCCCGCCCTGCTCCAGGCGGCGTTCAACCTGCCCATCTCCGTCCAGCAGCTCAAGGACCTTGCCCGAGCCGGACGCTCCACCAGCTGACCCGCCCGCACCCCGCCCCGGTTCGTACTCGAATTCCCCGCTCCCCGGCCAGATCCGCGGCCGCCCTCGCCCTCATGCCGCCCGCCCTCCACACCGACCTCGCCCGGCCTGGCGCTCGGCCGGCTGGCCCGACCGCTTCCGCACGCAGTTCCCCGAACTCCCGGCTCTCGCCCGGGGTTCGGGGTTCTTGCCGTGCCTGTCGCCACGTGCCGGGGGCGCGTGCGGTAAGCGGGTGCCGAGGCCGCCTCCCTGAACCTTGTGCGTCGTCTCAGGTGAGGTCCAGGGTGATGCGCAGGGCGGTGGAGATGCGGTTCATGGTCTCGGTGTCGACGGTGCCGAGGAACTCGCCGGAGGCGAGGCGCTTGTCGGTCAGCGCGGTGAGGTCGACGGCGACAGCGGCGCCGTGCACGGGATGCGACAGGGGGATGGTGACGACGGTGTCCGGGGCGCCCTGGGTCTCGTCGATCATCATGCACACGGCGGTGCCGGGCAGCGCGTCCAGGGCGGCATCGGACTCGACGATGACCACGGCGCGGCTCTTGGTGGCCAGCTGGACGCGCCAGACCTGGCCGCGGGCCAGGGGCGTCACGCGACGTCCTCGCCGAAGATGTCGGCGAGCTCCTCGGTGTCGTTCGCGGCCTTCTCGCGCCAGGCCCGTACGGCAGGGGCTGCGTCGCGGAGCTGCTGGGCCCTGAGCGCCTGCTCGACGTAGGCCGACAAGTTCCCGCCGGAAGCGGCACGGGCATGGGCAAGGAGGTCGTCCGGCAGGGTGACTGTGGTGCGCGTACGAGTGCTCATACAGGCAAGCATACTTCTGTATGACGCCGTGATGCGGAGCCGGTCGAAAGGCCGGGCTCGTCGGCCCGGTGCACCAGGGGCAGCCGCGACGCCCGGGCATCATCTCGGTGGGGGGAGCCGGCCTGGTCCGGGTTCGCCGCCGAGGCGGGTCGCGGGTTGATCGCCATGCTTGACGCCCGGGACCGGTCCGTGCCCGATGCGCGGTCGTGCTCTACCTCGTCGGTGATCCCGCTCCCGGTACCCCCCGACCGCACGGTCGCCGTCCGCCTCGTGCCTCTGGCCGGGCTGCTGCGCGCCGCCTTCACCCACCAGACTGTCTCAGTCCGACTCGTCCTGTGCGTCATTGGCAACCAGCGGTGGGACCTGACCGGTGACACCACCCCGGGCCGTGGAACAGCTCTGCTGGAGACCACCCCCGGACCGGTGGCCGTGGCGTTCACTGTCGCCAGGCAGTTCCCCGCCCTCGGCGAGGACGCTCTCACCGCTACGTTCGCCCCGGCGGCCGGCGGTGCTGCCGACACGCTGCGCACCGCGCCCCCCCACCACACCGACGCCGCTTGATCCGGCAGCACCCACGCGCTGTTGGAACAGGCCGCCACCGCTTTCGCCGACAGGGCCACCACCGCGCTCCCTGCGGCAGCCCCCGCTGCCCACCTGCCCGCTCTGTTCCGGGAGGCGTTCAACATGCCCATCTCCGCCCGGCAGCCGAAGGATCTCGCCCGGGCCGGACGTACCGGCTGACCCACGCCGCCCCGACGCCGCCCCAGGCCGCCGAGGCCCCCCGGACTCCCGGCTCCCGCCCGGAGTTCGAAGGTGCCATGCCCGGCCCCGGCCACTGCGGGTGCCGGGGCCGGGCGGGGGCGTGTTCCCGCCTGTGAGGCTGGCCGGGTTGCGGCTGGCCGTTGTGCCGCTCCTGGCCGGTCGGGGTCTTCAACCGCTCTTCTGTCCGGCACCGCGTGCGGCCGGGCCGGCCGCTCCCCGCTCCGCTGCGGGCGGTCGTTGCACGGCTTGCCGGTTCCTGCTCCACGGTGCGGTCGCCTGGCCCGGCCGCCGTCGGCCCGGCCCCATCGAAGGAGCCCCTTGTGACACATCCCAGCCCCGCGGAACCGGCCGTTCACGTTCCTCGTGAAAGCCTTCGCCGTCGCCCCCCCCTCGCCACCCCCACACCAACGCCGAGAGCAACGCCGGACGCCGCACGCCGATCCGCCATTCCATCACTACGCGTCCCGCCCGCGGCCATCTGCTTGACCGGCTTGCGGGCCGTCGCGCCAGGGTACGACCGCCGCCCCATGGGAGCGGCGGGGGAGGGGAAGAGCGCCCTTCCGGTCGTGACCGGCAGGACGGACCCGATGATGCGCATCCTTCTCGACGGCTTCCGCGCGGGCGCCCGGCGCTTGGCCGAGGCCCTGCCCCGGCCCCTGCCCCAGGGCGGAGCGCGCTGCGCCGACGCCGTGCAGGCCGCCCTGCCTGCCGCGTGCCATGTCCGCCGCGCTGCGTCCGCCCGTCGGTCGCCCGGCTGTTTGCGGTGCTAACCCGGCGTCGCGGCAGGGTCGCTCTCGCCGGCGCCGACCGCAGTCGCGGCGTCCCGAAGCCCATTGACCTGCGGATATCGGCCGCCTCACGGCCATCTGCTGCGTGCAGTGCCGACGCGCGCTGCCGCTATCGCCATCACCGAGGAGAGGTCCATGAGTCACTTCAGCCTGCTTGTTGCGCTTCCTCCCACCAGCCCCGACAAGGTGGAAGCCGTCCTCGACGACGTGCTCGCGCCGTTCGGCGCAGACACCGTGGTCGCCGCCTACCGCGACTACGAGAGGGGAACGCCGAGGACTACTGGGTCGTCGCGGCGTGCCGGGAGGATGGCCAACTGCCCGCAGAGGGACCCCTGACCTGGAACCAGGTCGCCGATGCGGTCAACGCCCGCTACCAGCACGACAAGGACAGCAGCGCGTACCTGCACGTCGATGACGACGGCCGCGCCTACGAGGTCAGCACCTACAACCCGAATGCCACATGGGACTGGTGGCAGATCGGCGGCCGCTGGACCGGCTACTTCATCCTCCAGGCGCACACCGCCGACGATCCGCGTCTGCTGGTCGGGTCGCCGGGTGTGTTCGGTGGTCCGTGCCCGGCCGGGCGGGTGGACGGAGGCCCCCGCGGTCTCCTCGATTTCGCTGCGATGCGCGCCGAGACGCGGCATGCAGCGGGCGAGCAGTACGACCAGTGGCAGCGCCTTGTTGCCGGACTTCCCGAGGCTGACGGCTGGTCGACGTTCCTCAGCCGCCACGAGGCCGCTCCGGGCTCCTACACGATCGGGCAGGCCCGCGAGGAGTACGGCGCACAGCCCCAGGTCAAGGCCGCCCGGCAGTCCCGTGACTTCGTGTGGATGGACTGCCCCATCGACACCTTCGCGCCGGGACGCGACGCCTACATGCAGCAGCGGGCCGACCACGCCGTTCCCGGCTACGCTTATCTGGGCCTCGACGGCGTGTGGCAAGCACCCGGAAGGATGGGGCTGTTCGGGCAGAGCACTGACACACCCCAGGAGCGGGCCGAATACGCCCGCTGCATGAACGAGCAGCTGGATGCGCTCCCGCCCGACACTCTGCTCGTCGCGGTCGACTGCCACATCTGATCGAGGCCCCCTCCCGCCCGGCCCCGCCCCTGCACCTGCACCACGGGCGGGGCCGACCCACGTCCGCCCTGCCGTGTCCTTGCCGGCCTAGCCCCTCCGGCATCCACTATCACCCCGCATCCCGCGCCTGGCGCCCGCCCCTCTGCACCCCCGCCGCTGGGCGGCCCCGGCCGCGGCGCCCTGCCCGTCCCCACCTGATGCGAGGAATCCGACATGACCCAGAACACCCCCACCCCCGCGCCCACCCCCGACAGCACCCCCACGCCCGCACCCGTGTCCACGCCGGTATCCGCATCCAGCCCTGCGCCGGTGTCGAGTGCCGCGCCCGCTTCCACACCCACGCCCGCTGTCCCCGGGAGCATCGAGACTGCCATCGACCACCCCGGGCAGGTCCGGCAACTGCTCGCCCTGCCCGCCGACCAACGCCCCGGCTGGCTCAACGCGTTCCTCGGCACCATGACCATCCCGCCGATCTCCGACACCAGCACCAACCCTCTGCTGGACGTCGTCATGGCCAACACCGCCCACCGGGACTGCACGCTCGTCTTCCCCCTCGACCAGGTCCTCGCCGTCGCCGAGCACGCAGCCAACGCCACTGAACACGCCTTCGGCGACGGAGAGCGCGAAGCCGCGCCCGGCCTGTGGTGGGTCAAGGACGACGGCGCCTACCTCATGAGCAACGGCCAGCAGTCCACCGGCGTCCGCGTCAAGGATGGTCGCCTGCCCCACACCGTCTACGCCGACAGCTGGGGACCGGGCACCGACCCCCGCTCCATCCTCGGCGGCGACGACTTCTGCCAGTCCATCGACCTGACCGCCCCTCTCACCGGGGACGGCACCACGCTCCTCGACATGCTCCGCGCCGGTGCCGCCGACGGTGCCACCCACTACCGGATGCAGATCGTCTTCGACGACGAGTACCTGCACCTGACCCACATCATCGACTAGGGCCTGTCCAGCGGATCATGTGCACAAGGGTGCGCACGGCGGCACACGCAAAGGTGGGAGCCCTCTCACAAAGGGCCCCCACCACCCCGTGTGTCGACTGAACGGAGAAACACGGGCATGAGTCATTCTTCCAGATCCGGAGCCATCGGCCCCGGATGCGCCCGGCGTGTCACGGACGAAACCAGCGCCGGATCGAGGCGACGGTGACGGTGCCGTGGAAGACATGGGCGCGCTTGCCGAACCTGGTGGCCACGGTGCGGGAGTTCTTCAGGGCCAAGATGGTCCGCTCCACTTCGTTCCTGCGCTTGTAGATCGTCTTGTCGAAACCAGCGGACCGTCCGCCCGGCCCCGGACACCCCCACCCCGCAGACCTCCTCCCCGCGCACCCCGGACTCGACCAAGCAGCCCTGCAGGCCTGGTACACCCGGCACGGCTTCACCCCCACCCCACGGCGCGGCGACCCTCTCCTCATGCTCCGCCCGCCCAAGTCGACTCCTCAGCCCTGAAGCCCCCACCCCCCTGCCCGGCCCGTGTCCGGCGGCATGACCTCTCCTCATCGCCCTGATCAACCGCCCCTCCCTGGCACCCCCCATCGGCCTCGAACTCCCGGCACCCGCCCGGGGCTCGGGGCCGCTGCACGTCCGTCCCGCCGCCGGTCCCGCCGCCGGTCCCGCCGCCGGCCCTTGCGGGCCTTGACGCCGCCCAGGGCACTGTTAGCACAGCCGGAGGAGATGCTCCCGCACCACCCCTCGACATACGGCCCGTCTGACCCCGCCCTCGCCCGACCCAGACTGAACGGAGCCCGCGATGCCTCTTGTCACCAGCATTGACCTACCCGACTACCTGACCGCCCCCGCCGTCCACCACGGCGCCCTCCCGCCCTCCACCGAACGCGCCCCGCAGGCACGTACCGCCCGCGCCCTCGTTGCCCACGCCCTGGCCATCCTCACCGAGGCCAAAGAACCGCTCGCCGCCTACACCGCCACCGGCCACTGCATCACCGAAGGCGCCCACGTCGACGCGCAAACCCTCACCCGCGACCGCGTGAACGTGATCCTCGAACTGAAACTCGCGCACTTCGATGCGCAGCTCAACCCGCACCACCACCCCGGATACCCCGCGCTGCGCGCCACCCGCGTCGCCCAGGCCGACCGATGGGCCGACCTGTTCCGCGCCAAGGGATGGCAGGCGCAGGCCGCCCACGGCACGACCCCGAACCGCCTCGCCTTCGTCCTCACCCCTCCCGCCCCCGGCACCCCTTGACCCCACAACACCCCCCGGCCCCGGGGCCCCGCATCCCCCGGGGCCCCGGGGGTCGCCACATGGCCCGCACCACGCGCCCCCCGGCCGCTCCTGCCGTCCGCACCCCGTCCCGTAGCGGGACGGGCTTGCGGGGCTTGGCGCCGCCCGGGGCAGTGTCGGTAACAGCCGGTAGGGATGCTCCCGCACCATCCCCTCACCCCCGGCCGCCGGGCCGCCCCCACCCCCCCAGGGGCGGCCCGGCCCCCCCCTTTTTCGCTTCACGCCACCCCCAGGGGCTACAAGCCCCGCGCCGCGCCCCCGCGCCGCGCCCCCGCGCCGCGCCCCCGTGCCCCGGCCCCGCGCCGCGCGTCGGCGTCTGCCCTGGCCTCCGCCGCCGGGCGGCCCCGCCACACCCCTATCCCTCCCGACCGATGCCAGGGAGTCCTCTCATGACCCAGCACACTCCCATCACTGGAACCGCCCCGCAGCCCGGCGCCCACTACGTCGACACCCTGCTCCGCGACGTCCTCGGCAACGCCCACCGGGCCAAGGCCGCCGCCGCCGGACAGGACTGCACCCTCGCGTTCCCCCTCGACCAGGTCCTGGCCGCCGCCGAACACGCCGTCACCGCCCCCGAGCACGCTCTCGGCCCCGGTGACACCGAAACCGCGCCCCGCCTGTGGTGGATCAAGGGCGACGGCACCTTCCTCATGAGCAACGGCATCCACCACCACACCCCCAACACCCGTGACGCCAACGGCCGCTGGCACCACATCGCCTACGCCGACACCTGGGGACCGGGCACCGACCCTTCCCCCCTCCTCGGCCGGAACGACCTCCACACCACCCTCGACCTCACCCACCCCGCCCCCGACCCCGCCCCCGACCCCGCCCCCGACAGCGACACCGGCAGCGCCCCCGACACCGACAGCGACAGTCAGTCCCTGATCGACCTGCTGCGCACCGCCGCCGCCGACGGCGCCACCCGCCTCCTCCTCCACATCACCCACAACCAGGAGGGAATACAGCTCACCATGACCACCAACTAGCCCACCCCGCACCCCGCAGGCCCCGCGTCCGGACATCCCCGTCCCGGCGCGGGGCCTCGCCGTGTTTCCCGCCAGGAGCATCCGCCACCCCCACCCACATTCCGCCCCCCGGCACCCGCACACCACCCCCGCCCCCGCACGCCCCCCGGGCCGCCTACTGTCCCGACGAACCCACCCAGGGGGCCAGGCCACCACCACAGGAAGGGGGGGGAGCGCCGTGAAGCAGGAGACCACCATCAACGAACTCGCCCAGTACACGGGCCTCTTCAGTACCGTCGACCACATCACGGTCCTCGAGACCGACCCCAACACCGGCATCACCGAAGAGGTCACCCTCCCCCCGCCGCTGATCCGCCGCTCCCAGCGCCGTGACGACACCATCGTGTGGATCCTCACCCCGCCCGGCGTCCACGAGCGCATCTTCGTCGCCGACCAGGCCCCCGTCACCGTCTACCTCAAAGACACCACCCCCACCCACCCCACCGGCCACACCCCACAACAACCGCCCGCCGCCCCGCAGCAGCCCGCCCCCGCGGCCTGACAACAGCACCCCGCTTACCCTGCCCAGCAGCCGCAGCAGGCCCCCGCCCCACAGTCGGCCGCGCCCCCACGGCCCCCCGCCCCCCGGGCCCACCCCCCGGCCTGACCCCCCCCCCCTCATTCCTCCCCACCCCCCGGCTCCGGCCCCCACCCCGGCCCCGGCTCCGGCCCCGGTCACCGCCCCGCGGTAGCCGGGGCCGGCCCATGCCCGCCCCGGCCACCCCGGCCGGCCCCGGGCCGAACAGCACCCCGGCACCCGCCCCGGGCCGCCGGTACACGCACCCACCGGCGCGCGACCGCCCCGCACCTCACCGCGACGGCGGAGGCCACCCCGCCCGCTCCCCACCAACCCCCGGCGCCCCGGGACGCCCACCCGGCAACGCCCCGGGGGGAACGGGCGGGAGAGGAACAACCCGCGCGCCCCCAGGCACAGGAACAGCCGGACCAGCCACCGGGGGCGCGGCCACCGGCCCAGCCCCCGCACCCCCGCCCCTGTCCCTGTCCCTCGGCCCGGTACTCGTCGGCCCCGCCGCGCGCGCCCCGTCCCGCTGCTCCCCGTCCTGCTCCCTCTCCCGCTGCTCCCTCTCCCGCTGCTCCCTGGCCTGCCGCTCCCCGCCCCCGGCCGCCCCCTCCTGCGCCCCTTTCGGCCGTCCCGGGACGCCCCCCTCCCTCTTCCCCGGCGCCGGAGTCGGCTCCTGCCCGGCCGCCCCACGGCCCAGCCGCCGCAGCTCCTTGACCCGCTCCACCCCCACGCCCAGCCGCCGCCCGCACCCGGCCACCGTCTCTCCCGCCTGGCCCATCGCCAGCACCACCCGTGCCACCGCCAACTGCGCCTCGTCAACCCGCGCCTGACCGCGCTCGCGCACCTGCCGCACCTCCGCGGCCACCACCGCCGCGTCCTCGACCGCCAGCTCGAAGTCGGCCACCAGCTGGTCGAACTCCGCCTCCCGGCGCCGCCGCTCGGCCTCCGCCTCCTCCGCCGCCCGCCGCTCCTCGGCCATCCGCAGCGCGGCACGCTCCAGCGCCGCCCGCCGCCGCGCCAGCATCTCGCCGGTCTTCCCCTTGCCCTTGGTCGCCACCGCAGCCGCCCTTCCGGCTGTCGAGGGCCCGCCCGTCGCAGGCCACGCCGCGCAAGTCTGCGCCGCCCGGCGCGCGCGTCACCGGGCGCGAGCCGCCTGTGTCCCGGGCGGTAGCACGCCGGTCGCCGGGCCCGGTCCTGCTCACGGGACGGCACTTCGGACCGGGCGGGCGGGGGAGCGGGGGAGTGGGGGAGTCCTGGGGGGGGGGAGGGAGGGGAGGCGGGCTCCTGGTGGACGGGAGGGGTTCTGGTGCCGGGCCCGGGGGTGTGTCTGTCACACAGGTGGCGGGTCGGTGGTGTGGTGTGGGTGCGGCGGGGGTGCGGGTGGTCGTCGTCCGGTGGCGGGTGGTCGGTGGTACACCTCTGGCACTTTTGACGCGCGGGCGTGCTCGGGGGCGGTTTTCCCTTCGGGCGGGACGCGTGGGGAGGTTGTCTTCCGGGCCTTGGGAGGTTCGGTGCCCCGTGCCGGCCGGCACGGGTGCCGGCCGGGTGCGTGGTGGTCTTGTGGCGGTGTGGGGATGACAGCGACAGGTATCTGTTGCCCGGCGCTCAAAATGCCGATGAGTCGGGCATTCACGGTGCCGATGTTTGGTGACGACGACGCCCCGCTGGCGGGGTGCCAAGCGGGGCGTTCATCGGCAAGGTGTCGCTTTCGTCGGCGAGGTGCCGGTTGGTCAGTCGACCACCTCGCTGACGGCCGCGCGGGCGGAGGCGTCGTCGACGAGGTTCTTGCCGGTGGCGAAGGCGGCGACGAGGGACTGGAGGGCGAGGTTGTTGACCGCCCTCGGATAGCCGCGCGAGGTCGTGTGGATCAGCGAGAGGGCGTCCTCGGTGAACAGCTGGTCGGGTCGGCCGACGAGCTTGAGGTGGTGGGCGATGTAGCTGGTGGTCTCGGCGGAGGCCATGCCCGGCATGGTGTAACGAAGGGCGGTCCGCTGTTCGAGGGCGGCCAGGACGGCGAGCTTCATCGTGCGCCGCAGGGTGGGCTGTCCGACCAGCAGGCAGGACAGCGGGGAGTCCTGGTCCATGCCCTGGTTGGTCATCATCCGGACGGCTTCGAGCTGTTCGTAGGTCAGCAGGTGGGCCTCGTCCAGGACGAGGACGGGGGTGCGTCCGCGTTCCTCGCGTTCGCTCATCAGGGCCTTGCTGGTCTGGACGGCCAGGCGGGAGCCCAGGTGGGAGGGCGTCTGCCCGAAGGCGTTGACGATCTCCTCGTAGATGCCGCGGACGCCGATCATCGGGTTGGGCAGGTAGATGACGGTGTATTTCGACGGGTCGAGGGCGTCGAGGCAGGTGCGGACGGAGACGGTCTTGCCGGCGCCGACCTCGCCGGTGACCACCCCGATCGAGCGTTCGGAGATGCACCAGGAGATCCGGGCGACGGCCTCGTTGTGGGCCTGGTGCCGGTGGAGCATGCCCGGCGAGAGGTTCCGGCCGAACGGCATCCGCTCGAACCCGTAGTGGGCTTGCAGTTTCTCGATCACGTGGTGGCTCCGGGGAGTTCGCTGGTGGAGGCTTCCCAATGCTTGATGTCAAGCCGCGGCTGCTGTCGTGGGAGGTGTGACTTGGTAGCACCGTCCATCACGGACCAGGGCCCAGATGACATTGACGCGTCGGCGTGCCAGGGCGAGCACGGCCTGGATGTGCCGCTTCCCTTCGGCCTTCTTCCGGTCGTAGAACTGCCGGGAGTTGGGGTCGCTTCGGATGCTGAAGAGCGCGGAGGTGTAGAAGACGCGCTGCAGGCGCCGGTGATACCTCTGTGGTCTGCGAAGGTTCCCACTGGTCTTCCCGGAGTCGTGTGGCGTCGGGGCCAGGCCGGCGAAGGCCGCGAGGCTGTCCGGGGTGGGGAAGGCGCTCAGGTCGCCGCCGGTGGCGGCAAGGAACTCTGCCCCGAGCAGGGGGCCGATGCCGGGCATGCTGGAGATCACCTCGGCAAGCCGGTGTTCGCGAAACCGGCCCTCGATGAGCTTGTCGATCCCGGCGACCTTCTCGTTGAGGGCGGTCACCTCCTTGGCCAGGGTGCACACCATGAGCTTCCCCCGAGATGCGGAGTCAGTTGACAGAGGGTCAGATGGGACTCATGAGAGGACCTTCGACCATGGCTGCCCCGAGAAGATATCCGCTGGAGTTGCGTGAGCGTGCGGTGCGGATGTACCGCACCTCCGACCCGAGGCCGCAGATCAAGAAACTGGCCGTCGACCTCGGCGTGCATCCGGAGGCCCTGCGCGGCTGGATCCGCCAGGCCGAGGCCGATGCCGGCGAGCGCGACGACCGGCTCACCACCGACGAGCGGGCCGAGCTCACGGCCCTGCGCAAGGAGAACGCCCAGCTCAAGCGGGCCAACGACGTGCTGCGGACGGCCTCGGCGTTTTTCGCGGCGCAACTCGACCCGACCCGGCCCAGGTGACGGCGCTCGTTGACGAGCATCCCCGCCTGGGGGTCGAGTGCGTACTCCGGGAGCTCCACATCCCTTCCGCCACTTACTACCGCTGGCGCCGCGCGGAGAAGGAGCCGTGCGAACGGCGCCGCCGGGACGTCGAGCTGACCGAGCAGATCCGCACGATCCACGCCGACTCCGGCGGGATCTACGGCTCGCCGCGGGTGCACGCCGTCCTCAAACGGGAGGGCGTCCGCGTGGGCCGCAAGCGGGTCGAACGGCTGATGCGCGAGGACGGTCTTGCGGGCGTGAGCCCACGCCGCAAGAGCGGCTTCACGCGCCGGGACCCGAAGGCCACCTTGGCCCCGGACCTGGTCAACCGGGACTTCACCGCACCCGCGCCGAACCGGCTGTGGGTCACCGACCTCACAATGGTTCCGACCGGCGAGGGGCCGCTGTGGCTCTCGGCGATCCGCGACGCGTTCTCCCGCCGGGTGGTCGCCTGGGAGACCTCCGCCCGCGCCGATGCGGACCTGGTGCTGACCACCCTCGAGTACGCCCTCTCGTCCCGCGAGGTCGAGCCGGGCAAGCTCATTCACCACGCCGATCACGGCTGTCAATACACGTCCATCAAGCTCACGACCCGGTTGGTGCGGGCGGGAATTGAGGCGTCCATGGGGTCCGTGGGGGACTCGTACGATAACGCCCTCGCGGAAAATCTGTGGATGCTGATCAAGACCGAGGGCCTGCGCGGCCGCACCTTCGCCACACGTGCCGAGGCGAACCTCGCGCTCTTCGAGTACATCGACGGTTTCTATAACCCCCGCCGCATCCAAGAACGGCTCGGCTACCTCAGCCCGATCGAGTTCGAGGAGAAGCACTACACCGACCAGGCGACGGCCGAACCAGCGAACCTGAACACCCATCAACCCGTCCCGACCTGCTGATCAGCAACTCTCACGCAGCGGGGGAACCTCACCATCGTGGCGATGGCCTTCTCCCCGATGACGGCTGTGTGCTGCCGCTCGGCTGCTTCGAACGCGGCCTCGGCGAGGGACTCGGCGCCCCGCACCCTGCGGTTACGCAACCAGGTGGCCAGCCGGCTGCGGCCCATCCGCCGCAGCGCGGCCGGAGTCTGGTAGCCCGCCAGCAGGATCAGCGGCCCCATATTGGTGAGGTCCAAGGCGCGTTCCAGGGCAGGGAACATGCTGGTCAGGATGGAGCGGAGGCGGTTGACCGTGCGGGTGCGCTCGGCGACCAGGTCGATGCGGTGGCCGGTCAGCAGCTTCAGCTCGATGGTCGCCTCGTCACCGGTGCGGACCGGCTGGAGGTCGCGGCGCATCCGGGCTTGGTCAGCGATCACGCGGGCGTCACGCGCGTCGGTCTTTCCTTCGCCGCGGTAGGCGTCGGAGGCACGGTTGACGACGCGGCCGGGAACGTAGAGGAGTTCCTGGCCGTGGTTGGCCAGCAGCGCGATCAGCAGTCCTGGTTCTCCTCCGGTCATGTCGACGGCCCAGGTTGCTGTGTTGTCGTCGGCGATGGCGAGCACGTCGCCCAGCAGCTGGAGGAGTTCCTCCTCTTCATTGGCAACCCGCCGCGACAGCAGCGTCCTGCTCTCGGTATCGACGACCACGCAGTGGTGGTGCGTCTTGCCGCAGTCGATCCCGGCCCAGATCCGGCTGTTCATCGTGCCCCCAGAGGTCGTGCCTGTTCGCGTACCACGGACGACCTCGCCGGCATTGCTCTGCACAGCGACCTTCGCGCACTTCCCAATCGGCGGCCGAGTCGTCGTGGGGAGCCGGGCGGCCAAGCCTCCGGAGCCACGAACGGCACAGGCATGAAAGCCACACCCAGCTCCCCTGGGTGCCGCAACCCTACGAATGGCTGGGGCAACCCACGCAGGAAGGTAGAGCAGGGATGAACGGGCGGCCGGTCAAGGCCTCGATGGACATCTCGATGCCGGCGATGATCCAGTTGATGGCGGTGTCCTCGCCGAAGTGGCGGGCCAGGGCCGCGTCAACGGTTTCGTCGCAGGCTTCGAAGAAGCCGTGCAACTCGGCCAGGAAGACCGCGAGGTCCTCCCGGCCCGGCGTCGGGGGCACCGGCTCAGCCTTCCGTCAGGTCGACGGCTTCGGCGGGCTGGACGGGCGTCGGCGGGTCGGGGTGCAGGGCCGCGTAGTTGACCTTGTTGGACAGGTCGGTGGCGTGCGCGCGGTCGATCAGGCCGAGATAGTCGATGCCGGTGGTCGGCTTCGGCGGCTCGGCGGGGATCTCCGGCCTGGCCTTGGGGTGGCTGTTGCGGCTGATCTGGAACGGCAGTGCGGTGCCGGCCTCGGCGCCGTCGACGCAGACCTGAAGGAAGGTCAGGTCGAACGGGTCGAAGACGAGCTCGACCTTGCGGCCGACCAGTGTCGGGTCGACCTGGTAGCGGTTGCCGTGCAGGGAGACGGTGCCGGTCTTGGCGACCGTGCGGTGTTCGGACCAGCGGAAAGCCTCCGCCAGGGCGGTGGGCGCCGGGACGGGGAACGGGGCTGCTGCCATCCACCGCGCAAGCGGGGCCGCCTGGGTCTCGGAGTGCTCGCGGCGGTGGTAGACCTGTTCGACCCAGGCGGTGAACAGGCGGTTCATCTCCGCGAGGTCCTTGATCTCCCGTCCGACCTCGCCCTCGGCCGAGGCGATCTCGACGGTGAACTCACCGTTCACGGTCCGGAAGAACCGTTCGATTTTTCCCCTGCCTTCGGGGCGTCCGGGGGCGGAATGCACCAGCTTGATGCCCAGTTTCGCGCAGGCCCGCAGCAGCCAGGAGTCGACGAAGGCCGAGCCGTTGTCGACGTAGATGTACTCGGGGACGCCCCTGGCCGCGAGCGCGGGCCGCAGGGCGGCTGCGAGGCGGACGGTGTCCTCGGCGAAGCCCCAGCGGTGGCCGACCACCGCGCGGGAGTGGTCGTCGATGAAGGCGAACAGGAAGGTCTTCCTGCCGTCGATCCGTGGCCCGTGCAGGGCGTCACCGGTCCAGAGCTCGTTGGGCCGGCTGGCTTCGAATCGGCCGAAGACCGCGGACTGCTTCGGTGCCCGCAGCGAGACCAGGCCGGTGCGGTGGAACATCCGCTGGAGCGTGCGCTCGTCCGGGGCCCAGCCGATCTGGGCCTTGAGGATCCGCCGCACCTGCGCGGCCGTCCGCTCCGGGTTCTCCTTCTTCAACGCGCTGGCCAGCTCGAACACCTCCGGTGGTGTCCGGGGCTGGGCCTGGCGGGGCGAGGGCACCAGCGCGTCGAAGCCGCCCTGGCGCCACTCGAGGATCCACCGGTCCAGCGTCCAGCGGCTGATCCTCACCCGTCGCCCGTCGGGGTCGGTGTGTTCCCCGGCGGCCAGTTTGCGGACCAGGGCCCCGCGCTGGCGGCCGGTCAGGGACGGATCGGCGGCCTCTCTGATCAGCATGTAGCGGAACAGGCCGATCTGCCGGGCCCGTTCCAGCCGGGCCGCGTGTTCGTCGTCGTGCTTGGACACGTCACCTTCTCTGCAACCTCGGTGATCTTGGAGTCGCCGAGGCTGTCAGAAGCAAAACCCCTCACGTCAGAGGCAGTTCGTGTTGATCATCTTCACGGCCAGCGCGGAGCCAGGAGCTGGCCGTGCGAAACCGCCGCGGCCAGATGCTACGGCGACACCTCGCCGACCAACGGCCACCGCGACGCGGCCGCCGACCAGGCCCCGGCGACCGCCGAGACCGCGTCCGCGAACGCCCCCGCCGACCAGGCCCCGGCGACCGCCGAGACCGCGTCCGCGAACGCCCCCGCCGCAGCCGCCGGCGGCACCGGATCCACCCCCGCGTCCACCAGGAGCACCGTGAAGTACGCGCGAATGTGCTCAGCCCGCAGGGCGAACCTCCGCAGCCAGCCCCGGACCGTGTCCACCGGCCGCCCCAGCCGGGCCGCGATCGTCCTGGCCCCGTGCCCGGACGCCTTCTCCACCAGGGCAGCACCGATTACCTCCGCGAGGTCCACCCGCCTGACCAGAGCGAACACCGGAAGGAGCACATGCGAACGACCGCAACCCCCGCACCGGGCCCGCCGAGGACGGCACCGGACCACCCCCGATCCGCTTCGCAACACGCGTTCCCGTGCCCATCCCCACGGGGCCAGCACACCCCCGCAAACCGGACACTCCATGTCACCAGCCGTCAGCCGGGACTCGACCTCGGCCGCGTCCGCCCCTACCGTGAGCACAAGCGCCTCCGCGCGCTGCACGGCCCTTCCGGACGCTCCGCCAAGAGATCACCGGGAGGGCCTTTCGCATGCCCTCATCGGCAAGGTGCCGCCGCCAACGAACAGCCCCACCCCACCGGCATGCCACCGAATCCGTCGGCATGATCAACGCCGGAACCCCGCCCGCGACATGGGCACGGTGAATGTCGCTCAACAGGCATCACGGCGGGGCAGGAGCGCTATTACCGGCGCGACATCGCCCTCGGTGACGGTGCCCGGGGCGCTGAGCTGATGGTGTCCTCCCGTGTGCCGGGGGTGCCGCCCGGTGTGTGGCACGGGCAGGCCGCCGCGGCTTTGGGGTTGTCCGGGATCGTGAGCGACGCGCAGATGCGGGCGCTGTTCGGGCTCGGCCTGCATCCCGACGCCGAGGTGATGGCGGCCCGCGAACTGGGCGGAGGGGCCTCGCTGAAGCAGGCGATGAAGGCGGCCAGGCTCGGGCCGGCGCTGCCGCGGCTGGCCGAACTCTCCCCGCTCGACCGGGAGATCGAGCAGGTCCTGGAGGAGGCCCGTGGGCGGGTGTGCCGCCCGCTGACGAAGGCCGAGACGAAGAACCTGCGGATGAGGACCGCGGCGCACGCGTTCGAGGCCGAGTATCACCGGGCCCCGGCCGACGGCGCGGAGCTCGGCCGGTTCCTGGCCGCCCGGACCGGGCCGCAACGCCGCGCCCGGACCGGCTACGACCTCACCTTCTCTTCCGAGGAGTTGTCGCTGCTGTTCGCGCTCGGCGGCCCCGGGGTGCGGCGGGTCGTGCTCGAGGTCCTGGCCCAGGCCCGCTCGGAGACCCTGGCCTGGATCGAGGACCACGCGCTCGCGGTCCGCACCGGAAGGGGCGGCGTGGCCCAGCAGCGGGCCGAGCCCGGTGTGCTGGCCACCGTCTACCTCCACTACGAATCCCGCGCGGGCGATCCGATGCTGCACGAGCACGTGGTCGTCTCCCCGCGCGTGAAGGGACCGGACGGGCGCTGGCGCAACCTGGACTCGAGGCTCCTGCTGCGCGATGTCGTGGTCGCCAGCGAACTGTTCAACCAGCGCTCCCTCGAACTCGTCTGTTCCCGCCTGGGCCTTGCCACCGAGGAGGTGGAGGTCACCCCCGGCCGGCGGCCCGTGATGCGCATCGCCGGCATCGACCCGCGGCTGCGCGCCGCGTTCGCGCAGCGCTCCCACGCCGTGCGCACCATGGCGGACACCCTGTTCGACGACTACCGGCGCCACCACGGACGCCAGCCGGCGCAGCCGGCCCTGATCCGGCTGCGCCGGCAGGCGACCATCAGGACCCGTCCGCCCAAACGCCGGGCCCGCTGTCTGGACGACCTGCTCGCCGACTGGCGGCGCCGGGCGGTCGCCGCCACCGACCGCACCACCGTCGACACCCTCCTCGCCACCGCCCAGGCTGCCGCCCAAGCCCGGCCTCCTCCCGCCGTGTTCGATGCCGCCGCGGCGGCCGAGGAGATCACCGACCGGGTCCTCGCCCACACGGACTGCGTGGACATCACCCCGCCCGGGATCAAACCCCAACATCCCGACCTGGTACGGCCGGACGGCACCTGCGTCTACCGGCCCATCGGCTCGCAGACCTACACCACCCGCTCCCTGCTCGCGGCCGAGGACCGGCTCCTGGCCGCCGCCCGTACCGGCGTGATCCCCCCCCGGTCGGGCGGGGCACCTTCGCCCGCGTCGCGGCCCTGAACCGCGGCCCGTTGGACGCCGGACAGCGCGCGCTGGCCTCCTCGTTCGTGCTCTCCGACAAGCTGCTGCTGGCCGGACTGGGCCCGGCCGGCTCGGGTAAGACGACGGCGATGCGGCTGGTGGCCCGTGCCGTGGACGCGGCCGGCGGGCGGCTGATCCCTCTCGCGCCGTCCTCCCGCGCGGCGAAAGTCCTCGCCGGCGACCTCGGCCGCAGCGTCCACACCCTGCACTCCTGGCTGCACCAGCGCGCCCGGGCCGCACGGGGCGAACAGGTGGGCAAGGACTTCCGCCTCCGGCCTGGGGATGTCGTCCTCGTCGACGAGGCGGGCATGGCCGGCACCCTCCTGCTCGACCGGGTCCTCGCCGACGCGGCCAGGGCCGGTGCGGTGGTGCGGCTGCTGGGTGACCCGCACCAGCTCGCGGCGGTGGAGGCCGGGGGAGCCTTGCGGCTCATCGCACGGGCGGGCGGCGCGATCGAGCTCGGCCGGCTGCACCGGTTCCGCACGGCGGGGGAGGCCGACGCCTCCCTGACTCTCCGGGACGGCGATGACCACCGGGCGGCGTTCGCCTGGTACCGGGACAAGGGCCGGATCGTCGCCGGGGACCACGAGGCGATGTGCGACCTGGTGTTCGCCGCGTGGGCCAAAGACCTGCAAAGGGGGCTGACGTCGGTGATGACGGCCGCCGACACGGCGAGTGTGACCGCGCTCAACCTGCGTGCCCAGGCCTGGCACATCGCGGCCGGCACCGTCGACACCCGCCGGACCACCGTCCTGCGTGCCGGGCAGCGCGCGCACCCGGGCGATGTCATCGTCACCCGCCTCAACCGCCGCCGCATGACCGTGCGCGGCGGCAAGGACTTTGTGAAGAACGGCGACACCTGGACCGTCCAGCAGATCCTGCCCGGCGGCGACACGGTAGTCCGCCACACCCGGCACCGCGGCCGCATCCGCCTGCCCGCCGCCTACCTGGCCGCACAGTGCGAACTCGGCTACGCCTCCACCATCCACCGCGCCCAGGGCATGACGGTGGACACCTCGCACGCCCTGGCCTCCGCCCGCTCGACCCGCGAAGGCGCCTACGTCCAGCTGACCCGCGGGGCGCGCACCAACCGCCTCTACGTCGCCATCGAGGACGGCGACCACCTCGACGACGTCCTCGCCTCCATCGCGGCGCAGCGGCGTGCCCAGCTGTCGGCGACCGAGTCGATCGCCGCACTCCAGCAGGACATCAGCGCTCCGGGGCAGTTGTCGGCCGAGTTCGCCGATGTCACCGAGCGGGCCACCACCGCCCGCCTGACCGGCCTGCTCGAGCGCCTCCTGGGCCTGGAACGGGCTGCGATGTTCCTGGCCGCCGACGCCTACCCGGCCCTGATCCGCGCGCTCCACGACGCCGAACGCGCCGGGCACGATCTGCCCCGCCTGCTGGCCCACACCGTGCCGGAGCGCCAATTCGCCGACGCGGACGACCCCTCGGCGGTGCTGACCTGGCGGCTGCGCGCACGCCTGAAGGACGCCACAGAAGCCCAACAGGACACCCGCCCCCGTCCCCTGGCCGCACTCACCCTGGCCCACCTGCACACCCTGGCCCGCCTCGCTGCCTCCCACCGCACCACCGCCCGCGAGGCCCTGAAGGCCGCCGACGCCGCCCTCACCCACCTCCCCGCCCCGGTCACCACCCGCACTGGCCACCCCCACCCCGCCTGGGACCAACGCCCCCTGGGCGACCTCACCCGCACCCAACTCGCCACCCAACTCGCCCTGGTACGTACCCAGATCCGCCACGCCCGGACGAACAACACCCCCCTGTCGGACACGGCCCGGCACGTGATCGCCGCCCTCACCCGCGAGTCCCGGCTGCGCCGCGCCCTGCCCTGGCGCGACCACGCGCGCGAGGACTTCCAATGCGAACGGGCCACCCACACCACGCCCCCCGGCACCATCCCACCGGCCCCACTCCGCCGCACCCTTGCGACCCGGCGCACTGCCGCCCACCAGCGACACCGTTCGGCCCGCGCGGCGCTGGCCCGCGCGGATGCCGTCACCGGCAAGATCCACGCCGAACTGCGACGGCGCACCCGCCTGCCCGACCACCCGCCCCACCGCCCCGACCACCGCGGCCCGATACCCGACTGGGTCGCCGACCGGCACGCCCTCACGCACCCCGACACCCCCGGGCACTGGGCCATCCACCTCGCCGAGCGCCACCGCATCCTGGCCCGCTCCCTTGCCGACCGCGGCCACACCCTGGCCACTACTCCGCCCGCATGGGCCCGCCCGCTCGGCCCCCCGCCGCCCACCAGCGCCCCCCGCCGCCGCCACACCTGGGCCACCACCGCCGCCCTGGTCGAACTGTGGCGCACCCGCCACGCCATCACCGCAGTTCCCGGGCTCGGTCCGCGCCCCGCCGACCCCCACGATGCCGCGGCCTGGGACGACCTGGACGCCCGCATCCGCGCCCTGACCGGACACCGACGCCCCCTGCCTCTCCCACCGCCCGACGCCCCCGCCTCGGTCCTCATCCAGGCAGCCCTCAGCCACCTCGACACACCCCCGCCCACCGCACCCCTGCCCGACCACCCCGCCCTGCGCGACCCCCTCGCCCACGCGGCGATGGATGCGCGTCTCGCGCGGCGCGCCCTGGCCGCCGTCCTCGCTGGCAACCCCCTGCCCGAACCCTGGATGGAGGACATCACCGCCCCTTCAGAAGACGACGAGGACGAACAGCGCACCTACACCAGGCTCCTCACCGCCATCGGCGACTACCGGCGCCACCACCGCGCCGGCCCCGACCTGCTCGGCCCCCGCCCCCCAGGCCTCGAGGGCGAGGAATGGGACCACCTCACCGACGCCATCGACCTCTACACCCACGCCCGCGTCACCCGCCGCCTGGAGGAGATACGGGCCCGCGCCTCCGCCGAACGCGCCGCCCTCCTGCCACCCGCCGCACCCCTGCACCCACCGCCCGCACCCGCCGTGAACCGGCCCGGCTCCCGCCCCCCAACCCGCTGAACCCCCCGGCCAGCACCCCTTCGCTCGCACCCGAAGACCGGCCCACCGCGCGCGAACTCCCTCCGAGCCCGCAACGAACGCGAGTGAGTATGGAACCCACACCCGGCACAGCCGCATCCAACTGGCGGATCGCAGCGTGCCACTGGCATGGCTGCGCGAGCATCCCGGGCAGGCAGCCCCGCTGTTCGCCCGCGCCAAGGCCGAGGCCGGACACGCCTGGTGCCTGTGCCGGCATCCCGCCCCGCGGCTGGTCATCCGCTGCACCCGCGCCGACCGCTACCACGTGGCGGGCTGGCCCGGCGAAGGCACCCAGCACGCCACCACCTGCCCCTTCCACAAACTCCCGCCCGGCCTGTCCGGCCGCGACCGCTACAGCACCCACGCCATCCACGAGACCGACGACGGCGTGTCCATCCGCCTGGGAACCCCGCTCACCCGCACCCTCACCGGACCCCGGCCGTACGATGCCGCACCGGACGAGCCCCACCACGAAGGAGCCTCGCACCGCTTGGTGGGCCTCCTCGGACTGCTGCACTGGCTGTGGGAGGAAGCCCACCTCAACACCTGGCACCCACACATCCGGCGCCGCACCTGGCACACATGCCACGCCCAACTGCACCAGCAGACCCGCGAGACCACCGTCAACGGCCACCCCCTCCACGAGGTCCTCCACATCGTGCCGCCCTTCACCCGGGCCACCGCCGCCGCCAACAATGCCGCACTGGAAGCCCTGCGCGCCCGGCTCGGGCGCCACGGCGACACCGAACACCGCGCCCTGCTCCTCGGCCAGGTCAAAGACGTCCACCCCACCCCCTGGGGCTTCGCCTACCGGCTCGCCCATCAGCGCACCGCGCTCTACGCCCGTACCGCCCTGCACGAGCGGGCCGCCCGCTCCTACCCCCGCGCCTTCGCCCGGACCGCCACCGAACACGGCGCCACGCGCGTCGCCCTGTTCGTCGTCGAACGCAGCCCAGAGGACACCTCCTCGCCGCGATGTTCACCACCGCCACCTACATCCCCGCCGACTCCTCGCACGAAGTGGTCATGGCCAACGCCCTCGTCTCCTGCCACCGCGCGTTCGTCAAACCCGTCCGCTACGACATTCCGACGCGGTGCTGCCCGACTTCGTCCTCACCGACACCGACCCCGCCACGTACGTCGAGGTCTACGGCATCCACGGACGCGAACGCTACGACCGGCGCAAGGCCGTGAAACGGGAGTTCTACCAACGCCAACGGGCGCACCTCATCGAGTGGGACATCGCCCACCCCCTGCCCACGCTCACCCGTGAAGACCCCGGCCGCCCCGGCCACCGCGGATAGCCCCGGGGCCACGGACAAGGCCTCGCCACCAGGCCGCAGCAGCCCCCCGGTCGCCGGCCCCAACAGACGGCCTCGATCACCCGGACGGGGCCCGCCGCCTTCCCCGGGGGGACACCGGACCGGACGGCCGGCCCACCACCTGCAACCCGGACCGCCCGGGGCTGGAACCTCTTGTCCAACCACCCCTCCAGCAGCGCATAGTGAAGCAACATCACCGAACAACCGGACAACCAGAAACGGACGGCCGTGACCACCGCATACAGCGAACCCTCCACACAGCGCATCCCCGGACGGGCCTGGACGGTCCGCATCACCGGCCACGGCGGCCGCACCGCCTCGGTCACCTGCAGCACCACCGCGTGCCGGATGCCACCCCGCTCCGAGGACCTCACCGCGCTGCGCACCTTCGCCGCCGCCCACGCCACAGCCCACGCGAAGGCGGCCACCCTCCACCCCCACGCCTACTGCCACTGCGGCTCCCAGCGGTGCGGTGCCCACCCCGACACCAAGACATCCTGCGCGGGCGCAGCGGTCATGATCCTGCGCCACGACCCCATCGTGCGGCGGGTGTGGAGCGTCGAAGAAGTCTGCGAGACCTGCGCCCCGCTCATCCCGAACGCCACCGTCCTGGCCCGCGCCGCACGACCGCGCCACACCACCAAACCACCCACGACGCCCGCTACGCAGGCGTCGGCACCCGCCCGGCCGGGCATCGCGGGCGGCTTCTCCTCCGCCCCCACCGAAGGCGACACGGCCCCTGTCCGGCGTTCCCGCCGCGCATCGCAGAGGCCCCGTCGTCGGCATTCCGGGCGGGGATACTGAAGGCGCGCCGCGACCGTGAACGGGCCATCACCCTGCCCCGACGACGCGAACACGCCTCTCCGGGCTTCGTCTGCACATGGCCACCGGCACGAAGTTGTGGCGGGACGTACAGGTGCAGACCCCTGGAGCAGACGGCCGGGACGCTGGAGCAGCACGCCCGCGGCTGATCGGGCAGGGTTCTGCCGTACGACGTCCTTGGCATCGCCCGCTACCTCAAGGGCGAGCGCTTCTCCGTCCACGGCTGGCAGACCCCGTGGCAGCCCGGCAGACCGGGTCGACCGCATCCGGGCGGGGAGTGCGACGGCCCCCGCCCGGAGAGCCGGCGCTTCAACGGACCCACTCGTACGACTCGTCGTCCTCCCACCTGGCGTCGCGATCGTCGCCGTTGAGCAGGTCGTTCACTTCGGCCTCGGTCAACTCGGTCTCGCCCATGGGCTCATGATGCCGAGCCGACCTCATGTGCGGTATCGCCGGCCGCGCCCCGCGGGACGCTTCTGTGGATGGTTCCCTTCCCGTTCCCGTGTGACGGAACCGGCCGGGTGGGCAGGTCGGTGGGCGTCACCGTCGTGGGCAGGCTGCTGCCAGCCGCCGTCCATGGGCCGTGCGGCGCCCTCCCCGCCGAGCAGAAGGTCCCCTCTCCATGAGCGAACAACAGTGCATCCTCCTCCCCGGCGACGTGCGCCTCCGGCCGGCCGGGCGGGGAGACGACGCGCCCGCCCCGGCGCGGGCGGCCGGGGCAGAGGAGCCGGCCGGCCGGACCGGGACCGGGGCCCGGGTGGGGGAGACCAGTACCGCCCGCCGCGGCACCGGCCTCACGCCTGCCGGGACACCGGAGGTCACCCGCGGCCCGCAGGATGCCCTGTGCCGCTGGCTCCGACTAGACGACGGAGCAGGCCAATCGCTGGCCGTCCTCACCACAGGGCCCGGCACCTGGCGCGAGCACACCCCCGGCGATCCGGCCACCGGGCACACGACGCCCGGAGCGGCGCGGTGACCCGGACGACGCTGGGCACCGTCATCTCCTTGCTGCTGCGCGCCGTCGGTCCGCTCGTCCGCCGTGGCCTTCCCCACCTTGCCCTGGCGGTCATGGCCACGCTGGTGTGCGGCGCCGCCTTCGCTGTCGGGAACGGGCTCCTGCACATCGCCCTGTGGTGGCTGGCCGGGGGGTGGCTGCCGGCAACCGTTCTGCTCGGCCTGCTGGGGGCAGCGGCTCGTCTGGTCGCGTTCGTGGGCCTGGCGGCGGTGATCCTGTTCATGCCGCTGATCATCACGGCCGACTGCTTCACCGTCCGGTCCCGTGCAGTCCGGGACGACCACATCACCAACACGCTCTAGCTGTATTGATCATGCTGTCAGTCGTGGATCTTGACCATGGCGGAGACCCCCGGTGTGGTGGAGGTGTCGAGTCTTCACCGCTCTTCCTGTCCCACCGTCATGCCCGACTGACCGTGCAGGGCAGACGGATCCCGGTTCCACCGTGAAGAGCCGGTCTGCCAGCGCGCCGGTGTTTGCAAGGACGGGAGGCTGCCGGTCCTGGGGATCGTAGGCGGTTCCGCGGCCCGGCGTCTGCGGATCGATGCCGCAGCCCTGCACCGGGTTTCGCACCGGCCGCTGTGCGGTGCTCCGCCCCCGCCACGGCCCCCGGGAGGCCGTCCACCGCTGGCCAACGGCCGGCCCCTTCGCTGCTGCTCCCCGCCACCGCCGTCCTCCTGGGTGTCCCCGGTCTCCCGCTGCTGCGCCTGGGCCAGGCGGTCGAGCGCGTCCTGGAGCCCTGCGGCTCCCGGCGGTTGCGCTGTACCGGGCCAACCTCCGTTACTGCGCCCGGTGTCCGCGCGACGTCGCCATCTTTGGAGCGGGGGAGGCTGGCCGGATCGGGCCCGGGCGGCAGAGGGGCACCATACGCTGATGGCCGGTCAGGCTCCGTACTCGACGAGGAGCTCCTTGTGACTGCTCAGGATCGCCGTACCGTCCGTGTTGTGCCGTCCGCCTCCGGCGGGGCCTCGAAGCCCTTCGGGAAGACCAAGGCCCCGTCATTTCTGGCCACCGTGCTCGCGGTCACCGCCTACCCCGGAGTGCGCGTGGTCGACGTCGGCAGTCAGCCGTCCGCGGACTCGGGCGGGCACCGGCACGTACAAGCTGGCCATCCGCGACACGCCTTGGCCCGGCCCTGACCCGCTGGCCACCGACCCCCGCGACAGCTGACGCCCCGCCGGTTCACGGCCTGGAGGCGGCGGCCGTCCCCGTCCGGCCGGCGCCGGGGCGGGACGATCCCGGGGAACTGCTCCGCTGATCCCCACCGCCGGGCCGGTGCCTCGCACACGGGCCGGGGAAGCTGCCAGCGCGCGGGCCGTGTCCATCCGGGGCGTTTGCGCGCGCTGCCGCGGGGAGCCGGGCGTCCCGCCCGCGCTCCGGCCCGGCTGCGCCGCTCCCGTCCGGCACCGCCCACCTCCCGCCGGTTGGGCTGGCCGGTGCTCCGCCTTCACGCCCGCCGGTACCAGAAGTCGGCGGGCCGGCCCGTGATTTCGGCTGCTGCTGGCCTTGCAGCGGCGTCGCAGATTCGGGCACGCGGTGCCAGGTTACCTGCGGCCTCGGCAGCAGAACCGACTGGCCTGCGCAGGTTCCTGTGTGCTGCCCGGACAGGTTCCGCGCCGCGTCGTGACGGACCTGGATTCTTGCCCGCTGTGGTGGGTTCCGGAGCAGGACTGATTATCCGACATGTGGGCTATTACGCCCGTATGGGTGGTCTCGTCTCCTGTGCGGCGTCCTTGTGCCCGGGGCCGCGTTCAGCAGGGCGTGAACACCTGTGAATGCGACCGCGGTATCAGCACGGGCCCTGGATTCCAGGCCGCCGGCTTCTTGCGTCGGCATCAGCTTGGCGTGTCCTGGGCGAATGACGACGGCCCGAAGGCGATGCAGATCCTCATGCTCCTCTACGTCGGCCTGCAGGGTGATGCTCCGCTTCGCGTCGATGTTGCGGCCAAGGCCGAGGAATGCGGGGTGACCACCGAGGAGTTCCGGGCCGAGGTGGCCTGGCTTGTCGAGCACCGGTTCCTCGCGTTGGACGGGGACGTCGGCGAGGTTCTCCGGCTCTGGGTGAACCCGTCGGTGGCGTTCCTGCCTGGGACTGATCCACGGGTCGCGGCGGCTCGGCACCGGTTCCCGTACATCACCACCGCCGGCCGTGGGATGAAGGCCGGGGAGCCGGTCGCCGTCCACCCCTACGAGCCAGGGCTCTGGGAAGCGGTCTACGACCGCCAGCGGGACATGTTCGAGGACCCGCCCGTCTTCTCCCACTGCGGCCTCCACGCCCAGTAGGCCTCACCACCCGCCGCAACGGCAGCGGACCGCCCCACGTCGGGTCCGTCCGGGCGCGGCCCGGCCGCCGGGCAACAACAACGGCGCTGCGGGGCAGGCGTTGGCGGGCGCCTGCCAGGCGTTCTTCAACGGCCGCGGACGACGTCGATGCAGTTGTCGTTGATGCGCTGCCAGTCCAGGGCGATCTCGAAGCGGGTGTGCGGCTTCAAGTCCTGGGCGCTGACCGGGGCCGGGGCCGGCCGCGGAGCAGAGCGATGTCGAAGTTGCCGTCGGGGCGGGCGAGGTAGTCCAGAGCGGCCCGGACGTCGTCCGTGCCGAATCCCGTGGCGCGCCCCAGCCGCTCCAGCGACGTCGACACCCGCTCCTGGTGCCGGAATTCCTCGGTGAAGTGGGACAGCAGGGCCTGTTCGGCCGGCTCGACGGCCTGGTGTTCCCGGATGGTGTCGCCGGAGGCGGCCGTACGGGGCCGGCCGGTCTAGTGTTGCGCCATGCCTCTCAGCGATGACGAGCACGCGCTGCTGCTCAGGGTCTCGAAGGCCGAACGGCCCGTTGCCATGTCCGACTTCATCCACGACATTCATCCTCCGGATTTCCCTGTCGAGGCCGCGGAGGACGACCATCGTCGTGAGGCGTGGGTGCACAAGCAGTTCGGCTTGTACAGGGCGGTGGTCCGCCTGCACGAGCTGGGCCTGGTCCGGGTCGTCCACCCGGCGAACGGGGAGCGTCCCGACCTGGTGGAGGCGACGCAGGAGGGCCGCACGACGCTGGGGTAGCTGCTGCCGAAGCACTACGGACATGGGCGACGGCATCCGCTTGTCATCTGGGTGGGCGCTGCCCTGTGCGGTTCGGGCTCCGGCTCGCTGGGGTCCTCGTTCACCGCACGGCTTGGCTCCCGTGCCATAGCCGAATGATGGCGACGTCGGCAGTACGTCCGAGTCCGGCCGGCCCGCACCAGCGTCCGGCTCCCTGCCTCACCTACCGGCGGCGGACCTCGACCATGAAACAGCCGAATCCCACCGCGCGGACATGTACCAGTGTCACGGCCGGATCGGCGAAGGCATCGCGCAGTGCGTCGTTCACCTCGCCGGCCCGTTCCTTGGGGATCTCGATCAGTCTCCCGCCGAGGATGTGCCCCTGGGCGCTGTAGGCGCGCAGCATCCGGCGAGCACCGTGTAGTTCGGCTGGATAGCCGGTGCCGGAGGCCGGCACGCCGCACTCCTCGGCATGGACGAATACCGGACCGCACTCGTCGTACGGGCCGGGTTCAGCGCCTGTCTCCTCCGCCCAGCGGCGCAACGGCGCGTACGAGACGAGGACGATCCGCTCACCTGCTTCGCTGTGCCGCAGACAGCAGCGCAGCGGGCACCGCCCTGCGGATCGGTGACGGGTACCCGGGTGCAACCGGCGTCGTCCTGTTCCCGCAGCCGCTTCAGCACGGCCGGATCGATGGCCCGCACCTCATACGTCGTGGTCATGGCTCCAGCATCCGCACATGCCCGTCCTCGCGCTGGCGGAAAACAGACACCGCCCTGGAGGGCTGCCCCATGGCCTGCGCAGCTTGATCGCCGACCTCGCCCGCGGCGAGCCCTCCGCCCGCTGTCTCGGTGACATCGCCTGACATGGCGGGGTTCGACGGCCGCGTCCCCGACGACACCACCATCACCGTGCTGTGACGGCGTTGTGGATTTGCTCGCGGAGTTCGACGGCTTCGGGGGCGGGTGTGTAGGGGGCGGCTTCGTCGTGGAGTTCGGCGAGTCGGTCTCCGACCCGGGTGCTGCCGATGGCGTCGAAGAGTGCGAGGGCGGTCCGGGTCTGGCGGTGGGCGCCGGTGACCTCGCCGGTGACCAGGTGGGTGCGGGCGAGGCCGAGGTGGTCGAATGCCTTGGACCGTACGCGGTGTGCGGGGCGTAGTTCCAGGGCACGGCCGAGCAGGCGCAGGGACTTTTCGGCTTTGCGGGCGCGGCCGGGGCCTTCGTCGTGTTTGGCCGCGATCTGGTGGGCGACGCCGATGGTCGCGCACAGTTCGGCTTCGTCGAACCAGGCCATGTGGGCGGGTTCGTCTGCGGGGTTCATGTCGGTGAACTGTTCTTCGGCGGTGCCGGCGGCGTGTTCGCTTTCCCTGGTCTGTCCGAGGATGGCGTGGAAGCGGGCCTGGAGGGCGGCGAGCATGGAGCGGGTGGCCGGGGTGGCGTGGCGGCGGGCCCCGTACTGCGCAAGACAGACCAGATCGAGGGCGTCGTCGTAGTGCTCCAGATGGGACATCTGGCGGGCCATGCACTGCAGGATGTGGGCGCCGAGCGCTTTGTCCCCGGCTTCGCCCGCGGCGTGCAGAGCGGCCAGGAACAGCTTCTGGGCCCGCTGGTGCATTCCGGCGTCGAAGGTCATCCATCCGGCGACGGATCCGAGGTCGGCGACGGCGGCGAACAGGGCGCGGCCGGTGTCCTCGTCGTAGGAGGCGGTGCGCAGCAGGGCGTTGGCGTCGGCCATCTGCGCGATGACGGCGGTGCGGGAGAGGGCGCCGCCGTGGCGGTTGTCGGTGTCGCGGAACATGGCGGTGAGGGTGCGGATTCCCTCGATGTCGCCGGCGCCCAGGCGTCCGCCGCCTCGGGCCATGAGGGTGGAGGGGGTGGCGGTGGGCCACTGGTGGAGAGGGCCGAGGAGGGTGTTGCCGGAGTGGATGGCGCGGGCGTCGTCGGTGTCACGGGTGTGCGGGACCATCATCTCGCTCCGGGTGAGGTGTTCGATGGCGGCAATGGTGGTGGCGGGCTGCCAGGGCAGGTCGGGGGCGACCGTGATGGGGGTCGTGCGGTCCGGCATGCCGATGTCGGCGCAGACGAGCGGGAATCCGGTGTGGTGGGCCAGGCAGTCGGCGATGAGCTGCGGTACGGGGTGGCGTGGTAACTCTCCGGCCCGCCATGCCCTCACCCTTCCTTCGCTGGGGTTGATGCCCCGTTCCCCGGCGGCGCGCGCACGGTGTGCGACCTCGCGTGCGAGGGCCGCATTCGAGATGCTGGCCTTCTCCAGCCAGTGGCCGAGTAATTCGTTGCGGTGCTTTACGGTCCGGGGCCTGCCTGCCGCCATGGGGATGCCTCCAGTCCGTCGAACTGCCCAGTCTAGAAGCAGGGTTGACAGGTGGGGAGGGCCGGGAATTTCTCGGCGGTATTCGGCGGGGTGCCCGGCGTGCGGGCGGCGGGGCGAACGGGTGGCAGCGGCGGCGGTCGGCGGGTTCCGGGCCTGCTCACCGGGTGGTGCTCTGGTCGTGCCGCGACCGAGTGGGGCGCGGCGGCGTCATCCAGGTTCACGACCACGGAGGTAGTCATGGATTCCACGACCACGACCGCGATCACGGCAACCGGGGCCGGGGTGGCTGGCGAGACCGGCACGGCAGTCGCCGCCGGTGTCCCGGGCATTGCCCTGCCGGAGTCGTTCTCCGTCGAGGGCGCCACCCTGGGCCGTCAGCCGAACAACGACGGCGACAACTCCGGCGCCATGTGGTTCGAGTGACCACTGCTGCTGCACGGTGACCACCCGGGGGGCCGACCACGTCGGCCCCCCGGCCCCGTTTCCGCAACGACGAGGGGAAGAGGCTCATGAGCGAGGAGTGGATCACTGGCGGCGCAACGTCGGGCCCGGGGTGGGGAGGGGGAGACGAGGTAGCCGGTATGCCGGGCATCCGGGTCGGGCCCAGGGCACGGTCCCGGCTCCTGGCCGACGAGGGGGTCCGCATCCTGATTGTGGGCGACTTCGCTCTGGAACACCGGCAGGAGCGCGCGTTGCTGAGGGCGGCGGCAGAGGGGCGGTGGGCGGAGCTGACGTATCTGCCCGGCTCCTATTGGGTGGTCGCGGACCGGGGCGGGCGTCGTTTCGTGTGCGGGGACCTGTCCGGGTTCCGCAGCGTCTTCCACGCCGGGCACGGGCCGGGCACGGTGTGGTCGACCGGCGCCCGCCGCCTGGCCGGCCACTGCTCGGCCGTACCGGATCTGGCGATGGTGGCCGCCCGGCTGGCGGCGGGGCCCGAGCACTGGCCGCACCGCACGGTCTACGACCACATCCAGGCGGTGCCCGCGGGGTCGGGGCTGCTGCTGGGCGGCGGCGCCGGTCCCGAGCTGGTCGACATCAGGGGGATCGAGCCTGCGCTCACGCTGGCCCAGGGCGCCCCCGCCTTCGGCCAGGCACTGGAGCAGGCCGTGCACGGGCGGATGCGAGCGGCCAACGGACCGGTCGGCGCCGACGTGTCCGGTGGGCTGGACTCCTCCGCCGTGGCGATCCTCGCCTCCCAAGTGGGAGAGGTCCGCGCCGTCACCTACGCCGACCCCTTCACCAGCAGCGAGGACCTGTCCTTCGCCCGCCGGGCAGCCGCGCACATGGGCGTGGACCTGCACGTCGGCCGAGGCGGGCCCGGCGAGCTGCCGTTCGGCTGGAGCCGGGAGCAGCCGGTGACCGACCAGCCCGCCGCGGTGAGCCTGACCACCGCCCAGCACGCCCTGTACCTGCAGCCGGTGGCCGGGCTGCCGCTGCACCTGACCGGACATGGCGGGGACGTGGTGCTCGACTCGTGCAGCGCCGCCTGGATCGGTATAGCGCAGCGCGGGGAGCGCAAACAGGCGCGGCAGCAGGTCACGAACTGGGCGCGGGCCCGCAACCGGGCCCCGCGCGAACTGTGGCGGGCTGTCACCCGGGCCGCCGGCACCGGCCACGCCGGTGCGCTCCAGGAAGCCGCCTCCCGTGTGGCCCGTGGTGAGATCGAGGCGCGGCGGCCGGGCGTGTGGTCATGGTGCCATCTGGGCGCGTGCGCAACCTGGCTGACCCCCTCCGGCCGGGAACAGGTCGCGGCGCTGCTGTCCACGGCCGCCCAACAGGCGCGCGAAGAAAGCCGGGCGGACCTGGTGGAGCAGGAAACCTCCCTGCGCCTGGTGGGAGCCGACGCCCGGGACACCGTCGCACTGACCGCACCGTGGCGGGTGCGGCAGGTCCATCCCTACCTCGACAACCAGGTCGTCCGCGCCGCCTTCGCGATCACCCCCATCGAGCGGCACGGCGTGAGCTCCTTCAAACCGCTGCTGAGTGCGGCGCTGCCGTCGATGCCCGCCTGGCTGACCTCCCGTCAGACCAAGGGCAGTTTCACCCGCCAGCTCACCGCGGGCATGGTCCACCACCAGCGCGAGCTGGCCCAACTGATCGCCAGCAGCCCCCTCGTCACCGGCGGGCTGCTGGACCCGACCCCTGCCCTGGACGCCCTCGCCGGCATCGGCGGCCACCACGCCCCCGCGCTGTACGACCTGCAACGCCTGGTGATGGCCTGCCAGTGGCTCACCGCCTGCCAGCACAACAGTGCCGGGCTGGAGCCGGCATGCTGAGCATCCCGCCTCACGTGCACTGGGCCCGCATGGAGGGCAGCACGGCCGTGCTGGACCTGCACACCGGGCAGTGGCACCTGTTCACCGGCACCGGCGCCCGCATCTGGGACGCGATCACCCAGCACGGCGGGGTGGATGGCTTGTCCGCACGGCTCGCGATCTCGGCGGACGGCTCCCCGATCGCCGAGCGTGATGTCGCCGACTACGTCGGACGCCTGCGGACCATGGGGCTGCTCACGGTCGAAAATCCGTCCGCTCGCACACGGTGGTGGTGGCGACGGTGACGGACATGATCCACGCCCCCGCCCGGCCGCCCTGGAACCGGCGGCTCCCGGCATACCTGGCGATGTGCGTTGCCCTCTGCCTCAAGGTGCTGCCAGAAGGGCGCCGGATGCGCGCCCGCATCGCGCTCACCCGCTGTACGCTCCCGCTCCCGCCCGCCGACCCCGGCCACGTCCGGCAGCTGTACGAGGCGGTCCTCGCGTGCCAGCCGCCGTGGTGGCGCGGGCAGATCGACTGCAAGGAGCGGGCCCTGGCCACCGTGCTGGCCTGCGCCCTGACCGGCCGGCGCTGCCGCCTCGTCCTCGGCGCCCGCACCCTGCCCGCCGCCTTCCACGCCTGGGTCGCGACCATCGACGACACCGCGATCGGCCATGAGGAAGCCGGCGGACGCGACCACCCGTGGACCGCCGTCTACACCACCCCCTGAATGCCGCCGGGGTGGGCGGCCCAAGCCTCTCCACCCACCCCAAAATTCACTCACATGGATGAATTATGGTGCCGCGAAATTGACGTTCGGGGGGTGTGAAGTGCCCCGACGTGCCACAGACGTTCCGAATCCGTTTGAGGACGTACACGCCTCTGCCCGCCAATGGGGCGGGTGACGACCTCCCCGACCACGACAACGAGCTCAACTCCCCATGACGGCACCCCTACCGAGCCCCCTGCCCCTGCCGGGGCTCCCGAGGCCGGGCCGCCGCCGGTGATGCGCCTGCAGGAGGACGCCCACGCCGAGGACGCCCGCATCAGCACCCGGGCCATCGCCGCCCGTCTGCCGGCCGCGCTCCACCGGGCCGCACAGCTCGGCTGTCGCGCCGACCGGCGTACCGTCCTCGTCCTCGCCCTGTGCACCCTCGCCTTCGCAGCACTGACCGCCGTCAGCCTGCACGCCACTTCCGCTCTCCTGGCCGCGATCCTCGCCGACGGCACCGCCGCACACCGCCTTCACCAGGCGCTGCCCTCGCTGGTCCTGGTCACCGTCGCCGCGGGCGCCGGCTACCTGGCCGATGCGGGTGCCCGGCTGGCCGCCGAGGTCCTGGCGCCGAAGGTCAACCGGGAGGCGGACCTCGCCGTCATCACCGCCAGCGTCACTGCCGAACTCGGCGCCTACGAGAACCCTGTCTTCGAGGACGGACGGTTCGCCGCGACCAAGGGCGCGGAGAAGATGCCCGACCTCATCTCCGGAGCCCAGGCACTGATCTCCTCAATCGCGCAGCTCCTCGCCGCCGTGGCCGTCGTCGCCACCCTCAACGCGCTGCTGCCGCTGCTGCTCCTGGCGGTCTTCCCCCGCGTGTGGGGGGCGGTGCGCGCCGCCCGCCTGGACCACGAGGCCGCCCACCGCAGTGTCGCGGACACCCGGCTGCGCCGGGTGCTGGCCCAGTACACCACCGACCGGGGCACCGCCGCCGAGTTGCGCTCCAACACCATGGGCGGTTTCCTGACCGGGCAGTACCGCATCATCTCCGGCCGCTTGGAGCGCGAACAGCGCCTCGCTTCCTGGCGCGCGGCCCTGACCCAGGGAATGGGGGATCTGCTCGCGGCTGTGGCCCAGGCCGCGGTGTGGGCGGGCATCCTCTATTTCACCCTGACTGGCCGCATGCCGGTCGCGGTCGCCGCCACCACCTACCTCGTGGTCCGCACCGTCAACACCGCCCTGGCCGCAAGCGTGCGCACCTCCGCGCGCCTGTTCGCGACCAGCCTCTATGTCGCCGACTGGGCCCGCTTCCTCGACGGCGCCGACGCCTGGACCATGCGCCGCGGCACCACCACGGCCTCTCTCACCGGCCCGGGCGAGATCCGGGCCAAGGGGCTGACCTTCACCTACCCCGGCAAGGCCACCCCTGCCGTGCACGGGGTCGACCTGACCATCCGGCGCGGCGAGGTCATCGCCCTGATTGGGGAGAACGGCTCGGGTAAGACGACCCTGGCGAAACTCCTCACCGGTCTGTACCTGCCGAGCTCCGGGACCGTCACCTGGGACGGCCAGGCCTTGGCCGGCCTCGACCCCGCGAGCGTGTGGCGGGCCTGTGCCGTGGTGCCGCAGGACTACACCCGCTGGCCGCTGGCCGCCCGCGAGAACGTCACTCTCGGCCAGCCACGCCCCGAGGGCGACCGCGCGGTGCACACCGCCGCCGAACAGGCCGGGGCCGACACCGTGCTCAACGCTCTGCCTGACGGGCTGGACACCTCCCTGGCCCGCTCCTGGTGGGGCGGGCACGACCTGTCCGGCGGCCAGTGGCAGCGCATCGCCATCGCCCGCGCCTTCCACCGCAGCGCCCCCGTCATCGTCCTGGACGAGCCGACCTCGGCCCTCGACGCCCGCGCCGAGCACCGGATCCTGTCCCGGCTCAGGGAACTCGCGGCAGGCCGTACCGCGCTGTTCATCACCCACCGCCTGGCCAACGCGCGCACCGCCGACCGGATTGTGGTCCTGCGCGACGGAGCCGTCGTTGAAACGGGCACGTACGCCGAGCTCCTCGCCCGCGAAGGCTCGCTGTTCAGCGAACTCCACCGTCTCCAGGACGGGCAGGAAGCCGGTCCTCCCGCCCTGTAGGGTCTCCTGGTGTCCAGCCAGTTCCTGCCATGCAGGGGCGTGGAGGCGTAGGGACCTTGGGCGGCGAAGCGCGGCAGCACGGTGGTGCCGGTCGGCTTGGCGGCACACGCAGCCCTGGGTGCTCCGCAGGATTGGGCAGTCGGCGGACCGGGGCCGGGACGGGTAGGCGAGCGGCTCGACCGGCCTGTGACTGAGGGCGGGATCTCGGAAAACGGTCTCATCGAGGGCGGGAATGCGGATCATGGGGGTGTGGAGGACTGGTACGACTGCAACGATCCGGCCGAACTGCGCGTCCGGCTCGATGTGGTGCTCGAGGAGAACGCCGGACTACGCACGGAACTCGCTGCACTTCATACCGAGAACCAGCGCTTGCGCTCCCGGCTGGGCATGCCCGCTGGTACCCCGCAGCCGTTGCCTCCGGTCCCCGAGCCCTTGGCGCCGGCCGTCGCGGGAGGTGCGGGCGGGCTGCCGTACGCGGACGCAACCTCCGATACGGAGGCGAAGGTCGCGTTGTTCAGGGCGTTGTTCGCCGGTCGTGAGGACGTCTACGCCACCCGGTGGGTGAGTGCGAAGTCGGGCCGGACGGGCTGGAGTCCCGCCGAGGACAACCCGTTCGCCAAGAACAAGAACGACGCCGAGCGGGTGTTCTGGCCCCTGACCGACCAGACCGTCTACCACCACCTCTCCCGTCCCGAACCCGGCGCCCGGGAGATCCACCTCGGGCTGTATCCGCTGCTGGTCGACGACACGTGCCGCCTGCTGGCGGTCGACTTCGACGGCAAGGACGGCAGCGACTGGCGCGGCGACGCCGCCGCCTACGCCGCTGCCTGCCACGACGCCGGTGTCCCCGTGCTGGTGGAGGTCTCCCGTTCCGGGGCCGGTGCGCACGTGTGGACCTTCTTCACCGCACCCGTGGCCGCGGTGATGGCCCGCGCGCTGGGGATGGCGCTGCTGCGCCGCGCGATCGACGTCCGCGGGCAGATGGCGCTGTCCAGCTATGACCGGCTCTTCCCGGCCCAGGACCTGCTGCCGACGAACGCGAAGGGCAACGCGCGGTTCGGCAACCTGATCGCGCTCCCGTTGCAGGGGGCTTCCCGTCTCCAGGGCACCACGGTCTTCTGCGACCCGCGGACCTGGGAGCCGCATCCCGACCAGTTCGTGCACTTGTCCCGGATGGAGCGGCTCTCCCCGGACCGGGTCGAGGCGCTCGTCGACACGCTCGGCGCGGTCAGGGCGGGCCCGTCGGCGACCGTGCCGGTCCTGCCGCCCAAACCGCGGCGGCGGGCTCTGGGCAAGGCCCCCGCGGTCGTCGAGGCGCGGATGTCGGCGATGCTCGCGATCTCCACCAAGGGCCTGCCGGCCGCGTTGCTCGCCGCGCTCAAGCACACAGCAGCGTTCCACAACCCGGAGTTCTACCGCCGTCAGAGCCAGCGGTATTCCACCTGGGACACCCCGCGCCTGGTCTGCTCCTTCGACGCCACCGACCCCGACTGGCTCAAGCTGCCGCGCGGCCTGCGCGACGAAGCCGCCCAGCTCGTCACCGCCGCCGGCGGCACGCTCACGGTCACCGGCGAGCTCCCGGTCACCGGCGAGCTCCCGGACACCGGCGAGCTCCCGGTCACCGCCCGCTTCACCGGCGAACTGACCGACGTACAGCGCCGGGCGGTCGACGCGGTCAAGGACCACACCAGCGGCGTGCTCGTGGCGCCTCCGGGCTCGGGCAAGACCGTGATGGCCTGCGCCCTGATCGCCCACCACCAAACGCCCGCCGCGATTGTGGTCAACCGCTCCGAGTTGCTGTCCCAGTGGCAGGACCGCCTGGCCGCGTTTCTCGACCTCGGCGAGGGCCGCGTCGGTTCCCTGGGTGCGGGAAAGGACCGCCGCGGCCACGTGGTCGACCTGATCATGCTGCAGACGCTCAGCCACCGCGACGCCCCCGACGGCCTGTTGGACGGCTACGGCCTGGTGGTCGTCGACGAGTGTCACGCCGTGGGCGCGCAGGGTGCCGAGGCCGCGATCCGCAAGGCCCGGGTCCCGCGGTGGATCGGCCTCTCAGCCACGCCGTACCGGGCCGACCAGATGGACCCGCTGATCACCATGCAGTGCGGGCCCATCCGGCACGAGATCGCCGACACCACCACCTTCGCCCGACACCTCGTCGTCCACCCCACCTCCTTCACCACCGACGAACCGGGCAACGACGGCGCCTCCTACCAGGCCATCTACACCGAACTCGCCACCCACCACGACCGCAACACCCAGATCGCCGCCGACATCGCCGACGCCGCCCGCCGCGGACGACACAGCCTCGCCCTCACCAACCGCATCGAACACCTCCACCAACTCGCCACCGCCCTCGCCTCACACGGCATCGAACCGCTGCTCCTGCACGGCGGCATGCCGCCGGCCGAACGGGCCCGCGTCCGCGCCTGCCTGACCGACGGCACGACCACCCCACTGGTGCTGCTGGCCATCGACAAGCTCGCCGGCGAGGGCTTCGACGCCCCCAGGCTCGACACCCTGTTCCTCACCAGCCCGGTCTCCTTCAAGGGCCGCGTCATCCAGCAGGTCGGCCGGATCATGCGCAACACTGAGAAGAAGAAGTCCCACGTCGAGGCCCACGACTACCTCGACGCCGACGTGCCCTGGCTGGAGCGCATGCACCACAAGCGCCGCCGCATCCTCGAACGCCGCGGCTTCACCGCCACCACCCCCGAGAACCTGCCCCAGCCACCCGCCCACCCCGCCGTCCCCGCACGCCGCCGACCGGAGCCCGCACGCTCCACGACGACACCATCGGTGGCCGAGGTGCGGCAGTGGGCCAAGGACCAGGGCATGGACGTGCCACCACGAGGCCAGCTCCGCAGCACCGTCTGGGACGCCTGGTACAAGGCTCACCCCCAGACCCAACCGACCGGCTGATGCACCATGCCACGCAGACGGTCCCGCAACGCCCTCATCCTCGACGCTTGGCGAACACGCGCCGACAGCCCGGTTTCTCCGCGGCCGTTGCTGCGCCCGGTTCCCTACCGTGGACAGCTGACGCTGGATGTCACATTGGCAGGGTCAGACGCGGTGTCCGGCGCGGGCGAGTTCCCGGCGGACCTCGAGGTCCAGGGTGGAACGGATTTCTGTGAGGATCTTCTTGGCGGACTGGTACATGTCTTTCACGGGCACGGCGGGACCACCGCCCGGCGGCCGTACCGCGCCGCCTTGCACGATGTGTTCGAGTGGCAGCACCTGGACGCGAGGCGCGCGCTGGCCCCTGCTGCGTAGGCGGTGTCGGAGTCCAGGACACGTTCGACTTCGGCGGCTGTGCGGGCGAGCCGGAAGTGCAGCATGGTCGCCCACCCGGATGTGTCCGGTACGAGATCACTGGCGCTTTTGCAGCCGCGCAGTACGTCGCCGACCGACTCGGGGCCGCTGCCCGACAGCACCAGGCCCGTTTCCACCGCGGCCAGCAAGGCCCCCAGCAGCACCGGAACGTCCTTGGAGCTTGTAGCGGCCCCCGCAGCTGGACAAGGCGTGTCCACGGCCAGGAGCGCGTCCACCAGACATCGGGGCGATGTCGGTCCGTACTCCGGCATGTCGACGAAGCGGCCCAGACGTGCGTGGAAGCCGGCCTCCCGCCGCTGGGCCTCGCTGCTGCCGGCGACGACCGCCTCCTCGGGGTGTCCGCCGGGATCGTCCAGCAGTTGCACCTGTGGAGGCCACAGCACGTTGCGGGCGCCGAGGAGCAGCGGCCCGAGATGGGCGGGGCACAAGCCGAGCGTCGTGTCCAGATGGCGGTTGATCTCGAACACCGCTGCGTTGGCGCAGACCTCGGGGTCGTCCGGCCCGCTGACGCGTGCCTCGCATCGCAGGATGTCGTCGGAACGGAAGTCGTGCACACGCGCAGCGTGGCACCGCCGCGCCGGGCCACGGGACAACTGGCGCACCTGCGGAGGAACATACGCGCGGCCCGGCGTACGGGCGGCCCGGGGAGTTGTGCGAAGGGGCGGGGTCGACGGGGTGCGTGAGCATGGGTGTGGCCGACGCCAAGATGTTGTGGGAGGCATTGCAGTTGGGGGACTCGGTGCACGTGTGGGGCCACAAGCCGGGAACGTAGCGGCTCGGCCCCCACGGGCCGCGTGAACGGACCCTTTCGGTCCGGGTGGACGACGGGCGGATCGCCTCGGCGACGCCCGCGCCGCCGCCCACCACAACGTGCCCGACTCACCGCGTCACATGGCCCGGCCTGCCGCCCGGTGGTTCACGAACCACCGGGCGGGACCGTTCGTGGAACTCCGGACGGCTTCCCTCCCACACCATCCCGGGTCCACGAGCGGCGTCGCGCCCATGCGGTGCGTCCGTCCTAGAGGATGGTGTTGCAGGCGAGGCCGACGCCGACGCCGACGAGGTTGTGGCTCTGGTTCATGGTGCTCTCGCACCGGTAGCCCCCACCGCCTTCGCCCTTGCCCCAGTCCTCCGCCCCGGCCGGGGTGGCGAGGGCCCCGAGCAGTGCGGCTACCGCCAGGATGCCGATCGCAAAGCGACGCATGACAATTCCCCCTTTCTTTCAAGGAGTTGATCGAAAACTCGGCGATTTGTGCGAGTCGCCCTGTGATTGCCCCAGGCCGTCCACAGATACACACCCCTTCACTCTTTCGGGTAAGAAAAATCGATCCTGCGGCTAAATGTTCGGATATTTACCATTCCCCGCCGAATGGGTCATTCCTCCGTGCACCGAGCCGGGCAATTCATCGACATATGGTCACGATCTATACGAAAAACACACCGACTCACCCTTACGAGGACACCGTGCACAGACCCCCGTGGCGCACAACGGCCGTCGCCGCCCTGACCGCCCTCGCCGGACCACTGGCACGGCCCGCCGCCCCTGTCGTCACCCTAATGGCGCGAAGCGTGTACAGGGAGTTCGTTAAACCCGGCAGTAGCTGGGGTTGACGGCAGGGCGGGCTGGCCGTAAGGAGGTGGTAGGGGCCAACCGCCGTGCCGGGGGGCTGGAGATGACCGCTCGCTGTCCCTGTCCGCCTGCGCCGGGACCGCTGGAGGAGTACGCGGCCCGGTTCGATGACCTCTTCGTCAGTCTCGCGCAACGGCGCGGGTTTCGCGAGTACCTGACCGGGCTGCTGGCGCCGTGAGACCGGAACAAGACGCTCACCTGCCTCGCTGGGGCGGAACCGGCCACCGCCGCGGGAACGGCGGCGGTGCAGCGGCTGCAGTTCTTCCTCTCCGAGTCCGCCTGGGAGGCCGGGCAGGTCAACGACCGGCGCCTTGAGCTGCTGCGCGGCCAGGCAGCAACTGCCCCGCACGACGGCGGGGTCATCGTGATCGACGACTCCGGGGACCGCACGGACGGCACCGCAACCGCGCACATCGGACGGCAGTGGCTGGGCCGGCTGGGCAAGACTGACAACGGCATCGTTGCCGTGACCACGCGCCCGTCAGCACTTCCTCGATCCCGCCCGCGAGGCTCGGACCCATGAGGCGGCGCCTGCCGTGCGGGAGCTCCGGGAGCGCCTTCTTGCCGTCGCTCGATCCTGGGGCCGGGTGGCCCGGGGGAATCACACCCCCGGGCTCCCACAGATTCCGGACGTGACAGTCTCCCGTCATCCGGCTCGTGCTGCTCTGATCACCGGGGTGTCGGATGGCTGGCCCAGGTCCAGTGCGCAAAGAAGTCCGGCCGCAGTGTCACGGCCCGTTCCCACCCCTGGACCGCGGCTTTCCAGCCTCTGAGTCGTTTGTACTTGTTGCGGGTCCAGCGCATCAGATAGTTGTTGATGCGTGCCAGGAGGGGATGCAGTGCGGTGCGGTAGAACGCTCCGTAGTAGTGCATCCATCCCCGCACAACAGGGTTGATCCACTGTGCGAGGTCCCGGCCGGACAGGTCGACGCGGGTGTGCAGTTTCCAGGACCGTACGGTCGTCCCCATCTTCTTCAGGGCCTCTTTGCTGACGGCCGGGCTGAAGCTGGTGAACCTGCCGCGTGGCCCGTCGGCCTTGCGCGGGCGGAACGTGTACCCCAGGAACGTGAATGCGGTGTGCTCGAACTTCCCACGCCGGTTGCTGTCCTGGCAGTACACGATCCGTGTCTTGTCCGGGTGCAGTTCCAGGCCGACCTCGGTCATCCGCCCGTCCAGCGCGGCCAGGACATGCCTGGCCTGCGCGAGACTTTGGCAGTGGATCACCGCGTCGTCGGCGTAACGCTCGAACCGTACCCCCGGGTGTTCCCGGGCCATCCACATGTCGAACGCGAAGTGCAGGAACAGATTCGCCAGGACGGGGGATACCGCGGAGCCCTGTGGGGTCCCCTTGTCCCGGCTCTGCAATGTCCCGTCGGGCAGCTCCAGCGGGGCGGCCAGCCACCGCTTGACATAGAGCACTACCCATGGCACGTCACACACCGCCTGCACTGCCTTGACCACCAGCGGCCACGGCACGCTGTCGAAGAACGAGCGGATGTCGAACTCGACCACCCAGTCGCTCTCCCAGCACCGCCGCCGGCAGACAGCCACCGCGTCCAACGCCGACCGGTCGCGTCGATAGCCGAAGGAGTCCGGATGGAACACTGGTTCCGCCCGTTCCTCGATCATCGCCGCCACCACCGTCTGTGCCACCCGGTCAGCCACGGTGGGAACACCCAGGATCCGGATGCCCCTCCCTGGCCCTTTCGGGATTTCCACCGCGCGCACAGGCGGCGGGAAGTACGACCCCGACGACATCCGATTCCAGATCTTGAACAGATTGCCCTTCAGACCGGCCTCGAACTGCGCGATCGTCTCCTCGTCCACCCCCGGTGCACCCCGGTTGGCCTTGACCTTCTCCCACGCCTCCTTGACAGCCCACTTCGAGATGTCGAACGACTTGACGCCCGAGGACTTCAACAACACGCTCACGCGACTCCTCCCGGAGCACGTCCGGTTGATCGAACGAACGGGTCACGAACAGCCCGGCCCCTTCGCTCCACCCCCATTACAGGGGCTTCGTCACTACTACGGGCCGGTCCGCCAGCGCGCTCCGACGGTACTCTGACGCCCGCGGACCCAAGGGTCCACGGGCACTCCCTCTCGCCCGGCCACCAACAGCCGGGGCGGTTCCGGGGCGCGCCTTCTCCTGTTCCGTACGGAAGCCGCAGACCGGGCTCGCGCCACCTCTACGCCGGACACCACCTGGCCAGTCGGCGGGCTTCCGCCAGGCTTATCCCGGGACCGTCATGATGCCCCGGTTCTGATGTCTTCTAGGGTTTACGACGCTTCGGCAGTGGTTCGCTTGCGCTCGCCTTCCCGGTCCCCACCTGACGCCGTCAAGGGCGCCTTCTCCTCATCGCTCACCACGACGGTCTTCAATCCAACGCAGCATGAGGCGGTTTGGAGCCTCCCCCCGCAGGGCGGCTCCGAAGGGCCACGAAACCTTCATCTTCCGCACAGCACCGCTTTCAGACGACTCGTTCTACATCGAGGCTTCCTTCACGTTCAGGACACAACATGACAATTCCCCTTACTCAAGCCGTGCAAGTACACGCCAGGCACACCCCAGACCACCGGCACACCCTCCACCTCACCACCCCAGGAGCAGGCCACGCCCACAGAAAGAGAGCCAGCAAAGACAGCGCCATTGTCCATCCCCTCTGGGTGTGGAGGGATTCGTTAAGCGGCTCGGGGCTGCTTCGAACTGATGTGCCACGGTATCGGGCGGCAGCGGCTGGCAGGTGTCGAACAGCAACCGCCGTTGCCAGAGCATGTGGTAGGCGCAGTCCAGCCCCGTCAGCGCGGGCAGACCGCTCGCCGCCACGCCCGGCCGCAGGCCCGTCGGCTTCCTGAATGCCTCCAGCAGTGTCCGGCCTTGGCCGTCCTCGTCGCCTGTGGGAAACGGGTAGCCGGCCAGCCACGCGAGATTGCGCCCGCGCGGGCCCGACGGCTCACGCACCTGCTGCACCCGCCACCCGGCGGCCTGCGCCACCGCCTGCAGGACCTGAAGTCTCGCCGCAGGCAGGCTCTCCTCACCAGGAGGCTTTAGCACCAGCACCTCACGTACACCGTTGGCCGTGCGCGCCACGAAATCCGGGCGCCAGCGACGCTCGCGGCCTCCAGGTGGACGTTCAACGCAGCCGACGGTTACGTCCGCGAGCGGCTGGCGATCTTCGCCAGCCGAAAACACGGACTGCGAGGCAGGAACTGGGGTACCCGCTTTACTTACGGGTGGACCACCCGGCTCGGGTCGCAGGGAGACAGCGCATGCCAGTCGGCGAACGATGTCGGTAAGCCGGGTGCGGGAGAACCACAGGCCCGGTTTGAAGCAGCGGGCACTGGAAACGGAGCATCAGCCACCGCGCCAGTCCCCGACCCTACTCAAGGCCACCCCGCCCAGCCGCCGCCGGTGACACTGCCTTCCAGGTTAGGACCAGGGCTGGGATGTAGGTGTCGGGGCGGGCCGCCCGGCGTCCTCCCAGGCCATCAGCCAGCCCAGCAGCACGGTCAGGGAGGTGGAGTCGGCCGCGTCGGCCCGAAGATCGCCGTCCTGCTCGATACCGGTAGTTCGTTAAACCCGTCGGTAGTTGGGGTTGACGGCCGGGCGGGCTGGCCGTAGGGCGGTGGTAGGGAGCCAACCACCGTGCTGGGGGCTGGAGATGACCGCTCGTCGTCCGTGTCCGCCTGCGCCGGGACCGCTGGAGGAGTACGCGGCCCGGTTCGATGACCTCTTCGTCAGTCTCGCGCAACGGCGCGGGTTTCGCGAGTACCTGGCCGGGCTGCTGGCGCCGCGGGACCGGAACAAGACGCTCACCTGCCTGGCCGGAGCGGAACCGGTCACTGCTGCGGGAACGGCGGCGGTGCAGCGGCTGCAGTTCTTCCTCTCCGAGTCCGCCTGGGAGGCCGGGCAGGTCAACGACCGGCGCCTTGAGCTGCTGCGCGGCCAGGCGGCGACCGCCCCGCACGACGGCGGGGTCATCGTGATCGACGATTCCGGGGACCGCAAGGCCGGCACCGCGACCGCGCACGTGGGGCGGCAGTGGCTGGGCCGGCTGGGCAAGACCGACAACGGCATCGTCACCGTGACCACGGTATGGACCGACGGACGCGTGTACTACCCGCTGCACGCACAGCCCTACACGCCCGCCCACCACTTCCCGCGCGGCCGGTCCGATCCGGACTTCCGCACCAAACCGCAGCTGGCCGCCGCCCTCGCGGCCCGGGGCAAGGCGGCGGGCTTCGGCTGCCGGGCGGTGGTGGCCGACTGCGCCTACTCCGTCAGCGACGACTGGTACTTCGCACTGCGCGAGGCCGGGCTGGCCTACGTGGTGGCCCTCAAACCCCGCAACGGCACCTGGGCTCCGGCCCACCAGCCGCACACCCCCATCGACGCCGCCCATGCTCTGACCTGGCGGGATGCCGATCGTCCCGGCGACTGGACGCGCGTTGAGCGCTGTTTCCGCGACGGGCACACCGAGACCTGGTGGGCCGCCGACACCCGCCTCGGCGGCTACGGGCCCGACTCACCCTGCCGGCTCGTCGCCGCGACCACCGATCCGGCCACCCTGCCGCCGAAGGCCACCTGGTACCTGTCCACCAACCTGCCCCATCCCGACGCGCCCCACGCCGCTGCCAGTACGCACCCGCCTGCCGATCTCGCCGAGATCGTCCGCCTCTACGGCCTGCGGCCGTGGATCGAGCAGAGCTACAAGCAGATCAAGGACGAGCTCGGCTGGGCGGACTTCCAAGTCCGCTCCGACCGCGCCATCCGCCATCACCAGACACTGGTCAACTGCGCTTTCTCCTTCTGCTGGGACCAGTGGTTCGCCCCACCCGGACCCATGGACGCCTCCGCGTCGGACCCGTGCCCCGACGACCGGCCAGAGAGGGGGACCAGCCATACCCCACCAGCCCCAACCTCCCTGCTGGCCCAGGGCCTTGCGCGCCATCCGTTCCTGGCTCACCCCCGCCGTCACCCTCAATCGCTGGTGGCGAGCCTGGACCGACAAAGACCCACCCGCCGAACTCCAGGCCCTGATCAACGCGGTCACCACCGGCCACGGCATTGATCTCTACCGCCGGGTTTAACGAACTACCGATACTGACTTCGGCTTGTCAGGGTGACGTTGGGATGTCGAGGGCGAGGCCGGTTCCAGCGATGAAGCCGTTGAGGGTGCCGGGCCGGTATTGGAGACGTTTGAGCCGGTTGCGGACGAGCGTCTCCAGGCGGTCCAGAGCGACGACGGCGAGGTTGGCCAGGCTGCGTTTGACGTGCGCCCACACCCACTCGACCGGATTCAGGTCGGGCGAGTACGCGGGCAGCAGGAACACCGTCAGCCACTCGCGCTGGTCGATCAACTTGCGCATGGCGTGGGAGACGTGGGTGTTGAGCCGGTCCCACACCAGCACGATCGGCGCCTTGACGAGCTGGTGGGCGCCGTCGATCAGCGCAATGAAGTCGCGTTCGCCCATGCTGCGACGTCCGCCCTTGCCCGCCGGGTGCAAGATCAGCCGGTGGCACAGCCGGGTGCGCGAGCCGGGTCGCATGGCGATCAGCCCGGCCACCGACAGCCGACCCGACCTGCGTCCGCTGACCGACACGACCGGCGTCACGCCGCGCCGACCTCAGGTGCGTCCCCTGGGCGGACGGCGGGTGAAGCCTGCCTCGTCCTCGAAGCAGAGGTAGCCCCCGCAGGCCGCCCGGGCTCTTTTACCTCCGCCCAGGTCGCCTCCTTCCACACCTTCACGGCCTCCTCGTCGCGCTCGGCCACCCGCCGCGCGGGCACCTGCGGGGAGAAACCGAGCCGGCGCATCAGCCGCGTGGCGCCCGAGACGCTGTAGGAGATGTGGAACTTCCTGCCGATCAGCGTGGCCACCCTCGCCGCGGTCCACACCTGGTCCTCCACCCAGCCGTGCGCGGCCGGGCCCTCATCGAGATACGCCGCGAGTTTCTCCAGGCAGCGTGGCGACAGTCGGTACCGGCCGCCACTGGGGCCTCGTGAAGCCAGGGCGTCGAAGCCGCCCTGGTGCCACAGCCGCTGCCACTGGTAGGCCGACTTCACGCTCACCCGCAGGCGCCGTGCGACCTCCGGCGGCTTGATCTTCTGCTCGAACAACTCAGCCGCCTGCATACGTACGGCCTCGCGGCGCCGACGTCCCACAGCCGTCAGCCCGCCCCCATCCGCGTATCTCACACACCACGAGATACAGACAACGCCCCCGACACATCAGCAACTTCGCCAAAGATCACCCTGACGAGCCGACGTCAGTAACAGCCGCGGAGTCGCGGGTCGAGCGGCAGGAGCCGAGAACGTCCGGCCGCAGTTCGGTCATGGCCAGGCGGTGGCGGCGAGATAGGCCCGCAGGCTGGCCCAGTCGAGTTTCTTGCCCGCATATGGCACGGTGTGGCCAGGCTCATGGAAGTGTTCGAGGTGGCCCGGGCGCCGGAGTTGCGCCAGTCGTTCTGGTTGCGCCAGGCGATCGAGATCCACGAGGTGGATGGGGCGCGGTTCTCCCAGTCGACCCGCCGGGCGGGGACGGTGCAGTCGCTGGCGGGGTTCTTCGCCAAGTGAGACCAGGCGAAGCCGCCAAGTGGGGCCGACAGGCGGGCCTGGTGCGAATGGCCCCGCGGCTTTGCTGGGTTCAACCGCGTCAGCGGTCGGCTATCCATTTCCCGACCGCACCCGTTACAGGCTGGCCTTGAGGGGGCGTGAAGGTGAGCTGGCGAACTCCTTCGATTTTGGAATACGTTACTGGTGGTGACATTCCCGGAGTTGCAGTGCGGGTCACCGGCGAAGACTGTCCGGAGCTTGACCATCGGAAACTTCGGGGCCCCTCAGAAGCCGTCAACAGGGCACATGCCCGGCTGCGAATGCCGGTCGAGCGGGCCCCGGCCCGGGTGAACCGGAAGGACCGGACCAGGGGCCCTGCACGCTCCAGCCGTAGAAGATGACACAACCCACCACCAGAGCGTCTGACCACGAGGCTACGGCCGCCGCACCAAAATCACACGGTAACACCCCGATTCAGACGATCCATCGGGGCACATTCTCCAGCCCGGACTCCCTGCCGTACGCACCGGTCGATCGCCCGGATGCCCGCGTCGGTGTCGGGCCCGCCGAGTACCACCGACGGCTCCTGGCTGTCGGTGGTGGCTGCGAGGCTGGGATGCATGGACATGGACAGGGATGAGGAGTTGGTGCGCGGCCGGGTCTACGGCGCGGACCATGACGATCCCCGGCCGGGCCCGCAGCCGGGACGGGACTACGCCGAGCTAGTCGGTGGACCGCTGGACGGCCTGTTGCTCGACGTCACCGGCTGGACGCCGGACGAGATCGACACCGGCGCCGCCCTCCAGACGGAGCTCGGGCGCTTCGGCGCCGGCGGGCGGGCGATATACGACCCGCGCCCCGGCGACCGGTACCGCTGGGGCTGGGTCGGCGACACCCCCTGAACCGCCGCGGCGAGCTGGTGCTCGTGCGGGAATCCGGGAGGGCACAACGGAGAGCCGTCCGGGCGTGCCCGCGGGGGAGCCATGCGAACGCGGCGGATGGGCCATCGGGCTGATGCTGCCCGTGGAATCCGGGAGCGGGCACCACCGACGGCTGGGTTACAGCGGAGGTGGTGCCCCGTCCCGGCCGGTGGTGAGGTCGGTGCGCATGGCCTGGAGCAGGCGTTGCTGGGATGCGCGGAATTGCTCGCGGCGGGCGGTGCATCGGAGGTGGTTCCAGCGGGTGCCGGAGGCGACTTCGTCACGGTATTCGAGCAGGGCCGTCAGGGTCGCCTGTGTGCATTCCCGTACGTGTTGGCTGGCCGTCAGCTCCATCTGGTAGCGGCGGGCGTATACCTCGTGCTCGCGGATGGACGCCCCTGCCAGGGCTTGTTCCCGCCGCGGGTGCGGGCGGCTGCCCGCAGTGCGTCGGTGACCAGCTCGGTTCGTATGTGGTCGGCGATCGACCAGCCCGCCAGGCGCTTCGAGCACAGATCCAGCACCGTCGCCAAATACAGGAACTTCCCGTCCCCGACCGGCAGATACGTTATATCGCCCACATACTTCGTGTTCGGGGTGTTGGCGGTGAAGTCGCGCTGCAGCAGGTCCGGCACTGGTGCCGGGGACGGTTCGGGCACGGTGGTGCGGACCGTCTTGCGCAGGTGCAGGCCGGTGATGCCGAACTTGCGCATGACGCGGGCGACCTTCTTCTCGTTGATCCGCATGCCATGCGCTTGCCGCAGCTCGGCGGTGATGCGCGGGGCACCGTAGGTGCCGTCCGAGTCCGCATGGATGCCCCGGATCCTGCCGGCCAGGGCCTGGTCCGCACGCTCCCTCTCGGCACATCCCGCGCGCCCGCGCCGCCATTTGTAGAAGCTGGAACGGGCGACTTCCAGTACCTGGCACAACCGCTTCACGCCCCAGGCGCGGTGGTGGTCCTCGATGAAACGGCAGCGGTTCACCAATTCATCTCTGCGGCGAAAAACTTCGTCGCCTTGCGCAGGATGTCCCGCCCGGTGGCCAGCGTCGTGTTCTCCTTCCGCACGGCCTTCAGCTCCGCGCGCAGGGCCGCTATCCCGGCCTCCAGTTCCTCCCGTGTCGTCTCGTCCACGGCCGCCGGCTCCTTCATCGTCTTCCTGGTCGTGCTGTGCTCGCCGCGGCGAGACCGCTCAGCCCTTGCCCAGTCCCGCAGCGTGCCCCGGCTCACTCCCAGGTCCTTCGCCACCCGCATCAGCGAGTGGTCCGGGTCCGACAGGTACAGCGCGACAGCATCCGCCTTGAACTCCGGCGAGTACACCTTCATCACCATACGAGATGACTCCTCCCCGGCCCTGATCACGGGCCGATCGAGGCGTCCACCCCACAGGGGGAGCCCCCGGTCCCGGTGAAGACCATGAAGTGCATCCGGCCCCTCGTGCTGATCGCGGACATGGCGTTGACCGAGAACCGCCGACCGCTGCGGCGCACGACCGGGGTGCGGCCTTTCTCGCCTCAGGTGCGGCCGGTGAGGTGGTCGGACCGGATGCCGACCTGGTCGGCGAACAGGACCTCGGCGCCCTCGGCCTTCGCCCTCGCGCGGATGGCCGACCAGATCTCCTCCCGTCACACATGTACCACCTCGGCATCCTGCTCGACGGCACGCTTGTCCGGGCGCTGGAACGTCAGCCCCCAGCGGCGCAGGTACTTGCCCACTCCCTGCTCGGTCAGCCGGAACCGGTACAGCTTCGCGATCAGCGCACCCACCTGGCCACGCGTCCACAGCTGACCCTGAAGCCCCAGGTCACAGGGCCGGTGATCGAGAACGGCCTGACGGACCGCCGCCTGCTCGGGGCCGGACAGTACCTGGTGCTCGCCCACCCGCTTTCCCCTTCCGGCGCGCGGTGGGCGCCTCACGCCCGCCCGAGAGCCACCTCGCCCACCAGCCGTCCACCGCCTTCAGCGAGACCTTGAACACTGCCGCGACATCCTCACGGGTCCGGCCTTCGACCAGCGCGGCCACCGCCCGCAACCGCAAGGCCTCCTGCGCGGACGGCGACAAGTGCTGTGCATCCCCCACCAGTTCACTCACACCGCGATCAACGAATCAGAACCCCAACCGTTTCGGATCAATAAGCGTGCCCGTTGACTATCTGCCGCACCGGGAAACTATGAGATCACCGACAGAGTCGAGCTGAGAACCGATGGGCTCACGCGTTCGGACGCCCAGGAAGTGCAGGAAGGGCGTCGCTCTCCAAGAGTGTTCCTGGACGGCTGCTGTCCCTTGGCTTAGGGAGCTTCGTATGCGCCGAATAGGGGCAACTGTAGGAATCGCCGTGCTGACAGGCGCATTGGTCGCTGGTCAGCTGGCTTACGGATCTGACACCGTCTCGTTCGATGTGGCGAGCATGTCCGGGGACTGCACCGTTTCGTGGACAAAGGCTGGCATCACCTTCCAGGCAGCCGCACCCGGGAGCACTCCGTCGTCATTCACCCTGACAGGCGGCACGGGGACCGTTGATGTCGCGGGAGATCCGATCGCTCTAGCTGTGGACCCGGCGAAACTGGGTGCCGCGATCACCATGACGGTGGACCTCAGGGGCGGCTTTACACTCAGCGACGGCAAGGGGGGTGTCGTCGAAGTGTCCGATGGCCAAGCCAAGGCTCCCATTAGCGGATTCACCTATCTCGTCAAGTCTCCGGCCAACTCGATGGGCCTCCGGATGGCTGCTCTCGATTACCCGACGCCCCCACAAATCAACCCGAAGGTGGTGTCCATTCTGCCAGTCAAGCTCGCCGTGGACGGAACAGCAGATTTAAATTTCACCGCTGGCTTCGCCAAGGTGCTAAATGACACCTTCGGGGTGGGTACAGCTTCCGGTGGCCAGCTCTTCGGCTCGTGCGCAGGCCGATTGTCCACAGCGTAAACCCACATCCGCCGGAATCTGCTAGGAAGCGATGATGCACGCCACCGCACCGATGAGATCCATGCTGTCTGCTGTCCCGTCAGCTGTCTGTTTAAAGGCTGCAGAGGCAGAAGAACGCTCTGCTGCGTTCGTAACGATTCAACCCGCCTGTGGTCGCCCCGCACAGCAGGCATTCAGAACCGCCTTAGAGATCCGCGATCGTGCCATGCACTGTTTTCTTCGGTTTAGCAAGGGGCCACTGCGGGGCCCGAACCTTCGGCCGCCCGATACGGGCAGGCCCGGCATCGAGAGCACCGACTGCCAGGAGGGACCGTGACCGTCTCCACCCGCGCCACGGCATCACTGGGACTGGATGGCATCCGCCGCACCATCGACACGGTCGTGGACGACTTCCTCATGGACAAAGCACAAGTCGCCGTCAGTCATCGTCTGCCCGAGGAAGCTACTGATGTACTGCGTTCCTTCCTTGTCGGCGGCAAGCGGATCAGGCCGCTGTTGTGCGTCATCGGCTGGCACGCTGCCGGTGGCCGGGGGAGCCTGGCCCCCGGTCTTGAAGGCAGCCGCATCGCTGGAGATGTTCCACACGTTCGCGCTCATCCACGATGACGTCATGGACCACTCCGCTACCCGCCGGGGGCGCCCGACGGTCCACCGCGCCTTTACCGATCGTCACTCCGACCACTCTCACGCCGCACAACTTGGCGCCAGCGCCGCTGTCCTCCTCGGCGATCTGGCTTTCACCTGGTCGGATGAGCTGCTGCACACCGCCGGCCTCACCCCGGTCCAGCTGTGCGCTGCGCTCCCAGTCATGGATGCGATGCGGTCCGAGGCGATGTACGGCCAGTACCTCGACCTCCTCGCCACTGGACATCCCACCCCCGACGTGGACGCCGCGCTGCGGAAAGCCCGCTACAAGACCGCCAAATACACCATCGAACGTCCCCTGCACCTCGGCGCCGCCCTCGCCGGAGCCAGAGCCGGTATCCGGCAGGCCCTGACTGCTTATGCTCTCCCGCTCGGGGAGGCGTTCCAGCTTCGCGACGACCTCCTCGGGGTTTACGGCAACCCGGACCGGACCGGCAAACCCAACCTGGACGACTTGCGCGAAGGCAAACACACTGTTCTGATCGCTCTTGCTCTGCAGTACGCCGAACCGTATGAGCAGCGCATTATGCGCGCCCTGGTCGGAGATCCGGACCTGGACGAGGACAGTGCCGACCGTGTACGCGAACTCCTCACCTCCACCGGCGCCCGCGACCGGGTCGAGCACATGATTCAGACGCGTCATGCCCAGGCTCAGCAGGCCCTGGACTATGCCCCGTTCCCACCCGCTGTGACCACTGCTCTGCGGGACTTATCCCACGCTGCCCTCACGAGGACCACATGAACACACCACTACCGCACGCCCGTCGTCGGGCGCTGCCCGCCGATTCCCCTGGCTGCTGCGCGGTCATCGAACGCGCGGGGAAAGCACCGGGCAGATTCCTTGCCGATGTCCCTAAGCCGGGGATCAGTACGGAACAAGACACTGGGGGTACCCCATGACCACCACACTCGTGACACCGCCGACTGCGCCTGGCGCACGGCCTTTTGTCGGCCATGCGCTGCAACTGGCATTCCGGCCTTTGGAGTTCATTACCGGACTTCCTGCATTTGGTGACGTGGTATGTATCCGTCTCGGTCGTAGACAGGCGTATGTCGTGTGCAGTCCGGATGCTGTCCACCACCTGCTCACTGATGACCGTACCTTTGACAAGGGCGGTCCTGTCTATGACAGAGGCAGGGAGCTGGGCGGTGACGGCCTCCTCACCTGTCAGCGTACGCTGCACCGGCGGCAGCGGCGTTTGGTGCAGCCGGCGTTTCACAAGGAGCAGCTCGCGCGGTATGCCAGCATCATGGTGGAGCAGGCCACCGCCGAGATCGGCACCTGGCGGGACGGCGACGTCATCGATGTCAACGCCCGGATGCTCCACATCACGAACCGGATCGCGGCCCGCGCGTTCTTCTCCAGCGACCTTGTCCGCATCCGCGCCGAAGAGCTCTGCGACCTCATGGTGGTCTACTTCGCCGGGCTCTACTGGCGCTACCTCGACCCGACCGGGCTGGTTACGCGCCTGCCCCTACCAGCCAACCGGCGCTACCAGCACGCGGTGCACGAGATCCATGCGGCCACTGCCGAGATCATCAAGTCCTACCGGGCCGGTGGAACCGACCACGGCGACATGCTGTCCATGCTGCTGTCGGCGCGCGATGAGGAGGGGGGCACGCTGTCGGACGCCGAGATCCACGACCAGGTCCTCCAGTTTTTCCTCGCCGGGACATCGCCTGCAGCCGCAACCCTCTCCTGGGCCCTGCACCTCCTGTCCACCCGGCCAGAACTGACCCGCCGCCTGGAAACCGAGGTGGAGACTGCACTCGAGAGCGGGCCCCTGGGCTGGGACGCCCTGCCGCGCCTCGCACTGACCCGCGCTGTCATCCTTGAGGCGCTCCGTATCCACCCGCCCGCGTGGCTGTTCTCCCGCATCGCCACCTGCGACACGGAACTCGCGGGCTGCAGTGTCCCCGCCGGAAGTAGCGTTTTCTACAGCGCCTATCTGAGTCATCACCACCCAGCGCTTCCCGGAGAAGACAGCGAGTGCGCACCCGAGCGCTGGCTTCATGGCGGGGAGACCCAGCCCGCGCGCGGCACATATGTCCCGTTCGGGGGCGGCGCCCGCAAGTGCATCGGGGACGAGTTCGCGCTCGTTGAAGACACCTTGGTGCTGGCTCTCATCACCGCCCGCTGCCGCCTTGAGCCCATGCCCGGCAAGCCGGTCCAACCCGTCCCGCGGGCGACGATGCGCCCCAGCGCCTTCACGACACGCATCCACCAGCGCCGGAACTGACTGGGATGAGACAGCTGTGGCCGCCCGCGAACGAGTACTGCCCGCAGGGGCACTGGCCAGAGGATGCCCCTGCGGCCGGTGGCCTGTGGGCCCCATGCGACCGTCTACCACAAGGGAAGTAAGGGCATGAGCGCGACATCGGGAGCCTGGCCGTGCCGCACGCTTGCCCGAGACTGGCAGCCGCGCCTGGCCCGGACCGGCGCAGGCTGCTTCGGCGGGGCGGCCCTGGACCTCGGTGGCACCCTCATGACGGGCAGCTCGGTGACCGAGACCGTCCGGGCAATGGGTGGTTCCCTGAAGGAATTCGCGACGCTCACCCGTGCCTGCTGGGCAGGCACCGTCGGCCACACCACGGCAGCGGCCGCGCTATTCACCCTGCTGCTCTCCCGGGGCCCGGTGACCCGCCCTCAATTGCAAGCGATGTTCATCGAAACCAGGCTACGGCCTAGCGTCCAGGCCCTCATCGCCAGAATGCGGGACACCGGCTACCAGGTGAGCCTGATCTCCAGCTCGTTCGACCTGTTCGTGGGTGTCGTCGCCAGCTGCCTTGGCGTCCGCGACCATTACGCAAACACCTGCCTGGACTTCGATGACTCGGACGCCCTCACCGGAGTTGGCGTCACCATCCGGGCCACCGAGCTCAAACATCGGCAACTCCACCACTTCTGCCGACTGCACCAGCTCGACCCGACCAACATCCTCGCCATCGGCGACAGCGACAACGACCTGGCTATGTTCACCTGCACCGGCAACGGCGTACTGCTCTCCCACCCGCACACCCGTCACCTGCACAGCAGCGCCTGGCGGGTGGCGGCCGCCCTCGACGACCTGGCTGCTCTCCTGCTGCCTGGCAGACCGGAGCCCGCACCGGCCATGCGGAAGGGCAGACGTCGGTGAAGAACAGACGCCATCACGAAAGAGCCTGGCCAACTGGTCAGGTCTGCGCGATAACCGGCGGAGCCCAGGGCTTGGGCTGGGCACTCACCAAGACACTCGCCGAACATGGCGCCATCGTCCACGCCTGCGACCTCTCCGACCAACACCTCGCCACCGCACAAGACATGCTGCGCACAAGGTCCTGGGCCGACCGGGTCCGGCTGACGCATTACGATGTCACTTCCCTCTCGGACATGCAGGACTGGTTAACTGGTATCTACCAAGCCAACGGTGGCCCCCACGTCTTGGTCAATAACGCCATGTTCACCCGCTGGGCGGATACCGAGCAGATGAGCGTGACCGAGGCCGAGAAGACCATGCGCACCGCCTTCGACGCCATGGTTTACACCGTCACCACTACGCTGCCCCTCCTGCGCGCAGCTGGCCGCGGGCACATCATCAACATCGGCTCGTCAGTCGGCCACGCCTACGTCAGAGGTCCCTCAGCCGCCTACGCTGCAGGCAAGGCCGCCATTGAGGCCTACACTCGCATGCTCGCCATCGAGCTCGCTGATTCCCCAGTACACGTGATGCTGGTCCGCCCCGGGGTTATTAGTGGGACCGACTTCCACCGTCACCACGTACCACCAGACCGAATGCCCCGGATCGCCGACCTGCTGCCCGCCTCCACTCCCCACCAGGCAGCCCTGGCGATCCTGCACGGCATCCAACGTCGACGGCGCATTGTCGACGTGCCGCCCTACGTCTCGGCAGCGATCAAAGCATTCGACCTGATGCCGTCCCTCGTCACCAAACTTTCCCTCATCGGGGGCAACGCCCGGCACGACTTCGGCGACACCCGGAGGGCCTCACAGACCAGAGCCAGCACGACACCCGGCCGCCCGAAGTAAAGCTAGCCGCGCGCCCCATGCCCGGCCGCCCACCACGCAGGTACAGGAGATCACAATGTCCGACCCGGGTCACCTGCCGCTCACACCTTACCCAAACGCGCCCTGGCGCTCCCGTGGGCAGATGTGGTGTGGGCTCCTGACCACCGCTCGCCCCCTTCCGGCCCCGCTCCGGACGCTGTTCAGTCCACGGACCCTCGCAGCCGTACTTATGCGCTACCAGCAAGGCACGCTTCGCTACAACGAATTCGCACTGGCCTCCCTTATGCGCCGAGGCCACCACATCGGCATGTGGGTCCACTACATTTGGGTCGACAGCAGGGCCTCCCTCTGGGGTGGCCGGCAAATCTGGGGACTGCCCAAGCAGATGGCCGAATTCACCTGGGCCGACCACCATGTCCACATCACCGATGCCGCTGGGCAACTCGCCGCCTTGTCTCTCATCCCCCGGGCTCAGCGGGGCCCCGTAGTACCGATACGACTGGGCGGCTTCGGCCACGCCAACTCCACATTGCTGCTGGCAACAGCCACTGCGCGCGGCCGGATCCGGCCAGCCTCGATCAAGGTAACCGCGTGGGCTGACCACCTGCCCCAGCTCGCCCGCACCAGCGCTCACTACGGCCTGGTCGTCGCGCCGATACGGATAACGGCCCACGCCCCCAAACACCTTGGCCCGTTGCCAAGCCCGCCTGCCGATACCCCATCACCAGCCAAGCCGAGACCCACTGAAAGGTCACACTTCCGCTATTGACGCGCTCAGGCCGGGGGTAACCCGATATCGGCGTCCCCTGGAAGTCATCCGGACTCATGTCGGAAATCGAAGCCGAGCTCGCGCGTCAGCCGTTTCTCAGGTCGCCATCACTCGCCGCCGAGTTCGCATGAAGGAAGTGCGTTATGCGTCAATTCAGGCAGTCAAACCCTTCGGGCCTCACATGGTTGCAATGTGGCCAGAAATGGACTTGGTGTGGATGTTGATATCAGTAATTCGGGGTCGATGAAGCGGGTTGCCGATCGATTGCTATTTGAGGCTGTCATGGCCTGGCGGGTCACGGTAGGGGATTGGCCTACTACCGTGATACCTTACCTCTGCATAGGGGGCAGTGCATTTCTCGTGGGGATGTTCCCGCTGCGAGAGCTTCCGATACTGCTCCTGAAGATGCTGGTTTACGGGTTCCTCTATGTTTACGCATTCACCACCGTGAATCAATTAATATGTGTCGAGGAGGATCGCGCAAATAAACCCCACCGCCCACTCGCCATGGGGCTCGTTACGAGGCAATGGATGGCCCGTCGCGCCGCCGCGACCCATGTCCTGTTTGTAGCCGCCGGTTTCCTGTTCGGCGCCCCTTGGCCCACGCTGACATGGCTCGCCATGATCCATCTTCATAATTTCCGCGGTATATATCTCCATTGGTTCTTCAAGAACGTCATTTTCATCACCGTGGGGGCTGCAGTCGAGATCACCGCCACCTGGGAAATCATCTCACCGCATGTGGCACTGCCGTGGGTGTGGATTTCGGTGAACTCGCTGCTGGTCGGAATCGGGTGTAATAATCAGGATATCCGCGACGTGGCCGGTGACCGGCTGGCTGGCCGACGGACGATGCCCATTATCTGGGGAGAAAAGAAGGCCCGAATCTTCATTGCGGCGTTCCTCCTCGCTGTTCCGTTGATCCAATACGTCGCGCAGCCATGGCCGTGCCCCGGAGTCTACCTGAAAGCGACTCTCGGAATACCAGGTGCCGTGATTTGGGTCAGTGCAACGCGCTACCTAATCTTCCAGAACCCCAGGTCCGACCACTGGAGCTACCAAATATACTGTTTCTGGTGGTGCTCAACACTTCTACTCCAGCCCATTGCCATCTCTGGAAGGTTCTCTTGAAAGTCCTTAGCAACGTTGGATGAGGTTGGTCGCGGCTGCGGAGTGGTGGAGAAGGGTATTGAAGCTTCCCTGTAATCTTGGAAACTCGGTCTTTATGCTGCCAGGTCGTGTTGGTGTCGTTGTCGGGTATCGGCTGGGGTGAGGTAGCCGAAGGCTTTGTGCTTGCACAGTCGGCAGCGGTTGTAGAACTTCTCGCGGGCAGGCCCGAATGGCGCAGGCGGTGCATGACACGGTCGAGGGCGGCGCGCACCTGGTCGGCGGTGTGCTGCTGCCAGCCCCCCACTGTCATGAAGTGCCGGACTCGATCGCCCGCCGGCGGCGAGGGCAGCGATGAAGTCAGGCTGTCCGTTCCGTGTCCGATGCTGTGCGGTCCGGTACCGCGCAGTGCGGGCTCCCCAGTCCAGATTGCCGCGAATCCATGCGCGGATGGCCTCCAGGTAGTGAGCCTTTTCCAACCTGGTGGTGTGGTGTGGGGCAGTGGGGGTGCTGAGCTGGACGGAACGGCGAAGCTCCTGGTAGACGGGTTGTCGACCAAGATCAACCGTGTCCAGCCAGGAGCTTCGTGTGCTTGTCTACCCGTCGGCGATCGATCTGTCCAGCTCGCACCTGCGGTTCCTGGCCCGTGAGCTGGTGGTGCGCCGCCGGGAGACCGGGACGCGGTGGCGGCGACTGTCGGCGGGCCGGCAGGCGCTGGTGGTCCTGGCACATCTGCGGTGCGGTGACACCTACGCCCGTCTCGCGGCGGGCTTCGCGATCGGCATCGCCACCGTCTGCCGCTACGTCCACGAGGGCATCGACGTCCTGGCCGCCCTCGCCCCCACCCTGCAGCAGGCGGTACAGACGGCCGCCGGCAAGGCGTTCGTGATCCTCGACGGGACCCTCCTGCCCATCGACCGCGTGGCCGCGGACCGGCCCTACTACTCCGGGAAACACAAGCGGCACGGGATGAACGTGCAGGTCGTCACCGATCCTGCCGGCCGGATCGTCTGGGCCTCACCAGCACTGCCGGGCACTGTCCACGACATCAAGGCCGCCCGGACGCACGGCATCATCGACGCCCTCGCCACAGCCGGCGTCACCTGCTGGGCCGACAAGGGCTACCAGGGAGCCGGCGGCACCGTCCGCGTCCCCTACCGAGGCCGCCGGAAGAACCTCTCCCACGGCCAGCGGGCCGTCAACCGCGCTCACGCGAAGATCCGCGCCATCGGCGAACGCGCCATGGCCACCCTCAAGAACTGGCGGCTTCTCCGGAAGCTCCGCTGCAGCACCACCCGGATCACCCCCACTGTCCACGCCATCCTCACCCTCAACCTCCACACCCACAGCTGAGGTTGGAAAAGGCTCAAGATGATGTGCCGCCCGGGGCGTGGGCTTCGGAGCTGGAGGGGTGCTGCTGCGGGTGGGGCACCGGTTCGGCCGGGTCGACCTGCGGCGGCGGATGCGGGACTACGTGCGAGGGCTCCTCGGCCCCGTGGGCAGGAAGAACGGCTGGCAGCTGGAAGGTTATTCAGAAGTGGTTGATCTTGGTGGGGTCCGGGTGCGGAGGGGTTCGAGCTGGATGACGGTGTCGAGGGTTTCGGGGAAGCGGTCGAGGGGGCCGCGGTAGTCCTCGGAGAGGGCCTTCCGGTTCTCGAGGTGGCCGATGCGGCGCTCGACCGCGGAGCGGATCGAGGAGTGGGCCCGGTTGCAGTCCTTCTCCACGTCGGTGAGTGGGCGGTGCAGGGCTTCTTGTAGGGGGTCAGCAGGTGGCTGCCCTGGTAGCCCTTGTCGCCGGGGCCGGGATGTCCGCCGACGGCGGCCTCCGTCCCGGAGGCCGTATAGGCGTAGGAGTCGTGGCGGGCTCCGGGCAACGGTCTGCCCACCGCCCGGAGCCGGCCCCGCAGGTCGGAGATGACCTGCACGTTGTGGCCACTGCGGCGGTGTTTCACGGAGAACAGCTGTTCAGCGGCCTTCCAGTCCCAGCACGGGGCGAGGAACCCGTCCACCAGGACGGGCTCGCCGCGGGGCGGCCGGGCGATCCCGAACCCCAGCCGTTTGAGGCTGTCGCGCACCACCGGCCGCAGCACGGCCGCGTAGCGTGAGACGGTGGGCTGCGAGGCGCCGAACAGCTCGCCGGCCGTCTCCTGCACCGCGTCGTGCCGCAGCAGGAAACACAGCAGGACCACCGCTTTCCACAACGGCAGCACACACGGCCGCCCCGCCGTACGGTCCCACTCCGGCAGACGCCGCTCCACTCTTGCGATAACCAGAGACAGCTGATGCGGGCTCAGTCCGGTAGTACGGTGGAAGCGCATCGGTCCCCCCGAGCATCCGTACCTGCGGTGACACCTCGTACGGTACGCCGAGGGGACCGATCTTGCTGTCAGCGATCAACTACCGGTGATCCACCGACTTTTGAACAACCTTCCATGTGCAGACAACTCAACCGCTGGGCCGCGAACGGCCTCATCCACAAGCTCGGCCCCGGCCTCTACACCGCCACGCAGTGGTCACCAACACCCTTGCCACCAGGGGAGATCCGCTAAGGGCCTGTAAAGAATCAAGGTGTGGGTTTCGTCTGTGGTGTGAGGGTGACGCCGTGTGTGGCGGCGTGGACGAGGAGCCCGGTCAGGGTACTCAGGTGCGCCGCCGCGGGCCCGAGGGGGTGCCCGTGCTGGTCCATCAGCTGTCCGATCTCGCCGGTGGCCTCGCGGATGGTGTCCTTGCTGACGGTGAACAGGCGGGCGAGCACGGCGGGTGACAGGCCAAGGTGCTGGTGCAGCACGGTGGCCAGGACGCGGTCGGCCAGGTCGAGTTTGGCTTTGCGGCCGCCGCCCGGGGCCCGGCGCCGGGTGCCGCCGTCGCGTCGGGCGGTGTGGTCGGGTGCGTGCAGTGTCTACCAGTCCGGGGCCAGGGCCGTGGCCAGGTCGGCGAGTTCGGTGTTGGTCATGCCGGTCAGGGCGGGGTGCGACAGGGCCTCCCGGTCGAGTTCGGCGGCCGGTTCGCCAGGGCTCGCTGGCTCGGCGGGGTGGGGGTGCACGGTGTAGTTCCACTCCCCGTGGAAGGCGTGTCCGGTCAGCGGCACCGCGTTCAGCTCGGTGTCACTGATCTTCACCCCGGTGGGATAGCGGCCGGGGTCCAGTTCGGCGTGGACGGTGAGACCGGTGCGGGTGGTGGTCTCGGCGATGCTCTGCACGAGGACCTCGTAGCTGGTCAGCGGGCGGCCGCGCCAGTTCATCGTGATCGCGGAGAACAGCCGGTGCTCGATCCGGTTCCATTTCGATGTGCCCGGAGGTATGTGACAGACGGTGACGGCCAGGCCGGTCTCAGCGGCGAAGGCAGCGAGTTCGGTCTTCCAGGCCCGAGTGCGGTAGCCGTTGGAGCCCCCGGCGTCGGCGGTGATCAGCAGGCGGGTGGCGCCCGGGTAGTCGAGGCGTCCTTGCCCGTTCCACCAGCGGCGGATCGATTCGACCGCGAAGGCTGCGGTGTCGTGGTCGCAGCCGACACTGACCCAGCCGGTGTTCGCGGTGATGTCGTAGATCCCGTAGGGGGCGGCCCGGCCGAGCTCCGCATCGGGGAAGTCGTGGGTGGCGACCCGCACCGGATCGCCCGCCGGCCGCCATTGGCGGCCCGCGTTCTTGAACTGGCCGACGATCTCCTTCTTTTTCGTGTCCACGCTGACCACCGGCTCACCGTCCGCCTGATGGGTCTTGGCCTGGTCGTTGATATAGCGGAACTGCGCGTCCCGGTCGGGGTGCTGGGCGCCCTCGAGGGTCTTGGCGTTGGCCTGCAGGCTGAATCCGTTCTCCCGCAGCAGCCGGCCCACGGTCGGCGCCGAGGCGGCATGGCCCTGCCGGGCGAGCTCCCCGGCCAGGGACCGCAGCGACCTGGTCGTCCAGCGAAGCGGCGACATCGGATCGCCCCGCTCGTCCGGCTCGACCAGCGCCAGCAAGGCCGGAACGAGCAGTGGGTCGAGCTCCTCGGCGCTCTTGCGGCCGCCGCCGTCCCGGCGGACCCGGCCTTCGGGCAGCGGGTCCTCACCGCCCTCCAGCTCGAAGACCCCCTTGCGCACCGTCGTCTCGCTCACCCCCGCGGCACGCGCGACGGCCCGGACACCGCCGTGCCCCAGCAGCCGGGCCTCGGTGGCCAGCACCAGCCGCTGCTGCCGCTCATCGAGATGAGGGAACAACACCCCAAATCTCAGGGAAAGTTGGTCACGAACCTCGCTCGGTATGCGCATACCACACCAACGACAGAAGAACCGCGAAGCAACGCGTTGATTCTTTACAGGCCCTAACTACCCGGTTGGATGGGACTGTAAAAAGAACAGACTCCGGGAAATCAGAGCTGGTCCCACCACCAGGCAACAGCGGGTAGGCCCTCGATCGGTTCCAAGGTGGAGTCTGAAGGGGTGTCGGCCCAGCCGACGGGGAGGGTGAGGCAATCGTAGCGCTCGTAGCCGTCAGAGCCCCCGATGTGCGTGTAGCGGGGGGTAGTGAGATACCAGTCGAGGCAGCCTCGGATGTAGTGGCCGAGGGCCTTGAGGTATTCATGTAGCTCGTGACTGGCAGTGGGCAGGAGGAGTTCTCGGAGTTTGAGGAAGAGGCAAGCGGTGCGGTCACGTTGAGCAACGACGATATCCACGGCTTCCTGGAGCGAGCATCCCCGCTCCTCCATCACGAGCAGCAGGGCGTTATTCTCGACCTGTTGGCCTGTGATCTCTTTGTGGTAGGAGAACAGGTCATTGTCCCAGCAGACAATGAGGCCGACGGCTGCTGTGGCAGCGCGGACGCGTGGGGAATGGAACTCCTGAGGTGGCACGTGGACCCGATAGGAATTCTCGAGATTGGCGCAAGTGCTCAGATGAGCTCCGGACCACTGGCGGTAAACGGCATAGTGATTGAGACTTCGGTTGCCGCGGGCGGCACTGCTGGCCTGAATGGCCATGCTGACGAGCCACTCGCGGTTGGCATCCATGATGCGGTGGGCCAGGCCCGGCGGGGTCTGGTCACGGATGCGGCGCCATAGGCCATGCAGGAGGATGATGTACGGGTCGTCGCTGGGTGGTTCGGCGTCGAGCGTGTTGGTAACGGCCAGAAGCTCAGCGAGCAGGCAGAGGTAGCCGTCGGAGTCGTGGCCGAGTTCGCTGTTGTCGCAGCGGTCGTCGTCGAAGGCGAACTGCCAGGTGAAGACGTCGGCAGTGGTCTGCACATGGTCGTCGAATCCGTCGGGTGCGAGGCGGGCGGAGAGTTGTCCGGCCCGGGATCCGATGATCCTTGGAAGACGGGTCGGATGGCTGAAGTAATCGAGACCGGTGATCCATTCGATGGACCGGGCCTGGATGGTCCCGGAATTAGGGTGAATTGCCGACGCGATCGGGCAATAGACGGGTGGAATACTGATAGCGGAAGTATCCAATGGTCCTTCTTCTCCAAGTAGCCTGGTTCCTTTTTGCGTATGGAGCATGAGAGCGAGGATGGCTGCGGCGGCTGACGTGAGCTTGTGCCGAAGTGGTCCTCTTTACGGAATTGCTCGATCAAAGTGGTGTCGATGGGCCGTCCCGCGAGCCGGAGTGTGGCGACCGCAGTGGCAGTAATGTCTCCATCCACCATGAAGGCATCACTCATCCCTATGCCGTTGGGTGTGAGGGATCGTTCGATGCGGGTCAGTTGCTCGGTGCAGGTGGTGCGCAAGTTGGGGTGGGTGAGCAGACCGGCAAGCGTGAGGGCATGCAGGATCCAGACGCGTTCGAAGTTGCCGATGGGCCATACAGTGGGCAGCGAGCAGTCGGTGCGGGTGGCGGCCTGTGCTTTGACCAAGTAACGGCGACCTTGTTCAGCGCCAGAGCCGAGGGCGCCGATGCGATGCAGCCAAGTCACGGTCGCTGCGGGGCTGTGGCCGACCCCGCCGCTGTCGTCGACAAGTTCTATGGCGCTCTGGTCGGCCCAGGCCTCCCAGGAATGCACGGCCGGGGTTCCGGGCGAGTGCGGTGCCAGGGCCCCGATGGTGCGCCGACGCTGCTCACTCAACGCGCGCAGTGGCCCGTATGGGGCCGATGGAAGATCGAGGCCGTGGCTGGCGGATTCGTCGAACAGCGCGGGGAGTGTGAGCTCAAGGCCAACAGGCAGGTCCAGCGGCAGCGGATCGCTCCACCATCGGGAAGCATGCGCGTGGAGAAACGACAGCGCACTACGTACCTGTTCGAGATACGCACGGTGCCGGTGCAGGGCGAGCAGAGCTGCCACGGTCGGCAGATCCCGCGCCCAGGGAACTCGTGAGTCGCCCCAGCCACCGTCGGCCTGCTGCTGGGCCACGATCCAGCCCAGCATCCGGTCGCGGGTTTCGCTGTTGTGAGGCAGCAACGTTACGGAACGGGCGGTGTCGTACACCGCAGGACTGATCATGCCCCCGTCGGTCCCGACGACCTCGACCAGGGCTTGCAGGCGCAAAACCACACCATCGTTCGAGATCATGCTGGTTGCCGCCCTCTCCGGGCCCTCCAAAAACCCATCTCAGCAGTGTTGTGCCCATAGGTAGGCTGAAGCAGCCGACGCGGCCGCCCGTGCCCGCGGTGTGGCCAGGCGGCCGAACTGTCGCCGGGCACCTTCCGGGCCAGGCCGAGGAGAGACCCGCCGATGCCAAAGCCGGTCAAGCGTGCTCCTCATCAATGCAGAGCACGCAGGCACGGGCCCAGGCGTGAGCAGTGTCTTTCGGGAGCGGGTAAAGGGGCATGCGCAGACTCACCCTGTGGCGGGCGGGAAGCGCGCGGGGTTGTGCACAACGGGACGGTTCCCGGGCCCGGGTGGTGCATCGGTGCTTCCCCTGACCGGTAACGCGCCCTGCCCGGAAACACCCCAACTCGTTGAAGGTGAGTGGCGTCGCCGGACGCGTCGCAGGGCTGATTCAAAGTCCTGACGGTTGGGGGTTGGTGCTGGTCGGGTTACTGAGTTTTTCGGTGTGAGGTCGGGGGTGACGGCAGTTGATCCCTGCGGTACGTCGTCGGTATGCGGTACGCACAGGGAGGCGGCCTGACCGCGGAGCGGCGGCAGGTCCGGGAAGGCATCCGTCTGCAGGCCGCGGAGCGGTTCGCCCGTGGCGAGAAGACTGCTCTGGTGGCGAAGGACCTGCGGGTCACCGAGCGGTCGGTGGAACGCTGGCGCCGGGTCTGGCGCGAAGGCGGTGCCGAGGCTCTGACCTCGCGCGGCTCACCGGGACGGCCGAAGGTGACCGATGCCCAGTTCGCCGTGCTGGAAGGCGAGTTGGCCAGGGGCCCTGCCGCGCACGGCTGGAAGGACCAGCGGTGGACCCTGGCCAGGGTCAAGACCGTGATCGGCCGCCGCTTCCACCTCACCGTCTCCGTCGCCGGGGTGTGGCGGCTGCTCACGCGCCATGGCTGGTCCTGGCAGGCGCCCACCCGTCGGGCCCTGGAACGCGACGAGGACTCGGTGATGCTGTGGAAGAAGGGGGTATGGCCCGAGGTGGAAGCATCGCGGCGGCGCTCGGGGCCTGGGTCGTCTTTGAGGACGAGTGAGGTTCCCCCGCTGCGTGAGAGTTGCTGATCAGCAGGTCGGGACGGGTTGATGGGTGTTCAGGTTCGCTGGTTCGGCCGTCGCCTGGTCGGTGTAGTGCTTCTCCTCGAACTCGATCGGGCTGAGGTAGCCGAGCCGTTCTTGGATGCGGCGGGGGTTATAGAAACCGTCGATGTACTCGAAGAGCGCGAGGTTCGCCTCGGCACGTGTGGCGAAGGTGCGGCCGCGCAGGCCCTCGGTCTTGATCAGCATCCACAGATTTTCCGCGAGGGCGTTATCGTACGAGTCCCCCACGGACCCCATGGACGCCTCAATTCCCGCCCGCACCAACCGGGTCGTGAGCTTGATGGACGTGTATTGACAGCCGTGATCGGCGTGGTGAATGAGCTTGCCCGGCTCGACCTCGCGGGACGAGAGGGCGTACTCGAGGGTGGTCAGCACCAGGTCCGCATCGGCGCGGGCGGAGGTCTCCCAGGCGACCACCCGGCGGGAGAACGCGTCGCGGATCGCCGAGAGCCACAGCGGCCCCTCGCCGGTCGGAACCATTGTGAGGTCGGTGACCCACAGCCGGTTCGGCGCGGGTGCGGTGAAGTCCCGGTTGACCAGGTCCGGGGCCAAGGTGGCCTTCGGGTCCCGGCGCGTGAAGCCGCTCTTGCGGCGTGGGCTCACGCCCGCAAGACCGTCCTCGCGCATCAGCCGTTCGACCCGCTTGCGGCCCACGCGGACGCCCTCCCGTTTGAGGACGGCGTGCACCCGCGGCGAGCCGTAGATCCCGCCGGAGTCGGCGTGGATCGTGCGGATCTGCTCGGTCAGCTCGACGTCCCGGCGGCGCCGTTCGCACGGCTCCTTCTCCGCGCGGCGCCAGCGGTAGTAAGTGGCGGAAGGGATGTGGAGCTCCCGGAGTACGCACTCGACCCCCAGGCGGGGATGCTCGTCAACGAGCGCCGTCACCTGGGCCGGGTCGGGTCGAGTTGCGCCGCGAAAAACGCCGAGGCCGTCCGCAGCACGTCGTTGGCCCGCTTGAGCTGGGCGTTCTCCTTGCGCAGGGCCGTGAGCTCGGCCCGCTCGTCGGTGGTGAGCCGGTCGTCGCGCTCGCCGGCATCGGCCTCGGCCTGGCGGATCCAGCCGCGCAGGGCCTCCGGATGCACGCCGAGGTCGACGGCCAGTTTCTTGATCTGCGGCCTCGGGTCGGAGGTGCGGTACATCCGCACCGCACGCTCACGCAACTCCAGCGGATATCTTCTCGGGGCAGCCATGGTCGAAGGTCCTCTCATGAGTCCCATCTGACCCTCTGTCAACTGACTCCGCATCTCGGGGGAAGCTCAGAGGCCGGTTTCTCGACGCCACCGAGGGCCCGCACCTGGGGCCGACGCGGCCGCACCCCGCTGGTGCGGGTGCGGGGCCGGTCCTGGCGACGGTAGTCGGTTGCGGCGATGTGCTGCTACAGGGTCGGCGAACGCGCCCGGCTCATCTGGCAGCCCCGCCCGTATGAACGGCGGAAGCACGAACGCAAGAGCTTCGCCTGGCAGGACTACCGGAACCTCGTCCAGCGGGCCCATGCCCAGCTCGGCGGCCCGATGCTCCTGGTCTGGGACAATTTGAACACCCATCTCGCCTCCGGCATGCGCCAGTTCATTGCCGAGCACGACTGGCTCACCGTCCTCCAGCTGCCCGCCTACGCACCGGATCTCAACCCGGTGGAAGGCATCTGGTCGCTGCTGCGGCGCGGGCCCCTGGCCAACGCGGCCTTCACCGACCCCGACGACCTCACCCGAACTCTCCGCCGCAGTCTTCGACAGTTGCAGTACCGCCCTGACCTGATCGACGGCTGTCTCACCGAGACCGGCCTCGCGATCACCGGACACACCCCGACCTCACGCCGAAAACCTCAGTAGCGGTAGTTCGTTAAACCCGGCGGTAGAGATCAATGCTGTGTCCGGTGGTGACCGCGTCTATCAGGGCCTGGAGTTCGGCGGGTGGGTCCTTGTCGGTCCAGGCTCGCCACCAGCGGTTGAGGGTAATGGCAGGGGTGAGCCAGGAACGTATGGCGCGCAAGGCCCTGGGCCAGCAGGGAGGTTGGGGCTGGTGGGGTGTGGGTGGTCCCCCTCTCTGGCCGGTCGTCGGGGCACGGGTCTGGCGCGGTGGCGTCCATGGGTCCGGGTGGGGCGAACCACTGGTCCCAGCAGAAGGAGAAAGCGCAGTTGACCAGTGTCTGGTGGTGGCGGATGGCGCGGTCGGAGCGGACTTGGAAGTCTGCCCAGCCGAGCTCGTCCTTGATCTGCTTGTAGCTCTGCTCGATCCACGGCCGCAGGCCGTAGAGGCGGACGATCTCGGCGAGATCGGCAGGCGGGTGCGTACTGGCAGCGGCGTGGGGCGCGTCGGGATGGGGCAGGTTGGTGGACAGGTACCAGGTGGCCTTCGGCGGCAGGGTGGCCGGATCGGTGGTCGCGGCGACGAGCCGGCAGGGTGAGTCGGGGCCGTAGCCGCCGAGGCGGGCGTCGGCGGCCCACCAGGTCTCGGTGTGCCCGTCGCGGAAGCGGCGCACAACGGAAGTCCAGTCGCCGGGGTGTTCGGCGTCCCGCCAGGTCAGGGTGTGGGCGGCGTCGACCGGTGTGTGCGGCTGGTCGGCGGGTGCCCAGGTGCCGCGGTGCGGCTTGAGTGCCACCACGTAGGGCAAATGGGCCTCGCGCAGTGCGAAGTACCAGTCGTCGCTGACGGAGTAGGCGCAGTCGGCCACCACCGCCCGGCAGGGAAAGCCGGCCTTCTTGCCCTCGGTCGCGAGGGCGGCGGACAGCTGCGGTTTGGTGCGGAAGGCGGGGTCGTTCCGTCCGCGCGGGAAGTGGTGGGCCGGGGTGTACGGCACTGCGTGCAGAGGGTAGTACACCCGCCCGTCGGTCCATACCGTCGTGACCGTGACCACGCAGTTGTCAGTCTTGCCCCACCGGCCCAGCCACTGCCGTCCCACGTGCGCGGTGGCCGTGCCGTCCTTGCGGTCCCCGGAGTCGTCGATGACGATGACTCCGCCGTCGTGCGGGGCGGTCTCCGGCTGCTCGTGCAGCAGCTCAAGCCGCCGACTGTTGATTTTCCCGGCATCCCAAGCGGACTCCGACAGGAAGAACTGCAGCCGCTGCACCGCCGGCGAACCAGCCCCGGTCACAGGCTCCGCTCCGGCGAGACAGGTGATCGTCTTGTTCCGGTCCCGAGGCGCCAGCAGCTCGGTCAGGTACTCACGAAATCCCCGCCGTTGCGCGAGGCTGACAAAGAGGTCATCGAACCGGGCCGCGTACTCCTCCAGCGGTCCCGGCGCGGGCGGACACGAACGTCGCGCGGTCATCCTCGCCCCCAAGCTCGACAGATCCCCGCACCACCGCTGTACGGCCGACATGACCAGCCGTCAATCCCCGCGTACCGACGAGTTCAACGAACTACAGGTACTCCTGCACCTCGCCCCAGGAGGAGAACAAGAACAGCTCCGGGTGGCTGGTGCGCTGCCCGGCTTTGAGCTCGAGTGCGGCCCTGGCGATGCGCTGCAGCGCGCTGCCCCCGCCGGTCAGTGCCACCGGGATGCCGAGCTCCAGGTAGGACAGGACTTCGCTCATCGCGTCCACGTTGCCCCGGCACAGTACCGCCTCGGGCTGCGCCACCTCGCCAACCCGGGAGCCGGGGCCGTGGCCGGTCAGCTGCATCTCCGACTCGGCGTGCCCCAGCCACCGGTTGGCCACCTCGGCGATGGCCGGGCCGAAGCGGAAGGACTGGGTCAGGCGTAGTTGCTCGGCGGGGAAGCCGGTCATCACATCGCGTGCGTTGCGCCAGCCGTAGATCTGCTGGGCCGGGTCCCCGACACACACCCGCTGCGCGTCCTGGGCGAGGAAGACCTCCTCCAGCACCGGATTGGTGTCCTGGGCCTCGTCCAGCAGGACGAAGTCCGCGCCGAGCCGCGGGGAGGTCATCGCCCACAGCTTCATGTAGTGGTCGTGCTCGAACCGCAGCCGGCCGGCGGGCGAGCAGATGTCCTCCCACGCACGATGCGCGTAGGGCAGCAGAGTGTGGGCGAGATAGTCCTGGCCAGGGCCGTCGAGTCCGTTGACTGGCTCCATGTGGCAGGCCATGACCTGCCGGTCGGTGGTGTAGCAGAACTTGCGGACCATGCCCATCACCAGACGCGCGGCGTGAGTGACCTTGATCTGGCGGGAGTTGACGTCAAGGTCACGGGTGATGCCGAGCATGCGGGCGGTGTGCTTGGCGGGGATCCTCGCCGAGGCGTCCAGACGCTCACGGTAGTGGTGGCCGACCGCGCGGAAGGCCAGGGAGTGCGCGGTACGGCACTCGACGTTCGGCCCGAAGCGTGCGCGGGCGTCGTCGGCGATCGCACGGTTGAACGCCACGTAAAGGCCCCGTTTGCGGGTCGCAGCGCCCATCAGGATCAGCGTGGACGTCTTACCCGTCCCCGCTCCGGCGACCAACGCCAGATCCCGGCCGGAGGCGAACATCTCACGGGCAGCCTGCTGTTCCTTCGTCTTGGTTCATCCATGAGGAGCCGGTCGGGGTGAAGTGGACATGGAATCGAGGATGCTTGCCCAGCCACGCCTTGATCTCGGCGGTGTTGTGGGTGGCGTAGTTGTCACAGACCAGATGGACTTCGAGGTCGGCCGGCACCGCCTTGTCGATCCGGATCAGGAACTTCTTGAACTCGACCGCCCGGTGACGGCGGTGCAGTGCCGATATGACCGTGCCGTCGGCGATGTTGAAGGCGGCGAACAGGCTGGTGATGCCGTGCCGGTAGTAGTCGTGGGTACGCCGCTCGGGCATGCCCGGCATTATCGGCAGCACCAGTTGCGACCGGTCCAGTGCCTGGATCTGGGACTTCTCGTCGACGCACAGCACCACCGCCTTCTCGGGCGGGTGGTGGTACAGCCCGACGACGTCGACAACCTTGGCGACGAACTGCGGATCGGTGGAGAGCTTGAAGGAATCCTGAAGGTGCGGCTTGAGGTCGAACCGCTTCCAGATCCGCCCGATCGTAGACTTGGACAGCCCCGAGTGCTCCGCCATCGAAGCCCGCGACCAGTGGGTGTCCTTGCCAGGGCTGGACTCCAGAGTCGCCACGATGACGTCCTCGACCTGGTCGAGCAGGATCGAGGGCGGCCGGCCCACCCGGCTCTCATCGGACAGGCCGTCGAGGCGTTTGACGATGAACCGGGCCCGCCAGCGTTCCACCGTCGACTCGTCGACGCCGAGGTCGAACGCGGCCTGCCGGTTCGTGCCGCCCTCCGCGCAGCGCAGCACGATCCTGGCCCGCAACGCCAGGTATTGGGCGGTCTTCGCCCGCCTCGCCCACCGGATGAGCTGGTCACGCTCATCCTCGCTCAGGACCAGGTCGGCCTTCGGCCGGCCGATCGGGCCGGTGTCCTCAAGCCCGGCCGTCCGCTCCGCGGCGAAGGCCCCGCGCCACTTCCGTACCGTCTTGAGCGCCACACCAACCGCCCGCGCGGCGCCTGCATTCGACATCCCGTCCGCACACGCCAGGATGATCCGGGCCCGCTCGGCGGGCCGCCGATCCGGCACCCCCGCCCGCCGCAGTAACTCGACACGCTCGTCCTCGGACAGCGTGATCTCCACAGCGGAAGGACCCGGATGCGACATGGCAACAGGGTAGTAATTAACACCCTCAGGATTTCTGGCGCATCACATTAGTGTGATGCGCCAGAAATCAGAGGCGTAAGTGGCTAGGGTTTTCTCATGTCACCAGGGCCTCGTGCTGTTGAAATTGTGTTGTCCGCTGAGGAGTTCACGGAGCTGACGCGGTGGGCCGACGGGGCGGCAGGGGCGCGTCTGGCGGAACGGGCGCGGATTGTCCTGGCCTGCGCCGAGGGGCTGCCGACCGTGCGTGTGGCGGCGAAGCTCGGCGTGACGGCGGACACGGTCCGCAAGTGGCGAACACGGTTCGCTGAGCGGCGGATGGATGCTCTGACGGACGCGCCGCGGCCGGGCCGGCGCAAGGCGGGACTGGTCCTGACCGACGAGGAGCATGTCCAGCTGACGCGCTGGGCGAGGCGGGCGAAGACCGCGCAGTACCTCGCTCTGCGCGCGAAGATCGTGCTGCGGTGCGCGGAAGGCGGGACGAACAAGCAGGTCGCCGCCGAGCTGGGCATTGCCCATGCGACGGTGAACCGCTGGCGGTCCCGCTTCATCGCCCGCCGTCTGGACGGACTGGCGGACGAGCCGCGCGTGGGCCGTCCGCCGTCGATCCTGCTGGACCAGGTCGAGGACGTCCTCGTGGCGACGCTGGAGTCCACGCCCGGCCGGGACACGCACTGGTCGCGGGCCTCCATGGCGAAGCACTCGGGCCTGTCGAAGTCGACGGTCGGGCGGATCTGGAAGCGGTTCGATCTCAAGCCACACTTGCAGGACACCTTCAAGCTCTCCACCGACCCGCAGTTCGTCGCCAAGGTCGTCGACGTCGTCGGCCTGTACCACCACCCGCCCGAGAAGGCGGTAGTGCTGTGCGTGGACGAGAAGAGCCAGATCCAGGCTCTGGACCGTTCCCAGCCGGTCCTGCCGATGATGCCGGGGATGCCCGAGCGGCGTACCCACGACTACTTCCGGCACGGCATCACCAGCCTGTTCGCCGCCTTCAACATCGCCGACGGCACCGTCATATCGGAACTCCACCGCCGTCACCGGGCCATCGAGTTCAAGAAGTTCCTGGTCACGATCGACAAGGCAGTGCCGCGCGAACTCGATGTGCACCTGGTATGCGACAACTACGCCACCCACAACACCCCCGAGATCAGGACGTGGCTGGGCCGGCATCCCCGCTTCCACGTGCACTTCACCCCCACCGGTTCCTCCTGGCTCAACCAAGTGGAGCGGTGGTTCGGCCTGCTGACCGACAAACTCATCCGCCGCGGTGTCCACCGCTCTGTGAAGGCCCTGGAAGACGACATCAGGGCATGGATCGAGACGTGGAACGAGAACCCACGGCCCTTCACCTGGACCAAGACCGCCGACGAGATCCTCAACTCGCTCGCGGACTACCTCGCGAAGATCGCCCCGCCCGACACCAAGACTCCCTAGCCACTTACGCCTCTGATTTCTGGCGCATCACATTAGCGACTGGCGTCAGCGCCGCAGCCGGGATCGCAGCACGTGCTTATGCCTATTGGCTTCGCGAGGCAGTCCGACGTGAAACGCTGTGTCAATGGCCTTCTGTGGCGCCCCGCTGGCGGCCTTGAGACATCCCCGCAGGTGGACGGCATGATCGGTGCCTCTCTGGTGTGTGGGTGCGGCTGGTGGCAGTGGTCGGCGGTCGAGGGATCAGAGTCGTTCGATTTCGGCCCGGATGTCCGGCTGGGTGTAGAGCCAGGAGCGCGAGACTTGCGCGGTTCGGGCGACGGCCTCGAAGGTCACCGGGGTTCCCGCAGTGTCGAGTTCACGCAGAGTCTTGATGGTCTTGGCCCGCGTCAGCTCGTGACGCTGCCGGGCCGAGAGCGCGAGGTGGGCGCTGTTGTCAGCCCGCATCGGCCGCCTCCGTGCTGGTGTCGTCGTCCTGGTCGAGTCCAGTGATGATGTGGTCGAGGTTGCCCAGGACCTGCTGGTTCATCTCGACGAGCCGTTGCTGTCCGCGGGCCTCGGCGGCGGAAATGATCTGGAGGATCTTCTGGCGCTGTTGACGGTGGTGGGGTAGGGACTTGGCGGTGGTGATGAACATCGGGCAGGTCAGGCAGGCGTTCGTGTGGGGGCCGGTCTTGACCACGGGCAGGCTGCAGTAGCCGTTGGGGAGTGCCTGGGTGGCCCGGCCGACGCGTTGTTTGGCCCAGGCAGCCTCGGCGAGCGGGCCGTCCGGATTGAGCGCTACTTTCTCTCGCCGCTGATGTTGACCTTGCGGGCCTTCTCCCAGTGGCGGCGGACCGTGGTGTCGTGCAGACGCGCGTAGTGGGCCGTCATCTCGTGCGAATCGTGATCGAGGATTTTACGTACGACTTCCTGCGGGACGTCGCGGTTGGTCAGCCAGGTGCCCAGGGTGTGCCGCCATTGGTGCGGCGTCAGGTGCACCGGGTGGCCGTGCTCGTCACGGGCGTCGCAGCGTTCCAGCCAGGGAGTCAGGACCCGACGGTAGGTGCCGCCGTGCATGGGCTCGGTGCCGTGAACCTCGGGAGGAGCACCGGGACCCCTGCAGGAGCCGGTGCTGCTGGTCGCGGATGTCCTGCTCGAGTTCCTCGTCGATCGGAACGAGAGCCTCGCGCTTCATCTTGTGGTGTCGGTGGGTTCGTGCCGGTCGTGCAGGGTCGGCAGCCGCAGCCGGGCATCGAGGTCCGCAGCGTATCTGAGTCTTTGAACCAGATCGAGGTGGAATCACCCGACCCGGGGGTCAGGGTCGGGAAGAAGTTCGTCTGTACGCGGCTACGGATAGACATTCCCCTGCACAATCGGAAAAATTTGCGATTTGACCGACTCTAGACGACCCGATTCGGCCGGAACGACAATAGCGAATGCTTCTGGTGTTCCGTTGCGACGTGAAGGGTGATTCGCTATGGAAACTTCGAGTGAGGTGTACGAGGTTCCCGTGTCAGTAGGGGAGGTGTACGAGGTTCCCGTGCTGGTGGAGGTCGGTGAATACGCCGAGTTGACCCGCGGGTCGATCATCGGACCCTCCAGCGAAGCTGCCCACCCGCCGTTCAATCGGGATTTCTTCTGAGTCAGTAAGCGTATGCCTCTCCGGGGCCTGGGATGTTGAGTCGGATTGCCAATGGCTGGGATCATGGTTCATGAGCCTGTCGGCGCGGGGTCGGGAGGATTGAGGAATTGACCGTCCTTTGCGACCCCAACCTGGCGGGTGCGCCTTTCTGATCAGGCGCGTTCCGGTGTCCGCTGGCTTGAATCCAGTGCGGTAGCGGTAATTGCCGCTACCGCACCGTTTCCTGTAATCCCAAGCAGGTTTGGCCCCTGGGGGATGGCATGTGGGTCGTGGTCCTGCCGGACAGTGAGGCCGGTGCTGGGGCTGTGCAGATGCTGCGGCCTTATGTGTCGCAAGTTGTTGAACATGCCTCAGGGCGACCGTGGATGTTGGGTGTCTGGCCCGATGAGCTGCTGGCTGTGGGGCAGGTGGGTACGGCGCGTCTTGCTGTCATCGGTCGCCACAGGGTCGACGGGGAGGTGTTGTCGGCTCGTCTGAAGAAGCAGGCACAGGGGATCTCCGGAACGGACGGGCTCGCTGCCGGTGTCGCGGGCTGTTTCCACGTCGTGGGGTCGGCGGGCGGCCGGGTGCATGTACGAGGCAGCGCTTCCGGGACGCGGCGAGTCTTTCATGCCCGTGTGGCGGGCGTGACGGTGGCCAGCAGCCGGGCGGACCTTCTCGCCGCGGTGATCGGGGCGGGCGTGGACGAGGAAGTTTTGGCTCTGCGCATGGCGGTGCCGGGTATCGCCCATCCGCTAGAGGAACGGTGCATATGGAAAGGTGTATCCGGCATTCGGCCTGATGACTGCCTGGTTCTCGAGCCCGACGGACGTGCTCGCACCGTGCGCTGGTGGACTGCCCCGGAGCCCTCAGCGGCTTTCGAGGAAGGCGCTGCCTCACTGCGAGATGCCTTGAGCGAGGCCGTCGGCACGTGTTCAGCGGGCGGCGGCATTATGAGCGCCGATCTCTCCGGAGGACTGGACTCCGCCAGCCTGTGCTCCCTCGCCGTTCAAGGGCCCGCCCGGTTGGTGACCTTCGGATGGCACGGGGCGGACCCGGCCAACGACGACACCGTCTGGGCACGCCGCGCCGCGGAGGAACTGCCGGATGCCGAGCACGTGACCGCCGGCCCCGGAGAGATACCAGCCTGGTTCTCCGGCCTATCCGACCTGCCTTTCATCACAGAAGAGCCCGGTCCTTGGGTGCGCGACTGGGCCCGGATCCTCCATGTGCTCGGGAGAATGGCGGGGCGAGGATCGCGACTGCACCTGTTCGGTGGAGGCGGCGACGAACTGTTCACCCCCATGCCTTCGTTCCTGCATGACCTGGTGCGGTCTCGTCCGCTGACCGCACTGTCCCTACTACGGCAAGGTCATGCTTTGCGGAGGTACCCATTGCGACCGGTGCTGTACGCCCTGGGCGACCACACCAGTTTGGCCGACGAACTGGCTCGTGGGGCTTCCCGCCTCACCGCAACGCCCTCCCTACCGCATGCGCCCGCCATGGGCTGGGGCTTCGGCACAGGCATGCCGCCCTGGGCTACCCCGCAGGCAGTGGCAACGGTGGCGGCGATGCTGCGAGAGGCTGCCGACCGTGCCCCCGTCCCTCTGTCACCATACCGGTCCCTGCACATGGCACTGCAGTGCCTGAGGGCCGGCGCCGACGCCGTCCGGCAGATCGACCAGGCGACCACTGAGCACTTGGGTATCGGCTATGCCACGCCCTTCCACGACGACGCGGTCATCGAGGCAGCGCTGTCGGTCCGGCTCGAGGAGCGCATGGCACTTGCCTGCTACAAGCCTCTTCTTGTAGCAGCGATGCGCGGCGCCGTCCCGGAAGCGATCCTGGCCCGCACCACCAAGGGCGAGTACAGCGCCGACTTCTACATCGACTTCCGCCGCCACCGCGGTGAACTGCTCGCATTGTTCGACGCCCCCGCGCTGGCCGACGCAGGCCTGATCCGCCCCGACCGTCTCCGCGCCGCACTCCGCGGTTACCCCGACCATCAGCTGCACACCCAACTCCTGCCGACCCTGGGATGCGAAGCATGGCTACGCTCACCGCCGAAGCCGCCCACAGCACCACCCGATGCGACTACAGGAGGATTCCGATGAGTCTCGTGCTCAGCCCCGGCATCCTCACCACCGGCACAGGCACAGACATGATCCTGCTCGACGAACGCCGAGGCCGGTACTGGTGTCTCAACACCACCGCAACACTGACACTGCGTGCCCTGCTGGGCGGGGCCACCCCCGAGCGGGCCGTATTGATTCTCATCCAGCGCTACCCGGAAATCTCTGCACAGCGGGCCGAACATGATGTCACGGCACTTCTGGAATCACTGTGCACCGCACGGCTGGTGACGCAGACGTGAGCGTACCCTTCTCTCCCGAGGACCGGCCCGCGCTCGCCCTGCACCACCGCATCGCACCCCTTACCACCGCCACCCTTGCCAGAGCACTCGCACGTCTCTCCCCCCGCAACATCCGCCGTATCCTGCAACTCGCACGCCTCGGCGCCGCCCCCGCCACCATCGACCAGGCACTAGCAGCCCGCCAGGACATCATCGCCGTCAGTGCACGCTGCGCGGGGGAACACTGCCTGCAACGATCTCTGGCCACCGTCCTGCTGTGCCGCACCCGTGGTGTGTGGCCAACGTGGCGCAGCGGGGTACGCGGCGAACCCTTCCGCGCGCACGCCTGGATAGAGGTCGATGGACAACCCATCGGCGAACCCCCTTCCACCGCCCTTTACCACCCGATCATCACCATTGCCCATCCCCTCCGAGTGGACCGACGCTGCCCCGGGCCGTCAACTGGTACTGGGTGATCGATGGGGTTGAGATCCGGTACTGGTGATGCAGCGGCTCGCCGACCAGTCGGGGAGAGGGGGGACGTTGCGTCGGCGGTGACGACCGGGCCGTACGGGGCGTCAGGAACTCGCCGCCGGTTCTCGGGCTTCAGCGAGTTGCCCGCAGGGCCGGTGATCGAGGACTGCCTGCCGTGCACCAGGTGCTCAGCCCCGCTGAGCACCTGGTGCACCCCGACCCGCTTGCCGCGAGGCTGCATGGCCAGCGCCTCCTGGCCGCCGGCCTGCCACTTCGCCCACCACGTGTCGACCGCCTTCAGCGACACCCCGAACGCCGCCGCCACGTCCTCGCGGTCCCGGCCCACCACCAACGCGCCCACCGCCCGCAGTCGCAGGGCCTCCTGCGCCGAAGGCGACAGATGCCGCGCGTCCCCCACCAGATCGCCCACACCCCTCAAACGACCCAGAACCCGAACCGTTTCGAATCAATAGAACATTCACGCGATCATTAGACTTTGCAATCATCCACCCGTTCTCTGCGGATTATTCACCCATTTGACTGGGACGCGTCCCTCTGGCTGCCATGCGCATGCGTCCTATGCTGTAAATCACCAGCCCCCGACCCTTGACTGCTCAAGAAGCAAGGGAGTCACCGGGGCCTCTTTTCCCTTTACCCATGGAGTTCTGATTGTGAAATGCAGGCAGAGTCGAACTAAGGCCACCGGATGCGTAGCGGTCGCACTGGCCACAGCATCCCTATTGGGGGTGTGCCCGCCCTCGGCCCATGGGGCCAGTCGGCAGGGACAGGCCGCCTACCTCGTGCCGGGGAAACATTCCTTCATCGCACCGCCAGGCGTAGCTATCGTGACCATGTCTGCTTGGTCCGCTGGCGCGGGTGGCGCGGGTGGTGGTGGCGGCGGCGGTGCTGGCGGCGGCGGCGGACGGGAAAGCGGCGGTGGTGGCGGCGGCTCCGGCGGCAGCGGTGGCGGCGGCGGAGCAGGCGGATCGTTCGTCTCATGCACGGTCTCTGTCACTCCGGGTCATAAATATGACATCTTGGTTGGTCGTGGTGGGCCAGGCATCAGGGGTGGACAGGGGGGCAGCGGGGGATTGGGCGGGAACATCTTCGGTTCCAAGGGAGGTGACGGTACACCAGGAGGAAAGACCGGCAGCGAATTCACAACGGTCAATTCCGGCTTGTCGGGCTTCCATGATCCCGACGGAAATCTAGGCACAGGCGCGCTGTTGGCTTTCGTCGCCCCCGGAGGCAGCGGATGGGCGTACGGCGGCGAGCCAGGCCAAGGAGGGTGGGACTACGGAGGCAACTCAGGATCCTCCGTAGAGGGAGGAGACCCAGGCCACAGTCATCCCCAATCCAACGCTCTTCCCGCACTCGGCTGCTCCAAAGGAGAGTTCCTCTCGGGTTCGTCCGGAGCGGATGGAAGTCCCGGCTCCTCGTCAGGGAGTGGGACCGCAGGGCACCAAGCCTTCAACCGCGGCGGCGACGCGCTGGGTGGAGCAGGCGGCATTGGTGGTTCAGGGGGCGCAGGCGGCGCACCGGCAACTGGAACAGTGAGCCGCCCGCTCGGAATTGGCCAAGGTGGTGCAGGTGGCACAGGCGGTACTGGCGGCAGAGGGGGTAACGGTATTGCTGACGACAGCGGCACGGGCGGGGTCGACGGACAGGACGGCCAACCGGGCGGCCCTGGCTACGTTCTGATCACCTGGTAAGAAAACAGGATGGCTCGTGTCAGCTCCCCAGCCGGCACGAGCCATCCTGGGGTTCGGGATGCGATGCGGCAGCCGGTGTCGGTAGTTGTCAAGTCAAATGAGATGTTTGTTGCGCTATGAGGCTTGTTGTTCGGGTTCCCTTCGTTTCGCCGGATCGTTGATTACTGAGCGTTTCGCCCTGGGAATCGTGTCTGGTTCGGGGTTCAGGTGTTTCGCCAGTTCTTGTGTCCTGAACATGAAAGGGAGTTGATGTAGGGAAACTTCTGGAAGTGATGCTGTGTGGAAGATGAAGGTTTTGGCCCTTCGGAGCCGCCCTGTGGGGGGAGGCTTCAAACCGCCTCATGCTGCGTTGGTTAATGACCGTCGTGGTGAGCGATGAGGAAAAGGCGCCGTGAGAGGCGTCAGGTGGGGACCGGGAAGACGAACGCAAATGAATCGCTGCTGACGTGTCGAAACGAAAACAGGTGGCATCAAAACCGGGGTGTGAACAGAATTCCGGGATGAGCCTGGCGGGTGCCCGCTTACTGGCCAGGTGGTGTCCGGCATGTAGGCGACGTGAGTCCGGTCTGCGGCTTCCGCATGGAACAGGAGAAGGCAGGACCCGACACGGCCCGCTGCGTGGTGGTGGGCGAGAGGGAATGCCCCAAGCGGCAGACACCGCAAGGGGTCGAGTACCGACGCGGGACCTGCTGGCGGACCGGCCCGTAGTAGTGATGAAGCCCCTGTAACGGGGGTGGAGCGAAGGGTGAGGGCGGCCATGTCAGGCGGCTCTGATCAACATTTCGGGATGACCCAGCGTGACCGCACGTCAGATCGTTGAGCAGGTGTGTTACGTGATCACATACTCGATGTGCTGCTGCCGCACCTCGCGACCGTCGCGATAGAGGAAATCCAAGTCGTCGGTGCGGGCGTACGGATCTCAGCCTCGGTCGCTGCCGACGCCGCCCGGTGCCCGGACTGCGGGGGCAACTCGCACCGCGTCCACGATCGTTACCGTCGTCGCCTTGCCGACGCGCCGACTGGCGGGCGGCCGGTGACGATATGCCTGACGGTTCGCCGGTTCCGGTGTGAGGTGCCGTCCTGCGCACGCCGGACCTTCGCTGAGCAGGTCGAGGGGCTGACCTTCCGGTACGGCCGGCGAAGCCAGCTCCAGCAGACGATGCTGGTGGCGATCGGTCGCCTCCTGGCCGGACGTGCCGGTGCCCGACTCGCTGGCATGCTGCACTGCACGGTCAGCCCGAACACCCTGCTCCACCGCATCCGAGCTCTGCCGGCCGAGCCGCCGGAGAAGAGTCCCCGCGTTCTGGGCGTGGACGACTTCGCCCTCAAACGCGGCCACGTCTACGCCACCGTCCTGACCGACATCGAGACCGGCCGCGTCGTCGACGTACTCCCCGACCGCACCGCGGAGACCTTCACCGCCTGGCTCCATCAGCACCCCGGCACCGAGATCGTCTGCCGTGACCGGGCCAGCGCCTACGCCGAAGCCGTCCGCACCGCGGCACCGGAAGCGGTCCAGATCGCAGACCGCTTTCATTTGTGGCTGAACCTGTGCAAGACGGTCGAGAAGTGCGTCGTCGCCCACCGCAGTTGCCTCACCCCGCCTGAGGGTGAGGACCAGGACGAGGTTGTGGAGCCGCCGCCCGGCGAGCCACCCCTGGTCGAGGGCAAGCGAGCGGCGAACACCCGGCGTCATTTCGCGGCGGTGCACGAGATGTACGACAAGGGCGTCGCGATCCAGGTGATCGCCGAGGCACTGCGGATGGACCGCAAGACGGTCCGCAAGTACGCTCACGCGACCGCTGTCGAAGAGCTCCTGTCCCCGCCGCCGCAACGCCGCGCGAAGCCGCAGCCCTGGGCCGAGTACCTCAACATGCGCTGGCGTGAGGGCTGCACCGACAGCGGCCGCCTGTTCCGCGAGATCCGGCAGCGCGGCTACCGCGGCAGCAGCCGCAGCGTGAGGCGCTGGCTCGAACCCCTGCGCAGGGCGGAGTCACCGACGCCCAAGCGGTCCGAGGCGCCCACCGTCCGGCAAGTCACCGGCTGGCTCACCCGCCACCCCGACAACCTCACCTCCAGCCAGCAGCTCCGCCTCAAGCGCGTCGTGACGAACTGCCCCGAACTCGCCGATCTCCGCCGACACATACAGGGCTTCGCCGAGATGATGAAGAACCTCCACGGTCACCTGCTGACGCGCTGGATCAAGGCTGCCGAAGGCAGTGACCTGCCGCCCCTGCGCGGCTTCGCCACCAACCTCCGCAAGGACCTCGACGCCGTCACCGCCGGCCTCACCCTGCCCTACTCCAGCGGCATGGTCGAAGGACACGTGAACCGGATCAAATACCTCAAACGCCAGGGCTATGGGCGTGCCAACTTCGATCTTCTCCGACGCCGCATCCTGCTCACGCCGTGAGTCGATCACGCTGGGTCATCCCGAAATGTTGATCAGAGCCGCAAAATACCCCGCGATCGTGCGGCTCTGGGAGAACGCCTGGGCCGAGTTCGTCCCATTCCTGCAGTTCGACAGCGAGATCCGGCGGATCGTCTGCACCACCAACGCGATCGAGTCGGTCAACGCGCGCATCCGCCGGGCCGTCCGTGCTCGCGGGCACTTCCCGTCCGAGGCCGCCGCGCTGAAGTGCGTCTACCTCGCGGTGATGAGCCTGGACCCGACCGGGACCGGCCGGAAACGCTGGACCAGCCGCTGGAAGCGAGCCCTGCAGGCCTTCGACATCGCCTTCGACGGCCGTCTCACCAGCAACCGCATCTGAACCACAAGACCAACCCAGTTACACCGAAAACCTTTACAGACCCCGTCGGTACCGGTGTACCGACCGGAGCGTTCGGGTGCGAGGTGGTGCGGTGACGGTGTTTGTAGGTCTTTTGAGCGCTGGCGGTATGCGCCTTCCCCACCCTTGATGTGGGGTTCAACTATGAAGTGGAGGGCGGTGGCCCGTTCCCGTCCTTGCATGTTTCCCGTACCGGTGGTGCGTCCCGTGGTGACCCGTGCGGTTTCCCCGGCACGGGTGACCTCACCAGGCCCCTGCCATGCACCCGGCGACGGACCTTCCCGGCGTCGTGTGGCGGGGTCCGCTGGCCGCCGGAGCCCCTGGTGGCCGTCCCCGCTCCTTGTGCTGCCTGCGATGGCAGTGTGGTGAAAGCCAGGCCCGCCATGCCACTCTCCTCCTTTGATCCTGTTACAGGTTTTAAGCCCGTTATGTTCCCGGGGGAGGTGTGGGTGGCCACCGAGATCCGGCATCCCGACGGAACCGTGGTGCCATGTCCTGCTGCGCCGTTGCTGGCAGGTGAGGGCGGGCTGGCCGGTCACGGCTTCCGGGCCCGCTCGGGTCCGGTACGGCTCTTGCCGGCGGGAACCGCCAGTGACTTCCGGCTGGTGACGGCGTCTGACCGGGCGGCCCCGCCCGGGAATGCTGCTGGTGGCGCTGCTGTGGTGCTGGCGGTGGGCGCGATGGCGTCTGCTGGGCTGCTGAAGGCAGACGGGCCGGTACAGACAGTGCTGGATGCGTGGGTGCGGGCAGCGCGTCCGCGCCGTGTGCTGCTGGCGTCGCCGCGGTCGTTGTGTGCGGGGGTGGAGCGGGCGAACGAGGTGGTCGAGACGCTGCTAGAACGTTACGCCGGTACGGGGCGGCGGGTGTTCGTGCGCAAGCAGATCGTCCACAACCTTCACGTCGTCCGTGACCTTCAGGACCGTGGTGCGGTGTTCGTCGAGGAGCTGGATGACGTGCCGGACGGGTCGGTGGTGGTCTTCTCCGCGCACGGCGTCTCCCCGCAGGTGCGTGTGGAGGCCGCCCGGCGGGGCCTTGAGGTGGTGGATGCGACGTGCCCGCTGGTGACGAAGGTGCACGCAGAGGCGCGCCGGTTCGCCGCCCGTGGTGACACCGTGGTGCTGGTGGGTCATGCGGGGCATGAGGAGGTCGAGGACACCCTCGGCGAGGCTCCCGCCTCCACGGTCCTGGTCGAGAATGCCGAGGACGCGGCGGCCCTGGAGGTACCGGATTCCGGCCGGGTGTCCTACCTGACCCAGACCACCCTCGCCCTGGACGAGACGAGCCAGGTGATCACCGCTCTGGAGAAGCGTTTCCCCGGTATCCGTGGCCCTGGTTCGGACGATATCTGTTACGCGACGACCAACCGTCAGCACGCCCTGACCGCGGTCGCCGCCCGCAGTGATGTGGTGCTGGTGGTCGGCTCGGTGAACTCCTCCAACTCGGTGCGCCTGGTAGAGCTGGCCACCCGTAGCGGTGCCCCCGCATATCTTATCGACGACGCCGGGGGCATCCGTCCGGATTGGATCCGGGACGCGGGCACCGTCGGTCTGACGGCCGGGGCCTCCACCCCCCAGGCCCTGGTCGACGACGTGGTCACCGCGCTGGGCGGTCTGGGCCCGGTCTCTGTGACCGAGCACACCACAGTCACAGAGACCGTGACGTTCGGCTTGCCGGCGGCGGTGAGGACGCGATGAGCACCCGGCGTACCCGCATGCCCCGCACGGAACAACCCAGGCCCCCTGCCGGATCACGGAGGCCGTCACCCGCCGGGCGTACGGGCCCGCCCGCCGGTGAGGGGATCCTTCCCGCACGTTTCCCGCTCCTGTCCGCCCTCACCTCACCGGCGGATCTGCGAGGCCTCACCCACGAGGACCTGTCGGCTCTGGCGGGGGAGATCCGGGCGTTCCTGATCGGCACCGTGTGTGCCACGGGCGGTCACCTGGGGCCGAACCTCGGTGTGGTGGAACTCTCCATCGCCCTGCACCGGGTCTTCGACTCTCCCTGGGACACGGTGTTGTTCGATATCGGTCACCAGGGGTACGTCCACAAGCTCCTCACGGGCCGTGCGGAGGGCTTCGAGCGGTTGCGCCAGGCCGGTGGCCCTTCCGGTTACCTTTCCCGGGCGGAGTCACCGCATGATGTGATCGAGAACTCCCATGCTTCGACCGTCCTGTCCTACGCCGACGGCCTGGCCAAAGCCCGCCACCTCACCGGCGAAAGCGACCGGGCAGTGGTCGCCGTCATCGGCGACGGGGCCCTCACCGGCGGCATGTGCTGGGAAGCCCTGAACAACCTCGGCGGCGCCCCCGGCCGGCCGGTGGTGATCGTCCTGAACGACAACACCCGCTCCTACGCCCCCACCATCGGCGCCCTCGCCGACCACCTCCAACAACTGCGCGCCACCGCACCCGACAGCATCGACTGGCTGCTCAAGGCGGAGAAGCCTACTCACCAGCAGACCACCCACCCCCGCGCCGTAGCGGGCACAGGGCCGGATGCGGACCGTGGCACTGTGGACGGCCGCGACGGCCAGGGCGGGCCTGACAGCGCGCGGCCCGGCGAGGAGGGGTCCGGCCGTGCCTCCCGGATCGGGGACGGCGGAGAAGACGCCGTGGTGCCGGGTCCGCTGCCGACAGCCCGCAACCTCTTCCACCTCCTCGGCTTCGACTACCTCGGCCCCGTCGACGGCCATCACCTGCCGTCCCTGGAGGAGGCCCTGGCCATGGCGCGGGAGCTGGGCGGTCCGGTGGTGGTGCACGCGGTGACGGCCAAGGGCCGCGGCTATACCCCGGCTGAGGCGGACATGGCGGACTGCATGCACGCCATCGGCACCCTCGACCCCGCCACGGGCCGCCCCAGCACCGTGAGCAGGACTCCGTCGTGGACGAGTGTCTTCGCCGGTGAGCTGTGCGCGCTGGGGGAGCGGCATGAGGAGATCGTGGCGATCACGGCGGCGATGCCCGGCCCGACCGGGCTGGCCCGCTTCGGGGAGCGGTTTCCGCACCGGTTCTTCGATGTCGGGATCGCCGAGCAGCACGCCGTCACCTCCGCCGCCGGCCTCGCCCTGGGCGGGCTCCACCCCGTCGTCGCCGTCTACGCCACCTTCCTCGGCCGAGCCTTCGACCAGGTCCTGATGGACGTCGCCCTGCACCGCCTGCCGGTGACCTTCGTCCTGGACCGGGCCGGTGTCACGGGGCCGGATGGGCCGTCGCATCACGGGATGTGGGACCTGACCCTCCTGGGTGCGGTGCCCGGGATGCGGGTGGGGGTGCCGCGGGACGCCACCCGCCTGCGCGAGCTCCTCGCCGAGGCCGTCACCCACACCACCGGGCCGACCGCACTACGGTTCCCCAAGGCCGCCGTCACCGATGACCTTCCGGCGTTCAGCCGTGAGGGCCCGGTCGATGTCCTACACCGCTCCCGCACCCGGGACGTCCTCCTGGTAGCAGTCGGCCCGCTGGCCGGAGCCGTGGTGGAAGCCGCCCGCTACCTGGAAGGACAGGGCATCGGCGTCACCGTGGCAGACCCCCGCTGGGTGCTCCCCGTACCGCCCGAGCTCACCGAGCTCGCCGCCGGGCACCGACTGGTGGTGACGGTGGAGGACAACACCCGCGCCGGTGGTGCGGGCACCGCCGTGGCCCGCGCAGTAGCCGACGCCGGCTCCCGCGTCCCGGTACGCGTCCTCGGTCTGCCGGGGCGGTTCCTTACCCACGGCACCCGCACCGACATCCTTGCCGCCGCCGGCCTCACCGCCCAGGGCATCACCTACTCCGTCCTCCGCGCTCGCGCCGACCGCCCCGACCATGGCGGTTAGTGATGTTCACCTGGCCTGCCTTCCTCCGCACCCCCACCCGGCCCACCCGGCCACCGGCCCACCACACCGCTGCCCCCGGCCCCGCCGCTGCACCGGGAACCAGGGTGATGGAGCTGGGACCAGGGCGTGCGCGCCAAGGCGGTTCCCTGTCCCGTCGGCCGGTGGTGTCCGGTGTCCTGGGCGGGGGCGGCGGTGTGCGGTCGGTGGTGGTGCTGGGGTCGACGGGCTCGGTCGGTTCCCAGGCCATCGAGGTGATCACCGCGCACCCGGAGAGGTTCTATGCCGTGGTCCTGGCGGCGTCCGGTGCGAATCCCGGGCTGCTGGCCCGCCAGGCGCTGGAAACCCGTGCCCGGGCGGTGGCCGTGAGCGACCCGTCGTTGGTCGAGGCATTCACCGCGGCTTTCGCCGCCCTGGCACGGGCCGCGGGCACACCCCGCCAGCCCCTGCCGGTTGTACTGCCAGGCACGGAAGGGCTCCTGGCGGCGGCCGGATGGCCGTGCGACATTGCCCTCAACGCGCTCCCCGGCGCAGCGGGTCTGCTGGCCACTCTCACCGCCCTGGAAGCCGGCAATCAGGTAGCTCTGGCGAACAAGGAATCCCTCGTCACCGGAGGCACACCCATCAGCCGGGTGGCGGGGCCGGGACAGATCGTGCCCGTCGATTCGGAACACAGCGCGATCATGCAGTGCCTGCCCGGCTGGGCCTACGCCTGCCCCGTCCCCAGTATCCAGCGCCTCATTCTGACCGGAAAACTCAGCGGTCAGGTGGGCATGGCGAAGTAGCCCCCGGTGGCGTGTGCTGAGAGCGTCGAGTGTTGTCAGGCGGCTGCCGGGGTGAGGGTGACGTCGTGGCCGAGGGCCTTGAGCTGGCGGACGAGGTCTCGGCTTTTGCGGCCCGGGTCGAGGTTGCGGGTGTGGAAGTCGGCGCCGAGGTCTCGGTAACGGGCGGTCGGGTCGTTCATGAGGTGCCAGACGGACACCAGGATGGAGCGGGCGACGGCGACCAGGGCTTTCATGTGGCCACGGTGTTTGGTGATCCTGCGGTAGCGGGCGCCGAGGAAAGTGTCGGTCCGTGCGGCGGAGATCGCTGCTTCGCCGAGGGCGCCGCGGAGCCAGGGGTTGCCCCTGCCGGTGGGGCCGGAGGTGTTCCTGTTTCCGGACTGCAGGGTGCGTGGGGAGAGTTTCGCCCAGGACACGAGATGGCCGGCGGTGGGGAAGACCGACATGTCCAGGCCGATCTCGGCGAGGATGACCTGCGCGGTGCCGGGGCCGACGCCGGGGATCTCGTCGAGGCGCTCGGTGTCGGTGATCGGCATCAGGGTGCCCTGTCCGGGGCCTTCGTCGTCCTCGGTGGTGGACAGTTCGGTCAGACGCAGGGTGATCCGGGCGGTGAGCTTGTCGATCTGCACGGTGAGGTGGTCGACGGTGTCCAGCAGCATCCGGCACATGAATGCGTGGTGCTCTTCGAACCGGCCGGTCAGGGCCTCGGCCAGGGTGCTGTGGCTGGCCTTGATCGTGCCGTGGGCCAGGTCCGCCAGGGCCTTGGGGCTGCGCTCGCCCGCGATCAGTGCCTCCAGCATCGCGCGTCCGGAGACGCCGAAGATGTCGGCGATCACGGTGGACAGCTTGATCTGGGCGTCCTCGAGGAGTTTCTCGGTGCGCTGCTTGTGGCGGGTGCGCTCGTGCGTCATGACCGCCCGGGCCCGGGTCAGATCGCGCAGTTCACGGACCGGCTTCGGGGGCACGAACGAGGGCCGGAGCATGCCGCGTTCGGTGAGCTTGGCCAGCCAGACCGCGTCCAGGCGGTCGGTCTTGGGCCGGCCCGGGACGTTCTTGACGTCACGGGCGTTGACCAGCCAGCACTCCAGACCACGCGACTCCAGCAGGAAGAAGTACGGCTTCCAATAGGTCGACGTCGCCTCCATCACCACCCGGGTGACGCCCTGGCAGATCAGGTGGTCGGCCAGGTCCAGGATCGCGCCGCTGGTCGCGACGGTGTTGAAGACCCGCTGCACGCGCTTGCCGGGCTTGTCCTCATGCGGCACCCGCACACAGACCATGCCCGACGCCTTGGCGATATCGATCGCCGCGACACGGGCCACGAGCTCCTCGGCCTGCTCGATCTCCTCGACGCCACCGCTGTCGTCGGTGTCCGCCATGCGCCACTCCCCGGTATCGATCCGTACGGGCCGACGCCTGCCCAGGGGGCCGCGGGGGGAGCGAGAATCTGACCGGCGTGCTCGATGGCAACAGTGCGTGGCCCCTCTGCGGCCCCGGCACCAGACTGACCTACGGGCTCAACGTCCCAACGAGCTACCGGCATCGGCGGGCAGGCGCCGCAGCCATGTTTTCACGCCGGCAAGGCGCACCCGAAGGGATCAGGGGGACTGACCTGCAAGAACAGAGGATGAAAGAAACTAAGTAACGGCTCACCCTTCCTGTTCGGGTGGTTACTTGTCTATAGGGGTGAGGCGTCCTTCGGAGGCGATCAGATTCAATTCACGGCATGGCAGCACCATTTCCGACCCGAAAGAACGAAGGCAAATTGGATGATCGTCGAACTTTCCCTTAATAGCCAGAACCTTTCGGGAGAGATTACCACAGCCCTCCATACGGACACACCAAAAGTGGCTCGATTCGAGATCACTGAATCGGCGGTACCCCTGACCCTAGACCAACAGAGCACTAAGATTGGCGGCGGGTTTTTCGTTTACCCGCTGCCATCCAAGGTCACCATAGATTGCCATGGCCGAATCATTCTTCGGCGCTCTGAAGAACAAGCTCGTACACCGAACCGCGTTCCCGACACGTGCCCATGCGCACCGGGCGATCGTCCGATAAATCGAGATGTTCTACAATCACAGACACCTCCACTCCGCACTCGGCTACCGAACCCCCGCAGAAGCTCATGCCGGGTACGAAGAGTCGCAGGTCGCAGCATGGAAATCCCGCGAACCCCCTGCCCGAGAGACGTAGGGCGGCTCATCCTCACCCTGCTTTACCACAACGGACGCACCGAGGGCATCAACACCCGCACCAAGAGAATCATGAGGCAGATGCGCGGCCGCTCCAGATTCGACCTCCGCCACCGCATCCTCCTCCCATGAACAGAACCTAACGTCACCACCGACTACAGAACAGAGCCGTTTACCTTGACACGCCCAGAACCGGCATGACGTCAACGAACACACCAAAGATTAATAGAAAGCCAATCCAATGACCAACATTACCTCCATAACCGCTAAAGATAACAACTCAAGCCCAGGCGACATCCGCATCATCCTCGAAGGCGGGAAAGTCAGCGCACCATACAACCTTAGAGGTGATACCAACCTAAGGACTCTGAATTGGAATGCCCCGGCCGACGCGCACGGCGAAACCACCTACGAACTCATCTACACGTCCGCAACTGACACGCAGAGACAAATCGCACACACAAGCCAAACCCAAATAGAGACCAACTTAAAAGAGAATAAATACCGCGTCACCATTCGCGCTTTAAAGAACGGAAACTACTCCGACACTCCCCCCCCTCTCTGCATCACACGGTGCGCAACCGCCCCAGAGTACAATTTCATCAAGGCACCCGGCCAAAGCGCCCACATAATGGATATGGTGCAGGCGGGCGACCTATTCTACGTATCCAATTGGACCAGCGCTGTATGGACTACGCCAAAAACAGGAGGGGTCTTATCTGAGCAATTCAGAATTTCTGGGCTATACTATGCCAGTAGCATGCTATTAATCGACGACTTGCTTTACGTCGGCAGCTTTGCGATTGGCGGAGAGCTAGTCAGGATGAAATTTAGCACACGCGGCCCTGAGGAAACATTAATCCAGAACGCAGGCTCCGTCACAGGTTTGGCAACAGACGGCACCTATGTCTACGCCTCCAGCTACACGGGTAGATCGGTAATCAGGATGAAAATAGATGCAAGCGGTAGAAGCGGTATAGATGATAGCTATATAGTTGGAATCGGTGCAGCGAACGGCGTGGCAGTGGACGATAAATACATCTACGTCACCGAGGCAGATAATAGATCTCTGACAAGGGTGAGCAAGACAAAGGATACTTTCGACCGAAATTTCATCACGGGTTTCACCAAGCCTTGCGGTGTAGCAGTACATAAGGATTTCATCTACATCGCCGACGCCGGCACCGGAAAAGTGGTTCGGGCAAACAAGGGCGGGAGTGACATTGATCGCAGCTTCCTATCCGGATTCGACGGACCCAGCAAAGTTAAGGTGGACGACGAATATATTTACGTAATAACCGATCGCGCAATTTCGAGAAGTAGCTGGGGATGGAAAACCGAGACCACCTGAAGGCAGGGCTGTTGCAAAGCAATGCCGCGAAGTTTGGGGTCGGCCGTCGTTGTCAAGTGGTTCGCTGGAGTGGGTGTGGACAGGCAGGGCTCCTGCCTCAGGGCCGTTCCAAAGTCGTGGTGATCAAGTGAGTGTGCTGGTCACGGGGTGGCGACGGTTCTTGTGGGGGCCGTGCCGAAGAGGTCGGGGCTCCTGTTGAGGACGGATGACCTGCCAAGTCGTCGTCCACAACCGGAGCCCCGATGTGTCGCCGGTCTGCCATGGTCTGTTTGGTCAAGTCCGTTCCGGTGTCGGGGTGTTCCGGGTCGCCGCTGGCGGAGCGGCTGGTCAGGTTGCCGGACCCCGCTGGCGCCGTGGGCGGCGTCACCCGTTCGTGGCGGTGCTGCTGGTCGCCGCCTCGGCTGTCGTGGCGGGCGCACGGTCGTACACGGCAATCGCGCAGTGGGCACGTCATGCTCCGCAGGAGGCCCTGGCCCGGCTCGGCGTATGCCGGCGAGCCCTGCTGAACGTGCGTGTCGCACCGAGCAGGTCGACGATCCGCCGGGTTGTCACCATTGTCTGCCCGGGCGGACTTGCCGATCTGACCGGGAGTGACCCCACCGGGGGCCGTTCTTGAGTTCGCTCGGGATCGGTTGATGAAATCCCGTCTGATCGTTTCGATTGGGCGGGATTTCTGCGTTTCCGGGGTTCGTTCGATGCCTGTTCGGGGTGGTGGATGGCAGCGCGGTGGGGAAGCCTTCTGACGTGCCGGCTTGCTGCTGTGTGGGCAGGGGGGCGGGCTCCGAGTCATCATTCCCCTCGGCCGCGCACACGCCACCTGGGAGTGGGAAGTGAGGCGCCGCGAGTTCTCCGGACAAGCGTCTGACGGTCTCTTACGCGACGGATCGCAACTTCTGGTATTCGGCATGGACTTCACGGGGAGGCCGGTATCCCACTGCCGAGTGAAGGCGTTTGTGATTGTACCAGAATTCGATGTACCGGGTGATGTCCTGTCGGGCAGCTTCACGGGTCAGGTAAGTTACGCGTGATGCTCGCTCGTTTTTCAGTGTGCCGAAGAACGATTCGGCGATAGCATTATCGAAGCAGATTCCGGTGCGGCCGGCTGATTGCCGCAGTCCGAGCCCTGAGAGGACGCCCGCGTACTCGGCTGACATGTAGTTGCTGCCGCGATCCGAGTGGAATATGGCTCCCGCGGCCAGCTTCCGGTTGCGGGCGGCGTTGCGTATGGCCCGGGATATCAGAGGTGTCTGGTAGTGGTCGTCCATTGCGTATCCGATGACTTCCTTGGTGCAGCAGTCGATGACCGTCGCCAGATAGAGCCATCCTTCACCGGTTTTGATGTAAGTGATATCGCCGACGAGCTTTTCGCCGGGGGCATCGGCGGTGAAGTCGCGGCCGACGAGGTCGGGCAACGCGCCGGCCGCGGGCCGGGTCAGGCCGAACCTCTTCGGCTTCGGCTGGCAGGTCACCAGGCCCAGGACCCGCATCAGCTGGCGGACCAGCTCCAGGCCGGCGGCCACGCCCCAGCGGGCCAGCTGGGCATGCACGCGCCGGTACCCGTATGTGCTGTCCGACATCTCGAATACCTTCCGGATGAGCGTCTTCAGTTCCTCGCGGCGTTTCGCCGTCGCGGAATCGGAGCGCGAGCGCCAGTCGTAGTAGCCAGATTTGGACACGCCGAGCCGCTGGCACATGAACTCGACTGTGTAGGCGTACTCCTCGGTGTCGAGTCGCATCGTTTCGATGAACTCGAACTTGCTGGCTACCGGGGATCCCTCGCGAAGTACGCTGCGGCTTTTTTCAGGAACGCGTTCTCCATCTCAAGCTCACGGACGCGCCGTTCCGCTTCCTTCAGACGGGCCCGTTCGTCAAGCGCCAATGGTGCATCGGCCGTCGGCTCGTTGCGCCGCTTATGCTTCTTCACCCAGCCGCGGAGCGTCTCCGGGTTGATTCCGAGTTCACGCCCTACCTCGGTGACGGTCTTGCTCGACTGCAACGCGATCTGGACGGCTTCTTCCCGGAACTCCGGGGTGTACTTGCTGGGTGGCGCCACTTCTTCTTCCTCGTTTCCTGTTCAGGACAACCCTATTGGATGCCTGTCCGGAAACTTCGGGGCTCCTCAAAGCTCCCCGGACCGAGTGCTCAAGGCTGTCAACGGCCTTCCTGTGAAGGAAGCGGGTCGCCCTTCACGGTTGGGATTGACGATTCAGATGGCGACCGGTGAGGTGCCTGCCTAGGCTTCGGCGGCGTGGAGGGGCGGCCGACCGGGCGGATCCCGCACACAGCAGACATCGGAGAACTACCAGTGCACAGCGAAGGCAAGCTGGTCCGAGACGGGATCCCCGAGATCATCCGGCGCGACGGAGCCGAGCCGGTCACCTACACCGCAGGCCCGGAGGAATTCCGGGCCCGGCTGCGGGCGAAGCTCGGCGAGGAGGTCGAGGAATTCCTCAGCGCGAACGAGGCCTCAGCGCCGGAGGAACTGGCAGACGTGCTGGAGGTCGTCCGCACGCTCGCCGCGGACCTGGGCGTCGGACCGGACCAGCTGGAGAAGATCCGGCAGGCCAAGGCGGACGAGCGGGGCGGTTTCAGTGGACGCATCGTCTGGACCGGCAACCGCGGCCCTACGGCCTCTGGAACCCCACCCAGGAACTAGAGGGACCGAAAGGGACGGTTTTCCGGAAAACGGTCTGCGGTTTGCTGGGGCGGAGTCGTACGCGGTTGGGCACGTCCAGCGTTGCTTGTCTCACACCTGCGGCTTGAGCAGGACTGCATGGCAGACGCCGGGCAGCGGCAGTGCGGGGACGCCGTCGGCAGGGAAGAGGCCAGCCTGGTGGGCAAGGGTGGCTATTTCGCCGGTGTTGATGCCGCGTTGGAAGGTTCCTTTGCCTTCGCTGGACCAGAAGCCGTCGTGGTGAGTCCTCCATCCGCCGTGGGCTGCGGCTTTGGTGATCTCCTCGGGTGAGCGGGTGACGACGACGAGGTGTCCGCCGGGGCGGGTGAAGGCGGCGGCGTCCTTGAGTGCCTGGATCCGCTGCCAGGGGTCGGGCAGTACGTTCAAGACGAACATCTGGGTGACGAGGTCGTAGTCGTGGCGGCCGGGGCGGGGCCAGCCGAAGCTGTCGTGGGGGTCGAAGCCGTCGGCGGCCAGTCCGTGAGCGCGGTAGTGCTCGACGTCGGTGCCGTGGCCGCAGCCGTGGTCCAGGACGCTGATGATGCCCAGCGGCTTGATGATGTGCTCGGTGACGGCCCGGGAGGCTGGGGAGGGGCTCTTGCGGCTCATCGCGGTCTTGTGGGGCCGATACAGCGTTCTGGAGGAGCTCGGGGCGGTGACGCCGCCGTTGAGGTCGCTGAAGGCGAAGAGGACGTCGGCGGGTTCGGCCGGCTGAAGGGTGACGGGCAGGTCGATCAGAAGGGCGGAGTGATCGGTGAAGTCGGTCGGTTTGGTCCGCACCGTCGCGTCGGGGGTGACGGAGGTCGACGGGGCGAGGTGGTCGTTGATCAGGGCGAGGTCACAGCGGAACTGGGTGCCTTGGTGGTGGCGTTCGAGGGTGAAGACGGGCGCTTCGTCCGCGGTGGTGTCGATCAGGGAGGCGGTGGTCATGAGCTGCTGCAGGGCTGCTCGTTCCGTCTTGGTGTTGAAGGGGCTGACAGCACCGTTGTGGAGCCCGTCTTCGGGGCGGGGGGCGATGTTGAAGTCCCCGCACACCAGGAGGGGGCGGCCGTCCTCGGCGGCGGCCATCTCGGCCAGAGCCGTGAGCTGGGCGGTCCGCGAACCGGCGGAGTTCGAGTCCAGGTGGACCTGGAGAACGGTCAGCCATTCCAGCTCGATCCGCTGGACCCAGGGCAGGGTCAGGGCGACGGCCGGCGGGGCGAGGTGTTCGCTGATCCAGACTGCCATCTCACCGTCGCCGCCCGCGAAGGCGAAGCCGGGCAGGACCGGCGGGGTCCGGTCGGCGGGCTTGAACGCTTCCTGGGCCACGACCGCCTGCACACCGTGGGTCCGCAGCCATGCGGCGAAGCCGGCCCGGGGTCCGGCGGCGCCGAGCCGCTTGTTGAGATTGATTGAGGCCAGCAGCACGTCGAAGCCGTCCCTTGGGTGACTGGTGGTCAGGGTCACAGCGGCAGGGGCCGCCCGGAGGCGGCCTCGTCGCGGAATGCCTCCCACAGGATGTTCAGCGGGTGGGAGACGTCGTAATTATCCCGCTCGCCCTTGCGGGCGAAGACACCGGAGACGAGCCGGAGCATGGGGGTGAAGTCGTCGGCGAACTCCACCAGCCGGAAGTCCTCGCTGGTCGGCAGCCGCCCGGCAACGGCGGCCTCGCCGATGGAGCGGGTGCAGAGCATGCAGCCATAGGTCATACGGGACCGCAGGAGGGCGAGTCCGTAGTAGATGTCGTCGATTTCGGCGGCGATCTGCAACTGCGAGCGGAAGTCGGGCCCATACCAGCGTTCGATGAAGTCGGTGATGACGCCGCGGGCAGGGATGACCAGAGGCAGACTCCTCAGCCGGTCGATACCGACAGTCTTGGCAGGCAGTTCCCGCACCGGCAGGTTGGTCAGCAGAGCCAAGCCCTCGCGGTGCCATTCGAGGAAGTCGTAGTCCGGAGCGATCTGGGTGCCGTCCGCCGGAGCCGCGAGCCCCCCGCACAGCAGGTCGACCTGGTTGGAGTCCAGCCACTGCCAGAAATCACGGGTCCGCACATGCACGACCTTCAGCTCGATCTCCCGCTCCGTCAGCTCAGGGGCGACGCGTTCCCAGACCAGGCCGAGGAAGCCGAGGGTGAACTCGGTCGTCCCCACCGTCAGGGTTGATCCCAGACGGCGACGCGAGCCGGCGATGCCCTGCAGCCAGCTGGAGAACGTCACCTTGGCCCTCTCGACGACATCGAGGCCGGTCGGGGTGAACAGCAGATCCTTGCCCCGGCCCTGTTTGACCACCAGGAGTTCGCCGGTCAGGGCCTGGAAGTTGCGGTTGAGGATGTCGAGCTGCTTCTGCACGCTGGACTGCTCACGGTCCAGAAGCCTGGCAGCCGCGAGCGCGGTCTTCGTCTCGTGGACGACGATCAGCGTCCGCAGCTGGTCCCAGGTCAGGTCCAGCAAGTCCGGTGGACAGGCCAGCAGATCGCCCCGGAACCCCTCGGGACCAGGAACCTTCAACGGCCCTGACGGCGACGACGGCACGGACACCCCCTCCCTGACGCAGCACCACCCAGCTTGCACTGTCCGCACGGCCAGCAGAACTGAACTTCACCACATTTCCCGCCGAGAAAACCTTTAAATGTCCAAGCGGACATATGGATATCCCCGGCTATCCCGAGGAACATTTCCATCGCCGCCTTTGATCCGGCGGTGATCACCACGTCCTGCTGCCTGCATCCCGGGGTGAGTCATGCTCTCTGCCGAGTCGATCACCTACCTCATCGAACACGGGGCACTGGAATGGGACGGCGAACTCCGCGGGGACGGACTGCTGCTGACGCTCGGTTCCCCGCTTCAGCCACTGGCCGCCCCCGCCACCCTGGTCGTCGACCTGGCCGACCAGGCCAGCATCGACGACCTCTACGGGGAGCCCGTCACCGAGTGGAAGACACGCGAGCTGATGCCCGGCGAGATGCTGCTGGGAGCGGTCGAGGAGCCGCTACGGCTCGGGGCCGGGCTGATGGGCATGATCGGCGGGCTGAGCCACCTGGCCCGCGTCGGCCTGGCCGTCCACGTCACCAGCCCGTTCGTCCTGCCCGGCTGGAACGGGCACCTGACGCTGGAGCTCGTCAACGCCGGCCCCGCCGTCCTGCGGCTGCACCATGGCATGCCGCTGGCCCGCCTGCTCGTCTTCGCCCTGGACGGGCCCCACAGCAACGACGTCGCATCCCACCCCTTCTACGGCCGCGAGGCCGACCTGAAAAGCCGATACGCCGATGAGTTCCCCGTCGGCCCGATCCGGAGGTGATCCTGATGGACTGCCAGTTCTGCACCGAGTTCACCGCGCGCGAGAGCACGACCCGGATCATCACCGAGACCGCCGGCGGCTGGGTGCTGCTGCCCACCGTCGGCGCCCTCACCCCGGGCTACTGCCTGTTCATGCCGCTCAAGCACCTGGACGCCGCCGCCGACGTCACCCCGGCCGATCTGGAACGGGTCGCGGCGGAGACGGAAGGGATGCGCACGCTGATCCAGGCCCGTTACGGGCCCGTCATCCTGGCCGAACACGGCCCGCGCGAATGCGAGCTGGGCGCCTCCTGCTGCAGCCACTGCCACCTGCACCTGATCCCCATCCCCGACCCGGACGCCGTCACCACCGCCTACGAGAAGACCGGCGGCCCCGGCCTGCGGCTCACCTCCATGGCGGCCCTCCCAGCCGCCGCGGACGGCTCCTACCTCTACCTCTCCCCGCGGCCCGGCGAGCACTACTACTGGCCCTCGGCCGGCTTCACCCGCCAGTTCGTTCGCCGCGTCTGCGCCGACGAGCTCGGCCTCGGTGACTTCTTCGACTGGCGCGAGCACCCCTTCACCGCACACCGCGACCGCACCTTCACCGAGCTGACCGCCGACTTACGGCACGCAGCCGCCTGACGCCTGGGGAAAGGGACACCCGATGACGATCTCCCTGCCCAGGCCCCTGCACGCGCTGGGCGAGGCCGAACTGGCGGCGGCCGCGAAGGACCGCCGCTGGCCGAAGTGGCAGACCATGGCCCTGCTGCACTCCCTCCGCCTGCCCATCCTGAACGCCTGCCTCGTCCCGCCCGGGATCGGCGCGGCCGCGGTCCGCACGGCCGCCCGCACGCTTGCGGCGGCTGCCGGCACCGAGACGCTGATGATCCGCTCCGATGGCGGAGTCGAGAAGAAGCAGTACTACCGGGGCGGCAACACCTTCGCCCTCAAGGACATCCCGCCCCGGGCTGTCGGCCTGCTGGCCGACGGTCGGGCGGTGATCCTGGCCGAGCCCACGAACCGCTTCACCAACCGCCTCACCGTCCTGGTCCGCCTGGACCGCCCCAGCCGGGGTCAGCCCGGCACCTTCACCCTCGAAGCGCTCGGCCCCGGTTATGACGTCGCCGACCTCACCCGCGGCCAGATCCCGCCCCAGGTCACCGCCCACCTCGAGGACGTCGACTGGGACCGCTACGAACCCCCGCGCTGGCACCAATGGACAGTCACGGGCGACCGGTGTCCCGGCGGGGAAGACACCCGCCGCACCCGCCGCCTGCAGCGGCTCGCCAGCCAGACCCTCACCGACGCCGGACACCTCGATGGCGACGCCGGGGCCGAACACGCCGAGGCATGGCTGCGCGAGCGTGGATTCCTCCACCTATTCGGGCCGCAGCTGCCCCGCGAGGACCTGATGAAACGGGGCCGGAGGCTCTTCGAGGATGCGTTTGTCCTCGCCCTGGCCCAGCCCAACCGCAACTGGCGCTGCCTGGCCACCGCATTCTCCGTCTTCGACCGGCGCCGCACCGTCTACTGGGACCTGGTCGACGGTGAACGCAAATACGCAGCGACCGTCCAAGCTGCTACCCGATCTCAGGAGAGGGCAGCATGAACAGCCGACCGGTCTACCTCGACCACCAGGCCACCACTCCGCTGGACGAGCGGGTCCTGCAGGCCATGCTGCCGTTCCTCACCAGCGAGTACGGGAACCCCTCCAGCAACCACGCCTACGGCCGCACCGCGGCCAAGGCCATCCGCACCGCCCGGCGCCAAGTCGCTGACCTGGTCGGCGCAAAGAACGAGTTGGAGATCGTCTTCACCTCCGGCGCCACCGAGGCCAACCACCTGGCCATCATCGGCGGAGCCCTCGCCGCCCGCCCCCGCGGCGGGCACGTCATCACCACCGCGATCGAACACAAAGCTGTCCTGGCCGCCTGCCAACACCTCGCCGACCACCACGGCTACACGATCACGCGCGTCGGCGTCGACCGGCACGGCCGCGTCCACCCCGCCGACGTCGCCGCCGCCCTTACCCCGGACACCGTGCTCGTCTCCGTGATGCACGCCAACAACGAGATCGGCACCCTCCAGCGGATCGCCGCCATCGCCGAAATCATCCGCCCGCGCGGCGGCCTACTGCACACCGACGCCGCCCAGAGCGCCGGTTACGGCCTCCTCGACGCAGGCGAGCTCGGCGTCGACCTCGCCTCGATCTCCGCCCACAAGTTCCACGGGCCCAAAGGCATCGGAGCCCTCTATATCCGCGGCGGCACCTGCATCACCCCCCTGCAGTCCGGCGGCGGACAAGAACGCGGACTGCGGTCCGGCACCCCAAACGTCCCTGCCGTCGTCGGCCTCGGCACCGCCGCCGACCTCATCACCACCGGCGCCGTCCCCGGCCCCGCCCGCATCCGTGCCCTGCGCGACCGGCTCCAGGAACGGCTCCAAGCCTCAATTCCCGACGCGTCGGTCAACGGCCACCCACACCGGCGGCTACCCGGGAACCTCAGCCTCACCCTCCCCGGTATCGAAGCCATCGACCTCCTCGACCGGCTCCCCGCCGTCGCCGCCTCCACCGGATCAGCCTGCAACACCGGAAACGCGGAACCCTCCCACGTCCTCACCGCCATCGGCCTCACCCGCAGCCAAGCCCGCGCAACCCTGCGACTCAGCATCGGCCGCACCACCACGGACGCCGACATCGAACGCGCCGGCGCTCTTATCGCTGAAGCTGTCAAGGCTGCGGCCCCAGCCCAGACGACCACAGAAGCGGCCTGAACCAAACCTCCAAAACTGACGGCCGCCCGATTTTCGGGTCGGCCGTCGGGCGCATATTCATGGACAGCCCCACCAGCGACCAAGCTGCCCGCTTTCAGGTTTCTTGATCCCGTGGGGAGGGCCAGGATGGCATGTCCGTTACCGGGGAGCAGGGTTGGCCCGTTGGCTGTCTCCACGTGCCGGTCATTACATCTCGGTACCGGCATCACCACCGGTAAGAGTCGCCGGAGCAGCGTCTTCGGCGGTCCAGTCGCCGTCGAAGAGCAAGGCGGCCAAGCGAGCGTGTGGTTCGGGGAGTTGGCCGGTCCGGTGTTTGGTGCGGGCTTTGGCTAGCCAGGCGCCGATCTTGACGGTGTCGCCGTCGGCGCGGATCTCCTCACGGGCAGTGGGGGCGCGGCCCTCGCGGTGGAGGAACAGTTCCAGGAGCTGGGCGGTCTGTTCGAAGGTGCGGCGGGTCCGGCGGGCGGGAGCGAGGGGGCTGCTCTCGGGGGTGAGGCCGAGGGCGGTGATCAGCTGCTGCTGGCCGGGGTGGAGGGTGGGCCAGGTGGTGAGCTGGCGGCGCAGCCAGGAGCCGATTCTCACTCCGGCCAGGAGGGTGTCGGGGGTGAGGGTGGTGGGGTCGGCTCCGTCGGTGAGGTGGGTGCGGAGGAGGTGGTATTTGCGGTGCCAGTCGGCGCCGTGGGGGAGGTTCCAGTGGGGGTCGAGGGCGGTGAGGGCTTTGGTGCGTGTCGGGTCGAGTTCGTTTTTGGCGGCGAGGTGGCGTTGTTCGGCGAGCCAGGCTCCGGTGGGGGTGGTGGCGGGGGCGGCGAGGTGGCCGTGGGCGGTGTGGTAGTCGGCTGCTGCGGCGAGGCGGGCGCCAGGCGGCGTCGTGTCTGTCCCAGGTCATGCCCAGTGCGTCGAGTTCGGTGGTCCAGTCGGTTTCGAGGCGGCCGGTCTTCGCGGCGTCGCGCATGGTGGTGATGAAGGTGCCCAGGGTGTAGCCGGTGGGGTCCACGTGGTCGGCGGGGACGTCGAGGTGGCCGTGTTCGTCGTGGTAGGAGCGGGCCGCGGCAAGTCCCAGGTGCCGGGAGCGGGAATGGGCGGTGTGGCGGGGGTCGAAGGAGGCCAGGTCCATGGCGCGGGCGATGCGTTCGGGGTGGACGGTGAAGTCGAAGTGCCAGCGGCGCTCGATGACCTCGCTGGACTCCTTCGGCTGGTGGTGGGTCTTGTCGGGGAGGCGTTCGAGGATGCGGTGGTCGTGGCCGGCCAGGGCTGTGGCGATCGCCCACACCGGCTCGTACGCGGTGCCCAGGATGTCCTCGGGGTCTGCGCCCGGCGGGACATGGACGGGGATGACCAGGGAGGCCGTTTTGCCGGGCACATCCAGGCGCAGGGCGCGGCCGAGGGCCTGGGCGCAGCGGATGACACTGCGGGTGGGGTCGGCGAAGACGACGGCATCGACGCTGGGGATGTCGACGCCCTCGGCGATCAGGCGGGCGTTGGCCAGGATCGCGCAGCCGGCGGCACGGAAGGCGGTGAAGATGTCGGCGCGTTGGGCTGAGGTGTGCTCGCCGTGGACGAAGAACAGTTTGGGGGTGAGGTCGGGGCACAGTTCGGGGGCCGTGTGGCGCAGCAGGCGCAGGGTGTGGGGCAGTTCGCGGGCGAAGCGGCGGGCGTCGGCGACGAGGTTGAAGTAGACCAGCACCTTCTTCAGGCCGTGCTCGGTCATCGCGCGCAGGACGGCGAGGTGCAGGGCGGTGGTGCGCAGTGCGCTGTCCGTCTCCTCGCCGGTGCCCGGTGTGGGTGTGGTGCCGGGGGTGGGGAGGTTCAGGCGGCGGCGCAGGCCTGAGTCGGTCAGGGTGGGCACCACGATGCGGTAGTTCGCCGCCCGGCCATCGGCGACTACCCGGGCGAGCGGGTACTCGAAGATCTTCTTCCCGTAGGCGGCTTCGTTGTCCATGGAGTTCGCGAACGCGTCCGGGTCGACGGGCCGCCGGCGGCGGGGGCGTGCGGTGTCGGCGGACTCCGCCAGTTCCGGCGCGCCGACGATCCTTGCGGTGGCGGTCATGTAGAGGCGGCGGTCGGCCCGGATCAGTGCCGCGTCGTGGACGATCGCCCACTTCTTGTCGGCACGGCCCGCGATCCGGTGAACCTCGTCCATGACCGCAAGGTCGAACGGCGGAACCGTATAGCCGGTGTGCCGGGTCTGCTCGATCTTCCCGAGAGAATCGTAGGTGCAGATCACCGTCAGCGCGGGGATCTGGTCCTCGCCCTCCCCCACCACCGACATCAGACCGGCAAGCGCCTGCGCCCTGCCCGTCGACATCACGCGCGCCGCCACCAGATCCTCCCGTCCGCCCGCGTCCATCGAGGAGACGATCACCATGTGCTCCCCATGCCCGTCCCGGCGCCAGGCCAGCGCCATCTGAGCCGCCAGGTCCAGCGTGGGCACCACGAACAGCACGAGACGCGCACCGAGTTCATCCGCCACCCGGACCGACACCAGCGCCTTGCCCGTCCCCGTCGCCGACGCGTACAGCGCGCATGTCCCCACACGCCGCAGATGCCGCGCCAGCCGCCCCACGGCCTGCGTCTGGTCGGCGAACAGCGACCGGTCCACCGGGGCCTCGGGCGGGGGAACAGCGACCACGGTCATGGAGGACTTCCTCAGGAGAAAGAAGCATGTACGAACGGCGGCTTCATCCAGGGGACAACCGCCGTGTTGGATCAGACAGCCCGCGGGCAGGCGGTGCGCAGCAGCGCGGTCATGGCCCCGCACGCCCTATAATCGTCGCCCCCCCCGTGAACAGGCCGTGCGCGCAAGCCTAGAGGACCGCACCGACAGGCGCAGGCGTTCCCCCAGCTCCCCGGGTACGGTCAAACGGCCGCCCAGCCGTCAGGCCGACGCTCCCCCGGCTCGCCGCCCTCCAGCCCCAGCCGGCCCGACCGGCACCGCCCGGAAGCGACGACGCCCTTGCGTCCGGCCCCGGCGGCGCGGCAGCACTCACCGTCCCGCCGTTCGTGCAGCGCGGACTCCCGGCGGGACTGCCACGGAGCGGCCGGCTCCTCGAGCAGACTGCCGGGATGCGCGCGGGAGATGCCGGTGAAGGCAGGATGGGACGCAGCCGCACGGGCCCGGCTGTCTCACACTCGCCCAAACCCGTGCGGCCCTCATCGGGTCACGGAGCGGCCTCCAGGGCGATGTCTGTTTTCCGCCAGCGCGGGGACGGGCATGTGCGGATGCTGGAGCCATGACCACGACTTAGAAGTCATCTCATTTGGTGAGTCTGCGGTAGCAGATGAGGGTGGCGGTGATGCCGGCGAAGGCGAGGAAGTGTTCGGCTTTGCGTTCGTAGCGGCGATGGAGCCGACGGCATCCGGCGAGCCAGGACACGGTGCGCTCGATGGTCCAGCGGTGGCGTCCCAGACGCTGTGAGTTCTCGATGCCTTTGCGCGCGATGCGGGGTGTGATGTGGCGGCTGCGGAGGAATCGTCGCAGGTGAGCGTTGTCGTAGGCCTTGTCCGCGTGAAGTTTGGCGGGCCTGCGGCGGCGGGGACCCCGGCGGTGAGCGGATGGGCGGTATGCCCTTGACGAGGGGTTCAAGGGCCTGGCTGTCGTGCAGGTTCGCCCCGGAGATGCCGACCGACAACGGCAGGCCGGTGCGTTCGGTGAGCAGGTGGATCTTCGAGCCGTACTTGCCCCGGTCCACGGGGTTCGGGCCGGTCAGATCCCCCTTTTCATCGCCCGCATGTTCACCGAGTCCACCGCACAGCGCGACCAGTCCAGCCCACCGCGGGCGCCGAGCTCGTCCAGGACCAGGCGGTGGAGCTTCGCCCACACCCGGGCCTTCGTCCACTCCGCGAAACGCCGGTGGGCCGTGGCCCCCGAGGGCCCGAACGAGGCCGCCGGAAGCTGCAGCCATGTACAGCCCGAAGTGGCCACGAACACGATCGCGGCTAGCACCTCACGGTCCCCGTGCCGTCGTCGGCCACCGCCCTGCGGCCGCATCGGCGCCTCCGGCACCACCCGCTGGAACAGCACCCACAACTCGTCCGGCACCAGCCGCTCAACGATCCCCACCATGATCCGAAGCCTACAGCCAAATGAGATGACTTCTTATGAGGTGCGGGCCATCGATCCGGCCGTGCTGAAGCAGCTGCGGGAACAGGACGACGCCGGCTTCACCCGGGTACCCGTCACCGATCCGCAAGGCGGTGCCCCGCTGCGCTGCTGTCTGCGGCACAGCGAGGCAGGTGAGCGGATCGTCCTCGTCTCGTACGCGCCGTTGCGCCGCTGGGCGGCGGAGACAGGCACTGAACCCGGCCCGTACGACGAGTGCGGTCCGGTCTTCGTCCACGCCGAGGAGTGCGACGGGCCAGCCTCCGGACCCGGCTATCCAGCCGAACTCCATGGTGCCCGCCGGGTGCTGCGCGCCTACAGTGCCCAGGGGCACATCCTCGGCGGGAGACTGATCGAGATCCCCAAGGAACGGGCCGGCGAGGTGAACGATGCACTGCGCGATATCTTCGCCGATCCGGCAGTGACGCTGATACATGTCCGCGCCGTGGAATTCGGCTGTTTCATGGTCGAGATCCGCCGCCGGTAGGCGAGACAGGGAGCCGGAGGTTGGTGCGGGCTGGCCGGACTCGGACGTACTGCCGACGTCGTCGTCATTCGGCTATGGCACGGGGAAGAGACGTCGCCGTCCCGGACGGGCGTGTGGCGGCTCCGATAATCGGGAAACCCCCGTGGGCGCAGCCGGGGATCGGCAGGATGAGCGCATGGGTCATGGGGAGATGAGTCCGGGCCGATGCGGCCGATCTCGGTGAGGTGTCCGGAGGGTCCGGTGGAGGCGGTCGTGGAGGCCGACGCGCTCGACGCCGCGTTGGATGTGGACACGGTGCTGGTGCGGGGGCCGCTGTTCGGGGTAGCCGCGCAGGATGCTGGCGAGGCACTGCGGTGGCGGGTCGTGGTCGCGGTGGAGGCCGGCTGTCCGCAGCAGGCCCGGGACAGCCTCAACTCGCTGTTGTGGTACCGGGCGAAGGACGAGGCGCAGAACACGGCGGAGCGGCGTGCCCTGCTGGCGGCAGTGGCCCGGCTGGAGAGCGAACGCGTCGATGAGCCCACTGTGCTGGGGACCCGTTACCGGGTGGTGCGTGCCGAGGAGTACGCCGGGCTGAGGCCGGGCAGCATCGAGCAGCCCCGGCCGACCGACCCCGAACCCGCCACCCCCAACTGGGACCGCGGAACCAGGGAGGTGCGCATCGATGACGGTCTGATCCTGGACCCCGACGCACCCGTCACGCCCGCCCAGGCCGCGGAACGGCTGGCGCTGCGCGAACTGGACTACACCGGGGCCCGGTTCCCCGAGGACGTGCGCAGGGACTCCCGACAGGCGCTTGAGACCCATCCGGACGTGATGCTGCTGCCCGCGGTCTTCAGGGTCGTGGAACAGGACGGCCCGGGGTGGAAGGCCGGCAGCGGTGCGCACGCCTGCGCCCACGACGCCCGCAAATCGCTGGACTTCGCCCTGACCTGGCTCGAACCCCGCCAACAGGGCCTGATCCCCTGGGACGCCGACGACACGGTCGACGCCCGCACGCTGGCCGCGGAAGGAACCGACCCCGCGGCCGGCAAGCTGGTCGCGTACACCCGGGCCGCCGACCGGCTCCGGACCGAACGCGCCAACCGGATCGAGGCCGCAGGCACCGTCCACCAGATCTGCCGCACCCGCCGACTCCTACGATGGGGCCCCGACGGGCCAGAAGGACCACGCCCCTCCGACACCAACAGCCAGCCCCCCACACAACTCCACCCCCACCTCGACGAAAACGGCACCATCCACTACGACCACGACAACAACAAAGCCTGACTGCGTGCTTCTAATCCGTCGTGCGTCAGGCGGTGTTGGTGCGGGCATTCGCGGTTGCGTGCGGTGTTGCTGGAGGCGTGAGCATCAGCAACGAGCGCCCGGTAAGCGTCGAGCAGATTTAGAAGTCATCTCATTTGGCTGTAGGCTTCGGATCATGGTGGGGATCGTTGAGCGGCTGGTGCCGGACGAGTTGTGGGTGCTGTTCCAGCGGGTGGTGCCGGAGGCGCCGATGCGGCCGCAGGGCGGTGGCCGACGACGGCACGGGGACCGTGAGGTGCTAGCCGCGATCGTGTTCGTGGCCACTTCGGGCTGTACATGGCTGCAGCTTCCGGCGGCCTCGTTCGGGCCCTCGGGGGCCACGGCCCACCGGCGTTTCGCGGAGTGGACGAAGGCCCGGGTGTGGGCGAAGCTCCACCGCCTGGTCCTGGACGAGCTCGGCGCCCGCGGTGGGCTGGACTGGTCGCGCTGTGCGGTGGACTCGGTGAACATGCGGGCGATGAAAAGGGGGATCTGACCGGCCCGAACCCCGTGGACCGGGGCAAGTACGGCTCGAAGATCCACCTGCTCACCGAACGCACCGGCCTGCCGTTGTCGGTCGGCATCTCCGGGGCGAACCTGCACGACAGCCAGGCCCTTGAACCCCTCGTCAAGGGCATACCGCCCATCCGCTCCCGCCGGGGTCCCCGCCGCCGCAGGCCCGCCAAACTTCACGCGGACAAGGCCTACGACAACGCTCACCTGCGACGATTCCTCCGCAGCCGCCACATCACACCCCGCATCGCGCGCAAAGGCATCGAGAACTCACAGCGTCTGGGACGCCACCGCTGGACCATCGAGCGCACCGTGTCCTGGCTCGCCGGATGCCGTCGGCTCCATCGCCGCTACGAACGCAAAGCCGAACACTTCCTCGCCTTCGCCGGCATCACCGCCACCCTCATCTGCTACCGCAGACTCACCAAATGAGATGACTTCTAAGGGCTACCAGGGCAGTCTCTGAAGTTCACTTGTTGACCCTGTACAAGGCCGCAGAGTCACGTGCCGGAGGGCCGCGCGGGTTCGGCCGGCTCGGGGCTCTCGCCGGGCAGCAGCCAGAGGTTGCCGAAGGAGCTGGGTTCCCAAGTGCCCGTCGTAGCAATGCGGTCGAGTCGACGCTGCCGTTGCTTCTGGACGTAGCCGCGGCAGAGACGGGGGTCGTGCTGGTTGTCCGGGTGGCCGGAGAACTCGGCGCAGTGCGGGCATCCCGTGCCTCGGGTGAGCCAGGCCTGGATCCCGAGGGCCAGGAGCACGCTGCTACCGCCGGCCAGGGCTCCTAGGGTGAACGTCTTGGTCGTCATCGATCCTCTTCCGAAGGGTCTTGGTTCAGACAAAGCGACGTGGCCCAGCTCGGTTCCCCCGGGACCGGGCCGGACCACGTCACAGATGTGAATACTTCTGCTTGAGGCGCTCCCCGGTCTCGGTGTCGGTGGCTGTCCGGTCCGGGCGGAACTCGATCGTGCGCTGCGGGGCCCGGCTGCCGTCCTTCCAGGTGGAGCCGCCGACCGCGACCACCAACCGGACCGCCTGATAGCGGTCCTTGACGGGAACCTCCACCTCCAGCCGGAAGGACATCGGGAACTGCCCCTCTTTCAGAGGCTGGATCTCCTTTTTCGCGGTTTGGTCTCCCGAATCTATGCGAATGAACTTCGGCTTCTCATCCCAGTCGACCCAGGCACTCAGGATTACGGACCGGCCGTCCTTGCTCCACCACGCCATCGTTTCCGTTTTGACTCCGTCGATGTCCAGGTCTGTAGCTGACACGCCCTTGTACGCGGCGGCCCGTTCCTGCTCCTGCTCACGCTTGTCGTCGTCGTCCGCCTTCTGCCATACGACCGCAGAGGCGAGCGCCAAAGCCGCGATAGCAGCGACGTAAACCCAGGAGCCTTTTTCACGTGTACGGCCTGCGGGTGGGGCGGTGGCGTGTGTTGACGGTGGCGTGACGAACGGGGCATCTCGCTGGTTGGCGGGTCACCACAACCAAGCCTGACCTGCGGAGATGCCCCGTGTTCCTCTATCCTGCCGCATGCGATCTCGACGAGGAGCTCCTGGAGCTGGTGACGATGGTGATCGTCGCGCGCAACGGTGACCGCACCTGCAAGCTGCGCCCGTACGACCAGGCCCGGTGCACCCTGGTCTACCTGCGCAAGCACGACACCTTCGAACAACTCGCGGCCGGCTTCGCGATCAGCGTGGCCACGGCCTGGCGCTACGTGAACGACACGATCGGGCAACTCGCCGACCTGGCCCCCACGTTGACGGAAGCGCTCACAAGTCACCATGCCGACGGCTACGTGCTGCTGGACGGCACCGTCGCGGAGACCGACCGGGTCGCCGCCGGAGGACACTTCTCCGGAAAGATCCGCCACGAGGGCGTGAACCTGCAGGTCGTCACCGCAGAAGAGGGGAAGCTTCTGTGGATCTCGCCCGCCCTGCCCGGCGGCACCCACGACGTGAAGGCCGCTCGCGAGCACGGCATCATCGAGGCCTGCGCACAGCTGGACCTCGAGATCCTCGCAGACAAGGGCTACCGAGGTGCCGGCGGCACCGTCATCACCCCGGTCAAACGCCGCCCGAACACCGAACTGCCCGGCAAACACAAGAAGTCGAACAGGGTCCACGCATCACTCCGGGCACCTGTCGAACGGACGATCTCCCGGATCAAGCAGTGGAGGATCTTCCGCCACGCCCGCATCAGCCCGAACAAGCTCACGTCAGCCGCCGCAGCCCTCCTCACCCTCATGATCTACACGTGAAAAAGGCTCCTGGTCAGCCCGCAGAATTTTCCGTCGAGCAGGTACAGCTCGAATTCTCCGTACGCGATCAGCAGGCACGTGATGAGTCCGTTGACCAGCGTGGTTTTACCCATCTGCGTCATACCGGCAACCAGCAACGACGCCTTGTCGAACGTGGGAACTCCAGCAAGCCGGCCGGTGACATCGTGACCGAGCGGAATACCGGCGAACGTCTCGATCTCCTGCCGCGTCGGAGCCGTGAAGGGCCGCGTGAACGGCGGCTCGTGCAATTTCAGGAGCTTGACTTCGCGTTCGGTGCGCCGGGATGTCTCCAGATTCAGGTGGAGCCGGGTGACGCCGAGCATCGACGCGACCGGCCCGAGCTGTTTGGCAACGTCTTCGTGCGTGCGTCCTTTGGGCACCAGGAACGTGTACTGGGTGCCGATGCCGGACAGTTCTTCCGTCCGTACGTCGGACAGCGGGATGACCTCGTCCTTGCCGATGGCCCCGGTACGGGTCAGGGCCGCGGTCAGCTCCGGATGGACCACAACGGCCGTCGCGTCGGGCGCGGATTCCTGCGCCACCTCAGCAGACGATGGCTCAGCAGGCTGTCTGGCCCATCTGCGGACGACTTCCGTCTTGACCCGCCAGGCCAGATACCCGAGCCCGACCAGTACGCCCACGGTGAGGAGCACCGCGGCCGGCCACGGCAGACCCGTCCGGTCCTTGATGGCGTACAGGATGCCCAGGACGATGATCAGGCCGCCGATCGCGCCGGCACTCTGGCCGTAGACGTCCTCAACCCGGTCGTCGTCGTACCGATTTCTTCGGTCGTCGTACCGGTATCTCTTCCTTCCCATCAGCGCGCCCCGCTGGCTTCCTCCTCGGCGACGCGGTCGGTGGGGGCGGGCAGGACGTAGCCGTCCGCCGCCTGCCAGGCAGGCTCCGGGACGGTCTGCTGCGGCGGGACCTCGGGTGGGTTGATGTGTGGCGCGATTGCGGGCGCCGCCGGGGCGGCCGATTGTGCCTGCGTGCTGCGGATCAACATGCTGGGTGGTGCCTCCTGCCGGTGACATACTGGCCGTGGTGCTGGAGGTCCGGGCCGACGAGCGGGACTGCATCCCACCCGCCGCACCCGTCACAGAAAGATCACTCCCCGTGAGGTTAAGCGCCTGGTCTGACAACAGGCCAGGGAATATCGGCAATCCCCGCTACGCAGCCCCGCCCATCCCGGTCCACCGTGCCGCCGAGCGGGACGACGCCCAGTGGCCGCAGCCTGGCGGCGGCACTGGCCACGCGCTCTTTCCATCGGGGCCGGCCCATCCTCTGGGGCGGTCTCGGGTTCGGAGAACGCCTTCGCGGCGAGCTCGCGCATCGCCATGGTCTGCCGCTCCACCGCCTTCGCAATGGCCGGGTCCAACCGGCGCGGCGGCACGGCGCCCATACCAACGGCAACGCCGCCAACGACACCGTCCAGCAGGGCAACGCGGCCGTCGACACGGTCGCCGGCCTGGTCAAGTGCACCGTCAACCAGGGCAACAAGGGCCTCAACGGCGCCGACGACGATCTCGGCTGAGCTGATCACCGGCCCCACCGCCGCACGCACCGCCAGCCGGGCGTGCGGTGATGGGCGCGGTGAGCTCCAAGCTGTCAAGCGCCACCAGCGTCACAGCCAGGGCCAGCGGACTACCGGTAAGCCGTCTGGAGACCAACACCACCCGCGATGCCGATAGTTACCGACCATGACCGTTCTCACCGGTAACCGCTGTACCGACTTCCCAGTCCGAGGCCGGGCTTCGACCGGGTCAAGGTCATGGACCATATCGACTTGGCCGGCGCCCTGTTCGACGAGAGCGAGCCGGAGCAGGGCACCGCCGCGGCCCAACAGGCTCTCGTCGATACTGCCCGCGTCGATTCCACCCTCGTAGCCTCCTCCCGTCTGAACACCCTGCTGGCCGCCGTCCGCCCGCACCGCACCGCCGCAGTGGAGGACGTCCGCACCCGCGCGGCCGATCTCGCGGCTTCCCGCCCGCCGACCGCCGCAGCCTGAGAACATCGCCTCCATGGGCAAGCACTCCCGGCCCGGGCCGCCCAACCAGCCCTCCCGCGCCATCCCCCGCCTCGACACCGACGACCCGCTCGCGGCGTACAACAAACGGCGCCGACCGCCACTGGACATCTACCGCCGCCACCGCCCACTCCACGGCCGCGCCTGCCACCTCCACTCCGACGGGCCCAGAGCCCTGGAGGAATGGGACGGATTCGCCTTCGCCCCCGCCGGGACCGCGGCCGACCTCGCCGCAGCCCAGCAGTGGGCGAACGAACGGCTATCCAGCGAGTGAAGAGGCGGGCGGAGCAGCAAGCCCACCGAATCGATCAAGGTCCGATTCGGCACCTCCCGGGCCGGAGCCGTGGACGTCGCGCTCTGCACCAGCGCCTCCGTCGACGCGGTCGTCCCCACCCACCCCGGTTCCCCACTCGCTGTACTGGGGAAGCAACCCACCCCGGCCTGACCGGCAACACGGCCCGGTAGATGGCGGCGTCTCTCCCCCACAGCTGTCACGCGGAGAAGAGGTGCCGTCATCCCGGACGGGCGTGTCGCAGCTCCGATACTGGTGGTTTGTTGACGGCGGGTTCGTGTGGGAGTAGGCCGTGGAAGGAGGTGTCAACCACGTTCTGGGGAGCCCGAGATGACGAAGCGGCTGCCGTGTCCGCCTGCGCCTGGCCCGCTGGAAGCGTACGCTGCCCGCTTCGACGATCTCTTCGGGACGCTGGCCCAGCGCCGGGGTTTCCGCGAGTACCTGGCCGGTCTGCTGCTGCCGCGGGAGTCGGCACCGGCAGACCCCTCGATCTCTACCGCCCGGTCTAACAAACCACCGCTACTGCTCGATTCCGCTTTGGCGGGGTAGTTGTAGGGGTGTGGGGGCGCTGACTCGGGTTTCTCGGGGGCGAGTTGCTGTGCCGAAGTTGCTGTCGGCCCGCCCTGCCACGGATGTGGCTGAGGAGGGGAGGGTCCGCAGGCTGGCCGGTGCCCGGCATGCGCCGGCGGACTGGATTCTGCGGGCCAGGATCATCACACTGAGCTGGGAAGGCGACCGTGTTCCGGTGATTGCGTCCCGGCTCGGGTGTCATCACAAGACGGTGCGCAAGTGGCTGCACCGGTTCAATGTCCAGGGCCTGGACGGACTCGGCGACCGACCGGGCTGCGGCCGCAAGCGGCGGATCACCGAGGCGGAACGCTCACGCATTATCGAGCTGGTCCGCTGCGACCCTCCGGGCCGGCTTGTGCGGGAGCCGTGGGGTGACCTGGCGGCCGAGGACGAGTCGGCGCCCGGCGAGTGGACCACCTGCCGCTAACCCCCCGATAGCAACAGAAACACCGTTTACTGGACAGGCCCGATTCATGACACTCCCCTACGAGGGGAAGGCCAGTCGGGCATGGTATCGGCGTAGAACGTTTTCTCGGTGCGGTCTTCGAGGGCTTCGGCGGTGAAGGTGATCAGGTGGTGGCCGGCGACGGCTGCCCACAGCATTCCTTCGGGGTTTCGGTGGCGCAGGAGTGCGGTTGTGGCCATGCGCCAGAACGCGGTGCGGTAGGGGGCGCGGATACCACAGTGCCAGAGCACGTTGGCGGTGATGCGGGCGCCGCGGGACAAGGCTGCAGGGCGGTAGCGGGGTGAGGACAGTGGTACTCGCAGCCGGTGTGGGTGGGTGTTGTGTATCTGGTGCAGGTAGCGGGCAAACATGCGGTCGGGCTGGTAGGCGTGGGCGATGACGTGCCGCCAGCCGTTGACGACGGTGTCGCGGGGCAGTAGGAAGTCCACGTTGGAGTCGCCGGGCCCGGGGGCGGCCAGGATGCGGCCCTCGGCTTCCAGGCGTCGCCACAGCGGGGTGTGGGGCAAGGCCTGCAGCAGGTTGATGGTCAGGAAGGGGATGTTGCTGGCGTCGATGAAGTGGCAGAAGCGGTCGTAGGTGTCGGGGGTGTCGGTGTCCAGGCCGAGGATAGCGCCGGAGGCGACTTCGATGCCGTAGGAGTTGATGGTGGCGATGGCCTGCAGGATGGGTGAGCGCAGGTTCTGCCGCTTGTCCATGACGATCAGTGCGTCTTCTTCGGGGGTTTCGATGCCGACATACAGCTGGGTGAAGCGGGCCTGGCGCATCAGGGCCAGCAGGTCGGGGTGCTGGGTGATGTTGAGAGTGGCCTCGCAGGTGAAGTCCACGGGGTAGCGGTGCTGCCGCTGCCAGGTCACCAGGTGTTCCAGCAGGCGTTTGGCGGCGTGTGGGTTGGCGATGAAGTTGTCGTCGACGAAATAGACCGCGTCGCGGATCCCGTGGGCCAGCATCGTGTCGAGCTCGGTGGTGATCTGCTGGGGTGTCTTGATTCGGGGCTTTCGGCCGTAGAGTTCGGGAATGTCGCAGAATTCGCACTTGAATGGGCAGCCTGAGGAGGCTTGCACGGTGCCGGCCAGATATGCGCTGGTGTCGGCGAGGTGGTAGGCGGGGGTGGGGAAGTCCTCCAGGGCGGTGCGTTTCTTGGTGGGGTAGGTCTCCTGAGTGGTGGGGCGGTGCAGGTCGTGCTCCAGGCGTTCGGCCAGTTGCACGGTGGCGTCGCCGAGCTCGCCGATGTGCAGCATGTCCGGTTGGGGATACCAGTGCGGGGCTGCGGATACCGAGGGGCCGCCGAGCACGGCTGTCAGGTTGTGGCGATGGGCGCGGGAGGTGATGTCCAGGATCTTGTCTCGCTGGACATGCATGCCGGACACCATGACCACTTGGGCCCAGGCCAGGTCCGTCTCGGTGAGATGGCGCAGGTTCTCGTCGACGATGCGGACGGCCCAGCCGCGGGCGGCGAAGAAGGCGGCGATGACGAGGATGCCCTGGGGCGGGTAGAAGGCGCGGGCGCCGACCAGTTTGAAGGAGTGGTGAAAAGTGCCGAAGGAGGGGGCGTAGTGGGGGAAGACGCACAGCATCCTGCGGTTGGTGCCGGGGGCCGGGGGGCTGTGGGGGTGGGTGGCGCTATGCGTGGTCTCGGCTGGTGATGAGTGGGGCATCGTTGCTCGCTCCTCGGCTCGGGGTGCTGTGGCTTACTGCGGTGGGCAGAGGTGGTCTGCAGCGTTGGCTGGTGGGGGGCTTGGGCTAGTGGCGTGGCGGTAGGTGGTGGTGATGGATTCGAGGCGGTCGGGCGGGGTGCCGTGCAGGATGAGTTCATCGGCGCCAGCGTCGAGGTACTCGGCCAGCCGTCTGGCGCAGGCGGCGGGAGGCCCAGTTGCGGTGGATGCGGTGAGCCAGTTGTCCGGGAGGAGGTGGCCGGGTTCGGCGAGTTGGAGGGGGTGGTACTTCTCGTCGGCCAAAGCCTGGCCGAGGTCTGCCAGCAGGGGGTGGGCGCGGATTCGTGCCAGGGGGGCGGTGTCCCAGCCGTTGAGGCGTGCGATGCGCTCGCCATGCGGGGCTGGTTGGAGGTAGCTGATGGCGCGGCCCGCGAGGATGTCACGGTCCTGGGGTGTGGGGTCGGCGATGGTGATGACTGTGGCGTAGATGCGCAGGGCTGCAGGGTTCCGGCCGGTTACTGAGGCGGCGTTGCGGACCGTGGTGGTCGTCTGTGTCACGGCCTGGGGGGTGAGGAAGGCGGGCAGGATCACTCCGTCGAAGTGCTGCCCGGCCAGCTCGAGTGATCGTGGTCCGAGGGCTGCCATGAGCAGGGGGACGGGCGTGGCCTGTGAGGGGCCTGCGAGGTGGAGGCGGGGGTAGTGTCCGGCGGGTCCGTGGTAGGTCACGGTGTCGCCGGCCCACAGGCGGCGCAGGATGGCTGCGATGTCGATGACCGCCTGGGCAGGGGTGATGGGAGTGACGCCGAGTCCGGCGAGCCATGGTCCCCCGCGCCCGAGCCCGAGGAGGAATCGTCCCTTGGTCAGGGTTTGCATGGTGCTGGCCAGGGAGGCGAGGACGGCGGGGTGGCGGATGTGGAAAGGGGTGATCGCCGAGCCGATGTTCACACGGCTGGTTGCCTGGCCGAGAGCGCCGGCTACCACGCCCAGGTCGCGGCATCCGAGGCGTTCTGAGATCCACAGCGTGCGCAGGCCGATGCCTTCGGCGGCGTGGGCCTGGCTGATGGCGTGCCTGGGATCGGTGGTGCCGCCGGGCAGCACGTAGGATCCCAGCGGTATGGAAGCTCGGGGCTGGGGTTTCATGGTGCCGCCAGGAGCGCTTTGAGGCAGAAGGCGGTGGTGACGGCGCGGCTTCCCCAGACGCGGGCGTGGTTGTCCAGCAACGGGATCGCCTCCCATGATCCGTCGGGGAACTGGCTGTCGGCTATCAGGGCGAGCTCCTGGTGAGCGGAGGGATGCCCGCAGTGTGTGAGCGCGAGTGCGGTCAGGGACCGGTTGAGCGGATCGCAGGCCCGGGCCTGTGTGAGGAAGCGTGCGGCCTGGTCCGTGGCCTGGTCGTGTCCGCCGAGCGCGTGCAGCAGCCGTACAGCAGTGTAGGTGCTGTAATATACGCCGACGTACCAGGAGGCGCGCCAGAACCCCATCGGGTGCTGCTGGTCAAGCAGCCAGGTAACCGCCGGGTCCACCAGGGGGCCCAGGGCACAGGGGCCGACGCGCCGCTCGTAGAGCAGGGCCCCGTACATGAGGTTGGCCACCACCTCCGCGTCGTGCCCGGTGTCGTCTCGGCCGCGTCCCCAGATCTTGTTCAGCGCGGTGCGTCGCCGCTGGTCCGGGTCCTCGCAGAAGAAGGTGCTCACTGACCCGTCGCCCCAGGCGTTGGCTGCGGCCAGGGCGAAGGCGTCGTGGAAATCGTCCGGGAAGGCTTGCCCGGCCCGGGCGAGTGTCTGGGCTATCTGGCCGAGGCTGTCGCCGTCGTAAGGGAGCGGCTCGAAGCCGGGGAAATATCGCCAGGACCTCCCGTCCTTGCTCTTGCGGAGATATGCGGCGTTCTCCGCGACCAGGTGCCGGCACTCCTCATGGCCGGCTTCGACGGCGTCCTGGAGGGCGTCAGTGATCAGAGCGATGTGGAAGGTTTTACCTTCGCACCGCAGCCGCGAGAACGTCTGCATCTGGGCAGCGGACAGACCGAAGTGCGCGTCATACAGCTCCACGAACGTCGCTGTTGAGTAGGCGCCCATGACGTGTGCCGCGTCCGGGTAGAGCCCACGGTGCTGCCGGACGAGGTAGGCGATGCCCCGGGAGACGGCGGCATTGATGGTATTCACCAGACCTCGCGGACACCGCGCCCGTGCGGGCGCCGGTGGACGATCAGCGGCATGGCACTTGGCATGGCGATGAGCCGGACGATCGGTCGCGCGGGCGGCCCGGATGCCGGACTCAGTGTGTACTGGCGCAGCATGACGCTGAGAATGACGCCCATTTCCGTGCGGGCGAACTGTTCGCCCGCGCACCCGCGCACGCCTGCTCCGAAGGGGATATAGGCGTCCCGGTTGAGCTGCTCGGCACGATCAGGCGCCCAGCGGTCCGGGTCGAACGAGTCCGGGTCCGGGAACAGCGACGGGTCTCGTTGCAGGGCGTAGATCGAGAACAGGATGGTCGAACCGGCAGGCAGGACGTGTCCTCCCAGTTCGATGTCGGTGACGGGGCTGCGCGTGAGCATCCACGTCGACGGGTGAAGGCGGAGGGTTTCGGCTATCACCTGCTGCAGGAAATGCAGCTTCCCCAAGTCCTCGAAGGCGACATCCCGGTCACCCAGGCACTCGTCCAGTTCGTCCTGGAGACGGGCCTGGATGTGAGGATGCCGGCTCAGCAGGTTGCAGGCCCAGCTCAGTGCCCCTGCGGTGGTCTCGGTTCCGGCGATGAGCATGGTGATGACTTCGTCGTACACCTGCTCATCGCTCATGCCTTCCCCGGTGTCCTCATCGCGTGCCGCCAGCAGCGCTGCCAGCAGGTCTGCGGTACCGGTGTCACGGACCCGGTATTCGGCGATGATCTCTTCGATCACGCTGTGCATCAGGGAAAGCGCCTTGCTAAAGCGGTAGTTCATGACCGTGGGCAGTTTGTCCAAGAAGTCGATCGGTGCCACGGCGCGCTTGCCGAGTCCCTCCAGAAGGATAGGAAGGCAGCGGCGCACCGTCTCGGAGCGGCCCTTGCCGAGCTGGGTGGAAAACAGCACCCGGGTGGCCGTGGCCAGGGCCAGATCGAATAGTTCCCGGTCCATGCGGATTTCGTGGCCATCGCGCCACGTGCCCACGTGGGCTTGCGTGATCTGGCACATCGTGGCTGTGTACTGCCGGATGTGCGCCCGGCCGAGCAGGGGCTGGATAGTCCGGCGCTGGTGAAGGTGGAAGTCGCCTTCCGAGGTGAACAAGCCGTTCCTGGCCACCAGCCGCCCCTTGTCAAACATCCGTCCTTTCGTGAAGCTCTTCGCATCGGTGACCAGCATTTGCCGGATGAGGTCCGGGTGGTTGACCGCGTATGCGGTCCTTGGCCCGAGCCGGAACGCGACGATATCGCCGTATTCCCTCAGTGACCGGACGAATTCCAGTGGATGGGTGCGCAGTTGCCCCGCATGCCCGAGAATCGGAAAGCCTCCCGGCATGTGGAGGATCCCAGTTGCCGGGACAGACTGCGCTGTCTGCCGGAGCGATGTGGTGTGGGGCGGTTTCTTCGGCATCGCCGTTCCTTCCGTACCGGATGTGGTGTGGCAGCCGTCCCGGTTCCGGTGCCGGGCAAACCCTCGGCGAGTTCGGCGATGGCTGCACAAGGCTGTCCGAGCGTGGCCGGTTTCGAGGAGTTCTTCGGGTTCTGCCCGAGCTGGGCCTGTAGATGGACGATCTGTGCCTGTTGCCGCAGCCAGCTCACAGCGCACTGTCTTCGGTTCGCCGAGCGGTTCAACGTCGGCGTTTGAGGTCACTGTCGCGGCGGAAATCGAGGGTCGGTCGCTTTGCGCGTGGCCAGGGGGCCGCTGACCTCGACGAGCCGGGCGTGCCAGAGGGGCCACAAGGGGAGCTTCCTGCTGCGGAGGATCGCGGCGCAGGCGGCGACCAGCATGAAGGCCATCATCGGCTGGACGCTGAGCCATATGAAGATCGCTGTCTCGGTCATGCGGCGGACAGGGCCTGGGGCGAGGAACCAGTTCCTGGATATGTGCGATCGCGGGGCTCGACACCAGGGCGTTGGCGGCCAGGAAAGCCGCACCGATCATGGCTGAGGACGGCACGACCGCCTTGCGCGGCAATCCGGTCCGCGGTGTGTCCAGCAATTCGGTCAGCCCTACGATCACCCAGACCACAAAGGTCATACTGATGTTCGACAGGAAGGCCCCGGCTACGTGTTCCCGGCTGTTGGCGGAGAACCATTCCGCGATACCCTCGGGCGGGTCGTGCAGCACCGGGAACAGTTCCGGAAGCGCCCGCCGCGTCAGAGTCAGAGAGAGTGGGCTCAAGGGGGGCGGGGCCAGCCCTGCTCGGCCGGATGTCCTGATCTCACGTTCGTTCATCGAACCTCCCCTGCGGAGTGCAGAGCTCCCAGAAGATTGACCGGTTCCTGCGGTACCGGGTCGTGTAGGTCTGCCAGGACCAGCACGCCTGGACATAGTGGCTCACCGCACGGGCGTAGACGGCCAGGGTCGCGGCCAACTGAGGAGCAGCTGGCCGCAGCTCCTCCTCGGTCCGCCCGATGCGGTCCACAGTGTCCAGGAACTCGGTCAGGTAGCCCGATACGATGGCCCCCGCCCTTCGGACGGCGTCGTCGAAGGTCATCCGGGGTTCGCACAGGAGCAGGACCGGCACCAGGTTGGTGTCGGCCTCGTGGTCAACGAACTCCTTCTCCAGGGAAAACAGGTCGTTGGACAGGGCGGCGACCACGCAGCAGAGCCAGCCAAGGCGGTCGACCATCCCCTCGGCCCCAGGGGCGAGACGTGACAGGGCGGCCCGGTCAAGGCTGATGCGCATGCCGTATTCCACGAGAGCGACGGCGTGGGCCATGCCGGAGTAGACGATGCGCTCCTCGATGTACCGTTCCACCGTCGGGACCCGTCCGGTGGCTGCCGCGTTCCGGTCTTGGTGTGTCTCGGCCAGATGAGCCCGCCACAACGGCACAAAGCCCTTCCACCAGGACGGGTCGGCGCTCGCGCGGATCTCAGCGAGGGCCTGACCGTGGGCGCGGTCCAGCCCGGTGGCCTCCTCGCGGGAGGAACTCTCGCAGGCACGGACTATGCGTTCCACGACCCGTACGGCGTCGCGGCGCTCGCGGGGTGCCAGGTGGGCGAACTTGTCCCGCCCGATGGTGTCATTCAGGTAGAAGTCGACAAGATAGATCTTGCCGAGCGTCATGAGCCGCTCGGGGGCGGCGTCGGGGTAGACGAAAGCGACGAGATGCGTGTACGCGTCACTGCTCCCCTCCACCCAGATACCGTGCCGCCAGGCGAACTCCTGCATCACCGTGTCCAGTTGCGCCTGGTACGAACTGGGCCGGTACGAGCGGCACAGGTCGCTCACGCGGACGCCGGATGGGCTAAGCAAGTCATGCAGGCGCAAGCTCGGGGTGCCGACGCCGAGCATCCGGAAGTACTCGGCACGCGCTGTACGCAACCGCGCCTGATGCGTGATCGTGTATGGAGACGAGCCCATGGCTTCGGCGGGGGTCTTCGCGCTGGGCGAAGGAATGCCGACTGCGGTCATGATCTCCTCCACACGGCCGTCTCGGCCAGGGCTCGCAGTTGGGCACCGACCGGTTCGGGGACCGCTACGTCCCTCAGCGCGGTCAGGGCCTGTGTGTAGCGGGCCCGGATCATGTCCTCGACCGTCTGGGCCGCGCCGGTGGCTTTGAGGACTGCGCGCAGCGTGGCGGCGTTGTCCTCCGTGAGGTGCGGGTTGCCGTATCCGGCGCGCAATAGCCGGGTCTGCGTGATGTCGGCGTTCATGAGTGCCAGGGCCGCCAGGACGGTGTGCTTGCCTTCGCGCAGGTCGTCCAGGGCCGGCTTGCCGGTCTCGGCCGGAGTGCCAAAAACGCCCAGCAGGTCGTCCCGCATCTGGAACGCCTCGCCGAGCGGCAGCGCAAATGCGCTGAGGCTGTCGAAGAATTGCTTGTCAGCCCCGGCGAGGGCAGCGCCGATGTGCAAGGGACGCTCAACGGTGTATTTCGCGGTCTTGTAGCGGATGATCTCAAGGGCGGTGCCGGTGTTGGCGGTCGGTTGTCCGGTGGCGGTCAGGTCGAGGTACTGGCCGTACATGACCTCGGTGCGCATGGCGTCGACCAGCGGCCGGATGGCGGCGCGCTGGGTCCGGGTGAGGTGCCCTGTGGCCAGGAGTTCGTCGGACCAGACCAGGGCCAGGTCGCCGGTGAGGATCGCAGCGCTCGTGCCCAGTTGCGCTGCAGCGGGGTGGTCGTGGTGGCGAACGGCCAGGGTGCGGTGGACGGTGGGCCGGCCGCGGCGGGTGGCGGAGTGGTCCATGACGTCGTCGTGGATGAGACAGAAGGCATGGAACAACTCCAGCGAGGCCGCCACCTGTGCCACCGGTGCAGAGGTCCGGTGACCGCGGACTGCGTGGTAACCGAGGACGCACAGCACGGGCCGCAGCCGCTTACCGCCGGCGAACAGAAAGTCGTGCAAGACGTCGGTAATCTCGGCCGGGTGGTTGCGGGCAGCCGCCTGGCGGGACTTGCCCTCGAGGAACTCCGCGAGCACAGCGTCGATACGGTCACGGATGGCAGCGCAGGTGACCTGCCTGGTGGCAGAGTTCTGGGTGGTCACAGCACGTCCCCATCGGTAGTGCTGGTGAGGCGGAGCGCTTCGTCGAGGAGGGTGTCGACGATCTTCGATTCGGGGACTGTGGTGATGACCTTGCCCTTGCAGAAGATCTGCCCTTTGCCGTTGCCGCACGAGACCCCGAGGTCGGCCTCGCGGGACTCACCCGGCCCATTGACCACACACCCCATGACCGCGATCCGCAGCGCATGCGGAAAGCCGTCGAAGGCGGCTTCCACCTGTGCGGCGAGGCGGTGGATGTCGACTTGGAGGCGTCCGCAGCCGGGGCAGGAGACGATCTCCAGCCTGCGCGGGCGCAGTCCGAGCGAGGCCAGGATGTGGATGCCGGCCTTGACCTGTTCCACCGGGTCGGCGGAAAGAGAGACGCGGATGGTGTCCCCGATCCCTTCGCCCAGCAGAACGCCGAAGGCAACTGCCGACTTGATGGCGCCCTGGAGGGCGGGACCGGCTTCGGTGACGCCCAGGTGGAGGGGGTAGTCACAGGCGTCGGCGAGGAGCCGGTTTGAGGTTCCCCCGCTGCGTGAGAGTTGCTGATCAGCAGGTCGGGACGGGTTGATGGGTGTTCAGGTTCGCTGGTTCGGCCGTCGCCTGGTCGGTGTAGTGCTTCTCCTCGAACTCGATCGGGCTGAGGTAGCCGAGCCGTTCTTGGATGCGGCGGGGGTTATAGAAACCGTCGATGTACTCGAAGAGCGCGAGGTTCGCCTCGGCACGTGTGGCGAAGGTGCGGCCGCGCAGGCCCTCGGTCTTGATCAGCATCCACAGATTTTCCGCGAGGGCGTTATCGTACGAGTCCCCCACGGACCCCATGGACGCCTCAATTCCCGCCCGCACCAACCGGGTCGTGAGCTTGATGGACGTGTATTGACAGCCGTGATCGGCGTGGTGAATGAGCTTGCCCGGCTCGACCTCGCGGGACGAGAGGGCGTACTCGAGGGTGGTCAGCACCAGGTCCGCATCGGCGCGGGCGGAGGTCTCCCAGGCGACCACCCGGCGGGAGAACGCGTCGCGGATCGCCGAGAGCCACAGCGGCCCCTCGCCGGTCGGAACCATTGTGAGGTCGGTGACCCACAGCCGGTTCGGCGCGGGTGCGGTGAAGTCCCGGTTGACCAGGTCCGGGGCCAAGGTGGCCTTCGGGTCCCGGCGCGTGAAGCCGCTCTTGCGGCGTGGGCTCACGCCCGCAAGACCGTCCTCGCGCATCAGCCGTTCGACCCGCTTGCGGCCCACGCGGACGCCCTCCCGTTTGAGGACGGCGTGCACCCGCGGCGAGCCGTAGATCCCGCCGGAGTCGGCGTGGATCGTGCGGATCTGCTCGGTCAGCTCGACGTCCCGGCGGCGCCGTTCGCACGGCTCCTTCTCCGCGCGGCGCCAGCGGTAGTAAGTGGCGGAAGGGATGTGGAGCTCCCGGAGTACGCACTCGACCCCCAGGCGGGGATGCTCGTCAACGAGCGCCGTCACCTGGGCCGGGTCGGGTCGAGTTGCGCCGCGAAAAACGCCGAGGCCGTCCGCAGCACGTCGTTGGCCCGCTTGAGCTGGGCGTTCTCCTTGCGCAGGGCCGTGAGCTCGGCCCGCTCGTCGGTGGTGAGCCGGTCGTCGCGCTCGCCGGCATCGGCCTCGGCCTGGCGGATCCAGCCGCGCAGGGCCTCCGGATGCACGCCGAGGTCGACGGCCAGTTTCTTGATCTGCGGCCTCGGGTCGGAGGTGCGGTACATCCGCACCGCACGCTCACGCAACTCCAGCGGATATCTTCTCGGGGCAGCCATGGTCGAAGGTCCTCTCATGAGTCCCATCTGACCCTCTGTCAACTGACTCCGCATCTCGGGGGAAGCTCAGTTGGCGGCGATCATGGTCATGGGGTCGTGGTGTTTGACCGCTATCTTCAAATCGGTGAAGCCGTGCTCCTCGAACAGGGATGCCTCCCACAACGCGGACTCGACGAGGGCTTGCGGGGTTGCGCTGCCGTGTCTGGCGAGCAGACGTGGGTCGAGGGACCCGGCGTTGACGCCGATGCGGATCGGCACCCCGGCCGCTGCGGCGGCATGGGCGATCTCGCCGACCCTGCCATCGAATTTCTTGATGTTGCCGGGGTTGACCCGCACGGCGGCGCAGCCTGCATCGATCGCGGCGAAAACGTAGCGGGGCTGGAAGTGGATATCCGCGATGACAGGGATCGAGGATTTCCTCACAATCGCGGGCAACGCCTCGGCGTCGTCATGGGTGGAGTCGGCGACGCGGACGATGTCGCAACCGGCTGCGGTGATTTCGGCGATCTGCTGGAGGGTGGCATCCACATCGGCGGTATGGGTGGTGGTCATGGTCTGCACGCTCACGGGTGTGCCGCCGCCGACGGGGACAGCGCCGACATGAATCCGGCGGGAGCGGCGGCGCACCGGTGTGAGGGGAGGCGGCGGGGGTGGTGTGGGGCTGGTGTTCATTGCGGCCTCCGCGCCTGGTCGAGGTACTGGGGGGTGACGGTGTGGCGGTGGAGGTGGTAGCGGGCGGCCAGGACAGCTTTGGTGATCCCGTCGGCATCGAGCCCTGCCTGGGCCAGGAGTGAGGTGCGGGTGGCGTGCGGAAGGAACGCGGACGGCAGGCCCAGGGGGTGGACGGGGACGGTGATGCCTGCATCGGTGCAGGCCAGGGCCAGGTGGCTGCCGAAGCCACCGGTGCGGGTATTGTCCTCGGCCGTGATCACCAGGTTGTGCCGTGCCGCGAGGTGGACAAGGGCGGGGTTGACTGGCAGCAGCCAGCGCGGATCCACCACAGTGGAGCCGATGCCCTCCTCCGTCTCCAGGACCCGGGCGGCGTCTAGAGCTGGCCTGATGGTGGGGCCGGTGGCGACGAGCAGGACGTCCAGGAAATGGCCGGTGCTGCGGTGGAGAATGTCCATACCGTCCATCCGCGCTAGCGCCGGGATCTCCTCCCCCGCCGTGTCCTTGGGGATCCGCAGGCACGTCGGACCGTCGCCGACGTCCGCTGCTTCGCGCAGCAGCTCCCGCAACCGCGCTGCGTCCCGCGGCGCGCAGATGCGCATACCGGGCACGATGGCGAGCGCGCTCACATCCCACATGCCGTGATGAGAGGGCCCGTCCGGGCCGGTGACGCCGGCACGGTCCAGGACGAACGTCACGGGAAGACGGTGCAGCGCAACATCCATCAGCGCCTGGTCCAGCGCCCGACACAGGAATGCGGAATACAGGGCCACTACGGGGTGGTAGCCACCGGTGGCCAGACCGGCTGCGCTGGCCACCGCATGCTGTTCGGCAATCCCGACATCGAACACCCGGCTCGGGAAGGCCTCAGCCATGAGATGCAGGCCGGTCGGCCGTAGCATCGACGCCGTTACCGCTACCACATCCTGGCGTTCACGAGCGAGAGCGAGAAGTTCACCGGCGAACAGGCTGGTCCAGCTGCGCGGAGCACAGACCCTGGGGTGCCGCAGTGCGGGCGCCGGGCGGCCGGTTGCCGGATCGGTCACACCCACGGCGTGGAAGCGGTCAGCCTGGTCCTCCTCGGCATACGCGTACCCTTTGCCTTTGACCGTTACGACGTGGACGATCGCCGGACGGCCCACAGACCGGGCCCGGCGCAGGGCCTCTTCCAGGGCCCCGATGTCATGGCCGTCGACGGGGCCGACGTAGGCGAGTCCGAGGCTGGCGAACATGTTGTGTTTGCGGGCCGGTTCGCCGACAGGACTGCGCAGGCGGGTGAGATGGGCGGCAAGGGCGCCGGTGGTGGGGGCGTAGGAGCGGCCGTTGTCATTGAGGACGATGATCACCGGGCGCCCGGGGGCGGCGGCGATATTGTTCAGTGCTTCCCATGCCATGCCTCCGGTCATGGCGCCGTCACCGATGACCGCTACCACCGCGCGATCCGTCCGCTCTGCCAGAGCGTGTGCTTTGACCAGGCCGTCGGCATAGGACAGGGCGGTGGAGGCGTGGGAGTTCTCGATCACATCGTGTTCCGACTCCAGCCTGGAGGGATACCCCGACAAGCCTCCCTCCTGGCGCAGCGCGTCGAACCCCGCTGCCCGGCCTGTGAGCAGCTTGTGCACATACGCCTGATGCCCGATGTCAAACAAGAGTACGTCGCGGGGAGAGTCGAAGACCCGGTGGAGTGCGATCGTCAGCTCCACCACCCCGAGGTTCGGGCCCAGATGCCCGCCCGTTGCACACACCGCGCCCACGAGGAAGTCGCGGATATTCTCGGCGAGTTCAGCCAGGGCGGCCTTGGGGATGGTGCGCAGGGCTGCCGGGCTGGTGCACGCCGCAACCAGCGGCGGCACGGCCACGGTTCCCGTAGCGGTGGAGGGGTTCATCAGCCGACCCCTTCAAGAAACGACGGGCGGGTTCGATGGGGACCGGTAAACGCTGGCCCGCAATTAAGCGGAGGGGCCGGTCCCGGATCGAGCGAATACCGGCACTGTCAACCACCGCCCCGTGTCAGCACCAGGCGCGTGTACCGCCTGTACGAAGCCAAGACGTGGGGACCGGCGCATAATCGCGCAACCTCGCGGAAGACGTATCACCGGAAGGCCCGCCCTCCGCGCGCAACACCGTATTCACGCGGAGGTGGTACACTAGGCGCGCATTTTCCCGGCGCGTTCACATATACGTCCGTTCCAGGTTCCGCGCGCCAGCATGTGCTTCCCGAACGCCTTTATTGCTTCACGCGCCGTACCAGGCGCCCTGGACGCGTGCGTCCGGGACGGCCTACGTTCATGAAGACCGAGCGCGTGAACACATGACGCGAAACCGCATGCATGTCACGCCGGGCCGGAAAATCCGGTTCTTCAAGTGCAGTATCCTCATCTTATCGGATTTTCTGCCCGAGTTTAAGAGGATTTCCCGGGCCAGCATACGGATGGATCCAAAAACTGTGCGCCCGTTGACGGGGTCCGGTCTTGCCGGGCCGAGTTGGGGAGGTTCATCGTGGCACGGTATCGAAGGGGTATCGGCGGCCTGCTGTCCGACCTGACCGAAGACTTCGGTGACATGGTCGACGATGTCTTCGGAGACCAGTGCTGGGACGACCCCTGCAGCCGACGGCGCCGCCCTGGCTGCCGGTGCTGGGACACGCCACCGGCCGCGGAGTACGCGCGTGAGGAGATCGCGGCGCTGCGGGAGGAAGTGAAGATCCTCGCTCGCGCGGTCAACGCCTTCTCCCCCACCCGTGAGGACGACGCCGCGCCCGCGCGGCCCACCCGCACACGCTGACCGCGTGCGCCCGCGATGGCCCGTACTGTGCGTGTGCTGTGCCGTCATGCCGACGGCACGGTCTACGACCCCGGCCTGGGCAGGCCCGTGGCACACGGCGAGCTGATCCAGGATCTTCGCGCTGGGCGCCGCTTCTCCGCCCATGACCACAACACCGGCAGTGACTGCACCCACCGGCTCCTGGCCGGCGTCCTGATCACAGCCCTTGGCCTGGCCACCGCCACACGTCGACCCGGGCAACACCACAGCAGCGCCACCGGCTGCTGCAGCATCTGCCAGGACACCTGCCGGAGTGGACCGTGAAAGGCCGCGGCAGGCACATTGCCACGCGGGCCGGCCGGCTCATCGCCGGGGAAGCGCGCCGTGATCTGGCCGCACGCCACGGCCGGATCACCCGTGAAGAAGCGGAACGCCAGCGCGCAGTGGCCGCGCGCGAGGCCCTGGAGGACCTGGGACCCTTCTATGTCAAGATCGGCCAGATCCTCTCCACCCGTCCGGACGTCGTGCCTCAGACTGTGATCAGCGAACTGGAACAGCTCCACGACCGGGTGGCGTCGCAGCCGTTCTCCGTCTTCGAGCCGGTCCTCGCCCACGGCCTCGGGCCTGACTGGCGTGAAACCTTCCGCGACATCGACACCGGCCACCCCCTCGGCGCTGCCTCACTGGCCCAGACCTACCGGGCCACCCTCCGCACCGGTCAGCCTGCCGTCGTGAAAGTCCAAAGACCCGGTATCCGCCGCATCGTCGCCGCGGACATGACACTCCTGCGCCGTCTGGCCCGCCTGCTCGCCAGATCCAGCCCCCGGCTGAATGCCATGGTTGACGTAGAAGCCGTGCTCAGCACCATTTTCGACGCCATGGAACCCGAACTGGACTTCCGGCTGGAAGCCCGCAACATGCAACGGGCCCGTGAATGCGCCAAACCCTTCGAGCACCTGTCCGTCCCCGCAGTCATCACAGCCACCGAGCACGTGCTCATCCAGACACTGGCACCCGGGTGCTCCATCAGGGACGCCACACCCGAGTCTTTCTCCGACGCCGAACGCACCGCCATCAGCCATGAGCTGCTGGCGTTCATGTACCGGGGTTTCTTCACCGACCGGTTCTTCCACGCCGACCCCCACCCGGGCAACATCTTCGTCGAACCCGGCCAGGGCGCCACACTCATCGACTGGGGCATGACCGGCCGCCTCGACCGCTCCCTCAGCAGCGCCCTTCTCTTGCTGCTCTTCCAGATGGGCCAGAACAACGGCGCGGCAGTAGCCCGGACATGGACATCACTCGGCCACCCCACCCCGTGGGCCCAGGCAGCCGAGTTCGCCGACGACATGGCCGCCTTCGTACCCAAAGTGGCCACCGCGTCCCTCGACGACCTCAACTTCGGCGTCAGCCTCACCGCCGTCCTACAGTACTCCACCCGCCGCGGCATCCGTGTCAACCCCACCATCGCCATCCTCGGAAAAGCATTCGCCAACATCGAGGGCTCCATCCGCTGCCTGTGCCCAGAGACCGTCATCACCGACATCCTGAAAGAGGAAATACAGGAAATCATCTTCCACCTCGCCCGCGAACTCCTCTCCGAAGAACAAGCCGCATGCACCGTCCTGGAACTCATGAACACCGCCCCCGCCGCCCTGCAGAAAACCCGCGATCTCCTCGACAGCCTCGCCAACAACGACTTCACTCTCCGCGTCACAGCGCGCAAAGACCCACAGGCCGCACGCACCGAAACCGCTGCGTCCAGATCACGCAACCGACGCCGCTTCCTCACTGCTGCAGCCGCCTACGCCCTATGGAAACTCCATCACCACAAAAACCCACCAAATCCATTCAACAACGGACCTGGAGGGTAGTGGAATCCATGCAAGGAGGCATCTGATGCCCAACCAGCACTACAGCACCACCGCACCGCCCTTAACGGGGCCCTGCACGGCCACCAGCCGGGCGCTCACCGACCGATCCCTCCCAGTCGGGCGATCGATCAAAAGCACGCTCGGCGGAGGCGAGTTCACGATCCTCAGCACCCCGGGCGTCCGGTTGGCGCCGACGACGAGGCCGGCCGCGCGCCCAGTCTTCTCTACACGGTGATACAGGGCGTCGAGTCGGTCGCCGGACGGGTTCGTTGAACGGCCAGGAAGACCCGCTTGACAGTGGAAGTCGCACGCCGACCCGCACCAGCAAGACGTGTTACGAGCTTTCCCGGTAAGCCCGACCTCAGCGGACACGAGAACGGCCACCCGCGACACCTGTTCACCGACGCGGGCGCTCGCGACGCGGTTGAACTCGTGATCGAGGAGCGTCGGGCCGCAAGCCCCACGCAGCCTTGAAACCGCGGTGTCTCCGCAGGCAGCCGCCGTGGCCTTGCGACATCTGGCCCATCCCCCGACGAAGCATCCCGCGTAACACCCAGGAGCAGTCCGATGGCAGGTACGCAAAGAGACCCCGTAGCAGTCACCGCCCCGGCGCCGGACACAGCGCGCCGCCTGGTCTGCACTGCCCGCACGGTCCTATGGCACCTGGGACGCGAACCCTGGATCAGCTGGCGGTTCATCAGGAACGACCTGTGGGCAGGATTTTACCCCGGAGTGGTATTCACGATCGCGGTGGGACTCCATTACCACCTGCCACCCGGCCGCTTCGCGGTCACCGCCGCCGCTTCAGTGATCTACTTCTGGCTCTACCTCTACACTTTCTGCCTGACCAACCAGCTCGCGGGCATGCATGAGGACCAGATCAACAAGCCCTCCCGACCGCTAGTGGTAGGAGACACCTCCCGGCAAGGCGCCTTCCTGCGGACAGGCGTCACCTTCATCGCCTTTCCCCTGGTCGGATGGGCACTGGGAGTCTGGCAATGGGCCCTGATCTGGCAAGCCATGACTCTGTTGCACAACCTCGGCGGCTCCCGGAACTGGGTGGTGAAGAACGCTGTCATCGGCTTCGGCGTCCTGCCCATGCTCGGCCCCGCCTGGCAGATGACCGCTCCCCTGAACGCCGATGCCTGGCGCTGGATGCTAGCCCTCGCCATTCCGATCTTCTTCCTGACCCCTATTCAGGACCTTCGCGACCTGCACGGAGACGCCAGTACCCGCCGAATGACGTTCCCCATCGCCTTCAGCGAATCCTTCACCCGCCAGTTGCTCTGCGCCGGCTTCACCCTCCTCCCCCTCGTCGACCACGTACTACTTATCCGGGCCGCTGGCGCCAGCCCGTCGGCCTGGTTCGCCGAAGCGGCTACCGCCGCACTCTGCTGGACCATCGCCTGGCGCGTGCCCCGCCGCCACACCCCCGCCTACGACCACCACACCTACCGATATTTCGAGTACTGGTACACCGCCGTCCTGGCATCCGCTTTCATCGCACTCTAAGTGGAGGTTTCATCCTGGGCGTGGTGTCTCATCCTCGGGCGTTGAGGTGCGCCAGGTTTGGGTGGTTTCTCCGGTGATCCGGCGGGCCATGGTGTCGATCATTGCAAGGTAGATCATGGCTTCAGAGCTGGCGGTCAGCGTCTCGTAGTCGCGGGCCAGACGGCGGTGCATCATGATCCAACCGAAGGTCCGCTCTACTGGCCAGCGGTGTGGAATCGGAGCGAATCCCCTGGTCCCGGGCTTGCGTTGGACGATTTCCAGGTCGATGCCCAGCCGGGCGGCGCTCTCGACGAGGTGCTGGCGGTAGCCGCCGTCGACCCAGATCTTCCGCAGCCGCCGGTGTGCCCGGGAGGCCTGCCTGATCAAGGGTGTGCCGGCGGTGGAGTCCTGCACGCTGGCGGCAGTGACCAGCACGAACAGCAGCAGGCCGAGCGTGTCGGTCAGGATGCTGCGCTTGCGGCCGACGATCTTCTTCGCGGCGTCCGTGCCCTGTGTGGCGGACGGGACGGTGTGGGCGGTCTTCACGCTCTGCGCGTCGATGATCCCCGCGCTCGGCTCGGCGTCCCGTCCGGCCTGCTCACGCAGCCGGTGCCGCAGCAGCCCGTTCAGCTTCTCGAAGACTCCCTCGTCACGCCAGTACGCGAAGTAGTGGTAGGTGGTCTCCCACGGCGGGAAGTCGTGGGGCAGGTAGCGCCAGGGGATGCCGGTGCGGTCCACGTACAAGATCGCATCCAGCAGGTCCCGCAGCGCGTACTTCGGTGGCCGCCCACCGGGGATGCCGGCCTGGCGGCGCTTGGCACGCCACTCGCTCAACACCGGCTCCACCAGGGCCCATCGGTCATCGGACAGATCGCTGCCATACGCTCGGCGTTCGCCCATACTCTTGGCGTACCGCGTTGGGGAACCCACCGCCAGGGCCCGGAGGTCCACTCGCCGATTCCTGGGTGAGACCGGGCATCCTTGAATGAGACAGACTCCAAGGCTGATGTCGGAACCCAAAGCGCATAACGCGCCGCAAGTCCGATGCCGTGGTGCACCAACAGGAACGAAAACCACACGTGCCTCACTGACCGCTCTTCAGAATCGGTCTGCCACGGGGGATTCCAGGATGAAACCTCCACTAAGTACTGCAACGGTCTTTGCTGTGACGGTTGGGCAGTTTCTGGTGGTGTGTGGCCTCGTCGTTTGTAGTGGCAGATGCGGGCTTGGTACTGCCTTTTCCGGCGCCAGTGGGACCAGTGCAGGACATGTCTGACGGAGGCGGGCCGACGGTGGACTCGTTCTTCAGGGCGCCGAAGAATGATTCGGCCATGGCATTGACCCAGCAGACCCCGGTGCGGCCGACTGATGCCCTGAGCCCCAACGAGCGGAGTTTCCCCCAGAGTTCCCGGGAAGTGTATTGACTGCCGTGGTCCGAGTGGAAAATGCAGCCCTCGGTGAGGTTGGTGTTCCGTGCTGCCATGTCGAGCGCATCCGATATGGGCGAGGCCTTCATGTGGTCGGTCATCGCCCAGCTGGTCACGGCCTTGGTGTGGCAGTCAATAACCGTTGCGAGATAGAGGAACCCGGCCCAGGCATGGATATACGTGATATCGCTGACCAGTTTGCGGCCGGGGGCCTCTGCAGTGAAGTCACGGGCCATCAGGTCGGGTGCGGACGGCGCCGTGTCGTCGGCGACGGTGGTCGGTCGCCAGGGTCGTGGCTGGCACGGGACCAGGAAGGTTATTCAGAACTGGTGGCACTGCAGCCTGCCACGGAGGTCGGAGACGACTTGCCTGTTGTGCCCCGCGCGCCGGTGTTTTGCAGAAAACAGCTGTTCGGCGTCCTTCCGGTCCCAGCAAGGGGCGAGGAACCCGTCGACCGGAACGGGCTCGCCGCAGGGCAGCCGGGCGATGCCGAACCCCAACTGCTTGAGGGCGCTGCGGTTTACCGGCCGCAGCAGCGTGCCGTAGCGTGAGACGGTGGGCTGGGAGGCGCCGAAGAGCTCGCCGGCCATCTCCTGCAGCATCGTGCCGCAGCAAGGAAGCAGAGCAGGACTACCGCTTCCACAACGGCAGCACGCGCGGCCGTCCCGTCGTCCGGTCCCGGTCCGGCAGCCGGCGCTCCACCCGGCCGATGAGCAGGGACAGCTGATACGGGCTCAGTCCGGTAGTACGGTGGAAGCGCATCGGTCCCCCCGAGCGTCCGTATTTGCGGTGACACGTCGTACGGTACGCCGAGGGGACCGATCTTGCTTTCCATGATCAACCACTCAAAATCCACAGAGTTTTGAATAACCTTCCCGGTGTGCAGTGCAAGCGCCCACTCGATGGCCAGTCTGTGCCTAGCGTGTTGCAATGGTAATGCAGGCGGCGACTGACCAGCCGCAGCCCGTGATGCCCCCCGGGCCAATGACGCACCGAGAACGTCGGCGGCCCCTATCCGGCCCTCACAGACCAGTGATCGAACGAAGGAGTTCCGCGATGTACCGTCACCACCACCCACTACGTGCCCTGGGCGCTGCTGCCGCCACAACCCTCCTCGCCACCACCGGGATCCTACTCAGCCCCACCGCCGCGCACGCAAACACGGCCATCGGGGCAAACATCCTCGGCATCAACCACAATCTCCCGGTCTCACTGAGTCTGTTCCTGAACGGAACCGAGGAAGGATCCACCGAATTGGCCACTGTCACGGTGGCAGCAGGAGGGGTGGATCTGTCTGTCGGCACCGCTACCGCTCAGGGCAACGGCGGCGCAGAACAGATCGACATCCCTCTTACCTCGCTCGGCAGCGTCACCAACGGCGAGAAGGTCGAAATCATCGAGAACGTTACGGTATACGGCTTGCCTGGAGGGGCCTCCGACCTCGGAGCGACCCTCCAGGCCACATGCAGCCTGGATCCCCAAGGCAACGGAACCTGCAAGTAGGGGCTCTGTCTCACATCCTGTCCATCCCCTCGTAGTGTGGAGGAGCTGTAAGGAAATTACTTGCGGGTTCTGCCTCTTGACACCGCAGGTGAGCATGACAACCGCCAACAAATAATTTTCTTACGGCTCCGGAGGGTTTGAGGTGCCCCGAAGTTTCCGGACAGGAAGGTTATTCAAAACTCTGTGGATTTTGAGTGGTTGATCATGGAAAGCAAGATCGGTCCCCTCGGCGTACCGTACGACGTGTCACCGCAAATACGGACGCTCGGGGGGACCGATGCGCTTCCACCGTACTACCGGACTGAGCCCGTATCAGCTGTCCCTGCTCATCGGCCGGGTGGAGCGCCGGCTGCCGGACCGGGACCGGACGACGGGACGGCCGCGCGTGCTGCCGTTGTGGAAGCGGTAGTCCTGCTCTGCTTCCTTGCTGCGGCACGATGCTGCAGGAGATGGCCGGCGAGCTCTTCGGCGCCTCCCAGCCCACCGTCTCACGCTACGGCACGCTGCTGCGGCCGGTAAACCGCAGCGCCCTCAAGCAGTTGGGGTTCGGCATCGCCCGGCTGCCCTGCGGCGAGCCCGTTCCGGTCGACGGGTTCCTCGCCCCTTGCTGGGACTGAACCGCCCCGTGTTCGTTAGAGGGTTCGAATCCTGGAGGATTGGGACCTATGCCAGCGAAGAGGAAGTACCCTGACGAGCTGCGTGAGCGGGCCGTGCGGATGGTGTTCGAGATACGCGAGCAGACCGGCGTGAGGACGGGGTCGATATCGCGGGTTGCCGACCAGCTCGGGATCAATCGCGAGGCGGTGCGGAACTGGGTGCGCCAGGCCGAGGTCGACGGCGGCAAGCGGTCCGGCACCAGCACCGCCGACGCCCAGCGGATCGCCGAGCTCGAACGTGAGAATCGCGAGCTGAGGCGGGCGAACGAGATCCTCAAAGCGGCGTCGGCTTTCTTCGCGCGGGAGCTCGACCCGCGACTGCCGAGATGACCGTGTTCGTCGACGAGGTGCGTGAGGAGCTCGGGGTCGAGCCGGTCTGCGAGGTGCTGCAGTTCGCTCCGTCCACGTACTACGCCGCCAAGAAGCGCGAGGCCAGTCCCTCGCGGCGCCGGCTGCGGGAGGAGGAGCTCACGGTGGAGATCCAGCGCGTCTTCGACGAGAACCACCGTGTCTACGGAGCTCGAAAGGTCTGGCGGCAGTTGCGCCGCGAGGGCATCGAGGTGGCCCGCTGCACCGTCGAACGCCTCATGCGCTCGCTCGGCCTGGCAGGCGCCGTCCGCGGCAGGACCACACGCACGACCGTTCCCGATCCTTCCGCCGAGCGTCCCGCGGACCTGGTCGACCGTGACTTCACCGCCTCCCGTCCCAACCAGCTGTGGGTGACCGACTTCACCTACGTCGCCACCTGGGCCGGCTTCGTCTACGTCGCCTTCGTCCTGGACGTCTTCTCCCGGAAGATCGTCGGCTGGCGGGCCGCCGGCCACAAACGCACCGATCTTGTCCTGGACGCGCTCGAGATGGCTATCTGGTCCCGTGACCGCGACGGGGCCACTGACCTGCACGGACTCATACATCACAGCGATGCGGGCAGCCAGTATGTGTCCATCCGCTACACCGACCGGCTCCTCGAAGCCGGCGCCGCCCCGAGCGTCGGCACCGTCGGCGACGCCTACGACAACGCGCTTATGGAGTCCACGATCGGCCTGTTCAAGACCGAGGCCATCAAACCCGGCGGCCCGTGGAGAACTCTCGACGACGTCGAGATCACCACGCTGACCTGGAGCCTTTTTCACGTGTAGATCATGAGGGTGAGGAGGGCTGCGGCGGCTGACGTGAGCTTGTTCGGGCTGATGCGGGCGTGGCGGAAGATCCTCCACTGCTTGATCCGGGAGATCGTCCGTTCGACAGGTGCCCGGAGTGATGCGTGGACCCTGTTCGACTTCTTGTGTTTGCCGGGCAGTTCGGTGTTCGGGCGGCGTTTGACCGGGGTGATGACGGTGCCGCCGGCACCTCGGTAGCCCTTGTCTGCGAGGATCTCGAGGTCCAGCTGTGCGCAGGCCTCGATGATGCCGTGCTCGCGAGCGGCCTTCACGTCGTGGGTGCCGCCGGGCAGGGCGGGCGAGATCCACAGAAGCTTCCCCTCTTCTGCGGTGACGACCTGCAGGTTCACGCCCTCGTGGCGGATCTTTCCGGAGAAGTGTCCTCCGGCGGCGACCCGGTCGGTCTCCGCGACGGTGCCGTCCAGCAGCACGTAGCCGTCGGCATGGTGACTTGTGAGCGCTTCCGTCAACGTGGGGGCCAGGTCGGCGAGTTGCCCGATCGTGTCGTTCACGTAGCGCCAGGCCGTGGCCACGCTGATCGCGAAGCCGGCCGCGAGTTGTTCGAAGGTGTCGTGCTTGCGCAGGTAGACCAGGGTGCACCGGGCCTGGTCGTACGGGCGCAGCTTGCAGGTGCGGTCACCGTTGCGCGCGACGATCACCATCGTCACCAGCTCCAGGAGCTCCTCGTCGAGATCGCATGCGGCAGGATAGAGGAACACGGGGCATCTCCGCAGGTCAGGCTTGGTTGTGGTGACCCGCCAACCAGCGAGATGCCCCGTTCGTCACGCCACCGTCAACACACGCCACCGCCCCACCCGCAGGCCGTACACGTGAAAAAGGCTCGTTGTTGACCATGTCGCCGAAGTCATCGGTCAGGTCGGACAGCAGACCACCGACTCCCCTGCGGTACCGGGCCATCGTGATCTCCTCACACTCGCTGCGGAAGTCGACCTCACACAACAGGCATGTCCGGCATACGCGGGATGCCCGTTCAGCCGCTGTTGCATCCATATCTACAGAGAAAGCGGAAGATATCCCAGGCGTATGCGGCGGATGCGGGAGCGCCCGTGTACCACCCGTGCGGCAGGGCGTCCCAGGTCACGAGGTCGGCTGTCGTGGTGATGCGGGCCATGAGCGGCCAGCATCCCCACTCGCCGCATGCACAACCGAGAACGGGTGTCCTCGGCCCCATCGCGCTGGCGGACTGTCCGAGGAAGTGGTCCTCCATCGGGCCGAACCGGAAATACTCGGGGATAAGACCGCCGTAGGCATCGCCTGCAGGCTGCATCCCGGCACCGGTCTCGAACGTGTCGATCAGCTCGGTGAGCGGTAGTCCGTTGATACGGGGGACGACTTCAAGCACGCCGAGATCGCCGCGAGGCTGGAGGTCGAACTGGATTTCATCTATGGCCATCCCCCTGATTATCCCAGCGCATGCTTCTCATGGGGAATCCGAGGTGCCCATGGTGCGGCGCCGCCGAGGACAGAGCTGCTGCAACGACGACCGCGCCGATGCGGGCGTGCGCCTGCCGCCCGGCTCGATGCCACGCTCGTGACTGCCGGCCGAGGGGCATCAGTGGCGTACGCCGGGCCTGCGCACCTGGCGGGACGCCCATCCCGGGATCATCCTGCCCCGGTACCGGCCCAAGGAGAACGGCCGAGGGCAACTGGCCGGTCCGCTCACCGAGTACGAACACCTGGCCCGGCAGATCACCACCACCGGCACCATCTGGCGCAGCGGGGTCACCCACAGCTGGCCCAGGCTGCCGCCACCGGGCCGTGAACCGGCCGGGGCGTCAGTTGTCGCGGGACTCTGTGGCCAGCGGGTCCGGCCCAGGCCAGGGAGTGTCGAGGAGGACCGGCTGGTACACGCCGGTACCCGGCCCGGCAGCGAGCGACGGCTGGCTGGCGCCGTCGACCGCGAGCACCCGCTCCCCGCGGCGTGCCAACACCATGGCGGCCGCGAGCGGCGAGAGCAGGCCGCCCCAGAACTCGATCCGGCCGACCCCCGCCCCAGTCCCCAAGACAGCAACGGCGCCTACGGGACGTCCGGCGAACAGCGGGGCGCAGCAGCAGAGGTTGGGCCCGGTACAGCGGGTGCTGCCGACCACGAGGCCCATGACGTCACGGCAGGGGTAGCGATGTGGCGGCCCCGTATGCCGGCGCCTGTGGCCAACGGGGCCGCCCTTGTCCGCGAGTCCTGTCTGTCGCTGAGCTTCCCCCGAGATGCGGAGTCAGTTGACAGAGGGTCAGATGGGACTCATGAGAGGACCTTCGACCATGGCTGCCCCGAGAAGATATCCGCTGGAGTTGCGTGAGCGTGCGGTGCGGATGTACCGCACCTCCGACCCGAGGCCGCAGATCAAGAAACTGGCCGTCGACCTCGGCGTGCATCCGGAGGCCCTGCGCGGCTGGATCCGCCAGGCCGAGGCCGATGCCGGCGAGCGCGACGACCGGCTCACCACCGACGAGCGGGCCGAGCTCACGGCCCTGCGCAAGGAGAACGCCCAGCTCAAGCGGGCCAACGACGTGCTGCGGACGGCCTCGGCGTTTTTCGCGGCGCAACTCGACCCGACCCGGCCCAGGTGACGGCGCTCGTTGACGAGCATCCCCGCCTGGGGGTCGAGTGCGTACTCCGGGAGCTCCACATCCCTTCCGCCACTTACTACCGCTGGCGCCGCGCGGAGAAGGAGCCGTGCGAACGGCGCCGCCGGGACGTCGAGCTGACCGAGCAGATCCGCACGATCCACGCCGACTCCGGCGGGATCTACGGCTCGCCGCGGGTGCACGCCGTCCTCAAACGGGAGGGCGTCCGCGTGGGCCGCAAGCGGGTCGAACGGCTGATGCGCGAGGACGGTCTTGCGGGCGTGAGCCCACGCCGCAAGAGCGGCTTCACGCGCCGGGACCCGAAGGCCACCTTGGCCCCGGACCTGGTCAACCGGGACTTCACCGCACCCGCGCCGAACCGGCTGTGGGTCACCGACCTCACAATGGTTCCGACCGGCGAGGGGCCGCTGTGGCTCTCGGCGATCCGCGACGCGTTCTCCCGCCGGGTGGTCGCCTGGGAGACCTCCGCCCGCGCCGATGCGGACCTGGTGCTGACCACCCTCGAGTACGCCCTCTCGTCCCGCGAGGTCGAGCCGGGCAAGCTCATTCACCACGCCGATCACGGCTGTCAATACACGTCCATCAAGCTCACGACCCGGTTGGTGCGGGCGGGAATTGAGGCGTCCATGGGGTCCGTGGGGGACTCGTACGATAACGCCCTCGCGGAAAATCTGTGGATGCTGATCAAGACCGAGGGCCTGCGCGGCCGCACCTTCGCCACACGTGCCGAGGCGAACCTCGCGCTCTTCGAGTACATCGACGGTTTCTATAACCCCCGCCGCATCCAAGAACGGCTCGGCTACCTCAGCCCGATCGAGTTCGAGGAGAAGCACTACACCGACCAGGCGACGGCCGAACCAGCGAACCTGAACACCCATCAACCCGTCCCGACCTGCTGATCAGCAACTCTCACGCAGCGGGGGAACCTCACGCGGGCATCTTGACCCTACGCCCGGCCGCTGCGGCATGCTGCCCGGTATCGCCCGGCCGGGTGTGTCACCGTACTGTTCGCCTCCGGATGCCTGTGGTGCGGGATGTTCGGCGCAGGCGCGGACGGTGGTGGCCTGCCGCCGGTAGCGTTGGCCGCAGGCGACATCGAGGAGGAGTCATCATGGCCGGCCTTCCGTACGACCTGGACGAGGAAGCTGTCGTCCGGAGGATCACTGCCCAGAAAGCGGCGTTCGCCGAACTGGACGGGGAGCAGCGTGTGTACCGCATCAGCGGCCCGGTCCGGGTGCGTTTCGGTGGGGAGGACTTCGATGTCCCTCTTACCGCGAAGGATGTGCGGGCGGCGCTCGGCTCCGAGCGTCGGGGGGTGTTCGACGAGGAGTTCTCGGCTGCCGGGCCGGGTGCGGTGGGTTCGGTCATCCGCAAGTGGGCGCTTGAGCTGATTCCCGGCGACGAGCTGGACCGTGTGGATATTCTGCTCCAGGCCGAGCGCCAGGCCAGCGCGGTCCCGGCGGCCGCCGCGTGAGGTATCGCGTCGCCTACGCACCGCTCGCTGAAGAGGCTCTGGGCAAACTGCCTGATCCGACAGCGTTCCGGGCCCGTGTGGAGGCCACGATCGGGACAGACCCCTACGGGCAGACCTCAAGCCAGGTCGGCTCGGACAGGGACCGTCGCGAGGCCACCGTCTCCGGTGTCATCCTGCGCTACATGGTCTCGGCGGGAATCCTCACGGTCACCGTCGTCCGGCTCATCCCGCCTCCATGAACCTGTCCGACGGTGCAGAGGGTTCGCCCTTGGGCGGGGCCCGGCACCGGAAGGACAGCACCGGGATGCCGACGACTTCCTCCCGGCTCCGCCGCCGGTCACGCCTTCGGCCCCTTCCGGAAGCAACCGTCCGGCCAACGGTTCAGCTTGTCTTTTAACCCCGTCCTTGGGCCTGCGGGTGCCTCTTCGGTAGAGCGTGGTTTCTGATCACGTGGAAGGGGAGAGTTGTTCGCCCACCCATTCAGGATCGGGGTTGGTGTGTGGCTGGCCCGCTACGACGACGGTCGGCACGGTCTCGTTGCCGTCGTTGGCTGCCCTCACCGCTGCGGCTGCTGCCGGGTCTCCCCAGATGTTGACCCAGTGCAGCTGGCGGGCGTTGCGGCCCAGCCGGATGCGCAGTCGGATGCAGTACTTGCAGCCTGGCCGCCAGAAGACGACCGGCCGGCCGTCGGCCGCGCTGCGGCGTTGTGCCTCCTGCGCGCTGATCGACCTCGGGAAGATCAGGGGCGAGTTCACGCCGGCGAGCGTCACGAACACCAGCAGGAGTGCCGCGGCTGTGCCGAGGCTCCCCTCGAACGTCAGCACAGTCGCGACGGTTGAGCCGCAGAGCACCAGCAGCATCGGCAGGATCCAAGCGCGCATCATGATGACGAAGGCTATCGATGAGTCGAAATACTCCTCGAACTAGGCCGCTCACCTGGGCGTTCGCCGGACACAGGGGCGGCCTTCGCCTGATCCTGTGCTCCGACCAAGGAGCGCACGTGACTGAGACGAAGGCCGCACCGGCGAGTCTGCTGCAGCACGATGTCCGGCGGGAAGCGTTCGCGGAAGCGTCACGCTTCCGGGGCGAGTTCTACGAGTGTCTGACCGCCCGGCGGGATGAGTTGTTCGAGCTGGCCGACGCGCTGCTGTGCGTCGACGGGCCGGTTACCTCGCCGGTGGAGTTGACGCTGGTGCCCGAGCACCCACGTGGTCACGGTGCGTTGTACGGAGCCCTCAACCGCGGCCGGATTGACGTCGACAGGCTGCGGGCGCTGCTGGCCGACATGCCCCTGCCGCGCTTCGACGGCGGGCGTCTGGTCCTCGCGGTCGACGTGTCGCCGTGGCTGCGCTCGGACGCGCCGTGCTCGGCGGACCGGCTGTTCTGTCATGTCTACGGACGGGCGAAGTCCGCCTCCCAGTTCATCCCGGGCTGGCCCTACTCCTTCGTCGCCGTACTCGAACCGGGAGCTACCTCGTGGACGTCGATTTTGGACGTGGTCCGGCTCGGGCCCGAAGACGATGCGACCGCCATCACCGCCACCCAGCTCCGCGCCGTGGTCGGGCGGCTCAACGCAGCCGGCCAGTGGACGCCCGGCGACCCGGACATCACGATCGTCATGGACGCGGGTTACGACGTCACCCGCCTGGCCTGGGTCCTGCGAGATCTGCCCGTCGAACTGGTCGGCCGGATCCGCAGTGACCGGGTGATGCGGCTGCCGAAGCCCTCGCTCAAGGAGAGGAGCGCTACCGTCCCGTCGCCGCCCGGGTCTACGTCTCCCCGATCACCTCGCGTGCGTCCTTGCGCTGGGTGAACACCGAAGGGGATGACGGCCCGAACCTCTGGGACCCGGTTCCGCTGGACGGCAGCCACGCACACGCCATGCGCGACGAGGTGCTGAACCTCGCCGGGACCGTCCTGGCCAAGCGAGGCTTCACCTACGCGCGCGGCGCGTACTGGAAGCCGACACCCGGCGAGCAAGGCGCGGAGCACCCCGCGACGGCCGAGGCCGCGGTCGTCCCCACGCGCGCATATCTCGACCTCCAGGCCCGTCGGTTCGGCCCTGTCCCCGAGCTTCCCGACATCCCCGGAGTGACGTTCACGACCACACAGCGCGGTCAGTGGCGGGCGACGGTCCCCGACGGCCGGACGTTCCTCCTGACGTGGACCCCCCATCTGGACGGAGACCGATGGATCGTGTGGGGCGGCGACCAGCACACCGACCTGATCCGCCCCGCCACCACGTCCATGGACAAGGCCCTGTTCGTCCTGCGCCACCCCTCCCACGCCCGCCCCTGACACCCACGCACAACTGACACCCACGCACAACTCTCCGGTCAAACCAGGGATGCGGCGGCCCGCGCACAGGCGGCCGCACTCACCCACGCGCGAGTGAGCAACAGTTCCTGCCCCGGGCGCACGCCGCAGCACCCGACAGGACCCATCGACCACAGGCCACGCCTCGCCCGCGCCCCCTCGCACAGCCCCCCGGGCCGGAACACACCCTGTACCCGCCCGGGGGCCGCCCCCACCCGCCAACCCCGCCCCGGCCTCACAACCCCGCACCCCGACCCCGCCTGCACACCCCGCGGACCGGAGCCCCCCTGGCCGGGCCAGCCGGCGGGGTGTTCTACCCGGCTGTCGGCGTGAACCGGGCGCCACCCGTCCACGGCGCATGCGGACACCCGGATCCCACTGCACCACCAGCCGACCGTCCGGCAGGATCGGTGACACCCGAACCGCGCCCCGCCCGCCCCGAATGAAGGATCCCGCCATGCCCCTCACCCGGACCATCACCCCCTACGGCGAAGCCATCTGGGAACTGCGCACCGACCACGACGAGACCCTCGGCCGAGCCGAAGCCCTCACCGACGGTGACACCATCCTGATCGCCCGGATTACCGTCCCCCGAAAGCACCGAGGCCACGGCTACGCCACCCATCTCCTGAACGCCGTCCTCACCCACTTCCCCGACTCTCCCGTCGAAGTCGTCGCATCCCCCCTCACCACCCGACACCCCGGACTCGACCAAGCAGCCCTGCAGGCCTGGTACACCCGGCACGGCTTCACCCCCACCCCACGGCGTGGCGACCCCCTCCTCATGCTCCGCCCGCCCAAGCCGACTCCTCAGCCCTGAAGCCCCCAACCCCCCTGCCCGGCCCGTGTCCGGCGGCATGACCTCTCCTCATCGCCCCGATCAACCGCCCCCCGCGGGCACCCCCCATCGGCCTCGAACTCCCGGCCCCCGCCCCGGGATTCGGGGCCGCTGCATGTCCGTCCGGCGTCCGTCCCGCCGACGGCCCTTGCGGGCCTTGGCGCCGCCCAGGGCACTGTCGGCACGGCCGGAAGGACGCGCTCCCGCACCACCCCTCGGCATACGGCCCGTCTGACCCCGCCCTCACCCGACCCAGACTGAACGGGGGGAACCGACGAAATGCAGACTCGCCGCGTCCCGGAAGCGCTGCCTCGTACATGCACCCGGCCGCCCGCCGACCCCACGACGTGGAAACAGCCCGCGACACCGGCAGCGAGCCCGTCCGTTCCGGAGATCCCCTGTGCCTGCTTCTTCAGACGAGCCGACAACACCTCCCCGTCGACTCTGTGGCGACCGATGACGGCAAGACGCGCCGTACCCGCCTGCCCCACAGCCAGCAGCTCATCGGGCCAGACACCCAACATCCACGGTCGCCCTGAGGCATGTTCAACAACTTGCGACACATAAGGCCGCAGCATCTGCACAGCCCCAGCACCGGCCTCACTGTCCGGCAGGACCACGACCCACATGCCATCCCCCAGGGGCCAAACCTGCTTGGGATTACAGGAAACGGTGCGGTAGCGGCAATTACCGCTACCGCACCGAATTCAAGACGGCGGACACCGGAACGCGCCTGACCAGAAAGGCGCACCCGCCAGGTTGGGGTCGCAAAGGACGGTCAATTCCTCAATCCTCCCGACCCCGCGCCGACAGGCTCATGAACCATGATCCCGGCCATCGGCAATCCGACTCAACGTCCCAGGCCCCGGAGAGGCACACGCTTACTGACTCAGAAAAAATACCGATTGAACGGCGGGTGGGCAGATTCGAAGAGGAATCCGATGATCGACCCGCGGGTCAACTCGGCGTATTCACCGACCTCCACCAGCACGGGAACCTCATACACCTCCCCTACCGACACGGGAACCTCGTACACCTCACTCGAAGTTTCCATAGCGAATCACCCTTCACGTCGCAACGGAACACCGGAGCATTCGCTATTATCGTTCCGGCCGAATCGGGGCGTCTAGAGTCGGTCAAATCGCAAATCCTTCCGACTGAACGTCTTTCATCCTGTCCCGTAGGGATGAAAGGGCCTGGTCAGCGGGTGTGCTGGTGACATGGCAGAGCCCCTTGTCGTTGGGGTGTTGATCTCACTCGATACCGGCGCCAAGGGGCTCTGTTGGTTCCGTATCCTTCCATCCTCGATGTCCCGCACGAGCATGATGCCCCTATGAGCTCGTAACAGGATCATGGTCTGCGCTTGTTGAGGCGTCGCCAGCAGATGAGTCTGCAGGTGAGGGAGACGAGAGCGTCGTGGAGGTCGAGGCGCCGTTCCCAGCGGACTGCGAGGCGTTTGAACTGGTGGAGGAGAGCTTCACTTCCTTCAGCACGGCGAAGAAGCTCTCCGCGGCGGCGTTATCGTAACAGGACCCTGTTCTTCTCATGCTCTGTCTCAGGCCCAACCTGCGTATCTCCTGACGGAGTTCATCTGAGGTGTATTCCGCGCCGCGGTCCGAGTGCACGATGCATCCGGGCTCCAGGCGGCCGCGGCCTGCGGCCATGTTCAGCGCGCCGGCCACGAGCGAGGCCCGGCGGTGACCGGCCATCGAGTAACCGACCACTTCCCGGGTGGCCAGGTCGAGCCAGGTGGCGAGGTAGAGCCAGCCCTCGCCGGTGGGGATGTAGGTGACGTCCCCGACGAGTTTCATGCTGGGCCCGCGAGCGGTGAAGTCCCGTCCGATGAGGTCCGGCGCGGGCGCGGCTTTCTTCGCCTGCCGGGTCAGGCTCCGCCGCCTGCGGCGGGTGTGGCCGGTGATACCGCGTTCACGCATGATGCGCGCGACACGCTTGCGGTTGACGCGTTTGCCCAGACGCTGCAGTCCGGCATGGATGCGCGGGACGCCGTACGTGCCCTTCGATGCGAGGTGGAGCGCAGCGATCTCGTGCGCGAGGGCGTCGTCGGCAGCCTCACGTGCCGCGCGGGCCTCCTCGGCGGCCTGCCAGGCACAGAAAGAGGAGCGGGCCACCTTCAGCAGCCGGCACATCAGAGCGACGGAATGGGTGGTCTTCTCCGCCTCGATGAACGCGTAGATTTCGCTCACCGGTCGCTTTCCCTCGCGAAGAAGACCGTCACTTTTCGCAGGACCTCGATGGTCTCCGCCTGCTCGGCGGCCAGTTTGCGCAGGCGCCTGAGCTCCTCGCGCTCGGCACTGGTCAGATCCCCGTGCCGGCCTTCCCCGCGGTCGGTCTTCGCCTGCCGGTACCACCCGCGCAAGGACTCCGGGCTCACTCCCAGCTCCCGCGCGACCTCGGTCACCGTCCGGCCCGTCGAGTCGACGAGTGCGACCGCGTCCCGCCTACACTCCGACGTGTACCGCTTTGTGTACTTATTCCCCACCTGGCACTGCTTTCCCTGGGCTCACACGTCCCAGTCTCCAGGACTCCGTTGCTCAATTGTCTGCGGGCGGCGTCTTGGTGACGGCATGATCGCTTTTGCGGCCGGGAGCCTGTCGTGTGGTGTTGGCGGGGAGTGAAGCGATGTCGATGCAGCCCAGGGGTCTGCCGCCGGTCCCGGAGCAGACTGCGGTCGTGGCCCGTGCCGCTTCTTCGGACGCGACCGCGTCACCAGCGAGATCGCCCGCATTCGCACGGTCCTTGGCACCTGGGGCTATCAGCTGGGCCAGGCCGACGACACGCTGCTGCCGTCGGTCGCCTGTCAGCTGTTTCTACTCAACCGCAGCCCGCACCTGCAGGACATGGACACCGCGCTGTTCGACAGGGTCCGCCGGGAACGGCTGCTGGAGGGCGCCCGGCTGAACACCCTGCACGCTCTGCAGCGGGCGGTCGCCGAGCTCGGATTCTGCGATCCACCACTGCAGAGCACCGGCCGTCACTCGGCGAGGGCCACCGGCGGCGCCAAGATCTGGGAACAGTGGGCCAACCGCTGGCACGACACCTCCGCCCTCACGCCGCGCGTCCGCGGCAGCATCCGCTCCACCCTTCTGCGGGTCGGCCGGTGGATCACCGCCGAACAGCCCGACGCCGCCAATCCCGCCGACTGGACGCGGCAGACCTGCGCGACCTGGATCGCCGCACTGGACCGGATGAAGGTCGGCGACTACGTCCAGCGCACGGCCGGCCTCAAGGACCGGCTCGGCAAGCCGCTGGAGGCGCCCACCAAGGCCGGACAGATCACCGCGCTGCGGACGTTCTTCCGTGACTGCCAGGAATGGGAGTGGCTGCCCCGCCGCTTCGACCCACTCCGCGCTCTGGCCATCCCCCGCAGCATCACCGCCCTCCTCGGCCCCGACCCACGGGTGATCGCCGACGAGGTCTGGGCGAAACTGTTGTGGGCCGGCCTCAATCTTGATCCCGCAGATCTTCCGCAGACCCGGTCCGGGCACTTCTATCCCTTCGAACTGGTCCGCGCGGTCACGTTGACCTGGCTGTTCTCCGGTCAACGCAGCAACGAGATCGCCCGGCTGAGACTGGGCTGCATCCGCTGGCAGCACGACGGAGAACCCATTGCCGGCGACTCGCAGCAGGTGCTGGCTCGTGACGCGGTCTGCCTGCTCGACGTCCCGACCCACAAGACCGGCACCGCCTTCACCAAGCCGGTCGACCCGATCCTCGGCCAGGCCATCGACGCCTGGCAGGCCGTCCGCCCGGACCAGCCGAAGTTCACCGACCGCCGCACCGGCGAACACGCCGAGCTACTGTTCGCCGTCCGGGCCCGCCGCGTCTCCACCAGCTACATCAACAACACGATCATCCCGATGCTCTGCCGCAAGGCAGGAGTCCCGGACGCCGACGTCCGCGGGAACATCACCAGCCACCGGGCCCGGTCCACCATCGCCAGCCAGCTCTACAACGCCAAGGAACCGATGACACTGTTCGAGCTGCAAGCCTGGCTCGGACACCGATCACCGCAATCCACCCAGTACTACGCAAAGATCACCCCGAACACCCTCTCCAAGGCATACTCCGAGGCCGGCTACTTCGAGCGGAACGTCCGCACCATCGAGGTCCTGGTCGACCGCGACGCGGTCACCACCGGCGCCGTCGGAACCGGCGAACCCTGGCAGCACTACGACCTCGGACACGGCTACTGCACCTACACCTTCTTCGAGCAGTGCCAGCACCGCATGGCCTGCGCACGCTGCGACTTCTACACCCCCAAGGACTCCACGAAGGCCCAACTACTGGAGGCCAAGGGCAACTTGCAGAAGATGGCCGTCTCGATCCCGCTCACCGAGGATGAGCAGGCAGCCGTCACCGACGGCCAGAGCGTGCTCGACCGCCTCCTCGACAGACTCGCCGACGCTCCCACCCCGGCCGGGCCAACACCCCGGCAGCTCGACGTCCCAACGAACGCCACCCTCCTGCCGATCCTCGCTGTCTGCCAGGGCAAAGCACAGCAAGCTTGACAATTCTGATTCCACAGAATGATCTTGTTGTTGACGCCCTCGGTGCGTCCGTTGTAGTGGGGCAGGGTCAGTGCGGCGTTGACGGCGGCGCGGTCTCGTTCGAGGCCGGTGGCGAAAGAGTGAAGGAAGGGCAGGTCTGCGTCCAGTGCTCGTGCGATCCAGCCGGTCAACACCTCCGTGTTGTCCTGTGCGGGGCGCAGTAGCCGGGCGAACGCGCTCACCAGGTCGGACAGGCTGGTCATCTCCGCGCAGGCAGCCGCGAGTTGGTCGCGCAGAACGCTCCGCTCCTCGCCTTGGCGGGCGGGATCGCTCAGGAGGAGTCCGGTGACCTTGCGTGGCGAAAGGGTGGCATGGTCGGCCTCGACGCGGCCCTGGTTGATGTAGCGGACCAGCAGGTTCGCGCTTCCGGTGTAGCCGAGTTCCCTGATCTCGCTGAGGAGGTGGGTGACGGGAACGGCCGGATTCTCGGACCGGCGCGGCGCAGGTGCTCGCGGTAGGGGTCGACCAGGGTGGGCCGGTAGGCCGGGGCCCGGATCAGCTGCTCGGGCTCGGTATGGCGGGCATAGCGTTTGACCGTGTTCAAGGCGAGATTCAGCCGACGGGAGCAGTCGAGCAGGCCGACGCCCGCGTCCAGGAGTTGATGGACCTGCCGCCAACGTTCACGGGTAGTCACGGCGCGTCTGCCCTCGGACACCGGCGGACCGATCTTCGCCCAGCAGGCGCTGTGCGTCCCGACTTCCTTCCAGGCTGCCTCGCCGAGACCGTGCCACAGATGCCAGCGATCCATGCTCTGCGCGATCGTGGGGTCGGCGTCGGTGATGGCCTGGGCGAAGTCCCCGGCCCCGTCCCGGCACGCGATCTCGACCCCGGGATGCTCGCGTAACCAGGCGGTGACGGTGGCCATCTTCCGGTCGGGCAAGACCTCTATGCGCTGGCCGCTTTCCGCGTCGATCAGAATCGTCGCGTAGCGTTGCCCTTGCGCAGGGCGAACTCGTCGATCCCCAGCACCCGGGGCACCGGCCGCTCGGGCAGGAGGATATGCAACAGGCAGGCCAGTACGGTAGCCCAGCTGAGCACGTGGTGCAGGCGGAGCAGCAGGCAGGCCCCGGCCGTGCCCGCCAACGCACGGGCGACCGCCTCAACCACCGCCTGCAGAGCCGGAGTCCGGCGCTGGTAGCGAACTGTCAGGCCCTCGACCTGCTCGGCGAACGTCTGCTTCGAGCAGTCCGGGTTCTCGCAGTACATCCGCCGCACCGACAGGTCGACCATGACCGGGCGGCCGCCGACCGCCTCGTCCGCGACATGCCGCACATACCGGCTGTGTTCCCAGCCCGACGTCTGCCCACATCCCGGGCAGGCGGCCGACACCCCGGCATGCGTCCGTGCCGTGATCCGGATGACGTCCTCGCCGGCCTCCACTGCTTCGACCTGCACCGCGGCCAGCTGCGGCAGCAGCATCGTCAACTCCACGTCACACTGCAACAGTCTGCACCCGCAACGACACTGCGTCAGCAGTCTGGGTATCGATCAACGGCTACGAAAATCTTGTAAGACCCATCATCCGGACACACCCGCGGCCGACGATGACCAGCTGTAGGCGCTGGGGTCGAACGCGTGCAGGCGCCTGACGAGCCTGCGCGTGGACCAGGGCCAGCAGAACGTGTTCACACCAGGGTGGCTGAAGTAATAGCTGGAGCAGCCGGCGGGTGTTGTAGACGGTGGTCTGCAGCGCGGCGTGAAGGGCGGTGTGATGCGTCGCCTCCGCCTCGGCCCGTACGTCCATCGCCGTGTGTCCGTCGGCGCGCAGGTGGGTGAGGGCGGTGGTGATGAAGCGGAGCTGGGCTTCGAGGACGGTGGGCACCGCGGTGTGGCCGGTGAGCAGGTTTGGTCCGAGGAGGAGGAAGAGGTTGGGGTATCCGCTGACGCTGGTGCCCAGGTAGGCGCGGCGGCCTTGGGACCAGGTCTGCGTCAGCGTGGCGCCATCGGCGCCGTGGAGGCGGTGGGCCAGAGGCAAGTCCCCGATGTGGAAGCCAGTGGCGAGGACGATGAGGTCGGCGCGGGTGCGGGTGCCGTCGGCGCCGATGACGTCGGATCCCTGCACTTCGGTCACACGGGTCGGGTAAAGGTGGACATTGGACCTGGTCAGGGCCGGGTAGTAAGTGTCGGAGGCGATCAGGCGGCGGCCTCCGAGGCGGTGCCGGGGAGTCAGTGCCCGGCGCAGGGCGGGGTCGGGTACCGAGGTGCGCAGGTGGCGGCGGGTTACGGCCTCCAGCGGTGGCAGCATCCAGGGATGGCGCAGGGGCACGCCGACGGCTTCCTGTGTCCAGTGGTGCAGGCCGCGGAGCGCACGGTGGGCCGCGGGGTGGCGCTTCAGGAATCGGTGGGCGCCCGGCGAGAGGGTGTAGTCCGGTTTGGGGAGTACCCAGTCGGCGGTGCTCTGGAAGACATCGACGCGAGCGGCCCGGGGCTGGATCTCGGGGAGGAACTGAACGGTGGAGGCTCCGGTGCCGACGACGGCGATGTGACGCCCGGTCAGATCGGTGGAGTGGTCCCAGCGGGCGGAGTGGAAGACGGGCCCGGGGAAGCCGTCGAGGCCGGGGACGTCGGGGTAGCGGGGCCGGTGCCAGGGGCCGGTGGCCACGACGACGGCGCGGGCCTTCCAGGTGCCGCTGGTGGTCCGCAGGGTCCAGCGGTGCGCGTCCGGATCCCAGCGGCCGCCGAGAACTTCCGTGCCGTAGCGGATCGCCTTGTCGGCTCCGTGGGCCGCCGCGGTGGTCTCGAGATAGGCGAGGATCTCGGGCTGGGCGGCGAAGCAACGGCTCCAGGAGTGGGGGGCGAAGGAGTACTCGTACAGCACCGAGGGGACGTCGCAGCCGCACCCGGGGTAGGTGTTGTCCCGCCAAGTCCCGCCGAGCCGCGCGGATTTCTCCAGCACGACGACGCCGTCGAAACCGGCCCGGCGCAGGGCGATGGCGGCGGCCACCCCGGACAAGCCGGCCCCGGTGACGAGGACCTCTGCCTCGTGCACGTCGGCTGCCTCGCGCGCCCGGGCTGCCTCATGCGCCTGTGTTTCGTGATCGCGGCTCTCTGCCGGCTCCTCGGTCACGGCGGCACCCCCTGCCAAACAGAAAGAGGCCAAACAGTAGGCCCCGACGGGGGCCACAAGGGTGATATCAGCGTAATGCCACTCATACGAGTGTTTTTCTGCATGAAGGATGTTCGCCAGCCCGCCTCTGCGGTTGCATGCGTGGCATGGGGACGGGACAGGGACAGGACGGGGACGAGGCGGGACCGAGTGTCGTGGGAGACGGCCGGGGCCCAGTGCTGCCTTACCCCAGCGGCTGGTTCTGCCTGGCGCTCTCCCGCGATCTCGCCCCGGGCGCTGTCCTGACCCGCAGGTTCGCGGGCGAGGATGTCGTCCTCTACCGCACCCGCGACGGCAGGCCCTACGCGGTGCGGCCCTACTGTCCGCACCTCGGGGCCCATTTGGGCCTCGGCACGGTCGAGGGCCGGAACCTGGTGTGCCCGTTCCACAGCTTCGCCTACGCCCCCGACGGCGCCTGCGTCCACGCCCCCGGCGGCCGGGCACCGCGGATCCGGCTGGAGCACCACACCCTCTGCGAACGCGACGGCTTCGTCTTCGTCTGGCGCGGCCACGACGACGCTCCGCCCGCGTGGGAGATTCCCGGCGTGCCCGGAGCGATCCCCCCTCCCACGGCCGTCTGGACCGCCGATGTGCTCACCCACGCCCAGGACCTCTCCGAGAACTCGCTCGACTACCGGCACTTGAACACGCTGCACGGGGTGGCAGCGCGGGAACTCGTACCGCCGCAGGCCGAGGGACCCTTCCTCCGGCTTCGCCTGCAGCTGGCGCCGAAGCCGTTTCCCACGCTGAAGATCACGAGCGAGTACTCGTTCCTCCTCGCGGGAGTGGGCTGCTTCCGCACCGACACCTCCATGCCCCCGCTCGGCCTCGCGATCCACCTCTGGGCCATGCACACGCCGACCGGTCCCCGGAGCACGCGCATGCTGGTCGCGGCGGCGTGCACCGGCCTCGACGGGACGCCACGGTCTGCTCTGCCACTCCTGCGGCAGCCTCTGGCACGGAGCGTCGCCCGGGGAATCCTGTGGGGCGCGGTCAACGCCCTCAAAGACGACCTGAAGATCTGGAACACCAAACGCTACGAGCCCCGCCCCCGCCTCGCCGCGGGCGACGAGGCCATCGGCTCATACCGCCGCTGGGTCCGCCAGTTCTATCCGCCCTCGTGACCCGGTCGAGGGGCCTCGACCCCGAGTCGGCCGGCCGCGGCAGCGAAAATACACTGGCGAGCCTTCACCCTGCCGGAATAATCGGCATGCCCAGGGGTGAGGAGGGTCTGTAAAGCATTCGGTACAGACCCCCGCCACGCAGTGGTCACCAACACCCTTGCCACCAGGGGAAATCCGCTAACTACCCGGTTGGATGGGACTGCAAAAAGAACAGACTCCGGGAAATCAGAGCTGGTCCCACCACCAGGCAACAGCGGGTAGGCCCTCGATCGGTTCCAAGGTGGAGTCTGAAGGGGTGTCGGCCCAGCCGACGGGGAGGGTGAGGCAATCGTAGCGCTCGTAGCCGTCAGAGCCCCCGATGTGCGTGTAGCGGGGGGTAGTGAGATACCAGTCGAGGCAGCCTCGGATGTAGTGGCCGAGGGCCTTGAGGTATTCATGTAGCTCGTGACTGGCAGTGGGCAGGAGGAGTTCTCGGAGTTTAAGGAAGAGGCAAACGGTGCGGTCACGTTGAGCAACGACGATATCCACGGCTTCCTGGAGCGAGCATCCCCGCTCCTCCATCACGAGCAGCAGGGCGTTATTCTCGACCTGTTGGCCTGTGATCTCTTTGCGGTAGGAGAACAGGTCATTGTCCCAGCAGACAATGAGGCCGACGGCTGCTGTGGCAGCGCGGACGCGTGGGGAATGGAACTCCTGAGGTGGCACGTGGACCCGATAGGAATTCTCGAGATTGGCGCAAGTGCTCAGATGAGCTCCGGACCACTGGCGGTAAACGGCATAGTGATTGAGACTTCGGTTGCCGCGGGCGGCACTGCTGGCCTGAATGGCCATGCTGACGAGCCACTCGCGGTTGGCATCCATGATGCGGTGGGCCAGGCCCGGCGGGGTCTGGTCACGGATGCGGCGCCATAGGCCATGCAGGAGGATGATGTACGGGTCGTCGCTGGGTGGTTCGGCGTCGAGCGTGTTGGTAACGGCCAGAAGCTCAGCGAGCAGGCAGAGGTAGCCGTCGGAGTCGTGGCCGAGTTCGCTGTTGTCGCAGCGGTCGTCGTCGAAGGCGAACTGCCAGGTGAAGACGTCGGCAGTGGTCTGCACATGGTCGTCGAATCCGTCGGGTGCGAGGCGGGCGGAGAGTTGTCCGGCCCGGGATCCGATGATCCTTGGAAGACGGGTCGGATGGCTGAAGTAATCGAGACCGGTGATCCATTCGATGGACCGGGCCTGGATGGTCCCGGAATTAGGGTGAATTGCCGACGCGATCGGGCAATAGACGGGTGGAATACTGATAGCGGAAGTATCCAATGGTCCTTCTTCTCCAAGTAGCCTGGTTCCTTTTTGCGTATGGAGCATGAGAGCGAGGATGGCTGCGGCGGCTGACGTGAGCTTGTGCCGAAGTGGTCCTCTTTACGGAATTGCTCGATCAAAGTGGTGTCGATGGGCCGTCCCGCGAGCCGGAGTGTGGCGACCGCAGTGGCAGTAATGTCTCCATCCACCATGAAGGCATCACTCATCCCTATGCCGTTGGGTGTGAGGGATCGTTCGATGCGGGTCAGTTGCTCGGTGCAGGTGGTGCGCAAGTTGGGGTGGGTGAGCAGACCGGCAAGCGTGAGGGCATGCAGGATCCAGACGCGTTCGAAGTTGCCGATGGGCCATACAGTGGGCAGCGAGCAGTCGGTGCGGGTGGCGGCCTGTGCTTTGACCAAGTAACGGCGACCTTGTTCAGCGCCAGAGCCGAGGGCGCCGATGCGATGCAGCCAAGTCACGGTCGCTGCGGGGCTGTGGCCGACCCCGCCGCTGTCGTCGACAAGTTCTATGGCGCTCTGGTCGGCCCAGGCCTCCCAGGAATGCACGGCCGGGGTTCCGGGCGAGTGCGGTGCCAGGGCCCCGATGGTGCGCCGACGCTGCTCACTCAACGCGCGCAGTGGCCCGTATGGGGCCGATGGAAGATCGAGGCCGTGGCTGGCGGATTCGTCGAACAGCGCGGGGAGTGTGAGCTCAAGGCCAACAGGCAGGTCCAGCGGCAGCGGATCGCTCCACCATCGGGAAGCATGCGCGTGGAGAAACGACAGCGCACTACGTACCTGTTCGAGATACGCACGGTGCCGGTGCAGGGCGAGCAGAGCTGCCACGGTCGGCAGATCCCGCGCCCAGGGAACTCGTGAGTCGCCCCAGCCACCGTCGGCCTGCTGCTGGGCCACGATCCAGCCCAGCATCCGGTCGCGGGTTTCGCTGTTGTGAGGCAGCAACGTTACGGAACGGGCGGTGTCGTACACCGCAGGACTGATCATGCCCCCGTCGGTCCCGACGACCTCGACCAGGGCTTGCAGGCGCAAAACCACACCATCGTTCGAGATCATGCTGGTTGCCGCCCTCTCCGGGCCCTCCAAAAACCCATCTCAGCAGTGTTGTGCCCATAGGTAGGCTGAAGCAGCCGACGCGGCCGCCCGTGCCCGCGGTGTGGCCAGGCGGCCGAACTGTCGCCGGGCACCTTCCGGGCCAGGCCGAGGAGAGACCCGCCGATGCCAAAGCCGGTCAAGCGTGCTCCTCATCAATGCAGAGCACGCAGGCACGGGCCCAGGCGTGAGCAGTGTCTTTCGGGAGCGGGTAAAGGGGCATGCGCAGACTCACCCTGTGGCGGGCGGGAAGCGCGCGGGGTTGTGCACAACGGGACGGTTCCCGGGCCCGGGTGGTGCATCGGTGCTTCCCCTGACCGGTAACGCGCCCTGCCCGGAAACACCCCAACTCGTTGAAGGTGAGTGGCGTCGCCGGACGCGTCGCAGGGCTGATTCAAAGTCCTGACGGTTGGGGGTTGGTGCTGGTCGGGTTACTGAGTTTTTCGGTGTGAGGTCGGGGGTGACGGCAGTTGATCCCTGCGGTACGTCGTCGGTATGCGGTACGCACAGGGAGGCGGCCTGACCGCGGAGCGGCGGCAGGTCCGGGAAGGCATCCGTCTGCAGGCCGCGGAGCGGTTCGCCCGTGGCGAGAAGACTGCTCTGGTGGCGAAGGACCTGCGGGTCACCGAGCGGTCGGTGGAACGCTGGCGCCGGGTCTGGCGCGAAGGCGGTGCCGAGGCTCTGACCTCGCGCGGCTCACCGGGACGGCCGAAGGTGACCGATGCCCAGTTCGCCGTGCTGGAAGGCGAGTTGGCCAGGGGCCCTGCCGCGCACGGCTGGAAGGACCAGCGGTGGACCCTGGCCAGGGTCAAGACCGTGATCGGCCGCCGCTTCCACCTCACCGTCTCCGTCGCCGGGGTGTGGCGGCTGCTCACGCGCCATGGCTGGTCCTGGCAGGCGCCCACCCGTCGGGCCCTGGAACGCGACGAGGACTCGGTGATGCTGTGGAAGAAGGGGGTATGGCCCGAGGTGGAAGCATCGCGGCGGCGCTCGGGGCCTGGGTCGTCTTTGAGGACGAGTGAGGTTCCCCCGCTGCGTGAGAGTTGCTGATCAGCAGGTCGGGACGGGTTGATGGGTGTTCAGGTTCGCTGGTTCGGCCGTCGCCTGGTCGGTGTAGTGCTTCTCCTCGAACTCGATCGGGCTGAGGTAGCCGAGCCGTTCTTGGATGCGGCGGGGGTTATAGAAACCGTCGATGTACTCGAAGAGCGCGAGGTTCGCCTCGGCACGTGTGGCGAAGGTGCGGCCGCGCAGGCCCTCGGTCTTGATCAGCATCCACAGATTTTCCGCGAGGGCGTTATCGTACGAGTCCCCCACGGACCCCATGGACGCCTCAATTCCCGCCCGCACCAACCGGGTCGTGAGCTTGATGGACGTGTATTGACAGCCGTGATCGGCGTGGTGAATGAGCTTGCCCGGCTCGACCTCGCGGGACGAGAGGGCGTACTCGAGGGTGGTCAGCACCAGGTCCGCATCGGCGCGGGCGGAGGTCTCCCAGGCGACCACCCGGCGGGAGAACGCGTCGCGGATCGCCGAGAGCCACAGCGGCCCCTCGCCGGTCGGAACCATTGTGAGGTCGGTGACCCACAGCCGGTTCGGCGCGGGTGCGGTGAAGTCCCGGTTGACCAGGTCCGGGGCCAAGGTGGCCTTCGGGTCCCGGCGCGTGAAGCCGCTCTTGCGGCGTGGGCTCACGCCCGCAAGACCGTCCTCGCGCATCAGCCGTTCGACCCGCTTGCGGCCCACGCGGACGCCCTCCCGTTTGAGGACGGCGTGCACCCGCGGCGAGCCGTAGATCCCGCCGGAGTCGGCGTGGATCGTGCGGATCTGCTCGGTCAGCTCGACGTCCCGGCGGCGCCGTTCGCACGGCTCCTTCTCCGCGCGGCGCCAGCGGTAGTAAGTGGCGGAAGGGATGTGGAGCTCCCGGAGTACGCACTCGACCCCCAGGCGGGGATGCTCGTCAACGAGCGCCGTCACCTGGGCCGGGTCGGGTCGAGTTGCGCCGCGAAAAACGCCGAGGCCGTCCGCAGCACGTCGTTGGCCCGCTTGAGCTGGGCGTTCTCCTTGCGCAGGGCCGTGAGCTCGGCCCGCTCGTCGGTGGTGAGCCGGTCGTCGCGCTCGCCGGCATCGGCCTCGGCCTGGCGGATCCAGCCGCGCAGGGCCTCCGGATGCACGCCGAGGTCGACGGCCAGTTTCTTGATCTGCGGCCTCGGGTCGGAGGTGCGGTACATCCGCACCGCACGCTCACGCAACTCCAGCGGATATCTTCTCGGGGCAGCCATGGTCGAAGGTCCTCTCATGAGTCCCATCTGACCCTCTGTCAACTGACTCCGCATCTCGGGGGAAGCTCAGAGGCCGGTTTCTCGACGCCACCGAGGGCCCGCACCTGGGGCCGACGCGGCCGCACCCCGCTGGTGCGGGTGCGGGGCCGGTCCTGGCGACGGTAGTCGGTTGCGGCGATGTGCTGCTACAGGGTCGGCGAACGCGCCCGGCTCATCTGGCAGCCCCGCCCGTATGAACGGCGGAAGCACGAACGCAAGAGCTTCGCCTGGCAGGACTACCGGAACCTCGTCCAGCGGGCCCATGCCCAGCTCGGCGGCCCGATGCTCCTGGTCTGGGACAATTTGAACACCCATCTCGCCTCCGGCATGCGCCAGTTCATTGCCGAGCACGACTGGCTCACCGTCCTCCAGCTGCCCGCCTACGCACCGGATCTCAACCCGGTGGAAGGCATCTGGTCGCTGCTGCGGCGCGGGCCCCTGGCCAACGCGGCCTTCACCGACCCCGACGACCTCACCCGAACTCTCCGCCGCAGTCTTCGACAGTTGCAGTACCGCCCTGACCTGATCGACGGCTGTCTCACCGAGACCGGCCTCGCGATCACCGGACACACCCCGACCTCACGCCGAAAACCTCAGTAGCGGTAGTTCGTTAAACCCGGCGGTAGAGATCAATGCTGTGTCCGGTGGTGACCGCGTCTATCAGGGCCTGGAGTTCGGCGGGTGGGTCCTTGTCGGTCCAGGCTCGCCACCAGCGGTTGAGGGTAATGGCAGGGGTGAGCCAGGAACGTATGGCGCGCAAGGCCCTGGGCCAGCAGGGAGGTTGGGGCTGGTGGGGTGTGGGTGGTCCCCCTCTCTGGCCGGTCGTCGGGGCACGGGTCTGGCGCGGTGGCGTCCATGGGTCCGGGTGGGGCGAACCACTGGTCCCAGCAGAAGGAGAAAGCGCAGTTGACCAGTGTCTGGTGGTGGCGGATGGCGCGGTCGGAGCGGACTTGGAAGTCTGCCCAGCCGAGCTCGTCCTTGATCTGCTTGTAGCTCTGCTCGATCCACGGCCGCAGGCCGTAGAGGCGGACGATCTCGGCGAGATCGGCAGGCGGGTGCGTACTGGCAGCGGCGTGGGGCGCGTCGGGATGGGGCAGGTTGGTGGACAGGTACCAGGTGGCCTTCGGCGGCAGGGTGGCCGGATCGGTGGTCGCGGCGACGAGCCGGCAGGGTGAGTCGGGGCCGTAGCCGCCGAGGCGGGCGTCGGCGGCCCACCAGGTCTCGGTGTGCCCGTCGCGGAAGCGGCGCACAACGGAAGTCCAGTCGCCGGGGTGTTCGGCGTCCCGCCAGGTCAGGGTGTGGGCGGCGTCGACCGGTGTGTGCGGCTGGTCGGCGGGTGCCCAGGTGCCGCGGTGCGGCTTGAGTGCCACCACGTAGGGCAAATGGGCCTCGCGCAGTGCGAAGTACCAGTCGTCGCTGACGGAGTAGGCGCAGTCGGCCACCACCGCCCGGCAGGGAAAGCCGGCCTTCTTGCCCTCGGTCGCGAGGGCGGCGGACAGCTGCGGTTTGGTGCGGAAGGCGGGGTCGTTCCGTCCGCGCGGGAAGTGGTGGGCCGGGGTGTACGGCACTGCGTGCAGAGGGTAGTACACCCGCCCGTCGGTCCATACCGTCGTGACCGTGACCACGCAGTTGTCAGTCTTGCCCCACCGGCCCAGCCACTGCCGTCCCACGTGCGCGGTGGCCGTGCCGTCCTTGCGGTCCCCGGAGTCGTCGATGACGATGACTCCGCCGTCGTGCGGGGCGGTCTCCGGCTGCTCGTGCAGCAGCTCAAGCCGCCGACTGTTGATTTTCCCGGCATCCCAAGCGGACTCCGACAGGAAGAACTGCAGCCGCTGCACCGCCGGCGAACCAGCCCCGGTCACAGGCTCCGCTCCGGCGAGACAGGTGATCGTCTTGTTCCGGTCCCGAGGCGCCAGCAGCTCGGTCAGGTACTCACGAAATCCCCGCCGTTGCGCGAGGCTGACAAAGAGGTCATCGAACCGGGCCGCGTACTCCTCCAGCGGTCCCGGCGCGGGCGGACACGAACGTCGCGCGGTCATCCTCGCCCCCAAGCTCGACAGATCCCCGCACCACCGCTGTACGGCCGACATGACCAGCCGTCAATCCCCGCGTACCGACGAGTTCAACGAACTACAGGTACTCCTGCACCTCGCCCCAGGAGGAGAACAAGAACAGCTCCGGGTGGCTGGTGCGCTGCCCGGCTTTGAGCTCGAGTGCGGCCCTGGCGATGCGCTGCAGCGCGCTGCCCCCGCCGGTCAGTGCCACCGGGATGCCGAGCTCCAGGTAGGACAGGACTTCGCTCATCGCGTCCACGTTGCCCCGGCACAGTACCGCCTCGGGCTGCGCCACCTCGCCAACCCGGGAGCCGGGGCCGTGGCCGGTCAGCTGCATCTCCGACTCGGCGTGCCCCAGCCACCGGTTGGCCACCTCGGCGATGGCCGGGCCGAAGCGGAAGGACTGGGTCAGGCGTAGTTGCTCGGCGGGGAAGCCGGTCATCACATCGCGTGCGTTGCGCCAGCCGTAGATCTGCTGGGCCGGGTCCCCGACACACACCCGCTGCGCGTCCTGGGCGAGGAAGACCTCCTCCAGCACCGGATTGGTGTCCTGGGCCTCGTCCAGCAGGACGAAGTCCGCGCCGAGCCGCGGGGAGGTCATCGCCCACAGCTTCATGTAGTGGTCGTGCTCGAACCGCAGCCGGCCGGCGGGCGAGCAGATGTCCTCCCACGCACGATGCGCGTAGGGCAGCAGAGTGTGGGCGAGATAGTCCTGGCCAGGGCCGTCGAGTCCGTTGACTGGCTCCATGTGGCAGGCCATGACCTGCCGGTCGGTGGTGTAGCAGAACTTGCGGACCATGCCCATCACCAGACGCGCGGCGTGAGTGACCTTGATCTGGCGGGAGTTGACGTCAAGGTCACGGGTGATGCCGAGCATGCGGGCGGTGTGCTTGGCGGGGATCCTCGCCGAGGCGTCCAGACGCTCACGGTAGTGGTGGCCGACCGCGCGGAAGGCCAGGGAGTGCGCGGTACGGCACTCGACGTTCGGCCCGAAGCGTGCGCGGGCGTCGTCGGCGATCGCACGGTTGAACGCCACGTAAAGGCCCCGTTTGCGGGTCGCAGCGCCCATCAGGATCAGCGTGGACGTCTTACCCGTCCCCGCTCCGGCGACCAACGCCAGATCCCGGCCGGAGGCGAACATCTCACGGGCAGCCTGCTGTTCCTTCGTCTTGGTTCATCCATGAGGAGCCGGTCGGGGTGAAGTGGACATGGAATCGAGGATGCTTGCCCAGCCACGCCTTGATCTCGGCGGTGTTGTGGGTGGCGTAGTTGTCACAGACCAGATGGACTTCGAGGTCGGCCGGCACCGCCTTGTCGATCCGGATCAGGAACTTCTTGAACTCGACCGCCCGGTGACGGCGGTGCAGTGCCGATATGACCGTGCCGTCGGCGATGTTGAAGGCGGCGAACAGGCTGGTGATGCCGTGCCGGTAGTAGTCGTGGGTACGCCGCTCGGGCATGCCCGGCATTATCGGCAGCACCAGTTGCGACCGGTCCAGTGCCTGGATCTGGGACTTCTCGTCGACGCACAGCACCACCGCCTTCTCGGGCGGGTGGTGGTACAGCCCGACGACGTCGACAACCTTGGCGACGAACTGCGGATCGGTGGAGAGCTTGAAGGAATCCTGAAGGTGCGGCTTGAGGTCGAACCGCTTCCAGATCCGCCCGATCGTAGACTTGGACAGCCCCGAGTGCTCCGCCATCGAAGCCCGCGACCAGTGGGTGTCCTTGCCAGGGCTGGACTCCAGAGTCGCCACGATGACGTCCTCGACCTGGTCGAGCAGGATCGAGGGCGGCCGGCCCACCCGGCTCTCATCGGACAGGCCGTCGAGGCGTTTGACGATGAACCGGGCCCGCCAGCGTTCCACCGTCGACTCGTCGACGCCGAGGTCGAACGCGGCCTGCCGGTTCGTGCCGCCCTCCGCGCAGCGCAGCACGATCCTGGCCCGCAACGCCAGGTATTGGGCGGTCTTCGCCCGCCTCGCCCACCGGATGAGCTGGTCACGCTCATCCTCGCTCAGGACCAGGTCGGCCTTCGGCCGGCCGATCGGGCCGGTGTCCTCAAGCCCGGCCGTCCGCTCCGCGGCGAAGGCCCCGCGCCACTTCCGTACCGTCTTGAGCGCCACACCAACCGCCCGCGCGGCGCCTGCATTCGACATCCCGTCCGCACACGCCAGGATGATCCGGGCCCGCTCGGCGGGCCGCCGATCCGGCACCCCCGCCCGCCGCAGTAACTCGACACGCTCGTCCTCGGACAGCGTGATCTCCACAGCGGAAGGACCCGGATGCGACATGGCAACAGGGTAGTAATTAACACCCTCAGGATTTCTGGCGCATCACATTAGTGTGATGCGCCAGAAATCAGAGGCGTAAGTGGCTAGGGTTTTCTCATGTCACCAGGGCCTCGTGCTGTTGAAATTGTGTTGTCCGCTGAGGAGTTCACGGAGCTGACGCGGTGGGCCGACGGGGCGGCAGGGGCGCGTCTGGCGGAACGGGCGCGGATTGTCCTGGCCTGCGCCGAGGGGCTGCCGACCGTGCGTGTGGCGGCGAAGCTCGGCGTGACGGCGGACACGGTCCGCAAGTGGCGAACACGGTTCGCTGAGCGGCGGATGGATGCTCTGACGGACGCGCCGCGGCCGGGCCGGCGCAAGGCGGGACTGGTCCTGACCGACGAGGAGCATGTCCAGCTGACGCGCTGGGCGAGGCGGGCGAAGACCGCGCAGTACCTCGCTCTGCGCGCGAAGATCGTGCTGCGGTGCGCGGAAGGCGGGACGAACAAGCAGGTCGCCGCCGAGCTGGGCATTGCCCATGCGACGGTGAACCGCTGGCGGTCCCGCTTCATCGCCCGCCGTCTGGACGGACTGGCGGACGAGCCGCGCGTGGGCCGTCCGCCGTCGATCCTGCTGGACCAGGTCGAGGACGTCCTCGTGGCGACGCTGGAGTCCACGCCCGGCCGGGACACGCACTGGTCGCGGGCCTCCATGGCGAAGCACTCGGGCCTGTCGAAGTCGACGGTCGGGCGGATCTGGAAGCGGTTCGATCTCAAGCCACACTTGCAGGACACCTTCAAGCTCTCCACCGACCCGCAGTTCGTCGCCAAGGTCGTCGACGTCGTCGGCCTGTACCACCACCCGCCCGAGAAGGCGGTAGTGCTGTGCGTGGACGAGAAGAGCCAGATCCAGGCTCTGGACCGTTCCCAGCCGGTCCTGCCGATGATGCCGGGGATGCCCGAGCGGCGTACCCACGACTACTTCCGGCACGGCATCACCAGCCTGTTCGCCGCCTTCAACATCGCCGACGGCACCGTCATATCGGAACTCCACCGCCGTCACCGGGCCATCGAGTTCAAGAAGTTCCTGGTCACGATCGACAAGGCAGTGCCGCGCGAACTCGATGTGCACCTGGTATGCGACAACTACGCCACCCACAACACCCCCGAGATCAGGACGTGGCTGGGCCGGCATCCCCGCTTCCACGTGCACTTCACCCCCACCGGTTCCTCCTGGCTCAACCAAGTGGAGCGGTGGTTCGGCCTGCTGACCGACAAACTCATCCGCCGCGGTGTCCACCGCTCTGTGAAGGCCCTGGAAGACGACATCAGGGCATGGATCGAGACGTGGAACGAGAACCCACGGCCCTTCACCTGGACCAAGACCGCCGACGAGATCCTCAACTCGCTCGCGGACTACCTCGCGAAGATCGCCCCGCCCGACACCAAGACTCCCTAGCCACTTACGCCTCTGATTTCTGGCGCATCACATTAGCGACTGGCGTCAGCGCCGCAGCCGGGATCGCAGCACGTGCTTATGCCTATTGGCTTCGCGAGGCAGTCCGACGTGAAACGCTGTGTCAATGGCCTTCTGTGGCGCCCCGCTGGCGGCCTTGAGACATCCCCGCAGGTGGACGGCATGATCGGTGCCTCTCTGGTGTGTGGGTGCGGCTGGTGGCAGTGGTCGGCGGTCGAGGGATCAGAGTCGTTCGATTTCGGCCCGGATGTCCGGCTGGGTGTAGAGCCAGGAGCGCGAGACTTGCGCGGTTCGGGCGACGGCCTCGAAGGTCACCGGGGTTCCCGCAGTGTCGAGTTCACGCAGAGTCTTGATGGTCTTGGCCCGCGTCAGCTCGTGACGCTGCCGGGCCGAGAGCGCGAGGTGGGCGCTGTTGTCAGCCCGCATCGGCCGCCTCCGTGCTGGTGTCGTCGTCCTGGTCGAGTCCAGTGATGATGTGGTCGAGGTTGCCCAGGACCTGCTGGTTCATCTCGACGAGCCGTTGCTGTCCGCGGGCCTCGGCGGCGGAAATGATCTGGAGGATCTTCTGGCGCTGTTGACGGTGGTGGGGTAGGGACTTGGCGGTGGTGATGAACATCGGGCAGGTCAGGCAGGCGTTCGTGTGGGGGCCGGTCTTGACCACGGGCAGGCTGCAGTAGCCGTTGGGGAGTGCCTGGGTGGCCCGGCCGACGCGTTGTTTGGCCCAGGCAGCCTCGGCGAGCGGGCCGTCCGGATTGAGCGCTACTTTCTCTCGCCGCTGATGTTGACCTTGCGGGCCTTCTCCCAGTGGCGGCGGACCGTGGTGTCGTGCAGACGCGCGTAGTGGGCCGTCATCTCGTGCGAATCGTGATCGAGGATTTTACGTACGACTTCCTGCGGGACGTCGCGGTTGGTCAGCCAGGTGCCCAGGGTGTGCCGCCATTGGTGCGGCGTCAGGTGCACCGGGTGGCCGTGCTCGTCACGGGCGTCGCAGCGTTCCAGCCAGGGAGTCAGGACCCGACGGTAGGTGCCGCCGTGCATGGGCTCGGTGCCGTGAACCTCGGGAGGAGCACCGGGACCCCTGCAGGAGCCGGTGCTGCTGGTCGCGGATGTCCTGCTCGAGTTCCTCGTCGATCGGAACGAGAGCCTCGCGCTTCATCTTGTGGTGTCGGTGGGTTCGTGCCGGTCGTGCAGGGTCGGCAGCCGCAGCCGGGCATCGAGGTCCGCAGCGTATCTGAGTCTTTGAACCAGATCGAGGTGGAATCACCCGACCCGGGGGTCAGGGTCGGGAAGAAGTTCGTCTGTACGCGGCTACGGATAGACATTCCCCTGCACAATCGGAAAAATTTGCGATTTGACCGACTCTAGACGACCCGATTCGGCCGGAACGACAATAGCGAATGCTTCTGGTGTTCCGTTGCGACGTGAAGGGTGATTCGCTATGGAAACTTCGAGTGAGGTGTACGAGGTTCCCGTGTCAGTAGGGGAGGTGTACGAGGTTCCCGTGCTGGTGGAGGTCGGTGAATACGCCGAGTTGACCCGCGGGTCGATCATCGGACCCTCCAGCGAAGCTGCCCACCCGCCGTTCAATCGGGATTTCTTCTGAGTCAGTAAGCGTATGCCTCTCCGGGGCCTGGGATGTTGAGTCGGATTGCCAATGGCTGGGATCATGGTTCATGAGCCTGTCGGCGCGGGGTCGGGAGGATTGAGGAATTGACCGTCCTTTGCGACCCCAACCTGGCGGGTGCGCCTTTCTGATCAGGCGCGTTCCGGTGTCCGCTGGCTTGAATCCAGTGCGGTAGCGGTAATTGCCGCTACCGCACCGTTTCCTGTAATCCCAAGCAGGTTTGGCCCCTGGGGGATGGCATGTGGGTCGTGGTCCTGCCGGACAGTGAGGCCGGTGCTGGGGCTGTGCAGATGCTGCGGCCTTATGTGTCGCAAGTTGTTGAACATGCCTCAGGGCGACCGTGGATGTTGGGTGTCTGGCCCGATGAGCTGCTGGCTGTGGGGCAGGTGGGTACGGCGCGTCTTGCTGTCATCGGTCGCCACAGGGTCGACGGGGAGGTGTTGTCGGCTCGTCTGAAGAAGCAGGCACAGGGGATCTCCGGAACGGACGGGCTCGCTGCCGGTGTCGCGGGCTGTTTCCACGTCGTGGGGTCGGCGGGCGGCCGGGTGCATGTACGAGGCAGCGCTTCCGGGACGCGGCGAGTCTTTCATGCCCGTGTGGCGGGCGTGACGGTGGCCAGCAGCCGGGCGGACCTTCTCGCCGCGGTGATCGGGGCGGGCGTGGACGAGGAAGTTTTGGCTCTGCGCATGGCGGTGCCGGGTATCGCCCATCCGCTAGAGGAACGGTGCATATGGAAAGGTGTATCCGGCATTCGGCCTGATGACTGCCTGGTTCTCGAGCCCGACGGACGTGCTCGCACCGTGCGCTGGTGGACTGCCCCGGAGCCCTCAGCGGCTTTCGAGGAAGGCGCTGCCTCACTGCGAGATGCCTTGAGCGAGGCCGTCGGCACGTGTTCAGCGGGCGGCGGCATTATGAGCGCCGATCTCTCCGGAGGACTGGACTCCGCCAGCCTGTGCTCCCTCGCCGTTCAAGGGCCCGCCCGGTTGGTGACCTTCGGATGGCACGGGGCGGACCCGGCCAACGACGACACCGTCTGGGCACGCCGCGCCGCGGAGGAACTGCCGGATGCCGAGCACGTGACCGCCGGCCCCGGAGAGATACCAGCCTGGTTCTCCGGCCTATCCGACCTGCCTTTCATCACAGAAGAGCCCGGTCCTTGGGTGCGCGACTGGGCCCGGATCCTCCATGTGCTCGGGAGAATGGCGGGGCGAGGATCGCGACTGCACCTGTTCGGTGGAGGCGGCGACGAACTGTTCACCCCCATGCCTTCGTTCCTGCATGACCTGGTGCGGTCTCGTCCGCTGACCGCACTGTCCCTACTACGGCAAGGTCATGCTTTGCGGAGGTACCCATTGCGACCGGTGCTGTACGCCCTGGGCGACCACACCAGTTTGGCCGACGAACTGGCTCGTGGGGCTTCCCGCCTCACCGCAACGCCCTCCCTACCGCATGCGCCCGCCATGGGCTGGGGCTTCGGCACAGGCATGCCGCCCTGGGCTACCCCGCAGGCAGTGGCAACGGTGGCGGCGATGCTGCGAGAGGCTGCCGACCGTGCCCCCGTCCCTCTGTCACCATACCGGTCCCTGCACATGGCACTGCAGTGCCTGAGGGCCGGCGCCGACGCCGTCCGGCAGATCGACCAGGCGACCACTGAGCACTTGGGTATCGGCTATGCCACGCCCTTCCACGACGACGCGGTCATCGAGGCAGCGCTGTCGGTCCGGCTCGAGGAGCGCATGGCACTTGCCTGCTACAAGCCTCTTCTTGTAGCAGCGATGCGCGGCGCCGTCCCGGAAGCGATCCTGGCCCGCACCACCAAGGGCGAGTACAGCGCCGACTTCTACATCGACTTCCGCCGCCACCGCGGTGAACTGCTCGCATTGTTCGACGCCCCCGCGCTGGCCGACGCAGGCCTGATCCGCCCCGACCGTCTCCGCGCCGCACTCCGCGGTTACCCCGACCATCAGCTGCACACCCAACTCCTGCCGACCCTGGGATGCGAAGCATGGCTACGCTCACCGCCGAAGCCGCCCACAGCACCACCCGATGCGACTACAGGAGGATTCCGATGAGTCTCGTGCTCAGCCCCGGCATCCTCACCACCGGCACAGGCACAGACATGATCCTGCTCGACGAACGCCGAGGCCGGTACTGGTGTCTCAACACCACCGCAACACTGACACTGCGTGCCCTGCTGGGCGGGGCCACCCCCGAGCGGGCCGTATTGATTCTCATCCAGCGCTACCCGGAAATCTCTGCACAGCGGGCCGAACATGATGTCACGGCACTTCTGGAATCACTGTGCACCGCACGGCTGGTGACGCAGACGTGAGCGTACCCTTCTCTCCCGAGGACCGGCCCGCGCTCGCCCTGCACCACCGCATCGCACCCCTTACCACCGCCACCCTTGCCAGAGCACTCGCACGTCTCTCCCCCCGCAACATCCGCCGTATCCTGCAACTCGCACGCCTCGGCGCCGCCCCCGCCACCATCGACCAGGCACTAGCAGCCCGCCAGGACATCATCGCCGTCAGTGCACGCTGCGCGGGGGAACACTGCCTGCAACGATCTCTGGCCACCGTCCTGCTGTGCCGCACCCGTGGTGTGTGGCCAACGTGGCGCAGCGGGGTACGCGGCGAACCCTTCCGCGCGCACGCCTGGATAGAGGTCGATGGACAACCCATCGGCGAACCCCCTTCCACCGCCCTTTACCACCCGATCATCACCATTGCCCATCCCCTCCGAGTGGACCGACGCTGCCCCGGGCCGTCAACTGGTACTGGGTGATCGATGGGGTTGAGATCCGGTACTGGTGATGCAGCGGCTCGCCGACCAGTCGGGGAGAGGGGGGACGTTGCGTCGGCGGTGACGACCGGGCCGTACGGGGCGTCAGGAACTCGCCGCCGGTTCTCGGGCTTCAGCGAGTTGCCCGCAGGGCCGGTGATCGAGGACTGCCTGCCGTGCACCAGGTGCTCAGCCCCGCTGAGCACCTGGTGCACCCCGACCCGCTTGCCGCGAGGCTGCATGGCCAGCGCCTCCTGGCCGCCGGCCTGCCACTTCGCCCACCACGTGTCGACCGCCTTCAGCGACACCCCGAACGCCGCCGCCACGTCCTCGCGGTCCCGGCCCACCACCAACGCGCCCACCGCCCGCAGTCGCAGGGCCTCCTGCGCCGAAGGCGACAGATGCCGCGCGTCCCCCACCAGATCGCCCACACCCCTCAAACGACCCAGAACCCGAACCGTTTCGAATCAATAGAACATTCACGCGATCATTAGACTTTGCAATCATCCACCCGTTCTCTGCGGATTATTCACCCATTTGACTGGGACGCGTCCCTCTGGCTGCCATGCGCATGCGTCCTATGCTGTAAATCACCAGCCCCCGACCCTTGACTGCTCAAGAAGCAAGGGAGTCACCGGGGCCTCTTTTCCCTTTACCCATGGAGTTCTGATTGTGAAATGCAGGCAGAGTCGAACTAAGGCCACCGGATGCGTAGCGGTCGCACTGGCCACAGCATCCCTATTGGGGGTGTGCCCGCCCTCGGCCCATGGGGCCAGTCGGCAGGGACAGGCCGCCTACCTCGTGCCGGGGAAACATTCCTTCATCGCACCGCCAGGCGTAGCTATCGTGACCATGTCTGCTTGGTCCGCTGGCGCGGGTGGCGCGGGTGGTGGTGGCGGCGGCGGTGCTGGCGGCGGCGGCGGACGGGAAAGCGGCGGTGGTGGCGGCGGCTCCGGCGGCAGCGGTGGCGGCGGCGGAGCAGGCGGATCGTTCGTCTCATGCACGGTCTCTGTCACTCCGGGTCATAAATATGACATCTTGGTTGGTCGTGGTGGGCCAGGCATCAGGGGTGGACAGGGGGGCAGCGGGGGATTGGGCGGGAACATCTTCGGTTCCAAGGGAGGTGACGGTACACCAGGAGGAAAGACCGGCAGCGAATTCACAACGGTCAATTCCGGCTTGTCGGGCTTCCATGATCCCGACGGAAATCTAGGCACAGGCGCGCTGTTGGCTTTCGTCGCCCCCGGAGGCAGCGGATGGGCGTACGGCGGCGAGCCAGGCCAAGGAGGGTGGGACTACGGAGGCAACTCAGGATCCTCCGTAGAGGGAGGAGACCCAGGCCACAGTCATCCCCAATCCAACGCTCTTCCCGCACTCGGCTGCTCCAAAGGAGAGTTCCTCTCGGGTTCGTCCGGAGCGGATGGAAGTCCCGGCTCCTCGTCAGGGAGTGGGACCGCAGGGCACCAAGCCTTCAACCGCGGCGGCGACGCGCTGGGTGGAGCAGGCGGCATTGGTGGTTCAGGGGGCGCAGGCGGCGCACCGGCAACTGGAACAGTGAGCCGCCCGCTCGGAATTGGCCAAGGTGGTGCAGGTGGCACAGGCGGTACTGGCGGCAGAGGGGGTAACGGTATTGCTGACGACAGCGGCACGGGCGGGGTCGACGGACAGGACGGCCAACCGGGCGGCCCTGGCTACGTTCTGATCACCTGGTAAGAAAACAGGATGGCTCGTGTCAGCTCCCCAGCCGGCACGAGCCATCCTGGGGTTCGGGATGCGATGCGGCAGCCGGTGTCGGTAGTTGTCAAGTCAAATGAGATGTTTGTTGCGCTATGAGGCTTGTTGTTCGGGTTCCCTTCGTTTCGCCGGATCGTTGATTACTGAGCGTTTCGCCCTGGGAATCGTGTCTGGTTCGGGGTTCAGGTGTTTCGCCAGTTCTTGTGTCCTGAACATGAAAGGGAGTTGATGTAGGGAAACTTCTGGAAGTGATGCTGTGTGGAAGATGAAGGTTTTGGCCCTTCGGAGCCGCCCTGTGGGGGGAGGCTTCAAACCGCCTCATGCTGCGTTGGTTAATGACCGTCGTGGTGAGCGATGAGGAAAAGGCGCCGTGAGAGGCGTCAGGTGGGGACCGGGAAGACGAACGCAAATGAATCGCTGCTGACGTGTCGAAACGAAAACAGGTGGCATCAAAACCGGGGTGTGAACAGAATTCCGGGATGAGCCTGGCGGGTGCCCGCTTACTGGCCAGGTGGTGTCCGGCATGTAGGCGACGTGAGTCCGGTCTGCGGCTTCCGCATGGAACAGGAGAAGGCAGGACCCGACACGGCCCGCTGCGTGGTGGTGGGCGAGAGGGAATGCCCCAAGCGGCAGACACCGCAAGGGGTCGAGTACCGACGCGGGACCTGCTGGCGGACCGGCCCGTAGTAGTGATGAAGCCCCTGTAACGGGGGTGGAGCGAAGGGTGAGGGCGGCCATGTCAGGCGGCTCTGATCAACATTTCGGGATGACCCAGCGTGACCGCACGTCAGATCGTTGAGCAGGTGTGTTACGTGATCACATACTCGATGTGCTGCTGCCGCACCTCGCGACCGTCGCGATAGAGGAAATCCAAGTCGTCGGTGCGGGCGTACGGATCTCAGCCTCGGTCGCTGCCGACGCCGCCCGGTGCCCGGACTGCGGGGGCAACTCGCACCGCGTCCACGATCGTTACCGTCGTCGCCTTGCCGACGCGCCGACTGGCGGGCGGCCGGTGACGATATGCCTGACGGTTCGCCGGTTCCGGTGTGAGGTGCCGTCCTGCGCACGCCGGACCTTCGCTGAGCAGGTCGAGGGGCTGACCTTCCGGTACGGCCGGCGAAGCCAGCTCCAGCAGACGATGCTGGTGGCGATCGGTCGCCTCCTGGCCGGACGTGCCGGTGCCCGACTCGCTGGCATGCTGCACTGCACGGTCAGCCCGAACACCCTGCTCCACCGCATCCGAGCTCTGCCGGCCGAGCCGCCGGAGAAGAGTCCCCGCGTTCTGGGCGTGGACGACTTCGCCCTCAAACGCGGCCACGTCTACGCCACCGTCCTGACCGACATCGAGACCGGCCGCGTCGTCGACGTACTCCCCGACCGCACCGCGGAGACCTTCACCGCCTGGCTCCATCAGCACCCCGGCACCGAGATCGTCTGCCGTGACCGGGCCAGCGCCTACGCCGAAGCCGTCCGCACCGCGGCACCGGAAGCGGTCCAGATCGCAGACCGCTTTCATTTGTGGCTGAACCTGTGCAAGACGGTCGAGAAGTGCGTCGTCGCCCACCGCAGTTGCCTCACCCCGCCTGAGGGTGAGGACCAGGACGAGGTTGTGGAGCCGCCGCCCGGCGAGCCACCCCTGGTCGAGGGCAAGCGAGCGGCGAACACCCGGCGTCATTTCGCGGCGGTGCACGAGATGTACGACAAGGGCGTCGCGATCCAGGTGATCGCCGAGGCACTGCGGATGGACCGCAAGACGGTCCGCAAGTACGCTCACGCGACCGCTGTCGAAGAGCTCCTGTCCCCGCCGCCGCAACGCCGCGCGAAGCCGCAGCCCTGGGCCGAGTACCTCAACATGCGCTGGCGTGAGGGCTGCACCGACAGCGGCCGCCTGTTCCGCGAGATCCGGCAGCGCGGCTACCGCGGCAGCAGCCGCAGCGTGAGGCGCTGGCTCGAACCCCTGCGCAGGGCGGAGTCACCGACGCCCAAGCGGTCCGAGGCGCCCACCGTCCGGCAAGTCACCGGCTGGCTCACCCGCCACCCCGACAACCTCACCTCCAGCCAGCAGCTCCGCCTCAAGCGCGTCGTGACGAACTGCCCCGAACTCGCCGATCTCCGCCGACACATACAGGGCTTCGCCGAGATGATGAAGAACCTCCACGGTCACCTGCTGACGCGCTGGATCAAGGCTGCCGAAGGCAGTGACCTGCCGCCCCTGCGCGGCTTCGCCACCAACCTCCGCAAGGACCTCGACGCCGTCACCGCCGGCCTCACCCTGCCCTACTCCAGCGGCATGGTCGAAGGACACGTGAACCGGATCAAATACCTCAAACGCCAGGGCTATGGGCGTGCCAACTTCGATCTTCTCCGACGCCGCATCCTGCTCACGCCGTGAGTCGATCACGCTGGGTCATCCCGAAATGTTGATCAGAGCCGCAAAATACCCCGCGATCGTGCGGCTCTGGGAGAACGCCTGGGCCGAGTTCGTCCCATTCCTGCAGTTCGACAGCGAGATCCGGCGGATCGTCTGCACCACCAACGCGATCGAGTCGGTCAACGCGCGCATCCGCCGGGCCGTCCGTGCTCGCGGGCACTTCCCGTCCGAGGCCGCCGCGCTGAAGTGCGTCTACCTCGCGGTGATGAGCCTGGACCCGACCGGGACCGGCCGGAAACGCTGGACCAGCCGCTGGAAGCGAGCCCTGCAGGCCTTCGACATCGCCTTCGACGGCCGTCTCACCAGCAACCGCATCTGAACCACAAGACCAACCCAGTTACACCGAAAACCTTTACAGACCCCGTCGGTACCGGTGTACCGACCGGAGCGTTCGGGTGCGAGGTGGTGCGGTGACGGTGTTTGTAGGTCTTTTGAGCGCTGGCGGTATGCGCCTTCCCCACCCTTGATGTGGGGTTCAACTATGAAGTGGAGGGCGGTGGCCCGTTCCCGTCCTTGCATGTTTCCCGTACCGGTGGTGCGTCCCGTGGTGACCCGTGCGGTTTCCCCGGCACGGGTGACCTCACCAGGCCCCTGCCATGCACCCGGCGACGGACCTTCCCGGCGTCGTGTGGCGGGGTCCGCTGGCCGCCGGAGCCCCTGGTGGCCGTCCCCGCTCCTTGTGCTGCCTGCGATGGCAGTGTGGTGAAAGCCAGGCCCGCCATGCCACTCTCCTCCTTTGATCCTGTTACAGGTTTTAAGCCCGTTATGTTCCCGGGGGAGGTGTGGGTGGCCACCGAGATCCGGCATCCCGACGGAACCGTGGTGCCATGTCCTGCTGCGCCGTTGCTGGCAGGTGAGGGCGGGCTGGCCGGTCACGGCTTCCGGGCCCGCTCGGGTCCGGTACGGCTCTTGCCGGCGGGAACCGCCAGTGACTTCCGGCTGGTGACGGCGTCTGACCGGGCGGCCCCGCCCGGGAATGCTGCTGGTGGCGCTGCTGTGGTGCTGGCGGTGGGCGCGATGGCGTCTGCTGGGCTGCTGAAGGCAGACGGGCCGGTACAGACAGTGCTGGATGCGTGGGTGCGGGCAGCGCGTCCGCGCCGTGTGCTGCTGGCGTCGCCGCGGTCGTTGTGTGCGGGGGTGGAGCGGGCGAACGAGGTGGTCGAGACGCTGCTAGAACGTTACGCCGGTACGGGGCGGCGGGTGTTCGTGCGCAAGCAGATCGTCCACAACCTTCACGTCGTCCGTGACCTTCAGGACCGTGGTGCGGTGTTCGTCGAGGAGCTGGATGACGTGCCGGACGGGTCGGTGGTGGTCTTCTCCGCGCACGGCGTCTCCCCGCAGGTGCGTGTGGAGGCCGCCCGGCGGGGCCTTGAGGTGGTGGATGCGACGTGCCCGCTGGTGACGAAGGTGCACGCAGAGGCGCGCCGGTTCGCCGCCCGTGGTGACACCGTGGTGCTGGTGGGTCATGCGGGGCATGAGGAGGTCGAGGACACCCTCGGCGAGGCTCCCGCCTCCACGGTCCTGGTCGAGAATGCCGAGGACGCGGCGGCCCTGGAGGTACCGGATTCCGGCCGGGTGTCCTACCTGACCCAGACCACCCTCGCCCTGGACGAGACGAGCCAGGTGATCACCGCTCTGGAGAAGCGTTTCCCCGGTATCCGTGGCCCTGGTTCGGACGATATCTGTTACGCGACGACCAACCGTCAGCACGCCCTGACCGCGGTCGCCGCCCGCAGTGATGTGGTGCTGGTGGTCGGCTCGGTGAACTCCTCCAACTCGGTGCGCCTGGTAGAGCTGGCCACCCGTAGCGGTGCCCCCGCATATCTTATCGACGACGCCGGGGGCATCCGTCCGGATTGGATCCGGGACGCGGGCACCGTCGGTCTGACGGCCGGGGCCTCCACCCCCCAGGCCCTGGTCGACGACGTGGTCACCGCGCTGGGCGGTCTGGGCCCGGTCTCTGTGACCGAGCACACCACAGTCACAGAGACCGTGACGTTCGGCTTGCCGGCGGCGGTGAGGACGCGATGAGCACCCGGCGTACCCGCATGCCCCGCACGGAACAACCCAGGCCCCCTGCCGGATCACGGAGGCCGTCACCCGCCGGGCGTACGGGCCCGCCCGCCGGTGAGGGGATCCTTCCCGCACGTTTCCCGCTCCTGTCCGCCCTCACCTCACCGGCGGATCTGCGAGGCCTCACCCACGAGGACCTGTCGGCTCTGGCGGGGGAGATCCGGGCGTTCCTGATCGGCACCGTGTGTGCCACGGGCGGTCACCTGGGGCCGAACCTCGGTGTGGTGGAACTCTCCATCGCCCTGCACCGGGTCTTCGACTCTCCCTGGGACACGGTGTTGTTCGATATCGGTCACCAGGGGTACGTCCACAAGCTCCTCACGGGCCGTGCGGAGGGCTTCGAGCGGTTGCGCCAGGCCGGTGGCCCTTCCGGTTACCTTTCCCGGGCGGAGTCACCGCATGATGTGATCGAGAACTCCCATGCTTCGACCGTCCTGTCCTACGCCGACGGCCTGGCCAAAGCCCGCCACCTCACCGGCGAAAGCGACCGGGCAGTGGTCGCCGTCATCGGCGACGGGGCCCTCACCGGCGGCATGTGCTGGGAAGCCCTGAACAACCTCGGCGGCGCCCCCGGCCGGCCGGTGGTGATCGTCCTGAACGACAACACCCGCTCCTACGCCCCCACCATCGGCGCCCTCGCCGACCACCTCCAACAACTGCGCGCCACCGCACCCGACAGCATCGACTGGCTGCTCAAGGCGGAGAAGCCTACTCACCAGCAGACCACCCACCCCCGCGCCGTAGCGGGCACAGGGCCGGATGCGGACCGTGGCACTGTGGACGGCCGCGACGGCCAGGGCGGGCCTGACAGCGCGCGGCCCGGCGAGGAGGGGTCCGGCCGTGCCTCCCGGATCGGGGACGGCGGAGAAGACGCCGTGGTGCCGGGTCCGCTGCCGACAGCCCGCAACCTCTTCCACCTCCTCGGCTTCGACTACCTCGGCCCCGTCGACGGCCATCACCTGCCGTCCCTGGAGGAGGCCCTGGCCATGGCGCGGGAGCTGGGCGGTCCGGTGGTGGTGCACGCGGTGACGGCCAAGGGCCGCGGCTATACCCCGGCTGAGGCGGACATGGCGGACTGCATGCACGCCATCGGCACCCTCGACCCCGCCACGGGCCGCCCCAGCACCGTGAGCAGGACTCCGTCGTGGACGAGTGTCTTCGCCGGTGAGCTGTGCGCGCTGGGGGAGCGGCATGAGGAGATCGTGGCGATCACGGCGGCGATGCCCGGCCCGACCGGGCTGGCCCGCTTCGGGGAGCGGTTTCCGCACCGGTTCTTCGATGTCGGGATCGCCGAGCAGCACGCCGTCACCTCCGCCGCCGGCCTCGCCCTGGGCGGGCTCCACCCCGTCGTCGCCGTCTACGCCACCTTCCTCGGCCGAGCCTTCGACCAGGTCCTGATGGACGTCGCCCTGCACCGCCTGCCGGTGACCTTCGTCCTGGACCGGGCCGGTGTCACGGGGCCGGATGGGCCGTCGCATCACGGGATGTGGGACCTGACCCTCCTGGGTGCGGTGCCCGGGATGCGGGTGGGGGTGCCGCGGGACGCCACCCGCCTGCGCGAGCTCCTCGCCGAGGCCGTCACCCACACCACCGGGCCGACCGCACTACGGTTCCCCAAGGCCGCCGTCACCGATGACCTTCCGGCGTTCAGCCGTGAGGGCCCGGTCGATGTCCTACACCGCTCCCGCACCCGGGACGTCCTCCTGGTAGCAGTCGGCCCGCTGGCCGGAGCCGTGGTGGAAGCCGCCCGCTACCTGGAAGGACAGGGCATCGGCGTCACCGTGGCAGACCCCCGCTGGGTGCTCCCCGTACCGCCCGAGCTCACCGAGCTCGCCGCCGGGCACCGACTGGTGGTGACGGTGGAGGACAACACCCGCGCCGGTGGTGCGGGCACCGCCGTGGCCCGCGCAGTAGCCGACGCCGGCTCCCGCGTCCCGGTACGCGTCCTCGGTCTGCCGGGGCGGTTCCTTACCCACGGCACCCGCACCGACATCCTTGCCGCCGCCGGCCTCACCGCCCAGGGCATCACCTACTCCGTCCTCCGCGCTCGCGCCGACCGCCCCGACCATGGCGGTTAGTGATGTTCACCTGGCCTGCCTTCCTCCGCACCCCCACCCGGCCCACCCGGCCACCGGCCCACCACACCGCTGCCCCCGGCCCCGCCGCTGCACCGGGAACCAGGGTGATGGAGCTGGGACCAGGGCGTGCGCGCCAAGGCGGTTCCCTGTCCCGTCGGCCGGTGGTGTCCGGTGTCCTGGGCGGGGGCGGCGGTGTGCGGTCGGTGGTGGTGCTGGGGTCGACGGGCTCGGTCGGTTCCCAGGCCATCGAGGTGATCACCGCGCACCCGGAGAGGTTCTATGCCGTGGTCCTGGCGGCGTCCGGTGCGAATCCCGGGCTGCTGGCCCGCCAGGCGCTGGAAACCCGTGCCCGGGCGGTGGCCGTGAGCGACCCGTCGTTGGTCGAGGCATTCACCGCGGCTTTCGCCGCCCTGGCACGGGCCGCGGGCACACCCCGCCAGCCCCTGCCGGTTGTACTGCCAGGCACGGAAGGGCTCCTGGCGGCGGCCGGATGGCCGTGCGACATTGCCCTCAACGCGCTCCCCGGCGCAGCGGGTCTGCTGGCCACTCTCACCGCCCTGGAAGCCGGCAATCAGGTAGCTCTGGCGAACAAGGAATCCCTCGTCACCGGAGGCACACCCATCAGCCGGGTGGCGGGGCCGGGACAGATCGTGCCCGTCGATTCGGAACACAGCGCGATCATGCAGTGCCTGCCCGGCTGGGCCTACGCCTGCCCCGTCCCCAGTATCCAGCGCCTCATTCTGACCGGAAAACTCAGCGGTCAGGTGGGCATGGCGAAGTAGCCCCCGGTGGCGTGTGCTGAGAGCGTCGAGTGTTGTCAGGCGGCTGCCGGGGTGAGGGTGACGTCGTGGCCGAGGGCCTTGAGCTGGCGGACGAGGTCTCGGCTTTTGCGGCCCGGGTCGAGGTTGCGGGTGTGGAAGTCGGCGCCGAGGTCTCGGTAACGGGCGGTCGGGTCGTTCATGAGGTGCCAGACGGACACCAGGATGGAGCGGGCGACGGCGACCAGGGCTTTCATGTGGCCACGGTGTTTGGTGATCCTGCGGTAGCGGGCGCCGAGGAAAGTGTCGGTCCGTGCGGCGGAGATCGCTGCTTCGCCGAGGGCGCCGCGGAGCCAGGGGTTGCCCCTGCCGGTGGGGCCGGAGGTGTTCCTGTTTCCGGACTGCAGGGTGCGTGGGGAGAGTTTCGCCCAGGACACGAGATGGCCGGCGGTGGGGAAGACCGACATGTCCAGGCCGATCTCGGCGAGGATGACCTGCGCGGTGCCGGGGCCGACGCCGGGGATCTCGTCGAGGCGCTCGGTGTCGGTGATCGGCATCAGGGTGCCCTGTCCGGGGCCTTCGTCGTCCTCGGTGGTGGACAGTTCGGTCAGACGCAGGGTGATCCGGGCGGTGAGCTTGTCGATCTGCACGGTGAGGTGGTCGACGGTGTCCAGCAGCATCCGGCACATGAATGCGTGGTGCTCTTCGAACCGGCCGGTCAGGGCCTCGGCCAGGGTGCTGTGGCTGGCCTTGATCGTGCCGTGGGCCAGGTCCGCCAGGGCCTTGGGGCTGCGCTCGCCCGCGATCAGTGCCTCCAGCATCGCGCGTCCGGAGACGCCGAAGATGTCGGCGATCACGGTGGACAGCTTGATCTGGGCGTCCTCGAGGAGTTTCTCGGTGCGCTGCTTGTGGCGGGTGCGCTCGTGCGTCATGACCGCCCGGGCCCGGGTCAGATCGCGCAGTTCACGGACCGGCTTCGGGGGCACGAACGAGGGCCGGAGCATGCCGCGTTCGGTGAGCTTGGCCAGCCAGACCGCGTCCAGGCGGTCGGTCTTGGGCCGGCCCGGGACGTTCTTGACGTCACGGGCGTTGACCAGCCAGCACTCCAGACCACGCGACTCCAGCAGGAAGAAGTACGGCTTCCAATAGGTCGACGTCGCCTCCATCACCACCCGGGTGACGCCCTGGCAGATCAGGTGGTCGGCCAGGTCCAGGATCGCGCCGCTGGTCGCGACGGTGTTGAAGACCCGCTGCACGCGCTTGCCGGGCTTGTCCTCATGCGGCACCCGCACACAGACCATGCCCGACGCCTTGGCGATATCGATCGCCGCGACACGGGCCACGAGCTCCTCGGCCTGCTCGATCTCCTCGACGCCACCGCTGTCGTCGGTGTCCGCCATGCGCCACTCCCCGGTATCGATCCGTACGGGCCGACGCCTGCCCAGGGGGCCGCGGGGGGAGCGAGAATCTGACCGGCGTGCTCGATGGCAACAGTGCGTGGCCCCTCTGCGGCCCCGGCACCAGACTGACCTACGGGCTCAACGTCCCAACGAGCTACCGGCATCGGCGGGCAGGCGCCGCAGCCATGTTTTCACGCCGGCAAGGCGCACCCGAAGGGATCAGGGGGACTGACCTGCAAGAACAGAGGATGAAAGAAACTAAGTAACGGCTCACCCTTCCTGTTCGGGTGGTTACTTGTCTATAGGGGTGAGGCGTCCTTCGGAGGCGATCAGATTCAATTCACGGCATGGCAGCACCATTTCCGACCCGAAAGAACGAAGGCAAATTGGATGATCGTCGAACTTTCCCTTAATAGCCAGAACCTTTCGGGAGAGATTACCACAGCCCTCCATACGGACACACCAAAAGTGGCTCGATTCGAGATCACTGAATCGGCGGTACCCCTGACCCTAGACCAACAGAGCACTAAGATTGGCGGCGGGTTTTTCGTTTACCCGCTGCCATCCAAGGTCACCATAGATTGCCATGGCCGAATCATTCTTCGGCGCTCTGAAGAACAAGCTCGTACACCGAACCGCGTTCCCGACACGTGCCCATGCGCACCGGGCGATCGTCCGATAAATCGAGATGTTCTACAATCACAGACACCTCCACTCCGCACTCGGCTACCGAACCCCCGCAGAAGCTCATGCCGGGTACGAAGAGTCGCAGGTCGCAGCATGGAAATCCCGCGAACCCCCTGCCCGAGAGACGTAGGGCGGCTCATCCTCACCCTGCTTTACCACAACGGACGCACCGAGGGCATCAACACCCGCACCAAGAGAATCATGAGGCAGATGCGCGGCCGCTCCAGATTCGACCTCCGCCACCGCATCCTCCTCCCATGAACAGAACCTAACGTCACCACCGACTACAGAACAGAGCCGTTTACCTTGACACGCCCAGAACCGGCATGACGTCAACGAACACACCAAAGATTAATAGAAAGCCAATCCAATGACCAACATTACCTCCATAACCGCTAAAGATAACAACTCAAGCCCAGGCGACATCCGCATCATCCTCGAAGGCGGGAAAGTCAGCGCACCATACAACCTTAGAGGTGATACCAACCTAAGGACTCTGAATTGGAATGCCCCGGCCGACGCGCACGGCGAAACCACCTACGAACTCATCTACACGTCCGCAACTGACACGCAGAGACAAATCGCACACACAAGCCAAACCCAAATAGAGACCAACTTAAAAGAGAATAAATACCGCGTCACCATTCGCGCTTTAAAGAACGGAAACTACTCCGACACTCCCCCCCCTCTCTGCATCACACGGTGCGCAACCGCCCCAGAGTACAATTTCATCAAGGCACCCGGCCAAAGCGCCCACATAATGGATATGGTGCAGGCGGGCGACCTATTCTACGTATCCAATTGGACCAGCGCTGTATGGACTACGCCAAAAACAGGAGGGGTCTTATCTGAGCAATTCAGAATTTCTGGGCTATACTATGCCAGTAGCATGCTATTAATCGACGACTTGCTTTACGTCGGCAGCTTTGCGATTGGCGGAGAGCTAGTCAGGATGAAATTTAGCACACGCGGCCCTGAGGAAACATTAATCCAGAACGCAGGCTCCGTCACAGGTTTGGCAACAGACGGCACCTATGTCTACGCCTCCAGCTACACGGGTAGATCGGTAATCAGGATGAAAATAGATGCAAGCGGTAGAAGCGGTATAGATGATAGCTATATAGTTGGAATCGGTGCAGCGAACGGCGTGGCAGTGGACGATAAATACATCTACGTCACCGAGGCAGATAATAGATCTCTGACAAGGGTGAGCAAGACAAAGGATACTTTCGACCGAAATTTCATCACGGGTTTCACCAAGCCTTGCGGTGTAGCAGTACATAAGGATTTCATCTACATCGCCGACGCCGGCACCGGAAAAGTGGTTCGGGCAAACAAGGGCGGGAGTGACATTGATCGCAGCTTCCTATCCGGATTCGACGGACCCAGCAAAGTTAAGGTGGACGACGAATATATTTACGTAATAACCGATCGCGCAATTTCGAGAAGTAGCTGGGGATGGAAAACCGAGACCACCTGAAGGCAGGGCTGTTGCAAAGCAATGCCGCGAAGTTTGGGGTCGGCCGTCGTTGTCAAGTGGTTCGCTGGAGTGGGTGTGGACAGGCAGGGCTCCTGCCTCAGGGCCGTTCCAAAGTCGTGGTGATCAAGTGAGTGTGCTGGTCACGGGGTGGCGACGGTTCTTGTGGGGGCCGTGCCGAAGAGGTCGGGGCTCCTGTTGAGGACGGATGACCTGCCAAGTCGTCGTCCACAACCGGAGCCCCGATGTGTCGCCGGTCTGCCATGGTCTGTTTGGTCAAGTCCGTTCCGGTGTCGGGGTGTTCCGGGTCGCCGCTGGCGGAGCGGCTGGTCAGGTTGCCGGACCCCGCTGGCGCCGTGGGCGGCGTCACCCGTTCGTGGCGGTGCTGCTGGTCGCCGCCTCGGCTGTCGTGGCGGGCGCACGGTCGTACACGGCAATCGCGCAGTGGGCACGTCATGCTCCGCAGGAGGCCCTGGCCCGGCTCGGCGTATGCCGGCGAGCCCTGCTGAACGTGCGTGTCGCACCGAGCAGGTCGACGATCCGCCGGGTTGTCACCATTGTCTGCCCGGGCGGACTTGCCGATCTGACCGGGAGTGACCCCACCGGGGGCCGTTCTTGAGTTCGCTCGGGATCGGTTGATGAAATCCCGTCTGATCGTTTCGATTGGGCGGGATTTCTGCGTTTCCGGGGTTCGTTCGATGCCTGTTCGGGGTGGTGGATGGCAGCGCGGTGGGGAAGCCTTCTGACGTGCCGGCTTGCTGCTGTGTGGGCAGGGGGGCGGGCTCCGAGTCATCATTCCCCTCGGCCGCGCACACGCCACCTGGGAGTGGGAAGTGAGGCGCCGCGAGTTCTCCGGACAAGCGTCTGACGGTCTCTTACGCGACGGATCGCAACTTCTGGTATTCGGCATGGACTTCACGGGGAGGCCGGTATCCCACTGCCGAGTGAAGGCGTTTGTGATTGTACCAGAATTCGATGTACCGGGTGATGTCCTGTCGGGCAGCTTCACGGGTCAGGTAAGTTACGCGTGATGCTCGCTCGTTTTTCAGTGTGCCGAAGAACGATTCGGCGATAGCATTATCGAAGCAGATTCCGGTGCGGCCGGCTGATTGCCGCAGTCCGAGCCCTGAGAGGACGCCCGCGTACTCGGCTGACATGTAGTTGCTGCCGCGATCCGAGTGGAATATGGCTCCCGCGGCCAGCTTCCGGTTGCGGGCGGCGTTGCGTATGGCCCGGGATATCAGAGGTGTCTGGTAGTGGTCGTCCATTGCGTATCCGATGACTTCCTTGGTGCAGCAGTCGATGACCGTCGCCAGATAGAGCCATCCTTCACCGGTTTTGATGTAAGTGATATCGCCGACGAGCTTTTCGCCGGGGGCATCGGCGGTGAAGTCGCGGCCGACGAGGTCGGGCAACGCGCCGGCCGCGGGCCGGGTCAGGCCGAACCTCTTCGGCTTCGGCTGGCAGGTCACCAGGCCCAGGACCCGCATCAGCTGGCGGACCAGCTCCAGGCCGGCGGCCACGCCCCAGCGGGCCAGCTGGGCATGCACGCGCCGGTACCCGTATGTGCTGTCCGACATCTCGAATACCTTCCGGATGAGCGTCTTCAGTTCCTCGCGGCGTTTCGCCGTCGCGGAATCGGAGCGCGAGCGCCAGTCGTAGTAGCCAGATTTGGACACGCCGAGCCGCTGGCACATGAACTCGACTGTGTAGGCGTACTCCTCGGTGTCGAGTCGCATCGTTTCGATGAACTCGAACTTGCTGGCTACCGGGGATCCCTCGCGAAGTACGCTGCGGCTTTTTTCAGGAACGCGTTCTCCATCTCAAGCTCACGGACGCGCCGTTCCGCTTCCTTCAGACGGGCCCGTTCGTCAAGCGCCAATGGTGCATCGGCCGTCGGCTCGTTGCGCCGCTTATGCTTCTTCACCCAGCCGCGGAGCGTCTCCGGGTTGATTCCGAGTTCACGCCCTACCTCGGTGACGGTCTTGCTCGACTGCAACGCGATCTGGACGGCTTCTTCCCGGAACTCCGGGGTGTACTTGCTGGGTGGCGCCACTTCTTCTTCCTCGTTTCCTGTTCAGGACAACCCTATTGGATGCCTGTCCGGAAACTTCGGGGCTCCTCAAAGCTCCCCGGACCGAGTGCTCAAGGCTGTCAACGGCCTTCCTGTGAAGGAAGCGGGTCGCCCTTCACGGTTGGGATTGACGATTCAGATGGCGACCGGTGAGGTGCCTGCCTAGGCTTCGGCGGCGTGGAGGGGCGGCCGACCGGGCGGATCCCGCACACAGCAGACATCGGAGAACTACCAGTGCACAGCGAAGGCAAGCTGGTCCGAGACGGGATCCCCGAGATCATCCGGCGCGACGGAGCCGAGCCGGTCACCTACACCGCAGGCCCGGAGGAATTCCGGGCCCGGCTGCGGGCGAAGCTCGGCGAGGAGGTCGAGGAATTCCTCAGCGCGAACGAGGCCTCAGCGCCGGAGGAACTGGCAGACGTGCTGGAGGTCGTCCGCACGCTCGCCGCGGACCTGGGCGTCGGACCGGACCAGCTGGAGAAGATCCGGCAGGCCAAGGCGGACGAGCGGGGCGGTTTCAGTGGACGCATCGTCTGGACCGGCAACCGCGGCCCTACGGCCTCTGGAACCCCACCCAGGAACTAGAGGGACCGAAAGGGACGGTTTTCCGGAAAACGGTCTGCGGTTTGCTGGGGCGGAGTCGTACGCGGTTGGGCACGTCCAGCGTTGCTTGTCTCACACCTGCGGCTTGAGCAGGACTGCATGGCAGACGCCGGGCAGCGGCAGTGCGGGGACGCCGTCGGCAGGGAAGAGGCCAGCCTGGTGGGCAAGGGTGGCTATTTCGCCGGTGTTGATGCCGCGTTGGAAGGTTCCTTTGCCTTCGCTGGACCAGAAGCCGTCGTGGTGAGTCCTCCATCCGCCGTGGGCTGCGGCTTTGGTGATCTCCTCGGGTGAGCGGGTGACGACGACGAGGTGTCCGCCGGGGCGGGTGAAGGCGGCGGCGTCCTTGAGTGCCTGGATCCGCTGCCAGGGGTCGGGCAGTACGTTCAAGACGAACATCTGGGTGACGAGGTCGTAGTCGTGGCGGCCGGGGCGGGGCCAGCCGAAGCTGTCGTGGGGGTCGAAGCCGTCGGCGGCCAGTCCGTGAGCGCGGTAGTGCTCGACGTCGGTGCCGTGGCCGCAGCCGTGGTCCAGGACGCTGATGATGCCCAGCGGCTTGATGATGTGCTCGGTGACGGCCCGGGAGGCTGGGGAGGGGCTCTTGCGGCTCATCGCGGTCTTGTGGGGCCGATACAGCGTTCTGGAGGAGCTCGGGGCGGTGACGCCGCCGTTGAGGTCGCTGAAGGCGAAGAGGACGTCGGCGGGTTCGGCCGGCTGAAGGGTGACGGGCAGGTCGATCAGAAGGGCGGAGTGATCGGTGAAGTCGGTCGGTTTGGTCCGCACCGTCGCGTCGGGGGTGACGGAGGTCGACGGGGCGAGGTGGTCGTTGATCAGGGCGAGGTCACAGCGGAACTGGGTGCCTTGGTGGTGGCGTTCGAGGGTGAAGACGGGCGCTTCGTCCGCGGTGGTGTCGATCAGGGAGGCGGTGGTCATGAGCTGCTGCAGGGCTGCTCGTTCCGTCTTGGTGTTGAAGGGGCTGACAGCACCGTTGTGGAGCCCGTCTTCGGGGCGGGGGGCGATGTTGAAGTCCCCGCACACCAGGAGGGGGCGGCCGTCCTCGGCGGCGGCCATCTCGGCCAGAGCCGTGAGCTGGGCGGTCCGCGAACCGGCGGAGTTCGAGTCCAGGTGGACCTGGAGAACGGTCAGCCATTCCAGCTCGATCCGCTGGACCCAGGGCAGGGTCAGGGCGACGGCCGGCGGGGCGAGGTGTTCGCTGATCCAGACTGCCATCTCACCGTCGCCGCCCGCGAAGGCGAAGCCGGGCAGGACCGGCGGGGTCCGGTCGGCGGGCTTGAACGCTTCCTGGGCCACGACCGCCTGCACACCGTGGGTCCGCAGCCATGCGGCGAAGCCGGCCCGGGGTCCGGCGGCGCCGAGCCGCTTGTTGAGATTGATTGAGGCCAGCAGCACGTCGAAGCCGTCCCTTGGGTGACTGGTGGTCAGGGTCACAGCGGCAGGGGCCGCCCGGAGGCGGCCTCGTCGCGGAATGCCTCCCACAGGATGTTCAGCGGGTGGGAGACGTCGTAATTATCCCGCTCGCCCTTGCGGGCGAAGACACCGGAGACGAGCCGGAGCATGGGGGTGAAGTCGTCGGCGAACTCCACCAGCCGGAAGTCCTCGCTGGTCGGCAGCCGCCCGGCAACGGCGGCCTCGCCGATGGAGCGGGTGCAGAGCATGCAGCCATAGGTCATACGGGACCGCAGGAGGGCGAGTCCGTAGTAGATGTCGTCGATTTCGGCGGCGATCTGCAACTGCGAGCGGAAGTCGGGCCCATACCAGCGTTCGATGAAGTCGGTGATGACGCCGCGGGCAGGGATGACCAGAGGCAGACTCCTCAGCCGGTCGATACCGACAGTCTTGGCAGGCAGTTCCCGCACCGGCAGGTTGGTCAGCAGAGCCAAGCCCTCGCGGTGCCATTCGAGGAAGTCGTAGTCCGGAGCGATCTGGGTGCCGTCCGCCGGAGCCGCGAGCCCCCCGCACAGCAGGTCGACCTGGTTGGAGTCCAGCCACTGCCAGAAATCACGGGTCCGCACATGCACGACCTTCAGCTCGATCTCCCGCTCCGTCAGCTCAGGGGCGACGCGTTCCCAGACCAGGCCGAGGAAGCCGAGGGTGAACTCGGTCGTCCCCACCGTCAGGGTTGATCCCAGACGGCGACGCGAGCCGGCGATGCCCTGCAGCCAGCTGGAGAACGTCACCTTGGCCCTCTCGACGACATCGAGGCCGGTCGGGGTGAACAGCAGATCCTTGCCCCGGCCCTGTTTGACCACCAGGAGTTCGCCGGTCAGGGCCTGGAAGTTGCGGTTGAGGATGTCGAGCTGCTTCTGCACGCTGGACTGCTCACGGTCCAGAAGCCTGGCAGCCGCGAGCGCGGTCTTCGTCTCGTGGACGACGATCAGCGTCCGCAGCTGGTCCCAGGTCAGGTCCAGCAAGTCCGGTGGACAGGCCAGCAGATCGCCCCGGAACCCCTCGGGACCAGGAACCTTCAACGGCCCTGACGGCGACGACGGCACGGACACCCCCTCCCTGACGCAGCACCACCCAGCTTGCACTGTCCGCACGGCCAGCAGAACTGAACTTCACCACATTTCCCGCCGAGAAAACCTTTAAATGTCCAAGCGGACATATGGATATCCCCGGCTATCCCGAGGAACATTTCCATCGCCGCCTTTGATCCGGCGGTGATCACCACGTCCTGCTGCCTGCATCCCGGGGTGAGTCATGCTCTCTGCCGAGTCGATCACCTACCTCATCGAACACGGGGCACTGGAATGGGACGGCGAACTCCGCGGGGACGGACTGCTGCTGACGCTCGGTTCCCCGCTTCAGCCACTGGCCGCCCCCGCCACCCTGGTCGTCGACCTGGCCGACCAGGCCAGCATCGACGACCTCTACGGGGAGCCCGTCACCGAGTGGAAGACACGCGAGCTGATGCCCGGCGAGATGCTGCTGGGAGCGGTCGAGGAGCCGCTACGGCTCGGGGCCGGGCTGATGGGCATGATCGGCGGGCTGAGCCACCTGGCCCGCGTCGGCCTGGCCGTCCACGTCACCAGCCCGTTCGTCCTGCCCGGCTGGAACGGGCACCTGACGCTGGAGCTCGTCAACGCCGGCCCCGCCGTCCTGCGGCTGCACCATGGCATGCCGCTGGCCCGCCTGCTCGTCTTCGCCCTGGACGGGCCCCACAGCAACGACGTCGCATCCCACCCCTTCTACGGCCGCGAGGCCGACCTGAAAAGCCGATACGCCGATGAGTTCCCCGTCGGCCCGATCCGGAGGTGATCCTGATGGACTGCCAGTTCTGCACCGAGTTCACCGCGCGCGAGAGCACGACCCGGATCATCACCGAGACCGCCGGCGGCTGGGTGCTGCTGCCCACCGTCGGCGCCCTCACCCCGGGCTACTGCCTGTTCATGCCGCTCAAGCACCTGGACGCCGCCGCCGACGTCACCCCGGCCGATCTGGAACGGGTCGCGGCGGAGACGGAAGGGATGCGCACGCTGATCCAGGCCCGTTACGGGCCCGTCATCCTGGCCGAACACGGCCCGCGCGAATGCGAGCTGGGCGCCTCCTGCTGCAGCCACTGCCACCTGCACCTGATCCCCATCCCCGACCCGGACGCCGTCACCACCGCCTACGAGAAGACCGGCGGCCCCGGCCTGCGGCTCACCTCCATGGCGGCCCTCCCAGCCGCCGCGGACGGCTCCTACCTCTACCTCTCCCCGCGGCCCGGCGAGCACTACTACTGGCCCTCGGCCGGCTTCACCCGCCAGTTCGTTCGCCGCGTCTGCGCCGACGAGCTCGGCCTCGGTGACTTCTTCGACTGGCGCGAGCACCCCTTCACCGCACACCGCGACCGCACCTTCACCGAGCTGACCGCCGACTTACGGCACGCAGCCGCCTGACGCCTGGGGAAAGGGACACCCGATGACGATCTCCCTGCCCAGGCCCCTGCACGCGCTGGGCGAGGCCGAACTGGCGGCGGCCGCGAAGGACCGCCGCTGGCCGAAGTGGCAGACCATGGCCCTGCTGCACTCCCTCCGCCTGCCCATCCTGAACGCCTGCCTCGTCCCGCCCGGGATCGGCGCGGCCGCGGTCCGCACGGCCGCCCGCACGCTTGCGGCGGCTGCCGGCACCGAGACGCTGATGATCCGCTCCGATGGCGGAGTCGAGAAGAAGCAGTACTACCGGGGCGGCAACACCTTCGCCCTCAAGGACATCCCGCCCCGGGCTGTCGGCCTGCTGGCCGACGGTCGGGCGGTGATCCTGGCCGAGCCCACGAACCGCTTCACCAACCGCCTCACCGTCCTGGTCCGCCTGGACCGCCCCAGCCGGGGTCAGCCCGGCACCTTCACCCTCGAAGCGCTCGGCCCCGGTTATGACGTCGCCGACCTCACCCGCGGCCAGATCCCGCCCCAGGTCACCGCCCACCTCGAGGACGTCGACTGGGACCGCTACGAACCCCCGCGCTGGCACCAATGGACAGTCACGGGCGACCGGTGTCCCGGCGGGGAAGACACCCGCCGCACCCGCCGCCTGCAGCGGCTCGCCAGCCAGACCCTCACCGACGCCGGACACCTCGATGGCGACGCCGGGGCCGAACACGCCGAGGCATGGCTGCGCGAGCGTGGATTCCTCCACCTATTCGGGCCGCAGCTGCCCCGCGAGGACCTGATGAAACGGGGCCGGAGGCTCTTCGAGGATGCGTTTGTCCTCGCCCTGGCCCAGCCCAACCGCAACTGGCGCTGCCTGGCCACCGCATTCTCCGTCTTCGACCGGCGCCGCACCGTCTACTGGGACCTGGTCGACGGTGAACGCAAATACGCAGCGACCGTCCAAGCTGCTACCCGATCTCAGGAGAGGGCAGCATGAACAGCCGACCGGTCTACCTCGACCACCAGGCCACCACTCCGCTGGACGAGCGGGTCCTGCAGGCCATGCTGCCGTTCCTCACCAGCGAGTACGGGAACCCCTCCAGCAACCACGCCTACGGCCGCACCGCGGCCAAGGCCATCCGCACCGCCCGGCGCCAAGTCGCTGACCTGGTCGGCGCAAAGAACGAGTTGGAGATCGTCTTCACCTCCGGCGCCACCGAGGCCAACCACCTGGCCATCATCGGCGGAGCCCTCGCCGCCCGCCCCCGCGGCGGGCACGTCATCACCACCGCGATCGAACACAAAGCTGTCCTGGCCGCCTGCCAACACCTCGCCGACCACCACGGCTACACGATCACGCGCGTCGGCGTCGACCGGCACGGCCGCGTCCACCCCGCCGACGTCGCCGCCGCCCTTACCCCGGACACCGTGCTCGTCTCCGTGATGCACGCCAACAACGAGATCGGCACCCTCCAGCGGATCGCCGCCATCGCCGAAATCATCCGCCCGCGCGGCGGCCTACTGCACACCGACGCCGCCCAGAGCGCCGGTTACGGCCTCCTCGACGCAGGCGAGCTCGGCGTCGACCTCGCCTCGATCTCCGCCCACAAGTTCCACGGGCCCAAAGGCATCGGAGCCCTCTATATCCGCGGCGGCACCTGCATCACCCCCCTGCAGTCCGGCGGCGGACAAGAACGCGGACTGCGGTCCGGCACCCCAAACGTCCCTGCCGTCGTCGGCCTCGGCACCGCCGCCGACCTCATCACCACCGGCGCCGTCCCCGGCCCCGCCCGCATCCGTGCCCTGCGCGACCGGCTCCAGGAACGGCTCCAAGCCTCAATTCCCGACGCGTCGGTCAACGGCCACCCACACCGGCGGCTACCCGGGAACCTCAGCCTCACCCTCCCCGGTATCGAAGCCATCGACCTCCTCGACCGGCTCCCCGCCGTCGCCGCCTCCACCGGATCAGCCTGCAACACCGGAAACGCGGAACCCTCCCACGTCCTCACCGCCATCGGCCTCACCCGCAGCCAAGCCCGCGCAACCCTGCGACTCAGCATCGGCCGCACCACCACGGACGCCGACATCGAACGCGCCGGCGCTCTTATCGCTGAAGCTGTCAAGGCTGCGGCCCCAGCCCAGACGACCACAGAAGCGGCCTGAACCAAACCTCCAAAACTGACGGCCGCCCGATTTTCGGGTCGGCCGTCGGGCGCATATTCATGGACAGCCCCACCAGCGACCAAGCTGCCCGCTTTCAGGTTTCTTGATCCCGTGGGGAGGGCCAGGATGGCATGTCCGTTACCGGGGAGCAGGGTTGGCCCGTTGGCTGTCTCCACGTGCCGGTCATTACATCTCGGTACCGGCATCACCACCGGTAAGAGTCGCCGGAGCAGCGTCTTCGGCGGTCCAGTCGCCGTCGAAGAGCAAGGCGGCCAAGCGAGCGTGTGGTTCGGGGAGTTGGCCGGTCCGGTGTTTGGTGCGGGCTTTGGCTAGCCAGGCGCCGATCTTGACGGTGTCGCCGTCGGCGCGGATCTCCTCACGGGCAGTGGGGGCGCGGCCCTCGCGGTGGAGGAACAGTTCCAGGAGCTGGGCGGTCTGTTCGAAGGTGCGGCGGGTCCGGCGGGCGGGAGCGAGGGGGCTGCTCTCGGGGGTGAGGCCGAGGGCGGTGATCAGCTGCTGCTGGCCGGGGTGGAGGGTGGGCCAGGTGGTGAGCTGGCGGCGCAGCCAGGAGCCGATTCTCACTCCGGCCAGGAGGGTGTCGGGGGTGAGGGTGGTGGGGTCGGCTCCGTCGGTGAGGTGGGTGCGGAGGAGGTGGTATTTGCGGTGCCAGTCGGCGCCGTGGGGGAGGTTCCAGTGGGGGTCGAGGGCGGTGAGGGCTTTGGTGCGTGTCGGGTCGAGTTCGTTTTTGGCGGCGAGGTGGCGTTGTTCGGCGAGCCAGGCTCCGGTGGGGGTGGTGGCGGGGGCGGCGAGGTGGCCGTGGGCGGTGTGGTAGTCGGCTGCTGCGGCGAGGCGGGCGCCAGGCGGCGTCGTGTCTGTCCCAGGTCATGCCCAGTGCGTCGAGTTCGGTGGTCCAGTCGGTTTCGAGGCGGCCGGTCTTCGCGGCGTCGCGCATGGTGGTGATGAAGGTGCCCAGGGTGTAGCCGGTGGGGTCCACGTGGTCGGCGGGGACGTCGAGGTGGCCGTGTTCGTCGTGGTAGGAGCGGGCCGCGGCAAGTCCCAGGTGCCGGGAGCGGGAATGGGCGGTGTGGCGGGGGTCGAAGGAGGCCAGGTCCATGGCGCGGGCGATGCGTTCGGGGTGGACGGTGAAGTCGAAGTGCCAGCGGCGCTCGATGACCTCGCTGGACTCCTTCGGCTGGTGGTGGGTCTTGTCGGGGAGGCGTTCGAGGATGCGGTGGTCGTGGCCGGCCAGGGCTGTGGCGATCGCCCACACCGGCTCGTACGCGGTGCCCAGGATGTCCTCGGGGTCTGCGCCCGGCGGGACATGGACGGGGATGACCAGGGAGGCCGTTTTGCCGGGCACATCCAGGCGCAGGGCGCGGCCGAGGGCCTGGGCGCAGCGGATGACACTGCGGGTGGGGTCGGCGAAGACGACGGCATCGACGCTGGGGATGTCGACGCCCTCGGCGATCAGGCGGGCGTTGGCCAGGATCGCGCAGCCGGCGGCACGGAAGGCGGTGAAGATGTCGGCGCGTTGGGCTGAGGTGTGCTCGCCGTGGACGAAGAACAGTTTGGGGGTGAGGTCGGGGCACAGTTCGGGGGCCGTGTGGCGCAGCAGGCGCAGGGTGTGGGGCAGTTCGCGGGCGAAGCGGCGGGCGTCGGCGACGAGGTTGAAGTAGACCAGCACCTTCTTCAGGCCGTGCTCGGTCATCGCGCGCAGGACGGCGAGGTGCAGGGCGGTGGTGCGCAGTGCGCTGTCCGTCTCCTCGCCGGTGCCCGGTGTGGGTGTGGTGCCGGGGGTGGGGAGGTTCAGGCGGCGGCGCAGGCCTGAGTCGGTCAGGGTGGGCACCACGATGCGGTAGTTCGCCGCCCGGCCATCGGCGACTACCCGGGCGAGCGGGTACTCGAAGATCTTCTTCCCGTAGGCGGCTTCGTTGTCCATGGAGTTCGCGAACGCGTCCGGGTCGACGGGCCGCCGGCGGCGGGGGCGTGCGGTGTCGGCGGACTCCGCCAGTTCCGGCGCGCCGACGATCCTTGCGGTGGCGGTCATGTAGAGGCGGCGGTCGGCCCGGATCAGTGCCGCGTCGTGGACGATCGCCCACTTCTTGTCGGCACGGCCCGCGATCCGGTGAACCTCGTCCATGACCGCAAGGTCGAACGGCGGAACCGTATAGCCGGTGTGCCGGGTCTGCTCGATCTTCCCGAGAGAATCGTAGGTGCAGATCACCGTCAGCGCGGGGATCTGGTCCTCGCCCTCCCCCACCACCGACATCAGACCGGCAAGCGCCTGCGCCCTGCCCGTCGACATCACGCGCGCCGCCACCAGATCCTCCCGTCCGCCCGCGTCCATCGAGGAGACGATCACCATGTGCTCCCCATGCCCGTCCCGGCGCCAGGCCAGCGCCATCTGAGCCGCCAGGTCCAGCGTGGGCACCACGAACAGCACGAGACGCGCACCGAGTTCATCCGCCACCCGGACCGACACCAGCGCCTTGCCCGTCCCCGTCGCCGACGCGTACAGCGCGCATGTCCCCACACGCCGCAGATGCCGCGCCAGCCGCCCCACGGCCTGCGTCTGGTCGGCGAACAGCGACCGGTCCACCGGGGCCTCGGGCGGGGGAACAGCGACCACGGTCATGGAGGACTTCCTCAGGAGAAAGAAGCATGTACGAACGGCGGCTTCATCCAGGGGACAACCGCCGTGTTGGATCAGACAGCCCGCGGGCAGGCGGTGCGCAGCAGCGCGGTCATGGCCCCGCACGCCCTATAATCGTCGCCCCCCCCGTGAACAGGCCGTGCGCGCAAGCCTAGAGGACCGCACCGACAGGCGCAGGCGTTCCCCCAGCTCCCCGGGTACGGTCAAACGGCCGCCCAGCCGTCAGGCCGACGCTCCCCCGGCTCGCCGCCCTCCAGCCCCAGCCGGCCCGACCGGCACCGCCCGGAAGCGACGACGCCCTTGCGTCCGGCCCCGGCGGCGCGGCAGCACTCACCGTCCCGCCGTTCGTGCAGCGCGGACTCCCGGCGGGACTGCCACGGAGCGGCCGGCTCCTCGAGCAGACTGCCGGGATGCGCGCGGGAGATGCCGGTGAAGGCAGGATGGGACGCAGCCGCACGGGCCCGGCTGTCTCACACTCGCCCAAACCCGTGCGGCCCTCATCGGGTCACGGAGCGGCCTCCAGGGCGATGTCTGTTTTCCGCCAGCGCGGGGACGGGCATGTGCGGATGCTGGAGCCATGACCACGACTTAGAAGTCATCTCATTTGGTGAGTCTGCGGTAGCAGATGAGGGTGGCGGTGATGCCGGCGAAGGCGAGGAAGTGTTCGGCTTTGCGTTCGTAGCGGCGATGGAGCCGACGGCATCCGGCGAGCCAGGACACGGTGCGCTCGATGGTCCAGCGGTGGCGTCCCAGACGCTGTGAGTTCTCGATGCCTTTGCGCGCGATGCGGGGTGTGATGTGGCGGCTGCGGAGGAATCGTCGCAGGTGAGCGTTGTCGTAGGCCTTGTCCGCGTGAAGTTTGGCGGGCCTGCGGCGGCGGGGACCCCGGCGGTGAGCGGATGGGCGGTATGCCCTTGACGAGGGGTTCAAGGGCCTGGCTGTCGTGCAGGTTCGCCCCGGAGATGCCGACCGACAACGGCAGGCCGGTGCGTTCGGTGAGCAGGTGGATCTTCGAGCCGTACTTGCCCCGGTCCACGGGGTTCGGGCCGGTCAGATCCCCCTTTTCATCGCCCGCATGTTCACCGAGTCCACCGCACAGCGCGACCAGTCCAGCCCACCGCGGGCGCCGAGCTCGTCCAGGACCAGGCGGTGGAGCTTCGCCCACACCCGGGCCTTCGTCCACTCCGCGAAACGCCGGTGGGCCGTGGCCCCCGAGGGCCCGAACGAGGCCGCCGGAAGCTGCAGCCATGTACAGCCCGAAGTGGCCACGAACACGATCGCGGCTAGCACCTCACGGTCCCCGTGCCGTCGTCGGCCACCGCCCTGCGGCCGCATCGGCGCCTCCGGCACCACCCGCTGGAACAGCACCCACAACTCGTCCGGCACCAGCCGCTCAACGATCCCCACCATGATCCGAAGCCTACAGCCAAATGAGATGACTTCTTATGAGGTGCGGGCCATCGATCCGGCCGTGCTGAAGCAGCTGCGGGAACAGGACGACGCCGGCTTCACCCGGGTACCCGTCACCGATCCGCAAGGCGGTGCCCCGCTGCGCTGCTGTCTGCGGCACAGCGAGGCAGGTGAGCGGATCGTCCTCGTCTCGTACGCGCCGTTGCGCCGCTGGGCGGCGGAGACAGGCACTGAACCCGGCCCGTACGACGAGTGCGGTCCGGTCTTCGTCCACGCCGAGGAGTGCGACGGGCCAGCCTCCGGACCCGGCTATCCAGCCGAACTCCATGGTGCCCGCCGGGTGCTGCGCGCCTACAGTGCCCAGGGGCACATCCTCGGCGGGAGACTGATCGAGATCCCCAAGGAACGGGCCGGCGAGGTGAACGATGCACTGCGCGATATCTTCGCCGATCCGGCAGTGACGCTGATACATGTCCGCGCCGTGGAATTCGGCTGTTTCATGGTCGAGATCCGCCGCCGGTAGGCGAGACAGGGAGCCGGAGGTTGGTGCGGGCTGGCCGGACTCGGACGTACTGCCGACGTCGTCGTCATTCGGCTATGGCACGGGGAAGAGACGTCGCCGTCCCGGACGGGCGTGTGGCGGCTCCGATAATCGGGAAACCCCCGTGGGCGCAGCCGGGGATCGGCAGGATGAGCGCATGGGTCATGGGGAGATGAGTCCGGGCCGATGCGGCCGATCTCGGTGAGGTGTCCGGAGGGTCCGGTGGAGGCGGTCGTGGAGGCCGACGCGCTCGACGCCGCGTTGGATGTGGACACGGTGCTGGTGCGGGGGCCGCTGTTCGGGGTAGCCGCGCAGGATGCTGGCGAGGCACTGCGGTGGCGGGTCGTGGTCGCGGTGGAGGCCGGCTGTCCGCAGCAGGCCCGGGACAGCCTCAACTCGCTGTTGTGGTACCGGGCGAAGGACGAGGCGCAGAACACGGCGGAGCGGCGTGCCCTGCTGGCGGCAGTGGCCCGGCTGGAGAGCGAACGCGTCGATGAGCCCACTGTGCTGGGGACCCGTTACCGGGTGGTGCGTGCCGAGGAGTACGCCGGGCTGAGGCCGGGCAGCATCGAGCAGCCCCGGCCGACCGACCCCGAACCCGCCACCCCCAACTGGGACCGCGGAACCAGGGAGGTGCGCATCGATGACGGTCTGATCCTGGACCCCGACGCACCCGTCACGCCCGCCCAGGCCGCGGAACGGCTGGCGCTGCGCGAACTGGACTACACCGGGGCCCGGTTCCCCGAGGACGTGCGCAGGGACTCCCGACAGGCGCTTGAGACCCATCCGGACGTGATGCTGCTGCCCGCGGTCTTCAGGGTCGTGGAACAGGACGGCCCGGGGTGGAAGGCCGGCAGCGGTGCGCACGCCTGCGCCCACGACGCCCGCAAATCGCTGGACTTCGCCCTGACCTGGCTCGAACCCCGCCAACAGGGCCTGATCCCCTGGGACGCCGACGACACGGTCGACGCCCGCACGCTGGCCGCGGAAGGAACCGACCCCGCGGCCGGCAAGCTGGTCGCGTACACCCGGGCCGCCGACCGGCTCCGGACCGAACGCGCCAACCGGATCGAGGCCGCAGGCACCGTCCACCAGATCTGCCGCACCCGCCGACTCCTACGATGGGGCCCCGACGGGCCAGAAGGACCACGCCCCTCCGACACCAACAGCCAGCCCCCCACACAACTCCACCCCCACCTCGACGAAAACGGCACCATCCACTACGACCACGACAACAACAAAGCCTGACTGCGTGCTTCTAATCCGTCGTGCGTCAGGCGGTGTTGGTGCGGGCATTCGCGGTTGCGTGCGGTGTTGCTGGAGGCGTGAGCATCAGCAACGAGCGCCCGGTAAGCGTCGAGCAGATTTAGAAGTCATCTCATTTGGCTGTAGGCTTCGGATCATGGTGGGGATCGTTGAGCGGCTGGTGCCGGACGAGTTGTGGGTGCTGTTCCAGCGGGTGGTGCCGGAGGCGCCGATGCGGCCGCAGGGCGGTGGCCGACGACGGCACGGGGACCGTGAGGTGCTAGCCGCGATCGTGTTCGTGGCCACTTCGGGCTGTACATGGCTGCAGCTTCCGGCGGCCTCGTTCGGGCCCTCGGGGGCCACGGCCCACCGGCGTTTCGCGGAGTGGACGAAGGCCCGGGTGTGGGCGAAGCTCCACCGCCTGGTCCTGGACGAGCTCGGCGCCCGCGGTGGGCTGGACTGGTCGCGCTGTGCGGTGGACTCGGTGAACATGCGGGCGATGAAAAGGGGGATCTGACCGGCCCGAACCCCGTGGACCGGGGCAAGTACGGCTCGAAGATCCACCTGCTCACCGAACGCACCGGCCTGCCGTTGTCGGTCGGCATCTCCGGGGCGAACCTGCACGACAGCCAGGCCCTTGAACCCCTCGTCAAGGGCATACCGCCCATCCGCTCCCGCCGGGGTCCCCGCCGCCGCAGGCCCGCCAAACTTCACGCGGACAAGGCCTACGACAACGCTCACCTGCGACGATTCCTCCGCAGCCGCCACATCACACCCCGCATCGCGCGCAAAGGCATCGAGAACTCACAGCGTCTGGGACGCCACCGCTGGACCATCGAGCGCACCGTGTCCTGGCTCGCCGGATGCCGTCGGCTCCATCGCCGCTACGAACGCAAAGCCGAACACTTCCTCGCCTTCGCCGGCATCACCGCCACCCTCATCTGCTACCGCAGACTCACCAAATGAGATGACTTCTAAGGGCTACCAGGGCAGTCTCTGAAGTTCACTTGTTGACCCTGTACAAGGCCGCAGAGTCACGTGCCGGAGGGCCGCGCGGGTTCGGCCGGCTCGGGGCTCTCGCCGGGCAGCAGCCAGAGGTTGCCGAAGGAGCTGGGTTCCCAAGTGCCCGTCGTAGCAATGCGGTCGAGTCGACGCTGCCGTTGCTTCTGGACGTAGCCGCGGCAGAGACGGGGGTCGTGCTGGTTGTCCGGGTGGCCGGAGAACTCGGCGCAGTGCGGGCATCCCGTGCCTCGGGTGAGCCAGGCCTGGATCCCGAGGGCCAGGAGCACGCTGCTACCGCCGGCCAGGGCTCCTAGGGTGAACGTCTTGGTCGTCATCGATCCTCTTCCGAAGGGTCTTGGTTCAGACAAAGCGACGTGGCCCAGCTCGGTTCCCCCGGGACCGGGCCGGACCACGTCACAGATGTGAATACTTCTGCTTGAGGCGCTCCCCGGTCTCGGTGTCGGTGGCTGTCCGGTCCGGGCGGAACTCGATCGTGCGCTGCGGGGCCCGGCTGCCGTCCTTCCAGGTGGAGCCGCCGACCGCGACCACCAACCGGACCGCCTGATAGCGGTCCTTGACGGGAACCTCCACCTCCAGCCGGAAGGACATCGGGAACTGCCCCTCTTTCAGAGGCTGGATCTCCTTTTTCGCGGTTTGGTCTCCCGAATCTATGCGAATGAACTTCGGCTTCTCATCCCAGTCGACCCAGGCACTCAGGATTACGGACCGGCCGTCCTTGCTCCACCACGCCATCGTTTCCGTTTTGACTCCGTCGATGTCCAGGTCTGTAGCTGACACGCCCTTGTACGCGGCGGCCCGTTCCTGCTCCTGCTCACGCTTGTCGTCGTCGTCCGCCTTCTGCCATACGACCGCAGAGGCGAGCGCCAAAGCCGCGATAGCAGCGACGTAAACCCAGGAGCCTTTTTCACGTGTACGGCCTGCGGGTGGGGCGGTGGCGTGTGTTGACGGTGGCGTGACGAACGGGGCATCTCGCTGGTTGGCGGGTCACCACAACCAAGCCTGACCTGCGGAGATGCCCCGTGTTCCTCTATCCTGCCGCATGCGATCTCGACGAGGAGCTCCTGGAGCTGGTGACGATGGTGATCGTCGCGCGCAACGGTGACCGCACCTGCAAGCTGCGCCCGTACGACCAGGCCCGGTGCACCCTGGTCTACCTGCGCAAGCACGACACCTTCGAACAACTCGCGGCCGGCTTCGCGATCAGCGTGGCCACGGCCTGGCGCTACGTGAACGACACGATCGGGCAACTCGCCGACCTGGCCCCCACGTTGACGGAAGCGCTCACAAGTCACCATGCCGACGGCTACGTGCTGCTGGACGGCACCGTCGCGGAGACCGACCGGGTCGCCGCCGGAGGACACTTCTCCGGAAAGATCCGCCACGAGGGCGTGAACCTGCAGGTCGTCACCGCAGAAGAGGGGAAGCTTCTGTGGATCTCGCCCGCCCTGCCCGGCGGCACCCACGACGTGAAGGCCGCTCGCGAGCACGGCATCATCGAGGCCTGCGCACAGCTGGACCTCGAGATCCTCGCAGACAAGGGCTACCGAGGTGCCGGCGGCACCGTCATCACCCCGGTCAAACGCCGCCCGAACACCGAACTGCCCGGCAAACACAAGAAGTCGAACAGGGTCCACGCATCACTCCGGGCACCTGTCGAACGGACGATCTCCCGGATCAAGCAGTGGAGGATCTTCCGCCACGCCCGCATCAGCCCGAACAAGCTCACGTCAGCCGCCGCAGCCCTCCTCACCCTCATGATCTACACGTGAAAAAGGCTCCTGGTCAGCCCGCAGAATTTTCCGTCGAGCAGGTACAGCTCGAATTCTCCGTACGCGATCAGCAGGCACGTGATGAGTCCGTTGACCAGCGTGGTTTTACCCATCTGCGTCATACCGGCAACCAGCAACGACGCCTTGTCGAACGTGGGAACTCCAGCAAGCCGGCCGGTGACATCGTGACCGAGCGGAATACCGGCGAACGTCTCGATCTCCTGCCGCGTCGGAGCCGTGAAGGGCCGCGTGAACGGCGGCTCGTGCAATTTCAGGAGCTTGACTTCGCGTTCGGTGCGCCGGGATGTCTCCAGATTCAGGTGGAGCCGGGTGACGCCGAGCATCGACGCGACCGGCCCGAGCTGTTTGGCAACGTCTTCGTGCGTGCGTCCTTTGGGCACCAGGAACGTGTACTGGGTGCCGATGCCGGACAGTTCTTCCGTCCGTACGTCGGACAGCGGGATGACCTCGTCCTTGCCGATGGCCCCGGTACGGGTCAGGGCCGCGGTCAGCTCCGGATGGACCACAACGGCCGTCGCGTCGGGCGCGGATTCCTGCGCCACCTCAGCAGACGATGGCTCAGCAGGCTGTCTGGCCCATCTGCGGACGACTTCCGTCTTGACCCGCCAGGCCAGATACCCGAGCCCGACCAGTACGCCCACGGTGAGGAGCACCGCGGCCGGCCACGGCAGACCCGTCCGGTCCTTGATGGCGTACAGGATGCCCAGGACGATGATCAGGCCGCCGATCGCGCCGGCACTCTGGCCGTAGACGTCCTCAACCCGGTCGTCGTCGTACCGATTTCTTCGGTCGTCGTACCGGTATCTCTTCCTTCCCATCAGCGCGCCCCGCTGGCTTCCTCCTCGGCGACGCGGTCGGTGGGGGCGGGCAGGACGTAGCCGTCCGCCGCCTGCCAGGCAGGCTCCGGGACGGTCTGCTGCGGCGGGACCTCGGGTGGGTTGATGTGTGGCGCGATTGCGGGCGCCGCCGGGGCGGCCGATTGTGCCTGCGTGCTGCGGATCAACATGCTGGGTGGTGCCTCCTGCCGGTGACATACTGGCCGTGGTGCTGGAGGTCCGGGCCGACGAGCGGGACTGCATCCCACCCGCCGCACCCGTCACAGAAAGATCACTCCCCGTGAGGTTAAGCGCCTGGTCTGACAACAGGCCAGGGAATATCGGCAATCCCCGCTACGCAGCCCCGCCCATCCCGGTCCACCGTGCCGCCGAGCGGGACGACGCCCAGTGGCCGCAGCCTGGCGGCGGCACTGGCCACGCGCTCTTTCCATCGGGGCCGGCCCATCCTCTGGGGCGGTCTCGGGTTCGGAGAACGCCTTCGCGGCGAGCTCGCGCATCGCCATGGTCTGCCGCTCCACCGCCTTCGCAATGGCCGGGTCCAACCGGCGCGGCGGCACGGCGCCCATACCAACGGCAACGCCGCCAACGACACCGTCCAGCAGGGCAACGCGGCCGTCGACACGGTCGCCGGCCTGGTCAAGTGCACCGTCAACCAGGGCAACAAGGGCCTCAACGGCGCCGACGACGATCTCGGCTGAGCTGATCACCGGCCCCACCGCCGCACGCACCGCCAGCCGGGCGTGCGGTGATGGGCGCGGTGAGCTCCAAGCTGTCAAGCGCCACCAGCGTCACAGCCAGGGCCAGCGGACTACCGGTAAGCCGTCTGGAGACCAACACCACCCGCGATGCCGATAGTTACCGACCATGACCGTTCTCACCGGTAACCGCTGTACCGACTTCCCAGTCCGAGGCCGGGCTTCGACCGGGTCAAGGTCATGGACCATATCGACTTGGCCGGCGCCCTGTTCGACGAGAGCGAGCCGGAGCAGGGCACCGCCGCGGCCCAACAGGCTCTCGTCGATACTGCCCGCGTCGATTCCACCCTCGTAGCCTCCTCCCGTCTGAACACCCTGCTGGCCGCCGTCCGCCCGCACCGCACCGCCGCAGTGGAGGACGTCCGCACCCGCGCGGCCGATCTCGCGGCTTCCCGCCCGCCGACCGCCGCAGCCTGAGAACATCGCCTCCATGGGCAAGCACTCCCGGCCCGGGCCGCCCAACCAGCCCTCCCGCGCCATCCCCCGCCTCGACACCGACGACCCGCTCGCGGCGTACAACAAACGGCGCCGACCGCCACTGGACATCTACCGCCGCCACCGCCCACTCCACGGCCGCGCCTGCCACCTCCACTCCGACGGGCCCAGAGCCCTGGAGGAATGGGACGGATTCGCCTTCGCCCCCGCCGGGACCGCGGCCGACCTCGCCGCAGCCCAGCAGTGGGCGAACGAACGGCTATCCAGCGAGTGAAGAGGCGGGCGGAGCAGCAAGCCCACCGAATCGATCAAGGTCCGATTCGGCACCTCCCGGGCCGGAGCCGTGGACGTCGCGCTCTGCACCAGCGCCTCCGTCGACGCGGTCGTCCCCACCCACCCCGGTTCCCCACTCGCTGTACTGGGGAAGCAACCCACCCCGGCCTGACCGGCAACACGGCCCGGTAGATGGCGGCGTCTCTCCCCCACAGCTGTCACGCGGAGAAGAGGTGCCGTCATCCCGGACGGGCGTGTCGCAGCTCCGATACTGGTGGTTTGTTGACGGCGGGTTCGTGTGGGAGTAGGCCGTGGAAGGAGGTGTCAACCACGTTCTGGGGAGCCCGAGATGACGAAGCGGCTGCCGTGTCCGCCTGCGCCTGGCCCGCTGGAAGCGTACGCTGCCCGCTTCGACGATCTCTTCGGGACGCTGGCCCAGCGCCGGGGTTTCCGCGAGTACCTGGCCGGTCTGCTGCTGCCGCGGGAGTCGGCACCGGCAGACCCCTCGATCTCTACCGCCCGGTCTAACAAACCACCGCTACTGCTCGATTCCGCTTTGGCGGGGTAGTTGTAGGGGTGTGGGGGCGCTGACTCGGGTTTCTCGGGGGCGAGTTGCTGTGCCGAAGTTGCTGTCGGCCCGCCCTGCCACGGATGTGGCTGAGGAGGGGAGGGTCCGCAGGCTGGCCGGTGCCCGGCATGCGCCGGCGGACTGGATTCTGCGGGCCAGGATCATCACACTGAGCTGGGAAGGCGACCGTGTTCCGGTGATTGCGTCCCGGCTCGGGTGTCATCACAAGACGGTGCGCAAGTGGCTGCACCGGTTCAATGTCCAGGGCCTGGACGGACTCGGCGACCGACCGGGCTGCGGCCGCAAGCGGCGGATCACCGAGGCGGAACGCTCACGCATTATCGAGCTGGTCCGCTGCGACCCTCCGGGCCGGCTTGTGCGGGAGCCGTGGGGTGACCTGGCGGCCGAGGACGAGTCGGCGCCCGGCGAGTGGACCACCTGCCGCTAACCCCCCGATAGCAACAGAAACACCGTTTACTGGACAGGCCCGATTCATGACACTCCCCTACGAGGGGAAGGCCAGTCGGGCATGGTATCGGCGTAGAACGTTTTCTCGGTGCGGTCTTCGAGGGCTTCGGCGGTGAAGGTGATCAGGTGGTGGCCGGCGACGGCTGCCCACAGCATTCCTTCGGGGTTTCGGTGGCGCAGGAGTGCGGTTGTGGCCATGCGCCAGAACGCGGTGCGGTAGGGGGCGCGGATACCACAGTGCCAGAGCACGTTGGCGGTGATGCGGGCGCCGCGGGACAAGGCTGCAGGGCGGTAGCGGGGTGAGGACAGTGGTACTCGCAGCCGGTGTGGGTGGGTGTTGTGTATCTGGTGCAGGTAGCGGGCAAACATGCGGTCGGGCTGGTAGGCGTGGGCGATGACGTGCCGCCAGCCGTTGACGACGGTGTCGCGGGGCAGTAGGAAGTCCACGTTGGAGTCGCCGGGCCCGGGGGCGGCCAGGATGCGGCCCTCGGCTTCCAGGCGTCGCCACAGCGGGGTGTGGGGCAAGGCCTGCAGCAGGTTGATGGTCAGGAAGGGGATGTTGCTGGCGTCGATGAAGTGGCAGAAGCGGTCGTAGGTGTCGGGGGTGTCGGTGTCCAGGCCGAGGATAGCGCCGGAGGCGACTTCGATGCCGTAGGAGTTGATGGTGGCGATGGCCTGCAGGATGGGTGAGCGCAGGTTCTGCCGCTTGTCCATGACGATCAGTGCGTCTTCTTCGGGGGTTTCGATGCCGACATACAGCTGGGTGAAGCGGGCCTGGCGCATCAGGGCCAGCAGGTCGGGGTGCTGGGTGATGTTGAGAGTGGCCTCGCAGGTGAAGTCCACGGGGTAGCGGTGCTGCCGCTGCCAGGTCACCAGGTGTTCCAGCAGGCGTTTGGCGGCGTGTGGGTTGGCGATGAAGTTGTCGTCGACGAAATAGACCGCGTCGCGGATCCCGTGGGCCAGCATCGTGTCGAGCTCGGTGGTGATCTGCTGGGGTGTCTTGATTCGGGGCTTTCGGCCGTAGAGTTCGGGAATGTCGCAGAATTCGCACTTGAATGGGCAGCCTGAGGAGGCTTGCACGGTGCCGGCCAGATATGCGCTGGTGTCGGCGAGGTGGTAGGCGGGGGTGGGGAAGTCCTCCAGGGCGGTGCGTTTCTTGGTGGGGTAGGTCTCCTGAGTGGTGGGGCGGTGCAGGTCGTGCTCCAGGCGTTCGGCCAGTTGCACGGTGGCGTCGCCGAGCTCGCCGATGTGCAGCATGTCCGGTTGGGGATACCAGTGCGGGGCTGCGGATACCGAGGGGCCGCCGAGCACGGCTGTCAGGTTGTGGCGATGGGCGCGGGAGGTGATGTCCAGGATCTTGTCTCGCTGGACATGCATGCCGGACACCATGACCACTTGGGCCCAGGCCAGGTCCGTCTCGGTGAGATGGCGCAGGTTCTCGTCGACGATGCGGACGGCCCAGCCGCGGGCGGCGAAGAAGGCGGCGATGACGAGGATGCCCTGGGGCGGGTAGAAGGCGCGGGCGCCGACCAGTTTGAAGGAGTGGTGAAAAGTGCCGAAGGAGGGGGCGTAGTGGGGGAAGACGCACAGCATCCTGCGGTTGGTGCCGGGGGCCGGGGGGCTGTGGGGGTGGGTGGCGCTATGCGTGGTCTCGGCTGGTGATGAGTGGGGCATCGTTGCTCGCTCCTCGGCTCGGGGTGCTGTGGCTTACTGCGGTGGGCAGAGGTGGTCTGCAGCGTTGGCTGGTGGGGGGCTTGGGCTAGTGGCGTGGCGGTAGGTGGTGGTGATGGATTCGAGGCGGTCGGGCGGGGTGCCGTGCAGGATGAGTTCATCGGCGCCAGCGTCGAGGTACTCGGCCAGCCGTCTGGCGCAGGCGGCGGGAGGCCCAGTTGCGGTGGATGCGGTGAGCCAGTTGTCCGGGAGGAGGTGGCCGGGTTCGGCGAGTTGGAGGGGGTGGTACTTCTCGTCGGCCAAAGCCTGGCCGAGGTCTGCCAGCAGGGGGTGGGCGCGGATTCGTGCCAGGGGGGCGGTGTCCCAGCCGTTGAGGCGTGCGATGCGCTCGCCATGCGGGGCTGGTTGGAGGTAGCTGATGGCGCGGCCCGCGAGGATGTCACGGTCCTGGGGTGTGGGGTCGGCGATGGTGATGACTGTGGCGTAGATGCGCAGGGCTGCAGGGTTCCGGCCGGTTACTGAGGCGGCGTTGCGGACCGTGGTGGTCGTCTGTGTCACGGCCTGGGGGGTGAGGAAGGCGGGCAGGATCACTCCGTCGAAGTGCTGCCCGGCCAGCTCGAGTGATCGTGGTCCGAGGGCTGCCATGAGCAGGGGGACGGGCGTGGCCTGTGAGGGGCCTGCGAGGTGGAGGCGGGGGTAGTGTCCGGCGGGTCCGTGGTAGGTCACGGTGTCGCCGGCCCACAGGCGGCGCAGGATGGCTGCGATGTCGATGACCGCCTGGGCAGGGGTGATGGGAGTGACGCCGAGTCCGGCGAGCCATGGTCCCCCGCGCCCGAGCCCGAGGAGGAATCGTCCCTTGGTCAGGGTTTGCATGGTGCTGGCCAGGGAGGCGAGGACGGCGGGGTGGCGGATGTGGAAAGGGGTGATCGCCGAGCCGATGTTCACACGGCTGGTTGCCTGGCCGAGAGCGCCGGCTACCACGCCCAGGTCGCGGCATCCGAGGCGTTCTGAGATCCACAGCGTGCGCAGGCCGATGCCTTCGGCGGCGTGGGCCTGGCTGATGGCGTGCCTGGGATCGGTGGTGCCGCCGGGCAGCACGTAGGATCCCAGCGGTATGGAAGCTCGGGGCTGGGGTTTCATGGTGCCGCCAGGAGCGCTTTGAGGCAGAAGGCGGTGGTGACGGCGCGGCTTCCCCAGACGCGGGCGTGGTTGTCCAGCAACGGGATCGCCTCCCATGATCCGTCGGGGAACTGGCTGTCGGCTATCAGGGCGAGCTCCTGGTGAGCGGAGGGATGCCCGCAGTGTGTGAGCGCGAGTGCGGTCAGGGACCGGTTGAGCGGATCGCAGGCCCGGGCCTGTGTGAGGAAGCGTGCGGCCTGGTCCGTGGCCTGGTCGTGTCCGCCGAGCGCGTGCAGCAGCCGTACAGCAGTGTAGGTGCTGTAATATACGCCGACGTACCAGGAGGCGCGCCAGAACCCCATCGGGTGCTGCTGGTCAAGCAGCCAGGTAACCGCCGGGTCCACCAGGGGGCCCAGGGCACAGGGGCCGACGCGCCGCTCGTAGAGCAGGGCCCCGTACATGAGGTTGGCCACCACCTCCGCGTCGTGCCCGGTGTCGTCTCGGCCGCGTCCCCAGATCTTGTTCAGCGCGGTGCGTCGCCGCTGGTCCGGGTCCTCGCAGAAGAAGGTGCTCACTGACCCGTCGCCCCAGGCGTTGGCTGCGGCCAGGGCGAAGGCGTCGTGGAAATCGTCCGGGAAGGCTTGCCCGGCCCGGGCGAGTGTCTGGGCTATCTGGCCGAGGCTGTCGCCGTCGTAAGGGAGCGGCTCGAAGCCGGGGAAATATCGCCAGGACCTCCCGTCCTTGCTCTTGCGGAGATATGCGGCGTTCTCCGCGACCAGGTGCCGGCACTCCTCATGGCCGGCTTCGACGGCGTCCTGGAGGGCGTCAGTGATCAGAGCGATGTGGAAGGTTTTACCTTCGCACCGCAGCCGCGAGAACGTCTGCATCTGGGCAGCGGACAGACCGAAGTGCGCGTCATACAGCTCCACGAACGTCGCTGTTGAGTAGGCGCCCATGACGTGTGCCGCGTCCGGGTAGAGCCCACGGTGCTGCCGGACGAGGTAGGCGATGCCCCGGGAGACGGCGGCATTGATGGTATTCACCAGACCTCGCGGACACCGCGCCCGTGCGGGCGCCGGTGGACGATCAGCGGCATGGCACTTGGCATGGCGATGAGCCGGACGATCGGTCGCGCGGGCGGCCCGGATGCCGGACTCAGTGTGTACTGGCGCAGCATGACGCTGAGAATGACGCCCATTTCCGTGCGGGCGAACTGTTCGCCCGCGCACCCGCGCACGCCTGCTCCGAAGGGGATATAGGCGTCCCGGTTGAGCTGCTCGGCACGATCAGGCGCCCAGCGGTCCGGGTCGAACGAGTCCGGGTCCGGGAACAGCGACGGGTCTCGTTGCAGGGCGTAGATCGAGAACAGGATGGTCGAACCGGCAGGCAGGACGTGTCCTCCCAGTTCGATGTCGGTGACGGGGCTGCGCGTGAGCATCCACGTCGACGGGTGAAGGCGGAGGGTTTCGGCTATCACCTGCTGCAGGAAATGCAGCTTCCCCAAGTCCTCGAAGGCGACATCCCGGTCACCCAGGCACTCGTCCAGTTCGTCCTGGAGACGGGCCTGGATGTGAGGATGCCGGCTCAGCAGGTTGCAGGCCCAGCTCAGTGCCCCTGCGGTGGTCTCGGTTCCGGCGATGAGCATGGTGATGACTTCGTCGTACACCTGCTCATCGCTCATGCCTTCCCCGGTGTCCTCATCGCGTGCCGCCAGCAGCGCTGCCAGCAGGTCTGCGGTACCGGTGTCACGGACCCGGTATTCGGCGATGATCTCTTCGATCACGCTGTGCATCAGGGAAAGCGCCTTGCTAAAGCGGTAGTTCATGACCGTGGGCAGTTTGTCCAAGAAGTCGATCGGTGCCACGGCGCGCTTGCCGAGTCCCTCCAGAAGGATAGGAAGGCAGCGGCGCACCGTCTCGGAGCGGCCCTTGCCGAGCTGGGTGGAAAACAGCACCCGGGTGGCCGTGGCCAGGGCCAGATCGAATAGTTCCCGGTCCATGCGGATTTCGTGGCCATCGCGCCACGTGCCCACGTGGGCTTGCGTGATCTGGCACATCGTGGCTGTGTACTGCCGGATGTGCGCCCGGCCGAGCAGGGGCTGGATAGTCCGGCGCTGGTGAAGGTGGAAGTCGCCTTCCGAGGTGAACAAGCCGTTCCTGGCCACCAGCCGCCCCTTGTCAAACATCCGTCCTTTCGTGAAGCTCTTCGCATCGGTGACCAGCATTTGCCGGATGAGGTCCGGGTGGTTGACCGCGTATGCGGTCCTTGGCCCGAGCCGGAACGCGACGATATCGCCGTATTCCCTCAGTGACCGGACGAATTCCAGTGGATGGGTGCGCAGTTGCCCCGCATGCCCGAGAATCGGAAAGCCTCCCGGCATGTGGAGGATCCCAGTTGCCGGGACAGACTGCGCTGTCTGCCGGAGCGATGTGGTGTGGGGCGGTTTCTTCGGCATCGCCGTTCCTTCCGTACCGGATGTGGTGTGGCAGCCGTCCCGGTTCCGGTGCCGGGCAAACCCTCGGCGAGTTCGGCGATGGCTGCACAAGGCTGTCCGAGCGTGGCCGGTTTCGAGGAGTTCTTCGGGTTCTGCCCGAGCTGGGCCTGTAGATGGACGATCTGTGCCTGTTGCCGCAGCCAGCTCACAGCGCACTGTCTTCGGTTCGCCGAGCGGTTCAACGTCGGCGTTTGAGGTCACTGTCGCGGCGGAAATCGAGGGTCGGTCGCTTTGCGCGTGGCCAGGGGGCCGCTGACCTCGACGAGCCGGGCGTGCCAGAGGGGCCACAAGGGGAGCTTCCTGCTGCGGAGGATCGCGGCGCAGGCGGCGACCAGCATGAAGGCCATCATCGGCTGGACGCTGAGCCATATGAAGATCGCTGTCTCGGTCATGCGGCGGACAGGGCCTGGGGCGAGGAACCAGTTCCTGGATATGTGCGATCGCGGGGCTCGACACCAGGGCGTTGGCGGCCAGGAAAGCCGCACCGATCATGGCTGAGGACGGCACGACCGCCTTGCGCGGCAATCCGGTCCGCGGTGTGTCCAGCAATTCGGTCAGCCCTACGATCACCCAGACCACAAAGGTCATACTGATGTTCGACAGGAAGGCCCCGGCTACGTGTTCCCGGCTGTTGGCGGAGAACCATTCCGCGATACCCTCGGGCGGGTCGTGCAGCACCGGGAACAGTTCCGGAAGCGCCCGCCGCGTCAGAGTCAGAGAGAGTGGGCTCAAGGGGGGCGGGGCCAGCCCTGCTCGGCCGGATGTCCTGATCTCACGTTCGTTCATCGAACCTCCCCTGCGGAGTGCAGAGCTCCCAGAAGATTGACCGGTTCCTGCGGTACCGGGTCGTGTAGGTCTGCCAGGACCAGCACGCCTGGACATAGTGGCTCACCGCACGGGCGTAGACGGCCAGGGTCGCGGCCAACTGAGGAGCAGCTGGCCGCAGCTCCTCCTCGGTCCGCCCGATGCGGTCCACAGTGTCCAGGAACTCGGTCAGGTAGCCCGATACGATGGCCCCCGCCCTTCGGACGGCGTCGTCGAAGGTCATCCGGGGTTCGCACAGGAGCAGGACCGGCACCAGGTTGGTGTCGGCCTCGTGGTCAACGAACTCCTTCTCCAGGGAAAACAGGTCGTTGGACAGGGCGGCGACCACGCAGCAGAGCCAGCCAAGGCGGTCGACCATCCCCTCGGCCCCAGGGGCGAGACGTGACAGGGCGGCCCGGTCAAGGCTGATGCGCATGCCGTATTCCACGAGAGCGACGGCGTGGGCCATGCCGGAGTAGACGATGCGCTCCTCGATGTACCGTTCCACCGTCGGGACCCGTCCGGTGGCTGCCGCGTTCCGGTCTTGGTGTGTCTCGGCCAGATGAGCCCGCCACAACGGCACAAAGCCCTTCCACCAGGACGGGTCGGCGCTCGCGCGGATCTCAGCGAGGGCCTGACCGTGGGCGCGGTCCAGCCCGGTGGCCTCCTCGCGGGAGGAACTCTCGCAGGCACGGACTATGCGTTCCACGACCCGTACGGCGTCGCGGCGCTCGCGGGGTGCCAGGTGGGCGAACTTGTCCCGCCCGATGGTGTCATTCAGGTAGAAGTCGACAAGATAGATCTTGCCGAGCGTCATGAGCCGCTCGGGGGCGGCGTCGGGGTAGACGAAAGCGACGAGATGCGTGTACGCGTCACTGCTCCCCTCCACCCAGATACCGTGCCGCCAGGCGAACTCCTGCATCACCGTGTCCAGTTGCGCCTGGTACGAACTGGGCCGGTACGAGCGGCACAGGTCGCTCACGCGGACGCCGGATGGGCTAAGCAAGTCATGCAGGCGCAAGCTCGGGGTGCCGACGCCGAGCATCCGGAAGTACTCGGCACGCGCTGTACGCAACCGCGCCTGATGCGTGATCGTGTATGGAGACGAGCCCATGGCTTCGGCGGGGGTCTTCGCGCTGGGCGAAGGAATGCCGACTGCGGTCATGATCTCCTCCACACGGCCGTCTCGGCCAGGGCTCGCAGTTGGGCACCGACCGGTTCGGGGACCGCTACGTCCCTCAGCGCGGTCAGGGCCTGTGTGTAGCGGGCCCGGATCATGTCCTCGACCGTCTGGGCCGCGCCGGTGGCTTTGAGGACTGCGCGCAGCGTGGCGGCGTTGTCCTCCGTGAGGTGCGGGTTGCCGTATCCGGCGCGCAATAGCCGGGTCTGCGTGATGTCGGCGTTCATGAGTGCCAGGGCCGCCAGGACGGTGTGCTTGCCTTCGCGCAGGTCGTCCAGGGCCGGCTTGCCGGTCTCGGCCGGAGTGCCAAAAACGCCCAGCAGGTCGTCCCGCATCTGGAACGCCTCGCCGAGCGGCAGCGCAAATGCGCTGAGGCTGTCGAAGAATTGCTTGTCAGCCCCGGCGAGGGCAGCGCCGATGTGCAAGGGACGCTCAACGGTGTATTTCGCGGTCTTGTAGCGGATGATCTCAAGGGCGGTGCCGGTGTTGGCGGTCGGTTGTCCGGTGGCGGTCAGGTCGAGGTACTGGCCGTACATGACCTCGGTGCGCATGGCGTCGACCAGCGGCCGGATGGCGGCGCGCTGGGTCCGGGTGAGGTGCCCTGTGGCCAGGAGTTCGTCGGACCAGACCAGGGCCAGGTCGCCGGTGAGGATCGCAGCGCTCGTGCCCAGTTGCGCTGCAGCGGGGTGGTCGTGGTGGCGAACGGCCAGGGTGCGGTGGACGGTGGGCCGGCCGCGGCGGGTGGCGGAGTGGTCCATGACGTCGTCGTGGATGAGACAGAAGGCATGGAACAACTCCAGCGAGGCCGCCACCTGTGCCACCGGTGCAGAGGTCCGGTGACCGCGGACTGCGTGGTAACCGAGGACGCACAGCACGGGCCGCAGCCGCTTACCGCCGGCGAACAGAAAGTCGTGCAAGACGTCGGTAATCTCGGCCGGGTGGTTGCGGGCAGCCGCCTGGCGGGACTTGCCCTCGAGGAACTCCGCGAGCACAGCGTCGATACGGTCACGGATGGCAGCGCAGGTGACCTGCCTGGTGGCAGAGTTCTGGGTGGTCACAGCACGTCCCCATCGGTAGTGCTGGTGAGGCGGAGCGCTTCGTCGAGGAGGGTGTCGACGATCTTCGATTCGGGGACTGTGGTGATGACCTTGCCCTTGCAGAAGATCTGCCCTTTGCCGTTGCCGCACGAGACCCCGAGGTCGGCCTCGCGGGACTCACCCGGCCCATTGACCACACACCCCATGACCGCGATCCGCAGCGCATGCGGAAAGCCGTCGAAGGCGGCTTCCACCTGTGCGGCGAGGCGGTGGATGTCGACTTGGAGGCGTCCGCAGCCGGGGCAGGAGACGATCTCCAGCCTGCGCGGGCGCAGTCCGAGCGAGGCCAGGATGTGGATGCCGGCCTTGACCTGTTCCACCGGGTCGGCGGAAAGAGAGACGCGGATGGTGTCCCCGATCCCTTCGCCCAGCAGAACGCCGAAGGCAACTGCCGACTTGATGGCGCCCTGGAGGGCGGGACCGGCTTCGGTGACGCCCAGGTGGAGGGGGTAGTCACAGGCGTCGGCGAGGAGCCGGTTTGAGGTTCCCCCGCTGCGTGAGAGTTGCTGATCAGCAGGTCGGGACGGGTTGATGGGTGTTCAGGTTCGCTGGTTCGGCCGTCGCCTGGTCGGTGTAGTGCTTCTCCTCGAACTCGATCGGGCTGAGGTAGCCGAGCCGTTCTTGGATGCGGCGGGGGTTATAGAAACCGTCGATGTACTCGAAGAGCGCGAGGTTCGCCTCGGCACGTGTGGCGAAGGTGCGGCCGCGCAGGCCCTCGGTCTTGATCAGCATCCACAGATTTTCCGCGAGGGCGTTATCGTACGAGTCCCCCACGGACCCCATGGACGCCTCAATTCCCGCCCGCACCAACCGGGTCGTGAGCTTGATGGACGTGTATTGACAGCCGTGATCGGCGTGGTGAATGAGCTTGCCCGGCTCGACCTCGCGGGACGAGAGGGCGTACTCGAGGGTGGTCAGCACCAGGTCCGCATCGGCGCGGGCGGAGGTCTCCCAGGCGACCACCCGGCGGGAGAACGCGTCGCGGATCGCCGAGAGCCACAGCGGCCCCTCGCCGGTCGGAACCATTGTGAGGTCGGTGACCCACAGCCGGTTCGGCGCGGGTGCGGTGAAGTCCCGGTTGACCAGGTCCGGGGCCAAGGTGGCCTTCGGGTCCCGGCGCGTGAAGCCGCTCTTGCGGCGTGGGCTCACGCCCGCAAGACCGTCCTCGCGCATCAGCCGTTCGACCCGCTTGCGGCCCACGCGGACGCCCTCCCGTTTGAGGACGGCGTGCACCCGCGGCGAGCCGTAGATCCCGCCGGAGTCGGCGTGGATCGTGCGGATCTGCTCGGTCAGCTCGACGTCCCGGCGGCGCCGTTCGCACGGCTCCTTCTCCGCGCGGCGCCAGCGGTAGTAAGTGGCGGAAGGGATGTGGAGCTCCCGGAGTACGCACTCGACCCCCAGGCGGGGATGCTCGTCAACGAGCGCCGTCACCTGGGCCGGGTCGGGTCGAGTTGCGCCGCGAAAAACGCCGAGGCCGTCCGCAGCACGTCGTTGGCCCGCTTGAGCTGGGCGTTCTCCTTGCGCAGGGCCGTGAGCTCGGCCCGCTCGTCGGTGGTGAGCCGGTCGTCGCGCTCGCCGGCATCGGCCTCGGCCTGGCGGATCCAGCCGCGCAGGGCCTCCGGATGCACGCCGAGGTCGACGGCCAGTTTCTTGATCTGCGGCCTCGGGTCGGAGGTGCGGTACATCCGCACCGCACGCTCACGCAACTCCAGCGGATATCTTCTCGGGGCAGCCATGGTCGAAGGTCCTCTCATGAGTCCCATCTGACCCTCTGTCAACTGACTCCGCATCTCGGGGGAAGCTCAGTTGGCGGCGATCATGGTCATGGGGTCGTGGTGTTTGACCGCTATCTTCAAATCGGTGAAGCCGTGCTCCTCGAACAGGGATGCCTCCCACAACGCGGACTCGACGAGGGCTTGCGGGGTTGCGCTGCCGTGTCTGGCGAGCAGACGTGGGTCGAGGGACCCGGCGTTGACGCCGATGCGGATCGGCACCCCGGCCGCTGCGGCGGCATGGGCGATCTCGCCGACCCTGCCATCGAATTTCTTGATGTTGCCGGGGTTGACCCGCACGGCGGCGCAGCCTGCATCGATCGCGGCGAAAACGTAGCGGGGCTGGAAGTGGATATCCGCGATGACAGGGATCGAGGATTTCCTCACAATCGCGGGCAACGCCTCGGCGTCGTCATGGGTGGAGTCGGCGACGCGGACGATGTCGCAACCGGCTGCGGTGATTTCGGCGATCTGCTGGAGGGTGGCATCCACATCGGCGGTATGGGTGGTGGTCATGGTCTGCACGCTCACGGGTGTGCCGCCGCCGACGGGGACAGCGCCGACATGAATCCGGCGGGAGCGGCGGCGCACCGGTGTGAGGGGAGGCGGCGGGGGTGGTGTGGGGCTGGTGTTCATTGCGGCCTCCGCGCCTGGTCGAGGTACTGGGGGGTGACGGTGTGGCGGTGGAGGTGGTAGCGGGCGGCCAGGACAGCTTTGGTGATCCCGTCGGCATCGAGCCCTGCCTGGGCCAGGAGTGAGGTGCGGGTGGCGTGCGGAAGGAACGCGGACGGCAGGCCCAGGGGGTGGACGGGGACGGTGATGCCTGCATCGGTGCAGGCCAGGGCCAGGTGGCTGCCGAAGCCACCGGTGCGGGTATTGTCCTCGGCCGTGATCACCAGGTTGTGCCGTGCCGCGAGGTGGACAAGGGCGGGGTTGACTGGCAGCAGCCAGCGCGGATCCACCACAGTGGAGCCGATGCCCTCCTCCGTCTCCAGGACCCGGGCGGCGTCTAGAGCTGGCCTGATGGTGGGGCCGGTGGCGACGAGCAGGACGTCCAGGAAATGGCCGGTGCTGCGGTGGAGAATGTCCATACCGTCCATCCGCGCTAGCGCCGGGATCTCCTCCCCCGCCGTGTCCTTGGGGATCCGCAGGCACGTCGGACCGTCGCCGACGTCCGCTGCTTCGCGCAGCAGCTCCCGCAACCGCGCTGCGTCCCGCGGCGCGCAGATGCGCATACCGGGCACGATGGCGAGCGCGCTCACATCCCACATGCCGTGATGAGAGGGCCCGTCCGGGCCGGTGACGCCGGCACGGTCCAGGACGAACGTCACGGGAAGACGGTGCAGCGCAACATCCATCAGCGCCTGGTCCAGCGCCCGACACAGGAATGCGGAATACAGGGCCACTACGGGGTGGTAGCCACCGGTGGCCAGACCGGCTGCGCTGGCCACCGCATGCTGTTCGGCAATCCCGACATCGAACACCCGGCTCGGGAAGGCCTCAGCCATGAGATGCAGGCCGGTCGGCCGTAGCATCGACGCCGTTACCGCTACCACATCCTGGCGTTCACGAGCGAGAGCGAGAAGTTCACCGGCGAACAGGCTGGTCCAGCTGCGCGGAGCACAGACCCTGGGGTGCCGCAGTGCGGGCGCCGGGCGGCCGGTTGCCGGATCGGTCACACCCACGGCGTGGAAGCGGTCAGCCTGGTCCTCCTCGGCATACGCGTACCCTTTGCCTTTGACCGTTACGACGTGGACGATCGCCGGACGGCCCACAGACCGGGCCCGGCGCAGGGCCTCTTCCAGGGCCCCGATGTCATGGCCGTCGACGGGGCCGACGTAGGCGAGTCCGAGGCTGGCGAACATGTTGTGTTTGCGGGCCGGTTCGCCGACAGGACTGCGCAGGCGGGTGAGATGGGCGGCAAGGGCGCCGGTGGTGGGGGCGTAGGAGCGGCCGTTGTCATTGAGGACGATGATCACCGGGCGCCCGGGGGCGGCGGCGATATTGTTCAGTGCTTCCCATGCCATGCCTCCGGTCATGGCGCCGTCACCGATGACCGCTACCACCGCGCGATCCGTCCGCTCTGCCAGAGCGTGTGCTTTGACCAGGCCGTCGGCATAGGACAGGGCGGTGGAGGCGTGGGAGTTCTCGATCACATCGTGTTCCGACTCCAGCCTGGAGGGATACCCCGACAAGCCTCCCTCCTGGCGCAGCGCGTCGAACCCCGCTGCCCGGCCTGTGAGCAGCTTGTGCACATACGCCTGATGCCCGATGTCAAACAAGAGTACGTCGCGGGGAGAGTCGAAGACCCGGTGGAGTGCGATCGTCAGCTCCACCACCCCGAGGTTCGGGCCCAGATGCCCGCCCGTTGCACACACCGCGCCCACGAGGAAGTCGCGGATATTCTCGGCGAGTTCAGCCAGGGCGGCCTTGGGGATGGTGCGCAGGGCTGCCGGGCTGGTGCACGCCGCAACCAGCGGCGGCACGGCCACGGTTCCCGTAGCGGTGGAGGGGTTCATCAGCCGACCCCTTCAAGAAACGACGGGCGGGTTCGATGGGGACCGGTAAACGCTGGCCCGCAATTAAGCGGAGGGGCCGGTCCCGGATCGAGCGAATACCGGCACTGTCAACCACCGCCCCGTGTCAGCACCAGGCGCGTGTACCGCCTGTACGAAGCCAAGACGTGGGGACCGGCGCATAATCGCGCAACCTCGCGGAAGACGTATCACCGGAAGGCCCGCCCTCCGCGCGCAACACCGTATTCACGCGGAGGTGGTACACTAGGCGCGCATTTTCCCGGCGCGTTCACATATACGTCCGTTCCAGGTTCCGCGCGCCAGCATGTGCTTCCCGAACGCCTTTATTGCTTCACGCGCCGTACCAGGCGCCCTGGACGCGTGCGTCCGGGACGGCCTACGTTCATGAAGACCGAGCGCGTGAACACATGACGCGAAACCGCATGCATGTCACGCCGGGCCGGAAAATCCGGTTCTTCAAGTGCAGTATCCTCATCTTATCGGATTTTCTGCCCGAGTTTAAGAGGATTTCCCGGGCCAGCATACGGATGGATCCAAAAACTGTGCGCCCGTTGACGGGGTCCGGTCTTGCCGGGCCGAGTTGGGGAGGTTCATCGTGGCACGGTATCGAAGGGGTATCGGCGGCCTGCTGTCCGACCTGACCGAAGACTTCGGTGACATGGTCGACGATGTCTTCGGAGACCAGTGCTGGGACGACCCCTGCAGCCGACGGCGCCGCCCTGGCTGCCGGTGCTGGGACACGCCACCGGCCGCGGAGTACGCGCGTGAGGAGATCGCGGCGCTGCGGGAGGAAGTGAAGATCCTCGCTCGCGCGGTCAACGCCTTCTCCCCCACCCGTGAGGACGACGCCGCGCCCGCGCGGCCCACCCGCACACGCTGACCGCGTGCGCCCGCGATGGCCCGTACTGTGCGTGTGCTGTGCCGTCATGCCGACGGCACGGTCTACGACCCCGGCCTGGGCAGGCCCGTGGCACACGGCGAGCTGATCCAGGATCTTCGCGCTGGGCGCCGCTTCTCCGCCCATGACCACAACACCGGCAGTGACTGCACCCACCGGCTCCTGGCCGGCGTCCTGATCACAGCCCTTGGCCTGGCCACCGCCACACGTCGACCCGGGCAACACCACAGCAGCGCCACCGGCTGCTGCAGCATCTGCCAGGACACCTGCCGGAGTGGACCGTGAAAGGCCGCGGCAGGCACATTGCCACGCGGGCCGGCCGGCTCATCGCCGGGGAAGCGCGCCGTGATCTGGCCGCACGCCACGGCCGGATCACCCGTGAAGAAGCGGAACGCCAGCGCGCAGTGGCCGCGCGCGAGGCCCTGGAGGACCTGGGACCCTTCTATGTCAAGATCGGCCAGATCCTCTCCACCCGTCCGGACGTCGTGCCTCAGACTGTGATCAGCGAACTGGAACAGCTCCACGACCGGGTGGCGTCGCAGCCGTTCTCCGTCTTCGAGCCGGTCCTCGCCCACGGCCTCGGGCCTGACTGGCGTGAAACCTTCCGCGACATCGACACCGGCCACCCCCTCGGCGCTGCCTCACTGGCCCAGACCTACCGGGCCACCCTCCGCACCGGTCAGCCTGCCGTCGTGAAAGTCCAAAGACCCGGTATCCGCCGCATCGTCGCCGCGGACATGACACTCCTGCGCCGTCTGGCCCGCCTGCTCGCCAGATCCAGCCCCCGGCTGAATGCCATGGTTGACGTAGAAGCCGTGCTCAGCACCATTTTCGACGCCATGGAACCCGAACTGGACTTCCGGCTGGAAGCCCGCAACATGCAACGGGCCCGTGAATGCGCCAAACCCTTCGAGCACCTGTCCGTCCCCGCAGTCATCACAGCCACCGAGCACGTGCTCATCCAGACACTGGCACCCGGGTGCTCCATCAGGGACGCCACACCCGAGTCTTTCTCCGACGCCGAACGCACCGCCATCAGCCATGAGCTGCTGGCGTTCATGTACCGGGGTTTCTTCACCGACCGGTTCTTCCACGCCGACCCCCACCCGGGCAACATCTTCGTCGAACCCGGCCAGGGCGCCACACTCATCGACTGGGGCATGACCGGCCGCCTCGACCGCTCCCTCAGCAGCGCCCTTCTCTTGCTGCTCTTCCAGATGGGCCAGAACAACGGCGCGGCAGTAGCCCGGACATGGACATCACTCGGCCACCCCACCCCGTGGGCCCAGGCAGCCGAGTTCGCCGACGACATGGCCGCCTTCGTACCCAAAGTGGCCACCGCGTCCCTCGACGACCTCAACTTCGGCGTCAGCCTCACCGCCGTCCTACAGTACTCCACCCGCCGCGGCATCCGTGTCAACCCCACCATCGCCATCCTCGGAAAAGCATTCGCCAACATCGAGGGCTCCATCCGCTGCCTGTGCCCAGAGACCGTCATCACCGACATCCTGAAAGAGGAAATACAGGAAATCATCTTCCACCTCGCCCGCGAACTCCTCTCCGAAGAACAAGCCGCATGCACCGTCCTGGAACTCATGAACACCGCCCCCGCCGCCCTGCAGAAAACCCGCGATCTCCTCGACAGCCTCGCCAACAACGACTTCACTCTCCGCGTCACAGCGCGCAAAGACCCACAGGCCGCACGCACCGAAACCGCTGCGTCCAGATCACGCAACCGACGCCGCTTCCTCACTGCTGCAGCCGCCTACGCCCTATGGAAACTCCATCACCACAAAAACCCACCAAATCCATTCAACAACGGACCTGGAGGGTAGTGGAATCCATGCAAGGAGGCATCTGATGCCCAACCAGCACTACAGCACCACCGCACCGCCCTTAACGGGGCCCTGCACGGCCACCAGCCGGGCGCTCACCGACCGATCCCTCCCAGTCGGGCGATCGATCAAAAGCACGCTCGGCGGAGGCGAGTTCACGATCCTCAGCACCCCGGGCGTCCGGTTGGCGCCGACGACGAGGCCGGCCGCGCGCCCAGTCTTCTCTACACGGTGATACAGGGCGTCGAGTCGGTCGCCGGACGGGTTCGTTGAACGGCCAGGAAGACCCGCTTGACAGTGGAAGTCGCACGCCGACCCGCACCAGCAAGACGTGTTACGAGCTTTCCCGGTAAGCCCGACCTCAGCGGACACGAGAACGGCCACCCGCGACACCTGTTCACCGACGCGGGCGCTCGCGACGCGGTTGAACTCGTGATCGAGGAGCGTCGGGCCGCAAGCCCCACGCAGCCTTGAAACCGCGGTGTCTCCGCAGGCAGCCGCCGTGGCCTTGCGACATCTGGCCCATCCCCCGACGAAGCATCCCGCGTAACACCCAGGAGCAGTCCGATGGCAGGTACGCAAAGAGACCCCGTAGCAGTCACCGCCCCGGCGCCGGACACAGCGCGCCGCCTGGTCTGCACTGCCCGCACGGTCCTATGGCACCTGGGACGCGAACCCTGGATCAGCTGGCGGTTCATCAGGAACGACCTGTGGGCAGGATTTTACCCCGGAGTGGTATTCACGATCGCGGTGGGACTCCATTACCACCTGCCACCCGGCCGCTTCGCGGTCACCGCCGCCGCTTCAGTGATCTACTTCTGGCTCTACCTCTACACTTTCTGCCTGACCAACCAGCTCGCGGGCATGCATGAGGACCAGATCAACAAGCCCTCCCGACCGCTAGTGGTAGGAGACACCTCCCGGCAAGGCGCCTTCCTGCGGACAGGCGTCACCTTCATCGCCTTTCCCCTGGTCGGATGGGCACTGGGAGTCTGGCAATGGGCCCTGATCTGGCAAGCCATGACTCTGTTGCACAACCTCGGCGGCTCCCGGAACTGGGTGGTGAAGAACGCTGTCATCGGCTTCGGCGTCCTGCCCATGCTCGGCCCCGCCTGGCAGATGACCGCTCCCCTGAACGCCGATGCCTGGCGCTGGATGCTAGCCCTCGCCATTCCGATCTTCTTCCTGACCCCTATTCAGGACCTTCGCGACCTGCACGGAGACGCCAGTACCCGCCGAATGACGTTCCCCATCGCCTTCAGCGAATCCTTCACCCGCCAGTTGCTCTGCGCCGGCTTCACCCTCCTCCCCCTCGTCGACCACGTACTACTTATCCGGGCCGCTGGCGCCAGCCCGTCGGCCTGGTTCGCCGAAGCGGCTACCGCCGCACTCTGCTGGACCATCGCCTGGCGCGTGCCCCGCCGCCACACCCCCGCCTACGACCACCACACCTACCGATATTTCGAGTACTGGTACACCGCCGTCCTGGCATCCGCTTTCATCGCACTCTAAGTGGAGGTTTCATCCTGGGCGTGGTGTCTCATCCTCGGGCGTTGAGGTGCGCCAGGTTTGGGTGGTTTCTCCGGTGATCCGGCGGGCCATGGTGTCGATCATTGCAAGGTAGATCATGGCTTCAGAGCTGGCGGTCAGCGTCTCGTAGTCGCGGGCCAGACGGCGGTGCATCATGATCCAACCGAAGGTCCGCTCTACTGGCCAGCGGTGTGGAATCGGAGCGAATCCCCTGGTCCCGGGCTTGCGTTGGACGATTTCCAGGTCGATGCCCAGCCGGGCGGCGCTCTCGACGAGGTGCTGGCGGTAGCCGCCGTCGACCCAGATCTTCCGCAGCCGCCGGTGTGCCCGGGAGGCCTGCCTGATCAAGGGTGTGCCGGCGGTGGAGTCCTGCACGCTGGCGGCAGTGACCAGCACGAACAGCAGCAGGCCGAGCGTGTCGGTCAGGATGCTGCGCTTGCGGCCGACGATCTTCTTCGCGGCGTCCGTGCCCTGTGTGGCGGACGGGACGGTGTGGGCGGTCTTCACGCTCTGCGCGTCGATGATCCCCGCGCTCGGCTCGGCGTCCCGTCCGGCCTGCTCACGCAGCCGGTGCCGCAGCAGCCCGTTCAGCTTCTCGAAGACTCCCTCGTCACGCCAGTACGCGAAGTAGTGGTAGGTGGTCTCCCACGGCGGGAAGTCGTGGGGCAGGTAGCGCCAGGGGATGCCGGTGCGGTCCACGTACAAGATCGCATCCAGCAGGTCCCGCAGCGCGTACTTCGGTGGCCGCCCACCGGGGATGCCGGCCTGGCGGCGCTTGGCACGCCACTCGCTCAACACCGGCTCCACCAGGGCCCATCGGTCATCGGACAGATCGCTGCCATACGCTCGGCGTTCGCCCATACTCTTGGCGTACCGCGTTGGGGAACCCACCGCCAGGGCCCGGAGGTCCACTCGCCGATTCCTGGGTGAGACCGGGCATCCTTGAATGAGACAGACTCCAAGGCTGATGTCGGAACCCAAAGCGCATAACGCGCCGCAAGTCCGATGCCGTGGTGCACCAACAGGAACGAAAACCACACGTGCCTCACTGACCGCTCTTCAGAATCGGTCTGCCACGGGGGATTCCAGGATGAAACCTCCACTAAGTACTGCAACGGTCTTTGCTGTGACGGTTGGGCAGTTTCTGGTGGTGTGTGGCCTCGTCGTTTGTAGTGGCAGATGCGGGCTTGGTACTGCCTTTTCCGGCGCCAGTGGGACCAGTGCAGGACATGTCTGACGGAGGCGGGCCGACGGTGGACTCGTTCTTCAGGGCGCCGAAGAATGATTCGGCCATGGCATTGACCCAGCAGACCCCGGTGCGGCCGACTGATGCCCTGAGCCCCAACGAGCGGAGTTTCCCCCAGAGTTCCCGGGAAGTGTATTGACTGCCGTGGTCCGAGTGGAAAATGCAGCCCTCGGTGAGGTTGGTGTTCCGTGCTGCCATGTCGAGCGCATCCGATATGGGCGAGGCCTTCATGTGGTCGGTCATCGCCCAGCTGGTCACGGCCTTGGTGTGGCAGTCAATAACCGTTGCGAGATAGAGGAACCCGGCCCAGGCATGGATATACGTGATATCGCTGACCAGTTTGCGGCCGGGGGCCTCTGCAGTGAAGTCACGGGCCATCAGGTCGGGTGCGGACGGCGCCGTGTCGTCGGCGACGGTGGTCGGTCGCCAGGGTCGTGGCTGGCACGGGACCAGGAAGGTTATTCAGAACTGGTGGCACTGCAGCCTGCCACGGAGGTCGGAGACGACTTGCCTGTTGTGCCCCGCGCGCCGGTGTTTTGCAGAAAACAGCTGTTCGGCGTCCTTCCGGTCCCAGCAAGGGGCGAGGAACCCGTCGACCGGAACGGGCTCGCCGCAGGGCAGCCGGGCGATGCCGAACCCCAACTGCTTGAGGGCGCTGCGGTTTACCGGCCGCAGCAGCGTGCCGTAGCGTGAGACGGTGGGCTGGGAGGCGCCGAAGAGCTCGCCGGCCATCTCCTGCAGCATCGTGCCGCAGCAAGGAAGCAGAGCAGGACTACCGCTTCCACAACGGCAGCACGCGCGGCCGTCCCGTCGTCCGGTCCCGGTCCGGCAGCCGGCGCTCCACCCGGCCGATGAGCAGGGACAGCTGATACGGGCTCAGTCCGGTAGTACGGTGGAAGCGCATCGGTCCCCCCGAGCGTCCGTATTTGCGGTGACACGTCGTACGGTACGCCGAGGGGACCGATCTTGCTTTCCATGATCAACCACTCAAAATCCACAGAGTTTTGAATAACCTTCCCGGTGTGCAGTGCAAGCGCCCACTCGATGGCCAGTCTGTGCCTAGCGTGTTGCAATGGTAATGCAGGCGGCGACTGACCAGCCGCAGCCCGTGATGCCCCCCGGGCCAATGACGCACCGAGAACGTCGGCGGCCCCTATCCGGCCCTCACAGACCAGTGATCGAACGAAGGAGTTCCGCGATGTACCGTCACCACCACCCACTACGTGCCCTGGGCGCTGCTGCCGCCACAACCCTCCTCGCCACCACCGGGATCCTACTCAGCCCCACCGCCGCGCACGCAAACACGGCCATCGGGGCAAACATCCTCGGCATCAACCACAATCTCCCGGTCTCACTGAGTCTGTTCCTGAACGGAACCGAGGAAGGATCCACCGAATTGGCCACTGTCACGGTGGCAGCAGGAGGGGTGGATCTGTCTGTCGGCACCGCTACCGCTCAGGGCAACGGCGGCGCAGAACAGATCGACATCCCTCTTACCTCGCTCGGCAGCGTCACCAACGGCGAGAAGGTCGAAATCATCGAGAACGTTACGGTATACGGCTTGCCTGGAGGGGCCTCCGACCTCGGAGCGACCCTCCAGGCCACATGCAGCCTGGATCCCCAAGGCAACGGAACCTGCAAGTAGGGGCTCTGTCTCACATCCTGTCCATCCCCTCGTAGTGTGGAGGAGCTGTAAGGAAATTACTTGCGGGTTCTGCCTCTTGACACCGCAGGTGAGCATGACAACCGCCAACAAATAATTTTCTTACGGCTCCGGAGGGTTTGAGGTGCCCCGAAGTTTCCGGACAGGAAGGTTATTCAAAACTCTGTGGATTTTGAGTGGTTGATCATGGAAAGCAAGATCGGTCCCCTCGGCGTACCGTACGACGTGTCACCGCAAATACGGACGCTCGGGGGGACCGATGCGCTTCCACCGTACTACCGGACTGAGCCCGTATCAGCTGTCCCTGCTCATCGGCCGGGTGGAGCGCCGGCTGCCGGACCGGGACCGGACGACGGGACGGCCGCGCGTGCTGCCGTTGTGGAAGCGGTAGTCCTGCTCTGCTTCCTTGCTGCGGCACGATGCTGCAGGAGATGGCCGGCGAGCTCTTCGGCGCCTCCCAGCCCACCGTCTCACGCTACGGCACGCTGCTGCGGCCGGTAAACCGCAGCGCCCTCAAGCAGTTGGGGTTCGGCATCGCCCGGCTGCCCTGCGGCGAGCCCGTTCCGGTCGACGGGTTCCTCGCCCCTTGCTGGGACTGAACCGCCCCGTGTTCGTTAGAGGGTTCGAATCCTGGAGGATTGGGACCTATGCCAGCGAAGAGGAAGTACCCTGACGAGCTGCGTGAGCGGGCCGTGCGGATGGTGTTCGAGATACGCGAGCAGACCGGCGTGAGGACGGGGTCGATATCGCGGGTTGCCGACCAGCTCGGGATCAATCGCGAGGCGGTGCGGAACTGGGTGCGCCAGGCCGAGGTCGACGGCGGCAAGCGGTCCGGCACCAGCACCGCCGACGCCCAGCGGATCGCCGAGCTCGAACGTGAGAATCGCGAGCTGAGGCGGGCGAACGAGATCCTCAAAGCGGCGTCGGCTTTCTTCGCGCGGGAGCTCGACCCGCGACTGCCGAGATGACCGTGTTCGTCGACGAGGTGCGTGAGGAGCTCGGGGTCGAGCCGGTCTGCGAGGTGCTGCAGTTCGCTCCGTCCACGTACTACGCCGCCAAGAAGCGCGAGGCCAGTCCCTCGCGGCGCCGGCTGCGGGAGGAGGAGCTCACGGTGGAGATCCAGCGCGTCTTCGACGAGAACCACCGTGTCTACGGAGCTCGAAAGGTCTGGCGGCAGTTGCGCCGCGAGGGCATCGAGGTGGCCCGCTGCACCGTCGAACGCCTCATGCGCTCGCTCGGCCTGGCAGGCGCCGTCCGCGGCAGGACCACACGCACGACCGTTCCCGATCCTTCCGCCGAGCGTCCCGCGGACCTGGTCGACCGTGACTTCACCGCCTCCCGTCCCAACCAGCTGTGGGTGACCGACTTCACCTACGTCGCCACCTGGGCCGGCTTCGTCTACGTCGCCTTCGTCCTGGACGTCTTCTCCCGGAAGATCGTCGGCTGGCGGGCCGCCGGCCACAAACGCACCGATCTTGTCCTGGACGCGCTCGAGATGGCTATCTGGTCCCGTGACCGCGACGGGGCCACTGACCTGCACGGACTCATACATCACAGCGATGCGGGCAGCCAGTATGTGTCCATCCGCTACACCGACCGGCTCCTCGAAGCCGGCGCCGCCCCGAGCGTCGGCACCGTCGGCGACGCCTACGACAACGCGCTTATGGAGTCCACGATCGGCCTGTTCAAGACCGAGGCCATCAAACCCGGCGGCCCGTGGAGAACTCTCGACGACGTCGAGATCACCACGCTGACCTGGAGCCTTTTTCACGTGTAGATCATGAGGGTGAGGAGGGCTGCGGCGGCTGACGTGAGCTTGTTCGGGCTGATGCGGGCGTGGCGGAAGATCCTCCACTGCTTGATCCGGGAGATCGTCCGTTCGACAGGTGCCCGGAGTGATGCGTGGACCCTGTTCGACTTCTTGTGTTTGCCGGGCAGTTCGGTGTTCGGGCGGCGTTTGACCGGGGTGATGACGGTGCCGCCGGCACCTCGGTAGCCCTTGTCTGCGAGGATCTCGAGGTCCAGCTGTGCGCAGGCCTCGATGATGCCGTGCTCGCGAGCGGCCTTCACGTCGTGGGTGCCGCCGGGCAGGGCGGGCGAGATCCACAGAAGCTTCCCCTCTTCTGCGGTGACGACCTGCAGGTTCACGCCCTCGTGGCGGATCTTTCCGGAGAAGTGTCCTCCGGCGGCGACCCGGTCGGTCTCCGCGACGGTGCCGTCCAGCAGCACGTAGCCGTCGGCATGGTGACTTGTGAGCGCTTCCGTCAACGTGGGGGCCAGGTCGGCGAGTTGCCCGATCGTGTCGTTCACGTAGCGCCAGGCCGTGGCCACGCTGATCGCGAAGCCGGCCGCGAGTTGTTCGAAGGTGTCGTGCTTGCGCAGGTAGACCAGGGTGCACCGGGCCTGGTCGTACGGGCGCAGCTTGCAGGTGCGGTCACCGTTGCGCGCGACGATCACCATCGTCACCAGCTCCAGGAGCTCCTCGTCGAGATCGCATGCGGCAGGATAGAGGAACACGGGGCATCTCCGCAGGTCAGGCTTGGTTGTGGTGACCCGCCAACCAGCGAGATGCCCCGTTCGTCACGCCACCGTCAACACACGCCACCGCCCCACCCGCAGGCCGTACACGTGAAAAAGGCTCGTTGTTGACCATGTCGCCGAAGTCATCGGTCAGGTCGGACAGCAGACCACCGACTCCCCTGCGGTACCGGGCCATCGTGATCTCCTCACACTCGCTGCGGAAGTCGACCTCACACAACAGGCATGTCCGGCATACGCGGGATGCCCGTTCAGCCGCTGTTGCATCCATATCTACAGAGAAAGCGGAAGATATCCCAGGCGTATGCGGCGGATGCGGGAGCGCCCGTGTACCACCCGTGCGGCAGGGCGTCCCAGGTCACGAGGTCGGCTGTCGTGGTGATGCGGGCCATGAGCGGCCAGCATCCCCACTCGCCGCATGCACAACCGAGAACGGGTGTCCTCGGCCCCATCGCGCTGGCGGACTGTCCGAGGAAGTGGTCCTCCATCGGGCCGAACCGGAAATACTCGGGGATAAGACCGCCGTAGGCATCGCCTGCAGGCTGCATCCCGGCACCGGTCTCGAACGTGTCGATCAGCTCGGTGAGCGGTAGTCCGTTGATACGGGGGACGACTTCAAGCACGCCGAGATCGCCGCGAGGCTGGAGGTCGAACTGGATTTCATCTATGGCCATCCCCCTGATTATCCCAGCGCATGCTTCTCATGGGGAATCCGAGGTGCCCATGGTGCGGCGCCGCCGAGGACAGAGCTGCTGCAACGACGACCGCGCCGATGCGGGCGTGCGCCTGCCGCCCGGCTCGATGCCACGCTCGTGACTGCCGGCCGAGGGGCATCAGTGGCGTACGCCGGGCCTGCGCACCTGGCGGGACGCCCATCCCGGGATCATCCTGCCCCGGTACCGGCCCAAGGAGAACGGCCGAGGGCAACTGGCCGGTCCGCTCACCGAGTACGAACACCTGGCCCGGCAGATCACCACCACCGGCACCATCTGGCGCAGCGGGGTCACCCACAGCTGGCCCAGGCTGCCGCCACCGGGCCGTGAACCGGCCGGGGCGTCAGTTGTCGCGGGACTCTGTGGCCAGCGGGTCCGGCCCAGGCCAGGGAGTGTCGAGGAGGACCGGCTGGTACACGCCGGTACCCGGCCCGGCAGCGAGCGACGGCTGGCTGGCGCCGTCGACCGCGAGCACCCGCTCCCCGCGGCGTGCCAACACCATGGCGGCCGCGAGCGGCGAGAGCAGGCCGCCCCAGAACTCGATCCGGCCGACCCCCGCCCCAGTCCCCAAGACAGCAACGGCGCCTACGGGACGTCCGGCGAACAGCGGGGCGCAGCAGCAGAGGTTGGGCCCGGTACAGCGGGTGCTGCCGACCACGAGGCCCATGACGTCACGGCAGGGGTAGCGATGTGGCGGCCCCGTATGCCGGCGCCTGTGGCCAACGGGGCCGCCCTTGTCCGCGAGTCCTGTCTGTCGCTGAGCTTCCCCCGAGATGCGGAGTCAGTTGACAGAGGGTCAGATGGGACTCATGAGAGGACCTTCGACCATGGCTGCCCCGAGAAGATATCCGCTGGAGTTGCGTGAGCGTGCGGTGCGGATGTACCGCACCTCCGACCCGAGGCCGCAGATCAAGAAACTGGCCGTCGACCTCGGCGTGCATCCGGAGGCCCTGCGCGGCTGGATCCGCCAGGCCGAGGCCGATGCCGGCGAGCGCGACGACCGGCTCACCACCGACGAGCGGGCCGAGCTCACGGCCCTGCGCAAGGAGAACGCCCAGCTCAAGCGGGCCAACGACGTGCTGCGGACGGCCTCGGCGTTTTTCGCGGCGCAACTCGACCCGACCCGGCCCAGGTGACGGCGCTCGTTGACGAGCATCCCCGCCTGGGGGTCGAGTGCGTACTCCGGGAGCTCCACATCCCTTCCGCCACTTACTACCGCTGGCGCCGCGCGGAGAAGGAGCCGTGCGAACGGCGCCGCCGGGACGTCGAGCTGACCGAGCAGATCCGCACGATCCACGCCGACTCCGGCGGGATCTACGGCTCGCCGCGGGTGCACGCCGTCCTCAAACGGGAGGGCGTCCGCGTGGGCCGCAAGCGGGTCGAACGGCTGATGCGCGAGGACGGTCTTGCGGGCGTGAGCCCACGCCGCAAGAGCGGCTTCACGCGCCGGGACCCGAAGGCCACCTTGGCCCCGGACCTGGTCAACCGGGACTTCACCGCACCCGCGCCGAACCGGCTGTGGGTCACCGACCTCACAATGGTTCCGACCGGCGAGGGGCCGCTGTGGCTCTCGGCGATCCGCGACGCGTTCTCCCGCCGGGTGGTCGCCTGGGAGACCTCCGCCCGCGCCGATGCGGACCTGGTGCTGACCACCCTCGAGTACGCCCTCTCGTCCCGCGAGGTCGAGCCGGGCAAGCTCATTCACCACGCCGATCACGGCTGTCAATACACGTCCATCAAGCTCACGACCCGGTTGGTGCGGGCGGGAATTGAGGCGTCCATGGGGTCCGTGGGGGACTCGTACGATAACGCCCTCGCGGAAAATCTGTGGATGCTGATCAAGACCGAGGGCCTGCGCGGCCGCACCTTCGCCACACGTGCCGAGGCGAACCTCGCGCTCTTCGAGTACATCGACGGTTTCTATAACCCCCGCCGCATCCAAGAACGGCTCGGCTACCTCAGCCCGATCGAGTTCGAGGAGAAGCACTACACCGACCAGGCGACGGCCGAACCAGCGAACCTGAACACCCATCAACCCGTCCCGACCTGCTGATCAGCAACTCTCACGCAGCGGGGGAACCTCACGCGGGCATCTTGACCCTACGCCCGGCCGCTGCGGCATGCTGCCCGGTATCGCCCGGCCGGGTGTGTCACCGTACTGTTCGCCTCCGGATGCCTGTGGTGCGGGATGTTCGGCGCAGGCGCGGACGGTGGTGGCCTGCCGCCGGTAGCGTTGGCCGCAGGCGACATCGAGGAGGAGTCATCATGGCCGGCCTTCCGTACGACCTGGACGAGGAAGCTGTCGTCCGGAGGATCACTGCCCAGAAAGCGGCGTTCGCCGAACTGGACGGGGAGCAGCGTGTGTACCGCATCAGCGGCCCGGTCCGGGTGCGTTTCGGTGGGGAGGACTTCGATGTCCCTCTTACCGCGAAGGATGTGCGGGCGGCGCTCGGCTCCGAGCGTCGGGGGGTGTTCGACGAGGAGTTCTCGGCTGCCGGGCCGGGTGCGGTGGGTTCGGTCATCCGCAAGTGGGCGCTTGAGCTGATTCCCGGCGACGAGCTGGACCGTGTGGATATTCTGCTCCAGGCCGAGCGCCAGGCCAGCGCGGTCCCGGCGGCCGCCGCGTGAGGTATCGCGTCGCCTACGCACCGCTCGCTGAAGAGGCTCTGGGCAAACTGCCTGATCCGACAGCGTTCCGGGCCCGTGTGGAGGCCACGATCGGGACAGACCCCTACGGGCAGACCTCAAGCCAGGTCGGCTCGGACAGGGACCGTCGCGAGGCCACCGTCTCCGGTGTCATCCTGCGCTACATGGTCTCGGCGGGAATCCTCACGGTCACCGTCGTCCGGCTCATCCCGCCTCCATGAACCTGTCCGACGGTGCAGAGGGTTCGCCCTTGGGCGGGGCCCGGCACCGGAAGGACAGCACCGGGATGCCGACGACTTCCTCCCGGCTCCGCCGCCGGTCACGCCTTCGGCCCCTTCCGGAAGCAACCGTCCGGCCAACGGTTCAGCTTGTCTTTTAACCCCGTCCTTGGGCCTGCGGGTGCCTCTTCGGTAGAGCGTGGTTTCTGATCACGTGGAAGGGGAGAGTTGTTCGCCCACCCATTCAGGATCGGGGTTGGTGTGTGGCTGGCCCGCTACGACGACGGTCGGCACGGTCTCGTTGCCGTCGTTGGCTGCCCTCACCGCTGCGGCTGCTGCCGGGTCTCCCCAGATGTTGACCCAGTGCAGCTGGCGGGCGTTGCGGCCCAGCCGGATGCGCAGTCGGATGCAGTACTTGCAGCCTGGCCGCCAGAAGACGACCGGCCGGCCGTCGGCCGCGCTGCGGCGTTGTGCCTCCTGCGCGCTGATCGACCTCGGGAAGATCAGGGGCGAGTTCACGCCGGCGAGCGTCACGAACACCAGCAGGAGTGCCGCGGCTGTGCCGAGGCTCCCCTCGAACGTCAGCACAGTCGCGACGGTTGAGCCGCAGAGCACCAGCAGCATCGGCAGGATCCAAGCGCGCATCATGATGACGAAGGCTATCGATGAGTCGAAATACTCCTCGAACTAGGCCGCTCACCTGGGCGTTCGCCGGACACAGGGGCGGCCTTCGCCTGATCCTGTGCTCCGACCAAGGAGCGCACGTGACTGAGACGAAGGCCGCACCGGCGAGTCTGCTGCAGCACGATGTCCGGCGGGAAGCGTTCGCGGAAGCGTCACGCTTCCGGGGCGAGTTCTACGAGTGTCTGACCGCCCGGCGGGATGAGTTGTTCGAGCTGGCCGACGCGCTGCTGTGCGTCGACGGGCCGGTTACCTCGCCGGTGGAGTTGACGCTGGTGCCCGAGCACCCACGTGGTCACGGTGCGTTGTACGGAGCCCTCAACCGCGGCCGGATTGACGTCGACAGGCTGCGGGCGCTGCTGGCCGACATGCCCCTGCCGCGCTTCGACGGCGGGCGTCTGGTCCTCGCGGTCGACGTGTCGCCGTGGCTGCGCTCGGACGCGCCGTGCTCGGCGGACCGGCTGTTCTGTCATGTCTACGGACGGGCGAAGTCCGCCTCCCAGTTCATCCCGGGCTGGCCCTACTCCTTCGTCGCCGTACTCGAACCGGGAGCTACCTCGTGGACGTCGATTTTGGACGTGGTCCGGCTCGGGCCCGAAGACGATGCGACCGCCATCACCGCCACCCAGCTCCGCGCCGTGGTCGGGCGGCTCAACGCAGCCGGCCAGTGGACGCCCGGCGACCCGGACATCACGATCGTCATGGACGCGGGTTACGACGTCACCCGCCTGGCCTGGGTCCTGCGAGATCTGCCCGTCGAACTGGTCGGCCGGATCCGCAGTGACCGGGTGATGCGGCTGCCGAAGCCCTCGCTCAAGGAGAGGAGCGCTACCGTCCCGTCGCCGCCCGGGTCTACGTCTCCCCGATCACCTCGCGTGCGTCCTTGCGCTGGGTGAACACCGAAGGGGATGACGGCCCGAACCTCTGGGACCCGGTTCCGCTGGACGGCAGCCACGCACACGCCATGCGCGACGAGGTGCTGAACCTCGCCGGGACCGTCCTGGCCAAGCGAGGCTTCACCTACGCGCGCGGCGCGTACTGGAAGCCGACACCCGGCGAGCAAGGCGCGGAGCACCCCGCGACGGCCGAGGCCGCGGTCGTCCCCACGCGCGCATATCTCGACCTCCAGGCCCGTCGGTTCGGCCCTGTCCCCGAGCTTCCCGACATCCCCGGAGTGACGTTCACGACCACACAGCGCGGTCAGTGGCGGGCGACGGTCCCCGACGGCCGGACGTTCCTCCTGACGTGGACCCCCCATCTGGACGGAGACCGATGGATCGTGTGGGGCGGCGACCAGCACACCGACCTGATCCGCCCCGCCACCACGTCCATGGACAAGGCCCTGTTCGTCCTGCGCCACCCCTCCCACGCCCGCCCCTGACACCCACGCACAACTGACACCCACGCACAACTCTCCGGTCAAACCAGGGATGCGGCGGCCCGCGCACAGGCGGCCGCACTCACCCACGCGCGAGTGAGCAACAGTTCCTGCCCCGGGCGCACGCCGCAGCACCCGACAGGACCCATCGACCACAGGCCACGCCTCGCCCGCGCCCCCTCGCACAGCCCCCCGGGCCGGAACACACCCTGTACCCGCCCGGGGGCCGCCCCCACCCGCCAACCCCGCCCCGGCCTCACAACCCCGCACCCCGACCCCGCCTGCACACCCCGCGGACCGGAGCCCCCCTGGCCGGGCCAGCCGGCGGGGTGTTCTACCCGGCTGTCGGCGTGAACCGGGCGCCACCCGTCCACGGCGCATGCGGACACCCGGATCCCACTGCACCACCAGCCGACCGTCCGGCAGGATCGGTGACACCCGAACCGCGCCCCGCCCGCCCCGAATGAAGGATCCCGCCATGCCCCTCACCCGGACCATCACCCCCTACGGCGAAGCCATCTGGGAACTGCGCACCGACCACGACGAGACCCTCGGCCGAGCCGAAGCCCTCACCGACGGTGACACCATCCTGATCGCCCGGATTACCGTCCCCCGAAAGCACCGAGGCCACGGCTACGCCACCCATCTCCTGAACGCCGTCCTCACCCACTTCCCCGACTCTCCCGTCGAAGTCGTCGCATCCCCCCTCACCACCCGACACCCCGGACTCGACCAAGCAGCCCTGCAGGCCTGGTACACCCGGCACGGCTTCACCCCCACCCCACGGCGTGGCGACCCCCTCCTCATGCTCCGCCCGCCCAAGCCGACTCCTCAGCCCTGAAGCCCCCAACCCCCCTGCCCGGCCCGTGTCCGGCGGCATGACCTCTCCTCATCGCCCCGATCAACCGCCCCCCGCGGGCACCCCCCATCGGCCTCGAACTCCCGGCCCCCGCCCCGGGATTCGGGGCCGCTGCATGTCCGTCCGGCGTCCGTCCCGCCGACGGCCCTTGCGGGCCTTGGCGCCGCCCAGGGCACTGTCGGCACGGCCGGAAGGACGCGCTCCCGCACCACCCCTCGGCATACGGCCCGTCTGACCCCGCCCTCACCCGACCCAGACTGAACGGGGGGAACCGACGAAATGCAGACTCGCCGCGTCCCGGAAGCGCTGCCTCGTACATGCACCCGGCCGCCCGCCGACCCCACGACGTGGAAACAGCCCGCGACACCGGCAGCGAGCCCGTCCGTTCCGGAGATCCCCTGTGCCTGCTTCTTCAGACGAGCCGACAACACCTCCCCGTCGACTCTGTGGCGACCGATGACGGCAAGACGCGCCGTACCCGCCTGCCCCACAGCCAGCAGCTCATCGGGCCAGACACCCAACATCCACGGTCGCCCTGAGGCATGTTCAACAACTTGCGACACATAAGGCCGCAGCATCTGCACAGCCCCAGCACCGGCCTCACTGTCCGGCAGGACCACGACCCACATGCCATCCCCCAGGGGCCAAACCTGCTTGGGATTACAGGAAACGGTGCGGTAGCGGCAATTACCGCTACCGCACCGAATTCAAGACGGCGGACACCGGAACGCGCCTGACCAGAAAGGCGCACCCGCCAGGTTGGGGTCGCAAAGGACGGTCAATTCCTCAATCCTCCCGACCCCGCGCCGACAGGCTCATGAACCATGATCCCGGCCATCGGCAATCCGACTCAACGTCCCAGGCCCCGGAGAGGCACACGCTTACTGACTCAGAAAAAATACCGATTGAACGGCGGGTGGGCAGATTCGAAGAGGAATCCGATGATCGACCCGCGGGTCAACTCGGCGTATTCACCGACCTCCACCAGCACGGGAACCTCATACACCTCCCCTACCGACACGGGAACCTCGTACACCTCACTCGAAGTTTCCATAGCGAATCACCCTTCACGTCGCAACGGAACACCGGAGCATTCGCTATTATCGTTCCGGCCGAATCGGGGCGTCTAGAGTCGGTCAAATCGCAAATCCTTCCGACTGAACGTCTTTCATCCTGTCCCGTAGGGATGAAAGGGCCTGGTCAGCGGGTGTGCTGGTGACATGGCAGAGCCCCTTGTCGTTGGGGTGTTGATCTCACTCGATACCGGCGCCAAGGGGCTCTGTTGGTTCCGTATCCTTCCATCCTCGATGTCCCGCACGAGCATGATGCCCCTATGAGCTCGTAACAGGATCATGGTCTGCGCTTGTTGAGGCGTCGCCAGCAGATGAGTCTGCAGGTGAGGGAGACGAGAGCGTCGTGGAGGTCGAGGCGCCGTTCCCAGCGGACTGCGAGGCGTTTGAACTGGTGGAGGAGAGCTTCACTTCCTTCAGCACGGCGAAGAAGCTCTCCGCGGCGGCGTTATCGTAACAGGACCCTGTTCTTCTCATGCTCTGTCTCAGGCCCAACCTGCGTATCTCCTGACGGAGTTCATCTGAGGTGTATTCCGCGCCGCGGTCCGAGTGCACGATGCATCCGGGCTCCAGGCGGCCGCGGCCTGCGGCCATGTTCAGCGCGCCGGCCACGAGCGAGGCCCGGCGGTGACCGGCCATCGAGTAACCGACCACTTCCCGGGTGGCCAGGTCGAGCCAGGTGGCGAGGTAGAGCCAGCCCTCGCCGGTGGGGATGTAGGTGACGTCCCCGACGAGTTTCATGCTGGGCCCGCGAGCGGTGAAGTCCCGTCCGATGAGGTCCGGCGCGGGCGCGGCTTTCTTCGCCTGCCGGGTCAGGCTCCGCCGCCTGCGGCGGGTGTGGCCGGTGATACCGCGTTCACGCATGATGCGCGCGACACGCTTGCGGTTGACGCGTTTGCCCAGACGCTGCAGTCCGGCATGGATGCGCGGGACGCCGTACGTGCCCTTCGATGCGAGGTGGAGCGCAGCGATCTCGTGCGCGAGGGCGTCGTCGGCAGCCTCACGTGCCGCGCGGGCCTCCTCGGCGGCCTGCCAGGCACAGAAAGAGGAGCGGGCCACCTTCAGCAGCCGGCACATCAGAGCGACGGAATGGGTGGTCTTCTCCGCCTCGATGAACGCGTAGATTTCGCTCACCGGTCGCTTTCCCTCGCGAAGAAGACCGTCACTTTTCGCAGGACCTCGATGGTCTCCGCCTGCTCGGCGGCCAGTTTGCGCAGGCGCCTGAGCTCCTCGCGCTCGGCACTGGTCAGATCCCCGTGCCGGCCTTCCCCGCGGTCGGTCTTCGCCTGCCGGTACCACCCGCGCAAGGACTCCGGGCTCACTCCCAGCTCCCGCGCGACCTCGGTCACCGTCCGGCCCGTCGAGTCGACGAGTGCGACCGCGTCCCGCCTACACTCCGACGTGTACCGCTTTGTGTACTTATTCCCCACCTGGCACTGCTTTCCCTGGGCTCACACGTCCCAGTCTCCAGGACTCCGTTGCTCAATTGTCTGCGGGCGGCGTCTTGGTGACGGCATGATCGCTTTTGCGGCCGGGAGCCTGTCGTGTGGTGTTGGCGGGGAGTGAAGCGATGTCGATGCAGCCCAGGGGTCTGCCGCCGGTCCCGGAGCAGACTGCGGTCGTGGCCCGTGCCGCTTCTTCGGACGCGACCGCGTCACCAGCGAGATCGCCCGCATTCGCACGGTCCTTGGCACCTGGGGCTATCAGCTGGGCCAGGCCGACGACACGCTGCTGCCGTCGGTCGCCTGTCAGCTGTTTCTACTCAACCGCAGCCCGCACCTGCAGGACATGGACACCGCGCTGTTCGACAGGGTCCGCCGGGAACGGCTGCTGGAGGGCGCCCGGCTGAACACCCTGCACGCTCTGCAGCGGGCGGTCGCCGAGCTCGGATTCTGCGATCCACCACTGCAGAGCACCGGCCGTCACTCGGCGAGGGCCACCGGCGGCGCCAAGATCTGGGAACAGTGGGCCAACCGCTGGCACGACACCTCCGCCCTCACGCCGCGCGTCCGCGGCAGCATCCGCTCCACCCTTCTGCGGGTCGGCCGGTGGATCACCGCCGAACAGCCCGACGCCGCCAATCCCGCCGACTGGACGCGGCAGACCTGCGCGACCTGGATCGCCGCACTGGACCGGATGAAGGTCGGCGACTACGTCCAGCGCACGGCCGGCCTCAAGGACCGGCTCGGCAAGCCGCTGGAGGCGCCCACCAAGGCCGGACAGATCACCGCGCTGCGGACGTTCTTCCGTGACTGCCAGGAATGGGAGTGGCTGCCCCGCCGCTTCGACCCACTCCGCGCTCTGGCCATCCCCCGCAGCATCACCGCCCTCCTCGGCCCCGACCCACGGGTGATCGCCGACGAGGTCTGGGCGAAACTGTTGTGGGCCGGCCTCAATCTTGATCCCGCAGATCTTCCGCAGACCCGGTCCGGGCACTTCTATCCCTTCGAACTGGTCCGCGCGGTCACGTTGACCTGGCTGTTCTCCGGTCAACGCAGCAACGAGATCGCCCGGCTGAGACTGGGCTGCATCCGCTGGCAGCACGACGGAGAACCCATTGCCGGCGACTCGCAGCAGGTGCTGGCTCGTGACGCGGTCTGCCTGCTCGACGTCCCGACCCACAAGACCGGCACCGCCTTCACCAAGCCGGTCGACCCGATCCTCGGCCAGGCCATCGACGCCTGGCAGGCCGTCCGCCCGGACCAGCCGAAGTTCACCGACCGCCGCACCGGCGAACACGCCGAGCTACTGTTCGCCGTCCGGGCCCGCCGCGTCTCCACCAGCTACATCAACAACACGATCATCCCGATGCTCTGCCGCAAGGCAGGAGTCCCGGACGCCGACGTCCGCGGGAACATCACCAGCCACCGGGCCCGGTCCACCATCGCCAGCCAGCTCTACAACGCCAAGGAACCGATGACACTGTTCGAGCTGCAAGCCTGGCTCGGACACCGATCACCGCAATCCACCCAGTACTACGCAAAGATCACCCCGAACACCCTCTCCAAGGCATACTCCGAGGCCGGCTACTTCGAGCGGAACGTCCGCACCATCGAGGTCCTGGTCGACCGCGACGCGGTCACCACCGGCGCCGTCGGAACCGGCGAACCCTGGCAGCACTACGACCTCGGACACGGCTACTGCACCTACACCTTCTTCGAGCAGTGCCAGCACCGCATGGCCTGCGCACGCTGCGACTTCTACACCCCCAAGGACTCCACGAAGGCCCAACTACTGGAGGCCAAGGGCAACTTGCAGAAGATGGCCGTCTCGATCCCGCTCACCGAGGATGAGCAGGCAGCCGTCACCGACGGCCAGAGCGTGCTCGACCGCCTCCTCGACAGACTCGCCGACGCTCCCACCCCGGCCGGGCCAACACCCCGGCAGCTCGACGTCCCAACGAACGCCACCCTCCTGCCGATCCTCGCTGTCTGCCAGGGCAAAGCACAGCAAGCTTGACAATTCTGATTCCACAGAATGATCTTGTTGTTGACGCCCTCGGTGCGTCCGTTGTAGTGGGGCAGGGTCAGTGCGGCGTTGACGGCGGCGCGGTCTCGTTCGAGGCCGGTGGCGAAAGAGTGAAGGAAGGGCAGGTCTGCGTCCAGTGCTCGTGCGATCCAGCCGGTCAACACCTCCGTGTTGTCCTGTGCGGGGCGCAGTAGCCGGGCGAACGCGCTCACCAGGTCGGACAGGCTGGTCATCTCCGCGCAGGCAGCCGCGAGTTGGTCGCGCAGAACGCTCCGCTCCTCGCCTTGGCGGGCGGGATCGCTCAGGAGGAGTCCGGTGACCTTGCGTGGCGAAAGGGTGGCATGGTCGGCCTCGACGCGGCCCTGGTTGATGTAGCGGACCAGCAGGTTCGCGCTTCCGGTGTAGCCGAGTTCCCTGATCTCGCTGAGGAGGTGGGTGACGGGAACGGCCGGATTCTCGGACCGGCGCGGCGCAGGTGCTCGCGGTAGGGGTCGACCAGGGTGGGCCGGTAGGCCGGGGCCCGGATCAGCTGCTCGGGCTCGGTATGGCGGGCATAGCGTTTGACCGTGTTCAAGGCGAGATTCAGCCGACGGGAGCAGTCGAGCAGGCCGACGCCCGCGTCCAGGAGTTGATGGACCTGCCGCCAACGTTCACGGGTAGTCACGGCGCGTCTGCCCTCGGACACCGGCGGACCGATCTTCGCCCAGCAGGCGCTGTGCGTCCCGACTTCCTTCCAGGCTGCCTCGCCGAGACCGTGCCACAGATGCCAGCGATCCATGCTCTGCGCGATCGTGGGGTCGGCGTCGGTGATGGCCTGGGCGAAGTCCCCGGCCCCGTCCCGGCACGCGATCTCGACCCCGGGATGCTCGCGTAACCAGGCGGTGACGGTGGCCATCTTCCGGTCGGGCAAGACCTCTATGCGCTGGCCGCTTTCCGCGTCGATCAGAATCGTCGCGTAGCGTTGCCCTTGCGCAGGGCGAACTCGTCGATCCCCAGCACCCGGGGCACCGGCCGCTCGGGCAGGAGGATATGCAACAGGCAGGCCAGTACGGTAGCCCAGCTGAGCACGTGGTGCAGGCGGAGCAGCAGGCAGGCCCCGGCCGTGCCCGCCAACGCACGGGCGACCGCCTCAACCACCGCCTGCAGAGCCGGAGTCCGGCGCTGGTAGCGAACTGTCAGGCCCTCGACCTGCTCGGCGAACGTCTGCTTCGAGCAGTCCGGGTTCTCGCAGTACATCCGCCGCACCGACAGGTCGACCATGACCGGGCGGCCGCCGACCGCCTCGTCCGCGACATGCCGCACATACCGGCTGTGTTCCCAGCCCGACGTCTGCCCACATCCCGGGCAGGCGGCCGACACCCCGGCATGCGTCCGTGCCGTGATCCGGATGACGTCCTCGCCGGCCTCCACTGCTTCGACCTGCACCGCGGCCAGCTGCGGCAGCAGCATCGTCAACTCCACGTCACACTGCAACAGTCTGCACCCGCAACGACACTGCGTCAGCAGTCTGGGTATCGATCAACGGCTACGAAAATCTTGTAAGACCCATCATCCGGACACACCCGCGGCCGACGATGACCAGCTGTAGGCGCTGGGGTCGAACGCGTGCAGGCGCCTGACGAGCCTGCGCGTGGACCAGGGCCAGCAGAACGTGTTCACACCAGGGTGGCTGAAGTAATAGCTGGAGCAGCCGGCGGGTGTTGTAGACGGTGGTCTGCAGCGCGGCGTGAAGGGCGGTGTGATGCGTCGCCTCCGCCTCGGCCCGTACGTCCATCGCCGTGTGTCCGTCGGCGCGCAGGTGGGTGAGGGCGGTGGTGATGAAGCGGAGCTGGGCTTCGAGGACGGTGGGCACCGCGGTGTGGCCGGTGAGCAGGTTTGGTCCGAGGAGGAGGAAGAGGTTGGGGTATCCGCTGACGCTGGTGCCCAGGTAGGCGCGGCGGCCTTGGGACCAGGTCTGCGTCAGCGTGGCGCCATCGGCGCCGTGGAGGCGGTGGGCCAGAGGCAAGTCCCCGATGTGGAAGCCAGTGGCGAGGACGATGAGGTCGGCGCGGGTGCGGGTGCCGTCGGCGCCGATGACGTCGGATCCCTGCACTTCGGTCACACGGGTCGGGTAAAGGTGGACATTGGACCTGGTCAGGGCCGGGTAGTAAGTGTCGGAGGCGATCAGGCGGCGGCCTCCGAGGCGGTGCCGGGGAGTCAGTGCCCGGCGCAGGGCGGGGTCGGGTACCGAGGTGCGCAGGTGGCGGCGGGTTACGGCCTCCAGCGGTGGCAGCATCCAGGGATGGCGCAGGGGCACGCCGACGGCTTCCTGTGTCCAGTGGTGCAGGCCGCGGAGCGCACGGTGGGCCGCGGGGTGGCGCTTCAGGAATCGGTGGGCGCCCGGCGAGAGGGTGTAGTCCGGTTTGGGGAGTACCCAGTCGGCGGTGCTCTGGAAGACATCGACGCGAGCGGCCCGGGGCTGGATCTCGGGGAGGAACTGAACGGTGGAGGCTCCGGTGCCGACGACGGCGATGTGACGCCCGGTCAGATCGGTGGAGTGGTCCCAGCGGGCGGAGTGGAAGACGGGCCCGGGGAAGCCGTCGAGGCCGGGGACGTCGGGGTAGCGGGGCCGGTGCCAGGGGCCGGTGGCCACGACGACGGCGCGGGCCTTCCAGGTGCCGCTGGTGGTCCGCAGGGTCCAGCGGTGCGCGTCCGGATCCCAGCGGCCGCCGAGAACTTCCGTGCCGTAGCGGATCGCCTTGTCGGCTCCGTGGGCCGCCGCGGTGGTCTCGAGATAGGCGAGGATCTCGGGCTGGGCGGCGAAGCAACGGCTCCAGGAGTGGGGGGCGAAGGAGTACTCGTACAGCACCGAGGGGACGTCGCAGCCGCACCCGGGGTAGGTGTTGTCCCGCCAAGTCCCGCCGAGCCGCGCGGATTTCTCCAGCACGACGACGCCGTCGAAACCGGCCCGGCGCAGGGCGATGGCGGCGGCCACCCCGGACAAGCCGGCCCCGGTGACGAGGACCTCTGCCTCGTGCACGTCGGCTGCCTCGCGCGCCCGGGCTGCCTCATGCGCCTGTGTTTCGTGATCGCGGCTCTCTGCCGGCTCCTCGGTCACGGCGGCACCCCCTGCCAAACAGAAAGAGGCCAAACAGTAGGCCCCGACGGGGGCCACAAGGGTGATATCAGCGTAATGCCACTCATACGAGTGTTTTTCTGCATGAAGGATGTTCGCCAGCCCGCCTCTGCGGTTGCATGCGTGGCATGGGGACGGGACAGGGACAGGACGGGGACGAGGCGGGACCGAGTGTCGTGGGAGACGGCCGGGGCCCAGTGCTGCCTTACCCCAGCGGCTGGTTCTGCCTGGCGCTCTCCCGCGATCTCGCCCCGGGCGCTGTCCTGACCCGCAGGTTCGCGGGCGAGGATGTCGTCCTCTACCGCACCCGCGACGGCAGGCCCTACGCGGTGCGGCCCTACTGTCCGCACCTCGGGGCCCATTTGGGCCTCGGCACGGTCGAGGGCCGGAACCTGGTGTGCCCGTTCCACAGCTTCGCCTACGCCCCCGACGGCGCCTGCGTCCACGCCCCCGGCGGCCGGGCACCGCGGATCCGGCTGGAGCACCACACCCTCTGCGAACGCGACGGCTTCGTCTTCGTCTGGCGCGGCCACGACGACGCTCCGCCCGCGTGGGAGATTCCCGGCGTGCCCGGAGCGATCCCCCCTCCCACGGCCGTCTGGACCGCCGATGTGCTCACCCACGCCCAGGACCTCTCCGAGAACTCGCTCGACTACCGGCACTTGAACACGCTGCACGGGGTGGCAGCGCGGGAACTCGTACCGCCGCAGGCCGAGGGACCCTTCCTCCGGCTTCGCCTGCAGCTGGCGCCGAAGCCGTTTCCCACGCTGAAGATCACGAGCGAGTACTCGTTCCTCCTCGCGGGAGTGGGCTGCTTCCGCACCGACACCTCCATGCCCCCGCTCGGCCTCGCGATCCACCTCTGGGCCATGCACACGCCGACCGGTCCCCGGAGCACGCGCATGCTGGTCGCGGCGGCGTGCACCGGCCTCGACGGGACGCCACGGTCTGCTCTGCCACTCCTGCGGCAGCCTCTGGCACGGAGCGTCGCCCGGGGAATCCTGTGGGGCGCGGTCAACGCCCTCAAAGACGACCTGAAGATCTGGAACACCAAACGCTACGAGCCCCGCCCCCGCCTCGCCGCGGGCGACGAGGCCATCGGCTCATACCGCCGCTGGGTCCGCCAGTTCTATCCGCCCTCGTGACCCGGTCGAGGGGCCTCGACCCCGAGTCGGCCGGCCGCGGCAGCGAAAATACACTGGCGAGCCTTCACCCTGCCGGAATAATCGGCATGCCCAGGGGTGAGGAGGGTCTGTAAAGCATTCGGTACAGACCCCCGCCACGCAGTGGTCACCAACACCCTTGCCACCAGGGGAAATCCGCTAACTACCCGGTTGGATGGGACTGCAAAAAGAACAGACTCCGGGAAATCAGAGCTGGTCCCACCACCAGGCAACAGCGGGTAGGCCCTCGATCGGTTCCAAGGTGGAGTCTGAAGGGGTGTCGGCCCAGCCGACGGGGAGGGTGAGGCAATCGTAGCGCTCGTAGCCGTCAGAGCCCCCGATGTGCGTGTAGCGGGGGGTAGTGAGATACCAGTCGAGGCAGCCTCGGATGTAGTGGCCGAGGGCCTTGAGGTATTCATGTAGCTCGTGACTGGCAGTGGGCAGGAGGAGTTCTCGGAGTTTAAGGAAGAGGCAAACGGTGCGGTCACGTTGAGCAACGACGATATCCACGGCTTCCTGGAGCGAGCATCCCCGCTCCTCCATCACGAGCAGCAGGGCGTTATTCTCGACCTGTTGGCCTGTGATCTCTTTGCGGTAGGAGAACAGGTCATTGTCCCAGCAGACAATGAGGCCGACGGCTGCTGTGGCAGCGCGGACGCGTGGGGAATGGAACTCCTGAGGTGGCACGTGGACCCGATAGGAATTCTCGAGATTGGCGCAAGTGCTCAGATGAGCTCCGGACCACTGGCGGTAAACGGCATAGTGATTGAGACTTCGGTTGCCGCGGGCGGCACTGCTGGCCTGAATGGCCATGCTGACGAGCCACTCGCGGTTGGCATCCATGATGCGGTGGGCCAGGCCCGGCGGGGTCTGGTCACGGATGCGGCGCCATAGGCCATGCAGGAGGATGATGTACGGGTCGTCGCTGGGTGGTTCGGCGTCGAGCGTGTTGGTAACGGCCAGAAGCTCAGCGAGCAGGCAGAGGTAGCCGTCGGAGTCGTGGCCGAGTTCGCTGTTGTCGCAGCGGTCGTCGTCGAAGGCGAACTGCCAGGTGAAGACGTCGGCAGTGGTCTGCACATGGTCGTCGAATCCGTCGGGTGCGAGGCGGGCGGAGAGTTGTCCGGCCCGGGATCCGATGATCCTTGGAAGACGGGTCGGATGGCTGAAGTAATCGAGACCGGTGATCCATTCGATGGACCGGGCCTGGATGGTCCCGGAATTAGGGTGAATTGCCGACGCGATCGGGCAATAGACGGGTGGAATACTGATAGCGGAAGTATCCAATGGTCCTTCTTCTCCAAGTAGCCTGGTTCCTTTTTGCGTATGGAGCATGAGAGCGAGGATGGCTGCGGCGGCTGACGTGAGCTTGTGCCGAAGTGGTCCTCTTTACGGAATTGCTCGATCAAAGTGGTGTCGATGGGCCGTCCCGCGAGCCGGAGTGTGGCGACCGCAGTGGCAGTAATGTCTCCATCCACCATGAAGGCATCACTCATCCCTATGCCGTTGGGTGTGAGGGATCGTTCGATGCGGGTCAGTTGCTCGGTGCAGGTGGTGCGCAAGTTGGGGTGGGTGAGCAGACCGGCAAGCGTGAGGGCATGCAGGATCCAGACGCGTTCGAAGTTGCCGATGGGCCATACAGTGGGCAGCGAGCAGTCGGTGCGGGTGGCGGCCTGTGCTTTGACCAAGTAACGGCGACCTTGTTCAGCGCCAGAGCCGAGGGCGCCGATGCGATGCAGCCAAGTCACGGTCGCTGCGGGGCTGTGGCCGACCCCGCCGCTGTCGTCGACAAGTTCTATGGCGCTCTGGTCGGCCCAGGCCTCCCAGGAATGCACGGCCGGGGTTCCGGGCGAGTGCGGTGCCAGGGCCCCGATGGTGCGCCGACGCTGCTCACTCAACGCGCGCAGTGGCCCGTATGGGGCCGATGGAAGATCGAGGCCGTGGCTGGCGGATTCGTCGAACAGCGCGGGGAGTGTGAGCTCAAGGCCAACAGGCAGGTCCAGCGGCAGCGGATCGCTCCACCATCGGGAAGCATGCGCGTGGAGAAACGACAGCGCACTACGTACCTGTTCGAGATACGCACGGTGCCGGTGCAGGGCGAGCAGAGCTGCCACGGTCGGCAGATCCCGCGCCCAGGGAACTCGTGAGTCGCCCCAGCCACCGTCGGCCTGCTGCTGGGCCACGATCCAGCCCAGCATCCGGTCGCGGGTTTCGCTGTTGTGAGGCAGCAACGTTACGGAACGGGCGGTGTCGTACACCGCAGGACTGATCATGCCCCCGTCGGTCCCGACGACCTCGACCAGGGCTTGCAGGCGCAAAACCACACCATCGTTCGAGATCATGCTGGTTGCCGCCCTCTCCGGGCCCTCCAAAAACCCATCTCAGCAGTGTTGTGCCCATAGGTAGGCTGAAGCAGCCGACGCGGCCGCCCGTGCCCGCGGTGTGGCCAGGCGGCCGAACTGTCGCCGGGCACCTTCCGGGCCAGGCCGAGGAGAGACCCGCCGATGCCAAAGCCGGTCAAGCGTGCTCCTCATCAATGCAGAGCACGCAGGCACGGGCCCAGGCGTGAGCAGTGTCTTTCGGGAGCGGGTAAAGGGGCATGCGCAGACTCACCCTGTGGCGGGCGGGAAGCGCGCGGGGTTGTGCACAACGGGACGGTTCCCGGGCCCGGGTGGTGCATCGGTGCTTCCCCTGACCGGTAACGCGCCCTGCCCGGAAACACCCCAACTCGTTGAAGGTGAGTGGCGTCGCCGGACGCGTCGCAGGGCTGATTCAAAGTCCTGACGGTTGGGGGTTGGTGCTGGTCGGGTTAGGTGGAGGAGGTCGAGGGGGTGGGTGAGGGGATGACAGGAGGTCTCGCGGAGGCCGGTGGCGATGTTGTGGTGTCCGGCGTCCCGGAGGGTGTTGACGGCAGGGTTCCGCAGGGTGGCCATGTTCTCCGGGCCGTGTCCTGTACGGATCTTGGAAGCGTCCTCGGCGGGGGTGGTGTCGCGGACGTGGTGGAGCCGGTTCTCGATCACCCATTGTGCCCGGGCCAGGTATCCGATCTGCTGCGGGGAGGCCTGGTGCGAGGTGAGGTCCGTGATGGCGTAGACGGTCTGCCGCGTGGTCTTTCCGGTCTTGGCATCGGTGCGGTACCGCAGGATCTTCGCGGCCTGGGCCGTGTGCGGGAAGTCGATGCCCATGCCGGTGACGGTCAGTACGCGCACGGAGCGGGTCTCCTGCCGGCCGTGCCCCCCGTCCCGGTTGTAACGGCGGGCCGTGCACTGTGTCCGGGGCAGTGAGGTTCCCCCGCTGCGTGAGAGTTGCTGATCAGCAGGTCGGGACGGGTTGATGGGTGTTCAGGTTCGCTGGTTCGGCCGTCGCCTGGTCGGTGTAGTGCTTCTCCTCGAACTCGATCGGGCTGAGGTAGCCGAGCCGTTCTTGGATGCGGCGGGGGTTATAGAAACCGTCGATGTACTCGAAGAGCGCGAGGTTCGCCTCGGCACGTGTGGCGAAGGTGCGGCCGCGCAGGCCCTCGGTCTTGATCAGCATCCACAGATTTTCCGCGAGGGCGTTATCGTACGAGTCCCCCACGGACCCCATGGACGCCTCAATTCCCGCCCGCACCAACCGGGTCGTGAGCTTGATGGACGTGTATTGACAGCCGTGATCGGCGTGGTGAATGAGCTTGCCCGGCTCGACCTCGCGGGACGAGAGGGCGTACTCGAGGGTGGTCAGCACCAGGTCCGCATCGGCGCGGGCGGAGGTCTCCCAGGCGACCACCCGGCGGGAGAACGCGTCGCGGATCGCCGAGAGCCACAGCGGCCCCTCGCCGGTCGGAACCATTGTGAGGTCGGTGACCCACAGCCGGTTCGGCGCGGGTGCGGTGAAGTCCCGGTTGACCAGGTCCGGGGCCAAGGTGGCCTTCGGGTCCCGGCGCGTGAAGCCGCTCTTGCGGCGTGGGCTCACGCCCGCAAGACCGTCCTCGCGCATCAGCCGTTCGACCCGCTTGCGGCCCACGCGGACGCCCTCCCGTTTGAGGACGGCGTGCACCCGCGGCGAGCCGTAGATCCCGCCGGAGTCGGCGTGGATCGTGCGGATCTGCTCGGTCAGCTCGACGTCCCGGCGGCGCCGTTCGCACGGCTCCTTCTCCGCGCGGCGCCAGCGGTAGTAAGTGGCGGAAGGGATGTGGAGCTCCCGGAGTACGCACTCGACCCCCAGGCGGGGATGCTCGTCAACGAGCGCCGTCACCTGGGCCGGGTCGGGTCGAGTTGCGCCGCGAAAAACGCCGAGGCCGTCCGCAGCACGTCGTTGGCCCGCTTGAGCTGGGCGTTCTCCTTGCGCAGGGCCGTGAGCTCGGCCCGCTCGTCGGTGGTGAGCCGGTCGTCGCGCTCGCCGGCATCGGCCTCGGCCTGGCGGATCCAGCCGCGCAGGGCCTCCGGATGCACGCCGAGGTCGACGGCCAGTTTCTTGATCTGCGGCCTCGGGTCGGAGGTGCGGTACATCCGCACCGCACGCTCACGCAACTCCAGCGGATATCTTCTCGGGGCAGCCATGGTCGAAGGTCCTCTCATGAGTCCCATCTGACCCTCTGTCAACTGACTCCGCATCTCGGGGGAAGCTCACAGCGCGCGCAGTGCGGCGTGCAGGCGTGGCCGGCTCGGCCTGACCGTCAGCAGGCAGTGCGCTTTCTTCTCCCCGACCAGGAACTTCGTGTGTGTGCGCTGGGTGTGCAGGGCGTCGGCCGTCACGACGGTGCCGGTGAGGCCGAAGGGCTCCAGCAGTGCCGCGAAGCAGGTGATCTCGTTCGTTTTGTCCGGTACTCGGAGCTGTGTGACGGTCCGCCCGTCACCGGTGACAGCAGCGAGCGGGTGGGCTGCCGGGCCGGCATCGGTGCGTGAACCGCGGGCGGCCTTGCCGTCCACGGCCACCCGTCCTGCCCTGTCCGGGGCACATCCGAGCAGGTCGGCCAGGCCCCGGGGCACACCGCGAGCACGACCCTGCGGATCGTCGATGTGCTCGGCGCCTGCCGCACGGCCAGGGGGCCGGCGGCCCGGACACCGAGGCGGGCCAGGGCATCCTGCGGGGCGTGGCGGGCCCACTGCCCGACCGCGGCATAGGAGCAGGCACCGGCCAGGACCGCACAGGCCGTGATCAGCAGTACCGACACCAGAGAGTGACGACGCCCCCGACGTCGGCGCGGGTCCGGCAGTGTCCGCAGCCGCCCCTCCAGCCCGGAAATCACGCGGTGTTGACGCGTGGGTGACTTCACCAGACAGACGGTGGCAGACTGACGGCACATCGAAGCAGTGATGATGGTGCCGTGGTCCTCCGCCGGGTCTGACCCACATCGAAGCTGACACCCCATGGCTGTCATGTCGGAGAACTGTCGACTCGCTGCGGAGGGCCACGGTGCACACAGCTGACCGGGCGCTCGTGACCTGATAGGAGCTTGGGCGAGAAGCCCCCGTCACTGCTTTGTCCGCCGCCCGGCCGGCGTGTGCTGCCCATCGAAGCAACCCGGAAGGACAGCACCCCCATCATGACCGATCAGCGCCCGGACGTCTTCGGCGGCGTGGACACCCACGCCGACACCCACCACGCCGCCGTCGTCGACCCCATCGGACGGCACCTGGGCGACGCGCAGTTCCCCACCACGAGCGACGGCTACCGCGCCCTGCTGGCCTTGGCTGCACTCCTTCGGGGCCGTGCTCGCCGTCGGCGTCGAGGGCACCGGATCCTACGGCACCCAGCTTGCACGCGCCCTGGCTGCCGCCGGCCTGCAAGTGTTCGACATCTACCGGCCTGACCGGCGCATGCGCCGCCAGCTGGGCAAGTCCGATCCCGTCGACGCCTACGCCGCCGCCGAGGCGGTCGCCTCCGGACGCGCGGGCATCATCCCCAAGACCCACGCCGGTGCCGCCGAGGGACTACGTGTCCTGCACAACGCCCGTACCTCGGCCATGAAGGCCCGCACCCAGGCCATCAACCAGATCCGCAGCCTCCTGGTCACCGCACCCGACACCCTGCACGGCCAACTGCGCGGTCTGGCACCGGCAGAGCTGATCAGCACGTGCGCCAGACTCCGACCGACACCGGACCTGGCCGATCCCACCGCCGCGGCCAAGTTCACCCTGCGCCGACTTGCCCGCCGCTACCAGGACCTGGCGCGCGAAATCAGCGACTACGACGTGGAGTTGAAAGCACTGGCAGCTCAGACCGCGCCGGCACTCCTGGCCGTCAACGGCGTCGGCCCCGAGACCGCAGCCCGCCTTCTGGCAGCTGTCGGTGACAACCCCGAGCGCTTGCGCTCCGAGGCAGCCTTCGCCCACCTGTGCGGCGCCGCGCCTCTGCCCGCTTCTTCCGGCCGCCGGGACCGGCACCGGCTCAACCGGGGAGGCAACCGGTCCGCCAACGCGGCCCTCTACCGCATCGCGGTCGTCCGCATGCAACACGACCGACGCACCCGCGAGTACGTGACCCGACGCACCGCACAGGGACTACAGAAGAAGGCCGTTCGCGCTGCCGTCCGTGTGGACGCTTCAAGGAACGGTCAGGGTGACCGGAATGATGGCTATGCCGGGAAGGGGTCTCAACGACCCCGGATGTCGTTGAGAACGACCCTGGCGAGCCTTCCGGCCAGGCCCCTGGCGCCCCCTCCGCGAGAGTTGCCATGCAGGCCTCACCGACAGGCACTGACCTGACTGCATGCCGCTTTCCTGGGGGTCACGTAGGGCCTGTGGCCCTTCACGCGCCGTTTTCAGGAGCCGCAGTTGCTGAGGGCTACGACGGCAATCGCCTCCACGTCTGCTTTGGTTGCGCCGACTGCCATGGCGTTGACCATGGCTCCGTCTGCGGGGTTCTCGATGGTGTCGGGTGCCTGTACGTCCTTGTCATCGGGGACGTACACACAGAGCACACCGGGGATCCTGAGGACGAATTTTCCTTCAGAGGTGTAGGCAGGGGCGTCAGAGTTGTTGACGTCGACGTCGATGATCGTGATGGGGAAGCCGAGGTAGGTGGCGGTTACCTTCAGGCTCAGCTTCGCGCTGGGGGAGTTGTTGTTGTAGTCGGCCTGAGTCTTGTAGACGCAGCCGTCGCCTGAAGGGCATCCGTGGACGGGGCCTTGCGCGTGGGCGGGTGTGGTGAGGGCGGTGAGGAGGCCCAGGGCCAGGGCGGTGGCTGCAGCGGCCTTGCCGGTCCTTGGGCCTGTGGTGGTGAGGCGGGAGCGTACGTTTCGCATGGCGAGTTCCCCTTCCGGTCCACGGTGCCGCAGCACCCAGGGAAGCCAGAGAGCGCTGCGGTGCTCGGAGTGTCCTGCCAGCAGCACAAACCAGCCAGTCCAGCGAACAGGGCGCACTGGAACACACAACCGGCTCACGAATACCCGCACACGCCCCCGAGAGCCTCACAGCGGCAGGGACCATGGCCGGCCACCGGTCGGCGCCCCACCGCCACGACGCCGCACCACACCTACGAGCTTGCGGAACTGCCGCTCGCTCAGCCCGGAGAACAGGCCTATCCACCTCGGCTCAGACGCCGTGACCACAGCACTCACACCAAGATCATCACATGCCTGACCAGGGCTTACGGGACATCATTTACGTCTTCACCGTGAAGCGGAACCAGAAGAACCTACACGGACAACTGCGGACCCTGCCCTGGGACCGGGCAACGGCGAAGTTCCACGACCGCACCACCAGCCACGGCCACAAGGAGACGCGGGTCCTCACGGCCCTGACCGTCACCGGCCTCGGAGTCGACTTCCCTCACGCCGTTCAGATCGCCAAGGTCGTACGGCACCGCACCGACACCAAGACCGGCAAGCAGAGCCGGGAGACGGTCTACGTGATCACCGACCTGACCAGCCGCCAGGCATCTCCCGAGCGGATCGCGAAGATCTTGAGGACGCACTGGGTGTGAGGAGCCCCGAAGTTTCCGGACAGGCATCCAATAGGGTTGTCCTGAACAGGAAACGAGGAAGAAGAAGTGGCGCCACCCAGCAAGTACACCCCGGAGTTCCGGGAAGAAGCCGTCCAGATCGCGTTGCAGTCGAGCAAGACCGTCACCGAGGTAGGGCGTGAACTCGGAATCAACCCGGAGACGCTCCGCGGCTGGGTGAAGAAGCATAAGCGGCGCAACGAGCCGACGGCCGATGCACCATTGGCGCTTGACGAACGGGCCCGTCTGAAGGAAGCGGAACGGCGCGTCCGTGAGCTTGAGATGGAGAACGCGTTCCTGAAAAAAGCCGCAGCGTACTTCGCGAGGGATCCCCGGTAGCCAGCAAGTTCGAGTTCATCGAAACGATGCGACTCGACACCGAGGAGTACGCCTACACAGTCGAGTTCATGTGCCAGCGGCTCGGCGTGTCCAAATCTGGCTACTACGACTGGCGCTCGCGCTCCGATTCCGCGACGGCGAAACGCCGCGAGGAACTGAAGACGCTCATCCGGAAGGTATTCGAGATGTCGGACAGCACATACGGGTACCGGCGCGTGCATGCCCAGCTGGCCCGCTGGGGCGTGGCCGCCGGCCTGGAGCTGGTCCGCCAGCTGATGCGGGTCCTGGGCCTGGTGACCTGCCAGCCGAAGCCGAAGAGGTTCGGCCTGACCCGGCCCGCGGCCGGCGCGTTGCCCGACCTCGTCGGCCGCGACTTCACCGCCGATGCCCCCGGCGAAAAGCTCGTCGGCGATATCACTTACATCAAAACCGGTGAAGGATGGCTCTATCTGGCGACGGTCATCGACTGCTGCACCAAGGAAGTCATCGGATACGCAATGGACGACCACTACCAGACACCTCTGATATCCCGGGCCATACGCAACGCCGCCCGCAACCGGAAGCTGGCCGCGGGAGCCATATTCCACTCGGATCGCGGCAGCAACTACATGTCAGCCGAGTACGCGGGCGTCCTCTCAGGGCTCGGACTGCGGCAATCAGCCGGCCGCACCGGAATCTGCTTCGATAATGCTATCGCCGAATCGTTCTTCGGCACACTGAAAAACGAGCGAGCATCACGCGTAACTTACCTGACCCGTGAAGCTGCCCGACAGGACATCACCCGGTACATCGAATTCTGGTACAATCACAAACGCCTTCACTCGGCAGTGGGATACCGGCCTCCCCGTGAAGTCCATGCCGAATACCAGAAGTTGCGATCCGTCGCGTAAGAGACCGTCAGACGCTTGTCCGGAGAACTCGCGGCGCCTCACCTCTCCGCAGGCCAGAAGGCTGTCAACCGGTGCCACGCCAAGATCCGCGCTCTCGGCGAACGAGCCATGGCCACCCTCAAGAACCGGCGGCTCCTCCGCAAGCTCCGCCGCAGCACCACCCGCATCACCCGCACCGTCCAGGCCATCCTCACCCTCCACCTCAACCGCACAAACTGAGGTTGGAAAGGGCTCAGAGCCGTTGACCTGCACGAATCACGATGAAACTTCCTCAAAGGGGTTACCTCCAGGGTACGGTCCGGGCAGGGGGCAGTATGCCCCGGCAGGGCAGAACCTCTTGTGTGTGCGATGGGGCGGCTGGCCGGTGACGGTCAGGAACGTCTCCTCGTAGACAGGGTTGGAGCCGTATTCCTGTGTCTTCACCACGATGCGCTGGCCTTGGGTAGGGCATGGCCCTGTACAGGGTGCACCCACGTCCTCGAAGGTGAGCTCTAGATACACGGCCCGGTTCTTGAGGCTGTAGTGCTTGCCGAACGGGACTGTGTTGGAAGGACTGCAGATAAAGTCGATTACTTTGTCCTGACAGGTGAACTTGGCCAGTTGCGGCCCGTCGTGGGACCCGGCCCGGGCGACGACGCTATCCACTTCCAATGCCCCGGCGCCCAGCCTGATCTCCCGCAACAGCGCCTCATGCGGAGCATTGCTGGTGAAGATCATGTAGTGCTTTCTTAGTTGTCGGCTCCCGGTAGCCTTCGCCCGTTCATCCTGTGGTGTGGCCCAGTGGAAGCCAACGCCCTCCTTGTCGTTGGCGCGGACGAAGCCTTCCTTAATGGCGGAATGCTGGTCGAAGGGACCGCTCTGCTGGGTGAAGAAGCTGAGGAACACCTTGACGACGTTGTACCCCAGGATGATGGCCTCGATCAAAAGAGCGGCCGGCGGGAAGGCGAAGGTGGCGATGATTCCCGCCAACGCTAGGGTGTTGACGATAACGCCCTCCACATCCTCCTTCTGCGCGCTCTTGACGAAGCCCAGCATCTCGCCTACGACTGGCAGGCTACCGAGCACCGCGTAGGCCTTCTCCGTGGGAGTGGCACTGGGATCGCCCCACACGTCGGAGTTGGAGATCGCGTTGCTCAGCGCAGCCCCCACACCGGTGAAGGCACTCGACTTGATCGTCCGGAACGCCTTCTTGGCCTGGGAAAACTTCTCAAGATAATCCTCCGAGGTCCGGACCACCTCCCTGGCCCAGGCCCACCGCTGCTCGTTGCTCTGCAGCGTCTTCGGCGCCTTCTTCAGGGCCTGGCGCACCTCGGCGCTGCCGTTGGCGCCTTTGACCAGATTGGTCGCCCGGTCGTACATCTGTTTCCAGTCGACCTCGCACAGCGCCTTGACCGTCTGGTCTTGCTGCTTGGTCTCCTGGCACGCCCCGGCGTATTTGGCGATCTGATCGCTCATGTTCTTGCTGAGCGCTGGCGGCCCAGGAATCGGGGCTGCAATCGCGGAGGGCGGCCAGGGCCGAGACTCGGGCACAGCGGCACCGGTCTGCGTACCGGTGACCGCCACCAGAGCCAGCAGCAGGCTGCCGCACACGGCCGTCCGGGCCGGCGTGAATCGTTGGTACACCGCTCCTCCGTACGACAATCGGAAGATTCCATGCATTCATATCCGCCCGGGCCCGGCTGAACGGTCTGCCGCGCGGCCGCTCACCGTGATGGAGTAAAGCCGCTCGCCACGGCGGCTCATCAGGTACCGTCCCAGGGCTGTTCCAGGGTCGGCAGTCGACTGCATCTCCGCTGGTCAGAGACTTGGGGACATGACCGGCATCCTTAATCGCCTCACGGACCATCAGGCCGTACGGTTCGACAAAGCGGCGCTGAGCTGCACGGACGCCGACTCGGTCACCCATTCGATCGGCGAGATGGCTTGACCCATTGCGACTTTGGAACGGCTCTGGGTACCGTCCCAGGACTTCGCGGTACCAACAGACGAGCCAGCGTCGCTGTCCGCCCTGTGGCGGGCCGGGCGTGCGCCACGGCCCAGACCACCGCACGCTTGAAGGAACACCCAGGTTGTTCCGGCCTGTGTCCCCGCAGTTAGAAAGGCACTCCTATGGCCCCGCCACGCCGCTTGCGCACTCCCGTACTGCTCGCCGGACCGGCTCTGGCCGCCGGGATGCTCCTCACAAACACCCCGACCGCCCTTGCCTCCGACCCGATCACACTGACCGCCGACTGGGCCCAAGTCGACTCAACCGGAGACGGTTCACAGATCCACGTGGGCTACACCTACACCTGCACCGGACTCGGCGACGGAACTCAGGCCACAGCCGGGGACGCCGAAATCACCGTCGAGGACCAGGCCTATCCCAAAGGCAACGGCTTCACCGACGACAGGGTGGTTTGCGACAACCAACAGCACAGCGGTGACGTCTATGTCCCCACCGGCAGAGCCAAACGCGCCCAGACTGGCGATCGCGTCGACATCACCATCGTCATCAGCCAGCTCCACGGTACCGAACCCGTCTCCACGACCGTACGCCGCACCCTGGACCTGAGACCACCACAGTGATCCAGTCGACGAACGCAGCTGGACACACAGCCCGTCGGGTCCGTAAAGTTAACGGTGGTTCTGGAGTTGTTAGTGGGTCAGCGGCGGGCGGCTGAGAGCCGGCCGTCGAAGGTGATCTCGAAGGCGTTGAGGGCGGCCTTCCAGCGTTGTGACCAGCGTTTGCGTCCCTGCCCGGTCGGGTCGAGGCTCATGACGGCCATGTAGACGCACTTGATCGCTGCCTGCTCGTTCGGGAAATGCCCGCGGGCGCGGACGGCCTTGCGGATGCGTGCGTTGACGCTCTCGATGGCGTTCGTGGTGCAGACGATCCGCCGTATCTCGGTGTCGAACTGGAGGAAGGGCACGAACTCGGCCCAGGCGTTCTCCCACAGCCTGACGATCGCCGGGTATTTCTTGCCCCATGTCTCGCAGAACTCGAGGAACTTCTCCTCCGCGGCATCCTGGGTCGGGGCGGTGTAGACGGGCTTGAGCGCCTTCGAGATCTTGTCCCAGTCCTGCCGGGCCGCGTAACGGAACGACGCCCTCAGAAGGTGAACGACACAGGTCTGCGTGATGGCCTGGGGCCAGACCGTCCCGATCGCATCAGGCAGGCCCTTCAAGCCGTCACAGACGACCATGCAGACGTCGTCGACGCCCAAGGCCACGGAGTTAAGCCCTGTTCGCGTCCGTCAAGGCGGTCCGTTTCCATGCGTCGGCGAGGGTGTAGGTCCCGTAGGCGATCTTCTTGAGAAGGCCTTCGGCCGCCCACTGGGTCATCTGGGTCGCGAAGCTCGCGTAGTTGTAAATGCCCAGGGCGATGGCGACTTCGCGAGGACGCCAGGGCCGTTCGGGCTCGGTGGCCATGAGGTGGAAGGCCCGGTTTCGATTTCCGGCGCCCATGGGCCTGATCCCGGTAACAGCCTTGCGCTGGTCTTCACGGCTGTCTGTCGGTCGGGGCGGGGCCTCGGGAGCCGCGCGAAGCGTGATGGCCAGGCCGCTGATCACCTTGCTCTGCCGGGGGCGGGGTTCTGCGGGTCTGGTGGGGTATCGCGTGCGGGCGGCCTTGACCGAGCGGGCGCTGGTGCGGGCCCGCCTCGGTGGCAGCAGACCGTCCAGCACGGCCCGGCCGATGGCGCCGACCAGCTCGTCGTGAACACCTGCGGCGGCGTCGGCAAGGATGATCCGCTCGCGTGCGCTTTCCAGAGCGATGGTGAAGCTGGCGCGGTCCGGGTCTGTGCCCGGACATGACTCCACGGCGTCGACCATCGCCGTCCGCAGGAGCTGGTAGACGATCAGCTGCGACCACACTTCCTGCTCCAGGCCCGCGCGGTCCTGCGACCTGAGCACAAGACCGTCCTGCAGGGTGTGCCGCAGCGCGTAGTAGGCGGACTCGACCTCCCAGCGCTCGTGGTAGAGCCGGACCAGTGTTTCGGCGGGGTCGCGGCGGTAGTCGAGCAGGGTGGTGGCGATGCGGTAGTGCTCGCAGAGTGTCTCGCCGCTGTCCGTGGTCATCGTGATCGTCGCGTCGACGACGCGCAGTTTGAGCCTGCCGAGCCGGGTGAGATACGAGCCGTCCGGCAGCACGGCCAGGACGGCCGGGCGGCGGCGGGCGGTGATGCGGATGACGAACTGAGCTCCGGTGGCGGCGGTGTCCGACAGGAAGTCGTCTGCATCGAAGCCCCGGTCGGCGAGCACGAGCATGGTGGCGTCCACCAGCGGCAGGAGGCGACGCGCATACGCGGTCTCGTACTCGTTCGTCGGCCCGAAGACCGCACCGAGCAGACCGCGGGAGCCGGTCTCGCAGAGCGTCATCAGCCGGAGGAGGGGGTAGCCGGCCCACCCCAGCCGGGCTTGGATCTTGCCGAGCCAGGCCCGGTTCCGCTCGGAGTCGGGCACCTTCACCGCGCTGCACCCGTCGAAGGCCACGGTCCGCCAGCGCCGGTAGCGGACCCCGACCGTGGTGGGTTGCGCGAGCGGCCCGGCCACCACCTCGAACAAGGCCCTGAGCGGGGCAGGCCCCAAGCGCCGCCGCAGGCATCGAAGGGCCTTCTCGCTCGGACGTACAACCTCCAGCCTGGCGAATCCGGCCGTCAGTTTGCCCCAGACACGCAGGTAACCCAGCGCGGGGAACAGCGACAGAGCCAGGACGAAGTACACGCCGACACGCGATGGCAGGAGGCGCCGCCGACGCTCAAACGCGCGGCTCTCCTCCAGGACCGCATCGACAAGTTCGACGGGAAGGTAACGGGTCAGCTCACCCAAGTGCCCTGGCGCGAGCGGGGATTTCCCCGCACTGCCACCACACTCAGGCACAGCAGTGGCACACTGGTCGGTCAACGGGACCTCTTCAGCGAGTAGATCTTGGTCGATCCCTTGCTGTACCGGAGGTCCCGTTCCCGCGTCCGCATCACGAGCCGAGTTCACCCTCTTGACGGATGAAGTCGCGTCTTAACTCCGTGGCCTTGCGTCGACGCCCCGGTTCTTTATCTCGGTGAGGACCTGGAGCCAGTACTTTGCTCCTTCGCCGCCGTCGCCGGCCCACAGACCGAGAATCTCACGGGTGCCTTCGACGGTGACCGCGAGCACGACGTAGATCGGCCTGTTGGCGACCTGGCCGTCCCGCAGCTTCACGTGCACACAGTCGATAAACAGGACCGGGTAGACCGAGTCGAGGGGCCGGTTTTGCCATTCGTGCATGCCGTCGATCACCTTGTCCGTGATCGTGGAAATCGTCGTCTTGGACACCTCGGCGCCATAGACCTCCGCGAGATGAGCAGAGATCTCGCCGTGCGTCAGGCCACGGGCGGACAGGGAAAGCACCATCTCATCGACGCCGGTCAGCCGGCGCTGCCGTTTCTTGACGATCTGCGGCTCGAAGCTGCCCTCCCGGTCGCGCGGGACGTCAATCTCGACGGGCCCGACCTCGGGCCACGGTCATGCGGGCGCCGCCACCAGGCCGGTTCGTGCGCACTGCGCGCCGTGCAGCGCATGACAGTCCGCATGCGCTGCGGTATGCGCCGGGGCGCTGGGGTTCGCGTGTGTGCGCCGTGACACGAGGGGTGCAGTGGTCACCTCCTCGGGCATTTCTCTACCAAGACTGACAGGGATTCGGCAAGAGGAGGTTCGGCCATGCGATCCATAGATGCGGCTCGGTGCGAGGTGAGCCATGGCTGCCGGTGATCTCGACACCTCGTTCGGCACAGGCGGCAAGGTCAGTGTTGACTTCGGCCCGATCTCCATCGCGAACGCGGTGGCCGTCCAGGGCAATCAGAGTCTGGTGCTGGCGGGCCGGGTCGGCGATGTCTCCAGCGGAGACTGGGGGGTGGTCAGGCTCAGCCCCAACGGGAGCCTGGACGCTTCCTTCGGCAGCGGCGGCAAGGTCGTCATCAACTTCACGGGCCAGGAGGACGTCGCCCGCGCCGTCGCCCTCCAGAGCGACGGGAAGATCGTCGTGGGCGGCTTTTCGGGATCTGAGCTGGCCGGGAACATCTCGGTGGCCCGGCTCAATACCGACGGCACGCTGGACAGCTCGTTCGGTACCGGCGGGACGGTCACCTACGACATCAGCGGAGCGACAGGGGACGCCATCCGGGCGATGGCCATCCAGCCGGACGGCAAGATTCTCGGGGCGGGGGTGGCCGGTGCTAATCCCGGGCTGATCCGGCTCAACCCCGATGGGAGCCTGGATGCCACCTTCGCGGGTGGGGGCAAAGCGGCCGTGCCGATCGGCAACTCCGGCCACCTGTTTGCCCTGGCCCTGCTGAGCACGGGCAAGTTCCTGGTCGCCGGATTCGACACCATCACGCAGGACGACTTCCTGCTCGCCCGGTTCAACACCGATGGCACCCTGGATGCCACGTTCGGCACCAGCGGGTTCGTGCGCACCGATTTCAACGGGCTCAACGACCTCGGGTTCGTGGTCCTCGTGAAGGCGGACGGCGCCATCGTCCTGGGCGGGGACATTGACGCCGCCGACCCCTTCGGGACCGGCGGGGACATCAAGGCCGGCTGGGTTCGCTACCACCCCGACGGCAGCCTGGATGCCGCCTTCGGCACTGGCGGGAAGACACAGTCCGATCCCTCCCCGCTCATCCCGGACGGGGTGCGCGGCCTGGTGCTGCAGAACGACGGGAAGATCGTCGCAGGCGGGTTCATTGGTGAGGCCACCGGTCTCACGGGCTTCGCCGACCCTATGGTGGGCGACTTCGGGCTCTGGCGGCTCAACCCGAACGGCACCCTGGATGCCGCGTTCGGTACCGGCGGCATCGTGCGCACCGACTTCGCCGGCCAGGGCGACGGCGGCCGCGCCATCGTCCTGCAAACTGCCAACAAGATCGTGCTCGTCGGCGGCGCGACCACGAACCACCTCAACATGGCTGCCGCCCGCTACAAGGCAACCTGACCGCCAACGGGGCGAGGCCGCCCTACCGGGAAACCTGGGGGACTGGACACGGGGACTTGATCACCGCGCCAGTCCCCGACCCGTACGGGGTGAGGAGCCCCGAAGTTTCCGGACAGGCATCCAATAGGGTTGTCCTGAACAGGAAACGAGGAAGAAGAAGTGGCGCCACCCAGCAAGTACACCCCGGAGTTCCGGGAAGAAGCCGTCCAGATCGCGTTGCAGTCGAGCAAGACCGTCACCGAGGTAGGGCGTGAACTCGGAATCAACCCGGAGACGCTCCGCGGCTGGGTGAAGAAGCATAAGCGGCGCAACGAGCCGACGGCCGATGCACCATTGGCGCTTGACGAACGGGCCCGTCTGAAGGAAGCGGAACGGCGCGTCCGTGAGCTTGAGATGGAGAACGCGTTCCTGAAAAAAGCCGCAGCGTACTTCGCGAGGGATCCCCGGTAGCCAGCAAGTTCGAGTTCATCGAAACGATGCGACTCGACACCGAGGAGTACGCCTACACAGTCGAGTTCATGTGCCAGCGGCTCGGCGTGTCCAAATCTGGCTACTACGACTGGCGCTCGCGCTCCGATTCCGCGACGGCGAAACGCCGCGAGGAACTGAAGACGCTCATCCGGAAGGTATTCGAGATGTCGGACAGCACATACGGGTACCGGCGCGTGCATGCCCAGCTGGCCCGCTGGGGCGTGGCCGCCGGCCTGGAGCTGGTCCGCCAGCTGATGCGGGTCCTGGGCCTGGTGACCTGCCAGCCGAAGCCGAAGAGGTTCGGCCTGACCCGGCCCGCGGCCGGCGCGTTGCCCGACCTCGTCGGCCGCGACTTCACCGCCGATGCCCCCGGCGAAAAGCTCGTCGGCGATATCACTTACATCAAAACCGGTGAAGGATGGCTCTATCTGGCGACGGTCATCGACTGCTGCACCAAGGAAGTCATCGGATACGCAATGGACGACCACTACCAGACACCTCTGATATCCCGGGCCATACGCAACGCCGCCCGCAACCGGAAGCTGGCCGCGGGAGCCATATTCCACTCGGATCGCGGCAGCAACTACATGTCAGCCGAGTACGCGGGCGTCCTCTCAGGGCTCGGACTGCGGCAATCAGCCGGCCGCACCGGAATCTGCTTCGATAATGCTATCGCCGAATCGTTCTTCGGCACACTGAAAAACGAGCGAGCATCACGCGTAACTTACCTGACCCGTGAAGCTGCCCGACAGGACATCACCCGGTACATCGAATTCTGGTACAATCACAAACGCCTTCACTCGGCAGTGGGATACCGGCCTCCCCGTGAAGTCCATGCCGAATACCAGAAGTTGCGATCCGTCGCGTAAGAGACCGTCAGACGCTTGTCCGGAGAACTCGCGGCGCCTCAGGGGAGTCCGCCACCCGGGGCGTCAGAAATCACCACAAGAATGACGCCATTTCAGATCTAAGAGGACGTCTGGTTCGTGTAGTTCGTGAGTGATTGCGTTTTATGTGTCTCGCCAGGTGGGGGTGGATTCGCCGGTTGCCCGCTTCGCGAGGTTGGAGATCGCGGCGAGGCGGATCATGCTCTCGGAGTGCTCGGGCTTGGTCTCGTAGTCGCGGGCGAGCCGGCGGTGCATCATGATCCAACCAAAACTTCGTTCCATCGCCCAAGCACACTGCGCATATGGATAGTCACGAGTGTGGACGTGCGCCGATAATCGGTCGTGAGGGCCTGTTGCGGCTGGTCATGGTGGCCGAGCGGCTGGAGGGCCGTGGCGAGGGGGTCGTGGCATGTGCGACGGAGGTGATGTCGGCCCCAGAGGACTGTGCGGCCGGCGTCGGACGAGAGGGTGTGGGCCGGGCTGCCGGAGGTGAACCGGCAGGCGGTGGTGCGGCAGTTGGCGAAGCTGGCTGGCCGCGTGATGTCGACCGCTGCGGCGCCGGGTGAACGGGGCCGGTCATGACAGCGGTGATGCCCTGGGAGAGGGCTGACAGTAAGGTGACCGACCGTCACCTCCTGCGTCTCGCGGCGGTCTATGTCCGTCAGTCCACGCGGCAGCAGGTCCTGGATCATCAGGAGTCGACGCGGCTGCAGTATGCGCTGGTGGACCGGGCGGTGAGGCTGGGCTGGGAGGCGGACCGGGTCCTGGTGATCGACGACGACCAGGGGATGTCCGGGGCGAGTGCGGTGGCCCGGACCGGTTTCCAGCGGCTGGTCACTGAGATCGGCCTGGACCACGTCGGCCTCGTGCTCGGTATCGAGATGTCCCGTCTGGCCCGCTCGGGCAAGGACTGGTACCAGCTCATCGAGTTGTGTGCCCTGTCGGGGGCGGTGCTGGCGGACACCGACGGGGTCTACGACCCGGCGGACTACAACGACCGGCTGCTGCTCGGGCTCAAGGGCACGATGAGCGAGGCCGAACTCCACCTGATCAAGCAGCGGATGTGGAACGGACGCATCAACAAGGCCCGCCGCGGCGAACTCACCTTCCCGCTGCCCTCCGGCTATGTCCGCCGTCCTTCGGGCGAGGTGGTCTTCGACCCGGACGAGCAGGTGCAGACCGTCATCCGCCTGGTCTTCGCGCAGTTCGAGCGGATCGGCACGCTGCACGGGATGCTCCGCTACCTCGTCGACCACGACATCCAGCTGGGCATCCGGCTGCGCGAGGGTCCGGACAAGGGCACCCTGGAATGGCGGAGGCCGAACCGGATGACCCTGCAGACCCTGCTGCACAACCCCGCCTACGCCGGCATCTACGCCTACGGCCGGCGCCGGGTCGACCCACGCCGCAAGGACCCCGCCCGCCCCAGCACGGGCCGGGTCGTCCAGGCAAGGGACGAATGGCTCGTGATGGTCCCCGACGTGCTCCCCGCCTACATCACGGTGGCCCAGTTCGAGGCGAACGAGGCGAAACTCGCCGCCAACCGGGCCCGCGCCGAGACCATGGGCGCCGTCCGCAACGGGCCCGCTCTCGCGGCCGGGCTGGTCTTCTGCGGCCGCTGCCACCGCCGCGTGATCGTGCGGTATCACACCCAGGAGAGCAAGGCCGTCCCGGAGTACGTGTGCTCCCGGGAGGTCACCAACTACGGAGCCGCCAGGACCTGCCAGCTCCTGAACGCGGCATGCGTGGACCGCTTCGTCGAACAGCAGGTCCTGGCCGCGCTCACGCCCGCCGCCGTCGAGGTCTCGCTCCAGGCGGCTGACCAGGTCATGTCCGAGCGGGCCGAACTGGAGAAGCTGTGGGCCCAGCGGCTGGAGCGGGCCGAGTACGAAGCCGACCGGGCCCGCCGCTGCTACCACCTGGCCGAACCCGAAAACCGCCTGGTCGTGCGCCAGCTGGAGAAGGAATGGGAGACCGCGCTGGCCAGCCAGCAGAAACTCCGCGAGGAACACGCCCGCTTCACCCGCACCAGCCCGCGAACCCTCACCCCCGCCGAGCGCCGGACCATCACCACTCTGGCCGGTGACATCAACGGGCTGTGGCATGCGAAGACGACGACGGTCACGGACCGCAAGGAGATCATCCGCGCGATCGTCGACAAGGTCGTCGTCACCGTGGCCGGCACCACCGAACGCGTCACCGCGGTCATCGTCTGGGCGGGCGGCGCCACCACCTCCGGCGAGCTCGTCCGCCCGGTCCAGCGGCTCGACCAACTGTCCTACTACCCACAGCTGACCAGCCGGATCAGGGAACTCGCAGGCCAGGGCACCGGCGCCAGCGGGATCGCCGACCGCCTGGAAGCCGAGGGCTACCGCCCGGCGAAGGGCGGCAAACGGATCACCGCGACCACCATCCGCAACCTCATGCGCCGTCTCGGCTGCCCGGCAGGCCGTGTCCACCGCCACCGCCCCGCACTTCCCGGCGAAGGCCCCGGCCCGGACGAATGGTGGCTCAAACACCTGGCCGCGGAACTGGACATGACCACCTCCACCCTCTACGCCTGGATCAACCGAGGCTGGATCACCACGCGCCGCGAGAGCTCCTGGCCGCACCGGCTCATCGCTCACGCCGGCCAGCAAGAACTTGCCGAACTGCGGGAACGACGGACTCGCCCGCCCGGCTGGTACAGCCGCCGCCTCTGGACCGAGAACGACAACACGCCAGCCGATCCGCATCCATGAGTGCAGTGTGCTTGACACGTCTCCACCACCCAGCGCCTTTTCACGACATGAAATCCGCGAACTCCGGGGTTCCTGTTGACGACTTCGACGTCGATTCCGAGCTTCGCCCCGTGCTCGACGACGGCGTTCTTGAAGCCGGTGTCGACCCAGCTCTTGGAGATGGTCGGATACGTTTCCTTCGCTTGGTCGAGGAGGCGTATTCCCAGGGCGTTCTCGTGGAGGCCGGCGGCCGTGACGGTCACGGCGAGGATGAGGCCGAGCGTGTCGGTCAGGATGCCGCGCTTGCGGCCTACGATCTTCTTGGCGGCATCGGTTCCCTGGCTGGTCACGGGCACGTTGGTGGAGGTCTTCACGCTCTGGGTGTCGATGACGGAGGCGGTGGGTTCGGGCTTGCGGCCTTCCTTTACGCGGGCCAATCCCGTGAGGTCGTAGTTGAGTTGGGCGAAGATTCCCTCGTCGCGCCAGGCCGCGTAGTAGAAGTAGACGGTGCCGTGTCCGGGGAAGTCGTGCGGGAGGTACTTCCAGGGGATTCCCGTGCGGTTCAGATAGAGAATCGCGTTGAACACATCGCGGAGTTCGACCGTGGCCGGCTTTCCGGTGGGGCGACGGTCGAGCCGGGCTTTCCGCCAGGCCGTCAACGTCGGCTCGATCAAGGCCCATCGGGCGTCGGACAGGTCGCTGGGGTACGGCTTCCGCTGGCTCACGCCGTAGCGTGATCATGGTCGAGACGGACGGTGTCGTTCCGCTGCATGTTCGGCGATTCTCCCTGATCTTGAAACCAGACGGACTCCCGGCGTCAGAAGCGAGCGAAACGGACGACAGGTCCCGAGCAGCGACGGGGCACGAAGTCTGCATACCTCGCGAAGCCAAGCAAACTAGGGCAGCGGCAAAGGCCATTTATCGGAACAGAACTAGGTAAACGCCCTCTCAGAGGGCATTCAGGGAAGGTTCCTGACGCTATATCCCCTTTGCGGGCAGCGTCTTTTGAAGTGATTTACACCGGATATGCCTACTCATGCCCTTCGGTGCATCGACCCAGTTGCCCGTTTGGTTCGCACATAGCGCCCAGATTCTGTCTGGTTTAGAAATGAGGCGAAAACTCCCTGCCTGCAGGGAGCTTCCGGGCATTTCAGGCCGTGTGCATTGGTGATGAGTCCCGGCAAAGCGCACTGAAACGGTCAGCGCGAATCAACATCGAACGCCCACTCAAGCCGCATAGACGAAGACTCCACGATCCCAGGGGATTGCCACCCGCGCCTCCGATGGTCTTGCCGCGTTTGCGGGCGGACTCGTGACCTTCCAGGGTGCGGTCGCGGATGTACTCGCGTTCCATGCCCGACAGCGCGGCCAGCACCGTGAACACGACGCCCGAGGGATCGTGGGAGCCCTGCAGTTCGCCGGTGAGGAACTCCAGGCTGACGTCGCTCGCCTTCAGTTCCTCGGCCAGGGTCGCCAGTTCGATGCCGCGGCCGAGCCGCTTGTGCTCGTGGACGACGAGCGTGACGCGCACCCCGGAGGCGCGTAGTTCGCCGGCGAGGGCGACGGCCTTGTCCAGTTCGGGCCGCTGGGTGGCGCGGGTGGAGATCTTCTGGGAGAAGATCCGGGTGACTCCGGCTTCGGCGAGTGAGTCGAGCTGGGAGTCGAGGGACTGGCGGGCGGTCGAGGCGCGGGCGTACCCCAGGCGGGCGTGCCCGACGGGTTCGGCGCCGGCGTTCCTCGGCCGGGGCAGCTCGGCCCAGGCGGATCCGGGCTTGCGTACGGCGGGGGTCGGCACGTTGAGGGCCTTGGCGAGTTGGGGCACGAGGCGGAAGCGGGCGGTGTGGTACTGGATGGCCACCTTGCCCTTGCCGGTGCGGCACGGCGAGCCCGCGGGGGCGGCGCAGGTGGACATCGGGCAGTCGTGCGATTCCACGCGCTTGAAGTCGTCGCTCACGAGCCCCGACTGTTTCATGAGTGGTTTCAAACCGTCCAGCCGTTTGCAACAACTCATGAAATGCGGTTCGCCCTGGACGCGTCCGCCGGGTGACGGCGTTTCACAGGCGAACACCTATGAAACAGTCAGGCCGAGAGCCCACCAGTCCTCGCGATGACCGAACCGAGACCCAGCAAACCATGATCCTCAGGCTTGATAACGATGGCGCAGGGCTTGCTGGTGCCACCATGTGGTGCCAGCAACCCATTTGGCAATGGCGGTAGCATACGAGCTCAGCTTTGGATCGGGAGCGAGCATCCGTCCCAGTTGGAGAATCTCCCGAGCTTGACTACGGCACAGAACTGGCAACGTAGAAGCGTATTCATTGAGATTTTCAGAGCTGGAGGTGACTTCAGGAAGAAAGAAATTGTTGACAGTAACCTCTTTACGGAGAGAGCACAGTACATTGATGTCCCCCATGACATCACAGGCCAATGCGCGAAGTTTACGCACCTCAGGTATCCGGCGTTCATCATCGGTGAGTAGCAAGCCGGGGAGGTGCTCAACAAACTCAACGTTGAGCACGAAGAGAGCGAAGTGTCGCCGGAATGTGTGATATGCCGATGGGTCAGGCAATGATCCGGCACTCCTGGCAGCTGCTTCCCAAGCGGCAGCGAAGAAGTAGTCACGCAGAGCGTGGCGTATCCGTGCAGCGATACAGCTGTTGACCAAGCTATCCAGCTCGTCGAGCAGTTCGTTCAGCACAGAAGCGAGCGGTGTGCCAGGAAGTTCGGGAGGCATGGTATCTTGCGAAATTCGCCAGATTTCGCCGACAGTGCCGAGGTAGCCTGCGAGGTCATGGACGGCGGCGGTCTCGGCATAGTTGTCATCGATGATCATGTACCAGAGGGTGAATTTACTCCACCACAGCACCGTGGAAAACTCGGCAGTCGGCAACGATGCGCCGACGCCACGAGCGAATTCATATGTGCGCAACTTCTCTTTACTCACCAGCGGAATGCCCGACAGGTCCAGGGCGTCGAACCAGGCCAGAGTTTCTTGCTCTAGGCGATCGCTTTCTGGATAGATTTGAAGGTGCAGGAGATCGGCTAGCTCGGTCATCACCCTGTGGACATCGACTCTGTTCATTTCCAATCCCTGATTCGGTCTCACGGAGAGGTCAACGTTCTGACTTCGTGTCCAGCGGCGAGCAGTGCGGCTGAGACGATCGCGTTGGGCGTGTACAGGTCCTTGTCATGCCACAGAGGTGGATGACCACTGGCTGGGGTTGTACAAGCGAGGTGGGGCCGAGCTCGGTTGAGAGCGTTTTGGCAACGGGCGTCCCCAGAGGCTGGTAACCGGGCGAGAAGCAGGACGGCGTAAGCAGTTTCTTCTGCGGTGCCGCCCCAGATGCCCCACGAGCCGTCATCGTGCTGCGTCTCCATTAACCACTGGACCGTCCTGGTGGATGAGGCTGCATCCGGGACACCGAAGCGGTGCAGCGCGAGAGCTGCGGAGAACGTTGCATAGTAGGGCGAGGCGTGCCACCGGTCGTCCCATGCACCGGAGTCGAGTTGCCGGTCGCGGAGCCAGCCGGAGACCTTACGGATCAATCGGGCATAGCGCCTCTTCTCCGCGGGGCATGCGAGGACATACAGGCCCAGGGCTTCGAGCACATGGGCGTTGGTGGTGACTGACTGGCCTTGTTCGCCCGGCCATGTGCAGAAGTGCGTGTCGAGCTCGTAGCGCAGCAGTGCCGTGGGGGCGAGGGGCTCATCGAGCAGAGTGAGAGTGGCCAGGACCATGCTGGTGGTGTCCGCGTCCGGGGGTAGTCCGAGTGCGGTCGCGGCCCCTTCCGGCCCCAGAGATTCACGGAGACCGCGCCGCAGATGCGGGGGCACTGGCAGCGATATCCCGGAGTGGAGCAGCCAGTTCAGTACCCACGCGCGTTCGAAGACGGCGGCGGGCCAGACGCAGGGCAAGGGCCCGCCGTGCTGTTGCATCGCCCGTCGAAGGTACCGGCGCACTACGCGTGACCCGGGCTGTGCAGAGCCACCAGCGGCAAGCCACGCCGCTGAGGCCGCGGGCGAGGCTCCGATGCCCCCTGCTTCCGTCGGCTGCACGCGGTCCGGCCAGCGGCATTCGCCGAAGGTTTCTGCGGCGTGCAGCAACTTGGGCTCGATGCGGGCGGTGCCGGACAGCAGGGCGCGCGTCGCGGTCAGCCTGCCGCTGCGACAAGCTAACGCGAGGAGTTGGTCGGGCAGACGCAAGGGCGCTCCCTCTAGGGGGGCGTTGCCGTTCAGGTGCTGCTCGATACGCGGGACCAGCATGGCGACGATGAGATCGGCTGCAGGCAAGTCAGGCAACTGTGCCTCAGCCAGATCAGCGAGGCTCCGCACGCCTGAGCGCGCGGCGGAGGTGATCCGAGCGTCGTGGGGATTGCGTAGCCGGACTGCTAGCAGGGCCTCGATCGCACTGAGTGTGGGAATCAGGGCGTACCCGGCGTGATGCGGCCCCCAATGTCCTTCCGGCTTCTGAGTGGCGAGCAGGAAGGTGACTCGCTCGGAGTGCCGGGCTAGTTCCGGCAGTAGCGAGACAACGCGTCCGGTCTCGTAAACCGAGGGAGTAAGCCGGCTCTGTTCGGTCAAGCTGCCCAGCAGGGTCTGGGCCCGTTCCTCGAGGGTGCTGGGCGGAACGGAACATGCTGGCGTCCGTTCAGGCGTCCTCGGAGAACCCCGCCCGCCATCACCCACAGCGTCCGATACAGCACTCATGGCCACCATCGTGACCCGTCCCACCCCTCACCCGCCAGAGCCACCCCCCGGCCATTGTCGTATCGACGGCTTACCGCATTGCATGGTGAATGATCCGGCCGCTTCTCACCCCTCGGTGTCGCCCGGCTCCCGCAAGGGTCGCAGGGCGCCATCGCCGTGGGAGCGGATGATGGCGTAGCGGCCGTGGAAGTTGATGTGCTCATGGACGAGCGGGGACAGGCGTGAGCGGATCTCGGAGGAGATCGTGACTCCGCCCGCCTCCAGTTTCTTGACCGCCGCGTCCATGTAGAGGGTGTTCCACCACACGGCGGCGTTGAGGGCCAGGCCGAGGGCGCCGAGCTGGTCTTCCATGCCGTCGCGGTAGCCGTGACGAAGCTCGCCGAGGCGGCCGAAGAAGATCCGCCGTCCCAGGGAGTGGCGGCCTTCGCCGATGTTGAGCTGGACGCCGATCATGCGCCGGTATGCCTCGGAGTCGATGAACTGGAGCAGGTGGAGGGTCTTGAAGACCCTGCCGTAGTGGGCGAACGCCTCGCCCAAGCCGGTCGCGGTCGCCGCTGGCCATCATCCGCAGCAGGTCGTACGCCCGCACCTTGCCGGTCTGCAGCGAACCGGCGACGCGGAGCATGTCCTCCCAGCGTTGGCGGAGCCGCTCGATCTGCACCCGGTGCCGGGAGACCGGCTCCAGCGGCCCGTAGTCGGCGCCCATGTCGAAGCGCCACAGGCGGGCGTCGGAGATGTCCGCGATCCGCGGGGAGAACTGGTAGCCGCAGATCGCGAACAGCCCGAAGACCAGGTCGCTGTAAGAGCCGGTATCGGTGATGACGATCTCGGGCCGCTCGCGGACGTCAAGGTTGAAGATCGCGTCCAGGATGGGATACGGGTATGTGGGTTCGGATCTCTGTGTCCGTGGTCCCGGGGAGTGCGGGGGAGGGGGAAAGGCGTGTTCCACGGCGGTTTCGGTGTCCGCGATGGGGCAGGGTGCGGGTAAGGAACGAGTCCATGTGCTCCTTATTCGTCGTGTTGAACGCCGCCGGTGTGGTTCTGCGCCGGGGTTAATGTGCCGGGCTGTGGTCGGCGCCCTGCCTTGAGGTGTGCCTTGCCTTGAGGTGTGTGCTGTGGTGGGGGTGTGAGGATAGGGGGCGTGGATGATCCTTTCGCGTTGAGTGTTCTGGGCTGCTCGGCTGTCGTCGGGGCGTGTGTGCGGGGCGGGGTGTGGGACTGCCGGTGCTGGGGGAGTCGGGCAGGCGGGGCGGCCGGTGTGGGGTGTGGTGGGTGGTTGGGGGAGGTGTCAGTCGGTGCGGGGGGTGTGGGTGAGGGTGTGCGCGCGGTGGAGGAGGGTTTGGGCGTGGGGGTTGGTGGTGTGGGGTGTGAGGGCGTGGTGGAGGTGGGTGAGGGCTTGGTCGGTGGGGTGGGAGTGGAGGTGGGGGTAGTCGTCGAGGAAGTGGTGCCAGTGGGTGCAGGCTGCTTCGAGGTGGCCGGTGTGGAGAAGGGTTTCGGCGAGGCGGGCGTGGGTGAGGGCGCGGGCCCGGTGATGGTGGGGCGGCCGGGTGGTGAGGGAGTCCTCGAAGGCCTGGAGGGCGTCGGTGTGGTGGCCGAGGGCGAGGAGGGTCTGAGCGCGTTGGTAGTCGAGTCCGGCGCGGGGGTAGGAGGTGAATGGGCCGGGCGGGCTGGTGGCCTGGTCGTGGAGGGTTTCGGCGAGGGTGAGAGCGCGTAGGGCCTGACGGGGCTGGTGGGTTCGGGCGGCGGTGAGGGCGTGCTGGGTCAGGAGGAAGGCGCGGGTAGCCGGGTCGGTGGTGGGGCCGGCGGTGTCGAGCGCGGTTTCGGCTAGTTGGAGGGCGCGTTGGGGGTGGCCCATGTGCAGGGCCTGGAGGCTCAGGGCGCGCAGGGTGATGGCGTACAGGCGGCGGTCGTCGGCCTGGCGGGCCAGGCGCAGGGCGGTGAGGTAGTACTGCTGGGCCAGGCCGGGGCGGCCGGTGTCGCCCGTGATGCGGGCGAGGAGGTGGGTGAGCTGGGCGACGGCGGTGAGCAGGTCCCGGTGCACCTCTTCGGTTGCGGGGGCGCATAGCAGGCCGGTGGCGTGATCGGCGAGGTGGGCGGCCAGCGCAGGCCGCACCGGCGCTCCGCCGTGACGGCCGGCTAGCCGAGCGAAGGCCCGGGCCGTCTCCTGCTCGGCCTGCACGTCGGCCGCGGTGGCCCGCCGCCCGACCCGTGCCGGTGGCGGACCCGCACCGTCATCCGGCCGCGGAATGCGCTCTGGTGCCCAGGTGGGCAGGGGGAGGAAGCGGTACGGGGCACGGGCGAGGTGCGCCCGGCGTGCGGGGTCGGTGTCCTCTCGGCACAGGGCGGCCAGGCGGTGCACGGCACCCACCTCCTTGGACACGGGGATGTCCGGCAGTGGCACGGGGCCGGCCGGGGCCCGGGAAAGGCCGGTGTCCCGGGCGGTGACCAGACGGCCGGCGCGGCGGCTGAAGGCCGCAGCGACCAGATCGGGCACCGGGGCCCGGGGCCGGGAACCGGCGAGCCAATGTGCCACTGAGGTCCGGTCATAGCGTAGTACCAGACCCTGGAGAGCGCCCAGGGCATTGACCGCACGGGCCAACTCCGCCGCGCTCCAACGCGATTCGGCAAGAAGCCCGGCAAGGGCTGTATTGGGATGCTGACGAGCCATGGCCGCTTCATTCACTGCAAGAGGAAGAAGGGAAGAGAGGGAAGAGTCGGAATCAGAGCCTCGTTACCATGCGGTCACCGGCAAGCCTGGTGTCGACCGGAACTTCCGGCTCGCTGCCGGGGTACGGCCGACTTGCGATGAGGCTTCGAGGGCTCGGTGAGGTGGGAATCTCATACCGCGGCGGCGGATATCTGGCCAGGGTCTTGGACCACTCCGCTACCTGTCACCGGTCGCAGGCGAATGCACCGACTCACCCGGAGGCACGAGCGATCTGCTTGTACACGTACCTTTGGCGAGTGCGGCCGTCAATGCCCTGAGCTCTTCTGTTTTCTGTGCCTGATGCAGTACAGCGGTCTATCCCCGGCTTCGCTACGTGAGTACCGACTACTGTGCGGTGCACTTCACGAGTGCGCGAGCGTTCAACGCGTGCACGCATTGCCGGTGCCGGGTGGGTTGTGCCGGGCCGGTGAAAGCGTGTGAATGGTTGCACGTTCATTCGGTTTTCGTGGCTGACGCGGACCGGTCCTCGATGACCTCGCCTGCTTCGACCCTGCCGTGGACGGCCTCCCTTCGTGGCCACTGAGCGACGACGGCTCCTGCCCCCTGGTGTATCCCATCCCTCCGATACCTGTGCAAGGACGGCTGATCATGAATGACCCTGTGGTGTACATGGCTCCGGCCGTGCCCTCGGCTGCTGCTCTGGCCCGGGGTGAGGTCATGGTGGCCACCGAACTGCGCACCCCCGAGGACGATTCCACTCTGTGTCCGGCGGCGCCATTGCTGGCGGGAACCCTTGCCCGTGCCGGACACACCGTGCACATGGGCACGGTCCGCCTGCTGCCTGCGGGCACGCCCAGCATCTTCCACCTCGCTCTCGCGCCCGCGGCGCTCGCCGGCACAGGTGCCCGGGACGAAGATGCTCTTCGCCGCTGTTCAGAGGTGACGTTGGCCGCCGGCGCGAATGCGGTGCCTTCCCTGCATGCGGTGAACGGGGCACGGGCGGTGGTGGGTGCGTGGGCGCGTGTGATGCGGCCGCGCCGGGTGGTCCTCGCGTCGCCGCGGTCGTTGTGCGCGGGGGTGGAGCGGGCGATCGGGGTGGTGGAGGCACTGCTGGAGCGTCATGCCTCCACGGGCCGACGGGTGTTCGTGCGCAAGCAGATCGTCCACAACGCCCACGTCGTCCGTGACCTGGAGGCGCGCGGAGCGGTGTTCGTCGGGGAACTGGACGAGGTACCCGACGGGGCGGTAGTGGTGTTCTCCGCACACGGTGTCTCCCCGCAGGTACGTGCGGAGGCCCGGCGCCGGGGCCTTAAAGTGGTGGACGCGACATGCCCCCTGGTGACGAAAGTCCATTCCGAGGCACGCCGGTTCGCCGCCCGAGGGGACACCGTGATCCTGGTCGGGCACGCGGGGCACGAGGAGGTCGAGGGAACGCTCGGAGAGGCACCCGGGGCGACGGTGTTGGTCGAGACCCCGCAGGACGTGGCCCGCCTGGATCTTCCGGAGTCGGTGCAGGTGTCCTATCTGACGCAGACCACCCTGGCCCTGGACGAGACCAGTGCGGTGATCACAGCTTTGGAGGAGCGGTTCCCCGGTCTGCAGGGGCCCAGGTCGGACGACATCTGCTACGCCACCACCAACCGCCAGCACGCCCTGCAGGCGGTCGCGGCGCAGGCGGATGTGGTGCTGGTCGTCGGGTCGGCCAACTCCTCGAACTCTGTGCGGCTGGTGGAACTGGCCGAGCGGAACGGCACCCGGGCCCACCTGATCGATGACGCGAGCGGGATCCGCCCGGAGTGGATCAGCGACGCCGCCACCATCGGGCTGACCGCCGGCGCATCGGCCCCCCAGCGCCTGGTCGACGAGGTGGTCGCAGCCCTCGGCGGACTCGGCCCGGTGACCCTGACCGAGCACACCACGACGGCCGAGACCGCGACCTTCGCTCTCCCGGCCGGGGTGAAGAACCGATGAAACAACCCCCCACGCCCAAGACCAGGACCGCCCCCGGGCCTTCCACCCGGCGCAAGAACCGTACAACAGCCCCGAACACAACGGCGACCACCGGCCCCGGCCCTCTGCAGGCCCGTTTTCCGCTCCTGTCCTCCCTCACCGGACCGAAAGACCTGCACGACCTCACACACGACGACCTGACGGCACTGGCCGCGGAGATCCGCGCGTTCCTGATCGGCACCGTGTGTGCCACCGGCGGGCATCTGGGTCCGAACCTCGGCATGGTGGAGCTGACGATCGCCTTGCACCGGGTCTTCAACTCCCCTCACGACACCGTACTGTTCGACATCGGTCACCAGGGCTACGTCCACAAACTCCTCACCGGGCGAGCCGAGACCTTCGACCGGCTGCGTCAGGCCGGCGGGCCCTCCGGCTACCTCTCCCGCGCGGAATCGCCGCACGACGTGATCGAGAACTCGCACGCCTCGACAGTCCTGTCCTACGCCGACGGCCTGGCCAAAGCCCGCCACCTCACCGGCGAAGGCAACCGGGCAGTGGTCGCCGTCATCGGCGACGGCGCCCTCACGGGCGGCATGTGCTGGGAAGCACTCAACAACCTCGGCGGCGCACCGCACCGGCCGGTCGTGATCGTCCTCAACGACAACACCCGCTCCTACGCCCCCACCATCGGCGCCCTCGCCGACCACCTCCAACACCTGCGCAGCGACGGGTCCGACAGCATCGACTGGCTCCTGCCCACCGACCGCACCCTGCGCGCGCAGGAGACCGACAGCGCGGACGGGGCCGTGTTCCCGGGGCCGCTGCCGGTGGCCCGCAATCTCTTCCACCTTCTCGGCTTCGCCTACCTCGGCCCCATCGACGGCCATCACCTGCCCTCCCTCGAAGAGGCCCTGGCCATGGCACGCGACCTGCGCCGCCCCGTGGTGGTACACACGGTGACGGTCAAGGGCCGCGGCTACGCTCCCGCCGAGGACGACGAGGCGGACTGCATGCACGCCGTCGGCACCCTCAACCCCGCAACCGGTGCCCCCCTCAAGGCCATCGGCCTGCCCAGCTGGACCAGCGTCTTCGCCGGGGAACTCTGCGCACTGGGGGAGCGACACGAGGACATCGTCGCGATCACGGCAGCGATGCCCGGGCCCACCGGTCTGGCCCGCTTCGGAGAACGGTTCCCGCACCGGTTCTTCGACGTCGGGATCGCCGAGCAGCACGCCGTCACCTCCGCCGCCGGCCTGGCCCTCGGCGGCCTCCACCCCGTCGTCGCCGTCTACGCCACGTTCCTGGGCCGGGCCTTCGACCAAGTCCTGATGGACGTGGCCCTGCACCGCCTGCCGGTGACGTTCGTGCTGGACCGGGCCGGGATCACCGGCCCGGACGGACCCTCCCACCACGGCATGTGGGACCTGACCCTGCTCGGTGCGGTACCGGGAATGCGGGTGGGGGTGCCACGGGACGCGGACCGGCTGCGCAGTCTCCTCGCCGAAGCCGTCACCTGCACCACCGGGCCGACCGCCCTGCGCTTTCCCAAGGCCTCCGTCACCGACGACCTCCCCGCCCTGGAACGCCACGGGCCCGTCGACGTCCTCCACCAGGGGTCGAAGCGAGACGTGCTGTTGGTGTCGGTGGGTCCGCTGGCGTGGCCGGCGGTGGAGGCGGCCGTCTACCTCGAGGGACAGGGAATCGGGGTGACGGTGCTGGACCCGCGCTGGGTCCTGCCCGTCCCGCCAGAGCTCACCCAACTCGCCGCCCGGTACCGGCTGGTGGTCACGGCAGAGGACAACACCCGCGCCGGGGGAGTGGGCACGGCTGTCGCCCGCGCGCTGGCCGACACCGGCCTCCGGATACCGGTACGGGTCCTGGGCCTGCCGGGACGATTCCTCTCCCACGGCACCCGCGCCGACCTCCTCGCCGCCTCCGGGCTCACCCCGCAGGGCATCGCCTACTCGATCCTGCGTGCCCGCGCCGACCGGCCCGCCGACGGAGGAGAACGGACATGACCACCCGGCACGCCTTCCTCTGCACGTCCGGCAGCCCCTCGGCTGTCAACCACGCCCAGTCTGCTGCGCCGGAATCACCCGGCCGTACCACGGGGGCAGTACCGGGCCCTGCACCGGCCGAGGCAGGTGATCAGGGCACAGTCGTGCGGTCGGTGGTAGTCCTGGGATCGACGGGCTCGGTCGGCTCCCAGGCCATCGACGTCATCGCCGCCCACCGAGACCGGTTCCGGGCTGTGGCCTTGGCGGCGGGCGGAGCGAACCCTGGTCTGCTGGCCCGCCAGGCGCTGCGAACGGGTGCCCGGATGGTGGCCGTCACCGACCCGTCCGCGGCCAGGGGCTTCACGGAGGCTTTCACCGCCCTGGCGTGGGCCGAGGGCCGGCCCCGTCTCCCGGTTCCGACGGTGGTGCCGGGGCCGGAGGGCCTGGCCGTGGCAGCCGGGTGGTCGTGCGACGTCGTGCTGAATGCGCTGCCCGGAGCGGCGGGTCTGCCGGCCACGCTCACCGCGCTGAAAGCCGGGAGCCGGGTGGCCTTGGCGAACAAGGAATCCCTCGTGGCCGGCGGCGAGCTGATCCGCAGGACCGCCGGGCCGGGGCAGATCGTGCCGGTGGACTCCGAGCACAGCGCGATCATGCAGTGCCTGCCCGGCTGGGCCTACGCCTGCCCCGTACCCGGTATCCGGCGTCTCGTCCTGACCTGCAGCGGCGGCCCCTTCCATACCCACACCCGAGCAAAACTGGCCACGGTCACCCCGGCCCAGGCCCTCGCTCATCCCACATGGCGAACGGGCCCGCTCGTCACCATCAATTCCGCCACCCTCGTCAACAAAGGACTGGAACTAATCGAGGCCCAGGCGTTGTTCGGCTTCGGCTACGACCGCATCATCACCGTGATCCACCCGCAGTCCATGGTGCACTCCATGGCCGAGTACGCCGACGGCTCCACCCTCGCCCAGGCAGCCCCGCCGGACATGCGCCTGCCCATCGCCACCGCCCTCGCCTGGCCACACCGCCCCCCACCGGCAGTTATCGCACCGTGCGACTGGACAACATCCCATACCTGGACCTTTGGACCTGTGGACGAGGACCGGTTCCCCGCCCTCGCTCTGGCCCGCCGCGCAGGCCAACTGGGCGGCACCGCACCGGCTGTATTCAATGCGGCCAATGAGGAAGCCGTTACTGCCTTTCTCGCCGGTGCCATCCCCTTCACCGCCATCACCGATGCCATCGAGCAGGCGCTCAACCACCACACCCCCGTACTCGACCGGGACCTCACCCTCGACGCCGTCCAAGCCGCCGATACCTGGGCGCGACGGCACACTCACAGGCGCCTCGACACTCGCTTCACCCCAATCCTGCGCCCAGACCCGAGCCTCGCCCACCCAGCGAGGGGAGCCTGAGATGCCTCCCATCGACCTCGGCCTTCCCACCCCGCCCCCCACCACTCCGGTGCGCCGCCGCAGTCGACAAATCCATGTCGGCGATGTCCCCGTCGGCGGCGGCGCACCGGTCTCCGTCCAGACCATGACCACCACCCCCACCACCGACATCGACGCCACCCTCCAGCAGATCGCCGAAATCACCGCCGCAGGCTGCGACATCGTCCGCGTCGCCGTCCCCTCCGCCGATGACGCGGCTGCCCTCCCCGCCATCGTCGCGAAGTCCAAACTGCCGGTCATCGCGGACATCCACTTCCAGCCCCGCTACGTCTTCGCCGCCATCGACGCCGGCTGCGCCGCCGTCCGCGTCAACCCCGGCAACATCAAGAAATTCGACGACAGGATTGCCGAGATCGCCGCAGCAGCGTTCGCAGCGGATGTGCCGATCCGGGTCGGCGTCAATGCTGGCTCCCTAGACCCCCGGCTCCTCGCGAAATATGGCCGGGCTACCCCCGAAGCCCTGGTTGAGTCGGCTCTTTGGGAGTGCTCCCTGTTCGAGGAGCACGGCTTCCGTGATCTGAAGATCGCGGTCAAGCACCACGACCCGCTCACCGTTATCACTGCCAACCGCCAGCTCGCCGAACGGTGCGACTACCCGCTCCATTTGGGGGTGACCGAAGCTGGCACTGTGCTGCAGGGGTCGGTCAAGTCGGCGGTCGCGTTCGGGATCCTGCTGGGTGAGGGGATCGGGGACACCATCCGTGTCTCCCTTTCCGCACCCCCGGTCGAGCAGGTCAAAGCCGGTATTCACATTCTGCAGTCCCTCGGTCTGCGGCCCCGCAGGCTGGAGATCGTCTCCTGCCCTGGCTGCGGCCGCCTCCAGGTCGACATCCACCACCTCGCCGCCAAGGTCGAAGCCGCCTTCGACGGCTTCCCCCACCCCCTGCGCATCGCCGTCATGGGATGTGTCGTCAACGGCCCCGGCGAATCCCGCGAAGCCGACCTCGGTGTCTCCTGCGGCAACGGCAAAGGCCAGATCTACCGCAAGGGCGAAGTCGTCCGCACCGTACCCGAAGCCAAAATCGTCGACACCCTCCTCGACGAGGCCCTGCGCCTGGTCGAGGAGACACCGTCCGCGCTGGGTGAAACACAGGACGGAGCGGGCCGGTGAGCACCCCGTCCACCCTCGCTGGCCCCGGGACTCTGGCCGCGGTGGCCGAGCAGACCGAGGGTATCCTGGCCGAGTTTCTCACCCGCAAGGCCGCCAGTGCCGCGGCCCACCGGATGCCGGACGAGGTCACCACCGTCCTGCGCGACTTCCTGGCAGCGGGCGGCAAACGACTGCGGCCCCTGCTGTGTGCGGCCGGCTGGCACGCCGCCAGCGGCCACGGCACCCCAGACTCCGTCCTGCGCGTAGCGGCCTCGCTGGAAATGTTCCACGCCTTCGCCCTGATCCACGACGACATCATGGATCATTCCGACACCCGCCGCGGCAAACCCACCATCCACCACGCCCTCGCCGCCCGCCACCGCGACAGGCGCACAGCCGCCGCGGCAGACCAGTTGGGGGCCTCTGCCGCGATCCTCATCGGCGACCTCGCCCTGACGTGGGCGGATGAACTCCTGCACACCGCGGGCCTCAGCCGCCGCCAGCTCACCGCCGTCCTGCCGCTGGTCGACGTCATGCGCACCGAGGTCATGTACGGCCAGTACCTCGACCTCACCAGTGCCGGCACGTCCTCCACCAACCTCCCCCTCGCGCTGGCCATCTGCCGCTACAAAACCGCCAAATACACCATCGAGCGGCCCCTGCACATCGGCGCCACCCTCGCCGGAGCCGACGAATCACTGCGCGCAGCCCTCAGTGACTTCGCCCTCCTCCTCGGCGAAGCCTTCCAGCTCCGTGACGACCTCCTCGGCGTCTACGGCAACCCTGCCCTCACCGGCAAGCCCGCCCTGGATGACCTGCGGGAGGGCAAACACACCGCCCTGACCGCCCTCGCCCTCCAGCGCGCCAACCCCACCCAGGCCGACCAGCTCCGCCGCTTCCTGGGCTGCCCCCAACTCACCGACGACCAGGCCAGCGTCGCCCGGAACATCATCACCGCCACCGGCGCCCGCGACACCGTCGAACGGATGATCACGGACCGCTGCGAACAGGCCGAACACGCCCTCACCCACGCCCCGATCCCGCCCGACACAGCCGCCGCCCTGAGCCACCTCGCACACGTCGCAACGAGGAGGACCACATGACCCCAACCACGCGGTCAGGCAGCCGTCGCGTCCTGCTCGCCGCCCCCCGCGGCTACTGCGCCGGCGTCGAACGCGCCATCCAGACCGTGGAGAAAGCCCTGGAACTGTATGGGGCACCGGTGTATGTGCGCCACGAGATCGTCCACAACACCTACGTCGTCAAGACCCTTCAGAAGAAGGGCGCGATCTTCGTCGAGGACACCTCGCAGGTGTCCGCCCACGGCGTCGCACCACACATCCATGAGGAAGCCGCACGCCGCAGGCTCGCGACCATCGACGCGACCGGCCCGCTGGTCACCAAGGTCCACAAGGAAGCCGTCCGCTACGTGAGTGAGGACTACGACATCCTCCTCATCGGCCACGAAGGCCACGAAGAAGTCATCGGCACCAGCGGTGAGGCGCCCGATCACATCACCCTCGTCGACCCCCGCGCAGCTGCCCCCAGCCGACCCCGGGGTGGGCGGGGACGACCGTGTCGACGGAGGCGCTGGTGCAGAGCGCGACGTCCACGGCTCCGGCCCGGGAGGTGCCGAATCGGACCTTGATCGATTCGGTGGGCTTGCTGCTCCGCCCGCCTCTTCACTCGCTGGATAGCCGTTCGTTCGCCCACTGCTGGGCTGCGGCGAGGTCGGCCGCGGTCCCGGCGGGGGCGAAGGCGAATCCGTCCCATTCCTCCAGGGCTCTGGGCCCGTCGGAGTGGAGGTGGCAGGCGCGGCCGTGGAGTGGGCGGTGGCGGCGGTAGATGTCCAGTGGCGGTCGGCGCCGTTTGTTGTACGCCGCGAGCGGGTCGTCGGTGTCGAGGCGGGGGATGGCGCGGGAGGGCTGGTTGGGCGGCCCGGGCCGGGAGTGCTTGCCCATGGAGGCGATGTTCTCAGGCTGCGGCGGTCGGCGGGCGGGAAGCCGCGAGATCGGCCGCGCGGGTGCGGACGTCCTCCACTGCGGCGGTGCGGTGCGGGCGGACGGCGGCCAGCAGGGTGTTCAGACGGGAGGAGGCTACGAGGGTGGAATCGACGCGGGCAGTATCGACGAGAGCCTGTTGGGCCGCGGCGGTGCCCTGCTCCGGCTCGCTCTCGTCGAACAGGGCGCCGGCCAAGTCGATATGGTCCATGACCTTGACCCGGTCGAAGCCCGGCCTCGGACTGGGAAGTCGGTACAGCGGTTACCGGTGAGAACGGTCATGGTCGGTAACTATCGGCATCGCGGGTGGTGTTGGTCTCCAGACGGCTTACCGGTAGTCCGCTGGCCCTGGCTGTGACGCTGGTGGCGCTTGACAGCTTGGAGCTCACCGCGCCCATCACCGCACGCCCGGCTGGCGGTGCGTGCGGCGGTGGGGCCGGTGATCAGCTCAGCCGAGATCGTCGTCGGCGCCGTTGAGGCCCTTGTTGCCCTGGTTGACGGTGCACTTGACCAGGCCGGCGACCGTGTCGACGGCCGCGTTGCCCTGCTGGACGGTGTCGTTGGCGGCGTTGCCGTTGGTATGGGCGCCGTGCCGCCGCGCCGGTTGGACCCGGCCATTGCGAAGGCGGTGGAGCGGCAGACCATGGCGATGCGCGAGCTCGCCGCGAAGGCGTTCTCCGAACCCGAGACCGCCCCAGAGGATGGGCCGGCCCCGATGGAAGCGACGCCTGGCCAGTGCCGTCGCCAGGCTGCGGCCACCGCGGCGTCGTCCCGCTCGGCGGCACGGTGGACCGGGATGGGCGGGGGCTGCGCAGCGGGGATTGCTGATATTCCCTGGCCTGTTGTCAGACCAGGCGCTTAACCTCACGGGGAGTGATCTTTCTGTGACGGGTGCGGCGGGTGGGATGCAGTCCCGCCCGCCGGCCCGGACCTCCAGCACCACGACCAGTACGTCACCGGCAGGAGGCACCACCCAGCATGTCGACCCGCAGCACGCAGGCACAATCGGCCGCCCCGGCGGCGCCCGCAATCGCGCCACACACCAACCCGCCCCTGATCCCGCCGCAGCACACCGTCCCGGAGCTTCCCCGGCAGGCGGCGGACGGCCACGTCCGGCCCGCCCCCGCCGATCCCGTCGCCGAGGAGGAAGCCGGCGGGGCGCGCTGATGGGCAGGAGGAGATACCGGTACGACGACCGGAGAAATCGGTACGACGACGACCGGGTTGAGGACGTCTACGGCCAGAGTGCCGGCGCGATCGGCGGCCTGATCATCGTCCTGGGCATCCTGTACGCCATCAAGGACCGGACGGGCCTGCCGTGGCCGGCCGCGGTGCTCCTCACCGTGGGCGTACTGGTCGGGCTCGGGTATCTGGCCTGGCGGATCAAGACGGAAGTCGTCCGCAGATGGGCCAGACAGCCCGCTGAAGTGTCGTCCGAGGTCCTGGCGCAGGAATCCCCCGCGGGCGGGGACGTGCCCCATCCGGAGCTGACCCGCGCCCTCGTCCGTACGGGGGCGATCGGGAAGGACGACGTGATCCCCCTGCACGACGTCGACACCAGGGTGTTGGACGTCGGGACGCAGTACACGTTCCTCCTGCCCGAGGGCGGCACCCACGAGGACGTGGCCAAGCGGCTCGGCCCGATCGGCTCGATGCTCGGCGTCACCCGGCTCCACCTGAAGCTGGAGACCTCCCGGCACACCGAACGCGAAGTACGGCTCCTGGTCCTCAAAGAGCCGCCGTTCAGCCGCCTGTTCGCCCCGCCGAGCCGCGAGCAGATCCGCGCCTTCGAAGGGATTCCCCTCGGACACGACGTCACGGGCGCGCTGTCCGGCGTGGAGACGTTCGACGGAGCCTCCATGCTCATCGCGGGCATGAGCCAGATGGGCAAGACCACTCTGCTCAACGGGCTCATCACCTGCCTGTGCGTCGCCTACGGCGATGACTTCGACATGATTTTGCTGGACGGTAAATTCATTGGCCTGGCCAGGTTCGCGAAAATCGCCCTGCGCTACGAGTCGTCCACCGAACCGGCCGTCCTGGAAAACATGCTTGATGACCTGATCTCCGAAGTGGATAATCGGTACGCGGAGATCGAGAAAGCAATCCGGGCGCGGCAGCAGAAGCCCCGGTTCAGGCGGCTGTTCTTCATCGTGGACGAGGCGGCAGACTTCTATGCGTCCAACGGCAGCAAGGAATCCCGGGAGTTGGTTTCCCGGGTTGAGGACAAGTCGCGGTACGTGGTCGCCAAGGCACTTGAGTCCGGTGTCTCCGTCATCTTCTTGACGCAGCGTCCGGACAAGGACGCGATCCCGGTCAATGTCAGGGCTCAGTTCCAGTACCGGGCGTGCCTGTACGTTGACTCCGAAGGCGCCGCAAAGGTCACCCTCGGTGATTCGTACTTCACCACGATGGCGCCGATCAACCCCGTGCTCCTCAACCCGAAGCACAAGGGTCAGGCCGTGTTGTTCGTGCACGGGGCGTCCACCCACATCCGGGGATTCAACTTCCCTGACGACTTCATTTGGGACGTCATCGACGAAGCGCATGACCGGCGCCAGAAGCACCTCAGCGCGGCCCCGGACACCCCGCTGAAGAAGGCAATTGACGTGCTGCGGGACAAGGGGGTGGAGTTCATGGCCACGGCCGATCTGGCACCAGCACTCGGGATCACGGAACCCCGGGCCGGCGAGCGCGGAAAGCAGCTCTCGAAGCTGCTGGGCGTCTCGCCGGGAAAGGACGAGTCGGGCGTGGTCCGCGGCTACTGGCTGTCCGACCTCACCACCGCCTTCAGGGCCGGTTCCTGACCTGCCAGCAGTCCGCTGGGAGCCCGCTGAGCACCCGCTGGAACCCGTCCAGCGGCGGGCCCGAACCGCTCCCCGGACGGGTCTCCAGCGGACCGCCAGCGGACTCCCAGCGGACCCGGAAACAACCGCTGAACAGGGAGAACACCGAAAACAGCAGGGAGGGGGAAGGTTTGTTGAGATCTGGCACCGCAGCGGTGGCGGTCGGCGCGGGGGCGACCGTGCTCGTCATCGGGGGCGCGCTCGTCCAGGCCGCCGGCGACGACGCGGTCCTGAACACCGCGCTCAGCCTGAGTGTTCCGTCCAAGTACCGGGCTCTGATCGAGAAGGCGGGCAGCACCTGCCCGGACATCACGCCGAATCTCCTGGCCGCACTCCTCAGCCAGGAATCCGGTTTCGATCCCAAGATAAAGTCCCCTGCCGGGGCCCGGGGGATCGCGCAGTTCATGCCGTCCACGTGGGAGAAATACGGAATCGACGGGAACGGGGACGGCAGGCGCGACATAGAGGATCCCGAGGACGCCATACCGTCAGCAGCGGGATACCTGTGCACCCTGGCCAAGGACGTGAAGGACGTACCGGGTGACAAGCAGTCCAACATGCTCGCCGCCTACAATGCCGGACCCCAGGCGGTGATCGACGCCAAGGGCGTCCCGAACATTGCGGAGACCCGGGACTATGTCCGTGCCATCAACGCCCTGGCCAGCCAGGCCAGTAAGGAGGGAGGAAAGGCCGGGACGACCATCACGGCCCAGCAGGGTGTTACTGCCGTGAAAGCGGCTCAGGACATGCTGGGCACCCCGTACTCGTGGGGCGGCGGCGGCCCGTCCGGCCCGAGCACGGGAACGTGCTGTTCGCCCAGGGGCCGTTCCGGGGCCGGTATCAGCGGTTTCGACTGCTCCGGCCTGGTTCTCTACGCGTACGCGAAAGTCGGTATCACCCTGCCTCGCACGGCGGAGGCGCAGTACGCGGCATCCAAGCCTGTCGATCCGAAGGACATGCAGATCGGTGATCTGGTGTTCTACGGATCGAGTGCATCGAGTATTCATCACGTCGGCATGTACATCGGCGGCGGCTACATGATCAACGCCGCGCGGCCCGATACGAAGGTCCGTTTCGACCCGCTCGATTCGATGAGTGACCTGTTCGGCGCCGCCCGGCCTATTCACGGCACAAAGGAGATCTGACCCATGCTCAAGTCTGTCGCCGACTCGGTGCAGCTCGCCAAGCCGACCGATTTCTCCGTCGGGTTCGTCGATTTCTTCAACTCCATCGGACTGACCGGCGCCGGCCTGGTCACCAAGGCCATCGCGGCCGTGATCGCGGTGATCGCCGTCCGCATGCTCCTCCAGACCGCCCACGACCCCCGGCGCGCGCTGCGGACCGGGTCCATGGGCATCGGCACGCTGTTCGTCGCCGTGATCCTGGCGATGTACGGCGCCGACCTCTTCTCCACCGTCACGTCCGGGCGGCAGTAATGGCAAAGGACCCCTGCGACCTGCTCAAGGGATCGCCGGCATACCCGTACTGCGTCAGGAAGGATGGCGGGGGCGGGGGAGGGCACACCCCTCCCGGCCCGGGGAAAGGGCTCACCGACGGAGCCTCCGACCACGTCCAAGATCTCGCCCGCTGGCTGATCGACAAGATCGAAGGGCTCATTGCACCCAACAAGGCGTGGGCGCCGGAGAAGGCCACGGACGAGGTGTTCACGCCGTTCCTGTGGCTCGGCCAGCACCTGGCCGTCGCGATCTTCACGTGCGTGATTGTCGTGTGTGCTCTGTCCGCGTGGCAGGGCGCGCCGCGCCTCAGGCAGTTGGGGTACTCGACCGGCTGGACGCTGGTGGCCGTGGCTGGCATGGTCTCCGTACCCGGTGCCGTGATGCTGCTCAACAAGGCCATCAGCGAAGGCTTCAAGGTCGCGTTCGACTCGGATGAGGCGACGTTGTTCGGCGTCATCCCCCAGGACCTCAAGCACGGCGCGGACTCGGGGAACCCCTTGGCGATCCTGATCATGGTAGCGGCCCTCTGCGTGGCGCTCGGCTTCGCTGCGCTGGTCTTCGTGACGCGCCAACTCGGGATCTTGGCTTTCGTGTGCATGTCGCCGCTGGTGCTCGCGTCCCTGGCACGTGGGGGCGACACCAGCGCCGTTCAGGCGTGGGCGCAGAAGCTGTTGGGTCTGATGTTCGCGCCGTTCGCGCTGCTGCTGGTGGCGCCGTTCGTGGCCCTTGCCAAGGGGTCGCTGGTGGTGGACGGGGTGTTGCTGGTCGCCGCGGATGTCCTGATGCTGCGGATGATCTTCCATGGGGTGCCGTACTTCGGGCCCCGGATGGCCCGTGCCGCGCGGTCGATGGTGGAGAGCCGCACATCCAACCCTCTGGTCCGCAAGGTTGTTCGGGCGGGTGTGCCGGACTTCTACGAGCAGGAGAACAGCCCGCGCGGGCCCCGCCTGGTGACCACCCCGGGCCGGGGGATGGGCAAGGACGCCGACGTCCTGTTCGCCGCCTACGGGGCCAGGCCGCGCCCGCGGCCGGGACGGCTGACGACCAACTCGGTCACCGACCAGATCACCAACGACGCCGCGCGCACCCAACAGCTCACGGAGGCACGCCGCCGCGCCCGCGCCAACCAGCCGGCAGGTTCGCGCGGGACACCCGCCCCCAACTCCAGCTCCAGCCCTGCGTCCGCGTCCGGGCGCACGCCGACGTCGCCGGCGCCCGGTTCGCCGCCGCCTCGGTCGGGCGGATTGGGCGGCGGGCCGGCTACCCCCTGAAGGAGGGCTCTCGATGTACTCCCTGACCCCCGGCTACCGTGTCCCTGCCGTTCAGCGTGGGCTCAGCCCCGTGGAGGCCGTGCTGACCAAGGTGAACGCCGGGGCGGGGGCCGCGATCCTGGCATCGGTGATGCTGCAGCCGCCGCCCGTCTGGGCGTTCGGCATCGTCGCCGGGATCGCTTCACTGGTCAATGTCGCGCCCGGGCACCGCTCGGTCGCCCGGTGGGCGACGGTCGGGGTGCGGCACTGGCGCGAGCGCCGCACCACCCCCGCCCTGGCCACCAGCGCGGGCACGACCAGGACGTGGACGCTGTACCCGCACCACGGCACCATGCAGGACCCCTACCTGCGGGAGAACTTCCACGCGATGTTCGCCCGCGCGTTGACGTTCGTGGCCGGCCAGGCCCGGACCGCGGGCATCCAGGTGCACGTCGCCCACCACGCCGCGGTGGGCGACTGCACCGACCATGAGCAGACGGTGTCCGTGCACATCCCCAAAGGGCTCATCGGGCAGCCGGAGCGCGTTCTCGGCACGATCGAGGGCGAGTTCGCCGCGCTCGGCGTCCTGACCCCCGCCACCCCCCAGCCGGTTCCCGCCGTGATCGACCGTTCCGGCACCTGGGCCGCGCTGGAGGACGGCCGGTATGCGGCCACCGCGCGGATCACCGGCTGGCCCGCCGAGACAGGCGGCGACCTGATGCCCAAGCTCCTGCTCGGCCAGGACGCCAACCGCCCCGGAGAACGTGCCGCGGACCGCTCCTTCGCCATGCTCTACCGGCCGCTGCCGGCCGCGCAGTCCCGCCGCTCCGCGAAATGGCAGGCCGCCGCCGGCGCGGCCTTCCCCACCGACACGATCAAGAAGGAAGCGAACGAAGCGGCCAGCGACACCGTGCGCGACGCCCTCGTGCAAGGCTCGTGTCTGGTCGACGTCGACGCCTACCTGACCGTGTGGGGCGACAGCCCCGAAGAGGTCACGGCCGCCCGCTGGAACGCTTCCCTGACCGCCGACCGGCACCGCATCTCCCTGGACTGGCTCACCGGCCAGCAACAGCGCGCCCATGTCATGACCACCCCGCACGGCGCACCCACCAGGAAGGGAGCCGTCCTGTGATCCGTCTGCCTGCAACACAGGCTGCCATCACGGCGCCCCTGGTCGCCGCCAGCACCCGGTTTCCCGGCGTCCCGATCGGCCGCTCCGAGACGGACGGCCGTCCCTTCCGTCTGACCCCGGTCCTGGTCGATGCCGCCGTCCTGCCCGCCACCAACTCTTTGGCCCTGGGCGGACTCGGGTCGGGCAAGTCCACCACGGCTAAGGTGCGGTGCCGCCGCGAGATCCTGCACCACGGCCACCAGTACGTCGTCATCGACTCCTTCGGGGAGGAGACGGCCGCTGGCGAGTGGGGCAAGCTCACCCGATCCCTCGGCGGCCTGGTCATCGAGGCCGGCACCTTCACCCTGAACCCGTGCAGCCCTGAGTTCGGGGCCGATGTACGCGAGCAGTTGATCCGCTCGCTGATCGCCGCGGTCGAGCCCGAAGCGCTCACCCCCCAGTCCACCCATGCTCTCCAGCACGCCCTCAACAGCCCCAAGGCCGACCGGCTCGGCGGGCTGGTCGATGCACTCGTGGCCCCGGAGGACGGACGGTGGCCGGCCGACAAGCTCGCCGCGTGGGGCGAAGGCGTCGCCATCGCCCTGTCCCGCTACACCGAAGGATCGCTGCGCGGCCTCTTCGACGGTCCGGACGCGAGTCTGCCCCCGACCGACCTGCCCATCATCAGCTTCGATTTCAGCAGTCTCGACCGCAACAGCCCCGCGATCCCCGCCCTCATGGCCGCGATCGCCTGCTGGGTCGAGCACGTATGGCTGCGGCAGTCGACCGCCGTGCACCGGCACCTGGTGCTCGAAGAGGCCTGGCAGATCCTCCTCTCCCCGGCCACGAGCGAGCTGATCCAACGGCTGCTGAAGAACTCCCGCAAGGCCGCCTTGTCGCTGGACGTGGTCATGCACACACTGTCCGACCTTGGCGACGGCCGCGCCCAGGACCTGGCCCGGCTCTGCGAGATCGCCCATGTCGGACGCCTCGGTCCCGAAGAGGCCGCCATCGTCGGAGCCATCCTCGGTCTGCCAGGGTGGGCTGTAGCCAAGATTCCGACCCTGGCGCCTGGACAGGCCGTGTGGAAGGTCGGCCCCGACTACATCGACGTCGTCCAGACCACTCTCGACGAGGACGAGGCCCGCCTCACCGACACCTCAACCCGCCGCCGCAAGGCCCAAGAGGCTCAAGAGGCCATGGCCGCCGACGAGGAACCCGCCGTGACCCTGGAGAAGGAGGCGGTGCCCGAAGAGCTCTACGAGGACGAGGACCCCGGCACCGATGACGGGCTGGACTGCGATCTGCCGCCCAACGCGCAGCCCGACCACCGGCATCACACCGCCCTGCAGGCCGCGGCCGAGGGACGGTTCAGCGAAGCGGCCGAACTCGCCGCGCTGGGCGAGCGGGAGGACATCACCGCCCACGGCATCAACTCCCCCCAGGTCGCGGCCTGGCTCCTCACCCGCGCCGAGGTCGCCGAACTGTCCGGGAATCGAGCCCAGGCCGCTCAACTGCGCGCTACCGTCGCCCGAATGGGGAACAACGACGGCACAGCCTGGTTCGAGCACACCGACGACTCCTCCGCCCAATGGCATCGACTCCCCGATCCTCCCGCGCCCGCGCCCACGGCCGGGGACGCCCAGCCCCGGTCCGGCACCCGTCGCCGTACCTGGCCCTACGTCGCCGCCATCGCAGCTCTGGCAATCACCGCAACCGGCGTATGGCAGAAAGCGGAAAACGACACCAGGCGCGATGAACGTCAGCAAAAAGCCGCCGCCTATAAAGGAAGGTCCGGCGCCAGCCTGACCGTTGACTCAGTCGACGCCGACGTAGTCGCCCACTGGACCCGAGACGGAGACGCCGTCATCGTGGAACTGAGATCGTCCTTCAACCCCAACGCCAAATACCTACGCCTCGACGCAGACGGAAAGAGCGCCCAAAGCGTCAAAAAAGACTGGTACCCCAAAAGCCCGGAAATCGAGCTACCGGTCAAAGATCGCAACGCCGATGTGACAGTTCGTGTGGCGATAGGCGGAAAGAGCTGGAAGGAAGGAAGCCGCGCCGCCTCCCGAACCATCAGACTCTCACCGACCGGCGTCGCGTACGACGGAGAGACCGGGGAAAAACTCCCCTCCGACCTCTGACCCACACCAGCTCCTTGAACCTGATCTCGTGGACATGGTGGCGGCGCGGACGCCGGACCTCGGCTGGCCCTCCGCAGGCCAGGAGAACCTGCCGGTCTGCCCGGGCCGTTCCACCATGCGTTCTCGGGCAGACTGGGGATTTGGCCAGACATCGTGGTGAGATCGGGCTGCCAGCAGATCGCGCAGGGCAGGGTCCTTGACCTGCAGCATGAGCGCTGCACACGGCGCGTCGTCGTAGACCGCCGCCAGCCACACCGCCCGTCCCGGACGCGCCCGGACGTGCGCGTGCGACATGTGACCGGAAGCCCGTGTACTGCTGGTGCGCCAGGAGGGATCGATGTGAGCGGTGCGCCGAGGATTGGGTGGGGGCGCAGTACCAGGGGGATCACTCGACTTCCCAAGTCGTCAAGCAGTATGGCCGGTTCGAATCACTGCGTCGCTCGTACAGAGGGCGGCCGACAAGATGCGATCGAGCCGGGCGGGCAGGATTCCTGAGCCGAGGGCGCAGGCGCGGACGAGATCGTGGCAGTCGGTGGCTTGCTCTTCGGCGAGGTGTTCAGCGGCGGGTGAGTACGCCAGGAGTTCACGAGCCGCGTAGCCGTCGCGGGCCGCTCTGATGCGCCGCGCGAGTGCGGCGACGAGCCGGTGGGCTGCTGGGTGTTCGACGCCGATCGTGTCAAGGACCGTGAGGCCGAGGCGGAGGTCGAAGACTGTAGCGCCGGGTTCAGCCTCGTGGTGGAGATAAGCGTTCACCAGGTCCGTCAGCTCTTGATCGTGCAGCTTGCCGGCGGCGCGGCGGCACAGTGCCGTCAGGCTGGTGGTGACGATGTGTTCCCAGGGGTCGCCGGGAGCCGTGGCGGCCAGGAGGTCCGCCGCCTGCTGGGTGTCGCCGGTGGTGAGGGCGGCGATGACGGCGACCTGGCGGCCGTCGAACATCCTCGTGCCCACGCCGCGGTGCTTCTCGATGTGGGCCAGGGCCTCCCGCCAGTGCCCCGCGCCTGTGAGGGTGCGGGTGCCGTCGGCCAGGAGGACCCGCCACAGCCAGGCGCGGACTTCGTGCCGGTCCTCGGCGGTCCGGATGAGCCCGATGGGGACCGTGACGTTGTCGAGCACGACCATCTTGTCCTCGTCGACGGCGTCGTACAGATCGAGCAGGTGTTGGAGGCCGTCGTTGGGGTGGCCGGCGCGGATGTGGAGGCGGGCGAGGTTGACGACGGGTTCGAGGCAGCGGATCGCGCTCATTGCCGGGAGTGGGTAGGCGTCGAGGTAGGCGTCGACGTGCTGGAGGCACAGGTCTCGGGCGAGGTCGGGGAGGGCGAGGTCGCTGGCGAGCAGCGCGGCCTGGTTGAAGACGGTGGAGGCGAGGCCCTGATTGTGCTGTTGCTGGGCTTGGTCGGCGAGTTTGGCCAGTCCCTGGACACGGTCGGGCAGGGGGAGGCAGGCGGGGCGGGGTCGGGCGATGAGCGGGAACCGTGTGGCTAACGGGCCGTGGGCGTCCATCGGGTTCCTCCCGGGCAGCGGTGTTGTCGGGACGATCGGGGGCGGTTCCCGCTGGCGGCGCACCGCGCCGTCAGCGGGAACCACGGGCAGTGCCTATGCGGTCGGGGCGGCCGGCCACTCGATGACGATGCGGTTGAGCGGGGTGTCGAAGGCGAACCGTCCGGGCCGCGGCTCGACGGCGGGGGCGTCGAGGGGCTGGATCTCGAAGGTGGCCTCGCTGGTGCGGTGGTCGCGGTCCCAGGTGCGGACGGCGTCGGCGACCGTCGCGGCCAGTTTGTCGCTGCCGGGTCCGTGACCGATGACGCCGAACTCCCAGAGCTTGCTGCCGTCGGGGGTGGTCTGGTCCGAGAGGCGGCGGGCGAGGTAGGTGACGGCACCCTTGTCGACGGCCGCGGTCGCGGAGGGGTAGGGGTCCTCTACCAGGAGCGTTCCCCTGGCCTCTTGGGGGAACAGCATGCGGATCAGGCCGGACGGCAGCGTGCAGGAGACGCAGAGCTCCATCCACTCCGGGGACTCCCCGGCGCGGACCGTCACGCCGGTCCACTCCTCGGTGCGGGGCTGCTCCAGCACGTCGGCCAGGGCGGCGGCGTCGATCTCCTGTGCCGCAGGGGCCTGGAGGCGGACGGTGCCGTCCGCGCTGAGGGGGACGACGCGGCGGTCGTCGTCGGCGATGCCCCGGCGCAGGGGCATGAACGTGTTCATCGCGGAGCCGGTGGACAGCCATCGGCCGTCGCGCTTCTCGTAGGCGATGGAGCGGGAGACGCTGCCCTTGAGGCGCTGGGGTGCCAGGAGCCTTCCTGCGGGGGTGAGTTGGTCAAGCCAGGCGTGCGGGATGCCGTGCGCGCCGACGGTGGCGATGATCCGGTCGAACGGGGCGCCGTCAGCCACGCCGAGGGCGCCGTCCCGCGTGAGCGCCTCGACGTTGGTGACGCCGGCCGCGGCGAGATGGGCGCGGGTGCCGTCGACCAGGTCGTCATCGATGTCGATGGTGGTGACGTGCCCCTTCTCGCCGACGAGGTGGGCGAGAAGGGCGGCGTTGTAGCCGGTGCCGGCGCCGAGTTCGAGGATGCGCTCGCCGGGCTGGGCGTCGAGCTGGTCCAGCATGAGGGCGACGATGCCCGGCTGGGAGGCGCAGGAAATCGACGTGCCGTCGTCGGCGTACTTGATGTTCACCGGCGTGTCGGCGTAGGCGGCTTCGAGCGACGCGTCGGGGACGAAAAGGTGCCGGGGCACCGTGCGCAGAGCGGCTTCGACGGCAGGGGTTCGGGCGCGCCCGGCTTTCTTGATCTGATCGACCAGGGCATTGCGGAGTCGTTCGGCGTCGGTCTCGTGGGCGGTGATCGTGTCGGTGTTCACCGCGCTGACGCTAACGATCTCGGCCGGGCCTGCGGCTGCTGATGGGGTGTTGTCACTCGATCCCATGACTACCTCTCGTGCGATGTGGGACAGGGCGTGCTGGTCCTCCCAGGCGAGGCCGGCACGGTTGGCGTGGAACATGACGTGATGGGCCAGGACGGCGCGCAGCCCGCGGGTGAGTCGGCCGCCCGTGGCGAGGTCGGCGAGGGCGGCCCCGGTGCTCTCGAAGGCGTCCATCCACGGGGTGTGTCCGGCGAGCGGGCCTCCGGGCCGGCACAGGGCCTGGCCGTCGGCGGTCATCAGCGTGCGCATGGCCGGGGCCAGAGCGGCGGTCCTCTCGGCGGTCAGCTGTTCCGGGGCCGGGCGCAGGGCGGCGTACTTGGCCCAGACGTCGCCCTGCTCGTACCAGTCGAGGCGGGCGGCCCGCATCAGGGCGCTCGCCAGGAGCACGGCGGTCTCCCTGCGGCCGAGGTGCCCGGGGCCGGGCTGGTAGGTGAGCAGGTGGCGGCTGTCCTCGTGGTACAGGGTGTGGGCCGCCTCGGTGGCCCGCGGGCCACCGAAGGTGAACTCCTCGGGCTCGTAGATGCCGGGCATCCAGGAGCGGACGACGCCCTCGTCGAAGAGGTCGCCGAGGAGGTGTTCGATGAGGGGGGACGGCTCGGGGGCGCGGTAGCGCAGGGGCCAGGGCTGTTTGTTCATGTACCACCAGCCGGTGAGTTCCCCGGCGTCCTCGGCGGCGAGCAGCGCCGGGCCGAGGCGTTCGGCGATGGCCCGCTTGGCGCGGTCGCGGTCGGTGAAGACGATGTTGTGCTGTTGCCAGCGCATGACGGGGCTTCCTTCGGTCGGTCAGGTGAGGAGCAGGCAGGCGTCCCACGCGGTGCGGGGCGGCGTGCCGGTGGCAGGGGTCAGCAGGGCCAGGGCAATGCCCGCGGCGCCGTCGAGGAGCCCGGCCCCCGCGTCGCCGCTCACGACCGCATCGGCGGCGGTGATCGTGTCGGTGCCGGGCGGGCAGATCGCGGTCAGGAGCGGTGGGATGGTGGCCTGGAGCTGTCCGGCGGTGGAGGCGTGGGCGTCCTGGGCGGTGCGGGCGGCGATATGGGCGAGGCTGGCCATCCCGTGGCACAGGCCGTTATCCGTGGTGGCCTTGAGCTGGGCGGGGTCGGTGAGGGCGGCCACGAGCGCTCTCTCCGCCTTGATCTGCCGGGTGATGTCGCCGAGGGCGAGGGCGGCGAGTTGCTGGGCGCGGGCCAGGCCGGCGGTGCCGTAGCACCATGACGGGCGACGCGGCGTGAACGCGGCGGGGCGGCCGCGGTGGAGCGCGTCGCGGGTGACCCAGTACGGCCAGGCCGGGCCGGAGCCGGTCTCCTCCTGCCACCGGTCCAGCCACCGCAGGATCGTGTACAGGACTCTGTGGTGGCCGTCGACGAGGATGCCGCGCCGGGCGGCGAGGGCCAGCAGGGCGAGGACGCCGCCGATGCCGTGCGCCATTCCGGAGTTGGCGTGCCCGCCGGGGAAGGTGTCGTCCATCCGGCCCGAGGGCCTTGTGTCGGTCCACCAGCCGGGCAGGACATCCCTGCCGTCGGTGAGGGGCTCGGTGAGCTGGACGCAGTAGTCCAGGACGGCCCGTACGACATCGCTGTCGCCGGTGCGGCGCAGGAGGTAGGCGCCGTAGCCGGTCAGGCCCCGGATCACGTCGAACTCGGCGAGAACGGGCAGGCGTTCGGCGTCCATGCGACGGCGCGCGGCTGACAGACGCCGGTTGACGTCCATGGTCATCTGCGCGTCGAGGGCGTCCAAGGCACGCTGGTAGGAGCCGGGCAGGTGGTCGGCGGCGCAGGCGAGGACGTGGGCGAAGGCAGGCGCCCCGTAGAAGGGATGGCTGTCGGGCCCGCTGGTAAACGGCTGCCGGGCGGCGGCGGTGAGCCAGTCGTGGGCCCGTTGCCACGGCCTGTGGCCGGTGGCGGCGAGCTCTATGTGCAGCAGCGCGATGCCGGGCAGGCCGTGCGCGAGCGACTGCCGCCACCACCCGGGCCCGTGCGGGACGTTGTCGGGGTGAGCCAGGCGGTCGGCGAGCGCGCGAGCCAGGTCCAGTGCGGCCGGGTGCTGTGTCACGCGGACCTCCCGTTGGTGGTTCGGGCTCGCCAGGCGAGGGCGGCGGACCGCGCCAGGTACAGGCAGATGGCCTCCTCGGGGAAGTCCACGGCGACCGCACGCGCGAAGCTCAGGTGGAGAAGGGAGTCGAGCACGGCATCGGGATCGATGCCCACGGCGTCCAGGCTGGGAAGGCGGCGACGGTAGGCGGCCAGCGCCGCATCGCGCTCGCCCCACCCGTCGACGATGGCGTCGCCACCCGGGGCCGCACGCAGGGCGGCCCAGTCGTCGCGCGGGTCGGCGAGCCGTACGGCCTCGGTGAACTGCGCGCGGGGGACCGGCTCCGGCGCCGGTGCGGGGATGCGGTCGATCAGCCACCGCATCCCCGCGGCCGTGTCGCCGAGGAAGGCGCGGGCGATGGCGACGGTGTGCGCGGCGACCAGCGCCCGCCGGTGTGGCCGGACCGGCTGCCGAAGATGGGCGAGCAGGGCGCGCGAGTCGGCGCGGAACACTTCCTCGGCCGTGTCCCATGCCGCCCCCGCTCCCCACCGTCCCGTCTCCGGGTACGAGGTGGCATACCGCACCTCGCTCAACAGCCCTGCACGGTGCAGCTCGGCCGCCCACGCGCTCACCGTCCGGGCCACCGTCCCGAACTCCTGCGGGTCGTTCAGCGCGATGCGCAGTCGCAGGTGCTGGTCCGGGTCGCGGAACCGCACGTACCACCACGGCGGTTGCCCGAGACGCTCCAGCAGGTCGGGTACGTGCTCGGCCAGCACGGTGTCCTGGCGGCGGATGTCCCCGTACAGGCCGGCGAGCAGCACCCGAGATGCGGCCGGAGCCAGCCCGTGCCCCCGGCCCAGGACCCGGGCCGTGCTCGGCTGAGGCAGGCGCGGCCAGGCCGGCGGCGCGAGCGCCTTCAAGGGAACGACGACCTCGTGCGCCCGGCCCCCGCACCACCCGGCCTCCCGCTGAGCCTCCGTCAACACCACGGGCACCCCACGGTCCACGTGGGCCCGCAGCAGCACCCGGTGGTTCGCCTCGTCCAGGTCCAGCGGCAACAGCCGGTCCCCCTCCGTCAGATACACCTGCCGAGGAACCCGGCGCCGGGACCTCCAGGTAGTGAAGTCCCGGTCCCATTCGGGACGGGGGCGCGAGCGGGCGGGGAGTTCGGCCGACTCCAGACGCCAGCGAGCTGGGGAAAGGACGGTCCGCCCGTAGCGCAGACGCGGCAGATACGGCATCGTCCTCGCCGCGCCCCAGTCGAACGCGCTCACCGTGCTGTAGGAGGCGCGACTCAGCTCGATCAGGAAGCGGGCCAGCGGCGGCGTGTGCCGATGCAGGTTCAGCGCGTGTAGCGCCACGGCCTCGACCCGGCGGCCGAGCGCGGGCGCAGCCAGGTACAGGCGGCGGCCGTCACAGCCCACCGCCAGGTCCTCGACCGTCAGCACGCCCTCACCCGGGAGCCGGTGCTCCTCCAGGCTGACCACCAGCGGCAGAACCTGCGGGGCACGGGTGACGTGCGCGGTCTCCGGCTCCAACGGCGGGAAGGACAACTGCGCCGGAACGGTGACCGTGTCGGCGGCCGGCAAGGTCGTCATCTCCCCGGCCACGGCGGCGCGACCGCGCGGATCCAACACGCTCAGGAAACGGCCCGTGCCGACACCGATCCCCCGGGAGACGCTCAGCACCTCCAGCCGGAAATCCCCCCGGGCCAACTGCTGCGTAGTGGCGGCGTGCACACGGACCCCGACCTCCAGATGCGGCGGAAGCCGCACCGTGCCCAGCTCCATCGAGGTCAGCAGCGCCTCGTCGAGCACGATCTCGTCCAGGCCGTCGAGCACCGCGCGCTGCGCCAGGGCCATCAGGGCTTCGTCACGGCTGGACACCGGCGAACGCCGCTCCTGGACCACGGACCCGGGGTAGCCGTCGGGGAACCCGATCCCGCTGTCGGCGACGACATCCAGCACCGGCACCAGCGAACCGAGGCCGTACCGCTCGTAGAACCGCTGGTGATACGCCTTCCACACCGCCTGCCCGTACGGGGCGGCGCTCGTGCGGGCCAGGACGAACGCCGCGCGTTCCACCTCGTCGGCGACGGCCTGGGGCAGACGGAGCGATGCGTCCAGGCGCAGGTCCACCGCGAAGGGGTGGCGGCGCACCGGGGCGAACCGCTGCATCCGCGCAGCCGCACGCTCCCGGGCGGCCCTGCTCTCGCCCACAGGGCGGGCCATGCACTGCAACAGGTCCGCCCGGATACCCCGTAACGCGCCCACCAGATCGGCGACATGGTCCTGGCGCGGGCCGTCGTGCGCGGCGATCTCCAGCTGCGCGATCACGTGTTCCAGCGGGGCGGTCTCGGTGCTCGGCGCGTGCAGGCCGGTGATCAAGGCGCGGCGGGCTACCAGTTCCGTGAGCAGCCCATTGACCTGCTCCACGGCCGCCTCTGGGAAGTCCGCGGCCAGCAGTGCCTCCAGGTCGGCGAACCGGATCGGGGCACGGGCGGCGAGCAGGGCCGCGCGGACAGGAGCGGTGTGCCGCAGGGAGACCTCGACGGCCGCTGTCCCCTGCTTCCGTACGTCCGCCTGGTACGGCACGATCACCCGGTCCCCGCGGACTACCAGCGTGCTGTTGGCGACCACCGGCAGGTGCGCCCGCAGTTCCGGGCAGCTCTCCAGCCTGGTGACCACCGACGACAGCCACTCGGCACCGGCACGGACCACCGCCAGGTGCTCCGTGCCCCATTCCGCGGCCGCCGCCGAGCCGAAGGACGCCGTGGTGACGCCGGCGAACAGCCCGAAGGGCGTCGCCCTGTTCTCTGCCCGCAGTAAGTACCGGGCGACGGAGAGCGCTACGCGCCGCACGTCGCGCACGTCCGGATGCTCGGCCCCGCACAGCGCGCGGACGCGGTCCGCGAGCGCGGGGCTGGCGTGCCCAATCCCCTCCGCAACGCCCCCCGCGCCCCACACGCCGCGGAGCCATGCTGCCTGGGCCGCCGCCCCTGCCGGGGTGTCGTCGGTCAGGTCGGGCCACGGTGGGACCGCGGGCGCCGGGTCGGCGACGGCGCGGACCAAGGCGGTGCTGCCGGATCGGAATGCGCGAGCGGGATGGAGCACACGGACCTCCGCGTGACGGCTACGAATGCGCAATGAGGGGACGGCTGGTGCCGCCGCGCGTGCGTGTCGCGCGGCGGCACCAGCCACTGTGTGACGGGGGTTGAGCGACTGGTTAGTGGACGCCGGTGGTGCAGGCCCCGCAGGTGGCGCCGCAACCGTCGTCGGTGACGTTCACCAGGCCGGCCGGGTCGGTGACCTCCACCAGCGTGATGTCCAGGTCGAAGCCGCTCGCCTGGGTCGGAATTGCACTCGCTTCCATCTCAATTCCCTTCTGCTGTGCAGTGGTTGGATGTGTTGTGCGTGCCTGTCCCCAACGTGGGGGCCAGCCGGTACCGGCCGGAGTGTATGACCGTGATCCTCCGGGCACCCCGGGATTTGGTCGGTCGGCCGTCAAGCATCGGCGCTCGGCCGGAGTCGTCCCGGTTGCTTGCTCGGGACACCGGTCCCCGTGAGATCGGCGCCCCGTGTCCCGGCCCGCCGGTGTCGCATTCGGAAAGGGGCCGGAATCCGGCATCCGGGCGGGGCCCGGATGCCGGGGTAGCGCGGCACCGTTCTCACCGCGTCCCCCGCTGTAGGGGTATGGGTCGTGCCGTTAGCCCCGAGGGGGTTCACCACGTGGCGGTGCAGCATTGCGGCATCGCCACGACCGTTGGCTGCAGAGAGGATGCCGTGGGCCGAAGCGGTGGATGTGCCGTCCATCGGTGGTTCTCCTTTCTCGGTGGCGGGTGCGGCTAGAGCAGGGAGCGCAGGTCGCGGAGCGGCACGGTGGTGACCTCGTAGAGCCTGCGGGCGAGTTGGGTGGCGAGCATCCAGGGCAGGCGTGGGTCTCCGTAGGGCACCGTGGCGTCCGCCGACTCGTCGTTGCCCCCGGGGCCGGTATCAGTCCGCCAGCCGGAGCCAGCGTGTAGAGGTGGCTGGTCACGCCATAGAGGCGGGGGCGCTCCAAAAGGAGCACCTGGAACTCGTTCTTGTACAGGTGGTCGCAGCGTTTTGCTGAGACGAAGGCGTCCCGGGGACAGACCGGCGGCTGCGTGATGATGACGCCCTCCTCGGAGGGCTTGGCGCCTGGGTGCAGGCCGTTCAGGAAGATGAATCCGGCGGGCGTTCGTGCCGGGTGAATCTTCTTCCACAGCGGGTCACCCGTCGGCGCGTCCACGGGCATCGGCTGCGAGAACCGAGTCCACAACACCTTCTGGTGGTCGCGGTCCTGGTGCGGCCGTTCGTCCGTGTAGCCGAGCCCGCTGCCGTCGCTCCAGTGCGCCAGCTTGGACAAGTCCTGCTCTTCGCCTTCGCGCAGCGTGATGAAGGGAACGATCTCCTTGCTCATCACGTCCCCCCTGCACCCTCGACTGCCGGGGCGTCCGTCCGGCTGCGCAGCACCAGGTAGAGCGTGTTGGAGCCGTGGGAGTAGCTGGTGACCTTCCCCCAGCCCTGCCCCGCGATCTCCACGATCTGGGACTGCTGGAGGCCCTCGTACTCCCACTGCACGGCCGCGAGGCCGCCGACGATAGGCGTCAGCACGAACAAGATGCCGCCGGGCCGCAGCCACGTCGTGCGCACCCGCTTCACCCAGCCGGCCGCGTTACGCAGGTGCGCCAGCGTCAGGCGGCAGGTGACCAGGCTGATCTCGCCCAGCGGGATGCAGGGCGGGTCCCCGCCGTCGAGGTCGTGGTGCAGGTACCGCAGATGGCGCGGCGGTCGGCGCCCTCGCTGGGCGATGTCGAGAGCGACCGTGGAGATGTCGATCCCGGTGACGGTGTACCCCTGGGCGTGCAGTTGGCGGGCGAGAGCACCGGTGCCGCAGCCGGCATCCACGGCGTGCTGCCCCTGGCCGCGATGGGTATGCAGGTTGAGCCGGTGCGGCTCGACACCGGACAGCGGCCTGAAGTTCCAGCCCGTCCTGTACAGATCGTCCCAGCGCGCCGACGTTTGCTGGCCGGCCGTCGAGATGCCCATCCGTGCGCTCCTCTTCTCTTGTAGGCGGTTCCTCCCGGGAACGGACCATGCCCTTGCCCTGGCTGGGCACGGGCCGCATACCGTCCGCCGTCCGGGAGGGTGCCGCACTCTTTGGTGATGGATCAGTGGGTGGCTGAGCCCGTGTGCCCTCCCGGTCGGGGTGAGGAGGGCACACGGGTTGGTGGCCGGTGGGCAGCCGTATGCCGCCCGCGGTGCGGCTGCCCACCGCTGCCGGACCAGGAAGTCAGCAGCGGGGCGCCCTCGGCACGGGGGTGTGCGCGAGGGGCCGCCGGCCACGAACCGCGCGGGGCCGGGGGACCGGAGAATCGAGCTGGTGCTGCTCTCCGGCGGACGCCACCCGGCCCCGGTGCGGCGGTCTATGCGGTCGTGGTCCGCGCGGCGCGCTGCCAGGCGACGGCCGCTCCCCTGCGGCGGCCGTCGAAGAGCAGCGTGAGGTCCTCGGGCCAGTCGAGCGTCGGCGACCTCGGGCTCTGCCGGGCAGGCCTCGGCTCCGTGCCGTACGGACAGATCGGGCTGGGGTTCATGTCCTCTTCCAGGTGGTCAGCGGCTCGAACAGCGACGGTTCTCGGCCGACTACCCGGAGACCAGGTACAGGCAGATGGCCCCCAGGCCGATGAGCATGATGGCGCCGAGGAAGAGGTCGATCCACCACTGAGGCAGGTTGTCCAGGATGGTGAGCAATCGCATGGGTTCTCCACGAGAAGCTGGTCAGGAGGGGCCCCGTCCCCGCCGTTGAGGTGTGAACGCGACGGCGGGGACGGGCACATGGTGGCGACCCGGGCCAGCGCGCCTGCACTGGTGCGAGCTTTCCCGGGGATACGGCAAGGTGTTCGCCGCGGTGGGCCGTTGGAGGGGCGCGAGGGAGAGACCCGTTGTACGGCCTCTGCCCCGCGCCCAGCCTCGGGATGGAGCGACTCCAGGCGGCACTTCCCGCAACCGCCCCCATGGGCCGCGCTCACAGACCGAGGAAAGGAGCCCGATCAGAGCGCGCGGAGCCCAGCTCTAGGAGGAAGCCGACTCCACCTCGTCGGTCTGCACGGTGGAATCACCGCCCGCCGGACTGGCGCCGGCCACGACCTGGACCAAGCCCTTCTCGATCCGGAGAAGGTCCTCGATGCTGTCGGCGAGCCTCTGGCAGTACCTGAATCCGCTCTCGAGGTCGAAGCCGGGCCCGAGGCGCTTCGCGCGGTACAGCGCTATGACGGCCGCTTCCTCGGCAGCCGCGAGCTGCGGCTCCTCCGGGGACAGGATCTCGCGCGCAACTCCCTTGACCCGCGGGGCCAAGGTGTCGATGCAGCGCCGGAGCCTGATCACCAATGACTCGACGACCGCGGGCGACGGCGACACCTTCGCGTTACGGATCACGCCGAGGGCGTACGCGGTCTCCGCGTTCGGGCTCTGCTGGACGCGGAGACCTCCATGAGGCATGGCTGTACCAGGGACGGGCATGACGGAGCGCTCCTTCGAGCCGCGCAGGTGCGCAGCGAGCGGGATGGGGACCCGACTGAGCGGTGCCTTGTGGGCGCCGGTTCTCTGTCGGGCGAAACCTCGGTGCCCAGGTTGGCCGGAAGCTTGCGCCAGTCGACGTGTGCGACGTCGTACGGCGGGCATCACGACAGCAGAATCGAACACAGCGTCAGCTGTGCGGATCCGGGCGTCCGGTTCCGATGACCAGTATCTGCCCTCGCCTCTATGCTCAACCACCATCGGGACTTGCGAACCTAAAGAGGCAAGTGGGGGATACAACTATGGCTGGGTCAGAGTCGGTTGCCCTGTACCAGCAACGCGTGGAGGAGCTCGGTGCGGCCATCAAGAAGCGCCGGCTCGCGAAGAAGATGACCCAGGCAGAGCTCGGCAAGAAAGCTGCGTTGGACCACACGTCCGTCTCGCACATCGAGAAGGGAACGCGCGTTCCCCATCGCGATACGTTCCGCCGCATCGACAAGACTCTCGAAGCCCACGGGGCCATCTTCAAGCTCCGCGATGAGCTCGACGACAGCCCCGACGCCGAGAGGGTGCGTAGCTTCCTCACCAACCAATCACGCGCCAATGTGATCTACCACGTGGGGAACCACGTTCCTGCGATGCTGGAGACCGAAGAGCACACCCGGATGGCTCTCGAAGCCGGTCTCGCGTACTTCGGGGGTGACCTGGAGGACAAGCTCGCTTACCGATCCGAGATGCGCGAGATCCTTAAGCGGCCGGATCCGCCGCTCTTCAAGTGCGTTCTGTGGGAGTCGGCCTTGCAGGTCGTAGCCGGTGGGACGACGATCATGCGCGACCAGCTCCACCACTTGATCGAACGGTCACGCGAGCCGAACATCGAGCTTCATGTCCTCCCGTTCGCGGAGTCCGCTGGTGCGCCAGACGTGGGGACGGTGATCGTGTGGGAAGGGCCAAACGATCGGTTACGAGCCTGGAGGGATACGGGAAATAGCTTCGGAACGTTCATCAACGGACGCACTGAGGTCAGCGGCCTCATGAACCTCTATGATCACGTTCGTTCCCGTGCTCTTGCGCCTGGTGCGACAAGAGAGCTAATCCGCAAGGCAGCTGAGGGGCTATACCCATGTCTACCACCCGATTCGACCTGTCCATAGCAGCTTGGCGCTCCAGCAGCCACAGCCAGAACGGCGGCCAGTGCCTCCAGGTCCCCGTCGAGAAGGTCCCTGGCCGCATGCCGGTCCGGGACTCGAAGTACCCCACAAGGACACCGCTCGAATTCCCTGACCTGGCCTGGCAGCCCTTCGTGACCGCCGTCGCCTTGTCGGATGGCCTCCTGTCCTCCTGACTCACGGCCTGGTGGAGGCGCAGGAAGCGCGCGACCTCGGACAGCAGGACACTTGAGAGTGGGCTCGTGGGGTACCGCGCACGGACAGGTACGGGACCCCACGAGTCCGAGGTGTTCTGGTTTCCGATCTGGCTGGGAGCCGTGGTGTGGAACGGCGCGGACGGTCAGGGCGGCATCAGCCACTGGTTCGGCTGAAGGGATCGCTGGACGCTCGGCGCCGGGCTGGCTATCTGGCACGCTTCCAGAGACCATTCGAATGCTGTTTGTCGTGGCTGGTGTGTCTGCGGGGCCGTGAGGGGGGTGTGGGCATGGGTACCTCGGGTGTGGCGGTGCGGTAGGACCATGGCATGAGTGAGGGGCGTCGGCTGCACCGGACTGATGTGACGGACAACGTGGCTGTCAGACGATGCGAATGGTCAGGTTGCGGCGGCCTGTGCGGCTCTCACCCGTACGCGGTGGAGTGCCGGGTAACCGCTGGGGGTTGAGCAGAGTCGGCCGGCCGGGGCGGTGCACTGGGCGCACTCGACGGTTTGGAACAGCTCCTCCTGGGCGTACTGCTCCTCGAACCTGCGCGGCTCCTCGTTCTTGAGTGTCGTCTTGGATTTCCAGGTGTCTGCCTCGGGTACCTTCGTCAGGACTTTGGTGTAGGTGATGGTCCCGGTGGAGCTGGCGAGGCTGCTGGCGTACAGCAGCTGTGACGGCGTCAGGGCTTCGCTCACCCGCGTATCGCCGTTCGGGAATGCGGTGGTCAGCGGCCGGTCCTCGGTGATGACGGTGTGCGAGTCGGCCAGGAGAGCGGCCTGCTGTACGGGCGCCTCGGCTGTCTCCGGTCGGCTGCTTGACGGTCTTGCCTATATTCCACTGGGGCCGCAGGGTTCTTGGCCTTCTCCGCCATGTTGTACAGGAAGTCGGCGGCGTTCTGCGTACCGTTCGCGGGCTGGAGCAGGCTGAGACGGTCACGGGCGGGGGTTGCGCTCACGCGACGCTCTGCCGGCCGGCGGTGGCGGTGTCGCGGGCGTGGCCGGCAGCGATGAAGGTCAGGGTGATGGTGCCTTCGGCGTAGCCGCGCAGGAGAAGTTCGACGAGGGCGGCCATGGAGCGCAGGCCGTCGGTCTTGCGGCGGTCGTCGGAGGCGTTCCAGGTGCTGTCGGTGATGTCGGCGCTGCGGCGTACGCGGTCGCGGCCGTAGGCGAAGGCAGGCGGGGTGATGGTGATGGTGCCTGCCACGTAGCCGGCCAGGAGGTATTCGAGGGCGCGGGTGATGACGAGGCCCTGGTTCTTGGCCTTGTCCTGGGCTCCGGTCCAGACGGTGTCTTCGATGGAGAAGTTGCGCCGGGTGCTGCCGGTGTCGCCCGGGGGGCTGGCTGTTGTGGACATGGCGTGGCTCTCCTCGGGGCTGGCTCCGCTCTCCAGAATAGGGCATGGATTGCGTGTATGTTCTGAGCTCTGAACCCTGGATGACAACTTACACGGATTACGCGTACGCTCTTGGGTGTTCCGGTGTTCCCGCCGCCCAGCATCATCAGGAGCACCCCCATGCCGTCCACGCCCGCCACCGAGACCGTACGGCTCACGTGGCGCCTCGCGCTCGAAAACCGGTGGGTGGCCCAGATACCCCGCGCCTCCGCAGGCCAGCGCCAGTGGCGATCCCTCGGCGGCGACTTCACCGGGTTCCTGCTCTACCTCGGCGACAAATGCGACGCCGACGGCACGAACATCAGGACCCCGCCGTCCGTCCCGACCGTCGCCACGTTCACCCGGACCTCGAAGGAAACGGTCATCCGCTTCTACGCCGCCGCCGAGGCCGCCGGGCTCATCGTCATCAACCGCACCGCCAAGGGACTCCAGCGTGGGTACCGCCTGACCTTCCCCCTGGGGGACGCGCCCGACTGGCAGGCATGCCTTGACGTGCTGCGCGACGACCGCCGGCGGATCGCCAACGAAGAGCGCCGGGCCGCCCGGCCTTCCGCACGTGCGGAAGGCCCGCAGGCCCCGCAGGCTTCCGCACGTGCGGAAGGTCCGAGCGAGGCCGCGGGGGCCGAGCCTTCCGCACGTAACGCCTCCAGCGTTCCGCACGTAACGCCTCCAGCGTTCCGCACGTAACGCCTCCAGCGTTCCGCACGTAACGCCTCCAGCGTTCCGCACGTAACGCCACGGCCTTCCGCAGGTGCGGAAGCGACACGTTCTACACGTGGTGACACGTTGATGGTTGATGCCGTCCCTGCGGTTGCTGTCCGCGCACGCGAGGGCGGGGCGGAAGAAGAGGCGACTCCCCAGGCGGACGGCGAACGGGCATGGAGCCGCTTCCGGGCCGCGCTGCCCGCGGCTGTGCGCGCGGCGGCCTTCCAGGTGCCCGTCCGGCACCCGGCGCGCAAGCGTGCCGTGGAAGCGATCGCGGGCGCCCTGGTAGCCCCGGAGGCCCTGGCGGCAGAGGCGGCCGCAGAGCCGATGCTGCCGGACGCCGACGACCCCGCCGCCGTGGTGGCCGAACGTCTTCAGCGCGCACTGGACGCCCTTGCGGACGAGGCTGTCCGGGCCGCTGGAGCGGGCGGTGCGGATGTCCGTTGAAGGTGATTGAGGACACCTCAGCTCAGGTTAATTCGTACGTACCATCCGTGTAAATTTATTTGGTGTGGAGCGGCAGGGGCAGCCTCCATCATCTGAGACTGATTCACCTATATGAGTCAGTTATCTCTATTGAGGTTGACGTATTGGGGTGGTGGCCTGCGGAGACGGTCACGGGCGGGGACAAATCACCTCTCGCCGGCGCGGAGAATTTACGAGCGTCATAGGCAGGTGGCACACCCCACCACGGTCCCGGGCGCGGCCCCGGTGATGCATCTCAAGCCCGGCCGCCACTTCGCCGCCGCCACTCTGACTCCCCGGCAGATCGCACGCCGCCTGCCGCAGGCCCTGCGGCAGGCGGTCCGCCTTGGCTGGCGCACCGACCGGCCCGTGCTGTTGCGGCTCCTGACTGCTCAGGTGACCGCGGCTCTGCTGACTGCCGTCGCCCTCGCGGCCACCGTCGGCGTCCTGGCCACCGTCTTCACCAACCGCACGGACATCACCACCGGGTACGCGAGGCGGCCGTGCCGTTGATAGTCGTCGCGGTGGCGGCTACCGGCCGGTACGTGGCCGACGCCTTCGCCCGCATAGCAGCAGCGCAGCTCGGCCCGAAGGCCGTCCGTGAAGCCGACCTTGCGGTGGCCAATGCCGCCACGAGCGCCGAACTCGTCGCGTACGAGGACCCCGATTACATGGACGCCTACCGGGCCGGCACGAGGAGATCTACAAGACCGGGGCCCTGTCGCGGGTGACCTGCCGGGAGTGCTCCTGGACGGTGCACATGGTGCACTGCACTCACAACCGTGGTGACCTGTGGTTCTTACAGCACGCTGCCGGTGCCCCCGACTGCGTGGCCCGGCTCGGGGAGAGCATGCAGCACCACCTGCTGAAGACGGGCACGTGCGGGCCATGCCGGGCTGGAACGCCGAGTACGAGGTCAGTGCGCCTGGCGGATCGTGGCGGACGGACGTGCTGGCCAACAGCCACGGCGGCCGACGCATCGCGCTGGAGGCGCAGCTGGCCGCCGCTTCGGTCGCGGACATCGAGCAGCGCACCGCCTGGTATGAGGCCGCGGGCGTCGGGTGTATGAGTGTGCGGGGTGGCGTCAGCGTGTTGGGCGGCAGCCGAATTGAGTTCGGTGCGTAGCCAGCTGAGCTGGCTGTTTATCGTGCTGGAGTAGGGATCTCAGCTGTCGTGGGGTGACTAAACCGCTGTCATGGGGTGAGGGTTCGGCCTAGCACACCAGGGGCGTGGCTGACGTGAGGATGAACATTCCTGTGTTCGTGATCAGGACAGGGGTGTGTGCTGGCGGGTATGAGTGCTGAGCCGTTGCCCGTGTCGTTTTCGCCGTCGTTGGATCGGCCGGCTGCCGTGTCGGGGGCGCGGGAGCGGGTCTTGACGCGGTTGGTGGTGGTGCGTCGTCTTCTCGCGCTGGATGAGGCAGGGACGCTTCAGACGGTGCATGTCCGTATCGCTGCTCAGACGGCGGGGGTCAACGTGCGGACGGTATGGCGTTGGCTGGCTGTGGCGAGGGAGTCGGGCCGTATTGAACCGGCCGCGCGGCGTGGGGCGTTCATGCTGACTGATGCGTTGTGGGCCCGGCTGGGGGAGCTGGGCGGGAACGTGAAGGCATTGCACCGCTGGATGGCCGGGCATGCCGATGAGGTGCTTCCTGCTCTGGGCCGGGACAGGCTGCCGTCGTTGTCGACGCTGCACCACGCAGCGAACCGGGAACGGCGCGCGGGGCGTGTCCTTGACCTTGCTCGTCCCGACTATGCCCGGGTGGATCCGGCCGCCTATGACCGGGCATTGGCCGAACTGGCACTGCCGGGCACGGTCGACGAGGCCGGCGAGGCGACCGCCGATCCCGCCCCGAAGGACGGTGCCGACAGCGTTGATCCGGCCGGCACGTCACCGTTCACCGGCGGCGTGCGCCTGTACGTGCCGGGCGCGCACGTCGTTTCCACGCGGCAGCTCGGCCAGGTCACCGAGGCGATCGCGCACACCATCGCTGCGCGGGGGACCGTGTGCGTGTACGGGGATCCCGGGCATGGCAAGACGGTTGCGGTGCATCAGGCGCTGCGCCTGTTGCCGCGCCGTATCCCGGTACGCCATGCAGTGGTGTCGGTGAAGCCGGCGCTGCCGCAGCTGCGGGCCGTGCTGCTGACCGCGTTCGGTTTGCCCGCCACGGCGTTGACGAACCGCACGGATGCCGCCGACCGCGCGCTGCTTGAGGCATTCCAGACCCCGGGTGCGCTGGTCATCGACGACGTGCAGCGCATAGCCGCGCCAGAACTGGACTACCTGCGCCTGCTCGCCGATGCTCCCACCACCCAGACCTCCCTCATCCTCTGTGGTGCGGGCGCGGAGCGTACCCTCGCGCGTGCTCCCGCTCTGGCCTCCCGGGTGCTGACCTGGCAGCAGGTGCCTCGCCTGGACGGGGATCAGGTCCCTGCCGTGCTGCGCCTGTTCCACCCGTTGTGGGATGCCGCGACGAACGCCGACCTGCTGCACGCCGATGCCACCCGGGCGAAGGGGAATTTCCGTACCTGGGCGAAGATCACTTCCCACACGTACGCGGCCTTGGCCCGTCACCCCGAGACCGCGGTGGATCGCGAGCTGCTGTCTGGGGCCTGTTCCCGCCTCGGCCCCACCTCCTGACCACACCCCTCCCACGGGCAGGCCCCTCTTCATGGACTTGTGCACCCCCGGCATCACCGCTCCCGCCCCGGCTTCCCTGACGGAACCCGCCCTGGACCCCGCCTCGTTGACCGCGCTTCGGGCCCCGGCCGTACGCCGCCTGCTCGCCCTGCGCACCCAGCGTCGGCTCACCCGCGCCCATGTCCACACCACCGCTCAGTGCCTGAACGTCTCGGAGCGCACCGTGTGGCGTTGGTTGGCGGACGCGACCACCATGCCTGAGAGCACCGCGTATCCGGGAGCGCGCCGTGCCGACCGGTTCGAGATCACACCCGAGATTCGGGTGCTGTTGGCGTACTGGCACGGCAACGCCTCCGCGGTCCACCGCGAACTCCTCGCCCACGCCAAGGCCGCCGCCGATACCGAGCTGTCCGAGGAGAGCGGCACCTCCACGACCATCGTCTCCGTCACACCGCAGCCCACCGCCTCCGTTCCAGGCGGCGCCCCGCCTGCGGCCGTGCCGCTGCTGGACCCCGTGCCGTCGCTGCCGACGTTCCTGCGCGCAGTGCGCAGGGATCTCACGCCGGGGGAGCGGGCCGGCTACCGTCACGGTCCCGAGGCCGCCCGCGCATGCGATGTGTTCGCCAAGCGTGGCCGTACCTGGCGTAATCACGTCTGGGAGGCCGATCACGTTCAGGCCCCGCTGCGTGTGGATGCCGACGGTGACCTCGTCCCGCCGTACGTCACGTGGTTCATCGACTGCGCGAGCAAGGCCATCGCCGGCCTCGCCGTCACCCCAGGCACACCCACCCGTGCCTCGATCCTGGCCGCGCTGCGCTCCGCGGTCCTGCGCACCGACCCTTACGGTCCCGTCGGCGGTCTGCCCGAGCACGTCAGGTTCGACCGCGGCCGCGACTTCCTCTCCCGCACTGTCTCCACCGCACTCACCGCGCTGGACGCGGACATCACCGTCCTGCCGCCCTACAGCCCCCACCTGAAGGGCAGCATCGAGAACCTCAACCACTGCGCCACCGTCATGCTGTTCGCGGCCATGCCCGGATACGCCCCGAAGAAGCCGCGCCGCCGTCCCGACCGCCGCCCGCAAACGGCCCCGCCGATGTCGTTTACGGCGTTCACCAACGAGCTGCTGACCTGGGCGCAGTGGTGGAACACCGAGCACCGCCCCGCCGAACTGCACGGCGCGACCCCGCTCGAAGCGTGGCAGGCCGATCCGACCCCGCTCAACGACATTCCTGCCGAGGATGTGTGGTCGTTCACGCTCGAGGACGACGGCCGCACTCGCACCATCACCAGCCACGGCGTCCGCTTCCGTAACCGGGACTACATCGCCGACTGGATGACCGGACAGGCCGGACTGAAGGTCACGGTGCGCTTCATGCCCCACCACACCCACGAGATCGAACTCTGCACACCCCAGGGCCGCCACCTGGGCACCGCCCACCTCGCCGACCAGGCCACCGACGAGCAACTCGCCGCGCTGCGCCGCGCCCGTACCCAGCGCGCCCGGCGCCTTCGCGACGAGGTGAAAACCGCCGAGCAACTGCGCCACACCCGCTTCGCCCCCGCCACTGAACCAGGCCAACCGCGCCGCCTGGACGCCACGACCAGCACCGAAGCAGCCCGCGAACTCGACCAGCACCAGCACCTCGACCTGGCCGCACTGGCGCTGCCCGACCTCATCCCACCCGCCCCGCCACCAGCCGACTGGGCCATCCCCGAGGCCCTCAAGGCACACACCCGACCCGCGGACCCAGCCGCCCCCAGCGAGGACTCCCCATGACCGGCAGCCACTTGCCACCCGCACCCACCGACCAGTACGTGGTGCTACCCGAAGCCCGCCTCGTCAGTACTCGCGCGCTGCTCACTGCCAGGGAGAACCTGGCCGACTCGATCGAGGCGCGAGCGATGATGTGCGTCCACGGCGGTGCCGGTTTCGGCAAGACCATGGCCGTCACCAGCTGCCTGCGCGAACTCGAACCGGACGAGGACATCCGCCGCATCACCTTCCACGCCCGCGCCACCACCCGCGCTGTCCGCCACGAACTGCACGCCGCCCTCGAACTGCCGGGCCAGCCCCCGCGCTACGCCAGCGAGTTCGACCACCTCCTCAAGAACGCGCTCGCCACTCATCCGCGCACCCTCGTCCTGGACGAAGCGCAGTGGCTCCAAAGCGACCAGCTGGAGTACGTCCGATACCTCTGGGACGACCCCTATACCCAGCTCGCCGTCATCTTCGTCGGCGGCGAGGGCTGCCACGCCGCGCTGCGCAAGGAACCGATGCTGTCCTCCCGGATCTTCATCTGGCAGCGCTTCACCCGCCTCACTGGTGACGAGGTGTTGGAGGCCATCCCGCTCTACCACCCGATCTGGGCCGACGCAGACCCGGACGACATCACCTTCGCCGACAGGCACGCCGCCCATGGGAACTTCCGTAACTGGTCCCGCCTGACCGCCCATACCCAGACGGCCATGGAACGCACCGGCCGGGCCCGCGTCGACCAAGAAGTACTGCGCTGGGCCTTCAGCCGCCTTGGCTCGGGCGCATAGGCCCGTCTGCCCCGCCCACGCCGTTCTCCAAGCGCATCGCCTGCCCATATGCCAGACGGGGGACCGGGAGTCGTGCTGCTGCCGGCCCCACTGCCCGCCCCCAGCGCCGCTATGCCTAGCGCGTGCCGATCGCTGTCAGTTGCCAGGCCCCGTCGCTGGTTGATCGGAGAGGGTTGGACACCCGGCACTCCGCAGCCAGCCCTTTCCGCCGGAACCTACGCCCACTCTCGAAGCGCGGCCCGTTGCGGTTCGCTCAACTTGCCCCGCTGCTGGCGGGGATGACATGGAAGACCCCTGCAGGGACAGACCCGCCCTGCCCCGCCACAGGCACGGCTCCGTACTTCACACCCATTCGATGCCCAGCTTCCGTAGCGCGTCCAGTTGCTCCGCCGTGAGCTTGTCGCGTCTCGATTTGGTGTTCGATACCCAGACGCCCAGTTTCACGGTCACCGGCCCGGCCTCGCTGTCGACCGCGATCTGTTCGCTGTGGCTCCTCGGCACGGGCCGGTGGGCGCCTTCCCGCTTCACCCACTGTGCGAGGGCCGTGAGGCCGCGTTGGAATGCCTGCTGTGCCTTGCCCTTCGCCGCATGGCCGGTCGCCGGGGCGGGTGACGGTGCTTGGGGCGGCTTGATGCCCAGCATCGTCAGTCGTTGCTGTTGCTCGGGCAGGAGCCGTGCCCAGGTGCCCGGTTGTTTCTGTTGCTGCGCCCATCGTCCGAGGTCGTCGCCGTCGTAGAAGACGCCGGGCTCGATGGTCGGCAGGGTGCCGTTGGGTTCGGTTTCGGTGAGGTTGGCCAGGATGCGGTAGTGGCGTTGCCAGTCGAGTGGCCAGGGGCAGTTCCAGTCGGGGTCGATCTCTGTGAGCTGCGCTGCGCGCAGGGCGGTTCGTTCCGGGTCTTTGCCGAGGCCGTTTTTCTGGCCTTTTCGGCGGAGGTTGGCCATGTGCTGTCCGATCGGTACCTGCGTCCCGTCGGCGGGGTCGGTCCATACGGCGTCCTGGCGGGGTGCGAGGTGTCCCGTGGCCCGCCGGTACGAGCGGAGCGCGGCGAGCTTGTTTTCCCATGCTTCCTCGCCGGGCTCCCAGACCGTCCCGGCCTCGTCGAGGAGTTCCTTGCGGTGGGGGTCGAGTTCGCGGGCGCGCAGTGCCTTGCGCTGTTGGTGCACCCACCGTCCCAGGGGGAAGTCCTTGGTGACGCCGACTTCGGTCTCGGTGTCGTAGGGGACGGCATGTAGGCCGGTGATGCCGTTGTCGGCTCGCCAGCGGATGAGGGCCTGGTAGCCCTCCAGCCACACCAGGGACTCGGGCCGGATGACGCGGCAGCGGGTCAGTGCCGCGATGTCGGCGGCGCTGCGGGGGGCGGCGAAGTTGACCACGACCGAGGTGACACGGTCTGTCTCCCGCTGCGCCTGGCCATCGGGCTCCCCGCCTTCGCCGCCGCCTGTCCCTGCACCGCCGCGGTCGGGGCGGACATGGAGACGCCGGTGTTCCTTCCTGCGGGTCAGGGCGCGGGAGGCGAGCTGTTCGACGAGGCGTTCGGAGTGGGAGCGGAGGGCTTGGAGGATGTCGACGAGGGGTTGGTAGCTGGCGGAGGCGAGCATGTCCTTGGGGTCCTCGCCGGGGGCGAGGAAGACGGGGATGATGATCCGGGCGGTTTTCACGCTGCCGTCGGGGTTGGGCCGCAGGGCGCGTCCGATGTTCTGGACGATGTCGACCTGGGAGCTGCGGGAGCCGACGATGCACACTGCTTCCACCCCGCGCAGCCCGGTGATGTCGACCCCGACCCCGAGTGCTCGCACGGACGCGAGGAACGCCCGGTGCACTCGCCGGTTGTCGGCGTTGATGCCGTTGGCGAACTGGTGGATGACCTCGCGCCGGTGGGCGATGGGGTGGTCGCCGCACAGCCAGTTGGCCCAGACCCGGTCCGGGGGTACGTGACGGCTGTCCTCCAGTTCGTACAGCTCGGCGTCGATGGAGGAGGCCGGCAGCTCCTCTGCGTCGGCGAGAGCGGCCTCGGACGCCTCGGTGGCATACAGCTCGGCGGCGGTCGCCGGCAACTGCTCGGCGAACGCCTCGGCTTCCTCGACCCGCTGGTGGAAGGTCATGACGGTGTGCAGGTTCATCTGCGCCGCGTGTTCCAGCAGCGCGGCCTGGAGGAGTGCGAGCCGCCGGCCGCGCAGCGCGTCCTCGGACAGGCCCAGGATCGGGTCGGGGTCGCGGATCTCCAGCACGTCGATCTCGAACCCCGCGAGGATCGTGCGCTCCACCGCCTCTGCCAGCCCGAGGTCGAAAATCCTGGTGCCGTAGGTGCTGGAGTCGGCCTCCATCGAAGCGACCACCAGCTCTTGCCCGTCTCGGCCCCGCTGCGGCCGGGGCGAGGCGAGGATCCGCGGGGTGGCGGTGAGGTAGAGGCGGAAGTCGATGGGGATGCGGGCGTTGTCGTGGATCGCGGCCCAGGGCCGGCCGATGTCGCCGGCGGTCATGTGCCCCTCGTCCAGGATGGCGAGGTCGAATCCGTCCATCTGCTGCCCGTACAGACCTTTCCCGCCCGCCAGGGCGGCCTCTAGCGGTCCGCGTACCTTCCGCTGGCCCGACGGGTCCTCCGGGTCCTCGCGGTCCACGAGGGAGGCATACGTGGCGAACATGACCACGGGCCCCTTACCGGCCCACAGGGCGAGCCGGATCGGGTTGGTGGTGGTGCGCACCCCGAGCTGCTCCAGGACCTCGTCCTTGTCCACTGAGCAGACGGCGACCATGGGCGCGCGGTGCCCGACTCGGCGCCACGCCTGGGCGCTCTGCACGATCAGGTCCAGGGTGGGCACCATGACGAGGATCCGGCTGCCCGGGAAGCACTCCAGCGCGGACGCGGCGGCCGTGATGGTCTTTCCGGACCCGGTCGCGGACACCCCCGTGGCACGCGCCCCCTGAGGGGGCACAGACGATCTTGCAGGGAATCCTACCCATTTACGGAACGCCGATTTCTGGTCGACCTGGTGTTCCCTGAGCGGAACCAAAGACATTTCCGTACCTCCCTACACCTAATTCTCGTGGATCCTCAGGTGGCCGGGTGCGGCGTGCAGGCCGCACCCGGCGTCGCTCCGGGCCGAGCCGCCCGCCAGATGGCAGCCGCCGGGCTTTCCGTCCTTGAAGGACGGCTCGTTGTGAGGGTCGCAGGGCCCGGCCTCGCGGGTGCAGCAGCGCCTCCAGGACCCGGCGCCGCTGCGTGGTGTTCGGGTGCGTGCGCGGCAGCACGGCCTTGCGGACGAACGTCTCCAGCCGCACCAGGTCCGCCTGTTCAGGCCTCCGCACGTCCGCGACATGTACGGCCAGCTCAGCATCCTCGGCCGACCATCCGCCGCGCCGCGTCCAGCCCCGGTCCGCGATGCCCTCCAGGGCCTCGCTCACGGCCGTCACCCCGCATACCAGCCCTCTCTGAACTCTTCGCCCTTGGCGCCTGTGTACACATTGCGCTCCACGACCTCGCACTGCGCCCCAGCGACTGCTCCGGCCTCCAGCGCGGCCACCAGGTCGTCCGCCTCGCTCGCGGGCACGCCCTGCGCCTCCAGGAGCGCGAACGGCTTCAACCGGGCGTTCACGTCCGCCGTCTGGTACTGCGTCACCCGGCGCACAGAATCGCTGCTGAGCGCGGGATCTGGTCCGGTAGATTCGTGGTGACCGGTCATCTGCGGCCGTTCCTCTCAGGATTCTGAAAAATCTCCGGTGCGCTTGGAGGGTGTCTCGTGTTTTCGCCAACGGTACATGGTGCATCACCCTGATACGCCCGCTACACTAGAACCCGACACGAACGAGCACCCCCACCCCTCCTAGCCAGCCAGGCCCGCGTCAGCGGGCCCAAGTCCTGGAGGCGCAGCCGGAAGGACTATTGCGGCGAGGGAGCGCAGCGGACTCGCCGGCCCGGGTCGAAGCGAAGCGGAGACCCGGTAGCGGGGCAGAACCCCGCAGGCCTGGAAGCGCAGCGAACAGGCCATCAACCTGCTTGCGCAGCAAGCAGGTTGTGCGAGGGGCGCAGCCCCTCGCACGCGCTCCCGCGGAGCGGGAGCGCAACACCCACGCGCAGCGTGGGTGTTCGCTTGCACAGCGCGCAGCGCTGTGGGACCCGCGCCGCGGGA
>NZ_CP167929.1:0-192236 GCF_041519305.1 Streptomyces luteireticuli
TCCCGGCTACGCCGGGTAACCCCCGGGCCTTCGGCCCGGGGGCTCGGGCCTTCGGCCCTTCGCGGGTGTGTACGGTGAACTCCCGGGCTTCGCCCGGGAGTTGGCGGGGCCTTCGGCCCTCGCCGGGGTGGGTGGGGGTGGGGGCTGTGGGCGGGTGGGGCGCTCCGCGCCCTGGGGTGTGGGTGAGGCAACTCCTGTGCTGTGCTTCGGAGTTGGGGTGGTTGATGCGGAGTGGGTTGGGCGGCTGCGCCCCCGAGTTGGGATCCGGCGGGGCGCTCCGCGCCCTGTGACTGTGGGGGTGAACTCCTCCGCTGCGCTGCGGAGTTGCTGGCAGCGGCGGGGGGTTTGCTGTTGTAGTGGGGTTGGGCACTTCGCGCCTTGGTTACTTAGTGTAGCGGGTATTGTTGGTGATCTTGGAGCGCTTCGCGCACTCGCAGCGGGCCGGCCGGGTCCCCGGTGGTGGGGGTGATGCTGCTTCAGGATCTCTGCAAGGGCGCTGGGTTGGGGGCGGGGAGCGCGTACAGTGTCGAGCCTTGCAAGTTACAAAGTGGCCGGTGAGGGTGGGGATGGTTCGAGCGGCGAGGTACCCGGTGACGATCTCGGCGGGGTACGGGGCGAAGGCCCGGCTGAAGGAGCTGCTGGAGGCCGGGAAGGCCCGGAGTGCGGTGCTGTCCTCGGCGCCCGAGTGGTGGACGTACGGGCTGCCGCGGGGCGCAGCGGCGGGGGTGCGGGCGCGACGGCGGACGGAGCTCCGGCGGCTGCGGGCGGAGGGGCTGTTGCTGGACACCCGGGACGCCCTGATCGAGTACGGGGTACGCGAGGAGCTGCGGGCGCGCGGCTGGGATCACCCGTGGCCGGCCGCGCCGGAGGAGGCGTGGGATCAGGGGCGGTGGCCCGGCTCGCGGGACGGCGGCTTCCCGGAACAGATCTCGGCTCGCCTGGACACCGCCCTGGTGGAGCGCGTCGTAGCGGCGTGCTGGGCGACCTCGTGCGAGGCGATCGAGGCTCTGCGCCGGTGGCGCGACGAGCACCCCGGGATCACCCCGCCCCGCTACCGGCGCGACGACACCGGCCACGAGGAGCTCGTCGGGCCGCTCGCCGAGTATGAGCGCCTCTCCGCCTGCGTCACCACCACCGGGCAGATCTGGCGCGCCAGCCTGCAGCACGGCCTCGCCCGCGCCCAGGACTTCACGCCGGAAGCGCAGGACAGCACCGCCGGCCAGGGCGGGGACACCAGCAGCTGACAGCGCACGGCCGGCGAGGCCCGCGGCGCAGGCCGGCGGGCCGGGCCCCGGGGCAGACGACGGCCGGGCGCAGCACGGGCCGGCCGGGAAGCGGTGCGGCGCCCGGTGCCCGCCCCTGGAGAGCAGCGCCGCAGCAGGCCACCGGCAACAGCTCCGAGACCCCCGGCCTGTTCCCCTCGCGCGGAGACTTGCAAGTTACAAAGCAGCAGGTCAAATGGGGTGTCATGGTTGCGTGGCGGGGTTGCGAGGAGTACGGTCCCGGGGACGGCGGCGCCCCTTTCGGTGCCGCGAAGTCCGGTGAAGGCGGTGGGATGTGACGCAGCAGCAGGACCTCCCGAACAGCGGCGGGTTGGCGGCGCCCGAGCGGGCCGGCGCGGCGGACGGCAGGCCGGCGGTGGTCAACCGCGGGCAGCTCGCGGCCGAGCTCGGCATCGAGCCATGGATGGTCACCCGCGGCCAGGAGCTCGGCATCGTCCCCGAGCGCACCACCACCAAGGGGTGGAGCCGGCAGGCGGCCGACGAACTCGCCGGCCGCGTCGCAGAGCTGCGCGAGGCGATCGCCGACCGGGAAGGGCTCGGCGCGCGCCGGCTCGCCGAGGAAATCCTCACGCCGGCAACCGGTCTCGCCGTCGCGGCCGACGACGTGCCGGAACTGGCCAGGCGCGGCTTCCTGCGGGTGGTCGGGGACTACTCCGGCTATCCCCTGTACTCGGTCCGCGACGCGAGGGCCCTGACGCCGGACGGGCGCCTCGCGCTCGAGGCGGTCATCGCCGAGCGCGGCGAACGCGAGGCGCAGCAGGAGGCGCAGTGGCAGGCGTGGTGCGCGGTGAGCCTGCCGCCGGACGCGGCCGCGCAGCGGCTCGGCTGGAGCCGCCCCGAGCTCGAGCAGACCGCCGCCGAGGGCCTCATCACGGCCGGGCGCGGCGGCCGGTACCCGCTCGAGGGCCTGGAGGCCCTCGCCGCCGACGAGGAGCTGTGCGAGCGGATCACCGGCGACCGGCTGATCCGCTCCGACGAGGCGGCCGGCCTGCTGGAGATCCGCCCCACAGACTGGAAGCTCGTCGTGACGGCCGGCTGGGTAACCCCCGCCACTGTCGACCAGGCCCGCGTGGGGCGGCGCCGGTGGATCGACGTCCCCTACTACCGCACCCGCGACGTCGAAGCGCTGCGCGAGATGCCCGGCATCGACTGGGAGGAAATCCGGGCTGTGCGGCCCGGACAGCCCAGCCCGCTGCGGGAGTACATCGCCCGGGTACCGGACCGCGCCGAGGCCGTGCACCACTTCGCCGCGGCCCTGGCCGACCGCCACCAGGTCCAGGTGTGGGCGCACTTCGACAACTTCACCGGCATCTGGGAGCTGGAATGGACGCGCGACGGGCACGGCGGGCCGGCACCGGAGGCCGTCGCCGACGAGCTGCGCGCCGACCCGCTGGCCTGTCACCACCGCGCCGTGATCCGCCTCGGCGGCACCCGCTGGGGCACACGCGCCCGCTGGGCACTCCCCCTCACCCAGGCCGGCGCCGCGGTCGTGCTCTGCACCAGGACCGCGCCGCCGCCCGCCGACAGCCAGGCCACGAGCGGGGATGGGGGCTGGGGCAGGCGCACCGGGGAGGAGATGCTCGTGGAGATTGCCGTCGCCGACGCCGCCACCGGGGAACTGCTCCTCGACGCCTGCGTACAGCCGACCGCCCACCTCTCCCCCAGCCCGGAGCCGGACACCGGGAGCGGGCCGGCGCGGGAGTGGCAGAAGATCCTGCCCCGCCTGCGCACCGTCACCCGCGGCCGGCTCATCATCCCCGGCGACCCCGCCGGCGACCGCACCCGCATCACCACCGCCACCCAGCACGCCGGCAAACGCCCCATGCACCTCGCCGACCCCGGTGTCTGGGCCCTGGCCGAGGACGAACGGCCGATCACCGGGCACACCACACGGCTGCCCGCCCGCGAGAGCTGCGCATACGTCCACGAGGAACTCCATCGCCTCGCCCGAGGCCATGGCCGCCAGCACCAGCCGCAGACCCCCGGCCCGAACACCGGCCACCGGGCGCAGCACTGACCGGCCAGCCCAGCGCCGCAGCGGCCACGACCCGAACACCAAGCCCGGGGGCAGCAGGACACGGGCCGGCGCTCGGGTTGTGGTCTGCCTCTGGGGTGCGCCCGATGCCGCCGCTACGATGCTGGTGCACCATCGGGCAACCGCGCCGCGCCCGGTCCGCAGCCCCGACGCCCACACCGCCGGGGGGACCGCAGACGTCCCAGACTCGCGCGAGCGACTTCGTCATGGCCTCATCCACCCTTGGACCGGCCGACGCGTGTGGGGCAGCAGACCGGCAAGGACGTGAAACCGTCATGACCAACCCCCGCAACCGGCAGCTCGACCGCGCCGTACGCAAGTACCAGCGCGAGCACCCCGGCACCACCCTGGACCAGGCCCGCAAAGCCGTCGCCGCACGCGCCGGCCGGCAGCGCAGCCTCCCCGCCCGGATCCCCTCCGCTCCCCTGCCCCGCCCCACCGAAACGCTGGCCGGCTACGTCCAGCGCGTCGCCACCGCGGCCGGCGTCCAGCGGCACCAGGCCATGGAACTCCTCGGCCTCGAACCCGGCACCTCCGCCACCCATCGCCTGGACGAACTCGCCGCCCACCTGCCCGACCGCACCATCCAAGCCCTGCGCGCAGCCACCGGCATGACCACCGCCCAGGCCCACGCCCTCACCAGCCCGGGCGCCGCTCGCCCTGCGGAGGAGACCGCACGGCGCATCCTCCAGGAGAACCTGAACGGCAAGAGCTTCCGCCGCGGAGGCGAAGGCAAGACCTCAATCTCCCCTGGTCTGGCTGCGGCTCTGGCGCTCGGCTTCGCCGAGCAGGCACACATGACCGACAGGAACGCGCCCGCGCTGGCCCGCCTTCTGGCCCAGGAAACACAGCGGCCCCTCGTGATCGACACGGACCGGCCCCGCGACCTCGCCTGGCCCGGCCCGGCGCTCCACCAGCCCGATCTCCTCGACCTTCCCTGGCCGGCCGACGGCAAGACGCCGCCCGCGGACCCCGATCTCGTCGACGAGATCCTCAAGCAACTCGGCATCACCCCCAGCCCGCGCGACCGGCCGACCCCGTAACCGAGCCGAACCAGGCCCGGCCTCCGCACACGGCAGCCCTTCCCCCAGGAGGCAGCCTCCGGCCGCACCAGGCGGAATGTGCGCACTTCTGTAAGCTGGTGTGCATGACGGAGACCACCTACTCGATCGTCGAGGCCCGCGCCCGGCTCGGTGCCATCGCCCGCGAGGTCAGCGCCACCCGCGAGCCGGTCGCCATCACCGACCACGGACACACCATCGCGATACTGGTCAGCCCCGCCGACGCTCTGGAGCTCCAGGAGATGCGGGCCCTGGCTGCCTACCGCGCCCGGCAGAGCCGCGGCGAATCCGCCGGCGTCCCGCAGGACGAAGCACTCCGCCGCATCTTCGGCGGAGCCGAGGCGTGACCTACGAGATCATCTGGGAACCCGAGGCCCTCACCCAGGCGGAGAAGTTCGCCAAGGACGATCCGCAGGGCGTGCGACAGGTCTTCACCGCAGTCGACCATCTCGCCGACGATCCACGGCCTGAGGGAGCCTTCGGCAGCGCCGACCTGCTGCGCATCCACGTCGGGGTCTACCGCGTCATGTACGAGATCAGCGACCAACAAATCCGTATCAGCGTCATCCACCTCGGACGCCTGCACTGAAGACGACGAGAGGGGGGGCGGCCTCATGCAAAGGTGGTCGCCCCCCTTCCGTGTACAGCCCGCACGTCGCACGGGCCACCTCACTCCTCGCCTACTGCTTCTCTCCCCCGCCCCCCCCAAGCTGGCTTCCGGCGGCATCACTCTCGGGCGGCGAAGCCGGACCCTGGCCCGAGCCCTGGGCCGGGGTAGCAGCAGGACGCGGGCCCGGGACGGACGAGACGCAGCGCAGCAGGCGGGGCGGGGCGGCCGGGCCCCCGGCGGCAGGCAGGCCACGGGCGCGGCACGGGCCCGGGAGCACGGCCAGCTGCCCACGGCGGTGGTCGGCACGGGGCCGGCGCGAGCAGGACGCGGCATCAGGGCCTCCGCCCGAACAGGGCGCTGGCGTCGCCGGCGAAGGCCTTGGCCAGGCCCCGCGGGAAAGGGCTGTTCACCCCGTCATCCGGCTCGAACGCGGTGAGGACCGTCCGCCGGTGCCCGAGAGCAGCCGGCGTACCCGCCGCAGGCCGTCCGCGAACTCCTCGCCGGTCACGCCCAGATAGGACAACTCCCCCAGGTACCAGGCCAGCGCGGCCGTGCCGCCGGCCTCGAACCGCCAATGCAGCTACGCCGCCTGGGTCTGCATCCGCCGCCGCGGCACACGCAGCGCCGCCTCCACCGACCCCAGCCAGCTGTTGTAGCTCCTGCACAACACACCGCGCACCCAGCCCGTCCGCCCATCATGGCCGACGGCCGCCGACGGCCTGCGCCCGCACAACTCACAGCCGGGATACTGCCGGAGCAGCCCGGCCCGCCCGGCGTTCGACATCCGCGCGTACACCAGCCCGGGACTGCGCCGCGCCTGCCACTGCCCGGCAGGCACCACCGGGACCGGGACCGCCCGGGCAGCGTGCAGCGGCGGCAACAGACCCGGCCCCTCCGCCACGGCCGCCAAGCGCCCCACACCAAAAGCGGGAACAGGCACACCGGGCGGGCGCTGGACAGGCCCAGCGCTCACGGGCTCGCCAGCAGGCGGACCGACATGTCCCCAAACCTTCAGTCCGAAGGGGGGCGGGGGGTACCGATGGACTGCGGTCCGGAGGGACACCGTGGTGACAGGTGGGACCGGCTGTATCGCTGGGCCCGCTGGTTCGGCCCGCTCTACTCGGTCGTGAAGGCCGTACGGGAGCTGGTCTGACCAGGACCTGAAAGCCGAAGGGCCCCGACCTAGACGGTCGGAGCCCTACACGGTGCTGGTAGAGGGCCTCATCCCTGAAAGCATTGGCCCGCCCAGGGGATGGGGTCCTCGCCATTATACACAGGCGAAAAGAAGACAGCGGTGGCCCTCGCGGCGGGGCACCACGAGAGCCGGAGAGACCTGGCACGAGCCGGTGTTGCGCATCCCCCGCAACACCGGCCGGGCAGGTCTCCGCGGTGGGGAGCAGCGTACGGCGGGGACACCGGCCTGCCCGCGGGGCGCGACGGGACGTCGGGCGTCGCCGGGCGGCTCATCCGGCCGGCGCTTCCACCGCCGAGTCTTCAGCCCCGTCCGCAGCGTTGCCCTCGATGGCCGGCGCGAGGTACTCGGCAACCACCTCCTCCAGGACCGCGAAGGCCTTCTGCGCCCGCTCGCTGCGCGCGCTGCCGAAAGACTCCCGCGGAGCAGTCAGCAGCGCGTGCCAGTGCCGGCCGGACAGCCGCTTCTGCCCGGCCGCCCGCAACGCGAACCGCACCCCCCGGTTCCCCTTCTCCCTCAGCACCGCCTGCTCCGGCGTCACCAGCCGGTACGCGGCATTCGACAGGTTCTGCCGCAGATGCAGCGGCACCTGCTTCCACACCTCGTCATCCGGGCCCGGGAGCAGCAGCCCCCTAGCGGGCCCGGCCTCCGCCCGCACCGGCCCGGCATCCTCACCGGCCCGATCCCGGCGCCGCCGGCCCCCGGAGGAGGCCTGCGCGGACAGCTCCCCGGCGGCGGGAGCGTTCTCGTCCCCCGCCAGCTCCCGGGCCACGGCCGGCTCCTCCGGCCCGGACTCGGACTCGGCTTCCGCCTGGTCCTCGGCGGCGCACCCGCTTCCGCGCACGTGGGCCGCCAGCCCAGCTGCCGGGCCCGCGTAGGCGCAGCCGGCGCACCGCGCCCAGCCCGCCTGCTCCACCGCCTGCGCCACCACCGACCGGCCCGGCCCGAACCCCGCGTCGACCAGCCGCTGCGGCAGGCTCACCCCCTCCACCGCCCGCAACGCCGCACCCGCCGTGATGTCATGCCCCCGCACGAACCACCGCCCGATCTCCGCCTCACCCCCGCACCCGCAGAAACACTCCCCCGTCGGCAACAGCCTCTTCCTCAACTCCGTCATGCCCCGGACCGTAACGGCCCCGGCGGGCACGGCACAGCGAACCCGCACCCCCGACCACAACCAGCCACACCCCGACCACAAGCGACCACCAGACGACCGCACACGACCAACACGCACCACAAACACGCCCACACGACCAGCAGATGCGACGAGCAGGCACAGCATGTCCGCACTCCCCGCCAACATGACCAGCCACCACAACACGCCCCTGCCACCAGCCATCACCACACGACATGCGAGCACGGCATAACAGCGCGCTGATACAGCGCGCTCACACAGCCCGACCAGGCAACACGACACCACAACACGCCACAGGCCACGAGGTGACAACACACCAACATCCCACGCCAGCACTGCACGCCCGAACCCCAGCCCACCCCACACACCACACGAACACGCCAGCAGACCACACCGACCACCACGCCCTGCGGGACAACGGGACGGGGTGCGGGGAGCAGCAGCACCGGGCGCACAGGACGCGGGCACGCGACGACGAGCACACAGACACGGGACGACGGACGAGGAGCCGGCGGCGGCAGAGCGACGGCGGCCGGACCGCCGACGGGCCCGGCAGACCCGGCAGCGGACACCCGGCAGGCCCGGCACGCTCGAGCCCGAGGACGCACCGGCCCGTACGGACGCACCGGCGACGCCAGAGGACCGCGGGCCCGCGATCGCGCCTCACAAACCCCCCGGATGCAGGCCCCGCGGCCGTGGCGAACGATGGAGACATGGAGCGAGTGGTCGTCCACCCGCCGGACAGGCGCGGCTGGCGCCGGGTGACGTACGGCGGCCGCGACCTGGGCACGGCCTACCAGCCGGCCGACATCCCGGTCTTCCTGGAACGGGCCGGATACGAGAACGCCGCCGACGCGGACCTCACCGACGACTCTCTCTTCGACTGGCGCGGCCACGGCCCGGAGGACTGGGAACCGTCACCACCCTGACACCAGCCGGAACACCCACCCGGCAACACGCGGGGCGGTGTGCACAGGCGTGCCATGACGACAAGCACGTCCGGCCCGGCACACCCGAACGGACAACGAGCCCTGACCCACGATCCCCACGTCACACCGCCCGCGGCCGGAGCGCACCAGGACCGCCAGGACCAGCCGCGACAGGCCCGCCGGGCAACGACGGCACGGTGCAGTGCAACAAGCAGCACATGCCCCGCCACCGGCCGACGGCAACCGTCGTGAGTACCGGTCAGGCCGCGGACAGCTCCAGCTGCACAACCCCCCGACACTCCGTGCGCGGACCAGGCAGAACAGCACGGACAGCCCCAGCAGGGAGCTCGGCCCGCCCCGGGTCCGGCGCGTCCAGCCGGTAGAGCGCTGCCTGGTAGGTAGCCGCCGGCTGGTACCAGTCCTCACCCTGAACCGCAGAAGAGACAGCTGCGCCGACAAACAGGCTCACCGCGTCGGCGATCATCTGCGCGATATTCCGCACACCCCGCGCACCCACACGGGTGGGAATGTAGGTCCACGGATAGGTGCGGGGGAAGCCGACCAGGGCGCCGAGCTCGGAGGCGGTGATCGTGGTGGTGCCCTCGCCCTGGGGGACGTGGGCCGGACGGAACCTGATGCCGTACCAGGGGGCGGTGACGCACTGTCCGACGTCGTTGAGCGGGAAGGACCCACCACCCAAGGGCTTGCCGGTCCTGGGGTTCACCCCGCGCTTGCCGCGGGTGTCGGCCCACCAGTCCGCCGGGAGGCCGAGCGCGGCCGCCACGGTCACCTTCGGCAGGGCGGGGCGCCCCTGGTAGGGCTCGATCCGCCGGCCCAGTTCCGGTGCCGAGTCCGGCAGCCGGCCGGTGCGCTTGAGGACGTGCGCCCACATCGCGTCGGCCGCTTCGTCGCCGTCCACGAGTTCCGCGTAGCGGGGCTCCCCGTAGCGGGTGGCGACCATCCAGGCGCGCTCGCGGTGCGTGGCCGCGCCGTAGTCGGCCGCGTCCAGCACCTGCCACGAGCACCAGTCCCAGCCGAAGCCTTCCACGCTGAGCATCTCGGACTGGATGGCCTCGGCCAGGGCGGGACTCTGCCTGAGCAGGTTCGCGCTCTGCTCCATGGTGACGGACACCAGCGGAGCGCCGATCTGCACCAGGCACATCGGCCATATCAGCATCTCGGCCATCAGCGCCGTACGCTCGTCGGAGACCGCCGAGGCCGCCCACTCCCGGAACTCGGCGGGGGTCATGCAGGGGGGCAGGTGGCCGCTCACGCAGTACTCGCCCCCGTCGTCGGCGTCGGGGTGGTCCTCCATGCCGTCGATGACGTCGCCGGAGTAGTGGTGCGGCCCGCCGTAGAGGCTGCACAGGTCGTCCACTTCCAGGAAGCCGAAGGCCTCGCTCGCCTGCCACATGACCGACTGGAGCTCGGAGATCTCGGCGGCGTTCCAGCCGGCACGCTTGCCCGCGCCGGAGAGAGTCTGGCAGGGCGGGGAACCGTGGAAGCGGCGCACGCCCCGCAGGACGGGGTGGCGGGGATCCAGCGTGCGGATGTCCGCCTCGACCACCCAGTGCCCGGCCGCCCGGGCAGTAGCCGCGGCATCACGGTTGAACTCGATCAGCACCCAGTCGCCGCCGTCGTCCACCAGCTGCCGCCCTGCGGACATGCCGCCCGGGCCGCCGAACGCCTCGATACCGCGCTCCGGCATGCCTTCCTCCCACGGCCGGGCCCAGTGCGGCGGGTAGGGAAAAGCGAACTCGGTACAGGCCCGGCAGTCGGCACACTCCGCACCACTGCCGCAGACCATGCAGTCGGCACACGTCCAGCCGTCCCACTCCAGCACCGCCGGCCGGAAACCGTTCGCGTACGGGCGGCCGAACGAGTCCGCCGCAGCACCAGGGGCGGCATCACACGCAGAGATGCTCACCATCACCTTCCTTCATCGTTGAAAGTTCTCGGGGGGGGGGCCGTCACCTCCACGCACCGGACAGCGGCACGGCGGCAGCGGGACGCCAGCCACACCCACCCGGGGGGCTGACCGGACCGGGAAAGCGGCACAACAGGACGTCCTGCGCGCGGTGTTCCGGGCCCGGGGCCATCACGGGCACACCGCCCACAAGGCCAGGGCCTCCGGGCCTCAGAGGCCCGTCAGAGGGGGTTCCGGGCCCACCTCGGGACGGGGCCGCACAGCGACGACGGATGGAGCACGGACCCTGCGGGGGCGCACGCACCCGGCGCCTCCGCCGTCGGTTCGTCGCCCCGTCCCCAGCCGATCACGGGACGATCGGCGTTCCTTCAGGGACGTCACCGGACAGCAGGAACACCGTCGCCCCCGCCTGGAAGTCCCACCGCTCCCGGCCGTCGACTCCTTCAACCGTCAGCCGCACCAGCGGGGAACCGTCGGCCGCGGCCGCCTCCTCGCGGCGCAGCGCGCGCCGTTCCACCGCTCCGTGCCGCTGGGTGTACGCCCACACCCGCGCGCCCACGGGGACGTCCCCAGCCAGCACACTCACCAACGGTCCTCGTACGTACATGCCGCAGGCGCAGCCGCGCGCTGTGCACCGGGTAGGGGTGTAGCGGCCGGGCGCGTGCCGGTCGTGACCGTGCTCGCAGCACCGTGCACGTTCCCCCAGCGCCAGAGGCCCGGCACTCCCCTCAACAGCCAGCGCATTGCGTGCAGCTCGCGCGTCGATGGCGTCCATCGCATGCCGAACGGCGTCGGCCCGTCGGGTCCAACCGCCGGTGATTTCCTCCCGGGACTCGGCGGAGGCCTCCCAGAACACGGACCAGCCGTAGCCGACCGGGCCGCCGTGGTCGAAACCGACCGGCCGATAGGCGCGCAGCGACAAGCCCCGGTAGACGAACCCGTATTCCGAATTCCCGGCAAGGGTGCTGAACTTGGGCAGCGCGCGCTGTGTTGCTGGTCATGGATATGTCTCCGCTTTGGGAAGTCGATGCCGGTCTCGCCCGTGATGTGGGTGGAGCAGCTCATGGGTGTCTTCGCGAGGGCGGGGCGAGGCCGCATGCGCAGCACGCTGGCGGTTCGGTGTCGTGGTGTGCCCGCGCGCGGGTACGTCCGTACCCCCGGCGGGATTCGAATCCCCGGCCTCCCCGCCGCCAGGCCGGGGACCAGATCAGGTAGGGCCCCGCAAGGGGCTTGCCCATCGCCTTCCCCGGCCGACGGCGGCCGGGCCGCCGCTGGCCCCTCCCCAGGAGCAGTGAGCGGCGTGTGTCAGCAGGGCCGGATCCGTGGGGACATCACCATTACTGCCGACACATCGTGGACGGGCGGGAATCGAACCCGCGACCACCCCCAGGGGTGCTCTCCCACTGAGCTACCGTCCCGAGGAGAGCGTCCTCTCCTCTTCAACCCGACCAGTGATCAGCCGGACGGGTCCGTTTGCCGTGCGGTGGCGTGCCCTCTCAACTGGGCCGCGCCTCAGGAGGGGACACACCACCAACACTTCGCGGTCCGAGGGGACTTGAACCCCTGCATACTCACCAGTGGAGCCGCTCTACCGAACTGAGCTACGGACCTCACCGGCGGGGCGACCCCGACCGGCAAGAACTAATTTACGCACCACACGCACGAATGTCAAGTCTTAAGAAATAAGAGAGTGCGCCCCGGTGCGTCAGTACCGGACCAGAACACCCGAACACGCCGAGCGGGACCCGGACTGGCAGCCGGCCTCTCAGCAGCGGCCGCGTGCGGGCCGGGTCCGGACGGTGCAACACGACGCCAGCGGACGGCGCGGGCGCGGCACGACGACGGCCACGGCGATGGAAGAACAGCGCCGGCCGGAGCACCCGCTGCAGCCGACCCGGCCCACAGCGGAACGGGGCCGCACGACCCAGCTGCGCCGCGCCCGCGACCGCCACCTCGGACAGTTCACCGCCAGCAGGGGCACCGGGGTAGCGGGGCCGGACCCCTCCCGGGGCACGGGCAGGAGCGGTCAGGGGCGGTTCCGGTCCTGGCGCTGCGCGTGCAGGCGCACGAGGTCGGCCGCGGTGCAGCCGTTCACCATCAGGTGCGGGACAGCCTGGCGGGCAAGGCGCAGCGCGGTCTGCTCGTCGAAGCGGTGCGCGGCCAGCCAGTCCTCCTCGCGCTCCGAGGGCCGGGGCTCCCTCTCCCACTCACCGTCAGTTCCCAGGCACATCCCGGACCACTTCACCGCCCACCGGCCGCAGCCGCGGTACTCGACCGTGATGTCGAACGCGAAGGCCTCGGGCAGGTCCTCCGGGAGGCTGGTGACGGTGTACTGCGTCACCCTCACCAAGGGCGCGGGCGCATCGGGCGTAGGGGTCATGACCTCTCCTGTCCTGTGGGTGTGCGCCGCGGGCGCGCCGGAGTTGACCGGCCCCGTGTCCGCGACGGTACGGGTGGCGCCGTCGGCAGACACGGCGCGGCCGCTGACGAACTGCGCACCGGGCACGCCGGTGTCCGGTCCGTTCTTCTCACCGCCACCGACCGGCTCTCCCCCGGTGCCGTCCGCGGCACACGCCGCGCAGTCGCCGGCGGGCTGCTCGTGATGCTCGGCGCACAACAGCGCCCAGGTGAAGAAGGGATCACCGGGTATGTCGTACCTGCCGTTGAGGCGGGCGGCCTCGTTGGCGGCCTCAACGGCGCAGCCAAAAGAGCCGGTCAGGCCCTCGTCGATGAGGACGCCGAAGGTGTCGCCGGACGTCGTCGCGGCGCAGGCGGCCACCGGGTCGCCGACGGTGTCGTTGCGGGCGTAGCGGTGGTGCACGCACCGGTTGGAAGCGGGCTTGCGGGACGTCACCGCCAGCAGGTTCCCGCCCGGCTGCGGACCCTGGGCGGCCTTCATGCCCTCGGTCATCTGCACGTGGTTACTCCTTCGTTCGAGGCCGCGCCCGGGCAAGGCAGGCACGGCATGCCAAGTGGCGAAACGGCGGATGAAATCGAGCTGCGCGCGGCGGCTCGTCGGGGCGTGGGCGCAGCAGCAGACGGCGCCGCGGCCGCGCGGGAACGCCGGACGCAGCGCCCACTCGGCGCCGCCCCAGCCGCAGCGCACCGGGCCCGGCGGACCAGCCCAGCCGACCCGGGGCAGAGCACTGCCGGTTCCGGCGACGGCTCCTCTCCAGCGGCCCGGTGGCGTTCACCCAGCGCGGCGCTTGGCCTGCGCGGCAAGACCGATGAAGTTCTTGATGTGCTCTTCGACTCCGCGACGCAGGCGGGGCTCGGCCGGGTTGTCGGCGAACTCCAGCAGCTCCGCACGCATCAGGATCAGGTAGTCGACCGACTGCTGGGAGTCCGGGCCGCCGTCCGCCTTGAACTGGCCGATCAGCTTGTCGACTTCACCGGCGAAGACGCGGGCCTGCTCAGACTCGGAAAGAGCGTTCACGGGGCTATTCCTCTCAAAGGGGGGCGCCATGGGCGACACCCCCGACATTCACTAATTTACGCACAATGCGCAATCTTGTCAAGCCTTAAGATATGGCACCGTAGCTCCCAGATGCTGCGGCCGGGAGGTCCGCGAAGGGGGTGCTTGCAGCGCACTTGTCGAAACCGCGCGCGGGGCCGGCTTCGGCCTCACCGGAGCGGCCGAGGGCAGAGCGCAGCAGGCCCGGTGGACCGGCCGCATGGGACGACGCCGATCGGAATAGGAGGCGCCCGCGTCAAAGTCGACGTCGTAGACGTCGCGCAGATCGTCGGTGACGATGAGCTTCCCGGAGGGCACGTCGAGGGTGATCTCCGTGGTGATGCCCATCAGATAGGGGCACGGGTCCTGGACGTGGACGGTGCCGTCGCGCAGGACGTACGTGGGCCGTTCGTCGCAGGTGGCGCAGCGCCAGTGAGCGCCCACCACCATCGGCTCCTCGCCGGGCTCGGCGACGACCATCACGTTGTCAGTGCGCTTGGGCAGGAGGTCGTGACCGTTGGTGTTCAGGGGAGTCCGGGTCGACATGGGGTGGGGCTCCTCGGTGCTATGGGTTCGCACGGGGTACGGGGTCAGGGCGCGGCCGCTCAGAGGGCGGCCGCAGCCCCGTGCCAGGGGCCGGGGGTGCGCTCGTCCTGCGACGTGTGGTGCCAGCGCCGGGCGTCATGGTGGCACCGGTAGACCCGCTTCTCCTCTTCGGCACCCCGGGTGCTCAGGCGCTCGAGCCGGATACCTGCCAGCAGGTACAGGGCGCGCCACTGGGTCGGCTGCGCGGTCTTGCGGCAGCGACACTTGGATTCGCTCACGGTCCTGCGGGGGGCGTCGAGGGGGAGGAGGTTCGTGGCGACGAAGTGGAGCAGGTCGGAGCGCCGGACGCGTGCCCACTCCGTCCATCCGTCGTCGAGCGAGCCGATCACGTAGAACCGGGTGACCCAGCCCTTCTTGAGCGTGTAGCGCGCCGTGGCCATCACGGCAGCTCCACCCCTCCGGCTCCCCTCGACGCGCGCTTCGCCGTGCTTCCGCTGCCAGGAAACCTCCCATCCGTGCTGCGTCATCAGGGCGGCGAGGCATTCAAGGGAGGTAGGGAGCGGGACGTTCACGTGGATCTCCGGGCGGTCGCGGTGGCATCGGGCGCTTGCCTCGCCCGACATTCACTAATTTACGCGCCACGCGCATATCTGTCAAGCCTTAAGAAACGTCAGGGGGGATGCCCCGACACGCCAGCACCGGACCAGAACACCCGAACACGCCGAACAGGAACCAGACCAACGGACGGCAGGGCGCCGACCCTCGGCCGCAGCCGCGTGCGAGTCAGGGCCGGACGGCGAAAGCGGCACGCCGTGCCGCGGGCAGCAGGACGAACGCACCCGCAGCCACGGCGCGGGCGGGGCCCGGGCCGATCTACCTGGGCCAGCGAGGACGACGATGTCGCCCACGGCGACCCCGTGGTGCACCGCCACGGCCTCCTCGGCGGAGCCCCCGATCTCGAACAGGCCCTCGCGGACGAGGTCGTCCACGGCGGGGATCAGGTAGGTGACGTGACCGCCGAGGGGCTGTGACCCGTGCTCGCCGTCCAGGCCGAGCACAGGGAACGGACCGTTCTGGCGGAGCAGGCCGAAGCCGTTGCTGACCCAGAAGGTCTCCACGCTGCCCTCGTGGGGCAGGACGCTGAACCCGTCACCGGTGGAGAAGGAGCGCAGGCACCGCAGACGGTAGGCGGCCGCGATCGCGCGGTCGGCACCGGCGAGCATCTCCAGGTCCGCGTTGAACAGCTCAACAGCACGCCACAGCTCGTCCTCCGGGTCGGGGCTGTCGGCGGTGTAGGAGAAGACGCGCAGCATCGGGTGGTCGGTGCGGTAGCCGAAGAAATGGCCGGGACCAGGGCAGCGAGGCCTGGGCTGTGCAGGCCAGCGGTCAACTGGCCTGCACGGGCGAGCGCCGCGGGCGGCAGGCGCCTATTCGACGCCGGGGTGAAACGGGGACAGCTCATTGGGCAGCTGCCGGGTGTAGATGCCCTCCAGGCCGGTGGGGGCGATCAGGCCCCAGGTGAAGGTGTCGGTGTCGGCGTAGAACTGTCCGTGCCGACGGTGGGGGCGGGTGTAGGCGCGCAGGACGCCGATGCCGTAGGCCTCCAGCGTGCCGTCCATGAGGCCGTTGCTCTGCTCCTCGGTGGCGGGCGACGCGTGGCTGTACTTGTCGAAGTCGAGGTCTGCGACGACGGCGAGCACGGGGCTGAGGTCGTCCTCGACGGGGCCGAACATGCTGTGCCAGTGGGCGAGATCGGCTATGGCCTCGGCGCGGCTGGCGCGGGTGTTGAGGTAGCGGACGCGGTCGCGGTGGTCGGGCACCTCGTCGGTGTCGTACAGCCACGCCTCGTGCGTGTGCTCCGCGTCCATGCCGACGCCGGTGTGACGGCGGCGCAGGAATCCGAAGGCCTTGCCGTCGAGGGTCACGGGGTGATGTTCAGTGCAGAAGTCGCAGGTGATGCCGACATGGCGCAGGAGGCGCTGGAGGCGGGGGTAGCGCGCGAAGCGGGTGCCGCAGTTGCAGCATGTGTACACCTCCCAGCTGCTGGGGTTCGCGACCGTGTCGTGGCGGCACTGCGGGCACTGATAGGTCTTGTTGCGGTACCAGTCGATGACCATCGGGACTTCCTCCTGGGGCAGGGGCGGCGGCGTGGTGTGGGGTCAGGCTGCGCGGTAGGGGCCGCGGAAGCGGGTGGGGATGTCGGCGGCCGCGGTGTTCTTGGCGGGGAGGTTGTCCGGGCCGTTCTTCCAGTAGCGCCAGAGGCTGAGAGCGAGTTCGTCGGTTTCGGCGTCGCGGGCCTCGCGGGAGCCGTAGGCGCGGACGGTGACGTCGCCCTCGGTGAAGGTGGCGAGTCCGTAGATGACGCCGAGCGGGCAGTTGTAGTGGGCGACCACGCTGTAGGGGTAGGCCCCGAGGTCCCAGCCGTCCACGCCCCAGAGGGGAACATCCGTCCACCCGGCGGGCAGGGACTCGATCCAGTCGTATCCGTCGCCCTCGTGGAAGTCCTCCGGGTAGTCCGGCAGGACGCTGACCGGAAACTCATCGTCGGCGAAGACGGGGTGCGACATGCGGCAGTCCTCCTAAAGGCGTTCCCTCGCGGGCTCAATAACTAATTTACGCATCGCGAGCCAGACTGTCAAGACTTAGGAAACGCCGGGATTGAATCAGCCGCCCGAAGGGGAGGCCGCGACGTCGGACGGGCGCCCGAACATGCAACGAGACACCGGCCGTCGGCGCCGGCGACGACGTCGACGAGGACCAGGACGCCCCCGACACCCTGCGGGATGGCTGCAACCGTCCGCCGTACGCACGGAGGCCGCCGGGCATATCCCGCCCGAGACGGCACCACTCGCAGCCGACCGGATCCAGGGCAAGCGGCCGGCGAACCGGGATGCCGACAGGCCGGACCGGACGCGGGGCGGAGCGAGAACACAGGACGGCAGGGGCGGCCGCGCCGACGAGGCAGACGGGGTCACGGTGGGAGCAACCGCCGAAGTCGACACCCCGGCCGGACAAGGCCGACCGTACCCCCGAACGGCCACACCAACACGACCATGGGCGCAGCGCATTCAACCCGCCCACAGCAGCCGCGAGCCGGCGGGGCGCAGCGCAGCTGAAGGGCACACACTCCCACGTTTCTTAACCCTTGACACGATCGCGCATAGTGCGTAAATTAATGACTATGCGCTGGGAGGCGAGCACCCGAGCCGACCACCCAGCCCCAACACCGAGAGGGAGTCCCGATGCCCAGCCTCTTCGCCCGCCACGCCCCCGTTGCCACGAGCATCCGGTTCGCCCAGGCCCACGAGTTCGATGCCGCCACCTGGACCGAGGAGCAGGTGCCGTTGGTCCTGGTGGACATGACGGTCGCCGAGGCCGACGAGTGGGAGTGGATCACCGACACCCTCACACCGGGCGGTCTGGGAATCCGCGGGACCAAGGTCTACCTCGGCACCACCGGCGACCTGCTCGGCATCATGCTGACAACCGGGACCGGCTGGCACGTCGAGTACTACGACACGGTGATGGTCGGCGACTACGTCGCCGTCCCGTTTCCCGGTCCCCTCGGCACCGCCCGCACCGAGCAGATGGCGACTCAGCAACGCCCGCCTGTCCGCGCTGCGGCAGGCGCGTGCCGCAGCCGAGGCCCACCGCCGGGAACACCGGGCCATCGAGGAAGCCGGTCACGGTGAATCTCCGTACGCGCCCCTCCTGGCCGCATAGCCCCACAACGCTCCGGGGGCGGGCACGGCGACCGTCCCCGGCGAGCGGCAAGCCGACCACATCACCTCGCACGACCAGCAGGCGCCGGCCGTCGTGAGGCGGCAGCCGTCGCCCCAATCGATAGCCACGCACGCATGACGCACGCACCCGGACTCCAGGAGGCCCCACACAAATGACCCCCGACCCGACCGACTTCCGGTACACCGCCCCCAGCGGCAGCTCCCTGTACGCCCAGCGCACCGCCACCGAGCCCGACGGCGACACGGCCGTCGCCCTCACCACCACCAGTCACCGCGGCCAGGGCCCGTTCGTGGAAGTCCCCCCGGACTCCGTCGGCCAGGTGGCGGCCGGTCTCCTCGCTCTGGCCGGCGAGCAGCCAGCCGCACGCGGCCGCGAGGTGTCCCGGGCACTGACTGAGGTGCGCACCGTGCTCTCCCGCGCGGAATCCGCGCTGTCCGCACTGACAGCCCGGCCGACGGAGCTGCTGCACGAAAGCGATGGCCGCGGGCCGCTGTGGGACGAGCACGGCGAGTGGGTCCGGGCGTACGACCCCGACCACGAGGAGATCCGGGCCGCCCTCGGGACGGTGATCGCCCTGCTGTCGCCGTGGCGCCGCACGGGCCGGCCTGCGGGCACCGAGCGGGAGCGCCTGGCCGAGCTGAAGGGCGTGCCGTCCGCGTGCGGTCTGCTGTGGGCCGGCCGCGTCGCCGCCGACCACACCCGCACCACGATCACGACGCTGGCCTCCGGTAACAGGCCGTCTCCGCAGGACTGACCTCCCCTTCGTGATCCATCCCGTCGGCCGGGCCCCCGTCACGCGGGGCCCTCACCGTCGAGGCCCTGCCTTATGCCGGGGCCGCACCGGAGCCCGCCGGGCCGGAGCACCATTGATTGACTTCTTAACGCTTGACAACACTTACTCATGTTGCGTAAATTAATAACTGTTGGAGGGGTGAGCAAGTACCCGACCAAACACCACCCGTACCTGCCACAAGGGAGACAGTCATGACCACCAAGTCCGTCTGGGACATCAAGTTCTCGACCATCGACCCCAGCGAGACCCCTGGCCAGGTAGTCACCCGCGTCTATGACGGGCAGGGGACGGTCGAGGACGTCGCCGCCCTGGTCAACCACTCCGGAGGCGTGGCCCTACTCCGCGCGTTCAAGGCGATAGCCGCCCGGGACGGGCTCCCCCACATGCGCCGCCTCGTCACCGAGTACGGACACATGGAGGCCAAGTTCTGGGCCAAGATGTGCTGACCCCAGAAGCCCGCGCCAGCGTCGACGAGCGCCGTGCAGTTGACGGACCGCAGGCTCGCGGAATGGCGCTGTGAAGAATACGTTGATCTGCTCTGCGTCTTGAACGGCGTCACGGCAGGCGCGAGCGCATCCCCGTGTTCCGGAATACTCGAAATACTGTCGTCTTCAGCCGCACCGCCATCTTTCACGGCCAGTTCGATAGGGCAAGCTCCGCACCAGCACCTCTCGCGCCCTTGCAGGCCTACTTCTCCACCGGATGGAGCGGGAGAGGCTGCACCTATTGGACCAGCCGGCCGAACATCACGGTCTTGCAGCAACTGCTTCGACTGCAGCCCATCTTGTACCCGCATCAGTGCAGCAGCGACAGCGTGCCCGACCGGAGCAGCAGTGCTGCACTGGCGCGCTGCACGTGGCTGCGACGCCTGGTCGGTCGCTGCAGCAGCCCGCGGGAGGGCCAGTATCTGCGGGGTACATGTGCTGCTGCAGATGTCACGAGAGGGCGCCCGGGCGTCTCCGTGAAGCAGCAGTCAGGATGCAGCGCCGCGCCGAACGGCTGCCCGGGCGAGGCGCTTGTCCGCTGCCCGGGCTCCGAGCGGCGGACTGCTGCCTCAGCCGACTGCGGACTGGGCCGTACGGCGCACGGAGCGGCGGAACGGCAGGCGGGGCACTGAGTCCCAGGTGGGCTGAGGCGGGTTCTCCCGCTGGCCAGCAGCGGGGCTGTCACGTTGTCACGTGCAGATGACGTACGCCGCGCAGCGGAGGGTCTTCCCAGGTCAGGGCGAGTATTCCTGCGATGTGACAAGGGGCGTGACAGGGGGCGTGACGCCGTCGTCGTGACACGGGGCAACATCGGTGGCTGAGCCCGCCGGCCTCGTCTCGCAGCCGCTGAAGTCCCCAGCCCGGCAGGCAACCGGCGTGCTTGTCGCACTCGCCCGCGAGCGGTGGCGCGAGCAGTTCCAGCGGGCGGGGTCGCGCTTCCTGCCCCGCTCCTCCGGGTCGCTGTCGCTTGAGCCGCACGCAGCAGCCGACGCCCCCGGGGACTTCCTGCAACATGATCACTCGGCGGCATTGCAGCAGCCGTTTTCCGGGTGTGCAGCGTCATGACGCTGCACACGACTGCCCATCCGGAAGCCGAGTGCAGCACACCCCCGGGGGCTGTCAGGGTCCGGGGCGCTGCAGCGGGCTGCAAGCAGCCAGTCCCCTCAATTCCCCGGGTTCGTGATCGCGGAAAAAACGACGAGCTCCAAGGCAAAGATCTGGTTGCAGCGAGGGCATTCCACCTCCTCACCCCACTCCGGGAGTCCGAATCACTTTCCACACGGCTCGCAGTGCACCGAATAGGTATTTATACCGGCCGTGGCAAGGTTCTTCTTCAGAGGAATACGGAGCACGGCTTTGCGTGCAAAGCGAAGACGGTGGACGAGCAGATTTCTGAGCTTAGAGCCGTCCTCGTATTTATTTCCCTTCCGGCTTACGCGCATCGACAGCTTGAAGTCACGGTCAGAAAGCGGCGACATCAACAACTCCAGGTGCTAGGTCGGTCGTCTTTCGGGGGGGGCCGTCTGGGCCAGCTACGCCTACAGGCCGTTCGCGCGGAGCCCGCCCCTTCATGGACTATTTTACGCATCGCGAGCATCAGTGTCAAGACTTAAGAAGTGGCGACACTGCGCAGCCTCGCGGCGAAGCGAGGCGCTGCGGCGCCGCGATCGCGGCGTCGGTGAAAGTCCACACCCTCGACGCTTCGCCGCGCACGCGCCGCCAGGGGGCGACGCCCGGCCGCCGCAACCCTCTACAGCAGGGGTGCGGACTTCGCGGCACGGCCGCCGCCGAATCGCAGGCATCTTCATTGCTTAAGACTTGACACCCCTGCGCACGTTGCGTAAATTAATGACTGTCGGCGAGCGAGGCAAGCGCCGCCGGCCACCGCGACCCATTCACTACGCAAGGGAGCTACCATGCACCGCCTCACCTTCAACGCCGACGGCCACGTCACCCTGCCGAACCGGGCCGCCCGCTACACCGTCGCGGTGCACCGTGACCTCGCCGCCGGGTGGGAGGACGTCACCGGCCTGGTGATGCCGGACGGCACGATCTCCGGCGCAGGTGCCGAGCAGATCACCACCCTTACCCTCGTCGCCACGGACGGACTGGGCATCGTCGACGAGACGGGCACCGTCGTCGTCTACGCCGCACACGGCCCGGCCTTCCGGCTCACGCCCGTCGAGGGCTGGACCCGTCTTACGCACGGCCACAAGCTCGCCAACCGGTACACCGCAGAGCACGCCAAGACCGGGGACAAGAAGTGGACCCCCGCGCGCACTCGCGGAGAGGAGGAGCTCACCGCAGGCGCGGCGCAGCGTCTGGCGTGGCGGCCCGGCTGCGACGCGGCGGCCGACGACAACGGCGTCATTGTTATTGAGCAGAACGGGACGGCGGTCCGGCTGACTCCCGTGGTCCGTCCGCGCTACCGGGTGGAGCGCTGGGACTCGCGCGCGGTCGCCAAGTATCTGCGCGCGCAGCTGAAGAAGACGTTCCCGGGCCAGAAGATCTCGGTTCGGTGCGGGCGGGGCAGCGACCATGCGTACCTCGACATCCGGTGGACCGGCGGCCCCTCCGTGGACCAGGTGCGCGAGGTGTGCGACCCGTGGCAGGGCTCGGACTTCGACGGCATGACGGACTCTATGAACCAGCGTGAGCCCCTGCTGATCGCCGCCGACGGCGGCGAGCTGGTCGAGATCCGCCCCCTCACGGACCTTTTCACCTACGAGCGCGACCGGCCCGAAGGGGTCGAGGCCAAGGCCCTGGCCCTGGTCAAGCAGGAGACCGGCAACGAGTACCACTGGCAGGTGACGCCCTTCACCTACCAGCACCGCCACTTCCGCGGTGTCACCCGCTGGGACCAGCTCCGCCAGGTCATGGACGCCATAGAGGCCGGACAGATCACCGTCGAGTGACCGCCTCCCGCCGGGGCCCGCCCGCGTGCAGGACGGGCCCCAGCGGGCATCCAGGCAGGGCGCATTTCTTAAGTCTTGACGCATGGGCTCGCTTAGCGTAAATTAATGATTGTCGGCACGGGTGAGCAAGCACCCGGGCCGGCCGCCGCGACCCATCCAGGACAGGAGCGCCCGCATGACCGCCCTTCTCACCGCCCCCTTCGAGTCCGGTCTGCCGTCTGCCCTGGACGTCGAATTCATCACCTGCGGGGACTGTGGCGAGCCTTCGCCGTACGTCTACGACGAGGACGAGGACGCGGCGTTCAACAAGGGGTGGCACGTCTTCAATCTCGACGACTGCGGCTGCCCGCACGCCAGGTGCCCCGACTGCAAGGACCTGTGGTGCGGCACCCCCGACGACACCCCCCGCCTCCTCGGCATGCGGGTCATCTGACCAGACCCCGGCGGTGGCCGCCCGGGCGGCCACCGCCCCCGCCCGGGCCGCGCTGCACGGCCGCGCACCCCCGCGACGGCCCGCCCACCCGGATCTCCGCACATAGGAAGGCGCCTTCGGCATGGATTCCCCCGACGCAACCCCGCCCGCCGTCCGGCTGATCGACGATGCACAGTCGGCGCTGAAGGCGTTCGGCGCAGCTCCCCGCTCGACCGGACCGGCCGCAGCGCTCGCACACTCCCTCGCCCGCCTCGCGGTGCATGCCTCGACGGACGGCACCGAATCCGATGCCGGGGCGTGGAACGCCGCCTACTGGGCGCTGCTCGCCGCCCTGGGGAGCGTCAACGCCGTCCGCAACACGTACCCGCCCACGGCACAGCAGGCCGCCGACGCCGTGCGGGCCGCAGGCGAAGCCGTCGACACGTTCGCGGCCGTCGCGCAGCCGGGCTCCGCCGCGCACTAGCCCAGGCGTCGAGCGGTGCGGCAATCCCAACCACCGACGTTTCTTAACCCTTGACACTTACGCTCGCACGACGTAAATTAATTCCTACAGGAGCGGGTGAGGCAAGCGCCCGCCGATCACCATGACCCCATCTCACGAGGAGCCAGGATGCTCACGCTCGCCAACGTCCTCCCCAGCGGCGTCTACGAAGTGCGGCTGATCGACGAGTACGGCTACACCGTCGCCACCAACTACCGCGTGCCCGGACCGCAGGTCGAAAGCACCCGGGCCGCGTTCCTGCGCAACGACGCCGCCAAGCACTACGCCCAGTGGCGCAACCACGGCTACCGGCAGGGACTGCGCGGCTACCGCGTCCAGATCTTCGACGTGACGGCGTTCATGCCCCGCGCCTGACAAGAGCGGGCCGCTCCCCGACCGCCGGGGAGCGGCCCGCCGCCTGCCGGACACCGCCTACCAGGAGACATGAACCATGAGCCGCACCACGCATCACCGCTGGGCCCGCGCACCGCACCGCCGGTGCACGCTTCTCCTGCGGGGCGCCGCGCTCGCCGCCATCCCCTCGCTCTTCGGCGGCGCGCCGTCGCTGATCCTGCTGAGCCTGCTCGGCGTCGCCAGCCTGGGGCTGGGGATGTTCCTGTACGGCGCGCGCGATCGCCGGTGCCAGGGACACGCCCCGTCCGGCGGCTCCGCCCGGGCAGCCATCGCATCCGCCACCGACGCCCTGCTCGTGCTCCTGATCGCCGCCTTCCTCGTCGCCGCCCTGTGCGGGAGCAGCGGGGCAGACCTGCTGGCCACTCCCGGCGGCTTGTCCGCCGTGGCTGTTCTGGCGCTCCTGGGTGTGGTTCACCACGGCGCGCACCGCAGCCGCTCCCGGCGGTGAGCCGGTACTCCCCGGGCCCCGCCGCCGGGCCCGGGGTCCGTGCCCGGCGGGAACAGCCACAAACCCCGACGTTTCCTAACCCTTGACATTTGCGCTCGTGTCGCGTAAATTAATACTTGCTTGGGCGGGCGAAGCAAGCGCCCCGCCGGCCACCACGACCCGGACGCCAGGAGGCATCGCATGAACACCACCACCCCTTCGCTGTCGGAGATCGGCGAGCAGCTCCGCTCCGTCGCCGCTGCCTTGAACACCGCTCTGCGACACGAGGGCATCGCGCACCCCGACGACGCCGACGCCCTGCTCAGCACGCTCGGCGCGTTGGCGCAGCGGCAGGTGCACGCGTTCCAGCAGGTCTCCGAGGCCCTGACGCGCATGCACAGCGAGGGGCATCTGAGTCTCGCCCCGCAGGCGGCCCAGAGCGTCAGCGTGGAGGACCGCCTCCGGCCGACGCTTGACGCACTGAACGCCGCGTCCCTGTATGCGCAGCAGATCGACAACGCCCTGGGCCGGGCGCAGAACGGGCTCACCCACCTCACCCGCAAGGGCTGAGGCGAGGTGGCGCAGTGGCGCCGCGCCGGAAGCTCGGCCCCGGCATCACTGCGGGCCCGCCAGCCCCGGTCCGGTGCGCGGTGCCGCGCACCGGACCGCGTCGGGCGGCCCCAGGGCCGCCCGACGGCCATCACCGCACTTTCCGCACGCACAAGGAGTTGCCCCGCATGAACGGTCCCGGCGAACACCAGCCGACCCAGTTCTGTCCGCACCGCTGGTGCCCCGCCCTTCACGCCCTGGTGCTCGTCGCCATGCTGCCCGCGCTCCTGCTGGCCGGATTCTTCGGCGGCGGCCCCATGTGGCTGTTGTTGGCGCTGCTCGGCGTGGTCAACGTCGCGATGATGAGGCTCATCCGCAATACGGACGTGTACGGAATCCTCCTGCCCGAGGAGGACGGCGCGCCTCTCGCGGCCCGGCCGGGGTGGTCCGTTGTCGCGGTCCTGAGCGATGTGGCGTACCTGCTGGCCGTCGTCGGCTTCATCGTGAGCGCGGCGTACGACCACAGCAACGCGGCGGTACCCGCCCCGACCGTCGCCGGTTACGCCCTGGTCGCCGCCTTCCTGGCTCTGTGCGGCCTGCAGCAGGTCGCACACCACAAGGCGACCCGCTGCGCGACAACGCCGGATACAGGGGAAGAGGCTGACGCCGCATCGGCCGGGCACCCGCTCACCGGGGAGCCGGATGACCACCGCTGATGCCTCCTTGAAGCCCGCCGGCCTCGATGACGCCGGGACCGCGGGCGCGGGCGCAGCTGCACGACACCAGTCGCCCAGACCTTCAACCGCCACCAAGGCGATTCCTAAAGCTTGACACACTCCGCCCTTGTAGCGTAAATTAAAGGTACAGGCCGCCGGCGAAGCAAGCGCCGAGGTCGACACCAGGACCCCCTATCAGGAGGCACACATGCACCACATCATGGCCGCGAAACTCGCGCCCATCACGGCAGACTCCTGCGTCTGGATCGTCACCCGGGGCGAGCCCGGAGAAGGAGGCCGCATCTTGGGCGTCTTCTCCGAGCCCTGGCTGGCGCTTACCCGGCTCCTTTCCGAGACGGCAGAACTGGCCTTCGCGGTCGACCTGATATGCCAGGACCAGGACACGGGCACGATCCGTGTCGAGACCGACCTCGACTGGATCGCGCTGGAGCGTCACGACCTCGTCGGCGCCTGAACCGGACACCGCACAGCCCGCACCAACCCGGGCCGTGCGGGCCCGTCACGCCCCTTGCTCCCGCGCGGCGCAGCAAGCGCCGTACGGGGGCAAGGCGGCATTTTCGCAGGTCACGGCTGTCACGCTCCTGGGCGTGACAGCCGTACGTGACAGCATCCGTGACACTTGCTGCGCCCCTCCAGCGGCTCCGCACCACCCCGTCCCAGGTAGCACCACGCCGACGAGAAGCGCCACCCGGGCGCACCGGCCCCTCGACGGAGGGCGCGCCCCGCTCCGCCTTCGGTCACGGCGACCGCGGCTGACCCCGAGTCCACCGCCCGCAGGGCCCTCCCGCCCCGCACCGACGTGCCCTGCAGTCGGACGCAGACGGCTGCGGCGCCGTCTCGCCGAGGGGCGCATCCGCGCCGGCGGGGCCGTCGCGACTTCGCCCACCGCAGGATTGCCCGGCCCGAGAAGGGCTCGGGCGGTGCCACCATTGACAAGATCGCTCTCATAACGTAAATTAACGATTGTCGGTCGGTGAGCAAGCACCGGACGGCCACCGTGATCCGAACCGAGCCAGGGAGCCCTCGCATGACCCACGATTCCGCCATCCGCCGCGCGAAGCAGCTCAACAAGGCCTACCGGGACCTGCGCCTGTCCCCCGGCGCCCGCGTGCGGTACCACGGCACGGTCCGTGAGCTCCACGGCCAGTGGACCGTGCACCCGTGCAACTGCCACGAGTGCACCTACAAGACCCTGCTCGGCCTCCGCGCCACCCGCTACGCCCTGCGCACCGCCGACGGCCAGCCCGGGCTCATCCACGTGCGGCACACCTCCGTCACCCCGGTCCCCACCCCTGAGGAGCTCGGCCAGGCCGGTATCTGGCTGGTGACCAAGTACGTCGCCGCGCATCTGCGCAAGCAGCTGCGCGAGACGTTCCCCGGTGCCGCCTTCTCGGTCCGCTGCGGCCGCGGGAAGAAGTCGTGGGAGATCGACGTCAGCTGGACCGGGGGCCCCTCGGAGCACGACGTCCGCGTCGTCACCGCCCCGCTCCTCGCGGGCTACGGCACGCCCGACCAGTGCCGCCCCCGCCCGGTCACGGTGACCGTCGCCGGTCGCGTCCGCCACGGGATCCCCCGCTGCTCCGCGATCAACCTCGTGCGCGTCCCCGGCTGAGCGCCCGCCCTTCCCAAGTGCCCCCGCTCGACCGGCGCTCGGGGCGGCGGGCGGCCCTGGGGCGCCGCGCCTGAGTGCGCGGCCGCCCGCCGGAGCCGGACTGTGCTTCGTTCGAAAGGACTTCAGATATGCCCGCTCCCGCCGACGAGATGGCGGCGGCCCTGGCGCAGATACGCGCCGGGGCGGACCGCTTCCGCACCGCGGCCCGTGCCGCTTCGGGTGCCGGCGAACTCGCCGATGCGCTGCGCTCGCTGCACGACCACCGCGATCCGGATGCAGGCGTTCTGAACGCCGTTCACGCTCTCATCACCGCCTGCGCCGACGCCCTGGCCGCTTGCGGCGACCCGCGCGGACCCGCGGCCGCCGAGTGGCTGGACGAGGCGGCCTCCCGGGTGTCCGACGGAGCCGGCGAGCACATCGACCGGGCCCGCGAGATCCTCGCCGGAACGGCTCCTGGCCCGGCCGGCGAATCCCGGTAGCTCCGAGGACAACCGGCACGGGTGCGGCTGGCCGCCTGCGCCCGGGGCCCCGCCGCCCGGCAGCACCTGGACCACCGCTCCCGAACTGAAGGGCTCACCCGGCCATGCCCAAACCTCTGCTGTTCCTGGACGTCGACGGTCCCCTGAACCCTTACGTCGCCCCCGCCGAGTTCCTGCGGGCGCACGGCTACGTACGCCACCGGATGCTCCCCGAGAGCTGGGTCGCCGAGCACGCAGGCAAGCCCCGCTCCTACATCCGTCCCCTGACCGTGTGGCTTAACCCCGGGCACGGGCTGCAGCTGATGGGCCTGCCGTTCGAGCTCGTCTGGGCCACCACCTGGGAGGAGGACGCGAACTCGTGGATCGGACCGCGCATCGGACTGCCCTCACTGCCTGTCGTGACCTGGAGTCCGAGTGCCGCCTGGCCGGACGGAGCCTTCGCCAAGGCGCCCGACCTCGTCACCCAGGCCGGCGGACGCCCGTTCGCATGGGTGGACGACCAGATCCGCCCGGCCGACCGCGAACACGTCGCCCGCCGGCACCGGGGGCCGGCTCTGCTGCATCACGTCGATCCCGCAGCCGGCCTCGGCCCCGCCGACTTCACCGCCCTCGCCCACTGGGCCGCGGCCCTGCCCGCCACGCCGACGGGCCCGTGACTCTCTCCGGGATCAACGAACCACGTCCTAAGTCTTGACACGTTAGCTCTTGTAGCGTAAATTAATACTTGTTCGCGGCGCCGGGAAACCGGCACCGCCCCACGAACGAGCCCAGGTGGCCGATCACCGCCTCGGGCCCAAGGAAGGCTCGTGACCTTCTGGAATCCGGTGTAGGCGTGCACTCCCCCGCCCCGGGGGCAGAACGGGTTCGAGTCCCGCAGATTCATTCACGGCACTGCCCCGCAGCCCGCCAGGACGCGGGGCCACCCCTCACACACAAGGACCATTGCACACCTTGAGAAAAATAATGCCGCTACCGTTAGAGGTTCGCTGTCCCTGCCGGGACAGCGGGCCACCACCGCTTCTTGGAGCCCTGCATGAAAAGCCCGCGCGATGTGGAGAAGGCGTTCGCCGAGCTGCCCCAGCGCATCACCACCAAGCAGATCGCCCAGGCGACCGGCCGGACCACGGCCGGGGTCGGCAACTGGATCAACAACAAGAAGCTGGGGTTCCCCGGCCCGTCCGGCCCTCCCTCCGGCCGGACCCAGCTGCGCGACCGCGACGAAGTGCTCGCCTGGTACATCAAGCAGCCGTTCTCCGGGACAGAGCGCCGGGGGCCTCGCGACGTCACCGCCGCCGCCCGCAGCGCCCGGCCGGAACGCACCCGGCTGAGCGTCGCGGAGATCGCCGGGATTCTCCAGGTCAGCCCCCGTGCCGTTCAGTACCACATGACGCCCGAACGGGACACCGACCCCTTCCCTCCCGCCGACGCACACGGCGACCGTGAATGGGCGGCGGTCCGGGCGTGGCTGCTGCGTCGTGACGCCCCCCTCCCGGACCCGACGCCGGACGGCGGGCGCGAGTGGCCGAAGGTGCGCGCCTGGCTGCTGGCCGTCCACGACCAGGAGCAGGACGAGGACTCGGCCCCGCGCGACGAGGCCGGACTCACCTATGGGCAGCGGGACGTCCTGGAACGCGCGCGCGTGGCCCTGGCAGAGGGCGAGGACGTCCCCCTTCAGTGGCTCGCCGAGGTGACCGGCCTCGACGACCTCGGCGAAGTGGAGCGGCTGGTACGCGAGGGCAGCTGGCCGCCCGGGACACCGGACAGGCTGCGGCCGACCGCGCTCGCGACGGAGCTCGGCATCACCCGGCACAAGCTCCGCCACCTCGCCGAGAAGCACACGGGCAGCAACCCGTTCCCGGAGCCGGACGAGACCGGCGCGCGCGATACCGCGCAGGTGCGCGCCTGGCTCAAGCGGCACGGGATGCTCCCGGACCCGCCAGAGCAGTCCTCCTGAGAGGTCAGGACACGATCCCCACGAACGAGCAACGGGTGAACCAGCAACGCCACACGGCTGTTGTACGAGGCCGGGGCACGGTGGACTCCGCCGCGTTCTCGGCGCATGCAACCAGCCGCTGCCCGGCACTGCGCCTGCGTCGGCAGCACCCCGGGTCCGTAGCGGCCTCGGTATAGTGGCCGCACCTTCCATTCATCGACGAGGGCTTTCCTTCTGAGGTGTTTGGGTCCGGTGAAGGGGCCAGACGGTCTTGCAAACCGCTTCCGTAACGGGAGCGGAGGGCTTCGGCCCTGCCGTCTGGCCCCGCTCCATGTCCGGGGCCAGGACCCCGCGTACTTCCCGCACTTGCCTTCTCGTCCCCGTTCCCGGCACCGCGCCCTGCAGCCGGTCCGCGGCCGGCGCCGCGACGGCACCGGGTTTTCCTAGCGCCTCCGCCGGCGCCACGCGTCCCGCGCGAGCCAGCCGGTGCTTATCAGGACGCAGGCCAGCGCAGGCCAGAAGACCACCGGCTGACGGCCGGCACAGAGCGCCGCCGCGACCAGCGCGACCACTCCCACCGCGACGGCCACCGCCGGGCGGGCCTGCCCGGTGCTCGAGGTTTCTCGGGACAACGTTCTCTCCTTCTGCTTTCTCGGCCAACTCTCCGCGTACCCAGCAGCGTTCGCCTTGCGGCGCACGGCGGTGCCGTGGTGACGGCCGTGCGCCGCATGTGCGGTGCGCCTTCTCCTCCGGCCGGTGCGGACACCACAACCTATCGTTTCTTAAGTCTTGACACTACTCCACTCTCACCTGTACAGTCTTAAGAGACAGCACGGGGCGGACAGAAACCCCGGCGAGAACCCTTGGAGTGGCTTCCCGTGACCGTTGCCCTGGAGATCCCGAACACCGGCACCGCGCGCCGCACCCTCGACCGGACCGACGCCTGGACCGAGCTCGGCATCGGCGTGCGCGGCGCGAAGACCGCCGAGGAGGCCCTCAAGTCGGCGCACCTGTGGGGGTGGGACGTCCGCAAGATCGGGGGCGTGACGGCCACCGAGACCTCCGGGGACAGCATGACCACCGTGAAGATGCCCGACTCCTACGCCACGGTCCGCACCAACCCGCTCACCGGCGAGACCGACTACCTCGGCACGGTCGGCCGCAAGTACGTCCCCGTGCAGAACGAGGCCCACGCCGAGGTGCTCGACCTTCTCGCGAAGGAGAGCGGCGCCGTCTTCGACCGGGCCGGGGCCTTCCAGGGCGGCCGCAAGGTGTTCCTGTCCATGCAGCTCCCCCAGGTCCTCAACCTCGGCGGCATCGACCACCACGACCTGAACATCGCGGTGTTCAACAGCCACGACGGCTCGTCCGCGTCCAGCGTCCACCTGACCCCGACCCGGCTGCTGTGCGGCAACATGCAGAAGATCGCGATCCGGGGCGCGAAGTACTCCCACTCCATCCCCCACACCGTCAGCGCCGAGAAGAAGATCACGGCGGTCCACAAGGCCCTGTTCGCTCTCTTCGACTACCGCGAGGCCTTCGAGCGCGAGGCGGACCGCCTGCTGAACACGCCGATGACCCTGGGCGGTTTCGAGCAGCTCGTGAACAAGGTCTGGCCGGTCCCGACCAGCCCGAGCAAGCGCACCCGCACCAACCACCTCGTGCGCGTGACCACGCTGCGCAGCCTGTTCGAGGACGCGGACACCCAGGCCAACATCCGGGGCACCGCCTGGGCCGCGTGGAACGCGGTCGGCGAGTACCTCGACCACTACGCCCCCGCCAAGACCGGCGAGATCCGCGCCGCCCGGTCGCTGTCCTCCTCCGGCACCGTCACCAGCATGAAGCAGAAGGCGTACGACCTCCTGGCGCTCGCCGCCTGACAGACCGCCGCCCGGGGCCCTTCCCCTACTCCCCCGGTCCCGGGCGGCTCTCCGGACCCGCCCCGCACTCCCCCGCGGGCGGGTCCGGCCCCGAATATCCGGCCTGCGCGCAACTCCCGGCCCCGTGGATACCGCCTCGGACCCCGCCGCCGGGCCGCGCACAGGGGCCGGTACCGCCTGCCGGTCCTGCCCGGCCGGCACTGCCGCTGCGGGCCAGGGTCGCGCGCCGCTGCGCACGGAACCTTGCGGAAGGCTCCGCGCCCACGGACCGTCCGGGCCCGGCCCGGCCGTGCCGCCGCTCTTCCCGCCCCACACCCATCAACACTTCTTAAGGCTTGACACCATGGCGCGTGAGGCGTAAATTAATCAATGTCGCCCGGGCGAAGCAAGCGCCGGTCGGCCATCAGACCCTCACCAGACGAAAGACGACGAACTCATGACCGCTACCACCGTCAACGGCCTCGAGGTCATCGGCTCCGAGCCTGCGGAGTCCCCGCTGCGCCCCGGCGGCCACACGATCTACTTCAAGCAGATCCGCAAGCTCCTGCTCGAAGACGGGTCCGAGGTCTACGGATGCGCCCACGGCGACTGCGACTTCACCCGCGACACCACCGAAGGGGTCCGCCCGCACCTGAAGGCGCACAAGGCGCGGCCCCTGCCCCGCGACGTGTCGACGCTCCCCGTCAACGAGCTCGTCCCGCTCGCGCAGGAGGCCGAGAAGCTGCGCACCGACTACGCCGCCACCGCGGAGGAGCTCGCCAAGACCGTCGCGGACCGCGACCAGTGGAGGAAGCGCGCGCGGAGTGCTGAGGGAGACCTCAAGGCGATCCGCAAGGCCCTGCGGACCGCCGCGTAAACACCGGGGCTGGCGCGGCGGCGCACCGCCGCCGCGCCCTCACCACCGTCACACCACAACGAAAGACGCCTCGCTGTGCCTCTCTTCCTCGAAGCCGACGGATACGGCCCCGGCGGTCCGGACAACAAGGGATGGAACCGCCTTTCACTCAACGCCCACTTCGACACCCGGCACCAGTGCGGGCTGCTGCCGACCAACTTCCCGACCCTGTTCGAGTCCCGGACCGGGCGCCAGCGCTGGGGCGGCTACGAGCGCTGCCCCAAGCCGGGCGGCGGCTACTGCGCCACCTGCTCTGTCTACCAGCGCGCGAGTGAGCACCGGCCCATGCCCTGGCCGGAGAACGTCCCGCTCGTCCTGGTCCGCATCCGTCCGTGGCCGCCGACCCCTGGCTCGTTCCTCGTCAACGACGCCGCCGGGCGCAGTGACCTGCGTGTGCACACCTGGGCGGGCAGGGACCTGGGCATCACGACGGACTGGCGGACCCTTCGCAACTCCCCGGGCATCTGCTTCAGCTGGTTCTTCCGCGACGATGATGCAGAGGCATTCTGGATCGTTCGCAGCAATCCGGCCGCTACGGCCGCGCTCGTGCGCACCCGGCGCTTTGAGACGCATACCCGGCATGCGCTGTACGCCGGCCAGGGACAGCCGCGCCTGGCTCTCCTGACGTGCCACGGCTGCTCACACTCCGACGACGACCTCCAGCACCTGGCGGCCGACCTGGGCGACGCCGCCGACGGCACCGTGGCCGCCGCAGCCAACACGCCCGTGCTCCCTGAGCGCCTGGCGGGCGTACCCGCCATCGGGCTCGTCCACGAGGACGGGCGCAGCCGGATCCGGCACCGCGACGCCACCACGTCCATCAGCTGGGACATGCCCTTCGGCGAGGGAACCGCGGCTGCGCTCCTGGCCCACGCCGTCCGCCTCGCCTGCTCCTTCTGACCCGCCCCGGTTCCCGCCAGCCCGGCAGAAGGGAGCTCCATCCGCCTCACGCAACGGCCCACCCCGGTCAGTCCAGCAGCCCCCGATCGGGGTGCCCCGCAACCACCACTTACTCACGCATCAGGAGCCGTATGACCGTCACCTTCGCCGACGCCGCCCGCTTCCTCGCCGACCAGGCCAGCCTGAAGGACCTCGAACTGCTCACCGGAGCACTGGAACAGCGGCGGGCCACGCTCGCCAAGGAGCGGATGCAGTCCATCACGGCGGGCCAGGACGTCCGCCTGGACCAGATCAAGCCCGCCGAGCTCGCCGGGCTGACCGGCACTGTTCAGCACGTGTACCGCGCCCCCCGCACAGGCGGCACCGCGAACGTGCTCCTGGACGCCGAATCCACCTACCGCCTGGCCCTCTACCCCAAGTACTGCCTTCCCCGGGACGCCACCGAGTTCACCGTCACCGTGCCGCTCGGCACCGTCTTCCCCCGCTGACCCCAACCCCCTAACGGAAGGACACCCGTTGCCCACCGGCATGACCGCCGACGCCGTCTGCGCCTACATCACCGCCTCCGCCACCGTCAGCGACCTCGACGTCCTCACGCACCTGCGCAACCTGCGCCGCACCCTCCTCGACACCGTTGTGGGATCCGGCTTCCGTGAAGGCGACGGCGTCGTCGTCCACGGCATGAAGAAGGACTTCAACGGCCTCTCCGGCACCGTGAGCGCGCTCGACAAGACCGGCAAGGGCGTCGTCTTCGCCCACCTCAGCCTCGATGCCGCCTCCGCCACCCGGTACAGCAACTCCCGCACCGGCCGCACGAACGGACCCAGCGACGAGCTCGAAGGCATCCCCCTCAACTGCCTGAGCGCCGCGTAGCAGCAAGGCAAGACCAGGGCCGGGGCGCGCCGTCCGCGCTCCGGCCCTGCTTCCATTCCGGCGACCGCCCGGCGGGGAGCCCCCGGGCCTCCCGCCGTTGGCGGACAGCCGCTGCGCCAGGCACTACACCGCGTGCCGCCGCGCCGCGGGCCCGGGCCGGACGGCCTGGTGCTCGAACCGGCTCCCGGCGCCGCCGATCCGCAACCCTTCGCCGGCCGAGACCGCGGCCGGCGCTTTCCCGAGGACGTCGTGACCGAGGACTCCCCCACTGTCCACGCGCTCAAAGCCGCCGCGCTGGACGCGGTCCGGCGCCGGTGGCACCTCTTCCCCCTGCGCCCCGGCAGCACCGAACCCGCGCTGCGTGACTGGGCGCAGCGCGCGACCGCCAACCCCCTGCGCATCGGCCGGTTCTGGGACACCCAGGGACCGCACAACATCGGCCTGGTCCCCTGCGCCTCCGGCCTGGTCGTCCTCGAACTCGCCGCGGCACCGCCCGGCGAACTCCCGCCCCCGGCATGACAGCAGCCGGGTGTCGTCGATGGGCTCGACGTCCTGGCCGTCCTCGCCGAAGAGGACGGCCAGCGCTACCCGACGGACACGTTCACCGTCGCCCGGCCCGACGGCGGCATGCAGCTGCACTTCGCCCACCCTGACGGACTGTGCCCGGCCGCCGACCCCGGCCCTGACGGCGTGCTCGGCTGGCGCATCGGTATCCGAAGCGCCGACGCCTACGTCCCTGCCGCAGGCAGCGCAACTCCCGCAGGCGGCTACCAGATCATCCACGACGCGCCGCCCATGCCGTGGCCCGGCTGGCTGTCCCGCCGGCTGACGGCCATCGGCGTTCCCCGCTCTCCGCCGTGCGCCCGGAACACCTCGAATGTTTCTTAAGTCTTGACGCACACCCCGGATCACCTGTACAGTCTTAAGAGATAGCGAGGTGGAGAACACCCGTCTTCACACCGCAGACCAACTTCAGGCCGCCGCCTCAGAATGCGGCGCGCTGTGGTCGCACCGGCCCACCGCGGCCCCCTCTCCCCAGAAAGGACCTCCGTGTCTCACCGCCACTTCGCCAACAGAGTCTGCGCGGACTGCGAGGCCACCGGCCTGCCGTACATCAAGGCCCGCGATCTCGAGCCCGGCATGCTCATCCAGGACCGCTTCAACCCCGGCCCCTACACCGAGTACCGCATCGGCGAGATAGGCGACGTGAAGAAGTCCACCCTCGACAGCGACGACGGCACGGACCCCGTCGAGCTCGTGCAGTGGAACTTCGCCTGGCACCGGGTGTACCGGGGCAACGAGCTGCTCGCCGAGAACACCGGCGAGTGGCGCGTCACCTACGCCGTGACCGGGTACAGCGAATACCTCCCGCTCGAGCCCGGCAGCGTCCAGCGCCCCTCAGCCACCCCGGCCCCGTAAACGGCCCGGGCCGCAGAACCCGGCGGGCAGGCAGTGCGCCCGCCCGCCGCCCGGGGGGGATTCCCGCCACGGCTCGCCGCACAATCCACTGGCGCCGCGGACACGGCAGCACTTGGCCCTCGCTGTCCCGGGACAGTGCCCCGGGCCTGCGCTCGCACAGCAGGCGCGCTACCGGCGCCAAAGCCCCGGCCGGCGCGCCACCTCCCCCTGCCAACCAGTCCACGCCGAACACCAGGGAGCCACGCCCATGACCGCCCGTGAAGTACTGCTCGCCGAACGGCTGCCGGAGACCGTCGCGGTCCGCGAACTGGCGGCCGGCGACCGCATCCGCGTCGATGGCATAGCCGTGGATCTCGACGTCCTCGGCGTCGAGATCAAGCACGACTTCCCCGCCTGGCGCACGCTGACCTTCCCCGGCACCAGGACCCTGGACCTCCATGGCAGCCACCGGGTGACCCCTGTGTCCATGCGCCGGCGCCTCCCGGTCGCCTGCCGCCTGTGCAAGGCCATCGCGTGGCAGACCGTCGACCTCGTGGCCGACGGAGTCCCCACGGCACGTGTCTGCACACCCTGCGACCCGGCATAGAAGCGGCACGCGATCTGCCATGCGGTCCGGCATCCGGCGGGCTGCGGCACCGAGCACGGTGCCGCAGCCCGCCGGCGTTCTTCACGGCGCTCCTCCAGCAGGGGACAGCAGCGTCAGTGCACGAGCCGACCGGTCGCGATGGCAGCTTCTTCGAGCGTTTCCGGCGTGACCTCGCCCTTGTTCATCGCCGTCTCCCAGACGGCGCGCGTCGCCTCATCGCCGTACGCCTGCTGAATCGGCACCAGGACGCGGAGCTTGTATTCGCCGATGACGGCCCCCTCCTGCATCCGGTCCTGGAGTGCGCGGAGCACGGGCAGGGCCCAAAGGGTTCACGCAAAGGGCTTGTTGTCCACGTAGTCCCACCAGAGGCTGGCGCAGTCACGGAGCATGTTGGTGCGCTGCAGGCGGTCGAGTGCTGCGATCTGCTCCACGTTCCGCGGTGCCGCGTGCGGAGCGACGACCAGGAGGATTCCGGCAAGGCCAAGGACGGCGGCGGGATCGTCCACGACAGCTTCGGTGAGCGAGCGCTGACAGGGTTCGCAGAATTCCCAGGCGGCAGAGACCAGGGCGGCGGCCTTGCTCATGTCGGTGCCCGGCGACGGTGCGGCAGCGGACATGTCGAGTAGCCCGTGGCGGTGAAGTGTTCCGGCGTTGGCCGAGGTGAAGGAGGCCGCGGTCTTCGCCTTGAGGTGTTTGGCCTTGTTCTTGCGCGCGTGGTCCTTGGTCATACCGTGCTCTCGCTTCCTCGCGCTCCGGCCCATGATCCGGCGCGCGCGAAGGGACAGCGGGCATCGGATGATCCGCACGGCCGCAACAGCCGCAGGTGAAACCCCCATTTGATGCTGCTCTGCCGGACCTTGGGCCCGGGCACCTCTGCCGCTCACTGCGCTGCGTTCATGGCCGCCGCGCGGACTTCGGCCGATGGGACCGGCCGCCTGCACGCAAATTAGCGGACCGTCGGCCGGGAGTGCCACGGCGACACGACCGTGCCTTACCCGGCCCAGTGGCAGTCGCGGTACGGCGGCACAGCCGCCCGCGCCGAGGCGTGTCCGTGGCAGCGGCCCTTCGGTGCGGGACAGGGTGCCTCACTGGATCGCCGGATGCGCTGACCTGCGGGAAGGTGGCACCCATCACACTTTTACCCTTGCAGATCGAAAGGATTTCCTGTAGTTTTAATCTTGCAGATGGAAAGGGAAAGGGGCTACAGTGAACAAGGACCTCAAGAAGCTGATCGCGGCGCTGGAAGTGCAAGGGTTCGACGTGGAGGTGGGCAAGAAGAACCCGCACCCGATCGTCCGCAAGGGCGGACGCCGCGTCGCCACCCTCTCCAGCACGCCGAGCGACCGGCGCAGCTGGCTGAACGACCTGTCCGCCCTGCGGCGGGCCGGGTTCAAGTGGCCGCGCTGACCGAGAGGTCCACGGGCCGCCCCCAGGGGCGGCCCCGCCGCCCGCCCACCGCATGAAAGGAAGTCCCGATGACCGGCTCCGGCTGGAGCGTCTACCTCGAGTTCGACGCCCGCGATGTTCCCGACGAAGTCCATGACCGTCTGCTCGAGGACCTGGCCGGCCTCCACGTCGCGCCCACCACCGCGCCGAACGGCAACTTCGCCGTTCTGCTGACCCTCGACGCCGCCAACTGCGACGAGGCGTTCGCCGCCGCCCGCTCCGCTGCCCAGGCATCCCTGACCGAGGCGTTCGGGCCGTGCGGCCTGGTCGGCTTCGAGGTGCTCACCGAGGCCGAGTTCATCGAGCGCGAGAGCGTTCCCGAGCTCGTCGGCCGCCAGGAGATCGCGGAGATGCTCGGCGTCAGCCCGCAGCGGGTCACCCAGATCATGGAGACACCTCTGTTCCAGAAATACGCCAAGCCGGTCGCCGCCCTGCGCACCGGCGCTGTCTTCCGCGCCAAGGACATCCGCGCCTTCCTGCGGAACTGGGACCGCCGCCCCGGCAAGCGCGCCAAGAGCTGAGCCCTCTCGCCCTCCGTCTGCATCGCCCTTCCGACCGACCGTGGAGCCCTGCCTCATGACTGACGCCGCACACCGCGCCACCGCGGCGGACCGCCGGCGTGCCGCACCGCCGACCGCGGCCGTCGGCACCAGCCACTCCCGCCGGCGCACGCTGCGCCAGCTGCCGCCGGCCACATGCCCCCGGACAGCCAGCGCCCGCTGCAGCAGCACCGCCGTGACGCGGCCCTCCAGACTCCTGGCCCGCCGGCCGGACCTCCTGGCCCGCGGGTACCGGCTCCCGCGCTGCTCGAGCACCGGCCAAAGACGCCAGCGCCTCAGGGGGCTGTTGGCCGATGCCGGCAACCTGTGCCCGCGGCCGACGGCGCCCAACTCCTGTGTGTGAGCCGAACCGATGCCGTCGGCCGGCGACAGGGGAAGCACCGCAGCACGCGCCGGCGGACCGCCAGCCACCTCCGGCGGCGCGTACGGGAGCGCCGGCACACATCACTGAACAGACGACAGAAGGACGGGAGATGCCCAGATGCTGACCCAGGAGCAGATCGAGGCCGTCGCCGCGGAGTTCGACCTCGACGAAGAGGAGCTCGGCGAGGCCGTGCTCGACGCCTGCCACCGCGCGGCCTCCGACCGCTACAACAGCGGCGCGGCACAGGACCTGGACGACGAGGACGCCCACGAGCTCCTGCACGGGCAGGCCGACCGCCAGGCCAGCGACATCAGCAACGGCGGGCCCGGCGCACTGATCAGCTTCCTCGCCCAGTACTGCACTACACAGGACGAGTTGCGCCGACTGCTCGGGGGCCTGGCGAGCTGAAGCCGTTCCACCACTGTGTGCGGGCGGGGACCACACCCTTGGGTGTGGTCCCCGCCCGCACGCAGTGGTGCTCGGCGGAGGCTGGTTGTTGCCGGGCCCGGACTGAGCATGCGGCTGGCGTCAGCGGGCGGGATCGTCCTCGCGGGGCTGCGCGTACGGGCCGGGGTGCAGGCGCTGCACGGCTTCCACGCGCCATCCGCGGGCGATGACGGCCGCGAGGACGGAACTCGTCCTCGCGCACGGGGTGACCTCGGCGGCCTTGACGGCCGAGGCGGCGAGGGCCTGGGCGGCCTGGGAGAGTTCTTCGGCCTTCTCCCCGACGTGGGTCCACTGGCCGTGCTCGAAAGCCCGTGCGGCGCGGGAGAGCACGTCGAGGGCGTAGGTGTAGTCGGAAGCGAGGCGGGACTCCTGCGGAGTCAGGCCGACCGGGTGCCCGTTCTCGTCCAGCGGCAGCTCGTCCACGCGCCGGACGCTACCAGGAAGAGCGGGGCACCGGACGGCGGTTCCCGGCGTTCCCCAGGCCGCGCCTGATCGTTGACCGGGGCATGGACGTCATCGCGCTGGCCCGTGCCGGCTCCCGCCTCCAGCACGCCGACCAGCTGCTCACCGAGAGCAGCAGCCGGCTGACGACCCCGGGCCGGGGTGGTGTGAGCGCCAGCGAGGCAGCGGCCGCGTTCGACGAGGTACAGCAGCCCGTCGCCCGGGCCCGCGACGACGCTCTGGTCGCCTACGGACTCGCGACGGTCACCATGGCGCCCACGGCCGAAGTCCGGCGCCGCGCCCTGGGTGCCTACCGCGTGCTCGCCGACCTGGCGGACGGCCTCGACGGCTCGCTCGAGGCGCTGCGATGTGCGGGAGCCGACACCTCCCTCCTCTCCCGCGTGTGCCGGGCACTGGGCCAGGCCGTGGTCGAACTCGCTCGCGGCATCGGCCACGATGACCTCGCAGCCGGCGGCGACGGGCGCACCCCCGTACGGCTCGGCCTGCACTTCACCGTCCACGCGGAAGCAGTCACCGCTCCGGCCGCCCACGCGTGACGTCCGCGCCGATGTCCAGGCCACGCTGGACATGGTGCCGCAGTCCCCGCCTCATTCGGCTCTGCTTCCAACTCCGGCGGAATCATCCCGGCTTGACGGTGGGGCGGGCGGCGAGCCCCCTTCGCAGGTTCTTTCCGGGACGCCCCGCGGGAGCACGGCGTCCTGCGGCATGATGCGCGCGAGAGACCAGCAGCGCCGGAAGGACACCTCCGTGGGCGTTCTCAAGACCTCGGACTACCAAGCCCTCACCGCCGTGCGCGACGGGCAGCACCAGCACGAGCACGGGTGGGCCAGCGCCGACGGCCGCATCACGCTGACGGCCGTCGAGCGGCTGCGGACCATGGGCCTGTGCGAGATGGCCGGCTTCGACACGCTCGACGCGCTGCGCCCCGGCCCGCCGCAGTGGGCGGCACGGCTGACCCCGGAGGGCCACGACACCCTCCTCTATCTTCCCGTGCGCCGTACCACCGCCCGCCCCTCACCCCCTCGGACCGGCCACCCCGGGGAGGCCTGCGAGATCGGACTGCGGCCACAGGCCATGGACGCGGTGCTCCTCTACCTCAGCCTCGGCGACCGCCTTCGCCGGCCACCCGCACCCGGCCTCGAAGCAGCCGTCCGTACGGCGCAGCGGGCCGAGAAGGGAAGCACCTGGTGCCTGCGCGTCACGCGCGCCCAGGCGGACTCCATCGCCTACGCCCTGTGGCTGGAGGCCCGGGCTCACAGCGTGGGCCCGGCCAACCGCCTGGCCCGCGAACATGACGTGCAGTACGAGCCGTCGGCCCCGTAAGTCCGTGCGCCCGACCGCCGGTCAGCCGAGGGCGGCGAGGATGCCCGCGAGGAGAAGGAGCAGTGCGGCCGCGCCGGTCGCCGCGGTCGCGGCCTGCAGGTGCCGGAACTTGGCCGTGGCCAGCTTGGACAGGACCCCCACCTGCTGGGGACGGTCGTCCTGGAGGACGACCTGGCGGATCTCGTCCGGGCTGAGGCTGCCCCAGTGCGGGAAGGAGGTGCCGTCGTCGGGGATGCGGGGCAGGACGGCGAGGACGATGAACACGATCGCTGCCGCCAGGAACGCGGCCGCCGTGCCGGCCGTGGCGCGGGCGGCGGTGGGGCCGTCGGATAAGGCGCCGCGGATCAGCGCGGCCAGGCCGATGACGGCGCCCAACAGGCAGGTGGCTTTCACGTCGGTCTTGCCGAGCGCGTCGGTGACGCCTTTCAGGGCCCGGTCGAGTCCCTGGTCGTCGTGCCCGTTCGCAGGAGTGCTGGTCAACGTTCTTCCCCTTCTCCAGGAGCGCCGGAGCCCGAACAGCCGGAGGCTGCCCGGGCTCCTTCGATGATCCGGCTCTGCCGGTTGGCCTTCAGCTCACAACGTGCACAGAGCAAGTGACGTACGTCTCTGCGGAGTTCGGCGTCTTCGCGCTGCCCGGCGATGCCCGGCCGCTCCGGGGAGCGCGGACGGGCTTCCTGCGGCCGCCGGTGAAGGCAAGGTCCGTACGCGGTTTCTCAGGAGGCGGCGCGGGCCACCGCGATGGTGAGCACGGCCTCCAGCGCCAGCCACCCCAGCAGGCCGGCGGACACCGCGGCGTTGACAGCAGCGTCGTACGATCGTCCGGGAAGCAGATCACTCCCCCGGTGCCTCTCCCACCGGTCGGCAAGCGCGAGGAACGCACACAGTCCCGCGCATATCCCCGCGAAGACGCCGAAGAGCACGGCCCACCCGAGGACCGGCCCGCGGGCCATCCGGTGCGACCACAGCACGCCGATGGTCAGCGGCAGCCCGGCGATCGGAGGAATGGCCGCAGCGGTCCGCATCACCCAGCCTTCCCCCGTCCCTTCCTCGTGCACCGTGCTCATCGCAAACCCCCTTGTCGTTGTCCTCGATCGCGGCTGCCGGCAGGTGTCCTGCCGTGCCGCCCTGGCCTGGCTCCCGGGGTGGGTCACCAGTTCTGCGGAAGCGGGGGAACCTCGATGCGCAGGGCCGCCTGCAGACCTCGGACGTCGCGGAACAGGACGCGGTCCGCCGCACCCTCCTCCAGCCGCGCGCGCAGCACGTAACCGGGCGGCAGCGCGTCGGCCAGGCAGTGGCCCATCAGCCACCGGTCCGCGCCGACCTCCGGCCCATCGGCGTCGAGCACCTGCTGCGCCGCTTCCTCAACCGCCCCCACCTCGGCGGGAGTCAGTGCCTCTCCCCCGCCGTGCCGGGCCACCGCGTCAGCTGCGTGCACCCAGCCGTGCGCGGCCAGCCGGGCAGGCCCGTCAAGGTCGAGAGCGCGTTCACCATGCACGTTGCCGTGTCCTTTTCGCCGTCGGTCCGAGGGGTGTGCCACCACGTGCTCCGGAGCACTCCGGGCGAGCGGTGAGGAGATGGTCTCGGACCCGCCCTGTGGATTACGCCGACGCCTCCTGGACGGTGACCGAACCCTGACCGGGGAGACGGACGGGCTCGCCCGGCAGCGGACGGGCCGCCAGCTCCCGGCAGCGCTCCGCCCAGCCGACCGCCGGCCGCTGCTGCGCAATGTGCATCTCGCCCCGGGCGGCGCGCAGGCTGTGCAGCCGGGAGTTGAGCAGGTGGCGCGCGGTGCGGTCGCGGGCCTGGTCCGCGGCGTGCTCGGCTGCCTCGCGGGCCTCGGTCCGGCTGCCGTAGCGGTGCGCGCAGCGCTGCTTGGCGGCGTACGCCATCTCGGCCTCCGCATCGGCCTGTTCACTCTGGCGCAGACAGGCCATGGCCGAGCGGCGGGCATAGTCGCGCACGAGCTCGGCGGTCAGCCGGGCCCCCAGAGCCACCATGTCCTCGCTGGCGCCCTCCGTCTTCAACTTCGCCTGCTCGGTGGCCACTGCACGGCGGACCTCGGCCTCGGTCAGGCGCTCCAGGGCGGAAACGGCGTCCGCCTGCGGGGCGTTCGGGTTCGTCTGGAGGGCGACGATCAGGTCGACGGCCTGAGCCACGGCCTGCTCCATCGCCTCGTGCTCGCGGCACACCGGACACAGCCCCGCCGCCTCGGGCCGGCCGCACTCGCGGCACGGCAGCTCCTGCTGCCGACGCTCGACAGCTTCCTGCTCGGCCTGGGCCTGTGCCCACGCCTCCTTACGGGCGGTCTGCTCAGCCGCGGCCCGCGCCCGGTGCACCTCGGCCTGTTCTGCGTCCCGGTGCACCTCGGCCCGCAGTTCAGCCTCGGCCTGCACACGGACCTCCTCCGGCGCAGCACCCTGCATCCGCTGGGCGACCGCACCGGTCACCCGGTAGCGGCGGGCCTGATGGTCAGCCACCAGCAGGGCGCAGCTGGGGCAGTCAGCGCCGGTGTCCATGCGCACCCCGTCGTCGCACAGCTGCGCGTAGCACCCGGCGCGCCGTGGCAGAGCCTTGCCCAGCAGCCAGCCCACCGGATCGGCAACGGGGTGTACCTGGTCGGCTACCCGGCGTCGCAGTCTCTCCGTGAGGGCCTTCTCGGCGGCCTTCGGGCCCACGACCCCGCGCAGGAAGGCGAGTTCGCGCTTGACCGCGGCCTTCACCAGACGGCGGGCCGAGGCCCGCTCGATGCGCTCCCACCACGGGAGCACCGGGGCGAGCAGCCGTTCCATCCCCTTGGGCAACGGCGCCCACGACCGCTGCGGGGTACGCCCCTGCGCCCACGCCGACAGGACCTGCGCCGCAGCATCCTGACCGGCAGCCGGCTCATCACCGGGGGCGGAAAGGGAGGGCTGTTCCCCGCGCAGCGGGCCACCGGCACCGCGCTCCGGCCGGGCCTCGCCAACCGGCCCGGTCCCGGTCTCGCGCAGGTGCGTGCGTCCCGGCTGACGGCGGGAGTCCCGATCGGCTTCGCCGGAAAAGCCCGATGAGAGCTCAGCTGAACCACCCAGAGCAACCAACGGCGCGTGGGGAGCGTGGAGCTGTGCACCACCAGACCCTGCGGTCACACTCGCCCCGTCTGCGTCTTTGCACAGGTCAGAGGGCATATCAGTGGTGGGACGCGGAGCCTGGGCGGCGTCATGATCCCTGAGTGCACCACTGGCCGCCTCGTCGGCGGTGTCGCCGAGCACGTCGAAGGACTCCTGGATCCAGCCGTCGCCCTCCAGCGGGAAGTCCGAGACACCGGCCCGCCCGCACGACGGACAACCGACCTCCAGGACCTGGTCGTGACGGCGGGCCGGCTCCTCCGCTTCCGGTTCCGGGGCCACCGATAGCGACGGCACAGCCTGACGCCCGTACGCGGCTGCGACCGCCGGGACCTTGAGTCGGCACTTTCCCGCACCCTGCCCGGCACCGTCGACGACCACGAGCCCCTGGGCGTCCAGGCTCTCGACGAGCACCGTGGCTTCGTCGAGCGGGCAGTCCAGCAACCGCGCCACGGTCGCCGCTGCGCGGCTCACGTCCTTGCGCACCGCGCCGCCGGCCAGCCGGACCCGGCCGTCAGAGCGCGCACGAAGAACCAGCCGCAGCAGCGCGAGCCGTTCCGCCGCGGCACCCCTCCCCCGCCGCAGCCCCAGCAGCCCCGGCGGCGTGACCGGAGCATCGACCGGCTCCCAGCCCGGAGCGAACACCCGCTCACACAAACGCAGCAGCACCGCCAAGTCCCGCTTCGCCAGCACCAGCGGATGCCCCGGCACCCCCAGCGCCGCGGTCAGCGGCAGCAACTCCCACTCCAGACCGGTGACCTGACGCCGCCCCTCCTCGGTGAGCTCCATGACGACCTCGGTCACCACCGACCCCGACGCCCGCATCCCGGGAAGCACCTTGTGATCGACCAGCGACTTCGATACCCCCAGCCAGCGCCCGGCCTCCCCCGCCTGCAACCGCAGCTTCGACACCCCCGCCGGCATCTTCGCCAGCAGCACCACCGCCATCAGCTGCTCCGCCAGCGGCCGCCCGGCCAGCGCACGGTCACCGAGCAGCGCCTCCAGCGCGGCCTCCAGGCGCTGGCGCAGCGCAGAGTTGAGCACCAGCGGATTCCCCAGGCCCGTCACCGGCTCCGGCCCGGCCTGCTCCACTACCCGCAGACCCGGCCGCGTCCCAGCGCGGCGGGAAGCACCAAAACCCGTGGATGTGGCCACGGACGATCCAGAACGAGCCGACCCTCGCACCGTTTCGGGCACGACTGAGCCAGCCCTCGAACGAACAGCGATGATCTGCTCCATAATCGAGGCGAGAGGGAAACCCCCACCAAGGCCCGGACGGCACGGCAAGCGCAGACCCGGACCACGGTGGAACCGGCACTCAGCTAGCGACCTGGCTGGACGTCACCCCCTCTTCAGCACCGCGACAGGCCCGGGACCCCAGACCCCGGGCCTTCTCGCATTCCCGCCACCCTCCACCAGCCGCCCTGTGGACAGAACCTGACGACCAGCCAGGAGCAGCCCCAGGCCGTGTCCGAGCCCCGAGCTCGGAGCGAGGGCACGCGCCGCACCCTTTCGAGAGAACGGATGCGCTCCCCGTCAGTCGTGCATTTCGCGGCGACACCATTTCCTCCGAGGAGACATTACGAACAGCGTCCGCGGTGGGCGGCAGTTCTGCGCGTTGGCGGAGGTCTCGAATTCTGGTGGAGAGGGAGGCGGAGACGGGTTCCCGTGCCCCATTCACCCTCACCGCATTGATCGTTAATTCCCAGACCTCAACCGGTGGATCGCCACCCTACACCCCTCCTGACCTGCACTGCTATCAGGTTGAGGTCGGCGTGGCGGGTCTGGGATTCGGCATTTCTGAGCCCCAAAAAGCGACATGCGAATAGGCTGCAGGAGGGCACTCTTTGATTCAAAAGAGAGCTGCGTTTGCTTGACTCGGATGCGTATATGGAGCGCTGTTTGAGCAGAGAACCAGCAGACTCTGAGCGCAGATTTGACTGCAAAAACACTCTGCCATTGCTGCTCGTGGCTAGCTGCACGAGGGACAATTTTTGAGGCACATCGAGCACTGCAGACGCCAGTTCCGGACGCGGGATCGATGCCGGCCTACGGGAGTGCGCCGGCTGGGTGAATCCCGATGCTGTCGACTCGTCCGGACGTATGAACGGTTCAGGTTGAACCTGTGCCGGTGGGCACTGACATGTCGGTGACTGATAAGTTGCCCGCCATGAGCACCCCCAACACGGATACGGGCACTGAGAAGCTCGTCGCCAATCTCATGCCGCAGATGCGGCGTGATCTGAAGATCCGAGCCGCCGAGCGCGGGATCAACGCTTCCGACGCAGTAGTCAGCGCACTCGCGCTTTGGTACGAAGCCCCTCACTGCGATGAGGTTGAGGTCAAGGGCGCCAGGTCGTTTGCCTCGTACGTGCAGCCAGGTGGCGTCAAGCGATTCGAGGATGAGTGCGCCAAGCGAGGCCTGTCGAAGGTGCAGGGGCTCGCCCAGGCGATCACGAACTGGTTGGTTCGTCATCCTTCGCTGACAGCGCCCTTGGTGAAGCAGCCTGTCAAGCGGATCCTGGTAGGTAACCAGAAGGGCGGTGTTGGGAAGACCTTCATCGCTGCTGCCCTCGCGCAGGCTTTCGCCGAGATGGGCCTCCGCGCCCTCCTCGTGGACTACGACCCTCAGGGCCACCTGTCGGCGCGACTGCAGGTCGCCGACCTGCCCACTGGTGGAGACAGTCTCCTTCAGCACATGCTGGGGAAGGCGCGGCAGCACCTGCGGCGGTCGATCATTGCCCTCGAAGAGGTGCCGATCGAGGGCCGGGAGATCAATCCTGGGCCCATGTTTGATGGGCGGCTGCACATACTGCCGGCCTTCGAGGACGCCTTCCTCATGGACGCATCCCTGGCAACTATGTCTGCGGGACGCGACACGTGCCTGCGCCGTGCGCTCGAGCCGGTCGAGGACGACTATGACGTGATCGTCGTGGACGGTCCTCCGAACCTCGGCCTGGGCATGGAGTTGGCGATCGACTACGTGCACCGACGTAAGGGAGAGCTTGTCGACCACTCAGGGATTCTTATCCCTGTGTGGACCGACAAGTCCTCCTTCCGTGCCTACGACCTGCTCAACCAGCAGATCCAAACCACCTGCATGAACATGCGAATCGAGGTGGATCAGCTTGGGTTCGTCATCAACGCCTACGACGCCCGTAAGGGGACGGTGACACGAGCTTTCTACGAGGAGTGGAACATGCTCACTTCGCCGAGCGTCCTGGCCGAGCTGAAGGACAGCATTGAGGGGCGCGAGTCGTCCGACTATGAAGTTCCGCTCTTCCAGTACGCACCTACCTGTGTTCAGGCGGAGAGCATGCGGAAACTCGCGAAGGAATTGGCAGCATGAGCAAGCATCGGCCCGCATCCCTTCCCAAGGGCGTCTCGACAGGTCCAAACGAGGGGGGCGCCGTTCCTCAGGTGAGGACACGTCAGGAGATCCGTCGGGAGTGGGAAGAGGAGAGGCGACGCGCTGCAGAGGCGGCGGCAGAGGAGGGGAGCGGCAGCGAGTCGCCTCTCGCTGATATCGACGCGGCTGAGACGTCGTCAGGCGCAGCTGGATCGCAGAAGGCAGACGAAGAGGCAGTGGTGGAAGCTACTGCCGAAGCACAGTCGGACAGCGAGGTCTCCGCTGGAGCTGAGACTTCAGCGTCGGATGGCGCTGCCGAGACGGCGGAGGAGCGGAATAGCGACCTCGACCCCGAGGGAGAGGTCGAGGCGAAGCCTGCTGGAGAAGCCGCAGTTGTTCAGTACGAAGAGCGTGATGCTGTAGTCCTTCAATTCCCTGCGACCGTCGACGTCAAGAACTACGTCGAAGTTCGGCCGTTCACCGAGCCGGAAAGCGATGACCCGCGGGAACGCCTGGCGCACTACGCACGTATCGTTGCTCATGCGGAGATGGCTGCTCGAGCCAATGAGCAGAGGGCGAAGCAGCAGAAGATCATCGTGCAGGGGCGAACCTTCCAGGCGATGAAGAAGGAAGAGCTCTGGAAGGTGCTCGGCCTGCCCCACTTCGATGCTTTGGTCCAGGCACAGTTCGGCTTCGGGAAGAACTACGCCAACAAGATCATTCGTGCTGCACCTGTTGTCACGGCGCTTGAGACGTTGACCTCCGAGGAGCTTGCCGAGAAGCATCTACGCCCTCTGTGCGGAGTCCTGGAGACCCACGGAGCTGATGCTGTCAGGGAAGTGTGGACTGAGGCAGCCCGGAAGAAGATCACGGAGAAGTCGCTGCAGGACGCTGCGGTCTTTCTGGGCTACGCGGAGCCGGTCGAGCGGCCAGCGAAGGTTGTCGGCCAGCGCTCCGCGAACGGGGGAGGGGAGCTTCCTCAAACGACCGAGGCGAAGAACGCAATCCTCTCTCTGAGGCAGAAGGATGAGGAGCGAGCCAAGCAGGCAGCAATAGAGCTCTTGAGGGCCGCTCAAGAGCTCTGCCAGGAGTTCGGAATCCAGATGGAACAGAACTGAACCTGACGCCCCAAGGAAGGCCCGGCGCGATACGCGCCGGGCCTTCTTCTTGCTCTCCCGGCCGACGGGGGAGGTGGGTACCGGGAGGTGGGTACCCCGGGTACCCACCTGGGGTCGCTGGCCGACGGGGGAGGTGGGTACCGGGAGGTGGGTACCCCGGGTACCCACCTGGGGTCGCTGGCCGACGGGGGAGGTGGGTACCGGGAGGTGGGTACCCCGGGTACCCACCTGGGGTCGCTGGCCGACGGGGGAGGTGGGTACCGGGAGGTGGGTACCCCGGGTACCCACCTGGGGTCGCTGGCCGACGGGGGAGGTGGGTACCGGGAGGTGGGTACCCCGGGTACCCACCTGGGGTCGCTGGCCGACGGGGGAGGTGGGTACCGGGAGGTGGGTACCCCGGGTACCCACCTGGGGTCGCTGGCCGACGGGGGAGGTGGGTACCCCGGGTACCCACCTGGGGTCGCTGGCCGACGGGGGAGGTGGGTACCCCGGGTACCCACCTGGCGGAAAGATGCCGCCGAACGTACGGGCTACATCTAGCGCGGCAGAAATGCCGCCACGGGCGATTCGAGGCGAGGGACCGCATACCGCCAAATGGGTGATGCACGGTCAGCTGTGCTGTAGGCGGGGGGCGTTGGTCGGGTTGACCCACCCGCGAACTTGCCGGGCCGTGCAACCCGGATCCCTGAATGGGGTGGCAGCCCTCTCGCCGGGCAGTGGAATCTATCCACAGGGTGATCGAGCGAGGCTCGCGGCTCCGTCACGGAAGGAGTCACGGCGTGCCCGCCAGCACCACCCGCGCCCACCTCACGGGTGCACCGTCATCCTGGTCTCATTGGCCGATCGCTGCCCCGAAGTCGACAGAGAGCTGGCCCGACATGGTGCGGACTGCCATCGACGGCACCGCACCGTGGGTGCTCGTCGTCACGGCTGCAGTCGTCGCCGTCGTCATGCTGCTGATGACCTACCTCGTCGTGCGTGGGCTCTGGCGATCCGGGGTCTCCAGACGTCAGCTGCGCGCCGAGGAGTTGGTGCGCGTCAGAGAGGAGAAGGGCGATGGCGCCGCACTCGGCCTGACTGGCATGGGCCGGGCTGGCTGGGTTGCCTTGAGTGGCACTCTGGTCAGTCAGTACGGCCTGTGGGGCTTCGGGCGGGACACCGCGGACCTGCCAGTGCTGATCCGTGTCGGCTTTGTCGTCATGTTCGATGTCCTGGAGCTTCAGCTCTTCTCCCTTCTCTACCGCAACGCCAACCCTGACCAGGGTTGGACGAAGAGCTTGCGGCTGACGCATGGAACGGCCTGGGGGCTGGTAGTTGCCTCCTCAGTCGCAAATTTCGCTCATGCCCCGAACCTGGCGTCAGCGCCCTTCATGGCGTTGATGCCGCCGGCGGCCGCATGGGTCATCGAGCTCGAGTTGCGCAAGCGGATGGCTGACGCGGAGAAGAGCGCATCTGAGCAAGGCCACGCGAGCACGGCGGGGCCGCTCCGGCTGGTCGCCTTGCTGTGGAAGAAGCTCTGGGTCGGCATGTTCTCGCTGCTGACCCTCGACCCGAACGCCAGCGGGGCTGATGCCGTTGTCAGCCGGGCGCTCACCCGCAAGGCCGCGAACGAGAGTTACCGCTTGCGGAAGCTGCTGCTGGAGGAAGACGAACTCAAGGCGAGGTTGAGCGACTTGGAGACGGCCGACCTGGGGCGGAACGGCGAACGTCAGCTCAAGGACGTACGGGATCGGCTCGCGGCAGTCTCGAAGAAGGTCGAGAAGCAGCGCGTAAGAAGCCAGCAGTCCCTGGACCGCGCTCACTTCGACGAGCCGGAGCGGCAGTTGCAGGTAATGCGGCGCAAGGCCGCGCTCACGCACACCGACGCTGTCGCGCGCCTGGGGCACGAGACGGGCACCGAGGCGATCGAGCTGATGGAGAGGATCAACGTCGTCGCTTCCGCCGACCTCATCGCGGCCTCCGCCCGCGCGGAGGAGGTGAAGCAGCACACCGCGGAGGTCGAGGAGCAGCGGGAGAAGGCGCAGGCTGCGCTAGACGATGCTCGGGAGCGTCTCGCCGCAGTGGAGAAATCCAACGAACAACGGATCGCGGAGGTTGAGGAGAGCGTTCAGGAAGCAGTTGAGGCACTCCGGAAGACGACGGCCGAACGTGAGTGGGAGCTGGAGCGGCTCCAGCAACTGCGCGACGAGTACAGGCGGCTGGAGGAGAGCGGAGCTGCGAGTCATCAGCTGTATCAGGCGGCCGAAGTGCGAGTTGCCCGGTTGGAGGGTCAGCGGGAGGACGAACAGGCGGAGCGGGCCCGGTTGTTGACGATGCTGGAGGAGGAGCGCGGTCGGCTGACCGCTGTGGCCGAACGCGCCAGGGAAGAGGCCGCAGTCGCGCGCGAGAAGTTGCGTCTGCTTGAGGGTGAGCACCGCGGCCTCCGGGAGCGTCTGGAGGAGCTGCAGCGACGTGAGGCAGCAGCCCTTGAACTCCCGAGCAAGAGCGAGTCGCGGTCCGCTGCCCGCGGGGCCAACAGCAGTCGGCGGCGAGGGCAGGAGAAGGGCAGTACCACTCCCCAGCGGGCGATCGGCACGAGGAAGAGCGCCGAGGAGGCCGTGGAGGTCAGACGGGGGCAGGTGCGGCAGGAGGGCAGTACGCGCTGGCCTCTCCCCGCCGCCGAGGGAGAGGTGGTCGAGCCGACTGACCACGAGTTGGGGGAGCAGGGTGATGGGCTCGGCGTCATGGTGAGCGACCAGGAGGCGGTGAGCGACCAGGAGCAGGACGGCCGGCACAAGGTGCTGGCCCGGATGACCAACGCCGACGCGGTGCGCTACGCGATCACAGTGCGAGGCACCTTCGAGAGCGGCGCGCTGGTGGACTGGCTGGAGCTCCACGGCAAGAAGGTCAACCGGGGCCAGGCGTACAAGATTGCCGAGAAGGCCGCGCTGAAGGCCAAGGAAGAGGCGTCGCGTGCTGAAGGGAGCGACGGCCAGGAGCAGGCCGTGGCCTGAGCGGTCAGAGAGACCGGCGACGCGGTAAGTGCCGGACAGTCTGTGCGCCGGCCAGCGTGTGGACCTGTGTGGGGGAGCGGGGGAGGCGTGGCGCTGGCACGGGAGCCGTCAGCCGACGGCCTACTGCGGCCGACAGTGATCCTCCCTCACCATCACCGAGGCGGCCCGCACCTGGGAGTCTGGCCGACTTGCTCCGGCACCTCACGGGGCCGGTTGCTGCATACGTCGCTCCGCGCATGACGGGGAGGCTGCCCGGTGTCGCGCGTGTCGGCGCGCCGCGCGCAGTTGACGCGGGAGCGGATCTCCCGCGGAGGGCGGCTGTCCCTCTGCGCCAGCCGGTGCCGCCGCTTCTTCCGATGCGGCGCGCGGGCTGGTGACGCAGCCACGTGTCTCCTCGCGCAACCGATGGCGCGCCGCGCAGCGGCGTGCGCTGCAGCGCCCTTTGTCGGTGGCGGAGCGATGAGCCGCCGGAGGAACTCTGCGCCACGGTGGAGGCGCTGCGCGCGCTGCGTGTCCTGTCCGGGAAACGGTGGCTGCAGGGTCGTGCTCTGGATGGGCAAGGTGGTGCTGCACGTCGTGGTCAATTCGCTGCACGGAGCTGCCGGCCGTGCAGCGCGGGGGCGGCCGGACTGGTCGCCGACGCTGCTGCACAACTGCCGCTGCACGGTTCGTGCGGGGTGCAGCAGGCTGCCCACGACGCGCAGCACGGTTGCATCTGCTGCCCGAGCTTCACCGTGTTCTGCGTTGCACGACACGAGGTGTGCTGCACCAGCTCGACGGGCAGCGACGCTGTCCACTGTCCACAGGGTGATCTTCGTACCTTCCTCCTGACCAGCGTCCCCGCCGTGCGTGCGGGTGCGCTGCCTGGTGTAACGAGAGGGCGGAGAGCCATGGCACGGACCGAGTTCGATCGGCAGATAGAGGAGGGTATGGAGCAGGGCGTGACCGCCCTCGTCAGGTTCGTCAGCGGCGCGCCGATGGGGGAGGGGCCCGGGCGGGTGGGGGGTGTGCCGCGGTGGCAGCGGGCGTTGATGCGCTGCGTGGTGTTGGCCTGGGCGGTGTGGGCGGCGCTGACGTGGTGGTGGTGGGAGGACCACGGGCGGGTGATCTGGGGGTCGGCTGTCGTGGCGGCCGTGGTGGTCCCAGTCGTGGTCGTCGTCGCGGTGCGGGGCCGTGCCCGGCGCCGGCACATGCGGAGGTTGCTGGTGCCGATGTCGCTGGCGCTGAAGGAGCTGATGCCGGCGTGGGACGACGCCCAGCGGCTGAAGGCTCTGACGATCCCGTTGGACCGCTCGTTCGTGAAGGTCGCGCTTCCGGACGGGTGGCATGGGCAGGACGGCCACAAGGAAATGCTTCGGGAATTGGTCCATGCACGGATGGGCGGCCTGTGGGCGGGGGAGTGGAACCTGAAGGAATACCCCTTCCACGTGGTGTTTTATCCCAAACAGCCGACGCCGAAGCCGGAGCCGCCGGAGACGTTGGACTTTTTCAGCCCCGAGGTTCAGAAGGCTATTGCCCAGTGCAAGCCGGGCCAGTTCGTTCTCGGTTTCGATGAGCGGCATCGGCCGGTCATCAAGGAGATGACGGGCGAAACAGCGATGTGGGCCCTGTCCGTCGGTTCCGGTGGCGGTAAGTCCTCTTTCCTCCAGATGGTCATCACCCAGCTCGTGGGCCAGGGCGCGACTGTCATCGGTGTTGACGTGAAGATGGCGAGCATCATCTGTTTCGAGGGAATCGAGGGAATTCACCTATACACCGATCCGGGGAACATTGGGGATATGCGTTCCGCTGTTTCCTGGGTCGCTCAGGAAGTCGCGGCGCGCAACTATATCAAGAAGCAGGACCCGAAGAAGGACTTCGACCGGCTGACGCTCATCCTTGAAGAGGGCAACGAGTTCGGGGACGCCTCCAAGGAATGGTGGACGGAGAACAAGGAAAAGGGAGAGTCCGCCAGCGACCCGATGTGGGGCGATATCGCTTCGGTCATGCGTATGGGTCGTCACGTCAATGTGACCATCATCGGCGTTTTCCAGGATCTCCGGGAAGCGGCTGTAGGTAACCGTGGCCTCCGCAACATGTTCCGCCTGATTCTCATGGGAAATTACAATGCGAATCAGTGGAAAATGATCGTCAATACGACTCCGGTGCCGGAATCCGTGGACAAGGCCGGCCGTATGATGATCATCGAGGGGAACCGCCGGGTCTGGATCCAGGTCCCCTATGCGGATCAGGATGCTTTCCGAGAGCACTGCCTGAAGCTGCGGGCCGAGCGGGGCTACAGCACGGGCGACCTGTATGGGTCGCCGCCGGCGCCCAGCCCGGAGCGGCTTCCGGCGCTGCTGCAGGTGTCACGGCCGTTGCCGTTCGCGCAGCGGGCGCCCCAGATCGAGAGTTCTGAGGGTATAGGTGCAGGTCAGATGCCTCATGATGAGGGGCGTGACAGTGAGCGTGACGCCGGGCGTGACAGTGGGCGTGAGGTCGTGAGCCTGCAGAAGGAGGGCCTCGCAGCGGTGGACGGCCGGCCGGTGGAGGCGGAGCAGCCGGTGGACGGGGGGCAGGAGGAGTTCCTGCCGCTCGCCGAGATCGCCCGGCGCCTGGCCGACGAAGGGATCACGGTCAGCGCGGACCTGATACGTCAGCACAAGCGGCGCCGCAAGGACTTTCCGGTGGGAACACAAATCGGCGGGAAGGAGCTGTTCACCTACTCGGCCCTCGCCGCCTACTACGGGGCGGACGGCGCATCCGAGAACTCCGGCGACCCAGTTGAAAAAGAGCCGGAGAAAGAACCGGAAAAGAACGACGATGCACCGCCCGCAGACCACAGCAAGCCCTCCGGCCACGTGCTCGCCGAGCCCCAGGACGAAGACGCGGATGCAGACGAAGAAGAAGACGAGACCGAGGATGAAGAGGCTCCGGTGACGTTGCGGGAAGCCCAGCAGACATTCCTGCCGAACCTCACCATCGCCGAGCTCCGCCGCGCCCGGGCGGAGGACCCTGACTTCCCGTCGGAGTCGGAACGGCGAGGAGCCGAAAAGTTCTACAAGCCGTCCGACCTGAAACGCTGGGCAGGGGTTTCCCGCGAGGGCACGCGAGTGCCCCCGTTCACAGGGAACATCGACTTCGGCTGACACCTGGTACTCCGCTCACGGGGCCCGCACCTCCTGGTGCGGGCCCCGTTCTCTTTTCTCCTCGGTAGCCGGGCTGGAGGATCGCCGGAATTTATCCACAGGCTCCCGCTCATACCTTTCGAGAGTGAGCTTCCCGGACGCGCAGGCGTGGGGCGCGGCTAATTCGCCATGCCTTCTTCCGGGAGCCGTTGTCGGGACATCTGCCGAGGAGCCAGAGATGAGCACGCTGCGGAGGATTCTGAATCTTCCAGACAAGAAGACGGGCGGTGAAGAACGCCCTGACGCCGCCGAGGAGAACGCGCCTCCCAGCCCGCCGGAAAACACGTCGCATTCTGCCCACGGGTATGCGTGGGCGGAGGAGAAGGAATCCTCTGGCGGGCGGCGGGCCCGTACGGCGGGCCGGGTGGTGGTCTGGGGCGTGATCGGTCTGGCCGCGGCCACCGGCGTGCGCACCTGGGTCGTCCCGCCGGCCCAGAAGCAGGCGGCGCCGAAGGCGGACCGGCAGGCCGAGGCCCGCCAGGACGAGGTCCCCGCCGAGGCCGCGCAGCAGGTCGCCGAGCGGTTCGCGCGCTCGTACCTGACGTGGAACGGCCAGGCGAAGGAGGCGCGGGAGAAGGAGCTCGCGGTCGATCTGCCCAAGGGGGCGGATGCGAAGGCGGGCTGGAACGGGGAGGGCTCGCAGCTGGTGGCCCAGACGATCGCCGGAACGGTGACCCAGACCGGAGGGAAGCGGGCGCGGGTGGCGGTCGACGTCCGGGTCTCGGTGACCACCGGCAGCGGCAGCAAGCAGCAGACCGTCTCCGGCTGGCGGGGCCTGGAGGTCCCCGTCGCCGAGGCCGGCGGTCGGGTGATCGTTGCCGGGCAGCCGGCGCTGGTGGGCATGCCCTCCGCCGTCGACTACACCGCGCCCAAGGACCCCGAGCCCGACGCCGGGTTCAGCGGGTCGACCCGGTCGGTGGTCAACGCCTTCCTCTCTGCCTGGGCGGCCGGTACCGAAGGGCAGGCCGCGGCACCGGGCGCCGTCATCGCTCCGCTCGGCGGAGGGATCGCGCTGGAGGCGCTGGACAGCTGGAGCGCGGACGGCGGCTCGGGCGACAAGCGCACCGGCACGGCCGTCGCGCGCTGGAAGCTCGCCGGCGGCGTGATCCAGCAGACCTACCGGATCACCCTCACCGAGGTGCGCACCAACAGCGCGACCCGCTGGCAGGTCTGGGCCGTCACCGCCCGCTGACCCCTCGCCCGTACGGCCCGGGGCCGGCCACGACCCCGCGACATCGCGGCCCCACACCCCTCTATTTGCACCATTCGCACGCTTTTAGGAGACACCCATGGGCGGAGACAGCCTGGTTCAGTGGGTCCTCGCGATCGTCGGCTCGCTCTTCGGCGCGGTCCTGGCCGTTCGCGCGTTCGGCCACTGGATGAAAAAAGAGTGGGGAGCGCTGATCACCCACTGCCTCGGCGGCGCCGTGGTCGCGGTGATGATCTGGACCCCCAACACCGCCATATCCATCCTCAAGACCATCGGCGGAAAGATCGCCGCGGTCTTCACCGGGTGACGGGGCCGCCGCCATGCGGAACTCCTACACCTACACCCAGCACTGGGACATCGAAACCCGGCAGCACGAGCTCCTCGGCCTGGACCTGGGCGAGGGCATCCCCCGCACGACGCTGAAGTACGGCTTCATCTTCTTCCCCGTGTGGTGGGGGCTGTTGCTGCTGGTGGCCGGCTTCCCCTCCAAGCCGCTGATGGTTCCTCTCTTCCTGCTGCCGCCGCTGCTGCTGACGTTCTACGGGGCCAAGCGGTCCACCGCGTACTGGCGGCGCACCAACCTCCTGCTGTGGCAGGTGCGGGCGGGCTACCTCGCGCTCGGGGTGCGCCCGGTGATCGGCCGCGGCCGCGTTCCCGCGCCGCGCCTGGGCCTACGGCTGCGGACTCAGCGGCTGGGGGAGAGGGCCCCGCACCTGGAGCAGATGCCCATGTTCGGGCCGGCGTTCGCCGCGGGCGAGGAGGCGGACGTCGCCGACTCCTGCGGCAAGAGCGCGCAGATCAGGCCACGGCTGCGGCTCTACGGACCGGACGCCGTTTCGCGCGCCCGGGCCAAGACCGCCAAGCGCACCCGCCGAAAGGACTGAAGGAGTTGCAGACCGTCATGCCCATCCAGGCACTTCGCAGCACCGTCCGCCTCACCGACCCGCACACCCTTACCGCCCTCGACCGGGCGGACGGCCCGCTGCTGGGCCTGGCCGACGGCGACGAGCCCGTCTTCCTGCCCGCCCACCTCGAGAACGTCCTGGTGGCGACCCCCAGCGGCGGCGGCACCACCACGGTGCTGCGCACCATCGGCGCCCAGGCGCTCGCCCTGGGGGCGAGCCTGGAGATCCTCGATGTCGGCGGCATCTCCCACACATGGGCGAGGAAGCTGCCGCGCGCCGAGGTCTTCACCGGCCTTGCCGCGATCCACACCCACCTGCTCGACAGCGCCCAGGCGCTGCGCCGCCGTGCGCCCGCCGCCGGGGCGGGGGAGTGGGCGGGGCGGCGGGTGCTGCTGATCGAGAACCTCTACGGCCTGGTGCAGGGCCTGCGCCACTACTGGTCCCTGACCCGGCCCGAGAGCCAGCTTCAGGAGGCACCAGCGGTCGAGGCCCTGGCTACGGTGCTGGTGGCCGGCCGGGCCGCGGGGATCCAGAGCATCGCGGGCAACCCGCGCGGCAGCGTGCCCGGCCTCGGCACGGTGGCCGTGCGCGAGGTCTTCCCCGCCCGCCTGGTCGCCGGCACCGCCGCCCTGTGGTCCCGCATCGCCCCCGAGATCTGGGCCGTACCCCGCACCTCCCTGCTCCCGGGCCGGATGCACCACGTCGCCGACACCACCATGACGGGCCTTCAGGCCCTGTACCTGACCGACACCGAAGCCCGCGCCCTGGCCCGCGGCCCCGAAAAGAAGAAGGAGGCGAGCCGGTGAAGCTGTCGACCCTGATCTCCCGGATGCGTCCCGCCCGCCCCGATGTGCAGCCGCCCGCCGTCCAGGGACTGCGCCAGATCGCCCCGCTGACCCTGCCCGGGCTCGCCCGCACCGTCGAGGCCGCGCAGCACCCGGTCCTCGGCTTCGGCGTCGGCGACCTGCCGGTGCTGCTGACCCCCGAGCACGGGCACGTCCTGCTGGCCGGCGGGGCCGGCCACGGCTGCACCGTCGCGCTGCGGGGCCTGGTCGCGCAGTACCTGCGCCGCGGCGTGGAGGTCGACCTGCTCGACCTGCACTTCGAGCACACCTGGGCACACCACCTGCCCGGCATGACCCGCGTGGAACACCCCGACGCCCTGGCCCGTCACCTGGCCGCGCTGGCCGAGCAGGTACGCAGCGGGCCCGGCGGACGGCAGCGCGTGCTGATGATCGAAAGCGCCGCCACCGCCGAAGCCGTCTGCACCGGAGCGGCGGCAGAGGCCCTGACCACGCTGCTCGCGCACGGCCGCACGGCCGGCGTACGGGTGGTGATGGCCTGCCACGACGTCCCCCGGAACCTGCCCGGCCGCGCCCGCGACCGCTTCACCACCCGCCTGCTCGCACACCCCAGCGACACCACCTGGCGCTGGGCCACCGGCGGCGAACCGCCGCCCACGGCCCGGTCCGATGGCGGGCCCGGGCGCATGCACTTGGTCTCCCGCACCGGTGCTGCCCCTGCCGAGGTCCAGGTCCTCTACCTCACCCAGGCCCAGGCCCGCGCCTTCGCCCGCGGCACCGACCCGGCGAAGGAGCCGGGCCGATGACCCCCGCCGCGCCGCCCGTCGCCCCGCCACTGAACTACCGCCCCTTGTAAGGAGATCCACCGATGAGCAGCACGACGAAGGCCGCGAAGAAGGGCGCCTCGCGTCTGGGCCGGCTCCTGGGCCTGGGCGCCGAGCGGCTGATGAAGGAGCCTCAGCTGGAGGCGATATCCGACGGCCTGATCGTCACGGACACAGCGGCCGAGGCATGGTTCGTCCTGTCGGCCGCGAACACCGACCTCATGCCGGAGGAGAGGCAGGACGCCGAGCAGGACGCGGCCGCCCTGGCCCTGGCGAAGATCCTCCCCGGCTACGACTGCCACCTGAAGATCCTTTGGTCGCGCCTGGACGGCGAGGCCTACCGTGCCGAGGCGCGGCGCATCTTCACCGCCGGCGACGTCGAGGCGGTCGCGGACATGTGGGCCAACCGCCTGGACCTGCTCGACCTGCCGCAGCGTCACCTCCTGCTCGGGGTGAAGATCGCCGAGAGGGACTCGGCGGCCAACGCCACCGTGAAGAAGGCCACCACCGGCGCGCTCGGCCTGGCCCGCACCGGCCTCGCCGACGGCGAGCTCGCCCAGCTCGACGCCCTGGCCCGCCGCCTCGAGCGCCGCCTGGAGGCCACCCCCTGGCGGGCCCGGATCGCCCCGGTGGAACTGCTCGCGTGGGCCGTCTCCCGCGAGTCCTACCGCCCCCAGCCCGCCCCGCCCCACCTGCCGGCCATCACCGGCGCCTCCCTGGTCCGCCTGACCCAGTCCAAGGCCGTCCCGCACGCCGACCACCTGCGCATGCTCGACGCCCGCGGCGAGACGGCGGCGTGGGTGAGCGTCCTGGCCATGCCGACCTTCCCCGCCGAGTTGCACACCCCCGGCGAACAGGAGTGGCTGCGCTGCCTGTCGGAGATCACCTACTCCCACCCCGATACCGGAGCTGAGGCCCTGGTGTGCCCGGAGGCATCCGTGCGCTTCAACGTCTGGACCCGGGGCCAGGCCATCAAGGAGGTCGACAAGGTCCGCACCACGGCCAAGGAACAGCGCAAGTCCGCGGCCGAGAACAGCGCGGGGGAGACCTTTGCCGAGACGGAGGAAACCGAGATCGTCATGGAGCATCTGCGCAAGCGGATGTCCCGCGACGGCATGACGCTGCTGGCCGACCACCCGCGCTTGATCGTCTCCTCCACCGAGTCGCTGGAGGACCTGCGGGCCCGCTGCGACGCGGTCGTCGCCCACTACGCCGGCCTGAGCATCGACGTGGGTATCGCCAGCGAAGAGCAGCGCGAACTGTGGCTGGAGTCCCAGATCGGCGACATGCTGCGCGTGCTGGACCTCGGCCACATCCGCGACACCAGCGCGCTGGCCGCCTCGATGTTCTGGGGCGGCTCGGAGGCCGGCGACGACGAGGGCCCGGTCGCCGGACTGCTCACCGGCACGACCCCGGGGGTATGCCGCCTGGACATCACCGCCGGCAGTGCCAGGGGCGATGCGACCACGACGGCCTTCGTTGGCCGCTCCGGCCGCGGCAAGACCACCAGCATGATGCTCGCAACCCTCATCGCTGCCCAAAAAGGTGCATTTGCCCTCATGTTGGGGTTCAAGGGCGATGAAGGCGGCCTGATCCGCACGGGCGAGTACTACGGCATCGACTCCCACCACGTCACCTGCGGTATCGACACCCCGGCCGTGGCCGATCTTTACCGGCTGCTGCCCCAGGGTGACGCCGCTCTGCAGGTCGTCTCCCAGCTGCTGATCATCCTGCCCGAGCGTATGCGCGAAGCCGGCGTCGAGACGCATCTGCTCAAGGCGTGCAACGAGATCTCCCAGCATGAGGACGCCGCCTCCTGGCGGGTGATCGAACTCCTCAAGCACAGCGACGACGCCCTGGCGGCCGAGGCCGGCCAGGCCCTCGAGGAACTCTCCCGCACCCCGCTGGGCGCGCCCCTGCTCGGCCGCCCCCGCCCGGGGGCCTCCCCGCTGCGCCCGGAGCCGGGACTGTGGCTCGTGCAGGTTCCGGGCCTGACGATGCCTCAGGCCGGTACGGCGCCACGTGACATGACGATGACCGAGCGGGTCTGCCTTGCGCTCATGCGCGGGCTGATCGCGTACGCGCTGTCCACCTCCGCCCGCGCCGACCTGCGCAACCTCCCCAAAGTGGTCGCCGTGCCGGAAGTCCATGTACTGACCGGAACGGACGACGGGCGCCGCTTCCTGGACTACATCGCACGCACCGGCCGCGCGCTCGACACCTCCCTGGCCATCGACACCCAGGACCCCAAGAGCCTGCTCGGCCTCGACGGTGTCCTGGAGGCGATCACCACGGTGCTGGCCTTCGAGCAGTCCACGGCCGCGCAGCAGAACGCCATGGCGGAGTTGCTGCGCCTGCCGGTCTCGGATGCCACGCGGGCCCTGATCCACGGCGTGGGCAAGGACATCCGCGGCGAAATCAAGCACGGTCACTGCATCATCCGTGACCGGCGCGACCGCGTGGCCACCATGCAGTTCGACGCTCCCACCGCCGAGGTGTTCCGCCTGCTGTCGACCAACCCGAAGGACCAGGCCGAGGGCTACCAGCGCACCCAGGCCACCGCGGGCGCGGCAGGCGAGGCGCGTCCGGAATCTGTCCACAGGCACGGGCCGGAATCGTCGGAGGCCGCATGATCCGCACCCGCGGGCCGGCCGACGCCGCCCTGTCCACCAGGAGACAGCCCACCATGACACCCCCACAGCGCGCCCTGGCCCGCGCGTTCACACCGTTGGCGCGCGGCGCGCGGCGGCTGACGCCGTTGCTGGACCGCTTCTTCGTCCTGTTCCTGCGTGTGCGGCTGAGCCTGCCGCGCACCCGCACCGCGCTGATCCCGCTCCTCGGCATCCTGGCCACGCTCGGCGCCCTGGCGCCGGCCGCGGCCGCCGACGGCCCCGACGACTACGCGCCGGGCGGCGTCGGCGAGTTGATGCCCTCTCCCATCAAGCCCGACGGCCAGGGGACGCTCTTCGAGACCTACAGCCCGGACGTCTTCCAGCTCGACAAGCAGCTCAGCTCGGACTTGACCGGCGGCGACCTGATCGACGGCTGGATGAACGGCATCGCCGAGTTCCTCATGCGGATCCTGACCGTCATCGGCCGGGCCGCCGTCGTCATCGTCGAGTGGTGCTTCAACTTCGTCTCCCTGCCGGAGATCGAAAAGCCCATCGAGCACGCCATCGGCGCCGCCGCAGCACCGATGGTGCAGATGTTCCTGCCCGCGGCCCTCGCGGTCGGCGGCTTCACCGCCTGGGCACGGCGCTCCCAGACCTCCCCGCTCGGGCAGCTCGCCTGGGTCGCCGCCAGCGCGGCCCTGGCCACCACCTTGCTGGTCAGCCCCGGAACGTGGGTCAAGGGCGTGGACAACGGCCGCAAAGTCGGCTCGGACCTCGCCATGACCACCATCGGCGCCGGCCTGACCGGCACCGACGACGCCGCCATGCCGTTCAAGACGCCCGAACCCCAATGGTCGGGCAACGCCAAGGACGACACCATGCGCCGCGCGGCCGACGCCGTGTGGAGGACGTACGTGGTCACCCCCTGGTGCGTGGCCGACCTCGGCACCATCAAGGCCTGCCAGAAGTGGGGCCCGTCGATCGTCAAGCTCAAGGACGACATGGACGGCCGGGAGGACTACCTCAAAACGACCCTCACCGACAAGACCGTCGGCAAGGCCGCGGTCAACTGGCGCCAGGGCCACACACCCGGCGGACGCATCGCCGTGCTCGCCGCGGCCATCGTCAGCGCCACGATCTTCTGCGCCCTGGTCATCGTGATGGCCTTCGCCACCCTGGCCTCGCTGATCGGCGCACTGATGCTCCTGGTCTGCGGCGTGGCCTTCGCCACCCTGTGGTGCATCCCCGGCAAGCCGCGCCAATGGGGTGTGGCGTGGTTCGAGATGCTTCTGGGCCTGGTGCTCGTCTCCTTCACCTCCACCATGCTGCTCGGCTCCGTCATGGTCGTCTCCTGCGCCATGCTCACCATGCTGGGCACCTACGGCTGGCTCATGGTCTCCGCGCTGAACATCTGCGCCACCGTCATGGCCTTCAAGGTCAAGGGGCGCCTCGACGGCATCGTCTCCGCCGGCGGCGCCCAGCTGGCCGGCCGCGGTTTCCTCGGCACCATCGGCCGCATGGCCAGCGCCCGCCGCCTGCGCAAGGCCTTCTCCGGCAAGAGCAACCGCCCCGGCTTCGGTGACATGGACCGCCAGCCGGTAGCGGTCACCGGCGGCGGATCCTCCGGTTCTGACATGTCGGGCGCTGCAGCTGCGACCCGCACCCACCAATCCCGTAATTTCCCCCCTCCGCCCAATTACCCGCCCCGCCCGAACCATCCCCCGGCGCCTAACTACCCGCCCCCGCCCGTTCAACCGCCCCATCCCACGGGTGGGCCCGGCGGCCATGGCGCCGGGACGGGACTGGGCACACCCGGGCCTGCGAGGAACCCCGGGGCGCAGCAAAAGGCCCAGGCAGCAGGGCAGAAGGCGGGCAACGGTGCCCGCGGCCGCCGGACCGCAGCAGCCATGCACCCCGGCACCGGAAGCGGCACTGCGGCTGGGGGCTACGGCGTGCGTTACGGCTCACCGCCCTGGACTGGGATCCCCGACCCCACCGCGCCGCAGACGCGCGTCCTGCGCGGCACCGTCGTCGGCTCCGCCGACCACGGCACCGGCCGGTTCCGGTCCTACCCGCCGCCGCCCGCCGGGCCCGAGCGCCCGGCACCCCGTGCCCCCCGCACGGTCACCGGCACCCCGGTGACCCCGGGCGCTTCCCGGCCGAGGCCGTCCGCACCCGCACTGCCGCCGGCCCCGCCCGGCAAGGACGCATGACCTGACCGGGCCTTAAGGCCCAGCCGTGAACCCCCGGTCCGGCCGCCCCCCCTTGGGCGGCTGGACCGCCCCGGGGCCATCCCGTCACGCCCTCATTCCCCCTTTCTTCTGCGCCCTCGCAGCCACGTACGGAGCGCCGCCATGCATGACGACGACCACGAGATACCCCCTGCCACCGGCCCCGGGCCGGACCCGCGCCCCGGCCAGGCCCCGCCCGTCCCCAGCTCGGCCGCCGAATGGCGCGAGGCCCTGCGCAAGGAGCAGCTGCCCGAGGACCTCGCGCAGCTCCCGCGCCGCAAGCGCCGCAAGGCCGCCCGCGCCTGGCGCTCCGCGCGGCGGGACGCCCGCGCGCAGTGGATCAAGAACGAGCGCAAGAACACCCCCACCCCCCTGACCGTCCCTCTCCTCGCCCTGGTCATCGCTGGTGCGGTGCTGGGGGCTGCCTGGCTGTGGCCGGAGCACTCCTCCGACCGCACCACCGCCACACCCCGCGCCACCCCCACCACGAGCGCGGACGAACACGAGCCCGACACCCCGCCGGTGCCCGTCGCCCCGGGCAGCCCCGCCCCGGCCCTGACCAACCCCGACGACGTGGCGAAAGGATTCGCCACCGGGTACTCCACCCGCCTGCCGCTGCAGGACGGCTCCCACACCGCCGCCGTCCAGCGCGCCGCCCCCTACGCCTCCGCCCCCCTGACCGCCAACCTGCGCCGGCACGACGACCGCGACTTCAACAAGCTGGTCGCCGCCCAGGCCCGCGAGGCCAAGCCGTCGAAGGTCGTCATCACCGAACCCGCCGGCCGCGACCAGCGGCCCGCCCCCGACACCCCCATCCGCGTCTGGCGCCTGGCCACCGTCACCGTCGACGTCAAGGGCACCGACAACTACACCTACGAGCGGCGCCTGACGCTCGAGGTCTCCCGCGCCGACACCGGCGCGCCCTGGATGGTCACCCGCGTCCTCGGAATCGAGGAGTAGCGGCGTGGACGGAACCGACCTCGCCCACGCGGCACTCAAGGCATCCGGCGTCGTCAAGAAGGGCATCGGGCTGAAGTTCGGAGCCATCGGCGCCGCCGTGTTCTGCCTCGTGCTGATCCTGCTGGGCTCCTTCATGCCCGCCCCCGATGCAGCGGCAGCCTCCTGCCAGGACTCCGGGCCCGGCACCGACAACGCAACGCCCGTCAACAGCAGCAGCCGCGGGCAGAGCACCGGCAGCATCCGCCAGCAGCAGATCACCAACGCCAAGACCATCGACCAGGTCGCCCAGAAACTCGGCCTGCCCGGCCGGGCCACCCTGATCGCCCTGATGACCGCCCTGCAGGAGAGCGGACTGCAAAACCTCAACTACGGCGACCTCGACAGCCGCGGCCTCTTCCAGCAGCGCCCCAGCGCCGACTGGGGAACGGTCGAGCAGATCATGACCCCGACCTTCGCCGCCGAGTCCTTCTTCAAGGGCCGCGGCACCAACCGCGGTCTGATGCAGATACCCAACTGGCAGACCCGCCCCATGGGCGAAGTCGCCCAGGCCGTCCAGATATCGAAGTTCCCCACCCTCTACTCCGGCCACGAGTCCGAGGCCCGGGGCATCGCCAAGGAAGCCGGCATCGACCTCGGCCGCAAGGGCACCGCCTCCACCACCAGCACCGCCGACCCCGCCACGTCCGGCACCACCGGCAAGTGCCCGGCCACTCCGACCGGCAACACCAAGAACGGCAGCGGCAAATTCACCGACGGCCGCCAGACCTGGGCCCTGCACAACCCCCGCACCGTCGAACAGGCCATCGCGTGGGCCAAGGCCCACGCCGGCATCAATTCCACCGGCGACTGGTACGCGAGGTGTCTTGCCTTCACGGCGATCGTCTACGGCTGGAATTTCTCCGGCGTCACGTACGCCATCGACCACTACACCGTTGTCCCCAAAGAGATGCGCCACGACGGCGACCGCCACCCGCCGCCCGGCGCCCTGATGTATTGGGACACGGGCCATCGCGCAGGCCACATCGCCGTTTACCTCGGCGGCGGCAAAGTCGCCTCGAACGACATTCTCCGCAACGGCTATATCGACGTGGTCGACGCCGACCTCATCGAAAGCAAATGGGGCGCCAAATATGTGGGATGGACGCCCCCGGTATTCCCCAACGGCGGCTGAAACTCCCGATTCCCGCCCTGCGGCGCAGCCCGGGGCGGGAGCTTTCCGCGCGCAATTTCCTCGCTCACCGCAGGCACCCCGTCCACCGGCCCCCGATCCTGCCAGACGGCGGGCCGGGACGATGCCTTGACGCAAAGGACAGCACCGCGTGACCACCACCGCACCGCCCCCGGCCCCGCCCGCCCCGGTCCGCTACCGCGACGTGCTCACCGCACCCCACGTCGCCCGCCTCCTGGCCGGCGCCGTCATCGGCCACCTCCCCGTCGCCATGGCACCGCTGGCGATCCTCCTCGCCGTACGCGCCGACCACGGCTCCCTCTCCCTGGCCGGCACCCTCGCCGCCGTCTACGGGCTGACCGCAGCCCTCGGCCAGCCCGCCCTCGGCCGGCTGCTCGACCGCCGCGGCCACACCACCACCCTCACCCTCAGCACCGCCTGCTCCACCGCCGCTTTCACCGCCCTCGCCCTCCTCCACCCCGCCGGCCAGCCCGCCGCCGCAGCCGCCGTCACCGCGCTCGCCGGAGTGAGCACACCACCCCTCGAAGCAGCCCTGCGCGTGCTGTGGCCCCACGTCCTGCGCCGCGCCGACGCGCGCCGCGCCGCCCTCGCCCTCGACGGATGCGCCCAGGAGTGCGTCTTCATCGCCGGCCCCCTCCTGGTCCTCGTCCTCAACAACTGCTCCAGCCCCGGCACGGTCCTCGGCGCCACCGCCCTGACCGGACTCGCCGGAGTCGCCCTCTTCCTCAGCGCCGACCCCGCCCGCTGCTGGACACCGGCCCCGCGCACGGCCGCCACCTGGCTCGGCCCCCTCCACGCGCCCGGACCGCGCGCACTCGCCGCCGCCTTCCTCGGCACCGGGATCGCCCTCGGCGCCCTGAACGTCATCGCCCTCGCAGCGGCAGAACGCCACCACGCCGGATACCTCGCCACCCTGATACCGGCCGCCCTCGCCGTCGGCAGCCTCACCGGCGGACTGCTCTACGGACGCCGCCTCTGGCCCGGCCAGCCGCCCGCCCAACTCCGCAGCACCGCAGCCGGAATACTCCTCGGCCTGCTGCTGGTGCTCCCCGACCCGTCCCCCGCCTGGGCCGTCCTTGCCGCCACCGTGCCCGGACTCTTCCTCGCACCCTTCCTCATCACCGCCTTCACCGCCCTGGACCACCTCGCACCCGACGGCACACTCGGCGAGGCATCCGCCTGGCTCATCGCCTGCCTCGGCCTCGGCCAGTCCGCCGGCACCGCCCTGACCGGCGCCGCCGCAGCGTACGGGCACACCGCCGCCACCGGCATCGCCCTCACCGGAGCAGCCCTGGCCGTGGCAGTCCTGACCCTCACCCGCCGGCACCTCACACCCCGCACGGCGCACCACCCATAGCGGCCGCGAACATCCCCCGGCCCCGCGCATCAGCGGCGGGAGCCGAACGGACACCCACCCCACGACGACGGGAGAACGACATGGACAGCTTCTTCGACGAGGTCACCAACCGCCGGTACCCCTACCCGGCCTTCCGGAAAGACCTCCACTGGCACCTAACGGTTGATACCGCCCTCATACACCGCAAACTGGTCGATCCCTACCGGGAGTTGACGCACCGGCCCGGAATCGCACCCGTAGAGGCGCAATGGGCGCACATCACCCTTCTCCACGGCCAGCCGTTGGACGACCTCGCCCCCGGTCAGGCCGAGAAGATCGCCGAGATCGTGACGGGGGAGTGCGAGCAGATCGCACCCTTCGACGTCACCCTCGACCGGCCCAGTGTCGGGCGCGTAGCGATCGAGTGCCCGGGACGTCCGGGGGCACCGGCCCGTCGGCTGTGGGACCTGACCGCCCGGGCGGGCGCGGAGGTCACCCAGGACAACTTCCCACGTATACCCGCGAGTTACTATCCCCATCTGTCCCTGGGCTACGGTTCGCCGACTCCCACCCAGCGGGCCGACCGCGCCGAGCTCAAGGCATGGCTCTCGGACTGCCCGTACGGACCGGTGACGCTGAGGATCACGTCCCTGTCGCTGGTCGCGCAGTGGCACACCGGTCAGTACATCCACTGGGATCACCTCGCCACAATCCCCCTGGCGGGTGAAGCACCGCCGTGCTGAGGTCAGCGGCCGGGCCGGCGGCCCGGAGTGCTCAACTCGTCAGCCCACGAACGGGCAAGCCGCGCGGTGGTCCCATCCAAGGTCGCGTAGTGCCGCAGCATGTCGGCGATCTGATGGGACTCCCAGCGCGTCAGCACCGAATCGTCCTCCGCCACGGAGCCCGACCTGGAGGACGCCAGCCGGCCGTGCTCGCAGCCACCGACGACGGTCATGTCCTCGCCCTGCCACACGGCTCCGGTGATCACGCCTCCGGTGATGCTGTTGGTGACCTTGCTCATGCGTGCCTCCGATGATCGGGAACGGGTCCTTCTCGCACCCTAGCCGCGGGCGAACAACTGTGCGTTCGAGTGTGTTTGAGGGGCGCCAGGCGTTGCTGACGCGGGCTCACGAAGCCCGGAGTCCGCCACCGGGCAACTGCTCACGCAGGCTGTCATCGCGAAGTCAATCCCGATATGCAATGAGTGCGCTGTATGTGCCGCTTTGGGCGTGACGGTTGCGGAATTTATCCACAGGGCGGGCGGCAGAGACTTCGGGAGTTGGCAGGCGCTGCACGGCTCCCGAGAGCGGTGACGGGCCTGTGCCTCATGCATCTCTAGAAGAGAGGTTGATCCCTTTCATGCGTAAGACCCGCATGCGCGTCCTGCGCGCGGCGGCGACGGCTGCAGTCGTCGCCGCGACCGGTGTCCTGGTGGCCCCGAGCGCGTCCGCAACCGAGATTCCCGCCGGCTCCAAGCCGGTCTCGAGCGCACCGGATCACACATCGCAGTCGGACGCCGAGACGGCCGCGGAGGCGGCCCGGTCGGCAACGGTGACGGTGACGGCCCCGAGCGGGCCGGAGCACGGCGCAGGCCCGACGACCGGCCCGGGTAACCCCGAGCCGGGCACGGACCCCACCCCTGACCCGGGCAAGCCCACACCCGACCCGGGCACGGAGGACCCCACGCCGGATCCGGGGAAGCCGACCCCGGACCCCGGCACGGACCCCACCCCCGACCCGGGCAAGCCCACACCCGACCCGGGCACGGAGGACCCCACGCCGGATCCGGGGAAGCCGACCCCGGACCCCGGCACGGACCCCACCCCCGACCCGGGCAAGCCCACACCCGACCCGACGCCCGACCCCGGGAAGCCGACCCCCGACCCGAAGCCCGATCCGAAGCCGGACCCCGACAAGCCCACGCCGGACCCCGGCACGGACCCCACCCCCGACCACGGGAAGCCGACTCCCCGGCCCACCCCCGATCCGAGCACGGACCCCGGTAAGCACGACGGGCACAAGGGCGACGACTCCGACGACACGCGCCGCCACGACGACGGCAGTTCGTCTGACGGCGACAAGAGCGACGGCCAGGACCGCGGGAACTCCAAGGAGCACACCGGCACCTCCGCAGGCGACCGTACGGCCGACCTCGCCTCCCCTCCGGCGGCTGCCAGCCTCGCCTCGACCGGCGCTGACGGCAGCACCGCGCTGAGCATCGCGGCCGGCGGACTGCTCGCCCTGGGGGCCGCGGCGGTCGGCGCCGGCGCCCACGCCAAGCGCCGCGCGGGCAAGCAGAGCCCCGACGCGGCCTGAGTGCTCCACACACCCCCGGGGCAGGAGGAGCACTCCGTCCTGCCCCCGGGGGCCATGGATGACAAGGAAGACCCCCGAGGAGATCCGTGAGCGCCACCGGCCATCACCCGCATCTGCTGTCCGTGGAGACCGTCGACCGCCCATGGGGCCCCCAGCGCGTCTTCCGTTTCCGCGAATTCACCGGCCACGAGCCCGAACCCCAGCCCCTCCCCTTCGACCCACAGATGCCGCGCGAGGACCGGATCGCCCTCGAGGAAGAGCTCCGTGCCGCCCGTGAGCTGTGGAACATCGCCCGCTTCCAGCAGGAGCTGAAGCCCCACCTCACCCGCGCCGCGCCGCTGTGGACCGAGTACGCCACCGCGCGAGAGGCCATGGACAGCCACTACGCCGTGCTGCGCACCGGAGTTGAGGACGGCCGCTGGAACTCCCGGCTCCTGAACCTCATCGAGGCCCACGAAGCGACGCGCGCAGCGGCCCATGCCTTCGACCGCGCCGCCCAGCCGATCGCCGCGCTGGTCGACACCTACGAGTCGGCGGTCGGTCACGGACGTCTGCCCCAGTGGCAGACGATTGCGGCCGGATGCGGCATCGCCGCCGGCAACTGGCAGATCCACCCTGCACCCGACTACAACAACAACCGCTTCCAGACGTCCTCTCCCCTACTCGAAGCGGTCGAGCAGGACATCGAGCAGCACAACGAACTCCTCAACCGCGTAGGCAGGATCACCAGCGGGCGCTGGTCGCCCGCCGCGCAGTGAACCCCTACACCCCGCAGGCCCAAGGCGACGGCCTTGCCGCCTTTTTCAAGGAAGCCGTAGTGAGTGACACCCCGCCCACCGGCCCGCGACCGGGACAGCCGGTGACCGTCCCGCCCGTCGACCCCCTGGCCGCCGAAATCGCCTACGAGCTGAGACAAGCGGCCGCACGCGCACAGCACCGGCTCCGGCACGCGGTGCGCCAGATGAACGAGAACGCGCAGCAGGCCGCACAAGCACTCGGCGCAGACACCGCGCCGTCGGGTGCTGTACCCGCGCGCCCCGGCGCCCCGGCCACGGCCTCCGCCGCCGTCCGGGCAGCTGATGCCTATGCTGCGGCGGTGGCATGTGCCGAGAAGTGGCGCAAGGTCGAACGCACCGCCAGCTGGTACCGCGGCCAGGACACGGACGCCGCGCTCGTCCGCGCCGCGGCCGCCGAAGTGGGCGCGCTCCTCGACGCCTTGCAGGCCGGGAGCACCCTTGCGCGGGAACGGGCGGACCGGACGTGCCAGCGGGCCGGACACGACGGCGAGCTGCTCTTCATGAAGGAGGCGCGCGAGGCCCTGAACCGGAATGAGCAGCAGCCCCTCAACAGCCCCGGTCCGTCCCCGTCCGCGGCACGCTCATGGTGAGACGTCGGCACTGGACGGCAGACGAAGGCCGGCACCGTCCGCACCGTCATCGCCCCACCCAGCCCCCGATGTTGAGAATGGAGAAGCAGTGCACCCCGTGTACCGTCGGCCGGCTCAAGGCCCGCGGCCGGCTCCCCGACGGCGGCCCCAGCCCCTGTCTCCCAAGCCGGACTACCGCAACATCTTCCTCGAACCCCGCTACAGCGACCCGCGCATCCAGGACCTCCAGGACCAGTACGAACAAGAGCGCTGGGAGGAGTACTCCCCACGCCGGGGCACCAACCGCCGCTGACCCTCAGAGCCCCTCGACGACACCGCCCGCACACCCGTCGGCCGCGCGCTGACCGTCGTGCACCGCGCGCTCGACCAGACTGACGCGCGACAGGGTGCCGGTGGTCAGCTCCCCGTGCTCGGCTTCGCGCACGACATCGCGGCCGAAGGCCTCGGCGGCCTTCTTCGGGAGAATCCGCAGACCCGCGGCCGAACGGGCCCCGACCATGCAGAGCTCGAAATCCTCGGCGGCCCGGCGCAGATCGCCTCCACGGCCGGCCGCGGCGAGCAGCAGAGCGGCCGCGCTGCCAACGACGCGTGAGCGCACTGCCCGTACGCGAGAGACACAGGCGTAGGCGGCCCTCGCCATGACGGCGGCATTGCCGACCAGCACCAGGGACGCGATGTCGTTGTGCACCATCGCCGCGGCGATGGCCGCGGCTGCGGCGCCGCCGGCAACGGGGAGGGCCAGGCCCCAGGCGGCCACGGCGAACCGTCGGCGCAGACGGCACGCCTCCGGCCACGCAGGGGCGGATGCGGTACGGGGCATGGTGGCGACTATACGGTCGCCGCCCGGCCGGGCCATCGCCGTCAAGCCGTCGCGGACAATAGCCCCGGCACCACCCCCGCTGCCCGCCGTACTTGGCCGGAATTCATCCACAGGGCGGGCGAAACAGACTCCTTGCACATCGCCTGAGCGAGCGGCGAGTGAAGGGAGACCAACCATGCCCGACCTGAGGGAACCCCACGTCGAGGACATCCCGGCCGACCGCCACACAGCAACCGGCGCCAATTCGCGGGCGGCCGTGGCACTGCTGTCCTCCATCCGGTCCGCACGAGGCCAGGCGGACCCCTACCCCCTCTACGCGCAGCTCCGGTCCCTGGGCGATGCCGTGCCGACCCCGTGGGGACTGCTCCTGACCAGCTACCGCGCCTGCTCCGCGGCCCTGCGCAGCCGGTCCCTGCTCACGCTGGACGCCACATGGCGGGAGCAGCAGGGCGCCCGGTGGACCACGCCGGCTTCCCGCGAGCTGGGCCGCATGCTGATCACCCTCAACCCGCCCGTCCACACCCAGCAACGCCGCGCGCTCGGCGCCGTCTTCGACCGGCCCGCGCTGCAGCGCCTCGAGCCCCTGGTCGAGCACACCACCACCGTCTTGCTGGACCGGCTGGCCGATCATCTCGAGGACAGCCCCGCCGACTTCACCGCCGTGGTCGCCGAAGAACTGCCGATCATCACCATCGGCCGCTGGATGGGCCTGCCCGCCCAGGACCTCCCGCTGCTCCGCTCCTGCGTCCACCACATCTCCTACGCGCAGGAGCTCTTCCCCACAGCACCGCAGCTTGCGCAGGCCGACCAGGCCGCGGAGGCAATGGCGCATTACTTCCGGGCGCTCGTGCGCGACCGGCGACGCAGCCCCCAAGACGACGCCATCACCGCCTGGCTGCGGGCCTGGGACGCCCACGAGCCGGACCGGGCGGCAGCGGACGAGGCGGTGCGCAGCGTGGCCACCTTCATGCTGATGGCCGGCGTGGAGACGACCAGCTCGCTGCTCAACAGCACCGCCTGGCTGATGGCGGCCCACCCCGAACAGGCCCACTGGCTGCGGCGCAACCCGCACGCAGTCGGCGACGCGGTCGAGGAGGTGCTGCGCTTCGACCCTCCGGTCCAGGTGTGCAGCCGGATCGCCCGTCAGGACACGGTCGTTGGCGGTGCCAGGGTCCGGGAGGGACAGCTGGTGTACGTCCTGGTGGGCTCGGCACACCACGACCCTGCCAGCACGGACGAGGCCGGCCGCTTCCGTGTCGACCGCGGCGGCCGCGGTCCTCACCTCGCCTTCGGCGGCGGGGTGCACTACTGCCTCGGCTCGGGCCTCGCCCGGCTGGAAGCAGCCGCCTTCCTGCGCGCCTACCTGCGCCGGTTCCCCCACCTGCAACTCGCAGCACCACCGCGCTGGGAGCCGCGGATGGCCTTCCGGCGCATCACCTCGCTGACGCTCCGCTAACCCCGCCGCTGTTCCCGCAACGTCACGATGAAGGAGAAGCCCCCGTGTCCGACGGCATGAAGAACGTGTCCGTGCACCGTGACGGGGCGGTGCTGTACGTCCAGCTCACCAGGCCGGACCGAGGCAACGTCCTCGACGAGGCCCTGGTGGACGACCTGCTCGCCGTCCTGCGCGGCAGGCCCGCCGACCTCCGCACGGTCGTGCTGAGTGCCGTCGGCCCGGACTTCTGCCTGGGCGGCGACCGGCGCGAGCTGACCGGGGCCCCCGCCGCGGTGCCGCGCATCGGTGAGAAGACCCGCCTGCTCTTCGAGGCCCTGGCCCTACCCGACCTCGTGACCGTGGCTCAGCTGCACGGCCGGGCCGTCGGCGCCGGCGTGGGCTTGGCGGCCGCCTGCGATCTGCGCATCGGCAGCCCGGACTCCACCTTCCGGCTGCCCGAGGCAGCACTCGGCCTGCCGCCGGTGTGGGGTGGCGCGCTGGCGCGGATCATCGGCCAGATCGGCCTCGCCCGCACCACGGAGATGGTCCTGACCAGCCGGGTCATCGACGCCACCTCGGCCCAGCAGATGGGACTGCTGCACACGGTCGCCCCCACCGAGGAACTGGAGCGCAGCGTCCGCAGGACGGCCGCATCCATCGCCCGCAGGCCAGCCCCCGCCATACAGATGACCAAACGCATCCTCCAAGCCTACGCCGCTCCGTCGCGGCTTGCCGACGTCGGCTTCCTCGAGAGCGACCTGATGGCCGGTGCCATCGCCCTGGCCGCCACCAGCACAAGCCACAACGGCATCTGACCACTCACCTCACCAAAGGAAGAAGGCACGATGAACATCTTCAAGTGGGCAGCGCGGCGCCGCGTCGGGAAGGCGGCAGTCGTGGCCCTCCTGGCCAACGAGCTCGCACGAGGCGGCCTGCAGGAACGCATCCTCGCGTGCCTGAAAGAGCGAGGCGCCGACCCGGTGCTGCGCGATGCCGTTATCAGGGAGCTCGGCGGCTTCCGGCGGAAGGCACACCTGGGTGTGCGGCTCGCCGAGATGACCGGGCCCTACGAAGGAGTTGGTCACTTCTTCACGGAGATTCGTCATGCAGAGTTGTACGGTGACCGCATCTTGGCCACGCCGTCTACGGAACCGCGTTCCCGCCGCCGGTAGCGGCGGTACCGAGGTGCTCCGAACGGAGGGCGAGAGCGGGCCCCTGGGCCCTGCCGAGCGGGACGAAGCCGGGGCACGCGGTGTTGCTCCGGTGCTCGTGGTGGCGGACGGCAAGGGGACTTGCGCAGTTCTCGCAGCCCCACACCTCGGGCTCGCTGCCGGGGATGGCGCACCCGGGGTGGTCGCACACGATGCACGTCAGGCGCTCGGCAGTCTTCAGCGCGGGAAGGTCGACGACCAGGCGCTCCCCGTCGGCCGGCGGCGCGAGCGTGGTGAGCTCGTCCAGGAGGTCGTACGCCTCCGGGCAATGGCAGCCAGCGGTGACCATGCCGTCGGCGTGGTGAACGCTCACCTCGTCGTCCCAGTAGGTGCCGCGCGAGCTGTTCCACACGGTGCTGAAGATGACGCGGACTACTGCCGCCGTGCTGTCCATGGCGTCGCCGTGACGGGTGGTGGATGCGAACTCGGCTTCCACCAACGCGGTCAGCTCGGCGGCGCGCCGCGCGTACAGCAGCCTGTTGACGGCCTGGCGGACGTGCTGGAGGGCGTCGTCGTCGAGCGGCTCCAGGAATCCGTACTCGGCAGTGGGGGAGTCCTGCTCCGGCTTCAGGTCGGTCACGTGGTGGGTTCTCCTTTCACGAAATGGCGGGCGCAGGCCTGGGCGCGGGCGAGGAGCCGTGGGTCGCGCGGTCGCGCCCGGGTACCGGTGGGGCGGGGGCTGGTGGTCAGCGGTGCACAGCGATGCGCATATCGCCCCCGTACGAGGGAGCCGAATGGTGGTTGAGCCCGTTCAAGGCTTCGGATACCGCTTCGTCGCAGGCCAGCTCGGGAGCGGCGACCTGCTGGCCGCCGTAGTGGAAGGACGGGGCGGCAGCGGCCCAGCCGCAGTCCTCGTCGCGGTCGCCCCAGTATGCGAAGGTGACGCCGTCGGGCAGCGGCCGGTTGTGCTCGGTGCACCACTGGGTGATGGCCTTGCGCAGGGCGCGCCACCTCCTCGGGGAAGCACCGTAGGGACTGGGGAAGATGTCGCCGACGGGCTTGCCGTTCTTGCCGCACCCGCAGCTCCCGCACGTGCGGGCGGAGCGCGGATTGTCCCTCCGGCAGGCGGTGTTGCGGCACAGCCACAGCAGTCCGGCTGCACGGGCGGCTGCGCGGATGACGGTCTCCTGCTGGCTGTCGGCGTGGGAGAGCAGAACGTCAAGGTCGGAGGTTGCCAGCATGGGCTCCTTCGGATGGGTGCGGCAGGGGCGCCCGGCGAGGCCGGGCGCTGCCGTCGTGTTCAGTCGGCGGTGAGGATTTCTCCGGGGCGCAGGAAGCGGCCGGTGTCGACGAAGTGCTGGCGGCTGGCGGGGGATTCGGTGTCGTAGTCGCCGTAATCGCCGAACGCGATGTCGCACCCGCAGGTGCACGGCGGCATCGGCTCGCCCTGCCCGGAGCAGGTCAGGTGACAGCCTCCGCACTGCACTGGCCAGCAGGATTGGCGAAGGCGCAGGCACACACCCACGGATCGCACGCCCGACACAGGCCGCCCGCCTCGGCCTGCTCGTCGGTCAGCGGCTCATGGCACTGGTGGCACAGGCCATCCGGCCAGGTGAAGCCCAGCTTGTCCAGCATGTTGGTGATCTCTCCGTAGAAGTCCGCGCCGGAGAGGTTCTGGTCGGCCAGGTTCGCCAGGACGACGCGGGTGGCCGCCATCGGGTTGGGCACCCGGGAGCGGGCGGCCACTGTGTCGGCGGCCCGGATCAGCAGGCGGGCGACCCGGTCGACGGCGGGGGCGGCAAAGCGGTGGTTCACCATCAGGCCCCCAGCTCCGGACGGGCGTTGTCCGTCAGCTCCGGGCGAGCGGTCTGCGTGTCCAGCGCGGCGGCCTGCTCCCTGCGCAGGTCGTTGTAGCACCCGACGTCGGGGATGCCCGGGTGGCTGTACTTGGTCTCGGAGCGGAAGAGGACGTCCGGGTCCTCGTCCGGCTCGTCCCAGGAAGCCTGCTCCTCGAACCACTCGCGGAAGGAGGGGAGGGCGGCAAGGTTGCGGCGGGCGCTGTCGAGGTCGTCGCCGTTGACGACCCAGGTGTACGGCGCCTCGCCGTCGTAGCGCTCGGGACCGGCGAAGGTAAGGCTGAAGGCGTGGCCGGGCAGCGGCGGGCCGAACAACTCGGTCAGACGGGCGATCAGGGCGTCGAGGTGCCGCTCGGTGTCCATCAGGCAGTCCGTGCGTATTTCTGCCCACGCGTCCTGCAGAGCCGGTATGACGACGCCGTCGGCGTCCTTGAACCCGGCGAGGAACTCGTCCTGGCGGGCTTTCATCTCCTGGCGGGCACGGATGAGAAGGTGAACTTCGGCAAGGTAGTCGATCGTGTCGGACAAGCTCGGTGGACCTCTCGGGGTCGGGGATGAGAGCGCTGGAGTGGGCGGCTCGTGCGAGCCGCCTGGGTGCGCTGGGCTCATGCGGGAATTCCTTCCTGGGCCGTGGGCGGCGGGGCGCCCGCCCGCGTTGAGATCGGCAAAGGGCGCGCCGGGGGAGCCGGTCGGCGATTCGTGCCGAGGAGCTGAAGAGGACGATCCCCGGAGAGGGACGGACGGCTTTGGTGCGGCCGGGGCTGTGCTGGGCCGCGATGGACACCGCTCATGGGCGGATCGGAGTCCGGGGGCGGTTCCTTCACCCCCGTCCGTCTCTTAAGACTGTACCATATTTTTGGTATCTTCGCAGGTCAGCGCCTTACCTAGCGGCTCCGCGGCTCGGGGCCGGGGACGAAGAGGGGCCTGTACCGGCAGGGGTCGAAGGCGGACATGCGCATCAGCCGGTGAAGTTCGCCCCAGGCTTGGTCGTGAGCGATGGTCTGCATCTCGTCGGCCATGATGACGAGGGGGTTGTCGTCCATCGGGTTCCTCCGGATCGCTGACGGTACTGGTGTAGCCGTGACAGCTGGCGGACTGCTCCAGGGGACAGGCTGAGCCAGCCCGCCGGCACTGTCAGTCGGTGGGCTGTTCGAGCTGCTTCCAGCCGTGGCGTCGGAAGTACGGGTTGATGCTCTCGGCGAACCAGAACGCCCTGCCGAGTTCGTCCACCCTGCCGACTTCTTCCGGCCCGTCGGATTCTGGAAAGTCATCGTGCCGGACGCGGTAGCGCTCAATCGACGGAACCTTCACGCCCAGATGCGCGGCGACGTGGTTGATGTAGTAGCGTCGGCGGCCGCCTGGGTGCGGGTCGATGGTCGGAGCGATGGGCAGCCAGCGGCGCTTGCCCAGGATCTCGGTGATGGGCTTGCCGTCCGGGCGGGCATAGCCGACGGCCTTGGCGAAGGCCTCCACGACCTCGCGTGGGTAGCGCGGCCTGGCCTCGTCCGCCTCGGGGACCTCCACGCCCATAGCCTTGGCGACCGTGCGCAGCGGCGACGGGTCCCTCGGTGGCTGGTCCCGTTGCGAGGGGGCCTTGTGCCACTTGTGCGCGGCGGTCTTGGTCACTCCATAGGCGTCGGCGATCTCCTGGAGGGTCATGAGCTCGTCGCTGCGGGTCATGTACGGTGTCCTGTCTCTTAAAGCTTGATTGTGACGAGAGTACGGCACGCCCTTCCGTACGTCCTGGTCGGGCGGACTTCAGCTCCCCGGCGCCGTTTCCTCGAGCGCGAGTGCGGTGAGGCTGGCCACGGTTGCTAGAAGGGCGTGCACCGACTCGGTGAAGGGCACGACCCCGGCGTGCCGCGCCGCCTTGTACAACCCCACCGCGGTGTCGGCGTCGTCGTTGGCGTAGGCGGTGACGAACCGGGTGGCGAAGCCCCGGGCCGGGTCCTGGGCGAGCGCGCCCGGGACCAGTTCCTCGATCACCAGGTACGTGTCCGCCTCCTGCGGCCCGTGGAGCCTTCCCAGGGCCTTGGTGCCGGCTGCAGCGAGAGCGCAGCACACCCCGTACATTCCGTCGCATCCAGGTTCCCGCCGAGCTGGTCGAGCGCTTCGATGGCCGCCTGCGCGTTGCCGGCCAGGGCCTGGACGAGTGCCTCCATGACCAGCACAGCGGTCTGACGCTGCTCCATCAGCGGGTCTCCTGGGAGAAGGCCAGGTCGAGGCAGCGGCAGTCATCGCGGTGGCACGGCAGCCGGTCGTCGTCGGTGAGCCTGTGGGCGTGGGCGGCGGCCGGGTGACCGCAGGCACAGGGAGCGCCGGGGCCCAGCCCCGCCTCCTCACGTCGCTTCCCACGCTCGGCGAGGGCGGAGTACAGGTCGCGTTCCCGCTCGGCTTCGGCGAGCGCGGCCTGCAGACCGGCGCGGTCGAGGGGGCCGTTCATCTCGGTGGTGTCGATGACGGCCAGGGCCGCGGAGAGGGCGGGCTCGCGGGCGGCGTAGCGGATCAGGGTGTGAAGGCCGCAGACCAGGGTGCCGGCGAGTCGGGCCTGGTGCGCGTAGGAGTCGGTGGGGCCGGGCTCGGTCATGTGGTGCTCCTCGGTGCGGGGCGGGAAGGGGGACGGATGCGAAGCGGCGAAGGCGACCGGCTGCAGATGTCGCGGGCCGGCCGTCACCTTCTCGGGCGGCGGCCGGCCCGCGGAGATCGGGGGAGTGCGTGGTCGACGGCGGGGTGCTAGCGCAGGATTCCGGCGCGGCGGGCGGAGGTGAGCCAGGGGCCGAAGTCCTTGGTGAGGCCGTCGTAGAGGTCGCCGTCCGTCACGCGGCGAGGGTCACCGGCGTGGAAGAAGCCGGCGTTGTCCACCGCGCGGCCCTCCAGGTCGTCGAGCTTCTCCAGGAAGCTGATGCGGTCTCCGAAGCCCACGAAGGCCCAGAACATCGGCAGCTTTGAGGCGTCCCGCAGGGCCTTCTCGGCAGCGGCCCGGTTGTCCGGGTTGCCGTCGCTCTGGAAGATCACGAAGGCCGGGTCGGTGGCGCCGGACTTCTGGTAGTGCTCGACGACCGCGGCGATGGCCGTGTCGTAGTTGGTGCGGCCCATGGCACCGAGCTTGCGGTGCACCTGCTCTATACGGCCGGCGTAGTCGTCGAGGGTGACCTCGGTGGTGCCGTCGACGTTGGTGGAGAAGAGGATGACGGGCACGGTGCCGTCGTCGTCCAGATTGGCGGACAGGCCCAAGGCTTGCTCGGCGAGGTGCTGCACGCTTCCGTCCTTGTAGAAGCGGCGCATCGAGCCGGAACGGTCGAGCACGAGGTAGACGGCGGCGCGCGCGGAGCTGAGACCGCGCTTCTCGAGGCTGACCGCGGCCTGCTTGGCCAGGTCGACGACGGACTGGGTCTGGGGCGTCTTGCTGCCGAAGAGCTTGGTGAACATGGGTTCTTCCTTTCCAGAATGCGGGCCATGGCCCGTTGTTGCGGTGGCCGGCCGTGAATCAACGGCCGACGTCGAGGGTGATCTGGCAGGGCTGTGGACGGATTCCGCGTCTGCCGGCGACGTTCGGCTCAGGTCCTGCCGGAGCGCTCGGCTGCCGGGAGGAGACGCGCGGAGAGCATGGTCTCGCCGGGGATGATGCGCACCGCCGTGCTCAGTTCCGGCTGGGCCGGGGCGATCGCCTGGGGCAGCACGGTGCCCTCCAGCACCGCGCCGTTGCTGATCAGCTCAAGAATCTGCAGGGCGACTTCGGTCGGCACATCGGTCAGCTTCAGGTCCATGGAGCACGCGCTGGTGGCCAGCGTCGTGCTGCCGGAGGCGAGCACGGATGCCTGGCCGGTGGCAACGCCCGGCCGGGACCAGTACGACTGGGTACGCCCCGGGTCCTGGTGGGGCTTGACCCCGCCGATGCCGCAGACGCGGGGCAGTATCTGCTCGATGCGCCGGTTCACCGCCGCGCGGGCCTGGCGGTGCCGCTCGGCTTCCTGCGCGGCTGCGATCGCCTGATCGATCGTCGCCAGGTACCCGGGGAGGAAGCGGCGGACGATGTCACGGGCCATGGCGCGCGGTTCGCGGTCCAGGGAGACGGTGATGTGATCTGCACGATGGACTGATGAACCGTGCGGATAGGTGCCCTTCACCGTCAGGCGACGGCCGGCCCCGCCTTTGCGGTGCTTGTTCTCGTGCCAGATGTGCAGTCCCAGCCCGCGCGGGTGGCTCAAGGTCACCGAGCCGTAGCAGGCATCGCCGGCCTGATGGACCCATCCGCCGCCTTCGACACCGCCCTCGTTGAAGGCCGCTGCTACAGCGCGGCCCAGGGCGTCGAACTGGTCGTGGAGTTCGGCCCGTTCCTGTTCAAGCCGCAGCGCCGGGGGCAGGCGCCACTCGGCGATGTCGGCGGAGTCGGCTTTCGCCTCGGGCCGGTTCGCACGGTGGCGGGGCTCGTCGTCTACCGCGGGGCGGGACATCAGCGGGGTGGATCCGTAGCGGTAGGGCCGCGTCGTTTCACTGGCAGTTGCCGGGCCGCTGCTGGCGCGCTGGCCGACGAAGGGGCGGTTGAAGCCAAGTCGCTGCTTGGGCATATCGGGCTTTCTGGTTGAGGGGTGAGCGGGGGCACCGTCCGGTCGGCTGGGCTGAACGGGGCAGCCGATGCGGCGTCGCACGGCCGCAGTCCCTTCGGGCACTGCCGGCGCAGGGCGATGCACTGCTGCGCGGAGCGCAATGACCCAACGGCAAGACGGGCGTGCGAGGCGCACAAAGCGGCGGCGCAGGTCCGCCGCGAGCAAGAATTCGTGCTCCGGGCGGGGCAGTTCGGTCTTCCTGGACGGGGCTTACGGGAGCGGCCCGGGTGGGACGCACCCCGCGATGTCTCCTAAGACTGTACAGGCGCAGGTGCCGGCGAGTCAAGACTTAAGAAGCGGGCAGGCTGCGAGTGCCCTGCCCTGCCCTGCCCTGCCCGAGCCCGCGGAGCCGGAGATCGCCCGGCTCCGCACTCCGTGCTGACAGCGCTGGCGCCGAGCTGCCGTTGTCGATCCAGGTGAGCCCTCGCGCCCGTCCGGCCGGCACACGCCGGCCGCGCCCCCTTGCCGCAGGGGACACAGGGCCTCAACTGCCCCGCCGGACCAGCCGACGGACGCGCACCGGATCCCGTTCGAGACCGCGGCAACGAACGGGGGAAAGCTGTGCCGGGGAAAGGCGGATGGCCCGTGCGAGCGGGTCGCACGGGCCATCCGGGCAATCAGGCAGCGTGGGCTGTGGCCTCGCCGACCTCGGGACCGGCCAGCTTGGCGTACGGCTCGGTCAGCTGGTCCAGCGCCCGGCGGATCCTGGCGTCCGCGTCCAGAACGTAGCGACGGTGACGGGCCAGATCGGCCCTGCCCTCGTACGCCTCCACCTCCTCCTGCGGCGTCCCGACCCTCTGTGCGAGCCGCTCCAGGTGGAACATGGCCGCAACCATCTCCGTGATCATCGGCGTCTCGACCCGGGCGACATTGCGCACCAGATCGCAGTCCACCGGGGCTTTCGGGAGATGAGGGCGACGGGGCGCAGCGGTGGTACTCATGGGCGAACTCCCTTTCCGGAACATGGGGTGCTGACCCGGAAAGGATGCGGTCGTCGGCCTGTGGATGAAGACCGCGTCCCGCGACGGGCGCCCAGGCACCGCTGTCGGTGCGGTCCTGAGCCCCTTGTGCTCGTCGGCTTCGCCCTGGCCGACTTCCCTGGCGTCCGCTGCTGTTGCTGTGCGGTGGCACGCTTCGCAGCGTGAGGCCTGTTCCCGTTCGGCTGTGTAGCGCGGGTGCCGGGTGAGCCGGTCGCAGTCCATGCATGTGAACCACCCAAGATGGTTGAGACCGGCCTCTGTCACCGCGTACCGGTGCATTCCACGGTGTGCAGCCGGACGGGCGAGGCCGCGCCGGACGAGGGAGTCGAGGACGCGGATCGTGTCGGACACAGTGCCGATCACCCAGCCGCAACCCGGCCACCAAGAGCCGGAGTTCAGGCGCGCGAGGGAGTCGAGGGCGAACAGCTGCTGATGACCGAGAGGGCGAGTCAAGGGGGTCTCCAGGCGGTGGCGTGGTGCGAAGGCGCGCCCTGGTGCTGCTCGTGGCCCGTGCGCGTCGGAGGGGAGCGGGGGAGTGGGCCCGGAATGCCGGGCTATATGGCGCAGTCCGGGCAGTGGCCTTCGCTGTCGAGGAACTGGATGTCGTCGCCGCAGAGGGTGCACGGGTTGCCGGTGGAGGCGTGGAAGCGGGCGTTGTCGATGGCTTCGCTCCAGGAGAGCCTGTTGAGTGCTGCCCAGAGCATCAGATCGGCAACGAGGTCGGCGAGCGCGGTCTCCGGGGTTTCCCCGGTCGTGCCGTAGCAGTCGTCGGAGTAGCGCTTGATGATGGTCCGGGCGCGAGTGGTGGCGGTCATGGAACCTCCGGTCCGAGGCCCCGGGGCGTGGCCGGGGGCGGTGCACCCTGTTGGGGTGCGTCTATCTGGCAAGGGCGAGGGCGCGTGCGATGAGCAGGCGTCTGGGCATGGCGAACTCCTCCAGGGCGAGGTGAGTTGTGGAGAGGTCGGGCGTGACCCGCTGACATGGGTCTGGGTGTCCGTGGCCGGGTTGTGCCGAGCGACGCAGGGGAGGGTTCCGGACTGGGTGGCGGGGCAGCCCCGAGATGTTTCCTAAGACTGTACTTCGAGGGGGGTGGGGGTGTCAAGACTTAGGAAGCGTCCCGCTCGAACCCCCGGCGTGCTCACGGGTGTTCCGCCGGTCGATGGTCGTAGTGCTGTCCGCCTCTGCGGCCCGCGCGAGACCGGCCAGCCCCCTGCTCGAGGCTGTGCTGAGTCAACGGCTGAAGGGCATCGCCATGGTGCGGGGGCGATCCGGGTCACGGGTGCCGTCAGGCCCCGCGTACGCCGGACGGGCGGTCACCAAACAGATGTTCCTGCTCGGTGACCGCCCGTCTGGTCGGTGGAACTCTCAGTGCTGGCGCTGTCCTTCGTCTCGCGACGGGCAGCGGCGTCGGCGCCGCGGCGAAGGCGCCCGGGTCTGGTGCTACTTCGCGTGCAACAGGACGTCGGCGACCGGGTCTGCGGTGTTGCGGTAGCGCGAGCCGACATCGGAATTCTGCTCGACGCGCCAGGACCCGCCCTCCTGGACCAGCCGCAGGGCGTACCGTGACGGCTCCTCACCGTCGCGCCGGAGGGTGGCGAGTACTCCCTTGCCGGCGGGGTGGGTGCGGGAGGCGACGACGTCCTGGACGTTGTCGACGGAGACGGTCAGCGGTGGCCGGCCGCTGTCGGTGTCCTGGTCCTTGAAGTAGCCCTCGTAGGTGCTGACGCACCCCTCGGCAGATCCCCCGTCCTTGCTGTAGTTGGGGCGCGCCGACGTGGTCTCCAGCTCGCACATCTCCTTGGGCCGGGCCGGCTTGACCATCCACGCCTCCATGTACCGCTTCGCGACCGCGGCCACCGCCTGCCGGCCGTCGTCGGCCGGGGACTCCTCGGCCGCGGTGCCGTGGCCGGAGGACCCGCAGGCGCACAGCACGCTGATGGCCGCGGCCGTCGCGGCGGCGGCCGCCAGCTGCCGTCGGGTGCGGGATATGGCGCTGCTCCTGCCGCAACCGGTGCCCGCCTCTGCAGCGGTGCCGGTCGGGGTGAGGATGCCGCGCCGGTCACGCTCGCTGCCGGGCGTGGCCAGGCGCTCGTCCATGCCTAGGTCCTTTCCTTCGGGTTGAGGCCTACGGTGGCCACGGGTCGTACGGTACGGGTGAGTCTGCTGTGCCGGGAGGCGTTCTTGAGCCTCGTGACCAGCCGATGCGCTGGGCTGGCCGGTCTTGTGTGCCGGGGAGGGGCTGCTGGTCCTAGCGCCAGGTGCCGCGGACGGTGCCTTCGAAGGTGCCCCGGCGCTTGCGCCCGCCGAAGGCGATCCGCAACGCGACGCCAACGACGACGGTGCCGGCTACTACCTTCAGGACGGTGACGGTGGCAGCCCAGAGGGCTGCGGCGCCCGCAGTGATGGTGCCGACGATGTCGGAACCGTACACGCCGCCCAGCACGGTGACGGCGCCGGCGCCGGTGAGATAGGCGCTGAGCCTGATGCGTGCGCGGTGGGCCGCCAGCCAGTCCGGACGGCCCTGATCGTCCGTGTCCGGGGAGGCGTCCGCCTGCCCGGCCGGCGCGGGCGGGGCTATCTCGCGGACCACCTCGGTGGTTCCATCGGCGTGGGTCCGGTGGGTCTCGCGGACGGTGTACCCCTCGGGGACCACAAGAGGCGCGATTCCCGGGGCAACCGGGCCGGGTGTGGGGACGTGGCGTGCGGGGGCGTCGTCGTACGCTTCGGCCAGCAGTTGGCGGGCACGTGCTTCGTACTCGGTGGACTGGGCGGGCTCGGTCGTCATGTGCGGGGAATCTCCTTGCGGTTGAGGGAAGCGTCGGCCGGTGGTGTCGGCCGGTCCGTTCCGTGGGGCGGGAGCTGTCGCTGCGGCCGCGAAGGGTTACTCCTGTGCCTCGTGCTTGAGGCTGGCGAGCAGGGTGCCGAGGCCGTCGGCGGCGACGAGGACCTCGCGGGCCTTGGCGCTGTCGCGGGGGCCGACGACGTTCCTTGCGGTCATCTGGTCCATCAGCCACAGGGCCTTGGCGAAGCCGACGCGGAGCTTGCGCTGGAGCATCGAGACGGACCCGAACTGGGTGGAGACGACCAGCTCGACGGCGAGGAGAAACAGCTCGAGGTCCCCGCCGGCGAGGGGTTCGGCCTCCTCGGCCTCGCCCTCGTCCTGGTCTCCGGCGGCGGGGTGGTCCGGATCCGACCAGATATAGGGGGTCTTCTTGCCTCCGGGCTGGATGATCTGCTCGGTGGCGGCGAACCAGTTCGTGACCGACTGCCGCGAGGGCGGCTTCTCCTCGGGGTACCGCTCGGCGAGCGTCTTGATGCAGTCGTCGATCGTGATGCCGCCGGGTCCGGCCTGGCGGACCATGTCGATGACCTCGTCGCGGCGCGGGTGCTGCCGGGGCTTGGCGTTCGCGTCCTTGGCGAGCTTCTCGCGGTTCTCCGCGGCATGTTCCGTCCAGCTCACCATCTGCTGAAGCGCGTTGGCGATGGCGGCCTCGACCGCCGGGTCCTGCGCGCCGGATCCGTCGGCCGGAGCCGACGCGTTGCCGGAGGCGGGCGGCTTCGGGCCGGTCCCGTACTTCTTGAGGTAGTCCTGGGGGGACGGAAGGTCGCCGAGCGGCTTGGGCAGGGGGAAGCCGCCCGGACCCTGCGGGCCGCTGCTGCCGGGGACGGCCGGCGGTGCGGGCGGGGCGGCCTGCATCGTGGCCGTGCCGCCCCCGGGAGCCTGTGCCGAGGGACCGGTCGTTGCTGTGGCGGGGTGCTCCAGGCCGTAGGCGTCCAGCAGCCAGCCGATCCGCTCGGGGTCGGACCACCGCTCGGCGTACCCCCACCGCTCGGCGACGGCCACGGCCTCGGCGTCGAGGTCGGGCCGGATCTGCCACCGTTTGGCAGACATCTGCTCGATGTCGTCGCACTCCTCGTCGTCGTTGATGAAGGCGATACGGCCCTTCTGCGGCGGGTCCGTGGGTGCCATGAGCTGCGTCTTGCAGTAGCAGGCGCCGTTGCCGGGCAGCGCGGCGAGATTCACCTGGTGGTAGAAGTCGGGGAAGACGTACTGGCCTTCGCCCCGGCGAGGGAACCGCAGGCCGAACACGGTGTCGTACTGGGACTCGATCTCGCCGCCGCCCGTATTCGGGCCGGTGCCGCGCTGCGCGACGTCGACGTAGTCGATTGCCGCCTTCCTGCCCTTCTTCACACCACGCGTCTTGGGCTTGACCGCGGCCGTGGACCAGGCCATCAGGTCGGAGCCTTCCTCGGTGATGACGATGATGGCCGGCCGCTTCCGGCTGGGCACGATCTTGCCGCCGCGCATCGTCTTGGCCCGCTCGTCCGCGATGTCGTGCGCCGCGTTGTACATCCGCACGGCTTCGTCCTCTGTGATGGCGACCCAGTCGATCAGCGGCCGGTCGATGACGGTGCCGTCCTTGTCCTTCCAGCCCTCCACCCACGGGCGGACCCAGCGCTTGGCCGTGTTGCCGCCGGCCATGTCGACCATCCAGATCACGGCGTCGGTGCAGCGGGCCAGCAGCGAGATCAGCACGTGCAGCAGCACCGACTTGCCGCTGCCCTTCTTCCCCGCGATGAACACCGAGTTCTGGCGCATCAGCAGCTCGATGGGCTCGCCGCTCTCCAGCATCCCCAGCGTGAGCGGCTCGTTGATCGTGAGGGGGTGGTCGCCCGGCTCGAGCGTGACGAGCTCGGCGAGCACATTGCGGGTGGAGACCGACAGGTACGCCTCGTTGGCCATCTCACCGGGCCGCAGCGTCAGCGAGCCCGGGCGCACCCCCGCCTTCATCTCCAGCTTCTTCAGCAGCGGGAGCAGGCCGTCGAAGTCGGTCTCCGTCAGCCGGAGCGTCAGCTCGAACCCGTTGTGGGAGGTGTCCTTGCGTTCGACGACGACGCCGCGCGCCCCCGCTGCCGCGAACAGGTCGGCCCAGTCCGTCAGCGGCCGCGCCAGGGACGCTTCTTCCTTCGCCCACTGCGCGGCGATCTCCTCGCCGCGAAGGAAACGGTCGAAGCTGTAGAACGGGCCGATCACCGCGGTGGCCGCGCCCAGGACGCCGGCCGAGGTCAGGGTCCACGGGGTGCCGTGGGCAGTCCAGTTCAGCCAGGCGACCGCTGCCCCGGTCCAGATCCCGCTGAACGCGGAGTGGAACCACCGGGCCTTCGTGCTGCGGCCGGGCCCGCCGGTGCGCAGGTAGCGGGCGGTGGCGGCGGCTATGACGCCGCCGACCGACCCGATACCGAGCAGGTCCAACGGCACGGCGTGGCCCAGGTCCTCGACGGTGCCCAGGCCGACGCCGCCGAGGTAGACCACCCCGGAGGTGAACAGCGGTGTCGAGAACACCCCGTGCACCCAGGGGGTGGGCTCCCGGTCCTGCTTGCGGGACATGGTGCAGAACTCCTTCAGGTCAGTGCGGGCGACGCACGGGGCGCAGAGCCCGCGCGGGGGAGGGGGACTGGGGCCTGTTGCGGCTACGTGTTGCGCGACTGGTCCCACTTCGCGGCCTGGTAGCTGGGCTCCTCCAGGTTGCGGATCTGCTCCTCGTGGATCTGCCGGTAGGCCACGTGAACGGCCTGGATCCACCCGCCCAGGTCGCGGAAGCGCGTCCCGGCATCGCGGTGCATCTCGGAGACGGCCGCGCTGACACGGAACTCCGACTCGGTGACTGCGGCCACGGTCGCCATCAGCAGGCCCAACTCCTCCGCCAGCGGGGCCAGGTGCTCGATCGTCATCTCGTAGCCGACCATCGAGCCGGACGGGTGCAGCTGGATGCTGGCCCCGGCCTCCCGGATGGCCGCGGCCGCGAACAGCAGCGGCATGGCGTGTACCTGCGGCGCTGCCCAGGAGTGCATGGGGATCACCGACCCCCAGTTCGCCGATATATCCCACTTGCGGCCCTGCCATGTGGGGTTCTCGATGTTGTCGAGCTGCTCGGCGTGCACCTGCCGGTACACCACGTGCGCGCCGTCGATGAACTCGCCCAGCAGGAGGAAGTGCAGCGAGATCTCCCGGAACGCCCCGGGAACGGCCGCGTTCACCTTGAACTCGTCCTCGGTGACCGTGGCGATGCACTGCAGCAGCTCGAACATCGCCAGGTTGAGCGACCCGAGGTGCTCGATCACGGCCTCGTAGCCCTTCATCGAGTCGGCGGGCGCGGAGGCGAACGCCACTCCGGCCAGCCGGATGCTCTCGGCCGCCCGCATGAGCGGGTAGGCGTGCTGCACGGGCGAGTTGTCCACGGGAGTACTTCCCTTCGGTGAGATCGGTGAGGCAGGCGAGGGGACCGGCTGGTGCCCTCCTGCGGCCGGCGCGTTGGCGGCCGGCGTGCCGCCCGGGCCCGCAGCCGCCGAGGCGGGGCGGGACGTGGCGGTCTTGTAGATCCAGGCGTTCAGCCACCCCCACTTGCGCGAGAGGGTGACCAGTGCGGCCGCCGGGCTGGTGGCCCAGGACAGCACCCGGCTCAGCGGCCGGAGCCAGTTCGGGCCCAAGGTCGAGAAGCGCACGCCCTTCAGGGCCGTGTGCACGCGCAGCACCGTCCGTCCGCCGAACCGCAGCACGTTGGCCAGGCCCTTGCCGCCGTGCCGCCGCACCCTGCGGTACACGGCGCGCACCGGCTTGCCCGCCGTGCGCAGTCGGCGCCGGAACGCGGGGCTGGTGTGCCGGGTGTAGAACTGGCCGGCGGCGGCCGCGAGCTTCAGGTGCGGCTGCTTCCAGGTGTACCGGCGGTGCCGCGGCGCCTTCGCCGAGCCGACCTTGCCCTTCTTCCCGGCGCCCCGGCCCTTCTTCGGCTTCGCGCCGGTCGCGGGGCCGGTACCCGGTGAGGCCGTGGCGCCCTGCTTGCGCCGCTTGCGGAACAGGCTGAACCTCGTGCCCCTGGCACCCGGCGCCGTGGCCTTCCCGCCGCTGGCCCCCTTCTTCTTCGCCTTCGTCGCGCCGGAGGTGCCCGCAGCAGTGCCCTTGCCGGTATTCTTCGCCGCGCCCGCGCCGCCCTGCGGACCACCCTTGCCCTGGTTCCGCTTCCCCGCGCCCTTGCCGCCAGGAGCGATTCCGCTTCTACCGTTCCTGCGGCCCAGAAGACCACCCCACGCCCGGCGCGACCCGGCCGCCCCAGCGGGCGTACGGGACTTGCCGCCCCGAGAGGAGGCGCCCGGCGCACTGCCCGGCGCCGCTCCGCGCCCGCCGTTCACACCTGCCGGGCGCGTCGCCCCGCCGAACAGGCTTCCCTTGTGCGGCTTGGGCCCCGTCAGGGCCCGAGCCGCCCCTACGGTCTTCCCGAGCGTGCGGGACGCCGAGTTCGCCGGAGCCGAACCGGCACGCGAGGACATCCCCTTGACGGACCCCATCCCGGTCGGCTTCCGTGCCGCACCGCCCGCCTTGCCGGAGCCGCCACCACGCCGCGGGGCAGGAAGGCCACCAGACCGCCCCGGCCCGCGGCCCGGGCTCATGGCGCGCCCCGGCCCGGCGCCCCCGGTGGACCGCACCGCACGGCCCCGCCCGCTGGCCGCCCTGGCCGTACGCCGCGAGGTCTTGATGACAACGGCGGCCGTGGCAGAGGCCGCGACAGCCAGGAGAGCGAAGACCACGGCCGGCAGGCCGAACTGGTGGACCAGCCAGCACAGCGCAATCAGCGCACCCAGGACCCCGCCCGGGATGAGCACCCCACCGACCTCACCCTTCCGTGACGCAGAGCTACCGCGAGCAGAGCGAGGAGCACCCGCATCCGCCGGCGTGGCCACGCCTGGCGCCAGGACCGGTGCCGCGCCGGGCGTCGGCGCGGTCGCCGTCGGTTCGGCGGGCGCCATGCCGTCATCGGGGGTGCTCACGGTGCTGTTCCTCCACTCAGGGGCGGGCGATGCTCGTAACTTTGCGTGGTGGCTGTGATGTGAAGCTGTGGCGTCAACGTCAACGTCGAGCAGCCGCGTCAACGTCAAAATTGCTGATCAGAGGCGTATTTTCCGGCCCTGAGAAGGATTTTGGGGCGCCTGCGTCACCTTGGCGTCCTTGACGTTGACGTTGACGCACCCCGCTTTACATCACGCATGGTGACTGTCGGGGTGGGGCTTGTCCGGGCCGGAGGGGGCTGCTGCTGCGCCCGTGCGGCCGGGGCGCAGCAGGTCCAGCGCGGCCTTCCACAACGGCGCACGGCTGCTGGCGGGCGCCGTATCCGCAACGTCGCCCTGACCGGCGGGAGAGCCGGGGGTGGTCACTGAATGTGTCGATCCGTCAGGGGTCGGGCCGGTGAGCGCGCGAGGAGCGGCGTCGTACGGCGGGTGCAGGCACGCGTCGACGGACAGCGGGCCGTCGAGGTCGAGGTCGGCGATGTCGTAGTGGACGACGGTGCGCAGCGGCGCCTCCAGCGCGGCGAGCTGGGCGCGCGTGTCGCCCGGGTGGCGGCGCAGTATCTCGGCTTCCAGCCGGTCGAGAGCGGAGCTCAGGATGTCCCGGGCGCCGCGGGCCGTCGCCGCGGTCAGCGTGGCGGAGGACACGGGGGTGGCGCCCTTCGCGGGGTGGTGGCTGTCGAGGTCGGCGAGGCCGAAGTGGATCGTCATGCGCAGCGGCAGGTCCAGGGCCTTGAACTGCGCGTCCGTGTCCCCGGGGTGTCGGCGCCGCATCTCGGCAATGATCTCGGTGCGGGCGGACCGCAGGATGTCCTTGGTGCCGAGAGCGGTCTCGGCCTTCAGCTCGGTGTACGCCACGGTGGTCTCCCTTGGGTGTCGGCGGGTCAGTTCTCGGTTCCGGTTCGGGGTCTGGCCTGGGTCTCGGTCTCGCGGGGGGTCTCGGTCGCGACCACGTGCCGGCGGCCGGTCTTGTACAGCGCGCGTGCTGCGTTCAGGCGCTTGGCGGCGGTGGCCCGGGGCCGGCCGGTGATGGTCTCGGCCTCACCCGGCTTCTTGTCGGTGCCGAGCTTCACGGTCTCGGCACCGCCGCGAGACCACATCGCATCCAGCAGCTTCTGGATCTCGGACTGGATGGGGCCGAGGTCTGAGACCTTCGTGGTCCCGGTCTCGCTCTTCGGGGGAGACTGCGGGGTCTCGGTCTCGCGAGACTGGGTCTCCACCTGCGGGTTCGCAGTCTCGCGAGACGTGGTCTCGCCGGTCTCGGCCGGACGGGAGGTCTCGGTCTCGCGCCTCCGCCGACGGCGGGACCGGGTCTCACGAGACTCGGTCCCGCCGGTCTCACGGGACGTGGTCTCACCGGTCCCGGCAGTCTCGCGAGACCCGGTCCCGGTCTCGCCCGGTCCCGGACGAGACCCCGGCGAGAGCGGTATCCCGGTCTCGGTCTCGGCCTTCTGCTCGGCGAGGGTCTGCGAGACCGGGATACCGAGACGGGCGAGAAGCAGCGGCCGCAACTGCTCTTCGGTGGCCTTCCATCGCCACTTCCACTTCCCGTGCTTCTGCTTGAGCTTGCTCAGGTAGACCACGCGCTCGCGCTCCTGCTCCAGGGCCTCGTCCAGCCCGCGGATCTTCCACACCCGCATGCGACGGACGAGAGAAGCGGTGGAGGGGAACGCCAGCAGCCAGCGGTCCAGGCCGACCGGCTCGATGTGCCGGCCGCTGCTGATCGCGGCGACATGGGCCACGGCATGCCGGCCGCCCTCGGTGGCCAGGACGAACAGCACCGGCATGACGGTGTGCATGCCGACCGCCACCGGATCGCCCCAGCTCGCCGAGGCGTTGAACCAGATGGTTGCGCCTGTCAGGCCCCAGGCGGCGTGCCGCAGGAGCGGGAATGCCATGCGCCGCCAGGTCAGCAGCAGGTCGAAGGCGAGCAGGACGATGATCCCGGCGTCGACACCGATCGGCAGCCAGTTGGAGAACCCGCCGAAGCCCTTCTGGATCGCCAGGTCGCGGACGGCCGTGTAGGAGCCGGTGAAGCCGATCGCGCCGATCGCCGCGGCACCGAGGATGATGACGCCGATCAGCACCCAGTGGACCCAGGTGACCTCCTCGCCACCGGTCCGCCGGCGCTCGAGGCGCTCCTTGCGCTGTGCTTCCCGGTCCTTCCTCTTCAGCTGCCGGGCCTTCAGTTTGACGACGGTCGGGTTGAGCGCGTCGGCCATCTTCTGCTCGGCCTCGGCGGTGAGAGCTGCGGCGGCCTCCTTCTCCTGCTCCGCGGCGGCGCGCACGGCAGCAGCGGTCTCGAGGTCCTTCACCAACTGGACCCGGATGAGTTCGGCGTTGTCCGTGGCCGCCTTGATGCGCTGTGCAGCGATGTCCTCGGTGTAGCGCCGAACAGATTCCGCTTCTGCCTGAACCTGCGTCCGCAGCTGTTCCGCTTCCTCCTGCGCGCTGGTGCGCAGAGCAGTCGCAGCGGCCTCGGCCCGCGCGCGGATCGCCTCGGCGACTCCCAGGGCCTCGGCGCGGGTGCGGTCGGCGTCCTCACGGGTACGACGGGCCTCAGCCTGGGCCCTGCCGACGTCTTCGGCGGCGAGAGCACGGGCGCGGTCGGCTTCCGCGGTCGCGTCGGTACGGATCTGCTCGGCGTCGGCCCGGCCGGCCGCCAGAGTCCGCTGCGCATCGGCGAGGACGTCATCAGCGCGCCCGCGGGCCTGGCCGAGGATCCGCTCGCCTTCGCGCGTGGCAGTGTCCCGGATCTCGTCGGCCTCAACCTGCGCGGCGGCACGGAGGTCGTCCGCCTTGCGCTCGGCCTGGAGGCGAAGGTCACGGGCGAGCGCTTCCGCCTCCGAGCGCGCCCTCTCTGCACAGGCCGCAGCGCTGCCACGAATTCGGCCGGCTTCCTGACGAGCGTCGTCGAGGACAGCCGCGGCGCCGTCCTCGGCCTGGGCGAGCAGTTCGGCGGCCGCGGTCTCGGCGTCGGCCGTCGCCTGCTCGACGAGCTTCTCGGCCCTGCTGCGAGCGTCGTCGAGGACCGCGGCGGCCCTCCCCTCGGCGGCGGACCGGACCTCGTCAGCCTCGGCCGCGGCCTCGGCGAGCAGCTCGGTGACGGTGGACTCGGCCTCCGCGAGGGCCTCGGCCCGGGTCGTCTCCGCCAGACGCTCGGCGTCCTCGAGCAGGGTCTCGGCTTGGGCGCGCGCCTCAACGAGCACACGCTGGGCGGAGTTGGCCGCCTCCGAGCGCAGGGCATTCGCCTTCTGCTCGGCCTCGCCGACAAGGCCGTCGGCCCTGAGACGGGCCTCGTCCAGGACCGCCGATTCCAGCGCCGCGGACGCCGCCTTCTTCGCAGCGGACTTCCTGCTGCGATTCTGGGACGGGCTGGTGCGTGGCATGACAGGCGGATCCTCTCGGCGGAGCTGACGGTGCTGGTTGTGCGGGCGGAAGCCCGCGCCCCTATGGGCACTGCGAGTACGTGGTGCTGTCGGTATTCGTCTGCACCCCGGGACGGCGGGGGCAGGCCCCGGAAGGGCGGTTCAGTCGCGGGGCGCCCGGGATCAGAGCGGATCGCCGGGGTCCGGGCGGGGGTCGGCGGCGCGCAGAAGCTTCTGCCGGGTCCGGGCGGTCTTCCCGCCCGAGACGCCGTACTGCTGGTCCGCACGGAAGGACATCGCCTCGGCCAGGCACTCCTCGCGGACCGGGCAACCGCTGCAGATCGCCCGGGCCTTGGCCGTGCTCCTGCTGCCACCACCGGGAGGAGGAAAGAAGACTTCGAGGGGCATTCCGTCACAGGCACGGACACCATCGCGAGGGATCAGGACGGCCACGGCGCCCCGTCCTCACGCTGCCGGTTGCCCGCCGGCCCGTTCCGCCAGGCCCGCAGGACGCGCGCCCGTTCACGGGCGTACTCCTGGGCAGCGAGCGCTGCAAGAGCTTCGTGGACAGCCCGCTGATTCGGCGTCCAGGAGCGGGGATCTCCTTGAGTACGGCGAAAGCCGGCCAGAACCTCGGCGAGGGGGCCCGGAGCAGTCACTGCTGCTCCTCCTCGCGCCACGCCGAGGAACCGTCGGTGTCCACCAGCCCGTCGTCGCTCGCGAGAATCTCGCGCGCGACGCGGAGCAGTTCGGACACCACGGGGTCATCGGTGGTGATCTGTCCGAGCACATCCAGCGCACGGTTCCGGCGGAACCGGAGCAGCTGCGCCTCGTCGGCGAGTTCGGAGCAGGAGGAACGCAGCTCCCGGAGCTGCACCACCGTGATCACGCGCATCAAGGCCAGCGCGAGGGAGTCGTCCTGCAGCGTCTTCAGCGTGGCGGAGCGGATCAGCCGGAGCGGGACCTTCATATCGCCCACCGCCCTGCAAGCGGCAAGGTAACGGAGCGCCCCGGCCCTTCGACCGCGGTCACCAGCTTCTCCAGCGCCACGGCCGGCACACACATGGACGGCACCGTGACCTTCAGACGGACAGTCCCCCGGCCCATCCGGCAGACGACAGTGCCGCCACTCGTGATCCGCGTGATGCCCGCCGCCTCAAGCACCCGCACGAAATCGTTTAGCACCGCGGCACCAGTCCGGGCCGCCACCAACTCGGCGTCGACGGACCGAGACGTGACCGTCACCGATACCCGAGCGGTCGCGCCGGCGGTGACGTGGCCCGCAACGTTCACGGCCCCCAGGCGCACCCGGCCCTCGGAGCACGGACGTTGCCGAGCCTTCAGTTCATGCACCGTGAGCAACTCGGTGGTTAACCGAGTGGACGGTGTGCTGGAGGCCCTGCCCCTGCCGTCGGCGTCCCCCCGCAGGTTGCCGGGGGAGAGCGCACCCATCAGATTCGGCACAGCTCAGCTCCTCAAGTCGTGAAGTGTTCGGTTCAGGCCCGCCCTGCTGCGCAGTCACGCCCACGAGCAGGGCTGTTCGCCCGGTGGATGCAGCCCAAAGAGGTGCAAATACAGTCAGTCCCGCGAATAGATCTAGATCTATTCGCGGGACTGATCACACCACGAGGAGGGGCGAGAGGTCAATAGATCTGAATCTATTGAGGTTCGGGGGAGGGTGGGTGCCCGGGAACTGGTCGAACGCGATGAGGGCGTGGCCTAACCTGGCGGCCAGAGAGCAGTACGAGCTGAGGAGACCTCAACCCCGATGGCCGAGCCCCGGACGCCGAAATGGCAGAAGCTGGCGGACGACCTGCGCGGCAAGATCAAGGACGGCACCTACCCGCCAGAAACCGTCCTGCCGAAGATCGCCGACTACGCAGCTGGCCAGGGCGTCGCCTACGCAACCGCTCACCACGCCTACAAGGCCCTGGAACAAGAGGGGCTCATCCGCCAGAGCCGGCGCGGCGGGTCCGTTGTATGCGACACCCCGTCGCGGCAACGCCTCGTCCACAATGGCCTCGTCACGCGCGACACCGCGGGGTACCACTTCACGGACGCCGGCCCGGCGGACGACGCCTGGGAGATCAGCGCCCCGCGGACGAGCTCCGAGCCGGCACCCCCTCGCATCGCAGAGCTCCTGCGCCTGGAACCCGGCCACAAGACCCTTCGGCTGCAACACGTGGCAGCGTCGGCAGGACAAGACCCATGTCAGCTCGTCGAAACTTGGATCGCCCCTGCGGCCGCTGAAGAGGCCCCCCACGTGGCTGAGCCGTCATCAGGGCCCGGCGACTACCTCGACCGGCTGGAAGAGGCTGGCCATGGGCCGCTCGCCTGGGAGCGCACATGGGGTGCCCGCATGCCCAGTCGAGAAGAAGCCGCCATGCTGCGCATCTCCACAGGGGTGCCGCTTCTCGAGTCCACCACTGTGGGAACCTCTGCCCGAACGAACACGCCGGTGGAGGTGACGATCCGCCTGATGCCAGGCGATCGCTGCGAGATCACCGAACACCTTGAACGTGACGAAACAGCGCAATGGCCAGTGAAGCCCGCGGAGTATGCCTAGCTTGGTCGGAATCAGAAGGTGTTCCAGCGTGCGTTGCGGTTCCCGTCCTGGAGGGTGGCAATCCGGTGATGGAGCTGGGCAGCGGCACGTAGGTCCCCTGCGTCCGCGCGCTTGATGAAGGCGCCGAGGGTGTGGAAGTCGCGGATGGCGACGAGAGTGGAGAGGCCGCTCCAGGCGGACGCGTCATAGCCGTAGGCGCGAGTGAATGCGTTGATCAGTTGCTGCGGGCGGCCGAACCTGACCGCCCCGTGATGGGTGCTGGCGAGGTCGAGCTCGCGGGGGCCGAGGGCAGCTTCGTCCCAGTCACCGAGCCGGACGGAGGAGCCATCCCAGATCAGGTTGCCAGGGTAGGCATCTCCGTGAATGAGCCCAGTGCCGAGGGGGAAGTCCAGACGGCTGTAGGCGTCCAGGAGTTCGCGGGTGGCTTCGGTGAGCCAACTGCGTATCTCCGCCGGGAGACGGCTCCGTCCGATGGCGGTGCAGAGCGAGGCGAGCGGTTGGTATACCGGCAGTGCCATGGGCGGGGGCGGGAGGTCGTGGAGCTGGCGCAGAAGCCGACCGAGATGTTCAGGGGCGGGCTGGTCGCGGTTGTGCTGGGGGTAGTACCGCCAGAAGTTGATCACGTACGGCCCGTGGGTGAATGGCTGTGCGACATCCAGCGGTTCGGTCGCGGGGTAACCCTGATCCACGAGCCAGCCAGCCAGAGCGACGCCCCTGACGATGGCATCGCTCTTGGCGCGGGGGCTGACTCGCGCCACGGCGTCCTCGTTGGGTAGGCGGTAGACGGAGGTCGCGTGCTCGCGTAGGGGCATCAGACCTCGCGCATCGATGCCGAGCGCGTGGCAGCCGGCGCGGGCGGCGTCTTCTGGCTGTGTGGTGATGGTCGTCATCACGTGGACGCTATCGGGAGGACGCTGCTGATGACCTCGTATCCCCGGGTGAGCTCGGTCAGTTGCTGGGCTTCACGGCTCTTGACAAGGGCTGGCTTCTGGAGCATCGCGTCCACACGGTGGAGCCCGTCCTCGAGCTGACGGATGCGCAGGGCTGGCGGCAGGCCGAGGATCCGTTGTAGGTGAGCGCCAGCGGAATCGAGGTCTCCGAGGGCCAAGCGGGCGGTGATGACGTCGATGAGTGCGAGGGCCTCGTCGCCGTACGAGCGCTCTTCTGGCGGTCCTGAGGCGTATCGGCGAAGGGCTTCGGAGGCATGGTGTTCCGCTTGTTCGTGGTCGCCGAGGAGACTGTAAACGGTTCCGGCGTAGTAGTGCTGCTTGGCGGGTGGGAAGCTGAGGATGCCGCCGAGATCACTGAGTTCGTCTTCGACGGGGCTCTGTGTCTGGGCGTCCTGCATGCGTTCCAGGGCGGTCAACGCGCGGTCGCGGTCGCCGAGGCGTGCTGCGGTGCGGGCCTCGATGGCCGCGATGCGGATGCGGGACTCGCCAGGGGGAGCTAGCTTGTCGGCTTCTTGGGCCAGGGCGAGAGCGCGGCGACGGCGGGGAGACCATTCGGCGACCAGGGCATCGGTGCCGCGCGTCCAGGCCTGGAGCCCACGGTGGTCGATCTGTTCGGCGCACGTCCAGGCCGTATGCAACTGCGCTAGTGCGGCCGCCTCGTTTCCCATGTTCTGCGATGCGTGGGCGAGAAGGAGGCACGCTGTTCCTCCGAGCAGGAACAGCCTTTCCCGGTGGGAAATGTGCTGCTGACCGTGGATGAGGTCGAAGGTTCGGTTCCTGACCTTGCGCAGGTCCTTGAACAGGGGGCGAACGGGGGCGTGCACATAGTCGATCGCGATCCGACAGAGCTCGGTGGACAGCCGGTCCAGCTCGCTCTCGTCGACATTGCCCGGAGCGATCAGCCGTGCGAAGGCGAGGGACTCCTCTGCTGCTTGTTCCGTGAGGGAGTCGACTGGCTGCACAGGTCCTGCGTTGGTGCCTGCTGTTGAAGTCTGCGGTCCTAGCGGAAAGACGGCGAGAGGGGTTCCCAGCGCGTGGAGAAGGACGTCGAGCTTGTTGATGTCCGTGACACGACTCTTGCCGCATTCCCACTGCGACACGAGGCTCTGACTGACCCCCAGAATGGTGGCCAGCTTGAGCTGGCCCCACCCAGTGTGCTGGCGAATCAGCCTGCATAGTGCACCGAAGTCGTAAGAGGCTAAGGCGTCTCGAACGTCGTTCTGATCCCAGACCTCTTCGGGCACCCCGCTCGACCGCCGCCCAGGGGTCCTACGGCCCCGGACGCCGGGGTTGTAGTGGCCGTCGATTCCGTGTCGACCGAGACCGACCTGGCGTTCCTCGCGCCGTGGCATGCCCATGCGCATTCCCTCGCTGTCCCCCGGGCGCCGGCCTGATCGTCGGGGCCGGCGTTGTTGTGGACCGTTGCTGCCGCCACACCGTATTACGTATTGCAATATGCGCTGAATACGTACGCGTCGAAGAGTTGACGGGCGGCTTCCGACGGAAGCCGGGGCTCCGTCGACCCTTGGGGGATTCGGTGAACGTTGCCTGCGCGCGGCGCCGGACCCGGCGCCAGGTGACCTGTGTCCTTCCGGGAACCGAGCAGGGCCGCCACGAAGCACGAGCGCTATCGGGGGCTCCCGCACAGCGAGCACGCTGTGCAGCGCCGTCAGCGTCCGGTCGGGTCGTCCCAGTAGTGCTTCAGCATTTCACCGGGCCAGTCCGGCTGCCGGAGCGAGCCGCGGGGGCCCAACTCCTGGAAGTAGGGGGCAAGGTCGACGATCGGCGTTCCGTCGACCGCGTCCAGGTCGGCCACGTGGAGATCGAGGCCGTCCACGCTCAGGAGGCGGGGGAAGCTGGTGGCCAGCTGGTTGGGGCGGCGGTGGTTGCGGTGGACGAAGGTGCCGGTGGCTGGCCAGCGAGGGTTGTTGCGGGGGCTGCGGGCGTGGAGCGCGATGTCCTGGGGCGAGGCGCGGTGGAACTGCCAGACGACGATGAGGTGGGAGAACTCCTCCAGGCCCTGGACGACTTCGAGCGGGTAGGCCGGGTCCAGTCGGATGATGGCGCGGGTGCCGCCCCAGTGGTCGTCGGTCGGGTCGACCCGTCCTCCGATGACGGTCGCGATGGGCTCTACCTTGATCGGCTCGGCGTTCATTGCCGTCCCTTCTCGTGCCTGCGGCAGGACTGTGCCCTGGCCGGGTGGCTGACGGTTGCCATGGCCCGGTCAGGCTACTGGGCGCAGGATCTTCGCGGCGCGGGCATCGACCTCGGCGACGGCTGGGATGCCGCGGTTGCGGAAGGGGGAGAGCACACGGCGCATGGTGGTCACCGTGTCCCGGGCCCGGCCGGACTGGATGCCGTCCATGGCGTCGAGGGCCCGGGACCAGGTCGCGCAGGCTGCTTCGACGCTGCCCTGCTGTGCCTGGACCGCGCCGAGGTATCCGAGGGTGACGGCGTGGGTTCGGGTGAAGGCGGTGGCCTTCCTGGTGCGGACGCTGCGCACGAACTCGGCCTCGGCGCCCTTGAGATCGCCCAGGTCGCGCAGGGCGCAGGCGGTCTCATGGGACAGACTCGCCTCCTGGAAGAACCACACCCGGCCGGGCTCGGTGTCTCCCGGGCGGGCGGCATCGAGGTCGCGGTCGGCCTGCTGGAGGGCGGCCAGGGCTTCCTTCTTGCGGCCGGCAGCGGCCAGGGCGCGGCCGTGGACGACGCCCAGCAGGGCACGCTCGCGCGGGGAGGCGAGGGTGTAGCGGTGGCGCTCTACCGATGCTTCCGCAAGGTCGAGGGCCTGCTGGTGGTGGCCGAGGTAGACGGCCTGGTGGGCCATGGCCCGCAGGATGTGGGCGGCCAGTGTGGGGTCGTCGGCTTCGGCGGCGAGCTTGGTCGCCAGCGTGAAGTACTGCTGGGCGATGGTGTGCTCGCATGCGTCGAAGCCCATCCAGCCGCTGAGGTAGGTGAGTTCACCGACGACGGACAGCATCTCCCGCTGCACGGTCTCGTTGGGGTATCGGCCGCTCAGGCACTGGGCGACGTCGGTGTGCAGGTAGGCGACGACGGCCAGGCGGCCGTGACCGCCGCCGCGGCGTTGGTCGCGCAGAGAGAAGAACGCGAGAAGCTCTCGGACGGCGTCCACGTCGCTGCGGCCGACGAGGCGGCCTGCTCCCGCAGGGCGCTGCCGCGCGTGCGCGGCCGTCGTGTCCCACCAGGCGGTATCGGGCAGCGCGAGGCCCGCGACCGAGTAGGCGGCGGCCGACAGTATGTGCCGACGGTGCATGTCCATGTCGTCTCCCCCGAGTTCGTGAAGGGCAGTGAGTGTGTCGGCATCCCAGCCCAGAGGCTGCGTGGTTGCCGGGGACGCAGCGGCGAGCCCGATGTCGGCAAGGGTGACAGGGCGGGCGAGCCCTCTGGAGAGCGTCTCGCACAAGATACGAGGTGCCCGGCCACTGGGGATCGCACCCAGGACCCACAAGGAGATGTGCGAGCGAGCGATGTGCGTCAGCTCGTGGGCCCCGGACTCGGCGGCGACCTTCACGAAGCGGGCCGCCACCTGGGCCTGGGTCCACCCGGTTTCGCTGATCACGGCCGCCAGCCGGTCGTTGCGCGTGCGCGCCATCGTGTCCTCCCGCCCTGGAAACGATCTTTAGCACCGTTAGCGCGGTTGCTGCCCTCGGCTGCATACCCGCGCGGCGCTTGTCGCGGTTTGCTCAACGTACCCACAACTGACCTTGCCCCGAAGGGGATTCGGTGAACGTCATGTCCGCGGTGATCACGAGCCCCGTCCGGCCCACGTTCGCGCTACAGCCCGGCCGGCGCGCCCCGCTGGATCACGCAGCTCGCAGCCCCGACCGCCTCACGCCGTCCGCGATGGCCATGCTGCTTCCCCCCTTCGACAGCGCCCGTAGCCCCGGCATAGAGCGCACCGCGGGTCCCGGTGAGAGAGGAGAACGGCTGTGAGCGCATCGCTGGTGGTCAACCGTGCCTGTGCGGCCGCGGCGGGCGAGACCTGGGACGCCGTGCGGATGCCGTCCGATCTCGCGCGGCGCGTCTGTCGGGTCTTCGCCGCGCACGGCCTGCGTACGGGCCCGGTCCTGCTGGACGAGCGAGGCGGCTGCGTCTACTTCTTCGTCGCGGCGCGCGTGCTCGCGAAGAGCGACGTCCCGGGGGCCGCGCTGCTGAGGGACGATGCGACCGTTGTCCTGCCGCCCCCACGCTGCAGTGTCCAGGGCACACCCTTTGGCCTGCGATGGCTGTGCCCGCCGGACGAACGCGGGGACGGGATGGTCCCATTGGCTGACGCCCGTCAGCTCCGCACCGTTCTCACCGGCATCGCCGCCGACAGCCCCCCGTCCGGATCCCAGGTCCCCGGGGAGCGGGGCAGCAGGCTCGTCGGCATGGTCAGCGCGCGCCGGGGCGCCCCGGCAACCGGCGCGGAGGATTTACGGATCGATGAGGACGGCGAGGATGCCATGGTCTCGGTCGACTGGGGAGAACCGGCACCGCTTCCCGCTGACGTGTCGCAGGTCGTCTGGGTGTGCGAGCGGCACGGGCGCAGTCCGAGGACGACGGAGGTTCAGGTGCTGCGGGAGGGATACAGCCCCTCTCACCCGCAGGCCGCTGTGCGGTGGCTGCACACCGAACTGCGGACCTATTCCTCCTTCCTCCCGCCGCGGACTGCCATGCTGCTGGTCGAATGGATCACCGATCCCGCCAGCCGGACTGCTCACACGGCCGCCTGCCGGGACGGGCGCCGCCTTCGGGCCGGCATCACCATCGCTGGCATCACCTCCGTCTGGAGCATCACTCCCGCGATCACGGGCACCGTCGCGCAGTCCCTGCCCCGGAGGGGGCCGGTATGACTCCGGAGGAACTCGCCGACGGCTGCTGCTGGCTCGGCCCCCACCCCGCGCAGCGGCAACTGCACCACGTCGGCGTCGCCGTGACCGCTGGCACACACCTGCCGCTCTTCTCCTGCGCTCCATGTCTCCAGGACCTGTTGCGGCAGGTCCGCGCCGGCCAGGGCGGACGCTGCTGGCTGTGGTGCGGCCGGCTCCGGACCACGACGCTGACGATTGGCACGCTTGAAGCCGCCGGTCTCCACACCGATATCCACGCATGCCCGCAGTGCGTGTGGCTGGTCGAGACCGCGGTCGTCCTGGCGGCCCTCCGCAAGGACGGATCACTCAGCCGTCCCGGAGCCAGACGCTACGAGCCGCTGGTCCCCAGCGGCCGCCGCCCGCGCGCCGCCTGACGGCACACCCCACCCATGACCCTCGCCTGCACCGCTCTTTCGCGGCGCGGGTCTCCACCGCCGAGTTGCCGAGGAAGAACGATGCGTACGTGTCCGCACTCGCCCGCGTGCCCGAGCGCGCAGGCCTCCGACCGCGAGGCCGCGCACCCCGTGATCACCTACCCCCAGCAGGGATGGGGGCTGTGCTGCAACGGGATCATCCGCTTCGAGGACACCGGCCTGCTCCTGCCCGACGGCTCCATCATCCCCCCGTACCGCCCCACGCCCCACACCACCGGGGCCGCCGCATGAAGCAGGTCACCGCCACCACGCTGCCGCCGTCCCTCGCGGCACTCCCCGGGACCTGGAGCAGCACGTGCGCGCCGATGAACCCGCAGGACGCGTACACGCTCGCGTGCCCGCCGGGGATCGCCCGGGCCTTCGCCGCCGCTCACGCAATCGAGCCCTGGCTCGGCCGGCGCCTGATCCGCCCGATGCTCGCCGACCTGGCCGCCACCGGGGCCTGGGCCTACAACGACCGAGTCGACATGTACCTGCTGCACGACGCCGCAGGCGACGGCGAGCGGCTGTGCCACGCTGTTCTGCTCACCCGGACCGGACGCGCCCTCCAGCACTACGCCACCGCACATCCGGACGCCGACTGCCCGTCACCCGCCCCGCCCGCGCCCGCAGGAGAGTCCTGTCTCGCCGACCTCCACAGCCCCGCCCTGCCCCCGCGGGGCATGGCGAGTCCCTGGCGGCACGTGCTGCGCACCAGTGCCGCCCTGCCGGTCAACCTGTCCGCGACCGCCTTGCGCGCCGTCGCCCGCGTGGAGACCGGGAACAACCAGGTGACGGACACCTCCGTCGTACCGGCGTACCTGGCCGCGGCCGCCATCATCCGAGGCCGCTTCACCGGCCTCGTCCCGGACCACCCTGGGCACTACCACCTCCACGACGGATCCGGCATCACGCTCGGCCTCGTCTGCGACCTGGACCACAAGCCCCTCGTGACCCACTGGCGCTACGACGCCGGCCAGCCCAAGGCCCGCGCAGCCCACTCGACGCCACGAGCCGGCCACGGAGACCGTTCCCGTAGGGCGCGGCCGGCCACCAGCACCCGCGCGCGGCACCCTCAGTGGGGAGGCCCGCGGCATGCGTGAACTGCTCGCCCACGAACACCCCCCAGCCCACCAGCCCGACACCACGTACACCTCCGGGCTCTCGTCTCCCGGGCCGTTGAACCGCGAGGTGGCAGCGCTGCTGTGCCGTCTGCATCAGGAGGGGCTGACCGCCCGGACGACGCGCGACCGGGTGCCCGTCAAGGACGAGCTGCTGACCATGGTCCGCTGGGAGCAGCGAGCAACCCGCGAACTCGCGCAGATCCTCCACACCTACGGCTGGCCGGGACCCGCCATGGTCGGGGACGTTGCCGCCGAAGCCGCGTGGTGGTCGGTCCTGATGAGCGACCGGTACCTCGACTTCCAGCGCTTCGCCCTCCACCTGCTGACCGAGGCCGTCAACCACCAACGAGCCCCCGACCGGCACCTCGCCTACCTGACGGACCGCCTGCTGATGCACGACGGGCAGCCGCAGCTGTACGGCACCCAGTACGTGCTGCTGCACGACACCACCGTGCACCTCCACCCGGTCGCCAGCCTCGAACTGCTGGCCGAACGACGCCACCGCGCGGGGCTGAAGCACGAGCGCCGGGATGCCGACATGCACCTGCTGGCCCTGACCCGAGGCCCGCTGTGGGGCCCGCGCCCGGCCAGCACGCTGCCCGCGTCATGGAGGATCCGATGACCCTCACCCACGACTCCATAGCGGCCGCACCCGCCCAGACGCAGGAAGCGGACGCCCCCGCGGATGCACCTCCCGCAGCCTCGGCGCGTGCAGCGACGACGGGCGCCGTGGTCCAGCGCCCCGACATCGCCGACGACCTGCTCAACCGGGCCACGACGGCGAGGCAGTACCGACGCCGACTGGCCGCCGACTTCACCGAGACCAAGCTCGCCGCGATGCAACAGCTCGATCTCGCGAACGCCCGGGTACTCCACCGCATCGTCGACGTCCACGGATGGCCCGGGACCCATCTGGTCGGCGTTCCCGGGGCCGAGGCCGCGTGGCAGATCGCACTCCACGCAGACGGAGACACAGCCCTCCAGCACACCGCGCTCCAGGCGATCCATACAGCAGTCGGTCAGGGGACCGCGCGGCCGGATCAGTGGGCGCGCCTGTACGACCGGTGCCGTGTGAACAGTGGATTGCCGCAGGTCTACGGCACCCAGTACTGGTACCGGCCCGGAGTCGGCGTCCAACGCCACCCGGTCACCGAACCCGAGCACCTGCAGACCCGCCGTGCCGGGGTACAGCTCCCGCCGGCCAACGACCGCGACGCCACCCCGTACAAGGAAGGACAGACCGGCTGATGTCACACCAGGACCCGCATCCTGCCCAGGCAGACCAGCTGGGTGCCGACCTCGAGCGGTTGCGGCAAGCCGTCTCCACGCCCACGGCATCTTCTCCCGCCGCCGTCGTGCGTGCCCACAGCACGCTGGACGAGATCGCCGGACGGTGGAAACAGACCGCGCACGAGTACCGGGCGGCGGCAGCAGGGTCCGCGGCGGACCAGGCACGGTGGGAAGCACTCATCGCCTCCGCCTTCGCCTCGACCCTGCGTCGCCACGGGCCCCAGTACGAGGATGTCGTCCTGCGGAGCTTCCACGTGCGGGCCCTGCTCCGTGCCGTCCGGGACAGTGCCCCGCCGACCTCCTCCGTGGCCAGCATCGCCGCGCGCATCACCCAAGCCGTCGCGGACGGCACCTACCCGCCCGGCTCCGTACTATCGCCGGGGAACGTAGCCCGCGACCTCGGAGAGCGGCCCGAGCGCGTGCAGTTGGCTCTCAGCGACCTCGTCGCCGCCGGCAGGGCCGAAACCTCTGGCCGCCGCATCCTCGTCGCCCGTCTCGGCGGGCACCGTGACCACTTCGTGCGCCACCTGGCCGACCAACTCGTCCAGCAGATCGCCGCTGGTCTCTACCCGCCCGGCACCCCACTACCGCCACGGCGCAACCTCATGCGCAGCTTCGCCATATCCCAACCCACGATGACCGCCGTCCAGGACCTTCTCCTCGCCGAAGGCCGGATACAGGTACACAGAGGAGGCAGGAGCCCGATGGTCGTCGACGCGCTCCCCACCGCAGCGGCCCAGCTGACGCTCCGCCGCCGTGAGCCGCCCTCTCGCCAAGGAGCCGCTGTCGTCCCCGACTTGGCCCGGGTCCCGGAGATGGCACGACGCATCCGGGCATGGCGCCGAGGCCGTTCCAGCCCGACGCGGGACATCCTTGATCAGCATCTCGACGAGCTAACTGACGCCCTCCGCTACCTCATACCGTGTGTGAAAGCCGCCACCACCGCGAACCCGGCGCCGAACATCGTTGAACAGCGCCGGTATGCATGGCGTATTGCCCACGCATGCTGGCTGGAGACCGCCACCCCCAGCGAAGACCTCGAACTGCGCGTGTGGCACGGAGCATGCCTCAGCAACGCTGTCGAAGACCTTCTGCGTATTGAGGGCGTGGAGGTGATCAAGAATGCGGCAGCCTGACCAGTCCACCACCGCACATCCAGCCATCGTGCTCAAGGTCACTATGAGTGTCACCGGCCACGTCGAACTGTCGGCCAGTGGTCTACCGGTACGCGTCTGTCTCCATATGGGCAGCCATGCCCTCGCCCTGATCCAGCAGGCTGCCTCGCTGTTGAGCCCTGTCCAGGTCTGCCACGCCCACCATGTCGTCCATGCGACCGTCACCCCGGACCATGCCGCTGTGCTGGAGCGCGTCCCCGGTGTCTTGGCTGATGACGGCGTTGCTGGCTGCGTCCACCATGTTCACGGTGTCGCGCCGCCGAGTACCGTGATCGGCCCACCGCCTAGTTCGCCTGTGGTTCGCCTCCCCGACGCCGGGATGGTGCTGGCTGGATCTGCGAGGTACGGGAGGGAAGCGTGGGCATAGCGTCCGGTGAAGTTGTCCGCATCGTGCTGATGAACCTGGAGCACGACGGCGGCCCCGAGGACGAGCCCGGGGTGCTACCCGCACGGTGGCGGCAGGCGTACGAGGAGGTTCTGAAACCGCTTCGGCCTGACTGGCTCGGGATGACGGAGCTCACGTACTCCCAGACCAGGCCGGAGGCCACCGTTGGCGAGAAGGCCGCCGCCGAGCGGCGATGGCGAGCCGCCCAGCAGGCGCTGGGAATGCGCGGTTTCCGCGCGAAGATGGGCCAGGGCCGGAACCCGGTCGGCTTGCTGGTACGGGAGTCCGCCTTCACCATCGGCACCCAGTACCACCATCCGAAGACCTTTCGGACGCCCCCGGCCAACGTGGTGCTGCGACTGCCCGACGTCCCCGAGGTGTCGATCATCACGGCTGTCTTCCACAGCAGCTTCTGCTCGCCGGCCGGTCGGGAGGCGGAGGAGTACGAGCTGACGGCGCTGGTGGACAAGGTCAAGATGCAGCACGGTGCCCGGCCTGGCCTTTCACGCGCCGCCTGCTGGCTATTCGGAGACACCAACGAGTACCCCGTGCCGACCGGCGAGCCGCGACCGGAGATCGACTGGGACTCGCCTGACATCACGGATCTGGTGCATCGATGCCACCGCGCCGTCAAGCAGCCGGACGGGACGTGGAAGAGCTGCACGTTCTTGGACGAGATGATGCACGACTGCGGCATGCACGATCCCGCCCGGTTCGCGGCCCGTCGCCTCGGCCAGCCCGAGGCACTGTCCGCGACGGCCGGGTACGCCCGCATCGGACAGGGTGGTGAGAGCCGCATCGACCGGGGCTATATGGACGCCTGGACCGTCCAGGCCGTGCAGGAGGTCACGGTCGTGGACATGGCCGGGATCAGCGACCACCACGTCATCGTCGTGGATCTCGCACGGCGCAAGCTCATCGAGGCTCTGCGCAGGACCTTCGCTCCGCTGGAGCCCTGGGAGCTGGTCGCATGAGGAGGAGGGACCGCTGCCGGGGACCACCTCTCAGGCTGGCTTCCAACCGACGCGAAAAACCAGCGGTTGGCGAGACCGACGCGCCAACCTTGCCCATTCGCCCGTCGACCGTGAAGGACATGTCCATGGACGCCAGCGCTCTACCGATGCCGTCCGGAACGTTCACCATCGGCAAGACCTTCAACTTTGAGGCCGGCCACCGGCTGCCCGGCCTGCCGCCTGAGCACAAATGCTCCCGCCAGCACGGGCATAGCTACGAGGTCGAGGTCATCCTGACCGCGCCCGAGCTGGAGGAGCCCGGCTTCGTCACGGACTTCGGGGCGCTCGCCCCCTTCAAGATGTACCTGGACACCGAACTCGACCACCACAACCTGCACGAGGTCCTCCCCTTCGAGCCGACCTCGGAACGCCTGGCGCGGTTCCTGGCCACCTGGTTCATCCACAACGTCCAGCCGACGATCTCCGGCCGCCTGGTCGCTGTCCGCGTCCGCGAGACCGCGCGCAGCTGGGCCCGGTTCGACGTGAAGGCACAGTGACCACGCCGGGCCCGGCCTCCGCGGCACTACCGGCGAACGACGCCGGGGCTTGGCTGATTGTTGCGGAGTGCTTCGGCATCGAGAGGCCGACCTTCCAAGGGGAGGGCCCGAGCTGTGGGCACCCGGCTCTGTTCATACGCCTGTCCCGGTGCAACCTGACCTGCACGCGATGCGACACGAAGTACACCTGGGACTGGTCCCAGTTCGACCCGCGTCAGGAGTCGACGAAGCGGGCGGTTACGGATCTGGTGGCCTGGGCCGCTTCCTCGCCGGTCGAGCTGGTCGTGATCACCGGTGGCGAGCCGCTGATCCAGCAGCGCAGCCTGGTGCCCCTCGTCCAGGGGCTGCTGGCAGCCGGCAAGCGGGTCGAGTTCGAGACGAACGGCACCATCGCGCCCGACTGCGCGCTGCTGGTCGACGGAGTCCGGTTCAACGTCTCGCTGAAGCTCGCCAGTTTCGGGGTGGAGGAGGGCAGGAGCATCTCGTCCGCCGCGCTGCAGGCCTTCGTGGCCTCGAAACGGGCCGTGTTCAAGTTCGTCGCCTCCTCGGTCACCGACCTCGACCGGATCGCCGAACTGGCCGACGCCCACCGGCTCGCGCCGGTGTGGGTGATGCCGGAGGGCACCACCGTGGAGGCGGTTAACGCGATGACCCGTCTCCTCGCGGACGCGGTCGCGAGGCGGCACTGGTACTTCACCACCCGGCTGCACGTCCTGGCCTTCCCCGACGCCCGAGGCCGCTGACCGGCGTGCCTCCTTCTCCATCCTCCGGAAGAGAGAAGTCGCTCATGACGAGCTCCGTCGCCAGGCACATCCCCGCCGTACCCGCGCCCACCCAGCCGGCCCCGCGCATCGACACCAGCAGGGTCGCCGACCTGATCAGCCAGCTCCTGACCGAGCTGGGCGAGGACCCCGCCCGCGAAGGTCTGGCCGGCACCCCGGACCGGGTCGCGGCCTGGTGGCACGCCTTCCTGACCCCGGACGCCGCCGCCGCTGCGGCGACGTGCTTCACCGAGCCGCACGTGAACGGTCAGCTGGTCGTCGTGGGCGGCATGAGCGTGTGGTCACTGTGCGAGCACCACATGCTGCCCATGAACCTTCAGGTCGCCGCCGGATACGTGCCGGACGGCCAGGTCGTGGGCCTGTCGAAGTTCGGCCGCATCGCACAGCGGCACGCCGGCCGCCTGCAGGTCCAGGAGCGGTTCACCCGGCAGGTCGCCCAAGAGGTCGCCGGCGTGATCGGCAGCGGCGACGTGGCCGTGGCCGTCCGCGGCACGCACCTGTGCATGAGCATGCGGGGCGTGCGGATGGAGGCCGCCCGCACCACCTCGCTGCACCGCGGTGGACGGTTCGAGAGCGACGCGGTGCTCTCCCAGCAGTTCCTCGCCCTCGCCACCGACCAGTGGAACGCGGCCTGATCCCCAATCAGCGACAGGACCAAGGAGGAGGTGGAGCAGATGGCCACGCCGCCGACGTCGTCGACATTCGTGGAGGGTGACCGGCCCGGCCCTCTGTACCTGACGTGGGACGACATCGCCGCCGCGACGAGGACCCTTGCCGAACAGGCGGTGGCTGCAGGAGCGCCGCAGGCCGTGGTGGGCATCGTGCGCGGCGGCATGATCCCGGCCGTGTGGATCGCCCACCGGCTCGGTATCCACGATGTGCGGGCCGTCGAGGTCACCCACACCACCAGCGACGGCGTCAACGCCGCCAAGACCACGCTCCCGACCGCCCGGAACCCCGCCTCGCTCGGCGACCTCACGGGCTTGGACGTGCTGCTCGTCGACGACATCGCCGGCAGCGGCGCAACCCTCGCCCACACCGCCCGGATGATCCGCGACCTCCATCCCATCCGGGTGCGCACCGCCGTCCTGGCCGTGAACCGGGCCAACTGGACGCAGGGAGCGGATCCCCGCCGCTGTATCGACTACATCGCATCGCTGACGGACACCTGGGTCGTCTTCCCCTGGGAGGGACAGCATGAGCGCTGAACAGGACGAGCAGTACCGCACGAGGCCGGGCACCCCGATGATCGGCCCCTACAGCACCAACCAGATGGACGACTTCTACGCCGCGCTCGCCCGCGGGGAGGCGAAGCCGTCCGGCGTGATGAACCTGATGCAGCACCTGATCGTCGCCGAGCGGTGCGCGGACGGCGCGAACGTGCTCGACGTGTGCTGCGGCCGCGGCCTGGCCCTGCCTCTCCTGCACCGGTACGCGCCGAACATCGTCCGCTACGTCGGCCTCGACATCAGCCCGGACAACCTCGCCGAAGCCCGCATCAGGCTCACTAGCCTGCGCAGGGAGTACGGCAGCCCGTTCCCCGTCGACTTCGTCGAGTGCGATGTCGCCGCGCCCTGGCCGCAGTTGCCGCCGTTCGATCTCGCGCTCTACACCTCGGCGCTCGAGCACCTGCCGTACGACCTCGGCGTGAAGAGCCTCGCCGCCACGGCAGCCGCGCTCACCCCCGGCGGAGTCCTGTACCTGTCCACGCCGCAGGCATTCGGTCCGCCGCCGCGCCCGCTGCAGTACCGGGTCCACGTGTACGAGTGGTCACGCGAGGAGGTCACGAAGACGGTCGAGGCCGCGGGCCTGGTCGTGGAGGACGTGATGGGACTGCTGCCGCCCGGGCCGGAGCAGGTGGCCGCCGAGCTGACCCAGCGGTACGGAGCCGGTGCGGTCGGCTGGTACCGGGATCTGGCTGCCCGGGTGCCGAAGGCGCTGCTGGATGCGGTCTCGGCTGTCGCCGTGCCCGGCCAGGCGACCGAGCTGCTGTTCGTGTGCCGGAGGCCGTCATGACCACCATCACGGTTCCCGGGCCGCGCCGCACCGGGGAGGGACGCAGCCGGCCGTTGTGGGTGAGCGTGGAGGGCATCAACGGGGTCGGGAAGACCACCGCTGTCTGTGCGGCGGCCGCGTCCCTCGGCTCGCGGTGTCTGCGGCTGGGCGAGCTGACCGACCAGGCCGCCGACACCCTGCCCGGGCGGGTGATCGCCGCCCTTGCCTCGGGCGGGGACGTCTGCCTGCGGACCGGGCACCCGGTCGTGGAGACGCTGGCGCTGCTGGCGCTGAAGTTCCGTGAGGTGGAGCGCCTCACCCCCGAGCTGCTGGACGGCGTCGATGTGATCGTCGAGGACCGTGGCGTGGACAGCGTGGCCGTGTGCCAGGGGGCGATCCTGCACGCCGAGCACCGGGCCACGCCCGTCCGGACGGTGGCGGAACAGATCCTGGCCACCGCCCGCCAGTGGCGGGCGATGCCGGACGCCACCCTCCTGTTGACCGGCGCCCTCGAGGTCTGCGTGGCCCGGTTCGCCGCCCGGATCGGCCGCACCCTGCCGGCGAGCGCTCTGGAGGTGATCGAGCAGACCGACCAGCTCTACCGGGAGCTGGCCACCGCCGAGCCGGACCGGTTCACCGTGATCGACGTGACCGGTTACGGCCCGCAGGAGACCGGCAAGGCCGTCGAGGCCGCCGTCCGCGCCCTGGTGGCGCACCGGGAGGTCGACCGTGCATCGTGACATCACCCTGCTGTGGGCCCTGCGCTCCCCTTGCAGTTTCGGCTGCCCGCACTGCTACTTCGGGGAGGTGCAGGAGCACAAGCAGGCCCTCCCCGAGGGCCCGGGACTGCTGTCCCACATCCCCGTACGCGACCTCGACCGCACCGTCATGGAGGCGTTCGCGCGGACCCTGGCCGGCTCGCCGGTCGAACGGGTCATTCTCGCCGGCGGCGAGCCGCTGGACTGGCTGCCCACCCTCAGCCTGATCAAGACGATCAAGGAAGCTGGGTGCGAGGTCGTCATCGCGACCAACGGCGTTCCCCTCACCCGGCCCGGCATTGCCCGCCGGCTCGTCGAGCTCGGTGCGGACGGGGTCTCGGTGTCCTTGGACAGCGCGGACGCGGCCACCAACGACCGGCTGCGGCCGTCCCGTTCCGGCCGGGTCGGCCACCGCGAGGTTCTGGCCGGCATCCGCACCCTGCTGAGCGAACGGGGCTCCGGGCCGGGGCCTCGCGTCGGCATCTACACCGTGGTCATGCGCGACCGGCCCCAGGAGATCACCGACGTCGCCCGGCTCGCCTCCGACATCGGTGTCGACTACTACGTCCCGCAGCCCATCTCCCTGCCCCCCGGCCACAAGCTGTTCGCCGAGCGGTGCCACACCCCCGAGGACGTCGCCGCGGTCGAAGACCAACTGTGCCGCCTCCAGGAGGACCCCCGCGGGCTCACCCTCCCCGGCCCCGCCTACATGCGGCAGTTCCTCGCCTCGATCGCCACCCAGGACAGCGGCCGGGTCGCGGACTGCTTCGGCGGGGCGCAGTTGTTCTTCATCCAGCCCGACGGCTCGCTGTGGGACTGCCCGTCCGACCGGCGGATCGCCGCCACCGCCCCCTCCGAGCAGCGCACCATGATCGGCGCCGATGCGCGGACCTTGTTCGACGGGCGTCCGGCGTGCACGGACTGCTCCCACTTCTCCAGGGACTGCGTGAACATGGGCCCGCTCGTGCTCGGCATGCCCCGACTCCTCGCGCGGGAGGCAACGTGACCGGCTTGCCACCGCTCCCCGCGACGAAGGGCCTCGGCGAGGGCATGGCGGCCGCGCTGGCCGGCATGCCCGACCCCGCCGGTGCCGAGTTCGCCGCCCGGTTCGAGCACGACCTGACGCAGGCGTTCACCAGCCGGCACGCGGTCGCGGTGTCCTCCGGCACGATGGCGCTGCACGCCGCGTTGTCCGCGGTCGGTGTCGGACCCGGCGACGAGGTCTTGGTGCCGGCCCTTACCGTCATCATGACCGTCGCCCCGGTCGTCCAGCTCGGCGCCACCCCAGTGTTCATCGACAGCAACCCCGACACCCTCGACCTGGAATACGCCGACGCCGCCGCCAAGGTCACAGCCCGGACCAAGGCGATCATCCCGGTGCACCTGTGGGGCAGGATGGGCGACCCTGCCAGCCTGCGGGCCTTCGCCGCCAAGTGGGGGCTCACCATCGTCGAGGACGCAGCCCAGGCCGCGGGGACGTCGCGCGCCGGCGTTCCGGCCGGCGCGGGCGGCGCGGCCGGATGCTTCAGCATGAAGGACGGCAAGATCCTCTGGAGCGGTGAGGGCGGCTTCATCCTGACCGCCGACCCCGCTCTCGCCGCCCACGCCCGGGCCCTCCGCAACCACTGGATGACGCCCCCGCCCGGCAGCCGCCCCCAGGAACGGATCGCGCTCAACGGGCGCCTGGCCGAACCACTCGCGGCGCTCGCCCAGGCCAACCTGCGCCGGTTCCCGGCCCTGCTGGAGCGCCGCCGCGCCCAGGCCGCCTACCTGCTCCGGGCCCTGGCCAGCGCCCGCGGCCTCACACTCCTGAAGCCGGCGACGGACGAGACGTGGAACCACTACGCCCCGCTCCTGCACATCAACCTGCCCAACCCCCGGGCGTTCGCCGAACACCTCGCCCAGCAGGGAGTGCCGAACTCCACCGGCAGCTTCAGGCTCGTGCCATGCGACACCCGGCCCATGTTCACCAGAGCGGACTGGACGCCGTGCCGCGGTGCCGCCCAGATCCTCAACCGCACCCTCGCCCTCGTCCTGACCGAACGCGACTGCGAAAAGGAACTCGACCGCTACGCCGCCGTCATCGCCCGGGAGGCCGCCGCATGGACCACGTGACCCACGCCCCGGAGCCCGCGCCGACCACCCCGACCGGAACACTCCTTCCGGCGGCCTCCCGTCCTCGCCCGCGAACGGATGGTGTCGCATGACGATCACTCCGGTACGTCATACCTGCACCCGCGGACCGCTGATCTCCACCGAGGGCATCAACGGAGTCGGCAAGACCTACCTCACCAACCGCGCCGTCGACCCCCTCGACGACAAGCCGCTGATGCTCGACGAGTTCTCCGAGTGGGCGAACGGACGCCCGGGCCTGGGCGGAGCCCTGCTGCGCGCGCTGTACGAGGCCAGCGCAGGGGATCCGTTCCTGCGCGGCGGCACACCGATGGCCGAGGCCCTGCTCCTGATGGCCGTCAAGCGGCATGACCTGGACACCGTGATCCCCCCGCTGTCCAGCGGGCGTGCCGTCATCGAGGGCCGCAGCGTCGACTCCACGGCGGTGTGCCAGGCACTGCAGCTCCACCCCGGCGACCCGGACGCCGCCCTCGCCACGGCCCTCGAACTCCTGGCGCTGGCAGCCTCCTTCCGGCCGCTGCCGGACCTCACGATCCTCGTCACCGACGACTCCGCCAAGGCCGTCGAACGCGCGCAGCACCGCGACCACTGCGTCTTCACCAGCGAGCAGGCCGCGTTCATGCGCGAGGCGTGCGCACTCTACGAACAGCTCGCCGCCACCGACCCGGCCCGCTACCGGGTCCTGGACCGACGCCGCATCGGCGAACACCAGGCGGCCGAACAGATCCGCGCGTGGATCCACGACGCCAGCACCAACCTGTGCTGTCTGTACGAGCCATGGCAGGGCCCGGAAGCCCGGTGCATGTGCTGCGGCAAGCCCGTGGACCCGGTGACGGCATGACCCAGGCCACCCACCCTGCGATCTGCCCGGCACCAACCCCGGCGAGGAAGTGCGCGCCCGCGATCCCCGACGGCATCAAGGCCCTGATCCTCGACTTCGACGGAACCCTCGCCGACACGGCAGACAGCCACGAGCAGGCGCTGCGCGCAGCACTGCACCCGTACGACGTCGGCCTGGACCACAACTGGTATCGCCACCACGTCGGCCTGTCCATCCACGACCTGCTCAACGCCCTGCCCGGCGGCCGGCCGCTGCCCCACGACGAGATCATCCGCACCAGCCGCACCCACCTGCTGGCCACCATGCACAGCATCAAGCCGATCCCGTGCGTCGTCGCACTGCTGAGCGCGGCTCGGCACGCCGGTCTGCCCTGCGCCGTGGCATCGGGCGCCAGCGGACACCTCGTCCATCCCGGAATCGACGCGCTGCGCCTGACGCACGAGTTCGCCGCCGCCGTCGCACGGGAGGACGTCGCGCACGGCAAGCCAGCGCCAGACCTGTTCCTCACGGCCGCCCGGCGTCTCGGCGTCCCGCCGGAGGGCTGCCTCGCCGTCGACGACGCCCCCGACGGCGTCACCGCCGCCCGCGCAGCCGGCATGCACGTGATCACGGTGGTCGACGGCCACCTGGCCCCCGCCGACGAAGGAGCGCCCGCGGCACGCTCCTTCCCGGGCGTTCTGGCGCCGGCGCCGAGCAGCACGGCGGTCACACCGGACGACGCCGTGCCGGACATCACGGCACCACGATCAGCAGATTCCGCCAGGTGACGGCGTGAGCCGTCGGACCAGGGGAGCATGATGCCCGTCCTCCACTCGACCAAGAACCTCAAGGTCATCGACCCGCCCACGGCGACGCGGGAAGGTGTCGGAATCTTCGAGTACACCGACCACTTCACGGTGTTCCACTACGGCAGGATGCCCGACCAGATCCCCGGGAAGGGCGAGGCCACCTGTCGCATGGCCGCCTTCAACTTCACGCTGCTGGAGGAGGCGGGAGTGCGCACCCACTTCCGCCGGTTCCTCGCCCCGAACCGGATCGAGTTCGACCTCGCGCGCGTCCCCGCCCCGGCTGCCGGCCCGCTGGCCCCGGACGCCGGCAGCTACCTCGTTCCGGTGCAGGTCCTCTTCCGCAACGAGCTCCCTCCAGGCAGCTCCGTTCACCGCCGCCTCGCCACCGGTGCCCTGACGCCGGCCGAGGTCGGGCTCACCGGCATCCCCGCGGCCGGCGAGACGTTGGAGCAGCCGCTCGTCGAGTACGCGACGACGCGGGAGGACACCAACCGGTTCATCAGCCGGTCCGAGGCCCAGCGCCTCGCAGGTCTGAACGACGAGCAGTTTCAGGCAATGCGCGACATCGCCCTCACGGTCAACCAGGTGCTGACCGAACGCGCACGCGGGCTCGGGCTGAGCCACTGCGACGGCAAGGTCGAATTCTTCGTGGCCGGCGACGCGGGCCTGGTGCTCGCCGACAGCCCCGGCACGCCCGACGAGAGCCGCCTGATGTTCAACGGCGTGCACTGCGGCAAGCAAGTCCTCCGCGACTGGTACGTCAACAACGGGCTCGAGATGCCCGTCAACCGGCTGATCGCCGAGGGCGTGCCCAGGAGCCAGTGGCCGCAGCCCGCACCGCTCCCGCCCGGGTTCCTGCCGGTGATGTCGGACCTGTACCGGTCCCTGAGCGAGACCTGGACCGGCGAGCGCCACTGGAACGCGCCCGGCCTGCAGGCCGCCACCCAGGCCGTCGCCGGCCTCATCAGCCGGTGACGGCACACCACGGCGACCCGCGCTCGGGCATGCTCTTCCCGGCGCGGGCCGACAGCCCCACGGAACCGACGAGGACGGTGGACACATGGGCGGCTTGACCGAGGACCCGGACTTCCTGGCGACAACGTTCGTGGTCATCGACTTCGAGACGACCACCCCCGCGGGCTACCCGGCCCAGCCCATCGAGGTGGCCGCTCTCGCGCTCCGCTACGAGGCAGGCGCGTGGAAGGAGACCGGCCGGAGCCAATCCCTGATCCGGCCGCCCACTTTCGCCCCGGTGACACCAGCGGACACAGCACAGACTGGCCTGACCCCCGAGCAGCTCCAGCAGGCCCCCAGCCCCGCCGAGGCGCTGGGGGCGCTGGACCGGCGACTTACGGCCGGCACCCCGTACCTGCTGGTGGCTCAGCACGCGGCCACCGAGGCAGGCGTCATCCACAACCAGGCGGAGCACTGCCCGACGCTGGCCCGCACCGACTTCCTCGACACGATCCCCCTGGCCAAGCACCTCATCCCGGGACTCCCGAACTACAAACTCGACACGCTGCTGGCGCACTTCGGCATCCAGCAGCCGGCGGACCGGCACCGGGCCTACGCCGACGTCGACGTCACCGCGCAGGTGCTCCTCCGGCTCATCAGCGCCGCGAACGAGAACGCTGGACTCGGCGACCTCGCGGCTCTGGTGAAGATCGCGGGGCGTACGGCCAAGCTCAACATGCCCACCCAAACCGGGCTCTTCGACATCTAGCCGCCGGACAGGACACCCACCTGCACGACCGACCGAGAGGACGGTGCTGGATCCGGTGATCAAGCAACAGCCGGAGCTCGACGAGGTCCCCTTCTGGTTCGACCCGCTCTGCCCCTGGGCCTGGATCACCTCGCGCTGGATCCTGGAAGTCGAGCGCGTCCGGCCGGTGCGAGCGGACTGGCGAATCATGTCACTGGCCTACCTCAACCTCGAACAACGCGAAGGCAAGGGCCTCAGCGACGACTACCGCGCACTGATGGAGAAGGCATGGGGCTCAGTGCGGGTCTGCGCGGCAGCCGCCGAACACGCCGGCCGCGACGTCCTCGGCCCGCTGTACACCGCCATCGGCACCCGGCTCCACAACCAGAAGCGACGCGAAGATCCCACCGTGATCCCCGAGGCACTCACCGAGACGGGCCTTCCCCTCTCGCTGGCATCGGCCGCTACGAGCACAGAGTTCGATCAGCTCATCAGGAACTCGCACAACGAGGCGTTCAACGAAGTCGGCCTCGAGGTCGGGACGCCCGTTCTCCGCGTCGGCAGCACGGCTCTGTTCGGACCCGTACTCAGGAAAGCGCCTTGCGGTGAGGCCGCCGGGCAGCTCTGGGACGGGCTGGTCATGGTCGCCGCGACGGATGGCTTCTTCGAGCTGAAGCGAAGCCGGGACGGCCGACCATCCTTCGAATGAGCGAACCCACAACGCGGCCGACCGCAGCTGAGGGAACGGCTGCCGAGGTTCCCGCAGTCGGGCCGACAGGAAGGCGTGCCACGAAGCGGGAGTAGCGACAGCTGCGCACCGTGCCCGCGCGTCGGTTCGACTGAGGGCCTTGGCCGGTAGATCTACACCGGCGCGCTGACAGCCCGGGCGATGCGCCGCCCGACAAGGCGCTCGGCCAGGGCCACCGGATACCAACCGGCCCCGGTCACCTCGGACTCCTGAATGCGCCCGACCTCGGCATGGGCCGTCTTGAAGGCGTATCCGATGTCGAGATGGTAGTGCTCCGGCTCATCTTTCTCCGGCCGGGCCGGCACCCTGCCGTACTCGATATAGGCGGGAGCCGACGAGATGGAGAAGACCTTGCTGGAGTCGATGCCGGTTTCCTCCGTCAACTCGCGTACTGCAGCGTCGATCAGCGTGGTGTCGGTCGGCTCGAGATGCCCGCCCGGCTGCAGGGTGATCCCGTACGCGAGGTGTTCGATGAGCAGAATCTCGGTGCCGTCGCGGACGAGGAGCGCGCCAACGGTCACGTGCATCGGGAAGCTCCGCCGGGAGGCGAAGTCCCGGCCTTGAGCCAGGAGCCGTAGCGGCTCGGACAACTGCTCGAACTCTTCCGGGTAGTGCTCAAGGTAGGCGGCAAGCGTGCCCGAGATATCCGCATCACTGATCGCCACAGGTCACCCCCACGCCAGCCTGAGGACAAGGCTCTTCGTGACCGACTGCCCGGGTGCGAGCAACGAGCGCTAACACAGTCAGCTCCATAGGACGCGAGTGGCGTATGAGGGAGTTCGCACTCTACAAGTGGGCTGAGACGGGGCGCGAGTATCGGCCGACGTTCACCCTCCAGGCTGCTGTGGGCTCCGGGACAGAAGCAGACGGGCGGCGGGGGACAATCGGCCCACATGCTTCGGCGGGCAGGTGGAGGGAACCCGGGGCGGGTCTGCGGTGCCTGGCGCGATGCGCTCCGCAGGCGTCCGGGTGACCTGTAGTAACCCTTGATCTGCCGACGGTGGTGACAGCACCTGCTGGGCCCCGATGACGCAGTGAGGCCCCGCGTCAATCCGACAGTCTATGGATCAAGGCATGTTGGCCGGCAGCCCCCGGCCGCCCTTCGGGACGCCTAGTATGCGGATCGTGACTGAGAAGCGTAGCGAGCTGGAATGGGTGCTGCGGGCTGAACGCTCAGAGCCGGCGGGCTACTTGAAGGTGAGTTGTCGCACGTACGCCCAGCCTGATGGCCGGGAGTCGGACTGGGACATTCTCAACGGTCCGCGGACGGTTGCGGTGGTTGCGCTGACGGACGACGGCCAGGGCGTGCTGGTCAAGCAGTTTCGGCCGGGTCCGGGCAAGGTGCTGGCGGAGCTCCCTGGTGGCCTCGTAGAGGCTGGTGAGCAGGTTGAGCAGGCTGCGGCGCGTGAGCTGCTGGAGGAGACCGGGTATCAGGCGGGTTCGCTCGAGGTGGTGATGCAGACCTATCTCGCTGCGTACGCCACGCACGTACGCCATGCAGTGCTGGCGCGCGGGTGCCGCAAGGTTGCCGAGGCGCAGCCGGATGCGGAGGAGTTCGTCGAGCCGTTCACGCTTCCGGTGGACGAGTACGTGGCCCATATCCTCGGCGGTCAGCTGACCGACGCGGATATGGCCCTGGCGGGGCTGGTGGCTGCGGGGTTGCTCAAGCAGACGGGGTGACGGCTCCGAGGGCGGTGGTGATCTGTTCGGCGACGGGCAGCGGGGCTTCGATGTAGAGGCGGGTGCCGGGTTCGGTACCCGAGGCGCGCACGGCGATACGGCCGTGCGCGCCGTCGTCGTAGATGGCCAGTTCCTGGGAGAGTTCGCTGTTCCAGCCGGGCAGGAACTGGGGCAGGGCGGTGAGAACGTCGGGCAGCGGGACCGGGGTGGTGTGGACGAGCTGGGCGTGCGGGTAGCGGGTGCGCACCTCGGTGACGGCGTCGTCCAGTTCGGCGAGGGTGGGGAAGGCACGCAGGAGGAAGGCGAGGGCGGCGAGGCTGTCCCGCTCGAAGTAGTCGTTCGCGTTTCTCGCGTGGACCAGGGCGCCGTTGGGTTCGAGACCGAGCGCGGGAGCGGGGTCGGTGTGCCAGGCGGCGACGATGTGCTTGAACCCGACCGGTGTCTCGGTGACACGGAGCCCTGGCCGGGCGTACTCGGCGGCGCGTACGGCCATGCGCGGGGCGACGAGCGTGGTGATGAGGCGCTCTACCGGCAGTCCTGAGTGGAGGAGTGCGGCTGCCTGTTCGGGACTGCCGATGTAGCCGGAGCGGTGGGTGAAGAGGACGAGCCGGTCCCCGTCGCCGTCGGTCAGCGCCAGGAGCGTGCGGTGGGGGTGGCGGGCGCGGGACAGGAGCGCACGCGCGGTGGTCTTGGCGTGCGTGCGCGGGACGGGGTCGGGGGTGTGGCCGGCGAAGAACGGCAAGGGACGGGCCCGCACCACGGTGAGGGCGGGCAAGTGGGGGGCGAGCGCGCCGACGGCGCCGTGGGCGGCGTCGAGCAGGACGTCGCCGTCGAAGCGGTCTGCGGCTGCGCACAGGCCGGCGCCGACGCTGCCGGCGTAGGGGGCGAGGGCGTCGATGGCCGGGTGGTCGTGGTGCGGGAGCTGTCCCGGGTCAACCCAGCGCTGCTCTGAGGGTTGGGGCCACTGGATGCCGTGGCCGGTGTGGTTGCGGAGTTTGATGCCGATGTAGCCGGGCGGGTTGTGGCTGGCCGTGACGATCACGGCGGCGCTCAGGTCGGTTCGGGTGTGGACGAGGTGGCCGAGGGCGGGGGTGGGAGCCGGGCTGGTGGCCAGGTGGCAGGTGATGCCGCGGGTGGTGAGCAGGTCGGCGGCGAGGTGGGCGAGTTCGCGGGCCCCGGCCCGGCCGTCGTAGCCGATCAGAACGCTGTTGCCCAGGGCCTGTTGGGTGGCGCAGTGGTCAAGGGCGGCGAGCAGGTGCGGTTCGGCCCAGGCCGGGCCGGGCAGGCCGCGCCAGCCGTCGGTGGTGGCGGCGATCGAGCGCATCACGGGCTCCTCACGGGATCAGATCAGGGGTGGGCGGGGCGCAGCAGCACGTTGAGGTCGGGGTCCGCCGTGGTGGTGGCGAGCCAGCCGTGGAGCCGGGTGGGCCGGGTGCTGGCCAGGTCGTGTCCGTGGTGGTCGTGGACGGTGGCGCCGGAGGCGTGGAGGGCCAGGGCGGCGGCCGGGTAGTCCCAGGGGGCGGCGGCTCCGCTTCCGGCGGGGAGGTAGGCGGCGGCGGGGGCGCGGCGGAGGGCGACGAGGGTCATCTTGGCGGTGGCGGTGGGCACGCCGACGATGGGGCGGTGGGGCAGGAGCTGAGTGGCGAGGCGGGTGTGGCGGGGGCTGGTCAGCACGGTGTCCGGCCGGTAGGCGGGCAGGCGGTCGGGGTCGCCGGTGATGGTGAGCGTGGTGGGTGTGGCGGCGATGCGCAGGTCGTAGGCGGGCAGGTCGATGAGGCCCTGGACGGGGCGGCCGGCGTGGATGAGGCAGATGGCGATCGCGTAGAAGGGGCTGCCGTCCAGCAGGGGTGCGGTGCCGTCCAGCGGGTCGACGAGGAGGCAGTGGTCCGGCACGGCGTGCAGGGTTGTCGTGCCTTCTTCAGCGATCACGGGCAGGCCGGGCCAGTCGCGGCCGAGGGCTGTGGTGAGGGTGTCCTGCAAGCGGATGTCGAGGGCGGTGACCGGTTCGCGGCCGCCGTGGATGTTGCGCTTGGTCCAGGGCGTGGCCGGGTGGCGCAGGAAGTGGTCGATCTGCTGGCGGCAGGTGGCCAGCGCTGCGTCCAGGGCGTCGGCGAGGGCCAGGTCGGCGCCGTTGGCCGGTGCTGGCGTGGGCTCCGGGGAGTTCATGGCGTCCCCGTCGCGGTGCTCGGCGGCCGGGCGGCTTCGGTACGGGGCGGCGGGTCGGCGTGTGCGGGCAGGGCTCGGGTCAGCGCCTTGAGCTTGTGGGGGTCCTGCCAGATGGCGCGCAGCCGCAGCAGGGCCGCGGCGTGATCGTCGGCGGTGTGCTGGCGGACGGCGCCCGGGGGGAGATGCTGGTGGAGAAGGTCGAGGAAGTGCGTGCGCAGGGTGGGGGTCGCGGTGAGCAGCGAGCCGGACAGGACAAGCGTGTAGCTGTGTGCGGTGGTCCCGGTCGCGCGGCACACGGCCCGTGCCCCGGTGAGGAGTTCGCGGGCGGAGCCTTGGACCAGCTGTGCGGCGAGGGCGTCGCCGTCGGCGGCGGCTTCCAGGACGTGCTGGGCGAATGACGCCACGAATGGCTTGGGGTCTGGGGCGTCGTAGACGGTGGTGAACAGGTCCTCGCTCAGGCCGTGGCTGGGGGTGGTGGGGCACCAGCGGCGGGCTGCGGTGGTGAGGGCGGTGGCCGGGCCCCGGCCGTCGAGTGCCTGTACGGCTGCGCGGAGCCCGGCGGTTGCCAGGTCGTGAGCTCCTCCCTCGTCGGACAGGAGCCACTCCAGGCCCGAGGCGCGTGCCCACTGATGGCCGTTGCGGGCGGCGAATCCGGTCCCGGTCCCGGCGATGACCGCGCACACCGGCCCGTCGTCGTCCAGCAGCAGAGGGGTGATGTCGTTCGTGACGAACACGGGAGCCGTCGGCAGTCCGGCCGCGGTCGCGGCGCGGCGGATGAGCGCGGCGAAGTGGGCGGCGGTACGGGTGGTGGAAGCGGCGCCGTGGGCCGCGATGATGCCGCACGGGCCGATGGCGCGGTCGATGCGCAGGACGTGCAGGAGCTCGGTCAGGGTGGAGGAGGCGTGGTCCTCGCCGACGGAGCGGGGGTTGGTGGAGGGGCCGGCGGCAGCGGGGCTAGTGGCGGGGTGGGTGGTTGCCCAGGTGCGGCTGCCGCCGCCTTCGATCAGGATCCAGGGCCGGCCGGTCATGGCCGGGCCGCCAGGTCGGAGAGGGCTTTGTCGAAGGAGGGCCGGTCGATGTCGTCGGTGATGGTGCAGTGGCCAGGCTGGTGCGGGACGACGAGATGGAGCGGGCCGCCGCGGATCCGGCGCACGGTGGCCATCTGGTCCCAGACCGCGTCCCGCAGCATTTCGGGGATGACGGTGGGCAGCTGGTAGGCGGTCAGCAGATCGAGGATGCGCTGCAGGGCGGAGCGGGTGGTGCGGCCGGTGAGGTACGCATGCTGGGCGGCGGCCGCGGTGCCGGCGGCGACGGCTTCGCCGTGCAGGACCCGGTAGCCGGTCGCGGACTCGTAGGGGTGGCCGATGCAGTGCCCGAGGTTCAACAGCCGCCGCAGATCCCCCTGTTCGTACGGGTCCGGGGCGAGCAGGCGCAGTTTCGCAGCGATGGCGGATGCGGTGATCGCGGTGAGCTGCTCGACGGTGGGCAGGCGGCCGGCACCGTCCTCCAGGACGGTGAAGAGGGCTGGATCGGTGATGAGGGCGACCTTGATGACCTCGGCGAGTCCGTTGCGGACCTGCCGCGCGGACAGCGTCCGGGTGAGCGCGGGGTCGATGAAGACCGCGGCCGGCTGGTGGAAGGCGCCCAGCAGGTTCTTCGCGAGTCCGAGGTCGACGCCGCCCTTGCCGCCGACCGCGGCGTCCACCTGGGCCAGGACGGTGGTGGGCAGCAGCGCGTAGGGGACGCCGCGCATGTAGAGCGCGGCCGCGGCGGTGACCAGGTCGCAGACCATGCCGCCCCCCACGCCGAGCAGCAGCGTCCGCCGCGCCGCGCCGTGCTGGGCCAGGAAGCGGATCACCTCTCGTAAGCGGGCGGGGGACTTGCTGCTCTCCCCGGCCGGGATCGCCATCACCTGGAAGGGCAGCCCCGTGCCGGTGGCGGCCGCGGTGACGGCGCCGAGGTGGTGCTCGGCGGCACCGGTGTCGACCAGCAGCAGCAGGCCGGGCGAGCCGAGCTGCTGGACGAGTTCACCGAGCAGGCCGGGCAGTTGCGTGGTCAGCTGCTCACCGATGTGGATGCGGTAGGTGTCGGTGCGGCGGGCGGTCACGGTGAAGCCGCCCTCGATCGCATCGCGGACGATAAGGCCGGAGGCATTCACGCGTACTCCTTGGTGATCCGCTCGACGAGGGCGTCGGTGGTCAGACCGGCCACCTCGTACAGCGCGTCCTGCGGCCACCCGGCCATCCCGTAGCCGTCGACGCCAAGACACACCGCATCTCGGGGAAGCAGCGCGCCCAGGACCTGGGTGGGGGCGTTGTGGATGCTGGCCGCGCGCGCGCCGGGCGGGATGAACGCGGCGCGGCGCTCGGCCGGCAGCGCGGCGAAGCGGGTGGGACTGAAGACCTCGACCACCCGGGCGCGCCGGCCTGCTGCGCGCAGTCGGCCGACGGCTTCACAGGCGCGCTCGCGCAGCGCACCCGCGGTGAGGATGACCAGCTCCGGGTCGTCGGTGTCGGCCAGGATCCACGCGCCGTCGTGCAGCGGCCGGGTGGCCAGGTCGGTGAGGGCGTGGCGGACAGGGGCGGCTTCGTGCGGCAGCCGCAGGTACGCCGCACGGCCGCTGCACAGCGCCTCGATGGCCAGGACTTTGGCGGTGTTGATGTCGGCGGCCTCGAAGATCTCCAGGCCGCCGATGGCGCGCAGGGCGCTCAGGCAGCCGTCGGACTGCACCATCGGGCCGAGCGGATCGGCGAGCCCGCCGGAGGTGCCCACCAGCACAACGGGCAGGCCCGGGTAGGCGATCGACTCGCGGATCTGGTCGAGCATGCGCCAGTAGAAGCCCTCCATGGAAAACAGCACCGGCAGCAGCCCGCCGGCCGCGGCGCCGGCCGCCAGGGAGGCGGCGTCCTGCTCGGCGATCGCGCACTGCAGCACGTCGGCGTCCGCGGCATCCCACCGCCAGGAGCCCACCGCGTTCATCCGCTGCAGCAGGCCGGAGTTGCGGATGGCGTCGGGGGCCATCCACAGCAGCGGCAGACCGGACAGCTCCTCGGCCAGTTCACCGCCGAGCGCCTTCTTGGCCACGACCGACTCCCCCACCGCGTGCCCGCGCACCCGCGCCAGCAGCCCGCCCCGCTCCAGCCTCCGGGGCACCGGCGCGCCCGGGGCGCTGGCGGTTCCGCGGCGACGCGGGCGGGCGTGGGGGTGGTGCCGGTCGATGACGGCCAGGGCGTCCTCGATCAGTGCCCCGGTGTCCCACTCGGGGAGGTATTCGACGGCGACGTCGGCGCTGAGGGTGTTGCTGCCTTCCACCTGCGCGGCCAGGCCCCGGCCCTTGACGGTGTGCAAGATGATCGCGGTCGGCCCGTCGCGCCGGGCACGCAGGTGCTCGGCGACGGCGGTGATGTCGTGCCCGTCGACGTCCACGGTGTGCCATCCGAAGCCGCGCCAGCGCGATGCCCACTGCTGGCGGGGCAGTTCGATCACGCTGCCCGAGCCGTTGGCATCCACCAGCGCCACCAGATTGCGCAGGCCCAGGCGGGCGGCGGTCATCGCCGCCTCCCACACCTGCCCTTCGGTGCACTCGCCGTCGCCCAGCATCACGAACGTGCACGCCCTACGGCCCAGGCGGCGGTCGGCCAGCGCCATCCCGGCGCCGAAAGACAGGCCTTGTCCCAGCGCGCCGCTCGACATCTCCATGCCGGGTGCTGCCCCGCGCACGGGCATCCGCGGCACCCGGTGCCCGATCTGCCCGAAGCCGGCCACTTCCTGCCAGGAGCCGACGGGGATCGCGCCCAGCATCCACAGGGCGCCGTACCAGGGGGCGGCGGCGTGGCCCTTGGAGTAGATCAGCCGGTCCTGCCCGAAGCTGTCCCCGCCGCCCAGGGTGGTGGCGCCGGAGAAGTACAGGGCCGTGATCGCCTCCACGGCCGAAGAGGCGCCGCCAGGATGTTTGTTGGCGGCGAAGACGAAGGCCCGCAGACCCCTCGCGATCGTCTCCAGCTCTCGCCGGCTGAGCGCGCGGGCAGGGGTGGTGGTCATGGTGGGGACTCCCTTCGATCGGGGATGTCACGGTCAGGAACTGGGCGGGAAAGGCTTGTTGGCCAGGCGGGAGCGGTCGAGCTTGCCGCTGGTGGCCGTCTGCGGCAGCGCGCTGACCGCGATCAGGTGCGCGGGAACGGCGGCGGCGGGGAGATGGTCGAGCAGAGCGCGGCGCAGACCACGGGGGACCTCGGCGCGGCCGGGGGCGAGGACCAGGCGGGCGGTCAGACGGGGCGGGTCGCCGTCGCGGCCCTGCTCGGCGGTCACGGCGGCCTGGTCGATGCCCACTTGGGCCTCCAGCACCGCTTCGACGGCCCGCAGGTGCAGGCGCACCCCGTAGATCTTGACCTGGTCGTCCGTGCGCCCGAGGAAGTGCAGCAGTCCGCCGGCGTCCATCCGGCCGAGGTCTCCCGTGCGGTAGACCACCTCACCGCCCGGCCCGAAGGAGAAGCGCGCGGCCTCCGACGGGGTGGCGCCGAGGTAGCCACTGGTGCCGTACACGGTCCGCAGCACGATCTCCCCGACCTCGCCGACGGGCGCTGGGGCACCGGGTGCTTGTTCGACCCACACCTGGCTGCCGGGGATCGCCCGGCCCAGCGGCTGGATACCGGGCACCGGGTGCGTGACCGTGTGCCAGCAGCGCACCAGCGTGGTCTCCGTCGGCCCGTACAGGTTGATGACCGCCCCCCTGTAGTCCAGCTGCGCGCGCAACCGCTCGACCAGGGTGTTGTTCAGCGGCTCACCGCTGAACAACACCGTCCGCAGCCCCTCCAGCCGTACGGTCTCGCGCGTGGCGTGGAGCCAGGCCCGGGCGACGGTCGGCACCACGGGCAGCAGCGTCACGCGGTTCGCCTGCAGCCACGGCAGCACCCGGGCCGGCGGCAGGCTGCCCGGTGGCGGCAGACACAAGGTGGCGCCCGAGACCAGCGGCAGGAACACCTCGCGCAGGCTCACGTCGAAGCCGGGACTCGCCAGGTGCGGCATCCGGTCGCCGGGACCAACCGCCAGGGCGGAGCGCATCCAGGACAGGAAATGAGCGAGGCTGCGGTGCCGGCCCAGGACCGCCTTCGGCACCCCGGTGCTGCCCGAAGTGAAGAAGACATACCCCGGCTCCTCCGCCCCCGGCGGCGACATCCGCACACCCCTGCCGGCACCGTCGGGCAGACCTCCGCGGGGAACCCGCAGGCACGGCACCGCCGGGTACCCGGCGGCCGACATGTCGTCGAGGGCCAGGACGACGGCCGCGCCGGCGCGGCCGAGCACCTGCTGCCGGAAGGCCAGAGGCAGGGCAGGGTCGACGGGGAAGAGCACGCACCGCCGGGCCAGCACCGCCACCCAGGCAGCAACCAACCGGAAGTCGCGCGGCCCGGTCACGGCCACCACCTGACCCGCCCCCAGGCCCGCGCGCTCCAACTCGGTGGTCAAAGCCCCCACAGAATCGGCCAGTTGCCGGTAGCTCCACGTGCGCTCCCCCTGGACCACGGCCGGAGCGTCGGGGGTGGCCGAGCTCCAGCAGGCGATCTGCTCCGGCACGCCCGGCCAGCAACGCCCGGACAGCACCTCGCTGCCGCTCACGACCGGGCCCCGTACGGCGCGTACTTCAGCAACACCTCAAGTGCCCGCCCCGGATCACCGATGATCTCCTCACCCACCCGGGCCCCGCGGGGGACCTCGGCGCCGGGCAGGAGCAGCGCTCCCTCCACCTCGGCACCGCCGCCCACCTCGGCGTCCGCGCCGATGACGCACACCCCCGTGACCCGGGCATCGGCCCCGATCCGGGCGCCCGGCCCGATCAGCACCTGCGCCCCGATACAGGCGCCGTCTTCGATCACAGGCGCGGGCCCGGGCACCGGCGAGGCGGCCACCGGCGTCTGCCCGAGCGCGGCCTCCTGGTTGGCCGTCAGGAGCTTGTGCCCGATTCCGATGTCCCGCAGATAAACCGGGCCGGTATCGAACAAGCCGAGCGGCCGCCCCGGAGCGGGAAGACGCGGAAGGACGTCACTGGAGAAGTCGGTCATACCCTCGTCGGGAATGCTCTCCAGCACGGCCGGGTCGACCACCCACGCCCCCGTCGATCCCGCGCACACCCCCGATGCGCCACAGGGCTTGAACGCATACGCCGCCGCATGCCCGGGCCGCTGCGGGTCGGGCAGGAGCACATCGCCGCCCCACTGCGCGGCCCGCCGCAGCGCAGCCGCCACGGTCACCGCCGGACGGTGGCACCGATGATGCTCGAGCAGAGCAGTCAGGCGGACGGAGGAAATGATGTCGGCCGGGACGACGAGCGCCGGGTCCCCGTCGAAGAACGCCGCCTGCAGGCGCAGCGCCCCGCCTGTACCCGCCGGGGCATGTTCGGCAAGCCACCGAATCGGCGTACCAGCGGCCGTCCGCTGCCCGAACCCTTGCTCAAACAAGTCGAGCTCGGCAGCGGGGACGATCACGCCGATCCCGTCCACGTCTGCGGTGTCCAGGTGATCCAGGACCCAGGCGAGAACCGGCCGGTTGGCCACCGGCGCAAAGGGCTTCGGCAGAACGGGCGTCAGCCGCCGCAGACGACTGCCACGCCCGCCGGCCAGGACCACAGCCTTCATCATCGCGTCCTTCCTCCCACGATCCCCGAACAGCCCGGCGCCCCTCCGGGGAGCGCTGGCCGTCAGGGCGGGGCAGTCTTCAATCGGCGAGCCGGATTCGTGCAGCGGGGTCCGCGGCAGCGTTCTGCAGCACCTGCCCGAACCCTTCGATCAAGGCGGAGGCCTCGTTTTTCTGGAGCAGATCGGTGCGGTAGGTCAGTGCCCCGGCCAGTCCCCGGCCGGCCGGGGACAGTCCCACGCTCACGTGCCGCCGGGCACTGGGCACCGGCGCCACCGGGGCGGCACGCAGCCGAACCCCTTCCACGTACGGCAGGTCTGTCAGCGTGGGGATGGTGTTGAGGGAGAACTTCACGTTCACCGCATCCGGCACCCCGAGGTCGAAGAGCGTCTTCTCCAGGTGCAGCTCGCGGTGGGCATCGACCGACCGCCAGGCCGCCCGGACCTGCTCGACCAGCTCGAATGCGCTGGTCGCCTCGTCCAGGCGGGAGCGGGTGAAGCGGCCGTTGACGAAGAAGCCCACCACCTCCTCCAGGCCAGGGAGCGTCCTGTTGGCCGTGGCGCTGCCGACCAAAACGTCGTCGACGCCCGCCCACCGGCCGACCGCCAGATGGAACAGCGCCAGCAACACCTCGAACACAGACGCCTCCACTGACTTCGCCACCGCGCGCAACGCCTCCGCCACGGGGCCGGGAACCTCCACCGGCAGCCGGGCGGCCGGCCCGGCTGCCGGTAGGGGCTGCGGCATGACGGGGAGCGGAACGCCTTCGGCCCGGTATTCGGCCACCAACTGGCGCCAGAACCGCAGATGCTCCTCGAAGCGGGGGCCGACCAGATGCTCGCGCTGCCAGCGGCTGTAGTCCGTGTACGCCAGCCGCGGCCCGCCCCCGACACCCGCGTCTGCGTAGAGGGCGGCGATGTCGCGGAGCAGCAGTCCCCAGGACCAGGGGTCCATGACCATCTGATGTGCGGCCAGGACCAGCCGGCGCTCGTCGGCCGGCCCGATCAGGCCCATGCGCACGAGCGGGCCGTCCAGGGAGATCGCGTCGGCTGCCCAGTCATCCACGGCCTGCGCCGCCAACTGTGCGGACACGGCAGTCTGCTGGAGGACAGGACCAGTACCGGAGGCGACCTGCGCGCTGCCGTCATGACCCTGGACGATGCGGGCGCTGAGCATGGGGTGCCGCGAATCGAGAGCTCCCACCGCGTCGCGCAGCCGCCCGGTGTCCACGCTGCTCGGGAGGATCACCGCGTAGGCGCCCTGGTAGCGGTGGGCCCCGCCGACATGGCCGATCACCCGCAGCAGTCCCTCCTGCTGGAAGGACAGCGGATGCTCCCCCGACCGCGGTTGCACACTGACGGGAGTCCTCCCGGCGGCCGGCGCCGAGACCAACGCGGCGACGGCATCGTCCAGACAGGGGTGCGCGTACAGCCAGTCCAGCGGGACCACCAGCCTGGTTGCCTGGGCCACCTCGGTGCTCACCGCTAGCGCAGCGAGCGAGTCGCCGCCGCACGCGAAGAAGTCCGCGCCCGGCCCCGGCGCTGCGCCCAGCGCCTTCTCCCAGATCTGTCGCACCAGTTCCGCGACGGCGGCCGGGACTGGCATCGGTATGAAGGACTCGTCCATCACAGGTCCTTTCTCCTCGGACCTCGACCACGCAGGTGTCACCACGTGGACGCTGGAACACACGAGCATCGAACGCCCGGGGAAGTTCCCCGCAACGACGCGCAGCACCGCCAGACCCCGGTGTGCCTCATCAGGACTGCGCGCGGCCGGAAAGCACGTTCACTGACGTATTGGCCACGTGCCGAGGGCTTCCTACGCTCTTGCCCCGTGCCGACCATCGTGGACCCCCACCACCGCCATGACCAGGCACGCGCTGTCTGCACTTGTCCGCAGCTGCGCTCCCGCTCGCTGGAACCCGAACTCCTACGAAGGCGCAGGTCACCGGAATGTGTCACGGCCCGCGCTGTCCGCGCACCCATGCGGACACGGCACGATCACATCGCCCGGAGGAAACGATGCCGGAAACCGGCGAACACACCTTCGCCACCCAACTGCGCCAACTCCGAGGCGAGATGACACTGCGCGAACTCGCCCGTCGAGCAAACTGCAGCAAAAGCACTATCTGGGACCTCGAGCACGAACGCCGCGCTCCCACACCCCAGATCGCCCAAGGCCTGGACAACGCCCTCGGTGCCGACGGCAAACTGGTGCTGCTGGCCCACGCCCACCAACAACGCCTGAGCGAGGAGACAACCACGCCCCACGACGGCGTCGCTGTCCTCCTGCGGGAATGGGATGACGTGCTGCGAAGGGACTTCTGCAAGAACAGCGCCGGTGCCCTCAGCGCCACCATGGTCGCGAACCTCGGCATCGGGACCGCGAGCGCCAACAGCCGGGAACTGATGGACGCCCACCGGGCCCTGCGCGCCGCACACGGCCGCCTGGACAACCTCCGCGGAGCATCCTCCGTCTACGCCCAAGCCGTCACCCACCACCAGCAAGTGCTCACCTGGCACGCCACCGCCCGCAATCTGGACGAACGGAAGGCGATCGCCGGCCTAGCCTCCGACACCGGAGGATTCGTCGGCTTCCTCTCCTGGGACCTCGGCATGCCCGCAGCCGCCGCCACGCACTACCGCGACGCCGCCAGCTACGCCCACCAGTCCGGCGACCTGTCCTCCGCCGCCAACCTGATCGGCCAGATGAGCCGTGTCCTCTTCGGACTCGGACACCACCGCCGCGCCCTCAACCTCTCGGACGGCGCCCTGGAACTGGCCGCCACCAAGGCGCACCCTGCTGTCCGGTCCTGGCTGCACGCAGTCCGGGCCCACCACCACGCCGGCCTCGGCCACGTCCGTGCGTCACAAGCCGACCTCAGCACCGCGTGGAACCTCCTCTCACGCGCCGACGATGGAGAGAAGCCCCCCTACATCGGGTACCTCGACGAGGCAGAGATCGGAAAGTGGACGGGTCACGCCATGAGCCAGCTCGGCCGCGCCACACCGTCCTGTCTGGACACAGGCCGAAGCGCACTGGACGAAGCTCGCGCCACCTGGCCGAGCTCCAGCGTCCGCGGATCCGCCGAGATCCTCACCGTCAGCGCCCGCATCTACGCAGCGGGCGGCCATCGAGACGAAGCCGAGGCCTTGGCGTCCCGGGCCGTAGCCATCGCCACAGCCACGGGATCAGCTCGGAACCTCCGCGCGGCCCTGGCCGCTCAAGCGAAGATCACGGTTGGAAATCCCTAGGTACAGGGCAGGAGGAACGGAACAGGTCGAGTTGCTCGGCCTTGTGCCTGGCGGGGCCCGTGGAAGCCCGCAGCCCGAGTGGGTCGGTGGTCTGCCCGCGACGGCTGACCCACCACGAGCCCACCACAGCCGCCTGGTGGGTGTAGTCAGGGTTGCCGTAGATGATGCCCAGACGGGCGGTCTCCTCGTTGAGGAGCAGCGCGAAACCCTCCAGGGCAGCGGTCTCGATGGCGCTCAGGCGGCGGACCTGCTGGTAGCCGTGCAGGAGGTCGGCCGCGCGGCCCTTGTCGAACCGGGCGACCGGTTCGTTGCCGTGGATATGGAAGCACCCCGTAGTCAGCAGCTTCGCCAGGTCGAACACCGGCGGGGCGTTCATGATCTTGTCGAAGTCGATGAAGCCGAAGCCGCCGTCGGAACTGGTGACGACGTTGCCCCAGTGCATGTCACCGTGGATGGGCTGCCGGGGCAGCGTCGAGTTGCTCTGCAGGAGCAGGTCCACGCGGTCGCGCCACAGGCGGCGTGCCACGTGCCACGAGGGGCGTCCGAAGTCGGATGGGTCGACGGGAGCGCGCTCGAAGGACAGCTCGCGATCGGTGAAGTCGTGGTCGCCCGCCAGGCGCGCGAAGGCCTGGTGGAGCCGGGCGATGCTCTGCCCGAGGCTGATGAGATCTCCCCGGCTGGCACCGCCCTTGCCGAGCCACGTGCACACCTGGACCGTCCAGGTACGGCCCTCGTGCTCCATCGTCGCCACAGCCGAGGTCTCGGGGCACTCGACGTCCGTGACGCTGTCGACGAGCGCGGCGATGCGCCGGACCAGCGGCTCGGGCTTCGGCGTGAGGCGCAGTGCGACCTCGGGCAGCGCGTTCGCGCGATAGCCGCGCCACACCGTGGCCATGGTCGCCCCCGGCGCCGCAGCGAACCGGTACCCGGCGCTGTCCCACTGGTTGCTCACCGCATGGAGAGCAGCTGTGAGGATGGCGTCGCGCTCCTCGACCGTCACTGTTTCTCCCAGCGGGGCGTTTTTGCACGAGCCCGCGAATCGTGACTAGAAATGCCGTGCCAGGGCGGGCCAGAAGGCCAGACCCTCCGCTGGCCACGAGACGAGCACTCCCTGCGCGCGGCGCCGGACCGGGATGTCCTGCAGGTGCTGCGGCGGGGCGAGCGTCAGCGTGACCGGATAGACAATCCATGCTGCCATGACCGCAAGATCAACCGCAGACGGTCCGCTCGGGCTCATCCGCCATGTGCCGCATCCGCAGCCGTACGAATGGACGGAGGGGTATCGGCTCCTGGGCAGGACCCCACGGGATCAAGAGGAACCCCTGGTCGAACCTCAAACGGTGGCAGTCTCAAGCCTTTTCAAAGGTGCGGCCAAGGCCCGGTAGAACGCGGCGGCCGCAGGGGAAGGCAGCAGGGCAGTGGAGATACCTTCGGCACTCCACTACGCACACTACGGGGGCCCTGTGAAAGCTCGTCAAGCGCAGGCGGCCGTGGCCGCGGCACTGATCGTGCTGTCCCTGGCCGGCTGCTCCGGCCGGTCATCGCAAGATGCCAAGAACACCGCCAGCCCGGCGCAGGGGCTACGCGGCCCGGACGCTGGCGACGCTGCCGCTGGCTCCATCCCAGCGGGCCCGGGGCCGCAGAAGAAGTACGCGGTGCAGCAGCAAGCCTCGGCCGGTTCCTGCCACTACCGCTACACCCCGGACAAGCAGCCGTTGCCGGACCCTCGTTGCACCCCGGGAGCCCTAAATCCGGACGTCACGCAGGCGACCTTGAAGCAGACGATCTGCCGCCCGACCGGGTACACCAAGGGCATCCGCCCGCCGGTCAGCATCACGGCGCCGGAGAAGGCCGCCAGCGCGCGGGCGTACGGCTACACCGGTGACCTTCATGATGCGGAGTACGACCATCTGGTGAGCCTGGAGCTCGGCGGCGACCCGAACGACGCGCGCAACCTGTGGGTCGAGCCGCCGTCGCCGGGCCACAAGGCTGGCGCCGGGCCGAACAACCCGAAGGACGCTGTCGAATCGCAGCTGCACACCGTGGTGTGCTCGGGCAAGGCCCAGCTCCGAGACGCCCAGCAGGCGATCGCCACCGACTGGACCACCGCCCTGGCCAAGCTGAAGCTCAAGTAGCCGACCAGCTCCTCCGGCCGCCCGGTCCACGCCTGAGGGGCCGGCCCCCTGGCCGTGGCCCGGCTGTAGGTGAGGAGAGGCCAGAGTGCCGTCACCAGGGGCGCCTGTGCCCTTGACGCCCCCGCGCTGCCTGATGAGGGTGTCCGCATGGCAGTGGAGCTCTGGACGCTCGAGCTGGTGCCACAGCTTCACACCGGCAGGAGAATGACGGGAAGGCGGGGAGCGGATGAACCCGCGGCGGCCGCACAACCGACGGAGCGCAGATGACTGTCCACGAAGGAGGCTTCGTCGCCGCGACCGGCGACGCGCTGGCCCCCGCGTCGCCGGCTGAGGCGCATGCGCGTGATACCGAGGTACGCGCGGCGTATGCCGGCATGATGCTCGCCCGTACGTTCGTCAACGGCCCGGCTGGCCCTGCCGCCGGAGGTACTTGCGCCGTGGGAGCGGGCGCAGATGGTGCAGGCCGTCTCCCTCGTCCTGGAGGGGGCCGAGGGCATCCCGCCCTCCGCGGTCGACGAGGCCGGGCAGCGGACCGTCACCGGATTCTGCGTCCGTGCTGCCGACGAGCCGGGCCGGATCCGCGTCTACTGGCTCGGTCCGCGCGGCAGCGGCACCGCTCGGGAGGAAGGAGAGCGGCTGGCCGCGTGCGCTGAGGCCCTGCGGCGGGCGGGGTGGGACTCCTTGCTCTATCGGGGGCCTCGTGGGCTGCGCTTTCTCGAGGTCGAGCCGGTGCGGCCCAGCGGGTGAGCTCGCGGCCGTGCACAGGACTGGCTGATGACGCCGTTGCGACGCCATGGACATCTGGTGTTGGTTCGCGACCAGCGACGGCATGAGCTCGTGATCCACTCTTGACAGATTCATGACGCCCCCAGCTATCGTTCGGCAACGAAGCGTGACGGACTGACCGTGGGTGTCCGTCGCTGCGCGCACCGGGGAAGGCCAACACGTGCAGCAGCATCCACCTGGCGGGTGCCCTGTCCTGTCCCAAGCAGGGGCCTCGACAGGGTCGTTCAGTCTGTGCCTCGTGTTCCTCGAGCGATGGCCGCCAGGCTCGCGTGTGACGCGGGCGGGGGTGCGTAGTGGCGCCATCACACGCCTCTAGTGTGATGCGCCAGAAATCAGAGGCGTAAGTGGCTAGGGTTTTCTCATGTCACCAGGGCCTCGTGCTGTTGAAATTGTGTTGTCCGCTGAGGAGTTCACGGAGCTGACGCGGTGGGCCGACGGGGCGGCAGGGGCGCGTCTGGCGGAACGGGCGCGGATTGTCCTGGCCTGCGCCGAGGGGCTGCCGACCGTGCGTGTGGCGGCGAAGCTCGGCGTGACGGCGGACACGGTCCGCAAGTGGCGAACACGGTTCGCTGAGCGGCGGATGGATGCTCTGACGGACGCGCCGCGGCCGGGCCGGCGCAAGGCGGGACTGGTCCTGACCGACGAGGAGCATGTCCAGCTGACGCGCTGGGCGAGGCGGGCGAAGACCGCGCAGTACCTCGCTCTGCGCGCGAAGATCGTGCTGCGGTGCGCGGAAGGCGGGACGAACAAGCAGGTCGCCGCCGAGCTGGGCATTGCCCATGCGACGGTGAACCGCTGGCGGTCCCGCTTCATCGCCCGCCGTCTGGACGGACTGGCGGACGAGCCGCGCGTGGGCCGTCCGCCGTCGATCCTGCTGGACCAGGTCGAGGACGTCCTCGTGGCGACGCTGGAGTCCACGCCCGGCCGGGACACGCACTGGTCGCGGGCCTCCATGGCGAAGCACTCGGGCCTGTCGAAGTCGACGGTCGGGCGGATCTGGAAGCGGTTCGATCTCAAGCCACACTTGCAGGACACCTTCAAGCTCTCCACCGACCCGCAGTTCGTCGCCAAGGTCGTCGACGTCGTCGGCCTGTACCACCACCCGCCCGAGAAGGCGGTAGTGCTGTGCGTGGACGAGAAGAGCCAGATCCAGGCTCTGGACCGTTCCCAGCCGGTCCTGCCGATGATGCCGGGGATGCCCGAGCGGCGTACCCACGACTACTTCCGGCACGGCATCACCAGCCTGTTCGCCGCCTTCAACATCGCCGACGGCACCGTCATATCGGAACTCCACCGCCGTCACCGGGCCATCGAGTTCAAGAAGTTCCTGGTCACGATCGACAAGGCAGTGCCGCGCGAACTCGATGTGCACCTGGTATGCGACAACTACGCCACCCACAACACCCCCGAGATCAGGACGTGGCTGGGCCGGCATCCCCGCTTCCACGTGCACTTCACCCCCACCGGTTCCTCCTGGCTCAACCAAGTGGAGCGGTGGTTCGGCCTGCTGACCGACAAACTCATCCGCCGCGGTGTCCACCGCTCTGTGAAGGCCCTGGAAGACGACATCAGGGCATGGATCGAGACGTGGAACGAGAACCCACGGCCCTTCACCTGGACCAAGACCGCCGACGAGATCCTCAACTCGCTCGCGGACTACCTCGCGAAGATCGCCCCGCCCGACACCAAGACTCCCTAGCCACTTACGCCTCTGATTTCTGGCGCATCACACTAGAATCCTTGAGCTGAAATCCGGCTGGCCGCTGAAGGGAAGAGGGCGTCGTGGGGATCAGACGGGAGCGACGCAGGATCGCGCGTCGTATCCGCGACGAGTTGTGCCTGCCCGAGCTCCCGACGCTGCAGGACGTGGTCGATGCGGTCGCGGCAGCGAGGGACAGGGACATCGTCATCGCCTACGAACCGCTGCCGCCTGGCTGTACCGGAATCTGCGTCCGCGTGCGGGGGGCGAGTGCCGACCTCATCGTCATCGACGACAGCGTGCCGGTTCTGCTGCAGGCACTGATTGGCTGCCATGAGGCTGCTCACTTGTGGCTCGGACACCAGCCTTCCGAGGAGGGCCTGCTCGACAGACGCACGGCTCGGTCGTGGTTTCCAGAAGTCGGTGATACAGCGCAGGCTATGGTCATGAAGCGGAGCCTTCACGACAACCACTACGCAGACCAGCAGGAGCGTGAGGCAGAGATCGCGGCGACGCATCTCGCCGATCTGCTCATGCTGTCACCTCAAGAGCATGCCGTCACCCGGATCACCTCGTCATTGGCTCACCGGAGAACGGGTGTCTGAAACAATCCTTGACGTGATATACCTCCCGATCTCGCTTGTTTGCGGGGTTATCGGGGTTGGTAAACTCCTGGAACTCTTGAGGGGGTTCAAGGATTACCTGCTGGTCATCACCCTATCTTCGTTCGCAGGAACTGTAGCTTTCGCGGCAATGTCGCCCGTTGTGTGGCATGCGCTGGGTGCGATGTCGGGTATCCCGGCCCTGGGTAGCTTTATCGCCTACCTGAGCATTTTCGGATTCGCTGCTCTCCACCACATCCTGGTGCTCATGTGGGGCCGGGACAATGGTGCGATCGCTGTCTCGCGGCTATCCGGCAGGATCCGGACCCTCGGGTTTTTCTATGCGCTGAACGCTGTCGGTATGACGGTGTTCTTCTTTCATGCCTCTACCGGACCGGCCTCGCCTTCACCATGGTCGTTCGACGTCGAATGTGCTGACATCCCGGGAATCTTGGCGTTCTTGTGCCTCTATGCCTGCGGGTGCCTGTTCGCGCAGTGGGACTCGGCACGTGAGTGCTGGAAGTGCGCGGACTTTCTCGTTACCAACGCCTCCCCCAGCGTTGAGACCGTCCGAGGCCTGCGGTGGCTGAGCATCGGGAACATGTTCATCGGGCTGTCCTTCGTGCCCAAGGCAGTCGGTTTTCTGGCCGCAGCCGCAGGACACCATGAACTGGACATCCTCGACACAGCGAGCCCGCTGATCGGCTCCTTCGGCGCACTCTTCAACCAAGTCGGCTACCTTGGAACAGTCTTCGGAACCTGGGCACGCGAACGCAGTGACCTGCGGGCTCTGCGCCCGCTATGGGACTTGGTCGTGCCCGAGAACGCCGATCACTTGGCACAGCCCGGGGCGGCTCTTTTCGGGGTGCGATTCCACCTGTTCCGGCGCGTCATCGAAATACTGGACGCTTTGGTAAACCTGCGCCCATGGATGGTCCCCGAAACCGCCGAGCGTGTCCGCGCGGCCGCACGCAAGCAGGGGCTGTCCGAGGAGGAGTCCGACGCTACGGCAACGGCCGCCATGGTGCTAGACGCGGTCAGCCGCAAACAACGCAACGAGTCCCCACGACAGACACCTCTCGTACAGCTGCTGCCTCCCGTGGAGCCGACCAGGGAACGAGAGCGCCTGGTACGCGTGGCGCGGGCTCTCCATGCACCAGTGGTGCGCCTGGCGACTGCAGCCGCTCAGGCGCCCGGCAACGGTTTTCACACCGTCGGCCGGTCCCGCCTACCCGGCTCGAACGGACCGGCCTAAAATGGACACCCTCAGATTCCAGGTCAGGCGGAAGGGATGGGCAGCGGTCCGGTAAAGCCACCGCAGGCTATCCGCAGCCGGTGTGGCTGCCCGCTCGGTGACGGGTAGCCACACCGCAGCTCACACGGTCACAGCGGGCGTGAACTGGCGGGCGATGAACAGCGCGCGGGACACGGCCAGCATGGTCTTGGGGTGGCTGAGCACTCGTGGGTGCTTGCGCATGTGGGCGACTTGCAGGAACAGCCGGTGCAGGTTGGGGTCGCTGACGGTTGCTCTGTTGAGCTTCTCGCTGTACCAGCTGGCGAACCGGTAACCCCGAGGGTACGGGCCGTCAACATGAGGGAGAGCAAGGTCCATCAGCGTGGACAGCTCCCACGCTGCGTCCACAATGACCTGCACCCGGCGGAAGTAGCCCCAGGCCGGCTCATCGAGAGGGACCTCTGAGCGCAGGTAGGCCGAGAGGCACGAGGCGTGGAGCATCGCGCTAGTCACCCCCTGCCCGTAAATCGGGTTAAAGGACGCCACGGCGTCACCGACGGCAACAAGGCCTGCCGGGAACCGGTCCAGCGCCGTGAACCGGCGCCGGCGGCTGTCGGCCATCGTGTACGTCGATACCTCGCCCTCCATCGGGCACTGGCTCGCAATTTCCGCGATCGGCGGGATGGGAGCAGTGCGGCACCGCTGGAGGAACTCCTCGCGGTCACGTGTCGGCCGGTCCTGCGCGTACGCAGACACCACCACCATCCACCGGCCGCCTTCCACCCGTACAGCGGCGAAGGAATCCCGGTGCGGCCCCTGGGGAGTCGAAATCGCCTGCACGACATCCACCTCGGGCAGCTCCTCGCCGCTCTTGAAGAGCGCCGTGGCGTAACCGAGTTGCAGGTCCATCCGTTCGAGGGGCGGCGCGGTCCAGCCCGATGAAGAAAGCCACCGGTCCAGTTGAGTGCCACGGCCTGTCGCATCGACAACCAGGTCCGCCGTCAGCGTTTCGCTGTCCTGTGCGCCCTCGGCCACATAGCGCACGCCGGTGACACGCTCGCCGGTGAAGACCAGGCTCTGCGCCCGGCCCCGCGTCTGGCTCACCTTGCTATCGGCCAGCACCCGGCGGCGGACATGCATTTCCAACAGCGGCCGGGTGAGCCCGATGGTGCGTTCGGAGTAGTCCGGGAACTTGTGGACACCATCGACGTAGTGCTCGATGCTGTCCCCGTAACTGGGTATCGCACCGTCGGCGACCAGATCGTCCGACAGTCCTGGCAGCCAGCGCTCGAGCAGGTCACTCCCCATGCTCAGCACCGCGTGCACCTGACGGCCCTGCGGCACACCGCGCCGGACCGCCGACGACAGGCTCGCATCATCCGGCTCGATGATGACCACCTGATCGAAGTGATCGCTCAGCACACGCGCCGCGCCCAGACCCGCAATACTTCCGCCCAGGACGATTGCTCGCCGCATCCAGCTCTCCTACCTGTATCCCTGGCACAGGGAACTCACCTTCAAGGGGTTCCTGTGCCTGTCGACATGGTTGCCAGGAGTCAACCCGGCATGAACAGCAGCGTCCAGTCCGGCTCTTGGACAGCCAACTCTCCGGCCGCTTAACGCGTTTACGTCCGGCGGTCTCCTACCGGCCGGGCTCCTCCGGAGGCAGGTCCTTAACACGCCGTTCGACGATCGCCGCAATCTCTGCAAGAGCACCAGGACCCAGGCGGCCGGCAGTGTTCCGAAAACTGACCCCTACGAGGTTCTTCTCCAGGCGCCGGTACGCCTCGAGGTCGGCCAGGTGGTACGTGACGCGCTGAACATCGGGGTGATCATCTGCGTACGTCAGGTACCTGCGCGGGATCTGGCAGGTCGCGCTGCGCTCGAAATGCCGGGCCAGCACACCCAGCGAGTCCGCAGACAGGTCGCTGGGATCGACGCCCAGTGCTCCCGCGAGGTCTTCCACCTTGCCCATCGTGGGCAGGCTTTGGCCCTTCAGGAGCTTTGCGAGGTATTCAGCGGAAAATCCGGCTGCGCTGGCAATCTCCCTTTTGGCCCTTCCGTCGCGCTCGACGAAGAAGGCCAGACGCCCTGTCAGGCGGGCTGGCAGTGTTTCGGTTGGCGGGTCCGGGTGGATGGTTTCCAGAGGCATGCCCATGCGGAACGCCTCGACGGTGTCCCGGCTGACACCGGTCACTGCGGCCACTTCGCCGTCCAGCCAGGGGCGATTGCTCTCCGGGTGCCGGATCCATTGGAACAGGGCGTTCAGGCGACATGCCACGCGCGCAGCCAGGTCCTCCTGGTCCGAGTACTCCGCAGCCACAGCGCTGGCACTCACTTGGATGCCTCTCTCCCCGGAGTGGTTCTCCGTACCGGGGCACACCACGGGACGGCCTTACTGAACTCGGCACGAAGTCTATGCGCATCGACCCCCGGCGCCAACGATAGTCGGTGTGGCGAGGGCCCTAAGCCAGGCCTCTGGCTTGGGTGGCGCCTTCACCTGGCATAACTCGCACGAACAATAGTTGACATCTCCTCATGAGGGAGCCAGGATCAGGAACCCGCGAGACGATCTTCAACCGCACATGCCTTCGTCCTGTCCGAGCATGCGCACCTTCTCGCGGGCGCACGGCAACGGCCTCCGCGGCGAGGTGAATTGACCGAGTGGTGGCGTAACCGGCGATTGTGCTCCCGGCCCTTGGCGGAGAGTCGGGAGCACGAAGCCGTGGGCGGACCGCTACGGCCCACGGCGCCCGGTCCGACAGCTCACCGGCAGGCACATCCGAGAAGGGGTTATGGGAACTGGGAGCAAATGCGGCAGCCGACCGCTGGGTGCTGCAGCGGCCTACGCGTGCCCCCGTCACCGCTGCGCTGCCGATGGGGAGGAAGGACGTCACGGAGATCTGACACAGCCGGCCTCGACCGTTTCGGTGCAACGCGCAAGACCACGCGCGTCAGCAGTCGACGATGACGTCCAGGGTTCCGGACTCGACGACCTGCACGGACACTGCAGAGAGGTCGGCCACCGTCACGTCGCCGTCAAGCTCATCGGCGGGGTGCGTCGTAGTCAGGGCAATGGTCGCCATACCAGCTGCCCGTCCGGAGGCCAAGCCCGCGGGCGAGTCCTCCACGACGATGCATCGAGCAGGGGCGAAGCCGAGCCGCTCGGCCGCCAGGAGGAAAGGCTCCGGGTGGGGCTTGTGCTGGGTGACGTCGTCGCCTGTGACCAGGAACTTCGGGTGGATACCGAGTCGGCCGAGACGTGCAGCGGCGACCCGCTGGTTGCTGGAGGTCACCACCGCCCAGCGGTCCTGAGGCAGCGACGTCAGCAGTTCGACGGCGCCCGGGACAGGAACTACGCCGCCAGCGGTCGCGTCGGCGACCTCGGCCTCGGTCAGGCGCTGGAGCCCCTCGGCCACCTGGTCGGCTGGAAGGAGGTCCGCGATGATCGCGGCGGCTGGCCGGCCGTGCACCTCGACACGCGACATAGCCTCCTCCAGGGTCATGCCGTACGACTCGGCCCACTGGCTCCATACGCGCACTACCGACCGCATGGAGGAAACGAGGGTCTCGTCGCTGTCGAAAAGGAGGGCGTCGGCCGAAATTCGCATGGCTTGGAGGGTACATGGCATGGCCACACGCAAGCCGTCCTAGGGCGCACCATTCCACGCCCCCAAACTGCACCGATAAGGCAGGTTTGGGTCAAATTGCCGCCATTGTCGAAGATCGGCTCGGGGTGCAGGGTACCTGCCCCCGGCGGCGTGAGCTGGGCGGAAGCTGGAATAGAGTGACCGGAGGAACTGGTTCCGTTCGTGATGCTGGTCACGTCACCCCGATCGTTGAGACGTGCTGTGCACGCAGCGATGGTCGATCTCGCGGTGACGGCGTTCTACGGACGGCCCCACGCGCGTCGCGATTCGTTTCACGCAGCTGGTCCTCCTCGAGGCAACGCCGGCTACCCCAGCGCCCTGCTGCAACCACTGCGCTCTTATGCGCGTCAGGCGTCAGGAGGCGGCAGCACAGCAATTGAGTCACAGGAGACGAGAGAGGTAGGCCGCAGGACGATGTCCGTGCGTTGGCTGCTCAGCGGCAGCGAGATGCGCCGCCTGAGCAAGCACTGCTTCGAGCAGCTGGAGGATCTCCCGCTTCCCGAGGAGTTCACCCTCCCGGGCCTCATCGCCGGCATTGAGCAGGCCCGGGACTGCACCATTCACCTGGTGCCAGTGCCCACGCACACCGACCTGCGCTCGGCGTGCGGCCTGCGTCTGAGCGTCGGCCGCACCCACTTCATCCTGTACCGGCCCCGTCCGACGCCCAACCAGACCCTGAACATCATCTTCCACGAGCTCTCCCACCTGTGGTTCAACCACGGCAACGACGTGGACCTGGCCGGTGGGCTGCCCGCCCACCTGCAGCCGCTCTTCGCCGGTCTCCTCGATCCCCACGCGCCAGCGGTGGTGAACGCGCGCGCCCACTACGAGAGCGCCGACGAGAAGGAGGCCGAGCTGTTCGCGTCATTCATCCAGTGCCGCATCCGTGAGCAGACGGCCCGCGGACAGGATCCGCTCAGCCGCATGGAGGCGAGCTTGACCCACCCCATGGCCCGGCCGCCGCGCAGCGGCCAACTGTAAGGAACTCCACCGACCTTGAGTGCCGTCCTGCTGTTCGTCTGCCTCGCCATGACCACAGTCGCCGTCTGGCGCCTGCCCGCGGTCCGGTACGGCGATACCCTCCGGCGCACCCTGTGGGGCTGCGCTGCCGGGTTCGCTGTCGCGCTGTGGGCGAGGTTCCCCCCGGTCCAGCACGCCATTGACGGCCTCGGTGTCACCGACCTCAGCGGCCTGGTCAAAGATTTCGCGGCCATGGGCGCCTCGCTGGCCTTGCTGAACTACGCCGTGACCAGCTACGGAGTCACGGAGGTGGCAGCGCCGCGCTATATCGAGGTCTGCCGACAGGTCGCCCGAGTATGCCGCCGGGCGATGGTGGCCGTCGTCCCCATCATGCTGTTCTTGTTCTTCGTCGTGGTGGACCGTTCCCGGCCCAGCGAGGACTTCACCGCCGACCACGCAGGCGAGGTGGGAGCGTCCTTGTTCGCGACGCTGTACTACCTGGTCCTGGGATCGGCTGGTGCGACCTGCGGATACCAGTGGGGACATGTCAGCCGGCGTGCCGAGTCGGCGGTCCTGCGGGTCAGCCTGACCCTCGGGGCCTGCGCGTGCTGGCTCTTCGCGGCGTACTCCGCAATCAGGGTGAGCTTCATGTGGGGAGCCATGGCCGTTCCCGCCGCCCCCGGCACGGCGCACACCGTGAAGGGGCTGAGCGATCTGCTCAACATGCTGGGTGCGGTGCTGTTCATCATCGGGGCCAGCTTGCCGACCACGGGCGTGGCAGCTCAGCGTTGGAGGGCACGCCGGACGCTGTGGCGTCTGCACCCGCTCCGCCGAGATCTTGCCCGCCAGTTCCCTGGCCTCTCGATCCAGCCGCCCGCGGCACGACTGCGAGAAGCCGTGCGTCTGTCCCCTCCCCTGGAAGTCCGTGTTGACCGCGTAGTCCAGGAAATCGGCGACGCTTGCGAGCAACTGCGCCACCACGCGGTCCCCGGACTGTGGAACGTGGTGGAGGAGGCGACGGCACAGCATCCGGATGCTGAAGCAGCGGCGGAGGCGTACTGGATGGCCGCCGCGCTGCAGTCGGCCTGGGCCGGACGGCGGTCTGGACAGCCTGCGCCGCCCCTGCCGACGAAACCGTTCGCGGACAGCACTGCTGAAGGGCAGTGGATGATGCGGGTGCAGGACGTCTACGCCCGGAGGGACCCTGCCGTGGTGGAACAACTGTTGGAGCAAGCAGGCCAGCCATCCGCAGCGCAGCACTGAGACTGCACGTGGGGCGTCAGGCCGAAGGACTCATGGAGCCAGGATCTGGCGCCCACCGCTGTCTACGCGCCCTTGGAGCCCTGCTCGGGGGCTTGGCGCGCCAGCAGCTCGACGAGCACGTCGTACATCTCGGGCGCAATGATCGTCTCGCCGCGCGCGGCCATCCTCGGCCCGCCTCCACGCTGGTCCGCCAGGTACTGCAGACCGGCCATCACCTGCTGCTCCACTTGCTGTCCCGGCATGAAGTCGAACGGCGTGACGCCCAGGGCCGAGGCCAGGCCTTCGCGGACGGCACCCATGGGCAGACCGGCGAAGACCTCCTCTGCGGCACGCGTTCGGCTGCGCAGGGCCGCGATGTCCTGTGGTCCGAGGCTGCTGCCGGCGGCATGGTTGACGGCAGCAGCGACTGCTTCGTCGGTGACCTGGGGCCGGTCGGCGAGAACCGCGCGGATCTTCTCGCTCAGTGTCTCCGCCGGCAGATCGCCCGCCTCGAACGGCCCCGACCGCCCCTTGGGGGAGGAACGCGTCTCGGCTGCCTCCAGCTCCTCGGGCGTCACGCCGTAGAGCGCGGCAGCCTTCGCGCGCAGTTCCAACGGCAGCTTCCGGGAGCCGTTTTCCGCCTGGCTCAGTGGAACACGGGTCGTGCGCAGGAGCTCGGCAGCCTTGGCCTGGGTGAGTCCGGCATCCGCACGCAGATCGGCAAGATCCGGCTCGCCCACCCTGGGGAACATGGTCTCCAGATCGGCGCCGAGGGCCTCCGCGATAGACGGCAGTCTCTCCGGCGGCGGGGCGGATCCGCCGGCCACACCAAACTTCTCGTACTGGACGATGGTGGCCTTGCTGAGCCCCAGCCTCGCGCCAAAGCGCTCCTGGCTCAGGCCGGTTCTGCGACGCGCAATGCGCAGCTTCATGCCGTTGAACTGGCGTGGCGGCACCAGGTGACTCCAAAACTCGGCGGCGGAATGGGATGACCAGGATTACTGTAGCCCCAAGATTGCTACCAAGACTGACCTCGGGTAGTTTCTGTATCGATCACTGGGGGCGCCCCTTGGACACCCCCAGCTGCTACCCCTGTTCTGTCCTGCTCTGCGTGAGCTGGATGCCCGGCCCGGTCACGCCCATGGCCTCGTAAACCTGATGTGACCGGGTCGGGTGATACCCCGAGCATTCGGAGACTGCATGAGTGTGTCACCTCCCGGGCCCCGCGCGCACGTCGCGCGCCGATTTCGGTTTCGGTATCCCGTCGTGCTTGGCACGGCGGCTGCGCTGGGCGCGGGCATGCTGCTCACGCCGATGGCGAGCGCGGCAGACAAATGGGGCCCCGGCTTCCTGATACCCGACGCCGACGGGCACGCAGGCATGTCGCACCTCGGCGCCTACGGCCCGCCCGGTAAGAAGATTCCCGGCATCGACGGCCCCGCGTACTGCGCGGACCCGACGCTCGCCGGCCCCGAGGCATCCGGCGGCTACGGCCCGGTCAAGGAGTACAGCAGCTGGACCTCGGCGACCGGCAAACCCACCGCCCAGGCGGACATCACACGCGCCGCCTACGTCATCTCCAAGTACGGCCAGACGCAGGACGATGAGCAGGCCGCCGCGGTCGATGCGGCGACCTACACCCTTCTCGAAGCCGGATCCACCTACGCCCTCCCCGACGGCAAGCGAGCTGTACAGCGCCTGGCCGCCGCCGGCGTTCCGGCAGCCGCGAAGACGCGGGCCCTGGCCTACGTGGACGAGGCCAAGAAGTTCGCCGGCCCCTACAAGGTCAGCCTCAAGACCCAGAACAGCGCCAAGCCGGGCGAGAAAGTCAAGGTCACCCTCGACGTGACCGCCGCCTCCGGCGCCAAGGTGCCCGGGGTCAAGGTGAACCTGACGGCGACCGGCGCCGGATCCGGCACGGCCCAGGTGACCACCGGCACCGACGGCACCGCAACGACCTCGATCATCGCGGGCAAGGACGGCGACGCCACCGTGAAGGCCGCGGCCAAGGACCTGCCCGGCACCACCCTGCGCGCAGCCACCCCCAGCAACACCAAGGCCCAGCGCATGCTGCTGCTCGGCGGCACCTCGAGCGCCGAGGCCCAGGCCAGCGTGAAGATCGCGGACCTCGCCGGCGGCATCAAGGTCGCCAAGACCGCTGCCTACACCGGCAAGCCGCTCGCGAACGTCGAGTTCGAGGTCAAGGACCACAACGGCAAGGTCGTCGCCAAGGGCAAGACCGACGCCGAGGGCATCTGGCAGGTCAAGGACCTCGCCCCCGGCGAGTACACCGTCCACGAGACCCGCGCCGTGGAGGGCTACCAGCTCGCCCCGGACCAGACCGTGACCGTCGTCAGCGGCAAGGCCGCCGACATCGCGGTCAAGGACACCAAGATCCCGGCCCCGGAGACGCCCAAGCCGCGCCCGGTCGACATCCCGGTACTGCCGAAGACCGGCGCCTGACAGCCGCTCATCAGCCGCTTCGGCCAGGCCCGCTAACGGGCCGCTCGCGGGCAGGGGACGTATCCCCCAGTGCGCCTCCTGCCCGCGCCTTTCACACTTCCTGCCTCACTCGTTGGACGCAGCCATGCCTGAAACCAACTCCGACCACACCACCGGCCGCCCCGGCCCCCGCAGCGGCGACGAGGCCGGCACTCCCTCAACTCCGTCCGCCCGGCGGCCGACCAAGCGCCAGGTGATGATCGGCGGCGCGGTTGCCGCCGCGGCCGCGATCGGTATCACCGCCGCCTGCTGGCCCCAGGCCGCCGACAGCGAGGACCACCACCACGCGCGTCCGCGCGCCGCCGCCCCGGCCTCCGGTGCGCCCTCTGCGCACGGCCGGACCCCGGACCCCCTCACGGCCGCCAGCGATGCGCCCCTGGGCGGGGATCCCTCCGTGCTGGACAGCAGCAGCAAGGCCGCCGACGACGCCGAGCGCACACTGAGCACCTGGGGCAGCAGCAACCCCGCCTCCACCGCCGACGACCACGCGGTCGGCGACCGCCCCGCCCAGGGCTCCGGCGGCAGCATCCACGAGATCATCCGCATCCCCGCCCTGGGCAAGAACTGGGCCCAGCCAGTCTACGAAGGCGTCGGCGACCAGCAGCTGCGCGCCGGCATCGGGCACTTCCCCAAGACGGAGAAAGCCGGACAGATCGGCAACTTCGCGCTGGCAGGCCACCGTTCGGGCGTGAGCGACCCTGCGTTCCGCAACATCGACAACATCACCGCCGGCTCACAGGTCATCGTCACCACCGCGAGCCGCATCACCTACACCTACACGGTCACCACGGTGCGCACCGTCGACCCGAGCGACGTCAACGTCATCGCCCAGGTCCCCGGGCACCCCGGCGCCACCCCGACCAAGCCCAAACTGACGATCGTCACCTGCTGGCCCGCCAACGGCCACTCCCGCCGCGTCGTCGTCGAAGCCGATCTGACCGCTTCCCAGGGAGGCGCTCCGTGAACAAGCAGACCCCCAAGAAGGCCACGGTCACACCGGCCCGGCCCTGGCCCCGGTTCGACGACGACGTCGCCCGCGCCGAGCTCTGCGCCATGGAACTCCTCTCGCGCGGCATGCCCGAGCGCAGCGTGCGCCTGCGCACCAAGCTGTCGGCCCGCAGCGTCCGGCGCCTGGCCGCGCTCCTCGCCGAGGAGTCCAAGAACCCGCCGCGGCCGCGCATCGTCTGCCGCACCCCGCACCGGCCCCTGACGAACCGCCACGTGACGGCCGCCCCCTCCCGCGCACCGCGCCCGGAGCCTGTCCAGGCACAGCTCGACCTCCCGGCGCCCGAGCCGGTCCAGATGCAGCTGACCATCTGCTGACGCGCCGGGGGCGACAGCCCGCCCCCGGCCACCCTTCGTGCTTGACGGCCCGCCCCGACTTCCGCAGCGGGGCCGACGGCCTCCTTCGTGCTGCCCCAAACCCTCCAGGACACCCCGTGCACACCCGCACCCACGCGGCGGTCAGCCCTCCACCTGACGCCCGGCCCAGGGCCACCACCGCCCCCGGCCCCGCCTGCTCCTGCCCGCAGGACCGCCGCTCCGCCCTCACCACCGTCACCCCCGCACCCCGGGTTGTCCAGCTCGAACTGGGCAACCCCCTGCAGCTGTCGACGCCGATGCGCGAGCGGCTGATGAAAGCCGTCCGCGCACTGGCCGACGCCCCGGCACTGAGCGAGGCCTCCGATGCCGTGCGCCTAGGCGCCGTGGTGCTCATGGCGAAGGCCAGGGCACGCCGCGAGTACCGGACCTCGATCTGGGCGGAAGAACTCGGCCGCTGGCTCGGGGTATCGCAGTCGACGGTGGCGCACTCCGTGCTGCCCCACCTGCGCAACGCCGGGATCCTTGAGACCGAGGTGGTCACGGACGCCTACGGGCACCCCACCGGCCTCGACTGCCAGATCATTCCGCTGCGCCAGGCCCACGACAGCGGCGACCGCCGGCACCCGCTGGCGCTGTCGCGGGTGGAACTCGCGGTGCTGCTGCGTCTGTGCGAGACGCTCTTCGGCCCCGGCTGGTCCCCGAAGGACGGTACGCCGATCCCGGCCGGCCTGCTGGCCGCGCGCACGGGCCGGGGCGCCGCCACCGACCGGCTGGGCCTGCTGCTGATGGTCCTCTCGACCGGCTCGACGGGCTGGCTGCAGCTGTGCCCCGGCACCGTGGCCTCCGACCGCGGCCGCCCGGCCGCCACGGTGGCCCGCCTGCTGGGGTGCACGCCGTCCGGCGGCGCGAAGGTCCTGGCCCGGCTCCAGGACCAGGGCCTCGTCGAGGTCACCCGACGCGAGAGTGCCTCGGGCCTGAACCACCGCTCGCGGGTGCGCCTGGTCCCGGTCGCCCAGGCCCACGGCCGCACGGCCGCCCACCGGGAGGACCGCACCGCCTCCCGCACCGTCCTTTCAGACCTCCCCGCTACTGCACAGGGGGATCTCGACACCCGTACACGGGCCCAAACCCTTGCCCTGCCTGCGGACATGGAGGCCACAGGGCGCGAGATGGCCTGCCCGGCAGACCTCGCCGGTAGTGCACAGCACCACGCACACCACACTCCAGTGGTTACTGAAGTTGGTCATGGTGAAGGTGATTCCGGGTTTTCCGGCCATGGCCGTCTCAGCTCCCGTGGTCTGCCGGACCGCGCACATGCTCGCGAGGACGCCGCCGGGGCTGATGCACAGGGGCACTTGGCGCTCATCGTCGGCGGGCGCGGCCCGCTGCGCGGGGACAAGCCGTTCAAGTCCCCCGTCGACGAAGGCGCATCGGACCGGCAGCCCACCGCCAGCCCGGCCCGGCGGCCCGTCAGCCAGCAGCGGGGGAGGACCCCCCGGCCGCCAGCCGAGCTGCTGGCTGTGCTCGCGCCGGCCGAGCTGCTGTGGGCGCGCCTGGACCGCCCGTACGCCCGACGCCTCGTGGAGTCCGCGGCCCGCACCGAGCTCACCGCAGTGGCCGGCATCGTGGGCCGGGCCGACGCAGGCGACCTCCTCGCCGCCCGCCTGACCCGCCGGCTCGCCGCCGACGGCGGCCCCGCCGCCGTCACCGACCCGGTGGGCTGGCTGATCGCCCGCGGCCTGCCGCGCCGCCCCGGCTGCGCCGATGCGCGCTGCGACGAAGGACTGCGACTCGACACCGGCAGCGCGTGCACCACCTGCGAGTACCTGCTCGCCGACCGGCGCGCGCAGCGCCAGCGGATCGCGGACGCACTCGAGGCCGAGATGCCCCGCACCGGCGAGGCCGAGCGGAAAACGGCGGTCGAGCGGCGGCTGCACGAGGAGATCACCGCGCAGGGCTGGGCGAAGGCCCGCCGCCGTCAGCAGCTGGAGGCCGAACACGCCGCGCGGCGCGCAGCCGCCGCGCAGGCCCGCGCCGACGCCGAGCTCGAGACGGTCCCCACGACCCCGGCCGCACCGTTCCCGGCAGCGGCGGCACCCGTGCTGACACCGGTGACCACCCCGGGCACCGAGGAGGAGTCGGCCGACGACGCGGGCCGGGCGCCGCTCGTGCTGGAGGAGCTGACCCGCGAACAGGTCATCGACCTGCGCATGCGCGCCACGCACGACCACCAGCTGGTGCTGGACCACATCCGCGAGCACGGCGAGTTCTCCGCCCGCCGCCTGTACACCCACCGCTTCGTCGACCAGATCCAGCGCCTCTCCGGTGCCGGCCACCTGGTCCTGCACCACACCACATGGGAGCAGACGTGAGCACACCCGCATCATCCGCACCGTCGGGCATCGACCTCGCCCGCGTGGCCCTCAAAGCCGCCCGCGACGCCGCCCGCAAAACCTCCGCCACCGTCCGCAAGCCGCCGCCCCGCAACCGCACCGCCCGCCGGCGCGACGGCCGAGACCCCCTCAACCTCGCTGCTGCATTCGCCGGCCTGATCGCGGACCGGGCCTGGGAACTGCCCACCGAGGGCGCCTCCGTCCTCACCCGCTGGCCGGACCTCTTCCCCGACCTCGCCGCGAACGTCGCCGCCGTCGCCTACCACCCCGACCGCGGGCAGCTCGACCTGCTCCCCGCCTCGCCCTCCCACGCCGCCCAGGCCCGCATCCTCGCCCCGCGGCTCGTCGAGTACCTCCAGGCGCAGACCGACACCAGCGCCGTCCGCGCGATCCGCGTCCTGGCCCCCGGCGCCGTCCCCCAGCCCGTCCCCCAGCCCTCCCGCCCTGCGGCACCCACCGCCGCGCCAGCCGTCAAGACGCGGCAGGACGCCTCACCGGGCTATCACCAGGCGCTGGCCGCACTGCACGAGAGCACACCGCAGCGCACCGCCGATCCTGCAGTCCAGGCCGCCGTCCAGCGTCAGAACCGCAGCCTTCCACGCGAACCCGAGTACGCCTTCGCCCGCGACCTCGCACTCCGCCAGGCCCGGCCGAGCAGCACCGCCGTCGACGACACCCGGGCCCGGGCACTGGCCCGTGCCCGAGCCGAACGCTCCTCCGGCAAAGCCGCCTGACCCGCCCACCGCGCCGTACGAAAGACACCGACACCATGACCCTCCTCCCCAGCGTCACGTCCTCCAGCCCGGTGCACATCGCAGGGCTTCCCCGGCGAACTGCGTCAACCATCACGGACCCCGAACTCGAAGAAATCTACCGGCAGTTCAGCTTCCTCCAGAGCCGTCTCGCGTCCCTGGAAGCTGCACCGTCTGCTCCCGCGGGCACCTACCGGACCTACGACCCGTCCTGCTGGATCTGTCCGCTCCTCGGCGAGATCGACGAGCTGAAGAAGGACGCCACGGACCTCATGGCAAGGATCACGAAACTGTGCCGCGACATCATGACGCTCGATCACGGCTGCGAGCGCGACGCATGCCCACCGGGACCGTGCAGGTTCACATCGCTCGTGACACAACTGGCCCGGCAGGCAGGCAGCTTGGCCAGCAAGTTCGCACAGCTCCCCGGCGCGATAGAGCTCCTCCACCAGAACATCCACCCGGTCCAGCGGCCGCAGCTCGCCTCCGCCAGCGGGATCGAGCTGCCCCCGCCCATCCTCGAGGTGCTCAGCCTCGCCGCCGCCGGATGCACCAACGACCACATCGCGCGCCGGCTGAACCGCCCACTGACCACCGTCACCCGGCAATTGGCCGAGGCCCGCCGCAGACTCAACGCCACCGACCGCGCGCACGCCGCAGCACTAGCCACCGCCCTCGGCCTGATCACCGTCGACCTCAGCCCCGTACCTCGCGCATGACCCCCGAGGACCAGGCGGCAGACGGCCCGGCACCGCGTCCGCCGGGCCGTCTGCCGCTGGCTATACCGCCGTCCGCAGCGGATGAGCCTCGTGCTCGGACCACTCGGCGGCGCAGTCGGTGAGCAGCTGCCTGTACTTCGCCGTCTCTGCGGCATCACCGGCGCGCGTGGCGTCCATGAACGCCTCGTGCAGGCGCATCGCGGCCCGGCGTTCGTCGGCGTAGTTCCGCACCGCCTGCTGACCATCATCTGCGTACTGCGCGATCATCCGCTCGTGCAGACGGTCGGCGACGAACATGTACAGCTGGGTGCCGGTGTGCTCGTTCACGGTGTGATGCCCTCCTTCGGAACCAGCACCGCGACCGTACAGCAGCGCCACCACGCGACACCCCGCACCAGCACCTGGCAACGGCCTGCCCCGTGCTGCCGCATGCGCCGCCCGACGCGCGTCGGCTCGTTCCGTTCCCCAGCCGGGCTGCTCCTCGCTACCGTGTCATCATGCGGAAAATCGAGGTCCAACTGAGTGACGAGGCCTACGCCGACCTCCAGCGCGCGGCCGCGGACAAGCGCGTCGGCCCGGAGGCGTACGCCGGCACGGTCCTGGAGGACACCCTGACGCGCGCCCGCTTCCTGGAGGGCGCGCAGGAGTGCATCGACCAGCACGCCGACGAGTTCGCCGCCCGTTTCGGACCGGCGCCCGCCGCCGGCCGCGCCGCGTGACGGAGGACGCTCTTCCGTGCAGCTGACGATCGACCGCGCCTGGCTCCTCGAAATCGCCCAGCAGCGGCTCCCTGCCGACCCACCAGTTTCGGACTGGGGTTCGACCGGGGGTGCGGTGGCCCGCCACGCCGACGAGGTCATGGGCGTACCGGTCTACACCGAGCCTCACCACCGGGCCGCCGCCCTGTTCCAGAGCCTCCTGCGCATCCCGGCCCTCGAGCACTCCAACGAGATCTTCGCCCTGTCCGTCGCCTTCGGCTTCCTGCGCGCCTGCGGCCTGACCGCCACCGTCTCCAGCAAGGAGGCCGCAGACCTCGTCGAGCAGACCCTGGCCGGAACGGCCGACGTACGCCAGATAGCCGCCACCCTCAAGGAGTGGGCCGGATGACACCGGCCCCGGGGTCGGTGTCAGTGCTCCGGGGCACCACGGGCCCCTGAGATCACGCCGCCAGCAGTTACCGCCGGAGCCGCCGTGGCAGCACGGCGACGTCGTGCTCGATGCCGAAGGCGCCATCTGGTCCCGCGCGCACCCCGGACACCAGGCACAGGGGCGGCCCGGGACCCGCGGTGCCACGGACACCTTCGACTTCGCGCACGGTCTCCCGGATGCCGGCGAGGGCGGACATCCCGAGGAAGCGCCCCTGCGCCCGCTCACACTGCTGGTGCGCAACGACACAGCGGTGCAGACCGTCGTCACATGGCCGGCGAACGGCCCTGATCCACCACCGTGTCGGGAGCACACCTGCGGGACCGGACCCCGGGCGAAGATGGAGACTTCACAACACCGGACCAGGGGGACTCTCCATACTCGGCTGTATCGCCGCCACCGTCATGCCCGCAGTCGGACGCCTGACCGTCACCACCGATGTCGCGAGCCCGCCACGGGCCGGAAGCATCCTCGTCGCCAACCACACGTCACTGGCCGACCCCGGCATTGTCCTGGCCGCCCTGCGCCTGCTGGACATCGAACCCGCGGTCATGGCCACGGCCGGGCTGTGGCGCATCCCCCTGCTCGGCCGCATGCTCGACCGCGGCGGGCCACATCGCCGTCTGCCGCAACACGGCCCGGGCCAGCGAGGCCCTCGACAGCGCCGCGACCGCACTGCGGGCCGGCCGCCACGTCCTCATCTACCCCGAGAGCCGGCTCCCGCGCCGCAAGGACTCGGCCGAGGCACCGCCCGAGCCGTTCCGCAGCGGCCTGACACGCCTTGCCCGCGCGGCAGGTGCGCAGGTCGTGCCGGTCGGCCAGGCCGGAGCCCGCCGCGTATCGTCCGGAAGCCGTGCCAAACAGCTGGCCGGCATCCTCACCACGCCCGCGCGGCACTCCCGGCTCCACGTCCACCTCGGTGACGCCGTCGACCTGTCCGCCGACGTCTCCACCGCGACCGCGCAGGCCTACCAAGCCGTCGTCTCCGCGTGGCGTACCGCAGCCAGTCGGCTGGGCGAGCCCGCCGCCCTCGCCGCGTGACCACCAGATGCCACCCCGGGATCCGGACGCCCGTCACCCCGTGCGCGGACCGCGGGGCCGGGAGAGGCTGGCGGATGTGGCGACAGAGCACGGCATCCTGTCCCCACCGGTCGAGGTCATGCGGCCCCGAGCGGTCCCCGACCTGTTGCCCGAAGGCTCGCCCGGCGGGGGAGCCGTGCGATATTCGATCAAGCTGGACGGATTCCGGGCCATCGCCTTCGCCCTCGGCGACCGCACCGTCCTGCAGACCAGGACCCACCGCGACATCGCGTCCGAGTTCCCCACGCTGGCCACAGCCCTGTCGGAAGTCCTTCCCCACGGCCTGGTGCTGGACGGAGATGTGTGTGCCTTCGTCCACGGCCGCCTGGCTTTCGGAGCCTGTTTCCAAACCTGAGAGGCCCGCCGCTCGTTATCCTTGACGCCTAAAGCACGAGGAGCGTGAGATGACCCACCCGTCCGATACGCCGGAACATCACCCCCAGGGTAACGCGTTTGACTCGCTGGTACGCCGCAACCGGGTGACAGTCGACGCTCTCGGCAGGTGGGTGTACGTGGCGACTGGGCAGCCGGTGGGGTCCGGTTCGTCCTGCGCATCGCCATCGACGACGCTATCCCCAGCCGTGGAGCTCAAGCTCCCCACGTGGGCGGCAGGCCACCGTCTCCCTTCGAACTGAAGGTTTGGAAACACCGAACTGCTGACCACCGAAGCCAGGCGAACGGCCTCCGGTGTCGCCGTCTCCTACATCGCCTTCGACTGCCTCGCCGTACCGGCACCGCAAGGCGACGCACGGGACATCCGCGCTCTTCCCCTCACCGAACGATGGCAGCACCTGCAGGAGAACCTGCGCAACGCGGCACCCTACGCGCAGCCCGTCATGGCCACGACCAACCGCGCCGAGGCCCTTGAGTGGGCCACCGCCCTCGCTCCCCAAGGCGTCGAGGGGCTCGTGGCCAAGGCACTCGGATCCGCCTACCGTCCAGCAGACCGCTCCTCCTGGGTTAAATGGCGTCCCACCGATACCGCCGACGCCCGCCTCGTGGGCATCACCGGCCCGCCCGGCCGCCCCCATGCCGTGGTGGTGGAACTCGCGGACGGACACCGGACGGTCACCTCACCGCGGCTGTCCCCGACTCAGTCGCGCCAGGTCGCCATGGCGATCGGGAACAAGCTTGGCGCGCCGTCCCGTACAGCCTCCGGGACGACGGTCACGGCCGTCCTCGATGGACCCCTGGTGGAGGCCCGCACCGGCACCGGTCGGCACGGCAGTACGCGCTTCGTGCGCCTCCGCGGCGACATCTGAACAAGCCCCGCACTGCCGCCCGCCGCGGCCGGGAGAGGGCACTGCCGCCGGCGCGCAGGCCGACCGTTCCGCGATGGTCCCGGACCCGGGCAAGGGTCACGGCTTGCCGAGCGCGAGGCGGGTCTGCCCCTCCAGCACGGCGACTGCGTGCCGGGGCACGGGAATCACCTGCTCGATGAGGCCGACAGCCCGCTCGTAGGCGAGACGACGCTCATGCGGGTTGCCGGCATCGTCCAGAGCCAGGGCGAGCGCGAGCCGGGCCTGTTCGATATTGCGCCGCTCGTTCTCCGGCAGATACCCCGCCCCGGTCTTCCGCGCGTAGTGGTCAGCTTCGGCCCAGGCCAGCTCGAGAGCCGTCACACTCCGCCGGAACTCTGTGAGCGCTCCGGCGCGGGCCGCCATCCTTGCATCCCGCGCGGCGTCGAGAGCGTCGATGAGCCGAGCCGTCTGCGGCACCGTCACGTCGGCGAGGGCGAGCCGGTCCAGGTTCTCCAGCATGTTCGACTCGAAGGCGCCGTACGCCTCCCGGACGGCGTCATGACGTGCCGTCAGGTCATCCAGCCGGCGACGCTCCCGGCGGCGACGGCGATGCAGCCGCTCCAGCCCAACTACCGCAACCACTACGGCGAGCAGAGCAAGGAGCGCGCCCACGACCGTCAAGACCGCGTGCCATGGGATGTCCAGACCCGGCGTCTCCTTCCCGGACACGTCCTTCGGGCGCTCACGACGAGGAGCTGCATCGCCCAAGACCCCGGAGACCGCCCGCACAACGGCGTCGCCGGCCCATATGAACGCGGAGACCAGCGCACAGCCGACGAGCGCGGCCACCATCTGCCCCCAGTCCTTCCGGACCCAGGCCGAAAAAGCCTTCACCATGAGAATTACGACGAAGAGCGTGCTGGCGGTGGAGAGGATCCACCGGACAACGTCGGGCACAGCTGCTGTCCTTCCGGAATCGGCCTCCCAGAGGGCCGGGCGGGCATCACGCACGGAAATCCGCACGGTAAGAACCTCACACGGCCCCCCTGTGGACAAAAACGGCGCTCTCGATGAAGCGGTCGCCTGCGGTCTCAGCAGGTGCGAACTGGCCGGAATTTATCCACAGGTTCCTGCTTGGAGACTCCTGACGTTCCCTCGCGAACGCGGGAATCCGCGCGCGGACCGACAGATGAGGTTGAACCCTTGGGCGAGAGCCGTACGTGTGCGAAGCGCTGCTGCGTGGAGGCCGCACTACTTCCCATTCCGGCACTGTGCCCCGCGCAGCATGCCGCGTTCGAGGATGCCCGGGCCCGCGGGAAAGGAAGCGGACGATGAAAGCGCTCAAACTCCAGCGCCGACCGGGGAATCAGGACCAGGCCGCCGAGGAAGCGGTGGCTGGCGCAGAAGAGGCAATTCCGGACTCGCGCCTGCGAAGGATGGGAAAAGGCCTCGCCCTGCCCATCGCAGCGATGCCGGCGGCCGGCCTCCTGCTCCGGCTAGGACAGCCTGACCTGATCGGCCGGTACGCCCCCCTGCACGACGTAGCCGGTGTGCTGTCGAGCGCGGGTGGGGCGGTCCTGGACTACCTCCCGCTCCTCTTCGCCGTCGGCATCGGCCTGGGGCTCTGCCGGTCCAAGGACACAGCCGGGCCGGTACTCGCATGCGCCGTGACCTACCTGATGCTCTCGCGCACGATCTCGGTCCTCAACCCGCACGCTAGCCATGCCGACACCCCGCTCGCGAGACAACCGTATGGTGCCCTGTCCGGGATCGTTGCCGGGCTGTTGGCCATGGCCGTGTGGAAGGTGGTCGAACGCCGCCGCATCCCCGGGTTCGCCGCCTACGCCATCGTCGCCCTGGCAGCGATTGCCGCTGGCTGCCTGATGGGACTCGCCTACCCACTGGTGGACAAGGTGCTGAGCGCCTTCGCGGGAGCGATTGCCGACCATGCGGTAATTGGCGGCGGACTCTTCGGAGTTGTCAATCGACTTCTGCTACCACTCGGCCTCCACCATGTTCCCAGCACGCTCGTCTGGTATGTAACCGGCGACTGCGGAAACAACATCAAGGGAGACATCCCCTGCTTCTTCCAAGCGCGGGACAAGAGCGCGGGAATCTTCATGGGAGGGTTCTTCCCGGTATCCATTTTCGGGCTTCCCGCGGCAGCGATCGCCATGTGGCACAGCGCGGGACCGAGCCCCCAGATGCGCCGCCGCGCGGCCCAACTCCTCCTGCCAGCGGCGGGGATGTCGGCCGCATTCGGCATCACCGAACCCATAGAACTCGCATTCGCCTTCACGGCAACGCCTCTCTATGTGGTCCACGCCCTTCTCACCGGGCTCAGCATGGCGATCGTCAATGCCCTCGGAATTCATAGCGGATTCCTGTTCTCCGCCGGAACGCTCGATCTGGTATTCAACGCTCCGATCTCGACACGGCCCCTGTGGCTGCTCCCGATCGGCGTGGTCTACGGAGCGCTCTACTACGTCATCTTCAGGTTCGCGATCACACGCTTCGACCTCCGCACGCCCGGCCGAACACCTGCCGGCGAGACCGAAGCCGACACACTGCCGAACCGGCAGGAAGGAACAACGGCATGATCCCGGCCACCGTGCACGCCGCCTACTACGGCCTGGGCGCCATCTTCCCGATGGTCATCCTGGATGCCTTCCCGCGCTGGCGCCGCCCGCAGCCCGGCGCCCTGCCCGACCGCACGCACGGCGGCGAAGAACTGCTCGCCGTGCGCTGGTGCGGCCCAGACACCGAACTGGCCACCGCACCGGACCTCCTGACGAAAGCAGCAGCCGCAGCTCCGGCCGCTCCACCGAGCCCCGCGGAGCTCGAGGGCTTCCGCCAGAGCCTCCCGGAGCACCTCCGTCTCACCGCCATACGGGCCTCCGCGGTGATCGGACCCTGGGACACCCGCCCGGGCGCATCGCGTCCCGCGAAAGACACGCGCGGACACCGCGCAGCCGCTTGACACCCCAACGCCTCTTGGAGTACGCAATGTTCACAGCAACCGACCCCCAGGTCGCCATCGTGACGGCCACCCGCCTGCTGCCCAACCGCCTCGCATACCTCGAGCTGCTCCACGCCAGTCTCGAAGCGCAGGACGTCCCCTTCGAGTGGATCCTCTCGCTGGACGGCGCCGACCCCGAGCTCGTGCCGCCGCGCATCGCCGCTGACCGGCGGGTCAAAATCCTCCCCCTGCCGCGCCCGGTCGGTGCCGCCACCGCCCGCAACCTCGCAATCAATCACATCTCTGCCCCGTACGTGACATTCAGTGACGATGATGATCTTTTGCCCCAAGAGTCCATCGCTGTCCGCTACCAGCACGCACGCGAGACTGGACTGGGCTGGGTCGCCGCCTGGTCGGCAGACCTGCTGCCCGACGGGTCGACCCGCACCTGGGAATGCCCGACTCCGCCCGGCCGGCACGAGCCCGGCGACGTCTGGACCTACTGGCGCACTCCCGAGAGCACCATCCCGCTCGGCCCGACGACACTGCTGGTCCGCACGGAACTGCTCCAGGCGGCAGGCGGATTCGGCGGACTCGTTCAAGGAGAGGACTACATGATGATCTTGGGCGTTACAGGGCTCAGTGCGGGAGAACTGCTCCCGGTTGTCTCGTATTTGTACCGCAAGCATGATCACCAAATGACGCGGGGACAGGGCTACTTGACACTCGAAGGAGACGCGCGACGCTTCTCCTGGGCCTATGGTGCGCAGCTGCGGCGGGCAGTTCGCGGCGTCTCCACTCTGGGTTCCGCAGCTGCGTGAGCAGTGTTTTGCGGATCATGAGCACCGTTCGAGCACATCCGGGCAATCATGAGCACTAGCTACGGCCTGTAGCGATGAGCCGTGGGGACCATAAGGTCTTCGCGTCCTCGACGAGAGCAGGGCTCCGCACCGCCCGGAGGACAGCGGTACGGAGCCCGCTTCGAGCTGCTCACCGACGGCGAGGACGCAGTCAGGCCGCGCTGCGGGCGGCGCGCTTGCGATCGTCGCGGTTGCCGCCGACGTAGTACCGCTCCTTCAGGTGAGCGGCCGGCGCGGCGTTGAGGTAGTCGGCCTGGTAGCAACCCACCACGTGCGGGCACTCGTTGATGTGGCTGCTGCAGTCGTTGCACAGCAGGCCGGTGATGAGATGGGTGTGCCGGTCGTAGTGGAGGTCCTGGCCCAGGTTGTCGCCGCAGGCGTGACACATCGGGCCGGCCGCCGCGATGTACAGGTTGCGCTTCCGGCCCTTCCAGTCGCTGCGCGACACCACGCTGCACGGCGCCCAGTCGCCCTGGTCGAGGTTGATCGGACACCGTTCGGCCCTCGGAACGAGATCCGGCTGCCGTTCCTCCCCGGTCAGCACCACGTCCCAGTCTGGCCGCCCCGGCTGCTCAAGGCCCACCGCGCCGTCGCGGAACCGAGCCCTGAACGAGTGGGGGACCACGATGCCGGGCGTCGGGGCCGGAACGTCGAGATTGACGAGGATGCGGGCGGCGTTAGAGCAGACCATGGCGGTGCCCAGCCGGAGATGCCAGCGGCCGTCACTGCCCAGGAGGGCAGTGGCCGGAAGGTGACCACGTCGTTGGCTCCAGCGCGCGCAGGCATCGCCGCGCTGCTCCAAGGTGAGGCCCAGCCGGTCGGATATCGCCTGCTCAGTCAGGTCCGGGAAGCGAGCCTTCAGGTCCAGGCGTCGATGTTCGGGCAGCGCGTACAGGTGAGGTGCTGAAGTCATGCCCGCATACTTCGAGAGCCAGCCTGTGGACAAGATCGGTCACGGTGGCCGACTGACGTGCTCTCTGGTCTAGCTCACACGCTGTAGCCGACTTCGAGTGCGCAAAGCCGCCGATTGCTCACCCTCCACCAACACGTTCGCTGTTCATCGCACCAGGATTCCGAAGTCTCCGCAGGGGCCAGTGCTCACGAAGCTCCGGAGCCTAGATCCACGCTGCGAACCGCGACGTGATCCGAGGTCCGGCGGCAGGGCTGCATGGCGCCTTCGTCGGCCGACCGGCTGGGAACCGGGGCAAGAGAACTGCCGTACCGCCGTACAGTGGTGCGGTGATTCCTGGCTGTCACCGAATGAAGGGCGGAGCGCCGCTCCTTGGTGCGCGCATCCCTGGTGAACTGGGCCCCTTCGGAGCGTACGAAGAGGGCAAGGACCACGACGAGGTGGACCGGGGCGGGCCGTCACGGCTCTTGCCTCCCGCCCCGGAGACCAGCTGCACGCCGGACTCGACGCGCCGTGCGGGATCGTAGCGAGCAACCTCTGGGCTGTCATGAAGGGGTGCGACTGTCCGAGGCGGCACCCACCAACCCAGGTCTGCCGGTGCCACGAGAATGCAGGGCATCGTGAGGGGCTGGCTGTACGCCGGGCGGCTATCAGGGATTTCGAGGCATGACGGCTCCGGGCCGCCCCGGGCCGGAGGCGGACGCGCGCGCCATCTCGTCCAGATCCAGGTGGAGAGCGGCTCCGTGGATGATTTCGCGAACGCGCTCGGCGGAGGCGCTCCCGCTCATGACCAAGTCGGCCGCGACTTCTTCGACCTGTGGCCACAACCGGCAGAGCGCCCGACGGACTTGTTCGCTGACGGCTTCCCAGGAGGCCCCGTCAGCGCCGAGTGACTCCGCCGGCGCGTCCCTGCCGTGGTGCATGGTGAACCCGACCTCGGCGAGCGTATCGACGGCTATGAGTCGGTCGTGGTCACTGCTGACCAGCACCGCGAGATCCTCGGTCCAAAGGCCGGTCCGCTGCAGGTGGAGCTGGTTGGCGATGTTCCCGGCCTCGGCCGTGTGGGCGACGGCAACGGCCCACCGGACCCGCCCGGAATATGGGGTTTCTCCGGTGTACCCGATTCCGAACTCAGCATCGGGAAAGGGAACTTCGAAAATCCGTGGAGCAACCGCGAAGCCCCATAAGCTTCCTGCAACCGCATGCCCTGCCTCGTGGTAGGCCATCCCCTCCTTCAGCTGCGCGTGTGTCAGGTAAGTCAAGACTCGTGACGGATAGGGCCAGCTCACGCGGCGACTCTCCTTTTCTGGTCGTGGACCGACGGTGCGGCCTGTCGGGGCGGACGCCCTCGGCTGCGACTATCGGTGCCGAGAGCCACTGTGGAGCGGGCCCCGTTGACCGGCACAGGCCGTGCGAGCGGCGGGGTGTGGGGTCGGCGCGGGTGGCGGTCGGCGGTGCGGTTGCCCGTTCCACCCCCAACAGGACATGTCTTAAGGCTTGACACTCCATCCTCTCGACTGTACAGTCTTAAGAGATGGCGGGTGTTGTTCCGACCCTCTGAACGACGTCGACGCCATCACTGTCCACCGACACCAGGAGATCCATGCCCCTGCTTCCGACCGCCCGTCACCTCTACTCCTCCGACACGCCTGAGGGCATCTGCGAGCGGCACAACCGGCTCAGCAAAGCACTCGAAATCGCCTGCGAGCTCTACGTCGCCTCTCCCGGGAGCCTGACCGCGCGTTCCATCGACCGGATCAGCAACGCCGAAATGGCCGCGGCTGCTCGCGACGCCGGGGTCAACATCCCCAACAGCGAAGCAACCCGCGACACAGTCCGCTACCTGCTCCACACCTTCCACACGCTGCTCCAGCCGACAGGTCACGCGAAGCGCACCTTGCCCTCCGTCGAGGCCCAGCCCGCCGACATCACCGTCGCGGACCTGGCCACCATGGGCGTGCCCGTCCTCCTGTGGCCGCTCGAGCGCTGACCAGCCGCTGACGTCCCGGGGGCCGCGCGACGCCGCGGCCCCCGGACCACCTCGACGGACTGCGCACTCTTCTTGACCGCGCTGACGGCCGCGCCGCCGCCGTATGCAGCCGATCTCTTCAATCCCGCTGACGCTCGTCGGCGGGCACGCAACAACGCGAACCTGACGAAGGCAGCCACCTCGTGCGTACCGTCTCACGCAACCACACCCGCATTATCGCCCGGCTCCAGGCCGAACTCACCACAGCGACCCGGCACAACGGCCCCAACGACCGCGCGGGAACACCTGTACCTGTCTCCGAAGCCTGGGCAGCCTACGACCACCGGCCCCGTGCACTGCTCCGGGAACTCGACGCCCGCTCCGGCGCACACGAAATCCGCATCACCGGCAAGCTGCGCTACGAACTGCGGCCGCCCGCACCGGCCCCTGACCGCCGGGAAGCCCCCGGTTGGGAACGGCGCATCGACGTAGTCGTCGACCGGGACCCCGACGCCTGCACCGACGTCACGGTCTACCTCGACGGCATCGCCCTTTCCGACAGCAGCTTCGCTGTACACGTCATCGACCCCGGTGCCAGCGGCCCCACGCACGAGTGGATGGAATCCGCCACCGATCACGCCGACGACGTCCCGGAACCTGTACGGCAGCAGCTGAACGCACTGGCCGCCTGCTATCACCGCCACTGCGGCCGCGAATCCTGCACCGAGTGAGCCGAACCGGGCGCGGCCGCGGCGAACCCGCCGCCGCGCCCGGAGGAGGCCACGCAGCAGCAGAACTCGAACATCACGTGGAGCGCATCATCCGCTGTCCACAGCCCACGGCGACCACCATCACGGCAGCATCCGCCTACCCCTCCCTGAAGGAGAGACCGACGATGTTCAGCATGGCCCCGCGCCGCCGCAGCGGCGCGGGCGTGAGCGCCCAGAACATGGCCAACACGATCCGCGCCGCCGAGCGCCGGAAACAGCACCGCACCGCTATCTGGGCACTGCCGCTCGCCGGCGCCGTCGCGCTGGGCGCCGGATACGCCGCCGCAGCGGTCAGCAACTGGTACGCCGGTCTGGCCGTCGGCGTCGTTCTCATCGTCCTCACCCTGCGCCGGATATACCGCAGCAGCGGCAGCACGTGGGCCACCGGCGCGGCCGGAGAACGCCGTACTCGACGCATCCTGGTGCCTCTGATATGGTCCGGGCTCGGCCGTTGGGCAGTGCTCCATGACCGTCAAGTCCCCAGGTCAAGCGCCAACTTGGACCATTTGATCTTCGGGCCGTGCGGGCCCGTTTACGTCGACACCAAGACCTGGAAGAGCAAGAAGTCGTCTGTCCGTCTCGACCGGCGCGGCCACCTCTGGTATGGGACGCACTCTCAGCAGAAGAAGCTGGAAACAGTTGTCTGGGAGGCAAGCCGCGCGGCAGAAGTCCTCGGGTGTCCGGTCCGCCCCGTAATCGCTGTCCACCATGCCGCTATACCTCCGGGTGGACTCCTCAGTGCAGGTGTGACCGTCATCCAGGCATCCGAACTCCGCGCCTTCCTCCGGGCGTTGCCCAAGGAGCCGGGCTGGAAACGTGCCCGGATACGCCAGGCGCACCACCTCGCCGACCAGCAGCTCCGCCCCGCGGCCTGAGCAAGGCCCCGATGGCGTCCCGGAGCAGCGAGTCGGCCGCACGTGAAACGGCGGAGCGCTGGTTATCTAGTGCTGTTTGATCTTTACGCAGGTCAGGCAGCTGATCAGTAATCAGGCACGTAAGGGACGACGAGTCGGTGAAGGTTCGCTCAAGCGTCCAGGAAGTGGTTCAGTCGAACCACTTGCCAGGGGCCCTGGGGAGTCAAGCGGTTCTCTCATAAATGATGAGTTGCCGTACTCATCCGCAGCCGATCCGGCGCCCGGCATACTGCCCGGATACGACAAGGAGACCAAGAGCCCTCATGAGCAGTCCCCACCCGACACCCCAACAGGACCAGGGTCCGGACTACACGGACGAGTCCCTCGGGATCGTCTACACCTGGATCCGCCGCCGGGACGGAAAAGACCCCCGGTTCGGCATACAGCTGGTCAACCAGATGGCCACTGCCCTGGACACCTACGCCCAGGAGCGTGGCGCCCGGCTTATCGGTCAGCCGGACTTCGACTTCCCCGACCCCAACACCCTGCCCCGCGAAGTCCGGCACGAGGTCGCCCGCATCCTCGCCCGGGAGGAACCGCGGTGGTGGCGACGGCCGTTTCGCGTACTCGTCCGGGTCTGGCAGGACACCGAACCCGCCGGAACACCACAGCCGGCTCGCGAAGCGAAGGGCCTGGCATGAGCATCCGGGCGGCATCCGCGCCTGAGCAGACCGACCGGCGCTCCGGAAGGGTCCTGCTCTCGCTCGGCGGCCTCTGCTGGCTCGCCCTGCCAGTGCTCGCTGCCTGGGGCCGCACGCACAGTACCTGGCAACGCCCCTCCGGTTGGGCCGGCCAGCTCCTGACCACTGCGGCGGCCTTGGCCCTCGCCCCAGCCGCCGCCTGGTTGATCTACCGCTACTGCATCGCCCTGATCACTGAAAGCTCCGCGGACGGCGAGAGCGGATGCGTCCTCGTCCTCGTCATCCCCCTCACCACCGCCCTAACTGTTTGGGCGCTCGTCGGTCCCTGGACCGCCCCGCCCACCGCCATCTGGGCCGTGATGAAACCCGCCGTGTGGGCTGCCGTCGGAAACGGCCTCGCCCTCTCGCAAGCCACCCTCTTCCGCGGAGGCATGTAGTCGCGCGCCATTCGCCGCCCGCGTTGGTGCCCAAGGTCGTACATGCCGAACTTGCCTGAAGACCCCCCAGATATCCGTGAGGCAAGTACCCGCTCAGGCGACATGCCTCACGTGCCTCACGCCTCCCAGCAGCCCTATATAACGGCCGCATTCGGCCGCTCCGCACGGGGTTCAGGGACGGGTCCCGTCCTGCTCTGCGCGCAGAGCGTTCGCGACCGCCAGGGCGAGCCGGTTGGCCGCGCCGGCCGCCGCGCCACCCGAAAGGGCCGACAAGGCAGCGGCATCGGCCTGCAGGTTGCTGAAGTCCTTGAGATCGGGGATGGCGAGCAGGCTCTCGAAGCCCCGGTCCGTCAGCTCGTCCCGGACCGCCGCGACGTGGTGCTGGCCGGGATGGCGACGGGCACGGGAGAGAGCGACAATGGTGCGGATGTCGGGGAGGTCCCGCAGCTGCCCCTGCAGATGGTCGGCCGTCTCTGTCACCGGTCGGGGCCGGGAGACGGTCTCGACCAGGTGATCCCACGGGGACATCAGATCGTCCCCGTCCTCGCATGCGGCGGCCCAGACGGGGCACTGTTCGTCCCACAGCTGCGCACCGAAGCGGGAGACGGCCTCGTCCTCGATCTCGTTGAGGAAGGTCTCCAGCGGCCGTTGCCGGAAGGCGATGAGCTCCTGGGCGGGGGCGAAGTTCTTGAGGTTCCTGGCCTTGTTCCGTGCCGCCCACTGCCGGGCCGCTCGCTCCCACACCTCGCCGTGACGGCGCTGCCCTTCCGAAGTGAGGAACGCGATGAACCGCTCGCGCAGCGCATCGAGGCCCGGCGCCTCGTCCTCCTTGGGCAGCCGGTTGACCAGGTCGTCCTCGTCGTCGTACAGGCTGGCGAGTTCGTAGGTGTGCCACCAGTCCTCGACCTGGTGCGGGTCCTGGTCGTCGTAGACCAGCAGCTCGTCGTCGTCCTCTTCCTGCTCCTCCAGCTCTTCGACGTAGTACCCGAACTCGGCATCGAGGAAGTAGAGCATCTGCTCCACCGGATCTCCCGGGCCCAGGGTCTGCGAGGCGAACTGTGCGCGCTGGCGGTACAGCCAGGCGAAGAACTGGATCTTCTCGGGGCGCCGGTCGGTGGTCTCGCTGATCGTCCAGTAGCGCTCGTCATCGCCGGCAAGCACCAGCGCCACGTCCGCGAAGGCGGTTGCGGACCGGTGCTGGAAGGCGTTGCCCGCGTCGATCACCACGACGTCGCACTCGGCGCGAGCCGCGGCGATGACCGGGCCGGCGTCCTGCGGCAGGACCGCAGCCTGCAGCGTGCCGCCCGACGGCACGTCCACCAGTTCGTACCAGACCCCCGGGGCAGGGGCCGGACCACCGGTCAGGCCGTGAGGGCTGTTGGGGTCGGAACCGGCGAGCAGCCCGACCTTGCTCCCGCTGCGGGCGAGCGCGGTGCTGAGCGCGAGCGCCGTGGTCGTGCACCCCATGCCGCCCCGGCCGCTCGCCGAGGTGACCGCGACAACGCCACGGAACCGCCCGGGGCCGGCGGGACCCACCGGCCGGGGCTTGATGCGCTCCGGCTTGGGCCCCTCCAGTTCCGCTTCGGACGGAGCGCGGCGGGACCAGTCGGGCGGGGACTGCAGAAACAGGCCCATGCGCCGCAGCGCCCTGCTCCACAGCGGATCGGCGGCGGCATCGCCCGCGGTCTGCTGCCACGCCTCCGGCTCGCCGGCCTGGAACGATCCGGCGTCCCACAGGGGCTCCAGCCCGGCGGCGACGACCAGATCGTGTGCCTTCCGCAGATCCTTGCGGGCACCCTTCACGCTGTTGAGCTGGCTGGGCAGCACCGCAATCTCGGCCCGGTCACCGAGCCGGCTGATCGTCAGGCGGCCCGAGTGCCGGTTCACGTAGGTGCGCAGCCCTGCCACGCCCGCCACCCCGTCGGCGGTGCGCACCGGCAGGACCCGGGCCAGGACCTCGGCGACCAGGTCGGCGGCGGGACGCAGCAGAAGCGCGTCGGGGTCGGGGCTGACGCCCTCCAGCCCGAAGAACGTGCCGGGAGTGACCAGTTGCGGCAGGCCGGCGGGGTGCGGCCGCACCAGGGAGCGCAGCACCGCTGCCTCCAGGCGCTGCTGCAGCGGGTCGTCGGCATCGGGCACGAGCCCGTTGAACAAGCCGCTGGTGCGGTACCACTCGTAGGCGGCCGCGTAGGGCTCACCGGTGTAGGTCTTGCGCAGCCGGGCTGTTACATCGCGGGACATGTCCCCACCAATCTGCGGCACGACGGCCCGGACCAGCGCGCCGACAGACGACGTGTGATCGATGCACTGACGAAGCGTCCGCCTCTTTCCGCCTCGGTGCAGCTACGGGTCCGGGCCGCGGCTGCTGGCAGGGGTAGCAGTAACTACCGGCGCTCAACATACACCCTCTCGATTCCCGGCCCCAGTGGCCGGGGACGGAGACGGACTGGCCGAACCGCGGCACCGCCGTCTCGGGCCCCGTTGTCCGCCGCCGGGCGCGGGCACGCTTCCACGCGGGCCCCGGATCAGGCCAGCGCGGCCCCCCGGCTCGCGCTGGCTGCGAGAGCCCGCTGGCTGAAAGAGGTCGCTGTCATGACCCTGCGCAGTCCTGCCTGATCTGGAAAGATCAAGACGCCGATACCGGGCAGGAACGCCCGCTCTCCCTCAGGCCCGCGGCTCATGAAGGAGCGCGCAGGCGCCAGCGAGAGGAGAAGGGGAAGATGGCATCAGGCCTGTGGGTGCTCGGGGCGGTGGTGGTCGCGGGGCTGGCGTGGGTCTTCGGGTCCATAGGGCTGCGCATCACCGGCTGGCTGACCATGACCGTCTCGCTCGTGTTGTTCGCCTCGGCGCTCGGAAACGGTGTGGCCGGCCTGCTCGGCTGCCTGGTAGCCGTGGCCTTGTTCCTGGGCGGGGTCGTGCTGTGGCTGGCCGGCCACTGGCTGGCCGCTTTCAAGGAGCACTACTACCTCTCCACCGTCGCGCAGCGCATCCTCACCCGTGTCGGTCGCGGGCGGCTCGACCCAACCCGTCACTGGGGTGTCCGCGTCCACCTCAAGCGCGGCCGGTAGCGGGGTGCGGGAACTCTTGGTCAGGCCTGCCCCGAGGGCCGCAGCGTCTGTACCGTACGGGGCAGTTGACCAAGCTGCTGAAGGGGCGTTGATGGACGGGAGCTACCCCGTCGGGACCATTGTCGCGATGATCCGCGAATACCTCGACCAGGCGGGACTCCTGGACAAGGAGGAATTCGAGGCCATCGATGGTGACGTGACGGACTTGGCACGACGCATCGTGAGCGAAGTCGAGTCGTCGTACGGAATGTGATCAACACGCGCGATCGCGAGGGTCCTTGCACCGCCAGCGGCCGTCCCGTCCCGCGCGCAGGCACTCCCGAAGGCTCGCCGGGATTCGGCGGGCCTTCGGCAACCCACTGCTCACGATCGCCGCCAGGCCAAGGAAGTGGGCTTGACGCAGGTCAAGCAGGGGAGCGACTCAGCGCGGACGGGGGAGGGCTGCCACGCGCATGCCTGCCGGGGTGAGGAACGCGGAGTCCCTCGCTCCCTGGCGGCCGTTGTCTCCGTCGTCGGACTGCCCCGTGCCGCTCTCGTCGCGGTATTCGACGAGACGGAGCGCCGCCAGGGAACGGCACGTCGGCCACGGGACCGAGTCGGCAAGACGCCCGTCGGGATCGGCAAGGACCACGGCCTGGAGCTGCGGCGCGCTCAGAACGGCCCGGCGGCCGGCCGGTGTGATGAAGAAGGGGCTCGGCCCTTTCTTCAGGAGCGCCTCCTCGGAGCTCTGGCGGAAACCGTCCTCGTCCTCGCGGTAGATGAGGCCGGCGTCGAGCAGGGACTTCAGGGTCTTCTTTGACACGCGCGACGGCAGGTGCCCTTCAGGGTGGGAAGAGGCCGACCTGAGGTGCCTACGTTCGGTGCTGGTCAAGATCGCGTCCATCGATGTACTCCTCAACGATTCAGGGGGCAGGAGAGACCCGGCCACCGGCCGGGGTGCTGCGTGAAATGCGCGCGGTCCGCGAGGGCTTCAGCCGCCGGCCCACGCCGGGCGAGCGAGTGCTCGAAGCCGGCGTGCTGGGGCGGCGGACGAGAGGCCTGCGCACAGCCGCAACCCGTCGCCCGCCGGTCATGCCGGGGTGCCGGAGGGCCTTCGGCGCGCATCTGCCCGACGGGCCGGGTGATGCCGCCTTCGCATTCGCCGACACGTGCGCGGTGGGGACCGATGCCAGGAGGGCCCGGTACTGCTGTTCGCGCTGGCGGTGCCTGCGGAGCGCCGCCGAGACGCGGGCCTCCTGCTTGCGCAGCTTGCCCAGCTCCTGGCGCGCGGCGCGGAGCGTCTTCGATGCACGGTCCTTGGCCGCGGCCAGGCGCAGCGCTTCCGCGTCGGGCCTGCTGTCGAACCACAGGGCGAGCGCGCGCAGCGCGGCGGAGGCGCGGCGGCGCGTCGCGTCGGGAGCGGTGTGGCCGTTGCGGGCGCTGCGGGCCGGCAGCCAGTCCGGCGAGGTGGGGGTGATGTCGTCGGTCGAGGAGCGGTGCTCCCAACCGCCGGTCAGTGCAACACCGTTGACCGTCGGTTCGTCGTCGCAGTCCGGGAGGAACCGGCTGTCGTCGTCCTTCGGGCGGCCGTAGTAGATGTGGGTCCCCCGGGGGATGGGAACGTCGGTGTCGTAGAGGTCGGGGCCGACCGTGAAGGTGCCGCGGACCCTGCCGCCGACGGCCTCGAGCACGACGTACCCGGGGCGGCTGTTCACCTCCTTCTCGCGCACGGCCAGGACTCCCAGCTGCTGGCCGTTGCGGTCGGTGAAGGGCAACGGGACCGGGTCGGGATCGGGCTTGCGGATATCCGGCTGGCGACGGCGGATCAGGCCGGTGATCACGTTGATCCGGCGCCGGATGGCAGCCCGCTCGGCGCGTACGGCCGCCAGTTCGGCTTCGAGTCGCTCGGCCTCGTGCCGCTCGTGCTCGGCATACTCGCGGGCCCGCTGCCGTGCGGCGGCCAGGACCAGCTGATGTCGGTCGGAGCGCGCACTCCAGTGCTTCACCAGGGCCAGGACGACGGCCTCGGTCCGCTGCCTGGCGCCGTCCGGCATCCGCGACCACGCAACGCTGAGATCGCGGAAGGAGCACGCGTACCGGCCGAGGAAATATGAAGTGGGCGGGGCATCGGGGGCGATGTCCCCGGTCCAGCCGTGCATCTGCACGCCGAACACCCTGGGTTCGTCGTCGCGTGCGGTGTACCAGCTGACGCTGGTGAGGCCGTCGCCGAACTGCACCTGGAGGCGGTCAGGGAGCACGGGGCCGCCCAGGCGGACCTCGGGTATCACTACAAAGGTGCCGGTCACGCGCGGTCCACGTACGACGTACCGCGCGCGGCCGTGCTCCAGGGTGGTCATCTGCACGGTGATGTTCCCGACGCCGTGCACGTCCAGGACCGCGCTCTCGGGCGGGGGATGAGGGGACAAGGTGCTCCTCGCGACGGGGCCGCGCCGGGCCAGGAAGGACCGGCGGGCAGGGAAGGGCTGATCAAGTGGGTGAGGGGGGGAGTGCGGTTCGGGACGTGCGGAGCTCAGGCCAGGTCGGGGTCCGCGGTGAACACCGTGTGGGTCCGGCCCACGGCGTCGCGGACCTCCCAGAGCGCTTCGGTGATGCCGGTATCGATCTGGCGCTCGCGTGCGTGCTCGGCGGCCTGCTGGGGGCTGGAGGCGTCGTCGATCGCGATCGACCAGGTGGCTGTGAACGGTGCGTGGGAGCTCGTCGTCGGGACGCCCGGGACCAGGACGAGGCGTCCGAGGTCCAGGGTGTTGCACCAGCCGGCCTTGCGGAGCGTCGCCGTGTAGGCGGCGTGCTGCTCCTCCTCCTGGTCCCAGGCGTCCGGGCCGTAGGGGTTGAAGGTCACCACGATGTGGTCGGCGTCGATGTCGGGCCTGACGACAAGGAGTTCGCCGAGGTTGTGGCCGTGGGCGGCGAGGGCTGCGCGAAGGGCGGAGACGGCCGGGTCTGCGGCAGGGATGGTCAGGACTGGCTCCTGTTCGTGAAGGGGAAGCGGTGCTCAGGCCGCCGTACGGGGCTGTGCAGGCTCGCCCAGCAGGGTGTGCAACCTGCGGATGCGCTCTTCCGTCCAGAGCGCCTGCTGCCGCTGCTGGGCGAGCCGCCGGTCGTAGCGGGCCAGCCAGGTCCGGGCGGCACCGCGTTCCGCCGCGGCCCTGAGCACCGGAAGGGTTTCCTGCGCACGCCAGTGGTCGATCACGGCGCCGAGAACCGCGCGGGCATGAATGAGCGTGCGCTCCGGCAGGTCCTCGGACGCCCCGTTCTTCCCGAGCCGCTGCGGCCACAGGAGACCGGGTCCGTCCGTGCTCACCCGGAGACGGCCGGTCAGCTGAACGCGGTTGATGGACAAGGGAGATGTACCGGCGGGGACGAACGGATGGACGTTGACATCGGCGGAGAGGTACAAGTCCGGCGCGCCGGCATGGGCGGGCATCGTCGGGTCCCGGTCGAACACCGTCGGCGTGAGCACGAGGCCGCCTACGACGTGGGGTGCATCCAGGCGGTAGAGGACGTGGCCGGAGTCGAAGTCGGCCAGGACGGCCATCTTCAGTTCGCCGTAGCAGCCGAGCGCGCGCTGTGCATGCTGTTCGAGTTCGCGGTGGTGCATGAGGCCTTTCCGGGACGGGGACGGGAAGGTGGCCTGGCCGCGGTGTGGGGACGGCCAGGCCACCGGCCGCCCGGTGATGGGGTGGGGTGTGGCCGGGCGGCGGCTTGCAGGGGCTTCCCTGGGGAAGCCGGAGGAGCGGTTCCCTCAACCACTCATCTCTTAAGACTGTACAGTTCGGGAGTCGAGGTGTCAAGGCTTAAGAAGCGGGGCGCTTGCGGGTCGGGTTCAAGATGCCGTTCTCCGCGCGCCACTGCCGGTCGAGCTCTTCCTTGCGATCGCGGGCCGCGGCATAGACCTCCCATGCGGCGGCAAACTCCTTCGAACGCCGCCGAGAAGCCCGCAACGCCTCCCGGCGCGCGATCTCACGACGCCGGCTCTCCTTCCCCTCGAGCAGCGGCGCCAGAGGCTCCCGCTCCTTGCGCCTGCCCCGGGCGACCGGCGCCGGAGAGTGAGCCCGCCACACGGCCAATGCCCGACGCCCGTCGGCGGTGAGCGACACCGGCCCCCGCCCGTCCCCAACTGCCTCGCCAGGAGTAAGAAATCCGGCGGCCACCAGAACCTCCACGCGGCCGGCCGCAATACGGCGGCCACGCCCACGGCTGCGCGCCGTGACACGCCGCGCCATGCCGTCGCTGTCGAAGAACAGCTCGCCAGCCGCAGCCCACCCCACCGCATCTGCGTGAGCGGACGACCAGCCGAGCCGGGCAGCCTGGCTCTCCTGCAACCCGAGGTCAAGCCAGTAGCCGCGCCCGGTGGAGCCCTCCCCGGACGGAGGCTTTCCAGCACGCCGGGCCCCTTCCTCTCCGGAGACGCCAGACGCGCTCGCCGGGATGGCAACGTCGGCGCCCGGGCCGACGGCCGTGGGCTCGACCGCCGACGCCGGCTCCCCGCGGCGGCCATCTGCCTCGGGCTGCAACTCCCCCTTGAACCAACGGCCCTCACTCATCGCCGGGTAGCGGCGCCGGTCCTTGGCGGTCAGCCCGAAGCTGTTGTCCGCCGCGCTCGCCCGGACTAGGCCCTGTCGCTTCGCCCGCGTCCACAAGCGGTACGCAGTGCGGCCCTTCTCGCTCAGCAGGAAGTGGCGGCGCCCCGGCCGCGACTGGCGGACGGTCAGGTAGCCCGCGGCCCAGAGCCCGGTCACGCGGTCCTTGGCGACCTGCCGGTGGACGTCCCACCGGTCGGGCCGGACGTCTTCACCCCAGAAGCCGTCAACGTATTCACACAGTTTGCCGGAATCGGCCCAACCCATTGCCGTGAGCTGGGCGTCGGAGAAGAGACCTTCAGCGCGTTGCCGGTGCACCGGGTGCAGTCGACCGCCCACATGTCGCGGGGGATGGTGCGGCTCAGTCCCACTTCGAGGCCACGGGGGACCGCGGGCCCGTCGGGACGTGCGGCATGGGGCAGCATGAGTTCTTCTGTCCAGCAGGGAAAGCCGATTGATGAAGGCGCGCGTCGCCCGAGGGCTGGTCGGGTCGCGCGTGCTCGCGCAGCAGCCCCCCGAGGCGGTGGCCAGATCCGGGCCGAGCCGAGGGACGGCAGGGGCGACGGGCTTCTCGGGGTCCCGTCGAAGCGGGAAGGGTCGCCGGCGCACATGGACTCACATCCGGATGTGCCGCAGCGCGACGATTCCTAAGTCTGTACAGTGGGGGTGTTGTGCTGTCCAGGCTGGAAGGTCCGGGATCCGCCTCGCCGACGCGCGCCGGCCCGAGTGGACGGCCATGTCAGTGCCGTCTGGCAGCATCGAGCCGATCCATCCCCCTGCAGAAGAACACGGAGCATCGCATGAACCGCAGTGAGCTGGTGGCCGCTCTGGCCGACCGCGTCGAGGTGGCCCGCAAGGACGTCGACGCCGTTCTGGCCGCCTTCGCCGAGACGGTCGGTGAGGTCGTCGCCAAGGGTGACGAGAAGGTCGCCATCCCCGGCTTCCTGACCTTCGAGCGCACGCACCGTGCCGCTCGTACCGCCCGTAACCCGCAGACGGGCGCTCCGATCCAGGTCGCTGCTGGTTACAGCGTGAAGGTCTCCGCGGGCTCCAAGCTCAAAGAAGCCGCCAAGGGTCTGTAGGCAGGGGCTCGCTGGGCGGGCCGGGAGCCCGGGTGCGCCCGGGCTCCGCTCCCCGGCGCCTGCACTGGAGCGGCCCCTTCTGAAAAGTTGGAAAACCATGGAAAAGCGTGGACTCCGTGGGATAGGGTGGCCCCGTGGACCAGGCCTTCGACGCACTCGAACAGCAGATGGCGCAGCTGCGCCAGAACCTGCGCGCCGCCCTCGCCCGCCATGACGCGACACGGGTCGGCACCGCCCACCAGGAACTGCGTCGAGCCGAAGCCGCCTGGCACGCCCTGGTCGGCCCCGCATCACCACCCCCGGAGCCGGCATCCGCGACGGCGCCACAGGCGCCGCTGCTGTCGATGCGCGAACAGGTCCTTCGGACGCTGGAGATGATTGGGGCCCCCGCCGCGCCGAAGACCATCCGCCCCGTACACCGCGCGATCTTCGGCACAGACCTCTCGAAGTCCATGGCCAGCCTGCGCCGCGACGAAGAACGCAGCTACAAGAAGACCCCGAACGCCAGGGGCGCCTACATCTGCCCAGCGCTGACCGCCGACCGGCTCACCAGCGCACGAGCCCTGCTGACGATCAGCACCTGGCCGCTGGAACAGCGCATCGTCACCCCGACATCCGAACGCGTCGACTACCTGACCATGGCCACCCGCATCGCGGACGTCGCCGAGCGCGCCGCAGCCCAGACCGACGCCATCAAACGACTCCTCCACGACATCGCGCTGAACATCCCCGGCACCGGCGCTGAGATGGGCCTCATCAGCCCCGCAGCGGTCCGCGCCTGCGCACAGAACGAACGACGAACCCTCCAGGACACCGACCAGGCCGCCCGGCACGAGGCCGCAGAACGCGCACGCCGCCTCGACCCGTACCACCAGCTCTTCGGCGTACCCGCCTAAGGCCACGCCACAGAACAAGCCGTCGGACACACCCGGTTGATCCCCACAGACTCACGGAAGGACACGCGCATGGCGGACGTACCCCTCGGCGGCTGCGCGGCCTGCTCGGGCAGCGACCGGCCCGGATACGTCATCCACTGGTTCCAGGTCGGCGACCACATGCGCTCGCAGTACAAGCGCTGCCCGAAACAGTGCACACCGCAGTCACGTGCCGAAGCGATCGCACGGGCGAAGGAACGCCGCGCACAGCAGCAGGCCTCCGAACATCCCGCTCCGCCCACGGCAGTTCCCGCCGACGCCCCCGACCGCACTGCGGCACCGGTACGCCACGCAGCCGCGCCTCGCCCGGCACCGCTGTACCGCGGTCGCCCGGCAGTAGCGGCGCCGCGCCGCACTCCGTCCCGCCCGGCTTCGACATCCGCCTCTGCCCAGGCCCCCCGCCGGTGGCCTGCCATCGCGCTCGACGCCACCGCGGACGGCTGGACACTCGACGTCGACCAGATGCCGCCCCCCGCCGGCCCGCGCCTGACCGACTGGATGGCCTGGCTCGGAACCGGACTGCCCCTGCGCGTCGATCGTGCGCACGCCGCCGGCCGGGCCGGCGACGGCATGATCTGCCTGACCGAGGCCGCCGTCAAAGCCCTCGGCCTGCCCGCCGCGCTGCCCACCACCGACAAGACCCTCGCCAAGCTCCGCGACAAGATTGCCAAGGCCGCGGCCGGCGCCGGCATGGAGATCTCCGACGAACTCGGCCCGACCTTCTACGCCTTCCGCCGCAAGGGGTCCCCCGGCGGCCCCAAGACCTCCGTACGGATCGTCGTCACCCCCTGGCTGGGCCAGGGCTCTGACAAACAGCAGGCCACCGCCGCCATGACCGTCCAGCTCGCCACCAACCCCGACGGGCAGCTCGACGCCACCACCCTCGCCCGCCGCATCCGGACCTTCGTCACCGACCTCGGCATCACCCCCGGCGTCACCCCGGCGACCACCGGCATGCTCCTCTTCGACGCCGTCCGCCCCCGCACCGAGTGGATCGAAGACCCCGGCACCGGCGAATGGAAGGCACAGCTGCGCGACGGCGCGCTGCCCGCAGGCGACACCACCGTCCCCCCCGCAGCCGGCGCCCGCCACCCCAAGACCCTCGACCTGCTCGCCAAGAACGAAGCCCTGTGCGAGGAAGAGGACTACAAATGGTGGGCACGCCACCCCACCGATGACGAAGCAGCCCTGCCGTACGCCGTCGCCGTCGACGTCTGCGCCTCCTACCTCTCCGTGACCGAGTCCCTGCGCCTGCCGGCCGGGGAACTCACCTACGTCACGAACCCGCAGTGGGACGCCAAGACCGCGGGCCTGTGGCACTGCGACTTCACGACCGTCGAGACCGAGGAACTGCTGCCCCACCCGGCCACCTTCCACGGCAGGCCCCCGCAAGGACCCGGCTGGTACGCCACCCCCACCGTCGCCTACATGGTCACCGAGTACGCCTTCGACCCCTCGACCATCACCGACGCCTACCTGTCCACGCACACCGTGCCCGTGCTCAAGGAATGGACCGGCCGCCTGCGCCAGGGATACAAGCGCGCCTACAGCGACCTCGGACTCACCGACGGGCTCGACCCGCAGGAATTCCTCGACGCCTACGCCGTCCACAAGCAGGTCGACCGCGACGACACCGTACGCCACGACGCCCTCGTCCTCGCCACCCTCTACAAGAACATCTACAAGGGCGGCATCGGCAAGTGGGCGGACTCCGGCCGCACCTCCCACCCCGACGACGAAGCATGGCTGGAGAAGATCGTCGCCTCCTGGAGCTACCGCCCCGAACTGCGCTTCCATGTCATCGCCGCGGCCCGCATCGCTGGCCACCGCCGCATGCGCAAGACCTACCGCATCACCGGCAAGGCACCCTTCGCCATCAACGTCGACCAGGCCCTGTACGCCGCCGCGAGCCCTTCGCCCCTGGAACTCCTGCCGCCCCACCAGAACGGCAAACCCGTACCCGGCGCGCTGCGCCTGGGCATCGCCCCTGGCTCCTACAAGCACGAGGCCAGCGTCCCCATGAGCGCCGTGGCCGACCTGATGAACAACAGCGAACACCCCACCCGGCTCACCCACGACTACGCCACCGACGGCACGCCGCTGCCCGGCGACACCCACCGCGCCCGGCAGGACGACGGCACCCAGGATGAGGAGGGCACCCGCTGATGTCCGCTGACCAGGAGCGTCCCGAGCCGGGCATGAACCAGCGGGTCAAGCAGTTCCTGTTCCCCTCCCGCCAAACGCCCTCCCGCAACACCACGCAGGCCGAGCATGTCCGCGACCGCAAGTACGGGGGCAACATCAAGGCCATGGCCGCCTCTTACGGCGTCGCCCCGCGGACCGTCTACCGGTGGCTTGACGGATCCCGTCACCCGGTCAAGCACGCCGAGCGCCTGCAGCGGGAGGCCGCCGAGGTGCAGACCACGCCCCGGGGCCGGGAGCGGCGCGCTCGTGAGCTGGAACAGCGCGGAGCCGTCTCCGGTGTGAGGGCTCGAGTCGGGCGCACCACCAGCTTCAACATCCGGGGTTCAGACGCTGTCCGGACCCGCGACATCTACCTCACCCTTTCCGGAGAGCAGGCAGCCGAGCTGGCCCGCGCCGAGAACGAGGACGAAGTCCGCCAGGCCGTCGCGAAAGCGGTCGCCGACTACTTCAACAGCGGCAGCCCGTTCGGCGGCTGGAGCGCGCAAGATTTCGACTTCGACCCGCACGACTTCGACCTGACGTAGCCGTCACGGCTGTGATGGGCGCTGCGCGTTTGAGCTGGCCGGTTGAGCCGCCGACGTCCTGGCCCATAGCTCGGCAGAGACTGGGCGGACGCTCTCGTTCACATCTCGTGGGGGAGCATCACGGTCATGACGGGCCCGCCCGTACTGTCGGGCTCGATACAAGCGATGAGACGGTCGGCTCCGGCGAGCGCCTGGCCGGAGGGCAGCTCGCTGGCAGGCACCACGAAGCACACCTCGTTCGTGGGCGCCTGCTCGACGGCCCTTGCTACCGCGGACAGCACCACCTGTAGCCGCTCGCCCTCGTCCCCGTCGTCGCCCACCACGAACTCCCGCCGCGCGCCTGCGGTGATGGCCAGCGGCATCTCGATGCCAACAGCCGACGCCGTCACGGGCGAGATCTCCACGAAGGTGCCGTCCTCGAAGGCCTCCGCCCGCGTGTAGGCGGCGACTACGGGCCCGTATTCATCGTCCATGTCGCATACCCCGATCTCTCCGCCTCGTTCCACGCCCTGCTCAATTTGCCGCCTTCGGCCCGTGGACGCTGCCCTTCGTAGGGTGGTGAGTGCGACTGAGCGCTTCACGCCCAATGCTCAACTGGCCGACCAGAGTGCTCAGTCACACGGTGAGGCTCGCCCCATCCCCGTCCCTCCAGCCCAGCGGTCCAGCCTCCTCCTCCAGACAGACCGGCCGCAACCTATGGCCAAGGCATCAGCCGGGGTGCGGAGTATTGAGTGGAATCTCGCCCCGGCCGGAGCGCTGACTGGAAGCATGAAGGCATGAGCGGTGTCGATAGCGAAGCCGAAGACATGGTTGCCCAATTGCGCCAGGAGCTTGCTGGGGCGGAGAGCAACATCGACGGCGCGATGATGGGGATTGCGGATTCATACATGGAGCTCGCCTCCGGCGCTGGCCGCGGTTACAACGTTCATGCCCAGTACCGCGCGAGCAACCTCCGCACAGGCAAGCCGGTCACCGAGCTGGCGGTGGAACTGGCGGCCTGGGCAGCCGAGATCGCTGCGAAGGCTGGGGCCCTGGACACCAGGCGTGCCCTTCTCAAACAGCTCGAAGACGAAGGCTGACCGGCCACCGGAGGAGGAGTCTCCATGGGCCTGCAGAACCGCACCCCGATCTCGATCGACCAGATACTCAGGGCGCTGGCCACTCTGGGCCAAGAGCACGTCGTCGACCCCGAACTACGCCCGGACGGCCTCATCCAGCAGGACGTCCCGGAGCTCCTCGGAGCCCTCCTGGGCCTCGTCGAGACCGAGAGCACCACTCTGGTCGACCCGCAGGCGGAGCCGCCCGCTGCCCTGCACGGCCTCCAACAGGGGTGGCGGCACACGAGCGCAGATCGCGCCGTGCACCGCGCCGTCCTGGTCGATCGGCTGCACCGTACGGCGTTCGACGTCCCCCTACTCCTCGCCGACGTCGAACCCGACGGTGATGACGAGGACGTGCCCGAGCCGCCCGGCATCGCCGGCGCCTCGGCGAGCGCCATGGCTGCTGCGGCCCTCGTCGAGGCTCAGGAGCACCTTGTCACCGGCCGCCGCGACCATGCCTCTCGCGCCCTGGACTCAGCCGAGGGGTACCTCGCTCAAGCGCTGCTCACCCTGCACCTCTTACGTCTCCAACTCCGTGCGATCGGGCTGAAGGAGTGAGTGGCCCCGATAGACCAGCCTCGAATGCACGGGCATCTGCCGTCCGGAGGACATTGACGGGTCGCTGGCCCGTTGCAGCGAGGACGCCGACCTGTGAAGCCGATGATCAGACGCATGGTTCTTGAGCGTGATGACCGCGACCGGCTCGCGGAGATGATCCGGAGGCAGCCCGTCAGGCCGCCTTTGAGCGCGTCGGCTGCGGTGGTCGACGGCGTGCTGCTGGAGTTGGCGATGGCAGTCATGCAGCAGGCTGAGGAGGTGTTCTCCGGGGAACCGCTCGGAGAGGCTGTGGCTATGCTGAGCGGTCGGCTGGCGAACGGCATGCCAGAGCGGGCCATCGCCGACTTCAAGCGACAGATGAATGCTGTCGGCCTCCGGCATCTACGGGGGCAGGCGCCCTCGCCGGCGGTTCAGGGGTAGAGAGCGGGTGGAGAGCGACGAGGGCACCGAGCCTGGTGAGGAGGAGTTCGGGCCGGAGCTCTGTGACCTGTGCGGAGCAGCGATCAGCGACGACAGCGAGACCTATGCCCTTGCCCTCGTGCCGGACTCCTCCGTCGTGCACTCCGAGGACCCGAAGTTCGACGGCAAGCCGTCCGGTCCGGCTACCTGCCGCACGGGATCCTGTGTTCCCCGCATGCCCTGCGGGAGGCGGCGGACGCCGGCGAGAACAACCTGGGCCACTGGACCGCCAAATAGCAGATGCGGTCCGGCTCGGGCTCGCTGTTCAGCGGTTGTTGCTGAAGCGGTCGTTGAGGTAGCGCAGCACGCGGGCCCGGGTCGTGGCGTCCAGGTCGCTCAGGGCCTCGACGCATTCCCCGAGGACCTCTAGCTCGTCTCGATATTGGACGGCCAGGGCGGTGCGGAACTCTTGGAGCCCCTGGCTGCCGGCTGCTTGTACGGGTACGGATGCCGTGGCGGGGTGGGCAATCGCTGCGGTGGAAGCCATGCCAGGACGGTAGCCGTGCTCGTGGCTTGCCCTTCGGCATTGTCGCCCGGCCGGCGGCGGGTCATGTGCTGCTTGTTGCACTGCACCGTGCCGTCGCTGTCCTGCCCGGCGCGGCCGGTCCTGGCGGTCCTGGTGCGTTCCTGCCGCGGGCGGTGCCGTTCCCGGCGACGTAGCGGCTCCAGGCGGCTGGGACCGGCAGCAAGACGGCGCGGCGCTCGGCCTGGGCGCCCTTCAACCCGGCCAGGGCGCGGCGCAGGACCTCGGTCGCGGTGTGCAGTGTGTGCTGCTGTTGTTCGGCCGGACGGCGGGTGTTGTGCAGCTCGGCTGCCGCCTCTACGCGCGGGCGCTTCGCCGGCGGGTCTCGGGCCGGTGGACGGTGACGGGGGCGGGGATGGTGCGCCATGGGGCGGTGCGGCCTTCGCGGGCGCGGGTGACGGTCATGACGGCGTCGGTGGGGGTGATGGAGCCGGAGCCGTAGAGCATGGCGGCGTAGAAGCGCAGGGCGTCGCGGCGGACTCCGGGCTGGACGGGGATGCCGCGGTCCCACTCGGCGCGCCAGTCCCGCCAGGGTTCGGTGGGGATGTCGAGGCGCCAGTGCATGCGGGCGGTGATCCGGCCGCCGGTGACGCGGGCCGGGGCGGTGGGCAGGCTGTGCCACCAGGCGCCGGTCTCCTCCACGCCGGGAAGGTCGTTGACGATGGACGACAGGTAGGAGGTCAGCTCGACGGGGCCGCGGCCGGCATCGCAGCCGTGAGCGTCGGCCCAGGAGTCCAGGCCCACGGACCAGCGGGTGAACAGCAGGGCGATCACGGGGGGGGGCGCTCCTCGGGGAGTGGGGCCCGGCCGCCGGGCGGCGGCCGGGCCAGGGCGGTTCAGGGGCGGGACAGACCGCGGGTGACGGCCCGGTCCGCGCACCGAGTGCCGGGGGATCGAGCAGCTGGAGCTGCCCGCGGCCTGACCGGCCCCTCGCCGGTCGCCGTCGGCGGGTGCTGGGGTCTGCCGCTCTACCGCCGCCTCGGGGTCGTGCGGCCGGTCGCCGCCGTCCGTCTGCCGTCTGTTCCGGCCCGGCTCGGCCAGTCCGCTGGGTTCGATGCGGGCAGCCCCGGGGGCCGGATCCGTAGTGGGTGCTCCGGGCGGCGTTGTCCCGCGGCCGAGGGTGTCGGCTCTGTCTGCGACTTGTGGTGTCCTGGCCGACCCGTCCTGCCCGGGGGCCCCACGACCCCGGCGGGGGCAGCCTTGGTGGCGGCGTCGATGGCCGAGAGCCGGGGTGTTGCGGCCGTCGCAACACCCTGCCCCCGCCCGGACCGTACGGCCGTCCGCCTTCTTGACGGCGCCCTGGTCCCGGTCGTTGGGACCGGCTGCCGTCGGTGCGGTTCCGGCGGTCTGTACCGGGATGGTTAGGTGTGCCGTCTCATGAGGTTGGTGCCACGGCTACCGAGACTCGGGTGCCAACATCTGTACGAGATCCGGAGCGGTTCACCAACCGAACCTGCAATGACATGGGAGGGGCAGCATGAGCACCGAGCAAGCGGAACTGGATGAAGGGGAAGTCCTGGCGGCTGCGGAACAGTTCCCATGGGCTCTGGCCGCGCCGGGCGAGCGCCACTGGCCGGACGGCGAGTTCCTGGACGTCGCTCTGCGCGCGGTACGCCCCGAGGAACGCGAGGGGTACATCGAGCACCTGAAGGTGTTCGTGGAGCAGCATCGCGCGCGCCTGGAGGAGATGCTGTGCGGCTGGGGGCCGGGCAGCAAGCCCGCCCAGTTCGGCCGGTACGCGCTGGTCGGACAGCCCGAGACCCTGGTCATCCTGGAGCGGATGGAGACCAACCCGTTCGGGCTGCGCGGCCAGTGGGACGAGGTGCTGGAGGGCATCCTCCTGGACGACCTGGAATTCGTGTGGGGGCCGTGTATCCGCCTCAGCCGATGAGCAGCCGGGAATGAGTGGCGGGCCAGTGCCAACGAGGAGACAGCCCCGACCGCGCAGTGATCGCGGCCGTGGCACCAACCTCATGAGACGGCACAGTTAGGCCGTAGTGGTGGGACGGGTCACGGTGTCGTGGATGACGAGGTATTCGGTTCGCTGGCGCACCAGGCGGTACCGAAGGTCGGGGTGGCGTTCCTGTGAGGCGGTCAGGAAGCGCTGTGCTTCCTCTTCGTCCGTATGGGGCAGCGTTGCGGGCCCCCACTCGCCGGCGTCGTAGACCTCAACGAGCCAACGGACGTCGGCGGTGCGGGCGCATGTCGGGTGGGTGGCGGCCCGGAGCGCACGGCGGCGGCTCCGCCACCCCAAAAACCATGCGCACAGGGCCACTTCGATGAACGTAACGGGCCAGGTTGCTGTGGGGAGGGAGAGATGGTCGAAGAACAGCTTGCCGAGCGAAAGTATGCTCAGGGACGACAGCGTCCCGAACGCGTAGTCCTTGTAGTCATGGCGCATCGTCGGTGCCTTGCTCCGGAGGTCTGCGGGTGGGTCGGTGTGCGTCGTCAAGGGCGTAGACCAACCTTGCCCCGTTACGTTTAATTTACGGTAAGCGCGCAGCAAATGTCAAGGCTTAAGAAACGCCCTGGTGTGTGATGTGACAGACGATACGGCTGCCCCAGAACGGGCGTGACCCAGTGCCACCGCGTCCGCGCCAGCCCCCGTGGACGCGATCTCACCCACGCTGGCGGACAGTGGATCGTCGATGGCGCGCGTCTCGCCGCCGCGTGCGGCCCGCTCATCGCCGTCCCATGGGTCACCGTGCACGTGTAGGTCCACCGACAAGGAGCCTCGGAGCAGTGTTCAGTTACCAATACCGCGACCCCTTTGGCCTCGACGAACGCGGCCGTGCCGAGAGCCGCCGCCACCGTGGCGGCGTGCTCGGCCAACTCGCCGACGGCACCATTCCGACCTACCGCTTCGGAAGCACCGCACGAGAGAACGAGTTCGCCGACCGCTGGAGCAAACCGGGTGGCCTTTGGGCTCATGACCTCCCCGAGGCGCCCGCGCACCTGGTCCCGGCGTGCAGCTGCGGGTGGCGGGGCACCCCCGTCCCCTACGACCCGGAAGGCGGGGCCTACCCGGATCCGGAGGCCCCGCGACTCCTGTGGGACGCCGCCGGTGACAGCGCCCGCACGGCATGGACGGCCCATGCAGCCGCGGCCATATCGGACACCGTCCCCGACGCCCTGAACCTTCAGCTCTCCCAACTCGCCGACGGCCTACGGCACCTTGCCGAAGAAGAGCCCCGTGCTGCCCTGGCTGTGCTCCAGACCCTCCAGCAAACCGCCGCCACTACGAAGGCCACCGCACTCACCACAGCCCGCGAACACCACATCTCGCCGGCCGCCCTCGGGCAGCCCTTCGGCGGGATTCGGCAGCACATCCACGACCTCTACCGCAGCATGGTCTGCAAACTCGCCCTCGCCCTCCGGGCCTAGGCCGATCCGCACCGGGCCCGGCCGAGCAGTACCACGGTGCCAAGAGGCACTGGCCGCGCAAGGACCACCTCCTTCGAGCCGCGCCCCCGACTGGTCGGGTTGGTGCTGTTCGCCGCGTCTGTCCGCTCCGAACTGCGCCGTGCGTCTGTTCGGGTCGGGGCGTCGTCGGGTTCGAGTGTGCCGGGTGGGCCGTGCCGGGGCGTTCGCCTTTCCCCCGTCCTGGGCGTGGTCGCTGGCCGGATGGTTGGCGGTGGTCGGGGTGGTTGTCGGTGCCGGGGGTTACACTCGCGTCCAGTGCTCTACGTGGCGGCTCTTTCCCGGGCCGAGGATCTCAACGCGACCGTCCCGGCCGCCTGTTGCCCCTGGCGGCCGGTCCCTTTTCGCAGAGGCGCGCGGCACGCCGCCTTCATGAGCCCGGGAGACATTCTCATGCCACAGACCACCCTCCTTGATTTCGAGATCGGTTACCGGGGGCGGGACGGTCGTCGGCCGCTCGCGGTCCGGACGGTCACCGGCGCGTCCCCTCAGGACGCCGTCCGCCTCAGCCCCGATGTGCTGCGGGGCCTGGGCGTCGGCGGCCCGGCCGGATTCCAGCTCCTCGACCTGCAGATCGAAGACCTGGCCTGGGAGCCGCGGGTCCCGCTCGCCTTTCCCGTCGGGCCGGGTCCGCAGCTGGACCGCGATGGCCTGCCCGTGATCGGCAACAAGACGGACTGGCGCTTCCGGGCCGTCTTGACCGTCGGGCATCACCCGCAGGCGTACATCGGCCCGCGACCGGACGAGCGTTGGCGCACCGAGCTGTGGATGCGGCCGGTCCTTCCCATCAGCGCCAGCCTGCGTCCGTCGGGCGCTCTGCCCCTGCGCGCGCGGCTCGGCGACGGCTCGGTGGTGGACGCGGACGAGTGGGCCGCGTACTACGGGCTGACGCGCACTCAGGCGGTCCGTGTCCTGGCGGAGTGCGGGCTCGAAGCGGTCGCACCGTAGCGACTGCCCGTCAGGCTGCCCTGGTCCTTGTCGCCGCCCGCCGTCCGGGCCGGTGTGCCGCTCCCTCCGTCGGCCGCGCCCCGCGTTCCTGCTCTGCCCACCTGCTGGGCCGGGGCGGTTGTTCCCCGCGGCCACCGTCGCCGTCCCGGCTGGGCCGGGGTGGGTGCGCTTGGTGCGGGAGGGCGGCGACGGGCGTGGCCGGGCCCTTGCAACGCGGGTGTGCGACACGTTCCGTGTTGCGCCGCTACGCTCGCCAGCATGAATGATGACTCCCTGGAAGGCACAGTCCGCCTGCACACCGGCGGGGTGACCGCCGAGCCGGTACTGCAGGTCGTCTCTTTCGCGCTGCGACGTCTGCGTGAAGGCGGCTTGAACGGCATGCTGGCCTTTGCCGACCTGGTTGCTCTCTCCCGTGACGACGCGTTCATCCTGCCGCACACCTCCCGGACCAGGGCCTTCCAGGAGGGCCTGGTGGACGAGAACGGGCGCATGGATCGGGGCATCGCGGAGGTAGTCCGCGCCAGCGCCGAAGGTGAGGGCTATGACGTTCGGGTACTCGACCCCGTCACGGGCCAGTCCGCGGTGGCCTGATCGCCGCTGGTGCATTACGAGCTGCGGACCATGTTCGCTGTCACGAACCACCGTGCTTCCTGACTTCGGTGACAAACGACCCAACTTCGCTGTCCCGGGTTAGTGCCGGCCTTCGTTCGCGCTGGTCCTCGGCCCCATGCTGCGGGAGACCGTAAGGGGCTTTGCCCGGGCCACTGCAACGCTTGGGTGCAACGCGGGGCGTTGTTGCACCCAAGCGTTGCACGAACGCTTGTTCCGGCCGCCGCCTGGCGGCGCAGTGTCCCAAGGGCGGTGTCGGACCCCCGCGGTACGGTGGCCCCGCCCCCGATTGGCGTGGTGGCGCCCGCTGTTGAAGAGGAGTTGTCCAGTGTCCGAGGCTCACCCCGCCCACAGTGGCCTACCCGCCCTGTACCGCGCCGAGGTCGGTGTGTTCCGCGGGCGGTGGACGATGTCGGTCATCGGCCCGGACCTGGGCATGGCCGCGGGGCCGAACATCGACCTGGGCCCGGCCGGGAACCTCACCACGGCCTGCCCTGACGACCCGGGCCGCTACCTGGTCGCCATCAGTGGCGAGGTACCGGTTCTGCCCCGGGAGGGGGCTGTGCGGGTCCTGGAGGAATGCGGCTTCGTGGTCGAGGCCGCCGCCCGCGACGACGCCAGGACCGACCACGGCTGGACTCAGCTCGCCATCACGGAGTGGACCGCCCCCTGCCAGCCCGCCGCTCCCTGACTCCGCCCGCCGGCCGCTCCTTGACCGGTAGTCGGCCGCGCCAGCGCTCCTGCTCTGCCCACCTGCTGGGCCGGGGCGGTGCGTCCGTCGTGGCCGTCCTCCGGCTGCGCCGCGTCTCGTCCGTCCCGACCGGTTGCCTGGCTTGAGTGCGCCGTGCCGCGGCCGGCACCGCGCGGTCTCCTGCTGTCCGCCGGTTGGGTGGCCGGTGTTCTCGTCCTCAGGCACGCCGGTGACACAAGTCGACGGGCTGGCCCGTCATTTCGGTTGCTGCTAGCTTTGAAGCGGCGTCGCAGATTCGGGCACGCGGTGCCAGGCCTGCGGCCTCGGCCGCAGAGCCGAACCCATACCTCCGGCCAGCGGGGCAAAGACCCCAGGCCAGCGGGGCAAAGCGCCGTCGGGCGCCCCGATACAACGGCGGTGCCGCTGAAGCGGCACCGCCGTTGGCATTGCTCCTGGCCGCTGTTCCCGCGTCGTCCTTTAGCGGCCCCGGCGTCCGTTCCTGGTGGCCGCCCGCGCCGGGCCCGTGCCTTTCAGGGGCGGGGCAGACCGTGGGTGCCGTCGTCGGCCAGGCGACCGGCCGCGGGCGGTGTGACGTGGGGATCGTGGGTCAGGGCTCGTTGTCCGTTCGGGTGTGCCGGGCCGGACGTGCTTGTCGTCATGGCACGCCTGTGCACACCGCCCCGCGTGTTGCCGGGTGGGTGTTCCGGCTGGTGTCAGGGTGGTGACGGTTCCCAGTCCTCCGGGCCGTGGCCGCGCCAGTCGAAGAGAGAGTCGTCGGTGAGGTCCGCGTCGGCGGCGTTCTCGTATCCGGCCCGTTCCAGGAAGACCGGGATGTCGGCCGGCTGGTAGGCCGTGCCCAGGTCGCGGCCGCCGTACGTCACCCGGCGCCAGCCGCGCCTGTCCGGCGGGTGGACGACCACTCGCTCCATGTCTCCATCGTTCGCCACGGCCGCGGGGCCTGCATCCGGGGGGTTTGTGAGGCGCGATCGCGGGCCCGCGGTCCTCTGGCGTCGCCGGTGCGTCCGTACGGGCCGGTGCGTCCTCGGGCTCGAGCGTGCCGGGCCTGCCGGGTGTCCGCTGCCGGGTCTGCCGGGCCCGTCGGCGGTCCGGCCGCCGTCGCTCTGCCGCCGCCGGCTCCTCGTCCGTCGTCCCGTGTCTGTGTGCTCGTCGTCGCGTGCCCGCGTCCTGTGCGCCCGGTGCTGCTGCTCCCCGCACCCCGTCCCGTTGTCCCGCAGGGCGTGGTGGTCGGTGTGGTCTGCTGGCGTGTTCGTGTGGTGTGTGGGGTGGGCTGGGGTTCGGGCGTGCAGTGCTGGCGTGGGATGTTGGTGTGTTGTCACCTCGTGGCCTGTGGCGTGTTGTGGTGTCGTGTTGCCTGGTCGGGCTGTGTGAGCGCGCTGTATCAGCGCGCTGTTATGCCGTGCTCGCATGTCGTGTGGTGATGGCTGGTGGCAGGGGCGTGTTGTGGTGGCTGGTCATGTTGGCGGGGAGTGCGGACATGCTGTGCCTGCTCGTCGCATCTGCTGGTCGTGTGGGCGTGTTTGTGGTGCGTGTTGGTCGTGTGCGGTCGTCTGGTGGTCGCTTGTGGTCGGGGTGTGGCTGGTTGTGGTCGGGGGTGCGGGTTCGCTGTGCCGTGCCCGCCGGGGCCGTTACGGTCCGGGGCATGACGGAGTTGAGGAAGAGGCTGTTGCCGACGGGGGAGTGTTTCTGCGGGTGCGGGGGTGAGGCGGAGATCGGGCGGTGGTTCGTGCGGGGGCATGACATCACGGCGGGTGCGGCGTTGCGGGCGGTGGAGGGGGTGAGCCTGCCGCAGCGGCTGGTCGACGCGGGGTTCGGGCCGGGCCGGTCGGTGGTGGCGCAGGCGGTGGAGCAGGCGGGCTGGGCGCGGTGCGCCGGCTGCGCCTACGCGGGCCCGGCAGCTGGGCTGGCGGCCCACGTGCGCGGAAGCGGGTGCGCCGCCGAGGACCAGGCGGAAGCCGAGTCCGAGTCCGGGCCGGAGGAGCCGGCCGTGGCCCGGGAGCTGGCGGGGGACGAGAACGCTCCCGCCGCCGGGGAGCTGTCCGCGCAGGCCTCCTCCGGGGGCCGGCGGCGCCGGGATCGGGCCGGTGAGGATGCCGGGCCGGTGCGGGCGGAGGCCGGGCCCGCTAGGGGGCTGCTGCTCCCGGGCCCGGATGACGAGGTGTGGAAGCAGGTGCCGCTGCATCTGCGGCAGAACCTGTCGAATGCCGCGTACCGGCTGGTGACGCCGGAGCAGGCGGTGCTGAGGGAGAAGGGGAACCGGGGGGTGCGGTTCGCGTTGCGGGCGGCCGGGCAGAAGCGGCTGTCCGGCCGGCACTGGCACGCGCTGCTGACTGCTCCGCGGGAGTCTTTCGGCAGCGCGCGCAGCGAGCGGGCGCAGAAGGCCTTCGCGGTCCTGGAGGAGGTGGTTGCCGAGTACCTCGCGCCGGCCATCGAGGGCAACGCTGCGGACGGGGCTGAAGACTCGGCGGTGGAAGCGCCGGCCGGATGAGCCGCCCGGCGACGCCCGACGTCCCGTCGCGCCCCGCGGGCAGGCCGGTGTCCCCGCCGTACGCTGCTCCCCACCGCGGAGACCTGCCCGGCCGGTGTTGCGGGGGATGCGCAACACCGGCTCGTGCCAGGTCTCTCCGGCTCTCGTGGTGCCCCGCCGCGAGGGCCACCGCTGTCTTCTTTTCGCCTGTGTATAATGGCGAGGACCCCATCCCCTGGGCGGGCCAATGCTTTCAGGGATGAGGCCCTCTACCAGCACCGTGTAGGGCTCCGACCGTCTAGGTCGGGGCCCTTCGGCTTTCAGGTCCTGGTCAGACCAGCTCCCGTACGGCCTTCACGACCGAGTAGAGCGGGCCGAACCAGCGGGCCCAGCGATACAGCCGGTCCCACCTGTCACCACGGTGTCCCTCCGGACCGCAGTCCATCGGTACCCCCCGCCCCCCTTCGGACTGAAGGTTTGGGGACATGTCGGTCCGCCTGCTGGCGAGCCCGTGAGCGCTGGGCCTGTCCAGCGCCCGCCCGGTGTGCCTGTTCCCGCTTTTGGTGTGGGGCGCTTGGCGGCCGTGGCGGAGGGGCCGGGTCTGTTGCCGCCGCTGCACGCTGCCCGGGCGGTCCCGGTCCCGGTGGTGCCTGCCGGGCAGTGGCAGGCGCGGCGCAGTCCCGGGCTGGTGTACGCGCGGATGTCGAACGCCGGGCGGGCCGGGCTGCTCCGGCAGTATCCCGGCTGTGAGTTGTGCGGGCGCAGGCCGTCGGCGGCCGTCGGCCATGATGGGCGGACGGGCTGGGTGCGCGGTGTGTTGTGCAGGAGCTACAACAGCTGGCTGGGGTCGGTGGAGGCGGCGCTGCGTGTGCCGCGGCGGCGGATGCAGACCCAGGCGGCGTAGCTGCATTGGCGGTTCGAGGCCGGCGGCACGGCCGCGCTGGCCTGGTACCTGGGGGAGTTGTCCTATCTGGGCGTGACCGGCGAGGAGTTCGCGGACGGCCTGCGGCGGGTACGCCGGCTGCTCTCGGGCACCGGCGGACGGTCCTCACCGCGTTCGAGCCGGATGACGGGGTGAACAGCCCTTTCCCGCGGGGCCTGGCCAAGGCCTTCGCCGGCGACGCCAGCGCCCTGTTCGGGCGGAGGCCCTGATGCCGCGTCCTGCTCGCGCCGGCCCCGTGCCGACCACCGCCGTGGGCAGCTGGCCGTGCTCCCGGGCCCGTGCCGCGCCCGTGGCCTGCCTGCCGCCGGGGGCCCGGCCGCCCCGCCCCGCCTGCTGCGCTGCGTCTCGTCCGTCCCGGGCCCGCGTCCTGCTGCTACCCCGGCCCAGGGCTCGGGCCAGGGTCCGGCTTCGCCGCCCGAGAGTGATGCCGCCGGAAGCCAGCTTGGGGGGGCGGGGGAGAGAAGCAGTAGGCGAGGAGTGAGGTGGCCCGTGCGACGTGCGGGCTGTACACGGAAGGGGGGCGACCACCTTTGCATGAGGCCGCCCCCCCTCTCGTCGTCTTCAGTGCAGGCGTCCGAGGTGGATGACGCTGATACGGATTTGTTGGTCGCTGATCTCGTACATGACGCGGTAGACCCCGACGTGGATGCGCAGCAGGTCGGCGCTGCCGAAGGCTCCCTCAGGCCGTGGATCGTCGGCGAGATGGTCGACTGCGGTGAAGACCTGTCGCACGCCCTGCGGATCGTCCTTGGCGAACTTCTCCGCCTGGGTGAGGGCCTCGGGTTCCCAGATGATCTCGTAGGTCACGCCTCGGCTCCGCCGAAGATGCGGCGGAGTGCTTCGTCCTGCGGGACGCCGGCGGATTCGCCGCGGCTCTGCCGGGCGCGGTAGGCAGCCAGGGCCCGCATCTCCTGGAGCTCCAGAGCGTCGGCGGGGCTGACCAGTATCGCGATGGTGTGTCCGTGGTCGGTGATGGCGACCGGCTCGCGGGTGGCGCTGACCTCGCGGGCGATGGCACCGAGCCGGGCGCGGGCCTCGACGATCGAGTAGGTGGTCTCCGTCATGCACACCAGCTTACAGAAGTGCGCACATTCCGCCTGGTGCGGCCGGAGGCTGCCTCCTGGGGGAAGGGCTGCCGTGTGCGGAGGCCGGGCCTGGTTCGGCTCGGTTACGGGGTCGGCCGGTCGCGCGGGCTGGGGGTGATGCCGAGTTGCTTGAGGATCTCGTCGACGAGATCGGGGTCCGCGGGCGGCGTCTTGCCGTCGGCCGGCCAGGGAAGGTCGAGGAGATCGGGCTGGTGGAGCGCCGGGCCGGGCCAGGCGAGGTCGCGGGGCCGGTCCGTGTCGATCACGAGGGGCCGCTGTGTTTCCTGGGCCAGAAGGCGGGCCAGCGCGGGCGCGTTCCTGTCGGTCATGTGTGCCTGCTCGGCGAAGCCGAGCGCCAGAGCCGCAGCCAGACCAGGGGAGATTGAGGTCTTGCCTTCGCCTCCGCGGCGGAAGCTCTTGCCGTTCAGGTTCTCCTGGAGGATGCGCCGTGCGGTCTCCTCCGCAGGGCGAGCGGCGCCCGGGCTGGTGAGGGCGTGGGCCTGGGCGGTGGTCATGCCGGTGGCTGCGCGCAGGGCTTGGATGGTGCGGTCGGGCAGGTGGGCGGCGAGTTCGTCCAGGCGATGGGTGGCGGAGGTGCCGGGTTCGAGGCCGAGGAGTTCCATGGCCTGGTGCCGCTGGACGCCGGCCGCGGTGGCGACGCGCTGGACGTAGCCGGCCAGCGTTTCGGTGGGGCGGGGCAGGGGAGCGGAGGGGATCCGGGCGGGGAGGCTGCGCTGCCGGCCGGCGCGTGCGGCGACGGCTTTGCGGGCCTGGTCCAGGGTGGTGCCGGGGTGCTCGCGCTGGTACTTGCGTACGGCGCGGTCGAGCTGCCGGTTGCGGGGGTTGGTCATGACGGTTTCACGTCCTTGCCGGTCTGCTGCCCCACACGCGTCGGCCGGTCCAAGGGTGGATGAGGCCATGACGAAGTCGCTCGCGCGAGTCTGGGACGTCTGCGGTCCCCCCGGCGGTGTGGGCGTCGGGGCTGCGGACCGGGCGCGGCGCGGTTGCCCGATGGTGCACCAGCATCGTAGCGGCGGCATCGGGCGCACCCCAGAGGCAGACCACAACCCGAGCGCCGGCCCGTGTCCTGCTGCCCCCGGGCTTGGTGTTCGGGTCGTGGCCGCTGCGGCGCTGGGCTGGCCGGTCAGTGCTGCGCCCGGTGGCCGGTGTTCGGGCCGGGGGTCTGCGGCTGGTGCTGGCGGCCATGGCCTCGGGCGAGGCGATGGAGTTCCTCGTGGACGTATGCGCAGCTCTCGCGGGCGGGCAGCCGTGTGGTGTGCCCGGTGATCGGCCGTTCGTCCTCGGCCAGGGCCCAGACACCGGGGTCGGCGAGGTGCATGGGGCGTTTGCCGGCGTGCTGGGTGGCGGTGGTGATGCGGGTGCGGTCGCCGGCGGGGTCGCCGGGGATGATGAGCCGGCCGCGGGTGACGGTGCGCAGGCGGGGCAGGATCTTCTGCCACTCCCGCGCCGGCCCGCTCCCGGTGTCCGGCTCCGGGCTGGGGGAGAGGTGGGCGGTCGGCTGTACGCAGGCGTCGAGGAGCAGTTCCCCGGTGGCGGCGTCGGCGACGGCAATCTCCACGAGCATCTCCTCCCCGGTGCGCCTGCCCCAGCCCCCATCCCCGCTCGTGGCCTGGCTGTCGGCGGGCGGCGGCGCGGTCCTGGTGCAGAGCACGACCGCGGCGCCGGCCTGGGTGAGGGGGAGTGCCCAGCGGGCGCGTGTGCCCCAGCGGGTGCCGCCGAGGCGGATCACGGCGCGGTGGTGACAGGCCAGCGGGTCGGCGCGCAGCTCGTCGGCGACGGCCTCCGGTGCCGGCCCGCCGTGCCCGTCGCGCGTCCATTCCAGCTCCCAGATGCCGGTGAAGTTGTCGAAGTGCGCCCACACCTGGACCTGGTGGCGGTCGGCCAGGGCCGCGGCGAAGTGGTGCACGGCCTCGGCGCGGTCCGGTACCCGGGCGATGTACTCCCGCAGCGGGCTGGGCTGTCCGGGCCGCACAGCCCGGATTTCCTCCCAGTCGATGCCGGGCATCTCGCGCAGCGCTTCGACGTCGCGGGTGCGGTAGTAGGGGACGTCGATCCACCGGCGCCGCCCCACGCGGGCCTGGTCGACAGTGGCGGGGGTTACCCAGCCGGCCGTCACGACGAGCTTCCAGTCTGTGGGGCGGATCTCCAGCAGGCCGGCCGCCTCGTCGGAGCGGATCAGCCGGTCGCCGGTGATCCGCTCGCACAGCTCCTCGTCGGCGGCGAGGGCCTCCAGGCCCTCGAGCGGGTACCGGCCGCCGCGCCCGGCCGTGATGAGGCCCTCGGCGGCGGTCTGCTCGAGCTCGGGGCGGCTCCAGCCGAGCCGCTGCGCGGCCGCGTCCGGCGGCAGGCTCACCGCGCACCACGCCTGCCACTGCGCCTCCTGCTGCGCCTCGCGTTCGCCGCGCTCGGCGATGACCGCCTCGAGCGCGAGGCGCCCGTCCGGCGTCAGGGCCCTCGCGTCGCGGACCGAGTACAGGGGATAGCCGGAGTAGTCCCCGACCACCCGCAGGAAGCCGCGCCTGGCCAGTTCCGGCACGTCGTCGGCCGCGACGGCGAGACCGGTTGCCGGCGTGAGGATTTCCTCGGCGAGCCGGCGCGCGCCGAGCCCTTCCCGGTCGGCGATCGCCTCGCGCAGCTCTGCGACGCGGCCGGCGAGTTCGTCGGCCGCCTGCCGGCTCCACCCCTTGGTGGTGGTGCGCTCGGGGACGATGCCGAGCTCCTGGCCGCGGGTGACCATCCATGGCTCGATGCCGAGCTCGGCCGCGAGCTGCCCGCGGTTGACCACCGCCGGCCTGCCGTCCGCCGCGCCGGCCCGCTCGGGCGCCGCCAACCCGCCGCTGTTCGGGAGGTCCTGCTGCTGCGTCACATCCCACCGCCTTCACCGGACTTCGCGGCACCGAAAGGGGCGCCGCCGTCCCCGGGACCGTACTCCTCGCAACCCCGCCACGCAACCATGACACCCCATTTGACCTGCTGCTTTGTAACTTGCAAGTCTCCGCGCGAGGGGAACAGGCCGGGGGTCTCGGAGCTGTTGCCGGTGGCCTGCTGCGGCGCTGCTCTCCAGGGGCGGGCACCGGGCGCCGCACCGCTTCCCGGCCGGCCCGTGCTGCGCCCGGCCGTCGTCTGCCCCGGGGCCCGGCCCGCCGGCCTGCGCCGCGGGCCTCGCCGGCCGTGCGCTGTCAGCTGCTGGTGTCCCCGCCCTGGCCGGCGGTGCTGTCCTGCGCTTCCGGCGTGAAGTCCTGGGCGCGGGCGAGGCCGTGCTGCAGGCTGGCGCGCCAGATCTGCCCGGTGGTGGTGACGCAGGCGGAGAGGCGCTCATACTCGGCGAGCGGCCCGACGAGCTCCTCGTGGCCGGTGTCGTCGCGCCGGTAGCGGGGCGGGGTGATCCCGGGGTGCTCGTCGCGCCACCGGCGCAGAGCCTCGATCGCCTCGCACGAGGTCGCCCAGCACGCCGCTACGACGCGCTCCACCAGGGCGGTGTCCAGGCGAGCCGAGATCTGTTCCGGGAAGCCGCCGTCCCGCGAGCCGGGCCACCGCCCCTGATCCCACGCCTCCTCCGGCGCGGCCGGCCACGGGTGATCCCAGCCGCGCGCCCGCAGCTCCTCGCGTACCCCGTACTCGATCAGGGCGTCCCGGGTGTCCAGCAACAGCCCCTCCGCCCGCAGCCGCCGGGGCTCCGTCCGCCGTCGCGCCCGCACCCCCGCCGCTGCGCCCCGCGGCAGCCCGTACCTCCACCACTCGGGCGCCGAGGACAGCACCGCACTCCGGGCCTTCCCGGCCTCCAGCAGCTCCTTCAGCCGGGCCTTCGCCCCGTACCCCGCCGAGATCGTCACCGGGTACCTCGCCGCTCGAACCATCCCCACCCTCACCGGCCACTTTGTAACTTGCAAGGCTCGACACTGTACGCGCTCCCCGCCCCCAACCCAGCGCCCTTGCAGAGATCCTGAAGCAGCATCACCCCCACCACCGGGGACCCGGCCGGCCCGCTGCGAGAGCGCGAAGCGCTCCAAGATCACCAACAATACCCGCTACACTAAGTAACCAAGGCGCGAAGTGCCCACCCCCACTACAACAGCAAACCCCCCGCCGCTGCCAGCAACTCCGCAGCGCAGCGGAGGAGTTCACCCCCACAGTCACAGGGCGCGGAGCGCCCCGCCGGATCCCAACTCGGGGGCGCAGCCCCCGAACCCACTCCCCATCAACCACCCCAACTCCGAAGCACAGCACAGGAGTTGCCTCACCCACACCCCAGGGCGCGGAGCGCCCCACCCGCCCACAGCCCCCACCCCCACCCACCCCGGCGAGGGCCGAAGGCCCCGCCAACTCCCGGGCGAAGCCCGGGAGTTCACCGTACACACCCGCGAAGGGCCGAAGGCCCGAGCCCCCGGGCCGAAGGCCCGGGGGTTACCCGGCGTAGCCGGGA
>NZ_CP167930.1:0-17167 GCF_041519305.1 Streptomyces luteireticuli
GGTCAGAGGGGGTGCGGCCCGTGCCACGCATGTGTGGCACGGGCTGGTTCGGGGGTGTGTGGCACGTCCTCCCTGATGTGTGGCACGTCGGGTGGTTGCTCAGCGTGTCGGTTTGGGGAGGGCGGGGCCTGGACGCAGAATTCCCCCTCCCGTGTATTGGGAGGGGGAATTCGAGGGGGGTTTAGCGTGGAAAAGCAGTGCGTCAGGTCTACGGCTGGTAGCCGAGGCGGGTGGCGACGAGGCGGAGCAGTATCCCGTTGGGGAGGTCGGAGAGGCCGGCCGCGGCGAGCGCGTCGTGGGCCTCGCGGGAGGAGGCGGCGAGGGCGGCCTCGGCCTGGCCGGGGTCGGGCTCGGAGAGCGCGGCCCGCGTGGTGGCGAAGTGGCGGCGGACCGCCTGGAGCGCGGTGAGGACGAGCGGGTCGTTCATGTCGATGGCCGGGTGGCGGTTCTCGGCGTGGCTGCGCTGGCTCGGCTCGGTGGCACCGGCGGCTTTGTGGACGCGGATGGCGGCGCCGTCGACGCTGCCGGAGACGACGCGGCCGCCGACGAGAGAGGCGAGGAGCCGGGCGCCGTGGTGCTCGCATCCGTTGGCGCCGTGGTTGTTGCGGTCGAGGACGAGGACGGCGTCGTGCGGGCCGACGCAGGGGGTGGGGTCGTCGGGGTGGGCGGCGGCGCAACGGCGGGTGGTGTTGGTCATGGTGGCTCCTGGAGGTGGTCAGGGGCGGACGCCCGTGCCTTGAGGGGTCTAGCGGAGGGTCCACTCGTCGCCGGTGGGGCGGATCTCCCCGGCGCCGGGGATCGTGATGGAGCCGAAGGCGGGGCCGAGGCCGAGCTGTCCGGCCTTGGTGAGGAGGGCGGCGATCTGCTCGGCGATGGCGCGGGCCTGGCGCTCGCGGTCGGCGAGTTCGGCGGCGGTTCCGGTGAACATCGGGTCTCCCTCGGTGTCGTCAGTGCTGGTACGGGGCGGGATTGGGGATGCCGGTCAGGGCCTCGGCCTCGGCAGCGGTGACGGTCTCGTTGGCCGCGGTGAGCATGGCCTGGGCGACGGCGGTGATCTGGGGCCACAGGGCGGTGACGCGGCGTTCGGCCTCGTCGGCGACGGCGGCCCAGGTCGTGCCGTAGGCGGGGGCCGGTCCGCTGGGGCGGATCTCGTACCCGATGGTCGCCAGGCCGGTGGTGGCGAGGTGGCGGTCGTGGGCGGAGTCGGCCCAGGCGGCGGTCTGTGCGGTGAGGAGGCCGGCCTCGGCGAGCTGGCGGAGGTCGGCGGTCTGCCCGGCCAGGCTCATGACCGCGAAGTCGAAGGGCTGGGCCGAGTTGGGGGCCCAGGCGGTGGCGCCGCTGAGGACGGGGCGGCCGTCCTGGGTGGTGCGGACGATCCGGGTGCGGACCAGCGGCATGCCGGCCGCCATCCCGATGACGGCGTGGGCGGCCTCGTGGAAGGCCAACCCCCGGGCGATCTGCTGCGGGGTGAGCCGGTTCTCCTGGGTGACGCGGATGTCCTCGATCGTGTCCAGGTCCACGGGCTGCTGCTCGGTCACGGCGGTCACCGGTCCTGCTCGACGGTCGGGTCGTCGTCAAACGAGCTGCGGAGCTTGTTCACGGCCTGCCGGGTGATGCGCGCGCGCCGGCCGAGCTCGGCGTCGTTGCGGCTGTATGCGGGGTCGTCCCAGCTCATGATCTGGGCGAGGCGGCTGGTCACCGCGGCCCGGTGGCGCTTGAGGGTGACCTCGGCATCCTGACGGGCCCCGGCGAAGAGCTCCAGCTCCTCGAGGAGCCGGTGACGCAGCTCTCCGCGGAACTCCCGCAGGACCTCCATGGTCCCCACGAGCTTGATGCCGAGGACGGTGGCGCGCTCCTGCTCCTCCCGGGCGATGCGTTCGAGGTCGGAGTCGAGGTCGTCGGCGGTGACGTGGCGGGCGAGGTTGACGCGGCCGGACTCGACCAGCCAGTAGAAGGCGTCGGTGGGGCGCCGGTTCTGGGCCTTCTCGGCGCGGTACCCGTAGAGGTACGCGCGGGTGCCCACCATGCCTGCGTGGAAGCGGTTGGCGTCCTCCTCGCTGATGCCGTAGAACCCGGCGATGTCGGGGTGGTCGTCGCCGTCGGGCAACAGGCCAAGGCGGGCGATGTACCCGGCCTCGTCGTCCAGGACCTTGTCCGGGGCGTCCGCCCAGCCGGGATGGATGAGCTCGGGGAAGGCGGCCCAGACCCTGCTGAAATCGAGCAGCCACGGGCGGCGTCCCTCGGGGGCCTTGCGGGAGCGGTGGCATGCCTGGGCGATGTCGAGGCCGGCGGATGCGGCGTCGGCGGACCAGTCGAGGTCGTCCGTGCCGGGGACGGGCAGGAGGCTGTCGAGGAGCTTCTGGGCGAGGGGCGCCAGCTCGTGAGCGAAGGCGTTGCCTTCGGCGGCGTCGTGGTGCGGACGCTCGCCGTTCCCGGAGTCGATGGTCCAGTAGAGGACGGGCGGGACGCCCTGCCAGTCGCGGGGAGGGAACAGGGTGCCGGGGTAGTAGTCCTTCCCTCGTTCGCTGCGGCGGTAGTCGGAGCAGTGGAAGGACAGCTCTCCGGTCACGGTGTTGAGGACGATGTGCTGGTAGTGCCCGGCGGCGGTACCGAGCGGGCGCGGGCCGTTGGTGCCGTTGCTGTCGAGCCATGCCTGGATGGCGGCCTGGTCGGGGACCGGCGGGAGGTCGGCGTCGGTGACCTCGTGGACGGTGACGGTCGGGGCGTTCGGCTTCCTCGTCATGTCAACCAGGTTGCTCCTCCGGCGGGTAGACCGTCAATCAGATTGACATTGATCGTCCAGGTTGGCCGAAAACCTTCGTCATGACGTCAAGAGCCCATGACCTCATGACGTCACAAAAGACCCTGCAACACGGCCCCCACCAACGACCTGAAACGGCCATTTACACAGGTCAGGGCTGCAACACGACCCTGTTGCACAGTCGCGTTGCAGCCCCTGCGTTGCACCCGTCGGTCAGCGAAGCCGCTTCAGCAACGCCTTCTTCGTCGGCTCGTGCTCCCGGGCCAGCCGGAGCACTTCTCGTATCACCTCGGCCTTGTCGAGCGAGCGCCGCCCGGCGTCGTCCCGCAGCTCCAGCACAAAGAAGTCCAGCTCCACCGACTCCTCCGGATCGAAGCGGACCGTCGTCGGGATCGCGTCGGCGGCGGCGGGCGGCGGACGCCGGCCCCCACGGGTCCGCCCCGCCCGAGACTTACGAGGAGCGGGCGGCTTCTCCTGCTCCTCCCCGCCGCCCGGCCGCACGGCAGGCTCCTCCGGCTCCGTGGCCGCCGGCTCCTTGCCGTCGCGCAGCTCCTGGAGCCGCTTCCAGTCCCCGGTCAGGCCGCTCATGTCCGGCCCCGGAGTGCTCCGTGCAGCGCTCACGCGGCCAGCACCACCTTCGCCAAATCGCGGTACCACTGGGACGCCTCGCACTTCGGGTCGTACTCCAGCACCGGAACCTTCGCCCGCCACGCCTTGCGGATGTCCGTCCGCTTCTTGATCTCCGCGATCACCCGCGGCTCACCGAGCCCGCGGAACGCCTCCAGCATGCCGGTGACCACCTCCCCGTCCCGGACATCGAACCGGCTAGGGACCAGGCCCAGGATGTCGATCCGGACGTCCATCGCGGTCGACAGGATCGCGACCTGACGCAGCAGCAGCCGCAGGGCCCGGATGCTGGAGTCCTCGGCCTCCACCGGCACCACCAGCCCGCCCCGCCGGCCCGGCCGCTGACGGGCGGCCATGAGCGCGCACTCGGTGCCCACCCCGAGCGACGGCGGCGCGTCGATGACGCACACGTCGTACTCGTCCTCGAAGTGCTCCAGCAGCCGGGCGAGCCGCATCTCACGGGCGTTCACCTGGTACAGCCCCTTGTCGAGCAGGAACATGTCCAGGTTCGTCGGCAGCACGTGCAGCCGCTCGCGGTAGTGCACCAGGAGCTCGCGCGGGTCGCCGGTGCACTCCCCCAGCACCCAGCCCTTGAGGGTGCGCTCGTCGGGACTCTCGGCGATGCCGAGGGCTTCGGTCATGTGGCCCTGGGGGTCCCAGTCGACCAGCAGCACGCGACGGCCGAGCTCGGCCAGGGCCGCGCCCAGGTTGATGGTGTTGGCGGTTTTGCCGACACCACCTTTCTGGTTCGCCATGGTGATGATGTCCATGGAACCGCAGCTTAGAGGGTTGACATGACGTCACGAGTCCATGGGTGCACGACATCAGAACACCAGCCGGACCCAGGGACCCAGGACACCAGCAGAAGGACCCCCACCTGGGAGAACGCCGGACCCAGGACCCAGGGACCCAAGGGCAAAGCCGATATAGCGTCATGCCGGACCCAGGACGCCCCGTTGCAGGGGACCCAGCACACCAGTTCCGGGAGACGGGCGGGACACTGGCCCGATGACGATCCGCCGCACGCTCGGCCAGGGCCCGAGCAGCACGTCCTACCCCGCCCTGCCCGCCTCGAGGGACGCCGCAGCGACCGCCGCCGAGCGGGCAGCAGCCAACCCCGAGACGATCCCCTCCACGGCCGCCGCCGAAAGGGCCCCCGGCCGCCGGAGTCTCGGGAAGGGGCCGGCCACCGCCCGCGAGATATGACGCCGTGCCACCACGACGTCATGACGTCACAAGACGGGCCCCACCAACACGTGGCGGGGCCCGTCCTCCTAGGTCAGATGATTTCGCAGTCGTCGCACCAGGGATGCCGATTGGCGTGACGCCGTCGGCACTCGTCGCAGGCGGTGTTCCCGCACGTGAGACAGAACCCCCAGCCGGTCTGGTCCTCGCAGTAGATCAGCGGATGCTCACGGTCCAGGCGGACCGCGACCAGGGCCTCTGCGGCTTCTTCGACGGTGGACTTCACCCCGGGTGCCTTCATGCCTGGCTCCTTCACGAGTAGTCGATGGTTCCCCAGGACGACGACTTGATGTCCAGGTACCGGGCGAAGCCCATGTCCTGGTCGTCGTATGCGCGGGCGAGGAGGGCGATGGCGGTGTGCTCGCGGCCCTTCTCCATGGCGATGATGAACGCTTTCGCGTCGGCCCCGTACATGGTCCCGGAGATCACCCCGTGCCACACGCTGTCGGAGATCACCCACGTGCCGTCCACGGACGCCGTCACCGAGTCGGGGTACACCCGCTCCTCTTCGGGCTCCGGGGCCTCTTCGACGCCTTCCTCCGGCCCCTCTTCGGGCCCCTCGGCCGGTGTCGGCGGGGCCGGGGGAGAGGGCGGCGCGGGGGGAGCCGGGGGCGCCGCCGGTGCCGTGGGGGGAGCCTCCTCCGGCGGGGCCTCCTTCTTCCTCCCGCGCCCGAAGAGACGGCCCAGCAGCCCCGGCCCCTTCTCCGCCTTCGGCGCCGCGGGTTCGGCCGGTTCGGCCGGTTCGGCGGCCGGCGGGGCCTCGGCCGGACGGCCCTCTTCCTCGCTGCCCTTGCCCCGGCCCAGGCCGAACTTCCACCACTTCGCCATCGGTTCAGCCCTCCTGCTTCCGCTGGGCCAGGTACTCGCGCATCACGGTGTGGGCGTTGTCGCCCTCGGGGTCGCCGGACGTCTTGAGCCGGTCGATGACGTCGGCGAGCGGGATCACGCCCTCGGAGCTCCAGGTCCCGGAGACGTTGCCCAGCCGCATCCCGGCAGGCTTGGCCTGCTTGGGGTCCGGGTGCTCGCTGGTGTAGGTCGCGGCGTCGATGTACAGCGACAGCGGGTAGCGGCCGTCCTCCGTCGCGTACTTGTGCAGCGCGCGGAAGGTGTTGGCGTTGGCGAGCGCCATGATGGCCTTCGCCCAGTCCGGCCTCCAGTAGATGTCCCGCTCGTAGACGTCGCCGGTCTCGTGGTCGCGCTTGGGGTCGTTACGCCCCAGGTAGCCGCGGAAGGACTGGTACAGGCGCCCGTGGATCCCCTTCACCCACCGGGCCCCGGGACGGCCCTCCTCCTGGCACCGCAGCACATACCGCCGCATGGCGAGCAACTTCTTGTACATCCCGGTCAACGGCCGCTTCGAGGTCTCCCAGACCCACGCCTCCACGATCTCGGGGCACCAGTGGGGGAACAGCTCCATGAGCAGGTCCATGTCCGGGTTGAACAGCCAGAACCCGCCCTCGGACGCCTTGGAGAACACCAGCGGCGGCAGCCCCTCGAACACCCCGCCCTTCACCGGCGGAACGGCGGCCACCCGCCACATCCCGGCCTTCAGCGGGTCGTACTCCCGCCCCTGCTCATGGTGGGTCGGGTCCCCGACGCCCAGCACCACGGTGTTGAACGCGGGCAGCCACGCGGCCACCCGGTCGAACTTGTGCAGGTACGGCTCCTGCTCCTCCGCGAGGTTCGGCACCCGCGCCCACTGCGGCGAGACCATCGTCCGCGCGTTCATCGCCTCGGCCAGCGGCCCGGACCAGCGCTGGAACCGCTTCGGCCCGTCCTCCTGGTGGTCGCCCGGCCTCGCCATCGCCCGGACGAGCGGGGAGACGACGTCCTCACGGTCCAGGCCGCCGGCGAAATCCTCGGCCGTCTTGTTCGGCCCGAGGTAGAAGGGGATCACCTTCGGCCGGTCCTCCGGCCCGTGACGGGTCGACAGCAGGTAGACCATGAGCGCGTCCAGCATCACGGCCGCGGACTCCGCACCGCCGAACCCGCCCCGGCCGGGCAGCCCGAGCTTGTCGAACCGCGACTCGTACGCCGGGATCGCCAGGTTCAGCCGCTTCCCCTCCGGGGTCGTCAGCGTCATCCAGCACGACACCCCCGAGGCGGGTTGCATCTTCGCGACCGCCGGACCGGGCACCCCCCACTCGCACGCCGCCGGCGCCTGCGGCCCGCCGACCTTCCGGGGGTCGAACGCGGGCAGCCCGAGGACGTCCAGCATGTCGTTGTACAGGTAGAGGGTCTTGAGCCCGTACGCGGCCATGAGCTCCGGCACGTCGTCGACCGAGGCGGGGCGGCGCACGCCCCGCACCGGCTCGCAGTTGGGCAGGTAGAGCCCGTCCGCGCCGAGCACGCCGAGCCGCACAGCGTCGCGGGTCCGCCCGCCCGAGCCCGCCCGCGCCTCGAGGTCGGCCCACTCCTGGTCCGTCACGGCAGGGACCGGCTTCGGGTAGGGAACGAACGGTGCCGCGACCGGTTTCGGCGGTGCCACCAGCGCCGGAGCCGCACTTGTGACGTCATGAGCCCGTGAACCCGTGGCCCCTTCGGCCGGGGCCGGGCCAGCAGCGGCGGCGGGGGGGGCCAGCGCGGAGGACCGCTCCAACGCCGCCCGCTCCGCCCGGGCGATCGGGGAGTCGTCCGCCGGAGCGGGCACGACCTCGTGCACGATCGCGTCCTCGGCGGGCTCCCAGGCGTCCCGGCCTGCGTCCACGTCGAAGATGTAGACCATGTCCTGCACCCGCTCCCGCAGCTTCCGGGTGGGCGGCTTCGACTTGAACCCCCGCGGCTGGGTCACCCGCAGGATCCCCCGCCGCTTCAGCTCCCCCAGGCCCGGCGCCAGGACCACCCCGGCCTCCAGGCCCATCCGCTTCAGGGCCTCGCCGTACACGTGCAGCTCGGACCGGTCCGTCGTGCCGTTCTTGTACCAGTACCCCAGCACGTCCCGCGGCTTGAACTCCGCCGCGTCCCCGTCGCTGGTCAGAACGTGGTCGGTCAGCCACATCGCCGGGTGCATCGCGATGGCGCCGGCCACCACCTCCCACACCCGCTGACCCGACGACACGTTGTTCACCGCCGCCGAGTCGGTCACCCGCGGGAACTCGGTCCGCGCGTCCTCGAACGCCACCTCACCCATCTGCGGCAGGCCCAGCAGCTCCCCGAGCATGTATCCGCCCACCACCCACTGGGACATCGTCCGCGCGAGCGTGAACGGGATGCCGCTGTCCGCGCTGCTGAGCCGCCGGGTGACCTGGTCGTGCAGCGCACGCCATTCCTTGATGCGGTCGGCGGAGAACATCCCGGCGCGCTCGGCCCAGACCAGCGGCCAGCCGTGGAACTGCTCGGACAGGGCGACGGCCTCGTCGGAGGCGGCGGCCGAGGCGAAGAACGGCTCGTGCAGCTCGATCACGCGGGAGGCGTACGACTCCGGCTGACCCGGCATCAGCAGGCTCTCGTTCGCGGAGACGCACAGCATGGAGTGGAAGGTCCCGATGCTGGAGCGCAGGCCGCCGGACTGGTCGAGCCGGTCACGGCGGGCGCCGCCCAGGATCCGGCTCACCATCGCCTGGATCTCCTTCGGGCTCCAGCCCCCGGAGGACAGCTCCTCCCGGGTCATGGGCAGGTACCGGGCGGAGATGAGGTGCTCGGGCAGAGCATGGGCCGTGGTGTTCAGCGCACCGAAGATCTTGTAGGTGGTGCCCGGGTTGCCCATCGCCCCGGCCTGGACCTTCTGGAGCGTGGACTTGCCCTGCTGGCCCGACCCGTACAGCACCAGCACGTGGGTGTGGATCGAGCGGAGCGAGGACGTGAGCGGGGCCGCGAAGAACGCTGACAGCCCCAACGTCGTCCGCGGCGCCGCCATGGCAAGCTCCGCGATCCGGCGCCAGGCCGCCAGGGCCGCGTCCTCGTCAGGGTCACCCGTGCGCATGTAGCCGAGGTCCTGAGAATCCGGCCCCGGAAGAGTGAGGCCGCCGTCCTTGTCCTTGACGGGGATGGACGGCATCTCCGGCGCCTCACGCACGTCCACCGACATGACCTTCGCGTATGCCTGGCACTCGTCCCGGCCCACCGGCCGGTCCCGCCCGACGACATCCGCCCAGGTCCCGTCCAGGATCTGGTGGGCCTGGACGATCCGGGAGCTCTCCTCGGTCTCGATCAGGTAGGCGATCTTCGTATGCCGTCGGTCGGCATCCCGATAGGTGATCTTCCCGAGCACCTTCGGCACGGTGCCGATCGGGAGCGCGGGGGAGTCCTTCACCGACCGGTGCAAGATCATCCGATCGGACTGTCGGAACAGCCACCCGGGCTTCATGCCGGGGATCGGTTCGGTCTGGGGGACCTTGCCCCCCTTGCTCAAGGTGCGGACGGTACCGCCCGCTCCGCCCTGCTGGGCGGGGATCTCCACAGACTCCTCGGTCTGCGGGCTCTGCTGGGTCACGCGGCCTCTCTCTGGGCCACCGACCTTGTGTAACTCAGGATGGGAGGTGTCTCCCACTTCCGGCTGGTCCGGACAGCAGGGGGGAGAAATCTCCCGCCTGCTGCCTTACACTCGGCGGTGACTGCTAGGTCAACGCGAACCCGTTTCCGGACTTCGACCTCTCCAGGCTTCGACCCCTAGAGAGACCCGGTGCGGGTTTTCGCGTTTACGGATCTTGTTTTGTGGTTGCGAAGCTTACGCCCCGTACCGGACAGCTTGCGTCCGGTCGTATTGGCTGGTCAGTCGGTGCTCGGGTCCTTGTCGACAAGGCCAGACAGCAACTTGATGATCTGGGCGTTTGCCTTCTGCTGTTCCTCGCGCATTGCCTTTAGCTCGTCCCGCAGGGCCGCGAAGTTCTCGTCTGTGCCCTGCTCGTGGACCTGGGTCGTGACGTTGTTGCTGGTGGGTTCCGCGACGACCGTGCCCACGCCTGACTTCGGGAGGGTCAGGCCCTCTGCTTTGAGCGTCCGATACGCACGGTTAGCCGTGGTTTGTGCCACACCGAAGTGCTCGCAGACCTGTCGTAGCGACGGCATGGCATCGCCTGGGGTGAGGGTCCCGTCCTGGATCTTCTGGCGGTAGTAAGCGGCGATCTCGGCGTACCCGGTGTTCTCGCCTGTCTCCTGACTAGTCGGGTCCCCTGACATCAGGGCTTTCTCCCCCCCCCTCGTGACGTCATGGCGTCGTGACCTCATACCGGTTGGAGAACCAGCGGCCCGGCCCTGCCAACGATTCACCAGCCTCGATCGGTTCGCCTTCCGCGTCGCGGTACGTGTTGCGGCCCACGAGGATGGGGGAGCCCGGCTCGACCCCCAGGGCCTCTGCCTGTGCAGGGGTTGCGGTGCCTACGGTCTTCCGCTCGTCAATGATGTGGGTCCGGCGGCCGGTCGCGGTTTCGATGACGGACGGGGTGCCGCCAGGGATGCGCTCGGTGGACAGGAGCGCGGGAGCCATCTCGGCCAGCTCTGCCCGGAACCAGGAGACGGATGTGGAGATCGGTCCCGTCTCATCATGTGTCACACGCTCACGTCGTAGGGCTTGAGAGCCTTCCTCGATGTCGAGAACTTCGGCGACCCAAGCCGGGGCAGGCGCGAGGCCGGCGGCTTTGATGACGGCGTACTCGTTCGGGGCGTAAATCTTGCCGGTGCTCAACATCCGGAGGGCTCGGTCCGTGGCTCCTCGGTGAAGCCTGGGCCGGACGATGGTCCCGACGCCTGGAAGCGACTCGGCAAGCCCCTCGCCCCTGAGGGTGGACAACACCTTTGCGGCCGTGGCGTGGGCGAGATTCCAGTCTTCGGCGATCTGCCGGACGGCGGGGAGGCGGTCCCCGTCCTTGAGGCTTCCGTCCATGATCTGCTTTCGGAAGTGCTGCACGACCTGCATATACGGCGGGGTCCGCTCGATTCGCGGAGACATGGCAGTCCCTCTCCCTGTTGACGCTCTGATCGCTATGTCTCACATGCTATCGGGTGACTCGGTAGCGTTCTAGTTGTTGACACACAGGGAGTGTTCTAGCACTATCGGAGTGCGGCCCCAGCCCGGCATCTCACCTCCGGACTAGGGCCTGAGACCGAACCCATCTGCATGCACAGAAGGGACCGATCCTGTGATGGATCGTATCGTCGCACGCCCCGCTTCTCCGCAGGTCGAGCCGCTTTCGGCCGGATCTGCGGAGCGTCTGGACCGACTCTTCCGTCTCTACTCCGGCCGGGTCCTGGCCTGTGCCGGGACCCGTGCCAAGCGCCCCGCCGACGCCGCCGACATCGCGGGTGACGCCTGGGTGCTGGCCTGCCGCTACATCAACGGCCTCCGGGCCGACGACGACCACGCCATGCCGTGGCTCATGTCGGTCGTGCGGACCGCCGCCCGCAACCACTACCGCCTGAAGCGCACGACCGAGCAGCCCCGGGACTGGACGGATGCCGTGGCGTCCCGCCAACTCCCGGCCGTGCCGCCGGCGGACGAGTCGGCCGACGTTCTGGTGCTCGCGGAGCTGACCGTGCCCGAGGCGCGCGTCCTCAAGCTCGCGGCCCAGGGCTTGAGCCAGGCCGCGATCGGTGCCCGTCTCGGCCGTCACAAGGGCACGGTGTCCCGGCAGCTCTACTCCGCCGCCCGCAAGCTCCGTGCCCAGGACGACCGGCCGGTGCTGCCGCTGCGGCCCACGCCGCACGAGCGCGACGGCCGGGAGCCCGTCCCGGCGCCTGTCTGTCCGCACTCCCGCGCGCTTGCCGCGCTGGCCGGGTGATCGCCGTGCCCGTGGACCCGAGCACCGAGCCCGCCGCCGCCCACCACATCCAGCAGGCCGCCCAGGCCGCCGCCGCGGCCGAGGCCGCCCGGCAGGCCCGTGAGGCCGTCGTCCAGAAGGGGGACCGCAAGTGATCCGCATCGTCACCGCCCGCAGGATGCGGGCCCTGTCGGCCGAGCTCGTCGACGTCGACGCCGCCGCGACCGGCTACCTGATGGATTACCTGGACTGCGAGAAGCGGTACGCCGAGGCGGACCGGCTGGCCGAGGCCAATTACAACCGGGCCTCCGAGGCCCTGGCCTCCGCCGACGCGCACGCCGAGCTCGCGGACGAGCTGGAGACCGAGGTCGGCATGCTCCGCGAGTCGCTGACCGGCGCCCTCCAGGCCGAGAAGGCCGCCGAGGCCAAGGCCGCAGGCCTGGAGACCGAGGTGGACGCGCTCCGCATCGCGCTCAACGAAGCGCTGGCCAAGCTGGCCGCGATCCGGCCGCCGGGCACCCGCTGGTTCTACGTGCTGTGCCGGGGCGGCCAGCCGCTGAGCATCCACGAGACCCGCGACGACGCCCATGCGGCCGTCGACCACATCCTGGGCGAGCCCCAGACCTGGAGCCCCTTGGTGAGCGGGGAGCCGCTGGCCACGGACTCGTGGCAGACCATCACCGTCCCGCTCCCGCCCGTCGCACCGGCGCCGGCCACCGCCGCCGTCGAGACCGAGGAGGTCCAGTCATGAGCCACGACCTGTCCGACATCCCCACCGGCGTCCCGCTGACCGTCGAGCAGTTCTTCCGGGTGCTGGCGGCTGGGCAGTCGCTGCCCGCGCCTTGGGCTGACGAGGACCCGGGCACCGCCCAGGCCGATGAGGACGTGGCCACCGCGGAGCTCTTCCGCGACCTCCAGATCGCGCACCCGGTGACGGACGGGGGACTGGCCGAGCAACGGCACCTCCTGGACGCCGACCCGGACACCTGCCTCCCGCTGCCCGGCATCCCCGGCGACGCGGAGAGGGGCCGGTCGTGAGCATCTGGCGCGAGACCCGCGACGACGACGACCGCCGCACCGGCGCCCTCCTGGACGCCCTGGACGCCTACGGCGAGGCCCGAGACCCGCACCACCTGGAGCCTTTGAGCGACTTCGAGGAGGTCGTCCTCTTCGGCGTCGCGGGTGACCCCGCGCAGCCGTACCCGCCCGCCGGCCACAAGTACCCGAGGAGGGGCTGACATGGCGAACACCCGTCAGTACGACCGGATCATCGAGACGGCGGCGCGGAAGCTGGCCGCCGTGGAGAACCGGGAGCTGTGGGCCCTGGAGGGCTCCGAGCGCCGCGCGATCCTGGCGGCCGGGGTCGTCGGCAGCGTCCAGGTCACCCGGGGCAAGAGCACCGGCCGGGCCGACCGGACCATCGAGACCACCTGGTCCGGCGCCGCCGCCCGGCTCCGCTCCGAGATCAGCGCCGCCCAGGCGGCCAAGGAGAAGGCCGGGGCCGAGGCCGCCGCCGCGAAGGTCGCCCGCCGCACCGAGCGGAAGTGGTGGTGACCATGACGCACAAGCAGTACCTGGCCTTCCTCCTGGGCGTCATCGTTCCCGTCCAGGTCGGCACCGCCGTCCTCGCGGCGAACGAAATGGACGCCTTGGTGGCGGTCGGCCTCGGCTCGGCCGTGGCCTACGGCCTCGCCGTCCCGGCCACGCTCCGGACCGCCCGCGCCCACCGCGCCGAGCACGACCGCACCGCCGGTGAGACCCCGCAGAAGTAACCCGTCCGTACCCCCGTGGTGACGTCATGAGCCCACGAGTCCATGACGTCACCACGGACCCAGGAAGGACCCTCAGTCATGGCATACGTGCTGGTCACGCTGTCGCTGATCAACATCTTCGGCCTCGTCCTGGCCACCCTCTTCGCCCTCTTCGCCCTCTTCGCCCCCGCCCGCAAGCGCTGAAAGGACCTGATCGAAAGTGCTGAAGTACAAGACGGAGAAGCGCCCGGTGACCCGGGAGGTCACCTTGGACGGCAAGACCCACACCACCACCCGCATGGAGCCCGTCCGGGTGCCCCGGCTCCCCCGCGACTGGCAGGCCGTCACCATCCGCGGCCTCGTCGTCCTCGTCCTGGCCCTCACCCTCTTCACCGTGGTGTGGTCCACCATCTCCATCGGCGACCTCCTCGGCGGCGGCATCGTCGGCCTCGCCGTCGCCTCGATCTTCGATCTCGCCTGGCTGGTGAACATCGGGCTGGAGCGTCTGGCGATGTTCGACCGGAAGAAGCGCCGGTTCCCGCAGGTCCTCGGCTGGGGCCTCCTCGTCGTCACCATGGGCAGCCTGTTCTGGCACGGCATGACCCGGGACGACGTGCCGCTCGCCGTCGTCGGCGCGATCGTCTCCCTCATCGCGAAGATTCTGTGGATGGGGATCATGCGCCACATCCACGTGGACCTGAACCCCGACCACGCCGACTGGGTGGAGCAGGAGACCTCGGCCGCGAACGCGACCCGCGCCCTGGCCCGGGTCCGCCGGCAGGCCGCCCAGGCCGAGGCCGAGGCCGCCCTGGAGATCCTGGCCGCCGAGCAGCTGCGCGGGGAGTTCGAGGCCCTGACCCCGGCCCGCCCCGCCGTCGAGCCGGACGTCCTGGAGGCCGACGTCCTCGAGGACGTGGTCGACGACGGGCCCGGCCGCGACGAGCTCACCCTGGCGCGCGCCGTCCGCGCGATCCTCCAGGACGCCGCCGCCGGCGCCGGTGTCAGCGAGGAGGCCGACGAGGCGATCGACGCGGCCCGCGCGGACGGCTGGACGGTCAGGGAGGTCTACGACGCCGCGACCCGCGCCCGCCGACGCCGTGACGCCGTGAGCTCACGAGTCCACGCCGTCACGGCACGGCCGGAGACCGGCGGATTCGACGCGGATTTCGAGCGGATTATCCGCCCGGAGAAGAACGGATATCCGCGTCGGCCGGTATCCGCCCAGGTCAGTGACGCGGACGCCGCCCGCCGGATCCGCCCGGACATCCGCCCCACCACCGACCCCGGGCCCGACGAGCCCGAGCCCGACCCGGCCCCCCAGCGGCGCCCCGCGGCCTCCCTGGCGGCCACGGTCAAGGAGCTCGTGGCCGACGGCCTGACCGACGCCGACTACATCGCCCGCGCCCTGGCGGACCGCTTCCAGCGCACGACGGCCGACCCGAAGTACCGCGCCACCGTCGCCCGCTACGTCCGCGAAGCGAAGCAGGAAGGCGCCGAGCACCCCGGCCAGTACCTCTAGGCCGCCGGCCGCCCGGACCGCAGGGACGCCCCTGTCCGGTCCGGGCGGCATCGTGCGGACCCCGCCAACTGGGCCGTCTACCGGGAGTAGTTGTGATGCACATCACCGTGACTGAGCGTCACAAAACAGATACAGACTCGGCGTTCACCCCAGAAACAAGGGGCGCAATGTCGTACCCGCGAGAGACCATCACACCCCACGGCGGTCATCAGACCGGGGATCGCCCCGTCCGACAGGCACTCCTGGCAGGGACACCACCTGCCGGACGGGCGGTCCCCCCTCACCAGGAAGAGGGGAACGTGCACAGCCTGACCCACCCCATCGCCGTTTACGCGGCGACTTCCGGCCCCGCACCCGAAGGTGGCGGCGGGCCGGACATCGCACTCCCCGGAGGAACCGCCGGCCTCATCGTCGGCGCCGCCCTCCTCGCCTACCTGCTCTTCGGCAACGGCCGCCGCGGCAACGGCGCCCTGCTCGACCGGCGCACCGTCCGCGCGCTCCGCGGCGGCAACACCCTGACCGGCAAGTTCCTCGCCTGGCTCTTCAAGACCCTGGGCAGCACCCTCGGCTGGGTCGGAGCCTTCCTCCTCGGCCGGGAGATGTGGGGCGACCCCCGCAGCGACGCCGGAGTCTTCCGCCCCGGCACCCGCACCACCGACCCCGCCGGCCCGCCCGCCGCCCACCTCGGCTCCATCGCCCTCGCCCCGCCGAGGGTCAACCTGGTCAAGCCCCAGCGCCGCCAGCCCCGGCCGTGGGCCCGCGACGTCGCCGCCTGGATCGAGACCTACCAGGGGCGCGCTGCCACTGCCCTGGGCCGGGCCGTCCGCGCCGCTCTGTGGTGCGCGCGCTGGGCGGGGAAGGCCCGACGCGGCATCCGGACCGCCTTCAACGCCGTGGCGCCCGTCGTGGCGAACATCGCCCGGGTACTGAGCCTGTGGCACCGCTGGCCGTACGCCGCCCGGAGCCTGGCCCGCATCGCCCTCCTCGCCACCGCGGCCGGCCTCGCCATCCCGGCCTGGCGCACCTGGACCATCGTCTTCCTTGCCCTCGCCCTCGCCGCCGTCGTCGCCCTCGCCGTCCGCTTCAAGCCCAAGCCGCCCGGCGACGACGCGATCTACGGCCCCCGGATCTGGGCGATCCTCCGCGACGACCTCCACCTCCCCGAGGACGAGCCCCGGGAGCAGTGGCTCCGCCTGCCCGAGCGCCTGGCCGCCGAGGACGCCCGCATCATGCTGCGGCTGCCCTGGACGTTCCGCGGCTCCGAGGGGGAGCGCCAGCAGGTGACCGACCTCCTCAATTCCCGCATCCCGGGGGACTGGGTCGGCCGCTACAGCTTCACCGGCGAGCACTTCACCGCGACGTACTCCCACAAGCCGCCGCCCAAGCCGCCGGCGCCCACCCCCGAGCCCCCGGCCGCCGTCGACATCTGGGACCCCAAGGTTCAGGAGATCCTCGCCGCCCTCGGGCCGGACGAATTTTACCTGGGTCCGGACACATTCAACCGGCCCATCATCCAGAAGATGAGTGACGAGCAGGCACATTGGGCTCTGTCGGTCGGCTCGGGTGGCGGTAAATCCGCCACGCTCCAGTGGCTCGCAATTCAGATGCTGATGAAACGCGGCATCATCATCCTGCTCGACCCCAAAATGGTGAGCCTGACGCCTCTCATCGGAATTCAGGGCGTCCACTCCTACATCAACCCGGAAGCACCCCAAGACATGCGCTTGGTTCTCCTGTGGGTCGCGGAAGTCGTCAAGGCGCGGAACTACGAGAAGAAGAACAAAATCCGGACCTCCTTCGAACCGCTCTTCATGTTCATGGAGGAAACCAATCAGCTTGCGGACCTCCTCAAAGAGGAATACACCGCAATCAAGAAATCGAGCGAGCCCAGCGGCGACCCGGTTTGGCGTGACGGAGTAGCCACAATCCTCCGGCTCGGCCGGGAAGTCAACGTCCACATCATTGCAGTATTCCAGGACTTCAAGGACACGCAATTCGGCGGCGTCAGTCTCGTTCCCCTCTTCCCGCTCAAAATCATGGGGAGCTATAGCGAGCGCCAGTGGAAGCGCATCATTGGTACGACGATCCCGATGCCGCCTGTCCAGAAAAAGGCGGGCCGCATGGTCCTCGTTCTCGACACCGGGGAAGTTACCCGAATTCAGGTTCCCTACGTTCCGTGGGTGCCGGAACTGACCAAGGACGAAAACCAGCAGCACGCGTACAAGCTTCTGACGGCCTACTACAAGGAGCTGCGGGCAACCCACGGCTACAGCACCGACGGCCTCTACACGGCCCCGCCCGCGCCCTCCGCGGAGGAGGCGCCGGCGCTCCTGCGAGGGGTGTCACGTGACACCGGCGCCGAAGGCCCGAACGGGGGTTCCCAGGGGGGTCCGGACAGTGAAACCGCAGGTCACGGTGTCACGCCACAGGAGGGCGTGACACCCGGCGTGACAGCCCCGCGTGACAGGCTCCGGCTCATCCCCGGCCAGGCCGCCCAGGGCGCCCCCAGCGGCCCCCAGGGGGCCCCGCAGCGCCCCGTCCTCCTCACCATCGCCGAGCTCTCCCACGA